>NZ_LIQG01000032.1 GCF_001418015.1 Lacinutrix mariniflava | reverse complement strand
AACTTAATCGTTGCTCTTTTTTTTTGTCTTTTGGTTTATTAAAGTTCTTTTTATTATTATAAGGATTTGGTTTTACTTTCCTAGCAGCTTCTTTTTTAGGTTCTTCACCTTTTTTAGGCATTGGTCCACGAAGATGAATAATTAAACCGTTTAAAAAGTTTCTTAATATTTGATCACCACATTCTACATAATTTGGGTGATCTTCTTTTCTAAAAAAGGCACTTAATTCTGTTTTCTCAATTCTAAAATCTACTAAATCTAATATTGCAATAATATCAGTGTCTCTAAGTTTATGCGCAACTCTTAGTTTTTTAAAGATATCGTTATTTGTCATGTTGTAAAGTATTGATAATTAGTAATTTGAATCCTATTTTTTGTGTTTAAATCTACGCGTAAGTGTTAAACAGCGTTTAAATTCGATGTAAAACTACTCATTTTTCGACAAGCGACGTGCTTTCTACGATTATAAATTGTCATTATTATGTAATTTTATAAAAAGAAAATTATCCTTTATTATGCCTAACAGAGTAGAAAAGCTAAGTTTATTATCTGAAATGATAGCTTTTGCTAAAACAGATAAAAAGTTAAAGAGAATAGAGTGTAATTTTCTCTTAGGTATTTCCAAACAATTAAATATCTCTAGAGCAGATTTCGATTACTTAATCGAACACCCTATTAATTATGTGAATTTAGAATCGTATAGTGAGCGCATTGTACAATTTCACCGTTTGGTGTTATTAATAGATATTGATCAAGAGCGTACACAAACGGAAATTGTAAAGCTTTATAATTACGGACTTAGAATGGGATTAAGTCATGAATCTATAAACAAAGTTTTATACTTAATGGAAGGTTTTCCAAATATGATGGTTCCTGCCGAAGTACTAATTGATATCTTTAAGGTACAGTATAATTAAGTGAAACTCTAAATTGAAAAGCCTTTTAGCGCATTCAATTTAGCTAGTTGAACGTATTCGACTTAAGAGTTGAATCTCTTAGTTTTAGTAATAGTTTTTTGTTATATTAATTGTGATAGGAACTTGTAATTACCTTAGTAACTCTTGTTTTATGGATCACTTTCAACTGGACTTTCTTATTCTTTTTCGCTAACTTCGTCTATAGCCTGATATAAATATTAAAACGATTTTATATCAACGAAACATTGGTGGTAATTTCAGCATACCTAACATTAAAGAAAGAAATGAACGAATATTTAAAATCATTTAATTTATTTACAGAGATTGAAATTAATGATTTCTTGAAATTATCTCAAACCATTTTATTAAAAAAAGGTGATTTATATATTGATAATAATGAAATTTGCGACTCTATAGCTTTTGTTAAAAGTGGAATTTTTCGTTCCTATTACTTTTCAAACAATGACGATGAAATCACTTATTGTTTCACTTTTCCAAATAAACTATTAATGGCTTATTCGTCATTTATTTCGCAAAAAAAATCTGAAGAAAATATTCAAGCGCTAACAGACGCTGAAATAATTTCAATACCAAAAGCAACTTTAGAAAATTTGGCCAAATCAAATAATAATTGGTTAAGTTTTTTAAAAATTATTGCCGAAAAAGAATATGTTGAGTTAGAAAAATGGATATTTAATCATCAAAAAGATAAAGCTCAACAACGCTATTTAGATTTAATTACAACGCAACCTGAATATATCAAAGAGATTCCTCTTCATTATATTGCCTCGTATTTAGGAGTTACTCAAAGACACCTTAGTAGAATTAGAGCGAATATTTCTTTTTAGACAAATGTCCTCTTCATAAACCTTTAGTGCTTCATAAATTTGCATATAATTTAAAAACAGATATTATATGAAAACAATAATTTTAATTGGAGCAAACGGAAAAATGGGACAAGCAGCCTTAACTGGTCTTGGAAAACACAAAGTTATAACTGCTGGACGATCTGTTGATAATTATGACTTTCAAGTCGATATTACTAGCGAAGTATCTTTAAGAAAATTATACGAAGATGTTGACCATTTTGATGCTGTTGTAAACACTGTTGGTGTTTGTGAATATGCAAATTTTACTGAAATGACCGAAGAGCAATGGATGAGCACTATTTTAAGCAAAATGATGGGACAAATAAACATTGTGCGTATTGGTCAAGAATACATTGCAGATAAGGGTTCATTTACTTTAATCACAGGAATTCTAAATACTAAGCCTATACCTTTTGCTATTGCTGATGCTACTACTAGTGGCGCTATTGATACATTTGTTAAATGTGTTGCTTTTGAAATGCCAAGAGGAATCCGAGTAAACTCAATAAACCCAACTGTTTTAGAAGAGGCTTGGGATGTTTATGGTGAAATGATGCCAGGTTTTGAGCCAGTTCCAGGAAGGTTAGTTGGTAAAGCTTTTGAACGTTCGGTTGATGGATTTATTACAGGTCAAGTAATTTTTGTAGATGCTTAAATAAAAACTACCGTCAACTAGTTATATGGAAAATAGCAGTTAAGAGCTAAACTTAAATTTGGTTCTTTTCTGCTATCTTTGTTTTAATCCGAAAAATAGCACATACATATCTGCTACTTTCTATACACAAAACAACAATAATCAAACTCTTCTCAGAATCTTAAGCCTTCAATGTTTCTAACTTCCCTTGATAACTCTTAATTTCATCACGCAACTTCGCAGCAACAATAAAATCTAATGCTTTTGCGGCTTGCTCCATTATTTTACGTTTCTCGCGTATTTTCTTTTCTAATTCGCCTTTGGTTAAATACTCACTTTCAGGTTCGGCAGCTTTAGCAGCTTCCAATTCGTAACTATAAGTACTTACAGAGTTTTTGCCTAAAGCACTATCTAAACTTTTATTTAAAGCTTTTGGTACCATGTTATGTTCTGTATTGTAAGCTATTTGTTTTTCGCGACGATACTCAGTCTCATCAATGGTTTTCTGCATACTTTTAGTAATTTTATCAGCATACATAATGGCTTTACCATTTAAGTTCCTTGCAGCTCTACCAACGGTTTGCGTTAATGATCTTGCCGAACGTAAAAAACCTTCTTTATCTGCGTCTAAAATAGCAACCAAAGACACTTCTGGTAAATCTAAACCTTCACGCAGTAAGTTTACACCAACTAAAACATCGTAAATACCTTTACGTAAATCTTGCATAATTTGCACACGCTCTAAAGTATCTACATCACTATGTATGTAATTTACGCGAATACTAATTCTGCTTAAATATTTAGTTAACTCCTCGGCCATACGTTTGGTTAACGTGGTCACTAAAGTACGTTCGTCTTTTTCTATGCGTTGTTGTATTTCTTCAATTAAATCATCAATTTGGTTTAAACTTGGGCGTACTTCAATAATAGGATCTAGTAAACCTGTTGGTCTAATTACTTGCTCTACATAAACACCATCTGTTTTCTGGAGCTCGTAATCTGCAGGCGTTGCACTTACGTATAACACCTGATTCTGTAACGACTCAAATTCTTCAAATTTAAGAGGTCTATTATCCATTGCAGCTGGTAGTCTAAATCCATAATCCACTAGGTTTACTTTACGGCTGTAATCACCACCATACATGGCATGCACTTGCGATACGGTAACGTGACTTTCGTCTACAACCATTAAATAATCGTCTGGAAAATAATCTAACAAGCAGAAAGGTCGTGTTCCTGGTAGTCTACCATCAAGGTAACGCGAGTAATTTTCGATACCAGAACAGTAACCCAATTCTCTAATCATTTCGAGATCGAATTCTGTACGTTCTTTCAATCTTTTGGCTTCTAAATGTTTGCCAACTTCTTTAAAGTAATCGTATTGTTTTACCAAGTCGTCTTGAATGCCTTTTATGGCGCCTTGCAAAATATCTGGCGAGGTTACAAACATATTTGCAGGATAGATATTTAGTCTTTCGTATTCCTCAATAACGGCGTTTGTTTGTATATCGAATTGTTCTATCAATTCAATTTCATCTCCAAAAAAATGAACTCTAAAAGCATTGTCTGCGTAACTCGGGAATATATCTACAGTATCTCCTTTTATTCTGAAATTACCGTGTTTAAAATCGGCTTCGGTACGCGAATACAAACTTTGTACTAATTGATGCAATAGTTTTGTACGCGAAATTTGCTGATCGCGTTCTATTGAAATGACGTTTTTTTGAAATTCTACAGGATTTCCAATACCATACAAACACGAAACTGATGCTATTACAATAACATCGCGACGACCAGAGAGTAGAGAAGAGGTTGTGCTTAAACGCATTTTCTCAATCTCTTCGTTAATAGATAAATCTTTTTCTATATAAACACCAGAGGTTGGTATGTAGGCTTCTGGTTGGTAATAATCGTAGTAAGACACAAAATACTCGACAGCATTATCAGGAAAAAACTGTTTAAATTCACTGTATAGTTGTGCAGCTAAAGTTTTGTTATGTGCTAGTACTAATGTTGGTCTTTGTGTTTGTTCTATAACATTGGCAACCGTAAATGTTTTTCCAGAACCAGTAACACCAAGTAATGTTTGGTATCTTTCGTTGGAGTTTAAACCGTTTACTAATTTTTTTATAGCTGAAGGCTGATCTCCTGTTGGACTAAATTCTGATTTTATTTTGAATTGCATAAAACAAAATTACGGAATAAAATGGTAGTTTTATTTTAATGAAGCGTTAAGGTTTTACAAGAAAAATTTATTCTTTTTTACCATAAAACGTCACAAGAAATTTTCCGAAAATAAAATAGAGTACAAGCACAGTAATTGCACCAACTAGATACCCATTCTCCATAAGCTCTTTATATCCATAATTTAAGCAGAATAGTATTATGCATAAAATAAATTGAACAATTGCATACATAATATTTCCTTTTGGACTATAACCAAAGAGTCCAAGAAAATGCGTTTTTGTGAGTCCGAAAATAAGATGAGGCATTGCATTGGCTAATAATCCACCAATTATAAAGTCTATTAGATTCATTTTGTTTGATACTTTAAAGTAGAGTTATAGTAATGGTTTTTTTAATGATAATTAGATGTGTGCAAACACGCAATTACCTCTTAGTTAATTACTAGATAGTAACTGTTTTTTATCTTTTTTCAATCTAAATTATATTGCTCTATAAATTTGTGTAATTCATCTTCCATGTCCGAGGTAGGGAAATACTGTTCCATTTCAGAGTCATATTCTATCCATTTTTCTAAACCAAAGTCCTTAGCAAAGGAAAATATTTTTTGTTCAAACTGTTCTGTTTTTTTAGACATACGATCAACTTTTGTTTTATGGCTGTTTATAACCCATTCTCCACAAAAGGATAAGGTTAGTAGCGTCTTATATTCTTCTTTTGTTAGTTCTATTTTCATGTTTTTATTCGGTTGGTTCTTTTGGAAGGTTTTTTAAATTTCTTACATATCTGTCATTATCAAAAGTTTTTTTCATTTTAATAATTTCAAATAATTCTAAAGCTACACACTGTGCAATCATTTGTCTGGATTGGACGTCACTAAAGCCGTTTTTTGTTAATTGCTTAAATGTGATTTTTGTTTCCGGAGGATCATTATTTTCTGTTTGATTTTTTACTATTTCCGAAATCTGTTCTTTTATTATATCATTTTCCTCCATGTTGTATCGTTTTAGAGCTTTTGTCTACGGTCTTATGTATTGGCGGTTTTGGGTGCATTACCACAAGTTTTTCAGTTTAGACCAAAGTATATTCATGTTACTATCTTTTGATTTAGGAGCGTTTTTGCTATTATTTTTATACGCTATTGCTCCTTGTCCTTCTTCTTCCAATTCCAAATTAGGATTATAAACTTTGACCTCGATTTTTTCTCTATCGGAAACTACAATTCCTTTTTCATTTGGCCAATTAGAATTCAGAAATTCAAATTTTCCAATTTTCACCATTTTTTCTAAAATTCTATTGCCATCAGCATAATCGCAGTAGATTCCAACAGGTAAAGGTTGATATTCTTTAGTCGACTTAATAAATCTCATAAAAAAATACGGGTCAAGTAGTCCGAATTCTAACCCATAAGTCAAAGGAACTTCAATTCGTTGACCTGTTTTAGTGTTGGTTAGGCCGCAATGTATTCCGTGAAAAGCATACCTCCATCCGTTCATTTCTCCAACAGGTTTATATCCAAAACTCTCAGTGTGACGCAGAGTGTTCATAGGATATTCAGGATCTATTTTTACATCATGTTTTTCAGAAAATTCATTTATCAATTTAGTTGCTAAATTCCGATAATCTTTTGCGCATTTTTCAAAGAAGTCTTGGCATTCCTCAATTTCTTTGTCCGTAATTAACTTGACAATATTTATTTCAGATTCTATTGTGTGAATTGAAATTAGAAATTCAGGGTGTTCAAATTTCCATTGACTTCCTATTTTTTCTCTTTTGGACTTAATCTTACTTCCAAATACAATCTTCCATTCAATTCCTCTTTTAAGTGATTTGATGGTCTTAAAATCTGGAATATCATCCAGACTGTTACAAACCTGTTTTGTTTTAGTCAGTTCCAATGTTTCTTCATATTAGGCATAACTCTCAAAATATATAGAAGTTGAACACTAAAATACAAAACCAAATTATCTAACCAAACTAAAGTGTCCTTTTAAAAGAGTACCATCTTTTAATTCGATAACATACCAGTAATCTGAGGTTGGCATTAGTCTACCTTTAAAAGTACCATCCCAACGTTTTGTTGCTTTTAATTGTATTAGTAGTTTTCCGTAACGATTAAAAATAGAGGTTAGTTTTATTTCATTTTTATTATCGATAATATTCCAAGTTTCGTGAACGTTGTCACCATTTGGTGTAAAGTATTTTTGTATTAAAAATTGTTTTATTTCAATTGTGAAATTTACTGTGTTTTCAATACAACCATTAATATCTCTTACATAAAGCGTGTAGTTGCCATCTGTAAATCCTGAGAAATAGTTATTGTTTTGGTAGTTAAATCCATCGATTGAATATATGTAATCTATAGAAGGATCAAACATAGTTACTGTTATTTCGTCTTCTTCAATATCTAGATTTGCTTGTGTTAGCGTAAAGTCTTGAGATGGATTTATAGTTATTGTAAAACTGCTTTCAGCAAAACAATTAGAAGTTGTGTTCGCTTCAGCATAAATATAAATAGTCTGCGTTGTTGTAATAATATCTCCTTCAAAAAGAGGAGATCCTGTTCCGTTTGGAGCCGTAAAATAGTTTCCGTTGGAAATGTTTTGTAGTGTATAGCTTTCACATTCTATAACATTTGCTAAAATATCAGCTTGTGGTTGCGTTCCGTTTGTAATCCATGAGCAGGTTGTTGCATCCCAAGTATTTGTTTCCCAACATTCGTTATTAGTTGGTTCAATTGGTTGTGTTCCGTTTGTAATCCATGAGCATGTTGTTGCATCCCAAGTATTGGTTTCCCAGCATTCAATATTAGTTGGTTCAGTTGGTTGTGTTCCAGTTGTAATCCAGTCGCAAGTTGTTGCATCCCAAGTATTGGTTTCCCAACATTCTAAACTAGTTGGTTCAGTTGGTTGCGTTCCGTTTGTAATCCATGAGCATGTTGTTATATCCCAAGCATTGGTTTCCCAACATTCTAAACCAGTTGGTTCTATTGGTTGCGTTCCAGTTGTAATCCAGTCGCAAGTTGTTGTATCCCAAGTATTGGTTTCCCAACATTCTAAACCAGTTGGTTCAGTTGGTTGTGTTCCGTTTGTAATCCAGTCGCAAGTTGTTGCATCCCAAGTATTGGTTTCCCAACACTCTAAACCAGTTGGTTCAGTTGGTTGTGTTCCAGTTGTAATCCAGTCGCAAGTTGTTGCATCCCAAGTATTGGTTTCCCAACACTCTAAACCAGTTGGTTCAGTTGGTTGCGTTCCAGTTATAATCCAATCGCATGATGTTGCATCCCAAGTATTGGTTTCCCAACATTCTAAACCAGTTGGTTCTATTGATTGCGTTCCAGTTGTAATCCAATCGCAAGTTGTTGCATCCCAAGTATTGGTTTCCCAACATTCTAAACCAGTTGGTTCTATTGGTTGCGTTCCAGTTGTAATCCAGTCGCAAGTTGTTGCATCCCAAGTATTGGTTTCCCAACATTCAATATTAGTTGGTTCTATTGGCTGCGTTCCGCTAGTAATCCAAGAACATGTTGTTGCGTTCCAGATGTTTGTTTCCCAGCATTCAATTGTTGGTTCAGTTGAAGTAGGAGTTACTATAATAATCATTGTAGCTGTTTCAGCACACTGGCCTGAGCTTGGTAAAAAAGTATATTCTGTAGTTGCAGTTGTGTTTAAGGCTGGTGACCAAGAGCCTATGATTCCGTTATTAGAAGTTGCGGGCAAAGTGTTTAATGCATCACCTTCGCAAATAGCAGTAACTTGTGTAAATATTGGTGTTTGCATAGAGTCTATTGGTGCTGGAGTATTGCTATTATTATCAAAGAGTTTTAATTCTCTTATTTCTGTATACGAAGGATTACCCAATGAACCATCATTTTTTGCTTCTATTAATAAAAATCTTGACGTTGTGTATGGGAAATTTATAATAGTAGGGATGCTAACAGTATCTCCAGTAATTACGCCAGCAGATATAGAGGTTTCTATGAAAATGGGTGTCCAATTAGCATCAGTATAAAAAGGTACAGTTGTAGTGTTTAAATGAGAATACATTTTTAAACTAGTAACTTTTCCATCACTAAACATTTGAAAAACTCTTAACTCGTTAAAAGTTCGAGGCATGGATAAGTCTATTACCATATATCTTGAAGCACCTCCTCCAGCATACCAAGTAGAGCCATTAGCATTGTTCTGTTTTACCGAAATGTCTTTGTTGTTAATAGAACATTCAGAACACAAAGCATGTATCCATTTCCAATTTCCTGAAGAACATTCACCATAGCTTCCTCCCCAATTATTTGGTCCAAAATAGTTTGTATTTGTTGTGCCATCTCCAACTATAGCGCCATTTACTGTTGACATATAGTTTATTGAATATTGAAAAGAACTGTATAGTAAACTATTATTAGTTTGGTTATCTAAATTTAGATTTTCAGGCGTGTTGTAAATAGCTTGTGGAAAAGTTTTTTCTATACCTGTAATTTGGGCAATAGCAAATGTGCTTAATAAAAATAAACACATAAATGAATGCAGATTAAATAGAGACTTTATATTCATTTAAGCTATTATTTTGATAGTAGGATTAATGTGTTCATGTTTAGCTTAACTACAGAAAGCACTTCATTTTTAATATATTTTGATAAATAAATTAAATGATTTTTTCTTGAGAAATAAAAGAACTATTAATATATTTTAACAAAGTGCGTTTCTGTAATAAAAGTAACTAATTCAACATTTAGTATAAAAACAGAATAACTATTTTATTGGTTTTTAAAAAGGTATAATAGAAATTTATTTTATGTTGAAAATTAAAATCACCATAAAAGTACTAATGAAAGTTTAAATAGTATGATACTAGTTTATAAGTGCGGGATGCAAATTTATATGCGTTAGGTTTTAGCCTTTTTTATTGATTTTTTATAAAAAGTGCCGAAAATTCGGTCCCAAATAACAGTATAAAAGCCAAAGTTTTTATTTGCTTGTTGATGGTGTGTTTTATGAAAAACATGATTGCCAAAAAGAATTGGCTGCTTTGTAGAGTTTGTGTTTAAATGTCCAATAACACCTAAAGCCCAATTTAAAAACAGAAAAGTTAGAAAACTATAGAAGTTAAATTGAAATAAATAAGCACATATTGTTATTAAAACTCCGAATAGAATAGCCTCTACAGGCTCCATAACATAAAGACTAATAGCATTAAAATATTTATGAGAATGATGCTTGTTATGAAATTTTTTAAAAGGCCAAATGTAATGCGATACTAAATGTAATAAATACATTAACAAATCGAGAAAGAAAAATAGAAACATTAAATCTCGAATATAACTAGAGTTTATTGTAAAATTAATAACTCCATTTTTAAATAATAGATATCCGGGTATTGCAACTAAAATATTTATAAAAACAACAATAAGGCTATTATATATATCGTGTTTTGTTAATTCTAGTGTTTTATACTTGTTTATTTTAGACCAACTATAACTAATTAATATTGTAAACAAATACATAAGAATATTAGCACAAATTAAAACACTCCAAAATGTGTTAAGGTCTTTTAAGGATGCCATATAGTATACTTGATATGCTTAATAAAACGAAATTGCTTCAAAAGCTTTTTAAGCTATTCTAGCAGTTAGTAATTCTATAAACTCATTTCTTTCCGTTTTCTCAATAATATTTAAGTTTATTCTTTCTTTGTTCTTATTCGTGTTTTCTAAATACACAGTTACTATTTTTCCATTACTATTTACTTTAATACTGACTACGTCTTTATAACGAATTAACTTTTTCTTTGCTGCAATTGCTTCTTTTGCTTCAAAGTAATCTTTGTGCATTGTTATAATTACTCTGTCTTTTCCCCAAAAAGCTATTATTGTCCAAAGGATTGCAAAGACAGGTAGCATCATAATAATTGTGTTTAATGCTATGTAGGTAAAGATGGTTCCTATTGCAGCAAATATAGCTATACCAATAAACATATTAAATTGAGTGTTGCTAGATTTAAATTCTTTAATCATTGATTTTAGTAATATAAGGTTCTTCAGTTTTTTTATTGTCTGATTTAAAAAAGGCTTCTTCGTTTATACTATCTAATACTTTTCTACAGCCAAAGATCCCTATAAGGCCAATAGGTACAAATAGAAAACTACTAATCATGAAAATTTGTGCTCCTAGTTTCGTTTTGTCTGTAAAAGTTAATAAACATAAACCTACAAAGTTACCTAATAAAGGAACCGACATAAAATATAGAACAAACTCTTCGTCTAATCCTGCAATTAAAGTGATGCTAACATGGATTATAAAACCGATGTAAATTAATGAGTTTGTACTTTTCATTGTGTTGCTTTTTATTATCGGTTTTAATGTAACCGAATAAAATTTGTAATATAAAGAAAGTAGAAAAAATAGATAACTCTATTTTAGTACTTTATAAATAGTATCATTTTGTTACGTAAATATAGATAACAATGTATTTACTATTTATAAGTAATTTATAACTGTATCATTGTACTTTATATTCGATTTTACTTTTGAAAAATTTTAAGAGCTATTCTTGATTTATTATAAAGTTCAAAAAGAGTTAATCCTTTTTTAATAGAATATTTTTTATTTCCGCTTTTTTACGTGAAGAAATAGGTATTTCGATTTTGCTAGTTAACAACAGCGTATTGTCTTTTATACTAATAACAACTTTTTTGTTTACTAAGAAAGATTGATGAGGTCTAATGAATTGGAATTCAGGAAGTAATTCTTGAAAATGTTTTAAGTTTTTAGACGCGAGTATAGTTAAGGTTTTGGTAACAATATTGGTATAAGCACCTTCAGACTCACAGTATAAAATATCTTCTATGTTTATAATGTGCTTTTCTTTTACAGTATTAATGACTATTTTTTTATATTCAAAATTTTCGCCTTCTTTTAACTGTGTTAATAATAATTGTATTTCATTTTCTTTAAATACTTGGTCTTTTACTCTGTCTAGCGTGTTTTTAAACTCTTCTGGTGAGATTGGTTTAAGTAAGTAATCTATAGCATTATATTTAAAAGCTTTAATGGCGTATTGATTAAAAGCCGTTATAAAAACAAGCTTAAAATCTATTGATTCTAATTGATCTAGCAAACTAAAACCAGTACCATCTTCTAATTCTATATCTAATAATACAATATCTGGTTGGGTTGCATTAAGCATTTTTTTTGCTTCCATTATAGAAGCCGCCTCTCCAACAATTTCAATGTCTTTATATAGAATATCGATAAGTTTTTTTAGTAATTCTCTAACATTAAATTCATCATCTATAATAGCAATTCTTGTCATTATTTTAAATTTAGTAAAAAGGTAACTTTAGTACCTAAATTAGTTCCAAGCGATTTGATAGAGAATAATTTTTCTTCTCCTAAACGTCTTAAAGTTAAACGTTTTTTAAAGATGTCTGTAGCGTGTTCTTCAGGTGTTTCTTTTTCTTTATAGCCAATGCCATTATCAATAATGTCAAATTTTATAAACTCGTTTTCTCGATTAATATTAATAACTAGTTTTCCTTCTTTTGTTTTTGGTTTTAATCCATGTTCAATAGCATTTTCAACAAATATTTGAAGCAACATTGGTGGTATATTAACGTTTGTTGGGTCTATGTTTTCGTCAATTTGTATTGTGTAATCGAATTTATTGTTAAACCTAAATTGTTGTGTTTCTATATAGTTAATTAAGGCATCTAAATCTTCGGCTAACGTAATTTCTTCCTTATTTACAAAATCGAAATTTTGACGAATTAATTTTGCGAACTTAGAAATGTAGGTCATTTGCTCTAAAGGTTCATTATCAAAAACTTTTTTCTGTATTGCAGTTAGTGTATTAAATATAAAATGTGGATTCATTTGTATTCTCAACATTTTTTGTTCTAATACTAATTTTTCTTGTTTTAATTCTAAGCGGGAGTTTCTGTTTTTTTGATAAAGAAATAAACCAAAAAGAAGAAACAAACCTAATACAGAGGCTAATATAATTTTGTTTTTTTTATTTAATTCAAGCTCTCGTTTTAAATTTTCTTGAGTAACTAATTGCTTATATTTAGTATTGACTAATTTTGTTCTTTCTTTATTTTCATAAGCATTTAAAAGGCGGCTTATTGAATCTTTTTTACTAATAAATTGAGATACCTCATCGATTTTTTTATCTTTTATTGAAGCTTCAATTAAAACATCATAAATCTCTTTTTGAATACTATACTGTTCTGTTTGCTCTTCTATAATTAATGCTTCTTTGTATAGAGATATGCATTTATTTATATCATTTTTAATTAAATAAACAGCTCCTAAGTTTCTTATGGGATTGGAGTCTAATATAGAGGCTTCATTATTAAGTAGAATCGCTTTTTTATAATATAATATGGCTTGGTCGTAATCTTCGGTTTGTTCTAAAATAAAGCCTAAGTTGTTGTATGAAGCCGCAATGGTTTCATTATCATCTAGTGTTAGTTGTATGGCAATAGCTTTTTTTACATTATTAGCAGAGGTTAAAAAATCGCCTTTTAAAAAGGATAAATGACCTAATGAGTTTAGAGTTCTTGCTTCACCTCGTTTATTGCTAATTTCTTTATATAATTTATACGCTGAATTGATATAGAAACTGGCAGTGTCTTGCTTAGAAAGTATGGCATAAGAATCTCCAAGTAACATATTTGTTTTTGCTAGTAATTTTTTGTCACTATCTTGATTAAAAAGAAATAAAGCTTCATTAAAGCTACCAATAGCTTCAATGTCTTTTTCTAAATTAGCAAGTAGTCTTCCTTTTTCATATAATAAAATGGCTTTTCTGTGGCTAGATTGTTTTCCGTTTTTAATTAGGCTGTCTATTTGTTGTATAGATGCTCTAAAGTCTTGATTAGAGATTGTTTCTAAAAACTCCTCATCAGAAAGTTGAGCTGTTCCTTTTTGTTTTGAGCAGCTAATGCAACAAAAAATAAATAGAATAATAATAGAGTTTACTAATTTGTGCACGATTGAGATTTGTTTATTCTTCTTTGATTAAATTTTCTTTTAGTTTTTATTAATTTGTATCTTAAATCGTCATAAAATAAGCTAGCAATTAAAATAATGGCTCCCAAAATTAAGGTGTTTAATTTAAAATTAAATTTAGAATAAAAAATCCAGCCAACTAAACCACCAGTAAAAAAGAATGAAATAATGTAAATTCTTAATTTCATATTGGCTTTTATTTTTTGCCTTTCTAAATCTTTTTTTAGAAAAAATAATTGTGAAATATCTATACCTAGATCAGTAAATAGACCTGTTAAGTGTGTTGTTCTAACTATTGCGTTAGAAATTTTAGTTACAAATGAGTTTTGAAGTCCCATTGCAAACAGAAGGCAACAAACAATTAAATTAGGATATTTAATTTCAATGAAATTACTTACAATTCCTATGGATATTAAAACCATACATTCTATTATTGTAGGCAACAAGAATACATTAAGTTGTTTATTCTCTCTATATTTTTCAATTAAAAAACTAGATAGAAAGGAGCCAAAAAGAAACGAGAATATGTAGAGAAAATAGATGGTGCCTTTCCAAAAATTAAAATCTGCAACATCGTAAATAAATAATGCAAAATGTCCTGTTACATTTGTTGTTAATTGCTTGAAAGCTAAATATCCGGTGATATTAACTATTCCAGCAACAAAAGATAAAACAATAGCTATACGCAGATTATGTTTTAAAGTTCTGCTTTTTCCTTGATGTCTAAACACATCGTTTCAATTTATGTTCTTATTATACACAATACTTTTATGTAGTTGGAGTTTCGACTAAAATACATAACTCAATTTATCTCACCAAGGCAAAATGGCCTTTATATTGTTTACCATTTGGATAATTAATAACCTACCATAATCATCGCTAGTAGATTATATTCGTTAATAGTGCCATTTCAGCCTTTTATAGAAATGGTTTGGCTTAATAACTTACCGTAAAGGTTAAAAATTTGAAGTTGTAAATTATAATTGAAATCTCTGTAGGTTCCAAAAGGTTTCCAGATCTCGTTAATAGTATCTCCATTAGGTGTAAAATATTAAGGGAAGCCTATAATTAAAATGTAATAAAATCGTTTCCACAACCATTTTTATCGCGGATATAAATAGAGTGAAAGCCAGGTTGAAGACTAGAAAAAGTATTTATATCTTGATAAAAAGAAAACTCGTTGTCTATAGCAAATTCATAATTACCTTCTCCATAAATAGTAATTGTAGCTGTATTATTTGATGTTAATTCTGTAAACTCTAAACTCTCTATTGTTGGTTCGTTTGGAGGGAAGGTGTTAAAGTTAAATTTCTACTGTTTGAATTGGAATCTTTAACGATTACTGTGTGTAAATTGTGGTGTAAATAGGACTTACAAACGTAGCGCAAAATGTCCTTTAACTTGAAATTTCTCGTTACCATTAACAACATCCGCCACATACCAATAGTCGCTGGCAGGCATTACGTGTCCATTGTATTGCCCATCCCATCCATAGTCATTATGTTTTAAAACCTTTAAAATCTTTCCGTAGCGATTAAAGATTGTAACTATAGTACCTTCTAGTTGGCTAACACCAGTAATGTGCCACGTGTCAAAATAACCGTCACTATTTGGAGTTACAAATTGTGGAGCATCTATTACAAATACTTTTTTTGGAGGTGTTGGTTCGCAACCGTTAAGATCTATTACCGTAATGTAGTGTACGCCAATTGGTACGTTATAAAAGGTGTTAGATGCTTGCGGATCGTTATCGTTTAGTTGGTATACGTAATTTCCTATTCCCGAAGTTTCAACAATTATAGTATGTGGGTCTTGAAAAGCAGGTGAAACTTCAAAATCTACTAAAGCTTGTTGGGAGGCTGTTACACTAAAGTTAGAGGTTGTTGTGCAGCCAAAAACAGTGGTTACAGTAACTGAATAATTACCAACCGTTGTAATGTCTATAAGAGCAGTAGTTTCTCCTGTAGACCATAAATAGGCGTCAGATGGTTCATTAGTTTCTGCTGTAACTACTAGCGGTAAATTATCGATACAAACTACCTGATCTGTAATATCTACTTCCGGCTTTCTATTTACGTAGACATTAAAACTTCCTATTGAAAAACAATTTGTAGTTGTATTCTCTACAAGGACATAAATTACTTGTTCGTTTTCTGCATTGTAGTTTAAATCTGTAATAGCATTAGTATTGTTTAGCGCATCGTTTTCTGTTTCAAAGTAATTAACTGTGAAATTATTTGGGTTTTGAGTGCCAATTATAATTGGAGTTTGTAGTGCTAGATTGAAAACCAAGAAGCTATCAAAATCATCATCACAAGCCTCTAGGTCTTGTGTGGTTATAGTTGGTAAGGCATTAACTCTTAGGGTAAATGAACTTGTATTGAAACATCCAGTAGCAGCAAACTCGGCTCTAGTAAAAATAGTATCGTTATTAGTATTGTAAATATAATTGGTGTCTAACGTGTTTTGAGAGGTTTGCGCATCTACTAAGCTAGAGTAGAAGGTAAGTTCTACGCCTTGTTGTGTTCCAATTAAAACTTCAGTAGTTTCTGTTAAATCAAAAGAGCTATCTGCTGTAACACAAATATTATATTCTGTAATGGGATCAATTACTGGAGGTAAATTAACAATCAACTCAAAAGGAACGGATGCTCCACAATTAGAAATAGTATTGTAAACTTCTATATAAATTGTTTGTGGATTAGAAATGTTAGTATACGTTTCTGGATTTGTAATTTGGTTTGTGCTAGCTAATAAATCGGTCTCGTTAGCATAATAGTTTACTATGGTGTTATCTTGTCTAATAGCAAGGACATCTACTTCAACCTCTGTTAAATCGAATACAACATTACCATCGGTATCTGTGTCGCATTGCGTTAGATTTGGAGCGTTTCCAATAATAGGCACTTGAATAACATTATACTCGTATGTTGTTATGCCTTTGCAAAAGGTACCATTATCTATACTCGCAAAAAGTTGTTGAGGATTAACTGTATTTGTAAACGAATCTCCAACAATAGCATTTGTTTCGTTTTGTGCATCTTCTAAAGATAAATAATAAGTAACCATTAAATTATCTGAGCTATTTGCTGTAATTTCTTGTGTTTTATCGTTTAAACTGAAGGTTTCAGAACCATCATTAGAATTATCGTCGCATACATTAACATCACTAGGAGCATTATAAATAGGCTCTGAGCCAACTTCTAAAATAAAAGTAGACACTCCAAAACAGCTAATATCTGATGTGTTTTCTACACGAACATGTATCGTTTGCATTTGCGACGTGTTATTATACACTACATTTTTATCGATACTATTTGTATTGTTTAAAGCATCATTTTGGTTTTCAAAATAAAAGACTTCTTTGCCTGTTTGTCCATTTAGAATTTCTGCATCTTTATCTATAAGAATAAAATCTGAAATCTGGTTTCCGTCTGTTTCGCAGTTTCTAAAATTTGAAATTACAGGAAAATCGGGTAATGTGTTTATAAGAATGCTTATTGGCACCAAACCATAACATCCCGTTATATTGTTTTCAACTTTAGCAAAAACAGTTGAAGTGGACGCGTTGTAGTTTGTACTATCTATAATTTCATTATTAGAATTATTTGCATCTGCCTGCGTTTGGTAATAAGAAATAACAGTTGTTGCATCTGTGTTAATTTGATTATTTCTTGAAGTTAAATCGATTTGATAAAAACCATCTTGATCGTCATCACAAATTACAAAATCTGATGCAGGATTAACAGACGGAGCAGGAAGTATCTCTATTTGTAAGGGTTTTACATCGTAACAACCTGTTAGTCCATCTGAAACCCTAACAAATAGAGTAAATGGGTTGACAGTGTTATCGTAAAAAGGAGGTAGTATATTACTGTTAGTTTCTGCATCTATTTCAGTTTCAAAATAAGAGACAGCAGGACTTTGAATACCAGTGTTTACTACCGAGTTAAAAGTTGAGAGTTCTACAGATGTTAAATTATCGTCGTCTGTATCACAATATGTTACAGGATCATCATTTAATATCGTAACAGAATCGTTAACATTTAATTGTATTTCGGTAGTGTTTGTGCAATCTGGATTTTCAATTAAAAGATATAGTTGTTGAAAATTGTTTTGTACTTCATAAAGTATCGTGTCATCAATTGGATTAGTATTATTGTTTAAATCCTGTTCAGTTTCATAATATGTAATTATAATATCTTGTAAACCATTTGCAATAACGTCCGTAATGGCTGTTAAATCAAAAGAAGCCTCTCCATCATCTGGAGCTTCATCGCATGCAACAAAATTTCTAATGTTTGTTCCCGTTTCTAAAATGTTGGCATGTAATTCTATTGGGACTATTTCGTAACACGAGTTATTATCGTTTTCTATTCTAATATATACAATCTGTAAATCTGGTGTTGTATTTTGAAATTGTGAAGGATTTGTAATAGGATTTGTACCATTATTAGCATCTTCTTGAGCAATATGGTAGCTTACAGTAACATTTGTAGCACCTTGTAAAACGTCTGTGATAACACTTGTTAAATCGAAAATCTCTAATCCATCATCATCTTGCTCACATGCATTTATTTGTTGAGGTGTGTTGTCTACATCTGGGCTTTCTAATACTTCTACTGTTATGCTTGTAAAAGCTACACAATTTGTTGTAAGATCTATAACTCGTATAAATAATTGTTCTGTTGTATTGGTAGGTGTATATGGAGAAGGAATTGCATTTGCACCACTATCTGCATCTACTTGAGAGTAATGGTAGGTTACACCATAATTAGCATTGTTATTTGTTATTTCAGAATCACTATCTGATAATATCGCGTCTCCACTTCCATTATTACAGATTTCTAAATTAGCAGGCGTTGTTACCGTTGGTGCTGGATTTACAACTAGGTCTACTAACGAGATATAAACACAACCAGAATTAGTGTCTATTGCACGAATATAAACGGTTTCTGGGTTTGTGGTATTATTTGTAGAATTAAAATCGTTTGTTCCATCTATTGCATTTTGATTAGTGTCATGATAAGTAATAGTGTAATTTGATGTAGGTAAATTGGTCTCAACTTCGGTATTTAGCGTTGTTAAATCGAAATTTTCAACACCATCATTGCTTACATCATCACATTGAGTGAAATCATTTAGTTGAGGAGCAGTTTGTATAGAATTTAAAACGACATCTATTTCATCTTGAAAAGTACAATTCGTACCGTTTAAAGGTACTGTAATTAATACAGAATAAGTTCCAGAGCTTGTTGCTGTTAAAGCACTAGTAGTTTCACCGTTAATAATTGTATTGTCTATAAACCACTCATAACTAGCTTGAGGATTATTCGTTTCTGCATTTAAGGTAGTGGAGGCGTTACATGTAGAAAGATCTGCACCTAAATCTACGCTATTTGTAAAGCTGTTGGCTTCTATAAATACTGCGGAATCAAAGTTTCTATCGGTTTGATCGGCAATTATTAGTTTAATACTATATTCTATATTTGGCGTAATAGTCGCCGATGCAGACATTACTGTTGTTCTTCCATTAAAATTGGTGTCTCCAAGGTTGTATCCTTCAAAAAAGGTGTCATTTTCTGCATCACAAAAACCAACAATTTCTTCATGAATAGTACTTGTGTTTACAGGAGTTGGTGTACCCGAAATAATGGCTAGATTTTGGTAAGGTTGAGTTGTGCCAGTTTCTTTTATTAAGAAAGCAAAACCATCGGAATAGTTACATGGATAGTCGGCAAAATATTCTTCGGAAGCTAATATGTAATTAAAATTGATGCTACTTGTTGCTGAAATAAAGTTGAATTGAATTGAAGTGGCATTCAGGGTATTGTTAATACCTAAGGCTATTTCTAAATCGGGATCTGTTTGCCATGAAGTGTCTCCTTCATTTAGAGCATTTGTGTTTTGTGCATTTCCTGCAGAATTGACATTTCCAGAAGAAAGTACAATTCCATTTTCGAAAGGAAAATTAGAATTCCCTTTTTCGAAAAATCCATAACTAGAAAATCCATTAACACTACCATTGATAGTGCTTGATATATTAGAGACTTCCACACAACCTTCAATTAGTGCATTAATTAACTGCTCGGGAGTTTGGGTGTCGTCTATTGAAATCTGTTGTGCCTGAGTTAATTGCAAAGCAAAAAACAACAGTAATAATGTAGGTAGGTTGTATTTCATTTTTGGGGCGTTAATACCTTTAAAATTAATCAGCCGCTGATCAATAAAACGGTTTAACTGTGCAAAAATAACGATTATTAGTTTAAGTGCAAAATATTTCGACGAAATACATGTTCATTTTCAATGATTTAGGTAAATCCATCCAGTATAATTGCCATAATTAGGGTCATTTGGCTTTAATACGTAAAAATAAGTTCCTGTTGGCACTAATTTACCTTTGTTAAAACCTTGGTTAGAAATGCCATACCATTTTAATTCGTCGTTGCCTTTAAAAATAAGATTCCCATATCTGCTGTAGATTAATAATTCATGCTTTTCGAAAATACCATAGAGGCCTTGAATATTGAAAAAGTCATTATAACCATCGTTGTTTGGAGAGAAGCCTTCAGGAATATATGGAGGGCAGTTTTTGGTGTTTAGTTGGAAAGTGAAAATATCGTAACAATTATTTTTCTCTGCGTTTATAAATATGATTTGCGGCGTTGTTAAGGATTGATAATTTTCTGAATTAATAATACTATTTGTATTTTGTTGCAAATCTTCAAGCGACTCATAAAAAGTGAAACTAATATAATTAGTTTCATCAATCTCCAATAGCGCATCGAATAAATTGAAAATTGCAGTATTAAATCCTATATCGCACAACTCTAAATTAGATAAATTGGTAACTGTAGGTTCTGGCAATAACGAAATTACTGTTTCATTGCTATTATTAGTTTCTATAATCTCAATTACTGTACTGTTTCCAGTTCCATCATCATCAACTACAATATTTAAAAAAAAGTCATCTGGAATTGATGATGGTAATTCAATTGTGATTATACCATTTTCGCTGCCGTTAATTGGTATGTTGTTTTCAGTTGCTGTTTGTGCTATTAATTGGCCTTCAGCATAAATTGCAATTGGTGTATTTGCAGGTAGAGGATTTGTACTATTAGTGTTGTAAACAGTATAACTAATATTTATTACTCTTGTAGCACAACTTACTTCGGTGGTATTAATGCTTATTGTGGCGTCTGGTAGTTGACTGTTTAAAACAGTAATTATGTTGTTAATTATTATTAAATCGGCATTAAAAACACCAGTATTTGGGTTTATGGCTCCAGTTGTTAGTTTGATTTCGACTTGAGTATCTCCAATTGCAATGTTGTTTTCTATACTATAAACATCTAAATCGGCATTATAAAATGTTGTAGAATTAGTAAAAGTATTAGTACCATTAAAAGCATTATTTGCTAAATTTAATGGTGGATTAGAAATAACATTTCCATTTATAGAGAGGCTTTCTCCAAAGTTTAGAGCATTATCTCCTTCCCAAGCTAAAAAACCAATTTTAGCATTGTCGTTATCAAGTACATTTACATTCTCAAGTAAAATTATTTTTTCTGTTACATTTCTATTTATAATTTCTAAACCTTGGAATAGGTTTACCTGGTTTAATGGTAACGCGCTATTTTCGAATATGACGTATAAACTCCAGCCTGCAAAATTTGTTCGATTACTGCAGTACCCAGGATTATTTGCTAAAGTTTCAGAGATGTCTAAATCTGAAAGAGTATATGTAGTGTTGCCTTCATTTATAATTTGATTTGTTACATCTGCATAGCAGGAGAAGTAATTTAAATCACCAAACCCAGAATCGGAATAAGTAGTATTATAGGTATCTGCAGCAATAACTTGAGTGCCATTAAAAGAAATTTCATTATCTCCTAACCCAGAACCTGCCCAATATAAATATGCGGCTATTACCGTGTAAGTACTGTTTATGTTTAGGTTTGCTTGGGAAGAAGGCAAAGTTTCACAAAAATCTCCTGAGATATTATTTTCCGCTTGGTTTAATGTATTTCCTATTGCTAAATAATCATAACGGCCATTAAACTGTTGAAAAATGGAAATGTCTTGTGCTTTTACTTCAAAATGAAGAAAAAATATAGCAATTAATAAGAGTGAATTTATAATTCTCATTCCAGTTTTATAATGACATAAACTTACGAATATTTTTGTTTATATTTTATTTTAAATAAAAACGCCGAACATTTGTTCGGGCGTTTTTTAATATAATTACTTTTCTAACGTTTCAGCGTAAAGTGGCTACGTAAAGATTTCTTAGCATTAGTACTAGGTTCTCTATACTCTAATGTAAACCAATAGTCATTTGTAGGCATTGGGTTACCATTGTAGGTTCCATCCCATCCTGCGCCTGTTGGACTTAATTGTTTTAAGAGTTTACCATAACGATCGAATATATAAATTACTGCGTCTGGCTGTGTTCCAATATCGTAAACATTCCATGTATCGTGGTAACCATCGCCGTTTGGCGTAAAGTATAATGGGTAATCCATAACCATAACTGGTATTGTTGTTTCTCCACAACCTATCGTGTCTCTTACCGTTACAGTGTGTTCTCCTGCTTCAATATCTGTAAAAGTATACGTGTATTCTCCTGCTGCATTTAACGTTCCTAGTTCCCAACTTCCGCCATCAATACTAAACTCGTATACTGCTATTGAAGTACTTGTTGTTCCTGTTGCGGTAATTACTACATCGTGTTGATCGGCAAAGGCTAGTGTTGTTATTTCTGATGTTACTACTGGTGGCTCGCTTACTGTTACTAAAGTATTCACTTCAATACTTGAACATCCTGTTGCAATATCTGTTGCTACAACACCATAGGTACCGCCTTCTGTTGGCTCTATAAACTCTGCCGTTTCTCCTGGAAGCACTGTACCGTTTAAGTTCCATTCAAAAGTATATAATGCAGGATCTAATCCTGTGTTTACCACTGGTGAATTAACGATTTCACTGCCATTAGTATTAATACATAATAAATACTCTGGTTCTAATGTAAACGATGGCATTGGGTTTACTTGTAATGTAAGTGTTGCTGTTTCATAACATGCTGAAGTATCATTATCTACTTCTCCATCATTGTTTAAATCTACTAAGTCTCCATTTCCATCACCATCTAAGTCGATGTAATCGATAAGACCATCTGCATCGGTATCAAAGCCTTCTGCTATACCATCACCGTTGATATCTATAATATCAAAAATACCATCTGCTGGTGTGCTCGTGTCGATAGTATCTATTGTACCATCGCCATTAACATCTAATCCAGCAGTTAATGTTGTAAGGTCTAAATTTAATGTGCCCGGAATATCATTATCTACTCTTACTATAATCACTTGTGGGTTTACAGTATTTGTATAAATAAATGGTAATGGGTTTGTACCGGCATCTGCATCTACTTGATTATCGTAATACGTTACCGTGTAATTTAATGGATCTTGACCATCTAATACTAAAGGATTTTGTGTTGCTAAATCGAACTCTACCATATCGTTTGTGGTATCGTTATCGAACTCCATAGTATCGTCACAGACTTCGTAAACAATTGCTACACCATCTGGATTTGCTTGTGCTGCTTCATCTACAACTAAATTGAAGGTTAATACAGTAGTATCACATCCTGTTACGGTATTTGTAATGTTTACGTAAATAGTTTGTGGGTCGCTAGTATTAGTGTAATCTCCACTTGCTGTTAAATCGTTCATTGAAGCATCTGCTTCTGCTTGCGTTTCATGGTAAGTAACTGTGAATATTGCTGGATCTTGTCCGTTTAATATTGATGCAGTCATTGTTGTTAAATCGAAATCTGCAACGTTGTCTGTATTCAGTTCACAAATAACATAATCGTTTACCGGTGTAACCACTGGTAATGGGTTTACAATAACATCGAAACTTACTAAACTATAACAACCTGTTCCTGCTAATCCTGTTGGGTCTGTTCCATTGGTAAGACGTACAAAAATAGTTTGCGGTGTTACTGCTACGCCTGGAGCTGCAGGATCTTCGTTAATATGCATTGTTGGATCTACTATCGCATTGTTTGCCATAATAGCATCGTCTTGTGTGATGTAATAACTTGCTGTTACACCAACTTCTCCATTTATAATGAAAGCTTCGTTTTGTGTTAAATCGAAGGTTTCTAATAAATCGTTTGGTCCTACAATCTCTATATCATCACACAGTTCTAAATCTACTGGATCTGGGCTTGGTGATGGATTTGGGATTACTCGAATAGTTACTGTTGTAAAGCTAAAACAACCTGTATCACTATCGGTTACTCTTACGTAAAGTGTTTGTGGACCTGTCATTGTATTTTCATACGCTGTTGGATCTGGTATCGCATTAGTATCTGCTTGCGCATCGGCTAATGTTTCGTAATAAGTAACAATCCAACTTACGTTGGCTACGCCTGTGATTTCGATATCTTCAACCGTTAAATCGAAGAATGTAAAGCCATCATTAGCTTCCATGTAATTGGCATCTAAATCGTCACATTGCGTTAAGATGTTATCGTAGTTAGTATCGATTACTGGTGGAAATTCTACACGAATAACAAAACTTCCTGTTGTTACACAACCATTGGCAACGCTTACTAAACGAATGTAAATAGTCTGTGGATTAGAAACATTAGTATAATTACTGGTGTTTACTATTGGGTTGTTTCCTGAGTCTGCTAAGGCTTGTGTAGTGTGGTAGCTTAGTGTGAAATCTGCTGCTGTTTGTCCTGCTGTAAAAATTTGTGGTGTAATTACGGCATCAAAATCAAATTGATTAACACCATCGTTATCATCGTCACAAATAATATAATCGGCGATAGCTATTGGTACTACTGGTGAAGGTAATACTTCTAAATCTAAAGTTACGATTGTACTACAAAGTGTTAAATCGTTAGTGACTACTACAAAAACTGTTTGTAGGTCTTCTACAATATTTGCATAAGGACTTGCTAATGGGTTAGTACCACTCATAGCATCAGCTTGTGTTTCGTAATATTGAGTGCTTACGTTTGGCTCTCCGTTTTCGATAATTGTAGATTGACTCTCTAAGTCGAACATATCAAAGAAACCATCATTATCATCATCACAGGCTACTAATGGCATTGGTGAAGCTATTGGTGATGGTAATGGGTTTACTCTTAAATCTAAAGTAATTGTACTTACACAACCTGTAACATTATTAGTTGCTCTTACGTAAACCGTTTGTGCGTTACTTATATTTGAGTATGGACTAAAAATTTCTACAGCACCGTCGTTTGTATCTGCTCCAGCTTGTGTGCTAAAAAAAGTTAAAGTGATACCTGTTTGTCCGGCTAGTATTTCTGCATTAGCATCTTCTAAGTTAAAAGCTTCTACTTCGTCGCCGGGATTATTAACATCACATAAATTCAGTGCTGTTGGCTGTACTAATACTGGTAATGGATTTACTATTAAATCTAAAGCCACCGTTTTGTAACAACCTGTAGCATTATCTTCTACACGTACCCAAATGGTTTGTGCATCTACGGTTGTGTTTACATAAGCGTTTGGCGTTGCGATAGCATTGGTTGGTGCTTCGGCATTAGCCTCTGATGTGTAATATGTAATAGTATATAATGTAGGATCTAAATCGTTAGTTGCATCTGCATCTAATAAGTTTAAAATCTCTAGTTCTTTTGTTGGTAAATTAAAACTTGCAAAACCGTCTGCATTGTCATCACAAACTTCTAGCGGTGTTAATACTGCTGCTGTTGTTATTTGTGGTGTTGGGTTGACAGTAAGTATTAAGTCTACAAATGTTGCACAATCTGTTGCTATTGTAGAACTTTCTACACGTATATAAATGGTTTGTGTGTCTACTACAATGTTGTTGTATGGACTTGCTAAAGCATTGACATTGTTGTCGGCATCCGCCATAGTTTCGTGGTAAGTTACTGTAAGTCCTGGTGCACCTCCTGTGATTTCTGCTTCGGTATCCGATAACATGAACTCTCCAAAGCCATCACTGTCTGGATCGCAATATTCTAAATCGGCTGGTGTGAAAGCTACTGGTGCTTGCTCTACTACTAAATCTAATGAAGTTGTATCGTAACAACCTGTGTCTGTATTTTGCACACCTACATAAATAGTTTGCATGTTTGGCACAACGTTAGTATATGGACTTACTAATGGGTTTACTTGTCCATCAGCATCGGCTTGCGTAAAGTAATACGTTACAGCGTACGCTGGATTACCACCTGAAATTTCGTTGTTTTTTAGGGTTAAATCAAACTCATTAATACCATCAGTAGTTTCATCATCGCAAATTTCTAATGGAGTAGGGATAACAAATTCTGGATTGATGTTTACTATTATTTCAAAGTTAATAGTCGTAATTGTACATCCAGTTATATTATTTTCAATTCTAACGAAAATAGATTGTGGGTTAGTTGAGTTTGTATATGGGCTTGTTAATGCATTTGTGTTATTGTCGGCATCAGTTTGTGTTTCAAAATAATTAATTGTGAAATTAGTTGCGTTTTGTGTTCCTAGCACTTCAGCATCAAATTGAGACAAGTTAATGTTTGTAAGTGTTGCTGTATCGTTGCATACGATTAAGTTATTTACGGTATTGTTTTCTGGTAGAGGATCTACAGTTATAGCCATATTGGCAATACCAAAACAGTCATTAGCATTTTCTACACGAATAAAAATAGTTTGTAAAAAAGGTATTGTATTAGTATACAGATTTGGAAGTTGGTTAATCTCTAATTGCGCATCGTTAGCAGTTTCATAATAGGCAACGGTTAAACCTGGAGGTAAAGTTGCTAATATTGTTGAATCAGCATCAGAAAGTGTAAACTCTGCAAAACCATCATAATCATCATCACATTCATTTAACCCTGCATTATTAATATCTGTAGCGGTTACTTCTAAAACGTATTCTGCTGTGCGAAAACATCCAGTAATTCCATTTTCAACACGAACATATATAGTTTGTGGATTTGTTGTATTTGTAAATGGAGACGGATTTACTGCATTTACGGCTCCCTGAGCATCAGTTAAAGTTAAATGGTGTGTATAATTAAAACCTGAAGTATTACCGCTAATCATTACGTTTTCGTTGGCTTCATTTAAATTGTATTCTGTAAAACCATCAGGTGTTCCATCTTCGTCGCATTGAACTAAAGTTGCATTTTGTACTTCGGGTAATTCATCTACAACAATATTAAACTGTGTTACCGAGAAACAATCCATTACAGAACCATCTAGTCTAACAAAAATTACTTGGGTATTAACGGTTGTATTAGTGAAAGATGTTGGAGTTGTTATTGGATTAGTACTATTTTGAGCGTCTATTAAGTTTTCAAAATAGGTAACGGTTGTGTTTGCTTGACCATTAATTATTGCTGAATCTTGTGTGGTTAAATCAAATATGGTGAATCCATTAGTGTCATCACCGTCTGTATCATTGTCACAAATGTTGTAATCTGATATTGTGGTAGCTACAGGTTGAGCTTGCGCAACGATATTTAAAGATGTTGTAGTAAAACAACTAGTAGTTGTGTTTTCTAACCTCACAAAAACTTCTTGCGTATTAACATTAATATTAGTGTAGTTAGTAGGGTTTGGAATAACATTAATATTCCCAATGGCGTCTGATAGATTTTCGAAATAAGAAGCTACCACATTTGCTTGCCCATTAATTAAGGAGGTGTCCTGGGATGGTAAATTAAATTCAGAAAAACCATCACTATCTACATCGCAAATTCCATAATCTGGAATTACATTTACTAGCGGTTTTGCATTTACTATTAGGTTAAAAGGCGTTGAAGAAAAAGCGTAACAGCTATTAGTTGTAGTATTTGGTGTGATACGAATAAATACCTCGTCTGGATTTGTAACATTTGGATAAGGACTTACCAAGGCATTATTTCCTGAATCTGCATCTGTTGCGCTTTCGTGATATGTTACTGTGAAATCTGCAGGATTTTGAGTGCCTAAAATTGTATTTGTTTGCGAGTCTAAATCAAAAAGTTCAATTTGGTCGTTTAGGTCATCATCGCATACTTCCATGTCTGATGGCATATTAATTACAGGCATTGAATCTACAAATAGATTGAATTCTTGGATTGTAAAACAACCTGTATTGGTATTTGTAATTGCTGCATATATGGTTTGACCATTGGTTAAGTTTGGATATGGACTCATTATAGCATTTAAACCAATATTTGCATCGCTTTCATTTTCGTAATAAAAGACTTCAACATCTGTTTGAGAACCAATAATAAGTGGTGTGTTTTGTTCTAAATTAAATGAAGACGAATTACCAGCACTACATAGGGTAATATCTAAGGAGTTGTCTGACGGATCTGTTTCACTTGTTGGAGCGTCGCTAAATTGAGCTGTTCCAGTCCAGTCTAAGCTAAAAGGACTGTTACCAACAGGTCTGTCAATAACCACAAAATATGATTCTCCTGCAATAGCATTAATTTCAGTTACAAAGCTGTTTCCTTGAGCGCCTGGCCCACCAGTAGGTTGAGATCCAGAGCCTGATGCTAAGGTGTTATTCATTCCTGTTAAGTTGTTACCTTGTCCAGAAGCCTGAGGGTTAGTGGTGTTGCATCGAATAGCTTGTCCTAGGCTTCCACATTGCGGATTAGGGCCAAAGACAAAAAAGTCATAATCTTCAGTAATGTTTGTGCTATTAGGAGTTAAGGTGAATGCTAATGTTCCATTAGTAACCACTGTTACTTCTAGCCATAGACTGTTTGTTTCATTACTACTACATGATTGCGGAAATTCTCCAGTCGTTCCTGCGCCATTAACATCTAGTACAACATTTGAATCACCACAAACTACTACGGCGTCAATACAGTCGTTAGGTTGTTGGGCTATTGCATTAGTAGATTGAAATAATAAAACAAGCGTAAGTAGTACTTTAAAAGTATTTTTTAACATTAAAGAGATATTTTAATTTGAGAGGAAACTTAAGTTGAAATATAATTTCCCGGGTAAATTTACCATTATTATAACAACTGAAACAAGAGAAACCCTAACTTAAAATATATGGAGGTTCTTTACTTAAACAAATAAGAGCATAATTAACGTTTTAAAGTGAAGTGGTTTTTGAATTGTCGACCGTCCTGTAAAGTTACAGAAAACCAGTAATCGCTTTGTGGTAAAGGAGTACCATTTAATGTGCCATCCCAACCTGGTCCATTAGGTTTTATTTGTGTAATTAATTTACCAAAACGGTCGTAAATAAATACTTTTGCGTTCGATTGAAATTTTCTACTGGCCCCATAAAAATGCCATGTATCGTGCTTGCCGTCTCCGTTAGGAGTGAAATATGAAGGAAAACCTATTAAAGATACTTCCTTTTCAATAATTCCACAATCATTTTTTATGTCTCTAATAGAAACTTTATAAACGCCAGCTTTTAGGTTTGTAAATGTATTTGAGGTTTGAAAAGGAGTTGAAATGGCATCTTCATTTTCTATGGCATACTCATAGTTGCCTTCACCAGAAGTTAAAATGGTAATGCTGTTGTTTTGTGTTTGTCCATCACTGATAATAATCTCTTCTATTGTTGCTATATTTGATGATTCAACATTAAAAGTTTTAGTATTATAGCAATTTGTTATGTTATTTGTAACTGTAACTGTGTATATGCCTATAGAGTTAATAGCAATAGTTTGGGTGCTTTCAGCAGTGTTCCAATAAAAAGTGTAATTAGAAGTATTAGGGTCTACTAATCCAGGATCTAAAACTATAGACAGCGAACTGTCATTTATACAGTAGAGTATTGTTTCATCTACACCAATTTTAGGAAGTGGGTTTATAGTTAGAAGGACTTCATTTATACCATAACAAATATTTCCGTTTTCAATTCTTGAATATATGGTTTCAGTGTAAGGTGTAATGTTATTATAGATTGAAGGTAATTCGTTTTGTTCTAATAAAGCATCATTATAGCTGCCAAAGTATTTAATGCTGAACCCAGGTAAACCATTTAAAATAAGCGGAGAAAAGTCATCTAAATTGAATGTATTAATCCCATCGGGAGAATCTATTTCATCACAAACTTCTGGAGCATTATAGTTCTCAACTTGAGAAGTGCTAATACCAATTGATAGGGTTGAAGTATTGAAGCAATTAATATTAGTATCTATAACTTGAACATATATGTCTTGAGGATTAGAGATGTTGGTGTAGGAAGATGCATTTAAAGGATTTGTATTGTTGTCTGCATCTATTTGTGTTAAGAAAAACTGAGTAGATAATCCAGGAATACTGCCAGTTAGCTCTTCGTTTGCTTGATTTAAATTAAAAGTAGAAAAATCTGAAGAACCACATTGAATTAAACTAGCGTCATAAGCATCAGGACCACTTGTGTAATTGACTATAGCTTGCCCGTTTTGGTCACCACAATTGGTATTTGTTTCAATTAGTACATGGTAGTCTCCGGGTGTGCTTATTTCAAGCTCATTACTTGCCTCTGAAAGAGGATTGCCATCTTGACTCCACGAATAAGTTGCACCAGGAATAAATTCTGTAGTTAAAGTGTAAGTATCACCTATACAGAGAGTAAGGTTTGATGTGTTATTGCCGTTTTGAATAATATCTATCTGTTGGGTAAAGAACGATTGAATAAAAGGAGGTAAACCTTGTCTGCAATCTTTTCCATTAAGATCTACACTTTCGTGTTGATAATTACATGCGCTTCCTAGGCTATTAGGATTTTCAATGGTACTCAAATATGGAATACCTTCAGAATAATTTAAACTTAAAGAACGATATATTTTTCCGTTAGGTCCTAATTGAAGACTACTTCGGTAAAGCTGTCGTTGATCGATAACTAGTTTACTCGCTGAAATGTCTTGAGCAAAAGCGTTGTATTGTAATAAATCAGAAAAATTTGCAGGAGCTCCATCGGGATTACTAAGATCTATTCCAGATGTATATGTCGAAACATAAAGCAATTGACTATTAGGAGAGAATTCTACTCCGTAAGATATGTCAGAGGTCGATTGCGTATCCAGAAATTCTGGATTAGAAACATATCCTGAATTGGCGTCAAAATCGGCAATAAATACACCAGCATTACCATTAGCACTAGCTAATTTAGAACTGTTTGGTGAAAATTTTAAATTTCCACTAAAATCAGAAATAGACATATCTAAGGTCGATTTTACTTGCGTTGTGTTTACACCGGTAGAGCTAATTTCGAAAGCATGAAAGGTATCCATATTATTAGCACTATTACCATCAGCATTAGAAAATGCCATGACCCAAATATTTCCTGTCGCACAGTCTTTTAAGACTGCAGAAATTTTTTCAGCGCATTTAATTAATAAATTAGTATGGCTGCCAACCACTTTTCCTAAGCCGCTATTAAAAGATAAATCGATTGTATAATAATTTAGTCCAGTAGAATTAGAATTGGATCCAACCGTAAATACATAATATATGTTTGAATCGTCAGGTTTTGGAATAGCAATAGCTGATTGCGTACTAGAATCGTCTCCTAAAAGACCACTACCGTTTTCCATAATTGAATTGGCAGCATTGTAAATTGTAGATCCATCTGTATATAAAATTAAGTTTCCATTTTCGTCAGATATACTTGTACAACCTTCAGCAGTAATTAATTGTCCATTATCTACCGAGGATACGGAGTTGTTTGTTAAATTAAAATTAATAGCTGCATTATTCCCAAAATACCAATTAGAAGCTTGTTGTTGCGCTAATGCAAAAGAAGAAAATGCGATTGCTATAAAAAAGGTGAATATTTTAAAGGTATTAGTCATTTATTAACGTTTTAAAGTAAAATGATTTTTATATAAACGGCCATCTTGTAAAGTTACAGAAAACCAATAGTCACTTTGTGGCAAGGGTTTTCCATTATATGTGCCATCCCATCCAGGGCCCGAAGCTTTTATTTGTGTAATGAGTTTACCATAGCGATCGAAAATTAATATTTCAGAGTTTGGTTGAAATATTTCTGATACACCATAGACCTGCCATGTGTCATTAATTGTATCTCCATTTGGAGTAAAATATAAAGGGAAACCAATAACAGAAACATTCTGGGTAATTACGCCACAATTATTTTTGATATCTCTAATAGCTACACTATAGATTCCTGGTGATAAATGAGTAAAAACATTACTAGCTTGAAAAGGTGTTGTATTTCCTTCTTGATCTGTTAATGCATACAAGTATTCACCTTCTCCACTCGTTAGAATAGTGATTAAGTTGTTATTTATACTACCATCGGTAATATTTATATTTTCTATGGTTGCGATATTAGATGGCTCAACAATAATAGTTCTTGTGTTGCTACATAAAGTGTTGCTGTTTGAAACAGTTACTGTGTAGGTTCCTACTGTGTTTATTTCTATAGTTTCTGTGTTTTCCATATTAGACCAGCTAAAACTATAGTTTGCAGAATTATCGTTTAACCCAGCATCTAAGGTTATCGTGTTTGGGAATTCATTTAAACAATACAATAGTGTTTCATTATTATTTAATGGAGGTAATGGTTCTATAGTTAAGTGCACTTCATTTATACCATAGCATGCATTATCGTTTTCAACACGAACATAAATAGTTTGTGAGTATGGAACAGTGTTTTCGTATGGAGAACTTAATGGATTGTTTTCTAGAAGCGCATCATTGGAGTTTTCATAATACGTAATATCTAAACCAGCTGGTAAACCTGCCAAAATATTTGTAGAAAAGGTGTCTAAATTAAAAGAGTTTAAGCCGTCTTCACTTCCTAATTCATCACATTCGGGTTGTGCAGTATAATCATTAATTTGAGTATCACTAGTTTCTAAAACAAGTGTACTAAAACTAAAACAATTTGTTAAGGAGTTGGTAACTCTAACGTATACGGTTTGCGGGTTATTAATGTTATTGTAAGCATTCCCATTTAATTCATTTATGTCATTTTGAGCATCAGTTGGTGTTAGGTAAAATTGCGTAACTCTATCTGTTGCGTTTCCAGTTAAATCATTATTTGCTTGTGTAAGATTAAAGGTTGTAAATCCATCAATCGCTGTTTGTTCATCGCATTGGTAGATTTCCGCATCAAATGCTTCAGGAAGTGGGTTAATTATTAAATTTAAACTTCCTGTAGAAAAACAATCTGTATTGCTATTGTTTTCAATTCTAATAAATAATGTTTCGTTTGTAGCAAAATAATTATTTGGATGATTATTCGTTGCAGTATCGGCTTCATTCTGAGACCCATAATACGTAATACCGAATAGTGCTGGATCTTGAGAGCCAAGAATAATGGCATCAAAACTTGATAGGTCTAATGTTGTTTGCCCATCCATTGGATTTGTGTCACTATCGCAAGCAAACAAATCATTAGAACCTGCAATTATGGGTGTATCGAATACTGTAATTTCAAAACTTGTAATGTCAAAACAGTTAGTATTGTCTAAGTTGTCTATCCTAGCGTATATTGTTTGGGGATTACTAGTGTTTTCAAACGCACCAATTATACCATTGGTTACATCGTTAGCATTTGCCAATGATGTGTAGTATGTTACACCATAAACTGTCGGGTCTTGACCGTTTAATATTGCATTAGTCTGAGTTGAGAAATCAAAATTTACGACATCATTATTATCATCATCACATATTACCATACTTGCAGGAGCATTAGCAAGTGGTACGCTAAAGTAAGATACTTTAGCTTCTCCTTCAAGTAAACCACAAGCATCTCCATTAACATCTATTACGACTTTGTATAAGCCAGGTTCTGTAATAATTAAGTCGAAATCGCTTTCTGGTAAAGGTAAATCGTCTTGCGTCCATGTATATGTTACTCCAGGAATATCTTCAGCCATTAAAGTGTAAATGTCGCCTTCGCACAATGATAACTCGGTAGTGCTATTGCCGTCTTGAATGATATCAATATTTTCACTAAAAAAAGAAGTGATAAAAGGAGGTAAGCCTTGTCTGCTATTAGCAGATAAAGTTATTGCATTATGTTGATAGTTGCATCCCAGTCCTAATTGATTTGGGTTATTTACAACAGATAAAAATGAAGCACCATCACTGTACGAATCACTCATAGCACGGTATAATCTACCATCTGGTCCTAACTGTAAACCACCGCGATACGTTTGTCTCTCGTCAAGTACAAGTTGAGATCCAAGTATATTAGGAGCTAATAGGTTGTATTGTAATAAAGCACCATATTGGCTGTTGGGATCATTAATGTTATTACCAGTTGTAAAAAAAGTTGAGACGTATAATAATTCGTTATTAGGAGAAAATTCTACGCCATAAGCTTGTTGTAAATTACCACTAGGAGAAGTGAGATTTGGAGTAAAACTAATTAAATTACTCGCGATACCAGTTACCAAATCGAAATCTAATAACAACATAGGTTTTGCTATGTTAGCACAAGCCAGTTTGGTCCCGTCTGGAGAGAATTTTAAGTAACCTCTTGGTTCGTTAATGTTAATGTTAAAAGTAGACTCTACAGGTGTTGTATTTACTCCTGCACTAGTTACCTCGTAAGCATAAAAAGTATTGTTATTTTCACCACCATTATTAGCTGCAAAAGTAATTACCCAAATATTATTAGTATTACAGTCTTTAAGTACTGCACTTAATTTTTCGGAAGTATTTGGTAACAAGTTAACACCATTATTACTTGTTACATCACCTAATCCTCCATCGAGTGTCATGTTAACTTCATAATAATTAAAACCATAATCTATATTATCCAACGAAGGAGAATCGACAGTAAAAATATAGTATATATTTGGATCGTTTGGTTTTGGTATTATTATAGCAGATTGTGTACTTGAAGCATCACCTTTTAAACCAGTTCCATTAGGCATAACACCGTGGTTGGCATTGTAAACAGTTCTACCATCTGTATAAAGTAATAAATTACCATCTGAATCTGAAATACTAGTACAACCTTCTTCGGTAGCCAATTGTCCATTACTAACAGCCGAAACAGTATCTGTTCCTAAATTAAAGTTTACGCCGGCATTATCACCAAAATACCAATTAGAGGCTTCCTTTTGCGCATTAGAAAATGCGCAGCATAAAAGCATAATAAGTATGAGTACAATCTTTTTCATTTACTATAAGCAATAGCTATCAAAGATATCGTAAATACTTTGAGATATCTATAGTCTATGTGTTAAAATAAAACAGATTGTTAAGTGTTATCTTATAAATCTCTTTTTAATAGGAGTCTATAAGATAAGTAGATAAATAGTGCAGACCAACCTAACACAATTGCAATTTCGTACCAATGTACAGCATAATCATAGCTTAAGTCTTGTCCTGCCGCACTAGCAAGTTCTTTAACAGCACCAAGTCTAGAACCGGGTTCATCTATTAAATTCCAAAGCGATTTAAATGGTAAGAAATTATAGATGTTGTCTACAATATCAGAATCTCTGTAAAAACCTTTAAATATTAAGTAGCTAAAAAATTCAATAAAGAAATAGACAACAATTGCGCCTATTGCAAATGCCGAACGCTTAATTAACATTCCGGCAAAAAGGCCTAAGCAAAAGAAACCAAAGAGTTTAATAAAGAATGCTACGAGATATTCTAAATCAGAAAAAATGATATTAATTTCTGTATAACTTGAAAAAATAAGACCTAAAATTAAAGAGATAACAAAGACGAATACAGTAGAAATTAATGCAAAAACAACAACAGTATAGACTTTAGATAAAATCCATTCTTTTTTACTTAAACCATCAATTAAATTTTGTTTAATGGTTTTATTACTATATTCATTTGCAACCATAGATACAATTACAATAAGTAAGAAAAATTTTAATAATCCTGCAACAAAGGTATTAAAATGCCAAATGTATGGGAAATTAAAAATGCCTTGTTCTGCCAAATGAAATTTAAACATTCCAAAATCAAATTTTATAGCAGAGATTAATGCAATAGATGATAAAAGAATAAAATAAGCTAGTATTAATATTTTACTCGCCTTATTATTCCACAGTTTAATAAATTCTATATTTAAAAGTCTTAACATGATCTTTTGTTTTTATGCTGAAATGTTTCAGTGGTTATTTTAATACTGAAAGAAGTTCAGTATAATTGGTTGGTTTTATTTGTTATCAGTAAGCTGAAGAAATTGTTCTTCTAAACTCTCTTTTCTCATGACTAAGTGAGAAATGTATATACCACTTTCAACTAATTGTTTGTTAAATTCTGAAGCAGATAAAGGTGTGTTTAAAAAAGCTGTAATTAAACCATCCTTTTGAGTTGTCTTTTCTATTGAAGCATGTTGCTCTAAAAATTGAAGTAGTTTAGGTTCGTCTTCATACTTTAATTCAAAGAAACCTTCACTAGAAATCATTTCGTCTACACGACCAGAATAAAGTTTTTCTCCTTTTCTTAATACTACAACATGAGTACAAACTTTTTCAACTTCATCTAATAAGTGAGAAGCTAAAAGTATAGTAGTCCCTTGGCTCGCAATTTGTTGTATTATCGCTCTAATTTGATGGATTCCTTGTGGATCTAAACCATTTGTAGGTTCATCTAGAATTAATATTTCTGGATCGTTAAGTAATGCAGAGGCAATTGCTAGACGTTGTTTCATTCCTAGCGAATAGGTGCTAAATTTACTATGTTTTCTTTCTGTAAGTCCAACAATTTCCAGTTTTTCATCTATTTTAGAATAGTCAATATCTTTAATCTTACAAACCAATTTTAGGTTTTTGTAAGCAGACATGTAAGGGTAGAAGTTAGGACGCTCGATTATAGCTCCAACCTTCTTTAAAGCTTCATGTGTAGAAATCGCACCATCAAACCATTTAAAGTCTCCACTTGTTTTATTTACAACATTCAAGGTTATGCCTAAGGTTGTAGATTTACCACTTCCGTTTGGGCCTAAAATGCCATAAACATTACCTTTTTTTATTGTAAAAGATAAATTTTTGACAGCAGTGAGATTACCGTATTTTTTTGTAAGATTACTAATTTGAAGAATGGTTTCCAAGATGATTGATTTTTAGATACTAAACGTCTTTAAATAAATACGCAGTATAAATTGGTTTAAAAGTAAGACGAAGCTAGCAAACTTTTGTTACAACATTTGTATTAAATGTTTTAAATTTGAGTATTCTTAAAGTTATGAAAGATTTAAAAATTTCTAGAAAAAAGCCATCGTACACTATCAATAGTCAATTGCATGGTTATTTAGATGAATATAATAGAAACACGCGTGCTTCTATGGATTATGATGATCTATTGAGGTTTCAAGGTTCTATTACCGTTTATGATAAAGATGATAATGATACACTTTGGATTCGTGTGTATTATAGCGAATTTGATAGAGCAGAGATAGATTTAAGTCTTAAACGCGTATATACAAAATTACATAGTGATGGAAATGAAAAGACTATTCCATTTTTAAATGTAGATGCTGTAGACTATTGCACTTTTGGTAATTCTAAACCTTTTAGGGTAAAAGTTAGAAATATATTAAACGATAATTACTCCTATTTTTATGTAAAGAAAGCTGATGCTTCGCGTATTTATGGGCTGGAGTTAGAGCATATGTTGTCGCCTTATAATCTTAACTTTATGGTATATAAAGACACGCTTATAGAGGAGCATATTACAGGGATTCCTGGTGACGAATTTATTGCGAAAAAGCTATCAAGTTGTACCGCAGCAGAGAAGTCGCAAATAGCTAAAGAGTTTGTAAAGTTTAACGAGCGTTGTATGATTAGGCTACTTGGAGATATGCGAGCTTACAATTACGTTATTGTGCCAACGCACGATTTTGATCAGGTTATCTATAATATTCGCGCTATAGATTTCGATCAGCAATGCTACGAAGGTAAGTTTAACGTCTACAGACCACAGTTTTTTAAAGAGAATTTTAAAATGGTGCAATTGGTTTCTGGAAGGTTTCAAAAAGAATCCATAGATCAATATAAAATGGAAGAGCGCTCTATGATCGCTAAAAGAATGATAAGCTTTCACGATAGAATAGATGCACTTTTAGATTGTATGATAAACGATAGCATTTCTACGCAAGAAAATATAGAGTTACTTAAAAGTAGAATCTACGACCATACATTAGATGTAAAGTTTAAGAATAGTGATAATATGGGACACATTCTAAAAAGTGCTTTACAATTTGTAAAGCGTAATTATGAAGACGTGAACCTTAAAGATCTTTAGTTCCAGTTTTCGTTGAAATCTAAGTTGTCGTAATCGTTAACATCAAAGTCGTCATCAAACTCATCGTAATCTTCATCCTTTTCTGCTTCAAATATTTTCTCCGGAGCATCATCAGGCACTTGGCCTTGTACAAACATTAAGTTTGGGTAATCGACACCTTCATTTTCTTCGGCAATTTCAGCAAGTTCCACATAAAATGTCCACATGTTTAAAAAGTCGTAGACATAAATAAGTTTAGTTTGCGCTTCGTGAATAGTATCGGATAACGAAGTTTCGTTCATTAAACGCACTTGATTCATGCCTTCACTCATGTCAAAAAGAGAGAACTCTTCTCCTTGATTCCATTGGTCGTCACTTAAATAAAAGGAAGCCACTTCTGTGCCATCAAAACCAAAAGACTGCGTAATAATATTGTGCAAATCTTCTAGTGTATCTGTTTCCTTGATCTCTAAATCGCGAAATATATCGTCTTCTGTATCGTTGTCTAAAATGACTCTAAATCTGTAAATCATGCTAATATAAAATAGGTTTGCAAAGGTATGCGTTTTTATACTTACTTGCTAAATCTGTGTAAAGTAAATGTCATGGCACTTAATAAGAAAAAAGCACCAATTTGGTGTGCTACACCTAACCATAAAGGAACTTGGTATATAATAGTTAAAACACCTAATAAAAATTGAAAACCAACTAAAATTAGTAATGAGTTAACTCCTTTTATTTGGTAGCTTGTGCGTGTTAATTTTTTAGATTGAACCCAAATAATTAGTATTATAATAACTACAAGATAGGCAAATGTTCTGTGTACAAACTGAATGCCACTAGGGTTTTCTATAAGGTTCTTGTAAAAAGGATTAAGAACATAAACGGTTTCGTGCATAAATTTGCCTTCGTTCATTAAAGGCCAATGATTATGTAATAATCCAGCTTTTAAACCGGCAACAAAAGCACCATAAATAATTTGAAAAACTAATACTATATAACCAACAACAATAAGGTTTTTAAACTTTTTATCGATAGTCTTTTTGTCTGGGAATATTATATCTAGCGCAACCCATAGTGTTGCAGCAAACGTTAAGAATGCCGTTGTTAGGTGTGCTGCTAGTCTAAAATGACTTACATCTGGCTTGTCTACCAATCCGCTTTTTACCATGTACCAGCCTAAAAAACCTTGAAAACCTCCAAGAACAAGAAGGATAATACATTTTTTTATTGTTTTTTTTGTGAGTTGTTTAGTCGCTAAAAAGTATAAAAATGGAATAATAAAAACCATACCAATTAATCTACCAATTACTCTATGTAGCCATTCCCAGAAATAGATGCTTTTAAAATCTTCTAAAGTAAAATGAGCATGCAATTTTTGAAACTCGGGATATTGTTGATACAATGCAAAAGCTTCTTGCCAGGCAGCTTCTCCAATAGGAGGTATTGTGCCTGTTATTAATTTGTAATTAGAAATAGATAAACCAGAATCTGTTAGTCTAGTAATACCTCCAACAATTACCATGATGAAGATTAAAAAACAGCCCGTAAAAAGCCAGTAAATTACTTTTTTGTTATCCTTTTTCATTTAATCTAGTATTTTCTTAAAGCACAAACTATTTTCCATGTCTTTGTATTGCCCATAATTAGGAGTTATACGGTATTCACATTTTTTATAAAACGAAACGGCTTCGGTTTGTTTTGTGCCAGTTTCTAAAACCGAAGTAGTAAAACCAATTTCTTGAGCCCAAAGTTCTAACGTTTTTATAATTTCTCCTGCAATACCTTGTCCTCGATAGTCAAGTACTGTAAACATGCGCTTAAGTTCTACAGTGCTGTCGTTAAAAGGTTTAAATGCTCCGCAACCCACTGCAATATTGTTGTGATACGCAATAACAACGTGTTTTAAAAGAGTAATGCTATTAAACTGATTGTAAAACTCGTGCTCATCACCATCTGTAATTTTTAGATAGCTGTCTAAAGATTTTACTAATGCAATAAAATCTGGATTTTCAGAATTTGTTTTTACAATTTTTAGCATAATTAACTTGAAGTTTTCAAACCTAAAGCTTTCCCTTTTTCTATCATTAACTTAAAAGCTGCTTCGTGCTCGTTTGGAATAATACCTTCCAAAATGGCTTCTTTTATCGCTTCTTTAATAATTCCTATTTCTCTTGAAGGTTTTAAATTAAAAGTCTTTATAATTTCTTCACCAGAAATTGGTGGCTGAAAATTACGTACATGATCTTTTTCTTCAACTTCAATTATTTTCTCTCTAACAATTTTAAAATTGTCATGGTATTTATTAAACTTTTTTGGGTTCTTGGTCGTAATATCGGCTTCACAAAGCGTCATTAAATCGTCTACATAATCTCCAGCATCGAATACTAAACGGCGCACAGCAGAATCGGTTACAATATCTTGAGCCAATACAATTGGTCGCGAACTCATAAATACCAGTTTCTGTACAAATTTCATTTTATCATTTAAAGGCATTTTTAAACGCTTAAATAAATGATACACCATTTTAGAACCTTCAAATTCGTGAGCATGAAAAGTCCAACCTACTTTTTTACTAAATTTCTTGGTTGGTGCTTTTCCAATATCATGGAGTAGTGCGGCCCAACGTAACCAAACATCATTAGTATGTTTGGCAATATTATCTACAACTTCTAAAGTATGGTAAAAGTTATCTTTATGTTTTTGTCCTTCTACTTCATCAATACCTTTTAAGGCTGTTAATTCTGGAAGAATGTATTTTAATAACCCTGTTTCTTCTAATAGTAAAAAACCAATAGATGGTGTTTTGCTTTCTAAAATTTTATTAAGCTCTACAACAATACGTTCGTTGGTGATTATCTTAATACGTTCGTTGTTTCTTGTAATAGCGTTAAGCGATTCTTTTTCAATAATGAAACCTAATTGTGTTGCAAACCTAATAGCTCGCATCATGCGTAATGGATCATCACTGTATGTAATATCTGGATCTAAAGGTGTGCGAATTATTTTATTTCCCAAATCTTCTACACCATTAAATGGGTCTAATAAGTTACCAAAATTGGCTTCAGATAAATCTAGAGCTAAAGCATTAATACTAAAGTCACGACGGTTTTGGTCGTCTTGCAATGTGCCGTTTTCTACTATTGGATTTCTACTGTCTTCGTTATAAGATTCTTTTCTTGCACCAACAAATTCAACCTCAATATCATCGAGTTTAAGCATTGCAGTACCATAGGTTTTAAAAACTTGAACTTTTGGCTTATTTGGTAAATTTTTAGCGACTTGTTTGGCTAACGCAATACCGCTTCCAATAGCAACGATATCTATATCTTTTGCATCACCGCGTTTTAATAAGTAATCGCGAACAAAACCTCCAATAACGTAACTGTCAATGTTAAGCTCTAAAGCAGATTTTGAGATTATTTTAAATATGTTATGTTTTAGTGCTTCTTTGTGATTCATTCTCTTTACTAACTATCTATTCACGTATAATTTTTACGCCACCACTATTACTTAATTTTATAATAGTCGAAGGATTTCCTCCATTTTTTTGTTGGTGCAAATTTACGACATAATCCACACCTTTTATAACCGCTTCATCTATTTCTTTAAAGGATTTAGGTGTTGGTTTACCTGCTAAGTTTGCAGATGTCGAAACTATTGGTCGTCCCAAATATCTAATCATTTTTTTGCAAAAATCATGATCTACAATTCTTATAGCTAAAGTATTATCCTCTGCTATTAAATTTTCAGCAATTCCTGCTGGAGAATCATAAATAACTGTTGTAGGTTTATCTGCAATATCTAAAATAGTATAAGCCATTTTAGGTACATTGTCCACATGTCTTTCAAGCATACCGTAGTTACTTACCAAACATATTAACGATTTATTATCTTTTCGCTGTTTTAACTTATATATTTTCTGTACTGCTTCAGCGTTTGTTGCATCACAACCAATTCCCCAAACAGTATCTGTTGGGTATAAAATTAGGCCTCCACGTTTTAAAACTTCTATAGCTTTGTTTATTTCTTCTTTCATGTCTTTTTTATAATTGTAAGTAGCATAACTTTAGACTTGTAGCTTCCTAATATTTCTTTAATTTGCCTTTCAGTTGATATTATTAACTCAGTGATTCTAATATTGAATTTTCAAAGATAATAAATGCCGATTTGGGAGTATTAATTAATAGACATAAAACTATATTTTATACTTCTATTTATAACAATAGTTCTAAATATGTTCTTTTTTTATTAAAGTTTAGTTGTAAAAACGTGTCATTGTTTTGATAAATGCAGCAGTTCCACTTTGGTTAATTATATGGGCTCTAATTTTCTCGGGATTATAGGAGTGTTCCTTGTTTTTTATTTTCAATAAGTTTTCGGCTATAGATTGTGCATCTTTAAGATTTACTAAAATGCCAGTATCACTAGTTATTGAATCTTCAACACCTCCACTTTTAGTAACTATTATTGGTTTACCACATAGCATAGCTTCACGTACTGCAACTCCATAAGTTTCTGCAACACTTGTAGATATAAATACATCGCAAGCTTGCAGTTTGGTATTTATCTCCTTTCGACTAAGCTGAGGTAAAAATAGACACTTATCATAGACATTGTGTTTTTTTGCTAAAAGCTCAAAGTGAGAACTGTTTGCTTTGGAAATATCGCTAAAGGAATCGTTTCCAATGATTACAGCTTCAAAATCAGATTTGCAAATAGTCTGAAACAGTTCTAAGCTTTTAAAAAAAGTTTCAGAATCTTTAATTAATCCGGGATAAGTAATGGTCGTAATAGTGAATTTTTTATCAGTATTATTAACAGCAATTTTAAACTTATTTTCATCCATTAAATTCCATATAATTTCTGGATTACAATCAATTCCATTCATTAAAATACAACGCTTTTGGTGGTAGCTTACTGCACCAACTTTATAAGCATTTTCCATAGCTTTTTTTATCCCTTTTTGCACCTTAATATTGTAATGGTTTAATAAAAAGACTTGGTGTTCAATAATTACAAATGGCAAGTTATTGGTTTTAGATATAAAGTGCGCGTAAATACCAGCATTAGCACTGCATTGAGCATGAATAAGTTCTGGCTGCCAATTTGTGGTTATATTTTTAAAAGCTCTATTATATAAACGTTTACTTTTTTTTAGTTTTAGTTTTGGAGAGGTTTTTTTATAATGAAGAATAGAAAAAGAATGAGCTTCAGGATTTTGTTCTAGATAATTTAGATTAACACTATTGCTACTTTTAACGAAGCTTATAAAGCTTGTTATTAAATACCTAAATAGCCCAACCTCTTTTTCAACGCCATAAAGCACTTTAATATTAAATCCATTATTATTTAATAAATTGGCCTGTTCTCTAAAAAAAGACCCAACTAACTCGTTGTCCTTGCTTGGATACCAAGAAGGAATAACTAGTATTTTTTTTGCATACTTTCAACTATTATAATGTAAAATTATGCATTTTATGATGTAACTATCTTATATTATAAATAATTTATTTTTATAGTAGTTAAAGACTTAAGTTTTCTAATTTTGTTAATATGATAAATGTAACACAAACTTTTTTGCCGCCAATTGAAGAATTTGAAAAAATTTTAAAAAGTGCTTGGGATAAGAAGAGAGTAACTAATAGAGGTGAGTTACTTCTAGATCTAGAAAATAAGTTGTCAAAATATTTAGGGATTACTAATTTTTTTATAACTACTAATGGCACTTTGCCCATACAAATAGCTTTAAAAGCATTAGGTATTACAAAGGAAGTTATTACAACGCCATTTAGCTATGTAGCTACAACATCTGCTATTATTTGGGAAAATTGCACACCTGTTTTTGTGGATATTGAACGAGAAATGTTAACTATTGATCCACTAAAAATTGAAGCTGCTATAACAGAAAATACAGAAGCTATTTTAGCAACACATGTATTTGGAAACCCGTGCGATATTGATGCTATTGAGGTTATTGCAAAAAAACACAACCTTAAAGTTATTTATGATGGTGCCCATTGTTTTGCCGTAAAGTATAAGGGGAAATCTATATTTTCTTATGGTGATATTATAACAACCAGTTTTCATGCCACTAAATTATTCCATACAGGAGAAGGTGGTGCTGTTTTTATTCCTAATGAAACATTATATAATAAGTGTTATTATCATCATAATTTTGGACATAATGGACCTTTAGATTACCATGGGTTAGGTATCAATGCAAAAGCTTCAGAAATGCAAGCAGCTGTTGGTTTAAGTGTTTTGCCATATATTGATAAAATTATTGATAAAAGAAAAATGCTAACAGAGCATTATGAGACGTTATTACAAGATAATTTAAATTTAGAACTCTTTAGTTTTCGAGCTTCAACAGAGAGAAATTATTCTTACATGCCAGTTATTTTAAAATCAGAGGAGCATTTGGAAAAAGTGTTAAAGCATTTGGAGCTATTAGAAATTTTTCCACGACGTTATTTCTATCCATCACTAAATAAATTACCCTATTTAGTAACATCTGTAAGTATGCCTATTTCTGAAGATATTAGTAAAAGAATTTTATGTTTACCTCTTTTTTATGAGCTAGAAAAAGCAGAAGTAACTATAATTTGTAACATAATTAATTCCTTATAATGGTTATTATTGGAGCTAAAGGTCATGCTAAAGAAATGCTACAAATATTACAAGATCAATCTGTAAATCCTCTAGTTTTTTTTGATAATATTTCGACTAACGAAACTTCGGAATTGCTTTATAATAAGTTTAAAATAATTACTAGTTTTCAAGAATTGAAAAATTACTTTGAAACTGTAAGTACAGCATTTTGTACTGGAATTGGTACAACAACAATAAAAAAAAACTTAGTAAATAAAGTCGAAGCATTAGGAGGCGTATTTACAACTGTTATTGCAACTAATGCTCATGTTGGTGAGTTTGAAGTTTTTATTGGCCAAGGTTCTAATGTCATGCAACGTGCTTTTATTAGTAATTCTGTAAGTATTGGAAAAGGGAATTTAATTAATTTTGATGCAGCTTTACACCATGATGTAATAGTTGGTGATTTCTGTGAAATATCTCCAAGAGCAACTGTTTTAGGAAGATGTAAGATTGGTGATTACGTATCTATTGGAGCGAGTAGTACAATTCTTCCAGATGTAATTATTGGCGATTATGCCGTAATTGGAGCAGGAGCAGTAGTGATAAAAAATGTGAAGGCAAATACAACTGTAGTTGGTGTGCCTGGAAAACAAATTAAAAATAAATATGATTAAGCCATTAGTTTCTATAGCTGTACTAACTTATAATCATGAGCAGTTTATAGCACAAGCTATTGATAGTTTTTTAGCTCAGGAAACCACTTTCGATTTTGAAATTGTTATTGGAGATGATGCATCTACAGATAATACGCAGAAAATATTAAAAGCATTTCAAGAAAAAAATCCTAACAAATTCAATATTACATACCATAAAAAAAATATTGGAATGGTTCCTAATTTTGTAAATGTTATTAATAGCTGTAAAGGTAAATATATAGCTTTTTGTGAAGGAGATGATTTTATGCTTGATACTAAAAAACTTGAAATTCAAGCAAGTTTTTTAGAGACTAATAGTGATTATGCTATCTGTTTTCATGAAGCTAAAATTTACGATCAGACAAAGCTAGAATTGATCGATGATAATATTACAAGTGCAGCAAAAGAGGATTATAACTTAGATGATTTCTCTAAAGGAAACTTTATGCATACACCAACGGTAATGATAAGAAATGATTTTACTCTACCTGAAGCTTTTAGTACATTGCCAATAGGGGATTGGCCATTGTATGTGTCTGTTTTAAAGGATAGAAAAATTAAGAAATTAAAAAAAGTTATGTCTGTTTATCGTGTCCATGAAAAAAGCTCTTGGTCTTCAAAATCGGAGGTTTTTAGATGGAAAACAAGTGTTACAGTTATTAATTATATTTTAGATAATATTGCTTTAAGCGATTCTCAACAAAAAGGATTGAAGCGAACTAAAAGAAAATTTAAAAAGAAGATTTTTGATAGTAAATATTCTCTTTTTTTATATTTAAAAAAGAAATTTAAAAATTAATTTCCTGTTTTTGTTTTAACGATTCGCCTAAAGGCGCTCCTTTTAAAGCCAATGGTAACATAAACCATTTCTTAGGTTTTATTAAAAAAGTAAGACAATAATACCAACGTATAAAACTATATTTAGCAAAAGAGTAATTTTTTTTAATGACATATAAATGCGAAATAAAACCTTCTTTACTAATGGTTTTATTACTTCCAGTACTTACACCTTGATAATGTAAAATTTTAGCTTCGGGAACTAAAACACTAGTGTAATTGTGCTGTCTTAGTCTAAAACAAGTATCCATTTCTTCAAAATAAAGAAAGATATTAGTATCGAAACCTCCAATTTTTGAAAACACATCGCTTCTAAAAAACATAAAAGCACCATTAACAAAGTTTACAGTTACAGGTTCGGTATATTCTTTTTTGCGTTTTGGATACGTTTCCGGAAAATTATTTTCTAAAAAACTACGGCCAAAAATAAGTTTTCTAATCCCTTTATCATGATCAAAAGAAATAACATGTTTACCATGCTCATCGTAATTTTGAGCAGAGCTCACGCCAACTTTTGGATGCATTTCCATATAACTATGCAATATGCCCAAACAATCGTTTTGTAGCATCGCATCGTTATTTAAAAACAATATGTATTTTGAGTTTGCAAACTGGGTTCCAAACATATTTCCACCTCCAAAACCAGTGTTAATATTACTTCTGTGTAGTGAAATATTATCTTGTATTGGAAAGTTCTCTTTTAAAATATTATAATCTTTAACAGCAGAATTATTGTCTACAACTATAATGTCGTAACTAATACTCTTGTTTGTATATTTTATAACAGATTGAATACATTCTAAAGTATAGAATGCAGTGTTATAATTTATTATAATTACAGAAATATTTTTCATAAGTACAGCAAATGTAAATAATCATTAAAGATTTTTAATCTTGTTTACTAAGCTTTTATAGAAATCGTTAAAAAAATATACCTTTGTAAGGTAAATACAATACTAAAAATGAGTAAAAAAAAAATACTTATAATTAGTCCTAAAGCTTTTGGTTACGTTGAATACCTTTATCAAGAGTTAAAAGGACGAGAAGATGTTGAGGTAAATATTGCTTATTTGGAGTTTAATGGATTTAAAAATCCTTACGAAAAACTTCAGAATGTTCTATCTAAAACCTTTTTAGGTGTAAACTTAAAAAAGGCTTATTACTTTATGGAAGATGATATTCGTGCCATCGGAAAACAAGATGAAATATTAATAATTCGCCCAGACTTTTTAACAAATAAGTTTTTGAAAGAGCTTAAAACGATGACAACGCGATTGGTTGCGTATTATTGGGATAGTGCACAACGCTTAACAAGAAAGCAAGACATTATTCCTTTTTTCGATAAAATATTTAGCTTCGATAAAATTGATGTTGAAAAATATAATTTCGATTTTATAACCAATTACATTTTTGAAACGAGTCCTGTAAATAAAAATCCAGAATATCTATTTTTTAATATTTCTGGAAATGATGATGATTATAGATTTAAACAGCTGGAAGATTTAGGTAAATACATAAAGAATAAAGGGTGGAGTTCTAAGTTTATTTCTGTTCACCCAAAGCTAGAAGCTGCAGAAGGAGGGATTGTTGAGGTTGTAGATCAAGTTATTTATGTTAATGAAGCAATCAAACTTGCAAAAAAGTCTAAAATAGTTGTAGAATTTCAAAGAAAACAACAAACAGGTTTAACCTTTAGAGTTTTTGAAGCTTTAGGTCTTCAAAAAAAGCTAATTACTACAAATAAAGATATTGTAAATTTCGATTTCTACAATCCTAATAATATTTTGCTTTTAGACGAAAATAATTTCGAGATTTCAGACGAATTTGTAAATTCTCCTTATCAAGAAGTTGATGAAGCTATTCTAAAAAAATACAGAATAGAACATTGGGTTAATCGTGTTCTTAATTTACAATAAACTCCTATAAACAGCAGCATATTCTAAAGCTGCTTTATCCCAATTAAAACTTATTGCGCGCTCAATATAAGCTTTCTCGTAAGTTGCTTTATTAGTTTCAAAAGTATGCATGCCTTTTTTAAATACTTCGGCCATATATTTAGGCTCAAAATTATCCCAATAAAAAGCGTAATCTCCTCCAATTTCAGGTAAAGACGTTAGGTTAGATAAAAATACAGGTTTACCAAAGCGCATCGCTTCAATTGGTGGAATACCAAAACCTTCTAACAAAGATGGGAATACAAAAGCAGCGCAGTGTTGTAAATAGTATTGCTTTTCTTCAGCGTTAACTTTGCCAATGCAATGCACTCTATTGTTTGTTTTAGTTTGTTTTAAGGTTTTAGCTAAGATTGTTTTTACATAGTTGTCACTATCGTCACCAGCTAGCACTAAATCGTAATCTGGTAAATGCTCAAGCATTTGCACTAAAGTATGTACATTTTTGCGCTTAGTTAGTCCGCCAATAAAAAACAAATAAGGCCTTTTAGTAACTGGTTTTATATTTGTTTGGCTTAAGTCTAAAAGCGCTTTAATAGGATTACCATTATAGATAACATATTCTGGAACTTTTGGGACTTTAAAATATTTGTGAGTAGAAGCTTTGGCAAATTCCGAAATGTACGTAATAGCACTACTACGATTTAGTTTTTCTATAAAACGTTTGTTCGTTTCGTGGTTTAAATCGTTAGATACTTCATCTATAAAATTAACATCATGAACCGTTAATACATAAGGAATGTTGTGATAAGGCTCTACTTTTATATTCTGATTTAAACAATGCCACACATCATACTTTTTACGAATACGAAACAATGGCTTACGAGATAGAGATTTGTATTTGTTGTAATTATAATAGTCGCCAAACTCTTTTTTTAAAGCAGAAGTATCTTTGGCGTTTAAAGTTATTTTAAAATCTGAAATCTCAGCATTATAAAGTCCTTTAATGAGGTGGTGATTAAACTGCCCAAAACCATTAAATTGATTTTTTATATTGTGAGATTCTAAAAAGACGTTCTTCATTTATTCTATATTTCTATACATTGCCCAAAGCTGGATATAGCGTTTGTAAACCGAAAAAGCATGAACGTAACTTATAATAAAACCTTCTTTGCCATCCATAAAACCTAATCTTATAAAGTATTGATGCATGAAGCGATACCAAGGTCTAAATAGAAAATGGTACAAATTCGGACGCACATTTTTCTTGTATAATTCCTCGGCTTGTAGCTTACTATATTGATTAAGTTTTTGGTTGTAAATATCGAAAGTTTTATACGTTTGGTGGTCTAAAGCGTGCTTTAATAGACCTACCTTCTCACTTGTTTCAATAGATTCATGAACCGCTTTACCGTTATATTTACAATAGTTTTTATTAAATAAACGTACCGCAACATCTGTTTGAAAACCACTGTATTTTATGCGTTTACCCATAAAATTAAAGCTTCGCTTTATATTGTAAGCTTTTAATGGGTTTTTAGATTTTACAGTAGTAACAATTTCGTTAATTAATTCTGGAGATATTTTTTCGTCTAAATCAAAAAAAGTAACCCAATCATTTTTTGCTAGTGAAATAGCGAAATTTTTCTGATCAGAAAAATTAACAAATTTACGTTGTATAATAGTTACATCATGTTTCTTGGCTAAAGCAACAGTATTGTCTGTGCTAAACGAATCGACAATAATAATTTCATCGGCAAAAGATAAGCTTTCAATATAGCTTTCTATGTGAGATTCTTCGTTGTAAGTTATTGCTAACGCGCTTATCATTTATAAAAATTGGTTTTTTACTAAGTATTTAGTAGCTCCTTTTTATCTTTGTCAAAAGTAAACAATTTACATTCATTTATTTTAGAATAATAAAACCGAAATGGCTAAGCTTCCTATTTTAATGTATCACAGTGTTTCGGCTAATGCTAATAATAGCAAAGGCTTGACTATTTCTGCTAAAAACCTAGAAGTACAATTCAAATTTTTAAAAGAAAACGGTTATACGAGTTTACATTTTAGCGATTTACAGACTTTAAAAACACCCGCAGATTTTCCAGAGAAAGCTGTTATTATAACGTTTGACGATGTTTACGTAAATCAATTAGAATATGCATATCCATTATTGCAGAAATACGGATTGAAAGCCTGTTTTTATATTCCATTTAAATATGTTGGAGCAGTAAACGAATGGGATAAAGGTAAAGAGGCTATTATGACTGTTGCTCAATTAAAGACTATGGATTCGAAAACTATAGAATTGGGTTTACATTCTTTTGAGCATAGACGTTATAGCGATTTATCTGTTGAAACAATACAAGAAGATTTCGATAAGTGTAAAGCGTTTGTAGTAGATAATGATTTGAATATACATAATACACTAGCTTATCCTTACGGGAGTTATCCTAAAAAAGGAGAGGTGCGAAAAGTGTTTTTTGATGTCCTAAATGAAAATAAAATAGCATACGGTTTACGTATTGGAAATCGGGTAAATACCTTTCCGTTTAAAAATAATTATGAAGTACAACGTCTAGATATTAAAGGAGAGGATGGTTTGAAAGCTTTTGAGAGAAAGTTGAAGAAAGGAAAAAGTTGGTTTTAACCTACCTAATTCCGCGCTCCAATAACATCAATTTAACATACCTAGAAAACACACCATAAGCATTAATAGTTGCCACAGTTAATCCAGGAACGCCATCTCTAAAGCCACCACGTAAAACATAGCTGCTAAAAAAACGATAAAATGGTTTAAAAGCCAAATGAAAATAAGTCGCTTTCTTTCCTTTTTTAAGCATTTGTTCAGCCTGAAACCAAGCATAACTATCTTTCTTACTTATATAATGCTGTAAGCCTTTATATGTAAAATGAAGCACTGGGTTTTCGAGCTTACTAATGGTTCCATCTACAATTAGTTTTTCGTGTACAGAGCCTTCGAAATGACATTTTTCTCTAATTACCAATCGTGTTACACTATCGCTATGGTGATAAAGAAAACGATTCATATAAAAGTGAGGAAAATTAAGCTTGTAACCAGCATGTTTACCAGAAGCCATGGCAGCTAAAATCTCTTGTTGTAATGGATTAGGAATACGCTCGTCTGCATCAATAAATAAAACCCATTCACCTGTTGCATATTGTAAGGCGTGGTTTTTTTGGTTAGAGAAATTGTCGAACTTTCGATGGAGAACTTTACAATTGTATTTTTCGGCCATAGCAACAGTTTTATCTGTACTCATAGAATCTACAACAATAATTTCGTCTGCAAACCTAACCGAACGCAGTGCCTTCTCGAGGTACATTTCCTCGTTATAAGTAGGTATAATTACAGAGAGTTTTATCATAATAATTGCTTAGTGCAAACTTACTAAAAATTCGATTATGTTATGATACCGGTAGGCTAAAAACATATTTGATAAAGGAATAATAATAGTGAACGACATCTCACAAGAAAACAATATGTGCAAACACATGAATTATGTTTACCTTTGTAAAGCAAAAATTATTACTATGAGTGGATTACCGATAACTGTTATTGTAAGTACATATAATTCTGAAGACTATTTAAGTAAAGTCTTAGAAAGCTATAAGCATCAAGATTATGATAATTACGAAGTTATTGTTGCAGACGACGGTTCTAAAGAATCTACAAAAGCGCTTATAGAAAAATTTGCTGCAGATTATCCTGTGAACTTACGCCATATTTGGCATGAAGATAAAGGGTACAGAAGGCAAGAGTTATTAAATAAATGTATCGTACAAACAGAATACGATTATATTTTAATGACAGATGGTGATTGTATTGCAAGGCCAGATTTTGTGTCTACACACGCTAAATATGCCGAAAAAGGATTTTTTCTTTCTGGTGGTTATTGCAAACTTGATAAACCTTCAAGTGATGCTATTAGTTTAGAAGATATTGAAAATCAAAATTGTTTTAAACCCAATTGGTTAAAAAAACAAGGTGTTTTAGGTAAAAAACAACAACTTAAATTAAGCGTAGGCGATAGTTTAGCTAATTTTTTAGATGTAGTAACTCCAACAGGAGCAACCTTTAATAATTGTAACTCTTCTGCTTGGAAAACCGATTTAATAGAAATTAATGGTTACGATGAGCGCATGCAATATGGTGGTCCGGATCGTGAATTAGGAGAACGTTTGGTAAACTTAGGAATCAAGACAAAGCAAATTCGTTACAAAGCAATTTGTCTTCATTTAGAGCATCCAAGAGGTTATAAAACCAAAGAATCTTTAGATAGAAATTTAGCAATTAGAAAAAACACTAAAGACAGTAAAGTTATAAAAACACCTTATGGTATTGAGAAGTTAGAGGTTAAAGAGTAAGTAGTTAAGCCATTTTATAAACACCAATTTTCCAATAGGTTTTTTCTTCTTCTGTTTTTACTGTAGTGAATTCTAATTCTTTAAAACGTTCAGTTTTAAAATATTCCCAACAACCCAATCCTTCTCTGTAAATAGAGACTATGATTATGCCATCTGGTTTTAAGTGATTCACTATTAAGTCAATAACTTCACTCTTTTTAGTTTCATGTATATAATAAAAAGCTTCGTTTAATACAATAACATCATAATTCCTTACAGGTTTAAAACTGTGGAGATCTGCACAAATAAAAGTAGCTTTTTCTCTAATTACCGCATTCGCTTTTTTAATTGAAACTGAAGAAAAATCCATACCTAAAAAAGCATTTATATTATCAGGATTAAAGTAATCAAATAATACGCCCTCACCCGAACCTAAATCTAAAATATCAGGATTTTTATTTGAATGATTTTCTGTAAACTCTACAATTTTCTCATAGCGTGCTCTTTCTTTTTCGCCTTTTAAATTCTCCCATCTTCCTTTTTTGTATTGTTTATTCCAGCGTTGTTTACGTCTCCAGTTATGAAATTTATCTACTGTATTCATTTAATTGTTTTTTAGATTATGAGAAAGGAATGTTTCAAGTTTAGGTAAAATTAATTCTGGAGTTAATTGCTTGTACATATAAGATGGATCTTCTTCAATCTTTCGTCTTTCATCTCTGTCTGTAGAAAATAAACCGGGTTTTTCTTCAAGTAAATGAATAGAAGTATGCATTTTTCCGTCCTCAAAACTAGCCCAATGTTCTTTTAAAACATAAGGAGAGAAAATAGTAAAAGTGGGTTTGTTTAAAGCTTTACTAATATGTATTGTGCCGCCTTCGTTACCAACTAAAAGTGCACATTTGTTCATTAGTTTTACAAAACCGCGAATACTGTCTTCATAAATATCCATTACAATTCTGTCTTTATCTGCACATTGCTCATAAATATCCAACGCATCCTTTTTTTGGTGCGGAGCATAGTTAAATAGAATATTAACATCGTACGTTTTAGTAATGTAATCTATAAGGGCAACAATATATTCGTAAGGCATCGATTTTTGAGGCGTGCTTCCTAAGACGCCAAGCATAACAAAAGGCCTATTATAGCTGTCTAACTTGTTGTATTGTTTTTCTTTTTCGGTTAAATAGATTTTAGGTTCGTAATCAATATCATTTTCATTAATATCAAAAACAGAAGTCACCATATTTATACGATCTTCAATCGCTTTACCACAATTTTTAGTTTTTTCTCTTAAAAACGGAATATTATGAGAGTAAAAAGGTAATGGCGGATTTTTATCACGTTTTTTAAATCCAATTCTAATAGGTGCATTGGAAGCTAAACATATTAATCGACTCTGTAATTTTGCGTAAGGATCGAAAATAATATCGTATTTATTACCACGAAGCTTATTAATAAGCGATGTAAGCTTACCAAATTTCTTAAGTTCGGCATCATTTACAGCAATAATGTTATCTATGTTTGGATTATTTTCAATAACACCAACAGTATAATCGTAAACAAGATAATCTATCAAACTATTAGGATAGATTTTTTTCATGTTTTGCGCTATAACAGATGCTATAAGCACATCTCCAATACGTTTATTCTGTATAACTAATATTTTTTTCATGTATGCTGAACTCATTTTAGTATCTATTATAAAAGATAATGAACACTAAAGAGGCTTTATTTAAGATATGAATGCAAAATATTGTTTTTTCGGCTTTTATTAAAATTTAGATTCATATATCTTTGATAAATAATAAGACTTAATGCAAAACATTCACCTACATAAAAATTACGAACATTTAAAAACCGATATTTTAGAGTGCATTGCGCATTTTAATACTAAAGGTAATTACGTTACTAAAGGAGAGAGAAATGTAATTAAGAGTTATAAGATAGGAGCAGAGACCTTAAACATAAAGTCGTTTAAAACACCAAAGCTAATAAATAGTTTTGTGTATAAACATATTAGAAAGAGCAAAGCAAAGCGCTCTTTCGAATATGCTATAAAATTAAAAGATTGTAATATTCTTACACCTTTTCCTATAGGTTATGTTGAAAACACCACGGTGAGCGGTTTAACTTCAAGTTATTATATAAGTAAACATGTAGATTACGATTTCGATTTTAGAGTATTAATTCATAATCCGTTATTTGATAATCGAGATGAAATTTTAAAACAATTTACTCAGTTTACCTATCAGTTACACGAAAACAATATTAATTTTTTAGACCATTCTCCAGGTAATACATTAATTATCGAAAACGGACCAAAATACGATTTTTACTTAATAGATTTAAACCGTATGCAGTTTGAAACTATGGATTTAACAAAGCGTATGGGGAACCTAAAACGTTTATGGTTATCTAAAAAAATGATTAGAATTATAGCAACAGAATATGCTAGAATTAGCGACTATTCATTTGAAGATGTTTATAATCAGTTATTAACATCGTCTCAAGATTTTAAACGAAAGATTAATAGGAAAAAGTATTTAAAACGGAAATACTTGAAAAAAGGTAAAAAATAAAAAAACAAATTTAATGTCATTAGATAACATTAGAATTTGGTTTTTTTTATTCGAAATTTACAAAGAAAATTAGAATAGTTTAAAACAACTATAATCTAAAAATCCTGAAATTTATATTAAACAGCCACGTTATACTCACGTAACGCATCATTTAAAGACGTCTTTTTATTTGTACTCTCTTTACGTTTACCAATAATTAAAGCACAAGGTACTTGAAATTCTCCTGCTGGGAATTTTTTAGTATAACTTCCTGGGATTACCACAGAACGCGCAGGCACACGACCTTTCATTTCCACAGGCTCATCACCAGTAACATCTATAATTTTAGTACTCATTGTTAAAACAACATTAGCACCTAAAACCGCTTCTTTTTCCACATGCACTCCTTCTACAACTATACAACGCGATCCAATAAAAGCACCATCTTCAATAATTACTGGAGCAGCTTGTAAAGGCTCTAAAACACCACCAATACCAACACCACCAGATAAGTGTACATTTTTACCAATCTGTGCACAACTACCAACCGTTGCCCAAGTATCTACCATAGTTCCTTCATCTACATAAGCACCAATATTAACATAACTAGGCATTAAAATAGTACCAGCAGAAATATAAGCACCATGTCTTGCAACCGCATTTGGTACCACACGAATTCCTTTTTCTTTATAACCCGTTTTTAAAGGGATTTTATCATGATATTCAAAAATACCAACCTCCAATGTTTCCATTTTCTGAATAGGAAAATACAACACCACAGCCTTCTTAACCCATTCATTTACCTGCCAACCATCTGCAACAGGTTCCGCAACGCGTAAAGTACCTTCATCAAGTAAATCTACCACTTTTCTAATAGCAGCCTGTGTTGCGTCTTCTTTTAATAAGTCTCGGTTATCCCAAGCGTTTTCAATGGTTTGTTGTAATGCTTTCATTAATTGTGTGTTTTTCATTTCTGTGTTTATGCAGAATTTATTTCAACAAAGACAGAAATCTAATCTTAAATCTATTTTTAATATTTTTTTTTGGCGTGCCCTAAAGGTCAGGCTGTCACTACTCAATCTTTTTTATTTGTTAATTCCGCTATGCGTAATCAAAAAATAAAAAAGGATTTCAAACAAACCGTTCCATCCTTCACGCAAATATAACCTCTATTTATAATTTGGCATAATATTTATGTATGTAGTATAGAATAACTAAATTTGCATAAAAATTAACAATGGCTCAAATTCTAGCAATAGATTATGGTAAAGTAAGAACAGGATTAGCTGTTACAGACGATATGCAAATTATCGCCTCTGGTTTAACCACTGTCCCCACAAAAGAACTGTTAGATTTTTTAAAAGACTATACTAAAAAAGAAAACGTAGAGTTGTTTTTAGTGGGAGAACCTAAACAAATGAACAACCAAGCTAGCGAAAGCGAAGTTTTAATAATTCCTTTTATTAGTCAGTTAAAAACCTTTTTTCCAAACATACCAGTAAAGCGTGTAGACGAACGTTTTACCTCTAAAATGGCAGTACAAACCATGATAGATAGCGGATTAAAGAAAAAGCAAAGACAAAACAAAGCATTGGTCGATGAGATTAGTGCAACAATAATATTACAAAGTTACCTTTACAATAAATAATAATATGGTATTACCAATAGTCGCTTATGGCGATCCAGTTTTAAAAATAAAAGCGAAAGAAATCGCAAAAGAATATCCTAATTTAAAAGCGTTAATAGCAAACATGGAAGAAACCATGCATGGTGCTTTTGGAGTTGGTTTAGCAGCACCACAAATAGGATTGCCAATACGTATGTTTTTGGTAGATGCTTCTCCTTTTGCAGACGATGATGTTCTTGATGACGATGAACGCGCTTTCTTAGAAAATTTCAAGCACACTTTTATTAATCCAACTATTCTAGAAGAATCTGGAGACGAATGGGCTTTTAACGAAGGCTGTTTAAGTATTCCAGACGTTCGTGAAGATGTCTTTAGAAAGCCAAACATTAAAGTAGAATATTTTGATGAAGACTTTAAAAAGCACACCATGGAGTTAGATGGTTTGGCTGCAAGAGTATTTCAGCATGAGTACGATCATATCGAAGGTGTATTGTTTACAGATAAATTATCAAGTCTAAAAAAACGTTTAATAAAAGGGAAGTTGCTTAACATTTCTAAAGGAAAGATTGCTGTAGATTACAGAATGAAATTTCCTAATATGAAAAAGAAGCGTTAAAAACTTGCAAAACAAAATCGAGTACAAGATATTTGCGCTCCTTAATAAAAAACAAATATGGCATTAGATAAAATATTAGCAATTTCAGGAAAACCAGGTTTATACGAATTAATCACACAAACCAGAGGTGGCTTTATTGCAAAATCTTTATTAGATAATCGTAAAATTTCTGTTGGTATCCAGCAAAACGTTAGCATATTAAGCGAAATTGCGATTTATACATTAACAGAAGAAGTACCTTTACGTGCTGTTTTAGCAAAAATTAAAGCTAAAGAAAATGGTGGACAAACTTCAATAAGCCACAAAGAATCTAAAGATAAATTAGAAGAGTATTTTTTCGAGGTTTTACCAGATTACGATGAAGATAGAGTATATGCAAGCGATATCAAAAAAGTAGTGCAATGGTACAACATGCTTCAAAAAAATGATTTATTAGATTTAGAAGATCCTAAAAAATCAGACGAAGAAGAATAGACATTCAATTTCGATACTATAAATTAAAATCCAGCTTTTTAGCTGGATTTTTTTGTTTTTAAATACCTTTACAAAAATATTATTTCATGAATTCTAGAGCTAATCAATTAAAAGCATTCGATCGTTTATTAACCATCATGGACGAGCTTCGTGAGCAATGTCCTTGGGATAAGAAACAAACCATGGAAACCTTGCGTCACTTAACCATCGAGGAAACCTACGAACTTGGCGATGCTATTTTAGATAATGATTTAGAAGAAGTAAAAAACGAAGTTGGAGACTTGCTATTACACCTCGTATTCTATGCAAAAATAGGAAGCGAAACCAACACCTTTGATATTGCAGACGTTTGTAACTCTATTTGCGAAAAACTAATACATAGGCATCCACACATCTATGGAGATGTGAAAGTAAAAGACGAAGCCGAAGTAAAGCGTAATTGGGAAAAACTAAAGCTAAAAGAAGGCAGAACAAGTGTTTTAGAAGGTGTGCCTAAAAGTTTACCAGCTTTAGTAAAAGCAAGTCGTATTCAAGATAAAGTAGCAGGAGTAGGTTTCGATTGGGATGAACCAGAACAAGTTTGGGAAAAAGTAGAAGAGGAGTTGAATGAATTTAAAGTTGAGGTTGCTAAAAACGATGCAGACGCGATGGAAGATGAGTTTGGTGACGTTTTATTCTCTTTAGTAAACTATGCTCGATTTAAAAATATAAACCCAGAGAACGCCTTAGAAAGAACTAATAAAAAATTCTCTAAAAGATTTCAATATTTAGAATCTAAAGCAAAAGCATTAAACAAAGATTTAAAAGAAATGACTTTGGCTGAAATGGATATTTTTTGGGAGGAAGCCAAAAAAATGTAATTAGAAAAATCTGCTTTCAGGTTTTTCAAATACCCTAGTTTTTTGGGAGGAAGCCAAAAAAATGTAATTGGAAAAATCTACTTTCAGGTTTTTCAAATACCCTAGTTTTTTGGGAGGAAGCCAAAAAAATGTAATTAGAAAAATCTACTTTAGGTTTGCGTTATTTAAGTTTTTTGAAAAAAAATAACGTTGCTTAACCCTTTGTATTTGTGGGTTTAAGCTATTAAATAAAAAAAAGACTATTTTTTTTAAGTCATGGTAATCCAAAATTAACTTCTCTGCGTATATAATATCAAATGGCCTTGTTTCTTCATAGGATAATTGGTTAATAGCGTAAACTTTTTATAGGTCATTTTGCATAAAATTATTTCTAGTAAGCGAAATAGAAATAATTGGTTAGTTTAGTTAGGAGCCAAAATCCTGTTTGATGCAAATCGAGCAGGATTTGGTTTTTCTAATAGTTTTGTTTTATAAAACACGTTCTGCGAACTTTTAAGAGAACACCAAAAAGATAAAACTTAGTCTTTAATATTATTATGTTACCTGTCTTTGCGGGAAAAAAAAAGCTCGTCTAAGACGAGCGTATTTTTTATATAATTTTTAATTTAGTCCGAATTAGAAACGATAACCAATCCTTAAATGTAAGTTAACACCAACATCAGATTCCTCAAAAATAGTATTTGCTTCTTCAAAATATTTTATATAACCAACACCAATGCCAGTTTCATAATTAAAATGTTTACCAATACTTCTTCTAATGCCTCAAGTTGGTATTATAGAAAGATCGCTTATAAAATTGTAGTTTTCGTTAATAGAGTTTAGTAATAAATCAGGATGATAATTGATTCTAATAGAAACAAAATTGCCACTATTCCCATCAATACGTCTAGATTTTCTAACCCTTTTATTCAAATTATAATACCATCTAGGCTCTAGTGTTAATGATGGTACTGCTAAAAGTCCAGAATCATTATAGAAACTACCACTATAAAAACCAAAATCAACTCCTAGTTCAGATCGAAGAGCAATCGCATTAGATAATTTCGCCTCATTATGAACCCAAACACCTAATATTCCTGTTTGTATACCAAAAACTGATTTTTCTACACTTGCATCTTGTGCTTGCGCTGTTAGCGAAAAGTAAAATAAAGCTATGGTTATAAAGCATGTTCTATTCATCTGTGTCTGTGTCAGCAGCTTTATCTTTCTCCGCTTCCGCAGCTGCTTTGGCTTCAGCCTCTGCTTTAGCTTTAGCATTTTCCATTACCTTTATTTTTTTAAGTTTAGCTTTCCAAATTACTAGAGACTCTTTATGCTTTTTAATATTATCAAGAACAGATTTTACTAATGGGTTCTTTTCATCGGCGTGCTTAAAGAACAATAAGTTGTTTTCTAATTGGTTTATCTCACCATTGATTTCACTAATTTTTTGACGAATAAACGTGTATTCATTTTCAAGTGCTCTTTGGTCTTTAGCAGAAGATAAATCTTGGAGTTTGTTTTCAAACTTCATCATTTCAACTTCATTTTTATTCATATCTAAAGCTCCAAATAAAGTGTCTAGTGCTTTATTAAAATCACTCTCGATTTTGCGCTTATTTCCAGGAACTCGACCAAGTGTTTTCCATTTTGCAATGTATCCTTTAATAGTCTCTAAATCTGCTTTCTGTTCTCCAGATAATTTAGTTTCTGTAACAGTTTGTAAGAATGCTTCTTTTTCTGTAAATGCCTTTTCTTCTTCAGCACTTGCTTCGTTTCTTTTAGCATTAATACGATCGAAAAAATGGTTACATGCACCTCTAAATTGTTTCCAAATCTTGTCACTATCTTTTCTAGGTACATGGCCTATGTGTTTCCAATCGCCTTGAATTTTCTTCATTAATTGCGTTGTAGCTGTAAAGTCTTCACTGTCTTTATTAGCTTCAGCAATTTTTATTAATTCTAGTTTTTTGTCTAGATTATCGTATTGATCTTTCTTTAGGCTTTTGTAGTAGGAATTCTTTTTGTGATTGAATTCACGAACAGCAACTTTAAATTTAGTCCATGTAGCTTCATTGACTTTAATAGGTACTTTTCCTGCTTTAAAAAACTCTTCACGAAGCATTTCTACTTCCTTTATTTTTGTTTGCCAATCTTTATGAGAATTTCCTGGATCATTAGTTTTTTCTTCAATAATACCAATAACCCCAATTTTAAAGGCTAGGTTCTTTTCGTAAACAGCATCCAAATGTTCGTAGTACTCTTGACGTCTATCATTAATAACCTTTGTAGCTTCCTTAAAACGATCCCAAATTGGCTCCCTATGTTCTCTTGCAACAGGACCTAATTCTTCTTTCCACATTTTGTGTAAAGCTTGTAATTCTCTAAAAGCGCGATTGTTATTTTCATCTTTAGCTAATTCTTCGGCGCGTTCAATTATTTTCGTTTTCTTTTCGAGATTATGTTCAAAGTCTTTATCACGTAAATCTCTATCTAAGTGCAATAAATCGTAAAAACGCTCAACATTAAAGTGGTAGCTATTCCAAGCATTATTATACTTGTCTCTTGGTATTGATCCAGCAGCTTTCCATTGATCTTGTAAATCTTTAAATTGCTTATATTTTGTATTCATCGTTTCATCAAGTTCTGTAAGTTGCTTGATGTCCTCTATAATTTGAAGTCTCGTAGATAAATTATCTTTTAAGCCTTTTTCTAAACCTTTGTAATGCGATGAAATTTTGTTGCGATATTCTTTGTAAATGTCGTTAAAACTGCGTTTTACAGGAATAGAGTAATGGAAATCTATTTCATTACCTCCGCCATCTAAAAACTCTTGCTTCTTTTCTTCTACAAGGGCATTAAATTTTTCGTTAAACTCATTTTTTATGGCTTCAACATGCTGTTTGATAGCTTGTATTTTTTGACTTTCTACCAACTTTTCAAGTTCGATAACTAAAGCATCTAAAGACATTTCACTATAATCTTTGTCTTCAATATTATGACGATCGCTTGTGCCTTCATCCTCAGCATCTTCTGCATTAGAGTCGTCGATTTCATTAATTACAGCATCATTAGTGTTCTCATTTTGAGGTTCTTGAGAGTCTGTTGTGTGCTCGTTAACTGTTTCTTTAACAGTCTCTTCAACATTCTCAATTGCTGTGTTTTCTAGTGCTTTGTTCTCTTCGTTTCCGTCTGCTTTTGGCAGGTTATCTTGCTCTGACATTTTATAAAATGTTTTTATTAGGTAAAAATTTAGACTTTAAAGATACTAAAACTTGTGTTTTAATAGCTGTTTCAAATTATTTTTCGAATAAAATGTGCTTATTTTTTATTCCAAATACTCCAAGATTTCTCGGCTTGCAACTCTAACATCCTTTCGCCATTAACAATGGTCGCGTTGTTTTGTTTGCCTAATCTTAGAAATTTTGTTTCGGAAGGATTATAAATTAAATCAAATAATATGTGTTGTTTAGAAATTGCTTGATAAGGAATGTTTGGACAAACATCGATATCTGGAAATGTACCTAAAGGTGTACTATTAATGATAATTTGATGCGTTTCTATAATCTCATCAGTAAGTTCAAGGTATGTGTATTTTACGTTTTCGCCTGGATTTCTAGATACAAAATAGTAGTCTATGCCTAGCGATTTTAAGGCATAAGCTATTGCTTTGCTAGCACCTCCAGTACCTAGAATTAATGCTTTTTTATGACGCTTTTTTAGAAACGGTTTTAATGTTTTTTTAAATCCGTAATAGTCTGTGTTATAACCAACATATTTCCCTTTTTTTGTTATTATTATAGTGTTAACAGCACCAATAGCTTTTGCTTTTTTATTTAGTTTGTCTAAAAAAGGCATGACGCTTTCCTTGTAGGGAATGGTGACATTAAAGCCATTAATGTCTTTTTCTTGTTTTAGTTTAGATTGAAATAGAGCTATGTTTTCAAGATCGAAATTTTCATAGGTTGTATTCTTTATATCTTCAGTTTCAAACTTATTTTTAAAATAATTTCTTGAGAAAGAATATGATATGTCTTTACCTATTAAACCAAATCTACGCATGTGTTTGTCGTGTTTTTCTGCCATACCATTCTAAACCAAGAACAGTAGCAATTCCAATTAAAATATAAAATATAGCAATATAAGTTTCGCTTTCAAACTCGGGAATATAGCGTCTATAATTTTCGATAATGTATTTACCGCGTTTATCTAAAATATTAGCACCAGAAATATCTGTTTTAAAAACAGTTTCTTTCCATGGCCATACAACACCTAGTGAGCCTACAATAAATCCAATAATCGATGCTGTTGTAACACTTTTATAGTGTTTTAAAATATAACTTAATACGTGCGAAAAACTAACTAAGCCAATAATAGAACCTAAGGTAAAAACAATTAAAACCTTTAGAGTTCTTAGGCGTTCTATGTTATCTATAAAGCTGAAATTACCTCCGAGAATTTCATAGAAAGTATCATAAAGGGCATTAACAGAGTCTACCAAAAGAAGAACATAATTTCCTAATAGAATTAAAATGAAGGATCCTGAGAAACCGGGTAAAGCCATACCTGAAACACTAATGATTCCACAAATAAATACAAACCAAAGGTTATCGTTTTCCATTGCAGGATCAAGAAAACTAATACTAATACCAATAATGGCTCCAATTAGTATTGCTAAGTAGGTTGTAGGTTTCCAGTCTTTAAAATCTTTACTTATGTAATAAATAGACCCAATAATCATCCCGAAGAAAATGCTCCAAACATACAATTCGTAATGTTTAATATAATAATCTAATATTTTTGAAACACTAAAATAGCTAACAAGCATTCCGAAAAATAATAGACTTAAAAATTTACCATTTATATAACTAAAGAATGAGCGAAACCTGCCATTAAATAAAAGTTTAAACGCCGTTAAATTTACACGTTTTAGAGAATGAATAAACTCTTCATAAAAACCAGCAACAAAAGCCACAACACCGCCAGACACACCAGGAACCTTATTGGCAGCTCCCATTCCTAATCCTTTTAAGATTAAGAATAACTTGTCTTTAAATGTACGTGTGCTTTGCATTATGCTTTTTTTGAACCTACTTTTTCTAAAATAAAAATGGTTAGGAAACCAAAAATTATTAAAACTAATGAGAGTAGTAATTGGTTGTTACCTTCAAAAATAAAAGGAGAAATGCTTTTTTCAATAAAAGGAACTTCTTCTCCATGAGAATTTATACGGGTTTCTAATACTTTTTTCCAAGGCCAAATTTTATTTAAGGACCCTATCATAAATCCTGTTAAAATGGATAGTGTTATGTTTTTATAATTTTTAAACATCCAATTTAATATTTTTGAAAAAGATTTTATTCCGATAATTGCTCCAATTGCTAGCATTAAAAATTTAATAAAAGCGGTTTTAAACAATTCGAAATTGAGAGTTATTATGCTTTGAAGAAGGTCGTCTACAGTATTAATTGCTGTTTGGTATGCACCTAAAATTAGTAATATAAATGCACCAGATATTCCTGGAAGAATCATAGCTATAATTGCAATTGCTCCACAAAACAGTAGATAAAGGTTGCTGTCTGGAGAGGCAAAAGGTTCTGCAATTGTAATAAAATAAGAGCCAACTGCGGCCAATATTAATAATAGAATTACAGGAACATTCCATGATTTAATTTGTTTTCCAATAAAGAGAATACTCGATAAAACTAAGCCAAAGAAAAAGGACCATAACAAAATTGGTTCGTTGAATAAAAGCCATTTAATAGCTTTGGCCAAAGAGAAAATACTAATGGCAATTCCTGAAAATAAGGCAAGCAAAAAATTACCATTAATTTTATGCCATGCTGTTTTAAACCCTTCGGTTTTCCAGGATTTAAAAAAAGCTAGATTCAAATTATCTATACTCTCTAAAAGTTCTTCGTAAATTCCAGAAATAAAGGCAATTGTACCTCCAGAAACACCAGGAACAACATCTGCTGCTCCCATAGCAATGCCTTTAAATGCGATTATAAAATAGTCTTTAAGTTTTCTTTGCATATTTTAATTTTTCTATCAAATCAAAGGTATGGAATTTTAATAATTCTACAAGTTTTTTGAAACCTTGTAGTTTTGAAATTCTCGATCTTTATTTGATTAAATATTTAAATAGGGTAGAGACGAGTAAAATGATATTTGCATGCAAGAATCATTTTGAATAGGTGAGAAAAGATGGTTCAATTTTGTTTCTTAACTATTTCTATTTTGTTATTCGCTGATTTGATATTGTAAAGGTATATCTGAATAACTGGATAGTTGTAGGTTGTCTAAATGGGTTAAACATTCAGTAAATATGCGCTCCATCGTTAATGTTTGCTTATTGCACTTTTAATTTTGTTATATACTATTAGATACAGTGTTGCGGCTCCAAATGAAATAATTGTTCCTAAATATATTCCATATAAAGGGTATACAATGGAAATTGATAAAGAATAGATTATCAATGAGAACATGCCTATGGGTACATTCTTGATAATAGTATGCACGTGCTCTTTTGAATACGTAAAGTGAATAATTAACATTAATGGAAATAGCGTTGTTGGAAAGGCAGAAAAAAGGCCTGCCCAACTTGGTCCAACAAATTTTGGAACAGTTGTAATTAACAAAATAATTAAAGCAGCAAAAAAGGCTCTTACAAAGAGGATTTTATAATTGAGTTTTGCTTTAGTTTGTATATTAATATTCTTAATATCTTTAAAAAGGTAGACGCAAAGCAGTGAAAATGCAATTGGTATTACTATAGCTATATATTTATTAATTTCAATAAGATGTAATAACCCAATAATTGCTAAATAGCCTAGTATCGCAAATAAAGAAGAAAATAGAATGTTATATTTTTTGAAGTACTTTGATGCTATGTAGTAAATAAAGACAAATGATAGAGCAGCACTTAATCCAATCATGTTATAGACAGCACTTGTTGCAGCAAATTCAGGGTTGACTTCTAAGCCAAAGAAAAATAAAGTTATAGCAGAACCAGTTGGGTATCCAGATAATACACCTGCAACTTTAGGACTCACATTTTCAGCAAGAAGGGATAAACCAATAACGAATGCAATAGCAACAATTAATTTAATTAGGAATAGTAGTTCGGGTACCATTTATCGATTTTAACTAATTGATGCTATTTGTCTTTTTTCTACGAGAAGTAAAACCATCTCTAAATTAGTTTGTTAATAAGCAAAGACTCATAAACGTCTGGAAATAAACTTTCTAAAACAATAACATGTTCTGCGTCAAAACGCAATCCATTTCTTAAGTGATAAGTTGCCTTCTCTGTTTCTAATAATTGAAAATATAACCCTGCTAATCTAAATTCTATTTCAGCGTTTTCTGGGTAAAATTCTTGACCTTGAATTAAATTAAAAGCTGCGGCTTCTTGTTCTCCTAATTCTGCTAATATATCAGTTCTAATTAACCATGTTTCTAGTTCGTGATTACCAAGTTCCAAAGCTTGTTTGTAGCCGCTTTCAGCCTCTTCAAGAAAATTTAATCTATGATTAATTTTTGCATAATGTTTCCAATAAGAAGCATTTTCGCTATCAATACTTATCGCTTTGTTAATATAATGCAGTGCTTTTTGGTACTCTTTTTGATTAAAACAAAACTTAGTTATTGCAATCCAACCTTTGGCTAAAAGTGGATCTTCATGTACTGTTTTGTAGTAATAATGTAATGCTAAATCATTGTTTCTTAATATCTCGTGACAATTGCCAATTCTTAATAAAGCAAAAGATGTCGGGTCTTCTAAAGATAATGTAATACTGTAGTTTTCTATAGCCTCATTATACAAGTTTAACTTTTCTAAAACCTTGCCTTTTTCAATGTATGCACCTACAAAAGTATCATCAGAAATGATAGCAAAGTCGTAAGCATTTAACGCCTTATCGTAATCTTTTAACTCGTAATATTCACGACCAAGTTGGTGCCAAGCAACTTCGCAATAAGGGTTTGTATCTAAATAGATATTTAGGTATTCTATAGCTTCTTCATTTTTGTCTAAAAAATCGAAACAATAAATAATATTATAGAGAGAAGCGTAATCTTCTGGATTTGCCTCAAGACACTTCATGAAACTATCTCTTGCCATGTCAAATTGGTCTAGAAATAAATATTCCATTCCTATGAGAGAGTATAAGTCGGCAGTATCTTCAGCAAGAACTAATGCGCGTTTTAAAACGTCTATAGCCTCCTCGTGCTTATCTTCTTTAGATAAAATATTAGCTTTCTGAATATAAATTTCTTCATTTGAAGGCTCAAGAATATACAATTCGTTTAAAAGCTCATTAGCTTTGCTTAAATCATCTTCAAAAACAAAAATTTCAACTTTAAAAAGTTTTAAACTAATAGAACTAGGATGTTGTTGCAATCCTAATTTTATTGCTTTTTTTGCAAGCGCAACCTTACCTTGATTAAGGTAATGGTGAATAATATTTTCAAACTCACTAGAGTCAAAAAACAAAACGTTGTTTGTTTTAAGCATAGACTCAAATTTAGTAAGCGATACGTTATTGTTTTCTTCTTCTTGGCTAAAATCCATAGGCATTAATTCAGCTTTGCTGGTAATAAATGTAACGCTCAAAGCGCTATTTTTAATGTGTTACAAGCAAATGTTTTTAACAAAGTAATGAACAACTATAAAACATTAGGTTGCTTTCAATAGCTTTGCTATTGACAATTAATAGTTTAGAATGGTCTATTTACTTTGTATATTGTTTAATACTTCAACAATAATGCCACAGCCTTCTATAATTTCTTCGTTGCTAATGGTAAGTGGAGGAGTAATTCTAATAGCTCTAGATTCGAATAATAACCAAAAAAGAATTAGGCCATTATCTTGAGCTGTTAAAATCAATTGATTAGCTATTTCTGTAGATGGTAATATTGCTGCTAACATGAGGCCTTTTCCTCTAATTTCTTGTATTAAAGGATGCTTTAAATGGGTTCTAATAAGTTGTTCTTTATCTAAAGCTTGTGACATTAAGTCACTTTCTGTTATTTCTTGTAATGTAGCCAAAGCTGCCGAGGCAATAACTGGATTTCCGCCAAAAGTAGTAATGTGACCCAGTTTAGGATTGTCTTGTAGGGTTTCCATTAATTTAGCAGAAGCCGTAAATGCTCCAATTGGCAAACCGCCTCCAAGTCCCTTACCTGTAACTAAAATGTCTGGAATACAATTATAGTTCTCGAAACCAAATAATTTTCCTGTTCTACCAATTCCTGGTTGAATTTCGTCTAATATTAATAATGCACCAACGTCGTCACATCGTTTCCTAACTTTTTGTAGGTAACTATTTATGGGTTCAATAAACCCTGCACCACCTTGAATGGTTTCTAAAATAACACAAGCTGTCTTTGTGGTAATGTGTTTTAAATGTGGCTCGTGATTAAAAGTAATGTGGCTAATCTCTGGTAACAACGGTCTAAAAGGCGCTTTACGTTCTTCAAAATCCATTAAACTAAGTGAGCCCATTGTGTTGCCGTGATACGCATTATGCGCAGCAATAATTTGACTTCTACCTGTTGCGCGTCTTGCAAGTTTTAATGCACCTTCAATAGCTTCTGTTCCAGAATTAACTAGGTATGTTTTCTCAAGTGGATGTGGTAAGTTTTTCGCTAATAACTCGCATAATTCGGCAGCAGGTTTCTGGATGTATTCACCATAAACCATAACGTGTAAATAGCGATCTACTTGGTTTTTTATTGCTGAAACAACTCTTGGATGTGAATGTCCTAAACAACAAGCCGATACACCTGCAACAAAATCTAAATAGGCTTTGTTGTTGGTATCGTATATATAAGAACCTTTAGCGTGAGAAATTTCCATAGCTAAAGGGTGTGGTGTTGTTTGTGCTTGGTATTTAAAGAACTGGTCTTTCATTACTTTTTTTCTTCTAATTTCACTGCTTTTCCAATAGAAGACTTTAGGCTTTTTAGCTTTGGTTGTTCTTGTGGTTTCTTTTTTATCATTTCTTGCTTAACCTGTTTAGTAGGAATTTGTCTTGATGCTTTTAAAGGTTGGTCATCTCTAGCGTCTCCAAAACGAACCTTTGGTTTGCTTTCGTCATCTGCTTTGTCAACACGATTTAACAGGTCTGCATCAAAAAACTCTTCTTCAGGAACAGCAGGAGCTAAGCCTTTTATTATTGGTAATTCTAAAGGAGGATCGTCCTTAAATAAATCTTCAACGCTTAATGGTCTTTCGTCTTCTCTCCAATCAAAATCTTTTAATCTCAAAGCTCCTTTTAATATATCGGCTTCGGGATATGTATTAGCATCAGGATTAACTAATCGTTTGTAATAGTAAATATCACCTTCTTCGAAATAGATTTCAATATTTGCAGATCTCGCTTTATCTAAACCAATAAATTCATCGTCTTCATTTCTAAGAATAAAAACAGACTCGGCATTTTTGTAGATGTTAACTTGTTTCATTTGGTTATTTTCATCGAATAACCCAACAAGTCTTTTTCCTTTAATTTGACTGTAATAGTCAGTGCTTAAAGTATCTTTACTAATAACAAAAGCATTTTCGAAAACAATAAGTGAATCTATTTTTTCAGTTTCGGTATTAGATTTTAAATGAATAGTATCTCCTGTTATTTGGTTTGTTAAATTCCAAAGTATAGGTCTTCTTTTTACAGCAAAGGCATCTTTTGAATCTAAACGCGATAAATTAATAAGTTGTGTTAAGCCTGTTTGATGATTAACATGAATGGAGTCTGATTTTCCGCTGACATCAGATTTGTACAATTTTGCATTTCTGAAAGCTCTTGTAATTCTATTATCTTCTTTTCCAGTAATCATTAACGTGTCTGAATGAATATAAATAGAGTCTTTTTCTTGAACGGTAACTGCTAAAGCGCGCTTAGTTACAAAAGCAGAATCTTTTGATTTGTAAACTTCGGCATAATGACCTGTTATAATACTTTTATTAATAGTATCTGTAATAGTAATATTGTTGGTAGCAGAAGCAAAATCGCGATTTCTATCAAAATACATACTATCACCAACTACAACACGATTATCGTAATCTATTCTTGAGTTTTTAGTAAAGTGGCCTGTGTCGTTATTTGTATTGTAAAATCCACGTTCGCAAAACACAGTACTTGTTTCTCCTACAATTTTAGAAGGTCCATACATGTAAGCATGTCCGGTTTCCGAAAAGAAATCTAATTGATTTGTAGTCAATACATACTCAGGGTTCACCAGTTTTACAGTGTTTAAAAAGCGGTATTTCTTTTGTGACATATAATAGCGACCAATAGTACTTGTTATAGTCCCGGAAGAATCTCTAACCACCATACCTTCTTCATTATAAAAAGCTTCTTGCTTCGCACGATCGAAGAAGAGCTTGTCTGTTGTTAAAACTGAACTTGGCTCGGTTAAAACAACATCTCCTTTTGCATAGGCTAATTGCGTTTTTCCGCTATATTCGGCGTATCTGGAAACCATAGTAATGGTATCACCTTGAACCATTTTTACGTTGCCATAAGCTTCTACAAAATTTTCTTTACCATACAAAACAGCTTGATCGCAATACATATCGATACCATCATGGTAAACATGTACTTGCCCTGCATCACTTCTTGTAAGAATTCTTGCGCCTGGATATTTTTCTTCGTCTATTTCACCAAAAGCACCGGAGTCCTTAATTTCAATATTTTTGCGTTTTTGCGCGAAAGTGTTGAAAGATATTAGGCTTAGAAGAAATACTATAAATATGTTTTTAAACATCTTGTAATTAGTGTTTGAGCAAAAATAACGATTAAAATGAGTTGGCATTATCTATTAGGAAATATTTAATATGAAAAAACCTGCCGAAGATTAAACTTGGCAGGTTTTATATGTTGTAATTAATTAGAATTAATCTCTAAAAATAGTCTGTTTTCTATCTGGTCCAACAGAAACAATAGTAATAGGAATTTCTAATTCTTTTTCAAGGAAATCTATATACTCGTTTAATGCTTTAGGTAATTGAGCATATTCAGTCATACCTGTTAAATCTTCACTCCAACCTTTGAATTCTGAATAGATTGGCTCTACGTTTTCAGGTTCTATATTAAACGGTAAATGTTCGATAGTTTCACCTTTATATTTATAAGCTGTTGCTACTTTTAAGGTCTTAAATCCTGAAAGCACATCACTTTTCATCATCATTAATTTTGTAACACCATTAACACGACATGTGTATTTTAAAGCTACTAAATCTAACCAACCACAACGTCTTGCTCTACCTGTAACTGCTCCAAATTCTTGACCAACTCTAGCCATTTCTTCGCCATCTGCATCAAATAATTCAGTAGGAAAAGGTCCAGAACCAACACGTGTAGTGTATGCTTTAAAAATACCAAAAACGTCTTTTATTTGGTTTGGTGCAATACCTAAACCTGTACAAGCTCCAGCAGCAGTAGTGTTAGAAGATGTTACAAATGGATAGGTTCCAAAATCGATATCTAAAAGTGAACCTTGAGCACCTTCTGCTAAAATAGTTTTACCATCTCTTAGCGCTTGGTGTAAATAAGCTTCACTATCTATGAATTGTAATTCTTTTAAACGTTCTACAGATTCGAAAAACTCAACTTCCATTTCTGCTAAGTCATATTGTACATCCACATTGTAGAATGCAATCATAGCTTCATGCTTATTGGCTAAAGCTCTGTATTTTTCTTTCCAATCTGGCATCTCTAAATCACCAACACGAATACCGTTTCTACCCGTTTTATCCATGTAAGTTGGTCCAATACCTTTTAAAGTAGAACCAATTTTAGCTTTTCCTTTAGAAGCTTCACTTGCAGCATCTAATAAGCGATGCGTTGGTAAAATTAAGTGTGCTTTACGAGATACAATCAGTTTTGCTTTATAATCAATATCAAATTGATCTAAACCTTCTAATTCTTTAATAAATACTACAGGATCGACAACAACGCCATTTCCAATAACATTCATAGATTCCTTATGAAAAATTCCAGAAGGAATTGTTCTAAGCACATGTTTTATGCCATCGAATTTAAGTGTGTGTCCTGCATTTGGCCCACCTTGAAAGCGTGCTATAATGTTGTAATTCTTGGTTAATACATCAACAATTTTTCCTTTGCCTTCGTCTCCCCATTGTAAACCTAGTAGTAAATCTACTGCCATTGTAGTAAGTTTTTTTTAGTTGTCTTCTGTTTTATTCTTTGTTCCATAAAAATAGAGCGAGTGGTTAGTGATTGTAATATCAAAAACCTCTTCGATTGTTTTTTTTATGGATTGTATTCTTGGATCGCAAAATTCGATAACTTCACCAGTATCTGTTAAAATTACATGATCGTGTTGCTTATCGAAATATGATTTTTCGTAATGTGCTTGGTTTTTTCCAAATTGGTGTTTTCTAACCAAACCACAGTCTAAAAGTAATTCTATGGTATTATAAAGTGTAGCGCGACTAACACGATATTTTTTGTTTTTCATTTTTAAATACAAAGATTCTATATCAAAATGTTCTTTGTTATTATAAATTTCTTGAAGTATAGCGTATCGTTCAGGTGTTTTTCTGTGACCATTACCTTCTAAAAAAGCTGTAAAAACATTTTTTACAATCTCTTGATTTTTTGTGTCTGTATTTGCGCTCATAATTTAAGGAACAAATTTACATCTTTTTTTGGGGTAATTCTACAATTTTATGAGATAGAATAAAGTGTTATCACGCAGTTATTAACAAGGTTGATTTTATGCCCTTGTAACCTTCTCGATACCATTGATTTTTTTAAGATTATCGATTAGCTTTTTAAGTAAGGTTTTATTTTTAACACTCACATTAATTTTTCCAGAGAAAACACCATGATTACTTTGAAAACTAATACTCGTCATGTTTACATGCATGTTTTCCGAAATAACTTTAGTAATATCATTTACCAATCCTAAATTATCGATTCCAGAAAGGTTAATATTAGCATAGTATTCTTGCTTAGAAGAGTCAATCCATTTAGCAAGCATTATGCGATACGCATAATTAGATTGCAAGCTTAATGCATTTGGGCAGTTTTTTTTATGGACTTTAATACCTTCGTTAATAGTAAGGAAACCAAAAACAGAATCTCCAGGAATAGGATTGCAACAGGTTGCTAGTTTGTAGTCCAAGGTTTCTTCCTCCTTACCAAAAACAAGCATGTCGTAGCTACTTGTAATTTCATCTTTTTCGAGTTCTTCTTTTGAAATCGAATTTTTACGATTCATCTTATTCTTAATAAAACTGACTAAAGCATTGCTTCTTGATGCTGCGTAGTCCTTGAGCATTGGGTTGCTTATAGTTCCAATTCCTACACGATAGAAAAGATCTAAGCTGGTTTTAAGTTTAAAGTGGCTAACCATTTCGTTAACCGATTTCTCATCGAGCGTAATTTTAAGTTGTTTTAATTTTCTACGTAAAATCTCCTTACCATCCTCGGCAACAATTTTTTCGTCTTCACGAAGTAATGATTTTATTTTACCTCGTGCGCGTGATGTGGTGGCATAATCCAGCCAATTAGGATTAGGCTTTATGTTTTCACTTGTTAATATATCTACTTGATCACCACTATTAAGTTCATGACTTAATGGTACTAGTTTTCCGTTTACTTTTGCACCTCGTGTTCTCATACCAACTTCCGTATGAATACTAAAAGCAAAATCTAAAGGTGTTGCGCCTTTTGGTAAAGATTTTAAATCTCCTTTTGGTGTAAAAACAAATATTTCTTTAGAGTAGAGGTTCAGTTTAAATTGCTCGACAAAATCGACAGCATTTGTAGAGTGGTTTTCTAGCGCTTCTTGAAGTCTATTAATCCACATGTCGAGATTATCTTCTTTATCGTCGTTATTTTTGTATTTATAGTGGGCCGCATAACCTTTTTCGGCTATCTCGTTCATACGTTCACTTCTAATTTGTACTTCTACCCATCGACCTTTAGGACCCATTACTGTAATATGGAGCGCTTCGTAACCTGTAGATTTTGGAGATGAAATCCAATCTCGTAATCGTGTTGGATTTGGTCTAAAGTGATCTGTAACGACTGAGTAAATTTTCCAAGCTAGAAATTTCTCATTTTCCTTATCCGATCTGTAAATAATTCTAACGGCAAACTTATCGTAAACTTCATCGTAAGCAACGCCTTGTTTTTCCATTTTTCGTTTAATAGAAAAAATAGATTTTGGACGTCCTTTTATTTCACAATTTAATTGTTCTTTATCTAAAGAGGTTTTTATAACGCTATTAAATTCTTGAATGTAAGCATCTTGATCTTGCTTGCTTTCTTTTGTTTTATGAAGAATCTCGTTATAAATCTCCGGTTCTGTATATTTTAAACTTAAATCTTCAAGCTCTGTTTTTATATTATAAAGGCCAATTCTATGTGCTAATGGTGCATAAATGTATAGTGTTTCGCTTGCAATTTTTTCTTGCTTATCAGGACGCATGGAGTCCATGGTTTGCATGTTGTGGAGTCTGTCGGCAATTTTTATAATAATAACACGAACATCATCATTAAGTGTTAGCAGCATTTTTCTAAAATTCTCTGCTTGAAGAGACACATCCATGTCTTTTTCTTTACTTAAAGATGAGATTTTGGTTAAACCATCTACAATTCTTGCAACGGTTTCACCAAATAGTTTTTCAATGTCTTTTACAGTATAATCGTCGCTATCTTCTACAACATCATGTAGTAAAGCAGCAGCAATAGAGGTAGCATCCATTCCTATTTCTGAAGCCACAATACGTGCTACAGCAATAGGATGAAATATATAGGCTTCACCACTTTTTCTACGCTGTGTTTTGTGTGCATCTACAGCAACATCAAAAGCTTTCCGAATTAGTTTTTTATCGTCATCTGTTAAAGACGTATAACTAACCTTTAATAAGTCTTTATAGGCTTTTGCAATCGTTGCGTTTTCTTTCTCTATCTCTGCTTCCGTCATATAAATAAAAATAAGAATTAAATATGAATGCGCAAGGCGTTTTTTTTCATTTTTTAAATGAAGAAATAATAGCTAATTAAAAAGAGGTGATTTAGATTAATTATCCCTGTAAGTCTCTATATTTAAGCCTAGTCCGTAATTGTTTAAGCCGGCTTTAAGGAGGTTCGATTTTTCTACATTCTGCTTATCGAAAAGTGTCCATTGTCCACCATTTAAGAAAATGCGTCTTACAAAGGTTCTTTTTTCGGTAATCTCGTCTGTAAAAGGTAATAGAGGTCTAAACGTTGTTGATACTTTTACAACACCACGCTTTGTTTTAATTTCTTGATATTTTTTATTTGGTAATAGCTTTCCTTTTGCATCTGTATAGCCTAATACTTGGAGCGAAATAAATAAGCCGTTTTTAGGCATGTAGACATCGTATTTAGTGATATCAACTTCTAATATTTTTTCATTTTTTTCATTTGCAATAAAAACAACATTGTCATAGGTTAAAACATCGCCAGGTAAGCCGTTATTGTTTTCATAAAAATTAACTTTAAATAATGTAGAAAATGGTCTTTTTTTAGAGGTCTTTCTTTTGCGTTTATCCCAATCTTTAGCTTCTACTTTTATAGGTACTTGTAAACTAGATAAACGCTGTGTTTTAGTAGAGTTGTTAGGGAAATAGACTGCAATTTCACTTTCTATTGTTGGGAGCCAACATTTAAAATAATCCTCATGAACGGTTGGTTTTATTTTTTCGAGCTTAAACTTTCCTTTTGGTTTACTTAAAAAGACTTCATCAAGTGTATTTATACTTGATTTCATTATAATTGTAGCAGATAAAACTTGAGTTGCTAGTTTAAGGTCATTAAAGCCAATGGCAGAAATAAATAACGAATCGATATCCTTATATAATTTTTTTGTGAAATAAAACTGACCGGCATCATCTGCAAATAATCCATTACCATTACCAAAAGATATCGTTGCGTAAGAAACGGGTTCTTCAGTCTCCGAAATTATGGTTGTGTTTTGTGCTTTTACACTAAAACTTAAAACACAAAGAATAATAAAATAATATAATTTAGTCATGCTATTAATATATGAAAATTAATACCAACGTTTTTTCTTCTTTTTAGACGCCTCACTTTTACGTCCCTTTTTATATTTAGAACCTTGTTTTTTATGCACAACAGGTTTTGCTTTTGGATCTAAAGGATAAGGATGCTCTTCTATAACATCTAATTGTAAATGAATTAGTTGCTGGATGTTTTTTACATATTCTTTTTCGTCTGCAGAACAAAAAGAATAAGCAGTTCCTGTATTTCCTGCTCTTGCAGTTCTTCCAATTCTATGCACGTAGGTTTCTGGTACGCTTGGTAAATCGAAATTAATTACAGCATCTACATCGTCTACATCAATACCACGTGCAGCAACGTCTGTTGCGATTAGGATATCGACTTTGTTTTTTTTAAAATTTTTTAAAGCTTCTTGTCTTAATGTTTGACTTTTGTCACCATGAATACTGTCTACTTTATAATTATTTTTAAGAAGTGTTTGTTCTAATTTGTCGACACCATATTTTGTACGGCGAAAAATAATTATACGACCATTTATAGTGCTACGTAGTAAATGCAAACACAATTCAATTTTTTGTGGTTTAGGTACGTAATATAGCGCTTGATTTACATTTTTAGAGGTTGAAGAATTTTGAGACACTTCAACACGATATGGATTATTTAATATCGTTTCTGCTAATTGCTCGACCTTGTAAGGTATGGTTGCAGAGAATAATAGTGTTTGTTTTTCTTTAGGACACAGTCTTTCAATTTTATTAACATCGTCAATAAAGCCCATGTCAAGCATTAAATCTGCTTCGTCTAAAACTAATGTTTCAACATAATCTAGGTTTACAGTATCTTGTTTATGTAAATCGAGTAAACGACCAGGTGTTGCAATTAAAATATCGACACCTTTTCTTAGTAGGTCTTTTTGTGGATCTATAGACGCACCTCCAAAAACTACAGCAGACTTTAAATTGGTATGCGTAGCGTAATCTTCGAAATTTTGTTGAATTTGTATTGCTAATTCACGTGTTGGACTAATAATAAGTGCACGTATTTTCTTTTGATTCTTTGCAGACTCTTGCTTATCATACAACAATTGTAAAATAGGTAATGCAAAAGCAGCTGTTTTTCCTGTTCCTGTTTGTGCAGAAGCAATCACATCTTTTTTATCTAAAACTAACGGAATCGTGCGCTCTTGAATAAGTGTTGGGTTATCGTAGCCTTTCTCTGCAATGGCACGAAGTAATGGTCTGTTTAGTTTTAGGTCTTTAAATGACATGTAAAAAATGTTTGCTGCAAAGGTAGTTCTATAATTTAACTTTTAGTCACCTCAATAGTGTAAGTAGCAACAATATCATTATTAATTTTTAAGTGCACATCGTAAAAGCCTTTTCTATTAAACTGGTGCTTAAAAGATGTTATTCCATCTTCGGTTTTAAGATCCTGAATTTTATAAGTATGTTCATTGCTTCCTGAGAAATGAACTAATGAGATTTTGTCTTCAGTATTATTTTTTAATCTTTTAAAACTAAAAGTAATTTCAGTTTCATTTTGTATTGTAAAGTCCATTTTTTCAGGACTTACAGGTATTATTTTATGTTTAAACGTTTCGCCATAAACTAAAGGCGAAGCAATAAAGTCTGATTGTATTAAAGTTTCATTTAATAACCACTTTTTTTCTAATGGGAAGTGGTTTTTGGCAAACAATATAGGTTCTGTTAAAAAGTAACCGTCGTTATAATCGTTAAGAAAAAATCCTTCACCAATCATATAACCACTAGACCAAGTGGCATCGCTTAAATACCATTTGTTATGTAGTTTAACTGCATTCCATGAATGATTAGGTTTGTTAAGAGTTTCGATATTTGATTTGGTAGAGCGTCCGTAACCATCAATTATTTTACAGTCTATATTAGCAAAAAAGCACAATTCTTTTATTAAATAAGCATAACCAGTACACATGGTTTTTTTATCTTCATATAACTTCTTGTAAACGGTTTTTTTGTATTTATTATTCCATTGTAAATAGGCTTGACTATCATTTTTAAGTTTCTTACGTTTTCTGCTTACTTTTTCGTGTTGGTAAGAATCTCCTTTTATATTATTACAAACCCATGTGTAAATGGCTCTAAATTTTTCAGCGTCTGTTGGGAGTTTAAAAGTGAGGTTATATGCCAGTAATTGTAAATTATCTAAATCACTTCCTTTATATAATTGCGCCACATTATCTGCAACAGTAAAGTCTGTAGCTTCAAAATCTGAGATTTGAGCGATTGCATTATTGACTATCAATAACAAGAATAAAAGAAGTGTATTTTTCATAAAATTAATGATTATCTATTTCTATTAGACTTGTAAACTTCTTTAACAGCTATTTTGCCCATTAAAATAACAGTATCTGTTGTCATACTTACTTTTAAATCTATTTTAGAAGTCGTTCCATTATTTTCAACAACCATTTTTTGAGAATCCATGCCTATTGAAGTAAAAACTAATACATCGCCTTTTTTTAGTCTCTTCGGAAATTCAAAATTGCCATCAAAATCTGTTACAGTTCCAGTTTCTGTTCCTTCTAGCATAACGTTTACTCCAGGTAAAGGTAATTCTGAATCTGAAACAGTTCCTTTTACAAGAATGTTGTTTTGAAATTTTGAAATGTTAGTTTTTGTATCACTTCCTAACGTTTGTGTCGTATCCTGTGCGTGCATTGACGACATAGAAAATAAAGCCAAACATGCTAAGCCAACACCACTTAGTATTCCATATTTTCTTGGAGGTAAAGGTTCTGCTTTAAAGGTATTAAGTTGGTTTGCTTTAAACCTTCCACAAGTGTTTTCTTTATAGTTTAAAGAGAAGTATTCAGTAATACCTTGAGTGTTCATTTTTGTAAAATCTATAACTTCCTTTTCGCAAGAATTGCAGAAACCACCATTTGGAGTGGAAGCGAATGTTTTAAAGTTTTCTTGGCAAGGTGTTTTAATTTTTAAACTGATTTGATTTTTCATGGTATCCGTTTTTATGTGTTAATATACATCAAACATATACTTAACAATAACATTATAAAACACAGAACTAGTAAACGCTACGTTTCAATGAGTGAAACACTACTTTTAATGAGTCTAAGAAATTATAATATTGAGATTCGATGCGCTTATTAACTATTAAGCAAGTTAATTAAAAACCGATTTGTACTTCAATGTTACATTGTTTAAATTAACAGATAGGGACTTTAACCACAATAATTGATTGCTAATTAAATGGGCTTCCTGCAAGTTTAAAAGCGTTTTATTGTCTATCTCGGTTTGTCCGGCTTCAATATCGCTATCACGTTTTAGAGATAAATTATTGTAACGTTTTTGAAGCTTTTCATGCGCTTTGTGTATTTCTTTTTCTTCGGAAAAATGAGCCGTCTCATTATGTCCTAATTTTGAAGCAGCATGTTTTAAGGACGATGTAATATCTTTAATAATAGTATCGAATTCTTCTGAAGCTGGAGTTGTATTATGATTTAATACATAACTCCCAATAGATGCTATCGCCGATAGTATAGTATGGTTTAAGGTTACCATATCGTAAATTAAAGCGGATTCTTTCTGTTTAGATTTTGGATCTTGTGTTAAACGTTGAAAAGCTGCATTTAAATTACTCATTGCTAGAAAAGCCTTTTTTCTTGAGACTTTGTACTCTAAGCTATTTTCTTCTTTATTATGGTATAGATGTTTTGTGGCTTCTAAGTAATCGCTGTTAGTGGTAATAACATTTAATATTACAGAATCTAAGTTTTTATACTCCCAACTCGGGAATAATAAATAGTTTGCTAAAACCGCAATTCCGGCACCTAAAACGGTATCGATAACACGATATTGAATAACGGTAAAGGCATTAGGATCTATAAGTGCGTAAACAAAAACAATGTTTAAGGTTATAAAAGCAGCACCAGCTTTATAGCTTTGTTGTATTAAAGAAAAGGCGAAGGTTAGTGAGATAACAGCCAACACCATATAAATAATTGTGTTTTGTGTAATTAAAACAATTGCTGTTGCTATTACAGCTCCAATTATGGTACCTATAATTCTATTTTTAGAGCGTTCTTTGGTTAATCCATAGTTAGGACGCATAATAACTATAATGGTTAAAATAATCCAATAAGCGTTTTTAAGATCTAATAAACTACCGAGTAAAAAGCCAAAAATAATAGCAATAGTTAATCTTAAGGCATGCCTTAACATTGGCGATTTTAAACTAAAATGTTGTAATAGTATATTAAATCTATAATCTTGAGAGGTTAAAAAAGGAACAGACTCTTTTGTTTTTAAAAAGGCTTTAGAGTTGTTTTTAACTTTTGTTAAAACACGTCTAATTGCTTTTACTTCTTGGAGTAGTTGTTTTTGGTAATCTTGAAGGTTCCTTAAAGAAATAGCACCTTCTCGAGCCTTTGGTAAAGATATTTCGGCTACATAATCTAATATGGCTTTGTCGGTCTCTTTATAGATGTCGTTAAATATTTCTATGTTGGGTAATTCTCCTTTTTTTATTAATAATTCGGATAAAGCAATAAGGTGTTTTCCCATTTCTTTATTCATTTTCTTAAAGCTATTCAAATGCTTTTTTCGTAAACCAAATAAAGAATCTATTTTAGAATAGTCTAAAGAATTTGCTAAAGCCAATTCGAAAATATCGACTAAAGATATAAATATTAATAAACGTCTTTCGTTAGAGTGGGACCTTCCAGAACGTTTTCTACCTTCTAAAAGTAACTCTCTTAATGTTTCGTGTTTCTCGCTTATTTGCGTTTGTAGAATTAATGCTTTTTTAGAAAACTTTTCACGCTTATTAGGCTTTACTAAAAGCTTAGCTCTCACTTTTAAAAACTGTCCGGTAAGTTGTAAGGTGTCAGACAGTAATTGGTCGTCGTCTTTTTTAGGAAAAATCCAATTTGCAAATAGTGAAAAGCTTAAATACCATAAACCTCCTAAACCTAAAAGACTAACATGTATTGCAATCGATTTTATATCTGGTTTGTCTATTGCTAAAGCTAGAACAATTGCCAGTAGACCAGAAAAAGAAATTAAAGAAGCTCTAAAACCATAAACAGATATTAAACTAATACCAAAACTTAAAATAGTAATAGCGATTACTAGTAAAGCAAAAATAGGTTTGGTTAATAATATTATAAACGTAACCAACATGGTTAATGCAATACTAATAAAGATACCGTTAATTTTGCGCCTTAAACTTCCGGGTACATCGCTGGGAGCATTTAAAAAAGTACCTAAAGCAATTGCCGGAGCAAAAACAAATAAATCTATAGCATTAAAAACAATTAAGGGTAAAATTACTGCAACTGTAAGTACAACACCTCTATAAAAGCTTGAGCCTTTAAGAAATAATTCGGTAGTTTTTAGGTACGCCTTTAACTTGTTCTGCATAGTAACTCAAAGATAGTTTTTAATGCCTTTTATTGAGGTTAATCTTGTGTTATTTATAATTGTAACAATCCAAAATCTCTTAATTTTTGTATTGATTTCGAAAACCAGAACAATTCAAAATCTTCAAATTGGGTTTCAAAGTCTTTTTTTAATGCAGAAAAAGATTGCGCCTTACCATTTGTAGGTTTTAATATTTCGAGCTGATCTAATAACCATTCGCCTTCAGGCTTATTTAAAGTGATTTCTAGTCGTTCTATTTTATCATGAAACGTTAAGTCTAGTAACTCATTTGTAAATCCTTTTTTAGTTTTTGTACGTTCTGCAACTAGAGGTAAATGACCTAGCCAAACAATTTTTGCTGTAGGCTTTGTGCTTAACGTAGTCTCGGTATTAAGGCAGTCTTCAATATAATATGGTGTAATTGAAGTTTGCGGAATACTAAAATCGAACCATTCTTGTAAATCCATGTCAAAGCCAATGCCGTGCATGAAATTAAATAATGATTTTTTTAATCCGAAGCTGAACAAACTGTGATCAATACCTGTACTATCTGTAAAATCAATATCATTATTAGCAAACGAAATCGATTTGTAATTTGGTGTAATACCATATTCTGAAGGATTTAAACCAATGGGACTATGTGCTGTTAATGCAAACTGATGCCAGAATCCAGATTGTATAATACCCAATTCAAACAACTGTCTTACCATCTCTAAACTATCAATAGTTTCTTGTTCTGTTTGTGTTGGATAACCATACATTAAGTAAGAGTGTACCATAATGTTGGCTTGTGTAAAATTGCGCGTTACTTGCGCTACTTGCTCAACGGTTACACCTTTATCTATAAGTTTTAAAAGTCGATCTGAAGCCACTTCTAAACCGCCAGAAACAGCAATGCAACCAGATGCTTTTAATAAATAACAAAGGTCTTGGGTAAAGTTTTTTTCGAATCTAATGTTAGTCCACCAAGTAACTGTTAGCTGTCGTTTTATAATCTCTAAAGCCAAGGCTTTCATTAAAGCAGGAGGCGCAGCTTCATCTACAAAATGGAAACCATTTTCTCCAGTTTGTTCAATTAACTGTTCCATTCTGTCTACTAAAAGTGCAGCAGCAATAGGTTCGTAAATTTTAATATAATCTAAAGAGATATCGCAAAAAGTACATTTTCCCCAATAACAACCATGCGCCATTGTGAGCTTGTTCCATCTGCCATCGCTCCATAAACTGTGCATTGGATTGGCAATTTCTATAACCGAAACGTATTGGTCTAATAACAGATCTGAATAATCTGGTGTGCCAACCTCTAGCTGTTTGTAGTCTGGTCTTTTGGTATTGTTTTTATAAGTAACGACATCGTTTTCTAGGATGAAAGTACGTTTGAATTCGTTTTCAGAGATACTTTCGTGGAGTTTATCTTGAGCGCAGTCGAAAGGCTCTGAATGGCAGACTGCTTCATAGAGTAATTCTACTGGTAACTCACCATCATCCAACGTAATAAAATCGAAGAAATCGAAAACACGTTTATCTGTTACTTGTCGTAATTCGGTATTAGGAAAACCACCACCAATAGCAATTTTAATTTCAGGATAATTAGCTTTAATAAATTGTGCACACCTAAAGGCGCTGTATAAATTACCAGGAAAAGGCACCGAAAAACAAACCAGTTTTGGTTGTACCGCTTTTAGTTTATCTTCTAAAAGCGCAAGTGTAATAGTATCTATAAATGTTGGTGTTTCTTGCAAGCTATCGTATAACTCATCAAACGCATTGGCACTTTGCCCTAAACGTTCTGCATACCTGCTAAAACCAAAATTAGGATCGATACATTCTATAATAAAATCGGATAAATCTTCAAGATATAAGGTTGCCAAATGTTTGGCTTTGTCTTGCATTCCCATTTCGCCAAAAGCCCAATCCATATCTTCTAATTGCTCGAAACGAGAAGCTTGTGGTAGAAAATTTGTAGTACAAATTTGTCTTGCTAAAGTTTGGTTTTTGCCTTGTAAAAATAGAATTACAGCATCTAAAGGTTGTAAGTAATCGTCTTTTAATGTGTAAATACGTTGGCAATTTTCCGTTGAAATACTTTCGTTTTCAATAGCTAAATCGAAAAGTTTATTAAATGTTGTTTTACTGAATAATTCCAGGATAACCTCAATACCTAAATCCATCTGAAATGCAGAAATGCCCTTAGTGTTTAAAAACCCTTTTAAATATGCAGTCGCAGGATAAGGTGTGTTTAATTGGGTAAAAGGTGGTGTTATTAGTAATAGGTCTTTCAATTGAAAATTTTTAATACGATTACAAAGATAGTTGTATCCTGTAAGGTTTTAAAAACCTGACAGGTATTTTTTAAAATGCAGTGTATAATATTAAGTCAATTTCATTTTTAACAAATAAATTTGAACTTAATTATGTTATTCTGTAGTTTAGAGTTTACTCTCATTATTTAAAATAGCAGCAACCGCTTGCTTATATTTCACAGGATTACCAGCCTTTTTAATAGCTTTATAAGTTTTTTGAGGATTTGAAAATGACTGAGAAAAGAATTCCCAAAAGCCTAGCATTTTCATTTTTATTGGTGTTGGTCCAGATAAGTATTCGTCGTATTGTTGGTAAATAGTATCATGGAACTCACTAAAAATCTCCCATCTGTTTTTAGGATATTCTGTCGTGTTGTTTTTAATCATGCTTGGTAAAAATGGATCTGCTATTAAGCCACGACCAATCATAAAATGATCGATACTAGGAAAGCGTGCTTCCATTTTTTTAAATGATGCTACACTCGTAATATCACCATTGTAATACAACTTGTGCTTTGTACTTGTTATACAGCGCTCGAAAGATTCTAAATCTACAGGACCTTTGTAGAGTTGTTTACCAATTCTAGCATGAATAGCAACGTTTTTAAGTGGATACTTATCTAGAGTAGGAAAGGTGTCTAAAATTTCGCCAGCATGTTCGTAGCCCATTCTCATTTTCATAGAGACTGTAATATCACTTTCGTTGTGTGCTTTTTTTAAAACGTCATCAATTTTAGTAGGATTACAAATCATACCAGAACCCATTCCTGATTTTGTAACCATAGGATATGGGCAGCCTAAATTCCAATTCAACTCTTTATAACCTAAACTCTGCACGTATTTTACAACAAACAAAAATTCGTCTGGATCGTTAGTCATCACTTGAGGTATAACTTCTAGCGTTGTATTGTTTTCTGGTTGTAAATCTAATTGATACGAATTTTTAATTTTCAACTTTCCGTTTAATCGAATATAAGGTGCGTAAAAAGTATCGATGCCACCAAAATAATGATGAAACGCGTTACGGAACCTGAAATCGGTAAAGCCTTGTAAAGGTGAAGAAAGTAAGGTGATTGCCATGTGTAATATTGAGTTGGGCAAATATAGTTTAAAAACAAAAAACCACTTCTAATAGAAGTGGTTTTAAAAAAAAATATGCTTTTGTTCTTTTACTTGGTTGCTTTTGCGAAAGCTTCTAAACCGCCAACAATAGGTAATGTTAAACTTGTTTTGTCTAAATCGATAGTTAATTCTGTTCCAGGTTTTGGATGTAATGTAAATTCTTTATCACTAGAAAAGATTAGTAAACCTATTTGCTGTCCAGCACGAATAATCTGATCGTCTGGTTGTAATTTAAACGTTACATTATAAAATTCACCTTTTTTAAGAGGCTCACTTTCTCTTAACGATTTATGGTTTTGTGGGTCTGCCCAACCTCTTGTAATTATATTATCTGTAATTACTTTAGCATCGTTCTCGTAAGGTAAAGATACTAACATAATAGATAAATTTGCTGCGGCTTTACTACTCGATAAACTAATAGTTACTTCTGCTTCACCAGAAAGGTGAAGATCTCTTGTAAGATGAGGTGTTGCATATAATAGTCTGTTTTTAGAACTCGAGATTTGTGCATGCTCTTTAGCCGAAATATTAAAATCGTCTACTAAAGTTTCTGTTTTTTGTCTCTTATTTTGCTTTGTAGATAGAGCACCAAGAACAGTTCCGCCTTTGTTTAAATGTAAGGTTACGTCTTGTGCTTTTGGGTTTGGATACGCATCGTAAGCCGTAGGATTATCGTGTGTGTCGTTTTCTCTAACAATCCAAACTTGTTTATCGTTTTCTACGCCATTATCTACACCATGTAAATAATGTGTAAACCAACGGTTCATCATAATCATTGGTGGTGGTCCACCATGTCCATTTTGGTGATAATACAATTGCGTAGGTAAACCCATAGCTTTCGCTTTTTGGTAAATACGGTTACTGTGTTCTGGCATAACGTTCCAATCGTTAAAACCATGAGACATTAACAAAGCGGCTTTCATTGGTGCCATTTGGTTTAAGTAATCTCTATCGTTCCAGAAGTCGTTTAAATCTCCTGTTTGTCTGTCTATACCGTTTTTCATTTCGGTATCTCTTATGCGTTTGTTATTTCCTGGACGCTTATCTTCGGCACCACTGTGTACAAAATCGTAAAGGACATCGATATCTTCACCTAAATAACCACCTGGCGAACGTACCAAACCGTTAGATCTGTAATAATGATATGATGAGGTGTTTGGAGCAATAGGTATAATAGCTTCTAAACCTTCAACTCCTGTTGTTGCAGCAGCTAGTGGTAATGTTCCGTTGTACGATGTTCCTGTCATGCCTACTTTTCCTGTAGACCAAAAAGCAGTTACTTCTTCCTTTCCATCTCTTTCTGTGTAGCCTTTTGCTCTTCCACATAACCAGTCTATTACTGCTTTAGGTGCTAACGCTTCGTTTGGTCCACCAATAGTTGGTGCGCCATCGCTTAAACCTGTTCCTGGAGACGATGAGTGTACCACAATATAACCACGTGGCACCCATTTTCTAAGATGAGAATTGGATATAATTGGGCGTTCACCTCTACGTATTACTTCTGGGTGTGCACGTTCTTCTCCAATCTCTCCAAGTTCGTGTTCTACATTCCACATCACGCCTGGAACATCTGCTGCTACGCCAGCAAAATAAGGACTTGTAACATAAATTACTGGTAGTTTTAAACCTTCGGTATCTGTTTGTTTTGGACGCGTAACTGCAACGTGCATGCGGTCCGGTTTACCATCTTCGTCTGTATCGAAAGTTGTTTCTACCCAAAGATCGTGTCTCACCCAATCGTTAGTATCTGTGAAACCTTGAACGGGTTGCGCTTCTCCATCTGCAAAAACAGGAACGGTTTTGTCTTGTGCAAAACCAAGTGTTACTGTTAAACATAAAATGGAAAATAAGCCTAATGTATTGTACTTTTTTATCATGATAATTAATTGTGGTATTTGTAGGCTACAATTTAATTATCTTTTTTTTAATAAAGTAGGAGTGAAGTGTTAAGAGTATTGTAAATGTTTTGGTTTTTGGAAGGGTTCGTTTAATGTGTTTGTGTATGGTTAGTTGCATATTTAAGCACCTAATTTAGCAAATAAAATCCGCGAGGATTTTCGTAAGCAAGCTAAAACCAGCCATTAATTATATACTTTGTTGGCATACGTTTTTTTATGATCCCAACTTCTACCATCTAATGTAAAGTTGTTATTTGAGTCATCTATTGCTCCATTATCGTATAATATTTGTGCTGAAATACTATGCGTTAATAAAAACGCAAGTAATAAAAATATATTTTTTTTTCATAATTAAAAGGTTAGTTTTTGAATTTGTTCAATTTTTGTAAAATAATAGTTTAGCCCACCAATTGGAGGATTAAAGTTTTCATTAGAATTAAAAAAAAATAATTCGCCAGTAAATTTCACAGCATCATCAACTGCTACTCCCTCAGGTTTATTACAAAGCACACAAAATGTAACTTCATCAATTGAAGAGGAATTGGGATAAAACTTTAAAGCATACTTGTTTTTTGAATCTAAGTAAATTAGTTGAGCTGTTTTCTCTGTTATACTTTCATTTAAAGTTCTTTCTATTACACAGAATGAATCACTGTTTCCATTATCATCATCATTGTTGCAAGAATTTATTATTAATGCAAAAAACATGATGCATATAATTTTTGTTGTTTTCATAATTGATTTATATTCTACTAATCTATTAAAAATAATTTTGAGGGCTATTTATTCGTAATAATTTTTGTCTTCTGTTTTTCATACATTTTAAACCATTAGAGTGAGTCAGCCTTGTTGCCAATGTTTCGTTTATATAAAATCGTTTCAATACTGAATCAATTTCAGTACAAGTGTTTTATATCATATGTTAAACGAAGTTTGACTGTTTTTTTGACAAAGTCAAGTGTAGTAAACTAAGTAAAAAGTATTGTTTGGCTAATGTAAATTAACTTAATTATTAAATTTTACGGTTTTCCGTAAACGTGAAATTAAAGACATGAAAAGGTGGTTTCGTCTTTCCGCGAAAGCGATAAAAGTTTTAGCTTTAAGAAGCTATTTTATTCTGAGCAATAGTTTAGTTGCGGATTACCGGAATGCTTTTAATTGGAACTTGTGTTTTTACTATTTAATAGTGTTTCAATATCGTTGTTATAGTTTTTAAGAATCAAATCTATTTCTCTTTTGTTCGATCTCAGTTTGTTTAATGTTTTTCTATATTGAATTAGCTTTAGGAAAGCCATTGCTATCAATAGAAATCCAACTACATAGAGTAATAATGTTCCTGTAAAATATATCCAACTTGAATGGTTAAATTCCATTTCAAAATTTTCTTTTAAGCGCGAATAATTTCCTAATATTATTATTAAACCAATTATTCCGAGTATAGTGAAATTAACATACACATATGTTTTATTCTTTTTTACTTGTTCAATTTCATTCAATAATTCAAGTAGATATTCTTTAAATGAATTACTGAATTTTATTTCAGAACAAGCAACTTTGAAATCAGGTTTTTTGTTAGTCAAACCACAAGTTAATCCGTTTTTTAGACTCCTTTTAGGGTAATCACATAGATCACAATGTTTGGCTTGAATCATTTAGCTTTGTTATTTATAAATCTCGTTAATCATTCATTTTTAGTATTGTAGAGCAATGGAATACAGTATAATACAATGTAGTTAATATGAAACCGTTTAAATACTGAATCAATTTCAGTACATGTATTTTGTGTCCTACGTTAAACGAAGTTCGACTATTTTTTTTAACAAAGTCAAATGCAGTAAACTAAGTAAAAAGCATTGATTTGCTAATGTGAAATAACTTAATTATTACATTTTATGGTTATCCGTTAAGGCAAAAATTTAGGTATAAAAAAACCACCATAAATGGTGGTTTAATATTTTGTAAAAGTGAATGGTAATGATTGATACTATTGCTTACATTCGGAGTAGTCGATTGTGAATTTATAATTCTTATCAGATAATTTTTCAATATTAGAATCATTTTTATGGTCAGGTTTGTAGGATGCTCCAGTACCTAAATCTACAGCAATACCAACTAGTCCAAAAGAGAAAGCACTCAGGATAAAATTTCCTGTTCTAAATTTGTTTTCGAAATTTTCAGTTTTAGATTCGCAATTCTCTTGTTTTACTTCAATTTTTAATGGTTGATTTCTTTTAAAAGCACTAGTGGCTTCTCCAGTTCCAATTTTTTCACCATTGGCATATATTTCTGCATTAGGATGATTTTGTACTTCTATTTCGGCATTGTATTTACTACCTCCAAACATGACTCCACAGCTGGAAAGTAAAAATGAAGAAGAAATGGTAATTGCCATAATTAATAAAGTAGTTTTTTTCATAAATTGATGTTTAATATTTAGTTTGTGGTTAAAAAAATAATAGTGTGTTTATTATTAAAGTGCGAATGTAGATTTTTTGTTAAAATCTATTTAGTAGTTATGGGTAAAGGTAAAATAAAAGTATAAAAAACCACCTAATATAAAGGTGGTTTCGTCTTTCCGCGGAAGCGAAAAATAGATTTTGTTTGTTTTAATAATTTTATGTTCTAATTATTTCCATTAGAAGGTTATGTTTTTTCTGCGAGAGCAGCATACAGTTTCTGGATTTCAATAGGCTTCCAAAGGACTTTATTAAACAGCTGATTAGTTTCACTGTTTTGACACGTCATCACATCTGCGGTTATTGCAAAAATAGGAGTTGCTGTGTTTAAGTTATTTGGTTTTCTAATTAATCGCGTAGCATCTATACCATTTAATTCAGGCATGTGTAAATCCATTAAAATATAATCGTACTTTTTCTTTTTAGAGGCTTCTACTGCAAGCTTGCCATTTACTACGTGCTCTGTTGTAACTCCCCATTTAGAAAGGACTTTTTTAATAAGTATGGCATTCATGATTGTATCTTCTGCCAATAACACTGTTTTGTTTGTTAGTTGAAGGTAAACTGGTTTGGCTTCTATTAAAGTGCCAGACGATTTTTTAAGTTTAAGCGTAAAATAAAACTCAGAGCCTTCTTGGATTTTACTCTTTACTTGAATTTTACTATCATGTAGCTCGATAAGTTTTTTAACAATAGCTAAACCTAATCCGGTTCCACCTTGCTTACGTGTCATTACAGGTCTAATTTGCGAAAAACTTAAAAATATTTTTTTTACATCTAAAGCGGTAATGCCTTCGCCTGTATCCTTTATGCTAATTTTTATGGTATCGAATTCGGGATCTTCTTTTATTAGTTTTAAGTTAAAGTTTACCTCACCTTTATCTGTAAACTTTATGGCATTTGCAATAAGGTTATTAAGTATTTGAGAGAGTTTAGTTTGGTCTAAAAGGTAATTTCTGTTATTTGGAATGTTATTATCTAAAGCTAATTTTAAGTTTTTTGTTTTTGCGATATTAAGATGCAAATTTAGAATTTTAGTAGAAAGATTAAACAGGTTCGTACTTTGTAATTCTAACGATTCTTTTTTAGAATCGAGCTTAGTATAATCGAGAACATTATTAACAATATTAATAAGATTATCTGATGCGAATTGTAGACTGTTTATTAACGATTTGTTTTCGCCTTGTAATTGATCGTCAAGTATAGAAACTATAGTTGTAATGGCATTTAAAGGTGTTCTAATCTCATGGCTCATTACAGATAAGAATTCTTGCTTTACTTTTACAGCTTTTAATTTATCTTGATTTTTTTTGTTTATAATTTTTTGTCTTTCTTTTTGCAGCAAAGCATCACTTTCTAACACATTCATTTTATTAATTAAGTTATAGTTTTCCATAACTTGTTGTGTTTGCTTGTCCATTACAGCCTCTTTCTTTTCAAGGTATAATTCTATGTATTTAAATGCTTTAGGTATATTGTCTTGACCTTTATAAATACGATACATTAATAGGTATCCTTTTATTGTAGACATTAAAATATTATAAGAATGGGATAGTTTTAAGCCTTCTTTTACTGCTTTTTTTGCCTTCTTGAGTTGTTTAGCTTCATAATAAACTTGGCCTAGTTTATTATAACTCATGCAAGCTCCTATAATTTCAACAAACTTATTATGTATGTCTATAGCGTCTAAAAAATCGATTTCAGCATTTTTAAATTCACCTAATTTAAGATAAATTTTTCCGCGCCCATAAATAGCAAAAGCAAGTCCTCGAGTATCTCCTGTTTGCTTTTTTAATTTAATAGCGTACGCTATCATTTTCATTGCAATACTAGGTTTCTGTTTTTTTAATAATAAACCTGATAGATTATTGAATGCATTAGATTCTAAATTAAGATTTTTGACCTTCCTAGCATTTCTTACAGCGCATTTATACGATGAAAATGCATTTTCTTGGTCACCAATATACTCGTAGATAGCTCCAATAGCTTTTTCTACCTTAGACTGACTTTCGAAATCAGCAAATTTCTTGTATAGCCTAAGCGATTCTTTTAAGTGAATTAAACCTTGGTGATAATTATCGGTTTTATAATTAATACTACCAATAGTGTACTTTGCGTCTGCTACACCTCGTTCATCTCCTATAGCTTTAAAGTAGATAATTGCTTCTTGAGAATGTATCTTAGATTTTTTAAAGTCGCTATTAATCATATAATACAGAGAAAGCTGGTTTAAGCTTTTTCCAATTAAAGATTTGTTCTCTAAAAATTTACTTATTGAAAGTGCCTTTTTTGCAAGCACGATACTTTCGAGCAGATTAGATGTACGCCCAGAATAGGCGTTGCTTAGAAGTACGTGGACTTCGTTGGTCTTTTGTAGGTTATTGATAGTCATTGGGTAACTATTGTTCAATTACGCAAATTTAGTTAAAATATAATAAGTAGTTAAATTCTTATATTTTTTTTGATGATTGCATTTTTTACTTAGATAAAGACTGTTTGTACGCTTTAAAAATTTTTAAAGTTGCAAGCCTTGGATGGCTTTGTAAAGCATTGCCTTTATGCTTAAATCTGTACTGTTTTTTGAAACAAATTTCTGATTTATTTCAATTTCAATACCCAAATAATGCGTTGAGAACTGCTTTCTTAAGGCGGTAGTAAATCCATCAGCTTTTCCTAAATAAGGATAGTTATAACGAATGTTTAATTTAGAATCTTGTTTTAAAAGTGCTGTTTTTAGGCGTTTACAATACTGTTGTTCTGCTTTTTTTGTAGAATCGAATAATAAACCAATATCACAATTTCTGGTTATATGGTCTAGCTCAGGTGTAAAACTATGAATGGATAAATGAAGCACAGTATGACCAGTACCAATTACACTTTTAATTTTTTTTTCTACGGAAGAACGATACGGTACATAATACGTTTCAATAATTTTAGCTTTCTCGGTTTTAGATCTATTTTTAATGAATTCTGAAAATAACTGATTATGATGTAACGAGCGATTTAATTCAATTAACAAACGACTGGTTGTGCTAAAATATGAAGCATGAGATAGCGGTTCTAAATTTTTAAAGACATCTAATGCGCCCAAATCGTAACCACGATGTGTTTTTAAAACAGCTTTATTTTCGAAATATTTTTTATAAATTTTAGGAATAGCATTTCCACCATGTTCGCAGGTTAAAATAAGTGTCACGGTTTAAACATTGTGTTTGTTATTAAACACGCTTGAAGCTCGCGATACACAGTAATAATATGTTTTTTAGAAGTGTCATCGCCAACTGCTTTTAGTATGCGCGTTGCCAAAGTACCTTCATCTAAAATAAGTTCGATAGCCTCATAATGCGAAGCATGTAATTTAGGTTTAACCGTTTGGTACAAATGATTCCAAACATCATGTATAGTTGCAGGAGCTTTAAGGCCAAATAATTTTAAATAAGCTTCATTTTCAATTTTAGAATATTCTGCGTGTTTTATGGCATCATTTAAAATTAGAAACAAATCTTCTTTAGTCCAACTTTTTTGTTCTTTTAAAGAACAAAACTCTTTTTTAACCAAAGCCTTTAAAACTTCAATAATTAATGCACAAATGGCAATGTCTGCTTTAGGAGATTCTTGAATATCTACTAATCTAATTTCTATAGCATTACGATCGAAACGCGCAATAGCACCACGAGAGTTCAAAAAATGCTGATCTAATATCTTGTCTTTATCGTAAGGTGTAATGGCCTTTTTTATAGGCTCGAAAATAGTAGCATGGTAATCTAATTTCGAAAACACACGTTCTGGAATTACAAGTCCTGTTAATTCCGGAATCTCTTTTTGATTTGTTTTATAAAACTCTAATCGTGTGTCTTTAAAGCCTGTAATTTTTCCTTCTAAAATTGGAGAACTCGCAGAAAGCCCTGGTAATAATGGTAGAATAATACGAATGGCTGCATGCAGTTTTTCGAATTCCTTATCATTATAAAACGGTAAATTTATATGTGTGCTTTGTACATTGCTCCAGCCATGGCCTTTGCAATTAAAAATAGTATTGTAAAGCGCATAGACTTCGCTATAACTGTGTTTCCAAAGTTGCGTGTCTGCATCAGGATTCATTAATGGATGCGAAGCAGAACCTAAAAGTTGCAAATTTAATGGTTTTAAAAGTGTATCAATCTCTAAAATATTGGCATGAAATTTTGCAGCCAAGTCGTCTGTGCTTTTTTTAGGACCATTGGTTTTTAATTCGATTACATGTGCAACCAATTCGTTACTCCATGCAATATCGCCATTCTCTAAGTCTGCTTTTAGTTTGCCAGCTTTTTTTGTTAGGAGTTCGTCTACTTGTGGAGCGACTTTAAACGTTTTTTTATTAACAAGCATGTATTCTAATTCAATGCCATAAACATCGAATAAGTGATAAGGTTTTTTCATAATTATGCTAAGCGTTTTTTTAATGCTGAAAGTATTTCAGTGTAAACTAAATCGCCATAATACGCGTCTTCTACACCAAAATCAATATTTGGGTTGTCGTTAATTTCTATGACCATTAATTTATTATCTACCACTTTAATGTCAATGCCATAAAGACCTAATCCCATTAATTTAGCCGATTTCAAAGCCATATCGATAACGTTTTTTGGTACGTCTTCAATAGGTAAACAATCTGCATCTCCATCTTGTTCGTTTTTGTTGGTTGCTTTCCAGTTGTAAATTTGCCAATGGCCTTTTGCCATGTAATATTTACAAGCAAAAAAAGGCTTGTTGTCAATAATGCCAATACGCCAATCGTAATCCGATGGACAAAACTCTTGTGCAATAATGAGATCAGATTCCTTTAGCATTTCGGTTACCAAAACATCGTACTCCTCAACAGTTTTGGCTTTTTTTACGCCAAACGAAAAAGTAGAATCTGGTGCTTTTAAAACACAAGGTAATCCTGTTTGCTCTAAAACAGCATGTCTATTATTACTGTGTACAATTACTGTTTTTGGTGTGTTAATATTAGCATTGTTTAAGGCTTCTGCCATATACACTTTATTGCAGCATTTTAAAATAGCATCTGGATAATCTATAATAGCAATGCCTTCTTGTTGTGCTTTTCTGGCAAACATGTAAGCTTCGTTGTTTACTTCTGTGCTTTGTCTTAAAAATAAAGCATCAAAAGACGATAAGCGCGATAAGTCTTTAGGTTCTATAATTTCGGCATAGATATTCATTTTCTCTGCTGTTTCTATAAACTTTTTTAAAGCCTTTGTATTGCTTGGTGGCGCAGGATCGTTTGGGTTAACCAATATTGCTAAATCGAAATCGTAATTAGCAACCTTAGCAGTATCGTAACGTTTTTTTGCAAAATACTGGTTTGCAAATTCATGAACACTTGGTATGTGTTCTACAGGAATTTCGGCTTCCGAAACCGCTTTAATACTCTGTATGTTCCACTTTGTAGTATGGTTAAAATTTACACGTAAAAAAGGCACTTGAAAATGCTTGTAAAACATGGCGCTTAGGGTCTTGTATTTTTGCGCTACGTTTTGCCCAAAATAGATGCTTAAAGTAAAATCTTGCGACTTTATATTTTTTAAGCTTTGCTGAATAACATCGTCAAACTCATCGGAAACTATTCTAACCAGTTTTAATGTTTTTAAATCTACAATGTTTTTAGTAGTTGGTATTGGTAAATGGCCTCTAGCTTCTGCCAAAAGCGACACGTAATACCCTTTAGATTGGTACGAGTAATCCTTACACAAATTGAAAATTCGCGCATTCTTTAATAGGGAATACTTAGGATTTGTAAGATAATCTTGAGGAGAAATTACTGTAATATTATCAATTGAAAAATTCCATTTTTCAGGTTGATTTACAACAATGTATTTGTTCATTTAGAGCGCATAACGCTATTATAATTTTAAGTAAATGTATATTATTTTTTAATTGGTTTTACATTGCTTTAAAAATTATTTTTGGGTTGTTTTTTATATTAACTGATAGGAATAATTTGTTGGTTATAGTCTTTTTTAATTCGATATCAAGAAGTCGTTAAGCTTTAAGAGAATTGTGGGAGTTAAGAAATGTAATATTGGTTTGTACGTTGAGCGGTCTATACATGAAACGTAGCGTTTAAAAATATACTATATTTCGGGTTTAGCACAGAGCCAATTTTTTATATTTTGTTTTAACTTTTAACTTTTCAGTTTTTAAGCCAAATTAAAAATTTGGCGATTTTCGCAAATAAACACGAGTTTTTCGGTTAAACACTTATTAGCTATGCTTTATACATTTTGTTATAGACAGGTCTATTAATAATTCAAGTTAAATACAGTTGACTTATCTGTCTTGTTATTTTCAAGATTAATACTTTTAAAGTCAAACTTAAGAAGTTCTAAAACATAATTTGCTAATTCATCCTTATGGTTTCCGCTACTTTCAGGATTATGTATTTTTCTATTAATTGATGCTATAAAAATATCTACAATCTGAATACCAAAATTTTCTTTGGAATCTACAGCTTGAAAATCACCAAGATACAGGTTAGATATAGATTGACCTGTTATTCTTTCTTTTAAATTTTCTATTTTGAGTTGATCACTTCCTTTTTCTTCATTATCAATCCATACTTGTAATAATCTAGGTAAAGGAGCTCTACCTGTACTATGTTCATGGTTAATACCTTTGTGAATTATATGGAATGTTAAGTCAGTTACTGCAGAGTTTATATTAGTTATTCCTTTCTTATTTAGTATTATAACCTTAAAACCGACCGTCGGATTTAGTTTTAAAAAAGTCAAAAAGAATTCTTTGTATTTTTCTAATTTATTTTTACTTAATTGTGAAAAATGAAATTCATATTTAATATTGTTTTGATCTTTCCATTTTTTGATTTCATTGTATGCTTGGTATGCTTTAAAACCATCTACAACCCATAAACTACCTACAGATAAATAGTTTTGAGTTTTACCTGTCTCATCTATATATACAGAATACGTTTCTAATCCTTCAGGTTTTTCTTCAACGGCTAAGTTTTTCATTTCGTTAGCTAATACACCTCTATGCTTTTTTACAGCATGATTAGCTTGAAATAGTTTGTATTCGTTTTGAATTCTAGCTCTAGAACGAGTCAAAGAATTAATACTAGTTAATTGTTTCAGTACTTCTTTTGTAATAGAATTCCCATTAAATAGGTGGTCTTCAAATGTATTCCAATAACTCCAAGCTAACTCAATGTCTGAGTTTCTGGCTGATGTGTTGTTATTAAGAATAAAACCAACTTTATCTCGTTTAGTTTCGAGATTTCCGCTCAAAACCTTATTGAGTAATTCACTCTTTTCTTTTTCGATTTTTTCATCAATATTTCTATCAGAAGATTCTATTTCCTCATTATTTTTTTCATCTTCTTTTTCCATGGCGATAATTTTTGTTTTAATTGTGTACAATGTTCCTCTAATAAAAAATCATTTTAATTTTTCATCAAAAGTTCACCGAAGTTAATCGTTTTAAGCTAGAAAATCTATACGTAGAACTACGTATTTTTCTCTAACAAAAGTCAAGTTAAAACAAGTAAACCAATCTATTTTACGGTTTTCCGTAATCGTAAAATAAAAGCATAAAAAAACCACCTAAAAAGGTGGTTTTGTATTTCCGCGAAAGCGTTATTTAAACCAAAGCACCGTTGGCGCCTATAACTTGACCAGAAATCCATTTAGAATCGTCACTAGCTAAAAACAAGACCACTTTTGCAATGTCTATAGGTTTTGCTAATCTATTAAAAGCATTCATGCTACTTAACTTATCTATTTGTTCTTGAGATTTTCCGGTTAAAAACAATTCTGTTTCTGTAGCTCCAGGTGCAATGGCGTTAACCGATATGCCGCGTCCTATTTCTTTAGAAAACACTCTTGTTATTTGCTCTACAGCTGCCTTTGTTGCAGAATATAGCGCATAAGTTGGTAACATTAATTTAGTAGTACTAGAGGAGAAGTTTATAATAATACCATTATCTGCTAGCTTACTATCTGCTTCTTGTAACGTATTAAAAATGCCTCTTACATTAACATTAAATTGCTTTGTGAAATCGTCTTGTGTATTGTCTTTTAGTTGTTTAGAAATCATTGTTCCAGCATTATTAACTAAAACATCAATTTTACCAAATTCTTGTATGGCTTTATCGAATAGTTGGGTCACTTGCTCTCTATCGCTAACATCTGCTTTTACGGCAATTGCTTTGCCACCATTTTCTATAATTGTGTTTACAGTCGCATCTGCTTCTTTCTGGCTGTTAGAGTGGTTTACTATAACTTTAGCTCCGTTTTTAGCTAATAGTATAGCTACTTCTTTTCCAATGCCTTTAGAAGAACCTGTAACAATAATAACTTTGTTGTCTACTTTTTTCATGATTCTGCGTTTGTTTTAATTTATAAAAATTGGACTTTTATTTATACGATACTAAAATATCTGTAACTAATTTTAAATCGGACGCATTAATTTCTGGATTAGGTGCAAGCGGATATAATTGTGCTCCAGGTCTGCTAATAAACGCCGTTCTCCAGTTGGCCCAAATGGCACCTGCAATATCCCAACCGTGTGCTGCTACTAATAAGCACTCGTTAGGTTGAATACCCATTTTTCTAGAAGCCCATGCGTATGCATCTTGATCTGGTTTAAACTTGCCCATGTCTTCAATACTTAATCTTTCGTCAAAATACTCCAATAATCCAGCGTTTGTAAATTGCGTTTCCACACCTTTATTAGACGAGTTTGTAAATGAAACCAATTTATAACCAGCATCTTTTAATCGCTGTAACGATGCTTTTACTTCTGGATGTGCCGGTAAAGAGCGAATAGGCGTAAGGATAGCTTCTCTAGCTTCGGTTTCGGTTATTTTAATGTTATGGTTTGCTGCTACCATTTGTAAAGCGGCTGCGCCAATAATTCCAAAATCGTTATACTGCCTACCAACTGTAGATACTAGAGAGTATTGTAGCATGGTTGTAAACCAAAGTGGTAGTAAATCGCTTCTATTACCAAGTACTTTACCAACGCTATCTTTCATGGCTGTTAGGTCTAAAAGTGTTTCGTTTACATCGAAAAATAACACTTTAGGTCTTGTTTTGTTAATTCCAATAGTGTCATCTGAAGCATTGACTGCCGTTGCCGCATTTGCAAATTGAGAGGTAGTGGCAAGTCCTAATCCTAATAAGGTCGATTTTTTAATAAAATCTCTTCTGTTATTTTTCATTGTAGTGTGTATTTAAACAAACATACTAATAGGTATGTTTTTGGGTTAAAAAAAAATTATTTCTTTATTTGATTTAAGTAAAAAGTAAGGCCAGAAATATACTCGTCTAAAACAGTGTCGTTAGTATATAATTTTCTGATGCCTCTAATGCCTTCGAAAGCACTTATTAAATAGGTGGCAACCGCTTGGCTTGAGACGCCTTCTTTTATTGAATGTTCTTGTTTACCTCTTTCTAGTATTTGTACTAAAGCGGTTTTCCAGAGCTCTATAATATTTTTTAGAGCGTTTTGATAAGCGCGTTCGTTATTTCCGATTTCATTAATTAGGTTGTTCATTGGGCAACCTTGTTGTTTTTCGTTTGTAGAAAATTCTTTTAATCTATTTGTAAAAACATCTTTAATAATCTGGTAGGCGTTTCCGGGTTCCTTTAAAGGCGCAATCATGCCTTTAACAACTCTTTTTTCAACCTTTAAACTAATAACCTCTAAACCTAGCTCTTTCTTGCTTTTGTAATGGTGATAGAATGCACCTTTGCTTAATGTGGTTTCTTTCATTATTTTATCGATACTGGTTGTTTTAAAACCATTCTGATAAAATAAATTAAAGGCCTTATCAATAATTAGCTGTTTAGTAATTTCCGATTTTAATTCTTGTTGCATGCTACAAATTTAATAAAAAATACCAGTTGGTATGTTTATGTTTTGTTAATTGTTTATATTGGGTTTTGGGTTGAAAGGTTTTGTGGGTTTTCTGAAAAAGCGCAAACTTTAGTCTTAGCAATAACTTGTGCTATTTTTTATATGCAGTGTTGTAAGCGGTTTTTATTCAGCCAGAAATTCGTTCATTTCGTTCGGTTGAGGATATTTGTTCTTCTGTCTTGCAATTAGTATTATTTCTCCTAAATGAAATGATAAATGCGTGCTTGAATCTTGAATCAACTTGAGTTTTTCCTCTAATCTCAAATCTGATAAATCAAGATTTTTAATTTGATTTTCAATTTGTTCTGACTGACTTTTAAATATGCTTATCTTTTTTTTCCAATCATTGGGATTATTTGGTTCTAATTCGGTAATCCAAGATTCAGATTCTATAAAATCAGATTTTTTCTCAATATCTGCAATTTTTAATATTTGAAATTCTCTCCATTTTATTAAATGATTTAAAGTCTGCCAAATAGTTTTAGAGTGTCCTTCTATTAAAATTCCGCTTATTTCAATCGGAATCGTTTCGAAAGCCTTGAAGGAATCGAATGCGTTCTGAAAAATAAATTTAAAATTAAGTTTTGTCATTATTTTTTATTTCCGCGAAAGCGATAAACGCTTATTTATAAACGAGTTCAATAATTTTATCTTTTACTTTTAGAGCACTTATTTTTTCTTTTTTATCTATGGGGATTTCAAACTCTACGGCAAAAATTCGCTTTTTGTTTCCTTTTAAACTCTGCTCGTAACGGTTTAATTTTGAGGTTAGTTTTAAAGCTTTTACAACCATATCTATTTTAATTAGATTTTGGTCTTTATCGACTAATTGTATGTTTGCGAAATCTATAATTTGTTTTTCGCTACTGTTATTTTTAAACTGAAACATCATTGAGATAAACCGTTTTCCTTTTTCAGCAATATAACTCACGTTTCCTCTATCGGTCATGCGTGTTCTGCCAATTTTGTAGATAGTAAATTCTAAGTTTTCGGAATAGCTATAGAGTTGGTCTCTGTCTATTTTTTCTTTTTTCTGTGCCACAACACTTGCTGTGATAAAGAATAGGAGGATGGCTAGTTTTTTCATGTTTGGTTAGTTTTTATAAATGTAAGAAATTTATATTATACTTGTTATAAGGTTTTTAGTATTGTTTATAAAAACAAAAAACCACCTGATTTAGGCGGTTTTTAGTGTTTGTTATTTAGAGATTCTTTGCTTCGTTCTGAATGACAGTCTTGTTTTGCAGTTCTATTCTTAATTAAAAAAATACTACTCTATAGTCACAATTAAATCGTCCTGTTTTACCATATTACCTTCTTTTAGGCTCACCGATTTTACTGTTCCAGATTTAAAGGCAGTTACCGTTGTTTCCATTTTCATGGCTTCGATAATAAAAAGCGGATCGTTTTCTTTTACTTCCTGTCCTTTTTTAACCAATACTTTATAAAGCGAACCTTGTAAAGGTGCTCCAATTTGGTTAGTGTCTGCCGGATCTATTTTGGTATTGGTTTCAATTTTAATGTTTAGAGATTTGTCTAAAATTTCAACAAAACGATTTTCGCCATTAACTTTAAAAAAGACGGTTCTCATACCTTCTTCATTAGGAATACCAATAGATAGTAATTTAATAATAACGGTTTTTCCAGGTTCTAATTCTATTAAAATCTCCTCGCGAAGTTTCATGCCATAGAAAAAGTTTTTTGTTGGTACTAAAGCTAAATTACCATAGGTTTTATAGTTTTCGTGCGCTTGCTCAAATACTTTTGGGTATAAGGTGTACGATAAGAAATCTTCCATTTCGATAGCACGAGTAAAGCCTTTTTGGAATTTCTTTTTGAAAGCTTTAAACTCTTCATCAAAATCTATAGGTTCTAAATGTGCGTTTGGTCTGTTTGTGTATGGTTTTCTGTTTTTTAGAATTATTTTCTGAAGCTTTTTTGGGAAACCACCAGATGGTTGACCTAAATCTCCAACAAAGAAACTAATTACAGAATCTGGAAACGAAATTTCTTCGCCACGCTCCATAACATCTTCTGTCGTTAAATTATTAGTAACCATAAAAATGGCCATGTCTCCAACCACTTTCGAGCTTGGTGTTACTTTTACCAAATTACCAAAGAGTTTATTAACTGCGGCATACATTTTTTTAACCTCATCAAATCTATCTGCTAAACCTAAAGCAGTGGCTTGCGGACGCAAATTACTATATTGTCCGCCAGGAATTTCGTGTTCGAAAACCTCAGCAGTTCCTGCTTTTAAACCAGACTCGAACGGATAATACAGTTCGCGTGTATCTTCCCAAAAATTAGAAAACTGATTTAGTTTAGGCATATCGAAATCGTTTGCTCTTGGTTGGCCTTTCATCATTTCTACAACCGCATTAAAATTAGGTTGCGAGGTTAAACCAGATAAACCACTTAATGCTACGTCTACAACATCTACACCGGCTTCAATAGCTTTTAAATACGTTGCTGTTTGTAATGAAGAGGTGTCGTGTGTGTGTAAGTGTATTGGCACCTTTACAGTATCTTTTAATGCTGCAACTAATTCTGTTGCTGCATACGGTTTTAATAATCCTGCCATGTCTTTAATAGCAATCATATGTGCACCTGCGTTTTCTAAATCTTTAGCCAGTTGTGTGTAATATTTTAGATTGTATTTTGTTTCGTTTACGTCTAAAATATCGCCAGTGTAACTTAATGCTGCTTCTGCAATTCCGCCAGTTTTATTGCGTACATAACTAATGCTTGGCTCCATGGCTTTTACCCAGTTTAGGGAATCGAAAATTCTGAAAATATCGACACCATTCTCCCAAGATTTTTCTACAAATTTCTCGATTAAATTATCTGGGTACGCTTTGTAACCAACACCGTTAGAGCCACGCAATAACATTTGGAATAATATATTTGGTACTGCTTTACGCAATTCTCTTAAACGTGTCCAGGGACTTTCGTGCAGGAAACGTAAGCAAACATCGAAAGTTGCACCTCCCCAAACTTCCATACTAAAGGTGTTTGGATGGTTTTTCGCGAAGCTTTCGGCTACCTTAAGCATATCGAAAGAACGCATTCTGGTTGCTAATAACGATTGGTGCGCATCGCGCATTGTAGTATCTGTAAAATGAATTTTTTTCTCGTCTTTTAACCAAGCACAGAATTTTTCTGGACCTAATTCTGTTAGCATATCTTTTGTGCCTTTTGGATAGGCTTCAGATAAACTGAACTTTGGAACTTTAGGGTTTCTAAAGACTTTATTGTCTTCAATGTTTTTTACGTCCGAATTTCCGTTAACGGTGACTTCAGCTAAAAAATTAACCACTTTAGAGGTTCTATCTTGCGGAAGTTTAATTTTAAATAGGGCAGGAGTATTCTGAATAAAATTAACAGTGACCTTACCATCTTTAAATGTTGGATGCTGAATGACATTTTGTAAAAAATGAATATTGGTTTTTACACCTCTAATTCTAAACTCCTTTAGAGCACGCACCATTTTACGTGTTGCGCCATCTAAAGTTCTACCATGAGAAGATACTTTTACTAGCATAGAATCGAAAAACGGGCTCACTTGGTAGCCTTGATAAATGCTTCCAGCATCTAAACGAATGCCCATTCCGGAGGCGCTTCTATACGTGGTTACGTTACCATAATCTGGCGTGAAGTTATTTGAAGGATCTTCGGTTGTTAAGCGACACTGTAGTGCAAACCCATAGGTTGCAATAGTATCTTGACCGTATATTTTTATTTGCTGACTGTCTAATGCGTAATTACCAGCAACAAAAATTTGTGTTTTTACTAAATCTATTCCTGTTACCATTTCGGTGACGGTATGTTCTACTTGTATTCTTGGATTAACTTCTATAAAGTAGATATTATCGTCTCCATCTACTAAAAATTCTACGGTACCAATATTATTGTAGTTTACCTCTTTTGCAATGGCAACGGCGTATTTGTATAAATCTTGTTTTACAGAATCGCTTACATTATGCGATGGTGCAATTTCTACTACTTTTTGGTGACGACGTTGTACAGAGCAATCGCGCTCGTGTAAATGACGAATATTACCATGATTATCTGCTACAATTTGTACTTCTATATGTTTTGGATTTTCTACATATTTTTCTAAAAACATGGTGTCGTCTCCAAAGGCATTTAAGGCTTCGTTTCTTGCAGAATCGAAATTGAATTCTAAATCCTCATCTTTTCTAATAATTCGCATACCACGACCACCACCACCAGAGGCGGCTTTTAGCATTAATGGATAGCCAATAGTTGCCGCTTGAGATAAAGCGACTTTAAGTGAGGTTAATTTTTTCTTGTTACTTTCTATAATAGGAACGTTACATTTTACGGCTACTTTTTTAGCTGTAATTTTATCGCCTAAAGCATCCATAACTTCGGGTTCTGGGCCTATAAAAATAATACCGTTTGCAGCACATTGTCTTGCAAACTCAGAGTTTTCGGATAGAAAACCATAACCAGGATGTATGGCATCTACGTTTTTAGCTTTTGCCAAATCTATAATTTGAGCAATGTCTAAATAGGGTTTTAAAGGCTGATTGTCTTCTCCAATTTGGTAAGATTCATCGGCTTTATTTCTGTGTTGAGAATAACGGTCTTCGTAAGTATAAATAGCAACAGTAGTTATATTTAACTCTGTACACGCACGTAAAACGCGAATAGCAATTTCTCCTCTGTTGGCAACAAGAACCTTTTTAATTTTCATTAGTAGTTGTGTGTTATTTAATGATATATGGATTTTCGTTTTGGTAATTACGCATTACAAAATCTAGTGCTGCTTTTAGTAATTCTCCCATGTTTCTAGCACGTTTAAACTTAACATCTCCTGTTAAATCGAACAAGCCAAGTTTTAATTGTTTAATTTTTTCGGGTGAAGAAATCGTATCTCTCTTCATACAAAGAATTAGATGACGCAAACGTTTTTGTTCACTCTTTGCGCGTTTTGCAAGTAAGGAGCGCTCCTCTTTTCTGTATTGTTTTATTGAACCTTTGGCTAAAACTTCAATACTCATTTGAACAAGAGCATTGTTTTCTTTTAAAAACTGAGGTTTATATACTTTAGGGTTGCCTTCATAACTTTGCTGGTCGAAATCGACTGCACGAATACGGTATTGTTTACGGTCGAAATCGTGTGTAATTACAATAACGTAGTTATACGAACGCATATCTGCCAATAATCTAACAAAGCAACGTTCGTTAAATTTAACAAACTCCTTTGCTAAGGCTCTTTTGTCTTGCTCTGTAATGGTATGTAAATGATCTTTTATATAGGTGTCTCCTGGAATTCCAGAAATATGTTCTTCGATTAAAGTGTCTTTATGAACTAGAAAATTAATGTGATTTGGTGATAGAATATCCTCTAATTCTAAACCATAAATACGAGAAGCATCCGCTTTTTTTATGTAAAGAAAAATATAATTGTCGTTTAATACATTTCTAACTTTAACACGAAATGGTTTTGTATTCCCAAAGGTGCAAAAATCGATACTATCAATATTTAAATAAGGTAGAATACTATCGCTTCCATCGGAATGTAAAATGGAATACATTTGCTTTAGGCTATTTTGTATTTCTTCACGTTCGTGCTCTGCATAATAGCAGCTTATCCAAAGTGTGTCTTCATCTTTTTCGTCGAAAATTTCTATAGCGCCTTGAAAGCGAAGTAAGTCTTCATAGAAAATTGGTATTTTTATATTTCGTCCTTGTACAGTTAAGTAGTTAGAGAGTTGAGCAGTAATGGGATAGGCAGGCTTTTTTTTAGAAATTAATTTTTCGTTCATAGTTATATTGGAAAGTCTATAAGTTAGCTAAAAATTACGTAAAATACAATGCATGCATAATATATTTTGATAATTAGCTTTATAGTAAATACGAAATTGAAATAGAAGTGGATTTTTTATAATCTCTAATTTTCTGTATTAGAATGGTTTGTTTATTAAAAATAATTATACCTTTGCCTCATAATTATGAAAAACAACAATTTAAATAGTATTTGTAAACAGGCCTGGATGTCAAATTCCGGAAGCTAGAGCGTATACTATTATTACATATTTAATAAGCGTTCTATTTTTTTATAGAACGCTTTTTTTTTACACAAAACTGAATGAATATTTTAAACTTAATTTCGAATAATACCAGTAAGATTGCACGTATTTATATGTGTAAGAAGTCTTATATGTCCCGATATCAAAGTATTTAGATTGAGTTAAAACTTAAATTTTTAATCCCTTTGATTTTCTTTTAAATCAAAGGGATTTTTTTATACCTAGTATTATGAAAAAAAGAATCACATTATTATTACAAAGAGAAGAAGTGCTTACAGAGCTTAAAAGCTATACAAACGTTTTAATAGGCTCGTTTATATTATCTATAGCCTATGTAATATTTATTATACCGCACAATATAGTGCCAGGCGGTATTTTGGGATTAAGTATTGTTATTAATAAGCTTACAGGTATGTCTATAGGTGTAGTTGCTTTACTTATAAATATTCCTTTATTACTTTGGGGAACAAAAGTATTGGGCGGAAAAACAGGTGTTAAAACTGCTTTTTCTATGGTATTGGTTTCTTTTTATATCGATATTTTTTCAAAAATTTTAGGAGATAAAATTTTTGTTGAAGACGTTTTGGTCTCTTGTTTATTTGGCGGTGTTATTGTTGGTTTTTCTGTTTTTATGGTAATGAAGGCAGGAGCGACCACAGGAGGAAACGATATTTTAGTTCGTATTCTGGCAACCAAAATAAAACTTCCTTTTAGTCAGCTTATTTTAATAGTTGATGGTGTCGTTATTTTACTTGGAATTTTTGTGTTTAAAGATTTTACAATGGCAGCCTATAGTATTGTCGCTATTATTGCTATTAGTAAAACAATAGGATATTATATTAAAAAATCGACAACGCATATGACGGTTTTTGTGTTCTCTAAAAAGAACTTACTTATTCAAGAAGCTTTTTTAAACTTTGAAGAATATACCAATACTATTTTAAAGCTGATTCATCATGATTCTCAAGGAAAGTTAATATTAATAACCAGAAATGCTAAACAGTTAGAAGCTATTAAAAGCGTTGTCTATAGTGTGGATGCCGATGCTAATATTAGTGCATTAGAATCTAATACAGAATCTATTTAAACTTAAAAAAAAGAAACATCTATAGAGCGGTGTTTCTTTTTTTTAATCAGTTGTGCAGAACGTGAAAACGATAAAAAATATAAATAATAGAATAGTATAGATTTGATTTTTGATTAAATATTTGAAAATTTCAATACCTATACTAAAAGTAATCTAATAGAGATTTTAATTAAGCTTCTTTTAGAATTACCTTTTTATAGGTTAACTCAAGTATAAAACAAAATAAGATAATTCCAAGTGCAATAAAAACGCCAGTTCTGTTACTTGAAAATTGCTGAATTATTAAGGTTACAAAAGCAATAAAACAGAATAAGCTCGCTGTAAAATGAATCCATTTTTTAGATTTTAATTCCTTGTGTTTTTTAAAGCCAATATAATTGACAATGGAAAAAATTAAAAGGAAACCTGCGCTTCCTGCCGTAGAGATGCTTTGTAAATTAAAGATATTTACTAGCAGAATAGATAATATAGCTGTTAACAATAAACCTATTGGCTTGCCCCAAAACATATGGCAAAAGTATTTGGGTAACTCGTTATCCTTAGCAATATTATAATTTACTCTTCCGCTACCTAAAATAGTTGCGTTTATTGCTGAGAACGTTGAAATTAAAGCAGTGATAGTAATGATTGTAAATCCTATTTTACCAAGAATGGGCTCAGCAGCTTTGGCTAATACATAGTCTTCGGCATTGGCAATTTCTGCAAAAGGAAGAGAGCCTACCGTAACAATAGCAATTAATATATATAGTACAATTACAAAACCAACGGCTCCAAAATAGGCTTTTTCGGTATTTTTCTCTCTATCTTTTAAATCGGAAATGGAGTTGGCTATTAACTCAAAGCCTTCATAGGCTACAAATATTACCATTCCACCGGATAATAAAAGTATTGGACTTTCCCAATTGCTAGGTTTTAGTTGGTTCAGGTTTTCAGAATGGATAGAAAAGCCGTAAAAACCTACGCCTATAAATGCTATTAAAATGATTAATTTTATTATAACAGCCACAGATTCAATTTTACTAACAAGCGCTATACTTAGATAATTAATTACAAGAGCGAGAACAATAATTGCGGTTTGACAGATATGAGCATCTACAGATTTTTCGCCAGTAATAGGAATTAATTCGGCACCATACGAGCCAAAGGCCGAAGCATATAATGCTAGCATAACAATGTAGCTTATCCAAAGTAAATTATTAATACTACCAGCAAATACACCATTACCAAATTGTTGATGTACAAAACTTACAGTACCACCATCTTCAGGAAATGCTTTAGATAACTTGGCATAGGAATATGCAGTTAACAACGCAATACAACCAGCGAAAAGAAAAGCTATTGGTGTTCCGCCTTTTGCTAAAGAAACAGCAAGGCCGAGAACAGCAAAAATACCACCACCAACCATGCCTCCAATTCCAATTGAAATGGCTTCTTTTAATCCTATTTTATCGTTCATGTTTTATTAGCACTTTATTTTTTATGACTGTTTAGTTTTGGTTGATTGAAATTAATTTCGATCTTTTTTATACTCTATAGTTTTACAATATAGAATATTTCTATTTATTAAAAAGCAGTTGTAAAGTCTTGTCTTTAAAAAATGTATTTTCAAATTTTAAGTCAATTCTATTGAAAATGAAGCTGTTTTTTAACTTGGTAGAAGCGAATAAAAAAGAGTGTTATGAGTTTTCGAACTTTTCTATCATCTCCTTAAATAAGCCTAACAAAAATACTAGTTTCCCGGAATCTCCAGAAGCGTTAAATACTTGGTTTTCAATTTTCACACTATACCAATCTTGTTTACTATTCTCATTAAGAATCCTTGGTATTTCTATATTTTTTAATGAAGTATTTGATAAATCAATTTCTACATCCCAACCTGGATTGTCAAGTGTTGAAATATGTATTCCGTCACCATGTTCCCAATCTCCATCACAATTGTTTTTAAACCAATGTTGTATCCACTCTGTAATCTCCATTTGTATTAAGTTGTTTTGATATTATTTAAGCTAGTTTTAGGCTTAGCTGTTAAAGAATAAATGTAAAATAATTTTAAACGAAATTAGCTTAAAAAAAGATAATAAAGTCAAGTATAAAAAAACCACCTTGAAAGGTGGTTTTTGAAATTTCGTTTAACGTTGTTGTATCTTGTTTGTTGCGTGTATTAAGCAACTAATTTAATAAATAAATCCTAACTAAGAAAGTCCGTTTAGACTTTCGTAAGCAGGCTAGAACTAGCAATAAATTATACGAGGTTAGGCAACGTTATTTTTTTATTACGTTATTATTAATCTTTAGAAATAGAGTATCATTTCTACCTTCAATAAAATAATATTTCACTCCATATTCTGGATGCGTTCTTATAATAGATATAGAATCAATTTTTTTGTTTTTAGAATAAAGATATAAATATTTTTCTATCCAAGTAGCTCGTTTATTTAATTTAAAATAACCTTTTTCGTTAGTTATAGATATAGTGTCGGGATGATCTCTTGCCACAACCTTTATGTTTTCTAGAGGCATATTATTTTTATAGATATAGCCTTGATAATATGATATCTTATTTGAGCAAGAAGATATTAAAAAAATAAGAAATAGAAGTTTTATTAGTTTCATTCTTTCGTTATTTTAGTTAACCAAATTAGACTTAAAACGTCTTTTTCAGAAGCAATATATCTATTATAAAGATGTGGAGGTGGACTTATTGGGTAATAAGGCATTATGTCAATCTCTTCATCAGCAGGATAATTAGAGGCATCAGATTTCATTTTTTGAGTTATTGTGTTAACACTTCCTTTATGACCATAAGAATAGAAAGTGCCACCATAAGCTTTTAAAATTGTATGCCCAATTTCGTGAGCAGAAGTAAATTTAAACTCGATATTCTCGTCATTACTATTTTGATAACCCCAACCATTGGAATACTTAAGATATCCAACATTATAACATACTGCTTCTCTTGAAATAAGATTTCCAACAGCTGAAATAGGGTCTTCAACGGTTCCTGGATTCCCAGAACGCATCCATTTTCTATTAGTATTAAATATTAAACTTACATCATCCATTACATTTTCTGTGGTGTTTATTGTATTAATAAATATTTCATAAACTTCTCCATTAATATCTACATTTTTAGCAATGTAATGATTTTTATTTCTTCCCCAATGATAGTTTAAACCATCTATTGCTAATTTTTCTAAATCTTCAAAACTTTTTGTTCTTGTTTTTATGGGTTCTTTTGAGGTTAAATCTTTCTTTGGAATTTTATTCCAATTTCTTAAACCTTTAGCACCACCATCTTTTAGGTTTACACGAAGTGTAATATCAATACGTTTATTGTTTTTGTCAATCTTAGCATCTACCCAATTTACTTCTTTATATTTAAAAGAGAACTCTGTACTTTCTGCGGTTTTTTCATTTCCATTTTTACTACCTTTTACACGTGCTTTGAATTTTCCTGATATAAAATTAGTGTTGTGGTAAATACCATTACTATCAAAACCGTCCCATTCTAATTTATATTTACCTTTTGGATAATTACTTTGCTCGTTTTCATTATCTGTAGTATTAGAGTTTGAAGAATTCCCAGAGCCTTTTGCTGTTACAACTACTTCATCTAGAGTTTGTTTTCTTGAATAATAGGTTTGTATAACTTTGTTATTGTGTAGAAACTCTACTTGAAAATCGTCAATATCATTTTCTGTAATTTCTATTTCAAATTCTATATTTTTGTTTTCGGGAGTTCCCGAAAACGCAGGAACACCAAGTGGAACAAATGTTTTTTTATCTGCTATGTGTTTTATGCTAATTCCAAATTCATCGTTTTCTTCTTCTTCTTCTTCTTCTTCTTCACGTATTGTTGGTTCAATTTCAATAAACGGATTATTTGGATTCCAAGATTCTTCGAAAACAACTCCTCTTATTCTTGCAATTCCCCAACCAATTTCAATATTCATATGTAAAGGGAGATTATTTTTAGCATCAAAATGTTCTGATAAATTTAGAATTTGTGCGTTAGCAAATTCTATTTTAAAAAGTACACTTAAACCATCTCGTTTATAAAATATAATTTCTCCTTTACACTTGTCTGTTGGTGAAAACATATTTTCGTAAAAGAAACTGTCTTCTACTGTAGATTCTATTGAAAACATTAATTTTCCACCAATTGGTTTTGTTGTAGGTTTTCCATTTGTGTCAAAATACCTTGAAAAGAATTGACTTGCATTGAGTATTACTCGCCTTTCGTCGTTAATAATTAGTACTGCTTTGAAACTCATGTTTTTATTCTTTTTTTTATCCGTTTCGTTTCGCCGATTGAGTGAGTATAATATTGCCTTATATTTCGTTGACACAAAATCGTTTCAATGTTTTATATCAGACGTTAAACGAAGTTATGCTAAAAAAATGACAAAGTCAAGCATAAAAAAACCACCTCGAAAGGTGTTTTTTTATTTTCGTTTAACGTTGTTGTATATGGTTTGTTGTGTGTTTTAAGCATCTATTTTAGTAAATAATTACCGACCAAGAAAGTCTGTGAGGACTTTCGCAAGTAAGCAAGAAGCCAGCAATAAATTATATACGGTGTTGGCATTTCGTTATTTTTTTTCAGCCTCGAATTTTGCAGTCATTTCCTTATGTTTTTCTACATCCCAAGTTATATTCCAATTTGATATATATTCTTGTAAAGTACCAAGTCCGACTTCGGCTCTTCTTTCATCAACTTTTTCAGGATTTTCGATTGGTGAGACATAAAATTCACCTGATTCTTGGTTTCTCCCAATTTGACTACCGTAAATTTGTCTTTTTCCAGTTCTTAAAGATACTCTGTCTTCTAATAATGCTAAACTACTTGGGCGTGCATTATTTTTCTTAACTGCTTCTCTCATCATTGGTAAATACTTTTCCTGTATTTCTATCTGTGAATGTTGAATGACTAAAAATAATGTCGAATTTCCTTGTCCTCCAATTATGTCTTGACCGAGCCAACCTCTTTCGTCAAGTATCTTTTGTATTTTTATGAGATTGATAGAGTCTTTTTCGTTTATGGTTTTCCAATGAGCTTTCATTTCGTCCGAATCTCTACCATATTTTTCCTCAACCTCGTTAATTTGTCTTCTTAATCCTTGATCTTCTTGATATATTGTATCAAGGATTGCAACTAAAGGTTTATCTAAATCTTCTTCTGCTTTTTCTTTATTGCTTTTGACTAAATCTAAAACTTCATTCCATCTTTTATCAGAATGTAGCCTAGATAAATCGCTATCTGTTGTTATATGCGCATAATTTTTATAATTACCTTTTTCTGCAATTCTGAATAATTGAACAAATGATGAATCAATTTGATTTGCTAAAGCCCAAGAACAAGCAGCATTATATCTATCAGATGTATTTCCCTTATTACCAAGAGTTGTAAATGCCTCTGAATATTTCTTTGCTGATTCTAAATAGTTTTCGTTTTCATAAAGTTTCCAAGCTTGACTTTTCAATTCAGCATATTTTGCTCTTTCTTCTGAAGTAGGTGTTTTCTCTACGATATTTTCTTCATTTTTTTCTCCGTTTTTACAAGACGAAAATATTATTAGTAATACTAAAATTAAAATGTTTTTCATAGGTTTCTTGGTATGGTGTTAATGAATGTCAATATTTCGTTGACACAAAATCGTTTCAATGTTATAAATCAGACGTTAAACGAAGTTAGCCTAAAAAAATGACAAAGTCAAGCATAAAAAAACCACCTCGAAAGGTGGTTTTAGTCTTTCCGCGAAAGCGAAAAAATAGTTTTATTTAAGTAGTTTCTGGTTAAAAAGAATAACTTACTTAATCATCGCGTAAGAACGTTTTATAAAATCACTAAGTTCTTTTCCTTTTAATAAACCTTGAGATAGTCTTGCTAAGTCTAAACTTTGGTTTATTAAACGTTCTTGAATCTCTTTGTTGTCGGTATTTAAAATTTCGCCTACCAATTCAGAATTTGTGTTCACTGTTAAGTTATACATTTCTGGCATAGCACCAAACATTTGCATTCCACCGCCACCACCAGAAGCTTGCATTTCTTTCATTCTACGCATAAACTCAGGCTGCGTAATCATAAATGGAGAAGCATCACTATCTTGAGGCTCTAATTGTACCATGAATTTTTCTGAAGGTATTACACTTTTCAATAATTCGTCTAATACTTTAGTTTGATCTTCGTCTAATTTAGAAATCGTTGTTTCGTCTTTCTTAATTAACTTATCTATAGAATCTGCATCTACACGAGCAAATGTTATGTTCTCTTTAGTACTTTCTAATTTCTGCATTAAATGCGAAATAATAGGCGAGTCTAATAACAATACTTCGTAACCTTTAGCTTTTGCAGCTTCAATATACGTGTGCTGTGCATCTTGATCGCTTGTATAAAGAATTACCATTTTACCATCCTTATCTGTTTGGTTGGCTTTAATAGTGTTTTCTAATTCTTCGTATGTGTAATACTTATTATCTACAGTTGGGTATAAAGTAAAGGCATCTGCTTTTTCGAAGAATTTATCTTCAGATAGCATTCCATATTCTATAACCACTTTAATATCGTTCCATTTTGCTTCAAAATCTTCACGATTAGTATTAAATAACGATTTTAATTTATCTGCAACCTTACGTGTAATGTAAGATGAAATCTTTTTTACAGCACCATCTGCTTGCAAGTAAGAACGCGATACGTTTAAAGGAATATCTGGAGAATCGATTACACCACGTAACATGGTTAAAAATTCTGGTACAATACCTTCTACATTATCCGTTACATAAACCTGGTTTTGGTATAACTGAATTTTATCCTTTTGCATGCTCATATCTTGAGACATCTTTGGGAAATATAAGATTCCTGTTAAGTTAAACGGATAATCTACATTTAAATGAATGTGGAATAATGGATCTTCGTGTTGTGCAGGATATAACTCTCTGTAAAAGTTGGTATAGTCTGTATCTTCTAATTCTGTTGGTTGTTTTGTCCAAGCTGGATTAGGATTATTGATAATGTTATCTACAGTAATTTTTTGTTGAGGCTCAGTTGTTTCTTTACCTTCAGCATCCTTTGTAGTTGCAGGTGTGTGCTCTGGATCGTTAACTTCTTTAGTTCCAAATTTAATTGGAATAGGCATAAACTTGTTATACTTATATAATAAAGTATTAATACGTGCTTCTTCTAAAAACTCTGTAGAATCTTCTGCAATATGAAGAATAATTTCTGTTCCTCTATCTGTTTTATCTGAAGCTTCTAATGTAAATTCTGGAGAGCCATCGCAAGTCCAGTGTGCACCAGTTGTTCCTTCTTTGTGAGATTTAGTAATGATTTCTACTTTTTCTGCTACCATAAATGCAGAATAAAAACCAAGACCAAAATGACCAATGATTCCTGAATCTTTTGCTGAGTCTTTATACTGATCTAAAAATTCTTCGGCTCCAGAAAAAGCAATTTGGTTAATGTATTTTTCAACCTCGTCTTCCGTCATCCCTAAACCTTGATCGATAATGTGAAGTTTTTTACCTTCTTTATCAATTTTAATTTCGATTACAGGATTTCCGTATTCAGATTTAGATTCACCAATACTAGCTAAATGCTTTAACTTTAAAGTAGCATCTGTACCGTTACTTATAAGTTCACGTAAAAATATTTCGTGATCACTATACAAGAATTTTTTAATTAATGGGAAAATGTTTTCTACTGAAACATTAATATTTCCTTTTGCCATAATTATAATATTTATTTTTTATTTCCGCTTAAGCGAAAATTTCTTATTAATTTCTTCTTTGTAATAGTCAACAAAAATGCCAAGTGATTAAAAGTGACAAGATGACACTGTTGTAAAAAAAATTTGAGGATTTCATAATTAAAGCAAGTTATTATGCGTGCATAATTAATTAAAACAAATTTGAGATACATTATAGTTGAAAAACTTAAATTGCGCTTCAGATTACTTGTAATAATACAGTCTTGAGATTTCCGTCTTCGCGGAAGAAATAAAATAGCATTCTATGTACAATTCAAAAATAATAGGACTTGGTAAATATGTCCCAGATAATGTAGTAACCAACAGCGATCTATCTAAATTGATGGATACTAATGACGAGTGGATTACCGAACGCACCGGTATTAAAGAACGTCGTTGGGTAAAAGATGGGTCTGGAGATACAACAGCTACAATGGGAGTAAAAGCTGCCAAGCAAGCTATTGAGCGTTCTGGAATTGATAAAGATGATATCGATTTTATAATATTTGCAACCTTAAGTCCAGATATGTATTTTCCTGGGCCAGGAGTACAAGTGCAACATGCTTTAGGTATTAAAACTGTTGGTGCGCTAGATGTGCGTAACCAGTGTTCTGGTTTTGTATACGCATTGTCTGTGGCAGATAATTTTATAAAAACTGGAATGTATAAAAACATTCTTGTTATTGGAAGTGAATTGCATTCTCGTGGACTAGATAAAACTACTCGAGGAAGAGGAGTTACCGTTATTTTTGGAGATGGTGCAGGTGCTGCAATATTAAGTAGAGAAGAAGATAATACAAAAGGAATTTTATCTACACATTTACATTCTCAAGGAGAACATGCCGAAGAATTGGTACTTGTTGCACCCGGAATGGGAAAACGTTGGGTAAACGATATTTTAGCAGAAAACAATCCGGATGACGAAAGTTATTTTCCACACATGAATGGGCAATTTGTATTTAAAAATGCAGTGGTTCGTTTTAGTGAAGTTATTATGGAAGGTTTGGCTAAAAATAATTTAGATAAAGAAGCGATAGATATGTTAATTCCGCATCAAGCGAATTTACGTATTGCACAGTTTATACAGAAGAAATTTGGATTAAGCGACGATCAAGTATTTAATAACATACAGAAATACGGAAACACAACCGCTGCTTCTATTCCAATAGCTTTAACCGAAGCTTGGGAAGAAGGAAAAATAAAAGAAGGAGATAATGTAGTTTTAGCTGCCTTTGGTAGTGGTTTTACTTGGGGAAGTGTTATTATTAAATGGTAACAAATTCCTTAGAAAAAAGGAAACTCATAATTTTTTTGTCATTGCGAGTTACTTTTTAGGAACGTAGCAATCTCATATTACAAGTAATAAATAATTAAGCTAGATTCTGCATCAATGCGCAGAATGACATATAAACAGAAACTAAAAATCCCAATGTATTTAACATTGGGATTTTTTGCTATTAATCATGAAAACTTAACTTTTTTACGACCTTTAAAGTGGAAGACTAATTCAAATTTAACGATTCGTTTTTCTAAGTTGTATATTACTTTAGATGTGTCTTTTTTATCTTAATTGCGCTTAAAATGAGGCTTTAACATAGTTTAACATTCGAGGTTAATTTTAAATAAAAATCCCAACGCGTCAACATTGGGATTCTCTGCTATTAATCATATAAACTTAACGTGTTTACGAACGTTTTAATGGAAGACTAATTCAAATAAAAGATATTCGTTAACTGTGTTGTGTTTCTATATAGACGATGCAAAAGTAAATTTATTACACTGATTATCAGTATTTAACACGTTTTTAACATTCTAGGCCTATTTTTTTATAAAAAAAATCCTGAAACATAAGTCTCAGGATTTCATCGCTATTAACCAACTCTATATCGATTAGAAAATCGGATTAAAGAATTAATCGGGGCAAATATACTAACGTTATTTAGACGTTTAAAATAATTAGTATTTATTTAACTTATAATCGACTTATTTATAAGAGGCGTTTTTCAAAAAAATCAAAAACCCAAAACTGATCAAGCTTTGGGTTTTCTTATTTAATAACCTTGTATAACACTAACCATTAACTATTAATAAGGCTATTAAAACACTAATTAGTATTTTAAATCTAACGTCTATAAAAATCCACCACCAGATTTTTCGTTATTATCTCTGTTTTTTCTTGATTTAGCTTGGTATTTCTCGCCTCCAAATCTATAAGATAAGCCGGCAAAAATAGTTTGGCTCTCCCAGTTAAAGGTTCCTACTTGTTTGTAAGGTCTGTTTCCTGTAAATCCAAATTCTTGTGTTCCAAACACATCATTAAAGTTTAAGCTAAAAGAACCTTTACCATCTGCAAAATCATGTCTTGCGCCAAGGTTTACAAAATACATTGGTTCACTTTTAAATTGTAAATCTTCGGCAGAACCACGGTAAAAAGCAAATGCAGATAAGCTTATTTTTTTTGTGACTTTAAAATTATTGAATACTCTAAAATTGTATGCAAAATTATCAACTTCAACTACATTAGTTTGGATATCGTTTAAAGTTGCGGTTTCTAATGGTGCATCTAGTATTTCTGTAATTCCTTTTTGAGTTTGCATATAAGCATCAAAACTAGCATTTAAACTCCACCATTTAGTTGGTCTATAATTACTTGATAATTCTAATCCGTAAGCTGAGGTGTCATCATAATTATTATGAGTTAAAATTTGACGACCAGAAGTAACATCGGTCCTGTCTATAGTAATACCTTGGTTAATTTCATCTTGTATTGCACGATAGAAAACACCTGCTGTAACACTTCCTGCTTTTAATTGTCTCGTGTAATTTAACTCTATAGAATTTGTGAATTGTGGTTCTAAATTTTGATTTCCAAAAGAAGATATTAAAGGCGTACTCCATTCTCTAATAGGATTTATTTGTCCTATTCCAGGTCTATCTACACGACGACTAAAACTTAATTGGTACGCATTTTTTTCTGATGGTGAATACGTAAAGAAAGCAGAAGGATACACTTGAAAATAATCATTATCAAAAGCTATTAAGTCTGTTTCATTTGTAGCTTCAGTAGATAACGCATCTGCATTAACTTTTACATTCTCTGCACGTAAACCTATTTGGTAGGTCCATTTTTCAAAAGTTTTACCATAAGTTGCATAAGCAGAATAGATATCTCTAGAATAATCGAAAACCGTACTTGGTGTTGGTCTAAAAACACCCATATTATTTAAAGAAATTCCTGTAGAATTATAATCTATATTGGTGTTAAATAAACGAGCTTGTACTCCTAATTCTAATTTTGCAGAATCACTTAACGGATTCACATAGTCTAAGTTAATAGTAGTTCTGTCTCTATCTGTAGTTACAAAATCTAAGTAGTTATTTAAATCTGTATTTCCAGAAAATCTAAAATCGGCATCTTCTTGCTGGTCAAATACATTGTAATCTACTTCTAATTCTATATTAGAGCCTTCTTTTGCTAATTCTAGTTTGTAATCAAAATTGTATTGCGACGAATTATTATCGTTTTTACTATCGAAAACTTGATATTGGTTTAAGCTAGGCATATCATAAAACAAAGCATCAGTTGTACCTCCGTTTTTAGCATCTGTTATATTCTGATTCGTAAAAAACGAAATGGTATTCTTATCATTTAAATAAAAATCAACTCCAGCTTTAAATAAGTGATTCTTATTATTGTCTTTAAAAGCAAAAGCTTGTTCCGAGTTGTTTGCTAGTCTACTTATTAAACCACTATTGTCGTTTTTAGAAATATTATTACCATAATTACCGTAGAAATTTAATTTACCATTACGGTAATTCATATCTATCGAGCTATTAAACTTAGCATTATCTTGGTAGTTTAAGCCTAAATTAATATTACCGTTAAAACCAATTTTTATATTCTTTTTCAAGATTATATTTATAAGTCCGCTCATGCCTTCAGGATTATATTTAGCAGACGGATTGGTAATTAACTCAATACTTTTTATAGACGTAGACGGTATTTGTTTTAGTAATTGTGCCGCAGGAATGTTAGACAGTTTGCCATCTACCATAACACGCACATTAGCATTTCCTCTTAAACTAATAGCTCCAGATTGAGAATCTACACTTACGCTTGGTAAGTTGTTCATTATATCGCTTGCTGTAGGCCCAGAAGTAGTTAAGTCTTTACCAACCGTAATTACTTTTCTATCTACTTTTTGTTGTATTGTTGAGACTTCGCCAGTAAGCTCTACTTCGTCTAAGCTAGTAGCCGCTTCGTAAATTTTGATTTCGCCAAAATCTATTTTACTATTTTTCTTGTCTATCGTTATTTCTCTACTTACCGTTTTGTATCCTAAATACTCGATACTTACATTAGTGGTGCCTTCTGGAATATTTTCCATGTAAAAAGTACCATCGTCTTTAGTAATGCTGCCAGTAATAATTTTTCCGCTCAATTCGCGAATAACTATATTTACATATGGTAAGGGTTCGTTAAATACACCGTCTAAAACAGTACCTGTAATAATACCAGTTTTAAATGTGGGTAATTGTTTTACTGAAGTTTGCGCTTGCACTAATGTGGTTACTAGTAACAAACAAAGGAAGATGATTTTTTTCATTTGATTGATTGATTGATTGATTGATTGATTGATTGATTGATTGATTTTGTTTTGGTGTTATTATTAAGACGATTAATTTTATATTGTGTTACTGTTTTTAATAAACGTTAACATTGTTTTAACAAAAAAGAAGTTTTCGCTTTCGCGGAATTAACCCAGTATTAAATAAAATTTATATGAATAAAAAAACATTAGTAATAGGAGCATCTACAAAAACGCAGCGTTATTCTAACATGGCTATGCGAAAATTAACAAACTACAATCATGAAACTGTAGCTTTTGGTTTGCGAGAAGGCGTAGAATATGGTGTTACAATAGATACAGAATTGAAGCCGTATAAGGATATAGATACAGTTACTTTATATTTAAACCCAAAAAGACAAGTACAGTATTATGATTACATTGTGTCTTTAAAGCCAAAGCGCGTTATTTTTAATCCGGGAACAGAGAATCCTGAATTTTATACTATTTTAAAGAAAAACGATATTGAGTTTGAAGTTGCTTGTACTTTGGTTTTATTATCTACAAATCAGTATTAGAAGTTTCTTTTGTTCTAATAATTAGTAATCCTAAAAATGTAATTAGGCCGTTTAAAATTAGAATAAAGAAACCAAATTCAAAACCAAACCATTTTAAACTATTCACACTTATTATGTAAGATAGGATAGGAGAAAGTATAGCAATAATTGGTACAATTTTATCTTTAATTTGCCATTTTGTAAATAAGCCAAAAGCATATAATCCTAAAAGAGGTCCATAGGTGTAACCTGCAAAAACAAAGAGTTTAGCTATAACGCTGGCATCTTTAATAATATATTTAAAAGCAACAATAACAAGTATTAAAATAAAAGAAATTGCAACATGTATGCGTTTTCTAATTTTTACTTGTTCTTGCGGCGTATGTTTTTTTTCTATATCTAAAATATCAATACTAAAAGAAGTCGTTAAAGAAGTTAAAGCAGAATCTGCACTGCTGTATGCGGCAGCAATTAAACCTAATAAGAAAAAAGCAAAGACACCAACACTTAAATGGTTTTTTGCTAGAATAGGGAATAGATCATCCTTATGGGCATCAATCCCATTTTTCTGAGCATAAACGGTCAATAGTAAACCAAGACTTAAAAAAACAAAGTTTACAATTGTAAGTACCAAAGTAAACCAAAACATGTTTTTTTGTGCATCTTTTAATGTTTTACAGGTTAGGTTTTTTTGCATCATATCTTGATCTAAACCAGTCATAACTATCGCTATAAATGCACCAGAAATAAACTGTTTCCAGAAGTAGTTTCCAGATTTAAAATCATCAAAAAAGAAAGTCTTACTTAAATCGCTTTCTAATACAAAAGTTAAAACGTTACTACCGTTTAATCCTAATTCATCACTCACAAAATAAATGGCTACACCAACTGCAATAAGCATAAATAAGGTTTGTAAAGTATCGGTCCAGACAATAGTTTTAATTCCAGATTTAAACGTGTAAAGCCAAATTAGAAGTACGGTAATAGTAACGGTTTGCCAGAATTCAACACCAAGTTCGTCAAACAAAACAATTTGTAAAACATTAGCAACTAAAAACAACCTAAAACTCGCTCCAATTACTCTAGAAATTAAGAAAAATGAAGCTCCTGTTTTGTAGGAGTAATTACCAAAACGTTCTTCTAAATAGGTATAGATCGAAGTTAAATTAAGTTTATAGTATAAAGGCAGTAAAACGGTTCCAATTACTAAATAACCCACAATATATCCTAAAACAACTTGCATATAGCTAAACTGAGAGGCTTCAATCCAACCAGGAACCGAAATAAAAGTAACACCAGAAAGTGATGCGCCTATCATTCCAAAAGCAACAACATACCAAGGAGATTGTTTGTTACCTTTAAAAAAGGCATCATTTCCGGACTTTCTTCCAGTAAAATATGAGATTAGTATAAGCACGCCAAAATAGGCTGCAATTAGTAGTAATATTAGAGTTGCTGACATGTAGATTATTTTCTGAGAGCCAAAATACGGAAAAGTAAAAAGTTAAGAGTTATAAGTTATAAGTATTTAAAGTTGTGTCCTAGTTATAAGAATGAAGAATATAGGATGAAGAGAAAAGAAGAAAGAGAAAAGAAGAAAGAGAAAAGAAGAAAGAGAATAGGGAATAGCGAATAGCGAAAAGAGAAAAGAGAAAAGAGAATAGAATAAAGAGAAAAGAAAGAGAATGGAATGAAGAGAATAGAGTTTATGATAAAACATAGGAGTAATCAGCGAAGAGTGATAATCCGTGAAAATCTGAGAAATCCGTGTCTAGAAACGCAAGAGTACTCCAAGCCAAGTTAGCGGTAATCCGTAAAAATATGCGAAATCCGTGTCAAAGAAACAGAAGAGTAAGCAAATATAATAATGGTAATTCGTGATAATAAATGAAACCCATGTCTAAAACCTACAAGAATAATCACATAAAAATCAAATAAATAAATGCATCAATTCGTAACAAAAAGATTAATTTAGCAGGCTATGGAATTCTCTTCAAAACTTTTGGAAAATGCAGTCAGCGAAATCGCACAATTACCCGGTATTGGTAAGCGTACAGCATTGCGTTTAGCATTACATTTACTAAAACAGCCAAAGGAGCAAACACTAAATCTATCTAATGCATTATCACATATGCGAGAAGATTTGAAATTTTGTAAATCGTGTCATAATATAAGCGACGTCGAGTTATGTGAAATTTGCTCAAACCCATTAAGAAAAGACGATATTATTTGTGTGGTCGAAGATATTCGCGATGTTATGGCAATAGAAAACACAGCATCGCATAAAGGATTGTATCATGTTTTAGGAGGGAAAATTAATCCTATAGAAGGTATCGGTCCTCACGATTTAAATATTGTAAGTCTTGTCGAAAAAGTAAGAAGTGGAAATGTAAAAGAACTCATTTTTGCATTGAGTCCAACTATGGAAGGCGACACAACTAATTTCTATATCTTTAAACAATTAAACGGTTTAGAAGTTGAAACGTCTACAATTGCGAGAGGAATTTCAGTTGGTGATGAATTAGAATATGCCGATGAAATTACACTTGGCCGTAGTATATTAAACCGAATTCCGTTTGAAGCTTCACTAAAATACTAATTGCATTTGCAACTTTCTGTCATCATATTAAACTATAACGTACACTACTTTTTACAGTTGTGTTTGCAAAGCGTAGAAGCTGCTATTCAAGGTTTAGATGCTGAAATTATTGTAATAGACAACAACTCTCAAGATGGTAGTTGTGTGATGGTGAAAGAGCAATTTCCAAATGTAAAATTTATAGAGAATAAAGTAAACTCAGGTTTCTCGAAAGGAAATAATATTGGCGTTAAACAAGCCAAAGGTGAATACCTTTGCATATTAAATCCGGACACTGTTGTAGCAGAAAATACTTTTAAAACACTTTTGGCTTTCGCCGAAAAACAAAACAATCTCGGAATCGTTGGTTGTAAATTAATAGATGGCATCGGAAACTATTTGCCAGAAAGTAAACGCAATGTTCCTGTAACTAAAATTGCAATTAATAAAGCATTAGGTAATTCTAAACATTATTACGCAAACCATTTAAAAGAAAATGAGATTGGTAAAGTAGATGTCTTTGTTGGTGCTTTTATGTTATTAAAACGTAGTGTTTATAATGAGGTTAAAGGTTTCGACGAAGATTACTTTATGTACGGCGAAGACATAGACTTAAGTTATAAAATTAAAAAATCAGGTTACCAGAGTTTCTATTTTGGAGAAACTTCAGTTATCCATTATAAAGGAGAAAGTACATTAAAAGATAAAACTTATGCGAAGCGTTTTTATGGTGCGATGCAAATTTTTTACAAAAAGCATTTTAAAAGCAATTTGGTTTTTGATGCTTTGGTATTCTTCGGAATACAATCTGCAAAATTATTTAAAAGTAAAGTTTCAGTTAAGAGACTAACGGTTCAAGATTATACTTTGATTTCGAATGCTAAAAATGAAAGATTAGCTATTAAGCTATTGAAACCCGTAAAACAAGTTTCTAATTCTTCCGAAGTGAAAAGTAATACTCAAATTATTTTCGACGCGAATTATATTAGTTTTCAAGAGGTTATCCAGCAAATGGAAACTTCAGAAAAAAATAAAAATATATCATTCAAAATACTTCCAAAAAACGCTAATTTTATACTCGGAAGTCATTCCTCGAAAAGTAGAGGAGAAGTGATACACTTTTAAGTATCAAAGTATTACAAAAATAGATTTTAAAATTATATTGAATAATCAGATAAATAGACTATTTTTTAGTAATTTTGCACTCTGAAATTACAAAAAGACACATTTTTTATTAATATGGCAAGATTTGAACTAAAGTTACCGAAAATGGGAGAAAGTGTTGCTGAGGCAACAATTACTTCTTGGTTAAAAGAAATTGGTGATACTATAGAACAGGATGAAGCGATTTTAGAAATTGCAACAGACAAGGTAGATAGCGAGGTACCAAGTGAAGTAGATGGCGTTTTAGTAGAAATACTTTTTAATGTAGACGATGTTGTTCAAGTTGGGCAAACTATCGCTGTAATTGAAACAGAAGGTGAAGGTAATGCCTCTGCCGAAGCTCCAAAAGCACAAGAAGTTGTAGAAGAGAAAACGGCTCCTGCTGTTGCAGATGTAGCACAAACAGTTGTTGCTGCTCAAGAAACTGCGGCACCAATTAGTTCTAATGGAGAACGTTTTTATTCGCCATTAGTTAAAAATATGGCTAAAGCCGAAGGTATTGCGCAAGCAGAATTAGATACTATTCCTGGTTCTGGGAAAGATAGTCGTGTTACTAAAGCAGATATGCAAGCGTATTTAAAAACTAGAGGTTCGCAGCCAGCGAAAGCAGTTGCAGCTCCAGTAACTAAAGCACCTGCAAAACCTGCAGCTAAACAAGTAGCAGCTCCAGTGGTTTCTGCAGAAGGTGACGAAATTATAGAAATGACTAGAATGGGCAAGTTAATTGCACATCATATGGTTGAAAGTGTACAGAAAAGTGCACACGTACAGAGTTTTATAGAAGCAGATGTTACAAATATCTGGAATTGGAGAAAGAAAGTAAAGAGCGATTTTATGAAGCGTGAAGGCGAAAACCTTACGTTTACACCAATCTTTATGGAAGCTATTGCGAAAGCATTACGCGACTTCCCAATGATGAATATTTCTCTTCAAGGTGATACAATTATTAAAAAGAAAAATATTAATCTTGGTATGGCTGCCGCATTAGGTAATGGTGATTTAATTGTACCTGTTATTAAAAATGCAGATCAACTTAATTTAGTTGGCATGACGAAAGCGGTAAACGATTTAGCAGGTAGAGCAAGAGATAATAAATTAAAACCAGACGATATTCAAGGCGGTACTTATACAGTAACTAACGTTGGTACTTTTGGTAGTATTATGGGAACACCAATTATTAATCAACCACAAGTAGGGATTTTAGCTTTAGGTGCAATACGTAAAGTACCTGCGGTTATAGAAACTCCAGATGGTGATTTTATTGGTATTCGTTACAAAATGTTCTTGTCGCACTCTTACGATCACAGAGTTGTAAATGGTGCACTTGGTGGACAGTTTGTAAAAGCAGTAAAAGATTATTTAGAAGCTTGGGATATTAATCGTGAGATTTAACAAACTCCTCTAGTGCTGGACTTGTTTCAGTATCTCAGGAATTACATAAAGTTATAAAAGTATAGAAAAGCACAGTTTTACGACTGTGCTTTTTTTTTATGTTTTTAGAAAGTTTGTTTAGCTCCTAGCGGCTATGAGTTGTTTTTTGAAATTTGAATATACGAAGTATTTTTAAATTTCAAAAAATGACTTATAGCCTAACGTTCTTGTTTAGCGCGAAGCGAAGCAATCAACAAGAACGTGATTGTATATAGAAAGTAGCAGATTTATATGTGCTTTTTTCGGTTTAAAGCAAAAATAGCAGAAAAGAATTAAATTTTGAGTTTAACACTTAACTGCTATTTTTTATATACGTGGTTGTGGTTAGTTTTTTATTGTTTGTCTAATGTTATTTCATCAAAATCAATTCTATCGTTATCTGGTTGACCTTCAGGAACAATTGCTGTAGTACTTCTTTTTATTTTTATTTTAATTTGTTCAGTAGTACCCAATAGCACTTCTCCAGGAATATGTCTTATAATCATCTTATAACTTAAATATGGCCTTAAAGGGTCTTCAATTAAGACCTTTACTCTTCTTTCGTTATCTGAACAATCATCGCAGATTGGCAAATTATTATTGTCTATAATATATCCTCCATATATAAAATGTTCGGAAACATCTGTAAAAGAATCAATATTACTAATTGAATTTATTATCTCAATGCCATTAGAATCTATATATTGATATTCTCCATACATCACATCTTCATAATAAGAAATTTCATTAGTCTCGTTATATAAATCTTGTTCTTTCTTTTTTAGTGTAATTTTAAAAACTTCACTTCCATTAGTATATTGCCAAGTACCTATCAGTTTAGTGAAATCTCCATCTACATCCTTATAATATGCATTTGACGTATCTAAATAATCTGAACCATTGAATAAAGGTATAATTGGTTGTTGTGCTTTGCACGAAATAAATGTTAAAATAGCAGTTATAATTAATAATATATTTTTCATAATAGTTTTGTTTTTAGTTGCAGTCTTGTGAGTCGTCAAGTAATCCATCTTTGTCTAATTTTAGTCTTGTCCAATTTGAATCCGTTGTATTAATGGCGTTATGAGTCAAACAGTAAAGACGAAAATGGTTGTCAACATTCTCATAAAGGCGCAAACTAATTTCGAGATTTCCAGTTAGTAAAGGGAAAATATATTGATGTTTATTCTCAAAATGGTCATTCTCATTTTCAGCGTAGTTTTGAGAAGTTTCGGGCATTCGTTTTCCCTTTAACTCAAACATTCCAATTGAAATTTTACTTGGCAAGACAACATTTTTTAATATCTCTGCGAAATTTTCCGCATCTGTATGTTTATTGTATTGCACGATGTTTTTTTTTTAAATGGTGTAGAATGACTTTAATATGAAACCGTTTCAATGTTTTATATCATACGTTAAACGAAGTTCGACTATTTTTTCGACAAAGTCAAGTGCGATAAAACAAGAAAAGCACAGTCGTAAAACTGTGCCTTTGTATTTATTTAAATATTTAGCCAAAAGGCTATAATGTTGTATTAAGTTTTTAATATACTAAAAACTCAGGAAAAATTTCATCTTTTAAAGCCTTCCATTCGTCTTTTATTATACTGTAGTAAATATCGGTTCTACTATCTCCACTTGGTGCAACGTTGTTGTTTCTAAAAACACCTTCTTTTTGTGCACCTATTTTCTCTATTGCAGTTTGAGCTTTTAGGTTTTTACTATCGATACAAAACTGTATTCTTTTAAAGCCAATAGTTTCAAACCCAAATTGCAATAATTCGTGCTTGCATGCTTTATTTAGTCCTGTGCCTTGAAAATCTACTCCAAGCCAAGTCCAGCCAATCTCACATTTTTTATTTGCAGCATCTACGTTTCCGTATCTTGTGCAACCTGCAACTTTATTGGTTTCTTTATCGATAATTAAAAAAGGATAGCAAAGGCGATTGTTTTTGTCTTTAATTGTTTTTGCGATATAGTTTTTTAAACCTTGTTCGTTATTTATGTTCGATCCCATAAATTCCCAAATCTCTTTATCGAAAATGATGTCTTTAAGTTCTTCGTTTCTTTTATTGGTAAAAGGAAGAAGTAAGACGCTGTCGTTTTCAAGTTGGATCTCTGATTTTAGAATTTTTATTTTCATTTCTTAAGGTTGTTGGCAGTGTTTTTATTCCCGAACGTCAGGATTTAGCGAAGGTCGACTATTTTTTTATTAAAGCAAGTCTTGTTTAAAACTCTAAAACGATGTGTTAAACTATAATATTAAGGATTTGTAGACCATAAAGCTGCACTTTTAAGCATTGCTCTTCTTGGTAATTTTAAACCTGCAACTACAAGTTCTGCAAAATCTTCGGGTTGTAAAACGCTATCTTGAGAATCTTTATCTGCAATACCTAATTCTACAGACATGTCCGACGCTATTGTACTTGGCGTTAATGTGCAAACTCTAATATTGTTTTTACGTACTTCTTTCATTAACGACTCAGACATACCAATTACGGCAAACTTAGAAGCAGAATAGGCCGATGTATTCGCATTTCCGTTTAATCCAGCTGTAGAAGCAACATTAATAATATCACCTTCATTTTTGTCTATTAAATAAGGTAGAATCTCTTTAGTTACGTAATACATTCCCATAAGATTGGTTTGTATAATTTGACTCCATTGTTTAACATCCATATCGTTAAACGAACCAAAGGCAGCAATTCCAGCATTATTTACTAAAATATCGATAGTACCAAATGTTTTTATAATGCTTTGTATTCCAGTTTTAACTTCTTCGTAATTTCCAACATCGAATACAGAGTAGGTAGCTTTAACTCCAAGAGATTCTAATTCTAGAACGGTTGCCTTTAAAGCAATCTCATTTCTTCCTGTTATAGCAACGTCTATACCTTCTTTTGCAAATGCCATGGCAGTAGCTTTTCCTAATCCTCTTCCGCCTCCAGTAATTATTGCTTTTTTACTTTTTAAATCTTTCATTTTTTTAATATTGTATTGTAAAATGTGTTTATGTTTAAATTACTTTTATAGTATTTAATTAAAAGCCTTGCGTAACGCACCAATAAAATCCTCAATGCTTTCTATATTGTTATAGATCTTACTTTCTACTTTTAAAAGCGGGATATTATTTTCGAAACTACTTTCTTTATTGGCTTGAAATTCTTTAATAATTTTAATATAAGTAGTACTGTCTTTGTCGATGTTATACTCAGTATAAGTAATTTTATTATTCTCCAAAATGCGTTTAGTATCTGGGCAAATAACGCAATCGTCTTTAGTAAAAAGGATTACTTTTTTATCTTTAATAGCGCGGTCTAGTTTAAAATCTAAAGCTTCAAAATCTTTATCCACATCTAAGGCATATGCTACTTCATTAACAACAAAAATAGAATTATAATTACCTTCGGTTCCGGCTAATTGGATAAGTGTAGCTAGTTTTATTTTGCTATTAGCAGCAACGTTTCTTATAATAGGCCTGTTGCTACTGCGTCTAAAATCTTTGGTATCTACTTTTAAAAATATATCGTAAGATATAGAGTCTGTATTAGTAGCATAAAGTGTTAGGCGCTTACCTTTTTTCTCTTCGGTAAGTTTAACAAATTTATGATTATTTTGAGCAAAACTGTTTATTGTAAGCAGCAGGAAAGCAATTAGAGTAAGGTATGTCTTCATATTTATAATTGATATCAAAGTAAAAATAATATAATACATTTATATTTGCATAAATCGTACCATGTTTTGGTGCAAAATTAACAATTAGATGCAATTAAATCTCACAAAACCAATTTGCTTTTTCGATTTAGAAACAACAGGAATTAATATTTCTAAAGATAGAGTCGTTGAAATCTCTATTTTAAAGGTGTTTCCAAACGGGAATAAAGAAAGTAAAACATGGTTAGTAAACCCAGAAATGCCAATTCCTGCAGAAACTTCTGCTATTCATGGTGTAACAGACGAGCGTGTTGCAAACGAGCCAACATTTAAGGAATTAGCGAAAGAGATTAGTGTAATGACTAAAGATTGCGATTTAGCAGGATTTAATTCTAACCGTTTCGATATTCCATTATTAGCTGAAGAAATGTTGCGTGCGGATATGGATTTTGATATGAAAGGTAGAGTTGCTGTAGATGTGCAAACTATTTTTCATAAAATGGAAAAGAGAACACTTGGTGCAGCATATAAATTCTATTGCGATAAAAGTTTAGAAAATGCCCACACAGCAGAAGCAGATACGTTAGCAACTTACGAAGTGTTAAAAGCACAATTAGACCGTTACGAAGACTTAGAAAACGACACTAAGTTTTTAGCAGAGTTTAGTTCGCATAAAAAGTTTGCCGATTTTGCAGGTTTTATAAATTTTAACGAAGATGGAGAAGAGTGTTTTTCTTTTGGAAAGCATAAAAACAAAAAAGTATTAGACGTTTTAGATAAAGAACCAGGATATTTTGGATGGCTTTTAAATGCCGATTTTCCTTTGTATACTAAAAAGGTATTAACAGCTATTAAATTGAGAGCTTTTAATAATAAGATTTAAAAAAAAGAAAAGAGAGAATTGAGGTAAGAAAAAAGACTATATTCTTTTAATAATTATAATTCACAAGAGTAAAAGTCTTGTTTCTTACAGCGAAGCGATCTTTTTTCTTGAATCTAAGAAAAAATGAAATTAATCTGCATAGGAAGAAATTACACAGACCACATTAAAGAGTTGGAAAACGAAAAACCAACAGATCCTGTCGTGTTTTTAAAGCCAGACACTGCTATTTTATTAAAAAAGCAACCGTTTTTTATACCAGAATTTTCTAATGATGTGCATCACGAAGTAGAAGTTTTGATAAAAATCAATCGTGTAGGAAAATATATAGATAAAAAATTTGCACACAAATATTATAGTGAAATTGGGTTAGGAATAGATTTTACCGCACGAGATTTGCAAGCGCAATTAAAAGCTAAAGGATTGCCTTGGGAAAAAGCAAAGGCTTTTGATGGTGCTGCGGTAATAGGTAGTTGGCTCCCAAAAGAAGATTTTAAAGATTTAAACAATTTGGATTTTAGCCTGAAAAAAAATGACGATGTCGTGCAAAAGGGAAATACAAGTCTAATGCTGTGGAAAATTGACGAAATCATAGAATATGTGTCAAAATATTTTACTTTAAAGATAGGAGATGTTATCTTTACGGGAACACCAGCAGGAGTTGGCAAAGTTGTTGCCAATGATAAATTAAAAGGATTCATAGAAGACAAGCAATTGTTTTCTATAACAGTAAAGTAAATGGAAGAAAATTATAAACTACATAGATTAAGAGAGTTAGCAGATAATGATGAAGAATTTATCTTAGCTTTAGCCGAAACCTTTTTAGAAGAAGTACCTGCGGATGCCATAGTTTTGAAAGAAGCTGTAGAGAGTGGTGATTTTCTTCAAACGTATCAAACAGCACATAAGATGAAGCCTACAATCGATGTTTTCGAATTAGGTGTACTTGATAAGCTAATTATTGTTCAAGATTGGGGAAAACTAGAGAAAGAAGGTGAAGATGTTTCGTCTCAATTGGCAGATGTTTTAGCAGCTGTTGAAAACGCAGCAAACGAAATTAAAGCTGATTTCAATTTATAATACAAAAAAAACATGCAAGCCGAAATTATTACCATTGGAGACGAGATTCTCATTGGGCAAATTGTAGATACTAATTCGGCATTTATTGGTAAAGCACTCAATAGTATTGGTGTTTCTGTTTACCAAATAACTTCCATACAAGACGATAAAGAACATATTCTAAAAGCATTGGCAGAAGCCGAAGCAAATGCAGATATTATTATTGTTACAGGAGGTTTAGGGCCAACCAAAGACGATATTACAAAACACACTATTTGCGACTATTTTAACGATACTTTAGTTCGCAATGACTCAGTAACAGAGAATATTAAAAAACTGTGGAGAGAGCATGTAAAACAGCCTATACAGCAAGTGAATTTAGATCAAGCCTTTATGCCGTCAAAAGCAAAAGTACTCATGAATTTGGTTGGTAGTGCTCCAGGAATGTGGATTGAAAAGGACGATAAAGTATTTGTTTCAATGCCAGGCGTTCCTTTCGAAATGAAAGCATTAATGGAAGAAGAAGTCCTTCCGAAGTTAAAAATAAAATACAAACGACCATTTATTTTACATAGAACACTCCTAACTTATGGTATGGGAGAAAGTAGATTGGCAACAAGAATAGAGTCTTTTGAAGATCATTTACCAAAACATATAAAGTTAGCTTATTTACCAAATTTAGGTAAAGTAAGATTAAGACTTTCTGGAAAAGGATTTGATGAAGAAGTATTAAAAAATGAAATAGAAGGGCAGATTAAAAGCGTTTTACCATTAATAGAAGATGTATTTGTTGGTTTTGAAGAAGATGGAGATATAGAGGTGTTAATAGCTAAGCAGCTTACTAAAAACAGTAAAACATTAGCTATTGTTGAAAGCTGCACAGGTGGAAAACTAGCCGAAATATTTACACAACACGCTGGAGCGTCCTCTTTTTTTAAAGGTGGGATGATTACCTATGCAACGCAAACTAAAATTGATATTTTAGGCGTGTCAGAAGCTTTAATAAATGAGCATTCAGTTGTAAGTAAGGAAGTTGCAGAGGCGATGGCTGTGCAATGTCGATTATTATACAAAAGCGATTATGCTATTTCAACAACAGGCACTGCAGGACCAACAAAAGGAGATTCAAATGCAGAAGTTGGAACGGTTTTTATTGCATTAGCGACAAAGGAAGGTGTTTTTTCTAAAAAATATGACTTAGGGAATAATCGAACAAGAGTAATAAACAAGGCGGTTAATAAGGCTTTAGAGCAACTTCAAAAAGAAATTTTTAAAAATTGACAAAAAACAGATTGTCAATACTAAAACATTTCCTATATTTGCACCTCGAATTTTAATAACAATTTAAAGTTATAAGTAATGTCAAGAGTTTGTGAACTTACAGGAAAGAAAGCAATGGTTGGAAACAACGTGTCGCATGCAAAGAATAGAACTAAACGTACGTTTGATGCAAATTTAATCAAAAAACGTTTCTTCATACCTGGAGAAGATAAGTGGGTAACTTTAAAAGTTTCTACTTCTGCTTTAAAAACAATCAACAAGATTGGGATCGTAGCAATGTTAAAAGATGCAAGAGCTAAAGGATTTATAAAATAATAGCCAAGCTATAAAGGAATAAGAAAATGGCAAAAAGAGGAAACAGAGTACAGGTGATATTAGAGTGCACAGAGCACAAAGATTCTGGACAACCAGGAACTTCACGTTATATTACAACTAAGAATAAAAAGAACACACCAGATAGAATGGAGATTAAGAAATTTAATCCAATCTTGAAGAAAATGACTGTTCATAAAGAAATTAAATAATAAGGAACCATGGCAAAGAAAACCGTAGCGTCTTTACAGACATCGTCAAAAAGATTATCAAAAGCAATCAGAATGGAAAAGTCTCCAAAAACAGGAGCCTACATGTTTGTTGAAAAAATCATGGCACCAGAATTAGTAGCAGATTTCTTAAACAAGAAATAAGTTTTACTTCTTATACACTTTTATTAAAGCTGCTTTCTTATAGAGAGCGGCTTTTTTAGTTGTTTAATATTTTAATTATTCTGTTTCTACAACAGAATCTTTTGTGCACAGCAATAAAATATCTTCAATAATTGCAAAATATTGTGTTACTTTACAATTGTTAATGACAAAGTAGCAGTTTTGTAAAAAAGGCTTAACTATTGTTATTATAATTTTGGTGTTACTTAAAGGTCGAGCTTTACGCTATATCTCTTTGCAGAAAAAGCAAGATGGTTAAGACTAGTGAGGAATAGTTTAATGGCTGCAATCTTTAACACTAAAATAACGTGAAGCATCAACTTCGCAAACCAACAACAAATAACAAACAGTAATGAGTTTTTTTAAAAAAATATTCTCTTCAGAAAAAAAGGAAACTTTAGATAAAGGTCTAGAGAAAACAAGTACAAGCTTTTTAGGTAAACTAAGTAAAGCAGTAGCAGGAAAATCTAAAGTAGATGAAGATGTACTGGATAATCTTGAAGAAGTGCTTGTCTCTAGTGATGTAGGTGTAAATACAACATTAAAAGTAATAACACGAATAGAAGAGCGTGTTGCTAAGGATAAATACCTTGGAACCGATGAGCTTAATAAAATACTTCGTGAAGAAATTGCTGGATTATTAAGTAAAACAAACTCTGGTAATGAAACGGAATACGTTATACCAAAATTAGCACCGCAAGCAGACGGAACAAAAACACCTTACGTATTAATGGTTGTTGGTGTAAATGGTGTTGGTAAAACCACAACTATTGGTAAGTTAGCTTATCAATTTAAAAAGCAAGGTTTAAATGTTGTTTTAGGTGCCGCAGATACTTTTAGAGCAGCAGCTATAGAACAATTACAAGTTTGGGCAGATAGAGTAGATGTACCAATGGTGAGACAAGATATGGGAAGTGACCCAGCAAGTGTCGCTTTCGATGCTTTAGAGTCTGGTGTCAACCAAAATGCAGATGTTATTATTATTGATACCGCAGGACGTTTACATAATAAAATTAACTTAATGAACGAGTTAACAAAAGTAAAACGTGTTATGCAAAAAGTGCTAGTAGATGCGCCACACGATGTTTTATTAGTTTTAGATGGCTCAACTGGTCAAAATGCATTTGAGCAAGCAAAGCAGTTTACTGCAGCTACAGAAGTAACCTCGTTAGCTGTCACAAAGTTAGATGGAACTGCAAAAGGTGGTGTTGTAATTGGTATTAGCGATCAATTTCAAATTCCGGTAAAATATATTGGTGTTGGAGAAGGGATTGAAGACTTACAGGTTTTTAATAAGCATGAGTTTGTAGATTCGTTTTTTAAATAGCATTGTGTTTATACCGAAATAATTTTATTAATTACGTATCAACTTTTGTGATTTTGAAAAATGAAAAAACATTAAGGATACTTACAATAGTGTCATTGGTTTATTCAGTTCTTCAGTCAATACGTTGGTTGTTTTCTTATTTTAATATTGAATATAGTATAGATAATCCGTTGATTCCTAAAGCGCTTGTAGCTTTCGTACGGTTTCCTATTTATTTTATTTTTCCAATATTTTTAGTGATTTCTATAGTTTGTTATTGTTTAATTAGATCCAAAGTATACATCCCAAATATAGTCTTACCCATAGTTGGTACGTTAATATTGTATTTCTTTTTTGGAGCATATATTTATCAATGCATTCAAAGTTATAATCCTTATAGTTAATAATTTTCAAGTCGACCTAATCATTAATACTTCATAATAAAACGCATTCATGGCTTTTACACAACGGGAGCATTTAATAAAATGTTTGGAATTATTGCAAATAGATATCGAGGAAGGTGTAATTATTCGTTTTGAATCTTGCGATTAATCCATTAGCAAATTTAGTTTTTCCCATAAATGAGTGTCAAAAGAGGATAAGGCAAAGTCAGAATCTTCCGCAGCTTCTCCCATTCTAATAATAACCAAGTTTTTACTTGGGACAATGTATATTTTTTGATCGTTTTTTCCTAGAGCAGCATACATATCGCTTGGTGCATTTGGTATTAAGGCTCCAGTAAATTCAAATTGAGTTTGTGGTAAACGATAAGAGTTCTTACCATTTAACCACCATAAGTATCCATAGGCTTCATTAATACTTTGAGAAGTAGTAGAAGCTTCGTTTATAAAATTTTCTGAAATTATTTGTGAGTTTTCCCATTTTCCATTGGCAGACATGAGTAAACCAAAACGGGCCATACTTCTTATGTTACTCCAATATACACTTAAATCATCTAGAGGAATCCAACTTCCAGACATGCCAATTTTGTCTCTTAGTTTTGTGTTAAAATAGGTAGTCCATGTTTGGTTACTTGCTTGTGCAATTACATCTTGCATTTTTGCATACACATTATGGTAAGCCCATCGTTCTTCTGCATCTGCTAAATATTGTAGGTTTTCTGACGAAACTGATGTTCCTAAAGTATCGTTTAAACCAGAGGTCATAGACAATAAGTTTTTACACGTAATTAAATTCTCTTTTTCTAATATAGCGCTAGTCCATCCTGTGCCTAAATAATCTGATACTTTATTATTAATGTTTATTATGTTTTCGTCTTGAGCAATACCCGAAACTGCAGTTGTTAATGTTTTTCCAGCACTCGCCCAATACCAGTTTGTTGTTGCGTCATGATTATTAAAATAGTTTTCAATAACAATTTTACCATTGTGTAGTACAATAAAACCTTTGGTATTCTTTTCTTCTAAGAAATCTAAAAGTGGTTGTAGTTGGTCTTCATTCCAGTTAAAATCACTTATAGATTTAGTTTCCCATAATGTATTGTTTAATGGAGGAAAATAAACAGATTCTATTTCTGGCTCAGTATCGTCTTGAGATATTGTTTCTACGGTACTACAATTACTAACTAGTAGAAAGAGCACTAAATAAAATGTTGGTATTAAAGCTTTCATAATTGCTGGTTTCTATTTAGACTGTAAAGAAAACTAAAAGTTTAATGTTTCACTATTATTCATATATCTTAAATCATTACGTATCTTTGCAATCCAAAATTAAGATATGCGTACGAAGTCACTTAAGAAGAACAAAATCAATGTAATAACTCTTGGTTGTAGTAAAAATGTTTACGACAGCGAAGTGTTAATGGGACAACTAAAAGCCAGTGGTAAAGATGTTGTACATGAAGAAGAAGGAAATATTGTTGTGATTAATACTTGTGGTTTTATTAATAACGCCAAGGAAGAAAGTGTGAATACCATTTTGGAATACATGCAGAAAAAGGAAGATGGAGATGTGGACAAAGTATTTGTTACAGGTTGTCTTTCTGAAAGGTATAAGCCAGAATTACAAAAAGATATCCCTAATGTCGATCAATACTTTGGAACGACTGAGTTACCAGGTTTATTAAAAGCCTTAGGTGCAGATTATAAGCACGAACTAATAGGTGAGCGTTTAACAACAACGCCTAAAAATTATGCGTATTTAAAAATTGCTGAAGGTTGCGATAGACCTTGTAGTTTTTGTGCTATCCCTTTAATGAGAGGAAAGCATAAAAGTACACCTATTGAGAACTTAGTTATCGAAGCAGAAAAGCTTGCTGCGAATGGTGTTAAGGAATTAATACTTATTGCTCAAGATTTAACGTATTACGGATTAGATATCTACAAAAAAAGAAACTTAGCAGAGTTACTTGAAAACTTAGTAAAAGTAGAAGGTATCGAATGGATTCGTTTGCATTATGCATTTCCAACAGGTTTTCCTATGGATGTTTTAGATGTTATGAATAGAGAGCCTAAGGTTTGTAACTATTTAGATATTCCATTACAACATATAAATGACGATATTTTAAAAAGTATGCGTCGTGGTACTACTCACGAAAAGACAACTAAATTACTTGAGAAATTTAGAAAAGCAGTGCCAGAAATGACTATTCGTACGACTTTAATAGTTGGTTATCCTGGAGAGACTCAAGAGCAGTTTGAAGAGCTTAGAGAATGGGTTCGCAAGATGCGTTTTGAGCGTTTAGGTTGTTTTACTTATTCTCACGAGGAAAACACACATGCTTTTAATTTAGTGGATGATGTGCCTCAGGATGTGAAGCAAGACCGTGCTAACGAAATTATGGAAATTCAATCTCAGATTTCTTGGGAGTTAAATCAAGAAAAAATTGGTCAAGAATTTAAAGTAGTTATCGATAGAAAAGAAGGTGAATATTTTGTTGGAAGAACAGAATTTGACTCTCCTGATGTAGATAACGAAGTGCTAATTAATGCAACAAATACCTATTTAAAAACAGGAGAATATACTACAGTAAAAGTTACTGAAGCTGCAGATTTCGATTTATACGCAGAACCGGTTATTAAATAGGAATAAGCCTGTTTTACAATGCAGCTAAAGCTGTATAAGCATCTATACTTGAGAAATTAGTTTGTTTAGGAAATACATTATACTCTAAAACTTCAATAACTTTCATTAGTTTATCGAAGTTTTTTTGTTTGTAAACATGTTTTAAATTTTCATCTACTTTAAAGAACATTTGTGTAGTATCCGTTTCTTTATCGATACCGTAGAAAAATAATATTTCATTTTTCTTTGGTTTAAAAAAGTGGTAATCTGCTATAATGTTACCTTCTTTTAAAAAATAAATTTTAAGGTTTATTTTCTCAGCTTCAACATCATTCTCAATATTTAACTCTGTTGGATCAAGTTTATAACGTGTGACCTGCAATAAGTTGTCGTGGTTGTTTTGTGCTGAAATAAATGGTGCCACAAGAAGGCATAGGAGTATAAGGGAATACTTCATTTAAGGGATAATGTTTAAGGGTTGCTATTAATCTTTACCAATAAACTAAGAAATATTCACTTTATCTAATTTTTTGATAATTATTTATGAAAAACGCTAAGAAGTTTATTTCTATAAGAGTAAAAGTTGTTATTCTATAAGTTTTCGTTTAAATTTAAATTCAAAAAAAATTAATAAATATGGCATTAACAGAATCTAATAGTTTCGAAAATGGAACACTTGCACCTGAATTTTCTTTACAAGATGTTGTTACAAATAAAACAATAAACCTTCAGCAGCTTAAAGGAGAAAAAGGAACTGTGATTATGTTTATTTGTAATCATTGTCCTTTTGTGGTACATGTAAATACCCAATTAGTGAAAATGGCTAACGATTATTTAGATAAAGGTATTGGTTTTGTTGCTATAAGCAGTAACGATGCTAAAAGTTATCCTCAGGATAAACCAGAATTAATGAAACAGGTTGCCGTAAATTTAAAATATCCTTTTCCTTATTTATATGATGAAACTCAGGAAGTCGCTAGAGATTATGCTGCTGCTTGTACTCCAGATTTTTATGTTTTTAATGCTGATTTAAAAGCGACTTATCATGGACAATTAGATAATTCGAGACCAGGAAACGGTGTTCCAGTTACAGGTGAAGACTTACGAGAAGCTATAGATATGCTATTAAATAATAAAGAACCTATAGAAAACCAAAAACCAAGTATAGGTTGTAATATAAAATGGAAGTAATCTAGATTTAGAGTTCTTTTATTCTTTTAAATTTTACTTTTTTAGATTGCAATTCTTTGCCATCAATTATAATGGTTTTAAAGGTTACTTCTGCTAAAATAGAATCCTGAATTCTATTAGTTTTCGAAGTTGCATTATACAGTAGTTTCATACGCTGCGTTGAATCATTAGGTTTTGAAACAGGACCTTTAATTCTTAAATTATTTATTATAATTTCTGAATTAGTATTAACTGTTAAACTGTCTTCAGTAAAAGTTTTTAATTGAGATTTTAAAGACTCTCTAAATTCTGGGTGTTTTTGTATAAGAGTTAATACATCGTATAATTCTTGAAGCTTTTCAGTGGTTAACTCTTTGTGTTCAAAATATTTAGTGTCGTTAATTGTGTTTTCTGGAATATAGAACTCTTCACGCTCCATATCCATTCTAACACCTTCTGTAGTAGTTTCTATTTCACTAGAGCTCTTTGTAGCCTCATTTTTGCATGAAACCATAATGAATACAATAAAAACAAAGAGGATTTTTTTCATTTTACTATAAATTTTAGAGATTCAATCTTTCCGTTTTCTACAATTTTATCCAGAATTTCAATTTTTTTCAAACTTTTTGTAGGTATCGTTAACATACGAATAAACTCATCTTTAGAGTATAATTCAATATCCATATTCTGTTTAAAAAGTCTGTAAATTTTAGCATCACTGGCAATGAGTGCATCTAATTTTTTGATGTGTGCTTTCCAATCTTTAATATTACCATTTGCATAATAATGTAACATTAATGCATAATCATCTGGCTTTACTTTTACAATTTGGTTGTAGTTAGAATTTATATTTCTAATTATGGTATCTGTTTTATGGTAAGGCGATTGAACTACAAATGTTATTACATCGTTTTTTGTTTTAAATGAAAAACAACCCAAGCTATCGGTTTTATAATGCATTGGAGACTCGTTATCCTTAAGTATTTTTATATCTAAAGGAATAGAAGTTATATTTTCATTTTTAATAGCATCTATAAAGCAAAATTCGAAAGTATTTCTAGAGTCTATAGTAAATAGGAGAAGTAAAAGAGGTAAAGTTGCTAAGAACCATAATTTTGATGTTTTTTTCTTTTTAACTGAAGCGTCTATAACACTATTTTCGGCTTTAAATGCATTCCAATTTTTATAATCGACATAAGTGCTTAATAAGTTGAGAACATCTATTCTTGGTAATTTTTTTGGTTCATTTTTAATGTAGGTATAAAACCATTTTTCGCTAACCTTACCTTTCACTTTATCGAATAAATCGTTTTGAAACGCAACAATCTCTTCTCCTTTCCAATCCGAAATAGGAGAATTACAGCTATTATTCTTAGAAAAAACAACTTCAATTGTTTTTTTTAAGTGCTTAAAGAGATATTGGTCTTCATTATTCAAATTAGTATATGTGTCTAATAATTAGTGTTTTAATAATTGTAAAACGTTTTACAATGGCTTTACAAGAGTTTTTCAGAAGAAAAACAACTAATGGTAATAGGTTTGCTTTAGTAATTCTTAAAAATATAAAATTATGAAAGCAATGAGAGTAAAAAACGGATTAAAAATTTCAGTAATTATAGTGTTCCTATTCATGTGTGGATGTAAGCAAAATAATTATAAAGAATCAATAGCAACAGAGAATGTTGAAATTTCTGAAGACTATGCCATAGTTGAGGAAAAAGAAATGGTTTCTAAGTTAACATCAGACCAAACAAATATTCCTTTAGATTTAAAGATAATTAAAACAGCTTCTTCGAGATATAAGGTAAAAAATATAGAGAATGCTACACGTAAAATTAAAGCAATAGCACAAAAGCATGGCGCGTATATTTCGGATTTAAGATTCCAAAACGATTTGTACAAGAAGGAAAATAGATTCACTATTAAAGTGCCTCAAAAGTATTTTGATAGCGTTATGGATTCTGTAAACACAGTGGTAGATTTTGTAGAATACGAAAACATAACCACGAAGGATGTTACTGAAGAATATATTGATATAGAAACTAGACTTAAAACGAAATTAGAAGTTAAAGCACGATACGAAACTATTTTGCGCAAGAATGCAAAAACAGTTGAGGACATTTTATTAACAGAAGATAAGTTACGCATTATTCAAGAGGAAATAGAATCTGCTCAAGGACGTTTAAAATACCTAACCAGTAAAGTCGCTTTTAGTACAATACAAATAGACTTATACGAGTCTGTAGAGTATAAAACAGAGCCAGCAGCATATACTAAAACGTTCTGGGATAAAACTAAGCAAGGTTTAGCTAACGGTTGGTGGTATGTAGAGACTTTTACTATTGTATTAATTAATTTGTGGCCTTTATTAATTATAGGATTTTTTACTTTCTTTTTTGTAAGAAAACGTATTAAAAAATAAGAGATATATAATTTTATAAAAAATAGAATATTTGATTTGCAGATTCTCTATTTTTACACTCTAAAAATTACAGATAATGCAACAAACAACAAATACTATATTAATGATTCGTCCAGTCAGTTTTAGAATGAACGAACAAACAGCAGTAAATAATTATTTTCAAGAAAATTTAGATATACAAAACGCAGAAATTAATGCAAAAGCACAAGAGGAATTTGATGCCTTTGTAGATAAATTAAGAGCTGTCGGTGTTAATGTTATTGTGGAGCAAGATGATATCTTATTGGATACACCAGATTCAATTTTTCCTAATAATTGGATGAGTTTTCACGAAAATGGAAATGTAGGATTATATCCTATGTTTGCAGAAAATAGAAGAAAAGAAAGACGCGACGAGGTTTTTATACGTTTAGAAAAAGAAGGCTTTAAAATAAATAATATTGTAGATTATACAGCAGCAGAAGAAGAAGGTGTATTTCTAGAAGGCACAGGAAGTTTGTTATTAGATCGTGTAAATGATAAAGCGTATTGTGCATTATCACCAAGAGCAGATGAAGATTTGTTTATAGAATTTTGCGAAGATTTCGAATACACTCCAGTTGTTTTTACGGCAAACCAAACTGTTGAGGGTAAACGTATGGCAATATATCACACCAATGTAATGATGTGTTTGGGCGAAACGTTTGCAGTAATTTGTTTGGATACTATAGATGATAAAAAAGAGCGCAAAAATGTAATTAATAATCTTAAGGAGGATGGTAAGGAAATAATAAAAATTACAGAATCTCAAATGGCAAACTTTGCCGGTAACATGTTACAAGTAAAAGGTAAAGACAATAAATTATATTTGGTAATGAGTGAAGCTGCTCATAACTCTTTATCTCAAGCTCAAATAATAAGTATAGAAAAGCACTGCGAAATATTATCAAGTTCTTTAGAAACTATTGAAACTTGTGGTGGAGGGAGTGCGCGCTGTATGATGGCTGAGGTATTTCTACCGATGGCGTAGTTCAAGTATTTTCAGGATCTTCAGTTTTAGATTTAGGCAGCTCTACAAAAAAGGTGCTGCCTACATTTAATTCACTATCTACCCAAATACGGCCTTTATTTAATTCAACTAATTCCTTACAAATAGTTAAACCTAAACCAGTACCTATTTCGTTACTTGTGCCAACGGTACTAAATGTATTATTACCAAATAGTTTGTGTTGATTTTCTACAGTAATACCAACACCAGAATCTGCTACACTAATTATCGCGTTAGTACCACTTACTCTATTGGATATAGTTATAGTGTCTCCTTTTACACAAAACTTAACTGCGTTGGCTAGTAGGTTTTGTATAATTATCTCTATCATGCTTCTGTCTGCAAAAACAAAGTCGAGTACGGTTATGTCTCTTAAAACAATACCTTTATTTTGCATTTTTCGTTCTACTAATTTTACTTTTTCATGAAATACGTCCTGAATATCAAATAACGATGGTTTTGGCTCCAACGATTGCATTTGCGATTTAGACCAATTAAGTAAGTTAAATAATAGAAGAGAAGCATTATTTGCATTTTCACTCAATTCAGGGAGTAACGTATGGAATTCCTCTTGAGATAATTGACCATCTTTTAGTAAATCGATAAAGCCTTTTGTAGAGGTGAGCGAATCCTTTAAATCATGAGAAACAATAGAAAACAGTTTGTCTTTAACATTATTAATGCTTTCTAATCTCTTACTTTGTTCTAGGATAGCTTCGTTTTGTAATTTTATTTTTTGATTTTTATCCTCAAGGTCTTTAGTGTATTTTACTCTACCACTTCGTTTTAAATAAAATAAAACGAAGAATATTAAAACCACTGCAAATGCCGCTAAAACTGCGTAGAAGATTAACTTTAAACGATCAAGTTTCTTTTTACTTTCAGCATCATCTATTAGGTTAATTGAAGACGAGTTTTCTATAGGTGCTTTAGATTCTGTTATAGCTTCTTCAATTAAAGGCGCTTCCTCAATTAAAGGTGTTTCTTCAAAAGTAATGTCTTTCTGTTTTTGTTTTTCGGCGTCAAAGATTAATTTTACTTTATTGTATTCTCTTTGCCATGCAGATGCATTCTTTAAATTTCCTTTTGTAGAATCTAAAGATTTCATTAGCCTGTAACTTTCTAATAACTCAGGTTTATCGTCAATTTTTCTTCCTAAATATCCTGCTTCTAATAATTGTTCTTCTGCAGTTTTAAAATTACTATTTAATATATTTAATTCACCCAAATTATTAAGTGACTGTAATATACCTTGTTCGTTTTTTAGTTGCTTGTTAAGTTTTAAACCCTCAAATAAGTATGTTGTAGCAGTTTTGTATTCTTTAGTTTTTACGTACGCTCCGCCTAATCCTGGAAGAATATTAGCTTTAAGTTCATTGTTGTTGGTGTTAATATTAGCAAGTGCATTTTGGTAATGAAGTATTGCTTTTTGGTAGTCTTTCTTTATTAAATTTAATTTCGCTAAATTAACATTACATTCTACTATGCCAATAGTATTGTTAACATGTTCTTCAACCTCCAAATTTTTTAAAGCATAATCTATAGCTTTTTCAATTTCACCAGTATTTAAATAGGCTTTGGCTAAGTTTTGATAACTATAAGCTAAATCACTATACATGGCTCCTTTTTCTAAGGCATCAATACTATCGTGAGTATATTTTAAACCTTTTTTATAATTACCATGCTCAATTTCTAAAATGCCTAGTTGATTTTTTGCTCTAGCAAGTGCTAGTGTATCTTTAAGAGCGCTAAATAGTTCTTTTGCTTTGTTAAATTGGTTAAAAGCATTAATGTAATCATCTCTTTTATTAAAGATTAATCCTTTATAATAAGTAGTATATGCAAGTCCCTTTTTGTGCTTTAAATTCTCCGATAGTTTTTCGACATTTGATATATACTTTAAAGCACTATCATAATCCTTAGTTTCGTAGAGTAATTTTATAATTTGAAGAGAGGTTTCAACTTTCGAAGAGTCTAAATCTTGGAAAGTTAATTGTATACGCAAACTGTCCAATTCTTTTTCTTGAGAAAAAGCAGTGAAAGAAAGTATAAAACATAAAAGAACAATTAGTTTTCTCATAAGTACTTGTTGCGAAGCAACAAAAGTTAACTAAAGGTTTCTATGGTTTTGTAAAAGTTCTTTACGAATAGATTTAACCATTGGTTAGTTCGGGATTAATTTAAGTTGAAAAATAGCTTAGCAAAAATTAAAAAAAGCCTTCTATTATACTAATTTAATGGTTTTAAAGCAAAAATACTAGTTGAAATGATAAAGCTATAATACATGTATGTAAGATATCGATAAATAGGAAATGTAATACAAAAGCATTCGCTTTTTCGACGAAATGCATTTTACTGTTTTTTACTAAGAAATAAGGTGAAGAAATGGAGAATAAAAGTAATTAATATAACAGCAGTTATAGGTTTAAAAAAGAAGATTAGTTTCAAGGTTAACCCAAATCGATAAATCAAGAGATAATTAATTAAATTTAGGCAATATGTGCTATATTTGTGGGTCTAAAATTATAACTAAAATGAACCTTCAAGTAATATTAACAAAAGCCGTAAAACAAGCTATTAGCACAGTTTATAAAGCCGATTTAGAAACCGTAGAATTTCAAGCAACACGTAAAGAATTTGCTGGAGATATTACTATAGTTGTATTTCCAATGTTACGCGTAGTAAAAGGAAATCCCGTACAAATAGGAGAAGCTATTGGTGCATTTTTAGTTGATAATGTAGATGAAGTAAAGGCATTTAATGTAGTAAAAGGCTTTTTAAATATTGAAATTGTAGATGCGCATTATGTTGCTTTTTTCAATGCCATTAAAGATCAAGACACCTTTGGGTTTACATCTCCTAAACCAGGTGATAAAGCGGTTATGGTTGAGTATTCTTCACCTAACACAAATAAACCGTTACATTTAGGGCACATACGTAACAATTTATTAGGTTATAGTGTGGCCGAAATTATTAAAGCTTCGGGTAAGAAAGTTTATAAAACACAGATAATTAACGATCGTGGTATTCACATATGTAAAAGTATGTTAGCGTGGGAGCGTTATGGAAATGCGGAAACTCCACAATCTACTGGTTTAAAAGGAGATAAACTGGTTGGTAATTACTATGTAAAGTTCGACCAAGAATACAAAATAGAAATAGCGGCTTTAATTGCTGAAGGTAAAACTAATGACGAAGCAAAAAAAGAAGCACCTATTTTAATTGAAGCACAACAAATGCTTCAAAAGTGGGAAGCAGGAGATAAAGAGGTTGTTGCGCTTTGGAAAACCATGAACCAATGGGTTTATGCAGGTTTCGATGTTACTTATAAAAATCTTGGTGTCGATTTCGATACGCTGTATTACGAAAGCGAAACTTATTTATTAGGGAAAGAGTTTGTAGACGAAGGTTTAAAAACAGGCGTTTTCTTTAAAAAAGAAGATGGTTCTGTATGGTGCGATTTAACAGAAGATGGCCTAGACGAGAAAATAGTACTACGTAGCGATGGTACAGCGGTTTACATGACGCAAGATATTGGTACAGCAATACAACGTTTAAAAGATTTTCCAGATGTTGGAGGTATGGTTTATACTGTTGGGAACGAGCAAGATTACCACTTTCAAGTTTTGTTTTTAATACTGAAGAAATTAGGCTTCGATTGGGCTAAAAATTTATTTCATTTAAGTTATGGAATGGTAGATTTACCTAGCGGAAAAATGAAGAGTAGAGAAGGAACCGTTGTAGATGCCGATGATCTTATTGCAGACATGTCTGGTACAGCACAAGAAATTTCTGAAGACTTAGGGAAGCTTGATGGCTATAATAAAGAAGAAAAATTAGAATTATATAATACTATTGGTTTAGGTGCTTTAAAATATTACATCCTTAAAGTAGATCCTAAAAAAAGAATCCTTTTCGATCCTAAAGAGTCTATCGATTTTCAAGGTAATACAGGACCTTTTATACAATATACGTACGCTAGAATACAATCTATTTTACGTAAGGCCGAAACAACTTTAAAGAATGATAATGTTACTTTAAGTGCAGTCGAAGCAAATTATAAATTAGAAGATAAAGAAAAAGCAGTACTAAAACAATTACAACTTTTTCCAGAAATAATACAAAGTGCTGCCCAAAACTATAGTCCTGCTTTAATAGCAAATTATATATACGATTTGGTAAAAGAATATAATTCATTCTTTCAAAACTTGCCAATTGTAATGGGTAACGATAATAAAGCATCTATTGCTTTTAGAGTGCAGTTGTCTAAAACAGTTGGAAATACAATTAAAAATGCCTTTGGTTTATTAGGGATAAGTGTTCCTGAAAGAATGTAGGTTATTATATATATAAATGTAAAAATCCCAAAGCTTTTGAGTTTTGGGATTTTTTTTAAAGTTTCGTTTAACGGTTACGTATATGAAGTGTAGCGTGTAAAAAGACACTATCGTTTCGGATTATACACGAGCCGAATTTTTATTTTTTCTATTTATCTTTTATTTTTGTAAATATACAAAAACAAAAATTTGGCGGACTTAATAAAGAAGTAAAAACCTCTCGGAAAGCCTGTAATAGCTATGTTTTATATACATTGTTGTACATAGTGCTTTTCACGTTCTGCTTGGTTTTCCGATGTTTCTTATTTAGTTCGGAAGTGTGCGTTGGCAAGACATACTCTTTTACAATTTTTGGTGTGGCGTTGGCTGGTGCGAATTGCAAATGTGTATGGCTTTTAGCGTTGGCTATCTGTTTCTATATAATACTCTTGGTCTAGACCTTTTTTTTCTGTTTTGATTATCTCAATCAAGTCTAAAATTTTTGATTCCTGTATGCTGTCAATTTGGAAATTTATTTTTTGGTTGTCAAACCGTTCTCTATTTCCATTTTTTCTTAAAGTACCTTTAATATTTTCAGGAATAAAGAATGTCGATTTCCCCGATAAATGCTTTTTATATTCATTTAAGTAAATTCCAATTCCTGCGATATCGAAATCTCCAAAATGTAAATAATTATTTGGGATAGAATTCATCCATTTTATAAAATCTTTATTTTGGTTTTGAGGATAACGAGAAACAAACAAAGGATTTAGATTTTTAAATAAATATTTCTGTTCTTGAATTTGACTGAAATTTTTAGCATTCTCAACTCCTATAACTGTTATTTCCTTTGGAATTTTGAAAGATTCGAAATCATACACAAAAACAAAGCTTCCGTTAGTAGGATTGATGATTATGGTTTCATTATTCAGCTCAGCTTTTATAGAACTATAACTATTCACTAAAAAGCCTTTAAAGGCTCTCTCTTTTGATTTTTTAGAATCTGTTGTAATTTTTACAAGTTCTGCACGAGTTGAATTTTCATTTTCTAATGCTAAAATGTATTTATTCAAATTATTAATTTGCAATTGATTTGCTAAATAGGTGTGTAAATCCACTTTATTTATTAATTCTAATGACTTTTTGTGTTTTCCTTTTCGAGTTATAATATTCTCAGAAACTAAATCGTCAATTAATCTACTTTTTGCAGAGTGATTAGGAATAGATTCTCCGTTGATTAGTTGTACTAATACTTTTGCTATTTTTAATGTTAATTTCATTAATTAAGAACTTTGGTATTTACTTTAACCAATCGATTAATTTTTGTGATGTATTTTTTAGTGTTACTTTTAGATTGTTCTTTTGCAAGTTTATAGGTGTATTTATAATCTGTAGCATTTTGACTTGTTGGTGAACCATTAATTAGTAAAATATTTCTTTCGTTCGCAAATCTTAAAATCCCTTTAACATTATTTGGGTGAAGTCTTCCTATTTCATCCATCATACAATGTAATTTAAAGTCTTTGAATTTTTTAGAAGCACTATCTTTAAAAACGTTTAGAAGTAAAATGTTTATCATAGCCTTTACTAAAACATCTGTTCCCTCACTACCAACATTAGAAAGTTTTTCAACCCATCCAGAATCATTATCATTTTCTATTATTCTAAATTGTAAATCAAAAGACTCTGAGAGTGTTAACATTGTGCTTTTTGACTTTATTAATTCTTTGACAAGTTGTTTTAATAACTCAACAGCTTTTTGATTTTTTGAATTACTTTCTGACGAAGTAAAAAGATTTGATTCTCCTAAAGCAATACTGTTTTCATCGTTAAAATCTTTTATCTGAATCAACAACTTCACTATTGGATTAGAACTTTCTAAAGTTTTCATTTCCATTCCTTTGATAGCTTGAACAAAGTTTTTACCAATAAAATCATCGTTAATTTTTTTAATGATTTTCTCAATTTCTCCTTTTTTAGAGTTCAGTTCAGTTGTTTCTCTCCCGATTAAACGAATAATATGTGCAAATCTGTTATTTACACGTTTTTCATATTCGTTAATTTTATCCAATTCGATAAACTCTTTAAGTTCAGACGCAAAGTTTAAATATTCAATATCTTCATTTAATTTTACCTTAAAGCTAAATATATTCTGTTCGCTAAAATTACCTGTAAATGCATTTGTAGATTGTTGTAACTCTTTAAAAGTCTCGATTCCTTTATAGTGTTTGTCATTTATTTCTGCAATACTTGAGATAGCAGTTTTTGTCTCAATAATTTCTCTAATTGGCTCAGAAAAATACATATGAACGCTTTTATAGGTTTCTGATTTTTCTTTAAATTCAATAAACTTCTTTTCGTCATTATCAAATTCATCAATTTTAGATTGTATTGATTTCACAAAATCTTCTTGTTTAGAATATTTTGAATTGATTTTATTCAACTCAATTTTATGTTCATTAACTATTGAAGCTTGTTTTTTTTCTAAACTAGTTTTCTCAACTTTTAGTTGAGGCACTTTGTCAAAGAGTTCTCTTTTGTCTTTGTTGTACTCAATAACAATTGTTTCGTTCTCTTTTATATAATCTAAGTCATTTACTATATCGTTTAATCTATCATCAATTATATTGAGTCTTTTCGTGTCAGCTCCTTTGTTGTCTAATTCTGAGTTTTGTTCTTTTTTAAGCTCTTGAATACGTTTATCTGATACTTCTTTACTGTTTGATATAGAAGTTTTTATTTCGGAAATGGTATTGTTTCTGATTTCCTCTAAAGATTTAATTTCAGAATCCCGTTCCTTTTCTTTTAAGCTTGTTTTACGTCTTATTCCTTTCTTAATAAGTTCTAGGTTGTCTTCAGCTTTTAATTTCTTTGATGCAACCTCGTCTAAATCATTTTCTAATTTTTGTAAAATAGCTTCTTTTTCCGATTTAGCTTTTGAAATCCAGTCATCTAAATCAATCTTATTTTTCTTTAACTTTTCTTCGTTTTGGGATATTGTATATTCATTTTCTGCAATAACTTCTTTAAGACTATTTAGTTTTTTCTTAAATTTAGTTTTCAACTTTTTTAAACTATCCTCTTTATTTGCATTAAGTTGCTTAATAGTATTTTGAACTTTAACAATCTTACCTTTATATTCTTCAATTTCTTGATTGTATTCTTTGACAGTTTTAATACTGTTTTTTAAGGTGTTTAAGTTTAACTCTATACCAAATAGGGTAGAGGAAGTACTATCAATTAGTTTTGGGTTTAGCTCCGTGTTGAATAATACATTATCTTCATCAATTACTTTACCTATGGTGTTTTGCCAATTAGGAATATTATTGTCATTTAGCCAGCCATAAAGAGAAGATTTACTTTGTTGAATTTTGTTTTCAATTTTCTCGATTTCAAATGCTATTTTTTCACTTTTTTCTTTTTCTTTCTCAACTAATGAATTATTAATTCTTTCAACTTCTTTTGTCTCTAATTCCCATTCTTTACGAATTGTAGCTGTTTGATTTGTCGAATTTAGTATGATGCTTTTCGAACTTGAAACTTTATCTTCAAGTGTTTTTTTATCGTTTTTACTCTTCTCAATTTCGGTAGAGAAAAAGGTTTTATGTTTTAATTCTGATTTGTTTCTCTTTAGGCTATTTTCATTTTCTTTTATTTTTTCTAAAACATTATAGCCTTTATCAACTTCATCTTTGTTTTCTTCTTTAATTTGATTTATCAATTTTTGATAGGCATCAAATATTGAAGTCTTATTTTCTCCAAAAGCACGCTGTATTTTGTTGATTTCTGCGTTTTGCGTATTGGTAAACTCTTGTTGTTGATTTTGAATTTGGGAAATGAGAGCTTGAAATTTTTGACTAATTTCTGCGAACTTAGAGGTTAACAGATTTTTTTCGTCTCCTAAAGTTTTTTGCTCAATAGTTAAAGCATCTTTCTTGGTAACTTTTGAAATTATTTGATTGATATTTTTATTGTCATAATCAACCTTTTTTTCTTTTGATTTCGTTAATACTTTTTTGAGATAATCAATATTCGAAATTAACTTTTGTTCTCTTTTTAAATGAAGCTCTTTTAAGTTTTCTTTACTTTTATATAAGATAATTAACTCATTATTTTCTTTCTTGAAACTAGAGGATAAAAGTGGCTTTTCATTTTCTATGTGATTTATTCTAGATGCTAATTCATAAGCTAGCTCTTTCTTTTCCCTTTTTAGAAAATTGTACACTCTGAATCTATCAATAATTTTATCAGCTTGTTTCCTAACAACAATTTGCCCTTTTCTATTTTCTTTAAACCATATTTTAATATCGTTAATTTGAGTTTCAAAATCACGTAAATGATTTTTAGAATAATTCTCAATATCTATAACAAATTCCTCCTCATTTAGAGAATTTATTATAGTGTCTTTAATGAATTTCGCTTCTAAATTAGTATTGAGAAGTACGTTTTGAATAGTTCTTGGTATATTTTGATATTGCTTACTTTCTATTAAAGCATACTTTTTAAGTTCAGGCTTTAAGCCACTATTGTCTCCATAAATAATTCTACGAAAATCTTCATAACTTTTTATTAAATTTGTGTAATAAATCTCTTTACCAAAAGCATTTCTAATTTTATCCCAACTTTCAAAAGCTCTATTATCTTTATCGATAAATAATTCTCGCTTATACTCAGAATTAAAAAACCTGAATGCAACTTTTCCATTTACTCTGTAAGCTAAAACACAAAAAGGAATGTTGTCTTTTATAATTTCGTAAATAATATATGAGTTTTGATATTGAAAATAATAGTCATCAAATCCCTTTTTTTCTCTGGGTATCCCAAGCTTTGTTTTATTTGCATTGTAGAAAAATAGAATAGCACGAAGTAAGGTGCTTTTTCCGACACCTTGCGTTCCAATTAAGTGAACATTTCCGTCTAATTCAATTTCTGCATATTGTACAGATGCACTATTTATAAAAACTATTTTATTCAGGTATCTCATTTTCTATTTCTTCTGGAATATTAATAGTTGTTATAATGTCTTTCAAATAATTTAATGAGGTAAGTACTTTGTAAGTTTCAGAAATCTCATTTTCCAATGTTATAAAATTATCTTTTTCAAGTTTCTCAATTATTTTTCTTATTCTATCTGAGTAACTTTTTCTGTCAACACCTATTTTTTTTAATTGTTCTAGTTTGGTTTTTAAATCTGCATTATTTTTTAGTTGATTTACAATGTCTGATGGTGAAAACCTAAAGCCTACATCAAAAGAAGAATCAAAAGTCTTAAAAAAGTCTAGTATGTCAATCCAATTAAATGCTTTCTCTAGTTTCCTATCTAAGTCTGCATTATTTTCTATTCGACTGAAATAGAAATATTCATTGCCTTGTTCTAATATGTAGTTTATTTGATAAAAGTATTCGTATAAATCTTCAAAAGTTTCGTCATCTTCTAAAATCTTATAAAGTTTTTGAATGTCATCTTCAGGGCTGTTTGAGCAGATGAATTGTCCTTTGCGAAGGACGTCAAATATTTCAGATGTATATTTTGTAATCATTAAAATTTATTTTGAAAATACCATAGCATATTCAACGCCATTGGTGATTTGGAAATTGTCCTTTATTTTTAATTCTTGTTCATATTGTGAAATTATTTGACAAAATATTGTCACTCGTTCATTAAAATCTACATCTTTTAAAAAATCATAATTTAAAATAAAATTGAATAAATTATCACTTGTAGCAACAAAACGATTTCGTACTTCTTCTAGATTTATCATTACTTCTTCCTCAATATTATTTTCAAGATATTCATTAGAAATACTATCTGCTATTTCTGGCTTGAAGAGTAACCTATCTTTATGTTGTTTAGCAATTCGTTTAATTGCTTCAAAAGCTTTCTCACTTTCTCTTAGAAAATCAATAGATAAATTTAAAGGCTGACTTGTTCTTACCTCAAAAATCACTTCATTTTTGGTTGATACTATTTGTCTAATGTCAGTTTCTGCTTCAATAGTAAAATTATCTTTTAAGTATTTTAGTTTTCGTAATTTCTCTAAGAATTTCCCTTGCTGTTTTATTTGATTTAGAAAATCAATTATCTGTTTTTCTATTTCAATTAGGTTGTGTGAACATTCTCCTAGCTGATGTTTTAATTCAATAATAATCCTATTCAATTCTTCGTCTAAGGCTCTATTAAAAAAAGTTATTTCTTCCTCGTTAATAAGAGTCAATGTTTGCTGTATCAAATTTGTTACTATTGTTCTTTTCTCATCAAGGTGTTCTAACTTTAATTGTTTGTTCTTGTAATTAGATTCGTTTTTAAAGGTGTTTTCAATATTTCTTCTTAAATCAACCACACTTCGCAGTGTGACAAGTCCCATATTTCTAAACGTTTTTTTTATTAGTCTTAAATATGTATATCTTCGATTTTCGTTAGGCTCATTTAAAAAATAAAGGATATGTTCTTTTATAGTTTTGACATTATCATCAATGTAAGACAAGTTGATTTCTTCACTAACATAAAGGACTTGTTCAAAGAATTCCAAAAATTGACCATCAAGTTCTAATAAGCCTCCATTTTCTCTTATTACAGATTTTTCTATTAACTTATCAATACGATTTTCTTCGTAATCAACGAGTTCTAATGCGTCACTCAATCTGTAGTCTATGGATTTTCTTTTACTAAACATTTCAGATATCAGTTTTTCCTCTCTTTTCAAAGCGGTAACCAATTCTTTTATGTCATTGAATGTGTTCATTGTTTCGTTTTGTGCGTGGGCAAAAAAAAATAGCCCTTTCATTTTTTCGCGCGTTGGCATTGCGCGTTTGGCAAAAAAATAAATGTTCAATTTTAGCACGATTTTAGTATTATGCACAATGCTCCGTTGATATAAAATCGTTAAACGAAGTTAGAAGAAAAAAATGACAAAGTCAAGTTGTCATTTTAACCAAGAGTTATGTTTTTAAATAGACTGTAACCTTTATTTTGAATAAGCACCCGAAGAATAAGTTAACTCATAGCTATGTGTATAGATTTCGAAAACAATACCAAAAGGATCTTCAACGTAACACATTTTAAAAGGCTTGTCTTTTGGGTAGTATTCTCTTATAGGCATTCTTTGTTTTCCTCCATAAGTAACAATTTTCTCAATTAATTCTTCAATATTTGGGTCTTGTACGCAAAAATGGAATAGCCCTGTATTAAAAGGATTAAATTCTGGAGCTTCTTTAATTCCATTCGGAAAAGAAAATAACTCAATACCAATACCATCTGACGTTGCTAAATGTGCAATTTCAAAAGTTGTCCAATCGTTTCCAAAAACATCAATACACATTTGTCCTATAGCAGTTTCTTTTTCTTTTTTAATTGTAGAAGGTTTCATAATTACATACCAACCCATAACTTCCGAATAGAACTTTATGGCTTCTTTTATATCTGGAACAGTAATACCAATATGTGAAAATGATTTAGGGTAATTTTTATTAGTTGTCATGATTTTTAATTTAAGTTCCAAAATTAATTTATATTTGTCTTATAGGCAATAACTTACTAAAAAGTAATATAGTTACCTAAAAGAGTAAATTGTCATTTATCAATACATTAAATATTTAATTTGAATAAAAATAATACTTGTCCTTTAAATTATACAATGAATTTAATAGGTACAAAATGGAAACCTTTGGTTTTATTTCACTTACTAGAAGGTGGATTACGCTCGGGAGTATTACAAAAGAAAATTCCAGGAATTTCTAATAAAATGTTCACCCAAACAGTGAGAGAGTTAGAGAAAGATGGACTGCTTTCTAGAAAAGTGTATCCTGTGGTTCCTCCTAAAGTAGAATATAAATTAAGCAAAAGAGGAGAATCGCTTGAGGTTGTTTTAAGAGGTTTAGATAAATGGGGATTAGAAGATGTAGGAAGTTAGTGGGAAAATTCTATAAAGTTGATTCCATTTTCTTATTTTTGCGCCAATGCATAAAACAATTCAAAATCACATTCCAAGTCAAGCTATTCCAAGAGTTTTAGAACTTTTAGAACATGATAATTTAGTGGTTTTAATTAAAAAAGAGCGTAAAACGAGGCATGGTGATTATAGAAAATTACCTAATGGGAAACATCAAATTACCATAAATAATAACCTTAATATTTATCGTTTTTTAATAACACTTGTGCACGAAATCGCTCATTTTGAAGCGTATAATAGTTTTGGCAGGTTTATAAAACCACATGGATTGGAGTGGAAGCGAACATTTCAACATTTAATGTTGCCTTTTATAAATCCAGAGGTTTTTCCACTAGATTTATTACCATTATTGGCACGACATTTTAAAAACCCAAAAGCAAGTAGTGATACCGATTCGGATTTAGCTTATGCTTTAAAACAATTTGATGTAAATAACGATAAAACCTATATTTTTGAGGTGCCATTTGGTACTGTTTTTAAATTCAGGAATAAAAAGGTGTTTAGAAAAGTGAATAAACGTGTAAAACGTTTTGAATGTGTTGAAATTAGTACAGGAAAAGTGTATCTTTTCAGTCCTAATGCAGAAATAGATATTATTGAGGAATAACAGATATGATGAATAAAAATTATTACGCTATATTAATGGCGGGAGGTGTAGGTTCAAGGTTTTGGCCAGTAAGTACAACGGATTTTCCTAAGCAATTTCACGATATGCTTGGAACAGGAGATACGCTTATTCAAAAAACGTTTAACCGTTTGGCGACTTTAATACCTAAAGAGAATATTTTTATTTTAACTAACGAATGCTATAAGGATTTAGTTTTCGAGCAGCTTCCTGAAGTTTCTAAAAGACAAGTGGTTTTAGAACCTGCAATGCGAAACACAGCACCTTGTATTTTATATGCCTCTTTAAAAATTAAGAAAGAAAATAAGGATGCAGTGATGATAGTTGCACCAAGTGACCATTGGATTGAAGATGAAATGGCTTTTGTAGATAATGTGCAACAGGCATTTAATTTTTGTGAGAATAACGATGCCTTAATGACTTTAGGTATCGCTCCAACATTTCCAAATACGGGTTACGGTTATATAGAATACGATAAGGCTTCTAAAGATGCTATTAAATCTGTAAATCAATTTCGTGAAAAGCCGGATTATGAGACTGCCAAAAGCTTTATTGCTCAAGGTAATTTTTTATGGAATGCAGGTATTTTTATGTGGAGTGTTAAAAGTGTAGTAGAAGCATTTAAAAATAATCAACCAGAATTGTTTCAACTTTTTGAAAGTGGGATGGATACTTATAATACAGATTTTGAAGACGATTTTATAAGAGATAATTACAGTAAAGCTGAGAATATTTCGGTGGATTATGCCATTATGGAAAAAACTAAAAATGTATTTGTATTGCCTGCAACTTTCGATTGGAATGATCTAGGAACTTGGGGGAGCTTATACGATAAATTAGATAAAGACGAGAATAACAATGCTATAGTGAATGCGAAAACATTAGCGGAAGATGCTTCTGGTAACATGATACGTACCAAAGCTGGTAAAGTTGTTGTTGTAGATGGTTTACAAGATTATATAATTGTGGATAAAGATGATGTTTTACTTATCTATCCAAAGAGAAAAGAACAAGATATTAAAAAAGTGCTTCAAAAGGTAAAAGACCAGTTTGGAGACCATTTAGGATAATATATGAGCGACGAAAACAAATTTAATTTCGCTGAAGACACTCTTAAAGATGAAGCAGCCAAAGCACAATTAGCAAAAGAGGAAGCTGCTAAAAAAGACGAGGCTGTAAAGGAATCTAAAGAAACAGTAAAAAAAGATGCATTAAGCTTTTTTGAAAGTATTAAAAAATTCTTTAATGAGTTGCTTGATTTTAGACACGATACAGATCGTGATGCTACAATAGAAGCGATAAAAGCAGATATACCTTTTAAAGGAGCAACAGCTTGGATTTTAATTTGTTCTATTTTTGTCGCTTCTGTAGGTTTAAATGCCGATTCTATTGCTGTGGTTATTGGAGCCATGTTAATTTCTCCTTTAATGGGACCAATTTTGGGTGTTGGTTTATCTATTGCAATTAATGATATTGATACCCTAAAACGTTCTTTAATAAACTTAGCAACCATGTTAGTGCTTAGTTTGTTAACTTCATTCTTATTCTTTTATTTCTTTCCTTTAAGTGAAGAAACTTCAGAATTATTAGGTCGTGTTAGTCCAGATATTCGAGATGTATTAATTGCATTCTTTGGTGGAGCCGCATTAATTATTGCGCGTACGAAAAAAGGTACAATAGCTTCAGTAATTTTTGGTGTTGCTATTGGTACTGCTTTAATGCCACCTTTGTGTACAGCTGGTTATGGTTTGGCAAAAGGAAACATGGATTATTTTCTGGGAGCCATGTATTTGTTTACCATAAATACTATTTTTATAGCGCTTTCAACGTTTTTAATCTTAAAGATTTTGCGTTTTCCAATGCTTAAATATGCTAATTCTGCGAAGCGTAAACGTATCTCTAGATTAGCCTCTTTTGTTGCTTTTTTAGTTATGATTCCTGCAATACTTACCTTTATTAATGTTTTAGATAAAAGTAATTTTAATAAAGATGCCCTCGCTTTTATAGATAATGAATTAGAAGCTTTGCCAAATGCAAACTATATTAAAGCGAATGCAAAACCTAATTACAATCCAGACGAAACATCGACTATTGAGTTAACCACTTTTGGGGCCGATGAAATTCCAGAAGCAACAATAGCGGTCTTACAGCAGCGTTTTAATAACTACACTGCATTAAAAAACACGACATTAAAAGTTAACCAAGTTAAAAATAGAATTGTTAATAATCTGCTTTATATGGAAGAATTGCGAACACGCGACTCTTTAGATTTGATGTCTCAACAACAAAAAATCACTTATTTAGAGGATAGAGTTAGAAAATTATCAAAATTCGAACGTAGTCAAATGCCTTTTGAAAGCTTAACGGAGGAGGTTAGAATTAATTATGAAAACCTTGAAGCTTTTGGTTATGCATCAAAGCTAAACTCCAACTTTAAGACTATAGATACTATTAATGTCTTTAGTATTAAATGGAAGAATTCTAATGATAGCTTAAATAGATATCAACAGAAGAAATTAGAGACTTGGTTAAAGTATAAGTTAAAATTAGACACTTTAGTAATTGAAGTAAGGGAGTAAAATTAACTATGCTCTCTTAAAATAGCTTCTCTCACTTTTTTAAATAAATTTGAAGAGTAAACAAAATCGGTAACGACTTCGTTGTCTGTTTTAAAGATTGTGTCTTTACTACCTTCCCAAGCCTTCAAACCATTTCTTAAAAACATAATATTATCTCCAATTTCCATAACAGAGTTCATATCGTGTGTGTTAATTACCGTTGTAATATTATTTTCTTCAGTAATTTCATGAATTAAATTATCGATAACAATAGCAGTTTTAGGATCTAAACCAGAATTTGGCTCATCGCAAAACAAATATTTGGGATTGTTTACAATTGCTCTAGCAATTGCAACACGCTTTTGCATTCCGCCAGAAGCTTCACTAGGCATTTTGTTATGTGCATCTTCAAGGTTTACACGCTTTAGTACAATGTTTGCACGATCGCGCATTTCATCTTTTTTAAGCTTAGTAAACATGCGTAACGGAAACATGACGTTTTCTTCAATTGTTAAAGAATCGAATAAAGCACTGCCTTGAAATACCATGCCTATTTTAGCACGCATATCTCTTTTTTTGTCTTCACTTAAATTAGAGAAAACTTCACCGTCATATTCAATACGACCTTGTTCATAATCATATAATCCCAATAGACATTTTAGGAAAACAGATTTTCCAGAACCACTTTGTCCAATAATAAGATTTGTTTTTCCTTTATGAAATGTTGCGCTTATACCTTTTAAAATATGAGCATCTCCAAACGATTTATGTAAATTTTTTACTTCTATCATTAGCTTAGTAGTAATTGAGTTGCTAAATAATTTATAATAATAATAGCAACACTAGTCCAAACAAAAGACGTTGTGCTTGCTTCTCCAACTTCGAGTGCTCCGCCTTTCATATAATATCCATGATAAGAAGGGATGGTAGCTAAAACAAAGGCGAATAAAAATGTTTTGATAAAAGCATAAACAATATGAAAAGGTTCAAACTCTTGTTGTATACCTGTTATAAAATCGTCTGCAGAAGCATATCCTCCATAAATGCAGGCCATTAAGCCTCCAATAACACCTAGAAACATTGCAATAGATATAACAAACGGATAAAATGCCATGGCAACTAACTTTGGGAAAACAAGATAATTTAAAGAGTTAATTCCCATAACTTCTAAGGCATCAATTTGTTCTGTAACACGCATAGTTCCAATGCTTGATGTTATAAACGATCCTACTTTACCAGCCATAATAATAGACATAAAGGTAGGAGCAAATTCCAAAAGGATAGATTGTCGTGTAGCAAAACCTATTAGTTCTTTAGGAATAAGAGGATTGTCTATATTTAATGCTGTTTGAATGGTAACTACACCTCCAACAAAAAAAGCAATAAAGGCAACTATACCTATGGAGCCAATTATTAAATCGTCTATATCTTTAAGAATAAGTTCTTTCATTACAGACCATTTCGTTGGTTTGCGAAATAGCTCTATAATCATTAAAAAATAGGTACCAATATTATGTAGATATTGCATATAAGTATTGAAACAGTTAGGGTTTTATTATTAATTTTAGGACCCAATTGTATTAATTGCTAAAGTATAAAAATCTAAAACCAATTTTATACAAAATAGAATAATATATTTACATAGATGTGTGATGTATTTAACGCTAATTTTAAATTAAGATATTCAAAATAGTTTATTTTTGTAATGAAAAACAAAAGCGCATAACATGAGATTTCTATTAAGTATATTTTTTTTATCATTTCTTTTTAATTGTACAGCCCAAAATAAAGTTATCCAATCTAATACTCAAAATGAGGTTGCTTTAAATGCTAAACCTAAACTGGTGGTTGGTATTGTTGTCGATCAAATGAGATACGATTACTTAACACGTTTTTACAACAAGTACGGTAATGGTGGTTTTAAACGTTTAATAAACGAAGGTTTTAATTGTAAAAACAATCATTACAACTACGTTCCTACCTTTACAGGACCAGGTCATGCTTCTATTTTCACAGGAACTTCACCTAAAAATCATGGAATAATTGCTAATTATTGGTATGATAAGTTTAGTAAAGAAACGGTTTATTGTGCTGAGGATTCTAGCGTTTCTGCCGTTGGAAGTGATACGGATAGCGATCGAATGTCTCCACATAGAATGAAAACAACAACCTTTGCAGATGAGAACAGGTTATTTACACAAATGCGAGGAAAGACTATTGGTATTTCTATAAAAGATCGTGGTGCAATTTTACCTGCAGGTCATTCTGCAAATGCTGCATATTGGTTTAGAGGAGCAGATGAAGGTAATTTTATAACGTCTTCATATTATATGAACAGTCTTCCTAGTTGGGTTAATGAATTTAATGCAACTAATACAGCAGAAAGTTATTTACGCGAATGGAATACGCTTTACGATATTGATACTTACACCGAAAGTGGAAGTGATTTAAATGTTTTTGAAGGTGGTTTTAAAGGTCAGGAAAATGCGACTTTCCCATATGATTTAGCTGTGTTGAAAGATTCAAATAAAGGATTCGATATTATTAAAGCAACTCCTTTTGGAAATAGTATTGTTGCCGATTTTGCGATTAAAGCAATTGAAGCAGAGGAATTAGGGAAAGATAATATAACAGATGTTTTAACGGTTAGTTTTTCTAGTACAGATTATGTTGGACATAATTTTGGAGTGAATTCGAAGGAGATTGAAGATACTTACATTCGTTTAGATAAAGATTTAGAGCGTTTATTTCAAGCTTTAGATGCGCAGGTTGGAGTAGGAGAGTATACACTATTTTTAACAGCGGATCATGGAGCAGTAGAAGTGCCAGCTTATTTGCAAAGTGCAAAAATTCCTGCCGGCTATTTTAATAAAGATGAATTTAAAAAGCAATTGAATGCCTTTTTGAAAAAAGAATTTCAGGCTTCAGATTTAATTGAGAGTATAAGTAATGATCAAATATTTCTAAATAGAACAAGTTTAAAACAATGGGATTTAGATTTAAAAGATGTGCAATATGCTATAGTAAACGAGGTGATAAATTATAAGCATATTGATAAAGTGTATTCTTCTAGAACTATGCAGAACGCAACTTTTTCGGGAGGAATTGAGGCCTTATTACAAAATGGTTACCACCAAAAACGCTCTGGAGATATTATATTAGTTAAAGATCCTGCAGTAATTAGTTACAGTAAAACAGGTTCGACACATGGTTCTGGTTCTACTTTCGATACGCATGTTCCATTGTTGTTTTATGGTAATGGAATTAAAAAAGGAAGCACGTTAACTAAAACTGAAATTATTGATATTGCACCAACAATTTCTGCTTTATTAGGAATAAGTTATCCTAACGGTGCTACAGGAAATGTTTTAGGGTTTTTAATAGATTAGATAATGATTAAGTTTTTACTTTTTATACCTATATTTTATAGGCGTGGAAAGTAAGAACTTCTTATACATAGAGGTTTAATACTCTTTAGAATTTGTTCTAGTATACTTTCATTCCTTGAGAGTAAATTGAGCCATAAATCTAGTTAAGGAAAAAGAATCGACTAACATCGAATACTTGACAACTACAATAGGACTAATAGTTAAAGGAAGTATTACAAAACCTATAATGAGCTTTTTGTAGATTGTTAAATGAACTTCAGTTAAATTAGAAGTAATATGACTCTAAATAGGTGTATAATAATTCCAACAAATTAGTCTAGAATTCGACTTGAGAAAATCATGGTAATTGAGTGTTTTAATTATTCTAGACTTTTCTTTAAGAGTCTACTTTCTATAAATAAAATAGTTGTCAACCAGTTCTATATAAGTCTGCTTAGCTTCATCATTTGTAATGCCCTGAATTTGAAAAAGCGCATTGGTTTTAAAAGCATTAATAATTGGAGTACGACTACTAGGTCTTTCGTAATTATTTGTTGCTTTTTTATAGTAAGCGTATAAACGTAGAAGAAAATCTGCAGGAAAAGGCTCCGTATGGGCGTTTACACGCTCTACAGCTTCATTGAATGTGATATCTATTTCTTCTGAAGTCATTTTTATAATTCAGCAATAATACTTTCGCCGCCTTTTACTTTATCGTTTAAGTTTACTTTAATTTTAGTACCTAAAGGTAAGTATAAATCTACTCTAGAACCAAATTTTATAAAACCAGAGTCACTACCTTGAATGGCATCATCTCCTACCTGGGCATAGTTTACAATACGTTTTGCAAGCGCTCCGGCAATTTGTCGGTATAATACTTTGCCATAGGTTTCATTCTCAACAACAACTGTTGTACGCTCGTTTTCTTCGCTTGCTTTAGGATGCCAAGCAACTAAGTATTTTCCAGGATGGTATTTGCTAAATAATACTTTTCCGTTAATTGGGTAACGTGTTACATGTACATTTAAAGGAGACATAAAAACACTTACTTGTAATCTCTTTTCTTTGAAATATTCTTTTTCAAAAACCTCTTCTATAACAACTACTTTACCATCGACAGGAGATAAAACATGATTGTTATTATTAACAGTGTTTCGTTTTGGGTTTCTAAAGAATTGAAGTATTAAATACAATAACACTGCTAACGTTGCAAATACAATGTATTTAAGCCATGCTAAATCAATAAAGTTATCTACCGCTAAGTAAGATGCAATTATAATTATAAAAGTAATGACAATAATTTTATGGCCTTCTTTATGAAACATAGTGTAGTATTCTTAAAAATAAATAAATGAATGGTGCTGCAAATATAATACTATCAAAACGGTCTAACAAACCACCATGACCTGGCATAATTACACCGCTGTCTTTTACGTTTGCTTGACGTTTAAATTTAGACTCTATTAAATCTCCAATAGTGCCAATAACACTAATAATTACTGCTAAAATTAACCAGTTATTAAAGTTTAGAGTTTCAGTATAAATTGCAATAAAATAACTTGCAATACAGGCAAATAGTAAGCCTCCAAGAAAACCTTCAACAGTTTTTTTTGGAGAAATACTTGGAAAAAGTTTTTGTTTACCAAAGTTCTTTCCAACTAAATAAGCGAAAGAATCATTAACCCAAACAAGAATAAAAGAGCCTAATAGAAGTTTTGGAGAAAAAGAATGGTTATAATTCGCAATTAAAATTAAAAATACAAAGGCACTAGAAATGTAGAATGTTGTTAATATAAAACGTTTTGTAATAAATAATGGAATTACTTTCTCAGAGAACAAGTCCTTAATTAATAGTAATTGAACAAATATAGTAATGACTTGTAAAATTTGTGTGGCTTCGTCTAAGCCTTCCGAAGAATTCATTAGTAACTGCCAGTACCCAAATATAAAGTAGAGTATTGTAAATATAATGTAGGGAACAAAGCTTTTTAAATTGATAAGCTTCTTAAATTCTGCAATAGCAATAATACCAAAAACAAAAAATAAGATTATTAATGCATGTTGGTTTAATAACGATGCAACAAGCAACGAAATAAAAAGTATTCCTGAAAGTGCTCTAGTAGTAGTTTCTTTCATTAATTATAAATCTTCAAGAAGCAACAAATATAGGTTTTTTGAAGCACTACCGTAGGTTAAAAAGTCTTTTTCATCAATATCTTTAAAGTGTTTAATAGTGGTGATATTTGTTGGTATTTTTTGTACATTTTTGTTTTTTATTTGGCGTAATCCTTCTCCAATATTTGGAACAATCTGGCTTGTGGTTGCAAATACGATAAAGTTGTTTGGAAACTCGATTAGTTTAGATTCTGCAATTTGGTGCGATGATATAAGTAACGAACCATCGTTGGCAATTAAATTCTCACAAGTCGTAAAAAAATAAGTTGCCTCCTTTAAGCTATCAATTTTTAAATTTAAACCTTTAAAACGTTCTTTTAAATTTTCATCGTAAAAATACCCAGATTTATCTGTCCAGTTATTTTCTTTAAAAATAAGATTAGTGTTTTCGAAGACTTCGTCTAAGTTTTCACAATATAGAAACTTACCACCATTAGCTTTAAAGTTTATAGTAAAACTTTCGTCTATTGGTAATTCAACTTGAGGCATGTGTTTACCTCGATTATCGCTGCTAATTTCCTTTTTCTCTTTATCGGATTTAGAACGGAAAATGTTTTTAAAAATGCTCATTTATGTTTTGCTATTAACCGACACCTTTAGGCCAATTACCAAATATAAAAAATCTCAAACTAACATAAGCGTTAATTTGAGATTTTAAGACTATTTTATAATTAGGAATCTATTCTTCTTCCTTTTTTTCTTCTTTGTTTTCTGAAACAAGTTTCTGAGAAGGCTTGTCTTCAATGGTATCGAAAGGACGTTTACCTAAAATCTCTTCAAGATCATCTTTGAAGATAACTTCTCTTTCCATTAACCTATTTGCTAACTTTTCTAATACATCACGCTTAGAGGTTAAAAGTTCTAAAGCACGAGTGTATTCTGTCTCAACAATGTTTTTTATCTCATTATCAATAAGCTCAGCGGTACTTTCACTGTAAGGCTTCACAAAACCGCTTTCTCCAGCAGGATCATAATAAGTAATATTTCCAACCTTTTCATTTAAGCCATAAATCATAACCATTGCTTTTGCTTTTTTGGTTACATTTTCTAAATCGCTTAATGCTCCTGTAGAAATCTCATTAAAGATTATTTTTTCAGCAGCTCGACCACCCATAGTTACGCAAATTTCATCTAAAAACTTACTTGTTCTAGTGATGTAAGCTTCTTGAGGTAAGTACCATGCGGCACCTAAAGAGCGTCCGCGAGGAACGATAGTTACTTTTACCAAAGGATCTGCATGCTCTAAGAACCAGCTTACAGTTGCATGTCCAGCTTCGTGATATGCAATTGTTTTCTTCTCTTCAACAGAGAAAAGATGACTTCTTTTTTCAAGACCTCCAATAACACGATCTACAGCATCTAAAAAGTCTTGCTTGTCAACTGCTTTTTTATTGTTTCTTGCTGCAATTAATGCTGCTTCATTACATAAGTTAGCAATATCTGCACCAGAGAATCCTGGCGTTTGTTTAGCTAAGAAGTCTAAGTCTAAACCTTCAACTTTTTTTAGAGGTCTTAAGTGTACATCAAAAATGGCACGTCTCTCGGTTAAGTTTGGTAAATCCACATGAATTTGTCTGTCAAAACGTCCTGCACGCATAAGTGCTTTATCTAAAACATCTGCTCTGTTTGTAGCAGCTAATACAATAACATTTGTATTTGTACCAAAACCATCCATTTCTGTTAATAATTGGTTTAGAGTGTTTTCACGCTCATCATTACTTCCAGACATTGCATTTTTTCCTCTCGCTCTACCAATCGCATCAATTTCATCGATAAAAATAATGGCAGGAGATTTCTCTTTAGCTTGTTTAAATAGATCTCTAACACGAGAAGCTCCAACACCTACAAACATTTCAACAAAATCTGATCCAGATAATGAGAAAAACGGCACTTTTGCTTCACCTGCAACGGCTTTAGCTAATAAGGTTTTACCTGTTCCTGGAGGTCCAACTAATAATGCTCCTTTAGGTATTTTACCACCTAAAGAGGTGTATTTTTCTGGGTTTTTAAGAAAATCTACAATTTCTTGTACTTCTTCTTTTGCTCCTTCTAAACCTGCAACGTCTTTAAAAGTCGTTTTAACCTTAGTATTCTCATCGAATAATTTAGCCTTAGATTTTCCAATATTAAAAATTTGTCCACCTGCGCCTCCACCAGCTCCACCAGACATTCTTTTCATTATAAATAGCCAAATACCAATTAGTAATAAGAAAGGTAATACACTTATTAGTATATCTGCTAATATGTTTTCCTCTCTATTATTGTCATATTCGGTGGTTAAATTATTATCATCAATAATTTGAGTGTACTTATCTTCAAAATTGCTTAAATCACCATATTGAAAAATATAGTTGGGCATTTTTGTCGACGCAAGACTAAAACCTGTAGAAACAGATTTTGCGTGTTTTTTTAATTTTGCTGCGTCATCTGTAAGATAGACTTTTACATATCCAGTGTTTTTAATAATATCGAAATGATCAATTTCACCAGATTTTAGAGTTTGAAAGAACTCTATTGGTGTAATTTTTTTGTTATCATTAGTATCACTACTGCCAAAAACTTGAAAAGCGATTAACGCAATTAAAAGAGCTCCAGAAATCCAATACGGATTAAACTTAGGTTTTTTTGGAGCTTGAGGTTTTTTATTTTCTGCCATGAATGGTTTTAAAATTTAGATTCAATAATTGTAGTTTTGGCATCTCCCCAAAGACTCTCAATATCATAATATTCGCGAATATGCTTCTGGAAAACATGAACAACAACGTTTACGTAATCCATTAGAATCCATTCCGCATTGTCTTCACCTTCAATATGCCAAGGCTTATCTTTTAGTTGCTTACTTACTTTTTTCTGTATTGAACCAACGATAGCGTTAACTTGAGTGTTAGAAGTTCCTTCGCAAATTATAAAATAATCGCAAACAGTATTATCAATCTCTCTTAGGTCTAGAATAACTGTTTCTTTTCCTTTTACATCTTCAATACCACTAATAATTGTTGCTATTAGTGTATCTATGTTTGCTTGTTTTTTAGTCATTAATCAAATTTAATTTGTGCAAAGTTATTATTTTTTGGTTCTTTATACTTTAAAATTATTATAAACATTTGTTATAAAAATTTAATCACGAAGATAACCAATTTATATGCGTATAATCAAACTTGATGCCATCGATTCTACAAATACTTTCCTAAAGGAAATTAGCAGTGTAGAGACACTTGAAGATTACACAGTAGTTGTAGCGAATAAACAAGAGAATGGACGCGGACAAATGGGGAAGGTGTGGCAATCTAAATCTGGAGAAAACCTTACGTTTAGTGTGTTTAAGCGTGTTAAAGGTTTAGAGTTTTCTAATCAATTCTACCTTAGTATTGTTACTGCTCTTGCGCTTTATAATACCTTGAAATCTTACAATGTTCCAAATTTATTTGTAAAATGGCCTAACGACATTTTGTCAGCGAATAAAAAAATTGCTGGAGTTCTAATCGAAAATGTTGTTAAGCAGAATAGATTAGAATATTCTATTGTTGGTATTGGTTTAAATGTTAATCAAACCGAATTTAATAACCTAAGCTCTGCAACTTCTCTAAAAAATAACACGGGTAAAACTTTTAATTTAGATGAAGTACTCCATAAGTTTTTAACCGAATTTAAGATTGCTTATAAAAGTTTAGAGTCAGATGCTTTTGAATTCTTAAAAATAGATTATGAATCTAAACTTTTTAGAAAAAATAAACCTTCAACATTTAAAAATGCTGAAGGCTCTTTATTTTCTGGTTTTATAAAAGGTATTTCTTCAAACGGTAATTTAGTAGTCTTATTAGAAGACGAGGTTATTGAAGAATTTAATTTAAACGAAATTACATTACTATATTAAACAGCAGTAACCATGTTGGTTGCTAAAGTATCAATAAACTTACTTATTGGTCCTTTTATCATCATAGCCATCATAGCATTAAATTCACCTTCAAAATTAAGTTGAACTTCGCTAGTGTTACTGTCTATTTCTGTTATATTTCCTACTAAAGAAAAATCTAGTTTCCCTCCAGCAGCACCAAGTACTATCTTGCTGTAAGGTGTTGTTTCTTTTTTCTTAAGTACAATTTCGGGCATTCCTTTTAGAGCGAAAAGAAACTTATCTTCTCCTAGGATTTCAAATTTACTTATATTTTCTGGCATTAATGATTCAAAATTTTTAACGTCATTTAAAAAATTGAAAGCATCTTCGGCAGATTTATTTAATGTTACTTTTTGTGATTCTAAATTCATAATTAGAGTAGTGTTGTTAATTGTTTTTAGTAAAAGCTATTCTCTGTATTTAGATATCAAGAAGCGTTCCATTCACTGGGATTACTATTCCAAGCAGATAAAGTTTCTAATTGATCTTCTTTTATATAATTTGTTTCGGCCGCTTCTATAAGTAATGTCTCATAGTTGCTTAAGGTTTGTAAATCAATGTTTTCTGCTTCAAAGTTAGCCTTAGCAACATCAAACCCATAGGTGAAAATGGCAACCATACCTTTTACATTAACATTAGCTTCTTTTAGAGCTTTTACAGCATTAAGGCTGCTTTTTCCGGTACTTATTAAATCTTCAACTACAACAACATTTTGACCGCTTTCAATAAAACCTTCGATTTGGTTTTGGCGACCATGGCCTTTAGCCTCAGGTCTAACGTATATAAATGGCAAGCCTAAATATTCGGCCACCAAAATACCTATACCAATAGCGCCTGTTGCTACACCTGCAATAGCATCAGGTTTTCCATAATGTTGTTCTATAAATTTAGCCATTTCTTCACGAACATAATTTCTTACTGGTGGAAATGATAAAATAATACGGTTGTCGCAGTAGATGGGCGATTTCCATCCTGAAGCCCATGTAAATGGATCTTTAGGGCTTAATTTTATGGCATTAATTTGTAATAATACCTTGGCAGCTTGTCTTGCGATGTGTTTGTCGAAAATCATAGATGCAAAAATAAACAATAATTTAATTTTATTAGCTTACTTATAATGCTAAAAAAATTTTTTTTAAGACGTGCTTAGTAAAATAAAAATAATATTTTTACAAAAGCTAACTATTCGTAATACTCCGAAATATGCATTACATTTTTGTAAACGATAAGCCAATTATTTTAACAACTTTAGTTGAAAAGGAAACAGACTTTAAAAACTTCCTTTTAAAAGATGTTGATATAGAACAGGCTTTAAAAGTTTTAAAAAAGAAAAAAATAAAATCAGTTAGGTTTATACACCATAACGAAAAGGGTATTTTAAAAAAATTCTTAAAAAAGTTACCTACAGTAATCGCTGGAGGAGGTAAAGTATATAATAAGGATAAGGAGGTGTTGTTTATCTATAGAAATAATAAATGGGATTTGCCAAAAGGTAAAGCTGAAAAGAAAGAATCTATAGAAGATACTGCGTTACGCGAAGTAGAAGAAGAGACTGGCGTTTCTGGATTAAAAATTGTAAAGCCCTTAGAGACTACATATCATATTTTTAAAAGAAATGATAAACTGAAAATTAAAATTACGTATTGGTTTGAAATGATTACCGATTTTAATGGAGAATTACTTCCTCAAGAAGCAGAAGGTATTACTAAAGTAGAATGGTTGGATTATGAAAAATCTAAGCTAGCTTTGGTTAATTCTTATGCTAATATAAGAAGGTTGGTTTAAGAGTTTAATTTAGTTTAAAAACATAAAGTGATTTTGAGTAAATTCTTTGTTTTTTCTTAAAATTAACAACTTATTAACCTTTTGTAGGCGATTATTGTATTATGACTAAATTATTTTACGATACCAAATTGATTAATTATTTTTGAAGGTTATTTCTAACTAAAAAAATTAATTAATCATGAAAAAAAAATTACCTATTCAACTCCCTCGAATTAAAAGGTTACAAGATCTTTTATTGTTATTTGTATTGTGTTTTTCAATGCAATCTTATGCGACAATTTCTGACACATTAGAATCTAGAGAAGACACTTATTGTGGTCGTATTTCTGGTTTTGAATTTACTAACGGAAGTTCATCCACAGCAATCCAATATGGAGCTGAGTATCTTGTGTCAGATTTACCAAATAATTTTTATGTAAATCTTATAGTATCTGGTTACACTCAAAGTGCAAGTTTTAAACTAATTAACTTAGATAGTGGTCAGCAATATAATATTGGGGAGAACTCGTTGCCTTACACATTTCCTGGTGGAAATGGAGCATGGAGTTATGGAACTGGCAATTTTAAAGTTATAGCTAAAATCTTTAAATATAATAATTGTTATGGCTGGTATTGTGATAAAGAAGTGACTAAGTTTACTATTACTAAGAATCCCCAATGTGGTACTATTTCTGGATTCGAATTCTCAAACGGAAATTCTTCTGTAGCAATAGTTGAAGGTGGAGAATATTCTTTAGATCAACTACCAAACAATTTTTACGTAGATGTTGTTGTAAATGGTTTTTCTGAAAGTGCCAGCATTAAAGTTAAAAACAAAAATACAGGTCAGCAATATACAATTGGCGAAAATTATTTACCTTATACTTTTCCAGGAGGAAATGGTGCTTGGAATCTACCTGCAGCTGAGTATGAAATTGAAGCTAAGATATTTAAATACAGTAATTGTGCAGGATCGTATTGCGATAAGGAAAGAATTAAATTCACAATAACAAATACGCCTTCTTGTGGTGAAATTGATGGTTTAACATTCTCTAATGGTACTAATACCGTAGCTATTGCAAATGGAGGAAGTTACGATGTTGCCTCATTACCATATAATTTTTATGTGGATGTTGTAGTGTCTGGAATGACCGAAAGCGCTTCTCATAAAATAACAAACTTAGATACTGGAGAAGTCTATAATAATGGGGCTAATGCTCTTCCTTATACATATCCAAGTGGAAATCAAGCTTGGAGTTTAGGCACTGGAACTTTTCAATTTTTTTCTGAAATATTTAAGTACGACAACTGTACAGGAACAAGATGTGATCATATTTGTTATACATTTACTATTTACGAGCAAAATTGTGGAGATATAGCAGAACTTCAATTCTCAAATGGAACAGAAAATCTTACCATTGAAGATGGAGGTTCCTATGTGCTTAGTAGTTTACCATCTAATTTTTACATAGATGCAATCATTAATGGTGAATCTGAAAGCGTAAGACTTGAGGTTGAAAACTTAGATACAAATGAAGAGTATTCTATTATAGAAAACCATATTCCTTATACTTTTCCAGCAGGAAATGGAGCTTGGGATTTAGGGTTAGGTACTTTTGAAGTTAAAGCATCTATGTTTAGTGGTAATTATTGTAGTAGTACGCTTTGTGATGAAGAAACGATTACGTTTACACTAACCGAAGCTACCACTTTATGTACTGCTGCTTCTGGATCAATAACATTAGATAATAGTATATTGCCTGTTGTTAACTTAAATTCTATAGTAAATGTAAATGTTGCTTTAAATGGTGATGCAGTTGTACCAGCAGGATTTGAAACTGCTTTTGTATTATCTAAACCAGATGTAAATAATAATTTGGTAATTCAAAATTATACAACATCAGATAGTTCTTTCGAGTTTAATGGCGTAAGTACAGTAGGATCTTACAGAGTTCACGTATTAGTGTTTAATGCTACAACTTTAGATTTAAGTTCTATTCAATTGGGTGCAACTACAGCTTTAGATGTTCAAAACACAATAGTATCAAATGGTCTATGTGCTTCGTTAGAGCAGAATGGTGTGCCATTTTCTATTACTTTATTGTTACCTAAGGCTGCTGCTGGTGAAAGTAATAATACAACTACACCTATTATAGAAGGTGATGTGTTAGAGATAGCGGTTGTTGAAACGACAGAGTTACCAAGTACTAAGAATAGTATTGATATTAAATTGTATCCAAATCCTGTGTCAGATAATTTAAACGTTGAGTTATTATTATTAGACGCTGAGGTTATGAATTATAACATGGTAGATTTAAACGGAAGACAAGTGCTTAAAGGAGCTTTCGATAATTCTACTTTTGGAAAAACAAGTGTTAATGTTAATGATCTAGCTAATGGATTATACATAATTACATTTAGATCTAACTTTAGAACTTTTAGTAAGAAGATTCAAGTTAATCACTAATTAGAACTAATTAGTTATATTTTAAAAGGCCACTACAATTGTAGTGGCCTTTTTTGTTTATAGCTTATTAAATTTAGCAATTAATAGAGTACTCTATATATGGGGTATTGTAGATGTGCCTTTTCATAGTTTTCACTGTGCTTATGGATCCAGTCTAGTTGTAGATACCAATTATTAGAGAAGGCTTCTTCTTTGTTTTTTTTAGCTTCAAAACTTTTTTTAATATCTGGGTTATTGTTTAGTAACTCTAATGCTATGTCTTCCCAGACGTAAGCCGAAAAACCTTCTTTTTGCTGTAGTATAGTATCGAAAAAATTCCAATTAAAAAATGAATCTGATGCTTGCGGTTCTAAAGTTTCTATAATGTATCTAAAACTTGGTTGGTTGGTTTTAATGATGTAATCTCCTTTTTTAAATGTTATTATTTTTTCTTTTGAAGAAACAATCGTATTGGAATGAAGGTAGTGTCCTTCATAAGGAGTTCGCTTGCTTTTATAGTCTTCAATTTTATAACTTTCTACTGTAATTACCGAGTCTTTTTTCAGCTGAAACATTTCAGTAGTATTCAACTTCAATAACTCAATAACATTGTACCAGCCTTGCGGAATAACATATGCCTTTGGAATTACAACTTCAACTTCTGGTTTGTAATAATTTTGATAATTCACAGCTTTCTCAAAAGGCTTTTGTTGGTTGTATTTTAAGCGTTTTTCACCTGTAATTTCACTGGTTATCATTTCACCTTCATATCCTTTAAAGTTTAGAATAGATTGTTTTAAAGTATCTACTGTCCAATTTAAAGTATAAGTTTTTTTAGTCATTAAATTAGTATTAGCTTCTTTACGCAGTTGCTTAATTTTATTTCCATCGCTTTCTGTTATTTCAATCATGCTTTTCATTAGCTCATAAGTGCTTTCAACTCTTTGTTTATAGGGTTTAAGCATGTGCGTTTCCACCATCATTCCTAGGGTGTTAAAAAGTGTTGTATAGCCTGTAGAGTAGCGTGGAGAGTCTTTAAATTGTGAGAATCCGTTATTAGGAGTTTTATTATAAACATTTACATAAGGTGTTATGTCCCATTTTTTGTCTGCTAACTTTTTCTCAAGATTAGGCATCATTTCAGTATGTAAATAGTTTCCTAAGTTTCCACCAAGTTTATTGTGTTGGGTGAATAAATGAGTTAACGTATATTGGTAATCTGCACCATTACTAACATGGTTATCTATAAAAACATCTGGTTGGACTAAATGAAATATTTCGGCAAAGGTTTTAGCATTTTTTGTGTCACATTTAATAAAATCTCTATTCAAATCGTAATTTCTAGCATTTCCTCTAAACCCATATTCTTTCGGGCCATTTTGGTTGGTTCGTGTGGTAGAGTTTCTATTTAAACTTCCTCCTATATTATAAATAGGTATAGTAACAATTACAGTGCTATCAGGTATTTTTATTTTGCCTTGAGCGATGTCTCGATAGAGCATCATAGTGGCATCGATACCATCGCTTTCTCCGGGATGAATACCGTTGTTTATTAAAAGAATGCTTTTGTTCTTTCTAATTTCAGAAAAATTAAAGTTCTTATCTTTATTGAGTGTGATAATATGTAGCGGTTTCCCAGAATCGGTTTCACCTATTGAGTCTATTGCTATAGCTGCATATTCTTGAGATAAGTTTTTGTAATAGGTAATAGTTTCTTTGTAAGTAGCAGTTTCTAAACCATTAGTTTTTTCAAACACGGTAGTAAAATTATAATTGGATTTAGGCTTACAGTTAAAAGCAAAAAGGACTAGTAGGAGTATAAATGTTTTATTCATTTTGAACGGTTTAATAGTAGATTATGTAACAAATATAGGAATTGCAACTTTGTGTATCTATTAATTAAACGTACTTTTGCAGCTTCAAAAATTAGATAATGACAGAGTTTATTAGAAAAATAGTACCAAATGCAAAAGATGATGTTTTAGCCGGAATAACGGTGTCTTTAGCAATGATTCCTGAGGTTGTAGCTTTTGCTTTTGTTGCACAAATAGATCCATTAATGGCCTTGTCTGGAGCATTTATTATAGGATTAATTACTGCTATTTTTGGAGGTAGACCAGGTTTAATTTCTGGAGCAGCTGGTGCAGTTGCGGTGATTTTTGTGACTATGATTGCAGATGGTCACACTAAGGGAATGTTAATGGATATACCTATAGAAAATATGGGTTTCTTCTATTTAATGGCCTGTGTGGTGCTAATGGGAATCATTCAAATTTTCGCAGGTGTATTTAAGCTAGGCCGTTTTGTGCGTTTAATTCCGCATCCAGTAATGATGGGCTTTGTTAACGGTTTATCTATCGTTATATTTATGGCGCAAGTAAAAATGTTTTCGCATAAATCTTTACAAGTTTCATCGGCAGGAGTTAAAGAGTATGTAAGTACTTATATGCAAGGATCAGAATTATATATCATGATTGGTCTTGTTTTATTAACCATGGCAATAATTTGGGGTTTACCAAAAATCACTAAAAAAATACCTGCTGCATTAACAGCTATATTAGTTACCAGTCTTATAGTGATTGGTTTTAATATGGACGTTTCTACAGTTGGATCTTATATTGTTGAAGGCGGAGGAACAGGTTTAAAAGGTGAATTTCCAACACCAAATATGGAGCTTTGGGAGAAGTTACCATTCAACTTAGATACACTTAAATTTATCGCTTTACCAGCGTTTTTAGCCGCTTCTGTTGGATTAATAGAGTCCTTAATGACTATGAATTTAGTCGATGAGTTAACCGAAACAAGAGGAAACGGGAATAGAGAATGCGTTGCGCAAGGAGCCGGTAATATTGTTTCTGGTTTATTTGGTGGAACAGGTGGTTGTGGTATGATTGGTCAAACCGTAATTAATGTAAATGCTGGTGGACGTGGACGTTTATCTGGAATAATGATGGCAGTTACTTTGCTGTCGTTCATTCTATTTGCAGATAAATTAATAGAAATGGTACCAATTGCGGCTTTAGTGGGTGTCATGTTTATGATGGTTATAGAAACTTTTGCTTGGTCGAGTTTTAGAATATTTAAAAAAATACCAATGTCTGATGCTATTGTGCTTGTTACAGTATCTTTAGTAACAGTGTTTGTAGATTTAGCAGTTGCAGTATTTGTAGGTGTAATAATTTCGGCTTTAGTATTTGCTTGGGAAAGTGCTAAGAAAATTAGAGCAAGAAAACGTGTTAAAGAAGATGGAACTAAGGTTTACGAAATTTGGGGTCCATTATTCTTTGGAAGTATTCAAGCCTTTAACGATAAGTTTGATATTAAAACCGATCCTGAAAATGTAGAGATTGATTTTGTAGAATCTCGTATTAGTGATCATTCTGCTTTAGAAGCTATTTTTAATTTAGTCGAAAAATATGAAGCTGAAGGCAAAACAATAAAACTTAAACATTTAAGCGAAGATTGTAAGATCCTTATGTATAAGGCAAATCCTAAGTTTAGAGAGGTAGTGATAGAAGATATCGAAGATCCAAGATATCATCTAGCTGCAAATCCGGAAGAGTTTCCAAAACCACTTTCTGAATATAAATTCTAATAACTGAACATTTTTTTAACATATCGCTTAAGTGTCGTTTTTGGAAGTTAAGTTGTTTTTTTGATTTAGGTTTACTATATTGTTAGCCCCTAAATTTAACTTATGAAATATGTATTATACATTATAATACTCCTTTTAAATACGTCTTTATTTCTTCAAGCACAAGAGATTACAGAAAGAGAAAATGATTCAATCAATACGGTTCTCAAATACGTAAACGAATTAAATAATAAGGGAGAATATGGTAAGGCTATAGAGATAGCAACACAAACTTTAGAATATATTGAAGGTTCGGAAAGGTATGAGCTAATAGGTAAATCTTTTAATGGCTTAGCATTTTCTTATGCAGAATTAAAGGATAAAGATAAGGCTTTCGAATACTCTTTTAAAGCACGTGATTATTTTATAAAAGCAAAAGATACATTAAATATTGTTTTGATATATAATGATATTGGAGTGACTTATGAAGACTTTGGCATGATTGACGAAGCCAACAAAGCATACAAAAAGGCAATTGATGTGCTAGAGTTAGATAAACCGCATAAGTATGTAATCTACGCAAAAGTTAACATTGGTAAAAACTTAATAGAGCATTCCAATAATTATAAAGAAGGATTAGAGTATTTGTACGACGCTTTGGACTCTGCTATAATTTTAGGTTTAGATCCAAAAAGTGATCATATTTATGGAGAGATTTATTTAAGTTTTGGCTATGCATTTCATAAATTAAAACGATTTACGGAGTCTGAATTGTATTTTCAAAAAGCAATAGATTTAGCAAATAATGAAAAGTATTTGCATTCAAAAGAAGAAATCTATAGTAAAAGAACAAAATTGTATAAAGAGGACAAAAGCTATAGACACGCTCTTTTTATGATGGATAAATACCTTGAGATTAAGGATTCTATTAATAAGTTAGATAATATGGCGCTTGCTAAAAATATAGAGGCAAGATATAAGGTGAAGGAGAGTGAAGAAGAGCTTAGTTATTTAACAAAAGAGAAAAACATTAGAGAAGCCCAATTATCTAAATTTTATAATTATAATCTGCTTTTAATATTGTTAACTTGCTTATTATTGCTCACTACTTATTTAATAATAAAGAGAAATACACAGTTAAAGCAAGCTAAAGACATTGCAGAGCATTTGTCGAGTGTTAAAAGCGATTTTTATTCAGAAATTAGCCATGAGTTAAGAACGCCTTTATATGCTGTTGTTGAGTTGTCTAACATTTTGTTAAGGGAAAATACGAATGCAAAGCATGAAGAGTATTTAGAGTCATTAAAGTTTTCAGGAAATCATTTATTAGCATTAATTAATAATGTGCTTCAATTAAATAAAGTAGAATCTGGAAAGATGAGAGCAGAGTCTCTAAATTTTGAATTAAAACTTTTAATTACAAATGTTATTGAAAGCTTAGAATATGCGCTTAGGTCTAGTAATAATAAAATTCATTTAAAATATGATGATAATATTCCTAAAACAGTAGGAGGTGATTCGTTCAAGCTTTCACAGGTTTTAATAAACTTAATATCTAATGGAATAAAATTTACTAATAATGGAAATATAACTGTTGAGATATTCTTGCTTAAAAATGACAAGGGTATAGTTAAACTCCATTTTAATGTTACAGATGATGGTCAAGGTATTCCTATAGAAAAACAGTCTCAGGTATTTGAAGATTTTTATCAAGAACACGCGAGTAAAGATCAAACACACAAAGGTACAGGATTAGGTTTGTCAATTGTTAAAAGGCTAGTCTCTGTAATGGGAGGTAATGTATTATTAAAAAGTGAATTAGGCGTGGGTTCCTCTTTCTCTTTTGATTTGAGTTTTGATAAAATTGCAACTTCAAATGGTGTAGAATTAGATGTCGAAAGAGGGTTAGAGAAAATTAAAGACTGTAAGTTCTTAATTGTAGACGATAATAAAATCAATCAACTAGTTACCAGAAAAGTTCTAGAAAACTTTAATTTAAAGTCTGAAGTTGTTGATAGTGGTAGAAAGGCAATTGAACTTATTAGAAATGGAGGTTTTGATTGCGTTTTAATGGATTTACATATGCCGCAATTAGATGGTTATGAAACCTCTAAATTAATAAGAGAATTTAATAAAAACATTGTCATTGTAGCTCTTACTGCTGCGTCATTAGAAGAGGTAGAGGTTAAAATTAAGGATTCTGAAATAGATGACTATGTCTTAAAACCTTTCTTTAATAAAGATTTAATTATAACTATTAGTAAATTAATTAAATAATTATTTAACCCTTACGCTGCTTGGCACCAGCTTAGTATAATCTCCATCATTTCGAATAACATCACGAACTATAGAAGATGAAATATAACTTGTACGTGCTGCTGTTAAAAGAAACACAGTTTCTATAGTAGATAAATCTCTATTAGTGTGCGCAATTGCTTTTTCAAACTCGAAATCGGCTGGATTCCTTAAACCACGTAATATAAAATCAACACCAATTTTTTGACAAAAATGAACAGTTAATCCTTTATAAGTAACCACTTTTACTTTTGGTTCATCTTTAAAAGTATCTTCAATAAATTCCTTGCGTTCCTCTAAAGAAAACATATATTTTTTATCAGAATTAACACCTATAGCTACAATTACTTCGTCAAAAAGTGTGACACCTCGTTTAATAATATCATAATGACCTAATGTTAAGGGATCAAAGGATCCTGGAAATAGAGCTTTTTTCATATTCAAAAATAAGGATTAAATGGTTATTCAAGCCAAGAGCAGGCCTCTATCTTGATTATTTCAAAGCTTCATCTATAGCGCTCTCAAATAATTCAGCCATAGAAATACCAGCTTCTGCAGCTTGTTGTGGCAAAATACTTTCGTTGGTTAAACCAGGAACAGTATTTACTTCTAATAAATGCGGTTCTCCATCTTTAAAAATAAATTCACTTCTAGAGAAGCCTTTCATTTTTAAAACCTCGTAAACCTTTTTTGCAAGTGTATTTACTTTGTCTTCTTGTGCTTTAGATAATCTTGCAGGCGTAATTTCTTGAGACTTACCAAGGTATTTCGCTTCATAATCGAAAAAGTCGTTTTCGCTTACAATTTCAGTAATTGGTAATACTTTAGTTTCACCTTTAAAAGTAATTACGCCAACCGAAACCTCTGTTCCGTCTAGAAAAGATTCTATAATAATCTCATCGTCTTCTTTAAAAGAATTTTCTATTGCAGCTTGTAATGCCTCTTTTTTATGCACTTTAGAAATTCCAAAACTACTACCAGCTTTATTGGCTTTTACAAAACAAGGTAAACCTACTTTTGCAATAATTTCTTGTTCGTTAATAACATCTCCTAAATTAAGGTAATAACTTTCGGCAGTTAAAATGCCATAAGGTTTTAGTACACTTAAGCAATCACGCTTATTAAAAGTTAATGCGGCTTGGTAAGCATTACAGCTAGTTTGTGGCATACCAATAAGCTCGAAATAAGATTGCATAAAACCATCCTCTCCCGGCGAACCATGAATAGCATTAAAAACACAATCAAATGTAATTTTAGTTTCATTTACTAAAACAGAAAAATCATTTCTATCGATAGAGAATTCAGCATCGTAAGCATCAACAAAAACCCATTTGTCTTTAAATATATGAATGCGATACACGTTATACTTTTCCTTGTCTAAAGTATTGTAAACAACGTTTCCACTTTTTAAAGAAATTTGGTACTCGCTAGAATAACCACCCATTATTATGGCAATATTTTTTTTCAATGTTATATTTTTTTTATTTCCGCGTAGACGGAAAATCTTATTAATTTATTTTAATATCTCTAGTTTTCTGTATTTCGACTATCGTTTAATTTAAACTCCAGCGGTAGTCCTAAAACCGTTAAACTTCGTATAAATTATAGGACGCAATTTATTAAACGCCAAAATTTATTTGTTTAGCTAAAATATCATTTATTTTATAGCAAACGAAAACCTTTTTGTTTTTATATATTTGCATACCTTTTTAGTTATAAAAATAACAATAAAGGTTTAAACTCTTTTTAATTAAAATCAACCAATGAGTATTATTAAATTTCTAACGAGTAAAACGTTTTTTAAGCAACTAGGTTTAGCTTTAGTTGCATTATTAATTTTGTGCTTCATTATTTTTAAATGGCTTAATATCACTACTAATCATGGTGACTTTGAAACGGTTCCAAATTTAACAGGAAAGTCTATTGATGTTGCTAAAATTGAATTAAACGAAAATAACCTAGTTATGGAAATTCAAGATTCGGCAAATTTTAATCCAGACTATCCTAGATACTCTGTAATAGAGCAAGATCCTCCAGCTGGAGAGAATGTAAAAGAAAATAGAAAAATATACCTAACACTTAATCCTTCAGGATATAGAAAAATTCCTGTACCAAATATTATTAACCGTACGTTTCGTCAAGGAAGACCTACTTTAGAGGCTTTGAATTTTGAAATTGGAAAGAAAACATACATAGATAATATTGGTAAAGACGAAGTATTAAGCTTAAGATTTGAAGGCAAGGTTTTAAAACCTGGGACTTTACTACCAAAACACTCTAAAATAGATGTTGTTTTAGGAAACGGTAACCGTCCTAACTAAATTATAAATGGATAAATATACACCACAATTACCAGAGCAAAACGAAGCTGGAGAAACGCGTTACGAGCATTTTTCATTTATTGCAGATAAAGGGCAATCACCTTTACGTATCGATAAATGGTTAATGAATAAAGTAGAAAATGCAACTAGAAATAAAATTCAAGAGTCTGCAAAAGAAGGCAATATTTATGTAAACGATGTTCCTGTAAAATCTAATTATAAGGTTAAACCAGAAGATAAAATTCGTGTACTATTAGCGCATCCTCCTTTCGAGAATTTATTGGTTGGTGAAGACATGCCTTTAGATATCGTTTACGAAGACGAAACACTATTAGTCGTTAATAAACCAGCAGGTATTGTAGTACATCCAGGACATGGAAACTACTCTGGAACATTAATAAATGGTTTAATTTATCATTTCGAAAATCTTCCTAAAAATTCAAGCGATAGACCAGGTTTAGTACATAGAATAGATAAAGACACTAGCGGATTGTTAGTAGTTGCTAAAACCGAAAAGGCAATGGCACATTTATCTAAGCAATTTAAAGACAAAACTAGCGAGCGCGAGTACGTTGCAATTGTTTGGGGAAACATGAAAGAAGACGAAGGTACCATAGAAGGTAACATTGGTCGTCACCCTAAAAACAGATTACAAAACACTGTCTTTTTCGACGATGATGCAGACAAAGGAAGACACGCAGTAACGCATTATAAAGTTTTAGAGCGTTTAACCTATGTTACCTTAGTAGCATGTAAACTAGAAACTGGTAGAACACACCAAATTCGTGTACACATGAAACATATTGGTCACACGTTGTTTAACGACGAGCGTTATGGAGGCGAACGTATTCTAAAAGGCACAACATTTACTAAGTACAAACAGTTTGTAGACAACTGCTTTAAAATATTACCACGCCAAGCACTACACGCAAAAACCTTAGGGTTTGTGCATCCAGAAACAAATGAGTTTATGAGTTTCGAAGCTCCCATACCTCAAGACATGCACGAATGTATAGAGAAGTGGAGAGGTTATAGTACGCATTTAGAGGCTTAGTTGGGCGTTACCTAAAGGTCAGGCTTTCCGCTATATCTTTTTTTTCGTGCCTCAAAAAAGGATGCCGCATCAATCCTTAACGCAGACAATCTATAATGAATACCTATAATTGTATAGAACAATTCATTTTTATAGCGGTTATTGTTTACAGTGTAAATTGTAAATTCGTAACAGAAAAAAGAATTTATGAAACTAGTATTATCACCAGCAAAATCGTTAGATTTTAAAACAGAATTACCAACAGAACAAACAACAGAAGCTCAGTTTTTAAAACAATCTGAGCGTTTAAATAAAGTACTTAAAAAACAATCAGCTAAAGGAATTTCGGAGCTTATGCATGTAAGCGACGCTTTAGGGCAGTTAAATTACGAGCGTAATCAAGAATGGGAATTACCATTTACAAAAGAAAACGCAAGGCAAGCTGTTTATGCCTTTAGTGGTGATGTTTATAAAGGACTAGATGCCTATACAATATCAAGCGATAAAATAAAAGTTTTACAAGATAAAGTTAGAATCCTTTCAGGTTTATACGGTGTGCTTAAACCATTAGATTTAATGCAAGCCTACAGGTTAGAAATGGGAACAAAACTCCCAGTTGGAAACAATAAAAACCTTTACGAATTCTGGAAAAAAGATGTCGTATCAGCTTTAAACGAAGAATTAGAAGACGATGAGGTTTTTGTAAACTTAGCAAGTAAGGAATACTTTAAAGCAGTAGATATTAAAGCTCTTAAAGTACCAATTGTTACTGTCGATTTTAAAGAATTTAAAGACGGTAAATATAAAATTGTTGCCTTTTATGCTAAATTAGCGAGAGGTTTAATGGCAAGATATATTGTAGATACAGATGCTAAAACAATAAACGACTTAAAAGGATTTACATTAGAAGGTTACGGTTTAAGCGACGAACTATCTACCGAAAACCATTTAGTCTTTACAAGATAGAATTATAGTGTTTAGCAGCTCCTTCCTTTAGTTAAAGGAAGGTGTGTTTTATATCAGTAAAACTCGGATGGTTTGAAGAAAAAGAGCGAAGCGCTTTTTAAATATAATACTAAAGCAAAACCACTTAATTAAGGCTTAACCTTCTTAGTAATTTCAATTTTAGTTTCAGGTCTCACACGTTTTTTAATTTTAGGTCTTCTAGCACCGTTAGTGCCTCTATTAATTTTTCCGCGTTTTGTCTTTTTATCTCCTCTTCCCATTTAAATTCTATTATCAATTTCCTTTAAGGTAAGGATATTTTGAGGCATTCTTTACTATATTTAACACTTTAAACTAATTTTAACACATGTTTTATTACCTAACAATCGCTTTACAAGGTTTTTGTATTTACCATTTAATAAAGAATAGAAGCCAATATTATTGGATTTTTATAATCATATTCATTCCTGTAATTGGCTCTATTATATATTTAGTCACGCAGGTTTATAATAAACGAGATGCGAGTATTATAAAAGAAAATCTAACCTCAGTTTTAATACCAACTAAAAAGGTAAAAGACTTAGAGAAAAAGCTTCAGTTTGCCGAAACGTTTCAAAACAGATTAGATTTAGCAGATGCTTTTTTTGAAATGAAGGACTATAAAAATGCAATCACACATTATGAAGTCGCTTTAAAAGATGAAACTCAGAATAAGTATTTCATTTTAGAAAACTTAATAGCCTCTTATTATGGTTTAGAGGATTATAATAAAACCATCACTTACGCAGAAGCACTAAAAAAGTATCCTGAATTTAATAAATCGAAATCAGAATTTATTTACGGATTAGCACTAGACAAAACAGAACAGTCCGCAGCTGCCGAAAAACATTTAAAAGCAATAGATCAACGCTATTCTAATTATAGCGAACGATTAATATTAGCTAAATTTTATATTGAAAGAGATAACATAGAAGCTGCAAAAGAAATTCTAAACGAGATAACAATAGAATCTCAACACATGACAAAGCCAAACAAACGCAAGTATAGTAAAACAATTAACGAGGTTGAGAAGTTATTGAAGAGTATTTAATTCAAGATCTCTGTATCGGTTAGTAGTTTCAGAATTAAGTAAGAGTAGTGAAAATTAGTGAAATTCGTGTTAAAAAACCAGAACTAGTAAGCTTTGGAACTTTACAAGAAAACATAACAGTTAAAAGATTCCTTCCTGCGCAGGAAATATATGTTCAAACACAAACATCCATACCAGCCATTCATAAAAAACGACACTAAAAAACTAATTGTTGGCACATTGCCACCACCAAGATTTAGCACGGGAAATCTTTTAGAAAAAGATGTCGATTTCTGTTATGGTAGTTATTACAATAGTTTGTGGTTGTTTATAGATAAAATACACAATCTTAATTTACGTTACGATCATTCCACACAAGCTATAAAAGAAAGACAAGACTTTTTAATTAAACACAAAATTGGCGTTTGCGATATTGTAGACAGCTGCGAACGCGAGAAAATAGATGCCTCAGATATTGGTATGCAAAACATACAACTTCGCGATGTTATTGGTTATTTAAAACATTATCCAAGTATAGATACTATTCTTTTTACAGGCGGAAACTCTAAAAATGGTCCTGAGTACTTCTTCAGGAAACATATAAAAGACTACAATATAAAGCTAGAATTAGTTTCTAAGGCGACACCAAGAGTTCATCAATTCGTCATTCCGAGCGAAGCGCGGGAATCTCTTTCACTGGAACGTGTAATAAAAACAGTATCATTAACCTCTTCCTCTGGAGCTGCAAATATCTCAATAGGCAGTAATTCATTATACAAACAACTAAAAGCTAGTGATCCTAAGTTTAATACTTTCGATTTTAGAGTGCTTCAGTACAGAGAGTATCTTTAGCATTTAAATACTGAGTTAACAACGCTTTGGTTTAGTGTGCTTTCTTGAAAAAAACACAAGTTTTAAGTAACAGAATAACGGTAAGGAATTTAGATTTTTACGGACTAATAACTAGGTCTTTAGTAGTTTGTAATCGGTAATAAATTCATTTAAAATTGATTAATTCTAACCGATTTAAGATCATTTTTTATGTTTTTTTTAAGACTATAGTTAGTATAAAGAATCTTATATTTACACTTCATTATAAATTATATATGCCATCAGACTGTATTTCGTTTAAAGACACTGGATATTTTTCTAAACTTATTTGTGATTATTTAGCTGAAGCTGAAACGCTAAAGCCATTCTATAATCGTTTTCCTAAATTAGAAAATTTTAAAGCTCAAATTGAAGAAAAAAGCGCTTCTTTTAAACAAGAAACGAGAAACACTTTGGTTGAGGTTTTAAAAAAACAATATCAAAAAAACGAAACGTCTTCAGCGACTTTAAGTAATATTGAAGCGCTTAAAGACAGCAAAACATTTACAGTAACTACCGGTCACCAGTTAAATTTATTTACGGGTCCATTATACTTTTTACATAAAATTGTATCGACTATAAATTTAGCGAAACAATTAAAAGACGAATACCCAGATAATAACATTGTACCAATCTATTGGATGGCTTCCGAAGATCATGATTTCGATGAAATTAATTATTTCAATTTTAAAGGAAAAAAGATTCAATGGAATAGAGAATCTTCAGGAGCAGTAGGCGAGCTTAACACCGAAGGCTTACAGGATGTATTTAATATTTTTTCACAAGAATTAGGTCTTGGTAAAAATGCAGAGGCACTTCGTGAACTGTTTACAAACGGATATTTAAAACACGATAACCTTGCAGACGCTACAAAATATATTGCCAACGCACTCTTTGGAGAATATGGACTGGTAATAGTAGAAGCAAATAATACAGAGTTAAAACGCTTGTTTGTTCCTCATATAGAGAGAGAATTGTTAGAACAAATTTCAGAACAAAAAGTTCTAGAAACAAATGCTGAAATTGAAGCTTTAGATTTTGGATTACAAGTAAATCCAAGAGCCATAAACCTTTTTTATATCACTAAAGATATAAGAGAACGCATTGTTTTAGAAAATGATGTTTATAAAGTACTAAACACAAACATAAGCTGGAGTAAGAGTGAAATACTAAAAGAAGTCTATGACTTCCCAGAGCGTTTTAGCCCTAATGTTATTTTAAGACCATTATATCAAGAAGTCATTTTGCCTAACCTATGTTATATTGGCGGCGGCGGAGAATTAGCATACTGGTTTCAATTAAAATCTAATTTTAAGGTTCATAACGTGGTGTTTCCTATGTTGTTATTACGAAACTCAGTGTTAATAAAAACAAAGCAACAAGCCGATAAATTAGTGAATCTAAATATTTCGAATAAAGATATTTTCTTAAAAAGAGAGTCTTTCATAAATAAAAAAGTGAGAGCCATTTCTAATATCGATATTGATTTTTCAGAGCAAATAAAGCATTTAAAAAATCAGTTTAAGGAGTTGTACACATTAGCCGAACAAACCGACGAGTCTTTTGTTGGAGCCGTGTCAGCCCAAGAGAAAAAGCAAGTTAATGGCTTGCAGAATCTTGAAAAACGTTTGTTAACAGCACAAAAAAGAAAGTTAAAAGATCAGGTCGAGCGCATGACCGATCTTCAAAATCAACTATTTCCTAATAACAGTTTACAAGAAAGAAACACCAATTTTAGTGAGCTTTATCTCGAGTTTGGCAATCAATTAGTACCAAATTTAATCGAAAATTTAGAGCCATTAAAAGGCGAGTTTACAGTGTTAACATTTTAAGAAAAAAATAGGCAATTCTGCGTTCGTAATTTAAAAAGCAATTACTATTTTTGCGTATGCAACACGACAAAGTACTTATTTTAGATTTCGGATCGCAATACACACAACTTATTGCGCGTAGAGTTAGAGAATTAAATATCTATTCAGAGATATTTCCATTCAATAAAATACCAAAAAACTTAGACGAATACAAGGCAGTGGTTCTTTCGGGAAGTCCAATGTCTGTGCGTTCAGAAGATGCTTTTCATCCAGATTTAAAAGGTATTAGAGGAGTAAAGCCAATGCTTTCGGTTTGTTATGGTGCACAATATTTGGCACATTTTTCTGGTGGAGAAGTAGCAGAATCTAACACACGCGAGTACGGTAGAGCAAACTTAAGTTTTGTAGAAGACGATGCCTTTTTTAAAGGTATTTCTGCAGGAAGTCAAGTATGGATGAGCCATAGTGATACCATTAAAAGCTTACCAACAAACGGAAAACTGCTAGCAAGTACACACGATGTAAAAAATGCAGCCTATAAAATAGAAGGCGAAACAACATACGCTATACAATTTCATCCAGAAGTTTACCATTCTACAGACGGAAAACAATTACTAGAAAATTTCTTAGTAAACATTGCAAATGTAAATCCGGATTGGACACCAAACGCATTTGTAGGTGAAACAGTAGAAGCATTACAAGCAAAAATTGGAGACGATAAAGTCGTTTTAGGTTTATCAGGAGGTGTAGATTCTTCAGTAGCAGCAATGCTATTGCATAAAGCCATTGGCGATAACTTATATTGCATCTTCGTAAATAACGGTTTGTTACGTAAAAATGAGTTTACCGAAGTCTTAGAGCAGTACAAAGGTATGGGCTTAAATGTGAAAGGAGTAGATGCTTCGGCACGCTTTTTGGATGCATTAGCAGGACTGAGCGATCCAGAAATTAAACGTAAAGCCATAGGGAATGCTTTTATTGAGGTTTTCGATCAAGAAGCAAATTTAATAGAAGATGTAACATACCTTGCACAAGGCACAATATATCCAGATATTATAGAAAGTGTAAGTGCAACAGGAGGACCAAGTGCAACCATAAAAAGCCATCATAATGTTGGTGGATTGCCAGACTTTATGAAGCTTAAAATTGTAGAGCCACTTAAAGCCTTATTTAAAGATGAGGTAAGAAGAGTAGGTGCATCAATGGATATGGATCCAACCTTATTAGGGCGTCATCCATTTCCTGGACCTGGTTTAGCCATTAGAATTCTTGGAGATATTACAGCAGAAAAAGTGCGTATATTACAAGAAGTAGATGCTGTTTTTATTAACGGATTAAGAGACGCTGGTTTATATGATAAAGTATGGCAAGCAGGTGCAATTTTGTTACCTGTAAACAGTGTTGGAGTTATGGGAGACGAGCGTACATACGAAAAATGTGTAGCACTTAGAGCAGTAGAAAGTACAGATGGTATGACTGCAGATTGGGTAAATTTACCTTACGAATTTCTGCAAAAAACCAGTAACGATATAATAAACAAAGTAAAAGGCGTTAATAGAGTAGTTTACGACATTAGTAGTAAGCCACCAGCAACAATAGAGTGGGAATAAAAAAGGTCACTGCGAGTAATTTTCGATCCCGATAGTTATCGAGAGAACAAATAGTAATGATAACTTGGGCGTTACCACAAGGGTCGCGTCTTCCGTTATATCTTTTTTGCGAAGTAGTCCTAAACTAGATTTGGGATCTTTTTTAAACGTTCTCTTTCATTTAAGAGTAAGGGATATTTAAATAATTCGCTAAAAAAGGATGCCACTACAACCGCTAACGCAACTTTGAACGTATAATAAACATATGAAGAAAATAATTTACATCCTTAGCCTATTCGTAATATTAAGCTGTGCCTCTGCAAATGCACAGAAATATAATACACATAGAGTTAAATCAGGAGAGACAGTAGAAGCCATTGCTAAGAAATATAAAGTTTCTACTTCAGATATTTTTAAACTGAATCCAGATGCAAGAGAAAAATTAAGTCCAAATTCAATTTTAATAATTCCAAAAGCAGGAAGTGTAACTACAACAACTACAACAGAGCCAGAAAAGGTAAAAGTTGTGGATAAAACTTTCGATCGCTACATCAAGCATAAAACAAGAAGAAAAGAAACATTATTTAGTATCTCTAAAAAGTATGATGTAGAAATAGAAGAGATTAAAAGACATAACAAATTTTTATATGCTAATAATCTTAGAAAAGGAGATAGACTACAAATTCCAGTATACAACAAAGTGATTACATACGAAGATGCACAAGCAACATCGGAAGGTACAAGCTATGTTGTACAGCCAAAAGAAGGGAAGTGGCGTATTGCATACAAGTTTGGTATTACTGTTCAAGAATTAGAAGCGTTAAACCCAAACATGGCTAGCATGTTACAAACAGGGCAAACTATTAATGTTCCTAATTTAGAAAAAGATAAAGTTAAGACAATTGATACAAAATATAGTTATTATAAAGTACTACCTAAAGAAGGTTTTTATAGGCTAAAAACAAAATTAGGTGTAGAGCAAAAAGTACTAGAGAGCTTAAATCCAGATTTAGTAGTTACGGGTTTAAAAGAAGGTATGATTTTAAAAGTACCTTTCGATACGTCTGTAGATGATACCGAAAGTATAAGTGCTTTAAATGGTGTTATTGATAACGTTTCAGAAATTGTTAAATTATCTGATAACGTAACAGATACTAGTGTTAAAAATATAGCTGTAATGTTACCTTTTACGCTTAATAAAATTAATACAGATTCTGTTTTTGATGCTAAATCGAAAATTAAAAATGATAGAACCCTAAATATTACTTTAGATTTTTACTCTGGTGTTTTAGTAGCATTCGATTCGCTTAAAAAATTAGGCATCAACCTTAAAGTAGATGTTTACGATACACAAAATAGATTAAGTCAAGTAAATTCTATTTTAAGCAGTAATAGCTTTTCGAATACTCAAGCGGTTATTGGGCCATTACTTACCAGTAATTTTAATGCTGCGGCAAGTGCTTTAGAACGTGATAACGTACCTGTAGTTTCGCCATTACAAAAGACGGTAAAAGTAGGTCGTAACGTATTTCAATCTAGGCCAAATGATGGTAATTTAAAGAATAAAATTATAAACTATTTTAAAGCAGATTCTACAGCGCAAATTATCATAATTTCAGATGTTAAGCGAAAAGCGACAAGTACAATGCTTAAGAATAAATTTGCTAATGCAAAATTAGTTAGTTCTCGTTTAGATAAGAAAACTAAAAAAGATGCCTATTATGTTTTAGATAGTGATTTAATTAATGCGCTCAAGCCTGGAAATAATGTTGTGTTTTTAGAAACCAATAATGCAGGATTTGTGTCTAATGTGTCAAGTCTTCTTAACGGTTTACAGAAAGAAGGAACTAAAATTACGTTAACAACAACAAACCAAAATAAAGCATTTGAAAATGAGGAAGTAGATAATTACCATTTATCTAATCTTCATTTTACTTATCCTTCAATTTCTAAAATGTTGAATTCGGAAACGAGTAATTCATTTGTAAAACAATACAAGCAACAATACAATATTTCACCAAATGAATATGCTATTCGTGGTTTCGATTTAACAATGGATGTGGTGTTACGTTTAGCAACCTCTCCAGACTTATATCAGTCTACTAGCGATAGTCCAATGACGTCTTACATAGAGAATAAGTTTGCTTATAAAAAGAAATTGTTTGGTGGTTATTATAACGAAAGTGTTTACTTGGTGCAGTATAACGACTTAACTATTGAAGAAGTAAAGCAATAAGGAAGGCAGCTGGTTCGTTTTCAATAAGAATTAATGGTATACTATGAATAAGTTTTTGGTAATTGTTAGCTTCTTGTTGGTTTTTCAAGGTGATACTAAAGAATTTCCATGGCATGAAAACGATCAGTTGGAGTGGTTAGATTTTAAGGGTAAACCAGACATGGATTCTAGTGCGGCTGCAGTTACGGCGTCTGGGATTACTTTTAGTTATTCTATAGAGAAAAGCAGTGTTCATGGCGTTACAGGTTTTAATGCCAAAGTATTTGCTCATTTTTATCCAGAGCATTCTTGGCATAAAAAAGAAGTCGTTAATAATCACATTCTCAAGCACGAGCAGTTTCATTTTAATATAACAGAATTACATGTTAGGTATTTACGACAAAACATTTCTAAATTAAAACCGTCTTCTAAAATAGGGATGCAACTTAACGCATTAAAGGATCGAGCGAATACAGATTTGCAAAAAATGCAAAAGCTTTACGATGCCGAAAGTAATTATTCTATTAATAAAGAAGAACAGGCAAGATGGATTGCTTTTGTAAATAAAGAATTAAAACAATTAGAAGAATATAAATCTAAATAATGGAATTGCAACCAGATAAAACCTTTCTAATTAAATTAGCACATACTAAAATGCCTTTTGGTAAATACGAAGGTAGGTTTTTAATAGACTTGCCAGAATACTATGTGGTTTGGTATCATAACAAAGGTTTTCCAAAAGGAAAACTAGGCGAAATGCTAGAAACTGTGTATATGCTAAAATTAAATGGTCTAGAAGGACTAATAAAGAATATACAGAAGAACTTCGATAAGATTTAGCTTTTTTATGAGGTTCGTTTAATGTTTGCTAGTATATGTAACGTATAAATATGCACGAAGTTTCGGATTATAACTTAGTCAAATCTGCGATTTGGCGGACTTCATAAATAAACACAAATCTTTGATAAGGAGCTTACTAGCTATATTTAATTTTCAAGGTAAGGTAAAATATATTTTTCAAAAACCATTTCAGGTTGTTGTGTTTTTCCATTTCTGTAATTTCCAGCAGTTATAACAACAACCGTTTTTAAAGAAGGAAGAACAAAAATATACTGACCTCCATTACCTCTAGCTTCAATAGATTTTATGCGTTTTCTTTTAGTTTCGTATGTGTTGTGCCACCATAAATAACCATAGCCATTTTTTTCTTGCACGTTTTCTAAATTTCTATAATTTTTAAATGAATTTTTAATCCATTTTTTTGATAGAATTCGTTTTGATTCCCATTTCCCTTTTCCAAGATATAATTCCCCAAATTTCAGCATATCTTTTGGCGTTAGATACATTCCACCGCCAAAGTATGGCTTTCCTTTTAAATCTGATTGAATTACATAATTTGAAATTTTAAGTGGTTGAAATAAATTTTTGTCAATAAATAATGCTAAAGATTCTGAAACTATTGAGTCAATAGCCACACCAAGAAGATAAGGATTTGCAGAACCATAATTGGCTTTCGTGTTTGGACGATTAATCATTTTAGAATTTAATATTGTTTCTGTCCAGTCTTTTGTCATTTGAAAATTATCTTCTACAGCAGGTGATTCTGCATTTGCGTTAATACCATAGTCAACAGCATCTATTCCAGAACTCATTGTTAAAAGGCTTTCTAGATTTATTTTCGACTTTAAACTGTCTTTATAAGTTTGATATTTTTTAGGTAAAAAATCAAAAATTGATTGCTCAACATTTATAAATAATGACTTATCTTTTGCAATTCCCACAATTGCAGATGATATGCTTTTTGAAGCAGATTTCATCTGATGAGGAATATTTGAGTTATAACCATCAAAATAGTTTTCGTATATAAGTTCGCCTTTTCTTGAAATTAAAACTGAATGTGTATTTGGAAAGCTGTCTTTTGCGATAAGCTTTTCCATTTCTTCAAATTGAAGGTTACCAGTAATTTTATCAATTTTAATGGTATCAAATAAGCCTATCTCCCAATCTGTGTTAGATTTTTTTAAATCAATTTGAGAAACTAAACCATCGCCTATATAAATTCCTAAATTAATTTTTTGAGGAAGTAATTTTCCTTTAAACTTTAATCCTGTTTTAAAATCTTCAAAAAATAAACTATCATTTTCTTTTTGAAAATTAGTACACCAAGTTCCTGTAAATGTATTATCGCCAAAAAAAGGATAAGCCTCATAGTTGTTTCCTGATCCATTTTCTAGACTTAAGTAGAATTTTTCAGACTTTAATTTATCTACCATTAATATATTCCAAACACCTACAAACGAATTGCGGTTTGATAGTGTCAATTTCAAATGATAGAGTAATAAACCCGATTTAATAAAGCCGTTAATCTCTTTTTCATTTTCAGAAAGTACACCTTCAAAAGAATGATTTTCTGCAAATGGTATTTTTAATATTGAAGTGCTTTTTGAATCAAATGGATAGTCAATAATACTTTTATTATTCGAAATTTTGAATCTAGCTTTTTCAAGTCCTAGATTTTCTATTTCAACTTTTATATTGAATGTTCTTGAACTTTCAATTTTGCCTTCCCAATTGCTTGTGTAATCTTTCATATCTTGGGCATAGGTCGAAAATGACAAAAGAACAATAAGTAACATCAACAGGTTTTTAATTCTCATTTTTTGATTGATTTTAAATAAGCTGTAAAAATAAGATCTCTAACCATTTTGAAATTGTATTATATTAACATTAGACAATTTTTCTCAATAATTTAGTTGGTGTTGTGTGATATATTCGTTTGAAGTTTGAAATGAAATGACTTTGGTCGTAGAAGCCACACTGATAACAAATTTCCGTCATTGAAAATTTGTTTGATGTAAGTAAGTAAAACGCTTTATTCAGTTTCATCAATCGAATATAGTTGCCAAGGCTTGTTCCAAAATACCGGTTAAACTCTCTAGATAAATGAATGGGATGGATTTCTAATTTTGAACTCAAGCTTTTTAAAGAATAGTCTGTTTTTTCCTCAAACAATAACTCTTTTAAGTGCTTTACCCAAATTGGTTTTTTTGAATTTTCTCTTTTTGATTCGTTTATCGTGTTAAATATATCAATCAAGTTGCTCTCAATGCTTAAATTTGAATATTGGTCGTTAATTTTAGTTTCGACAAATATATGGTTCATCAAGTTTTTTATTATTGGATTCTTTAAATTGATACTTCCTTCAAAATCTGTTATTTGAATATCAAAAGTTGAAAACCATTTATCATTTAATTCAATGTGAAAACCTCTTGTAAATTCAGGTGGTTTGATATTGTAATGTGCATCTTGCCAATTATGAAATAATAGATTTCCAGGTTCTAAATAGTAAGATTCATTTTTGTTAGATTCAAATAGTTTTCCTTGAAGTAGATAAGTGAAATATGGATTTTCGTGATAATGCCAATCAACTTTACTATGTGTATATTCTGTATCTGTAATTATTAGATTTTCAAAAGCTGATTTTTGGAAATGTGTTCCGTAAAACTCTCCTGTTTTTAGTTTATTCATTCTGTTTCTTCAGCTTGTTGCCAATGTCTCATTGATATAAAATCGTTTCAATGTTTTATATCATACGTTAAACGAAGTTAGCCTAAAAAAACGACAAAGTCAAGTGTCTAAAATCCCTAAGTCATTAAACACAAGCCTTAAATTAATCTAAAAGCAAGTATATTTTTATCGCTATAGAGTAGTGTCATCTTTGGTAAAAGCACGTGTGTAAATTCAGTCGCTTTTCTACTTACGCTTAATGTTTCTTTTTAGTGATATCTTACATGGTTTGCTTTATGTTTTATTAAGTATTTTGTAAGCGCGTTAAGCGCTGTTTAATATGCAAAAAAATAAATGGAGGCATTTTGTTTTTTTTGTTTAAATCAATCTAAAAAAAATAAAACTTCAAACGCTTATAACTTCCATAAAATATCGTAAATTTGCTCGCGTTTAACAACGCACTATGGCAACAACAACTAAATACATATTTGTAACAGGAGGAGTGACTTCTTCACTTGGAAAAGGTATCATCGCAGCATCTTTAGCGAAGCTTCTTCAAGCACAAGGTTACAGAACTACAATTCAAAAATTAGATCCTTACATTAACGTAGATCCAGGAACTTTAAATCCGTACGAACATGGTGAATGTTACGTTACAGATGATGGAGCAGAGACAGATTTAGATCTTGGTCACTACGAACGTTTTTTAAACGTACCTACAAGTCAGGCAAATAATGTTACGACTGGACGTATTTACCAAAGCGTTATTCAAAAAGAACGTCGTGGTGAGTTTTTAGGTAAAACAGTTCAGGTTATTCCACATATTACAGACGAGATAAAACGCAGAATTCAAATTCTTGGACGTTCTGGAGATTACGATATTGTAATTACAGAAATAGGAGGAACTGTTGGCGATATCGAGTCGTTACCATACATAGAGAGTGTAAGACAATTAAAATGGGAATTAGGTGAGAATAATGCATTAGCAATTCACTTAACATTAATCCCTTATTTAGCTGCAGCAGGAGAATTAAAAACAAAGCCAACACAACATAGTGTAAAAACACTAATGGAAAGTGGTGTGCAAGCAGATATTTTGGTGTGTAGAACAGAGCACGAATTGTCTCAAGATATTCGTCATAAATTAGCACGTTTTTGTAATGTAACACCAGATTCTGTAATGCAATCTATTGATGCATCTACAATTTACGATGTACCTAATTTAATGTTAGAAGAAGGTTTAAATACTGTAGTCTTAAGAAAATTAGGATTAGAAAGTAATACACCAGACTTAACCGATTGGAATGCCTTTTTAGATCGTCATAAAAACCCTAAGTCTGAAGTTACTATTGGTTTAATAGGTAAATACGTAGAACTTCAAGATTGTTATAAATCTATATTAGAATCTTTTATTCATGCAGGAGCAGAAAATGAGGTTAAAGTAAATGTAGAGTCTATACATTCTGAATATTTAAATGGAGACAACGCTAAAGCAATGTTATCTCATTTAGATGGTGTTTTAGTAGCACCAGGATTTGGAGAACGTGGTATAGAAGGTAAAATTGATGCTGTAAAATACGTGCGTGAACATAACATACCATTTTTAGGTATTTGTTTAGGTATGCAAATGGCAGTGATCGAGTTTTCTCGTAATGTATTAGGCTTAAAAGATGCCAACTCAACAGAAATGGATGAGAATACACCGCATCCTGTTATTAATTTAATGGAAGAGCAAAAAACGATTACAGATAAAGGAGGGACGATGCGTTTAGGTGCTTGGGACTGTAAACTTAAAAAGGACAGTATTGTTGGTCAACTTTACGATACAGATACTATAAAAGAACGTCACAGACACCGCTACGAATTTAATAGTGACTACAAAGCGCAAATTGAAGCAAAAGGTATGATTGCAACAGGTTTAAATCCTAAAGCAAATCTTGTAGAAATTGTAGAAATACCAAGCCATCCTTGGTTTGTTGGAGTGCAATATCATCCAGAATATAAAAGTACAGTGTCAAATCCGCATCCGCTTTTTGTAGCTTTTGTAGCAGCCGCTTTAAAGCATAAAAAAAGTAAATAAGATGTCAGTTTGGCATAAAAAAAGATAACGGATTACTTTTTGAAGAGTAATTTTTCTAAAACATAAAACCTGTTTGTTTTTTAACATTCAGGTTTTTATATGAGAATACTAACTAGATTACCTCTCGAAACTTCGAGATAGCATAAATAATATGGAAGAAAAGAAATTAGACGTAAAATCGATAATAGGTTTCGTACTTATATTTGGGATTTTATTATTCATGATGTGGCAAAACCAACCTTCTCCAGAAGAGGTTGCCGCAGATAAAGCTAAACAAGAGCAAATAGCAGCAGACAATAAAGCTAAAGACACTAGTGTTGCTCAAGAAGATACTAAAGTAACAACACCAGAAGATTACTCTAATATTGTGCCTGGAGATTCTTTACAACAAATAGCACTTAATAATAAATTGGGCCCATTTGCATATTCAGCAAATGCTTCTTCTAAAGATGCAGTAGTAGATAATGGTGTGTTAGAATTAACATTCTCTAAAATTGGTGGTCATTTATCTGAAGTAAAACTTAGTCAATTTGTAGATTTCGATTCTATTCCAATTTATTTGGTAAAAGATAATAATGCGAGTTTTAATATTAATTTAGGAACATCAGATAATCGTGTTTTTAATACTAAAACGCTACCATTTCAATCTAAAGTAACTAAAAACGGAGAAAACACTCTAGTTTCTATGAAGCTTAAAGTTTCAGAAACTAAGTTCTTAGAATACTTATATGTTATCAAGCCCAACGATTACATGATAGATTTTACTATTAAATCTCAAGGTTTAAGTGATGTTATCAATGGTTCTCAAGAAATAAAATTAGACTGGTCTCAAACCAGTAAACGTCACGATCAAAGTATTAGTTACGAAAACCGTTATACGCGTCTAACATACCAACACGATGGTGGTAATATAGATAAGCTCTCTCAAGCTGGTGAGGATGACGAAATGGTTGAAGATGTAGATTGGTTCTCTTTTAGACAACATTTCTTTAGTTCTATATTAGTAGCTAATGATAAACCTTTAAAATCGGTAGTACTAACATCTAAAGATTTAGTAGAAGACGAAAAAATAGACACTTTATTCACTAAAACATATGGAGCTAAAACGGTTTTAGCGTTAAGCGGAAATGAGTTAAATGAAAACTACGGATTATTTTATGGTCCTACAGAAAGTGGTATTTTAAGTAGCTACGATAAAAACTTAGAAGAAAGTATTCCACTTGGTTGGGGACTTTTTGGTTGGATAAATGAATTTTTATTTATACCGTTATTTGGTTTCTTAAGCTCGTATTTACCATTTGGTATCGCAATTATAGTAATGACAGTGCTTATTAAATTGGCCATGTCTTTTGTACAATACAAGCAGTATTTATCTCAAATGAAAATGAAAATTCTGAAACCAGAATTGGAAGCTATTAAAGAGAAGTATAAAGACAATAAAATGAAAGCGCAGCAGGAAACTATGGCCTTGCAGAATAAAGCAGGCGCGAGCCCGTTAGCAGGTTGTTTACCAGCATTAATTCAAATGCCAGTATTCTATGCTTTATTTATGTTTTTTCCAACAGCTTTCGCTTTAAGACAGAAAAAGTTTCTTTGGGCAGACGATTTATCGTCTTACGATATTATAGCAAAATTACCAATAGATATTCCTATCTATGGAGATCATATTAGTTTGTTCCCAATATTAGCGGCAATTGCAATTTTCTTTTATATGAAAATGACTACTGGGCAACAACAAATGTCTGCACCACAACAAGAAGGTATGCCAGATATGGCTAAAATGATGAAATACATGATTTATTTTGCACCAATTATGATGATGGTGTTCTTTAATAAATATGCCTCTGGATTGAGTTTATATTACTTTATTTCTAACTTAATTAGTATTGGTATTTTATTAGTCATCAAAAATTATATTTTAGATGAAGATAAAATTCATGCTAAAATACAAGTACAGAAAGCGAAGCCTAAGAAGGAAAGTAAATTTCAGAAGAAAATGAAAGATATGATGGAGCAGGCAGAGCAACAAAAGAAAAATAAAAAATAAAATATTTTAATTTTCAGAAAAGCTGCCACTCAATATTGAGTTTGGCAGCTTTTTTGTTTGTACTATTTCTATAAAACGTCAGTAATAGTATTAGTACAATTTCGTAGTGTAAAAATCGTTTATTAAACTCTTATTTGTCATTCCTACGCAGGTAGGAATCCAAAACAAAATTCAAAATATGAACAAATTATTAATTATAGTTTTAGCCTTAGTATCAAGTATAACTTTTGCGCAGGATATTAATCAAAACGATGCCGATGGAAACCGTCATGGTAAATGGAGTAAAAACTTTGAAGGCACTAAAGTATTACGCTACGAAGGAGCATTTAACCACGGAAGCGAAATAGGAACCTTTAAGTTTTACAAAAACATAGATGGCCAGTCTGTACTTACAGCGACAAGAACCTTTAGTGAAACTAGTGATTTAGCAGAGGTGAAGTTTTTTTCTTCAACTAAAAATTTAATTAGCGAAGGTAAAATGAGAGGTAAAACCTATATTGGTAAGTGGTTATATTATCATAATAAATCTAAAGTTGTAATGACTGAAGAATTTTACGACAATAAAGGTAAGCTAGAAGGTTTAAAGAAAACTTTTTACTTAAGTGGACAATTAGCACAACAAGAAAATTATAGTTCAGGAATTGTAGACGGAGAATCGAGATGGTTTTCAGAATCTGGAATTCTTATTAAAGTTTTTCATTACCAAAATGGTGAACTGCATGGGCAAGCTAAAATCTATGATACAAAAGGTAGGATTGAACAAGAAGGTGTTTATCAAAAGGATAGACGTCATGGTATTTGGAAATTCTATACTGCTGGAAAACTTATAAAAGAACAAGATTTTACTAGACGAAGTAAGAATCCTTATAAGAATAAAAACTAATATTTAGAAGGCAAAAGGGAGAAAGAAATAGAAGTTGATTAGTATACAGTTTGAGTATTTAGAACGATACTAATCCGTGAAAATTTGTGTATTCCGTGTCTAAAACACAATTTGCATTTTAAATATTTCAGCTACAAAAAAATCCTCTGTGATGCTCTGTTAACCTCAGAGAACCTCAAGGAAATAATATTAAAAACATTTATCTTTATCATCTAAAAAAATGATATTGTAATACATTAAGATTACCGCTGAAGTTTACCTTGAGCGCAGTCGAAAGGCGAAACCAAAGATGAAAAAAAGAGTAATAGTAGGACTTTCAGGAGGCGTAGATTCTAGCGTTGCAGCTTATTTGTTAAAAGAGCAAGGCTACGAAGTTATTGGTCTTTTTATGAAAAACTGGCATGACGATACCGTAACCATTTCAGACGAATGTCCATGGTTAGACGATAGTAACGATGCCATGTTGGTTGCTGAAAAATTAGGCATTCCGTTTCAAACGGTAGATTTAAGCGAGCAATACAAAGAACGTATTGTAGACTATATGTTTAATGAATACGAAAAAGGAAGAACACCAAATCCGGATGTCCTTTGTAACAGAGAAATAAAATTTGATGTCTTCATGAAAATTGCATTAGATCTTGGTGCAGATTATGTAGCAACAGGTCATTATTGCAGAAAAGGAATTGTAGAGAAAGACGGAGAAGAAACGTTTCAGTTATTAGCAGGAAAAGATAATAATAAGGATCAGTCTTATTTTTTATGTCAACTCTCTCAAGAACAATTAGCAAAAGCATTATTTCCTATTGGGGAGCTTCAAAAACCTGAAGTACGTGAAATTGCTGCAAAAGCAGATTTAATTACGGCAGATAAGAAAGATTCCCAAGGTTTATGTTTTATTGGTAAAGTACGTTTGCCAGATTTCCTTCAGCAACAGCTTAAACCTAAAGAAGGTGTTATAGTTGAAATACCTAAGGATAACGAGCATTATAAAGCAGGACCAAAGTCTTTCAATACAAAAACAGAAGAATTAGAGTATTTGTCTAGAAAGGCAAATTATAAAGTAGAAGATGGTGAAGTAGTTGGTAAGCATCAAGGTGCTCATTACTTTACAAAAGGTCAGCGAAAAGGCTTATCTGTAGGAGGTAAAGTAGAACCTTTATTTGTAATTGATACCGATGTAAAAGAGAATGTAATTTACACAGGTCAAGGTAAAGCACATCCAGGATTGTATAAAAAAGCATTGTTTGTTTCTAATGAAGAATTGCATTGGATAAGACCAGATTTAGCTTTAAAAACAGGTGAAACTTTAAGCGTTTTAGCTAGAATTAGATACAGACAACCTTTAGATAACGCAACGTTACATAAAGTAGAATCTGGATTATATGTAGAGTTCGAAAACTTACAATCCGCAATTACCGAAGGTCAATTTGTAGCTTGGTATTTAGAAGACGAATTGGTTGGTTCTGGTGTAATTTCGTAACTTGGAATAAAAACAGTTTATATGATTAAAAAAATAGGATTACTCGTCATTTTATGCTTTCATTTTAATGCTATCGCTCAAGAAGATGCGTGGGTTTATTTAGTAGATAAAGAGAATGTACAGGCCTCAATAGCGAATCCTATTACAATACTCACTCAAAAAGCAATCGATAGAAAAAGCATGCATAGTGTTTCTATAGATGAGAGAGATGTACCTGTAAACGAAAACTATATAATACAACTAAAAGCACAAACAGGAATAACGGTTTTAGCTAAATCTAAATGGTTTAATGCTATACATGTTCGTGGTTTGCAAGTAGATATTTCGGCTTTAATTAACTTATCTTTTGTAAATGAAATTATATATGCAGATAATAATTTAAACTCTAAAACAGTAATAAGTAAACCTAAATCCGATTTTAAATTCGAAAGTGCTAGAACAACTTATAATTATGGGAATGCCTTAAACCAAATACAGATGTTTAATGGTGACGATTTACATATTGCCAATTACACAGGCGCTGGTATGACAGTTGCAGTTATTGATGCCGGTTTTCCGGGAGTAGATAATATAGCAGGTTTTTCGCATGTTAGAGATGCTGGAAATATTCTAGGAACTTACGATTTTGTTGCTAGAGATGTTGATGTTTATACAAACACAACCAGTAATCATGGGACTTTAGTTTTAAGTGATATGGCTGGGTTTGTACAAGACAACTTTGTAGGTACAGCACCAGACGCAGAATATTATTTATTTATTACTGAAGATGCACCAAACGAAAATCCAGTAGAAGAAAGCTATTGGGTTGAAGCGGTTGAACGTGCGGATAGTTTAGGTGTGGATGTTGTTAATACATCATTAGGTTATAAGAGTTATGACAATGCTAACTATTCTCATAGTGATGCCGATTTAGATGGATTAACAACTTATATTTCTAAAGGTGCAAATATTGCTTTCGAAAAAGGAATGCTTATGGTAACATCGGCAGGAAATTCAGGAGCTAGTGGTATTGCAGCGCCAGGAGATGCACCAGGAAGTTTTACTATTGCGGCTGTAAATGCAAATAGTAATTATGCTAGTTTTAGCTCGCAAGGTAGTAATATACAGCTTACTCAAAAACCAGATGTAGCAGCACAAGGACAAGCAAGTTATGTTATTTCACAAAATAATAATATTTCTACAGCTAATGGTACTTCTTTTAGTTCACCAATTATGGCTGGAGGTATAGTTTGTTTATGGCAAGCATTACCTAATCTAAATAATGCAGAAATAATGCAATTGGTTAGGGAATCTGCCTCTCAGTTTAATAATCCAGATTATTTATTAGGTTATGGTATTCCAGATTTGTCTCTAGCATTAAACCAAGGCTTGTCTGTAGAAAATTTTACAGCTATAGACACTAATTTAATTGTATTTCCTAATCCGGTAAATAATGAATTAAATGTGCATTTACCATCAACATATGAAGTAGGTAATATTACTTTATATAATATTCTTGGGAAAAAAGTACTAGAAAGCCAAGTGTCTCAAGCCAACCGAAAAGTGAATGTTAGTCATTTTTCAAAAGGTGTGTATTTACTTAAGGTAGAAGCCGATGGTTTCTTAAAAACATTAAAACTTATAATTAATTAGTCTGTTAAAATTCACGATTTTTTAAATGAAAGAAATAAAAAGTAATACCCAAAATAAAATAACAAAACTCTTCAACATAAAACACCCAATAATCCAAGCAGGAATGATATGGAATAGTGGATGGAAACTAGCATCTGCAGCAAGTAATGCAGGTATTCTTGGTCTTATTGGAGCAGGAAGTATGTATCCAGACGTGTTAAGAGAACACATTCAAAAATGCAAAAAAGCAACAGATAAACCTTTTGGTGTAAACGTACCTATGTTATATCCTAACGTAGCCGAGATTATGGATATTATTGTAGAAGAAGGTGTCACCATTGTATTTACTTCCGCAGGAAATCCTAAAACATGGACCAAATGGTTACAAGATAAAGGTATAACAGTTGTACATGTGGTAAGTAGTGTAAAGTTTGCATTAAAAGCACAAGCAGCAGGAGTAGATGCTATTGTAGCCGAAGGTTTTGAAGCTGGAGGACATAATGGTAGAGATGAAACCACAACGCTTACCTTAATACCAATGGTAAAAGAACAATTGCAAATACCATTAATTGCAGCAGGAGGCATTGCAACCGGAAAAGCCATGTTAGCCTGTATGGTTCTTGGCGCAGATGGTGTACAAGTTGGAAGCCGTTTTGTAGCAAGTACAGAGTCTAGCGCTCACCAAGCGTTTAAACAAGTGGTTGTAGATGCTAAAGAAGGCGATACACAGTTAACTTTAAAAGAATTAGCGCCTGTGCGTTTAGTTAAAAACAAGTTTTTTAACGAGTTACAAGAATTATATAAAACCGCACCAACACCTGAGCAACTTAAAGAGTTATTAGGTAGAGCAAGAGCAAAACGCGGTATGTTTGAAGGTGATTTGGAAGATGGCGAATTAGAAATCGGACAAATAGCAGGATTAATACACGATATAAAACCAGTTGCGGATATAGTAGAAGAGATGGTTTTAGAATTTGAGGCAGCTAAGGTTAATGCTGTTAATTTGTAAGCTATTAATTTTGTAGAGACTATTTTACTGAGTAATCACATTACTATAAAACTTCCTAATTAAAGGACGAAAATTATGAAAGAGAATAAAATGCTAAGTTATATTGAAAATGTATTAACGAATATGCCAACCGATTGGCTAAATCTAACAACTCACCGATTAGATATTTACGATGAGTCTTTGGCAAAAGTTCAATTTTTAAACCAGTTTGAAGCTTTGTATAAGGCTAATAATTTTGAGACTGCTGCACTAAATAATTTACCAACAGCTTACGATTATATTAGATTAGGCCATCCATTATCTTGTGTATTAGAATGGGCAATAGCTAATTTAAATAATGTAGAATCTAATAATGTTATTGGTTTCGATTCTCAAACCATTCCTGTTTTATCTATTTTAAGAAAGAATTTGTTAGCGAATAAAAACACGCAAATTGTTTACACAGGAAACTTGCCAAAACGTTTTGATACTGAAGTTTTAAAAACGGTTTACGGTTATAAATTCGAACTTAATAAAGTTGAAAAAGTAGAAGATATTGCTAAGTTTAGTGGTAGTACAATTTTTATTTCTGAAGACGATAAAATTCAAGCAACCAATCTTCATTCAAACGTGGACTTCTATATTAATCTTTATGGTCAATTAGGAAGTGTTTTAATAGTAAATGGAGAAGAAAATGAAAGTTATATTTCAGATATTCAACATGTAAGACGAAGAGAAACTGTTGCCACAACACCAGATAATGCACTTGTTGCTTTGAAGGCTTTAACAGAAGATGCTTCAATTAAAACCGAAGACCATAACAAAGAAGCAAATAAAGCATCGGTTTTAGAGGCTATTAAAACCGTTACAAATACGAGCATAACACCACTTGTAGCATCAAGCGGATTATCTATACAGTACGCTATTTTAATGGGTTTAATTGATGACGCCTTAGAAAAACATAAAGGGAAAGCTATTAAAATTGTGGTGCCACCAAATTGTTATGGAGGTACAAATGACCAAGCCAGACGTGTTGCTGCTTGTGTTGATAATGTTGAGATTGTAGATTTATTAGTAGATGGAGACAACGATATGGTACAAAGTATTGATACCGTTTTAGCTAAAATTGCTAACGAAGATGCTATACCATATATTATTGCTGAAATTCCAACAAACCCAAGAGTTGAGGTGCCAGATTTAATACAGTTAAAAGCGATTTTAAGTCAAGAACGTAAAACACCTTCAGGTAGCATTGCTATTGATCCAGTATTTATTTTAGATCAAACATTTTGCCCTAATGTGCACTTTTTAGGTGAAGACGATATACTATCAACAGTAAGAACCATTTCATTTGCAAGTGGCTCTAAGTTTCCTAGTGGTGGAAAATGTACTGCTGGATATTGCGTAGGAAATAAAAGTACTACTACATTGATGGAGAAAATAGAAAAGCATCTTGATCTTTGCGATAATGAAGCAACCGTTTTTCAATATCAAATTCTAGCGAAGCAATTGCCGTCTATGAATCAAAGAATTAATGATGCTTATAAAAACACTCGCGAATTTGTAAACTTTATTCACGAATCGCTTCCTGGTGCAAAAATTAATTTTGTTTCAGAAGCGCTAGCAGCACAAGGCTTTACACCTTCGGTATTTTCATTAGACCTTCCTACAAAAGGAAATACAGACGAAGAAAGAGAGACTTACAAAAGAGCATTGAATTTAAAGTTAATCAACTTAATGATTACCGAAATTCCTAACGAGAGTAAATACTGTGTTAGTTACGGACAGTTAAAAGGTTGTTACTGGACAATTCCGGCAACGTCTACTCAAGGTACAACCAAAGAAGGCGATAAAGATTATATAGCAAGAGTTGCATTATCTGCTAATATGGATTTAGAGCTTCATAAAAAGGTCTTTTTAAAGTTTGTAGAAAGCATTTAAGACTATAAATATTTAAACACATTTAATGGTGGTATTTTACTGAAAGGTAAATTACCACCATTATTGTTATATAATCTTTTATAGCAATGTAAATAGGCCTAAAATGTTTGTTTCTTTGATTAGAAAAGAGCTTTTGTGTTGCTATAATTTTTAGATGTAAAATTCTGAAAAATAAAATATGCAAACCAAAACTAAGCATTACTTTTGCCAAATGATATTGAGTAATTACACTAAAGAGTTTAAATACAACTGGCAACTAGCAGCACCTGTAATGTTAGGTATGCTTGGGCACACTTTTGTTAGTTTTGTAGACAACATTATGGTTGGGCAATTAGGTACAGCAGAATTAGCTGCAGTATCGCTTGGTAATAGTTTTATGTTTATTGCTATGTCTATAGGTTTTTGTACAGCTATAACGCCTTTGGTAACAGAAGCAGATGCTGCTAAGGCTTTTTTTAAGCTAAAGATGATACTTAACGTCTCTTAACAATTTGTTACTATAAAGTTTTAAGCCTCTGCAACTAATTGTTGAGAGGCTTTTTTTATACATAATACATAGAAAATCTCTTTTTAGAGTTAGGTCTAAGTAATAATAAAAAGTGTTTTATTCTTTAATAAATTTTAAAGTATTCTTATTTTCTATTTTTAAGAAATATACTCCAGATTTTAAATTACGAACATTAATAGATTTGTTATTTGTAATGTTACCAGACATGATAACTTGACCTATAGTATTATATATATTGTATTTTTCTGTTGTTGTTAAACCTTTAATTTTGATTTCTTCTCTTGAAGGATTTGGGTAAAGGCTAGTGTTTGAGTTATAAGTAAACTCGTTTATGGATAATGTAGTGCTGTGTTTAGATATTTTACCATTAACAAGCTCTGCAACATACATATCGTTACCATTTATAGCAACGCCATAAGGACCTCCTTCTAAAGGGTCTGTAGCGTTATCTGTGTCATAACTTAATAATGTACTAACCGTATGAGTAGTGTCTGTCATGTCTATAGTTGAAACAGTTTCGTCAAAATATTGTGCTAAATATATTTTATTACCTGAAACATCAATTTGTGTAGTATAGCCTGAACTTGTTGCGTATTCAGTAGCGGTAAGAGTGGTAGCTGTAAGATCTACTTTATAGATTTTCTCATCTTCAACAGAACTAACATATAAATCGTTACCATCAATTTTTAGTCCATAAGGGCTGGTGATGTTACTAACTACTGTAGTGGCAGTTGGAGTTGCAGCTGTTACATCAATTTTTAATACTTCATTATTTAAATAGTTTGCTATATATAAATCATTCCCATGAAAATCTAAGCAATAAGGAATGCTTAAACCTTCATTAGCTAAAACAACAATTTGAGTTGGGTTTGCTAAGGTTAAATCAATTTTCGCAATTGTATGAAGAAAAGGAAGAGAGTAGTATAAGAAGTTACCTTTTATTGCCATTCCAACGGGGCCTTGTAGGTTCCCAATTATTGTAGTAGCCGTTGTAGGAAGGGATGCTGTAATATCCACTTTACTTATTTTTTCGCCACCAAATTCAACTATATATAAGTCGTTCCCATTTAATTTTAATTGAACAGGGCTTCCTATATTTGTTGAGACATCAACTTGTGCTTTAGTATAAGTAGTGTTTAGTAGTATACAAAGGGTCAAGAATTGTAATAATAGTTTCATGATTGATTTTTTTTAAAAATTTATAGTCAAATCTATGATAATGAATCAAAGAGTTCTTATTTTAGCCATAGACAAAGTATAGACAGGTCTTTAAAGTGTTGATTTACATGTGTTTAATTATTTTTTTTTAAATGAAAACTCTCCTTATATATTGTGTTTTTGTATTTTATGTTTCTATAAGTTTTTCTCAACAAAGTGCTGATAGAGTTATAACAGAGGATTTAAAAGCGAAAGTAAAATTGTCTAGTCGCACCTTAGAGCTTTATACTTTAGACTCGTTAGTTTTAAGTACCAGATATGGTTTTGGTTATAAGGAATTGGCTAAAGAAACTATAGATTTAGCTGCTGAATTAGGTTTCTCTAATATCGCAGCAAAACACACTGTAGACTTAATAAATTTTCATACCAATATTTCTGAACATTCCGAAAAGGGCTTAGAATTATTTATAGAATTTTTAAATAGTGATATAAAGGTAACAGACACTTTGTTAATGTCAGATTTATATTTAAAAGGAGGAAATAGCTTCTTCGGATCGGGACAAATGAAAGAGGCTGAAAACAATTATACCCAATCCATGAAAATGGCATTAATGGCTAATGACTCTTCAAGATTTGCTGTTGCTAATAATTATAAAGCATTTACACTTCTTGAAATGGGATTTTTTACAGAAGCTTCTCAAGGGTATCAAGAATCACTGTCTTTTTTTGAAAAACATAACGATACAATAAATGCCCTAAATACCCGAATTGGATTATCTGTTGTTTATGGTAAGAATGAATTTTATAAAGAATCTTTTGAGGAATTATTTAAGGTAAGAGATATGGCTTTGGCATTAAAGAACTCTCCATTGTTTAGCATTGCCATGTCTAATATTGCCGTCAACTATTATAATTCTGAACAGTATGATCAATCCATTAAAGTTTTAAAAAAGAATATTAAGTTATCAGAAAAACTACCTTTTTTTTCTTATAATTCTTCGCATGATTACACGTTTCTTGTAAAATCTTACTCAAAATTAGATAGTTTAAAGGCGGCTAGTCTAGTTGTAAAAAAAATGGAAAAGAAATTAATTAATAATCCAGACAAGCAACTTGAGTCTTATTTTTTGGAAGCAAAAAGTCATCTTCTTTTTGCTAAAAAAGACTATGTTCAAGCTATTGTAAACGGAGAGAAATTATTAAAGATGCAAAGGAAGGCATTAAACTATGAAAATATTTTGTCCACTCTTAATATTTTGTATCAAGCCAATGCTATTTTAGGAAATGATTCTATTGCATTTTCGTACTTTAAAGAACATACCCGTATTAATGATTCTATAAATAGTGTGCTTAAAGTAAATGGTTTATCATATTACCAAACACTTTATGAGACTGAAAAGAGAGATGCAGAAATAACCAGTCAAAAATCAGAAATAGAGCTATTAGACGAAAAGTCTAAAGTTCAATACCAGTGGATATTATTATTAGCATTATCAATACTAATTATTTTAATAGCGTTGTATTTAGTACAAACTAAGAGCAAGCAAAAAGCTGAGATAAATAAAAACAAACAAACTTTAGATCAACATAAAATAAAAGCAACCAAACTCGAAAATCATTTATTAAATAAAGAAATAGAATACAAAAAGAAAGACTTAGTTAATTTAGCAATAGAAATTACGCAAAATCAAGAATGGGCTAATGTTTTATTTCAAAAATTTAAAAATTTAGCAAAGTTACAAGGACAGGAAAGAGATACTGAATTAATTGAATTTGGTAATGAAATTAAAAGCAAAATGCTGGTTGATGTAGAAGTAAGCGATTTTCATGATCAGGTAGATGTTTTAAGTAGTAGTTTTTATAATAAATTGAATGAACAAATATCTAATCTATCGAAAACAGATTTAAGAATGTGTTCTTTAATTAGGATGAAATTAGAAACAAAACAAATTGCTATTTTACAAAATATAAGTCCCGCTTCTGTTAGAACATCAAGATATAGACTTAGAAAAAAGCTTAATTTAACTCAAGAGCAAGACTTAGATAATTTTATTCTAAATTTTTAATAATTCATAATTAGTTTATGCCTTTTTAAAAATATTATGAATTAAATTTAATTTAATGACTTTAAAAGAAATATCTGCCTTTTATTGAATATGCTATTGCTTCTAAAAGGATTCTTAATTACTCCAAACAGTTGTTGTAAAATTCTCCAAAAATAAAATTCACAAACCAAAAGCTAAGTATTACTTTTGCTAAATGGTTTTAAGCAACTACACCAAAGAATTTAAATACAACTGGAAACTAGCAGCACCTGTTATGTTAGGTATGCTTGGTCATACTTTTGTAAGTTTTGTAGATAACATTATGGTTGGCCAATTAGGTACTGCAGAATTGGCAGCAGTATCACTTGGTAATAGTTTTATGTTTATTGCTATGTCTATAGGTATTGGCTTTAGTACAGCTATAACACCTTTGGTAGCAGAAGCAGATGCTGCTAAGGATTTTTCGGGAGGAAAATCGGTATTAAAACATGGTCTTTTTTTATGTTCTGTTTTAAGCGTTTTATTATTTTTACTTGTTCTTTTTGCTAAACCATTAATGTATTTAATGAAACAGCCTATTGCTGTTGTAGAGCTAGCTATTCCTTATTTAAACTTAGTTGCATTCTCTTTAATTCCGTTAATTATTTTTCAAGCGTTTAAGCAATTTAGCGATGGTTTGTCTATGACAAAATATCCAATGTATGCTACCATTATAGGTAACGTAATAAATGTAATACTAAACTATTTATTAATTTTTGGAAAATTTGGTTTCCCAGAAATGGGAATGGTTGGAGCAGCTTATGGAACTTTAGTTTCACGTTTTGTTATGTTATGGTACTTATGGTATTTATTGAAGAAAAAAGAAAAATCGAAAGCCTTTGTAACCAATATAAAGTTATTTGTTTTAGATAAATTAATGCTAAGAAAAATAACAAGCTTAGGAGCACCAAGTGCTATGCAAATGTTTTTTGAAGTTGCCATTTTTACAGCCGCTATTTGGTTAAGTGGTTTATTAGGTAAAAATCCTCAAGCGGCAAACCAAATAGCCTTAAACCTAAGCTCTATGACGTTTATGGTAGCTATGGGATTAAGTGTAGCTTCTATGATTAGAGTAGGTAACCAAAAAGGATTAAAACAATATTTCGAGTTACGCCGTATTGCCTTTTCATTATTCCTTTTAGGAATCATTTTTGCTATTGGTTTTGCCATATTATTTGCAGTATTTCATGACTACTTACCACGCATTTATGTCGATTTTGATGATGTTGTAAATTTCGACGATAACATGGAAGTAGTTTCAATAGCCTCTCAGTTATTACTGGCAGCAGCAATATTTCAAATTAGTGATAGTATTCAAGTGGTTGTTTTAGGCGCTTTACGTGGTTTGCAAGATGTTACAATACCAACTATAATTACTTTTATAGCCTATTGGTTAATAGGTTTTCCAATAAGTTGGTTTCTTGGTAAAGAGGATGCTTATGGTAGTTATGGTATTTGGTTAGGTTTATTAACTGGTTTAACTAGTGCTTCAATTTTATTATTTATTAGGTTTAACTATCTTACAAAAAAGTTGATAGCATCTGAAAACAATAATTAAAAGAATAGTCATGAAATTAGATTCCTGCCTTCGTAGGAATTACAAAATAAATATAAAACACATTCCTGTCTGCATAGTAATGACAAAAAAAGTTAATTTTGTTTAACGACGCAACAACAAACAATTAAAGAGATATTACAAATGACACTTCCAAAATTTATATTAGGTGATAATACCGATCTACCAAATGCTATTTTTGTAATCCATACAGAATTTCCAATGTTTATTATAAACCTGGAAGATGATGAGGTAGAATGGTTAGAAGATTTCGATCAACACGATCAAAAGGAATTAGAAATGGAAACTGAGAATATGATAGCAGAGGCAACCGCTTTTTACGATAGAGAAGTGGCACGCTACGACGATTAAATAATATTTAATTGTGAGGTTGTTTTTTACGACTTAACAATAACTAGAATAAGCCAAAAATAATATATGTTAGAACAATTAGTAGAATTAGATCACGAATTATTCTTGTACTTAAACGGTTTAGGTAGCGAAATCTGGGATGGTTTTTGGCTATTTTATACAGATAAAAAGCACTGGATTCCTTTCTATGCGCTATTAGCTTTCTTTATGTATAAACGATTAAGCAGTAAAATGTTTATTCTTACGTTAATTGTTATTGTTTTTATGATAACATTTACAGATCAAGTAACTAATTTATTTAAACATGGTGTTGAGCGCTTAAGACCTTGCCATAATCCAAATTTAGCAGACCACATGCGTTTAGTTAAATCCTGGTGCGGTGGACAATTTGGTTACTTTTCTGGGCATGCAAGTAACTCTATGGCAGTTGCTATATTTACAGGGTTAACGCTAAGAGATCGTTATAAATATCTAATCTTTATACTTATTTTTTGGGCAGCTTTAATGGGCTATAGTCGCATATATATTGGAGTGCATTTTCCATTAGATGTTTTAAGTGGTTTTACCTTTGGTGCTTTATCTGGTTTCGGTTTTTATAGATTGGATAAATACCTTCAAAAACGATTTGTATATAATAAAGAAGACTAATTTTTTTTTACTTCTTTTCGAGAATATAAAAAACACTTTTTAATCGTGGATTGTTTTGGTTAGAATCGCTTCCAAAGTGATTAAGATCGTACGTAGCTATTTTATTTACGTTGTAATTAGAACGTATTTCTGCTTCATTTTCTGGACTCATAGCGTTTACCAATATTCCAAATTTATTGTCCTTAGGAAACACATAGCGTTTAGACTCTCTTTTAACTTCAGGTATAATGTCTCCATATTCCCATATCGTTTCTGGAGCGATATAATTAATTGCGTAAAGTCTTATATCACGCTGTTGGTTTTCTTCATTTAAATTAGAAAGCCCATTGTAAGTTTCATTTTTAAAAGCTTCAGAAAGTGGCAGTACAAATACAAATACCGAAGCAAAAAATAATACAGTAAGTAGAAATACGTTTTTTATAGCTTTAGCTTTCAGCTGAAGGAAAATGAACACACCAATAGTAAATAATACAATCGAGGCAAGTACAAATTGAAATAAATGGTTCTGTAATTCAGTCTTAAAAAGCACAAACATTATAATTGGAAAAGCAATGCCTATAAGCCCAATTAGCCCAAAATTAAAATAGACAGGTAGTGTTTCTCGCTTGTCTTTTAAAATTCTAAATTTCCGAATTAAATACTCAATATAAAAACCAATATTAAAAGCTAAAGGAATTAATACAGGCATTAAATAGCGCGATTTTTTCATTGGTATTAGAGACAATAATATAACGGCCGTAATAGTCCATATAAAACTAAATTTATATGCTTTATAATGACTTACACGTTTTTTTAAGTAAGGATATAGTAAGGATATAAAAGCAGGAATAGTCCAGATGCCACTTTGTGTAAAGAAACTCCAATAGTAATAAATTGGTCTTGTATTATAACCTGTCCAAGTACTAGTCTCTCTATTTGCAATGGCATCCAATGTTTGTGGGTCTTGTAATTTAACATACAAATACCAAGAGCCACCAATAAGTAAACCTAACACTATTGCACTTAAAATAAGCGGTAATTTTTGCTTTATGTTTTTGTATTTAAATGCAAAGCCATAAGCAATTAAAAACGGTAATAATAAAGCGTAAATAGAAATAGGACCTTTTGCTAATATGGAAAGCCCTAAGAAAATTCCGGCACAAACGGTGTGCTTTAGTTTTTTCTCTTCAGTTTTAAAAAGTTTGAATAAAAAGTAAATAGACACCAGCATAAAGGCATGTGTAAAAATATCTGAAGGTGCTTCAAAAGTAATTCCAATAACGTAAAAAGAAGTAATTAAAACCAATGCATTTATCATGCTATGTGTTCTTCCTTTTAAAATAGTACTTGATAAAAAATACATAAAGCTACCAGCAAGCATTACCATAAAAACAGCAGGTAAACGCATTGCAAAAAGACTATTTGTCCCAAAAATAATACCACTTAAAGCAGAGAGCCAAGCCGGTAAAGGAGGTTTTTGGTAACGTGCAACGTTGTTCATTGTTGTTAAAAACCAATGGTCGTTGTTAAGCATTTCGCGAGCAGTAATAAAGTTTCTCGCTTCCATTATAGAGACTTGTAAAGTTTCTAAATTAGGCAATAGCATAATGGCTATAAATAAACAAATGGCAAGTATAGGATAGTTTTTAAACAGTTTTGGCATCTTGATTTTTTAGAATAATTAAATTTCTAACGTAAATTATAGTTCCTAAAATATGCCCAACAAACAGCACAGGATCTTTTCTAAAAATAGCATATACTAAGATTAGCAGCGAGCCAATTAAACTTAAAGCCCAGAAGCCAAAAGGTAAAGAGGAGTCTTTTTGTTTTTCGGAATATAACCATTGATAAACAAAACGTAAAGTGAAAATAATTTGAGAGACAATACCTAACCATAGTAACCAGAAGGGAATGTCTTCATTTTTAAAGAATATGTTAATGTCTATTCTATTGTTGTTAAAATAAAATACACCAATAAAAAGTGGCATAAAGAGTAATATATATCTTAGAATTACTGGAATTTTTTTCCACTGGTTTTGTAACTGTAAATTTCTAATGTAAATAAAATAGGTGAGCGCTTGTCCCATCATTATAGCAAAATCATCACGTAAATAACCGTAAATAAAAAGTAGAAATGATGCTATTAAACTTAGGGTCCAAAATAAAGTAGGAGTAACTACGCGTTTTGTTTTTTCGCTTGAAATCCACTGTATAATAAGACGCGAGGAAAATAAAATTTGAGCTAAAAACCCAACGCTATATATAATCCAATCGCTCATTAATTTTGTTTTGCTACCTCGTAATTAATATACTTTTTCTTCATCCATAAATAAGCAAAACAATCCATTAAAGGTCCAACGAGTCTATTCCAAACTCCAAATTTTGCTTCACCAGCAAGTCTAGGAAAATGCTGCACAGGAATTTGTTTAATAGTTCCGTTTTGCAACAAAATCATAGCAGGTAAAAAGCGGTGTAAACCTTTAAACATTGGAATACGTTTTGCAAAATCTGTTTTAATAACTTTTAAAGGGCAACCAGTATCGTCCATACCATCGTGTGTAAAACTTCTACGAATACCATTTGCAATTTTAGACGACATGTTTTTTACAAAACTATCCTTTCTATTCGCACGAACGCCAGTTACTAAATCGTTCTCACCAATATGTTCTAATAGTAAATTAAAATCGCTTGGAGCAGTTTGTAAATCGCTGTCTATATAACCAACCAATTCTGTTTCCGTATAATCGAAACCTGCTTTAATAGCAGCGCTTAAGCCGCGGTTCTCTTTAAAAGTAATAAATGAGAACTCAGGATTTCTTTTACAAATATCCTCAATAATTTGCTGACTTTTATCCTTAGAGCCATCGTTAACAAATAATATTTTGGTAACTTTTGTTGCCATTTTAGCGTATGCTAAAAGTTCTGATTCTACACGTAAAAGATTGTCTTCTTCGTTATAAACAGGAACAACGATGGTAAATTGATAAGTCATAAATAGTATTAATATTACTGCAAATGTATTGTTTTTTTAAGAATTGAAAATGAGTATCAAATAAAATATGTTTCTTTGTAATAATAAATATTAAATATGAAGATATTAGTAACAGGAGCAGCAGGATTTATTGGCTCTCACACATGCGAACGTTTAAAGCGTTTAGGGCATGATGTGGTAGGTTTAGATAATTTTAATGATTATTATAGTTTGGAGCTTAAACATTTAAATGAAAAAGCCCTAAATGCTATTGGTGTTACCATTATTAAGCATGATTTAAGAGCAGAGGATTTAACTGATGCGCTGCCAAAAGATATTAATTATATCTTTCATTTTGCAGCACAGCCAGGAATTTCGGCTTCATCAACTTTCGAAGATTATTTTACGAATAATATTTTAGGAACCAAAAATTTAATTGATTACGCTTCAACGCTTCCCAATTTAAACCTTTTGGTTAATATAGGAACATCGTCTATTTATGGTTTAGAAGCCACTTTTCCAGAGAGTGTTGCACCAAAACCTGCATCTCATTACGGAGTTACAAAGTTAGCAGCCGAGCAATTAGTGCTTCAAAAGAGTAGAGAGAAATTATTTCAATCGTGTTCTTTGCGATTATATTCTGTAATAGGACCAAGAGAACGTCCAGAAAAAATGTACACCAAGTTAATTGCTTGTGCTTATAATAATACTGAGTTTCCGTTATACGACGGTAGCGCGACGCATTTAAGGAGTTTTACTTACGTTGGCGATATTGTAGATGGTATTGTAAGTGTTGTTGGTAATGAAGCTAAAGTTAATGGTGAAATTATTAATCTTGGAACAGAAGTAGAACATACAACACAAGATGGTATTGAGGCTGTAGAGGCAGTTATTGGTAAGTCTATTAAAATAAATCATGTATCTGCAAGAGCAGGAGATCAATTACGTACTAAAGCGAATATTGATAAAGCTAAGGAGTTGCTAGATTACAATCCCCAAACAACCTTATTAGAAGGCGTGAAAGCTCAAGTGGAATGGTATAAGGCTAATTTTTTGTAGTTAGCGTTATATACAAGAGGTAATAAGAGTTTTATTAATAGCTCTTGAGTATTAAGAATAGAAAAGTAAAAAGCACAGTTTTAAGACTGTGCTTTTTTTTTATTGATTTCGGAAAGGTTCGTTTAACGTTGTTGTATAAGAATAGTTGCGGGTTTGTATGCGAGGATTTTCCGCAGGAAAATCAGACGTTACAAACACGCAACGACCTTTGATTAAGCACTAAACCGCAATTATTTTTATACGGTGTTGTAAAACGTTTTTTATGCATTATTTCTTTCCTTATTCAGAATTAGTGCTTTGTATCCGAATTCTCCAATATCAACTATATATTTTTCCTTCTCTAACGTGTTTAAGCAATCAGTTAGAATTTCACGTGTTTTAATTTTTTCATAAATATGCTTTAGGTCAATAGTAATTTCGATGAACCAATATAAACTTGAGTCCTGAAAAATTCCGTAATTCTTTCCACGATTTATTGTTACATCTAAAATTTGGTTAGTAATCTCATTCTCAAATTTGCAATGATTTCCGTGAAAGTGGTAATTCCAGTTATCAGGTAAAGAACCTTTCCATAAATCATTTTGTCGAGTTATTAATTTTCCAAAAGGATGTTCTTTTGATAAGTCAAGGTCAAATTCATTTCCAAGAATATTTATCAATTCATTCGCTTTTGAGTCGAACTTAATGATAACATCTAATATTATTTTTTCTATTGGTCTCAGATTGGTCAAATGTTTTACAATATTCCATTGATAAAAAATCGTTTCAATGTTTTTTATCAGATGTTAAACGAAGTTAGTTGTTTTTTCTTAGAAAGTCAAGTAAAACAAAAGCATAGCAAAGCGAACAATTTCATCTTAATTAAATACTATTGTTACTCTTTTATCCTTTTAAGATTTGATGTTTAGTTTCATTTTTTTTAATAAAGATGCCGCAAACAACCTTATTAGAAGGCGTGAAAGCTCAAGTGGAATGGTATAAGGCTAATTTTTTGTAGTTAGCGTTATATACAAGAGGTAATAAGAGTTTTATTAATAGCTCTTGAGTATTAAGAATAGAAAAGTAAAAAGCACAGTTTTAAGACTGTGCTTTTTTTATTGATTTCGGAAAGGTTCGTTTAACGTGATTGTGTATGGTTAGTTGCATGGTTAAGCACGTAATTTAGCAAATAAATCACAGATAGAATATTCCGCAGGAATGTTCGTAAGTCGGCAGTGACCAAGCAATTAATTACACACGGTGTTACCGTTAGTTTTTTATTCTTCATACCAACTTTTCCATTCTCCAGTTGCTGGATAAGTCAGTTCGTAAATTCTCTTTTCCGATTCGCTTAAACTGTCCAAATATTTACTTAACTCCATAATATGAGTTTCTCCATAACCCATTCTCCAACCAATGCTATATTTTTCTATTTCGGGATAAGCTAACCAAGGTGGTAAAATCGGATTTTTTAGAGTTTTAAATTCTCCAATTTTATTGAGAATGTCTCTTGTTTCCATTAAAGCGTAACCGAGTAAATTCAGTCCATTCCAAAAATAAGGGTTTTCAGCATCTTCATTATTTTGTGCGAGTCCAATTCCCCAAATATTGTCAACAGGACTTGCCTCAACTAAAATTCTGTCATTCGTGTTTCGTAAAAATTCCGATAACTTTGGGTTTTGACTGAACTTGTGAAAATTACCTCTTACAACTATTTCAAATCTATTTTCTTCCCAAACCCGTTGGTTGAAGTTCTTAACTTGTCTACCAAGTTCTTTTACTTTTCCAGCTTTAGAACTCTTAATTATTTGTTCGTAAATAACTTTGTCATTAAACAACAAAGCCTTTTCTGCCATCATGAAATGTTCGGCAGTTTGAAATTCAATTCCGTTAACTTCAAATTTGGATTCGTACCATTGACTGAAACAAGATTTAGTTATTATTTCAGATTTCGTATGTCCCGAAAATAGTAGGAATTTCAGGTTTTCGCCTGATTCAAATTGTTCAATTATTTTCTCGTTTGTGTAGTTCATTCAAATTAATGGCAATATTCCATTGATAAAAAATCGTTTCAATACTGAATCAAGTTCAGCACAGGTATTTTTTATCAAATGTTAAACGAAGTTAGTTGTTTTTTCATAGAAAGTCAAGTAAAACGAAAGCATAGCAAAGCGAATAATTTCATCTTAATTAAACACTACTGTTACTCTTTTATCCTTTTAATATTTGATGTTTAGTTTCATTTTTTTTGAATAAAGATGCCGCAAACAACTTTATTAGAAGGCGTGAAAGCTCAAGTGGAATGGTATAAGGCTAATTTTTTATAATTGAAAAACTTATCAGAGTTTTGGAAAGTAGGCTAGAGTTATCAATAAACGATTTAAGGTTCTGTTGCTAATTATTCTATGTCGTTTTTAGATAAAAATTCTAAAATCAGTTTAGCTATCTCTCTCGTTTTTTCCTCAGCAGCAAAATGACCTGCATCCAATAAATGTAACTCAGCGTTAGGTAAATCTTTTAAATATGCCTTTGCTCCATTGGCATTAAATTTTAAATCCTTTTTTCCCCAAGTAATTAACGTTTTTGGTTGATTTTCTCTCAACATTTTTTGCCATTTAGGGTATCTAATCAAATTAGTATTGTAATCTTTAAATAGCTGCACCTGAATTTCTCTGTCTTTTTTAGAACTCAAAAATGCCAAATCGTGTGTCCAAGCATCTGGACTTTGAATATTGATATTTGTGCTGTCTAAATCAAATAAATACTGCTTGTTTATTATAGCTTCTTTACTTGTTAAGCTATATAAAAAATCGTGCTTTGCTTGCGACGTATCTGTTTGTGCCGTTCTAAAAAAATCTTGTCGCTTAGGCGTTAATCCTTCCAAATAAGCATTTGCATTTTGAATAATTAAAGCTTCTATCCGTTTTGGGTTTTTCATCACCATTCGGTAACCTACAGGCGCTCCAAAATCTTGCATGTACATCACATAATTTTTAATTTTAAGCGTATCGATAAGCCTTTCTGTATAATCTGCCAATACATCAAAAGTATAGGTTGTAGTCCCTGGATCTAAATGCGTACTGTAACCCGAACCTAAATTATCTGGTGCAATAACATGATAATGCGTTGCCAACATAGGAATTAGGTTTCTATACGAATGTGAAGACGACGGGTAACCATGTAGCAACACAATGGTTGGATTGGTTTTATCTCCTGCTTCTCTATAAAACAGTTTTACACTATCAATTTCTGCATAATTATACGTTGTAGCTGGCGGTAAAAAGAATTCTTTTTCATGTTCTTTTGGTGCGTTTTGACACCCAAATAAAGAGGCTGTAATCACTAAAATTAACGCAAATTGTTTCATATTGTATTTCTATTTATTCTGATTTCTCATGAAAACCCTAATGTTTTCAATAATGGCATCACCGTATTCCTCTAAGGCAAAATGACCTGTATCGTAAATGTTGTAATCTATGTTTTTTACGTCTTTTTTAAAAGCTTCTGCACCACTTTCAGGAAAAAAAGCATCATTTTTACCCCAAACGATTAATAATGGTGGTTGATTGTCTCTTAAATACTGTTGCCATTTTGGATATAGTTTTATATTATTCTGATAATCATAAAACAAATCTAAATTTACGGCATGTGCGTTTGGTCTCGACAATCTTAAGAAATCTAAATTGTAAGTATCCGGATCTACAGTTTCAGTATCTCTAACACCATGTGTGTATTGCCATTTTAAACCTTCTAAAGAAAAAGCAGGTAACAAAGCATCTTCTGCCTGTTTTGTTCTATTTTTCCAAAGTGCTCTTATTCCAGACCAAGCTTCACCTAAACCTTCTTCATAAGCATTTCCGTTTTGGTTTATTATTGCGGTAATTCTTTCTGGATGTGCTGTGGCTAATCTAAAACCAATAGGTGCACCATAATCTTGAATCATTATAGCGTAAGAATCAATTTTCTTTTGTTCTAAAAAGGAATCTACAACGGTTGCAATATTATCAAAGGTATACTTAAACGTTTCAGCATCTGGAAAATCACTGTTACCAAAACCAGGATAGTCCGGAGCAATTAAGTGAAACTCGTTAGATAATTGCGCTAATACTTTTCTATATTGATAGGATGATGCAGGAAAACCATGCAGTAAAACAATGGTTGGGTTGTTAACATTACCAGCTTCTCTATAGGCGATATTAATGCCATTAACCTCTAATGTTTTATATCTTAATGTTGATTTTTGATTTTCAATACTAGATTGTGTCGTAATAGAAGTGCTTTTGGTGTCTAATGATACCTGTTCTTTACACGAGCTGAAAAGGAAAACAATACTTAAGGCTAGGACTAGGTTTTTCATAATTTTAATTTTAGTCTCAAATTAGTTTTTGTGAGATGTGAATAAATAAGTCATAACCTATAAAGATGTAGATTATGACTTATTTTTTTGTTGTGTTTTTAATTTCTACCAGCCATAACACCACCATCGGTATCCCAAATAGCACCAGTTACCCAAGCAGCTTTGTCTGATAATAAGAAGACAATACTGTTAGCAATATCTTCCGATTCACCAAAACGACCTATTGGATGAAAACCGTTAAAACCAACCAATGCTTCTTTAGCAGCTTGTTCTCCACCAAAAACACCATGATAAACAGGCGTGTTTACTAGGGCAGGAGAGACCGCATTTACACGAATGTTATCGTCTGCTAATTCCATAGCCAAATGTTGAGTTAATGAATGTAAACCTGCTTTTTGCATAGAATATGCAGAAGAAGGTGTTGCTTTTACAGCTTGTTTTGCCCACATAGAGCCTACGTTTACAATCGATCCTCCTTGAGTTGCTTTCATTTTTTTAGCAACACTTTGTGTGATAAAAAAGAAGCCTCTGTTTAAATCTTGGTAGGAATTATAATCTTCCAATGTATGATCTAAAAATGGTTTAGGACCAAAAATTCCTGAAGCATTTACTAAATAATCTAAGTTATCTAGACCATCAATTTTAGCTATTAGCGCTTCAACCTCTGTTGTGTTAGAGATGTTTGCTGTGTGTTTAATTAAGTTTGTTGCATCGGCAATTTTATCCGTGTTTCTTCCTACAACATGTACCGTTGCACCACCTTCTAATAATGCATGTGTTGTTGCATTACCAATACCACTTGTTCCGCCAATGACTAAGGCTACTTTGTTTGCAAATTCTTTCATTTTATTTATTATTTTTATATTAATTAATTCCAATTTGGTTTTTTCTCAATTAAGTATCCGTCAGAAACAGTACTTCCTTCTAATGAATTTTCTTTGGCCTGTATTACTATAAAAGAGAAAAGTGCGTCCGAATTATTTCTGATAGCTCTTTCGGTATCTGTCGCGACTCTTACAATCGTTCCTTCTTTTATATCTACATAATTATCATTGAGAAGTAATTGTCCTTTCCCTTTAACACCAATATATATTTCTTCGTTCTCTTTGTGTTTGTGAAGGAGAGGAATGGCCGTATGCGCTTCCATGGTATTAAATGAGATTTCGGAGCTGGTTAATCCTAATTCGTCTTTTACAAACCTTTTGCCTTCTAGTTTAAAATCTGGACTTGGTTGAAAAACGTTTTCAGTCAAATTTGAGAATTCACCTAATTCTAGTTTTGAGTAATCGCTTGATGTTTTGTTTTCTTTCATAATCAATTGTTGTTTAAAGACAGACAGGTCTGTCTTTGTTTGTTTAAATTTTTTTAAGCTATTATTTTTTCACATAAATTTTTAGACTCTATAATAGGCCAATCTTCTTGATGTAAGTGGCTTTCTCCTACCGCGCTTTCGTACAGTAAATAGATTTGTCTTGCGAGTGAATTCACTTGTTCGCTTTTTACGTCTTCAAGGTTGTTAGTAATCAGTCTTGTTATAAGCGCAATAAATTCGTTTTTTTGAGACTGAATTTCATTCCTAATAATTTCATTGTCTTTTGGTATTTCTGAAACCGTTTTTATACACCAACATCCATTGAAATCTTTATCTTGATAAAATAATCGAAGGAAATCGAATATAGCCAGTACCTGATCTTTTCCTTTTGGTTTTGATGTTGTAAACTTTTCAAAATCTTCAATAAAATTGATATTCTTAAATTGAAGATAAGCCAAACAAATCTCTTCTTTAGATTTAAAATGATTGTAAAGCGTGGCCTTAGCAATACCAGCTTCTGCAATAATCTGGTTTATACCTGTAGAATTATACCCATTCTTATAAAATAAAAATGAGGCTGTTTCAGTAATTCTATTTTTTACTTCACTATGTTTCATACTGCAAATATATAAAAAAATATTAAAAACAGACAAGTCTGTCTGTTTTTAATTAGATGTTAAATAAGGTTAATGGTTTTTCTAAAACAAATTAAACAAAACTAGAGCTTAGCAAAGCAGACAGTGCAACTCTAAATACAGACCATTAGTACTCGTTTTACTTCGTAATATTTTGAGCCTTGGGTGCTTTTTTATGGATTTTGGAAAGGTTCGTTTAACGGTTTTGGCAACTTGCTTTATTCGATATCAATAGTTTCTCCATCATTCGGAATTTTTGTTTTTTCCATAAGTCCATGTTTTTTCAATTCTTTACTTAATTGTTCTCTAGTTGTCGGACAGTGATTAACAGCTTCTAAATGATTTGCAATAACAGTTCCTGTTGCATTTTTGGTAAATTTAATAATATCATCCATTGTCATTAATAATGGCTTAAAAATATCTAACTGTGCAGTTCCGCAAGCAACAACATTAATGTCTGGTTTGTATTGTTTTAGGACTTTAGCTACGTCATCTGTGTAAATGGTGTCAGCACTTAAATAAATAGTTTTTTCATTTGGAAGTTGAATATAAAATCCCATTACATTGCCCATTGGTTTAGATACAAAGCCGTAACCGTGTTTTGCAGGAATACCTCTAATAGTTCCATCAAAAAATTTGGATTCTTCCCAGTAATTTACTGTGTTAACAATATTTAAACCTCGTTTTTTTAGTGTTTTTTCGTCTTTAATACTACAAGTAATCGGTGTGTTATTTAACTTTAAAAATGTCTCTGCTTCTTTATCTAAATGGTCAGGATGTAAATGAGTAATAAGGCAATGCGTTGTTTTATTTACTATTTCCTTTGCATTAGACGGTAAATCGAGAATTGGATTTCTTTTGGGGTTAAATCTAAAAAGAGTAAAAGGTGGTCCAGCAGTTGCTTTTTTTCCTAGCATTGGGTCAACCAAAATAAATTCATTTTTAGTTTCTATGACCATTGTGGCATTTCGTAAGTGATGTATTTTCATAATTTTGCTTTAAGAAGTAAAATTAGAATACTACAGCTTATTTTTCATTGATTTGAATCAAGAAATACGTTTACGAATTCGACTTAAAGTTTCTGGTGTAATATTTAAGTAAGACGCAATATGATATTGTGGAATTTTCTCAAGCCAATTTGGTCTATAAATAAAAAGTTCATTATAAAGCTCCTCCGCAGTTTTGGTTATTCTGTTATATTCAAAAAGTTCTTTTTGCTTTAATAATTGTTGAAATGATAAATCTATGAATGATTTTCCGCAATCATATTCATTCAGCAATTCACGAAAGGCACTTTTATCGATTGATAGTAGTTGGGTTTGGCTTAAAGTTTCTTGATGCTTTTTAGTTTTGGAATCTGCGTTAAAAGAAGATAAATCTGTAATAAATTGAGGTTTGGTATAAAAGTTAATATTTGTCTCTTTATCAGAAGTTGCATAATATTCTCGGATAGCGCCTTTATTTAGGAATCGTAAATGTTTTTCTTCCGTTCCAGCCTTTAGAATATGCGTTCCTTTCTTAAAATTTTCCATTTTGAACGATGAAAGTAGTTTCCGTAACCCATCTTTATTTAATGGATATTCAGTTTCAAAAAAGGTTGATATTTCTTTTAGCTCAATGTTCATTTTGCTTGTTTACAATATTCCATTGATAAAAAATCATTTCAATACTGAATCAAGTTCAGCACAGGTGTTTTTTATCAGATGTTAAACGAAGTTAGTTGTTTTTTCTGATAAAGTCAAGCAAAACGAGAGCATAGCAAAGCAGACCGTGTAACTTTAATTACAGACTATTATTACTCGTTTTACTTCTGAATATTTTGAGCTTAGGTGCTTTTTTTATGGATTTAGTAAAGGTTCGTTTAACGGTTACGTATAAGAATAGTGTGGTTTTGTATGCGAGGATTTTCCGCAGGAAAATCAGACGTAACAAAAGCTCACGAACTCTTGATTAAGAACTAAACTAAGCATTATTTTTATACTGTGTTGTGCATAGTTTTTATTATTTCAATAGTTTTTCTGTTCTGTTCATCATCTTTGGATATTCTTTGACAAATTTAATTAAGACAGAATCTCCTAATTTTATTTTTTCAAATTCTCGCGAATCAGGTATTGTTAATTGTGATTCATATTTTAAGTCATTATGGCTAAATTCAGTTATCAAGTAAGGTGATGTTTTCGCACCATACTTTTTTTCGATTACAATTCCATTTGTTAAGATTCCATCATTGTCAATCCGGTTTTGAACTCGAGAACCATTAAAATAAAGGATTAAAAAAAAGATAAGCCTAAAATTATTGATAGTTTTTTTATCAATTCCCTTTTCTCTTTTGCTAGTATTTCAGTCAGAAATCCGAAAAAAATGGCTGTATTAGCTAAATGACAAAGTCCTAGTGTAACAAAGAATTCCATAAATTTTAATTCTTTGTACCAATAAAAATATAGAGCTATTTCTAAACTAATTATTATAATTCCAAAAACAATTAATACTCTTTTCAATCAGTTCAGATTTTGGTTTGGTCAAATTATGCACAACTATTCCATTGATAAAAAAGCGTTTCAATGTTTTTTATCAGATGTTAAACGAAGTTAGTTGTTTTTTCTGATAAAGTCAAGCAAAACGAGAGCATAGCAAAGCAGACAATCGAGCTTTAATTACAGACTATTATTACTCGTTTTACTTCTGAATATTTTGAGCTTAGGTGCTTTTTTTATGGATTTTGGAAAGGTTCGTTTAATGTTTAGTGTAAGAAACGAAGGGTAAGAGATAAACACTGCATTTTGATTTAACCTTAAATGTCACATTTTATTTTACAAAACTTAGTAAGTAAATATAGAGTTTTGGAGTTAGTCTTAAACCGTGATTACTTTATACACTGTTGTGTTTTCTTTATTTATCCCATTCTTTCGATTTAACTATTTTCAACCATTCTTTTTCTTCAGACAATAATGATTGCAAATTAGCTTTGTATTCAACTTTTGGTTGATACCAACTTTGCGATAAATAATAATCTTGAATTAGTTCAGTCTTAAATACGTAACCTCTAATAGCGAAAGGAAGATTTTTTAAAATCTTAAAGGACTTTTCATTAATAGAATTTGTGCCTGTATTTTTTAAATTTATTTTTTTTGGTAAATTATGAGAATTTGAATCAAAAGAGGTATAGTGTTCCTTCATAGGACCATTTATTGATTTTATAAACAATTCACCTTCTGGATGAAAGTTTTTCTTTTTAAAAGTGATTCCATTTTTGTTTGTAATGAATTTAAGAGAATTATTATTTGTACTTAAAGCTCTTCCATTATTAAGGAGCCATTCATTCTCGTTTTTAAAAAAAGTATTTCTTATTTCAAAACCTTGATTAGGTCCCATATCAATATTCAATGTAAAATCGTCAATCTGATTGTTTGCCCATCTATTTGCCGCTGTTAAAATATAATCAAAGCTGTAATTTTCTGAAATTGACCCAGACATTTCAAATCTATAGGTATGAATGACTTTGTTTTCACCAGGTTTAAATGTCGCGTTAAAATGATAAACATAATAGAAATCAGGTTCGTTTGCATTAAAATCGTCACCAATAACTTCCTTTTCAGTTTTAGCATCGATGCGATTATCTATATAATAGTTTTCTGTATTTACCATTGAGGTTTCAAATTTTAAGACCTCTCCATTCATAATTGCTTTAAAATTGGACATATATGGATGTGCTCCATTTTTAGGGAATCCATTAACATCACCAGCAGGAGATGGAGCTTCAAAACCTACCAATATTGTTTTCTCAGAGTTAGGATTGTAAAAAGTATAATTTACGGTTACATACACATATTCAATGTCGTTAACTATCCTTCTTTCAAGAGTTAATATTTCCTTTGTTATTGAAACGTCATTTTCCGAAATTGGAATTAATTGATTTCCAGAGGCGTAATAAGCGCCGTCATTAGCAAAAGTTGTTAAATAAATCAAAGAAAAGAATATAAATATCAGTTTTTTCATATTTGTTTTGTTTATGAAACACACTATTTTATTGATTAAAAATTGTTTAAATACTAAACCAATTTAAGCTCAAGTGTTTTTTATAAGATGTTAAACGAAGTTAATTGATTTTTGTGGCAAAGTCAAGAAAAAAAAGAAGAGCAAAGCGTACAATTTAACCTTATTGACAGTCTGTTGTTATTCATTTTGCTTCTTAGTATTCTTATTTTGTGGGTTTTAGGAAAGTTTGTTTAACGTTTATGTATATAAAAAGTTGTGTGTTTGTGTGCTAAGGTTTTTCATAGGAAAATTGGAAGCTAGCAAGTACAGCAACTGACAGTGTTCAGCATAAAATAGTAATTTTTAATATACAGTGTTGTGCTTACGTTTTTTATTACTCGTATTTTTCAACTTTTGTAATAATATTATTTTTAATTTCGATGCTTATGGAGTTTGTAATATCTGTATTTATCGGTTCCAATGTTAATTCAAATTCATTACTTTTATCATTCATCGGATAGATTGCAGATAAGTAAAAATCATTTTTCCAATTAGAATATTTTTCAATTTTATTAATCCCGATTTTGTTAATTTCATTTTCAATTTTCGGTAAATACGCACTTTCCCAATTCTGAATTAACTGACTTATAAAATTTAAGTGATTAGCAAAAGGACTTGAATTATTTCCTTCTAGGATAATAGTTGTTACAAGTAATTTGTTACTTAATTTTATATTTCCATGCCAAGTGTAACTTTTAGTAGAGTTATTACCTTTAATTCTTTGGCTTTTTAAAATCCCAATTACAGGATGATTAAAAGTCTTTTTTTTTCCAAAAAGAGAGTCAATTATATTCATTTATTATTTTTTCGGCTATGCTTAGACATTAAGTGAAAAGTTCCATTGATAAAAAAGCGTTTCAATATTGCTTATCAGATGTTAAACGAAGTTAGTTGTTTTTCTGATAAAGTCAAGCAAAACGAAAGCATAGAAAAGAAGGTGATTGTACTTTAATTGTAGCCTACTAATACTCGTTTTGCTTCAGTATATAAACAACTGTATTAAAAGATATGAGAGCTCAAAAGAATTAGTATGAGGCCGTTTTTTATGGTTGACTAAAATGTACAAGAGGTAACAAGAATTTTATTAATAGCTCTTAAGTGTAAAAATAGAAAAGTGAAAAGCACAGTTTTGAGACTGTGCTTTTTTATGGATTTTGGAAAGGTTCGTTTAACGTTTATGTATAAGAATAGTTGCGGGTTTGTATGCGAGGATTTTCCGAAGGAAAATCAGACGTTACAAACACGCAACGACCTTTGATTAAGCACTAAGCCGCAATTATTTTTATACGGTGTTGTATGCAGTTTTTATTCTTTTTTATTTCCATTTATAAAAGTCATTTCAGAAGCATTTATTTTGTCAACAACCTCTGAATAATTCAAACTATTTATGTTTTCCGTTTCAATTATCGGTCTGTAAATTTCCGCCTTGGTTTCAATTCCGTTTTGATAAACCCAATTATATAAATCCGTAGAATCTTTTTTATGAGTTCGGATATTTAAACGTTTCCAGTTTTTTTCGATTATTCCAAATTCAGAAGTAGATTTATTCAGTATTATATCTCCACTTTTTGAATCATAATATAATTCTTTTAGGTCGCCATAATGGTCTTCAATTTCCATTGAGTAAAGTCCAAATCCAATAAATCCGACAACTGTAATTATTACAATTCCGAAAATCAGAAGTCCATATTTTAATCCTTTGTTCATTGGTTGTCAAATTGCATACAATATTCCATTGATATAAAAGCGTTTCAATGTTTTATATCAGATGTTAAACGAAGTTAGTTGTTTTTTCTGACAAAGTCAAGTAAAACAAAAGCCTAGCAAAGCAAACAATTTAACCTTAATTAAAACCTATCTATAACAAAAACCGTTACTATTTATCAATAACCAATTTCGATAGTGCTTCAGGATAACCTCTATCTACGGCAAATTTTGTTGCTAAAACATCAATGTCTGTTTTCGAGATACTTTTTAATAAAGTAGTTGGTAACTCCTTTGTTCGTTTCTTAGCAATGCCTTCCTCTACAATTTTTTCTATAATTTGATTTGCAACAGTTAAGGCAGAAGAGGCCTTAATAATTTCGCTACGCGCATAAAATTTACTTGGAAAATGAACTTCTCCAACTCTTAAATTTGGATCGTCACCAAAAATTTGTTGTGCCCCATATAAAGGAGGTCCTCCAACAGTTGCACTTGTAAATGAAGGTACAAATTTACCCACAAAAGCAATAGCATTATTCGTTCTTGTATTTATATCTTCTTGACTCCAGTCACGAGACAGTTTTTGTTCGATTTCAGAATTAAACTCAGGCTGAGCATCATCGGTTTTAGACTGTACCATACCCTCATTAAATAAGGTGATATTGTTAGTCATACCATGAATTTGGTAATAATCATCACGGTAGGGCGTAAGTTGTGCCATACCATTTGGTGTACCGCGTTCTCCATGAAAAATTAATTCTGGAATTAATCCAGGAATAGGCTGCCATTTTGAAACATAAGCAGCTTTAAACTCAATTAAACGTTCGGATTTTAAATGTAATGCATTATCAATTTCTCCCGTTTTAAAGCCAGAAGCATTAACTAAGTATTTAACCTCGTAGACGTTGTCTTTAGTGTGTATTTCCCAATTATGATTTAGATTTTTATCTCTAAAATCTTTAATATCGGTAACAGCGGTATTTGTTTTTAAAGTACATTTCTTAGAGCTGCTTAAAGCTAATTGCGCTTGCGCTCCCAGTCTAAAAAAATTCCATCCGTATTCTTGTACTAAAATTACAGGCGTTTTTAATTTTTTATAATCTATTAATTTAATAGCGTTACACATCCATTCATCTGCCGTATTTGGGACAGCTGTTGTAGGTTGCTCTGCTAAAATTTGTAAATCTTCTTTATTATAAAGTTTATAATAATTTTCTGGAGCACCAAGAATTTCATTTTCTGGATCGTCAGCAATTAATGTTTTATAATAATCCACCAACATATCTAGTCGGTTTTCAATTTGAGAAACGGCGTATTTTTCAGTTTTAGGAATACTTATAAATGTAGGTCTTTCATCAATAGACTGCGGGAATAGTCGCGCCATTTCTATCGATTGTTTTAAGAGGATTCTACATTGCTCGTCGGAGATATCTGGATACAAATTCCCACCAGCATGCAAATGGCAAAATGGCGGACCATTTACCACGCTTTCTTCTTGTTCGAATAAAATGTTATCTATACCATATTCAGATAGCTGTAGTGCGATTACAACGCCAGAAACACCACCTCCTATAATACCTACATCATGTTTAATAGTCATACTAAAAAAGGGCTTCTAAGTCCGAAAAACAATCAACTACCACTGTTGGATTATAATCGGCAATGTTTTCGTTGTAATTGTAACCATAACTTACTCCAATACTTTCCATATTTGCGTTTTGGGCTGCAAGAATATCATTTTTAGAGTCACCAACCATAATGCAGTTTTTAATAGCTATTTCTTGTGTTTTGGCTAAGTGCAAAAGCGGAGCTGCATCTGGTTTTTTTGTAGATAAAGAGTCTTCTCCAATCCAAGATTTAAAAAAGTGTTTTATCTCTAATTTTTCTAAAATAGGAGCAATAAAACTAAATGGTTTATTTGTACAAATTACCATTTTATAACCTTTTTTATCAAGTTTGGTTAACGTCTCTAAAACACCAGGATACATAAAAGTCTTATCGCAAGTGACTGCTGTATATGCCGAAAAATAAATAGTAAATGCTTCTTTTAAAAAGACATCTGTAAGTTCTTGTTTTGGTAGTGCTTTTTTTAAAGCACGTTTTACAAGTGGCATTGCGCCATTACCAATAAATGGTGTAACTTCTTGTACTGTTAATGGTGATGCATTATAATGTAATAACATTTTATTTACAGCCAAAGTTAAATCGGGAATGCTGTTAATAAGTGTGCCGTCGAAATCGAATATAATTAGTTTTTTACTTGTAAAATCCACAGGTATTTATTTTTAAACAAAGATGCGGAAGTTTTTAGTAAATAGTAAATATTTACTATGTTTTTAGCGAAGGTTTATGTTATTGTAATCTATTAATTAGGCTTGTTTTTTCTAATCTCGGCCTCTAGGTTTATCACTTTTATCAAGTACAGTATCTGAATGTAAAAACTTTGCAGCTTCAGCAGAATCTTTTACTTTAGAAGCACTGCGTTCTAGCATCTCTGCTTCAAAGTCTGTTAATACACTTTCTCGTATTCCAGCTGTTCTCCATTGCGATAACGGTCTGCATCCTCTAGAGATGCCTCTAGCAAGTGCAAGTGCATCTAACAATGCTTGGTTTGCACCTTGACCTTTAAACGGACTCATTGGGTGAGCGGCATCACCAATAAGTGTTATTTGTTTTTCTTTTTCTAAGTGTTTTGGTTTTAATAATGCACGATCGTAAACAGGATATCCAGAAATATGAATGCTTTCTGTAGCTTCTAGAATTTGAGGAATAGGTTTATGCCATTGTGCTCTTCGGTAAGCTTCTTCTTTTAATGCTTGAGGTCCTTTGGCGCTTAATATTTTAGCATCTTTTTCAAGCATAGGGAAACTAAGTTGCCACATTATTGAATTTGTCGTGTAAGGCATCATATAAATACGCTCGTTACCATTGGCCGTTTGAAATACCGTAGCCGAATCTAATAAGGCATTATCTCTATCTTCAATGCCTTCTAATGGACAAATGCCTAATATTACAATACAATTTAAGTAGCGCAAAGGTGTTTTGTCTTCACCAATTAATAATTTTCGCATAGTACTTCTAATACCATCTGCACCAACTACAAGGTCTGCTTTTATATTTTTTAGTTTTCCGTTAACCTTGAAATTTAATGAAACACCTTCGTCTTTTGGTGTTTCAAAATCTATTAATTGGTGTTGCCATTGTACTGCTTTTTCTCCTCCAAGTTGCTCTAGTAAGGCTAAACGTAGAGATTGTCTTGCGATATGTATGTTTGTAGATTTTGAGGTTGTTTTGGTATCTGTTGGCATCCACTTTCGCATTCCCCATTCACCAATTACTTTTCCATCTGTAGTATGGACTATGTGTTTTGTAGAAACGACACCTTCTTTTAGTTTTGAAATACCAAATCCTTTCATTGCTTTACTGGCTTGTTGCAAAGTCAGGCCATAACCTTGAGATCGAGAATTAAAACTATTATCGCGTTCGAAAAGTGTAAAAGGAATACCACGATGCAGGCAAGCAACCGCTAAAGCAGTTCCACCAATTCCGGCACCAATAATAGCAACATGTGGATAGTTTTCTGTGTCTACATTAGTTGGGTTAATAGATGAAATTAATCCAGAACCAGAACAGTTTAAACAAGTGTATAGTGTACGTTTGGGTAGAGTAGGTACTTGTTTTGTGGTTTTTGATTTTTTAAAATCATTAAGAACAATCTGGTGAAGGCGTCTTACTTTTTTACTTAGTTTTCTGCTTTTTTTGCCTTGTCCATTGCATTCTTGGCAAGTGGTCCAGTGTGCTATTTTGTTTTCAGCCTTATCCACTTCGGTTATTATTTTCCTAATCCTAATAAATACTCAGCTGCCACAAAAGGTGTCGTTTCATGAGCCTCAATAAGCTCTAATTGTTTTTTAAGTTCTTTTTTAATTTCAGTATTATTAAAGAAATCACTTTTAAGTTGGTCTTCAATAGTTTGTATTAACCAGAATTTATTCTGTTCGTTTCGTTTAGAATAGAAGTAGTTGTTGTCGGTTGTTAGTTTTAAGTAATCCGAAATCATACTATAAATATCTTTAATACCTTGATTTTCTATAGCACTACATGTTATCACTTTTGGTTGCCATTTAGAGGCTTTTATTGGATATAAATGCAATGCACGATTAAACTCAACTTTCGCTAGTTTGGCACGTTTAGCATTATCGCCATCGGCTTTATTAATAGCAATAGCATCTGCCATTTCTATAATACCGCGTTTTATGCCTTGTAATTCGTCTCCAGCACCTGCGAGTTTTAATAGCAAGAAGAAATCCACCATACTATGCACAGCAGTTTCACTTTGCCCAACACCAACGGTTTCAATAATAATAGTATCGAATCCTGCGGCTTCACATAAAATAATAGATTCGCGTGTTTTTCTAGCAACACCACCAAGCGATGTGCCAGAAGCACTTGGTCTAATAAAAGCATTTTTGTCTTTTACTAAATCTTCCATTCTAGTTTTATCTCCAAGAATACTCCCTTTAGTAATCGAACTACTTGGATCTACTGCTAAGACGGCAACCTTTTTGCCAATGCTAGTTAAATAAGAACCAAAAGCTTCAATAAAAGTACTCTTTCCAACACCAGGAACGCCTGTAATTCCAATACGTATAGATTTGTTAGCATGCGGTAAACATGCTTTTATAATAGCATTGGCTTGTTCTAAATGTTTGGTGTTTTTACTTTCTACTAAAGTAATAGATTGGCTTAATGCTGTAATGTTTCCTTTTAATATGGCTGTTACTAAATCGTTAGTCGATTTTTTCTGTCTCCGGCTTTCTTTAATTTTCGAAATAGCATTATCGCTGGTTATTTCTGGAGTAGGAATACCATCGTTTTCTTTTAATGCTGATTTTTTATTAGCCATTTCTTATTACTTCCGCGAAAGCGAAAAACTTATTATTTTATATTTTATATTTTTTGTTTTATTATGATTTCGATTGCGCTATAATTGACATTCGAGAATTTGAGGAAATCTAAAAACTGTGGTTATTTAAGTGGCACAACAACCTTTGCGACATCCCAAGCCATGGTTAAAGATAAGTTATCTGTAGAATTATCGAAAGCGATAGTAAATTGCTCTACAGGTTTATCTAATTTTTGAACCGGTACAGATAGGCTAGCAACATCAAATTCTGGAATACGCATAGGTTTCATAGTCTCGTCAACGCCCCATTTATATTGTTTAGCATTAAACATTACATTCCACGAGGTATCGTTTGGGATACTCCATAAGGTGTATTTTCCTGCCGGAAGCGAATCGTTACCAATTTTTAAAGCTTTATTCGTTTCAAAAGTAGTAGCCTCATTTGCTCCAGTTCTCCAAACCTCGTTAAAAGGGACTAATGCGCCAAAAACTTCACGATTACGTTTAGATGGTCTATTATAAAAGATTCTTAATTTTAAATCGTTCAAATTAAAAGCAACGGTGTCTTTAGGACTCTTTCGTTCTTCAAAAATACCAGTTTTAGTAAAATAGAAATAACCAACAATAGCGAAAATAATAACAAGTAAAAAAACGATAAACCGTTTCATAGGGAAATTTATTAGGATTAATTCAAGGTGGTAAAGATACTTTAAATGCTAAGGATGGTCAATACCTTAACGCGATTTTAATATTTTTTGTTGCTATCTTTAAAAAATAATATAAGTTTTTTGCAACATCTTAAGTTTTGACTCGTCTTTAGTGTGAGTTCGAAAATAAACTAACCAAAAACCATTAAGTGAAAGTCGTTCAATTAAATATTATTGAATTGTGTAAACAAAACAATCGCAAGGCACAATTGCAACTATATAACCAGTATTGTGATGGTATGTATTGTATTGCGAAACGTTTTGTAAACCACACCGCAGAGGCAGAAGATGTAGTACAAGAATCTTTTATAAAAGCATTTTCGAAACTGCATCAATTTAAAGGCGACGTTACTTTTGGAGCTTGGTTAAAACGAATTGTTATTAATAAAAGTATCGATTATCTCAAACTAAAAAAGCAGCGTGTGGTTGCCTTAGAAGACGTTCATTTAAAAGTAATTGATGCTATTGATAATAACGATTGGACAGTAGAAGATACAACAACTCTAGACGAAATTAAGGCAGCAATTAAGAATCTGCCAGACAAGTACAAGTATGTGTTAATGTTGTTTTTAGTAGAAGGTTACGACCATGAGGAGATTTCCGAAATATTAAACATAACACAAGTCGCATCACGAACACAATTGTCTAGAGGAAAAGTGAAATTAAAAGAATTACTAAAACATAAGAGTTATGGCGAAAGATATTAGAGACCTTTTTGAAGCAGACAACAAACAGTCTACAGAGCGCATGCCATCTGGTCACGAAGTACGTTTTCTAAACAAACTAGAAACGGCTTTGCCAGAAAAGAAAAAACAGAAATTTAATTGGCTGTCTATCGCAGCAAGTGTTGTCGTGTTTTTAGGTTTATGTTTTGGAGGTTTTCAGTTTTTTAATGCCGAAAATACCCAAGGTATTACCGTTACAGATGTAGCACCTATTGAAACAAAAACAATTGGGGATATTTCTCCAGACTTAAAAAAGGTTGAAGATTATTATCTCGCTAATATTAATATAGAACTGTCTAAAGTAAAACTAACACCAGAAAACAAAGAACTGTTTGATGGTTATGTAAAACGATTAGACGAGCTTAAATCAGAATACAAACGTCTAAATATAGAGCTTACAAACGAAGGTCCAGACGAGTTAACTGTAGATGCACTTATTAGTAATTTAAAATTAAGATTAAACTTAATGTATCGTTTAAAAGAACAATTAAAAGACTTGAATACGGTAAATGCTAATCAATTTTAAAGTTGAAATTTTTTTCAACAAATCAAAAAAATAAAAACATGAAACATATATATATCAGCATGCTTTGTTTATTTGTAACCTGTAGTGCCTTAGCGCAAAACAGATTGACTAAAACAAAGGAAACATTAAAAGCAAGTAATCAATCTACAATCTATTTAGATGCTAGCCACACCAATATCGAGGTAGATACTTGGAATAAAGACTACGTTGAGATTGAAGCTTATATTGAAAGTAACAAATTGAGTAAAGAAGATCTTAAATTAGCGTTGAAAGCTTGGGATTTAGATATCGATGGAAACGGAAATAAAATAACAATTAACTCTAAAGGTTCTCAAGGATTGTGGACGGACGACATGAGTATTAATATTCTAGATGAAGAGTCTATTGAGGCTTTATCAAATATGGATTTTAACTTGAATTTAGGTCCTTTATTAGAAGGTTTAAGTGGTTTAGAATCTTTAAAAGATTTACCAGAAGCTTTAAAAGTATTGCGTATTCCAAAATCTCCAGATGGTAACTATAATATGGATTTCGATTTTGATAAATACCAAGAAGAAGGTGAGCCATATTTAAACTCTTGGAGTAAAAAGTACAGAAAAGAATATGGTGAAGATTATGAAAATGAAATGCGCCAATGGGCTAAAAGCATCAAGCAATCTGATTTGGATAAGTTCGAAAAGGAAATGGAGGATTGGGGAGAGAACTTTGGTAAAGATTTTGAAAAAGCTTTTGAGGAAGGTTTTGGTAAAGATTTTGAAAAGAAAATGGAGAAATGGGGAGAAGACTTTGGTAAGCAGTTTGAAGAAAAATTAGCGCCGGCAATGGAAAAATGGGGAGAGGAGTTTGGTAAGGCTTTCGAGGAAAAGATGGAAGCTGCGTTTGGAGATTCAAAATCTAAAAACCTTTTTGATGACTCGAAAAAAACTCAAGATTTTAAAAAAATAATAAAGATTAAAATGCCTAAAAAAGCAAAATTAAAGCTTAATGTTAGGCATGGAGAACTTAAAATGGCTTCAGTAATTAGTAATCCAGACATTACTATTTCTCACGGTAAATTTTTAGCTAATAGTATTGATGGAAGCGACGCTTCCATCAATATTTCTTACTCTAATGCTTCTATTCAATCTTGGAATGCAGGTGCTTTAAAGTTGAATTATGCTTCTAAAACCATTATTAAGTCTGCTAAAGATTTAATGCTTAATGCGGTATCTTCTAATATCGATATTGAGAATTTAAGCGGAAACTCGGTTATAGATGGTAGTTTTGGAGATTTGTATGTACAGAATATTACAGAAGATTTTAATAACCTTAATATTGTTTTAGAAAATAGCGATGCGCTTTTAAACTTACCAAAATCAATAAATTATAACCTGTATTTTAAAGGTAATCAATCAAAATTTAATAAGGAGAAAACAAACAATAAAACAATTAAGCATAACCCAAACACTGGAGATTCTAATAAAACCATTGTAATTAATGCAAAGTATAGCAACGTTATTGCTGAATAAATTTTATTTTTGAGTTCAATATGAATGATCGTTTTTACGTATTAAATATGAATTCAAAAGATTTTAAAACACGCTTGACAGCTTTCGGTACACAAAATATATGTGTAATCGATGCTTCTATTTCTAAAAGTGACTACACACCAATCGATTTATCTGAAGCTAATACAGACTTACAAAACTTCGATATTTCATCTTCTAAAGATTGGGACACCTATATTACCAATTACCTTAATAAAAGAAACAAAAAAGTAGCTTTTGGTGGTTACCTTGAAAAACGTGGTATTTATAATCGTAGCGATTATTTTAATAACCCAAATCCTGAAACCGAACGTAACATTCATATTGGTTTAGATTTATGGATAGCAGCAGGAACATCGGTTTTAGCAGCTTTTAATGGCGAAATACATAGTTTTAAGGATAATACTAATTATGGCGATTATGGACCAACAGTAATCTTAAAACATGAGCTAGATAGTTTTGTGTTTTATACACTTTACGGACATTTGTCTCGCGAATCTTTGAAGCGCTTAAAATTGGGAGATAAGGTAAAGCAAGGCGAAACAATTGCTTATTTAGGTGCAGCTGAGGTAAACGGTGATTATGCACCACATTTACATTTTCAAATTATTGAAGACTTGCAAGATAATTTTGGTGACTATCCAGGAGTGTGTTCTATAACAGATTTAGAATTTTATAAGAAAAACACTGTTAATCCTGAAGTTATTTTGGGATTGTAAACTTTATTTACGTTTCTAATTATTGGTAAGTTGTATTGCTTAATAGTTGTTATCTTTTACTCACTAAGTAATTTTGAAATAATAGATTGTAATTTCCCTTTTTTAATAGGTTTAATGATATAATCTGAAATATCACTTATTCTTTTTGCTCTTTCAATATCTGCTATATCAACAGAAGACGACACCATATATATCGTTATTTTTTTTCCTAAGTTGGGTTTAATCTTAATATACTCTTCCATAAACTGAAACCCATCCATTATAGGCATGTTTATATCAAGCAAAATAATATCAGGAAGTTCGTCATCTTTATTAAGATTTTCAATCATGAAATTTAAAGCCTCTTCACCATCTGAAAAAGCAATGATGCTTTTTGCTAGATTAAGAGATTCTATAGTTTTTTTCATAGTGAATTGATAAATATCATCATCATCAACAATACAAAAATTAAAATTTTTAGTCATTACTTTATTCATTGAAATTAATTTTAAAAGTTGAACCTACATTAACGTCGCTTTCTACAGATATTTTTCCTCCCATAGATTCGACTTGTACTTTTGTCATAAATAAACCTACGCCTTTGGCGTCTGGGTGTCTATGAAACACTTTGTTTAATCCAAAGATTTTATGTCCATGCCTTTCTAGGTTAATGCCTAGACCATTATCTTTAAACTTGAGATTTTGAATACCATCTTCTAACGCAGAAGAAATAAAAATTTCTGGTGACCTATCTTCAGATTTATATTTAATAGCGTTGCCTACTAAATTAAGAAAAATACTTTCTAAATAAACTCTATTATATTTAATATTTGGATTTGTTGTAAAATCACTAGTTATTTTTGTGTCAGTTTTTAAAATTTGACCAGAAAGAATTTCTTTTGTTTTATTTAAGACTTCATTAAATGTAAGCATTTCTATTTCGATATCACTGTCGTCTTTTGTCTTTAATGCTTCAATTAATGTGTTTAAAGTTTCTGTAAGGTGATTTATAACAATTTCAAATTTTTCGAATAAAATAGTTCTTTCACCTTCTGATTCTGCTGTTTTATAAAAATCTAATAAAGAATTTAGATTACTAACAGGAGCACGTAAATTATGTGAAGTTATGTGTGCAAAATCGGCTAATTGTATGTTTTGCGTAGTAAGTTTTTTTGCCAATACTTCTAAGCTGTCATTGGCTTCTAATATTTTCTTTTCTGCTTTTTTTTGAAATGTGATATCTCTTATTGCTGCAGAAACAAGTAAACCTTCTTCTGTTTTAAGAGGGCTTAAGCTTATTTGAATAGGTATTTCTAGACCTTGTTTATTAATACCATAAAGTTCTCTTCCTTGTCCCATTTTTCTTGTTTTTGGTATGTTGAAAAATAGATCACGATGGGAGGTGTGTTTATCTTTATATCTTTTTGGAATTAGTAATTCTACTGGTTTATTTATTAATTCTTCAGATTGGTAGCCAAACAATTTCTCCGCCTGCTTATTAATTAACTGTATTTTACCTTTATCATTAACTATTACCATAGCATCTGGAGCAGATTCTAAAAGTCCTTTAAACTTAATTTCTGCCATACGCTGCTCAGTTACGTCTTGACAGGTTCCTATAATTTCAATAACATGGCCTTTGTTATCTGTAATAACCTCTCCAAGAAGTTGAATTGTTTTTGTTTTACCACTTGTAGATTTAATACGATGCAACAGATCGTAAAATTTCTTATCGTTTATAGATTTTTCAAAAGATATGCTAACAATTTCTTTGTCCTCCGGGTGAACAAAACTAAAATAAGTCTCAAAGTTTAAACTTTCATTTGGGTCTACTTCAAAAATATTAAATAGGTTACTGGACCATTCTACTTTATTAATCACAGTATCCCATTGCCAATTACCTGTCATGGTTATTTTTTCAGCGGTATTTAAAACTTGATTTTTTCGCAATAGCTCCGATTCAATTTGCTTTTGATCAGTTACGTTTTTTAATATTCGCATAAATCCAACGGATTCTCCACTATCCGTTTTTAAGGGTATTAATGTAGAGTGTGCAATAAATGTAGAGCCATCTTTTCTTTCAACAGTCCATTCACGAGAATCATAATCATTATTTTTAGCTAAAACTTGATAAGGATCAAAATTTGAATCTTTAATACTATATCGAGAAGCAATATCTTTTTTGAAATTTTGATACTCTTCTTCAACTAAAAAGAAATTAGTTTTCTTTAAGCCAATCATATCAGAAGCAGAGTAGCCTAATAGGGTTTCTGCTCCTGCGTTAAATTGGTATATAATCTCATCACTATTTATTGCTATTATAGCAGTAGTTTGAGGGTTTAATCTCTTGTCCATTAGGGTTAGATTAATTAAATGTACTTACTTTTAAAAGACTTATTATGAGTACTATTATGTGCTAAGTTAATTTTTTTAAACTAATATTACCCATTGTTAAGATTGTGAAAAGACGGTTTTGCTTTTTTTTCTCAATGAAACCAAAGCGAAAAGTGGTCCTATTGCTAAAATTAAAAAAATACTATTGGAGTCTGTAAATTCGGTGAGTACAGTAATAAATTGAATACTTATTATTGTAATTAAAAACCCTAAACAATTTACAATAGTAAGTGCTGTGCCTTTTATTTCTGCTGGCACATTTTTTACTACTAATGTAGATAATAGTGGAGAATCTGCAATAACAACCATGCCCCAAAAAATAAGAAAAGCAATAAATAGGGTTTCATATTGTGTTGTAAAAACTATGGGAGATACTAAGCAGCATATACCTGATAAAAGTAAAGCTATAAACGCTGTTTTTTTTACGCCTATTCTTATAGAGATAAAACCACTTATTACGCAAGCTAATCCTCCTATTCCAATTATAACAAATGATAGCATGGGAATATTAAATACTACTGAAGTATTAAATTCGCTATATTTTTTTAACATAAAAGGAACAAATGCCCAAAAAGTATACAGTTCCCACATGTGCCCAAAATAACCAAAGGCTGAAGCTCTAAATGTTCTGTTTTTAAAAATGCTAAAAAAGGCTAATAAGTCTGTTTTCTGGCTCACTTTACGATATGGACCATTTGGAACTCGGGCTATCATTAATAAACCGCCAAGTAAAGCAAGTGTAGATGTTGTAATTAATACAGATTCCCAAGGATATGTATTTGTTATTTCTTTTAATAAATGTGGTAAAGCTGTGCCTAAAACCAAGGCGCCAACTAAAAAACTGAGCGATTTGCCAAGTCCTTTTTCGTAATAATCGGCAGCTATCTTCATACCTACAGGATAAATGCCTGCTAGAAAAAAACCAGTTAGAAAGCGCAGTATAAGTAAGCTTGTTAATGTGTTGCCTTCATATATTACACCTAAATTAAATAAAGAACCAAGTAGCGCACTTATAAAGAAGACTTTGGAAGGTGAAAAGCGATCTGCAATGGTTAATATAGCAAATAGGAGTGTACCAATAATAAAACCAAATTGTACAGCAGAAGTTAAATGTCCTAAAGCTGTCGCTTTAAGATTGAAGTTTACTATGAGATCGTTTATTACTCCGTTTCCGGCAAACCAGAGTGATGTACAACAAAACTGAGAGATTACAATTATGGGTAATATTAATTTAGAATGTTTCAATTATAAGTTGCTACGCAATTAGATACTATATTTATAACTATATATTTTTGTCTAACATTAATTAAAAACATTACGTTGTGCCAATGTTTTTCCAAAATAAAAACTAGTAATTACACCAATAACTTCAGCAATAATAAACCATGTTTCTTTTGGTAATAGAAAGGTTACAAATGCAGTAGCTAAGATCATAATAACAGCTACAATGTAAGCAGGAATCATACTTGTTTTAGAAATAAATCCAGCTATAAACATACCACTAATAATACCCATAAAGTGCCCAACTACAACACATATTTTTGCTCCTGTTGGTAATTTGGTCATATTGTTTTTAATCCATTCCATATCTTCAGGTTTTGCACCATCTGGCAATGGGAATAGACTGTGGCCAATTAAGGTTTCAAATATATAGACTACTATTCCTGCAGTTATAAAGCCAACTATAGTTGCGAGTATGTTTCTAATCATGTTTTTTTAGTTAGTTGATTTAATAAAATTACGAAATAAAAATGAATACTTCATAAATAGGAGAGGAGCTATTTGTGCATCAACTTTTTAACGGAATGTTAAAAAAAAATCTCAATTTATTTAATTGAGATTTTTTATTTTTAAAAATAAAATTATTTATTGTTTTATAAAACGAATCACTTCGTTTGTTTTTAATTTTATAAAATAAACACCATTTGATAGTTTTGATATATTAATAGTACCGTTATTGTTTATGTTACCAGTAGATATGGTTTTACCTAAAATATTAATTATTGAGTAGCTAGTAGGAGTTTCTAAATTAGAGATTGTTATTGTTTCTTTAGCTGGGTTAGGAAAAAGACTAGGTTTATTAGCTATTTTAAAGTCATTATTAGAAAGAGTTGATGCTCCCCAAGTAAAAGTGTCTAATGCCATATAGTCTAAATTCCCAGAAGACGTAAATGTAATTTCATCTACATTTGTATTACTATGGTCTACGCTATCTGTTGAAGCCATATCTATAAATGTAAAACCATTGTTAGGAGTAAAAGTAGTTGGGTTTGCATAAGTTCCAGAAAAGACGAATTCGTAAACAGGAGTAGGATTTCCATCTTTTTTTCCAGTGATTGTTAAGTCTCCAGAGTGCACACCTATGGCATTAGTAGAGCAAAATAAATAAAGAGATTTAATTGTTACGTCTGTTCCGTCTGCAGAACTTATTGTAAAACTACTTCCATTTCCATCTCCATTATTATTGTTGGTACCAGTTAGATCAACAAATTTTTGATCAGAAGCTGTTCCGTTCCAACCGCAATTAGAGCATTGGTCTGATGATCCAGGAGAAGTGTCACTATTAGCGAAGCCATCTTCAAAAACATCATAATCCTCTCCTGTGGAACTAGTAATATTGAATGTTAATCCACCGTTTTCAGAAAAGGAGCTAGAGCCAGCATTTTCATTGTCAAAGGTTTCTGTGCCTTGTGCATTTGTAAATTGTGATACTAACAATAGCACACTAAAAGCAATTGTAAAAAAGTAATGTTTTTTCATAATAGGTTTATTGATTTGGGAAAACAAAGTTAGTAATAAAATAATTGACAATTTCACTAACTTATTAAAATCAAAAAAACCGAAACATTTATGTTTCGGGTTTTTAATTTTAAAATTTCTGCCTTTGCAGGAGTTGTGTTACTCATTAACAATAACCCATTCTCCTTTAGCCACTAAAGGTTCGGCTTGTTTGTATTTTACGGTTTTGTTTTCACCGCTCATTACATGTTTAATAGTTACTTTATCGTTACGTCCAATTTTTGGTTGGTCGCGAACAATAGTTTCTACAACTTGTCTTTGTTGTTGTGTATTCCCTGCTTGTCTGTTTTGTGCAGAACGCTCATCGAGATTAGGAATCTCGTCTTTTTGAGTTTGTAAATTATCTTTTTTCTTTACTTCTCTAGCTTCGCTAATTGCACTTTGGTTTTCACTTGGCAATTCACCTTTAAATAAGAAAGAAATAACATCTTTATTAACTTGGTCAATCATTGTTTTGAACAATTCAAAAGCTTCAAATTTATAAATTAATAAAGGATCTTTTTGTTCGTGTACAGCTAATTGAACAGATTGTTTTAACTCATCCATTTTACGTAAATGCGTTTTCCAAGCATCATCAATAATGGCAAGTGTAATATTTTTTTCAAAATCGTTAACTAGTTCTTTACCTTGAGATTCGTATGCTTTTTCTAAATCTGTAACAACTTGTAATGTTTTTACACCATCTGTAAAAGGAACTACAATACGCTTGTACTTGTCTCTTTGGTTTTCGTAAACATCTTTAATTACTGGAAAAGCAACTTCTGCATTACGTTCCATTTTTGCTTTGTAATGATCGAAAGCAGCAGTGTAAACACGTTTTGCTAATTCTGTAGCAGATAATTTTCCAAACTCAGCTTCAGTAATAGGAGAAGGCATTGAGAAGTAACGAATTAATTCGAATTCGAAATTCTTGAAATCACTTGCTCCTTTATTAGTTTCAGCTATGCCTTCCGACGTATCGAAAATCATGTTTGCTAAATCTACACGTAGACGTTCTCCATTTAAGGCATTGAAACGACGTTTATAAACAACCTCACGTTGCGCATTCATAACATCATCATATTCTAATAAACGTTTACGAACACCAAAGTTATTTTCTTCTACTTTTTTCTGTGCGCGTTCAATAGATTTAGAAATCATAGAATGCTGAATCACTTCACCTTCCTGTAATCCCATTTTATCCATCATTTTGGCAATACGTTCGCTACCAAATAATCGCATTAAATTATCTTCTAAAGAAACATAGAACTGAGAGCTTCCTGGATCTCCTTGACGACCAGCACGACCTCTTAACTGTCTATCGACACGACGAGAATCGTGACGCTCTGTACCAACAATGGCTAGTCCACCAGCGGCTTTTACTTCTTCACTTAATTTAATATCTGTACCACGACCTGCCATGTTTGTAGCAATAGTTACTTGTCCTGCATTACCAGCTTGTGCTACAATATCTGCTTCTTTTTTATGTTGCTTTGCGTTTAAGACATTGTGGTCTATTTTACGAATGCTTAACATTTTTCCTAATAACTCTGAAATCTCAACGTTAGTTGTACCAATTAAAACAGGACGACCTGCTTGAGATAATCGTGTTACTTCGTCTATAACTGCATTGTATTTTTCGCGCTTAGTTTTATAAACTAAATCCTCTTTATCTTTTCTTGCAATTGGTCTGTTTGTAGGAATTTCTACAACATCTAATTTATAGATCTCCCATAACTCGCCAGCTTCTGTTACAGCAGTACCTGTCATACCAGACAGTTTGCGGTACATTCTAAAGAAATTTTGAAGTGTTACAGTGGCAAAAGTTTGTGTTGCATCTTCAATTGTTACATTTTCTTTTGCTTCAATCGCTTGGTGTAATCCATCGCTATAACGACGACCATCCATAATACGACCAGTTTGCTCATCTACAATCATTACTTTATTCTCCATAACAACATATTGGTTGTCTTTTTCGAATAAAGCGTATGCTTTTAATAGCTGATTTAATGTGTGAATACGTTCAGATTTTATACCAAACTCTCTAAATAAATCTTCTTTTAGGTTCGCCTCGTCTTCAGAAGAAAGGCCTTTAGCTTCAATTTTAGAAACTTCAATACCAATTTCTGGCATCACGAAGAAATCTGGATTGTCTTTTCCAGAGATGTATTCTACACCTTTATCTGTTAACTCTATCTGATTGTTTTTTTCTTCAATTACATAATACAAAGCTTCATCAACCTTTGGCATCTCACGATTGTTGTCTGCCATGTATTGGTTTTCCGTTTTTTGAAGAATTTGTTTTACGCCTTCTTCACTTAAAAACTTAATTAATGCTTTGTTTTTAGGGATACCTCTATAAACTCTTAATAATTGAAAACCACCTTCTTTAGTATCACCATCTGCAATTAACTTTTTAGCCTCAACTAAAGTTTGTGTTAATTGTTTACGTTGTACAGAAACAATGTCTTCAACTTTTGGTTTTAAAGCATCGAACTCATGCTCGTTACCTTTTGGTATTGGACCCGAAATAATTAATGGTGTTCTAGCATCATCTACTAATACAGAATCTACCTCATCTACAATGGCGTAGTGGTGTGGACGTTGTACTAAATCGTCTGGAGAATTTGCCATATTATCACGTAGATAATCGAAACCAAATTCGTTATTTGTACCGTAAGTAATGTCTGAATTATATGCTTTTCTACGGCCGTCACTATTTGGTTTGTGGTAATCGATACAATCAATTGTCATACCATGGAATTGGAAAATTGGAGCCATCCAAGCCATATCTCGTTTTGCCAAGTAGTCGTTTACTGTTACTAAATGCACACCTTTTTCGGCTAAAGCATTTAAGTAAACAGGTAAGGTTGCTACTAAGGTTTTACCTTCACCAGTTTGCATTTCTGCAATTTTACCTTGGTGCATGGCAATACCACCAATAAGTTGCACGTCGTAATGGATCATGTCCCAAGTAATTGGTTTCCCAACGGCATCCCAAGAGTTAGCCCAAGTTGCTTGGTCTCCATCTAAAGTTACATAGTCTCCAGTTCCAGAAATCTCTCTGTCAAATGCACTAGCAGTAACTGTAATTTGAGTATTATTTGTAAAACGTTTAGCTGTTTCTTTTACTACGGCAAAAGCTTCAGGTAAAATAGTATTTAAAGTTTCTTCAACAGCTTCGTAAGACTCGTCTTCGATTTTATCAATTTCTTGATAGATGTCTTCACGTCTGTCTATATCTTCTGTAGCAGCTGCTTCGACTTTTAATTTATCTTTACGGGCGTTAAAAGGTTTGCGTGTTTCAGCAATAATAGCTTTAAATTCTGCTGTTTTTGCCCTTAACTCATCGTGAGATAATGCTTCTAAAGCAGCTTCAAAGGATTTAATTTTATCTACTAAAGGTGATATGGCTTGCACATCTTGTTTGGATTTGTCTCCAACAAATAGCTTTAGTACGGAATCTAAAAAACTCATAGTTTTATTTTATTTGGTTAAATATTACCTGTCGATTGTTAGTCTAGGTAAAACTTAGTTTTGTATTTGTTTGTCATAAGTGCTTCGCTTGCGCTCAACATGACATTTGTTATTTTAATTATGTTGCCAACTGTCTCACTGAGCGCAGTCGAAGTGCCTTCGTTTTTAAATGTTATTTACATCTAAATATTAAGGGCTTAAATATACGTTTTTAGCTGTGGTTGGCTAAATTTTAAAGCACAAAAAAAGTCTCAAATTGAGACTTTTTTTCTTTTCTTATGTAGAGACAAAGTCGTGCTTCGTCTTAATAAATACTAGTTGGTTGTGTTACAACGTGTTTAGTATTCATCCTCGTTCCAGAGGTAGTCTTCATCTGTAGGGTAATCTGGCCAGATTTCTTCAATCGAGTCGTACGAATCTCCTTCGTCTTCAATTGCTTGTAAATTTTCAGTAACTTCTAAAGGTGCTCCAGTTCTAATCGCGTAATCGATAAGTTCGTCTTTAGTAGCAGGCCAAGGTGCATCACTTAAATGAGATGCTAATTCTAATGTCCAATACATTTCTTAATAGGTTTATTTTTTGCAAAAATAAATTTTTAGTTTTGATAGGCAAGAAAAAAGTGAATTATTTTTCAGTAATAAAAAAGAACGTCATTTCTCACTGAAACTATTTGATACTAAATATCTTGCAGTGTTATTTAATCACAGTACTCAAGATTGTGCTGCTGTATAGCTCTAATGCTTTTCAGGAACCCATTTTACTTCGTCTGCTTGCAAGTCATGAGACAACTTTCGTGCCAATACAAAAAGGTAGTCAGATAGACGGTTTAAATACATTAGAGCTTCTGGTAAAAACGGCTCTAATTCGTTTAATGCACTTGCTAAACGTTCTGCTCTTCTACAGACGCAGCGTGCTATGTGACAGAATGACACTGTTTGATGTCCGCCAGGTAATACAAAATGCGTCATTTGTGGAAGTGCTTCATTCATAGCATCCATTTCGTGTTCTAATAGGGTAATATCTTCAGCTGAGATTTTATTGATGTTTAAACGCTCTTTTCCGTTTTTTAAAACTAATTTCTCTGGATCTGTTGCTAAAATAGCACCTACAGTAAATAGTTTGTTTTGAACAGTAATTAAAATGTTTTTGTATTGCTGATTGATATCTTGATCACGAATAAGCCCAATATGTGAATTAAGTTCGTCTACAGTACCATAGCTATCTATTCGAATATGATGTTTTGGAACACGAGTACCACCAAATAGGGCAGTGGTGCCTTTATCTCCTGTTTTTGTATATACTTTCATGTGTTTTTATTTTTTTTATTTACGATTGGTCACATGTTACTTCCTTTTGATCATTTTGTTAAATTTCAAAGATTTTAGATCGGAAGGTTCATATCTACGAAGTTAAAAGTTATAAGTTGAAAAGTTAAAAGTTTTGAGCAGAAATTATTTAAACTTTTTGTTATAAAAGTAAAACAATATCAAACCAATTATAATTATAATAAGAAGTCAAGGGATGTTAATGAGTTTGATTAAAATAAATGAGACTACTTACGGTTCATTTTTTTTCTAAATTTAGTTTTATTGTTTCTAAATTTTCGTTTGCGATTAATAACAGAAACAAATGCTTTAGCTAATAGCAATAATCCAAATAATGCGAGAATAGGTATTAACATAATTAAACTCTTATTTTAAAATGTTCTTTTTTCTGTTCTTTTCTGAAAAAGACTAAGCCACAGAAAAAGGTGTCTATTGTAACGGTTACTTGTGGGTGCTTTTTAATGATTTCCCAAGCCTCGGTCATGTCTTTAGACCAGTAAATATCATCAAAAATAAAAACAGTATCATTAGTTGCTGTAGGAAGTAAAGTTTCAAAATAATTTAAAGTTGCTTCTTTTTTATGGTTGCCGTCAAAATAAATTAATTGATATGTATTTGATATCAAAGGTTTAATAACGTCGCTAAAATCACCAGTAAGTATCTCAATTTTTTTTAAGTCGAATTGCCCAAATGTATCTTTAGTAAAAGCAGAAATACTAGGACAACCTTCTATAGTTGTAATTTTAGCTTCTGGATTACCCAATTTCATAGCATGCGTTGCAATACCTAAAGAAGTACCTAATTCTAAAATAGTATTAATTTGAAGGTAATTTACTAAGCGAAACAGAAGTTTTGATTCTTTTTTTGAAGCGCCTGCTTTCTGTGCTATTTTAGAAACTAACCGCTGATTGGATTTAAAAACGCGACTACCAGAACCTAAGTCTGTAACATCAATATTTTGTTTACTTTTATTTAGAACCTTCTTGTAGAATGCTAATTCTTTATACTGTGGGTATTTAGATTTGTCGTAAAAACATTTAGTAATCAGGTTGTACACAAATGGAGAGTGTACGCCATGTTGATTGGTAGAACGCAGTAAGAATTTTATGTAGGCTATTATTTGGTTTAGCATTTTTATTTCGTCTTTCGACTGCGCTCAAGATAAACTCCAGCGGTAATCTTTATGTTTTAACTCCTCTTTCTTGAAATTTCTTGTGGAAATTTGAATTCATTCTCCTCTTAAAATAAGAGGAGAGCACTTAATCGGGAATGATTAATATTCTGTTATTAAAGTTTTTATTTTCAATTAAATATCTAACATTAAGTTATTACTTGTGAGTAAGTAGCTATAAACGGCTACTGAAGACTGTAAAGAATGTTAAGCAAGAGTAAGTGACTGTTTACTGCCTACTGAGCACTGAAAACTTATTTTAACCTTCCAGTTTCTCTGTTAATTCTAACCAACGCATTTCTTTTTCTTCAATACCATCAATAATGGACTGTAGTTTACTCGAAAGTTTATTTATCTCTTCAGTAGAAAGCTCTGGGTTTAAGAATTTTTTTTCTAATTCAACTTTGTCAAATTCTAACGTTTTTATTTTGCTTTCTAAGTTTTTGTATTCCTTCTGTTCGTTATACGATAGCTTTACGTTGTTGTTCTTTTTCCAGTTTTTCTTTTCTTTTTTCTCTTCTTCAGAAACATCGGATATTACAGGTTTACTGTCTTCGTAAGCTCTAAAGTCACTATAATTTCCAGGGAAATCTTCTACAACGCCTTCTCCTCTAAATATAAAGAGGTGATCTACAATTTTATCCATAAAATATCGATCATGGGAGACTACTAAAAGGCAACCAGGGAAATCTAATAAGAAAGCTTCTAATACGTTTAAGGTTACAATATCTAAATCGTTTGTTGGCTCATCGAGAATTAGAAAGTTGGGATTTTGTATTAAAACAGTACATAAATATAAACGCTTACGCTCTCCACCGCTTAGTTTTTCGACAAAATCATATTGCTTTTTTCTATCAAAAAGAAAACGCTCTAGTAATTGTTGTGCACTAATTTGTTTTCCTTTTTTTAAAGGAATATGGTCACCAAACTCACGAACAATATCTATAACCTTTTGGTTGGGTTTTGGAGTAATACCACCTTGCGTATAGTAACCAAACTTTACCGTTTCTCCAATAACTATCTTTCCAGAATCTGGTTGTGCACTTTCCGTTAAAATATTTAAAAATGTCGACTTTCCCGTTCCGTTTTTTCCAATAATTCCTGCACGTTCACCTTTTTGGAACATGTAGTTAAAGCCGTCTAGTATTACTTTGTCTTTATAAGATTTAGATACTTTTTTAAGCTCTACAATTTTACTACCTAAGCGTTCCATGTTTAATTCTAGTTGAATTTCATGGTCGTTTCTACGTTGGCTAGCTTTATGCTTAATCTCTGTAAAATCGCTTATTCTTGATTTCGACTTTGTAGTACGTGCTTTTGGTTGGCGACGCATCCAGGTTAATTCCTTTTTAAAAAGTTGTTTGGCCTTGCCAACTTCAACACTTTCTTGTTCTATTCTAGCTTCTTTTTTCTCTAAATAATAAGAGTAGTTTCCTTTATAAGAGAATAATTCGCCTTGATCAAGTTCTATAATTTCATTACATACACGCTCTAAAAAGTAACGATCGTGCGTTACCATAAACAAGGTCATGTTTTCTTTTGCAAAAAACTCTTCTAGCCATTCTATCATTTCTAAATCTAAATGGTTTGTAGGCTCATCAAGAATTAAAAGGTCTGGTTTATTAATTAAGGCATTAGCTAAAGAGAGACGTTTTCTTTGGCCTCCAGACATGCTACTTACTTTTTGTTGTAAGTCTTCCAACTTCAGTTTAAAAAGAATTTGCTTGTATTGTGTTTCAAAATCCCAAGCATTTTGTATGTCCATTTGCTCGAATGCTATTTGATAAGCATCTGCATCTTCAGGATTTAAAAGTGCTTTCTCGTAGTTTTTTATAACATCAAGAATAGGATTGTCACTATTAAAAATAGTGTCTTCTACAGAAAGTTCACTATTTAAGTAAGGTTCTTGAGGTAAAAAAGAGACTTTAATATCTTTTCTAAAAATAACATTTCCAGAATCTGGCTCGTCAGTTTTTTCAAGAATATTTAAAATAGATGTTTTTCCTGTGCCATTTTTGGCAACAAATGCGACCTTTTGGCCTTTATGGATACTAAAAGAGATGTCTTCAAAGAGTGTTAACTCTCCATAAGATTTCGATATACTTTCAACAGTTAAATAAGTCAATGGTTGTTTTTTTACAAATAACGGACAAAAAACTAAAAGAGCTTGTATAAGTTTGGCTCTTCATTCTTAAAAAAAGAAATCAAAATTTGAACGGATTGTATTCAAAACTATCGGTCATTTTTGAAATAACGGATAAAAAACCATAAAATCCGACAAAAGTTTTGTTATTCACGACGAAAGGCTATATTTGTGATAAATCAAAGCACCTAAAAATGAATAAATTTATAGTAGCTATTGCTATACTATTCAGTGTATTATGCTCTTCTTGTATTACTAACAAAGATGTGGTTTATCTTCAGGATAAAGGTACGGTTGTTAATGATTCATTATTGTTAAAAGAAATGGGTAAGCCCTATCGACTTCAAATTAACGATATATTAAGCATAAATATAAAATCGACTAACAGTGAAATTACAGAATTGTTAGCCATTTTTCAACCTGTTGAACAACAAGGTTCAGGAGGAGGACAAGAAGCACTTTATTTTAGTGGTTTTACAGTCGATTTACATGGTAATATAGAGTTTCCTATTTTAGGAAAAATAAATGTTTTGGGTTATACTACAGACGAGATCAATAGTAAAGTAAAACAAGCCTTGTTAGATAAATACCTTAAAGACGTTTCTCAAATATTTATAACGATTAAAATGGCAGGTTTACGCTATACAATAACAGGTGAGACTGGAGGAAGTGGAGTGTATACCTTATTTCAAGATCGTGTAAATATTATTGAAGCTCTAGCCAATGCTGGTGATATAAAAAATACAGGAGACCGAACAGATGTGAAAATTATTAGGCAATATCCTGGAGGACAGAAAATACACAGTATTGATTTAACAGATATTGTTGCTATGCAATCGCCTTACTATTATATTCAGTCTAATGATATTATTTTAGTAAAACCATTAAAAAGAAAGGCTTTGGGTGGTGGAGAGACGGCAACGCAGACATTAACTACTATTGCTTCTATATTTTCGGTATTGGTCTCTACTTATTTCTTGGCTAAAAACCTCTAAAACAATTAAAGAATATGAATGACGAATTTGATGTTTTAGAGTCGCAACAACCTGCCTTCGATATTAAGGCATTTTTGTTTAGAGCTTTACGTTATTGGTGGTTGTTTGTATTATGCATTTGTGTAGGCTTATTTATCATCCATCAGCAAAATATTAGAAAGCAATATTCTTACACTTTAGGGACTCAAATCTCTGTTGAAGACGAGACTAATCCTTTATTTACTTCAAACACTAGTTTAACCTTTAATTGGGGAGGTGTTTCAGGAAAAGTAAATACTATTAAAACGTCCTTAAAATCGCGATCTATTCATGAGAAAGTTGTAGATAGTTTACAGTTTTATATGAATTACCTAAAACAATCTCGTTTTAGAAAAGATGATATTTATAAAGCTGCGCCTTTTAGTTTTCAACTAACACCTAACAACTACCAGGTTTTAAATGTACCCATAAAAGTGACTTTTATCGATAACGAAACTTTTGAAATTAGTTGTGATTTTGTAACAAATGTTATCTCTACTCAGAATTATACAAATAAAAAAACAAAGCCTTTAGATGTTAATATAGGCGTTTTTACAAAACGATTTAAAGTAGGTGAACCAATTAATCTACCCTATTTAAATGGTGTTCTTGTTATAGACGCAGAACGCACTATTACAGATGCAAAAGAATATTTTATTCAGTTTAGTAATTTTAATACTGTTGTAGCAAGTTACAAAGGGAGAATTGCTGTAAATAATCCAAAAGGATCTGCGATACTTAATTTAAGTATGACCGATTTTAATAAAGGTAAAATTGTTGATTATTTAAATGAAATTGTAGAGGTATTAAGTGCAGATCAACTAGCTAGAAAAAACCTATTTGTTACTAATACTATTAATTTTATAGACAGCCAACTTAATAGGGTTAAGGCGGAATTAACATCCAATTCAGATTCTATAAATGACTATAGAAGTAAAAATAAAATTTATAACCTTGATGAAGAAAGTACATCAATTAACTCTAAGTTGTCTGTTTTAGAAATAGAAAAAGATGGTATTAATAGAAAATTAGCGTACTACGCAGGCTTAAAAAAATATTTGGAAACAAGTAATAGTTTTACAGAACTACCAGCACCTTCAATTGCTGGAGTAGACGATGGTAATATATTATCTAATATTTCTAAAATTAATGGGTTATCAGTACAAAAAGCGAATTACGAGAAATCAGTAAGAAGTGATGCTTCTATTTTTTCAGATTTAAACCAACGTATCGAATCCCTAAAACGTGTGCTTTTGGAAAATATAAGCTCAGCAACAAATGGATTACGACGAGAATTAAACGAAGTAAATAATAGAGTAGCAATTGCAACCTCTAAAATTAGAAAACTCCCAAAAGCACAACAAAACCTTTTAGGTATCCAGAGACAATATGCGTTAAGCGAACAAACCTATAATGTGTTTTTAGCAAAACGCGGTGAGGCAGATATTATTAAATCCGCGAGTGTAAGCGATGTTTTAGTTATTGATCCTGCAAAAGATACTGGTAAAGCACCTAACGACTTAAAATTGAGTTCGCGTTACATGCTTGCTATTTTTGGAGGTATAATACCACCATTATTACTTGCTTTTTTAATCACTTTTTTTGATAATAAATTACATAATCCAAAAGACTTAGAATCGCAGTCTAATATTCCAGTATTAGGAGTTGTTGGTGTTAATACTTTAGACAATAACTTGGTAGTCCATAGAAAACCAAAATCTACAATAGCAGAATCTTTTAGAGGCATAAGAACTAGTTTACAGTACATGTATAAAAAGCATGAATTGGAAGGCGCAAAAATAGTTATGGTTACTTCATCAGTTAGTGGAGAAGGTAAAACCTATTGTTCTATCAACATAGCCACTGTTTTTGCTTTAAGTGGTAAAAAAACAGTGTTAGTAGGATTGGACTTAAGAAAGCCGAAAATTTTCGGAGATTTTAATATAAAAAATGACATTGGAGCAGTTAATTATCTTATTGGACAAAAAGATTTAGAAGGTGTAATACAAAAAACAGAAGTAGATAATCTAGATATTATAACCTCTGGACCTATACCTCCAAACCCATCAGAACTTCTTATAGGTGATAAAATGGACTCCTTAATAAAGGAGTTAAAAGAAACGTACGATTATATTATTCTCGATACACCTCCAGTTGGTTTGGTAGCAGATGCTTTAGAGTTGTTAGAGTACGCAGATGCTTCTTTATATGTTGTAAGGCAAGATTATACTAAAAAAGATATGCTAAACATTATTAACGAGAAGCATAGAAAGAGAGAGGTTAAAAATCTAAGTTTTATTTATAATGGCTATAACCAAACGGGAGGTTATGGGTATGGCTATGGTTACGGTTATGGCTATGGAGCTTATAGTAATGGTTATCATGAAAATGATGCGAAAAAGAAAACTATTTTAGAACGTATTAAGAACATAGTTAAATTATAATGACGAATATTTATCACGATACAGATTTATCCCAATTAAAATTTTTAATAACAGGAGGAGCGGGTTTTATTGGTTCTAATATTGTCGAGTATTTGCTAAGGCATAATGCGAAGCATGTACGCGTTTTAGATAATTTATCTAATGGCTATAAAGCTAATATTAGAGAGTTCTTAGCGTTACCTAACTTCGAATTTATAGAAGGTGATATTCGAGATCTTGATACCTGTAAGCAAGCTATGCAGGATATGGATTATGTTAGTCATCAAGCAGCTTTAGGTTCTGTACCAAGATCTATAAATGACCCTGCTACTACTAACGCCGTTAATGTATCTGGCTTTTTAAACATGTTGGTTGCATTAAAAGAAAGTACTACAGTAAAACGTATGGTCTACGCAGCATCGAGTTCTACTTATGGAGATAGCAAAAGCTTACCGAAAGTAGAAGATACTATTGGTAAGCCTTTATCACCTTACGCAGTAACTAAATATGTAAACGAATTATATGCAGATGTCTTTGGGAAAACCTATAATACAGATGTAATAGGCTTACGCTATTTTAATGTATTTGGACCAAAACAAAGTCCTAATGGTGCCTATGCAGCGGTTATTCCGTTGTTTATGGAAGCTATGAAAAATAATAAGCCAGCTCATATTAATGGAGATGGAGAGCAGACAAGAGATTTTACTTTTGTTGAAAATGCTGTCCAAGCTAATGTTAAAGGATTTTTTGCTTCAGAGAACGCAAAGAATGAAGTGTTTAATATTGCTTGCAGCGAAAGAATAAGTATTAATAACCTTTGGGATATGATTAATACTTCTGCAGGAAAAAATATTAAAGCTAATTTTGGGCCAGATAGAGCAGGAGATGTAAAAGATTCCTTAGCCGATATTAGTAAGGCTAAAAAACTCTTAGGTTATCATCCTAAATTTTCTGTTAAAGAAGGTTTAAAAACAACTTGGGATAATTTTAAAAACAAAGAGTAGTGCATAAAACGGAAACCACACAAGATTGGTTGTATACCATTTCTCCAAAACGGAAAATGATAGACCTAAACTTCAAAGAAATTTGGAGGTATCGCGATTTGTTGTTTTTATTTGTAAAACGAGATGTTATTACGCAATACAAACAAACCGTTTTAGGGCCACTTTGGTATTTTATTCAGCCATTATTTACTAGTGTTATTTTTACACTTATATTTAATAATCTGGCAGCAATTCCTACAGGAGATGGTATTCCTTCTTTCTTGTTCAACTTAGCAGGCATTACGTCTTGGAATTACTTTAGTTCGTGTCTAACAGGCACAAGTAATACCTTTACTGCAAATAGAGGCATTTTTGGAAAAGTGTATTTTCCTAGAGTTATTACGCCGCTATCTGTGGTAGTTTCAAATTTAATAAAGTTTGGTATTCAGTTGTTGGTGTTCACGTGTTTCTATCTTTATTTTGTGTTTTTTACAGATAAAGCCGAAAATGCAGTACCACAATTGGCCATAGTTTTATTGCCAGTACTTATTATGTTTATGGGCTTATTTGGTTTAGGTTTCGGGATGATTATCTCCTCTCTAACTACTAAATATAGAGATTTAACTTTCTTGGTTGGCTTTGGTGTACAATTGTTAATGTACGCGTCGGCAGTTATGTATCCTTTATCCTATTTTAAAGAAAAGGTGCCAGAATACGCTTGGCTAGTAGAATATAATCCTATGACAACAATTATAGAATTGTTTAGGTATATGACTTTAGGTATTGGGGATTTTTCAATGTCAAATTTTATGTATGCGGGATTAATAAGTATTACATTCTTTTTAATAGGATTAATTATATTTAATAAAACAGAAAAGAGTTTCATAGATACCGTTTAATATGAAAGAACAAGATATTATTCTGAAGGCCACAAACATTTCTAAGCAATACCGTTTAGGTGTTGTGGGTACTGGTACTATAAGTCACGATTTAAACCGTTGGTGGAGTAGTATTCGTGGTAAAGACGATCCCTATTTGAAAGTAGGAGAGAGTAACGATCGCAGTACCAAAGGTGAAAGTGAATACGTTTGGGCCTTAAAAGACATTAATTTTGAAGTAAAAAAAGGAGAAGTTTTAGGTGTAATTGGTAAAAATGGAGCAGGTAAATCTACTTTGCTTAAAATACTATCTAAAGTAACAGGTCCAACTACTGGAGAAATTAAAACTCGTGGTCGTATAGCATCCTTATTAGAGGTTGGTACTGGTTTTCATGGAGAAATGACAGGTCGTGAAAATATTTTCTTAAATGGAGCTATTCTTGGCATGAGCAAGAAAGAAATAAAATCTAAAATAGACGAAATTATAGAGTTTTCAGGTTGCCAACGCTATATAGATACTCCTGTAAAACGATACAGTTCTGGAATGACAGTGCGTCTGGCGTTTGCAGTAGCAGCATTTTTAGAGCCAGAAATTTTGGTGATTGATGAGGTTTTAGCAGTTGGAGATGTAGAGTTTCAAAAAAAGGCGATTGGGAAAATGCAAGATATTTCTCGTGGAGAAGGTAGAACGGTGTTGTTTGTGAGCCATAATATGGCAGCTGTAAAAAGTTTGTGTACAAGAGGTATTGTTTTAGAAAATGGTAAGATTGTATTTGAAGGAGATAGCAACGCATCAATTAATTTTTATCTTGATAACGCCTATAAAATGTCTTCTAAACCTATTTTTGAAAGAAAGGATAGAAAAGGAAACTTTAAATTAAAAATTCAGGATATCTATGCAGAAAACCATCAAGCTATTCGAGTAGGAGAATTACATTCTGGAGAAGAATATAAAATTGTTTTTGAATACAAAAAGTTTAAAGATATAATTCCTAAACAGTTTACAATTGTACTTCAATTTAAAAATGAAAATGATGAAATTGTAAACACTATAGCTACAGATGAAATAGGAACTGTGTTTAATCATATTAAGGATGAAGGTAGAATAGAAATACAAATTCCTAAATTACAATTTAGAGAAGGTAACTATTCTATGAATTACATGATAAGTGAGAAACCATCTTTTAACACGCCACACGTTGTAATAGATTACTTACAAGACGCTTTCGCAATGCAAGTCTTAAAAGGAGATTATTGGAAATCAGGAATATTAAATAGACCAAAAGGCTTTATACAAGAAGCATCTATTAATATTGCTTAGTTTAAATAGAAGAATTGTAAAACCACAAAGTATTTGACCGAGAGTAGAACTTACATAAAGGATTTAATATTAAATATTGAATGTGATTTTCCAGTAAATAATTGGAAAGCCAACAATATACACTTATGGCCATATTTAAGAATAAAACTGTTCTTTTACTTAATAAAAACGTTAGAAGTTAAACCAGAAAATTACGTTTTACAGGATAACCAATTTAAAAAAAAAGCTATTTTAAAACAAGTAAAAAGAGCATTAGGTATTAAGTTTAGACAAGTTCAAAAAATAATAGCATATTATTCTTGGAAAAATAAATTAGAACCTAAAGATATTATTTTTGTTGGAGCAGATTCTCATAGAGTAGACTATAGAGGAGCACGGTTTAATAGGTATTTTGATGTTTTAATAGAAAAAAATAATTGGTTATTAAATTCAATTTATTTTGAATATGCTTCTAAATTTGATAATCAATATAACCCTAAAAATGTACTCAAATTTAAAGAAGCATTAAATGGATTTCAAATTTTAAAAAAGAAAAAAGAAATAATTTTTTCCTTAGATGGCTATCCTGAATTTTTAAGTTATTTAGAAAGCCAAACTATTTTTAATGAGTTTGTTAAAACTTATAGTGTTGGCAAATTAACTACTTGGTGTCAAAATATTTTTTTTTCAAAAAAGGAATTTTTTACCGTAATATTAAAAAAAATAAAGCCTAAAAAAATTGCTATATTATGTTATTATTCTGAGGATATTTATCCGCTTATTGCAGCAGCAAACGAATTAGGTATAGAAACTATAGAAATGCAACATGGACCACAAAACAAATTACACTTAAGTTATGGAAGTTGGTCTGTAGTACCAAAAGAAGGTTACGATATTTTGCCAAGAACATTTTGGTGCTGGGACGATTTTAGTAAAAATGAAATTAAATCTTGGACTAAAAACAACACGTTATATAATGTTATTGTTACTGGAAATCCATGGGTAAACTATTGGAAAGAAAAAAACAACAACTATATCTATAAAAACTATGTGCTTTATAGTTTGCAACCAGAACCAATTCCATATAATGTACTATTCACCCCAATAATAATAAAAACTATAAAAAACAGTAGTAAAACCTGGTTTATTAGGCTTCATCCTAGGCAATTAAATGATATAGGTAAAATAAAAAAAACCTTAAAGGAAAATAATATTTTACATTTAGTTAATATTGATAATGCTACTCAAGATCCTTTACCGCAGTTATTATTAAATTGCTGTGTTCATATTACGCATAGTTCTGGCTCCACATTAGAAGCTAATTGTTTTAATATAAAGACTATTTTAATAAATAAAATGGGATTATTATATTATCCACATTTAATTAAGAATGGTAGTGCAAAATTTGTAAATTATGAGACTAAAAATTTTGATGAGCAAATAAACAAACTAATTGACATCTTACCATCATGGGAATAAAATCGAAGATAATAGGTAGGTTGAAATTATGGTTAGATAATTATAGTTCTATTAGTAGTCGTAAAATAGAAATGAATGTACACATACAGGGATCTATAATTGATAAAAACGTTGTAATAAAGAACCAGTCAAGTATATTTTTTTCTCAAATAGGCGGGAAAGTTTTAATTGGCAGTAAATGCTCGATTCAGCATTCAGTCATACAAGGAGCTATTTCTATTAAAAATAATTGTAAACTTTATCATTGTAATTTATCTGGAAATATAAATATTGGTAGATACACATCAATTTGGGGGCCAAATTTAGATTTAATTTCGGATGAGCAATCTATAGTAATAGGTAACTTTTGCTCTATAGCTAGAAATGTTTCTTTTCAAAGTTTTAACCATAATCATAAAAAAGCTACCACGTATTTTATAGGGAAAAATGTTTTTAACGAAACGTGGCAAAACGAAAAAAAATCTAAAGGAAATATTATAATAGAAAATGATGTTTGGATAGCATCTCATTGTGTAATTCTTGGAGGTGTTAACATTGGTAATGGTGCAGTAGTAGCTGCCAATTCTGTTGTTACTAAAACGGTACCTCCTTATGCAATAGTTGCTGGTAGTCCAGCAAAAATAATTGGTTATAGATTTAGTGAAGAACGGATTGTAGAGTTGTTAACAATGAAATGGTGGGATTGGAGTGAGGAGGAACTTTTAAAAAATAAAGTATTTTTTAAAGAAGAATTAAAGGAAGCATGAATTCTCCATTAGTTTCCATAATAATTCCAACCTACAATAGAGCTCATTTAATTGAAGAAACTCTTGATAGTATAATAGCGCAAACCTACACTAATTGGGAATGCATTATTGTAGATGATGGTTCTACAGATAATACGGAGAGTCTACTTCAAAATTATATAAAAAAAGATAAACGCTTTAGCTTTTATAATAGGCCAAAAGATAGAAAAAAAGGAGGTAATGCTGCAAGAAATTTTGGCTTTGAAAAAAGTATTGGGGAGTTGATTCAATGGTTTGATAGTGATGATATAATGCATTATCAACTTTTAGAAAAGAAATCGAAACAGTTATTAAATAGATCTTATGATTATTGTTTATGCAGAATGGGTGCTTTTTATATAAAGAATTCTAAAATGAATATTAGAAATACTAGTAATATAGAATCTGCTGATATTTTTTTAGATTATATTAAAAGGAAAATTGCTATTGGAACACCAACTGTTTTGTGGAGAAGAAGTATTATAGATGAGAACAATATTTTTGATGAAAACCTAAATCAATCTCAAGATTTAGAATTTAATTCACGAATGATATATAATAATAGTAATGCATGTACAATTAACGAAGTTTTAGTGTATTATAGAGTTGATGGAAATTCAATTTCAAATCAATTAAATGATAATATAGCTACGTTCTTAGATTCTTTTTTAGAAGTAAGAAGACGTATTTTATTATTAAATCCAAAAAATGCAGAAATTAATTTAGCTGTAATAAAAGATGTTTTAAGCATATTTAGAGTATGTGTTGTTTCAAAAAAGTACAAACAAGCAGAGCAGGTTGTTTTATTTTTACGTGCTAGAAATAGTACTTTTTTGATTAGATTAAAATTAGAAAGAATTTTCTTTTTTTATAAAATTTTTAAGTTTTTTGGAAGAGGAGACACTAAATTAAAAACTTTATTAAAACTGTAAATTGGTAAGTATAATTCTAACATATAGAAATAGAGATCTAAACATTGTAAAAAACTGTTTAGAATCTTTTGCTATACAAAACAATAAAATTTTTGATGTTGTTTTAGTAGATTATGGGAGTGTTTCTAAATACTATAATGATCTTATACAATTATTAGAAAATTACAGTTTTGTAACTTTAATACATTGTAAAACAGAATTACAATTATGGTGTAAATCAAGAGCAATAAATATTGCGCTAAAAACAATAGAAACATCATATTGTTTTGTTGGAGATATAGATATGTTATACCATCCAGAGTTTATTAATGTATTAGAAGAAGAGGTAAATAAAACGAAAACTACTTATTTTCAAGTAGGTTTTTTAAGTGAAACAGAATCTAAAAAAGAAAAAGAGTTTAAAGACTACAATGTTGCTTTTAAATCTAGTAAGGATGCAACAGGCATGACTCTGTATAACACAAATCTATTAAAATCTATTAATGGTTACGATGAGTTTTATAATGGTTGGGGAAGTGAAGATACAGATGTGCACATGCGTTTACAAAACGCTGGACACCAAGTTAATTTTTATGCAAAACAACTATTAATGCTGCACCAATGGCATCCTAAAAATTATAGATCAAAAAATGATGTTACTCCATTTCATTCTACTTTAGAACAGGTTAATACTGCTTATTTAGATTTAGTTCCAATCACAAAAAAGATTAAAGCGAATACAGCAAATAATTGGGGAATTTATAATCAAGAGAATTACAGCAAACTTGAAATAGTTGATACAAACTATAATCTTACTAATAAAATAGGAGAGCTTGCAGCGTTTATTAATGGTGTGTTATTAATAAAAAAAGACCATGTTATAACACTATTAATAACTGAACATAAAGAATATAAGTCTGCAAAGCAGAAAACAAAAGCGTTGCTAGGCAAAAAAACTTTGGTTTTTGAGAGCATGCAAAGTATTAACGATAGTTTGTTAGAAGCCATTATTAGAAACCTTAGAAACCAAGCATATCAATACCAATTTAATAGAAATACAAATAGTATAACATTAACCATTAAATTATAAGCTATGCGAATTTTAATGGTTTCTATGAATTCTATCCATTTTCAACGCTGGACAAATCAATTAAAAGATTCAGGTCACGAGGTTTTTTGGTTCGACATTAAAGATGGCGCAAAAGTACCCAGTCTGTCTTGGGTAACAACATATCAAGGTTGGAAACAAAAGCTACCAAATATAAAAGGAAAGCATTTTATAAAAAATAAGCTTCCCAAATTATACAAAGCCTTAGAGAATGATACAGCAAAAGTATTCGAAAAAGTAGTTTCAGAAGTGCAACCAGATGTTATACATAGTTTTGTGCTCTATATTTCGTGTACGCCTATTTTAGAAGTTATGCGAAAGTATAATGCTATAAAATGGATCTATTCTTCTTGGGGAAGTGATTTGTATCATTTTAAAAACCTACCAGAATATAAAATAGACATTAAAAAGGTGTTGCCAAGACTAAATTATTTGTTTACAGATTGTAAGCGTGATGTGCAGTTGGCTAAAGACCTAGGTTTCAAAGGAGAAGTTTTAGGAACTTTTCCAGGAGGAGGAGGTTACAATTTTTTAGTTTCAGATAAATATATTAAAATGCCAGTATCTACTCGTAATACTATTTTAGTAAAAGGCTATCAAGGACGATCTGGAAGAGCAATAGAGGTGTTAAAAGCTTTAGAGCAATTGGTTTCAGAATTATTAGATTATAAAATTATAGTTTTTGGTGCAGACATAGAAGTAGAAGCCTATGTTACTAACAATAAAAAGCTTCATAAATTAAATATAACTGTTCATGCAAAATCTCAGTTTTTAATTCATGAAGCAATTTTAGAGCTTATGGGAAAAGCGAAAATATATATTGGAAACAGCGAAAGCGATGGTTTGCCAAATACTTTGTTAGAAGCTGTTGTGCTTGGTGCATTTCCTATTCAATCTAATCCAGGAGGAGCAACAGAAGATATTATTATTCATGATAAAAATGGATTGCTTATTCAAGATTGTTATAATATTGAAGATCTAAAAAAACAAATAAAAGTAGCATTGGAGAATGTTGAGTTAATAGAAGAAGCATTTGCTTATAACCAACGTTTTGTGAAACCTAAATTAGAAATTAATCATATTAAAAACAAGGTATTGAAAGCTTACCAATCAATTCAAAATAATGACAACTAAACTATACAAAGCATCAAGTTTTAAATACACACCTTTTGATGGTTTTCAAGAAGGAGATTTAGAATTTTTAAATAAAAATGGAGTTGAAATAGTTGAAAATATTCAAGAGGCAGATATTGTTATCTCTCAAAATTTCAAACATTTAAAAAAACATTTCTGGAGAGGGTTATTTGGAAAAAAATTCCTGATTTGGACACCAGAGTCGCGCTTCGATACGCATTTTAAAAGTAAAGTAAAAACCTTTTTTAACTTGGTAACTTGTAACATAATGAATGTTTATACTAAAGATGTATTTGCGACCAATACATCTTTACATTGTACTCTAATTAACAAGGATTTACCACTTTTAAAGCAAGGTTTTGAGATAAAATCAAGAAAAATAGTGGCTTTAATGTCTTTTTATAAGGGATTAGATTCTGAAACATTAATTAAAGATGGAGAGAATAGAGATTTAATAGCTTTACGAACAAAAATATGTTTAAAGGGAAATGAAAAAGGTGTTTTAGACGTCTACGGAAAGGGATGGCCTAAAGGTATTTCTAAAGAAGACTCCCGTGAAGGTAATTGGGTAGAAAGAAAAAAACAATTATTAGATAATTACCATTTTAATTTGTCTTTCGAGAATACTGCTGCTTATAATTATATGACAGAAAAAATTTGGGATAGTATAGAGAATTATTGTTTGCCAATTTATTTTGGAGAACATACTAATGCTTATGCCTTATTTCCTGAGAATAGCTTTATTGATTATTCTAAATTTAATAATACAGAAGAATTATTTAATTATATCAATTCAATGAAAGATGCTGAGTTTATTAATAGGCTTAATAAATGCATTTCTACTTATAATACTATTAGTAGTAAAGGAGCTAATTTTGAGCGAGCAGAAAGAGAGCGTATGTTAAATAATATAGTGTCTAAAGTCCAATATATTTGTGATAACTAATTTAACAGGATGATAAGTGTAGTAATTAGAAATAAAAATGAATCGCAATACTTGAAAAAAGTATTGCATATTCTGGATACGCTTTATAAAGAAGATATTGATGAGGTTATTTTAGTAGATAATCTTTCTACGGATAGTAGTCTCGAAGTTGCCAAAAGCTATAATTGTAAAATAATAAGCATTACTAATTTTTCTTACGGTAGAGCAATTAATATGGGAATAGAAGCCTCTAGAAATAATTATGTTTTGTTATTAAGTGCACATGCAATACCAATTGGAAATCATTTTTTTAAATCTACGCTCTCTTTTTTGAAAACAAAAAAAGACATTGCTGGATTACGTTATATTAATTCGTTTAATAATTATGAGAGAGCTTTAGAAAATAATTTTTTAATTAAAGATCCATTAAGATATGGATTGATGGCAGCATGTTGTGTTGTAGTAAAAAGTGTTTGGGAACAACATAAAGTAAATGAGGACTTAGGCTTTAGTGAAGATAAGGAGTGGTCATATCGCGTTATGCACGAAGGGTTTAAAATTTACGATTTTAATGAAACATTCTTTTATTTTATAAATAGAAGTAAATCGTCTTTAGTAAAGAGGCATAAAAACGAAACATTAGCTAATCACCAACTGTTTAAAACAAATCCTCCGTCGCGTATAAAAGTAATTCTAGGTTTAGTAAAACGAATATTTTTCAGCAATACTAAAGTGTTTTTTGGTACTGCAATTTTGGATATAAAAAAAGCTATTGCAACTTTTCAAGTAATAAGAATATTAAATAAAAAGGACTAATATGGAAAGCGAAAAATACGTGCATACTGCAAAGATTCATAATATGACTGCGCCAAAAATAATAGTTGACTTATGCTTAAAGCTTATAAAACCTACGAGCGTTGTAGATTTTGGATGTGGTATTGGAACTTTTTTAAAAGCCTTTAAAGAAAAAGGAATTACTGATGTTTTGGGCATGGATGGTAGTTGGGTTAATAGAGAAATGTTGCAAAATTTCTTGTCAGAAAAAGAGTTTAAGGAAGCGAATTTAGAAGAACCTATTTTGTTAGATAAAAAGTATGATCTAGCTATTTCTCTTGAGGTAGCTGAGCATTTAAAAGAAAGTGCTGCAGAAACTTTTATAGAGAATCTTGTTAATTCTAGTGACATGATATTGTTTTCTGCTGCAATTCCGCATCAAGGAGGTCAAAATCATATAAATGAACAATGGTTCGATTACTGGCTCGCTAAATTTCATAAACAAGGTTTTGAAGTGTTAGATGTTTTTAGAGCAGAATTATGGAATAAACCTCAGGTTAATTGGTGGTATAAGCAGAATATATTTTTGTTAGTTAAAAAAGAGAAAATAGGATTATTAGAATTGAAAAGTGCTAATAGCATTCAAAATTGTATTCATCCTGAGCATTACCTTGAGAAAATAAATGAACACAAAAATTTTAGATTAGGAAAAGGAAGAGTGAAAATGTATTTAAAACTACTTTTTAAATCAATACTTTATAAGTTAAAACTTATTTAAGTAAAGAAAGATGGTTTTAAATTTCTATAAATAAAAAAGCATATAATAGTATAGATAACCTATCCTAATTATCTTTACGAAAGAAAATATAATAATGAAGAAAGCCTTAATAACAGGAATTAACGGTCAAGACGGTTCTTACCTTGCAGAGCTGCTGCTTGAAAAAGGATACAGCGTTCATGGTATTATAAGACGTAGTTCTACGTTTAATACACAACGTATAGAGCATTTATATATAGATACTTTACTTAAAGACCAACATAAAAAACAGAATATAAAATTGCATTATGGTGACATGACCGATGCTACAAACCTTATTCGCTTGGTACAAGAAATTCAACCAGACGAAATTTATAATCTAGCAGCGCAATCTCATGTAAAAGTGTCTTTCGACATGCCAGAATATACCGCCGAAACAGATGGTATTGGTACATTAAAATTATTAGAAGCCGTTAGAATTTGTGGTTTAACACATAAAACACGTGTGTATCAAGCGTCCACATCAGAGTTATACGGTAAAGTTCAAGAAACACCGCAAACGGAAACCACACCTTTTTATCCGCGTTCTCCTTACGGAGTGGCTAAATTGTATGCCTTTTGGATAACTAAAAACTACAGAGAATCTTATAATATGTATGCTGTTAATGGTATTTTATTTAACCACGAGTCCGAGAGACGTGGAGAAACCTTTGTAACACGTAAAATTACTTTAGGAGCATCAAGAATAGCGCATGGTATTCAAGAAAAATTATACTTAGGGAACTTAGATGCAAAACGCGATTGGGGCTACGCAAAAGATTATGTAGAATGTATGTGGTTAATGCTACAGCAAGATATGCCAGAAGATTATGTAATTGGAACAGGAGAACAACATAGTGTTCGAGAGTTTTGTGAGTTGGCTTTTGCCGAAGCTAATATTACTTTAAGATGGGAAGGGCAAAATGAAACTGAAAAAGGAATTTGTACTAAAACGGGAAAAACAGTAATAGAAATAGACCCTAATTATTACAGATTAGCAGAAGTAGAAACCTTACTTGGAGATCCAACAAAAGCGAAAACCAATTTAGGATGGAATCCATTAAATACATCGTTTTCAAAATTGGTTAAAATTATGATGGCTCATGATTTAGACTATGTTGTAAAATATAATGCTAACGTACATTAATATGCAATTAGACTCTAAAATATTTGTAGCAGGACATAATGGGTTGGTAGGAAGCGCAATAGTAAAAACGCTTAAAGCTAGTGGTTATACCAATTTAATAACCAAAACACGTCAAGACGTTAACTTGTTAGATTTTAATGCGGTTGATACTTTTTTTAAAGCAGAACAACCTGAGTATGTGTTTTTAGCAGCGGCAAAAGTTGGAGGTATTTTAGACAATACAACACGTAGAGGTGATTTTATATACGAGAATTTAATGATTCAGAATCACGTTATTCACTTAAGTCATGTGCATAAAGTAAAGAAATTACTCTTTTTAGGAAGTACTTGTATTTATCCAAAATCCTGTCCGCAACCCATAAAAGAAGACTATTTATTAACGGATGTTTTAGAGTACACAAATGAGCCTTATGCTATAGCAAAAATAGCAGGTATAAAAATGTGCGAAAGTTATAACCTACAATACGGCACTAACTTTATATCTGTAATGCCAACTAATTTATATGGTCCTGGCGATAACTTTAATTTAAAAACCTCTCATGTTTTACCTGCTTTACTGCGTAAAATCCATTTAGCAAAGTTATATGCTGAAGGTAATGATGCCGAAATAATAAAAGATTTAAAAGTATCTAATTTCGCTGAAGCTGAAGCAATATTAAAGGACTACAAGATTACAAAAACATCAGTTGGTATTTGGGGAAGTGGTAAGCCAATGCGTGAGTTTTTATGGTCTGAAGACATGGCTGAAGCTTGTGTGTTTGTTATGGAAAGTATTAATTTTAAGGACTGTATTAATAACCCAAAAGAAGTCAGAAATACACACATTAATATTGGAACAGGAGAAGATATTTCTATTAAAGATTTAGCTTTATTAATTAAAGAGGTTGTTGGTTATAAAGGCGATTTTAGTTTTGATGATACAAAACCAGATGGTACACAAAAAAAATTAACAGATTGCTCTAAAATAAATGGCCTAGGTTGGAAATATACAGTGGTTTTAAAAGAAGGTGTTTCGAAATTACACAGTTGGTATAAAAACAACTAATTTTGGTTGCTACTCATAATCCATGCTGTAACAATTAATGCTATCTCTTTGGAGTACTAAAAAACGAGATATATTACTAGAGTAAGATCCTATAAGAAATTTAGAATGTATTAATAAAATAGGAATCTTTTAGTAAATCTAGAGAATCATTCCATTCTATATTGTCTAAAGTTTTTTTATAAAATATTGTTTCCATAGCCAATAACCGTTTCCGTTTTCTTCTAAAACAATCTCTTTATTTTTTGACTTATTTCGATAGTGCTCATTTGAGTAGTTTATTGAAAAAAAATATTTTAGTTTGTAGGATTTTTATTTTTCCTGATTTTCATTGTTCCCTTAATTTTGTTTAGAAATATTACCACGAATGTTGTGGCGTAGTTCTATAGTTGAAAATACTAACGTTGCTCATTAGATAAATTAATATTTTTAAATAGACGATTGTTTATTTTTTTGCCTAAAATAATACCTGGTTTTTCTATTAGTCTTTCTGTAAGTATTGCCAGATAATAGGTGATTGAAATTGTTAAGAAAAGACAAACAACAAATATGATTTTATAATTTAATACGTCTCTCAAATTAATATATACCAAATTAGAAAACTGACTTGCAAAAATAAAATGAAATAAATATACCGAATAAGAAACTCTTCCAATTCTAATAAGTGGCAAAATGTTCAAAAATTTATAGTGCTTAAATAACTCGATAAGCATTATAAATGTTATTCCACATAAAAAGGGAGTCAAGGTTAAGTGAAAAAAATAATTGAAATGTAGTATTGACATTAAAAAAGAAGAAAGGAATAGAGCTAAACATTCTTTTTTGTTCTTAAATAAAACTAAAGTTTTTTTTCTTTTTAAAGTTCTGTGGTAAATTATACCAATAAGAAATACTGGTAGCATGTTAAAAAGGTTATGATAAATAAACGAATATTCAAGATCTATTATGTAGATCATCAAATAAATAAGCATAAATGAGGCGAGTAGAATTAATATTAAATAAAAGTACCTTAAATACTTATTATTTGAGCTTAATAAAATATATAATAAAGGAAATATCAAATAGAATGACATTTCTGTAGCAATCGACCATCCTCCGGGTACTATATTTCTGCTTTCATATGGTATAAATCCATGTGTAAAGGTTAAGTTATATAGTATATTACTAAATGAGAATTCATTTCCTAATGCAAATGAACCTTTTTTAATATAATGCATAAAGCTATAAAAAATAGAATAAAATAGAATACCAAAGTAATATAATGGAGCAACTCTAAAGAAACGTTTAATGTAAAAGGAATAAATATTGTCTTTGTTTTTATTACTTCTATCTAATGACATGCATAAGGTTATAGATGATAGAATGAAAAATAACTGTACACCCATTCTTCCGTATTGGGTGAAAAAAGTGATATAATATGGTAATTGACTAAATGATTGAGATGTATGGATTAATACAACCATAAGTATTGCTACACCTCTTAAAGCATCAATATAGTCTAATTTAATATTTGACTCTTGTTGCTTTTGTATTTTAATGGACATATGTTATTTATATTTAGTCAGTTGTTAATAAATGTTTTAATCAAAAGTAGTTAAAAATACCTTTTGTCCTAATTTTTAGTTGTTTCATCGCTAAAAAATGTATTTTAGCAGCTGTTATTCAAAAAACCAACACTTTCAGCTAAATGAAAAAAATAGGATTTATTCCACTGCGTAAAGGGTCTAAAGGTATTCCTAATAAAAACAAACGTAAAATGGTTGGAAGACCTTTGTTTACGTGGGTTTTAGGAGAAGCCATTTTTTCGGAATTAGATGAGGTTATTGTTTATACAGACGATGAAGATATTATAGATTTTATAGGTAAAGAATACCAATGGACTACTAAAGTTAAAGCACAATTACGTAGTGCTGAAAGCGCCAGCGATACTGCATCTACAGAAATGGCAATGTTAGAGTATTGCGAGTCTATAGATTATAACTTTGAGGTATTCTGCTTATTGCAAGCAACCTCTCCTTTTACAAAACGTGAAAATATAAATGCTTGTTTAGAAAAAGTAAATGGCGATTACGATTCTGCTTTAACAGTGGTAAATACACATCGTTTTTTATGGAACGACAATGGAGAAGCTTTAAATTATAATCCGCATAGTCGCCCTAGACGTCAAGATTTTGATGGCTTATTAATAGAAAACGGTGCCGTTTATACCACCACAAAAGCAGCACTTAAAAAACATAAAAATAGAATAGGAGAAAAAACAGCTGTTGTTAAAATGCCTGAAGATTCACTATTAGAAATAGATACCGAAACCGATTGGGTTGCTGTAGAGCAATTATTAATCGAACGTCAAAAAAGAGCAAAGCAAGCGGCCAAAATTACACATGTTGTTTTAGATGTCGATGGTGTGTTTACAGATGGAACAGTAACATTCACTAAAGATGGAGAACATACTAAAGGTTTTGATATGCGAGATGGTATGGGATTAGAGATTTTAAGACAGTTTAATGTTAAAGTATTGGTTATGACTTCAGAAAATTCTGAGTTGGTTGCCAAGCGCATGCAGAAACTTAAAATTGAAAACGTGTATTTAGGTGTAAAAGACAAGTACAGCTTACTTCAAAATATAATAAAAGAAGATAATTTATCGATTAATAATTTCGCTTACATTGGAGACGATGTAAACGATTTAACAAATATATGTAGTGTTGGATGGTCTATAGCACCAAACAATGCCACAGATAGTGTAAAACAACATGCAGATGTTGTGTTGTCTAAACCATCAGGAGCTGGAGCGATTAGAGAAGCGTGCCAATTTATAATGAATTATAATAAAAGATTTTAAGATATATGAATACCTATAAAAAGCCATATGTTATTGCAGAGATTGGTTGTAACCATAAAGGCGAAATGGAATTGGCAAAGGAGCTAATTAAAGTGGCTAAAATTTTTTGTAACGTAGATGCTGTAAAGTTTCAGAAACGTAATAATAAAGAATTATTAACCGAAGCACAGTATAACGATCCTCATCCAAATCCTATAAATTCTTATGGCGATACTTATGGTGCACATAGAGAGTATTTAGAGTTCGATGTCAAGCAGCACCAAGAATTAAAAGGGTATTGTGAAGAAATTGGGATTACCTATTCTACTTCAGTTTGGGATGTAACGTCTGCAAAGGAAATAGCATCACTTAATCCAGAATTTATAAAAATACCATCAGCTTGTAATAATAACGTCGCCATGTTAGAATGGTTGTGTGAGAACTATAAAGGAGAACTTCATATTTCTACAGGAATGACAACTAAAGACGAAATTGAAGATTTAGTCAATTTGTTTAAAAAGCACAATAGAAATAAAGATTTAGTGCTTTATAATTGTACTTCTGGTTATCCTGTACCATTTAACGATGTCTGTTTATTAGATATTAATTTGTTAATTGAGAAGTATAAAGATGAGGTAAAACACATTGGTTTTTCTGGTCACCATTTAGGTATTGCAGTAGATGTAGCAGCGTACACTTTAGGTGCTAATATTATAGAGCGTCATTACACAATAGATAGAACCTGGAAAGGTACAGATCACGCGGCTTCTTTAGAACCTATGGGATTACGTAAGCTCTCTAGAGATTTAAGAGCAGTACATAGTGCTTTAGCTTTTAAAAGCCAAGATATTTTGCCAATCGAGCAAGTACAACGCGACAAGCTTAAAAATCAAAAAGGATAGTATGCTTTCAAGCCAATCGTTGCGATTGTTCTGGTGGAACGAAAAAAAACTACAAGGTAAAACCAAAGAAAATTATGGTGATCTTTTAGGACAATATTTGGTTGAAAAAATCTCTGGTAAAAAGGTGATTTGGGCTAATCCTTCAAAATTCGCGATTTCCAATTTTTTTAGTCCAATTTTTGTCACAATAGGAAGCATATTAACAAATGTGACAACTAATTGTATGGTTTGGGGATCAGGAATTATTTCTAAAGATTATGAAATAAAAGAAGCAACATTTTTAGCCGTTCGTGGACCGCAAACGAGGCTGCATTTAATTAAACAAGGTTATCATGTGCCAGAAGTTTATGGAGATCCAGCGTTATTATTACCACGTTATTATAAGCCTGAAATTAAAAAAGAATATACTTTAGGAATTATACCACATTATAAAGATTTCGATTTTATAACAGAAAAATTTGGAAGGCATGAAAAGGTGCTAATTATAGATTTAATGACTAACGATATTGAAGCAACAACAAATCAGTTTTTAAAATGCGAAGCGATTGTTTCATCTTCATTACATGGTATAATTGTAGCACATGCTTACGGTATTCCTGCGGTATGGCAAAAGTTTTCTAACAATGTGTTTGGAGACGATATAAAATATCAAGATTATTTTGAATCTGTAGCAATAGAGCCTTATGGTTCTTCTTTATTAGCTAAAAATAGTACAATAGAAGATTTACAAATGCGAATAGACAAAAAACCTAGTTTGCCAAAACAGGAAGCAATAGAAGCTTTGTGCAATGGATTAATGGAGGTTTGTCCTTTTAAAAAAGAAGAAAAAAATGTCTAAAAAAGTATTCGTTTTTTTTCCGGATGGCGTAGGCTTGAGAAACTTCGCATTTACCAATTTTAAAAAAATTGGAGAAGAAATGGATTTCGATATTACCTATTGGAATAATACCGTTTTTTCTTTAAAAGATAATCTTGGTTTTAATGAAGTTAAGATTGAAGATCATGCCGCTCACAAATTATTACCTGTATATACAAGAGCAAGAAAACGAGCCGAATTAAATGTATCGCGAGACAAATTTAATGACGCAGTTTATTCTACTTATAAGTTTCCGTTTAGTTATAAAGGCTTGAAAAATGGTTTTAAAACAATATATACAAAATGTCTTGTCGGTTTACATTCTTCAGAAAAAGGAATCGTAAAACTTAGAGATAAAATCAATGCTCTAGAGCGATCAACATCAAAATACAAATATTGTAAAGCACAGCTAGAACAGCATAAGCCAGATCTTGTTTTTTGTACAACGCAACGTGCTACACAATCTATTAGCGCATTATTAGCGGCTAAAGATTTAGGTATACCAACAGTCGCTTTTGTTTATTCTTGGGATAATGTACCCAAAGCCATGCAAGTGGTTGAAACCGATTATTATTTTGTGTGGAGTGATTTAATGAAAGCAGAAATGCTTAAATACTATCCATTTGTAAAAGAAAATCAAGTTATAGTTACTGGAACACCACAGTTCGAACCGCATTTTGATGACAGTTTAAAGCAATCTCGAGATGTTTTTTTTAAAGAATATAATTTAGATGTCAATAAAAAGTATATCTGTTATTCTGGAGACGATGAAACCACATCGCCTTTAGACCAATATTATTTAGAAGATTTGGCACATGCCGTGCGAAGTTTAAATAGAAAAGGAGAAAATTTAGCCATTATTTACCGTAAATGTCCTGTAGATTTCACCAAGAGATACCAAGCGGTAATTGAAGCGAATAAAGATATTATTGAAGTAATAGACCCAATTTGGAAACCTGTTGGCAACCAATGGAATCAAATATTACCAGCAAAAGAAGATTTTAAACTATTATATAATGTGTGCGAACATAGCGAGTTTGTAACCAATGTATGCTCCTCTACCGTTTTCGATTTTGTGGCTCATAAAAAACCATGTATTTACTATAATTACGAACAGCCACAACTTAAAAAAGGTATTCGTGATATTGGACAGAATTATAAATACGTTCATTTTAGATCTATGCCAAGCCAAGAAGCTGCTGTGTTTTGCACAGGTAAAAAGGATTTGGAAAGAATAGTGAAAAATATATTAGATGGTGAAGTTTCTAATGTGAATGAAGGTTTAAAATGGTTTGAAATTGTGGCTGGTAAAACACCAACACAAGCATCTCAAAACATTTGGACCGCTATCAATAATTTACTAATAAAATAATAGGATTTACCTAATCGATATGGAAATTAAAAAACTAACAATAGTAGTCCCTGTTTTTAATGAAGGAAATACAATTCATCTAATTCTCAATAAAATTAAACAGGTAAAATTACTCAATAACATTAAAAAGGAGGTTATTATTGTTAATGACTGTTCAACGGATAATACGAATGCATCTGTAAAAAAATATATTGAATCAAATAAGGAATTAGATATAAAATACTACGAGCACGAGAAAAATAAGGGTAAAGGAGCTGCTTTACATTCTGGGATAAAAAAAGCAACAGGAGACTATTTAATAATCCAAGATGCCGATTTAGAATACGATCCAGAAGAATATAATATTTTATTGAAGCCTGTTTTAGATGGTTTTGCTGATGTAGTATATGGCACTAGGTTTATGGGAGGGAAACCACATAGAGTTTTGTTTTTTTGGCACACATTAGGAAATAAGTTTTTAACTTTTTTATCTAATTTAATGACGAATTTAAATTTAACAGATATGGAGACGTGTTATAAATTATTTAATACTAAAATTATACAATCATTAAATTTAAAAGAGAAAAGATTTGGTTTTGAACCAGAAGTAACTGCGAAGATAGCCAGAATAAAGAATATTAGAGTGTATGAAGTCGGAATTTCTTATTATGGAAGAACTTATGAAGAAGGTAAAAAAATTGGCTGGAAAGATGGTTTTAGAGCCATTTATTGTATTCTTAAATATAAATTTTCATGAAAAACAGAATAGTTTTTTATATTCTATGTTTTGCAGGTGTTTTATATAGGTTTTATTATCAATTCTTAATTCCTTCTTTTAATGGAGATGAAATTTCCTTAGGTCTCAATATAAAAGAATTAAATTACAGTCAATTATTACAACCTATGAGTAGAGGACAAAGCGCTCCTCCTTTATTCTTATGGCTTCAAAAGTTTATTAGCAATTTGCCTATTCCAAATTGGATTGGTTTTAAACTTGTTTCATTTTTTATTTCAATTTTAGTAGTGATTGTGTTTCTTAAGTTTATAAAAAAAAAGCATACAACATTATTCTTTTAGTTCCTTTTACAATATTATTATTCAATCCATATGTAATATATCATTCGTTATCCTTAAAACAATATCCTTTTGATTTATTTGGAATTGTAGTATTGATTACATATTTCAAATCAAACAAATTCAAAAAAGCAGCACCATTTTTTTTTTTAATATGGAGCTTTCTGTCTAATGTGGCAATATTCGCTTGTGTAGGATTGTTATTATTTATATTCATTTCGCAGTTTTATAAATCTTTAAAAAGTTTACCAAATAGAATCATGGTATTCTTAAAGATGAATTATTTGTTAATTTTAAGTTTATTTCCTTATGTTTTTTACTTTGTATGGTTTATGTCTCAGCCGGGAGCTTCAGACCTTAAAGAGTATATGAGATTGTATTGGTCTGGTTCATTTATGCCATTCGATTCTTCATTTTTTAAATATTGGTTTTTTCAGTTACATGGGTTTTGGTCTTACTTCTATTCAATGAATATAATTTTAGCAATACTTTTATTCTTGCTAAGTTTTAATACATTTTTTTATCAATTATTAAAAAAAGAAGAAATTGAATTTAAAAATGAAATTATATTATGTTTTTGTATATTTCTTGTACACTTAGTGCTAAATATTTTTCATTTTTACCCGTTATCAGATAGGTTATATCTGTATTTAATTATACCTTTTATATTACTATTAACTTCTTCTTTAAGTTTTTTAGTCAGGAAATCACAAATTAATATTAGAGGAGTTAGTATTACGTTTTCTGTAATATTATTTTCTACTTACCTTTCTTATATTTCTTATAAAGAAAATGATGTAATGTCTGTTTATAACTATATTAATTCGAAAAATGAAAGTTCAATTTACTTGACAGAGAATACGAAGAAGGCTATTGATAATTTTAATATTTTTACAGATAATTATTTTATTGGAAACATTCATTTGTATAAACTAGATAATTCTTTTAATAAATCTAATTATCTAGTTTCAAGAGTTTACAATAAAATGAGACCAAATAAGACAGCTAAAGAGAATGTGAAGGTTTTAGAGTTTGTAAAAAACAATAAAATTGGTTTAGAGGTAAATATAGGAGGTTATAATGTGTATAGAATTTTAAAATAATAATTAAATGAAAAACAATACAGTTGATTATTATCAAAAATTGAAAAATGATTTTCTAGTTGAAGATCAAGATTTATTTAGATTTGGAAGTATTGAAGATGGCGGCTACTTTTTAAAACCAAAAACACTTAAAAATGCAGAAGTATTGTTTAGTGGCGGTATTTCTTCAAACCTAGAGTTTGAATACGATGCGTTTCGTTTTAATCCAAATATTAAAATAGTAATGGTGGATCCTACTATTTCAGGATCTAAACTTTTAATCAAAGGTTTTGCAAGACTATTTTTCAAGAAAAGAGATAAAATAAGATATATTTTTAATGCCCTATTATTTAATTATTTGGTGAGAACAGAACGTTGTACGCATTTAAAATTATGGTTAAATAAAGAGCAGTCTATTTTTAGTTTATTGAAAACAAATTTTAAGATAGAAAAAAACATACTTTTAAAATTAGATATAGAAGGAGGTGAGTATGATCTTATCGATGAAATAGTAAATAACCAAAAAGCGTTTAAAGCTATGGTTTTCGAGTTTCATGATTTAGATGAAAAACACGAATTGGTTTTGAATTTCTTAAAGGATTGTAGTAGTAATTTTAAAATGGTACACTTAAACATTAATCCTGCAGGAGGTTTTTTAAACGGGCAACCTAAGTGTATCGAAATTAGTCTTGAGAGACTTTAGTACTTACTATTTTATAGATGAAACTAAAATACATAGATGCATTAAGAGGAATTGCAATAATTATGGTGATTATAGTGCATACCTCGCAATATGGTAAAAGTTTATATAATAGTACAATAGGATTAGTTTTAGGTCAAGGAGCAAGAGGTGTTCAACTTTTTTATATGGCAAGCGCTTTTACTTTACTATTATCATATAATTATAGAAAAGGTAAAGAAAAACAAGCTACTAGGAATTTTTTTATTCGTCGCTTTTTTAGAATAGCTCCAATGTATTATTTAGGAATAGTATATTATATTTTTCAAAATGGTCTAGGTCCAAGATATTGGTTAGCTGATGTGTCAGAAATAACATTCAGTAATATTTTGGCAAATATTTTATTTGTGCATGGTGTTAACCCATATTGGATAACAAGCCTAGTTCCTGGCGGTTGGTCTATAACCGTAGAAATGTTTTTTTACGCCTTGTTTCCTATTCTCATGCTTAGAATAAAATCATTAAGTTCGGCTTTAAACTTTACAATATTAAGCCTTCTCTTTTTGTTTCTTATTAAATTCTTTTTAGTTGGGAATCCATTAATTTCATCTTCAAGATTATGGGAAGAATTTTTATTCCTATTTTTCCCTAGTCAACTTCCTGTTTTCGGTTTAGGAATGATTGCTTATTATATTGTTATTGAAAAACAAAAAACATTATCTACATTAAATATTATATTAATTAGCTTGATGTTTTTAAGTCAGTTTTTATTGAAACAGTACATTCCTGGGCACATATTAATTAGTGTGTTTTTTTTAATCTTTATTTGTTTTATAGCTAAATATCCTTTTCTATTTTTTGTAAATAAAATAACTCAATTTATAGGGAAAATAAGTTATAGTGCATATTTGGTACACTTTGCGGTTTTGTTTTGGTTAAAAAAATATAATTTAGTAGATTATTTTGAAATAACTACGCAAGTAGACTCCTTGATAAATTTATTAATTAGATTCTTAATCGTTTTGTTTTTTACTGTTATTATTTCATATGCTACATTTACTTTGGTTGAAAAACCTTTTATGAATTTAGGAAAACGTATTATACTAAAACTAAATGGCGATGCCGTAAATTAACATGCACATAGGTTTAATAACATCAGAATATCCACACCCAAAAGTATTACATGCTGCGGGTATCGCGACTAGCGTAAAAAATTTAGCAATTACTTTAGTGAAAAAAGGTGTACAGGTTACTGTGTTTGTTTACCATCAAAATAAAAATGTAATTATAGAAGATCAAGGTGTTACTATACATTTAATACAAAAGAGAACGTATCGAGTATTTGGGTGGTATTTATACAGAAAACACTTGCAATATTATATTAATACTGTTGTGAAAAATAATAGTATTGATTTACTGGAAGCACCCGATTGGACAGGGATTACTGCCTTTATTAGGTTTAAAGTTCCTTTAGTTATTAGGTTTCATGGAAGTGATGCATACTTCTGTAAATTAGATAAAAGAAAACAAAAATTTAAAAACTTTGTATTCGAGAAAAAGGCCTTAAAAAGAGCAGTAGCTTATATTGCTCCAACAACATTTGCAGGTTTAGAAACACAAAAGATTTTTGGTTTAGATAAAAATAAAATTAAAACTATACATTATGGTTTACAATTAGAGCATTTTATTAATAAAACGGTAGAGCAATATAATGCCAATACCATTCTTTATATTGGTACAATTATTAGAAAAAAAGGTGTTTTAGAATTAGCTGAAATTTTTAATAAAGTAGTAGAAGCTAATCCGGAAGCTAAATTAATATTAATAGGAGCAGATGCGCCTGATATTAAAACAGGAAGTACATCTACTTACAAGTTAATGGAAGGTTTATTTTCTAAAACAGCAAAAAACAAAGTAAGTTATATTGGTAAAATACCTTATACCGAAGTAAAAACACAAATAGAACAAGCACATATTTGTGTCTTTCCATCGTTTGCAGAAACTTTGGGCATGGTTACCATAGAATCTATGGCGTTACAAAAACCTGTTGTAAATACAAATATTGGTTGGGCACAAGAGTTAATAGATAATGGTGTAAATGGTTATTTGGTGCATCCGAAAAATATAGAGTTGTATGCAGAAAAAATCAATCTGCTTTTAAATGATAAAGCCTTGTGTAAAAGTATAGGAAAAGCAGCACGGTTAAAAGTTGAAAACGATTTTAATATTGATAAACAAGCCGATAAAAATATAGCATATTATACGCAAATAATAGATAAACAATAAACGTTGAGTATTTTAAAAAGCATTAAGAAAAGGGCAGGTAAGAAAGTGAAACAATTAAAATTGTTACGTTTTCATGCTAAGCAAAAAAGTAATAAACGTTTTGATAAAAAACGCATTATTATCTGTTTTAATGGACAAATACCTCATGGAGGACTGGTAGATAGATTAAAAGGTATTGTGTCTTTTTATGAAATTGCAAAAGTGTTGGATTATGATTTTTTTATTCAGTTTAATAATCCGTTTGCACTAGATACTTTTTTAGAGCCTAATAAAGTACAGTGGCAAATAAAAGACGAAGATGTAACTTATAATTCTAAAAGCACAAAGTTAGTTTACGTTATTAATAATTTTAATGTAAATCCGTTAACGCTGATAAAAGAGTCTAAAGCCGATACTTTTTTGGTGTATGCCAATATCGATTATTTAAATAAAATTCATCCAGAAATAACTGCAACAGATTTAGAATCTAAATGGAGAACAAGTTTTAATGCGTTGTTTAAAAAAACAGACTTATTAGAGTCAAGTTTAAAAGGTGTTGAGAACGATAAATATATTGCATTTCATACACGATTTACAACTTTAATGGGAGATTTTAAAGATACCACAGCGTTAGTGCTACCTAAGGATGAAAAAGAAGCTCTAATACTTCAGTTACAGAAAAAAATACAATCAATTTTGCGAAATAATGACACAAAATGTTATGGCTTTTCAGATAGTATTAAGTTTTTAAACACAATAAAAGAGAAAGAACCTATTTGTCTTGTAGAAGGTAATCCGTTTCATATGGATAATTTCGATACTAATGCTTCGTTAGAAGGCCACTTAAAAACATTATTAGATTTCTTTATGCTTTCAGAAAGTGATACTGTTTATTTTTTAAAAGTAGGTAAAATGTATCATAGTAGTTTTAGTAAATACGCTGCTATTGTTGGAAACACACCATTTAAAACCATTACAGATTAAATGTTGATTTTAGTACATAATGGTTTTAAGGTTACTTCGGTTTTAGATAAAACACTAAAGCCAATTCAAACGGTTACGCTTGGTCAAAACATTACTACAACCATACAAAATGTTGTTAATAGTGATTTTGATGGCTTATTAGTATGGTGTTACAACGCTTTAGTACCACATTTAAAAACAGATTCGTTTTCTAAGATTTTTCATCATAAACGTATTTTAGCAAGCTTTAATCCAACAGATTCTTATTATTTTCAAAAACAATTGGGTTATGTAGAACGCTCATTTTTTTTTAAAACTAAAAAGGAGGTTGTTTTTCCAACTTGGCTAATGAGTAGTTATGTTGGCGGTATACATTCACAGGTTTTACAAGCGCTAAATACAAGTTTAAATTATAAGGTAAGTTTCGATTATTTTTTAACGTCTTTAGCAAAACAGAATATAACAGAAGGTTTGTTTTGTTATTCAGATCCAAGATTGCTAACAACGCAATCTGTTAGAGATATTCAAGAATTGCAAGCCTCAAAACACGAACTATTTAAGTTTGTAAAACAACACTACAAATGGGTTTGGGTATTTTTTATGGCTTGGTGTTATGCTATTTATGAGAAAAAAACAGCTGTTTTTAGTTTAATTAAAAGTTTGTTTTATAAACAGTTAAGGCAATGTGTTGATTTGGAAACAATAACAATACAATCTACAAAAGCGCAAATTAAAGAAGGAAGTATAGATGTTATTATTCCCACCATAGGAAGAAAAAAATACTTATACGACGTTTTAAAAGATTTGGCTAAGCAAACACATTTGCCAAAAAATGTAATTATTGTGGAGCAAAATCCACAACCAAATTCTGTTTCTGAGTTAGATTATTTAATTACTGAAACTTGGCCATTTATTATTAAACACGAGTTTACAAAACAAGCAGGTGTTTGTAATGCTAGAAATATCGCATTGGCTAAAATTGAAAGTGAATGGGCGTTTTTAGCAGATGATGATATACGATTTGATACTGATTTTTTTGAAGCTTCTTTAAGTGTTATTAAAAAAAATGGAATCTCGGTTTTAAATTATCTATGTTTACAGCCACATCAAAAACAAACCTATTTTAAGATGCATCAAACCACTATTTTTGGTTCTGGTTCAAGTCTTGTAAAATCTAGTGCTTTAAAGAACTTACAGTTTAATACAGCTTACGAGTTTGGTTTTGGTGAAGATTCAGAGTTTGGAATGCAATTAAGACACAAAGGAGAAGATGTTGTTTTTATTCCAAATCTTAAAATAACGCATTTAAAAGCGCCTTTTGGAGGTTACAGAACAAAAATAAAACAGCTTTGGCAAGATGAGGTTATACAACCAAAACCATCGCCAACAATACAATTACTGTATCAAACCTATTATACAAAAAGACAATTACAAGGTTATCAATTATTATTGTTTTTAAAACAGTTTAAGGCTTTTGGTTATAAGAAACCATTTTTATTTAAGAGTCAGTTTGCTAAACAATGGAACCAAAGTGTGTTTTGGAGTAACGAGTTAAAGAAAAAAAATAATGCTTAAGATATATACAGATACACAATTTTTAACCGAAACACATCGTCGCGAAGTATTTCCGTTGTTGTTCGACATCCATTTTCTAAAGACTGTTAAGTTGAAACAGCATTTTAATTTGGTAGATAGTGCAGAAGCTTCAGATATTGTAATTCTTCCAATAGATTATACTTCTTTTTATAAACATAAAGAGGCCTTTAAAAACCTATTAGCTGAAGCAAAAAGTAATAACAAACTGCTATGGATTTATAGTTCTGGTGATTTTGGTTTTACTAATTATATACCTAACAGTTCTACTTTTAGACTAGGAGGTTTTGATAGTGAATTAAGTGATTCTACTTTTATTGTTCCTTCATTTATTAATGATCCTTATGAGACGTTAAAAAAAGATTTTTTAGCACTAAATAAAGAAAAACAACCAAGTATTGGTTTTGTAGGTCATGCAAAGTCAGGTCTAGCTAAGTATGGTAAAGAATTATTTAGTCATTTTAAAAGAGAATACAGAAAAGATTTAGCAGACAAACAAAGTTTTTATCCGTCAAGTGTAAACCGTATAAATTACCTAAATATACTGTCTAAAGCCGATGGCTTAAACACCAATTTTATTTTTAGAGATAATTATAGAGCAGGAATAACGACAGAGAAAGCAAAAGCGGAAACTACTTTAGAGTTTTACAACAATATGTATGCTAATGCGTATACTTTTTGCAGTCGAGGTGTTGGTAATTTTTCTGTGCGTTTTTATGAAACTTTAGCCATGGGACGCATTCCTGTTTTATTAAATACCGATTGTAGGTTGCCATTAAGTGATACTATAGATTGGACGAAACATTGTGTTATTATTGAAGAAAAGGAAATTAATAAAATGGCTGAAACCATTTTAAAATTCCATAATTCTAAAGACGAAGGTCAGTTTTTTAAGCTTCAAAAAAATAATAGATTATTATGGGAAAGCACACTTAAACGACATCAGTATTTTATTGCTATTCATGATGATTTTATTAATAAAAGGAAAGCAAATGCCTAAATCATTTTCATTAATAATATGCACATATATGCGTTCGCAACCTTTGTTGACGTTGTTAAAGTCTGTAAATAAACAAACACTTTATCCAAACCAAATTTTAATTATTGATGGTTCTACAGATGCTAAAACGGAATCTGTTTTAAGTGAGAATATTTTTGATAATTTAGATTATTTTAAAGTAGATGAAACAAATAGAGGGCTTACAAAGCAACGTAATTTCGGAATAAGCAAAGCTGCTAAAACATCAGAAATTATTTGTTTTCTAGATGACGATACCGTCTTAGATCCTAAATATTTTGAAAAATTAATAGAAACCTATACTACTTTTCCAGAAGCTTTAGCCGTTGGTGGTTATATAACAAATGAAGCACAATGGGAGAAAACTGAATCTAGTAATGATAGTTCTAAATTCTATTGCGATGGTTGGCAACGTACAGAATCCTCACGTTTTAAACTCCGTAAAGTATTTGGTTTACAACCTGATACAGCTCCTGGTTTTTTACCTACATTTTCTCATGGTCGTTCTATTGGTTTTTTACCGCCATCACGTAAAATTTATGAGGTAGAGCAACTGATGGGAGGTGTTTCTTCTTATAAAGCTTCAGTATTTAAAACCATAAGTTTTTCTACTTATTTTGAAGGTTATGGCCTGTATGAAGATGCCGATTTTTCATTACGTTTAGCCAAAATTGGAAAATTGTATATAAACACGAATGCGCAATTGTGCCATTATCATGATGGTTCTGGACGACCAAACCAATACAATTATGGTAAAATGGTCGTTAGAAATGGTTGGTATGTTTGGCGTGTTAAGTATGCTAATCCTACATTTAAAGCCCGGTTTAAATGGCATGCCACTGCATTTTTATTAACTTGTATTCGGTTTACAAATGTAATAACTACTAACGAACGAAAAGAAGCGCTAACTGAATCCATTGGTCGTACTATTGGATGGTTTTCCCTTATCTTTAACAAACCTAAAGAAGTATAACTGTTTTGAGTTTAAAGTCCGATTTCATAAAATATAAAAAATATAGTGGTAATAAGTCTTCATTGATTTTACTATGCACTCAGCAAGGCTTATGGGCTTTAACAGTATATAGAATTTCTAATAAAATATATAAGAGTTCTTTGCTAAAACCTTTAAAGACAATTTTATTAGGCTTTGCAGTAATCAATCAAAAATGGATTGAAATCATTACTGGTATTAGCATTCCATATGCTGTAGATATTGGAGAGCGTTTTTATATCGGACATTTTGGAAACATTATTATTAATTCAAAAGTAAAAATTGGAGACAATTGTAATATTTCTCAAGGTGTGACTATTGGCATAAGTGGAAGAGGAGAAAAACGAGGTGTTCCAACTATTGGAAATAACGTTTATATAGGAGTTAATGCAGTCGTTGCTGGACCAATAACAATAGGCGATAATTGTGTTATTGCGGCTAATTCTTTAGTAACTAAATCTATAGAAGACAATGCGGTAGTCGTTGGTGTTCCTTGTGAAATTATTAATTACAATAGCTCTAAAGACTATATATAATGAAGTTTTTAGTTGTAACAAATGCTCCAACATTACTAGAAGATAATTGCTATAAGGCGTATGCGCCTTATGTTAGAGAAATGGATATTTGGAGTGATTATGTTCAAGATTTTAAAATAATTTCGCCAACCAAGTATAATCAACCACTATTAACAATATCCTTTAAAAAACAACCAATTGTTGATTCTATTCCTAGCTTAAATTTTTCGAGTGTACTTTCTGCGTTCATTAGTTTTATTTTAACACCAGTAATAATCTTTAAACTATTTAGAGGGATGTTTTGGGCAGACCACATTCATTTAAGATGCCCTGGAAATATAGGTTTATTAGGCTGTTTTGTGCAACTATTTTTTCCGGAGAAAACAAAAACCGCAAAGTATGCCGGTAATTGGGATCCAGCTTCTAAACAACCTCTAAGTTATCGTATACAGAAATGGATATTAAGCAATACAACTTTAACTAAAAACATGCAGGTTTTGGTTTATGGAGATTGGGATAATCAAACTAAGAATATTAAACCATTTTTTACAGCGACTTATAGAAGTTCTGAAATTGAAAAAGTAAATAAACGTGATTATAGATCGAAGTTAGAATTTGTATTTATAGGTAGTTTAGTGATTGGGAAAAGGCCTTTACTAGCGATTCAAATTATAGAAGACTTAACACTAAAAGGATTTAATGTTAGTCTTGAGCTATTTGGTGATGGTATTTTAAAAGAGGAGTTAATGCAATATGTTTCAGAAAAAAAGATAGAACATATTATAAAAATTCATGGTAATCAAAAAAAGGAAGTAGTAAAAAAAGCTTTAAAAACGGCTCATTTTTCTATATTACCATCTCAATCTGAAGGTTGGCCAAAGGCGATTGCAGAAGCCATGTTTTTTGGTTGCATACCTGTGGTTACTAAAATTTCTTGTGTCCCTTTTATGTTAGATTATGGCACTAGAGGTATTTTAATAGAACCAGATTTACGGTCTGCAACTAATAAAATAATTACGGCTTTAGAAAGTAGAGAAACTTTACAATTACAATCTGAGGCGGCATTGCAATGGTCTCAAAACTACACTTTAGATGTATTCGAAAATGAAATATGTAAATTATTAAAAGTATAAATGAAAGTTTTACAACTAATAGATTCTTTACAAACAGGAGGAGCAGAGCGCGTAGCTGTAAATATAGCTAATGCTTTAGTCTCTAAAGTAGAAGTATCTTACTTGTGTGCTACGCGTGAAGAAGGTTTGTTAAAAGAAAGTATAGACACTCGTGTTAATTACCTTTTTTTAGATAAAAAGAAAACAATAGATTTTAAAGCTATAAAGAGAATAAATAGTTTCGTTAAACGTAATGATATTAGTATTATTCATGCACATTCTACATCATTTTTTCTTGCAACAATAATAAAAAAGTTAAATAAAAAAGTTAAAATTGTTTGGCACGATCATTATGGGAACAGTGCGTTTTTAGAGGGACGTTCTTATAAGATGTTGAAAAAATGCTCCAAGTATTTTTCTAAAATTTATAGTGTAAATAAAGAATTACAAGATTGGGCAATTATAAATCTAAATTGTAAAAATGTAAGTTACCTTCCAAATTTTGCAATAGAAAATGTAAATGAAGGAAAAACAGAGTTAAAAGGACTTCTAAATAATCGCATTGTTCATTTAGCAAATTTAAGAGCACAGAAAGACCATTTTACTTTACTTAAAGGATTTAGTGAGGTAAAGAAACAATTTCCAAAATGGACTTTGCATTGTGTAGGTAAGGATTTTAATGATGACTATTCGATAGCTATAAAGCAAGAAATAAAAACATTGCAATTAGAGCAAAATGTCTTTTTTTATGGAAGTAAGTCTGATGTTTCTAACATACTAAGTCAAGCAGATATTGCTGTTTTATCTTCGAAATCTGAAGGTTTACCAATTGCTTTATTAGAATATGGATTAGCTAGTTTACCTGCGATAGCAACAAATGTTGGGAATTGTAATTTGGTGATTGCTAATGAAACTTTAGGACAGTTAATTCCGTCGGAAAGTGCATCATCGGTAACTCAAGCTTTAATAAATTATATTAGCAATATGGAAAAGGCTAAATGCAAAGGAGAGCATTTGAAATCTCACGTATTAGTAAATTTTTCAGTAGAAGCAATAGCGAAAGTACTTGTTGCCGATTATAAGCGTATTCTAAATTAAATGACAAATACCGATTACTTAAATAAGCGTCTAGCATTAATATTCAAGCCCGTATACGTAAGAGTGGCTTTGTTATTAATGGTTGTGTCTTATTTTTATAATTTGCCGGTTTTAAAGTATAGCGTTCAAGGTGATAATGAGTTTCGTTTGTTCGATATCGCTGGACTTGTAATACTTTACATTATCTATATAAATAAACCTATAGTGTTATTTTTTATACGTTCTAAAACGTATTTAAATACGATGAATAATTTTGTAATGTGGTGTGCTGTTACTTTAATTTTTACGTTGTTATTTAGTGTTTTTATGGGAAGACCATTGTGGTTTATTAAATCGCTATTATACTATTATCACATGCTCGCATTCTTTTATACAGGAGTATTAATGGCTATGTATTTGCGAGATAAAAAGCGCTATAAATTAGTAGCACATTTAGTCCTAATATTTACAATATTAGAATCTGTTCTTGTGTTTATCCAGCATTATGGGTATGTTCCTTTTCTATGGAACTCTGTTTACGAAGAAGCTTATGGTGGTTTCTTGTCTGGAACTTTAGGTCCAAACAAAATATGTTTAGGCATGACCATGTTTATTAGCTTGGTTTACGCTATAGGTTTATTTATGCAAAGCCAAATAAAAGTGAATAAGATTTTAATAATAGTGGCTATGTTAATGAGTCTAGCTATTATCGGAATTTCTGGTTCTAGAACAACCTATTTAGCATTACTTATTTTTCTCTGTTACCTTTTTATAATGAAAACAAGAAAATTTATAGCTCTATCAATATTGCTCTCTTTAGCGGTAATTGTTGCTTTCTTTTTTAATTTAGAACTTATAGATACGATTGTAACCACAATTGAAAATAGAGTTATTAATAAGGTAAGTAATCCGGAAGCTTTTAATCCAGCGAGTGCAAACGTTGATGTAGAACAGCTTTATCAAGATCTTGGTGCAGGTAGAGATAGGATTGTATTGATGTACCTTGATTATATTGCAAGAAATCCTTACGTAATTCCTTTTGGAATAGGTGTAAACAATAGATTGCTTATAGGGTCTTCTGCTCATAACATCTATTTGAGTTTAATAAACGAAGTAGGTTTGGTTGGTTTATTTTTATATTTAAAATGGCTGACTTCCTTTTTATATCTTAAATTTGGAAAAATGAGTTCCTTAAAAATGGTGCTTAACGGACTTGTATTTGCCATGTTGGTGACCTTGTATTTTGGAGAGCATTTGTACCTTTACCGTTCTGTATTTACTATCTTAGGATATTTTATACTCATAACTATTTTACTTATAGTCCCACGATATTATTTTAATAATGCAAAACGAAAATAAAATAGCAGTTGTAATACCGTATTATAATGCAGCTAAACACATTGAGAGCGTTTTAAGTAAACTACCTGCTTTGGTAACTAAAGTTTACATTGTGGACGATTGTAGCCCAGAAGTACTACCTAAAGAAGTCTTGTCTAGATTCTTAAATGTGGTGTATATAAAAAACATTAGTAATTTAGGAGTTGGAGGTGCAACAAAAACAGGATTCTCTAAGGCTATAGAAGATAAGATGGATATTGTGGTTAAAGTAGATGCAGACGACCAAATGGATACAACTTATATTAAAGCGCTTATTAATCCTTTAATAAATGGAGAAGCTAGCTATGCTAAGGGTAATCGTTTTAGAGATTTTAAAGCATTAAAAAAAATGCCTTTTACTAGAAAAATAGGGAATTTAGGGTTGTCTTTTCTTACTAAAGCAGCTACTGGTTATTGGAATAATTTTGATCCTACCAATGGTTTTTTTGCTATAAAAATAGAAACATTAAAGCGCTTGGATTTTGAAGAAATTTCTAATCGTTATTATTTTGAAACATCTTTAATTTCACAGTTATATTTTCAAGATGCTGTGATAAAAGATGTGCCAATGCCAGCAATTTATGGTGATGAAAAATCAAGTATGAATGTTTGGAAAATGCCATTTGTTTTTTTTCCAAAACTGGTAAAAACATTTTTTAATAGGCTGTTTAAATCCTATTTTGTTTACGATTTTAATATGTCGTCAATCTATATTTTAATAGGTACGCCTTTGTTTTTATTTGGTTTAATATACGGTATCTATACTTGGTGGTTTTATTCTAGTCAAGCATTATTTGCACCTACAGGAACCATTATGTTAGTGACTTTAACTATTATTATTGGTTTTCAATTATTATTACAAGCTGTACATTACGATATTACGAAAGCGCCAAAAGGACTCTAGATGTTTAAAACTATAAATCGGAAATTTTATATCGTTTATGCACTAAACATAATTATAGCTTTTGCTTATTATATTGGTAATTTAGACGCTAATTATAGTGAGTTGTCTTCAGATATTCAAAATATTATTCCTGTCGCTCAAAAATTTGATAATCCAGAATTATTTAAAAAAGATTTATATTTAAACGATATAAATAATGTAAAATATTACACACCTTTTTATGTACAATCGCTTAGGTTTATAGCTAAATTTACGAATGGACACTATGTGCAAGCAGTTAACGTAATGAATACTGTTTGTCATCTATTATTTGGGGTTCTATGGTTTCTTTTAATGTATCGATTTGTTCCAAAATTTTGGATAGCATTACTCGTTTCGTTTTTAGTGAGAGGTATTGTGTGGTTGCCAGGATTCGAGATTTGGGGTATTGCAGATCTTTGGGCAATGATGCCACGAACATTATATATTACTTTATTTCCTGTACCCTTTTTATTGCTAAATAAAAGCTTTAAAGGTCTTGTTTTATCTTCGTTTTTTATAGGTTTGGTTTTTAATTTTCATCCTATTACTGGATTAGGTGGTGTTTTGTTATATGTAGTTTTCTTGATATTAATGGTGGTTTTTTTCAAAATGAAAGGCCTTGTAAGTACAAAAAACATACTATTTGTGATTTTGGCTTTATTACTAGGTATGTTACCTTTTGTGTTAACCTACTTTGGAAAAACCTCAAGTAGTATTAATTATAATATGGATGCTTTTAATGAAGCGTTTAATGCAAGGATACCTCAGTTTTTTACGCAACCATTACTATATTTAAAAGACTGGTTACATTTTAAAACACTCTTATATATAATTCCAATTGCAGCTTATTTTTTTATATCTAAAAAAGATAAAACTCACTTTAAGCGTGCTAAATTAATAATCACATTAACATTACTGTTGATAATTTTACCATCGGTTAGTGTCTATGTTGAGACGTTTATTAACTCGATTCTTGATTTAAATTTAAGATTATCATTTCAGCTTATTAGAGCTCAAAAAGTAGCAATCATCCCTTCCTTTTTTGCATTGGCTTATGTCCTGGAGTATATTAACACAAAAATCAATAAACAGTATTTTTTACCGACACTTTTTTCAGTATATTTTTTGATTTTAATCGTTAGTAAATCGCCATCATGTAATGGTATTCCATTTGTTGGCGATGACGTGTCAAGACTTATATTACCAAATAATTTAAGTATAGGAGGTCAGGAGAACTCAAAGATATTAGCGATAGATAAAATGGCTAACTATATCTTAGAAAACACAAATGAAAATGCAGTAATTTTTGGAGGGCATCATTTTAGGGGAGCTTCAAAACGATCTGTAGTTCTTGATTCTAAAGGCGCATCGATGATTATTGAAGGTAATCCTTCTCAATTTATTCAATGGAAAAAAGACCAAACGAAACTTGCTGAGGCCACTACAATTGAAGAAAAATTAAGTGTTTTAAAAAGTTTAGAAATTAATTATATCGTGACTAAACGTGACTTTCCTTTAGAGGTTATTCATAGAGAAGGTGATTTAAAATTGTACAAATTGCAATGAAAAACCTCCTCTACATAGGAAATAAATTATCAACTAAAGGTAAAACGGCTACAACAATCGATACGCTTGGTAACGCGTTTTCTACTGAAGGTTATACTGTAAAAGCAGTATCTAACAAGGAGCATAAAGTGTTTAGGTTGTTAGACATGTTATGGTCAATACTTAAAAATAAAAATTGGGCAGATTATGTTTTAATAGATACTTATAGTACTCAAAACTTTTATTATGCCTATTTAACAAGTGGATTATGTCGTTTTTTTAAACTTAAATATATTCCAATTCTCCATGGAGGTAATTTACCTAATCGTCTTAAGTATAGCCCAAATCTTAGTAAATCAATCTTTAAAAATGCATATATAAATGTATCGCCTTCTGGATATTTAAAATCTAATTTCGAAAGTTTTGGGTATAAGAATATTATAATAATAGCTAATGCTATAGACATAGAAAACTATCCATTTAAGCAAAGAGCAATAGTAGATGTTAGATTACTTTGGGTGCGTTCATTTTCAAATATTTACAACCCTAAATTAGCAGTTTCTATTTTAAAAGCACTTAAAGATAAAGGTCTTGAGGCGAGCTTAACAATGGTTGGTCCAGATAACGATGGTAGTTTAAGTGATGCCAAAGCATTCGCAAAATCTTTAAATGTAAAAGTTGATTTTACTGGAAAATTATCGAAAAAAGAATGGATTGAACGTTCTAAAGATTACAATGTCTTTATAAATACAACCAATTTTGATAACATGCCAGTAAGCGTAATTGAAGCGATGGCTTTAGGATTACCTGTTATTTCAACAAATGTTGGAGGCTTACCTTTTTTAATAGAGAATAACGAAGATGGCTTATTAGTCCCTCCAAATAATGCAGATGTTTTTGTTAGTGAGATTTTATCTCTAGCAAAGAATGAGCAGACAATAATAGACTTAACATACCAAGCGAGAAAAAAAGCAGAACAGTTTAGTTGGCAGGTAATTAAAGAGAAATGGAATTCAATTTTAGTTTAAATCTTGCAATCAATAGATTACTTATTATCTTTACCAAAAACCACTCCAACTAATTCATGACTAAACAGTCTAGTATTCATTTTGAAATGTCTGAAAGAAAAGTCTTATTAAGACTCTTCGATGTTTTATCTATTGGTCTATCCTTATATGGTTTTAGTTATTTTTCAGGATTCGATTACATTAAAATAGATGAGACACATTGGAGATGGTTAGTTGTTCTAGCTATTTATATTATGGGATTTGGAACAGTTTTCGAACTCTACGATTTAAAAAAATCTAGTAAAATAGAGACCGTTACAAGTGCAATAATACTTACAACTTCTATTACAGTGTTAGTATACCTTTTAACACCGTATTACACACCTATATTACCCGAAAAGCGTATTCAAATTCTATACTTCTATTTGGCAATATTATTACCGCTATTTATTTGGAGACTTGCTTATATTACCTTTATTGCTTCTCCTCGCTTTTATAAAAGAGCATTGTTAGTTGGTGAAGTATCGAGTATTGAAGCCATAGTGCTATCTTTAAAGAAAGCTGATCCAAATTATCAAGTTATCGGATTTATTAATTGTGAAGAAGAGAAAGAAGAGCCTATAATATTTAAAGGGATAACAGAATACGAGGCAAATAAAATTCATCAAATTATTGTAGACGAAAATATTTCGGAAGTTGTTATGGCTAGTTATAGTTCTGAAACTATTTCATCCTTATTGTATGTAGATTTAATTACACTTTTAGAACGAGGTTACCCAATTAGAGAATATACACAGGTCTATGAAGAGATGTCTTACAGAGTACCTGTACAGTTTATTGGGAAAGATTTTTATAAGTATTTTCCGTTTAGCCGAAACAATAAGAATAAGCTATATCTAGCTTATAGACGTACTTTTGATCTCTTATTATCGGTCTTTGGAATAATGTGCTCTCTCTTAGTATTGCCATTTATAGTAATAGGAAATATTATTGGAAATAGAGGCCCATTATTATATTCTCAAGTACGCGTTGGGAAAAATGGAAAGCCTTTTAAAATTTTTAAATTTAGAAGTATGGTTACTAATGCTGAAGCTGGAGGAGCAGTTTGGGCACAGAAAAATGATGCTAGAGTCACTGCTTTTGGACGCTTTTTAAGAACGACACGTTTAGATGAACTACCACAACTAATTAATATAATTAAAGGAGATATGAGTATTATTGGTCCAAGGCCAGAACGACCTATGTTTGTAAACGAGTTATCTCAAGTTATACCATTCTATCATACTAGGCATATTGTAAAACCAGGCTTAACAGGTTGGGCTCAAGTAAAGGCACGTTATGGATCTAGTATTGACGATAGTCTTGTAAAGTTAGAATACGATTTGTTCTACATAAAACACCGTAGTTTTTTGATGGATTTTAATATTATTGTAAAGACCTTTAGTACGGTTATTTTCTTTAGAGGTCAGTAGAATGGTTAAAAGGTTTAAAGTAAAAATAATAGCTTAAGTTGACACTAGAATTTCTATCTTCTATCTTCTATCTTTCTAAATCTACACGTCCAAAAAAGCGAATTAAATACACATACCTTACAGCTAATGCAATAAGTAGAGGGATAAGTCCGTAAGCATAGACTTGTACTCCAATAAACCAATGAAGCGTCATTAAGCATAACAAAATCACAAGAAACTTTAAATAACTAATAAACCAACGTTTAGGAGCCTTTTTTAATACTTGAAATAATGCAATTAAACTAATTGGGCAAGCCCAAAGTAAATTGTAATTGTATGCAGTAGCAGAATGATCTGTAGCAAACCAAAGTAACAGTAATAGTAAACCAATGGCACCGGTTAATGTAAACAATACAGCGTCTAACCATTTAGTACGTTTATCGCTTTTATTATCTTTAAAAGTGACAAATAGAATACCTAAACTTACAATTGATAGTATAAAAATGGGACTCGTAAAAAAACTACCTTTTTCAAAATCACCTTCTTGTGTGTAAAGTATTTTAGATTCTTTTATAACAGGTTTATTGGAACTTTTAAAATAAGCTTCTTCAAAAAAGATAAAGATGTTTTCGGGTAAAAACATATACTCTCTTGGGTTTGCTGTTTTGTCGATAACAGAACCTAAGGCAATGTCAATACCAAAACTTCCCCAAGAATTCCAATATAATTTATTCTGAATAAGGTCTCTAAACGTTTCTTTTTTATAAATTTTAGATGTTTTATATTCAATATCTCCATTTAAAACAGTTTCAGAAACGTCACGCATTTTTGTTGCACAATTATCGTAGAAAAAGTCATAGAGATATGGTCTGTTTTCTGGTTTGTAATTATTGCCAAGATAATTTAAAAGCACTTCTTTTTGATCTTGGTTTAAATTAAGTACTTGTTCTTTTATAGTCCTGTTTTGTTGTTTGTATAAGCCGACTATATCTCTGGTATTAGCAGCTCCCATCAAATATTTTAATTTACCTTGAGCAAAATTGAGATAAAAATCTGGGTCATTAAAAGGGTATCTTCCATAGTCGTAAACAACATCAAGATATTCGTTTTTTACTCTAAAACCATTATGGCCAAAACTATCGTTTAAATTGTTTCCTGGTCCAATAGTGATAATACTAATTTCTGTATTTTCTGTAAGTTGAGGTACTTGAGAAAACGATGTAAAAAAAGAGAGTAGTAGTGAAGTAAGTAAAAATTGTTTCATATATAAAATGCTTTTTTATCTAAAAGCACTAAAATCTAATTTTAAAGAAAATACATTAGAGTACAATGCAGCACTTTGGTCTCCAATATCTGTAAAGGCATAATCTACATGGATACCTCTGTATTTAAAACCAAGACCAAAACTAGGTTGGAAACTTAAGCTTTCAGAATTATCAATTTGTAATTCATTTTGAAAATTACCAACTCCAGTTCTTAAGTATATCATATCAATATAGCCAAACTCAAAACCTAAAGCAGGATTTACACTTGCAAAAGATGTTGAAATAACATCGTTATTCTGCTCGAAACGGACATTCAAATCAAATTCAGCTTTTAAACTATAATCATAGTGAAAAACATAACTTTTAGCAATACCAATTTGTAATTTAGGTATAGTAATTTCAGAAGATTCTGGTAATTCTTGATTTTGACCTTCTACAGCGCCTTGTACTCGTGCAAACGCTTCTTCATCGTAACTCCACGAATTAAAAGTTGTTGTTATGTCTCGAGCCATTAAACCAAACTTCCAATTGTTTTGACTTTCAAATTGTATTCCTGCATCGAATCCAAATCCCCAAGAATTAGCAAAATCACCAATAATACGACGTATAACTTTGGCATTTATACCATAATTTAAACCTTGAATAGGCAATTTTCTAGCATAAGAAAAAGTAAAACCATAATCTGCAGTTGAGAATAAACTAATACGATCGTAATTTACATTTCCTTGATCGTCTATTAATTGTGTGGTATCTAAAATATCATCTACTGCAAAACGAATTAACGAGAATCCAATAGTGCTCCTATCATCTAGAGGCATTGCAAAAGCGGCATAATCGTAGTTAGCAATATTTGCAAAATAGCTAGAGTGCATAAGTGCTAATTCGTTATCCTTAACGTTAACTAACCCAGCAGGATTCCAATAACCGGCATTAACATCGCTAGTAGTCGCAGACACAGCATTACTCATTCCTAGAGCAGCAGCATCTACACCAATATTCATAAATTCGTTAGAATATTTAGTTTGAGCGAAAAGTGAGAACGACACTATGGTTAGCGCAAGTGTTAATTGTAGTTTCAAGGTCAATTTTTTTACAAAGATGGTATATTTTTTCTATATATTAAACTTCAAATTTAATACTATATTGTATAGTGTTATTTTTAATTAAAATTCTTTACTATTTTTACCAAAAACTAACCAATGCAAATTAAAAAATTCATTCCAAACTTTATAACACTTCTTAATCTGTTATGTGGAAGTATAGCTGTAATATTTGCAGTTAACAACCTTTTTGTTACATCGGCATTATTTGTGTTTCTAGGTATATTTTTCGATTTTTTCGATGGGCTGTTGGCTCGTAAGTTAAATGTGCAAAGTGAACTAGGTTTGCAATTAGATTCTTTGGCAGACATGGTTACTAGTGGTTTAGTACCAGGAATTATATTATACAAACTTATAGCAATCGCAGTGGATGCTCCTCCAATGGCAGCATCGAACGAGTGGTCTTTACATTGGTCTGGTTTTTCAATGTCTTTTATTCCTGTTATTGGCTTGTTTGTTACTTTAGCATCAGCTTATAGATTAGCAACATTTAATTTAGACGAAGACCAGCAAACTTATTTTAAAGGTTTACCAACACCAGCAAACACATTGCTTATTATGTCGTTACCATTAATTATGGAGTTTCAACATAACGATGCTATTAATGCTATTATACTAAATAAATGGTTTTTAATAGGGATTGCACTTTTAAGTTGTTACTTACTTAATTCGGGTATAAAACTATTCGCTTTAAAATTTAAAGACTATAGTTTTAAAAATAATGCAATGCGCTATGTTTTTATTATACTAAGTTTGGTATTGTTAATTGTGCTTCATTTTGCTGCAATACCAGTAATCATATTATTATACATTTTACTTTCTTTAATTCAAAATAACAAAAACTAATGGGTCAAATTATTTTTACACTTATTATGCTAGTGGCTTTACAAGCTGTTTTAGGTTTCGATAACTTATTATACATTTCTTTAGAGTCTAAAAAAGCACCACTATCCGAACAAAAAAGTGTGCGTAAAAAAGGAATTTTAATCGCTATTGTTCTAAGGATAATATTATTATTTGTGTTAGTAAAAGTTATCGTCTTCTTTCAAGAACCTTTTTCTTGGCTAACAGGAGAAATAGAAGATATTGTAAAGTTTTCATTTAACGGTCACAGTATTATTGTACTTGTTGGTGGAGCTTTCATTGTTTATACTGCTATAAAAGAAATCTGGCACATGATTTCGCTTCAAGAAAACAGCCATGAAGTGGAAGATGCAGAGCGTGGTACAAAAACCGCAAAAGCAGCAATTACGAGTATTGTGATTATGAATTTGGTATTTTCTTTCGATTCAATTTTGGCAGCCATTGGTTTAACAAGAGAGATTGAAGATTCTACAGTAGCTTTTATAGTTATGGCCATTGCTATTGTTGCAAGTGGATTATTAATGCTATTTATGGCAGATAAGATTTCTAGTTTTTTATCTAAAAATAGAATGTACGAAGTCTTGGGTTTATTCATTTTATTTATAGTTGGCATTATGTTGATTACCGAAGGAGGGCATTTGGCTCATTTATATTTCTTTGGAAACGAAATTGTACCTATGAGTAAAACAACATTTTATTTTGTAATTGCTATTCTTGTTATTGTTGATGTAGTGCAAGGACGTTATCAAAAGAAACTTTTAAAGGAGAATACGGTTTCAAAAAAATAATAAGCTAAACATAATTTATAATATGAAAGATTTAAAATTTCCAATACATTTTAGTTTCAATATAGGTACGTTGTCTAACGATTTCACAGCAAAAGATGCGGGAGGAAGTACAGTTGCTTACGTAAAACAGAAAATGTTTAAGCTTAAAGAAGCAATTACTATATATTCAGATAGTAGTAAAAAAGAGGTTGCTTATACTATTGCGGCGAACCAATGGTTAGATTTTTCTGCAGCCTATGCATTAAAGGATGCAGATGGTTCAATAATTGGTAAAGTGGCTAGAAAAGGTTGGGCTTCAATTTGGAAAGCCAATTACGAAATTATAGATCAGCATGAGAAATTACAATACCATATAAAAGAAAAAAATCCTTGGGTAAAAGTATTAGACTCTATTTTAGGCGAAATTCCTGTTTTAGGTTTCTTTACAGGTTATTTGTTTCATCCTACCTATAACGTAACAAACTTAAGAGGTGAGGTTATTGTACAGTTAAAAAAAGAGCCTTCTTTCTTTGGAAAAGAGTTTAAAGTAGAACTAGTTAAACCAATAGATAATGATGACGACGATCGTATTATGCTTAGTTTAATGATGATGGTTCTATTGGAAAGACGAAGAGGTTAGGAATTTGAAATTGAAACAGAAGTTGAAAGTGAATTTAAAAACAAGTAGAAATGAAAATAATCATGTTTTTAAGTATCTCTATTATGTTTTTATTTTTTAATTGCGGAAATGTTAAGCAATCAAACAATGAACAATTTTCAGAATGGAGAGATAATAACGGTATAGACTCTGCATCGTTTTACCCTTCCAATGAAGCTTGTAATAAAATTATTGGCAAGTTAAAAATCAAATCAAGATTACATAAGAATTTGATGGATGAAGGTGTTTTTGGAGGAGGAATGTCTAGTAGATGGTATACAATAAATGAAGATTCAATTAAATATTATAATCCAAATGGAGTAGTTGCAGATCACGGAGAATGCAATTGTGAGAATGGTATTCTAAAAATAGATTGGAAAGTTCGATTTAACCGAAGAATAGAGTACATAATTCATTTTAATTCTGAGAATTTTGTAGAATTAAGATATTACGATTATCCATTTAGTTTTGATACGTTTACCTCTGATACTCTAAAAAAGCCGAATAATCCTACTAAAGTCATTGGAGTTATGGAAAGAGAATTGTGAAATATTGGAATATAAAAATAAGAGGGATTAGCATTTTATAATTAAGTCATATAGCATTTAATTAAGAGTGAGAAAATGCCAAATGTGCTTGACGACCTTAGGCTGTTAAAAATCAATCTTAGTTTTTCGCAGTTCAAAATTCTGTCCTAAATATACTTTACGCACCATTTCGTCTGCGGCAAGTTCTTCTGGTTCACCAGCTTTTAGAATACCACCTTCAAACATTAAATAGGTTCTATCTGTAATAGCTAAAGTTTCTTGTACGTTGTGATCGGTAATAAGAATACCAATGTCTTTTTTAGCTAAACGCGCAATAATACGCTGAATGTCTTCTACTGCGACAGGATCGACCCCAGCAAAAGGTTCATCTAATAAAATAAAATTAGGATCGGTTGCTAAGGCACGAGCAATCTCTGTTCTTCTACGTTCACCACCAGATAATAAATCGCCACGACTTTTTCTAATATGTCCCAAACTAAACTCGTCTATAAGCGATTCCATTTTATGTAATTGCTCTTTCTTACTCAGTTTTGTTAATTGTAAAACACTTAAAATGTTATCTTCAATACTTAGTTTTCTAAAAACCGAAGCTTCTTGTGCCAAGTAGCCAATACCATTTTGAGCACGCTTGTACATTGGGTATTTAGTAATGTTTGTGCCTTCTAAAAAAATATTACCACCATTAGGTTTAATTAAGCCAACAATCATGTAAAAAGACGTTGTTTTTCCTGCACCATTAGGTCCTAGTAATCCAACAATTTCTCCAGTATTTACTTCTAGAGAAACGTCTTTTACAACTTTTCGTCCGCTGTAGGACTTCATTAAATGTTCGGCTTTTAATTTCATATGCTCAATAACGTATTTTTTATTCTGATTTTAAAAACTTTAACAGCTTTTTTGGATTCTGTCTGTTGTCCCAGAAAGCTGTTATAAATATAGTGTTATCTTCAATTTTATATATAATACTATAGTGTTTTAAAGATAATGCTTGAGTGTTTTTAAAATTTGTATAAACACCAATTTTAGGATTGATTTTAAGAACTTGCACGCGTTCTTGTATAGCGATATATAATTTTTGAGAGTAGTTTCTACTCTTATTTCTATTATTCCAGTAACTAAAAATGCTTTTTAATTGTTTTACTGCTGTATCTGTCCAAACAATATTCATTATAAGTAATCAGAAAGTAATGTGTCTAAATCAGATTCTGCTACTATGTTATTTTGTTTAATGTCTTTTTCACTCATTAAAAGCATTTCTATTTGTTCAGAGCTAAGTGTTAATATTTTTTCTTCCGTTTGAGTTGAAGTAAAAATAGAATCAATAGCCTTTAATAATGCTTCATTTTTGGTTGTTAAAATCTGATCTATCAACCTGTTTTTTATGCTTTTAAGTGTGTCCATAATAGAGTTGTATTAAGGTAAAGTTCATTAAAAAAAACTAATATTCCAAATACAGTTAACTTTGAGATTCTAATTCATCCCAGTATTCATAAGCTTTTCTTAGGTGAGGAATAACAATTGTTCCACCTACTAAGGTTGCTATACTAAGTGTTTCTTCTACTTTTTCTTTAGATAATCCAGCTTTGTAGCAAGATTCTAAATGGTATTTTATACAATCGTCACAACGTAAAACTGTAGAGGCAACTAGGCCTAAAAGTTCTTTTGTGGGAACATCTAAAGCACCTTCAGCAAATGCATTAGTATCTAAATTAAAGATACGTTTTATTACTTTATTATTTCCTGATAATATTTTATCGTTCATTTTAGTACGATAATCATTAAATTCTTTAACTGACTCTGACATCTTTTTTATTTTTCTTATTCTGTTTTTTTACTACCATTCTAGATATAAAAATACTAGCTTGGTATAATATCAATATTGGTATTGCTACAATAATCTGACTAGCAATATCGGGAGGTGTTATAATTGCAGAAAGAATAAGCACAATTACAAGTGCAAATTTTCTGTATTTTTTTAATATTTCGGGTGTTACTAAACCAACTTTGGTTAAAAAGTATATAATAATAGGAAGCTCGAATACAAAACCTGCGGCTAAAGAAGAAGATCTAATTAAGGAAATGTATGAACTAATATCTATTTCATTTAAAATCTCTGTACTTACTATGTAATTAGCTAGGAAATTAATAGATAGTGGGATAATAATAAAATAACCAAATAGTACGCCAATAAAGAATAGAAGTGACGAAATAATAATGAAGCCTTTAGAGGTTTTACGCTCATTTGTTTTCATTCCAGGACTTATAAAATGCCAAAGCTGATAAATTATATATGGAAATGCAACAATAAACCCGGCATAAAAAGACGTCCATATATGTGCCGAAAACTGTCCTGCCATCGTTCTATTCTGAATAATAAAAGGGAATTCTGCTTGGCAAAATGTAGTGTCTTCAATACCAAAAAAAGTAGACATACTACATAACCATTGGTAGGTTGGAAACGTCATTTTTTTTGGCCACATTATAATGTTGTCCATTATAAAGGTGCCAAAAATGAAGGCCACAATACCGCAAAGTACGATGGCTATAAAAATTCTAATTAAATGCCATCTTAAATCCTCAAGGTGATCTAAAAACGACATGCTGTTTACATCTGTTTTTGCCATTAAAGAATACCTTCTTTTATTAAGTTATGAATATGTACAACACCCGCATAATCGCCATTGTTTTCTACTAATAATTGAGAAATACCATTTGTTTCCATAAGTTCCATAGCATCTACAGCCATTGCATCTTCATTTATGGTTTTAGGATTGCTACTCATAATATCTTTAGCAGTTAAGCCTGAAAAATTATCAACCTTAGTAAGCATACGTCTTAAATCTCCATCTGTAATAATACCAATAATCTTGTTATTATCAACTACAGCAGTAACACCAAGCATGCTTTCTGAGATTTCTATAATCACTTTCTTTACATCTGTATCTATTTGTACTTGTGGTTTGTTATTTACCGATGATAAATCGTGTACACGTAAATATAATTTTTTCCCTAATGCACCTCCTGGATGATATTTTGCAAAATCTTTACTAGAGAAACCTCTAATTTCTAATAAGCAAACAGCTAAAGCATCTCCAATTACTAATTGAGCAGTTGTACTTGTTGTTGGTGCTAAATTATTTGGGCAGGCCTCTTTCGCTACATATGCATTTAATACATAATCTGCTTGAGTTCCTAAAAAAGAGTCTTTATTACCAGTAATGGCAATCATTTTATTTTTTGCATTTTTTATTAAGGGCACAAGTACCTTAATTTCAGGAGTATTACCACTTTTAGAAATGCAAATAACAACATCATCTTCGAGAATTAAGCCTAAATCTCCATGAATTGCGTCTGCAGCATGCATAAAAACAGCAGGTGTTCCTGTAGAATTCATTGTAGCTACAATTTTTGTTGCAATTATAGCACTTTTGCCAATTCCTGTGATAATAACTCTACCCTTAGATTTGTATATAAGTTGCACAGCATCAGCGAAGTCCTCGTCAATTAAAGTGGCTAAATTGCTAATAGAAGCACTTTCCAATGCTATGGTTTCTTTAGCGATTTTTAGTATAGAATCCTTAGTTTTCAAAATTTATCATTTTAAGATTAGGTAGCAATTGAAAAGATTTTGTTATCTTTAAAAAGTTGCGTAAAATAACTTCGATTTCGTGATTGTTGATAATCTCGACAAATTTAGCGAAAAATTAAAAGTAAAGCTTTAATTCTTCGTACTATTAGTGTCGATTTTAGAAGTTGTTTTACCTAAAACATTTGTGTAAATAATTAATAGCTTAAAATGTAAAGTGAAAAGTCAAATACGTGCTGCCCTAAAAAAGTATTTCGGTTTTAGTGAATTCAAAGGATTACAAGAAACCGTTATCGAAAGTATTCTATCTCAAAATAACACATTCGTTATTATGCCAACTGGAGGCGGAAAATCCTTATGCTATCAACTTCCTGCTCTTATGCAAGAAGGAACAGCTATTGTGGTTTCTCCTTTAATTGCATTAATGAAAAATCAAGTGGATGCCATTCGTGGTATTTCAGATGATCATGGTGTTGCTCATGTTTTAAATTCGTCTTTAAATAAAACGGAAATAAAACAAGTAAAAGAAGATATTACAAACGGAATTACAAAGTTGCTCTATGTAGCACCAGAATCGTTAACAAAAGAAGAAAATGTAGAGTTTTTACGTACTGTAAAAATTTCTTTCATGGCTGTTGATGAAGCCCATTGTATTAGTGAATGGGGACATGACTTTAGGCCGGAGTATAGAAATTTGCGTACTATAATTCAGCGTATTGGAGATAATATTCCAATTATAGGTCTTACAGCTACTGCAACTCCAAAAGTTCAAGAAGATATACTTAAGAATTTAGGAATGCCTGACGCTACAACTTTTAAAGCGTCATTTAATAGACCTAATCTGTATTACGAAATTCGCCCGAAGACTAAAAATGTCGATGCAGATATTATTCGTTTTGTAAAACAAAACGAAGGTAAAACAGGAATTGTTTACTGTTTAAGTAGAAAACGTGTTACAGAATTAGCACAAGTTTTACAGGTTAATGGTATTAAAGCACTGCCTTATCATGCGGGATTAGATGCAAAAACAAGAGCGAAACATCAAGATATGTTCTTAATGGAAGATGTAGATGTTATTGTGGCTACCATTGCATTTGGAATGGGAATAGATAAACCAGATGTGCGTTTTGTGATTCATCATGATATTCCAAAAAGTATAGAAAGCTATTATCAAGAAACAGGACGTGCAGGACGAGATGGAGGCGAAGGACATTGTTTAGCTTATTATGCATATAAGGACATAGAAAAACTTGAAAAGTTTATGTCTGGAAAGCCAGTAGCCGAACAAGAAATTGGTCACGCTTTATTACAAGAAGTTGTAGCGTATTGCGAAACATCTATTTCTAGAAGAAAATTTATTCTTCATTATTTTGGAGAAGAATTTGACAACGAAACCGGAGGTGGTGGTGATATGGATGATAATATGCGTCATCCAAAAAAGCAAAATGAGGCACAAGAGGATGCAGCTATACTTTTAGAAGTGGTGCAATCTACAAACGAAAAATATAAATCTAAAGATTTGGTATGCGTTATTACAGGTGTTTCTAATGCAATGATAAGCTCGCATAAAACGGATAACCAACCATTTTTTGGAAGAGGAAGTCATAGAAATAATAAGTATTGGATGGCATTGTTACGTCAAGCTTTAGTTGCAGGTTATCTTAAAAAGGATATTGAAACTTATGGAGTTGTTAAATTAACAGATTTAGGTAAGGCTTATATTAAAAAACCTGTTTCGTTTATGATGACTGAAGATCATACGTTCGATAGCTCACATGACGACCATATTATTACAGCAGAAAAAGGAGCTGGAGCAGTAGTGGATGTGGCGCTAATGAAAATGCTAAAAGATTTAAGAAAAACGAATGCTAAAAAACTTGGTGTTCCTCCTTTTGTTATATTTCAAGATCCTTCTTTGGAGGATATGGCTTTAAAATACCCGATTACTGTAGCAGAACTTTCTAATGTTCATGGTGTTGGAGAAGGGAAAGCTAAAAAATATGGTAAAGATTTTGTTGCTTTTATAGATAAGTACGTTAAAGAAAACGATATCATGAGACCAGACGATTTTATCGTTAAATCTACTGGTACAAATTCTGGATTAAAATTATATATTATCCAGAATGTGGATAGAAAATTACCACTTACAGATATTTCTTCGGCAAAAGGAATGCAAATGACGGATTTTATTAAAGAAATGGAAGCTATTGTTTTTTCTGGAACGAAACTTAATATTAATTATTGGCTTGACGATTTGTTAGATGAAGATCAGCAAGAAGAACTTCATGATTATTTTATGGAATCTGAAACCGATAAAATAGATGTAGCGATAGATGAGTTTGATGGTGATTATGATGATGAGGAATTACGCTTGTACCGTATTAAATTTATTAGTGAGGTCGCTAATTAGATTTTATAAATTATTATTGATTTTTAACATGTCGAAACTAGTATACGTTTATACTTTTTTTATTACTTTCTTTTCTTTCTCTGCTTTTAGTCAAGAAGAAATTGAAATTAAATTTCAGCCAAAAATTAATCAAAAATATGTTTATGAAACGCAGTTTTATATAGACAACGATTTTGATAAAATGAAATCTGAAGCAACCTCAGAACTTACATTTTATCCTACAGATAATGGTTTTAAAGTACATCAAGAATTTAAAGAAGCGGAGTTTATAAATAAAAATAAACTTACGTTTTCTTTAAATCAAGAGGTCGATTCTGCTAAATCTTATAGATTACATTACCTTAAAAAGTTGTTATCTCGAAAAGATATTATTTCTCATTTAGATAAGAATGGGAATTTTATTAAAAATGAAACCGATTTTTTTATTAAGTCTCCTTATATAAGTGAGCGCAGAATGGCCATTATTAAGGAGTATATTAATAATTTAAATGTTAATACCGTAAATTTTTTTAATAATAGAACCTTTGTTCTAAATGAAGAGTTTATAATTGATACAAAAAAATCAGCGTTATTTAATTTAGCACCTAAGCTCGAAGGTAAACTAATAGCAATTGAAAATAATAAGGCAATATTTAGATTATACACTGAGTTTTATACACCAATTAGAAATAGGCAAAGAGAAATTGTTGATAAAGAGAAAAACTTTTTAGACGTTGTATTAGCAGTCACTATGGATGACGGTATGCCTTTAAGTATGCGAATGGTTTACGAAAATAATTCTGTAAAACAGTTTGTAAGCCAGCAGATTAAAGGGAGTCCGAAACCTAATTTATCTAAATATCTTAATAATAGATTGAATGCGGACTTTGAGAAAAGTAGTTTTGAATTAAATATGCCGTTAACAATATTAGAACCAAATATAGACACCTTAAACTTAAGAGTGATTAAAGAAAATTTCAAATCTAAAACAGACGCCCAAATTTATTTAAAATCTCTTAATCCATTTAGTCTTGATGCGTATAGAAATTGCTTAGGTATAGATGTTGATATTTCTTCTTCTAAAAAGCCGGTTTTTTTATCCATAAATAAAATTATAGCGTATCATAATAATAACATTGTTTATTCTCGAAATTTTATAAATAACAAATTAGTGCTTTTCGACTTTCGTGAGCCTATAGTTTTTCCTATTCATAGTCAACTTTGTGATTTTTCTATAGACTATATAGAAATTGAGGTTGAGTTAAACTCGGGTTATGGATCTGTAAAAAAGAGGAAAATACAGAAAGAAGATAAAGAAGGTATTATTGCTTGGAAAACGAATACAATAGAAACAAAAGCGCAATTATATAATAAAATTTTTTACGATGCTGATGGCCAAATAGTGCCAATAAGTAAAATTGAGTTGAATACTTTTTCTTCAGATATAAAAGATAGAATACCTTATTTAAAAGAAAACTATTTTAAAAGAGATAATTTTCTTTATGATGGTGTTTTTGGTGATGTTAAAAATGATAGTGAAGTTTATTATTTTGAAAAGCCAATAGAATATATTACTGTTTTTGAAGCAGAAAATACTATTACAGTTAATAAAACTATAAAGTTAATACCAGGAAAGTAGATTGCTTATTTAAAAGCAGCTAAAAGCTCTTTTAATTCTTCTGGTTCAATTTTATATATCTCAGCATCTTTTAAAGCATAATCGTAAGCAGTAAAACCTTTGTTGTCTTTAATGCTTGTATCAATACCTTTAGATTTTAATAAAGACACCAGTGTTATAATTTCTTTAGCTATTTTACTTGGGTCGTAAATAGCATAAACTCCAGACCTAAACGTTAAATAATGTTTTAGATTATAGGAAATAGCGTGTAAAACAGTTTCATTTTTATTGTCTGTATTATTTACATTTAAATGTCGTTCTATAAGTAAGGGAATCTTTTTTAAAGAAATATTTCCCATAAAATAATCGTCGCTAAACTCTATTTCTATAATGCCTTGAGCAATGTTAGATTTATCAGTATATAACGAATTAATATCAACGCCACTTTGTAGGATTACGTCTAGGGTTTCAATTTTATTATACATCGTAGCATACGTCATCAAACTAGCTTTTTCAAACGGTATATCTTTAGTTAATAAGTAGCCTATCATTTCATCATTTCCTACTAAAATAGCTTTACGTAATAGGTTGTGTTTTCCAAATTTTACCTGCTCTAGGTTTAAACCTAAATCCTCTACGAGCAGTAATAAATCTAACGAACCTTTTTCTAGTATTTCACGAACATATTTTCTCAACAGCTTTTGTCTGTTTGCTATGTTTTTCTCTTTCAAGAAGAATTTTTTTACGTAAGCTTCATCTTCAAAAGCAATTGCTTGATAAATGTTTTTTGGATTGGGCACAAAACCTCTCTTTAAAAGAAGAGCAACTGTATTTGGATATTTTTCATATTCCGAATTTTTATTTTTAAACACGTCATAAATTACATGTTTAAAATTATTGGGTCCTACTTTGTAACCACCATCAACGAGTTGGGCACCTTTGTCTAAGAGAGAATCAATTTTTTTTAATTTCCCAGAACTTATAGCGCTATATAATTCTTTTTGCAAATCGTAAGAAGGCAAGCTCTTGTAATAATTAACAATATTATTTTGTTGCTTCTTACTAATATTTTCAATCTTAAAAAGGCCATTATATATAGGCTCTTTTATTTTTTTAGTTTGGTATATAGTATCATTAAAAACAAACGCTAAAGTACCGTCTATATAATCGCTAGATATCTTGTCGAGTGCTAATATGCCGTCTGCATCTAATTTAATTGTTAAAGAATTTTTATCAATTATTAAAGATTTAAAATCTACTATAGAAATCTTAACACTTTTATAATGTTCAATCCTTTTTTTCGACTTTATATCGTAGTAATCACCATTAGCTTCTTGAGAACCTTCTCTTAAAAGTGTAAGTTTATGATTTTGATCTGAGTATGGATTTCTTTTTAGAGTTATTTCAGTTTGGGCATTGCCGAAATAGCATATAAAAAAGGCAAATATTAAAGCTTTAAGTTTCATTTTAATTAGTTTTTGCATTCAATATACATTTGCTCAATATTTACGTTTCTTTTTTCAAGAGCGCAAAGTACGGGATCTGTATAGCCTTCAAATGGTAAATATAGTGCTCTAAGATTTTTAAAATTTAAAAATTCTTGAGGCACTTTATTCAGTTCAAAATTATTGATGTAAAATACTTCTAAGTTGGTATTACCATATATAGTTTCTGGTATTTTAGAAAAATTATTTTCAATTAAATTAAGTTCTTTTAAATTTGAAGACTCCATTAAAAATTCTGAAAGGTTATTTCCTTGTACATTTAGAATAGAAAGTGACTGTAATTGATTAATAACTTTAGGTAATGCTTTTAAATTGTTATTGTTTAAATTCAAGTTTAAAAGCGTCTTTAACTTCGCAATTTCTTCAGGTAATGTTTCTAACTTATTGCTTTCTAAACTTAAAACTTCACAATTTTTTAAATAGATAATATCTTTTGAAACACGCTCCATTACTAAAAAAGATAAATCTACAGATTTTACACCAGATAGTTTTTTAAAATCTTCAGTTGTTAAATCGAATATTGGATTAGAGGAAAGGTTGACATAGTTAGGGTAATTGCCAAATTCGGGAATAGCTATTAAACTATTTTTACTAAGATTGACAGAGTCTAATGTTTTGCAATTCTTGAATGTAAAGCTCTCATTAGTATTAAATAAGTTGTTTGTAAAATCTATAACCTTTAAAGCGCTCTGGTTTTTAAGACCAACTAACTCTTTTAGTTTAGAGTCTTTAAGTTTAATTATTTCGAGGTTACTAGATTTAGAGATATTAACTGTGCTATAATTTAAGTTTACATTTGAAGCATTTAGGTAATTTAAGTTTTCAGAATTAGTGATAAGATTTCCTGATAGCTTAGTGTTTTCAATATTCAAATAATTTAAGTCTTCAAATTCATAAAAATCGTCTAATCTGCCTTTTAAATATTCATTATCAGATATATCTAAATGTTTAAGGTTTTTAAGGCGCGTAATATCTTCTGGCATGTCCTTAATATTATTATGAGCTAAATCTAAATACTCTAAATTCTTTAATTTAAAAATAGCGTTGGGAAATTGAGATAAGTGAGTATTAAGTTTTAACTCTTTAAGACTTTGTAACCGCTCGAAAAAAGGAAAAATATCTTCTATGCTGTAAAAATCGTTAATATGAAGTGTTTCTAAGTACTGAAGATTAAATAGATTTCTAGAAATCTTCCTTCCAATCTTTACTTTTAATACTTTTAAATTTTTAGCATAAATTATAGAGTTGGGTATGTTGTTAATATAAATATCGGTAAGATCAATCTCTATAATTGAGCAGTTTTTAAATTTAATACCTTTCCATTGCTTTATATCATTATCGAAAGACCATCCTAATTCAATTAATCTACTTGGGTTTTGAGCAATAAGGTCGGTTAAAAATTCTTTCTCATCCAGATCTAAACAATTATTAGCAAATAATTGTTGCGTAAAAATAATTAAAATTAATAGAAGGTTTTTTTTCATATTTAAATATCTGTTTTGTGAATATTAAAAACAATCTTCTGTTTTTTTATGCAAAGCGTAACCTGCTTCATTGTAGATTTTTTTAATTTTTCAACAGCAGACTTTTCAATTTCAAAATCAATTTTTGTAGCATAACCTTTTAGAGGACTTGTAGCATCAGACTCTAATTCCGGCATATCAGAATTTAATTCTAAAGTATAATCATTACCTTCAATTAATAGTTTTGCACCGTCTTTTGTTTTTATTTTTAAACGTCCAATAATAAACGTTTGTAAATAATAATAACCACCAAGTTCGTTATATCCAGCATACATTACGTTACTGCTAGAAATGCCTAAAGGCTCATCATCACTAGATTCAATTATAGTTTCAATATATTTTTCGTTTTCTATTGTATTATCATTTTGTTTTGTACCAAATAACTTTCCAAAAACACCCATATTATAATTTTAAATTGAATTCAAAGCTACTAAAATTTATATGCATTTAATATAAGAGCTTCGTCTTTTTCGTTAAGCCTTCTTATTTCAATAAAGTAAAACAATCTTCCTTCAGTATGTGAAAGAAACTACTAGTATTAGTGTTTCTAATAATCAAATAAGAGTAATCATCGCAGTACATCTTTTCGATAAGGCTGCACGTCTAAGCGCAATAACTTTTGTAATTGGTAATAATCACACACCACAGAATCAGTGTAAATCTGTGAAATCCGTGTCAAAAAAAAGCATTAAAGTAATACTTTAGTATATCTCAGCGCAACCTCCACGAGTCTCTGTGTAACACCTAGAATCAAAAATCGTTATTCATCATTCGTAAATCTCAAATCATTTCCTATCTTTGCAGCTCATTAAAAAACAAGACAATGCAAGACGGTTTATACGCAAAATTTAACACGAATAAAGGTACTATTTTAGTAAATCTAGAATTTGAAAAAACTCCTGGAACAGTAGGTAATTTTGTTGCTTTAGCAGAAGGGAACATGGAGAACACGGCTAAGCCTCAAGGAACTCCTTATTACGATGGTTTAAAATTTCATAGAGTAATTGCAGATTTTATGGTTCAAGGTGGTTGTCCACAAGGAGCAGGAACAGGAAATCCAGGTTATAAATTTGACGATGAGTTTCATCCAGATTTAAAACATAGTGGACCTGGAATATTGTCTATGGCAAATTCAGGACCTGGAACTAACGGAAGTCAGTTTTTTATAACACACATCGCTACAGATTGGTTAGATGGTAACCACACTGTGTTTGGTAATGTAATAGAAGGACAAGATATAGTTGATGCTATCGCCCAAGGAGATTCTATTGAAACGATGGAAATAGTAAGAGTTGGTGAAGCAGCAGAAAAGTTTAATGCTATTGAAGCATTTAGAACTTTTGAAGGTTCTCGTGAAAAAAGAGTAGCAGCAGAAAGAGAAGCAAAAGCAGCAGAATTAAATAAGTATTCGGAAGGTTTCGAACAAACAGAAAGTGGTTTACGTTACCAAATTATTCAAAAAGGAACTGGAGCTCAAGCAGAAAAAGGTAAAACAGTTTCTGTACATTATAAAGGGAGTTTAACAGATGGAACTGTTTTCGATTCTTCTTACAAACGTAACGAACCAATTGATTTTGCTCTTGGAATGGGACAGGTTATAGCAGGTTGGGACGAAGGTGTTAGCTTACTAAAAGTAGGAGATAAAGCACGTTTTGTTATACCAAGCGATTTAGGATATGGATCTAGAGGAGCAGGAGGAGCAATACCACCAGATGCAACTTTAATTTTCGATGTAGAGTTAATGAATGTTAAATAAGTAACATTATTTAGTAACAAATATAATTCTAAAACGTCTCATATATATGAGGCGTTTTTTTATGCGCCATATTTAATATTTTAAAGTAGAGTCTATTAACCAAAACAACTAACCATGAAAGCCAAATTCTTTATTTACACCATACTATTTACAATAATATTTGCCTGCGGTAAGTCTGCTGAGTACTCTCCAGAATTTGTTAAAAATACCACTGGACGCTATTTGTTTAATGCAAATGAAGTGATAGAGGTTTATTTTAAAAACAACGAGATGTTTTTAAAATGGAGAGGAGCAGATAAAATAGAGCCTATGTATTTAGATGAAAACACCTATTTTATTAAAGAAATGAATAAGAAGATTCAATTTTTGAAGCATCCTGAAACCGAAGTGTTTTATATTTCTCAAATTTCTGAAGAAGAAAAAGCAGAAACAACTTATAACTATAAAAAATTACCAGACTCTGTTCAAGTACCAAGTACTTATTTAAAAAACAAAGAATATGATAAGGCATTAGAAGGTTATTTAGCCATCCAAAAAGAAGATTCTACAAGTGCTTTTTTAAATCAATATGATTTTAATAGGCTTGGTTATCAGTTTCTTAATGATGAAGATTATACAGATGCTATTGCGGTTTTTAAATTAAATTCAGCATTACATCCAACAAGTGATAATGTTTACGATAGCTTAGCCGAAGCTTATGCAAAAAGTGGAGATAGTCTACAAGCTTTAGAGAATTATAAAAAAGCCCTAAAGTATAATACAGGAAATAGACGTGCTAAAAGTTTTATTGCTGCTTACAATAAAAAGTAATAGACATACAATGCGCTTTTTTGCGAGGTTATCTCCTCATGAATAATAACTATATATTTAACAAATGACAAACCAAGAACTAGAATCTCTAAAATACCCTATAGGAAAATTCGATTGTCCTGTGGAAATAACTGAAACTCATATTAAAGAATGGATTTCTATTTTAGAGCAACTTCCAAACCGTTTAGAAGCCTTGGTTAAGAATCTAAACACTACACAACTGGACACACCATATAGACCAGAAGGCTGGATAATACGGCAAGTTGTACATCATATTAGTGATAGTCATCATAATAGTTACACACGCTTTAAATGGGCAATGACAGAAGATAATCCTCTAATAAAAGCTTACAATGAAAATGCTTGGGCACAACAGCATGATTATAATGAGCCAATTGAAAACTCACTATTACACATTAAAGTAATACATGCTAAATTGGTACACTTTGTAAAAGGTCTTTCTTTTCAAGACTTAAAACGTACGTTTATTCATCCAGATGGTAATGAAGTTGTAGCTTTAAACGAAAACTTAGGTATTTATGCTTGGCATTCTAATCATCATTTTACACATATAGAGCAGTTGATGGAAAGAGAGAATTGGTAGTTGTTGAATTGCTTCTATTTCAATTGAAATTTTAAAATTACTATACTGTCACTAGAATATCATTCCGTTTCAATGAATTATATTCAACGTTATAGTAATTTCGAAGTTAGTTGTTTTTGATGACAAAGTCAAGTTAATACTGTTTTAGGAATTTCAATTTATTCTATTGTAAACTACTGTTTTTTACGTCCAATAAATGCTTCCATAGTATCATAAATACCTAAAAAGCTACCAGCAAACCAATCGAAAAAATTAACAGAAAAAAGAGCTTGTCCTATTCTTGCTAATCTGTACATATATCCAGGAATAGTAACCATTCTCTTCTTTTTTTCAATAGCCTTTAAAATGGTGAGTGCCGCGGCTTCAGGTTCAAGTATTGGTAGTTTGGATTTTACACCGTCAAACATTCCTGTATTTATGTAGTAAGGCATTATGGTGGTAATGTAAATGTCTTTTTTTAGTTTTTTCATTTCTAATCTTAAACTGTCCGACCAACCAATTAAAGCCCATTTACTTGCTGCGTAAACCGACATTTTTGGATTAGATATTAATCCGCCAGAAGATGCAATATTACATATCTGTCCAGAGTTTTTGGTTATCATGCCTTCCAAAAACTCATGGGTAATAAGCATTGGTGCATTGGCATTAATATCCATTGTTTTAGTAATGTCTAATGTGCTATGTTCATGAAAATATTTACCAACAATAATTCCTGCGTTATTTATTAAAATATCAATATTACCATAGTCTTGTCTTACTTTTTTAGCTGTATTTTTAATTTCTTCACTATTAGAAATATCTACTTTCTGGCCTACAATTTTCCCTATTAAAGAGAACTTTGAAACGGTTTCGGTTAGACTTTCTTCATTAATATCCCAAATAATAACCGTTGCGTGTCTTTCAAGAAACAAGCGCGCTAGAATTTTGCCAATTCCAGATGCTCCACCTGTAATTAAAACTATTTTTCCTTGTAATTGTTTCATGTTAGTTTGTGACTTAATTGTTATAAATAAAGTAACAAATATATGTTTTTACTTTTTGAGTTTGTTGGAGCAATTCAACTTCATTATCTTTAACTCATGAGCAAAACCATTCAATTCGACGACTTTACTAAAGTAGATATACGTTTAGGTACAATAACAGAAGTTAATGATTTTCCGGAAGCTAGAAATCCAGCATATCAATTAGTAATAGACTTTGGAGATTTGGGCGTTAAAAAAACATCTGCACAAATAACAACGCTTTATAAAAAAGAAGACTTACTAAACAGGCAAATTCTGGCAGTAGTAAACTTTCCTAAAAAGCAAATTGGTAAATTTATGAGTGAGTGTTTGGTTCTTGGAGCAGTAGATGGGAAAGATGTAATCTTACTAAATCCGGAAATCCCAGTTAAAAACGGAAGCACGGTTTCTTAAGGATGCAAGACTTAGATAGCGTGTCCATAAACTTTGATGCCAATGGCCTTTGGGTTTTAAATATTGCATTGGCAGTAGTTATGTTTGGTGTAGCTTTAAATATCACAATAACAGATTTTAAATTGCTTTTAAAAGAGCCAAAATTACTAATTGCTGGCGTTTTATCTCAATTTATACTTTTACCTTTTGTAACTTTTCTTTTTGTTTTAGTAATAGAACCGGAACCAAGTATTGCTTTAGGATTGTTTATGGTCGCAGCTTGTCCTGGTGGGAATATCTCTAATTTTATGACACATTTAGCAAAAGGCAATACTGCATTATCCATTAGTTTAACTGCTTTTGCTACTGTTTTAGCTGTGTTTTTAACACCATTAAACTTCGAATTGTATGGCAATTTATATCAGCCAACAGCAAATTTATTACAAACTGTAAATATTAGTTTTTTAGAGTTATTAAAACTAGTGTCTCTTATATTAGGTGTGCCTTTATTACTTGGTATGCTGGTTAGAAATAAATACGAAGTTTTAGCTATTAAGCTTTCAAAACTATTAAAGCCTTTATCTATAATTGTTTTTATTGCTATAGTGTGTATTGCGTTTTATAAAAATTTAGATGTATTTATGGACTATGTAAAGCATGTGGCTAGTATTGGAATAATTCATAATATAATAGCATTACTCTTAGGCTTTTTCGTTTCAAAATTATTCAGCTTATCGCTTAAAGATCAAAAGACGATAATGATAGAAACAGGTATTCAAAATTCGGGTTTAGGATTACTGTTAATTTTTACTTTTTTTGATGGATTGGGAGGTATGGCAATAATTGCGGCTTTTTGGGGAATTTGGCATATTGTATCAGGTCTAATTTTATCCTTATATTGGTCTCGAAATTCTAATTAAAAGCTAACTAAAACCGACTTCTTGCAATCACTTTTACTTTTTTGTGTTAAAACGTATATAAGTATTGGCCTGTTTTTCTATTTCAAAAAAATTGAAGTTAGAAAACCATTAAATATTCCTAAAAGTGCACCTGTTTTATTTCTAGGAAATCACCAAAATGCTTTATTAGATCCTTTGTTGCTAGCAATAACATCTGGAAGATACACTCATTTTTTAACGCGAGCTCAAGTTTTTAAAAAACCTTTAGTCAGTAAAATTTTAAAAGTATTGCAACTAATACCGGTATATCGTGTACGCGATGGTTGGCAGAGTATTAAGCAGAATAACGCTATTTTTAAACAATGTGTATCGTTATTAAACGCTAACGATGCGGTTACTATTTTTCCAGAAGGAAGTCATAATTTAAAGCGTACGGTTAGACCCTTAAGTAAAGGTTTTACAAGAATTGTTTTAGGTGTCTTAAATGAAAACCCAAGTACTAAACTACTATTAGTTCCTGTAGGTTTTAACTATCTAAATGCGACTTCATTTGCCGATGAAGCATTAATTTGGTTTGGGGAACCTATTCCAGTTTCAAAATATAATTTTAGTACTGAAAACGAAGCTGTAAAAATGTTAAAGGAAGATGTCTATAAGGAATTAACAAGCTTAACAACCCATATTGAAACGGAGAATTATAATAAGGTGCTTTTAAATTTAGAGCGTTTAAATGTTGATTTTCTAGAGCCAGAAGAGGTTAATAAGTGTGTAGCATCAAATTTTAAATCTTGCCAACCTAAAAAGAAAAAAAGCTTTGGTTTCCTAAAGTTGTTTTTTATACTGTTTTTAAAAACTGTTTGTATTGTTCCTTATTTTATTTGGAAATATGTTGCGCAACCAAAAATTAAAGAGATAGAGTTTACAGGTACTTTTAGGTTTGCCATTGCTATTACGCTTGCACCATTATGGATAGCGTTATTAGCTATCGTGGTGTCTGTTTTCTTCTCTGTAGGTATTGCTGTTTGTTTTATTATTTCAGTATTAATAATAGCTCTATTGGCAGTTAAACTTTAAGTAAAAAAAAAACACCATTTCGTAAGAAACAGTGTTTTTAAAATTAGTAGCCAAGGCTATTGGTTTGTTTTATATATCGTCAAAATCTACATCTGTAAATCTACTTTCTGCAGAGGTTCCTTCTTCGGCAGCATCAGGTGTAATTGTTTCAGTTGGAGTATCGTACTCTTTTTTGAAATCTTTTTGATGGCGATCACTAATGACTTCATCACCTTTTTCAGCAATAACATAATCTGTCATTTCTTGTAAAATAGTATTGAACTCTTTAAAATCTTCTTTGTATAGGTAAATTTTATGCTTCTTGTAGTGAAACGAGCCATCATCATTTGTAAACTTTTTACTTTCCGTAATTGTTAAGTAGTAATCTCCAGCTTTAGTAGCTCGAACGTCAAAAAAATAAGTACGCCTTCCAGCTCTTAAAACCTTAGAGTAAATCTCCTCTTTCTCCATCATCTCGTTATTATGCATAATTGTAGTTTGTTGTTATTGTGTTTCAAAAATATAAAAAAAATAAAACCACGCAACATTTTAAGGTTTTTCTTTTAATAGATTTATTACCTAAATAGAAGCGCTTTCACTCAATTGCTTTAAGTAAAGGTCTTTATAGTAGCCATCGCTGTCAATAAGTTGGTTATGTGTTCCGTTCTGTACAATTTTGCCATCGTCTAATACTATAATATGGTCTGCATTTTTAGCTGAAGAGATTCTGTGACTTACAATTATACTCGTTTTTCCAGTCGATATATTTTTAAGATTGTTTAGAATTTTTTCTTCGGTTTCTGTATCTACAGCTGAAAGGCAATCATCAAATAATAGTATTTTTGGTTCTTTAATAATTGCTCTAGCGATAGAAACACGTTGTTTTTGTCCGCCAGATAAAGTAATACCACGTTCTCCTAAAATGGTTTCGTAACCATTAGTGAATTTTGCAATATTTTTATGGACTTGTGCATTTTTTGCAGCAGCAATCACCTCGTCGTTAGACGCATTTTCTTTACCAAATTTTATATTATTGTTTATAGTGTCACTAAATAAAAAGGCATCTTGCGGCACATAACCAATAGCATCTCTTAAGCTTGTAAGGTTAAGTTTATCGATTGGTTTATTATCGATTAATAATTCACCTTTATCAATATCGTAAAGTCTTCCAATTAGATCTAGTACAGTCGATTTTCCAGAACCGGTCTTACCGATTATAGCAAGTGTTTCACCAGAATTCACTTTAAAACTAACGCCTTGTAAGGCTTTAATATTAGTGTCGTCGTAAGTAAAATGGACATCTTTAAACTCAATGTTACCTGTTATTAGAGAGGGCTCAGGACTATTGTTTTTTATTTCAGGTTCAATTTTTAGAAACTCGTTTATACGTTTCTGGGATGCTTCAGCGCGCTGAACAATAGATGTTACCCAGCCTACAGTTGCTACCGGCCAAGTTAGCATATTTACATAAATTATAAATTCAATAATGTTTCCAAGGGAGATTTCACCATTAATATATTGTTTACCTCCAATATAGATAACTATAATGTTACTAATACCAATAAGTAGCAACATCATTGGAAAAAAGAACGACTGCACACGAACCAAACTTAATTGTTTCTCTTTACTGGTCTTGGCTAGTGTATTAAAATCGGCTTGTGTTTGTGGTTCAATACCATAAGCTTTAATAACAGAAATACCACTAAACGCTTCTTGAGTAAAGGTTGAAAGTTTAGATAAATATTCTTGTACAACTGTGCTACGTTTGTGGATTTCTTTACTAATTAAATAGATTAAAACAGATAAAATAGGTAATGGAATAATAGTATAAAGCGTAAGTATTGGAGCTTGTTTAAACATAAAAACTAAAGCAACAACAAATAAAGTAATGGTATTTATACTATACATAATTGCTGGTCCTGCATACATTCTTACTTGCCCAACATCTTCACTAATTCTATTCATTAAATCTCCAGTTCTATTTTTTTTGTAGAAGTTTAGAGAGAGTTTTTGATATTGTTGGTAGATTTCATTCTTTAAATCAAACTCTATATAACGCGATACATTTATAATGTATTGGCGCATAAAAAAAGTTAATACGCCTGCTATAATTGCAGTACCTATAATAAGCAAAATATTATTTAGTAACTGGCTCTTGAAATCTACAAGCGAATTTTCAGGATGTTGTAATTGGTTATTTACAATGTCTATAATAGACCCAATTAGTTTTGGCACATATACCTTAAAGAGAATTGAGATAATTGTAATTGCAATTCCAATTAATAATTGCGTTTTATATTTTAAGAAATATTTATTAAGATGCTGTAATTCTTTCATTTACAGTTTTGGTGTTATAAGTTCAATTATGAAATACATAATTTAATCGCTTTATTTTTGCAATAATATCAATATTTGTTATTTTAGCGTGTTCATTTTATGGAATCTGTAAAATGTAACCTAAATTAATTAAACGAATAATCTATGGTTTCAGAAGTTTTAAACACAAACGAATTACATAAAATCGATCCAGTATTTGGACAATTATCATTCGATAATCACGAACAAATAGTTTTTTGCAACGACAAAGATAGTGGATTAAAAGCAATAATTGGTATACATAATACTGTATTAGGTCCTGCCTTGGGAGGAACAAGAATGTGGCAATATAATAACGAATGGGAAGCATTAAACGATGTCCTGCGTCTCTCTCGTGGTATGAGTTTTAAAGCAGCCATTACAGGATTAAACCTTGGAGGCGGAAAAGCTGTAATTATTGGTGATGCTAAAACCCAAAAAACGCCAGAATTAATGAGGCGTTTTGGTGAATTTGTTCATTCCTTAAGCGGAAAATACATTACTGCAGAGGATGTAGGTATGGAAACGAGCGATATGGATCTAGTTCGTGAGGTTACACCTTATGTTACAGGAATATCGGAAAGTAAAGGAGGAGCAGGAAATCCTTCTCCAATTACTGCTTATGGTGTTTTTATGGGAATGAAAGCTGCCGCAAAGTATAAGTTTGGAACGGATGTTTTAGAAGATAGAAGCGTAATCGTTCAAGGTATTGGACATGTTGGCGAAACACTTGTAGAGCATTTAACAAATGAAGGAGCAAAAGTTATTATTACAGATATAAATGAAGAACGCCTTAACGAGGTAAGCTCAAAATATGGAGCACAAATTTATAGAGGAAACGATATTTATTCTGAAGATGTAGATATTTATGCACCTTGTGCATTAGGAGCGACTATTAATGATCAAACTGTTAATAAAATACGAGCAAAAATAATAGCAGGAGCTGCAAACAACCAATTGGAAAACGAAAATATTCATGGTAAAATACTGCAAGGTAATGGTATTGTTTATGCTCCAGATTTCTTAATTAATGCCGGCGGAATTATTAATGTTTACGCAGAATTAGAGAATTATGGCAAAACTGAAATTATGCGTAAAACCGAAAATATCTATAATACCACTTTAGAAATATTAAATAATGCTGATTTAAATAACCTTACAACACATCAAGCAGCATTAAATATTGCACAAGGAAGAATTGATGCAAGAAAAAAAGAAAATTCTAGCAATTAATATTAATTAATAATTGGTATTAGTATTCATAAAATATACTATTTTTGCAGAGCGAAAGTGACCATCACTTTCGCTCTAATTTTTTTAAGTTCTTTGTAAAGATGCTAAGTAGAAGACACATTAGAATAAAAGTAATGCAAGTACTTTATGCCTTTAGTGGTAGTGAAAGTGATGATTTTTCAAAAGATCAAAGATTTTTGTTAAATAGTATAGATAATATGTACAATCTATATTTACTAATGCTCTCTTTAATGATAGAGGTACAAAAACGTGCCGAAAGTCATTTAGAGAAAACTACGCAAAAGCATTTAGCTACAGCGGAAGAAAAAAATCCAAATCGTAAATTTGTAAATAACGAAGTACTCGCAATGCTTAAAAACAATGAGCAATTGCAGGCAAAATTTGAAGCGAACCATATTAATAATTGGGAGCTTGATACAGAGTACGTAGATGTTATTTTTAAAGAATTGTTAGCTAGCGATATTTATAAAGAATATCTAGAAACAACAACAACAACTTTTAATACAGATCGTAATTTTATTGTAGATGTATTTAAAGAAATAGTTGCACCTAACGACAAACTTTATAATTATTTAGAAGACAAACATTTAACTTGGTTAGACGATTTGCCTACCGTTAACACGACTATACTTAAGTTATTACGTAAAGTTAAGAAAGATTCTAGTGCGTTTCATTTTTTACCAAAATTGTATAAGGATATAGAGGATAAAGAGTTTGCAATTAAGTTGTTTAAAAAAACGTTGTTAAATCAAACTGCTTTAACCGAAGAGATTTCTAAGAAAACTACCAATTGGGATAGTGATCGTATTGCAAGTATAGATCTTATGTTGCTTAAAATGGGAATTTGTGAGATTCAAAGTTTTCCATCGATACCTACAAAAGTAACTATTAACGAATATTTAGAAGTTTCTAAAGAATATTCAACACCAAAAAGTAGCGTTTTTATTAACGGTATTTTAGATAAACTTGTTAAAGAATATCAAACTGAAGGAAAACTAAATAAAATTGGTCGTGGCTTGATGTAGTTCAAAAATATTCTTATTTTTGCATTGAAATACCAAAATATTTAAAAAATTAAATTATGAAAAAAGTAGTATTATTATTCAGCGCATTATGCATGATAGCATTAACTTCATGTAAAGAAGATGCAACAAACGCAGTAGACGATACAAAGGTTGCAGCAGCAGCAGTAAGAGATCAAGCGGCATCTAAATTTCCTGTAATTCAATTTGATAGACCAGAGCACGATTTTGGTGAAATTATTAACGGTACTCCAGTTGAAACAGTATTTACATACAAAAATACAGGAGAGTCTCCATTAGTAATTACAGATGTAAAGAGTTCTTGTGGTTGTACTATTCCTAAAGATTGGTCTAGAGAACCTTTAGCTCCTGGAGCAGAAGGAAAGTTTACAGTTAAATTTAATGGTAAAGGAAACAACAAGATATCTAAAGCAATTACAGTAACTGCTAACACAGAAAAAGGTAGAGAAGTTGTTAAAATTTCTGCTTTTATTAAGCCAGATCCTAACGCACCAGCAAAAGCAACTCCATTATCTCCAGTTATTAAGTAATGGGAGATCTTATGAGTATGCTACCTATAGTAGCGATGTTTGCTGTAGTGTATTTCTTTATGATTGCACCGCAGATGAAACGTGCTAAAAATGAAAAAAAGTTCGCTTCAGAATTAAAACGAGGAGATAAAGTAATTACTAAAAGCGGTATGCATGGTAAAATTGCAGAGCTTAACGAAAAAGATAGTAGTTGCATTATAGAAACTATGTCTGGAAAGCTAAAGTTCGATCGTGCTGCCATTTCAATGGAAAGCAGTAGAGCATTAAATGCACCAGCAAAAATAAAAAAGTAATTCTATTTAATTACATATTTAAAACCTCAAGCTTATGCTTGAGGTTTTTTTTTGCTCTAACTTATAGTATTGTTTTTTTTATTTTTAACCCACTATATTTTACCATCAATTCTAAATATAGAGGGCTATGTGCTTAAAACCGCCTAATTGTTGCTAGTAACCTAATACTATGACTTTGTATTTAATTTAACGGAAAACTAGCAGCTCAAGAGTCTTCAAAAAGAGTGACTACTAAATAAATAAGTAAGTAATAATCCTCATGTTGCTAAATTGGAATATTGAGCTGGACTGGCACTTGTGGAAGGTGCACTTTGGAATTATAAAATATATGAGTTTTTTTGATTGATATTATAGGAAAAGTCTTTCCTAATTTAGGAGTCAAAAACAAAAACTAAAATTGCATTTCAAACACCATCGTAGATTGTTATGGTAGAGCCTTTTACAAAAGAAGAAGTTGTTGTAGCATTAGAACATGATGTCTGTAAATTAGATTTAACAGCAAGTATTTTTTCGGTATTATCTAATGTCGAATCAAAACTTATAGAAAATAGATTTAACGATGGTAAATGCGATCCATTAGGAAATCTTTGGGTTGGCTCTATGCATCTTAATCAAAAAAAAGAACAAGGATAGTTTATATAAAATAGATAAAGCAGGTAATGTAAAATAAAGGTTAGATGGTATTAGTCTTTTTAATGGTATTGTTTGGGCTAAAGATAAATCTACCATGTATTATATAGATACACTAACAGGAAAAATTAAGGCTTTCGATTTCGATAATAGTAATGCAAGAATAAGTAACGAACGCGTAGCAGTAGAAATATCTAATAGTATGGGATTTGGCGATGGTTTTTCAATAGAGGAAGAAGATATGCTTTGTGTTGATTTATGGAATGGTAATAGTGTAGTAAGATTTATATCCTAAAACAGGAAAACTATTATCTAAAATAGAAGTGTGAGCGCATAACGTATCAAAATATGCATTTGATGGTGTTTAACGTGGAATCTTGAGAATTTACTTCATTTTAAAAGGAAATAAGCATTCTATTATACTTTAATAAGTATATTTTCTATCTTGTTCTACTTATCATTCATACGCAATATGATTACACTAAAAGAATTAGCCGAAAAACTAAATGTTTCTATCTCAACAGTTTCAAAAGCCTTAAACGGAAGTAATGAAATTGGTGAAGCAACAGTAGCACGCGTTAAGGAAACAGCTAAAATGTATAATTATAAGCCTAATCGTGTGGCTTTAAGTCTTAAAAATAGTAAGACAAAAACTATTGGTGTAATTATTCCAGATATCTTAAATCACTATTTTGCTAAAGTCCTATATGGTATTGAAAAGGAATCTGCAAAGCAAGGTTATAATATAATTACATGCCTCTCTAATGAGTTATATGAAAAAGAAGCAAATAGTCTTGAGCTTTTAGCTAATGGTAGTGTAGACGGTTTTATTATGTCTATTGCTGAAGAAACCCAAATTAAAAAGAAAACCGATCATTTCAAGGATATTCTAGACCAAAAAATTCCTATTCTAATGTTCGATCGTGTTGCAGATGAAATTGATTGTGATAAAGTTATTATGAATGACTTTCAAGTTGCTTATGATGCAACAATGCAGCTTATAAAAGAAGGGCGGAAAAATATTCTTTTGATAAATAATATAGATGGACTTAGTGTAGGAAAACTTAGAGCTAAAGGTTGTTATAAAGCTATAGAAGATGCTAAACATTATGACAGTAGTTTAATTGAAATGAAAATAGCTAAAATTTCATGTTTAGAAGCTGAAATTGAAGCATTTTTAAATACTCATAAAACAATAGATGGAATTGTAGCAATCGACAATATATCTGGTGTTGTTGCTTTAAATTCGGCTAAAAAGAAAGGTTACATTATTCCTAAAGAGATGTCTATCATTGGTTTTAGTGATGATAATGTGTTGCCTTTTACAAGTCCTAAATTGTCTACAGTGGCACAACATAGTGATGCTATAGGCGAAGCTTCTGTACAAATATTAGTGAACCGTTTAGAGTCTAAAGAACCTACAGATACGGTTATTCGAACAATAGATTTTTCTTTAAATTTAAGAGAAACAACTCTCTAGTCTATAAGGAGTTGTTATTGCCAATAATTTGTAATAAATAGATATATTTTATAGAGCAGCTTTAGGTAAAATTTACATTATAATTATTTTTACCTCTTAATATTTTCGTTAATTATTAGCCATGCCTTTTCCAATACGCTTTACCATAACCACAAAATATTTCTTCTCTAGATTTAATTTTTTTAGTTGCTTTTATGCAAACATTATTATCATCGTCTAGAGTTATTTTTGCATTATTTTTAAAAGGACTATCACTTAAGCCTTTAGTATCGTTCGCATATTTTGCAAAACAATCTATATGCATGCTGTCCAAAATGGTGCCATCTAATAGATTAATAAAATACTTGTCGTTATTTTGTTGCGTCCTTTCTTCTGCTTCTTTAGCATTTAAAATTTCTCCTTTAAATATAGTTATTACTTCGTTTTTATAAATATTTATGGCAGTATATAATCCGTTACCCGCATTTTGTATTTGCGAAAGCTTAATGTAGAGATAGTCTTCTTCAGAAGCTTCAATGGTGTTGGTTTCTATATAGGTGTTTTCAGAATTTGGTGCTTTCAAGTTTAAGGTCTTATATAATAGAATAGGTTAACTAATAGAATTTAAATTTACACTTTATTATTGTTATTCATTTTATTCTTTAACTTTTTTATAAGAATAACAGCTAAAGCACCTCCTAAAAGAGAGACAATACAATTGATAATAAATAGCCAAACATGAAACATTCCATCTGCCATTATAGAGAACGGATTAAAACCGAACCTTCCTAAGGTCTTAATTAAGAATATGCTCCCAAAAACACCAGCAATTGTATTACCGATTAAACCAAAGGAATATTTTTTTAGAATATAACCAGCACTATTAGAGCCAATTATACCTATAAGAATGCTAATTAGAGAAATTAAAGTATCTGTCATAACAGTATCTTTTTACTAATGTCCATAATCCATTTTATCTACTTTTCCACCCATTAATCTTTTTTGAATAATCATGTAGACAAAAAGAAGAATAAAACCTATAATTCCCCAATTTAGGGCTACCGATAAACCATATTCTGACGCCGAAGTATTATATATAGTTAAAGACTCATTAATATTATTAATTGATGGTAAAATTACTGGAAATAATGAAGCCAAAGAGGAGGTTATACCACCTAACACTAATAAGGTTGAGAAGGTAAAACCATAAATATCTTTTTTAAGTTTCTTAATAAAAAACAACCCAACTAATCCAGTAATATAAATAATCGGAAAAATGATTAAATAAGGTCTATTAATAAAATTATCTAAGGCATTTGGGTTCACTATCTGCCATACAATTATAGAAAATAGTGTGAGTATAACTAAAACAATGTTTAGTTTAAAAATAACACCTTTAAGTTTGTTGTTTATAGAGGAATTTGTTTTTAATATAATCCAGTTAGCACCATGTATTGCTAAAGTTACAACAGATATTAAGCCTATAATAATTGTGAACCAATCTATAATCCCAGGAGTTTTGCTTAATGGACTAAATGTACTATCCCATAAGGGTAGGAAAAAATAATGACCTTCGTAAACAGAGACTCCGTTTTCTACACCACCTAAATTTACACCTCTAACAATGTTGCCTAATGCAATACCAAAAAATAAGGCTAATAATAAACTTGCTACTCCAAAGGATTTGTCCCAAATATCTTTCCACATTTGATAATGAAACTGACCTCTAAATTCTAAGCCAATAGCTCTAAAAATAATTAGCCACAATACTATTATTAGTGGCAGGTAAAAACCACTAAAAACGGAGGCATAAAACGTAGGGAAAGCCATAAATAGCATTCCTCCGGCAGCCACTAGCCATACTTCGTTAGAATCCCAAAACAAACCTGCGGATTTTGCAATAACTTCTTTGTCTTCTTCTTTTTTGGCAAAGAATAAATGAATAATTCCTGTTCCAAAATCGTAGCCATCTAGAATAAAAAACATGGCTAAAACAGTTGCGATTATTATGTACCAAAATACTTCCATGATTTAATGTGTTTGAGGTTTAGGACCTTGGTTAATAGTTTTACCAACCAAGACTAAAAATAATAAGCCTAGTAACATGTATAAAGCAACAAAGCCAAGTAATGTAAATAAGGTGTTACCAGAAGAAACTGTTGGAGAAATACCGTCGCTTGTTCTTAATAAGCCATAAACTAAATAAGGCTGTCTACCTAATTCTGCAACATACCAACCAGTAATATTGGCGATGTATGGAAACGGAACCAAAAACATAATAGTCCATAGGAGCGTTTTAGAACTATAGAGTTTTTTTCGCCATAAAAAGAAAAGTGCTAGTGCCATTACGCCAATAAATATAGTGCCTAAACCAACCATAATATGATAGGAGTAATAAAGCGCAGGAATATTGTCTGGTAATTCGTCTTCTTTAAATTGATCCATTCCTGGAATTTGTTTATCCCATTCTTGGTGCGTTAAAAAACTTAATACATTAGGTACAGCAATTTTATTATCAAGCTTCTTTTCTACCATATTTGGCTGCCCAACCAATACAATTTCGGCTCCTGCGTCCTCGGTTTCAAAAATTCCTTCCATAGCTGCAAAAGATGCAGGTTGGTACTTTGCTACATTTTTAGCATTCCAATCTCCCGTCGGAAAAGCTAATAAAATACTAGAAACTAATCCAAAAACAACTCCGGTTTTTAAAAATAATTGTCCGTATTCTGTTTGTTTATTTCTTAAAACATAAAAAGCACCTATACTAGCTACTACAAAAGAAGACGTTACAACAGAGGCTAGTTGGTTATGCAGAAAAGCTGGCAAAAGCCACGGGTTTGTAAATAATGCCGAAAAGTTTTGTAATACAAATTTACCATTGTCTAAAATTTCGTAACCTACTGGATGTTGCATCCAAGCATTGGTTGCTAGAATAAACCATCCACTTGCCCAAGAGCCTAAAAAGACTAAAAATCCGGTTAAAAAATGTAGTTTTTGTCCCATTAGTTTTTCACCAAAAATAAAGAGTGCTAAAAAAGAAGATTCTAAAAAGAAAGAGAACATGCCTTCCATAGCTAGAGTCTGGCCAATAATACCACCGGTTAATTCAGAAAATTTAGCCCAATTAGTACCGAACTGAAATTCCATAGGAATACCTGTTACAACGCCCATTGTAAAATTGATAGCAAAAATTTTCATGAAAAATTTTGCAGCGTTGTTATATTTTTCAAGGTTATTTCTAAGGTATTTCCATTTAAAATAGACTATCAATAAAGATAATCCCATGGTTAATTGTGGAAATATATAATGAAAAGTGATAGTAAATGCGAATTGCAATCTATCGTAAAAGAGCATGTCTTCCATAGCCTTGATTTAGACTATAAAAATACGACAGATAGAGCGATTTTATTGTAACATTTATTACAAATGTTGCATTAAAACTGTTCTTTTTGGGATTGTAGTTTTCAATAAAAACCTTTAAGGTTATTGATTTGAGTTTCGTATGTTTTCTTTGATTTTGGAAAGGTTCGTTTAACGTTGTTGTGTATGATTGGTTGCGTGATTTAGGCAACTAAGTTAGCAAATAAATCACAGATAGAATATTCCGCAGGAATGTTCGTAAGTAGGCTTAAAACAAGCCATTAATTATACACGGTGTTAGCACAAGTATTTTATAATTCGTATTTCCATTCCTTTTTTTCTTTATTAAATTCAATCGCTAAATGTCGAATATAAGGAACAGGAACATTCGTTTTTTTATGCTTTTTTATTTCCCATTTCGGGATTTTTTTCACTAATTCAATTGCGTCTTTCTCAAATTCAGTTAGTGGTTTTCTTAACTTTATTTTAAATTCAGTTGGAAGGTTGAATATTGAATCTGTTTTAAGTTGATAACCAATGTGTGTAGTTACCGAATTTAGATTACCGTTTTTATCAACAAATAATTTTAACCAAGTAAAAGGTCTTTCGTAATCTTTAATTTTTCCAGTTTTTAATATAGAATCAATATTAGAAATCGGTTTTGTGTAATTAAAATCGTGTTCAAATTGATAAATGTAATTTTCCAATTTGAAAGAATTTCCATTGTCTAAAATTTTCTGCTCACTTTTTGAAATAGTTCTTCTGCATAAAGGTTTTGAATTTGAACAATTGTAGCCAAAAGTCAGTTTTTCATTCCAATAGTTTGCATACACAAGCCAGTTTTCGTCTTGATTTACACTCCAATCACACGAAGTCCATTCGCCAGTATATTTTCCTTCAGATTTGAAAGTGAATTCCATTATTTTTGGCTTATCACTTTCTTTATAGTGCTTTGAAATTTCAAAAGTAACGGTGTAAGTCAAAGAGTCAATCGCATAAACTTTAGAGACAACTTTACCTTCAAAAACATATTCAGCAGATTCAAATTCAAGAATCGGCTTTGGTATATCGCAACTACAAGCAAAAGTTATAGCTGAAATCAGAAAAGTTAATATTGTCAGGATGCGTTTTTTCATATTTGTGCTAATGTTTCGTTGGTATAAAAGCGTTTCAATATTCTATATCATACGTTAAACGAAGTTCGACTATTTATCTTACAAAGTCAAGTTTCTAAAAACCAAAACAGCCAAAACAAAATGTATTCTGGCTATTGTTTGGGATTCCTTTTTTTCTTCAGAATTAATGTTTTAAAATTTTTGAAGAGGTTCGTTTAACGTTTAGTTTATGGTTAATTGCGAGGATTTTCGTAAGCAAGGTAGAACTAGCAATAAGTTATATGCTTTGTTAGCAAACGTTAGTTGTTTTCAGAGCTTTCTATCATTGTGCCATTTTCAAATGTTGCAGTCTCCTTTATTTTTCCATTTTCATAATATAATACCCACTTTCCATTTCTATTTCCATTATCATATTTTCCAATTGAAGACAATTTTCCATTATCGTAATAACCTTTCCATTCACCTGAAGTTTTACCGTTTATAAATTCCCCTACACTTTTTATTTTTCCATTAGTATGATATTCTTTCCATTTGCCAATTGGTTCACCATTTTTATAATTCCCAACTTCTTTTAAAATACTATTTTTATAAAATACTTTCCATTTATCTTGAAACTTTCCATCTTTAAATTTTCCGATTTCTTTTAGTTTGCCATTATCATAAAAGCTTTTCCATTCTCCAATTTTCAATCCGTTATGGAATTTTCCAATTTCTTTTAATGCTCCATTATAATGATAGAACTTCCATTCGTTTGTTGGTTTGCCATTTTCAAATTGAGCGAATACATTTAGTTTTCCATTGTCAGAATAAGCTTTCCAAATCCCTACTTGTTTTCCATTTAAATATTCTCCAACTTGCTTTATTTGACCATTTTCGTAATATGTCTTTTGAATTTGAGCGCTCAAAGTATTCATTATAAAAAACAATAATAAAAAGAATAGTGTACGTTTCATTTGTAGATTTTCGTTTTTAATGTCTCGCTGATATAAAAGCGTTTCAATGTTTTATATCATACGTTAAACGAAGTTCGACTATTTATTTTACAAAGTCAAGTTCGTAAAACCAAAACAGCCAAAACAAAATATGCTTTGGCTATTGTTTGGTTTTATTTTTTTTCTTCAGAATTAATGTTTTATAATTTTTGAAGAGATTCGTTTTACGTTGTTGTATAAGAATAGTGCGGTTTTGTGTGCGAGGATTTTCCGAAGGAAAATCAGACGTAACAAAAGAGCACTAACCTTTAATTAAGCACTAATTTAAGCATTATTTTTATACAGTGTTGGCAACAGTATTTGTTGTCCATTTGATTATAATATTCAAAGCATTTTCATCAATTTCATAAAGTGAATTATAATCTTTAGTTTTATAAAAGTTATCAATTCCAATTCTTAAAAAATGATTTAAGCCTTCCAAAATTTGTATTTCAATTTTCGGATTGTTTAATTCTTTTAAAAGTTTGTATGTGTTTACACTATTAACTACTGTATCATTAGTTCCTGTAATAAATAAAACAGGAATTTTTAAACTTTCATAAACTTCTTTAAAAGTTGTTTTTCCTTTTTTAGTTTTAAATTTATGATTTAAAAATTCTCCTTTTTTTTCAATTGGTGTTGACATTAAAATTAAAAAGTCAATTTTCAATCCTTTTTGCAAAGCATTTACACTTGCATAACCACCATTACTATGACCAAGTATCCCAATAGTTTTGTTAGATAAAGAATCAACTTGCCTTAGCTTTCTGAATGCATAATATAAATCGGAAATATTCTGTTTTATGTTTCGTTTATATTTACCTTCAGATTTCCCAATTCCTCTATCATCATATCTATATACAGCAATTCCGTTTTTCAAAAATCTCTCAGCCATAACGTAATGCGAATGTCTTGTATCTTTTCCACTTCCTGGTGCTATAATTACTATTTTAGAGAAATTTGTTTTAGGAGTTATTAAGGTTCCACTTAATTTAATATTTTCTTTTGTATCAAGAAAATTAATCTCTTGAGAATGATAATTTTCTAATGAATCAATTTCTTTTTCAAAATCAAAAATTTCTTGACCGAAACCTACGTTGAAGCTTAAAATAAACATTAAAATAAGTACTGTTCTCATATTGTTGCAAAGTCTCGTTGATATAAAAGCATTTCATTGTTTTAAATCATACGTTAAACGAAGTTCGACTATTTCTTTTACAAAGTCAAGTTCGTAAAACCAAAACAGCCAAAACAAAATATGCTTTGGCTATTGTTTGGTTTTACTTTTTTTCTTCAGAATTAATGTTTTATAATTTTTGAAGAGGTTCGTTTAATGTCTCTCTAATATAAAAGCGTTTCAATGTTTTATATCGTACGTTAAACGAAGTTCGACTATTTATTTTACAAAGTCAAGTTCGTAAAAACCAAAAACAGCCAAAACAAAATATGTCTTGGCTGTTAAATTTATAGTAATAAAATTCTGTTTATTTTTTCTCTGCAGTAAGCTCACAAATTTTGCAAATAACTTCGGTCGCTTTAATCATACTTTCTACTGGAACGTACTCGTAACGTCCATGAAAATTATGTCCGCCAGCAAAAATATTAGGACAAGGTAAACCCATATAACTTAATTGAGAACCATCTGTTCCACCACGAATGGCTTTAATTAATGGCTTAATACCTACTTGTTTCATGGCTTCTTCGGCAATATCAACAATATGCATTACAGGCTCTACTTTTTCTTTCATATTAAAATATTGATCTTTAATCTCTATTTCAATAACCTCTCTGCCGTATTGCGTATTTAATTCATTAGTTAATTTTTGCATCACTTCCTTTCGTGCTTCAAAATGTCCTAGATCATGATCACGAATAATGTATTCTAATTTAGTGTCTTCAACTTCTCCTTTAATAGAATATAAGTGAAAGAAACCTTCGTAACCTTCTGTATGTTCTGGTGTTTCCATGCGTGGTAAAGAGTTTATAAACTCTGTAGCAATGTACATAGAGTTTACCATTTTACCTTTAGCGTAACCAGGATGTACTATTTTACCTTTTACTGTAACAACAGCTCCTGCAGCATTAAAGTTTTCGTATTCTAGTTCTCCAATTTGGCTACCATCCATTGTGTAAGCCCAATCTGCACCAAATTTCTTAACATCAAATTTATGTGCACCACGACCAATTTCTTCGTCTGGTGTAAAGCCAACTTTAACGTCTCCATGTTTTATTTGCGGATTAGCAATAAGATATTCCATTGCAGAAATAATCTCTGTAATTCCAGCTTTATCATCTGCTCCTAAAAGCGTAGTACCGTCCGTAGTAATTAGGGTCTGACCTTTGTATAATAATAAATCGTCAAAATAGTCTGGAGACAACACAATGTTTTCAGCTTCGTTAAGCATAATGTCCTTACCATCGTAACTCTCAATAATTTGAGGTTTTACGTTGGCTCCTGTAAAATCGGGAGTTGTATCAAAATGCGAAATAAAACCAATAGTTGGTGTGTCGTGGTCAACATTACTAGGTAAAGTTGCCATAATATAAGCGTTCTCGTCTATGGTTACATCGCTCATGCCAATAGCCTTTAGCTCGTCTACTAATATGTTTGCTAAATCCCATTGTTTTGCAGTACTTGGTGTTGTGTCGCTTTCTGGATCCGATTCTGTATCAACTGTTACGTAACCTACAAAGCGTTTTATTATATCTTGTTTTGAAATCATTTTATCAATGTTTTATTTTATGAATTCGAGTGAGTAAACTTAATAATCCTCTAAGTTTCAAAGTTACAAATATTAAGTTTTTTGGCTTTTGAATTGTTCATCTTTTTTTTTAGAAGTACTTTTGTGCAAACATTATTAGATGTACAAATTATTACTACGCCCATTATTTTTTCTTTTCGATCCCGAGAAGGTTCATTATTTTACTTTTTCTTTAATAAAATTCACTTCAAAAATTCCTGGAGTAGCAGCTTTGTATAGAAGCATGTTTCTTATTGAAGATGCTAAACTAGAACGTAAACTCTTCGGTTTAACCTTTAAAAACCCAGTAGGATTAGCAGCAGGTTTCGATAAAAATGCGGTTTTGTATAACGAATTAGCAAACTTTGGTTTCGGTTTTATAGAAATAGGTACAGTAACACCAAAAGGACAAGCAGGGAATCCTAAAAAGCGTTTGTTTAGACTTAAAGACGATAAAGGGATTATTAATAGAATGGGTTTTAACAATGAAGGACTCCAAGCTGCTATAACACAACTTAAAAATAATAAAGGCAAGCTAATTATTGGTGGAAACATTGGTAAAAACACGCAGACAAAACCAGAAGATTATACTAAAGATTACCTAGAGTGTTTTAACGCTTTACATCCGTACGTAGATTACTTTGTATTGAATGTAAGTTGCCCAAATGTTGGGAGTCATGCAAAATTAAATGATAAAGATTATTTGTTAGAATTGATTGGTGCAGTGCAAGCTGCGAATAAAACATTCGATAAACAAAGACCAATACTTTTAAAAATCGCTCCAGATTTAAATAACGGACAGTTAGATGAAATTATAGAATTAGTTGCCGAGACAAGTCTTGATGGTGTAATTGCCAGTAACACTTCTAACGATAGATCAGGTTTAAAAGCATCTGAAGAAAGACTTACTGAAATAGGAAACGGAGGTTTAAGCGGACAACCAGTTTTAGAAAAGTCTACACAGGTTATTAAATATTTATCTGATAAGAGTAAAAAATCCTTTCCAATTATTGGAGTAGGAGGCATACACTCTGCAGAAGATGCCTTAGCAAAAATTGAAGCAGGTGCAGATTTAGTACAAATTTATACAGGTTTTATATACGAAGGACCTTCGCTTGTAAAACGCATTAATAAGGCCTTATTGTAAGACTAATTTCTGAGTTTTAGAGTTTCCTTTATTATCATTCATTTTAACTAAATAAACACCTTTATTTAAGTCTGAGGTATTCAGTTCAAAACGATTATTAGAAGTAGAAATAGAGATGTCTTTAACTTTACTCCCAAGAATATTATAGATTTCTACAGATTTTAATTTAGCAATTGAGCTGCCTAAAATACTAACGTTACCGTAAGACGGATTAGGAAATAATTTTAGTTTTTCTACGCTTTCAAATTCTGGAGTACTTAAAGTCGAAGATTTAAAAGTTATAACCAATTCGCCAACCTTATTGCTATTAAATGGTGCGGCAGTAATCATGGAAATAGCTACTGCTGGATTTGTTGGTGCATTGGCAGAATTATAGTTGCTTCCACTATCTGTACCAGAATCATACACGAAAACATCTAGTGTAAAAGATGGTTTCCAGTCTGTATTTAAATCATTTCTAAGATCTAAACTATTTATGGCTATAAACCAATCTGGACTTGGTGCAATCATAGAGACCAAAGTTAATAAATGGTGTTCTTCAGTTACTTCAATATTAGTAATTGTGGCACTTCCGTTTTCAGCATTGTTTGGAGAGAAAGCACTATCAAGCCATTCTTTTGTGTTTGTAGAACTCTGTACCTCATTCATAAAAGTACCATTATTTCCTAACTCAGCCATGTTTTTAATACCTGTAGAGGCATTTTGACCTAGCTCTAAATATTCATTTTCATTTTTATGTGTCGCTCCAACCAAATTAGAATAGTGATCGTTTGCTGGAATAGAAGTGTGTTCGCTAGCATTCCAAGTACTATTAAAAGTAACATCGTAGATAGCAGAACTTTGTGAATGACTGTTAATACTAAAAAGTATAACAAGACTGAATGCTAAATATGTTAATAGAGTAGTTTTTTTCATATGTCATTGATTAATATTTAGTTGGTCGTAAAGAAAAATAAAACTTACATAATATTATTATACATCAATAAAAAGCTATTTTTATCAAAATTTATTAAGTGAATTACGATACACTCATAGCGTTTATAATAGCAACTTCCGTATTATCATTATCGCCAGGACCAGATAATATTTATGTTTTAATGCAAAGCATTGTAAACGGAACTAAGTATGGTCTAGCAACTGTTTGCGGACTTATTTTTGGATGTTTGTTTCATACCACTTTAGTAGCCTTTGGAGTGTCTGCAATATTAAAAGAAAACGATACCTTGTTTTTTATTATTAAAGCTTTTGGCGCTGGTTACTTGTTATACTTAGCCTATAAGGTATATAAAAGTGATGCCAAAGTTGATTTAAATAGTGATGCAGTGCCCAAAAAAAGCATGTTGCAATTGTTTAAGCAAGGTGTAATTATGAATGTGCTTAACCCTAAAGTTTCCATTTTCTTTTTGGCTTTTTTTCCAGGTTTTTTATATTCTGAAACTACAAGTTCTGTAAAACAGTTTTATGTTTTAGGCTTATTGTTTATGGCAACGTCATTTATAATTTTTTCAATAATAGCAATCTTAGCAGGTTCAATCTCTTCATATTTAAAATCTCATAAAAACATAGGCGTTGTTTTAAAATGGTTACAAATAATTGTGTTTGTAGGGATTGCAGTTTTTATTTTATTTTCGGAAAAATAGAGTCTTATAATTTATGGGTTAATAGTCTCTAATTTAGTGTTTTCTATTTGGTTTGGCTTTTTAGGCGCGTTAATTTTACCATAATCTATAAAGAATAAAGATTTGTAAACGACTAATCTTTTTTATCTTTGAATTTAATATGAAAGACCACGTTAAAGTTATAGAATGTCCAAGAGATGCCATGCAAGGCATAAAAACTTTTATTCCCACGGAAAAGAAGGTACAATACATTCAATCTTTACTTCGCGTAGGTTTCGATACTATCGACTTTGGAAGCTTTGTATCTCCAAAGGCAATACCGCAAATGGTAGATACAAGAGAGGTGTTATCTCAATTAGATTTAAGTAAAACAACGAGTAAACTACTAGCTATTATTGCTAATACTCGTGGAGCAGAAGATGCTTGTAAACACCCAGAAATAGATTATTTGGGTTATCCGTTTTCTATATCAGAGAATTTTCAAATGCGTAATACGCACAAAACGATAGCGCAGTCTGTAGTAACGTTACAAGAGATTTTAAACCGAGCAGACCAAGTAAATAAAGAGGTTGTGGTTTATATTTCTATGGGCTTTGGTAATCCTTATGGAGATCCATGGAGTGTAGAAATAGTAGGAGAGTGGACAGAGCGCTTAAGTAAAATGGGTGTTAAGATTTTGAGTTTAAGCGATACTGTTGGTACTTCGGACCCAGAAAATATAGATTATCTCTTCTCTAATTTAATTCCTGCATATAAGGATATAGAATTTGGTGCACATTTACATACTACGCCAACTACATGGTTTGAGAAGGTAGATGCTGCTTATAATGCAGGATGCCGAAGATTCGATGGAGCCATCCAAGGTTTTGGTGGTTGCCCAATGGCAAAAGATGATTTAACGGGTAATATGCCTACAGAAAAAGTACTGTCTTACCTAACGACAAAGAAGGCTTCAAACTTAAATGCAATGTCATTTGAGAGCTCTTATAATGAAGCGACAAAGATTTTTACTAAATATCATTAAAAAACAATGCGCGTAACTACTTGTGCAATAGTCCGTTAAAATTTATTTCATTTTTTATTTAAATTTAGTCTAAATAAACTTGTTTAAATTACTTTTCATTTTTATTTTTGCAGTCGAATTACAAGTCTATTTGTAATTAGTCTAAATAATAATAAAGAAATTAAAATGAAGAAATTCGTATTAGGATTAGCCACTTTAGCAACATTAGGATTCACATCTTGTAACAGTGACGACGATGGAGGAACACCTGTAGTAACAAACAATGTAACAGCTCCAGATACTTATGTGTTTGAAAGAGATGCAGCAAGTACAGTTAGTTTTGGAGGACAAACAACACGTATCCAAATGGCTCAAGAAATTGTTTCAGGATTAGTTAATACTGCGAACACGGAGTTAACTTTAGATAATATGTTTGCTCACGTTGAAAACGCTAACGATTTTAGTGATGCAGCTCTTAATGCTTCAGATAAAAGTGTAAGAAGTAAAGTAGCAGCATCAACAGATTATTTTGCAGCTAATACTACAGACGCTAGTGTTATTAAATCAACATTCGATTTATACATACAAGATCAAGTAAATAATGTATTCCCAAATTGGGCAACTACAGCAACTTCTGGTGTTGCAGGACAAATACAACAAGCAGGTGGAGGTTCTACACGTTATGTAAATGCAAAAGGTTTAGAGTATAACCAAGCATTTGCTAAAAGTTTAATAGGAGCCTTAATGGTTGATCAAATTTTAAACAACTACTTAAGTACTGCTGTTTTAGATGCAGGAGATAACGTTGCAAATAACAATGCAGACGTTTTAGATGGTACTAATAATTACACAACTATGGAGCACAAATGGGATGAGGCTTTTGGTTACTTATATGGTAACGAAGATAATCCTGCTGTTCCTGTATTAGAAGCAGATAAGTTTTTAAGTGAATACTTAGCAAAAGTAGATGGAGATGATGATTTTTCAGGTATTGCTTTAGATGTTTTCAATGCTTTTAAATTAGGTCGTGCTGCAATTGTAGCTAAAGATTATGATGTACGTGATGCTCAAGCTGAAATTATTAGAGCTAAAATTTCTCAAGTAATAGCTGTAAGAGGTATTTACTATTTACAACAAGGTAAAGCGAATTTAGGTACAGATATGGCATCAGCATTTCATGCATTATCTGAAGCTTACGGTTTTGTTTATAGCTTACAGTTTACAAGAAAGCCTGGTACTACAGAGCCTTACTTAACAAAAGACGAAGTACTATTATTAACAGACCAGTTAATGACAGGAAATGGTTTCTGGGATATTACACCAGCGACATTAGATACAATCTCAGATACAATTTCTGCAGAGTTTAGTTTTACTACAGCACAAGCTGGTAGTTAATAACTTATAAGTTTTAAAATAGTAGACGTTTGTTATAAACGTCTACTATTCTTATTTTTGCACACTGAAAAAGAAAAAAATATTTATGAAAAAGTTAGCTTACATTTTTACTTTAATGCTAATAGTTGCGGCTTGTTCTGGGTCTGATGATTCTGACAATGGCAGTGGCAGTACTCCGGATAATTACAATAGAGCTGCTATGCAAACTAACTTGGCAGATAATATAATTATTCCAAGATATCAAGATTTAAAAACTGGATTAGAAACTTTAGCTACTCTTGGTGATACTTTTACAGCAACACCAAACCAAACTAATTTAGATAATTTAAGAGCTGCTTTTGTTAATGCATATAAAGATTGGCAATTAGTAGAGCCTTTTAATATCGGTCAAGCCGAAGTGCTACAATACAGTTTTCAAATGAATGTGTATCCTACAACTACTGCAGACATTGAAGCAAATATTGCTAATGGTACTTACGATTTAACAGCAGTAGGTAATAATGATGCTGTAGGTTTTCCTGCTGTAGATTATATGTTACACGGTATCGCTGCTACAGATACTGAAATCTTAAATAAGTATGCAACTTCAAATTACGCAGCTTACTTAACAGATTTAATTGCACAAATGAATAGCTTAACACAAACTGTGTTAACAGATTGGACAACTAATTACAGAGCTGTTTTTATTAGCAGTACAAGTAATACTGTATCTAGCGCAGTAAATAAGTTTATAAACGATTATATTTTTTATTACGAAAAAGGATTAAGAGCGAATAAATTCGGTATTCCTGCAGGTGTGTTTTCTACAAATCCTTTAGCAGATAAAGCTGAAGCTGTTTATAACGGAACAATCTCTAGAGATTTATCTATTATAGCATTGGATAATGTGCAAAATATCTTTAATGGTAAAGCAACAAGTACGTCTCCAACAGGAGAAGGTTTTTATAACTATTTAATTGAATTGGATAGAGCAGATTTAGCAACATTAATTAATACAAGAATTAATAATGCTAGACAAAAAATACAAGTTTTAAATGCAGATTTAAAAACGCAGGTTGAAACAGATAATACAAAAATGACTGAAGCTTACGATGCATTACAACTAGTAGTAATATCTTTTAAGGTAGATATGCTACAAGCATTTAATGTAAGCGTAGATTACGTAGATGCTGATGGAGATTAATTTTAAGGAACACTAATTTTATTAAAGGTTGATTTTATAAATCAACCTTTTTTTTGCATTATGGATTTTAGCATAAAAACATATTTAAATAAAACTACAGATGCAGCGCCTTTAGCTGTGTTCAGGATTGGTTTTGGATTAATGATGTGTTACGGCATGATTCGTTATTGGTTAAAAGGATGGATTGACACCATTTACATTCAACCAAAATTTCATTTTAAATACTACGGATTCGAATGGGTTAAAACCTTAGGCGATTATACTTATTTGCTGTTTTTAATCTGTGGCTTGTCTGCTTTCTTTGTAGCTATAGGTTATAAATATAGATTAGCAATTATTACCTTTTTCATCAGCTTTACGTATATAGAGCTCATGGATAAAACCACGTATTTAAATCATTATTACTTTATAAGCATACTTAGCTTTTTAATGATTTTTTTACCAGCGAATGCCACTTTCTCACTAGACAATTATACTTCAAAGATTAGTTATAAAACTATTCCGAGATGGACTATTGATGGTATAAAACTACTTTTAGGCATCGTTTATTTTTACGCAGGATTAGCTAAGATAAATAGCGATTGGTTACTAAAAGCACAGCCTTTAAAAATATGGTTGCCTTCTAAATACGATTTACCACTTATAGGCGATACGCTAATGCAACAAGAATGGTTTTATTATGCTATGAGTTGGACAGGTATGTTGTATGATTTATTGATTCCGTTTTTCTTATTGTATAAACGTACTAGAGTTGCAGCCTTTGTAATGGTTATCTTTTTTCATGTGTTTACACGAATATTGTTTCCAATCGGGATGTTTCCGTTTGTAATGATTGTTAGTGCATTAATCTTTTTTGATGCTTCATTTCATCATAAAATATTAAGCAAAATCAAGTCGTTACTGGCATTTACTTCCGCGAAAGCGAAAAAAATAGACTATAAAACCGTTTACAAAGTAAGGTATAGCAAGTTATTGCTACCAATGCTAGGATTGTTTTTTGTGGTGCAATTGGTGTTTCCGTTTAGATACCTGTTATATCCTGGCGAATTGTTTTGGACAGAAGAAGGTTACCGTTTGTCTTGGCGTGTAATGCTAATGGAGAAAATGGGTAACACTACTTTTAAAATAAAAGATGAAGAAGGCAACGCGTTTCTAGTTAATAACTCAGATTTTTTAACGCCTTTACAGGAAAAACAAATGAGTTTTCAACCTGATTTTATTTTAGAGTATGCACATTATTTAGGCAATCATTTTACCAAACAAGGTCACAAAGGCGTAGAAGTATATGCTAAAAGTTATGTGGCTTTAAACGGCAGATTAAGTCAATTATTTATTGATGAAAGCGTAGATTTGTACCAAGAAAAAGAATCGTTTAAACATAAACATTGGATTTTACCATTTACAGATGAAATTAAAGGACTATAGCTTACTAATTATAACATTACTTATCACTTTTGTAACACTTGCTCAAGAGCAAATTACAGGTGTGATAGTAAATGAGCAAGGAGAGAAACTTAAAGACGTTGAGGTTTACAGTAAAAACTTAGGCCTTTTAGCAAAGTCTGATGCTAATGGATTTTTTAAAGTTGAAACAGAAGAAGAAAGCATTGTTTTAACTTTTTTTACATATGAATACAATGTACTTGAGCAAACCATTAATGTTGGCGAAAATAAGAATGTAAAAATCACGTTATTGCCTTTTGCTGAAACAACACTATCTGAAGTAGAATTAACCTCTAGAAAAGCACAAGCATTTAGTTTAAAACGCTTAAAAGATGTAGAAGAGACTGCTATTTATGCTGGTAAAAAAACAGAGGTGGTTTTAATAGACCAGTCTATGGCCAGTTTAGGTACAAACAATGCAAGACAATTATACAGCCAAGTAGCAGGTTTAAATATTTACCAAAACGACGATGCTGGTTTGCAGTTAAATATTGGTGGTCGTGGTTTAGATCCTAATAGAACAGCTAATTTTAATACACGCCAAAATGGTTACGATATTAGTGCCGATGTTTTAGGATACCCAGAGAGTTATTATTCTCCACCAGCGGAAGCTTTACAAGAAATTCAAATTGTTAGAGGTGCGGCTTCTTTGCAATACGGAACACAGTTTGGAGGTTTGGTTAATTTTAAAACAAAAACACCAAATACTAAAAAGCCTTTAGAGGTAATTACAAGAAATACTATTGGTAGTAATGGCTTGTATACTAACTTTACTAGTGCGAGTGGCACAAAAGGAAAGTTTAGTTATTACACTTATTTTAATTACAAAAAAGGAGATGGATTTAGAGATAATTCTAACTTCGAATCTAAAAATGTATTTGCACATTTAGGCTATCAGTTTAATGATAAAACTAAGGTAGAAGGTGAAGTTTCTTATTTAAGATATTTAGCAAAACAAGGTGGAGGATTAAACGATTCTCAATTTGAAGAAGATCCCTACCAAAGTAACAGAGAACGTAACTGGTTTCAAGTAGATTGGTTGTTGTATAATTTAAAATTATCTCACCAATTCTCTGAGGATACTAATTTTACTTTTAATGCCTTCGGATTGAATGCCTCTAGAAATGCTTTAGGTTTTAGAAGTAACCGTGTAGACCAACCAGATGCTAATGGTGTAAGAGATTTAATAAAAGGAGAGTTTAATAATTATGGATTCGAAACACGATTACTAACCAATTACAGTCTTTTTAATAAAAAGTCAATTGGATTAATTGGTGCTAAGTTTTACAAGGCAGAAAACACATCGGAACAAGGTCCGGGAAGTGCTGGCTCAGATCCTAATTTCGATTTTCAATACGATACGTTTCCGAACTATAGTAATCAGTCAGACTTTACGTATCCTAATTTAAATGTTGCTGTTTTTGGTGAGAATATTATCTATTTAAACGATAAATTATCGGTTACACCAGGTTTTAGATTTGAATATATAAACACGCAAAGTGATGGTTTTTTTAGACAAATAAATACAGATGCAGCTGGTAATGTTATTTTAAATGAAAAAAATGAAGATGCATTAACTAGAGAGCGTTCTTTTGTGTTATTAGGTTTAGGACTAAGTTACAAACCAGGAACTAATTTTGAGTTATACGGAAACGTGTCTCAAAACTACCGTTCTGTTACGTTTTCCGATATTAGTATTGTTAATCCTGCATTTACCATTAATCCAGATATTGATGATGAAAATGGTTTAACCTTAGATGCCGGGATTAGAGGAAAGTTAAACAATAAAATATCTTATGATGTTAGTGCCTTTAGTCTTTTTTATAACGATAGAATTGGATTTGTACAACGTGTAGGTTCAGATACAAGTGTAAAGAGCGAACGTGGTAATGTTGGTGATGCTGTTTTATATGGTGTAGAGAGTTTAGTAGAATTTAATTTAGAAAGTTTATTCCTTAATAATAAAGATTATATCTTTAATTACTTTGTTAATGCCTCTTTTGTAGACTCAGAATACACTAAGTCTGATGAGAATGGAGTAGAAGGTAATAAAGTAGAATTTATACCTAATTATAACATAAAAACAGGAATAAGACTTGGTTATAAAGACTTCTTATCTAATATTCAATATACATACTTGTCGTCTCAATTTACAGATGCCACAAATGCTGTCGAAGGTAATTTAAGCGGAGTTATTGGAGAGATTCCTGCTTACAATATTCTAGATGTATCACTATCTTATAAATACAAGAAGTTTAAGCTAGAAGCAGGTGTAAACAACCTTTTAGACACTGCGTATTTTACTAGACGTGCAACAGGATATCCAGGACCAGGAATTATACCATCAGCTAACAGAAACTTTTATACAACGTTAGAGATTAAATTCTAAAACCGAGCTTATTTTAAAACAGTCTAAATACAAACTATTGACTTTCAGTGTGTTTTAAGTGTTTTTGAGATGTGATTTTCTTATATTTAAGAAGTATTAACCTTTAAAACAAGAAATTATGTCGATAAGAATAGGAAATAGTTGTGTTAATTGTCAGAGTTTAACTGCTAACGAAGTTTGTAAAGTACATGCCGTAAAAGTAAGTGATAATTATACTTGTGATAGTTTTGAAATGAAGGCTTCTTTAAAAAATGATCCTAATTGTAGTTCTTGTGCACGTTTTGAATCTTCAAACTGTGCAAACCCACAAAAAGCAGCACCAGGAATGTTATGTTCGCAATGGGCTCCACAAAATGCTCAAGCTTAATTTTAATAATAGTTTAAATAAAAAATGACCACTTTTTAAGTGGTCTTTTTTGTTTTCTAGTTTTAATAATGACAAGTAATTTTTTAACGTTGCATTCATATTTAAACGCTAAGTGTTAAAGTAATCTAATTATATACTATTTATTTTACATTCTAAATTGAAAAACAGTATTTATTATATAATTATATATATCTTTACTCGCAATTAATTCCAATTGCAATGACAGCACACGAAAATAAAATAGTAGGTGAAGGTTTAACTTACGATGACGTATTATTAGTCCCAGCTTTTTCTGAAGTTCTTCCAAGAGAAGTCAATATTCAAACAAAATTTACACGTAACATTACCATTAACGTTCCTATTGTATCTGCAGCGATGGATACAGTTACAGAAAGTAGAATGGCAATTGCTATGGCTCGCGAAGGCGGAATAGGTGTTTTGCATAAAAACATGACTATCGAAGAGCAAGCGGCGAAAGTGCGTAAAGTAAAACGTGCAGAAAGCGGTATGATTATCGATCCTGTTACATTACCACTTACGGCTGTGGTTTCAGATGCTAAAAATGCCATGCGTGAGCATAGTATTGGAGGTATTCCAATTGTAGATGATAATGGTAAATTAAAGGGAATTGTTACCAATAGAGATTTACGTTTCGAACATGAAAACAATAGACCTATTGTTGAGGTAATGACAAGTGAAAACCTAATAACTGCTCCAGAAGGAACAAGTTTAAAAGGTGCAGAGACTATTCTTCAGAAAAATAAAATCGAAAAACTTTTAATAGTTAAAGATGAAATTCTTGTTGGTTTAATTACGTTTAGAGATATAACTAAAGTAACTCAGAAGCCAATCGCAAATAAAGATACTTACGGTAGATTACGTGTTGCAGCAGCAATTGGAGTAACAGGAGATGCAGTAGATAGAGCAGAAGCTTTAGTAAATGCAGGAGTAGATGCTATAATTATAGATACAGCGCACGGTCACACAAAAGGTGTGGTTAACGTTTTAAAAGAAGTAAAAGCTAAATTTCCAGATTTAGATGTTGTTGTTGGTAATATAGCAACAGCAGAAGCAGCAAAATATTTAGTAGCAGCAGGAGCAGATGCTGTAAAAGTTGGTATTGGTCCAGGTTCTATTTGTACAACTCGTGTAGTTGCAGGTGTTGGTTTTCCTCAGTTTTCGGCAGTATTAGAAGTTGCAGCAGCTATTAAAGGCTCTGGAGTTCCAGTAATTGCAGATGGAGGTATTAGATACACAGGAGATATACCTAAAGCAATTGCAGCAGGAGCAGATACAGTAATGTTAGGTTCTTTATTAGCAGGAACAAAAGAATCTCCAGGAGAAACAATTATTTACGAAGGACGTAAATTTAAGTCTTACCGTGGAATGGGTTCTGTAGAAGCTATGAAACAAGGTAGTAAAGACCGTTATTTCCAAGATGTAGAAGATGATATTAAAAAATTAGTACCAGAAGGTATTGTTGGTCGTGTACCATATAAAGGTGATTTAGATGAAAGTATCCACCAATTTATTGGAGGCTTAAGAGCAGGAATGGGTTATTGTGGTGCTAAAGATGTAGCAACACTAAAAGAAACTGGAAGATTTGTAAAAATTACAGCTTCTGGAATTAATGAAAGTCATCCACATGATGTTACTATTACTAAAGAATCTCCTAATTATTCTAGATAGAATTATAGGTTTATATAATATTGAAAAAGCACAACCATTGGTTGTGCTTTTTTTATGTTTTCGAAAATAATATAACGTTTTTATATACGTGGTTGGCAATTGTGTTTATTCACAACCTCCATTACAATCTTCTGCGTTATTGTAGTCTTCTTTACTAAATGTGTAAAGGAATTGATCATTTCCAATATAATTATAGCTTCCATATCTGTATATATTTCTATTATTAGGTTCAGAATAACCATTAGAACCTACTTGCATTGTCATTTGTTTTTCGTTATTCAAGATAACTACTAAAGAATCTCCAACACTAAATTCGCTTCTCGCGAAACTATCATCTGAATAATCTAAAGGAGATGTAGAGCCTCTTCTAAATAATTTTCCTTGTAGAGTATTATTTTTTGTTTAAACATCTACTAATTCATTAGTAGACGTTAGATAAAACTTTAGTTTTATTGGAGTTTCAGTCTCGTTTTAAACAATATATTGTGTAGAATATATTTCAAGTTCTTTAACACAACTTGATATTGTTAATATCAATAAAAAACATATAATTTTTTTCATGATTATTTAGTTTTTAATTTAATCCACTTAGCTTTTCTAAGTCAAGGCCTTTTATTAAATCAGTTAGAATTAGTTTTTCTTTTATTCCACTTTCCAAACCGTTTTGAGATTTGTCATCATCAATAATCAGAAAATCAGATGGCTTAAATACCGCTATAAATTTTGAGAATTCTTCTTTTCAGTTTTTACAACCTGCACATTCAGATAAAATGGTGAACGTGTATTTAGAACATCATCATAAGTCAAAGAATGATACAAATTTTTTTTATACTTGAGTAATCACTTACTGCTGACTTTAGTAAGGTTTAGTAAGAAAAACTAATTAATCTTAACTATTTTTTTGTTGTAATTGAATGCTTTGAGTTGATTTTAATAAAATACATTCCGTTACTAAAGTTCGTCAAATCAATATAAGTTCCATTAATATAATCGCTTATTTCTTTGATCTCCTGACCATGTATATTTAATATTTTAATACTTGAATTCACACCATCTAATCCTTGAATAGTAATCTTTCCAGTAGTTGGGTTTGGATAAACTATTTTATCTTGTATACTATTTGAAGAATTACTAAGCGTTGAGCAGTCTAACCCATTGTCTGTTATGGTCCAATTAAAATTATTTATTATAATCTGCTTTTCATCTTCTCCATTGCAATAGTTACTATTGCCAGCATGAAAATTGATATTACTGTTTAATGGTAAAGCAGACCAATTAATTAATAAACTATCATAATTTTCAATAGATAATGCAGCCCCGTTAAACATTTCTTCCATTGTTGTGACGTTGCTAACATTCCAATTACCTAAATCTTGATTAAATGAGGTAGCATCTGTGAACATAAATTCCATGTTTGCTACGTTACTCACGTCCCAAGATCCTATGTCTTGATTGAAATTTGGTGCCTCACGAAACATGTACTTTGTATTAATTGCACTACTAACGTCCCAAGAACCAATATCTTGATTAAATACATTAGCTTTATAAAACATTACGCCTAAGTAAAAAACATTGCTTACATCCCAATTGCCAATGTCCTGATTAAAATTATCTGTACGTAAAAACATGCCATTCATATTAATAACATTGCTCACATCCCAATTCCCTATATCTTGGTTAAATATTTTTGCACCATCAAACATAAAGACCATTGTAGTTACATTGCCAACATCCCAATTTCCGATAGGTTGATCAAATATTTTTGCACCACTAAACATTCCGTGCATTTCTGTAACACTACTTACATCCCAACTGCCAATAGGTTGATTAAACATTATAGCTCCACTAAACATTTGAGTCATATTTGTAACACTGCTAACATCCCAATCACCAATAGGTTGATTAAATACTTGCGATGCAAACATAAAGGACATATCTGTTACACTACTTACATCCCAACCTCCAATAGGTTGATTAAAAGCATAAGAAGCTGTAAACATTTCATGCATATTAGTTACATTGCTTACATCCCAAGCTTCAATAGGTTGATTAAAAAAGCCTGTAGTTCCGAACATGGATTCCATATTAGTTACATTACTGACATTCCAAGCTTCAATAGGTTGGTTAAAAGCCCAAGCACGATTAAACGTTGATTCCATATTGATTACACTACTAACGTTCCAAACTCCAATAGGTTGGTTAAAGGACCAAGCGTCATGAAACATAAATCTCATATCAGTTACATTGCTCACATCCCAAGAGCTTATATCTTGGTTAAAGCCATTTGCATTGTCAAACATCCAACTCATATCACTTACATTACTCACATCCCAAGTGCTAATATCTCCATTAAAATTTACCGCATTATGAAACATATGACTCATTGTAGTAACTATTGATAAATTCGGTACGTCAGTTGCATTAATTAGTAGATTACTACAGCCTTTAAAACTATCTCTCATGCTAAGCCATTGTTGCATTCCCCATTGGTCTATGCTTAGTATTTTATCTTTGTCTCCCTCATCATTAAAGTGAATAAAAGGAAAATCACCTTGTATAGCTACTGTGTATGTTCCAGCACTGGCATAAGTGTGTGTTATGTTTCCCGTAACACTAAAATCATCAAATACTCCATCATTTTCCCAATCTATGTCGTAATTATACCCTTCACCAAAAGTTGGGATTGTTATTTGAACATCGCTTGAAGTTCCTGAATTATCAGTTTTCCATGTGGTAATGAATTCGTTTTGCGATACAATTTGACTTGGATTTGTAAGGCAATATAGTAATATTAGAACTGAGATAAATTTTGGCATGTGTGTCATAGAAGGGAAATAAATTATTGTGTTAAGTTATTGAATTCAGAACAGTTTTTCATTATTATAGTTGATGTCACTCGCATATGGTTCCGTATCAATGCATTATATTCAACGTTATATTATTTTCGAAGTTAGCAGATTTTTTTTTAAAAGTCAAGTTTAAGTTTCCTTATGTAAAGCGTGTTAATGTTATTATAAAGAGTCTAAAATACTTTTAATTACTAATTCAGAAAAACGTCAAAACGAATAGGAAATTCTCACGGATTTTCATAAGTAGGTGAGAACAAGCAATAAATTATATACGGTATTAAAAATACTATTTTATTAATCGCAACTATTATTGTAATAATTGATGATGTCAAACACATCTCTTTTTTTAAAATCTTTTCTTTTAATTTTCTCAATTAAGGTTGTACAATTTTTTAAAATCTTTAAATGTTTCTTTTTTATTCTAGTTCCAACCCTTATAAGTTTGTCTTTTACAAGAATATAATAAATTGTTGCAGAACCACCACCAAAAGTCATTCCGCCTCCTCCAAAACCGTTTGGGACTCCGGGATTAGATACTTCCTTACTATATAAAGAAATCTTCCCTTTTATATTTTCCTTAAATAATTTGGGTGGAAATCCGTCTTGATTTTTTACATATCTATATTTGTTGCCATCAGTATCAAATCCAATAATTTTGTTGTAATCATAAAATGTAGATTTAGAATCTTTTTCAGTCTTAAACTTAATTCCACCAAATATTTTAATTCGGACTAGACCTTTTTGATCAGTAGAGTCTTTAAAAAAAACAGTTCCCTTGTTGAATTGTGCATTAGCTAATGAACACGAAAAGATTATAATAATTAAAAAAATATTCTTCATAATATCTAGTTCTTTATATTTTCAATCATTAATTGTTTTCATCATACCAATTATCATTTTTGTATGTAATAGCACCATATTCAGAATGGTAAAAACACTTACTAGGTTAGTACTCTTTTCTATTTCAACAACAGAATCAGGAGGCCGTATTCCATTATCTAGTTGAGTATATTCATCATCGCAAAGATCGCTGTCATAACTGATGGAAAAAGCACTTATTAGTTTTATAATTAAGAATAAACTTATTTTTCTATATTTTGGTTTGTATTATTTGTAATGTCACTAGAATATGATTCCGTTTCAATGAATTATATTCAACGTTATATTATTTTCGAAGTTAGCAGATTTTTTTTACAAAGTCAAGTCTAAGTTTCCTTATGTAAAGAGTGTTAATATTATTCTAAAGAGTCCAAAATACTTATGATTTTTTTTTATTTTAAACCAAGAATTAAATTGGAGCTATTGGTTATTTTAAAACGTAATAACTTTTAATTACTAATTCAGAAAAACATCAAAACCAAATTACATGGAAATTATAGGAAATATTATAAAAGGAGCTATTAACTTAAAAGATGCTTTAACACCAGAAATTAAACCAATTGAAGCACAAGAAAAAGTCCTAAATAGCTTGTTAGAAACGGCTAAAGACACGTTGTTTGGTAAACATTATAATTTTGAAGCTATTTTGAAAGCCGAAAATCCTTCTGTTTTATTTTCTAAAAATATTCCTTATTTCGACTATAACGAAATCAACGCTAAATGGTGGAGTAAACTACACGCTGGAGAAGAGAATGTAACTTGGCCAGGAAATCCGTCTTACTTTGCATTAAGCTCTGGTACAACCGGAAAGACTAGTAAGCGAATTCCTGTAACAGATGCAATGTTAGACGCTATAAAACAAGCAGGAATAGATCAAGTTACCGCATTAAGCAACTTTAACTTGCCTGCAGATTTCTTTAGTAAAGAAGCAATGATGTTAGGTAGCTCTACAGATTTAATTGAAAAGGATGATCATTTAGAAGGCGAGATTAGCGGTATTACAGCTAGCAACATTCCATCATGGTTTAAAGGTTTTTATAAGCCGGGAGAAGATATTGCTAAAATAGATGATTGGGATAAACGTGTAGCAACAATTGCAAAACGAGCAAAACAATGGGATATTGGAGCACTAAGCGGCATACCATCGTGGATGGAGTTAATGCTAAAGGAAGTTATAGCATACCATAATGTAGAAAATATACACGATGTCTGGCCAAACTTACAAGTGTTTACTTCTGGAGGTGTGGCTTTTGGGCCTTATAAGAAGAGTTTTAATGCCTTGCTAGGTAAACCTGTTACAGTTATCGATACGTATTTAGCTTCCGAAGGATTCGTAGCGTTTCAAGCAAGGCCAGAAACTGATGCTATGCAATTGGTGACAGATGGTGGTATTTATTTCGAATTTGTACCATTTAAACCAGAGTACATTAATGAAGATGGTTCTTTAAAAGATAATGCGCCAAGCATGACATTAAAAGATGTTGAGCTAAATCAAGATTATGTTTTAATTATAAGTACTGTTAGTGGTACTTGGCGTTATTTAATAGGTGATACTATTGAGTTTACAGATATTGAAAGAGCAGAAATAAAAATAACCGGTCGTACTAAGTTCTTTTTAAACACTGTTGGTTCTCAATTATCGGTTAATAAATTAGATGATGCTATAAGTCATTTGGAAGAGAAATTTAATACTACAATTCCAGAATACACATTGTGTGCAAAACGATTTGATGATGGTTTTTACCACAGTTGGTATTTAGGTTCTACAGGTTTAAAAGAAGATAATAAAACTATTGTGGATGCTTTAGATAATTTCTTAAAAAATGCCAACAAAAACTATAATGTTGCCAGAGGTAAAGCTTTAGAAGGTGTAAAGGTTGAGGTTACAGCGCCTGATGTTTTTACAGACTGGAGTGGTGCTAGCAAGAAGAAAGGCGGTCAAGTTAAAATGGAACGCGTTATGGGAGAAGATAAATTTAAGGAATGGGAAGCTTTTGCAAACGCCCATTAAGACTTAGATAATTCTGAATCTCTTTTATTTATAATATCCATAATTTCCTCTGGAGATAAGTAGTACTTTTTAATACGAGCAATATATTTTTTGTCGATGTTCGCTTGGCTTAAAATAAAGTCTTTCGTTATTAAAATATACTTTTCCATTCCTGATTTTACGGCAAAAGTATCTGCAGATCGTTCTGCTTCAGCAATATGGTTGTCTGACAATAAGTACTTAAATCCAAACCATATTAGGTTTAAATTGCTCCTATTTCGATAGTCCATTACATGGCCAAGTTCATGACCAATCCAGCCAATTAAAACGTCTCTTGGCATGTTTTTAGTAAAGAGTACTTCTCCAGAAATATTAACAGTTTCACTTATATAAATATTATAAGAACGGTTTCCCTTTTTTCTAAAAAAGCTACCAATTGAAGGTTGCGCTTGCATTGTAGATTTTTTAATCTTCTTTTTAAATTCAAAATTTATTGGAGTGTTTTTTAAATCTGGGTAATAAGACAGCGCGATTTCAATTTCTTCCTTTATAGATTCGGGTATAGTTGATTGTGCGTAGAGAGTGTTAGTCATTAATAGTAAAATAATTAGTTTAAATTTCATCTTACTTTTAAGATAATAGATAATAATACAATAGCAAACCATTTAACTTTTAAGCTAAATACTTTAACATTAAAAGGGAATTAGATGTTGCTCTTTTTCTTTTAAATACTGAAGTTCTAAAGTTTTTTTACGATATTTTACCTATCTATATTTTAGTTAGTTTCAAAATATCTTATTATTATTGTAATACTAAAATCAACCTACTTATAAAGTCTATACCTTGAATAAAACTGTTTTACTTATACTGGTGCTATTTTTTCAGTTCGTAAATATTAATGCTCAATCTAGTAAAGAGTCATCTCAGTCTATTAATAAAAAGAAGGTTAAGCCTCAAGCTCATAAAGATATAGATACTTTAATTAAAGGTTTGAGAGATCGTTACTATGCTAAAGACTTCGTAAAGACAATTGATGATGCTAATGCGATAATAAAACAAGCTGTGGCGTCCGAATATTCCACTGGTGAATATACAGTTTCTAGTATTTTAGGAAACACTTTTATGCAGTTAAAGGATACTATTTCTGCAATAAAAATTATTAAGGACCAGTTAGAGCAAGCAGAAGTAAGAAAAGATTCGGCTAACTTTTTGGGAGCAAGTATCGATTTAGCAAATATTTATTTTTATCAAGGAGAAAACGATAAGGCAATTTCATCATTTAAGTCTGTAATACCTTATGCAAAGAAATCTAAAGATACAATACGTTTATTTATTTTAAATTGTAATATCTCAGAGCTTTACCTAGATAAAAAATCAGAGGCTAATGCGGTTTATTATTTATCCGAAACAGAAAAATATATAGAAGGACTTAAGGCGGCTCATTATCACGCAGGTTACCAGTTAAACGCTGGGAGGTTATTATATCTTCAAAATAAACCTAAGGAAGCAATCGAGCACTTAAAAAAAGCGATTGAAATTTCAAAACCAATAAATTATACCGAAGTTTTAATTAAAGGCTCTAAATATCATGCATTGGCTAGCGCAGATCTTGGCGAATTTGAGGAGGCTTATAAGTTACAGCAGCAGGTAGATTTCTATAATGAAAAAAAATATAATAAGGATAAAATAAATGCAGTAGAAACAGTCACTGCGAAATTTAATATAAAACAATATAAGCAAGACATAAAAAGGAAGGAACTAGAAAATAGACTAATTGAGCAAGAGGCAAAGAGAAATGAAAATAGATTGATAGGAGTTTCGGTTGGGTCTTCGGGATTACTTCTGTTGTTATTATCGTTATTATATTCCTATTATAAAAGAAAGAAACTACTTAACGATCTTAAAGAAGAGAATGTTAAATACCTAGTGGCAAAAGAAAAAAGTGAAGAACTTGCAAATGCAAAAAGTTTGTTTTTTTCAAATATCAGTCACGAGTTAAGAACGCCGCTTTATGGAATTATAGGACTTTCATCTATTTTAATGGATGATAAGGCTTTAGATAAACATAAGGAAGATGTTAAATCGTTAAAATTTTCTGCAGACTATCTTTTATCATTAATTAACGACGTATTACAAATTAGCAAATTAGATTCTAAACAGGAAAACAGTCTAAACAAGGTTGCTTTTAACTTAAAGGAGCTTGTTTTTGGGATAATGAAATCTTTTGAATTTTTGAAAGTTCAGAATATGAATACCTTTAATGTTAAGATTTCTGAAGACATACCTAGCATCTTAATAGGAGATGATGTAAAGTTATCTCAGATACTAATTAATGTTATTGGTAACGCTTGTAAATTTACAGAAAACGGAACCATTGTGTTAGATGTTGAAGCTGTTTTAATAGAAAATGAGCGTGTTAATCTTAATTTTAAGATTAAAGATTCTGGTATTGGTATCGCTAAAAATAAACAACAAATAATATTCGATGAGTTTGCTCAAGTAAAAAATGAAGGAGGAGAATACCAAGGAACAGGATTAGGACTTCCTATTGTAAGGAAACTTTTAGAGATACATAAATCTGAAATAAATCTTATTAGTGAGGAAGGCAAAGGCACGGAGATTAGTTTTGAAATTGCTTATGATATAGCTAAAGAAAGCTATGAGGTGGAACAGGACATTAAGTTGGAGTCTAAAATTTCTATAAATAATAAAACGATTTTAGTTGTAGACGATAATAGAATTAATAGAATCGTTACCAGAAAAATGCTTGAAAAATATAAGGCAAATCCTTTAGTTGCAGAAGGCGGAATTGAAGCTATAAAACTAGTGAAAGAGAAAGCTGTCGATCTTATTTTAATGGATATTAACATGCCAGGTATGGACGGACTAGAGGCTACTGAGGCCATTAGGACTTTCAATAAAAATGTTCCTATTATTGCGCTTACTGCAGTGGAAATTGAAGAAATGCGAGAAAGCATTCAAAATTCGACAATATGTGACATTATTATAAAACCTTATGACGAAGTTGTTTTCGTAGAAACTATTTTAAAACATATTTAAAGACTTCTTAATTGAGATTCATAATTTCTTGTAAAAGTTTCTTACGTAGAAATTTGTATTTAAAATATCAAGGAGAATGTGTAGATCATAATCTCTAAATTTAATTCAGGTAAAAATTATAGTAAAAACATTCTGAGACTTTAATGTGTTGATTTTGCGGAGGTTTTCAGTTAAAGTGATGTGTTTATAAACTGTTTAGATAAGAGATTAGAAAAGTGACTATTAAACAAAAAAAAACCAAGCTATATGGCTTGGTTTTTTCTGTTAGTAAAGCTTTTTAGTATTATGGGTTTGTATTTGTGATGACCCATTTACCAATATTAGCATTATATGTTAATTCAAAAGCATCTCCTTGTGCAATAGTCATATTCGAACTATAAGCAATTCTATTTGAATTGGAAGAGCCACTACTGTTATGTAAAAATGTAATAGAGCCATTAGTTGCAACAACTAATATTTTTTTACCATGGCTAGCTTTTTTTATACCTGAAACAATAACATCTTGATTTAGAGATAAAAACCTTGTTTTAGGTACAAATTTTCTTCCATTATTAGATTCTCCAGGAAATATTCCAACGTTAGCATTGTGAACTAATACAGGATTGGTGTGGTTATTAGTGGAGTCGTTAATTTCAAAACTTGCGGATGTATTTTCTAATGTTGTGGATGTAGCATTAAGATTTAGGATACAAAATAGCGTCAAAAATGTAGATAATTTTATCATAGGATTTAGGTGTAATATATTTGAATAGCTCGGTAAAAATACATTAAACACGGTTAAAACGCTAATATTAAGGATGTAAAAGCGAATGTTTTCTATTAAGAGTACTTAAACTCGTTAAAAAGTAGTTTTAATAGATTAAAAGATAAATATGAATGAGTGCTTATTGTTTCTCGTTAAAGTGTATTCTAACTATTTAGTATATAGTATTTTATATAAAATAATTGAATTAGAGTTACCGCACAGAGGAGTTTTCATGGAGCCATTTTAAACCTAAATATTTATGGCACTCTAATCATTGTATTCTATTGTAATAAGTCGGCATTATAAATTTGACCGCGATGAGGTTTTAAAGCATCTCTAACGGGTTTCATTTCATCTTCATTTACTACCATAAAAGCAATGGCGTGTAAATCACTAATAATTTCAAAACCAGTAACGTTTAAAGTCAGGTTTTCAATAGAAATGTATTCTTTTAAATGAATTTCGTGATGTTGGGCTATTTTTAAGCCATCAGGGCCTCTAAAATCCCATATTAATTTTAGTTTACGCATGTTTTACAGAAATGCCTTTTTCGGCAAAATTTTTAAAATCGTTAAGGTAGGTAATAGATTGTTTTTTTAAAGAATTTGGAGCTAATACCATCATAAAATGCATGAAGAAATTTGTAGGTATAAATTCACTTTTGCACACCCACTTAGTAAAACCTTCAGGAGTTTGTTCAAAATAGTTTTGTTGTATGTTGTGCATGCCCTTTGTGTCGTAGTGCATGTGTAACTTTTTAGGAAGTTGGCTTTCGGTAATGGTTTCTAACAGTATTATTTTACGCTTTCCAAAATTATAATTTAACCTCATTTTTGCACCAATTTCTCCAGGATCTCCAGTAACGTGTTCAAAACTCTCTAACCCACGTTGCCAATGTTTCATGTTTTCATGACTATCGAATTTTTTTATAAAGTGTTCAAGAGGAACTTCTATAATTATCTGCGAAGTGTATTTCATTTTATGTAAAAGTTAATACAGCAAAATTATACAATTTAATAGCAGCAGTTATTAAAGTGTCGCTAAATGATTTTTTTATTCGTTAAAAGGATCGTCTTTACTAGCATCTAAAGTAATTTACATAATAAACAAACATTTTTTCTACAATAAATATTCTTCATCTATCGTTTGGTATTGTGCTTGCTTTATAGGCTAATATTGTTATTTTTGCATCACTTTATAATATTTATATACAATTATGAAAATTAGATACCTATCATTCTTTTTTACTTTTATTTTCACGTCAATTTCCTTAGTTCAAGCTCAAGCTCAAACTCAAGACGTGCTTTTTACAATTGATGATGAGCAGGTTTATGCTTCGGATTTTATTAGGGTTTATAATAAAAATCTAGATTTAGTAAAGGACGAATCTCAAAAAGATATTGATGGCTATTTAAAACTCTTTATAAATTATAAGCTAAAGCTAAAAGAAGCAAAGCGTTTAGAATTAGATAAAAAAACAAGTTATTTAAGAGAATTTGAAAGTTATAAAAAACAATTAGCTGCAAATTATTTAACAGATAATAAAGTAACGGATGCTTTGATTAAGGAAGCACATAATAGATTAAAAACGGAAGTTAATGCAAGTCATGTACTAGTAAGAATTGAGCCAAGTGCGAGTCCTAAAGATACCTTAATAGCATACAATCAAATTTTAAAATTACGCGATCGTGTTTTAAATGAAGGTTATAAGGCTGTACAAAAAGAGGTACATAATGGCAAAACAATCTTTGCTGAAGATTTAGGTTATTTTTCAGCATTTAAAATGGTTTACCCTTTCGAAAATGCGGCGTTTAATACTAATGTAGGTGAAGTGTCTCAGCCTTTTAGAACACGTTTTGGATACCACGTAGTAAACGTTTTTAATAAGCGTGAAGCTAGAGGAGAAGTGTCTGTAGCACATATTATGATTAAGACAGATAAGAAGAATGATAAAGAAAGTGAAACTAAAATTAAAGAAATCTATAAACGCATCCAACAAGGTGAAGCATTCGATGCTTTAGCGAAACAATTATCTGAAGATAAAAGTACTTCAAGTAAAGGAGGAATGTTAAATCCGTTTTCTAGCGGAGAGATTAGTGCTTCGGAATTCGAGGAAGTAGCATTCGGATTAGAAAATATTGATGATGTTTCTAAGCCTTTTAAAACTCAGTTTGGATGGCATATAGTTAAACTGAAGGCAAAAAAAGGAATTGCATCTTTTGAAGAAATGAAGCAACAGTTAGAATCAAAAATTAAACGCGATTCAAGATCTAAAGTAATTAACGATTCTAGAATAAAAGGGTTAAAAGAAAGATATACAATAACAGAAAACACTAATGATTTAAACTACTTTAAAGAGATTGTAAGTCAAGACTATTTTAATAATAGCTGGAGCCTGCCTTTAAAATTTGAAGCAGAAAAAACATTTTTTAAGATTCAAGAACGTATATTAACTTATAATGATTTTGGAGAGTTTTTAATCAAAAACCAACGCAATTATTATAATAAGATCACTGAAATAGCTAATGTTGTAGATAGTGCTTATGAAAGTTTCTTAGAAAACGAACTACAAAAATATCAAGAAGATAATCTCATAATCGAAAACATAGACTATGCCCAAATTGTTGGTGAATATAGAGACGGTTTGTTGTTGTTCGATTTAATGGAAACCGAAATATGGAATGTTGCCAAAAACGATTCTGTGGCACTAGAGAACTACTATAGTACGCATGAAAGTAGTTATTTCTTTCCAGAGCGTATAAACGCAGTAGTGGCTTCTTCAGTTAAAAAAAATATTGTAAAAAAAATCGCAAAATTAATGGAGAAAGATGTCGATATTGAAGGCATGAAAAACTTAGTAAATACTAAAGGTCAGGTGAATGTTAGTTTTTCTTCAGGAGAAATGGATAAAAAGCATCAAGCGTTACCAGAAGATTTTAGCTTTAAAATAGGAGTTTCTAAAGTTTATAAGCACAATGATGCTTTTGTAGTTGTTAATGTTAGTAAGGTTTTACCTAAAAGACCAAAAACGTTTGAAGAAGCTAAAGGACTTGTAACAAGCGATTACCAAATTTTTAAAGAAGAGAACTGGCTTAAAGAGTTGCAAGATAAATATTTGGTAAAAGTTAATCCAGAGGTGCTAAAGAGTATAAAACAAACTTTAAAAAACTAATATGTTAAAGCGAATTGTATTTTGTGTAATTATTGGTTTTACTTTTTCTTCTTGCGAATATTTTAGGCAAGTTGAAACTGAAGATGCAATTGCTAGAGTAAATGAAACTTACTTGTATAAAGAGGATATAAAAACTATACTCCCAGAAAACTATACAAAACAGGATAGTACTGTTATAGTTAATAATTTTATTAATAATTGGGCTACAGAACAATTATTAGTTCAAGGTGCTACTTTAAATTTAGAAGATAGGACTCAGGAAGAATTTAAGCTTTTAATAGAGCAATACAAAAACGATTTGTATAGTAAAGCTTATTTAGAGGCTTTAGTGTATAAAAACTTAGATACTGTTGTTTCAACAATTGAGGCGACTAAGTATTACGAAAAAAATAAGCAGGCTTTTAAACTTAATGAAGACCTGGTGAAATTTAGATATATTAATATAGATGAAAATAGACTCGATTTTAGTGAGGTTAAGGAAAAGTTTAAACGTTTTAATGCTAAGGATAAACATGAGTTAAATGCCATAGCAATTCAATTTAAGTCCTATTCATTAAACGATTCAGTTTGGATAAGATTAGATCAAGTAATTACAAAAATACCAACAGTTACTACAGATAATAAAAATGAACTGTTAAAAAAATCTAATTTTATACAAAGCAAAGATTCATTAGGACTATATTTGATGCAAATTAACGACGTCTTACTTAGAAATGCAGAGGCTCCTTTAGAGTATGTGCGACCAACAATTAAGCAGATAGTAGTAAATAAACGTAAGTTAGAACTGGTAAGACAACTAGAAAAGGATATTACAAAAGATGCAATTAAAAATAAACAATTTGAAATTTACAATTAATTTGAAACACATAATAGCAGTTTGCTTAACACTTTTTGTAGCTAATGGAATATTAGCTCAAGAGATTATTGATGAAACACCTAAAGCTGAAAAAGTTGTAGACAGTATTAAACCAACAACAAATATAAAAGTAGATGGTGTGTCTGCAGTAGTGGGAGATTATATTATTTTAGAATCTGATATCGATAAAACATTGCTACAGTTAAAAGCACAAGGTGGAGATCCATCTGCTATTTCTAGATGTCAATTATTTGGAAAGCTTTTAGAAGATAAGTTATATGCTCACCATGCAATACAAGATAGTATTGTTGTTAATGATGCCGAAATTCGTTCTTATGTTAGTCAGCAATTAGAGCAAATTAAGCAGCAGGTTGGTGGAAACATGCAAGATGTTTTAGACTTTTATAAGAAAGCAGATGAGGAGAGTTTAAGAGACGAAATGTTCGAAATTAATAAGTCTCAGAAATTAGGTTCGGAAATGCAACGTAAAATTATTGACGAGATTGAAGTAACTCCAGAAGAGGTACGTCAGTTCTTTAATAAAATTCCTAAAGATCAACGTCCAACTTTTGGTACAGAACTTAAAGTTGCGCAAATAGTACTTAAGCCAGAGCCAACACAAATAGAAATAGATAATGTACTTGATAAGCTTAAAGCAATAAAGAGAGATGTTGAAGAAAATGGAGCCAATTTTAGATCTAAGGCTTTATTTAATTCAGACGATCCAGGTTCTAAGAAAAATGGAGGTGCATTACCTCCAATGAATCGCTCTAGACCAAGAATGGTTAAAGAATTTAGAGAAGTTGCTTTTTCTTTGCAGGAAGGTGAGATTTCAGAACCTTTTAAAACACAATATGGTTACCATATTATATTACTTGAGAAAATTAGAGGTCAAGAATATGATGTAAGACACATTTTAATGATTCCAGAAGTAGCAGAAAGTTCTGTAAAAGCAGCAAAGGAGAAAATTGAAGAGACTAAGAAAAACATTGAAGAGGGTAGTATTACTTTCGCAGATGCAGCAAGAGAAGTTAGTGACGAAATTGAAACTAAGTTTCAAGGTGGTCAATTAATTAATCCTGCAACCCAAGATTATAATTTTGAATTAACTAAAATAGATACTGAAATCTATGTTAAAATTCAGGATTTGGATAACAATACAGTATCTGATGTTCTTGTAGATAGAGATGAAATTGGAAATGTACAATTCAAGATATTAACAGTTACAGATAGAATTGATGAACATGAGGCAAATTACTCTCGTGATTATCTTAAAATAAAAGAATTAGCGCTTAACGAAAAACGTTTAGATGCTATTGGTAAATGGCAAGAAGAGAAAATATTAGATACTTACATTAAAATAAGTGGAGATTATAGAGATTGTGATTTTACTAACAATTGGCTTAAAAAATAATATAGAATAAAAGAATGTCAGACGTAGCAGCTATAAATCAATTAGTAAAAAAGTATAACGGATTAAGACAAGAGATTGCAAAAGTAATTGTAGGTCAAGATGATGTTGTAAATCAAATATTAATTTCCATTTTTTCGGGAGGTCACGCCTTATTAATAGGTGTACCAGGTTTAGCAAAAACGTTAATGGTAAATACCATTGCACAAACTTTAGGATTAGATTTTAAACGTATTCAATTTACACCAGATTTAATGCCTAGTGATATTTTGGGTAGTGAAATTCTAGACGAAAGCAGAAACTTTAAATTTATTAAAGGTCCAATATTCGCTAATATTATTTTAGCAGATGAAATAAACCGTACACCACCTAAAACGCAAGCAGCCTTATTAGAGGCCATGCAAGAAAGATCAGTAACGGTTGCAGGACATAATTACAAATTAGATTTACCATACTTTGTTTTAGCAACTCAAAACCCAATTGAGCAAGAAGGAACTTATCCTTTACCAGAAGCACAATTAGACCGTTTTATGTTTGCTATTAATTTAGACTACCCAACGTTTGATGAAGAAGTACAAGTTGTAAAAGCAACAACAAGCGATGCTAAACCAACTGTAAACGCATTGTTTAATGCACAAGAAATTATAGATTTTCAGCAATTAATTCGTCGTATTCCTGTAGCAGATAATGTTATAGAATATGCTGTTAAAATGGTTGCTAAAACACGACCAAATAAAGATACAGCTGCAGATTTAGTAAAGCAGTATATAGATTGGGGAGCAGGACCTAGAGCCTCTCAAAACTTAATTTTAGCAGCAAAAACGCATGCAGCGATTAATGGTAAGTTTTCTCCAGATATTGAAAACGTACAAGCTGTGGCAACTAGCATTTTAAGACATAGAATTATTAAGAACTATAAAGCTGAAGCTGAAGGCGTAAGCGAAGAACAGATTATTAAAAGTCTGTTTTAAATGAAAGCTAAACAGTTTATTCTTCCATTAGTTATTTTCATATTTGGAGTGATATTTAATATACTTGGTGCTTTGTTTAAAATTCAACATTGGCCTTTTGCGCCAGAATTACTAACTTTAGGTGTCTTAATCGAAGTTGTTAGTTTAGTAGTATTAATGGTGATTTTAATAAAATACTTTTTTAAGAAGTAAATTCTTATCAATAAAGTAGACTCCCAAGTAAGGATTATTTAATCTAAAAGCTTTAGTCTAAAGCTAATTTATTAAATATTTCTTTCATGCTTTTAAGATTTAAAGGTTTACTATAAAAATCTATAACATTTTTCTCTTTTTTTGCCATTTGCTTATCCATAATACTTGTGCTTGAAGTAACTATAACAATTTTAGACTTATGTGTTATGGTATTTAAACGCTTTATAAATTCCCAACCATCAATTTCGGGCATGTTTAAATCAAGAAGAATAAGATCTGGATGATATTCTGATATAGCGTTAAGGGCCTTTTTAGGACATATAAAGTCGTAAACACAATCACTCAACCCAGAAACCTCAATAAGTTTTTTAGATATTAAATTTGTAATGGCTTGATCATCCACTAAAAAAATTTTAATATGTGATGTCTTTTTCTCCATCTTATGTTTTTAATGGAGCGTTAATTGAGCTAGTACTTACTTTAACAACTTGTTTAAGTACGAGGTCGAGATCCATAGCAGAGGTTTTTAAATGCACAAATATAGCATCATTTAATTGCTCCGGCTTATAAAATTGAGAAATCTCAATCAAACCAAGAATCCTAGTTAAGGGTTCTCTTAAATCATGAGCGTTTATTTTTGATATTTCAAGGAGTTCACTGTTTTTTAATTTTACCTCTTTAGTTTTATTACTAATAATATCCTGTTGGTACTCTAATATTTTCTCAATTTCTTTATTTTTTTTAGCAATTAACTTCAAGGCATTTTCGAGGTTTTTATTTTTTTCTAATAATAGATTCGATAAATGTAATTGTTGAAATTTAGTTGTAAAACTATCTACAAGTAAGTGTAGAATATTAATATCAGTTTTTGTAAATAATTTTTTGTCATCAGATAAAATTGAAACACAAATTTTAATATTTGCACGCTCAAACAACCATCCCCAATGAAGAGGGTTTGTTAATGCATTTAGGTCTATGTATTGGTCGAGTTCTTGTGGTATGTCAGAATTAATTATGGGCACTTTCTCGTCTAAAAGTCTAGTTTCAAAATCATATAGTTTATTAGACTCTATATTTGAGCCACCATTAGAAGAAAACGTGAACGAATACGAATCGTCATTCATTAAAATTGATATTCTTAAAAGACGAGAATCTATTAAATATTTTAAGTTTTTACTGGTAACAGAGACCAATTCTTTAGTATCAAACGCTTTACTAATGCTTCCTGATAATTTAGAAAAAGCTTCATATGTAATTCGATATTTACTTGTTAAAAGATTCAATATTTATATGTTTTAATTAGTTTCTTACTCCATCAATTCTTTATCTATTGTTATTCCAGAAATATCAGCAATAGTATTAAGCATATTTACTAAATCTGCTTGAGCCATTAACTCTTGTATTTCAGCATCATCAAAACCAGCATCTTCTAAAGATTTAAAATCTAAATCAGTTATTTCAGAATGATGTAATGCAGCTTTTGTTACTACTTTAATTGCAATTCTATAGCTTTCAGGAATAAGAGTGGAATCTAAGTTTTCTGTGACTTTAAAACCTTCATTTTTTGAAAATATTTCACTCATATTATCTGCAAAAAGACCGTGAGCTACAGAGCAATAATCGCAGCCTCTTTCTTTAGAAACATTATATATAATAAGTTGCTTTAGTACATTCGGAATATTTCCTTGTATTAAAGTAGCCTTTAATTTTGCCCAATTACCTTCTAATAAAATAGCATTATTACCTTGACATTTAAACCAATTCATTACATACGGGAGTTGAAATGTTTTTTTCGAGTCGTCGTAAATAGCTTTTACTCGTGAATCCGCATCTTCATAAGATACAATTGGGAATCTTTTTTTTGTATGTTTTACTGTCAATAGAAGGTTTTTTTATGTTTTGAGTAAAATTTTAAAGCTTAGTAAAAATATAGAAATATAAATTAGATTCAAAATTAAAAACAATTAGATATTTCACATTTAATAGGCATAGCTTAATTGTCTTTTGATTGTAAAATAACTATTTATTATTATCAAATAGCAAAATATTATCTTTTAGACTTTTGTTACTTGAAGAAATAATTAGTGCACACTTATTAATTTGTTCTTTTTTTGTCTAAAAAAATATCATTTTGACATGTATTTATCTTAATGATTTCATTTTATTAAATAATTCGTAAACATTTCTGAAAAGCGTTACAAATTTTTAAATTCTTCAATATTTCGTACTTTTGAGTTCCAATTTTAATCAAACATTTAATGTTATTTAAACATTAAATATATTTAGAATATGGAAAACACCAAAGCTTACTAACACAGCCTTTAAAGCTGCATAAAAACAGAACTAATTCTATTATATGAACATTTATAACGACTACCTTAAGCAGATCGAGAACCGAAAAGAACAAGGGCTTCATCCACAGCCAATTGATGGTGCAGAATTACTTAGCAAAATCATTGAGCAAATTAAAGATATAGATAACACAGAGAGAGAAGAGTCTCTAAACTTTTTTATCTATAATGTTTTACCTGGTACTACTAGTGCTGCAGGTGTTAAAGCAAAATTTTTAAAGGAAATTATTCTTGGTGAATCAGTAGTAAAAGAAATTACACCTGCATTTGCTTTCGAACAGTTGTCTCATATGAAAGGAGGACCATCAGTAGAAGTTCTTCTAGATATCGCTTTAGGTACAGATGCAGATTTAGCAAAATCAGCATCAGATGTTTTAAAAACACAAGTCTTCCTTTACGAAGCAGATACAGCGCGTTTAGAAGAAGCGCTTAAAAGCGGAAATAGCGTCGCTAAAGATATTATAGAAAGTTACGCGAAAGCAGAATTTTTTACAAAGCTTCCTGAAATAGATGAAAAAATCGATGTTGTAACTTATGTTGCCGGAGTTGGTGATATTTCTACAGATTTATTATCTCCAGGTGGCGATGCGCATTCAAGGTCGGATCGTGAGTTACATGGTCAATGTATGTTTGAGCATAACAAAGACATGCAAAACGAATTATTAGCTTTAAAAAAACAATATCCAGATAAGCGCGTCATGCTAATTGCCGAAAAAGGAACAATGGGAGTTGGTTCTTCTAGAATGTCTGGTGTAAATAACGTGGCTTTATGGACAGGTGTTCCTTTTAGCAAATATGTACCTTTTATTAATTTTGCACCAGTAATTGCTGGTACTAATGGTATTGCTCCAATTTTCTTAACAACAGTTGGTGTAACAGGTGGTATTGGTTTAGATCTTAAAAACTGGGTACAGCAAAAAGATGCTGAAGGAAATACAGTTAGAGATGAAGATGGAGAGCCAATATTAAAAGAAACGTACTCTGTAGCTACAGGTACAATTCTTACAATTAATACAAAAGAGAAAAAATTATATAACGGAGATAAAGAACTTAAAGATATCTCTGCAGCATTTACGCCACAAAAAATGGAGTTTATGAAAGCCGGTGGTTCTTATGCAGTTGTTTTTGGTAAAAAACTACAAACATTTGCTGCTAAAGCTTTAGGTGTTGAAGCACCTCAAGTATATGCAACTTCAAAAGAAATAACTATTGAAGGACAAGGTTTAACGGCTGTAGAAAAAATATTTAATAAAAATGCTGTTGGAACTTCAGGAGCAATTTTACATGCTGGTTCTTATGTGCGAGCAGAAGTTAATATTGTTGGTTCTCAGGATACTACAGGATTAATGACGTCTCAAGAATTAGAGATGATGGCTGCTACAGTTATTTCTCCAATTGTTGATGGTGCATACCAATCTGGTTGTCATACAGCTTCAGTTTGGGATGATAAGTCTAAAGCTAACATTCCAAGATTAATGAGCTTCATGAACGACTTTGGATTAATTACTGGTCGTGATCCTAAAGGAAATTACTTTCCAATGACTGATGTTATCCATAAAGTACTTAACGATATTACAGTTGGTGATTGGGACATCATTATTGGTGGAGATTCACACACACGTATGTCTAAAGGTGTTGCTTTTGGAGCAGATTCAGGAACTGTTGCATTAGCACTTGCTACAGGTGAGGCTTCAATGCCAATTCCAGAATCGGTTAAAGTAACCTTTAAAGGACAAATGAAAGCTTATATGGATTTCCGTGATGTTGTTCATGCAACACAATCTCAAATGTTAAAGCAATTTGGTGGTGAAAACGTATTCCAAGGTCGTGTTATCGAAGTACACATTGGTACGCTTACTGCAGATGAAGCCTTTACATTTACAGATTGGACGGCAGAAATGAAAGCTAAAGCATCTATTTGTATTTCTGAAGACGATACGCTAATTGAATCTTTAGAGATTGCAAAAGGTCGTATCCAAATCATGATTGAAAAAGGAATGGATAATGCTAAACAAGTGCTTAAAGGTTTAGTAGATAAAGCAGAAACTAGAATTATAGAGCTTAAAACAGGTATGAAACCTTCTTTAAGACCAGATGCCAACGCTAAATATCATGCAGAAGTTATTATCGATTTAGATGAAATTGTTGAACCAATGATTGCTGATCCAGATGTAAATAACGATGATGTTTCTAAGCGTTACACACACGATAATATTAGACCATTATCTTACTACGGCGGAACTAAAAAAGTAGATTTAGGGTTCGTAGGATCTTGTATGGTTCACAAAGGAGATATGAAAATATTAGCTCAAATGTTGAAAAACGTAGAAGCTCAATATGGTAAAGTAGAATTTAAAGCACCTTTAATAGTTGCTCCTCCTACATACAATATTGTAGATGAGTTAAAAGCAGAAGGCGATTGGGAAGTTTTAGTAAGATACTCAGGTTTCGAGTTCGATGACAATGCGCCTAAAGGAGAAGCACGTACAGGATACGAAAACATGTTATACTTAGAGCGTCCAGGTTGTAACTTATGTATGGGTAACCAAGAAAAAGCTGCACCAGGAGATACTGTTATGGCGACTTCAACACGTTTATTCCAAGGTAGAGTTGTAAAAGATTCTGGTGAGAAAAAAGGGGAGTCATTATTATCATCTACACCAGTAGTAGTATTATCTACAATTTTAGGTAGAACGCCTACTATGGCAGAATACGAAGCAGCAGTAGATGGTATTGTTTTAACAAAATTCAAACCTTCTACAAAGCAATTAGTTAGATAATAAATAGATTACATTATAATAATTCAAAATCCCGAGCCTTAGGCTTGGGATTTTTTTATATGTCACTTCTAGTAGTCCATATTTAAATTGGGATGTATCGAGAAGTTGGGCGTTGGCAGAAGGGTCGGGTTCTTCGCTATATCTTTTTTAACGTCATAAAAAAGGCTAAGAGGTAATCCATCTTTTCAAATACCTTTTTTAATATAATTTAGTGTCTTTTATTCCTGAAAAAAGGGTGCCACTACAATTGTGAAACACTCACGAATACCTATTTAATAAAATAAGTGAGTAATGTCCAACACGCTTCAAAACTATATTCAATTAACGTTAATTAAACCATTTTTAACCTCAGGTTATTCAGGTATAGAAAAAACCTATTTTAGAATCAATCTATAATAGCTTTGCAGCTTTTAAAGCCAATCTCTATTTTGTATATTAGTAGAATAAAATTTAAAAAAATAAATAGTATGGCATTCGATATTGACATGATTAAGAAGGTTTACAGCCAAATGGCAGAACGCGTTGATGCAGCTCGTGAAGTTGTTGGTAAACCATTAACACTTTCAGAGAAAATTTTATATAATCACCTTTGGGATGGTAAAGCAACGAAAGCTTTTACTAGAGGAAAAGACTATGTAGATTTTTCGCCAGATCGTATTGCATTACAAGATGCTACTGCTCAAATGGCTTTATTGCAATTCATGCAAGCAGGAAAAACCAAAGTGGCTGTGCCAACGACTGCACATTGCGATCACTTAATCCAAGCAAAAGACGGTGCTTCTACAGATTTAAAACATGCTAACGATGTGTCTAGTGAAGTTTTTAATTTTTTAGAATCCGTATCAAATAAATATGGTTTAGGTTTCTGGAAACCAGGAGCAGGAATTATTCACCAAGTAGTTTTAGAAAATTATGCATTTCCAGGAGGAATGATGATTGGAACAGATTCGCACACCGTTAATGCTGGTGGACTAGGAATGGTTGCAATTGGTGTTGGTGGAGCAGATGCTGTAGATGTTATGGCAGGAATGGCCTGGGAACTTAAATTTCCAAAACTAATAGGTGTTAAGCTAACAGGTAAATTATCTGGTTGGACAGCTCCAAAAGATGTGATATTAAAAGTAGCAGGAATTGTATCTGCTAAAGGAGGAACTGGAGCTATAGTTGAGTACTTTGGAGAAGGCGCAATTTCTATGTCTTGTACAGGAAAAGGAACCATTTGTAATATGGGAGCCGAAATAGGAGCAACAACGTCCACTTTTGGTTACGATGATTCAATGGAACGTTATTTACGTGCCACAGATAGAGCAGATGTTGCAGATGAAGCAAATAAAATTAGACCATATTTAACTGCTGATGCTGAAGTTTATGCTAATCCAGAACAATACTTCGATCAAGTTATAGAAATTAACTTATCAGAATTAGGACCATTACTAAACGGACCTTTTACACCAGATTTATCAACTCAAATTGGTAAAGATATGGGGGCGGCTGCAAAAGCAAACGATTGGCCAATAAATGTAGAATGGGGATTAATAGGGTCTTGTACAAACTCTTCTTACGAAGATTTATCTCGTGCTTCTTCTATTGCACAACAAGCTATAGACAAAGGTTTAAAAATGAAATCAGAATTAGGAATTAATCCTGGTTCAGAAAAAGTAAGATATACTGCCGATAGAGATGGTATTCTTGGAATATTCGAAAAATTAGACGCTAAAATATTTACAAATGCTTGTGGACCATGTATTGGGCAATGGGCAAGATATAGCGATCCTAAAAACGCACCTAAAAATAGTATTGTACACTCTTTTAATAGAAACTTTGCTAAACGTGCCGATGGTAATCCAAACACACACGCCTTTGTAGCATCTCCAGAAATAACTGCTGCAATTGCAATTGCAGGTCGATTAGATTTTAATCCGTTAACCGATAAGTTAATTAACGAAAACGGAGAAGAAGTCATGTTCGATGAGCCTACAGGATGGGAGTTACCTCCAAAAGGTTTCGAAGTTAAAGATAATGGTTACTTAGAACCTATGGCAGATGGAAGTGGTGTTGAAGTTGTTGTTAGCCCAACATCAGAGCGTTTACAATTATTAACGCCATTTACACCTTTAGGTAATGAATTAAACGGACTTAAATTACTTATAAAAGCGTTTGGTAAATGTACTACAGATCATATTTCTATGGCAGGACCATGGTTACGTTTCCGTGGACATTTAGATAATATATCAAACAATTGTTTAATTGGTGCAGTTAACGCTTTCGGTAAGAAAACAAACTTTGTTAAAAACCAATTAACAGGAGAGTTTGGAGGCGTACCAGATACAGCGCGTGCATATAAAGCAGCAGGTATAAATACTGTTGTTGTTGGGGATCATAACTATGGTGAAGGCTCTTCAAGAGAACATGCAGCTATGGAGCCAAGACATTTAGGTGTTGCAGCTGTAATTGTAAAATCTTTTGCACGTATCCATGAAACAAACCTTAAAAAACAAGGTATGTTAGGCTTAACATTTGCAACTGAAAGTGATTACGATTTAATTCAGGAAGATGATACTTTTAACTTTGTTGATATGGCCGATTTTGCACCAGAAAAACAATTAACTTTAGAGGCTGTTCATGCAGATGGAAGTAAAGATGTAATTATGTTAAATCATACGTATAACCAACCTCAAATAGATTGGTATAACGAAGGTTCTGCATTAAATTTAATAAAGAAAGAAAACATGTAATTGTTACATTACTCGTTTATAATAAAAAACTCTTGAGTATATCATCTAGAGTTTTTTTAGTTTTAAAATATTAATAAATAGTATTAATGTTTAATAAATTTAAAAGATTCATTTGCGTTATTATTTGATAGAGTTAAAATATATATCCCATTGCTTAATGCTGAAATGTCTACAGATTCTACTTTAGTAGGTCTTTTATTAGTCTCTATTAGCTTACCATCCATACCGTATATTTTGTAGTGTAAGTCTTCATTCTGATTTATAAATTTAATGTTCTCACTATCAATAGTATATTTAATATCTTTTAAATCAGTACTAATGGTTGATAATGTAGAGTCAAATTCACTTCTCATAGTTACCGCTGTATTATTTAGTAAGTTAGTCAATGCTCCTCCCAGCCCATTAGTTTTATATACTCTTAGATAATAAGTATCTGCAGAGTTTACTTCACTAATTTTCAATTCAAAATTTCCGCCAACAAATATTATAACAGGATAAGAGTCACAAACCATTTCTTCCAATAAGTTCATATCGTCATTAGGAGCTTTAAAAAGCTGGTATTGTACATTCGTAAATAACGACGTGCCAGCGCTAATCATACCAACAGTCATTTTATTGTTTCCAGGCGCTACAATATGTTTGTAAAACACGTCTTCGTTTGTAGAGCAGGCCGGTGTTAAGCCCGAAGCCGTTGCAGAATTGTAGTCTAGTACATTTGTGGCCATGTCTGTACCATCAATCATAATAGGGTTGCTAATCGAGTTGCCATCTTGAGAGTAGGCTACGCTAATACTCAAGGTTAAGATAAGTAGTAATTGTTTTTTCATGGTGTTAAAATTTAGAGATTAATAAGTAGGTTAAATTATTTTGAAACAGAATTTATAGTTGAACAATTATTAATAATATTGTGTTTACTTCTATGATTAGGATTGGGAGCTAAATAAAAGAGAGTAGTAATTCTAGTTATCTTACTTGTAGTATTGTAAAATAACTTTCGGCAGTATTTCCAATAATATTTAGATTTACTAACGAGCTAGTAGCTTTAAATGTAATTATATCTCCAGCGGTTAAGCTAACTAAAGTTTTTACCGATCTAATTGGAGGTGTTGCGTTAATAGATAGTATACCAATATTGGCAAAACTATTTTTGCACTCTAATACGTTATTTTTGTAAATAGAAATGCCGAAGTCTGTACTAACTGAAATAGCCGAGCTCGCTTTTATTTGTGCATGCAAACTATAGATGCCATCTTGCTTAGCAGTAAAAGAATGTGTTGTAGTATCATATTCGTCATTTAAATCAAAATCTTCACTATCAAAAGGCATAGTAGCCAAACCTGAAACTAAAGTTAAATTAACTAAACTTGCGGAAGAGAACTTTCCTTTAACGGCAGACTTAATTACGCTATGTATAATTTGTGCAGCTTCAACTCTTTTAATAGTACCAAGGTTTGAAATAACTAATATTGAGTCACTAATTGTGTCTTCATTAGTTTCGTGAATAATAGATCTTACTCTTAAGCTACCATTTACGTCTAACGTAGCGGTTGGAGTGTCTGTTCCGATTCCTACTTGTGAGTAGGCAGTAATACTTAGTAATGAAAATAATAAAATGGTTAACTTCATGGTGTTTAGTTTCTTTTTTGAAAAAAACAACACTTCAATTAACTTAATTGGAAATAGCATTGTAAATATAATAATAATTACTAATTAATAGTTTAAAACCATATTTATTCGACGAAATACATTTGTGTAAGTGTTTTTATCAATATTCAATCATCTCATTTTCATTTATAAAGTTTAGTAAGGAGATTATAATTTATTCGACTAATAAATTTCATTAATAATAACTTCATATAAAATGAATTCACTTTGGTTTTTCGAAGACACTAATCTTTTTAAAGTATTGTGCCCTCACAAGTTTAAAGCATACAAGAAAAATCACGATTTTGATGCTTATAAAAAGAAGGATTATATTTATTTTACTGAAGATTCAGCGAATAAAGTTTACCTAATAGAACAAGGTAAAGTTAAGGTGGGCTATTATAGTGAAAATGGAAAAGAGGTAGTTAAAGCTATATTATCAAAAGGACAATTGTTTGGAGAAAAAGCGATTTTAGGTGAGTTAAAACGAGATGAGTTTGCACAATCAATAGATAATAGTACTTCAATTTGTCCAATAAGTGTTGATACAATGCATGAGCTTATGAGAGATAACCAAACGTTTAGTTTTAAGGTTTATAAGTTTATTGGGTTTAAATTTAAAAAACTAGAAAGACGTCTTCAGCTTTTAATGTTTAAAGATACTAAAACAAGATTGTTAGATTTTTTAGACGAATTATGTACAGATTATGGATACGACTGCCCAAATACTGGAGATCATGTTGTTAATCATCCTTATACTCAAAAAGATATAGCTTCCTTAATTGGTACTTCTAGACCAACTTTAAACATTTTAATTAATGAACTTAAAGAGGATAAAATTTTAGATTTTAATAGAAATGAAATTAGAATGTACAAACGAATAGCTTAGTCATACTAATTATATTTATTTAAATATAGGAGCGCAAACTTTAACCATAGTCTTTACTATGGTTTTTTTATTTTAATCCATAGGAATAATTTTTTTTATAAAAATCAAGTTATGTTAGCTAGCTAACATTTCATAAGAAGTGAGTCTCTTAATTTTGTATTAACAAATACAAACTTAAAAAACAAAACAATGATTAAAAAAATGATTTTAGGAGCCTTGGCATTAGGTTTTTTTGCCACCTCTTGTAGTAATGATGACGACGCTGCCACGGCAGTATCAACAACTTCACCTTTAACAGTAGAGTTTAATGGTTTAGAAGAATTAGGAGCCGATTTTGTATACGAAGGATGGATAATAGTGGATGGTTCTCCTGTGTCTACAGGAACGTTTACTTCTGTAGAATCACAAACATTTCAAGTAAATACAGTGCAATTAGAGGCAGCGACAAAATTTGTATTATCAATAGAACCAGCAGTAGATCCAGATCCTACACCAGCAGATACTAAAGTATTAGCAGGCGATTTCTCTGGCAACTCTGCTAGTGTTTGGGTTGCGCCAGTAACAGTAAATGCAGATATGTTTACAGACTCATGGGGAAGATTCTTTTTAAGAACACCTACGGATGAGACGGGAACTAATAATGGAAACGATGAAAATGGTATTTGGTTTGGAACTCCAGGAGCTCCGCCAACAGCAGGTTTAGGTTTACCTACATTAGCTCCAGGTTGGAAATATGAAGGATGGGTAGTTGTCGATGGAGTTGGTCCAATATCAACAGGAACGTTTACAGGTTTAACAGAAGTAGATGATTCTAATAATTTTAGTGGAATAGAGAGTAATGTAGGACCTCCAATTCCAGGTGAAGATTTTTTCTTAAACGCACCAGTAGGTGTTACTTTTCCATTAGATGTTAGAGGACGCACAGCTGTAATTTCTATTGAGCCTTTTCCAGACGATTCTCCTGCGCCATTTGCTATGAAGCCATTGTTAGGAGTAGCTGGAACAGAAACGGCACCAACAACACATGATTTAGGACTAAATTTAAGTTCTTTACCAACAGGAACAGTAACGAGATAAAATATTTCAGAATACTATATCTCCCTCTATAAATAGAGTTTATAAGGTACTATAGTATAGTTTGTTTTTATTAGATTTGAAGCGTTAATCGAAAGGTTAGCGCTTCATTATTTTAAGGAAAGTTAAAGTAAAATTAAATATTGATATAGGTTATGGCAAAAAGAAAAATTTCAACTAAAAATATTATTTTTATAATAATTATAGCTCTGTTAGTTATTCCGCAAACACGTCAGCAAATTCAAATAGCATTACATACTGTAATGGCAAAAATGAGCCCTAAAGTAGAGCAGGAAGATGATTTAGAACAGGTTAGTAGCTATAATTGGCAATTACAGGATTTAGAAGGAAATAGCTTTCAATTAGATCAAGCAAAAGGAAAAGTAACACTCGTGAATATGTGGGCAACATGGTGTCCTCCTTGTATTGCCGAGATGCCTTCACTTCAAGCATTATACAACGATTATAAGGATAAAATTGAATTTGTTTTAGTATCTAATGAAGAGGAGAAAGTTATAAAAGCTTTTTTTAAGGAAAAGAATTATAATTTAAAAACGTATTCGCCATTAACAGAAGCTCCTGAAACATTTAATGTAAAAAGTATCCCTAGAACTTTTTTGCTAGATCGAGACGGAAATATTATTATTGATGAGTCTGGTGCTGCGAATTGGAATAGTGAAACTGTTCGTAATACTATAGATGAATTACTAAAGATTTAAAAATTACAAGGTCTTAAAAAATGCTTTTATAAATGCTAAAGAGAATAAAGACTTCATAATCTTAAATTCTTCTAAAAATGAAGAGTCCTCATCTAAAAACCGAAACATAGTTTCTATTGAGTTCTTAGCATAAAACTGCTCGAAAATCCACTCTCCTTTGTCATTTTCGTCAAGTAAAACTTTTAGAAATATTTTATCGTAGAATTTATATTTTTTCTTAAATAACCCATAAGATGGCTGTTTCTTTTGCTTTAAATTCTCAATAATCTTGGTGACCTTCTTTTCTGTGTTTTTAAACGAATAACCTGTAGAACCTTTAATCCAACCACCACCGGTACCAATTTTTGTAATGGTTTTAGTCGAATAATTTTCGAAAGGAAAATTCGTCATTGGGATACTTCCGCTTTCAGTTTCTAATATTTTATAATTTTCAATTTTTAAAATATCATTTACATATTTCTTTATAAAAGCGTCGTAGGTTGCCTCATCTACCAAATTAGGAGTAAAATACGTAAACTCTATAAGTGCTTTAGTCCTAGAGAAAGGCAAAACATAAGTAAACGTAGTTTGTTCTCCATCTTTAAGCCTATAATCCATCATAGTAAATTGCTTCGGATTAAAAACCGGATTTTCTGTTTCAATAATTAGACCTTTAAAATGCTGAGTAATTTTTGTGTAATTATTTAATTCTGAAGAGTAGTCTTCAGTAATTCTACTATCGAAAATATGATGCGCAGAGTAGGAGTTCGATTCTGTTTTTATTAATGGTTTCGTAGAGTCTTCAATCGAAATAACATTGTCTATAATAAAATGAACATTGGGGTTTTTAGAAAGTATTCGCTTAGCTTCAGAATAAAAATCTAAAGCACGTACCGTTTTGTAAGTATAAGGACTTAGGTTTAGTGTAAGTTGTTTTTTAGAAGAGTAAAATAGGGCTTTATTCCAAGATTTTTCAACGATATTATCCCATTTCCCGATGCCTTTCTCCCAAAAACTCCACGTTTTATCGTTTGTAGATTTAGTAGACTTATCTATTAAAGCAATCTGTTTTCCAACAAAAAAAGAATCTTTTGCTAATGCTAAAGCTAATTGTAAACCAGCAAGACCGTTACCAATAATAATATAATCAAAAGACTTGTTATTAGGCATTTAGTTTAGCGCTTAAAATATTTAAAAGGAACAAATAACATTCCAAAACATTCGCCATCACCTTTTCCTAAATGTTTGTGATGCATTTTATGAGCACGTCTCAAGCCTTTGGCGTACCAGTTATTAGAATTTCTTAATAATTTAAAACGTTGGTGAATAAAAATATCATGGACAATAAAATAGGAAGCACCATAAGCCATTATTCCTAAGGCTATTGGTAGACAATACCAAACGCCTTCATAGCTCCAAAGATAAAAACAGGTCATACTAACTATAGCGTAAAAAATAAAAAAAGCATCATTACGTTCAAACCAACTATCATGTTCTTTATGGTGATGATCTTTATGTAAAGACCATAAAAATCCATGCATTATATACTTATGTGTAAACCACGCCATAAATTCCATGGCGCTAAATGTAGCTAAAAAAACGAGTATCCAGAATAGAATTTGCATTACAATAAATTTAATTGATATTTTACATAACTCCTAGTTAAAAGCTCTACTTTTTTATAGTTTGGAACTCTTACACGGGTGTTTTTTATTTCTAAAGCGGGTGTCTTTTTTAATTTTTTTAATAATTGATTGTAATAGCGATAAGCCATAAAAACACCAAATTTTGCTTCTATTGGTAATAGTTTAATACCTTCTAATCCTTTTGAAAAATCGCTTTCAATATCTTTTATAATTAACTCCTTAGCACCTTCATCAAGGTTATTTAAATCTGTATTTGGAAAATAAGTACGTTCAAGAACATCAAAATCTGCTTTTAAATCTCTAAGAAAATTTACTTTTTGAAAAGCAGATCCCAAGGACATAGCAGATGCTTTTAATTCATTATATTTATCATTGTCTCCATTAACAAATACTTTTAAGCACATAAGTCCAACAACATCTGCAGAGCCATAAATATAATCATTGTATTCGTTTTCCGTTAAATAAGTGGTTTTAGAAAGGTCAAGTCTCATACTTTGCATGAACGAATCGACCATATGTTTTTCTATATTATATTTATGATATGTATGTTGAAAAGCATTTAGAATAGGATTTAGGCTAATTTTATCTAATAAAGAAGCTTCTAAATCGGCTTCAAATCTTTTAAATAATGTGTCTTTATCATAGTCATGAAACGAATCTACAATCTCATCTGCAAATCTTACAAAACCGTAAATATTGTAAATATCTTGTCTTATAGAAGTAGCAAGCATTTTGGTGGCCATAGAAAAAGAGGTACTGTAAGATTGCGTAACAATCTTACTGCAGCTATTTGAAACCGTATCGAATAATGCCTTCATAAATTAATTATGGTGTTTTTTAATTAATCCTGCAACTAATTTTCCAGATATTAGGGCTGGAGGAACTCCGGGACCAGGAACTGTTAATTGTCCAGTAAAATATAAATTCTCTACTTTATTGCTCTTTAAATTAGGTCTTAAAAAGGCAGTTTGCATTAAGGTGTTGGCCATACCATATGCATTACCTTTGTAAGAATTATAATCCTTTAAAAAATCATTTACACAAAATGATTCCTTAAAGATAATTGATTCTCTAACATCTTGTGAAGTTAAATTTTCAAATCTTTTTAGAATTTTTTCAAAATAGAGAGCTCTTAATGCTTCTGTATCTTCAATCCCAGGAGCTAGTGGTATTAAAAATATTCCAGCTTCTTTATCTGTAGGAGCAGAGCTTTCATCTGTAATACTCGGGAAACTTGCATAAAACAATGGGTTCTCAGGCCATTTAGGATTGTCGTAAATATCTTGGGCATGAACATCGAAATCTACATCGAAAAACAAAGTATGATGATTAACGTTTTTTAATTTTTTATTGAAACCAACATAAAATAATAGAGAAGACGGAGCGAATGTTTTTTTACTCCAATATTTTTCAGAGTATTGCCTATACTTTATATCAAGTAAGGTTTCACTGTGGTGGTAATCTGCACCACTTAAAATTATATCTGCATTATGTGTTTCTCCGTTTGAAATAATACCAGTAGCTTTTCCATTATCTACAATAATTTTATCAATTGGGCTATCGGTTTTAATAATGACACCTAATGATTTTGCTAAAGACTCCATTGCAAGTACTACCTGATACATTCCTTTTTTAGGATGAAACGTCCCGATACCAAAATCGGCATAGTTCATAAAGTTATAAAATGAAGGTGTCTTACTTGGTTTAGCGCCTAGAAATAGAACAGGGAATTCCAGTATTTGTGCTAATCGATCATTTTTAAATTCCTTCCTTACGTCTCGTTTTATTGTACTTAAAAACTGACTTATCTTTTTTATAGTTACAGGAGTCACTAATTCTAAAGGCGAAACTCCCGGCCTGTAAACTAAATCTTTAATAGCAACATCATAGTTGTTTTGTGCATTATCAATAAGTTTCTTTAGCTTTTTAGAACTTCCTGGTTCTTCTTTTTCAAAAGCTGAATATATTTTTTCTATTGTATCTTCAATGGTTATGTAATCATCTTTACCAAAATAGACGCTGTAGGCAGGGTTTAGTTTTTCTAATGTGTAAAAATCTGAAGGTTTGGTATTGAAATCTGAAAAGAAGCGCTCAAAAACATCAGGCATCCAATACCATGTTGGTCCAATGTCAAAAGTGAATCCGTCTCTCTTTAGCTGTCTAGCACGACCTCCAATAGTTTTGTTTTTTTCAAATAGGGTTACTTTATTACCTGATTGTGCTAAATAGCATGCAGCAGATAATGAGGAGAATCCTGAACCGATAATATGTATAGTTTTATTCATTTGTTTAACAAATATACAGAATAATTAAACATAATTAATTATTTATTTAAATTGACTCTAATAAGTGTTCAATAGAGTTGAATTTGGAAATGTTCTCTGGTAACTTTTCTTTATCAATAATATGTGTTTTGTAACCTAAAATGGAAAGACTTACGCCTTTATTATTTGTAATCTTTTCATTGAAATCATTTATATAAGAATAGATCTCTTTATTGTCGGGTTCAACAGTAAAGTAAGTTATAAACGTAATATCTTTAAATAGGGTTTTAAGATTACTTAAATTATCTATAGGAACACTTGCTCCTAAGTATATGGTATGGAAGCCTCTTCTTTTTAATTCGTAATTAACAAATAATAAACCAATATCATGAATTTCATTCTCAGGTAAGAATAAAACAAATGTTTTGGTATCATTATCAGGTTCAATAGTTCCTAATTTTTCTATATTAATTAGTACTTTCTGCTTTATAAGAGTGGAAATAAAATTCTCATGAGCTGGCATTATCGTATTAGTTTGCCATAATAAACCAATATCATTAAATAGTGGTATAAAAATAGAGTAGAAAAGCGTATTAAAAGGTTTTAGAGCTAATTGGTCATTGTAAGTATTGTTGAATAATACTTGGTCAAAATTTAACATTGAAATCTTTAAATCGTTTATTACGTTATCTTCAGTTTTCTGTATTAGCGCAATCTCTTTGACTTTTTCTAATATATCTTCCGCATTAAGCTTAGCTATTTTCGATATTTTTATACCATTATTATTGAGGTACGTTATGTTTAATAGCTTTTGAAGGCTTTCAAGGTTATAGTTCCTAATATTAGTATCAGATCTATTAGGTTCAAGGAGCATGTATCTCTTTTCCCAAATTCGAATAGTGTGCGCTTTGACTCCAGATAGATTTTCTAGGTCTTTAATACTAAATTTTGTTTTTATTTTGTTCATCTTATTGCTAAAATAGTCAAACAAAACAAAATAATAACCTTAATGAAAGTATTTATTGATTATTAAATTAAAAATAGAGAAGTGTTTTTATTTAAGAAGATCTTTTTAATGTGCGCACGAGAAGACTCGAACTTCCACGATCTAATAGATCACTGGCCCCTCAAGCCAGCACGTCTACCAATTCCGCCACGTGCGCATTTAAAATTTAAATAAAAAAAAATGTTAAGCGAAGCTTAACTTTTTTTTAGTGACCGGGCTGGGGCTCGAACCCAGGACCCTCTCCTTAAAAGGGAGATGCTCTACCAACTGAGCTACCAGGTCATTTTAATATTCGAATGTTTATTTTCAGTCATTTTTTATAATATGCATAAAGTATGCTTACTAAAAAAAATAATAAAAAAAGTTAAGCTAGGCTTAACTTCTTAGTGACCGGGCTGGGGCTCGAACCCAGGACCCTCTCCTTAAAAGGGAGATGCTCTACCAACTGAGCTACCAGGTCATTCGTTATTCGGGTGCAAATATAGAACCTTTTATTAGTATTCCAAGTGTATTCTATTTTTTTTTTGTTTTTTTGTCTTCTTAAATTCTACTTATTTAATAATCAAATAATAAGACCCAAAATGAATATTGTTTTAATTGGATACATGGCATCTGGAAAATCTAAAATAGGTATCGAGCTATCAAAAAAGTTAAATTACACCTTCAAAGATTTAGATCATGTAATCGAAAAAGGAGAAAAGAAGAGTATAAGTGAGATTTTTAGAGATTCTGGTGAATTGTATTTCAGAAAAAAAGAAAAAGAATATTTAGAATCTCTAATCAAGGACTCTACTAGCTCCGTTATTTCGCTTGGAGGTGGTACGCCATGTTATTTTGATACCATGGATAGTTTGTTAGCTAATACTAGTTTAAAAACAGTATATCTAAATGTTAGTATTCCTGTATTAGTAAATAGACTTAATAACGAAAAATCTAAAAGACCATTAATATCTCATATAAAGACAGATGACTTATTAGCAGAGTTTATTGGAAAACATCTTTTCGAAAGAGCTTCTTTTTATAATAAATCGGAAGTTAAAATTAATGCCAATGGAAAAGTGAAAGATATTGTTGAAGATCTTATACTCCAATTATTTTAAATTTACTTCATACTTTTTGCCTTCTAATATTACTTCAACATGTTCCTTTAAAGATGTCGAAAGAGAGATGCCTTTAAAATCGGCCTTAACAGGATATTTTTTATGGTTTCTATTAACTAGTACAGCTGTTTTAAAATTCTTTAATGGTACATCTAAAAAGTGTTTTACACCATAAATAAGTGTAGTGCCTGAGTTTAGAACATCATCAATAAGGATAACCGATTTATTTTTGTATTCTTCCTTTGGTATGGATGTTCTTATAGTTTCTAATGGATTTTTTTTGTCAATAATTACTTTACATAAGATAGGTTCCAATGGTGATATCTTACTTAAAACAGATTTTAGTTTTTTTGCTAAAATGTAGCCATTAGAATCTATTCCAGCTAAAATCACTTCAGTTTCATTACTATTTACTTCATAAATTTGATATGCAATTCTTCTTATTTTATGAGTTATCTCGTCGTGAGAAAGAATGCGGTTTTTTAAAGTAGTCATAATTTTTTATATAATTTAAAGGAGTAATTATTCTTCTTCCTCATTTTCTCTGTAAACATCGTCAATGTTTCTTCGATCTTTCTTAGTAGGTCTTCCTGTGCCTTTTTTTCTATAATAATCTTTTGCGTATTTAAGTAATTCCTGAGATTCAAAGGCTGACTTAGGAGTTGTATCCACTCTGTAAATGTCAACTAGTTTAGCTCCTACACGGTTTGGTGGTACATCTAAAATAGAAATAGTGTAATTAATTTGATTTTTTCTTAACTCAACTTTATCCGTTGGGTACACCTCTCTACTTGGTTTGGCAACTTGGCCATTAACCTTAATATGTCCTTTTTTGCATGCTGTTGTAGCGATATTTCTTGTTTTAAAATATCTAACACACCATAAATACTTGTCAATCCGCATATAATTTAACTTAATTCTACGTTAATGATATTGTGCAAAGTTATTATATAGTTTATCTTGCACCCAAAAATAAGCAAAAATGAATTTAAGAAAATTTTTAATCCCAATTTTATCGTTGTTTTTTATCGCTTTCTCTTGTAAAGATGATGATGATGGTGATATTTTAGTAGCTGAAATTAGAGATTCGCAAGAAGTTTCAGATGAGAATGATGAAGAAATTCTTACATATTTAGATACTCATTTTTTTAATTATGAAGATTTCGACTTTGCAGATGCTTCAAACCCTGCTAATGACGAATTTATTATTGTTTTAGATACAATATCAGCAATCAACGGTACTCAGGATAAAACACCCATTTCTAATTACTTTAATCAAGCAGATGGTGTTTATCCAAGACTAGAAGTTAAAGTAGTCGATATAGGTGATGATGTAGATTACAATTTATATACATTAAAAATTAGAGAAGGAGATGGAGATTCTATTAATCCTTTAGATTTAGCAGCTGTGTTATATGAAGGAATGATACTTGATGGGACAGTGTTTGATAGTCAGGTTTCAATAGGAGTAGGTCAACCTTTTAGTTTAACAGCTGTAGGGACAGCGGGAGGAGTAGTTTCTGGATTTAGGGAAGGTATTATAGAGTTTAAAACATCTACAGGATACACAGAAAATGGAGATGGTTCTTTGGTTTATAATGGGCATGGTATTGGTACTGTAATAATGCCTTCAGGTTTAGGTTATTTTGCTTCACCAGCGTCGACTGTTATAGCTCAATATAACCCTTTAATTTTTAATTTAAGAGTTATTTCGAGAAGTAATACGGATTATGATTTAGATGGAGTACCATCACACATAGAGCATCCGGATGGAGATATTACAGGAGAAGAAGATAATATAGATGGTGATTTATTAGTAAACTTTATAGATAATGATGACGATGGTGATGGTGTGCTAACTAGAGATGAAGTTCAACAAAAAGAATATGAGGATGATGGTACAAATCAATTCATGACTAAAGCAGAAGCCAAAGCTTATTTTACAGCTAATGCAGCAGCAGATGAAATTTTTATTAGTATCGAGGCGGAGCTAGATGGAACGTATACATTACACACTCTAGTAGTACCTTCAACAATGGTAAATGGAGTCTCTGTACCAAATTACTTAAATTCTGATATTACAATAGAATTGGAATAGTTGAAAATACTTAAATAAAAAAA
>NZ_LIQG01000031.1 GCF_001418015.1 Lacinutrix mariniflava | reverse complement strand
CATGTAGACTGCACTGAATTGTAATACATCTCCTGGATTGGCATCAAAATTATCAGCTTGTCCGTCTAAATCAAAACCACCTCCAGTATACATTGGTGTTGGCGTTGTACCTGTTCCTGAGAACGTCGTTTCCGCTACTGTAATATCATTTACGGTAGTGTTTCCTGTGTTCTCAACAGTATAAGTATAGGTAATTGTGTTTGTTGCTAAGTCTAATGATGAACTCTTTATAAGCGTTAATTCCGAACTAGATGGTAATGGCGTTACTGTATCATCATCATCGTTACCTGTATCATCCGCTGGATTTCCAGAATCTGAATCGTCACTTACTGTGTTTCCGTTTGGATCTTCTCCTTCCGCTACAGCTGTATTAATAACTTCGCCTGCGTTAACATCGGCTTGTGTGATCGTGTAACTTGCACTTAAGGTCTGATTTGCCATTGGTGCTAAACTTGCAATTGTTCCAACTAATGTTGGTGTTAAATTACTATCCGTGACATCAATACTTGTTACTGTTACGTTACCTGTGTTAGTGACTACGAATGTGTAGTTGATTTGATCGCCTGGACTTACAACGCCGTCTCCGTTGGTATCTACATATGAACTTGTTTTTACTAATGTTAATTCTGGTGTTGATAAGATTGGTAAGTTCGTTGGATCATTAGTATCATCTGCATCGGCATCACTGTTTCCTGGTTGACCTTCGTCATCATTTGGATTCGTACTATCTGATGTATCTGTTACTGCTGTTCCGTTTGGATCTGTTCCATTTACAGTTGCTGTATTTTCTACATTTCCTGCATTAACATCGGCTTGTGTAATCGTGTATATTGATGTTATTGTTCCTGTTTCGGTTTGTTGTAATGTTGATGGACTAACCACTGCATTACTTAATCCGATAGTTGCATCCGTTACCGAGTCTACATTATTAATCGTTGTACTTCCTGTGTTTTCTACTGTGAAAGTATACGTTACTTGATCTCCTGCGCCTAATATACCATCGCCATTAGTATCGGTTAAAGGACTTACGCCTTTAGTTAATGCAATACTACTTGCCGTTGGTAATGGACTTGTTGTTGGATCATTATCTGCTCCTGTATCATCGGCTGCGTTTCCTGAATCCAGTCTACGCGTTACTGGTGTTCCGCTAGCGTCTGTTCCACTGGCTAAAACTTCATTACTAATCGTTCCTGCATTGATATCTGCAGTCTACGCGTTAACATATAACTTGCTGTGAACGTAATAATATCACCTGGGATAGCATCAAAAGCATCCGCATCGCCATCAAGATCTGCACCTCCCATACTATATAATGGACTTGGTGTTGTTCCTGTTCCTGTAAAGGTTGTTTCACCAACTGTTACATCGTTTACTGTTACGTTTCCTGTATTTTCTACTGTATATACATAATCGATTTGATCATTTACATCTAATCCTGTTGGTGCATTATCAACATAAGTACTTGTTTTTACTAAGGTTAATGCTGGTGTTGCTAGGATTGGTGTTGCTGTTGGATCGTTATTTGCACCTGTATCATCGGCTGCATTTCCTGAATCTGATGCATCTGTTACTGCCGCTCCACTTGGATCAGTTCCGTTGGTTACTGCTTCATTAGTTACTATTCCTGCATCAATATCTGCTTGTGTTAAGCTGTACGTTACTGTAAACTGTAATATATTTCCTGGATTAGCATCAAAAGCATCTGCTTGACCATCTAAATCAAAACCACCTCCTGTATATACTGGTGTTGGCGTTGTTCCTGTTCCTGAGAATGTAGTTTCTACTACTGTAATATCGTTTACTGTAGTGTTTCCTGTGTTCTCAACAGTATAAGTGTAGCTAATTGTATTTGTAGCTAAGTTTAATGTTGAACTCTTTGTTAATGTCAACGCTGCACTTAATGGTAATGGTGTTACGGTATCATCATCGCCTGCTCCGGTATCATCTGCTGGATTTCCTGAATCGGAATCATCACTTACGGTATTTCCGTTTGGATCTTCTCCTTCAGCTACAGCGGTATTGATAACCTGTCCTGCATTAACATCTGCTTGCGTAATCGTATAACTTGCACTTAAGGTCTGATTTGACATTGGTGCTAAGCTTGCAATTGTACCAACTAAATTTGGTGTTAAATTACTATCCGTGACATCAATACTAGTTACGGTTACGTTACCTGTGTTAGTTACTACGAATGTGTAGTTAATAGCATCACCTGGACTTACAACTCCGTCTCCGTTGGTATCACTATAAGCACTAGTTTTTACTAATTCGAAAGAAGGATCGCAAACTATAATTTCAGCTGTTGTTGAATTTACACAACCTGTCGTTGCATCTTCAAAAGTATATTCTATAGTATATGTTCCTGCTGCTAAAACTGCTGGATCAAAAGATGTATTAGATACACCATTAATAGTAATATCTGTTGTTGGTCCTCCTGTTGTGAAATCTGGAGTTACTATTGTAGTTAAATCTAAAGCTCCTTCTCCAACACAAACATAAGTTGGAGCAGTTATTACTGGCATTGGTAAAGCATCAATCGTTAAATTCATAACATCAGAAACTGATGTTGTACAACTTCCAACTCCAGTAACAGTTTTTGTTAATTGAACTACTGAAGCTGATTGATCTGCTGTTCCTAATGTATAAATAGGTGTTTCGGCTGATGCATCATCAAACGTTCCATCCCCACTGGTTGACCATACTATAGTTCCTGATGTTGATGTTGCTACTGTTGTAGCTGTACTTAAATCGAAACTTCCGCCATCGGCACAAATAGATTCATCTGATCCTGCACTTACTTCCGGTGTTGGATCTACTGTTACTGTAATTGTTACTGAATCACCTTCACAACTTGCTAATCCGGTTGGTGTAACTACATAAGCTACCGTTAATGATCCGCCTGTTGCATTGGTATACGTATCGTTTGCTATTGCATTACTTGGTAATCCTGTTCCTACTGTAGCATTACTTCCGCCTGCTACTAATCCCGCACTTGGTGTTACACTTACTAGTTCCCAATTAACTGCTGCTGCACTTGTTGGTAAAACCTCTAAGGTTACACCTATAGATTCTGCACTACAAACTGTTGTGTTTAATGCTGTAGAAACTACTGGTTCTGGATTTACTGTAACTACTACTTCAAATGGTGTACCAACACAACTGTTTGGCGTTGCTCCTTCTGGTGTTACTGTATAGGTAATAGTTACTGCGTTTGCTGTAGTATTATTATATGTATCTGTAATGTTTGCTGCACTTCCAACGGTTCTATCTGCTCCTGCTGGCACATTTGCAGCATCTGATGAAGCAACTGTATAAGTAAATGTACTGCCTGGTGATAAAACAGATAAATCATAATCTAAAGCTTCGTCGGAACAAACTGCTTCTGTTTGATTCGATATATTATTTGGTCCTGCATTTATAGTTAAAACTACTGCTGTTCGTGTTGAACTGGAATTACCCGCATCATTTTCAGCTTCTGCATAATAAGTAATCGTACCTACCGTATTTAATGTAGGGCTTGAAACTAAATTACCTACTGTAGCTGCATCATACCAATTTATATTAATACCTGACAACGGTGTAATCGCTGTTGAAGCATCTAATGTTTGCACTGGAGATAAAGCACATTCGGTGATATCTCCTGAGCTTATTGGTGCTGGTGGAGCAGGTGTTATTGTTAGAGTATCTTCATCATCATCATCCCCATCAAAATCACCATTCTCATCTACCGTATTATCTGTTGCTGGATCGCTATCTCCATCGTACTGATCACTAGCTATAATCTGGACTGCATTAGTATACTCTCCCTTGACTCCTGTAGGTGTTTCCACCGTAGCTTCATAAGTTAATATTTGTGCCCCATTTGCTGCTATTGTTAAGCCTGACCAACTTGCAGTATTAACCATTTGCGTACCTCCATTATTTACAGCTGTTAAGGTAAAACCTGAAGGCAAAATGTCTTCGACTCCTACATTTGTTGCTATATCTGGTCCCGCATTACTAACTGTCAATGTAAATATTACAGTTTCTCCTTCATCTGGAACACTATTATTCACATTCTTTACAATACTTAAATCTGCTTGTGCTGGGACAAATTCTGCTCTATCTTCATCATCTTCACTTTGATTTCCATCATCATTTGCTGGATCACTATCTGGATCGTATTGATCACTAGAAGTAATTTGAGTTGTATTTAAATATTCATTAGCGACACCATTAGGCGTATTTACTAGCGCCATAATATTTAATGCAACTGGTGTAACGGTTCCTACATTGCCTACAGTCCAAACTCCTGTAGTAGGGTTATATGCTCCTGGAATATCATCACTTTGATATGTAAAACCACTAGGTAACTGATCTACTACTTCTACATTTGTAGCTATATCTGGACCAATATTTGTGATTTCTATTTTAAAAGTCACGGAATCTCCAACACTAGCTCCTATAGGAAGTACTGTTTTTTCAATAGACAAATCTGCCGATTGAATACTAATTGTAGCAGTATCTTCGTCATCATCTGCTACTCCATCACTGTTGTCATCTATTGTTTCATCCGTTGTAGGATCACTATCTGGGTCAAAATTATCACTCCCTGTTATTTGAGCAAAATTAATATAAGGTCCTGCAGCATTTACGGTTGCATTAAAGGTTAAATTTAATGTCGCTCCATTTAAAATCCCTAGATCTGTCCATGTTATAGTTTGGGTTCCTAAATCGTAGCTTCCTCCATTGGAAACGGTTCCTCCAACAAGTGTATAACCGATAGGTAAAACATCTTCTACATCTACTCCAGATGCATCTGAATTAGTAACCTCCGCATTATTATTAAAAATTGAAATTGTAAATGTTACCAAATCCCCAACATTAACTGAAGAAGGCGCAACTGTTTTTGTTAATTCTAGATCTGCTATAGATTTAATTTCTATAGATACCGTATCTACTTCTGTTCTACATAACCCATTAGATACTGACCATTCGAAAACATAAACTCCAACTGAAGTTCCAGTTACACTTGTATTAGGATCATTAACATTAATTATATTGGCAGCTGTAGGTCCTGAAACCTGGCTCCAAGTACCTGTACCAGAAGATGCTGGTGTTGCACTCAAACTTAATGGTGAAAAATCTTCTATACACTGATCTAATCCTGCATTTACGACATTAGGTTGCGCTAAAACCTCTACCGTCATTGTGTCTGTAAAACTACAACCATCATTATTAGCTGTCGTTGTTGTCCATGTAAATTCATGAACACCAACTGTTAAACCTATTATTAATGTATTAGGATTACTAGGAGATGTTATTGTTGCTGAGTTCCCAGAAGTTTGTGTCCATGCACCAACACCAGAAGTTGTTGGTACTGCTTCAAGGTTTGTAGTAGTTACATCACAAAGCACCTGATCGATACCTGCATCTGCTTCAGATGGTGGTACGTCATTAAAAGTCACAGACACCTTATCCACAGAAGGCTTACATTGTGATGGATCAACAAAAGGTCCATTAGCGACCGTCCAAGTTAAAACGTAAGTACCAAGTGTGGTTATATTAGATAAAGATGTTACTGGGTTATTTGGACTATCTATTACAACTGCTCCGCCAGAAGGATCGTCTGCTGCATTTTCAAAAGACCAAGTTCCTAATCCTACAGTTGGATTAGCAGCGCTGGTTTTATAATCTAATTGACATGCAGTATCATCGTCCAGACCTGCATTAGCCATGCTAGGCTCTTCGTACATAATAATACGTACTGGATCTGAAAGATCATCACAAGAACCTGTATCAAAATTCCATTGTAATACATACAAACCTGGCACTGTTAAATTAGAAATATTACTTGTTGGACTATTAGGAGCATCCACTACAGCAGAACTTCCTGTAGGTGCAAATGAAATAATCCATTTTGCTTCGTCTACTCCTACAGCTATATTACCTGCCATAGTTGCATTACCCATGGTTTCTGTTATACATAACTTTTGATCTGGTCCTGCATCAGGTTTTACAACTGGTGTTTTACTAATATCTACGGTAAAGGAATCTGATGAACCAGGACAAATATTACTAGAAGCGAATGTGTAATCATCGGTAGTATAAGTAAATTCATAAACATTTCCTGGAATTACTGTAGCATTTGCTACAGCACTATTATTTGTAGGGCTATTTGCATATGTAATATTAACACCTGCTGGATTAAGAGAAGTAAGCGTCCAAGTACCCGTGGTATTTTCTGTACCTATCAACTGTACATTTTCTGCATCACACAGCTCAATATCAACTCCGGAGTTCGCAGAAGCTTCCGGCCAAATTTCTACTGTAACATCATCAAATGAAGCTGGACAAAGTGGATTATTTAAACCAGTAATAGTATATCTAAAAGTATATAAACCAGCAACCAATCCATTAACTGTTGTTGTAGCACTACTTGGGCTTAATATATTCGGGTTACTTGGTGCAGGTGCCAATATTGACCACGTTCCAATTTCGGTGTTTGAGTTAAAAGCACTTCCGTTAAGAACAACAGTATTATCGTTACAAATTTCTTGATTTGCACCAGCTGTTGCAGTAGTTACAGGTATGCCTATTTCTATAGTAACCTCATCACTTGTAGAAGGACAAGCTCCACCATCTACAGTCCATTTAAAAACATAGGTTCCAGAAATTGTAAAGTCGACATCTGTATCTGGGTCGTTAATATCCATAATTGCAAAACCACCTGGACCTGAAGCTCTTGTCCATGTACCAGTTAACCCACTTGCACCATCCGCATCCATAGTTACGGATGTATCACATAAGGATAATTGATCTGGACCTGCATTTGTGGTTAATCCGTTTGAAGCAATAACAAGTACTTCATCAAAAGTAGGCGCACACGAACTACCACTTGTATTCGTTATTGTCCATGTAAATGTATATGCATCTCCTGAAGTTATTGTAACAGACGTTGTTGGGTCAGCGCTATTGGTGATAGTAACATTAGTAGTTGGATTCACTGTCCAAGCACCTGTTTCTGTTAATGCTACAGGCATGTTTCCTGCTAAATTGAATGTCGCTGGCAATCCTGTTACACATAAATCTGCCCCAGCTTTCGCTATTGTTGGACTTGGATCTGGACCTGTAAAAACATTAACCAAATCTGAAGAAGGCATTGCACAACCTGAAGGACCAGGATTAAGATAATCGATAGTCCATTCTAATACATAAGTTTGACTCGGCGTATTGAAGCCGGAAGCTATTGTATTTGGATCATTTGGATCCACAAAGGTTATAGTATCTGGACCAGAAACAAATGTCCAAGTACCAAATTCTCCATCAGCTGGAGTATTCCCTACCATATAAGCAGGAGCATCATAACATATATTTTGATCTATTCCAGACGAAGAAGTTGTTAATGTATTAGAAGACACATTTACTTCTACTTCTGATGTTGAATTAGGACAAGAACCTCCTCCTCCTTCGGTTTCATATTGAAACACATAAGAACCAGGAATTAAACCTGAAGCTACAGTTATATTATCGAATGCATTTGCAATTGTAGCTGTATTAGGTCCGCTTATTTGACTCCAAACCGATGTTCCTCCTACAATTGGATTCCCTTGCAAGTCAGCTTCTGTTGTACCACATGGTAAGTTAGTACTTGTACCACTATTAGCAGGTATTGCTGCTCCTGAGCTTGTTACAACAATTGTATCGAAACCATCAGTACATCCTATTGGTAGTGCTCCTCCTATTCTTCTTACAAATTCAAAAACATAATTTCCAGGTGTCGTTAAATCTATATTTAATAGCCCTGAAACACCACTATTTCCCGTTGGAAAAGGTCCTAATGCTGAACCTGCAGGACCACTAACAATTTTATATTGATTAAATCCCGAACCTGTTACTGCTATTGGGATAGAAAAACTTGTAATACCACAATCTCCAATTAAGTCATCTCCTCCATTAGCGGTTATGGTTCTAGACTCTCCCGTAAATCTAACGATATAATTTCTTGACGAATTACAAAGCGTGTTGGCATTTGTTATTGTATATCTAAATGTATAAGGTGCACCAGCGGCAGTTAAGTTGGACACTAACGTTGATGGCGAACTCGGATTTTGAATAGATCCTGGTGCTAACGCTGTACCACCTGTTTGACTCCAAGAAACAGTTTCACCTGTAAATGTTGGCACTGCTCCTTCTAAAGTTAATTCTGACACACCATTATCACAAAGCGTAATAGTTTGGTTACCTGTACCAACCGGAGTTATGTCTTGCGTAGCAGCAGGAACGGTAATAGTCATGGTATCTGAAGCATTTGAACAAGGTCCAACAACAGACCATCTTAAGGTATAAACACCTTCTATCAAACCTGAAACTGTAGTATCTGCATCTTCTATATCCGCAAATGATGGAGAAGAAGGACCACTTACAAAACTCCATTCTCCTTGTTGACCATTAAGACGACAACCACCAAAAGTTGCATCTAAATTAGTTGACAAGGTCGTTGTATAACAATTACCTAGTGTTTGATCAAAGCCTGCGTCTACAGGATCTACTCCACCGTAATTGGTAATATCTATCTCAGAAATGGATTCACAAAATTGTCCAGGTGCATATGGAGCACCTCTAATTATCCACGCAATAGTAGTAACACCACAACTTGTAGATGGCATAGTAAGCGTTGTGGTTGCCGAATTTGGAAAATCTATTGTAACACCTGCATCATTAGATCCCGATGTTATTTGCCAAACTCCTGTTTCTCCTGGATTTGTAGGTGTATTACCTGTCACAACAACACTCCCTGTCGTGTCTGGACAAAACATAATATCACTACCAGCATCTGAAATTGTAATTGGTTCTACTATTACTGTTTTATCTTGAAAAGTGGAAATACCATCACCACAAACAGCAGAAAACCTAAACACATAAGTGTTACCACCAACAACTCCTGTTACTGTTGACACCGAACTATTTGGCGAATCTATTATTACTGAAGGTCCAGAAATCTGCGCCCATTTCACGTCTCCTATTCTTGGTGTCGGATTATTACCTGACAATAGAACAACATCATTTTGGCAAACTGTTTCATTAAGCACACCTGCATTAACGATACAATTTTGCGCATAACTTTGAATGCTTAAAAAAAGTAAAATTAGATATAAACTAACTTTAAAAAACTGGTTTAGAGGAGTAGTTTTTTTTATCATATTGGTATTGATTTTCTAATTATAAAAACGAAACCCTAGGAGTCGTTGGATATCACGTTAAAAAAAATAGATTTTATTATTAAATCGCTTGGCTTGAAATGTTAAAATATTAACATATAACAAAAATAGTTTATTTAACTAAATATGTTAATTTTAAAACAAAATTAAACAAAATAGTTCAAATTATACGATTATGTGTGTTTTTTTGCCGACGAAACAACATTCCCTTAAGTATGTTTCCGTTATTATAATAATAGTTAAGTACTATTTAATATTTCTTTAAGACAATAAAAGATAACAAAAACTCCATTACTATATTTAATTTTTTTTACACATAGTATTCGACAAACCCATACTCTGCTCTAAATATGACAACTAAAACTTAAATTAAGAACCTAAGAATACTTTTCTATATGATCCACTTTAACAATCTACTTACTAATTTGAAACTCATTTTTGATATCACTTAATGATAATTCCATAAAGCTATTTTATGAAATAAAACCATGATTTAACAAAAAATTTTATTAAAAGTCTTTAATTAAACAAAAGTGGTAACCTATTTTAATTAGTTCAACTTAAAAAAATTAATTCCTGTAATTAATTAAAAATTATTCTATAATAAAAAGGTTAAATATTTATTACGATTATACTTCGTCGCAAAACAAAAAAAATCACAACTCTCGCTGTGATTTTTTTTTAATTTTACTGGTATTCTATTTATTTCCAGAAGCCTTCTATTTCTTCAAGAGATTTTCCTTTTGTTTCTGGTATAAATTTATAGGTAACAAAAACGATTACCAATATAAATGTTATGAATATAAAATAAGGTAAAGATCCATTCCAAGGAGCACTATTATTAGTCTCACTTCCCATTACCATTGGAAAAGATTGAGAAACAACATAATTTGCTGCCCATTGTGCAGCAACTGCTACTGACATGGCAACGCTTCTTATTTTGTTAGGAAACATTTCTGATAATAACACCCAAACTACCGGTCCCATTGATAATGCAAAAGAAGCGATAAATATAAGTACGCCTATTAAAGATAACATGCCAACGTTTTGCTGTTGCAATGTAACGCCTAACAGTAAAAAACCAACAATCATTCCTATAGAGCCAATATATAATAATGGTTTTCTTCCAAATTTATCGACAGTAAACATTGCTACAAAAGTAAATATTAAGTTTACAAATGCTAACAGAATTTGCTGTGCTAAAACATCTTCCTTACCAAAACCTAATGCCTTCTCAAAGATATCTGCTCCATAGTATAATACGGCGTTAATACCAGTAAACTGTTGCAACATGGAAAGCACTGTGCCTATTGCGATAATAACTAAAATAGCTTTTGAATAATAACGAACCTTAATACCGTCATTCTTTTTATTTAAAGAGTTTTTTATTTGAATCATTTCTTTTTCGGCAACCTCATCTTCATTAATTTGTTTTAAGACTTTTAAAGCCTCTTCATCCTTTCCTTTTAATGCTAGCCACCTTGGGCTTTTTGGAACAAAAAATAATAGTATTAAAAATAATCCACTAGGTATTAATTCTGACCAAAACATACGACGCCATCCAAACTCAATATTCTCCGCTACAGTTAAATTATTACCAATATAATACGTTGCTAAAAACACTATAAAAAAGCCAATAACAATAGCTAGTTGGTAGTAAGTTACCATACGACCTCGAATATTAGAAGGCGCTATTTCGGCAATATACATAGGTGCATTCATTGAAGCTATACCAATACCCAATCCTCCCAAAATTCTAAAAAAGACTAACATACTTACCGATTGAGGGAATAGTTCTGGTAGCCCTGATCCGTAAGCAGAAAATGTAAATAGAATAGCAGAAATTATTAACGACCATTTTCTTCCTATTTTAATACTTAAAGGTCCTGCTACAATAGCTCCAACAAAACATCCCAAAAGAGCACTACCTACAACCCACCCTTTTAATGCATCACTCAGATCAAAATGTTGAGTAAGGTAGAATTGGGCTCCATTAATAACGCCTGTATCGTAGCCAAAGAGTAAACCTCCTAAGGCAGAGACAGCAGCAACTAGAAGTAAGAAAATACTTTTTTTCATTTTATAATTTTTTAGTTAGAATTTAAATATAGACTTAAAAAAATAAAAAAAAACGGATAAAACACTATGTATGGTTTTTGTCTAGGTAGAATTATGCTTTTTTTGGACATGAAGAATTTTACAACTCGTTATTTACTACAAAAGCACTACTTGTCTAATATAATTACAGCTAATTTTCTTAAATATTAATACTATAAAAGTAGATAATAGCAATTATCGTAACATAAAAAAGACTAGCATTTATTAGTAAATAAAAATTATTACACTTAAAAATTCATATTTTAAAATGCAGCTATTTTTAGAGTTATTAGCAACACCCTTTCTAAAAAAGTTATGAAATAATAAAAAATATTTGTTATGAAAGTATCTGGTGAATTACTAGATTTTCTTTCTGTTTTTTTCGAGTAAAACTTAACGTTTTTAAAATTAATTTTCCTAATTATCCAGATACTAAAACCGTGTATAAAAATCTTTTAAAAGCAATTTTTGAAGTACATCATTTCACTTTTAATGATATGAAAAAGTGACTTTCCTTATAGCTCTATAACTAACGAAATTAGTTACAATTCTACCTTACCTTTATTTATTTGAAATAGATAATAATAATAATAATAACGTAAATTTATTGCATTATAAGTAGATTATTCTCTTTTAAACTTTTAATTAAAGTTTTAGTAAAATCTTTTATGTTTCTTTTGCTTTTAGGAGATTTGGTTACTTCTATATTACCTTGCCATAATAATTCTCGTGCTTTACCAGGACAAATACAATACAATGTAGTTTCTGTAAAATAAATTGTATACTGCTCTTGATCCTCTTTGTAAAACAATTTTTGATTTCCATAATAGTAATTATCGAATGTTTTGTGTTGCCCTGTTCCTAAAGCGTCATAAATAGATATTAAAGCCACTTTAGTTTCTTGCCCTGTTACCTTAGTTAATATTATCGCTTCGAAACCAGCTTCTAATAATTGAGATTCTAAAGCATTTAACTCTTCTATTGTTTGCTTTCTATTAGTAAAAGATGTCTCGAAAAAATCGATACTTTTAACTCCTATCATATTATTTTTCTCTAAAGCTTCAGCTACATTTTTTTCAAAACCTCTTCGCAATTCAATATCTGCTGTCATACCAATTACTAGCACTTTATTAGCTTCAAAAGTATAAGTTTCTGGGTTTTTATATTCATTTTCCAATCTACTCGATGAGCAGCCAGAGCAAAACATAATAATTAAAAATGCAGTTGTAATTAGTTTATTCATCTTCATATTAATTTAATAATCGTTTACTTTTATTCGCTTTCATTACCTTTTTAATTATGGCATAAATTTGTTTTTTTAGTGTTTTAAATTCTGTATTAAAAGCAATAGTTTCAAACATTATTTTATAGTGCACATCCTTATAATCTTGTAATTCGTTAGGCATAATAACAGCATCTAAAAGTGTTTGCAGATTATTTTTATGATTCTCTACTTTAAAAAGTAAAGGTTTTAATTCTTTCTCTAATAAAACAAGCTCTGTTGCAATAGCTTTAACTTCTTCAAAAGTTTTTTCTGAAATTAAATCTAAGGTATACTCCTTTATTAATTCATTTAAAAAATCTAATTCATCTCTTTTAAAAAGAAGCTGCGATAAACAGGCAAGCGTGTCTTTATGGAGATCTTCTGGACTATGAAACTTGATGAATTTTAAATGTGTGTGTACTGTATTCATAATTTTATGTTCTTTTAAAATTAATAATTACTTATAAATATATTTTACTCTTAACAACATCAGAAGTAATGCCCTCCTCTGCTCCTTTGCATTACAATAGGTTATGATATTTTCGATTGACAAACCTTCATCTTTTACAAAAACTTTGATAATTTGCTCGTCCTAATTTTTGATTATATCAATTAACTAAAGGCTTACCATTCTTTCTTCGGATGGAATAACTAAAAAAGGCACGCTAGTATGATATACCATTTTATTAATGATTGGTGTAAATAATAAGTTCTCAAAAAAGCTATGTTTGTTGTGAATCATGACTAAAAAATTAATTTTATTATTTGTTTCGAAAGCCTCAATTACTTCAATTAAATCTTGATCTTCTCCTATATAAAACTCGTGAGCATTGTCTATAAAAAAAGCATCTAAAAACACTTTTGTCCGTTTCTGCTTTTCTTCTAATGGTAGATGATAATAGGCATTTAAAAAATGTAATTTGGAATTGTGCTCTTTGCAAAACTCTCGAATAAGCTCTAAGTAGCGATTAGATTTCTCTACTTTATAGTCTGTTGGAAATAGTATATTCTTTGGCGTTTGATACTTAAAATTAGACGGTACAACAATTACTGGACATTTTAATTTTTTAATAGCATACATAGTTTGCGATCCTAAAAACACTTCTTTTACTCCAGATGCACCTTTGGTTCCCATTATTACCGTGTCTATAGTCTTCTCGCTTATAATTTCTGTCATCTCTAGAATGAGTAAGTTAAAAGCCGAAATTGAAGTAAATGTATGTTTTTTATTAGGCCATTCTTTATTAATTAACGCTTCTAATGCTCTTAATTTTAAATTAGCAGTTTCTTTTTCAATTTCGTAAATTTTCAATGCAGTATAAGTATCTAACATATTTCCAGAACTTACAATTGATGGTGTATATGTGTGAAGAATAAAAAAATTACATTCTACATTTTTATAAAACTGTACTGCGTATGAAATAGCATTGTAGGCGTTATCCGAAAAATCTGTTGGTAATAAAATACGTTTCATATTTTTAGTATTTGAAGTTATTCTCTGCGTAAATTTTGAAGCACCAGGAATGGAATTTTAATCTCTAGACCTATTTTATCTATTGTAGAATTGTAAAGTAAGTCTTCAAGGTACGAGTGCCTTTGGTTTACCATAACCAGTAAGTCTATATTTTGATCTTGAATGGTATTATTAATAGTTTCTGTAATATTGTCTGCTTCTATTTGCAAAAATTTAAACTTATTATTATCGAAAGCAGAATCTAAAAACATTTGATTATCGAGCTGCCTATGCGATAAATGTTTAGTTTTAGACACATACACCATCTGTATTGTAGAAACATAACGCATTGCCAAACTACTTAATAGTTTAAGTTCTCTACGCTTAAAAGGAAGCATATAATCTGTTGGAAATAATATATGTTTAGGATGCATATCGTGATATGTTGCCGGAACCACCAATACAGGACATTGTACATATTTAATTACCTTTACAGTATTACTACCAAAGGTTATTTTAGGATTGTCTGTTTTGCCTTTTGTACCCATAACAACGGCATCCACGTTTTCACTATCCACATAATCATTAATAACATCTACGATGCTTCCAAATTTTGATTGACTGTTGTACACATGTCGTGGATTAGGTGAAATTTCAAGTATTTCTAAAATTACTTTTTGTAATTTATTGTTTACATTTCCTTGAATTTCATCCTTGTATTCTTCAAAATAATCTCTGGACATTTCAGTTGTATTCTCATAAACTTCATCTGCAAAAGCATGGATTATAGTAATGTCACTTTTATCGTATTTAAATAACTCTAAAGCATATTTAATTGCATTTGTTGCTGTTTCCGAAAAGTCTGTAGAAATAAGTATCTTTTTCATATTGGTTTAGAAGTAAGAATTAACATACTCAAAGCTATAACAGATACTTGATAATTAAAATGATATATATCAGTAAATTAAAGTGTTATTCATGTAGAACCAAAAATGGAATCTTAGTATGATAACTCATCTTAACAACAGATGGCTTAAAGAGAAGCATCTCGAAAAAATTAAGATTCTTGGCTATAATAGCAACCATATCTACATGCATAGAATCTATAAACTCCTGCAAACCTTCTTGAAAATTTAAATGATTGACTCTGTGAAAACTACTATTGGTAGCCTTAAAATAGTCCTTTAAGTAGCTTCTGTTCTTAAATTGAGTCTGTGTTAAAGCTACTTTCGGGTTTACAATTCTAATAACTTTTATACTAGAATTATGTAGGTTGGTAATTGCTGTTAGCGTGTCTAAAACTTTACTTTTATAAATGGAATTATAATCTGTTGGAAATGCAATATTTACAGGAACAGAAAATCTAGCATTTTCCGGTATTACTAAAACAGGGCATTTAACCTTAGTAATTACAGACTGCGCATGCGTGCCAATAATTTTACTTTTATCTGCTGAAAAACCTTGGGTTCCCATGATAATTAAATCTATATCATGAGTATTTATTAGCTCTTTTAAGCCCTCATTAAAACTGGTTTCTAAATGATCTATTATAATATTAGAGTCTTTTAATGAAGACATCTCTAACATTTTTTTTTATTATTTTCTAACGCTTGATAAACCTGGCTGGTTGGTAACATCTCACCTGTTATGTAACTACTTAAAGTCTCGAATGCCGATGGTAATATGTCCGGGTGTTCTATATGTGCCAACACAAAGTTAACGTCATAGTTTCTAAAAAAAGCTAACGCAAATTGCGTAGCATTCCATGCATTTTCTGAAAAATCTGTTGGAATTAAAATTTTCTTCATTACTAATACTTTTACCACATATTTAGGAACATGGTGTAACAAAAGTATTACTCACTTTTAAAACAAATAATGATAAATATCAGTAAACCTCTTATTACTCTACATTTTCCAATGCTTCTAGATCAATAATTTTAATATTCCTGCCTTCTATTTCAATGAGTTTATCTTTTTTAAATCCTGAAAGTGTACGTATTAAACTTTCTGTTGCTATTCCGGCAACACTTGCTAAATCGTATCGTGAGATTTTAATAGCCTCTTCTGGTTTTTTATTTAAAACTTTAGCGAACTGAAGGATTGTTTGTGCCGTTTTTTTTCTAACAGAACTGTATGCCATTTGCAGTAATTGCGCTTTAATTTCCGATATATTTTCGGTTAAAACATTCATAAGTTCTATAGACACATTTTGACTTTTACCAAGAACGTCCTTTAAAACTAGTTTAGAAATACCTGTTAACGCTACATCTTCTACAGCAGTAGCCGATTCTTGATATGGCACATTATCTAAAAACGATGTAAAACCAAGAAAATCATCTGCCTTATGCAGTGCGGTAATTAATTCTTTTCCGCTCTCGTCTATTCTATGACTTTTTATAACTCCTTTTATAATTAAATAGACCTTGTTTGAGTGCTCACCTTCTTTATAAACACTTTCTCCTTTTAAATAGCTTTCTACTGTTCCATTATCATCAAAAAAATTCTTGAGCTCGTTGAGACTCATTAAATTCTCTTCACTATCTACTTTAGAAATTTCTGGCTTTTCAGAAACCATTTTAAATAGTATTTGCGATTTCGCTAATCGACTCTCAATAGCACTTAACAATTCTTCTTCTTCAAAAGGCTTAGTAAGATAATCGTCTGCACCTAAATCCATTCCTTTTCTTATACCTTTATGCTCTGTAATAGCAGACAAAAATATAAATGGAATGTGCATAGTTTTCTCGTGAGTTGATACAGCATTTAACACTCCGTAACCATCTGTTTCTGGCATCATAATATCACAGACTATTAAATCTGGAAGATGTTGTTTAGCCTTCTCAATTCCTATTGCACCATTTGCAGCCATTATAACGTTATAATTTGAGAGCTCTAAAAGCTCTGCTGTATTTTCACGTAATGCCAAATCATCCTCAATTAATAATATCGTTTGCATAATTTTACTTTATAATTTTTACAGGAATGGTTACCGTAAAAGTACTTCCTATATTTTCTTTACTAGTAAAGGTAATAGTACCTCCAAGATTTTCTAAGTGGCTTTTTACTATATTTAAACCAATACCTGTGCCTTGTAACAACACAGCATTCTCTGCTCTAAAATATCTATTAAATAAATATTTTTGTTCTTTTTCTGGAACACCAATTCCAGAGTCGATAATTTTAATTTTAATCACTTCTTTATCAACCCAAGCCTTAACTTCTATTTTTGAATGTTCTGGAGAATATTTAATCGCATTATTTATTAAATTATTGAGCATAAGCTCAAGTATTTTCTCATCGAAATCTATAACAATGTCATCGATATCTTCTGGATAAACTATAATTTGCCCTTCTTTCAACAACATATTAGCATCGTAAATAACTTCATTAACGACCTTGCTTAATGAGAATTGCGAATATTTATAATTTATTTTACCACTTTCAAGTCGCTCTATAGATAAAAAATCGTTAATAATATTATTAAGATATTTAACCTTATTTTGAATTGTATTTACATGTCTTTGGCGCTTATCTTGTTGTTCATCTTTGGCATACTTACCAATTAACGCAGAAGACGTCATAATAGCACTTAAAGGTGTTTTAAACTCGTGAGACACTAAAGATAGAAACTTAGTTTTAAGCTCATTGAGCTCCTTTTCTTTATGTAGTGCCTCTTTTAATTGCAACGTACGCAATTCTACTGTTTTTTCTAATTTTTCGGTATAATTAGCACGTTCTGTAATATCAATTATTATCGCCACTAAAGTATCACCTCCTCCATAACGCGAATATTGCAAATGTACCTCTACAGGATATTCACTACCATCCTTTCTTTGATGAACAGTATTAAATTTTATTTTCTTTTTATAACCTTGCAACAAAGGCTTAATAGCACTAACAAATTGTTCTTTATTATAATTTGGTTTAATATCTATAGGTGTCATCTCCCTTAACTCTTCAAGACTATATCCTAGATTACTTAAAGCGCCCGCATTTACATTTAAAAACTTTAATGTTACAGCATCGAATATGAAAATTTCATTTAAAGATTCATTAAAAATATTAGCCCAATGTTTTAGCTCTTCTTCTGCTTTTTTACGCACTGTAATATCAATTACTAGAGCCATTACGTAGTCATTATCATAAATAGAGAAAGGATTCAAACCAACTTCTACTGGAAATGTAGAGCCATCTTTTCTTAGTCCGTATAAATCTCTACCATGTCCCATTTTACGTTTCCCACTATTCTCCATAAAAGAATCTACGTACTTCGGATGATTATGATGGTATTTTTTAGGGATTAAGACTTCTAATGGTTGACCTATAAGTTCATCTTCTTCATAATCAAACAAACCATCTGAAAACCTATTGGTAGCAACAATAACCTGTTTACTATTTACTACAACAATACCTTCTGAAATGGCTTCAGAAAGTATTTTAAAAACATTACTCGTCTTTTTAAAAATATCCATATCCAAAGGTAATGAATTTGAAAATTGTTGAATACTGACAAATGTCATTTCTACATCAATAAACAACAATTATATTTACGGTAGTAAACTAAATTGTTTTAAAATGACGAAAGTAAAAAAACCAGATATAATCTTTTATCAAAGTCTTGGTGAATTGTTTTACGCTATAGCTGCTTCGGATAAAACGGTAAAAGCCGATGAGTATGAGGCACTACTTAAAATGGTAATGAATGAGTGGAAAGTTTATGAAGATGTAAAGGATTATTATGACGAGTCGGTAGGTTACCAAATGGAATTTGTATTTAATTGGTTTGACTATGAAAATACCGATGCTCAAGCTTGTTTTGAAAATTTTTGTGACTATGCTGTAAAGAATCCTGATTTTTTTACAAACGAAAAAATAACTCTTATTTTTAAAACAGCAGAATCTATTGCAAGTGCATACGCATCTAAAAACAAAAGCGAACTTATTATGCTTGCCAAGCTCAAAATACTCTTAAAAGAAATAGAGCTTAAAAATAAATTGAATTAATTAAACATATTTACATGAAATACCTCACAATTATATTAGTATTTACTCTTCTCTTTAGTTGCAAAATGGATACCAAAGCAGAACCAATAAAAAGAGTTAATGAAAATATAGAATCACCTCTAGAAAAAATTGATTCTATAGAAACTACAGATATCGATATTAAAGAAAACAAATCGATTTCTATAGAATTAAAACAGAAAAAACTCATCAATAAAAAAGATAAAAAACAAGAACTTGAAGCGTTAATTATTGAAAAAAAATATTTAAAAGAGAAAACAGATTATACTATAGACTTTACCTACCCACAACTTAACGAGAAACTTAATGCCAGATATGTAAATTTTAATGAATATATAAACGACTATTACTTGGATATTACAGGAACAGAAGCAGATATCTTAGAAAACAAATTACTTTGTGATAGTATAGCTTTAAAGACTTTTAAAGAACATCGTTTAATAAACTACAAAGTCTATAACGTTAACGACGCTTTAGTAAGTGTCGTTTTTTATAAAGAAAATTTTTATTCCGGTACACTTCACCCTAGCTATTCTTTTGACTGCATGAATTTTGATTTAAATCGTGGTGTTTTCATGACTTATGAAGACTTTTTTTTAGAAGGTACAGAAGAAGAATTCACAACACTATTAAATGAAGAAATTAACAATAAAATTGGAAAAGGAGAACTGTATTATGATTGCTGGGAACTCTCTATTGATGACTTCTCTAAAAGTAAAAACAACTTTGTTTTAAATGAAACTTATATAGAATATTATTTCGACGATTGTGTTATGTGCCCATCTTACACAGGTAGTTACTCCATAAAAATACCATTGGTAAACTTAATAGCTGTTATAAAGAAATACGAATTAAATCCATTAGTATTTTAAATTAAAATTATTCGTAAATTATACCTGGAATAATAGCACTCTTGCTATTAGAAAAATAATACAACGAAGAAGTTATGAAAAATAGTTTTAATACAATTATAGATTCTAATACACCAGTTTTAGTAGATTTTTTTGCCGAATGGTGTGGGCCTTGTAAAACCTTAGCTCCTATTTTAAAACAAGTAAAAGAAGCCTTAGGAGATGATGTTAAAATTGTAAAAATTGATGTCGATAAAAACCAAACATTAGCCTCAAAATATAATGTTAGAGGTGTACCAACATTATTGCTTTTTAAGAATAATCAACAAGTATGGAGAGAATCTGGAGTGTTACAAAAAAATGACATTATAAATGTTATTAATACGCATAAGTAATTACCGAAATCAATAAAAAAACTATATAAAAACAACAATTAATATTATACAAAAAAAGAAGCCATTACATTTATTCACATTAGAGTAGATAAAATCAAAACCTAAAAAGGCATTGATTTTATTTAGTTAAATAAAAGTAAAGATGAATACACCTATAGAAGACATAATTATAGAGATAACTAAAGAGACTTCCTATATCGAAATAAACTTTCCCGAAGTTTATTTAAACTTAGACGAATTACCTATGACGATTCCAGAAGGTAATAATCCCGAAATTGATTTAAAAACAATGCAGGACTACTTAGAGAATTTAAAACAAATAGCCGATCATTACAAGACTACTCATAAAGAACAAAAAGAGTAAACACATTAATTACATGTTTATCTCATGATTTATTAAATAAGATACAAATATTCCATGGAGTTTATAGACTACTACAAAATATTAGGCATTACCAAGAGTGCAAACGAAAAGGACATAAAAAAAGCCTATAGAAAATTGGCTCGAAAATACCATCCAGATTTAAACCCAGATGATAAAGATGCTGAAAAAAAGTTTAAAGAAATTAATGAAGCAAACGAGGTTTTAAGCCATCCAGAAAATCGTAAGAAATACGACGAACACGGAAAAGATTGGCAACATGCAGATGCTTTTGAAAATGCAAAGAAGCAACAGCAACACAATAGGTCTCAGCAAAGAACACAAGGTCCTCAATTTGAAGGTGATTATTCAGATTTTTTTGAAAACATGTTTGGAGGCGGTGGTTTTCAATCTCAAGGTAGACAAGCACAATTTAGAGGTCAAGATTTTAATGCCGAATTAACATTAGAACTAAAAGAGGTATATACCACGCACAAGCGCACCTTAACCGTAAATGGTAAAAACATAAGAATTACTATTCCCGCTGGTGTAGAAAATGGTGAAAAAATTAGAATTAATGGTTATGGCAGTAAAGGCGTAAATGGCGGGCCAAATGGTGATTTATATATTAAGTTTCATATTCAAAATCATACTAAATTTAAACGTAATAAAGACAACCTTTACACGCAAGTAGATTTAGATTTATACACAGCGCTTTTAGGTGGTGAGATTATGGTAGATACCTTTAATGGTAAAGTAAAATTAACTGTAAAACCCGAAACTGAAAACGAAACAAAAGTAAAACTAAAAGGCAAAGGATTTCCAAAATACAAAACGGATAACGCCTTTGGAGACTTATACATTACGTACACGCTCAAAATACCAAAACAACTTACAGACGAAGAAAAAGAGCTAATTAAAACATTGCAAAAACTACGTAAAATATGAAAACACAAGATTTAATCTCCATAAAAAACCTTTGTAGTTACTATAAAATACCGCAATCTTTTTTAGATACATTATACGATTATCAGCTTATAGAAATACAAACTTTAGATAACGGTATTTACATACAAAAAACGCAAATCCGAGATGTTGAAAAAATAATACGTTTGCATTATGATCTAGAAATAAATATTGAAGGTATCGATGTGATTTTTAATTTATTGAATCAAATCGAAATTCTTCAGTTAGAAAATATTCAATTAAAAAACCAATTAAAGACTCACAAAGAACTGTCAGGCAAATAATAATTTAGACAACTGATTTTTATCATTTTATAGCTTTCTAATTGTTCTTAATTTTAAATAATCATCTTAATAAATAGAATTATGATCAAGACATTGGATACAAAAGAAAAAGAAATCATTTTAAAGAGAAATTATATTGGCTATTTAGCATACATATACAATAATGAGCCATTTGTAGTACCAATCACCTATTTCTATAACCAAGAAAGTAATAATATTATTTGCTACTCTTCAGATGGACATAAACTAAATGCATTACGCAAACACAATGCTGCTTCTATTTGTATTACAGATATAGACTCTGTTAACAATTGGAAATCCATATTGGTTAGAGGTACTTTTAATTTACATTTTGGTAGTGAAGCCAAAGCAATGCTCCACCAATTTTCTTTAGGAGTAAAAGATATTATTCTAAAAACTGAAAATCGCGATTTAGATTTCATTAGTCAGTTTTCTAGTAAGATATTTAATGATAATATCCCTAGTGTTTTTACTATAACTGTTGAAGAAATTAGTGGCAGAATGAGAAAGTTTTAACACCTTTTATTAAAACAAAATCGTACTATTATAAAACTAAAATAGAGGGTCGTGCAGAATTATGCATTGAAGCTAAAACTAGATTTAACAACCCATTGTAATGGTTGAATATTCTATTTTTTTTAAAATATAAAATATACTTCTTTTAATAAATAAACTCAATAGCGAAACCAAAAGCAACCAAATTTTCTCGCAAACCTTCTATTACATTATGCGTAGAAAATTCGAAAGTAAACTTATGGTTTAATGTATCTACAACTAAGTTAGAAACTCCTTTGGTACTGGCAATACAGTTTTTAATAGAAGAATCATCTTTTGACTTTTTGGATATAACGATAGCTTTCATTTAATTCTAATTTCAATGCGTAAACGTAAATTAAAAATAAATATCAAACGATGACTTTTGTCATCTTAGACAATAAATTCTAGGCTTAACTTTGACTAATAATTAATTTAAACACTAAAACAATGAAAAAAATACTAGTTCCCGTAGATTTCTCAAAATATTCAGAAAACGCTTTAAAAGTTGCGGCAGAAATTGCTAAAAAACAAGATGCAGAAATTGTTGCTGTACACATGTTGGGTCTTAGTGATGCTGTAATAACTAAAGAAGAAGATTCTATGGAAGGTCTCTTCTTATTAAAACTTACACAAAAACGTTTTGTTGAATTTTTAGATAAAGATTATTTAGAGGGTATAACCATACATCAAACGGTAAAAAACTATAAGGTTTTTAGTGAAATAGACGAGGTAGCAATAGAACACAATGCAGATCTTATTGTTATGGGCTCTCACGGAAGTAGTGGCTTAAGCGAGGTATTTGTAGGTTCTAATACAGAAAAAGTGGTTAGAACAGCTTCTGTTCCTGTATTAGTAATTAAAGATTCTAATACATTTACAGCCTCTAAAGCCGTTTTTGCTTCCGATTATAAATTAGAAAGTCTAGACGTTTTTAACAGAGTAACTACAATCTTTAAGTCATTAGGTATTGAAGTAAAACTACTTTATGTTAACCTTCCAACTGAAGCTTATTTAAGTACTACAGAAATAGAAGAACGTATTACTAATTTCTTAGTACACCTTAGTGACGACGATACTACTCTACCTGAAGATATTGCAATATATTCAGATTATTCTGTAGAAAAAGGAGTCTTTAATTATGCAAAAAGAATAAATGCAGATATCATTGGTATTCCTACTCATGGCAGAAAAGGATTAGCACATTTTTTCTCTGGAAGTATAAGTGAAGATATTGTAAACCACTCTAAACTCCCTGTGCTTACAGTAAAAATATAATAACGAATATTATAAAAATTAGAAGCCTTCTATTAAACGATAGAGGGCTTTTTTATCTTCAATTTTAATACGTTTCCCTTCTGTAAAGATCATTTTCTCTTTTTTAAATAAAGATAATGTTCTAATACACGCTTCTTTAGCAGTACCTACAATATTAGCAATATCCTCTCTATTTAGTGTTACGGCTATAAAACCATCGCAGTCTGTTCCAAAATTATCTTCAAGATATTTTACAGTTTCCGCAACGCGCTGTTTTACCGTTTTCTGTGCCATATTCACAATTACATTATCTGCAAATTTTAAATCTCCTGCAATGTGTAATAAAACAGCCTTAGTAAATTCAACATTACTGTTTAAACTATCTTGAAGGTGCTGTTTAGGAATATAACAAACTTCCATATCGTTAAGGGCAACGGCACTTAAATTAGTAGTCTCGTCTGTAATTACAGAACGCTGACCCAAAATCTCACCACGTGCTGCAATTTTTACTATTTGGTCTTTACCATTGTCGCTCATTTTCGACAATTTAGAAACACCATTACGCACACAAAAAACACCGTTTAACTTCTCTCCTTCAGCAAAAATAACTTCACCTTTTTTAATGGTTTTAGACACCTTACTTTCCGAAATTCGTTTTAACTCGTCCTTTTTTAAAGCTCTAAGTGAGTTTAATTCTCGTATTATACAATTCTCGCAACGACCATGCATTCTATCTCAATTTTATAGAGATAAAGATACTAAAATCTAATTGTTTTACATCAGTAAAAACAACATAAAACCTTTCGAAACATGATAAAAATCATCTTTTAAATAACACCATTCTACGACCTTTGCCACAGGTATAATAATCCTTATTATTTTTCTAAATAATTAGGATGAGCAAATAAAATAATTATGGAAAATTGTTTCCATTGTGGTGACGAATGCAGAACAACTGTAATCGCTCACGACAATAAATCCTTCTGTTGTAACGGTTGTAAAACTGTGTTCGATATTTTAAACGATAATGACCTTTCTTATTATTACGATTTAGAACAAACGCCTGGAACAACACCATTTTTTCAAGAAGGGAAATTCGATTTTTTAGAAAACGAAAAAATAACCGCTCAACTTTTAGAGTTTAACGAGCAAGGCACCCAAGTTGTTTCATTATTAATACCAACTATACATTGTAGTTCTTGCATTTGGGTTTTAGAGAACCTCAACAAGTTAAATCCGGCTGTAAAGACATCTCAAGTCGATTTTCCTAAAAAAACGGTTAGAATTACTTTTTCTTCGGAAGAATTAACACTTCAAAATCTAGTTATCCTTTTATCAAAACTAGGCTACGAACCTTACATATCTTTAGACGATGCTACTAAAAAAAGCTCAAAAGTAGATAGAAGTCTTATCTATAAATTAGGTGTAGCAGGTTTTGCTTTTGGCAACATAATGTTTCTCTCATTTCCAGAATATTTTGAGGTTAACGAGTTTTGGTTAGATAAATTTAAACCTATTTTTAGATGGTTAATGTTTGCTTTCGCATTACCAGTTGCCTTTTATTCTGGTCGCGACTATTTTGTATCTGCTTACAAAGGTTTACGTTCTAAAATATTAAATATCGACGTGCCAATTGCCATAGGTATTTCGGTACTATTTATACGTTCTACAATAGAAATTCTATTCGATTTAGGTACTGGGTTTTTCGATAGTATGTCTGGTTTGGTTTTTTTCTTACTTCTTGGAAAATTCTTTCAACAAAAAACATATGCTTTCTTGTCTTTCGAACGGGATTATAAATCTTATTTTCCAATAGCAGTAACACGATTATTAAAAAACAATGCTTCTAAAACCGAAGAGCAAGCACAAGTTTACGAACTTAAAAAAGGAGACAGATTATTAATTAGAAATGCAGAATTGTTACCTGTAGATGCTATCTTAATTAAAGGAAACGCATTAATAGATTATAGTTTTGTAACAGGAGAAGCAGAACCTATTATTAAGCACTCTGGAGAACATTTATTCGCCGGAGGAAGACAACAAGCAGGATCTATTGAAGTCGAAGTATTAAAACCTGTAGAACAGAGTTATCTTACCCAACTTTGGTCTAACGAAATATTTAGTAAAAACAACCAAAGCAGCTTTCAGTCATTAACCGATAGTATTAGTAAGCGTTTCACAATAAGCCTTTTACTAATAGCAATTATAGCAACCACCGTATGGTTATTTATCGATATTTCAATTGCTTTAAATGTTTTTACTGCTGTATTAATTGTTGCTTGTCCTTGCGCAATTGCATTAGCGGCGCCATTTACTTTAGGAAATTTACTACGCATTTTTGGACGTAATAAACTGTATATAAAAAATAGTAGTGTTATAGAACAAATGTCTCATATAGACACTGTGGTTTTCGATAAAACAGGAACACTTACTACAAGTACAAAAAACACTATTAGTTATGAAGGCATTACACTTACTAAAGAAGAAGAATCCTTACTAACAAGTACACTTCGAGCATCCAACCATCCATTAAGCAGATCGTTATATGCCATTTTAGATAAAAACAATATTCAAACTTTAGACGATTTTAAAGAAGATGTTGGCCAAGGAATAACTGGCGTCATTAATAAGCAAAAGATTAAAGTCGGGTCATTTAATTATGTAGAAAAAGATGCGAAAATTAAAAATAATCAAATTCAACAACGTACAGCAATTCACATAAGTAAAGATAACAAATACAAAGGCTGTTATGTGTTTTATAATGAATATAGAGCTGGTGTAAAAGACGTATTTAACACACTTAGCAAAACTGCAAATATTGTTATTTTATCTGGAGATAATGAAGGTGAAAAAGAACATCTTAAAACCATACTCCCAAAGCATGCCACTTTACTTTTTAATCAAAAACCAGAAGACAAACTAAATTATATTAAACAGCAGCAACAAAATGGAAAAACCGTTTTAATGGTTGGCGATGGACTTAACGATGCTGGAGCTTTAGCACAAAGTAATGTTGGTATTTCTATATCCGAAAACGTAAACATCTTCTCTCCTGCTTGCGATGGTATTTTAGATGCTTCAAAATTTAAAGACATCACTTCTTTTTTATCGCTTTCGCGGAAAGGCGTTACCATAATAAAATATGCCTTTATTTTTTCATTAGTCTATAATTTAATAGGACTCGGTTTCGCTGTTACAGGTCATTTAAAACCTGTTGTTGCAGCCATTTTAATGCCTTTAAGTTCTATAAGTATTGTCGTATTTACAACTATCGCCACATATTTTTCTGGCAAACAACTGAATAACAAAACCAATGTATCATGATAAAAGAAACATTACAGTTAACACATAAAATTGCGCAATTAGAAGCTGCTACACTAAGTCAAGAATGCAACGGATGCGCTTTAAAGCGTAATTATATAACTAGAGAATATAACGATTTACGCACTAAATATGAGTCTGTAGAATCCTTATTAAAATCTAATTTTATACAACCAAAAGGGTATAATACAGCAGAGATAAAACGTTCAATTTCAATTTTAGGATTATACGTGTTAGTATAGTTTCTTAAAAAAATTAACATTTTTTTCAAAACTGATAAAAGTCATCTTTTTAAAGGACCAACAACAGTAATTTTACAAAATAATTCAGGTAGGTATGAGTATTATATACATGTTATTAGCAATAAGCGTTATTGTTGCGCTCGTTTTTTTTGCAGCTTTCATTTTCTCTGTTAAAAGTGGACAGTTTGACGACACTTATACGCCATCTGTTCGTATGCTTTTTGAAGATGAAGTTATAAAAAGCAAAAGCACGAAACCAAACATAAAAACAACAAAAAAACCAATCATATTTAAAGATCAACTAAAGTAACTATGGAATTACAAAAATTTTATTACGATAATAAGATCGTCAGCAAATTTATCATCGCTACACTGCTTTGGGGTATTGTAGGAATGAGTGTAGGCTTACTATTAGCCTTTATGTTTCTATTTCCTAACCTTACAGATGGCATCTCTTGGTTAAGTTTTGGTCGTTTACGTCCATTACATACCAATGCGGTAATTTTCGCCTTTGTTGGTAACGCCATTTTTGCAGGTGTTTACTACTCTTCACAACGTTTATTAAAAGCACGTATGTGGAAAGATTGGTTAAGTAATCTAAATTTCTGGGGATGGCAAGCCATAATTGTTGGTGCAGCGATAACACTACCTTTAGGATATTCTACATCTAAAGAATATGCAGAATTAGAGTGGCCTTTCGATATTGCTATTGCATTAATTTGGGTTGCTTTTGGAGCAAACTTAATTGGTACAATTTTAAAAAGAAGACAGCGTCACTTATATGTTGCTATTTGGTTCTATTTAGGAACATTTGTTACAGTAGCAGTACTTCATATTGTAAACAGTATGGAATTACCTGTTAGTGCTTTTAAAAGTTACTCGGCTTACGCAGGAGTTCAAGATGCCTTAGTACAATGGTGGTACGGACATAATGCGGTAGCGTTTTTCCTTACAACTCCATTTTTAGGATTAATGTATTATTTTGTTCCTAAAGCAGCAAACAGACCAGTTTACTCTTATAGATTATCTATTGTTCACTTTTGGTCTTTAATCTTTATTTACATTTGGGCAGGACCACACCACTTATTATATACTGCACTTCCAGATTGGGCACAAAACTTAGGTGTTGCTTTTTCTATTATGCTATTAGCGCCTTCTTGGGGAGGAATGATAAATGGTTTACTAACCTTACGTGGTGCGTGGGATAAAGTACGTACTGATCCTGTTCTTAAATTTATGGTTGTAGCCATTACAGGTTATGGTATGGCAACTTTTGAAGGTCCAATGCTTTCATTAAAAAATGTTAATGCCGTAGCGCATTTTACAGATTGGATTATTGCACACGTTCACGTTGGTGCTTTAGCATGGAATGGATTCTTAACCTTTGGTATGATCTATTGGATGGTGCCTAAGTTATTTAAAACAAAACTATGGTCTACAGCATTAGCTAACGTTCACTTTTGGGTTGGTACTTTAGGTATTATATTATATGCATTACCGCTATACGTAGCAGGATTTGTACAATGGTCTATGTGGCAACAATTTAATCCAGATGGTACATTAACTTACGGTAACTTCTTAGAAACTGTAACTCAAATTATGCCAATGTATTGGATGCGTGCTATTGGAGGAACCTTATTTATTACAGGTGCTTTAATTGGTGTATTTAATGTTATCATGACTGCGCGTTCTGGTAGCAAAGTAACAGATGAATTAGCAGAATCTGCACCATTACAAAAAGTAACTAAAAAACGTACTAGTAAAGAGGGTTACCATACTTGGTTAGAAAGAAGACCAGTAAAACTTACAATCTTCGCTACAGTAGCAATTTTAATTGGTGGAGCAGTACAAATTATACCATCACTATTGGTAGACGATTACATACCCGTAATTTCTAGTGTAAAACCTTATACAGCTTTAGAATTAGAAGGTAGAGATATTTACATAAGAGAAGGTTGTGTTGGGTGTCACACTCAAATGATACGTCCATTTAGACACGAGGTAGAACGTTATGGAGAATACTCTAAAGCTGGAGAATATGTTTACGATCACCCATTCCTTTGGGGAAGTAAACGTACAGGTCCAGATTTACATCGAATAGGTGGAAAATATAGTGATAATTGGCATTTAAGTCACTTCTACGATCCACAAAGTGTATCTGAAGGTTCTATTATGCCATCATACAAATGGTTAATTAAAAATGAACTTGATAAAGGTTTAACCGAAACTAAAATGGAAGCTATGGCAACTTTAGGTGTGCCTTATACCGATGAAGAAATAGCCAATGCTCAAGACGCAATGGATAAGCAAGGTACCAAAATTGAAAAAAACCTATATAACGATCCAGATTTTGCCAAAACTTACGAAGCAGATAAAAAATATGCTAAGGAAAATGGCGAAGCATTTATAGAAATGCGTAATCGTGAAGTTGTTGCGGTAATAGCTTACTTACAACGTTTAGGTACAGATATAAAAATTAAAAATGCAGACAACTCTGCCCTAAATAAAAACTAAAGCCATGTTAAAATTTATAAAAGGTAATTTAGAACAAATAGAAGGCGTAGAAATATATCCAATTATATCTCTTTTAATATTCTTCCTCTTTTTCGCAGGTTTATTCTTTTGGGTTTTTACTGCCAAAAAAGAGCATATTACAGAGGTTAGTAATATACCTTTAGAAGACGATACTATTAATACCAATAACGAGTAACTATGAGAAGTACAGCATCATTATTAAGACTCTTATTCTTTTTTATACTAGCTATAATATTAATGGAATGGGTCTACACTGGAGACGAATGGGCAATGTTTACCCAACCCATATTTTGGGCAATTATAGGCACAGCAATGTTATTTGCTATGGCGTTTGAGATTTGTGTTGAAGGCTTAAGATATGTTTTATTTAAAACATTAAGTGAAGAGCAACAAGCAAATTATCTAGCTAAAGAAGCCTTAAGAAAAGAGAACCAATTTAAATGGATACAAGATGCCTACACAAAATCTTTAGGTTCTAAAGCCATTGAAGAAGAACATGAAATTATCTTAGATCATGATTACGATGGTATTAAAGAACTAGATAACGATTTACCACCTTGGTGGAAATACCTTTTCTATATCTCAATTATTTTCGCAGTTGTGTATTGGGTACGTTTTGAAATAGTAGGTGATTATACTCAAGCTGAAGAATATGAAATGGCTGTAGCCGAAGCTAAGATTGAAATTGCAGAATGGAAAAAAACTGCTAAAGACTTAGTTGATGTAAATTCTGTTGAATTACTTACAGAAGCTTCAGATTTACAAGCTGGTGGAAAAATATTTTCAACTAACTGCATTGCTTGTCATAAAGCAGATGGTGGTGGTGGTATTGGTCCAAACCTAACAGATAAACACTGGATTTTAGGTGGTGGTATTAAAGATGTTTTTAGAACTATTTCTGAAGGTGGACGTGCCGGAAAAGGAATGATTTCTTGGAAATCTGATCTTAAACCAGCAGAAATGGCGCAAGTAGCTAGTTATGTATTATCATTTCAAGGTACAACACCTGCTGAGCCTAAAGCTCCTGAAGGTGATATTTGGAACGATCCAAACGCACCAGAACAAACAACAGAAACAACTGAAACGATACAAGAAGTAAGTTCGGATTCTACAGCAGTAGAAAATACTATAATTAAATAATTTATAGTGCGCTTTCGCGGAAGCAAAAAACAACATTGAAATGGCAGAACAAGGTCAAGAAAATTTTAGAGACACAATAGGTACGCTTAACAAAGAAGGCAAGCGTGCTTGGGTGTTTCCTAAGAAGCCGGATGGTAAATGGTATACTTATAGAAAATATGTAAGCTACATTTTATTGGCTTTCTTACTATCTGCTCCATTTATTAAAGTTAATGGCAATCAGTTTTTAATGTTTAATGTATTAGAACGTCGTTTTAATATTTTCGGATTTCCGTTTTGGCCACAAGATTTCCATCTATTTGTAATAATGATGATTATTGGTGTGGTATTTATCATCTTATTTACCGTTGCTTTTGGACGTATTTTTTGCGGGTGGATTTGTCCGCAAACTATTTTCCTTGAAATGGTTTTTAGACGCATAGAGTATTGGATTGATGGCGACCGAGGCAAGCAGATTCGTTTAGATAAAATGCCTTGGAATGCCGAGAAAATAAAAAAGAGAGTACTTAAATGGATTATCTTTTTTATCATCTCTTTTATTATAGCCAATGTGTTTTTAGCCTACTTAATTGGTAGCGATCAATTAATACGTTACATCTCTGAAGGACCTTTAAATAACATAAGCACACTAATTTCTTTATTAATTTTTACTAGTGTTTTCTATTTTATTTTCGCTTGGTTTAGAGAGCAAGTATGTATCATTGCATGTCCTTACGGAAGGTTGCAAGGTGTATTACTTGATAATAAATCTATTATTGTTGCTTACGACCATAAACGCGGAGAAAAAGAAGCTGGTCGTGCAAAGTTTAAGAAAAATGAAGACAGGCCAACTACTGGCAAAGGAGATTGTATAGATTGTTTTCAATGTGTAAATGTTTGTCCAACAGGAATTGATATAAGAAATGGAACGCAACTAGAATGCGTAAACTGTACTGCTTGTATTGATGCTTGCGACCACATGATGGAAAGCGTAAACTTACAAAAAGGACTTATTAGATACACCAGCGAAGATGAAATTGAGAAAGAAGAAAAATTCAAGTTTACACCACGTTTAAAAGGTTATACTGCTGTTTTAGGGATTTTAATAGCTGTACTTATTGGAATGCTTTTTTTACGTAATGATGTTGAAGCAACTATTTTAAGATTACCAGGGCAGTTATACGAACACAAAGCCGATAATATTATTAGTAATGTTTACACCTTTAAATTAGTAAACAAAACGGTAAATGATATTGAAGATATTTCTTTTAAACTATTATCGCATAAAGGAACTGTTAATTTGGTTTCTCACGATGGTTTTAAAGTTGATGGACAAGGTCTTGCTGAAGGTACATTGTTTATAGAGTTAAATGCAAGTGCTTTAAAAGGCGATAAAGATAGAGTAGAAATTGGTATTTATAGTGGAGACCAATTAATTGAAACGACTACTACAGCCTTTTTAGGACCAAGAAGTTACAAGTAAACAAATATAATGTTGAGGTTCTTACTCTAGTAAAAATGCCCGCGTGAAGGATGGCAGTGGAAATCCCACAGCGATCCCGATAATTATCGGGAGAACGAGGAATTGAAACGTACAGCCTGACCCTTGTGGTCACGCCAAAAATAATTAAAACATAAGTACTATGAAATGGAATTGGGGAAAAAGTATAGTTGTTGTTATGGCTGCATTTATGTGCTTTATATTATATTTTGTTTATCTAATGAGTACAACAGAATCTTTTAGTCATGATTTAGTTACTGAGGATTATTATGCTAAAGAAATGCTATATCAAAATGAAATTGATGCCGAAACGAATACAAACAATTTAACAGAGAGGTTTGTAAGTAAAAAAACTGATAAGGGTTGGTTATTGGTGTTTCCAAAAGAACTTGAACTATCTAAAATTAAAGGAAAAGTGTTCCTATACAGACCGTCTAATGAAACGTTGGATTTTAACCTTGAGTTAAATCTAACATCTTCACATTTGCTCATACCTGACAATAAGATGTTAGGCGGTCGTTGGAACATTACTATCGATTTTATGTACGAAGGCACACCATATTTATACAAAGAACAAATAACGTATTAATGTTAATTTCGGCAATTATATTTGGCTTATTAGGAAGTTTTCACTGTGTTGGCATGTGTGGACCTATTGCCTTTTTATTGCCCTTAGATCGTGAAAACAAAACCAAACGTATTCTACAATTACTAAGCTATCATGCTGGTCGTATTTTAACGTATAGCGTTTTAGGTCTTATTTTTGGTGCTGTTGGTAAAAGCTTAAATTTATTTGGTTTACAGCAGCAACTCTCTATTGGTATTGGTGTTTTAATGATTGTTACTATATTAATACCTACCAAATTATTTAACCGATATAACTTTTCTAAACCTATTTATAAGCTTGTTGGTAAAGTAAAAAGTAAAATGGGAGCTAATTTAAAGAAGAAGAAACCTAGTACTTTTTTTACTATTGGATACCTGAATGGTTTATTGCCTTGCGGACTTGTTTATATGGCCATTTTTGGCGCTTTAGCAACCGGAAGTTACTGGGAAGGTAGTTTGTATATGGCCTTATTTGGTTTAGGAACTGTACCGCTTATGACGACTGCTATTTATCTTGGTAATTTTCTTACCAAAACGGTTAAACAACGTGTTTTAAAACTAATTCCAGCCTTTGTAGTTATTGTTGGTTTACTTTTTATTGTAAGAGGTTTAGGCTTAGGGATCCCTTATTTATCACCATCTAATATGGTTACTGTGGAACAGGTGGATTCTCAATATAATTGTCATTAAAAATTAATAATTTAAAAATATAACACTAATGGAAAGTTTAATAATACTTATAGTTAATTGGACAATGGGACTTGTTTTTATTGGTTTTTTCTTCTTGTATGCCTTGTATTATCTCTTATTGTCTACAACATGTCTAAAAGCGGTAAAAAGAAAAGCGAAACCTCAAACGACGAGACTTCTACTGAGCTTTAGAAATTTTAAAAAATTACTAAATCGTTTAAAACAAAAAAAGGAAAGCGATTATAGCTTCTCTTTTTTTGTTTCATTCTTCTACGCGCTTTTAAATGGTCATAGAAAAGACTTGTGTTTCTGGTTTGTTACGCTGTAAACGTCTATCGAATGGTAAGCAAACGTTTCTTACAAACGGTCTACCTTTTTCTGTAACGCGTATTGTTCTAGAATGGATTTCTATTAAACCATCGTTCTCGAGTTCTTTTAACTTAATAAGTACATCTGGAAGTTCATTAAACATTAATGCTTCGGTTTCCCAAGAGGTTTCGAACTTACACATTAAGTTAAGAATGTGTTTGCGTATTATTAAATCTTCTTCATTTAAAATATGTCCTCTAAACACAGGTATTATACCTTGATTAACAAGCGATTTGTAACTTTCAATACCTTTATCATTTTGCGCAAAACCATACCAACTATCGCTAATTGCAGATGCACCTAAACCAATCATTACTTTAGTATTAGTTACAGTATATCCCATAAAATTACGATGTAGTTTTTGGTTTTCGTGTGCCTTGTAAAGTGAATCTGTTGGTAATGAAAAATGATCCATTCCTATTTCAAAATAACCAGCTTCAAGTAACATTTGCTTTCCTTTTTCGTATTGTAAACGTTTTTGAGTTGCAGTAGGCAAATCTTTATCGTTATAACCACGTTGTCCGTTTCCTTTAATCCATGGCACATGTGCATAACTGTAAAATGCAATACGTTCTGGTTTTAAGGTAATTGTTTTATTAATAGTATTCTCGACATCTTCTACGGTTTGAAACGGTAAACCAAAAATAATATCATGTCCAACAGATGTAAATCCCTCTGCTCTTGAAGCTTCCGTAACTTGTTTTACATTCTCGAAAGGTTGAATTCTGTTTATAGCTTTTTGTACCTTTAAATTATAATCTTGAACACCATAACTTACACGTTTAAAATTATAGTCTGAAAACATTTTTAAATGTTCTTCGGTTGTGTTATTCGGGTGTCCTTCGAAACTTAACTCGCAATCCTCACTAAATTTCCCAATGGAATTTAACGAATTTAATAACGTTTTTATGTTTTCAGGTTTAAAGAACGTTGGTGTTCCGCCTCCAATGTGCAACTCTTTAACGTTAGGCATTTTTCCTAAAAACGTTCTGTAAAGTTTAAATTCTTGGATTAAAGATTCTATATATGGAACTTCTATTTCATGGTTTTTGGTTATGCGTTTATGGCAACCACAAAAGGTGCACATGCTCTCGCAAAATGGAAGATGAATATATAAACTTACACCATCTGTAGCATTACTCTCATCAAAACTTTTTTTAAGCGATGCTTTCCATAACTTTAAAGAAAAGGAATCGTTATCCCAATAAGGAACCGTAGGATAACTTGTATATCTTGGTCCTGCTACATTGTACTTTGCTATTAAAGGTGTATTCATTTTAAAAAATATTTTAAAGCAAATTTATATTGAAATAAAAGCTTAAAAGATGATAAAAATCACTTTCAAAAAAAAGAATTAATAAATTTAACGCCTTGAATAAAGGCAGCTGCATTAAATTAATTATTAAAAACTGAAGTGTTAAAAATACACGTAACTACTCTTAAAATGTTTTAATACAAAACTTTAAACTGTTATCTTTACAAAGCTAAAAAAGAAAAAAAATGTCTGACGCAAAAAAACCAGATAACGTTGTATTTAATAAAGAAAGCCAGCAATATGATGCGGCTCTAAAACCTTACGGAACCAATGTTGGAGCTCCTGCCATTCAAGTAACAGAAAATATTACTTGGAAAAATAAAAACGTTAATAAAGCCAACAAACAACTTAAAGCTAAATATTTAGAGCTTAAAGCAGAATACGACAAAATGATTGAAGAATTGGAATACAATAACTTAGTCTATAATGCTAAGTTTAGTTTTCAGCCAGATCTTGGTGAGGTTTATCATTTATACAAAGACAAAAAAGGAGAACCGTTTTTATCTATTATAGCACCTAACGAATGTAATTTTGATTTTGTAGGTAGCTTTTATTTAACATCGGAACACATGTGGAAGAAAGTTGATGAAACAACATCGAATAAACTACAATAATAGCTACTAATTTTCAGCTCAAAAATAACGCATTGCAATACACAATAATAGACGTTGAAACCTCAGGAAGGACAAATAAAATTACCGAAATCTCGGTATTTAAATACGATGGCGACGTTATTGTAGACGAGTTTACCTCGTTAGTTAATCCAAATTGTTTTATCCCAGATCATATTACTGCATTAACAGGAATTGATAATGGTACTGTTGCCAATGCTCCAGAATTTCATGAAGTCGCACAACAAGTTTTAGATATTACTGAGGATACTATTTTTGTTGCCCACAATGTAAACTTCGACTACAACGTTATTAGAAACGAGTTTAAAGCTATAAACATAGACTTTACAAGGAAAAAACTTTGCACTGTGCGCCTTAGTCGAAAATTACTTCCAGGCCATCGCAGTTATAGTTTAGGTAAAATTTGTAAAGATTTAGATATTAATATAAACGGAAGGCACAGAGCAAGAGGAGATGCTGAAGCGACAGTTATTCTTTTTAAAATTTTACAATCTCAAGAAAATGCAGACACCGTTTTTACCGAGTTTTTAAATAGTAAAAGTAAAGAAGCTACCTTACCTCCTAACCTACCAAAAGAAATATTTAATGCCTTACCAAACGCTACTGGTATTTATAAACTTAAAAATAAGAAAGGTGAAATTATTTATGTTGGTAAATCTAAAGACATAAAAAAAAGAGTCCTTAGTCACTTTCATAGTAAAACACAAAAGGCCTTAGATATGGTTAGGGAGACTGCAGATATCGATTTCGAGTTATCTGGCAGTGAACTTATTGCGTTATTAATGGAAGATGCAGCAATTAAACATCACTTTCCGGAATATAATAAAGTATCTAAACGCGCTCCAAAAGGTTTTTCACTCTTTAGTTACCAAGACAGAAACGATATTATGCATATTGCTATTAATAATAGTAAAGCCACACCAAATCCTATAATTACCTTTTATAGCTTACGAGATGCGCGTTTGTTTTTAGAACGAATTTGCGAACAATTTAATTTGTGTCCTAAGTTTTGTCATTTACAAGAAGGTGTCGATGAGTGCTCTCACTATATTTTAAAAACATGTAAAGGTATTTGTAAAGGCAGTGAAGATATTACAGTTTATAACGAACGTGTTACAAATGCCATTTGCCAAATTGTTAACGATAGCCAAGATGTTGTTTTAAAAGAAAAAGGTAGAAACGAGAACGAAGACGCTTTTGTAATGGTTAAAAATGGTGCTTATTTAGGCTATGGTTTTATTGATAGAGATATCCAAATTACACACCAAGACGAGTTAGAAACTTTTTTAATAAAACAAAAAGATAATAGTGACGTCCAAAGTATTTTACGCAACGTACTTTTAAATAAATAATAATGACTTTAGAAATCGCTCGCGTAATTATAGATTTTGGTTTACTTGTTTTAATCTTGATGGTACAATTTCTAATTTACCCATCTTTTAAATACTACACAGAGATTAACCTTTTTTTATGGCACAAACGCTATACAAAATTAATGACTATAATTGTGTTGCCACTTATGGCAATTCAGGTATTAATTTCTCTTGTTACACTAGTAAAAACGGGAGGCCTCTACTCTATTCTTCACTTTGCTTTTGTGTGTTTAACATGGTTATCGACTATGCTTATTTTTGTTCCTCTGCACAAAAGAATTTCAAATAACAAAACAACAAACAATACCTTAGACGACTTAATTATTCTTAATTGGTTGCGGGTTGGTATTTGGTCTATACTTTTTATTATTTCAGTTTTAAATATTAAATAAAAGCCAAACACAATAATTTAGGCACAATTAGTGTTAACATTATTTATATTTGAACTTTAAATATTTTTATGAAACATTTTTTTATACTCTTTGCTCTTAGTTTTACTTTATTAACAAGTGCACAAAACAACGCCTTTGTAGGTGGTGAAAACTTAACTTTTACTGCAGGTTATAATATGTCTGGCTTAATGACAGATTTTGCAGAAGTAACCATGAAAACCAGTAATGTAAACACTAAAACAGGAACATTATTACGTTTAAAGGGTAACGCTACAACGTATACAAAATGGGATAATTTTTTTAAAATTAGAGATCTATATGAGAGTTATGTAAACCCAAGAACATTAACACCTTATTTATACAAGCGTGAAATTGATGAAGGAGGACATTATAAATTTGTTAAGTACAACTTCAATCATAAAACAAGATCTGTAAAAAGCTTAGTTAGAAAGAAAAGTAAAAACTTCGAATCGGGCTTTTGGGACACCAATAAAACTGTAAAAATTAATGGTAATACTAAAGACATTGTAACTACTATTTATCATTTAAGAACTTTAGATATTAAAAAAGCAGGCATTGGCGATAGTGATACTTTTACCGTTTTATTCGATAATAAAGAAACTAAATTTCGTTTTACTTATGTTGCCAAAGAGACTATTAGTACAGCTTTAGGCAAAAAAGAATGTTACAAACTGCGTATTAACCTAGATAATAACAATGCTTTAAAAGGCAATAGTAATTTTATATGGCTAACAGCAGACGAAAATAAGATTCCTGTTTATGCTAAATTTAAAGTTGCGATAGGTAGCGGAGAGTTAAGAATTAAAAGTGCAACCGGTTTAAAAAACTAAATTAATTATGAGATTATTATTTATTATATTAGGATTAATAAGCGCAATTTTTGCAGTTATTTTAGCTGTTTTACCTTTATCTAACTTCGCTTTTTTTCCAGCGATAGCTTCATTAATTTTTGGCATTTTAGCGCTTGTAAAAACTAGAGGTACAAATAAACCAAAACACACAATTCAGCTTATATTTTTATTAACCATCATTTCTTTAGCATTAGCAACTTATAAATCTGTTACTGCAACTACCGAGGTTGGTGATACAGAACAATTAGAGCAACGCGAAGAAAACTCTCTTGAAGATTCTATAGAAGAACTAGAAGATATTGATATCTCTGAGTAATTTTAAGGTTTTTGTAAGAATTTATATATATTTGAAATTCAAATAGATATTAGATGAAATCCCTACTTATTGCTTCTGCCTTCGTTATTGTTGGTTCGTGCTCCGAAAAGAAATACAGTACCAAGATAGAAAACCTTGAAAACAGTGTTGAAATTACAGATAGCTCGCTTATTAAAACGTATTCAAAATCCATAACTTCCGAAGATTTAAAAAGTAGATTAACAGTTTTTGCTTCGGAAGAATTTCAAGGTCGTGGAACAGGTACAGAAGGACAAAAAAAAGCAGCAGATTATCTAAGACATTTCTATACTACAAAAAATATTGCGCCTGTAATTAACGACTCTACATACTATCAAACCATTCCTGCAGATTTCTTACCTGAAGGAATAGGTGCTTCAGAAAACGTATTAGCCTATATAAAAGGTAGTGAAAAGCCTGAAGAAGTATTAATCATTTCCGGGCATTTAGATCATTTAGGTATCGAAGATGATGCAATTCATTTTGGAGCAGACGATAATGGATCTGGCTCAGTGGCCATAACAGAAATTGCTGAAGCTTTTAAGCTTGCAGAACAACAAGGCCATGCTCCCAAAAGGAGTATTCTATTTTTACATCTTACTGCAGAAGAAATTGGGCTACAGGGCTCAAAATATTATTTAGAAAACCCAATTTTCAAAATAAACAAAACCATTGCCAATCTAAATATAGACATGATTGGTCGTGTGGACGCTAGACACGAAAAGAACCCAAACTACATCTACATTATTGGCGCAGATAGAATTAGTAAAGAGTTACAATACACTTCAGTAAAAGCAAATGAAGCCTTTACAAATTTAGAGTTAGACTACAAATACAATGCAGAAAACGATAGGAATCAATACTACTATAGAAGCGATCACTACAACTTTGCAAAGCAAAATATCCCTGTAATTTTTTACTTTAATGGAGAGCATCCAGATTATCACAAAGCAACAGATACCCCGGACAAAATAAACTATCCATTATTAGCTAAACGTACAAAACTTATCTTTGCAACCGCCTGGCAATTGGCTAATAGGACTACATATTTAACACACAATCAAGATATTTAATCTTGTTAAAAAAAATACAACAAATAGAATTTACGTCTATTTTCTCGTATTTTTACTGCTTAACCAAACATTAAATTAAGAATGAAAAAATTACTTTCACTTTTTGCTGTTACCTTAGTCTTAGCATCATGTGGCTCTTCTAAAAGCAAGGATGCTACAACAAAAACCAAAGCACCTGCAGATCCAACTAAATACGCAGAAACCATAACTGCCGAAGACTTAAAAACGGCGCTTTACATATATGCAGGAGACGATTTTGAAGGTCGTGAAACTGGTAAGGAAGGAGAAAGAATGGCTATAGAATTTATTAAATCACATTATATCGAAGATGGAATACCTGCTGCGAAAAGCGATGGTAACTATTTTCAAGATGTACCATTAGTAGTTATGGCAACTCCAGACATAACTCTAAATGTTAATGGAAAATCTTTTACAAATATAGATGACTATGTATCAGTTAGCTCTGCAAAAGACGGTACTCTAAATACAAAAGATATTATTTTTGCTGGTTTTGGAATTGAAGACGAGAACTACTCAAACTATGAAGGTTTAGATGTAAAAGGAAAAGTTGTAATTATACGCTCTGGCGAACCAAAAGATTCAGAAGGGAATTTTGTTATTTCAGGAACAGATAAAAGCTCTAAATGGTCTAATATGCGTCAAGCCTTTGCTGCAAAACAAGAAGTGGCTAAAAGTAAAGGAGCTAAAGCGCTTTTATTTTACTATCCAGAAGTTTACGCTATGGCAGCTAATCGTTTTGGTCGTTCAACAGGACGAATGAACCTAGCAGATGGAGCAGAGGAGATGATTTATATGCTAATTAATACTGATTTAGCTAAAGCCTTTGTTAGTGACATCGAAACTAACGAAAAATCTATGTCTATAAAATCTGATGTCGCTATTACTTATAAAAACAATTCAGAAAAAGTAGATTCTAAAAACGTTGCTGCTATTATAAGAGGTAGTGAAAAGCCTAATGAATATATTATTCTTTCAGCTCACTTAGATCACGAAGGTATAAAAGACGGTAAAGTATATAATGGTGCAGATGATGACGGTTCTGGAACCGTAGCTGTATTAGAAATAGCTGAAGCTTTTGCTAAAGCAAAAAGAGAAGGTAATGGTCCAAAACGTTCAATAGTTTTCTTAAACGTAACAGGTGAAGAGAAAGGCTTATTAGGTTCTAAACATTATACAGATAATGACCCAATATTTCCATTAGCAGATACTGTTGCCGATTTAAACATAGACATGATTGGTCGTACAGATCCAAAACGTGAGAAGAAAAACAGAAATTATGTATACTTAATTGGAAGTGACAAATTAAGTAAGGAATTACATGATATTTCTGAAGCTATGAACACAAAGTACATGAATATCGATTTAGATTATACATTTAACGATGAGAATGATCCAAACCGCTATTACTATAGAAGTGATCATTACAACTTCGCAAAAAATAATATTCCTGTAATATTTTATTTCAATGGTACTCATGACGATTATCACCAGCCAGGAGATACACCAGATAAAATTGAATACGATTTATTAGAAAACAGAACACGTCTTGTATTTTATACTGCTTGGGAACTAGCTAATAGAGATGCTAGAATTACAGTAGATAAAACTGCAGAGTAAATACATTTTTGGGCGTTACCTAAAGGTCGCGCTTTCGGCAGTCGCTCTCTGCGAGGAGCTCCAACAAAGCCTCAATCCCTAACGCAAAGGAAATAAAAAAAGGTTCAAGATAAATTTTCATTATCTTGAACCTTTTTTCTTACAATCAATTTTAAATTAAATTTATATGACCGACAATAAAAGACTAAAAATTGGAGAAGGTAAAATAAGTGGTTACCTCTCTGTTTTTCTTGCCATAATATCTTTAGGTTTTGTTATTTGCGCCTACTTTCCAGACACCTTTACAACAAAGGATTTTAGAGACATTTATAATCCACAAATTGTAAAATGGTCTATTCTTGCTGTTTTAATTCTTTCGTTTGTATTTGCCTTTATTAGTTTTATACTAAGTAAGAAAAAGCATTATGGTTTTATATCGACAGTACTTATAGCAGCCACAATATTTTTAGGTACAGCCTTACCAGAAGGTTCAGGCATTCAAGATCAATCTGTAACCATAGGTTTAGATTGGCTATTAATAGATGTATTAGTTTCTGCAATTGTATTTATACCTATAGAGTTGTTTTTACCAAAACGTTTAAATCAATCCAAATTTCATGACGAATGGAGAACAGACTTGGTTTACTTTATAGTAAGTCATTTACTAATTCAAATTATTGGTGTTATTGTACAATTTCCAGTAGTAAATATGTTCAAAAATATTGGTTTAGAAGGTTTTCAAGCTACAATACAATCAATACCATTTATACCACAATTATTTGTGGCGTTATTTGTATCAGATTTATTTCAATATACTTCACACTATTTCTTTCATAAAATTCCATATTTATGGCGTTTCCATGCCGTACACCACTCTACAAAACATTTAGATTGGCTTGCAGGATCTAGAACGCATTTCTTTGACTTAGTAGTGGTAAGAGCCATGGCTTTTATACCTATTTATATTTGTGGCTTTAGCAGTTCTGTCTTTTTCACATATATAGTAATCGTTTCTTTTCAAGCCGTATTAGCACATTCTAATACAAGAATTAACTTTGGCTTTTTAAAGTACCTATTTGTAACGCCACAATATCACCATTGGCATCACTCAGACAACCCAAAGGCTTACGATAAAAACTTTGCCATTCACTTTCCATTTATAGACATGATATTTGGCACGTATTACGATGAAGGAGATGCCTGGCCAGAAAGCACAGGTTTAGGAGATGTAAAGTACCCTAAAGGTTTCGCTAAGCAATTTGTTTATCCTTTTGTAAAGAATCCTCAAGAAAAACAAGATTTAAAAGACCCGAGCGAAAGGTAGAAACACATCTGTACATTAGAAAAAAAACCATTGTTCTGTTTATTCTGGCGCTAATGTAAATAAACTAATCAACAGCCTTTCAATTATTTGAAAGGCTGTTTTTGTTATTAAAATAAAAGATTATATTCACGATACAACAACAAGATAAAGCTTCTATTATGCTAAGATATTTAAGTAACAAAAGTAGTTCTGCACTAGCTAAAAAACCACATGAACAGTAAAAAGAAATCGACGAAAGATTATTACGCTGGAGATTTACTTGTGGTTGGAATTACGTGCTTAATATTTGCTTTATTTTTTTTAGCACCTACTCTATTTACGTCAGAAAAATCACTAATCGAAAAACGTGGAAAAGTAGAAAAAGTAAAAGCGTTTTATACACGAGTTGGCTCCAAAGGACATAAAAGTGTAAAATCGGAATTAATATTAAATCTTGAAAATGACACACGGAATTATAAGCTCGCTAAAAATATTGAACAGCGTTGGAATAACGAAAACTACGAACTAATTGAGAAAGAATTAAAAAAATCTGGAAAAGCTATTGTTTGGATTAAGAAAAGTGAACAATCTGACATGGAGCCTGAAGTTTTCCAAATTGCAACAGGAGAAAACGAAGTCCTTTATGATATGGATGACGTAAAATCTGAATTGAAATTTCTCTTTCCTTTTTTAATAGCAATGACCATTTTTGCAATTGGAATTTACTTGAATACTAAATATCCGAAACGAATAAAAAGCTTGATAAAATAAAGAGCCCATGCCCAAAACCATATAAAAACAATGACTGTTTAGTACTTAATCATAAGTAATTGCATGGTTGTATAGTCTTATTTCTCTTTATAAAATACTTGTAAATAAAGGATCAATACCAAAAGTTGTGGGATAGCAAAAAATAAGTGAACTTTGGATTAAAAATTTCGATGTCCTCAGAAAGATTCTTAGCTATAGCGAATTTATTACTTCCAGAAGTACTTGTAAAGTATTTTGAGATGACTAAACATTATACTAAAGGTGAAGATATTCATTTTTACTTTACCGAATTAAATAAAACTCCAGAAGAATTTAAAAGTATTACTCTTCATTCTAAAGGCTTCTTTCCCGAAGCCACTGTTCAAGATTTTCCTATACGTGGAAAGAATGTATTTCTACACATAACAAGGCGTAGATGGCTGAACAAAGCTACAGGAAAAGTAGTTACAAGAGATTGGCAATTAGTAGCAAAAGGAACTAGAATAACTAGTGATTTTGCTGCTTTTTTAAAAGAACTCTATTAGTAATAACGCTTCTAACACAACAGTTATAGCTAAATTCTACGGTGTAAATTCGAGAAATTTACAAAGGCAATACAAAGATTATTTAAGTGATTTCAAGCAGTGGAATCAAAAAGTACATGCAAAGCAATGGCTACTATTTCCAAAGAATATAGGAAGCTATCTTTCGTTAGATGAAACAGCTTTTTCAAATGGCGATTTATACACTATACTAACTAATAAAAAAGCAAAAGGTAAAAAAGGAGCTATAGTGTGTATGGTTAAAGGAACTAAAGCTGATACTGTTATAGAAATACTCAGTAAAATTCCATTAAAACAAAGACGAAAAGTAAAAGAAGTGACCTTAGATATGGCTGGAAACATGGGATTAATAGTTAAAAAATCATTTATAGAAGCAACATTAGTTATTGATAGATTTCATGTTCAAAAGCTTGCGTTAGATGCATTACAACAGATTAGAATTAAGCATAGATGGGATGCACTTGATGCTGAGAACAGTGCTATAGAAAAGGCAAGAAATAATAATGAAAAATATACTCCGATACTGTTTAGTAATGGAGATACACTAAAACAATTATTGGCTAGAAGCCGCTACTTGCTATACAAATCAAATAGTAAATGGACTAAAAATCAGCAAAAAAGAGCAAAAATACTTTTTGAACATTATCCAGATTTAGAAAAAGCATATAAGCTGTGTCAAAACTTATCTTGGATATTTAATAATACTAAAGGAAAAACTTCTGCTTTAATACGTTTAGCTAAATGGGATGAAAAAGTAAGACAAGCAGCATTTAAAAGCTTCAATACCATTGCTAGAACAATGTCAATACACTATAAAAATATACTCAACTATTTTGATAACAGAAGTACTAACGCTTCTGCTGAATCTTTCAATGCTAAAATAAAAGCCTTTAGAGCACAATTTAGAGGTGTTAGAAACGTAGAATTCTTCTTATTTAGACTAACAACTATTTTTGCTTAATTTTTAAATCCCACAACTTTTGGTATTGATCCTAAATAAATCCGTAACTACTCAAAAAACAACCTAAACACAAACGGCTATATAACATATAGCTTCAAAATACACATCAAAACAATATCCACAAAAAAAGCTTCTCATTTCTGAGAAGCTTTTTGCTTTTGGGTGAAAGACGGGATTCGAACCCGCGACCCTCGGTACCACAAACCGATGCTCTAACCAACTGAGCTACAATCACCATTTATACGCATTTTTGTAACGCGTGTGCAAATGTAAATTAATTCCTATTTACTACAAAGCCTTTTATTAAAATTTTAATTATTTTTTTACCTTTTTATTTAATATCAAACAAGCTATCAACAGTTATATAGCGTTCCACAGTAAAACCTTCGGCGTAACCCACTCCAACTAAGCGACCTAAGTCTTGTGCTCTATAATTAACACTATCAATAAAACTTTTGCTCGTAATTGGTGTTTCGGGCTCATTACTTTTACTATTGAAGAATTGTGTCTGGTATGCATCAACAGCTTTTTGTTTTACATCCATAAAATTAGATATATCCACCACAAAATCCGGTTCTATAGTCTTCCATTGTATGTAATGGTAAACGTGTTTTGGTCTCCATTTGTCTTGATTAATGCCTTCCTGTTCTGTTTCAATTTTAATTAAACCACTTAAAAAACAAGCATCACTTACTAGTTTGCTTCCTTTACCATGATCAATATGTCTATCGTCAATAGCATTACAGAGTACAATATCTGGTTGGTATTTTCTAAGCATTTTAATTACTTCTAATTGATGCTCTTTATCATTTACAAAAAAACCATCAGCAAAACCTAAATTCTCTCTAACCGATAAGCCTAAAATTTCAGCGGCATTACTAGCTTCTGTTTTTCTAGTTTCGGCCGTACCTCTAGTTCCTAATTCTCCTTTTGTTAAATCTATTACGCCTACCTTTTTTCCTTCAGCTATAGCTTTGGCTATTGTTCCTCCTGCACCTAATTCTACATCATCTGGATGTGCTCCAAAGGCTAAAATATCTAATTTCATTGAACTCTATTTTTTTTATTTCCGCTTAAGCGAAAACCTCATTATTTTTGATTCTAAGTTTATACTGAACTTCATATAGTAAAGCTAGAAATCTTGTTGTTAATATTTATATCTGTCGGGTCTTAATTATTTAACCCATTCGTGTTGTTCTTTTTCAGTTAAAAAAGTCCAAGCCACTACTCTACTTTTCTTATTACCTTGAGTCATTTCTATTACCTTAACTGTGGTTGCTCCCAATTTAGCTAAAGACTTCTTCATCGACTTTATATTCTCTTTATTAGAAACCAAACTAGTATACCAAAAGCATTGCTTTTTAAATAAAGAACTTTCGTAAAGGTAGGTATGCAAAAAGGCTTTCTCTCCGCCTTTAAAACATAACTCATGTGCTTGTCCTGCAAAATTTCTTGTTACTGAATCTGTAAGCTTACCAAGACCTTTCAATTTTCGTGTTGTTGCTTCAAAAGCCTCAGCTTCGTCTTTATAGAATGGCGGGTTGCAAATAGATACAGCAAATTTATCTGCTGGAGTTATAATACCTTGAAAAACACTCTCAGCATTTGGTTGGTGCTTTAATTGAATTTCTTTCTTTAAGTCATTCTTAATAATTATTTTCTGTGCGCAAGCAATAGACTTTTTATTACAATCTGAACCAACAAACTTCCAGTTATACTCTGCATTACCAAGTAAAGGATAAATACAAGACGCACCTGTTCCAATGTCTAAAACGGTGATGTTTTCTTTAAGTTTAGAAGCTTTTAAAAGAGCGCCAATATGGTGTATATAATCCACTCGACCAGGAATTGGCGGACACAAATTGGTGTCTGGAAATTGCCAAAAATCTATGCCGTAATGTTCTTTTAACAAAGCTGTATTTAAAGCTTTTACAGCTTTAGCATCTGCAAAATCTATGGTTTGTTTTTCGTATTTATTAACGAAAACGTATGGTATTAATTCTGGAAAAACGGTTGTTAGTTTTTCGAAATTATAATCTTCTTTATGTTTGTTTTTTTTATGCAAAACTTTATAATGTATTTAATGCTTGTTGAATATCATTTTTTAAATCTTTTACCGATTCAATCCCTACTGAAAACCTAATTAAACCATCGCTTATTCCTACTGCATCTCGCTCCGCTTGACTTAACAATGCATGAGACGTTTGTGTTGGACTTACAATAGTACTTTCTACTCCTGCTAAACTTAAAGAAGCTTTAATTAATTTTACTGCCTTTTGAAACTTATTTGAATCTAAACCATCTACTAACTCAAAAGACAACATCGCTCCAAAACCATGCATTTGCGCTTTAGCTAGTTCGTGTTCTGGATGGCTTTTTAAACCTGGATAATAAACTTTTTTAACCGCTTCATTTTTCTCCAACCATTTAGCCATTTTACCTGCATTTTTAGTTTGCCTTTTAACACGAAGCGCTAACGTTTTCATGCTACGTTCTAACATCCAAACAGTAAAATCACTTAAGTTACCTCCAAGATTTATAGATACTTTCCAGATCTTATCCATATGCTCTTTAGATCCTGTTACAGCACCTGCAGAGATATCACTATGACCACCAAAATATTTTGTAGCTGAATGCATAATTAAATCAATGCCAAAATCTCCTGGCGTTTGATTTATAGGGCTCGCAAATGTATTGTCAATACTCGTAACTATATTATTTGCTTTTGCCAAATCGGCTACAGCTTTAATATCTGTGATAGTTAGCAAAGGATTAGATGGTGTTTCTAAATGAATTAATTTTGTATTCGGTTTTATAGCCGCTTCAAAATCTTCAACATTATAACCATCTGTAAATGTAAAGTCTATATTATATTTAGGAAACTCCTCACGAATAAAATTACTGGTACCACCATACAGTGTATTCTGGACTACAATATGATCTCCAGATTGCAAAAATGCTAGAAACATATGGCTTAAAGCTGCCATACCAGAACCAAATATCATAGCTGCTTCCTTATGTTCTAATGCTGCGATTTTTTTTGATAAATATTCTTGATTTGGCGTATTAAAGCTACGCGGATAACGCTTTACATCCACGTCTATATACTCGTAAGAGCTCGCCATATAAATTGGAGATACTGCTCCTTTAAATTGTTCGTCTTTAATTTCGCCTACATGGGCGCAAATGGTATTTAATCCCAAATTGTTTTTACTCATAATGTAAAGATAGTAATTGTTACTTTTAAGTTTAAGCTCTTAGCTATAAACAATAGCATTATTCTTAAAATCTGTTAAAAACCAATGGTTTAACAAGGCATTAACGCAAAACGGAAACCTCTCTTTGTATATTAGAAGTATTATGATACAGATAGAAAAAAAAGATAACGCAGCATTTATTAAAGAATCGGTTAATTATTTAGAGAACTTAGGGTTCGAAAATATTAAAGCCGATGTAGAAGGTTACGAAACTCCCAAATCCTATATTAAACAAGATGGAGACGTTAAAATCACACCAGATATAACTGCCACCAAACGCACCAGAAAGTACTATTTTGAAATTGGTTTAAAAAGTGATAAACCACGTTTATTAAAATCTAAATGGCGCTTTTTAGATGTGCTAAGCAGAATGAATGACCATAGATTTCGAATTATTACAACACGAGGACACTATAAATTTACAAATGATGTTTTAAACGACTTGAATTTGCATAAAACATTAATCAAATTATAATTACTATACTATTGATTAAATTGAAACAGGAAATGATATTAAATATCACTTCCTGTTTTTTTATGCGTCTTTAGATTGCGCTTTTAGAAGTTTATTTTGCTCTACCATTAATTCATTTAAATCTGTGAGCAATTGAATATCCTTTGGCGTTTTTACCGTTTTATCTTTAGCATCATGAGATTTATCACGCAGCCTATTCATTGCTTTTACAACAAGAAACACCGTAATACCTATAATTATAAAATCCATAAAAGCTTCAGCTAAAGCACCATATTGCATAACTACTTCATCGGCAATTACTTTTCCGGCTTCATCAAAAGTCCCTTCACGAAGAATTATTTTTTTATCCTGAAGATTAATACCGTCTGTCATTAAAGACAAAGGCGGCATTAATACTTTTTTTACAAGAACATCAATAACTTTATTAAATGATGCACCAATAATAATACCTATTGCCATATCCATCATATTACCTTTTACAGCAAATTCTTTGAATTCTTTTAAAAATCCCATCATAAAAAATATTCTTAGTTTTTAATTATTATTTTTTATAGTATTTTGAATACATTCTATTAGAAAATATAGCTAATACCGTCACAATACCAACTGCAACTGCAATATATTTATAACTTAAATCCTGTCCCGATTGGTAAGAATGTAATCCAGATAAATAGAAATTTACACCAAAATAAGTAAAAATTATAAATGCAAATGCTACAATAGACATCAAGTTAAAAAACCATCTACCACGCAAACCTGGTACTAAACGTGCATGAATTACAAAGGCATAAACCATTATACTAATTAGTGCCCATGTTTCTTTTGGGTCCCAACCCCAATAACGTCCCCAACTTTCGTTTGCCCACATACCTCCAAGAAAGTTACCTATAGTTAGCATAACTAAACCAACTGTTAACGACATTTCGTTAATTATAGTAAGCTCTTTAATATTTAAAAGCATTTTATCTTTATTCTCTTTTGTTGTTAAGATCATTAAAATTAAAACAGTTATTCCTAAAATCATTGATAAAGTAAAAGGCCCATAACTTGCTACAATTACTGCAACATGAATCATTAACCAATAACTATCTAGAACTGGTGGTAAGTTTGCAATTGCCGGATCCATCCAACTTAAATGCGCAACCATTAATAGCATTGATGTTACAAAAGCACCAGCTGCTGTTGTTAAATTTGAACTATGTTTCCCTGCTAATAGACTATTAAAGACTGTAAGTAAACTTCTATTAGATGTGCTCGAAAGCATTAAACCAAATAACATTGTTGCCCAAGCTACATAAATCATCGATTCGTAACCATCACTCCAAGGTGCATGGCCCGAAATGTACCATCTTAAAATTAAACCGATTGTATGTGCTACAAAGGACAATAATATTAGTAACTTAAATATTACTATTGCTATTTTTATAAACTTACTCTTGTCCTTAAAAATTTGAACAATCAATAATACAAACAGTATCGCTCCAAATAACAAGTAAGCATAATGTAGGTTCTTAAAAATATCGTATTTGTTATATAGAATTTCTGTATTAATTTTATCCTCACTAAGCATGACTTCGCTACCTAGTTTTAATTGGTTTCTTTTAAAAGCCTCTAAAATCTTATCAGCTTCAGAATAATCACCAGACTGTTTTGCATTATTTAAACGATATAAATAGAGATTAAAGCTTTGGTTTACGAAACTTTGATAAATAGTGTCCTTAATTTTTTCTTTGTAATGCTCTTTTCTGTATTCATTTGCAGAAATCCACTTATTATTTTCATCTTCAGGAATAGGAAATATTTTAAGAGAATTACCTTGTACTGTATTATGAAGTAAATTAACGCGCTGATCTGCTTCTATAAACTCTTTCTGAAAACCGTTTGGAGCTAATGCTTTGTATGCATTTTCCAAATAAGGTGCTAATTTGTAATCTCCGTTACTAGTGAAAAAGTGACCTAAAGTTGCATAATTAACAGACTTTTCTACTCCAATAATACTTCTTAACGAATCGTCTTTTTTAGCTTTTAAGTAAATAATTGGCACATTGTACCAAAATGCAGGACTTTCTTGTACCGAAAGAAAAATTTGATCTGCAGTAAAACCTTCGTAAGTATCACTTTTACTTAATTTTCTTAAAAACTCTGATGCATAAGTATTAACAGGCATCATACGCCCTCCAACGTCTTGTATTACCAGACGTCCAAACTTATCGGCTTGTTCTTTTGGCAACATATTAGCATGCAAAATAGAATCTACCGCCGCTTTGTTTTCTTCGTAAGTATAATCATCGTGTTGTTGTACGGTAACTTTAGATTCTACTGCTTCGTTTACAACCTTTTGAGAGTGGTCGTGCCCGTCATGTTCAGAATGTTGTTCTTGTGCAAAACCAGAAAATGTAAAGCATATTAATAAAATAGAAATAAGCTCTGATTTTTTATCCTTTACTTTATCAAGTGCGCGTTTTAAATCGGCAAAACGTGTTTTTCTATCAAACAGAATAGCCATCATACCAAAATAGAGTAACATATAGCCAAAATAAGTAACCCAAGTACCCCAACGGTCATGATTTACAGAGAGCCTCGTTAGCGTCTCATTATTATCGAAACCAGCTTGAAAGAAACGGTATCCTCTGTGATCGAGAACGTTGTTCATGAAAATTTTATAATCAAAATCGCCTTCTTCAGTATCATTTACTGTAATAGCACTCGAAAAAGCCGAATAACTATTTTTAGTTCCAGGATATTTTTCTGCAACAAAATCATTCAATTTAATACTAAAAGGCAACTCTATAAGCTTTGCTCCAAATCTAAAATCTAAATCTAAACCTCCAATTTCTAGCCTTTCCCATTGGTTGGTAGTACCCATTCCTCCAAGTAATCTCACTTGTTTTGTTTCACCATTTGCAGAGACGTTTAAAACTAAACCATCTTCATCACTTTTTAATAATTTCGATTTTTTTACAATATCGAAAGTTCCTTTTATTACCGGCTTTGGAAATACCATTTGCATTTTACCAATAACATATCTTGAACGCAGCATTAACGGCTGAATACTATCCTTTATTAATTTGCCTTCAGACATTGTTGCCATTTGCAGATATTCACCTTCAAAAGGAGAATCTATAGTTATTCCGTTTTCATCGTCAACAATATTAATCGCTCCTTTTTTAGGATTATTTAAAGTAAAAATAATGTTATGAATAAGTTGATCTTCACCAGATTTTAAATAGTGATTGTGAGGTGCACCATCTCCTGCTTCAACTATTTTTAGATACTCTTCTCCATTTTCATTTGGAATGATATCTTTTTCAGCATTAGAAACAAATTTATCTAGTGATACCGAAACTTGTGTCGTGTCATAAGTTGTACTAAAATCTAAGGAGTTATTTAGCCTTTCAGAAAAATCGACTTCCTTTTCAATACGCAAACGTTGTGCTACATTATCAATTTTATAATCTCCATTGACTAAAACTTGAACGAATGTTTTTTGAGAAAGAAACGTGTTTTCTGTTTCTCCTTCTTGTATAGGCATCATCCCTTCATATCCAATATAACGTGTTATAAATGCACCTAAAAGAATAAAAATAAATGCTAAATGTAGCGTTAATGTTGCCCATTTTGCTTTTTTGTATAAGCGGAATCTAAATATATTCCCTACAAAATTAATAACAAAAAATACCATAATCCCTTCAAACCACCAGGTATTATAAATTAAAGATCGGGAATACGGTGTTGGTGACGTTTCTTGTCCAGCATCCATAAATGTGCCAGTTATCATGGCAGCAGCAAAAAGGATAAATAAAACAGCTGTTAAACGTGTAGAAAAGAGGATTTTTGCGAGTTTATTTTGCATCATATCAAGGCTCTGTTTAGCTCGTGCAAATATAATCCTTTTTGTTTGTTTTTGTTATCTGAAAAATGAGGAATTACTGTTAAAATTATGTTTATTTTTTTGAGCGCGCTTCAAATATTTTTAAGTACAAAAAAGAACCCATTTTGCGTGCTCGACGTTTTGCATTATCTGCTACTTCGCCTTCAAACAATTCGTCTAAAGTTTGTGCCCAATAATTCAACCAAATGCCAAAATGAAGCTCTGTAATAGTGTTGTTATTTTCTTCATCTACTTTTGCATGCACCTCTAATGGATTACCTATATATTTCTCATCTAATTTTCTAGAAAAAAACAAACTTGATTCCCAAAAAGTAGTTAAATGATTTAGATGTTTATCCCAATCTGTAATTGCATTATTAAAAATAGGACCTAAAGTCTCATCATTTCTCACTTTTATATAAAATGAATCGACCAATAAAGCTAAATCTTTCCGTGTATTTATATCTTTTTTCTCCATTGTTTACAAAGATACTATTATCATCTTTTTTTTAAGCATTTGGTTACTTATTTTAGCCAAATGATTTCAGTTGTACTCTTAGGCGCAGGAAATGTAGCCACTCACCTATTTAAAGCTTTTTATGCTTCGGAAGAAGTTGAAATAAAACAATGGTATAATCGTAGTTTAAAGACGATTGACAAATATAAAAACAAGGTTAAGGTAACCGATGATTTAACAGCGTTAGTTGAAGCCGATATTTATATTCTAGCCGTTAGCGATGACGCCATAGAAGATCTATCGAAGCAACTGCCTTTTGAAAACAGATTGGTTGTGCATACTTCTGGCAGTACGAGTTTGTATGCCGTAGATATGAAACAAAAGCGAGGTGTTTTTTACCCGCTACAAACGTTTTCTAAAGCTGCAGATCTCGATTTTACAGATGTTCCTATATGTATTGAAGCCTTAAAAAAGGTAGATTTACCAATTCTTAAAAAATTAGCAAACGCTATCGGCAGTAAAAGCCATAAAGTAAATAGCGACCAACGTCAAGCTTTACACTTAGCTGCTGTGTTTGTAAATAATTTCACGAATCAATTATATAGAATGGCACATGAAATTACAGAACAAAATGGTGCAGAATTCGACATTTTAAAACCCTTAATAAAAGAGACTGCTAATAAAATAGAATCTCTTTCTCCTTACCTCGCACAAACTGGACCAGCACTGCGAGACGATAAAAAAACAATAAAAAGACATTTAAAACAACTGGAAAGCGACCAGCATAAAGCGGTTTACGAGTTGTTAACAAAATCTATAAAAAAGACACATGGCAGACGATAAAAGTTACAAAGAGTATTTAGCAAATATTAACACCTTTATATTTGATGTTGATGGCGTATTAACAGATGGTTCTCTAACAATAACAGCAACTGGAGACATGTTAAGAACCATGAACGTAAAAGATGGTTACGCACTTAAACAGGCTTTAAACAAAGGATATAACGTTTGTATTATTTCAGGCGGCACTAACGAAGGTGTTAAAACGCGTTTAGAAAACTTAGGTATTTCAGATGTATTTTTAGGTGCACACAATAAGATAGAACACTATAATAAGTACATTTTAGACAAAAACATAGACCCCAAAAACGTTTTATATATGGGAGACGATATTCCGGATATTCCTGTCATGAAATTAGTAGGACTACCTACTTGTCCACAAGATGCGGTACAAGAAGTGAAACAAATATCAAAATACATTTCGCATAAAAAAGGTGGAAAAGGTTCTGTTCGCGATGTTATTGAACAAGTTTTAAAAGTTAAAAACGATTGGAATTCCTATTTTGATGCTTCTATCTAGTATTCATTTTGAGTAGACCTAAAAGAAGACATAAAACAGGATTTAGCTACATTGGAGCCGGGAATAATAAATCGGTTTTTAATAGAAAACCAAATAAAGTGTTTTCTAAAGCTAAAGATCAACTAAATAGTTCTAGTCTTAAAGATTACAAATTAGAGTTTACAAATTGTAAATTAACTGAAGCTGAAAGAGAGCACATTAAAAACAATATTCGTTCAAAAAGCAGACGAAAAAATAGACTAACATTATTACTTTCAATTTTAATAGTAATTCCTATAATTGTTGCAATTATAGGTTTAATTGAAGGTGTGTTAACAAAATATAGATAAACTTTGAATTTACTAAATCTCATCCGCTGGAAAAACTTATTAATGATTGCTGTTGTGCAACTATTAGTTAAATATGCCTTGTTTCCTGCTTTTACAATTGACACGACTCTAAATCCTTTAAATTTCTTTTTATTAATACTTGCAACACTCTCTATTGCTGCAGGTGGTTATATAATTAATGACATATATGATATTGAAACCGACGCGATAAATAAACCAAACAAAGTAACGATTGGCACAAAAATATCTGAAAGCATTGCAAATAAATTATATATCCTATTCACTTTTATTGGTGTTTGCCTAGGTTTTTATTTATCACACAAAGTAGGCAGACCACCGTTTTTTGGTCTATTTGTAATTATTGCTGCATCATTATATGTCTATGCTTCATATTTAAAACAAATTGCCGTTGCTGGTAATATTGTAGTTTCAATACTTGTAGCACTCAGTTTATTAATTGTTGGAATTTTCGAACTTATTCCAGCTATAACTATTCAAAACGAAACTGTACAATCTACAATGCTAGAGGTATTAACAGATTATGCCATTTTCGCCTTTCTAATCAACTTTATCAGAGAAATAGTAAAAGATATTCAAGATGTAGATGGAGACCATAAGGTAGGCATGCAAACCTTACCCATTTTATTTGGAAAAGCAAGAACTTCTAAAGTAACAATGGCTTTAACTTTAATCACCATTATAATAATTGTGTACTATGTTACAACATTTTTATACATGCATGTTGAAGCTATAGCTTATTATTTAATTGCTGTTGTTGGACCATTAATATATATTGCTATTAAAATGTTTACTGCAGAGAGTAATGCACAATTTAAACACATTAGTTTTATGCTTAAAATAGTAATGATTTTCGGCATGCTCTCGATGTTGTTATATCGATTAATTTTTTAATTATGTTAAACGAAAAACTTAAGAACCGACATATCATTCTAGCTTCAGGATCGCCTAGACGTCAGGAATTTTTCAGGAATCTAGGTTTAGATTTTGAGATAAGATTGAAAGATATTGAAGAAATATATCCGCCTAAACTGTTGCATTTTGAAATTAGCGACTACTTAGCGCAACTAAAATCTTTACCGTTTGTCGAGGAATTAAAAGAAGAAGATATTCTTGTAACAAGTGATACTATTGTATGGCATAAAAGTAATGCCTTAGGCAAACCTAGAAATAACGATGAAGCATTTGCCATGTTAAAATCTTTAAGCGACGATACCCACGAAGTGATTACATCTATTTGTGTACGTACAAAAGCATTTCAAAGAACAGTAAATGCGGTTACAAAAGTTACTTTTAAAGCATTTACAGACGATGAACTTTGGCATTACATTAAAACCTGCTCACCTTTAGATAAAGCTGGTGCATATGGTATTCAAGAATGGATTGGTCAAATAGGAGTTATTAGTATTGAAGGTTCCTATTTTAATGTTATGGGATTACCAACACACTTACTTTACGAAACGTTAAATATTATTGCCGACGATTATTAGAATTGTAATTTTGTAATAAAATCTTATGAAAACAAAAGATAAACTCCTTGCTTGCTTAATTATTAGTTTCTTTTCTATTCTTACTTCGTGTTCCAATAAAGACTCGAAAAATATTGCAATTTCATCTGTTAAAACTGAAAACAAAACAGCTTCCACAACTCAAGCCTTTCAGCCTAATAAAAAATTTAATGATTATTGGTATGCTGGTGAAGCAGAAATTTCATCTTATAATTTAGAACAATCACGTTACGGAGAAACAAGGAACGGAACTGCTGTTTTAATTTATGTAACAGAACCTTTTTTAGAAAACAAACAAGTAAAAGCAGACAATAATAACCCTACCAATATTAATGTTTTAAAGCTAAATAGAACCAAGAATTTTACCACTGGTATTTATCCTTATTCTATTATGCAAAGTACTTTTTATCCAATTGCAAATAACCAACATGCAATAAAAGTAAGTTGTTCTATTCAAGAATGGTGTGGACATGTTTATACACAATTAAATAACCGTGAACAGTTTGAAATAGACTCTCACTCCTATTTTGAAAATCAGGCAGATAATAATTTCAAACTTGATAAAAACATTTTAGAGAATGAGTTGTGGACACAATTACGTATTGACCCTAAAAGCCTTCCTACAGGCAAAATTAATATTATTCCATCTTTAGAGTTTATTCGTTTAAAACACGACCCTTTAAAAGCATACGAGGTTTCAGCAACTTTAGACACAGGAAGCTACACGCTTAATTATCCTAGTTTAAAGCGTAAACTTACTATTAATTTTAATCCAGAATTTCCTTATGAAATTTTGAATTGGGAAGAAAACATCAATGGAGATATTACTAAAGCAACAAGATTAAAAACAATCAAATCTGCTTATTGGAGTAAAAAAAGTAAGAAAGACGAAGTGTTAAGAGAGACTCTTTTATTACAATAAAGCATTACCAATTTTTATATAATACTTATTAAATGTTTTTACAAAAACTAGAACCCGAGCTTATTAACACAGTAATTGTGTTAGCTGTATTTTTCTTTATTAGAGTAATTGGTAAGATTACAATTAGAAAAATTGGCATTAAAAGCGCTATTAACGAAGCACGCATCCGTTTAATTTCAAGATATTTCACTTTCACTTTATTAATTATCTTTTTATTTGTAGAAGCTTATGTTTTTGGTGTGCAAACCGACGACATCTCACTAGTATTCTCTTCTGTTTTTGCCGTTTTAGGCGTTGGTTTATTTGCCATCTGGTCCATATTAAGTAATGTAACTTCTGGTGTGATTATGTTCTTTTCATTTCCATACAAAGTAGGAGATAAAATAAAAATTCATGATAAAGATTATCCTATAGAAGCCGTAATAGAAGATATTAGAGCCTTCCAATTACATCTAAGGATAGATTCAGGAGATTTGGTAACTTACCCAAATAATTTAATTCTTCAAAAAGCTGTAACTTTAGTACAAAAAGACGCTATTGAAGATTTCGGAGATTTCCACTAATTACATGTTATGACTAAAAAAAAATCTAGAAAACGTACGCAACATTATAAAAAACAAGTAGGACAAGTTCCTGGTACTTTAATATATACAGGAACTAAAGAACATTCCAATTTATTTATAGAGTCGTTTGATTATAATACAGATTCTTTCGTAGAGAAAGAGTTAAAAACAGTAGAAGAAGCATTTCAGTTTAAAGCTTCGAATACTGTTACTTGGATAAACCTAAATGGACTAAACCAAATAGCAGAAATTGAAAAACTTGGAGCCCATTATAATTTACATCCCTTAGTTTTAGAAGATATTGTAAGTACAAACCAGCGTCCTAAAATTGATGAATATGAAGATTACATCTTTATTGTTTTAAAAATGATGTATTATGATGCTGATGAAAAAATAGTCTCAGAGCAAGTCAGTTTTATTTTAGGAGAAAATTATGTACTCTCTTTACAAGAAGCCGAAGGTGATGTGTTCGACGCTCTTCGAGATCGTATTCGACAAGCAAAAGGTAGAATTAGAAGTCTAGGTTCAGACTACTTATTATATGCATTAATAGATTCTGTAGTCGATCATTATTACGCGATTATTGAAACTATGGGTAATAAAATTGAAGATCTTGAAGATAATTTATTCGAAGGGTTAACTAAAGATGAAATTAGTTTAGAAATTCAAGGTCTTAAGCGTGAAGTTTTAAAAGTTAGACGTGCTATTTTTCCATTACGAGAAATTATAAATCGTATTGATAAAAGTGATAGTAAACTTATAAACGAAAAAACACTACACTATTTTGGTGATGTTTACGACCATATTATTCAAGTGTCTGATACTATAGATATCTATCGTGAAATGATTTGGGGATTAATGGATATGTACATGACCACCATTAGCAATCGCATGAACGAAGTCATGAAAGTATTAACCATTATTGCTACCATTTTTATACCACTCACCTTTATTGCTGGTATTTATGGGATGAATTTTGATAACATTCCAGAACTACATTATAAATACAGTTATCAAGTATTATGGATTGTAATGATTGTTATTTTCTTAGGAATGTTGTATTACTTTAAAAGAAAAAAGTGGCTGTAATTTTTTAAATTACAAATAACTACATTATAAATTTCACTTAAACCTTTGCCCTTAAAAAACAGCTTACAACTCTCTAATATCTAAAAATCAATAGATTCAGAAATAGATAGTCTAGAAATAAACAACTGTAATTCGAAAAATATATATATATTTAGTAAAAAAAACATGAAAATCATTTTTTTGCTAATATCCTCTTTATTTATTTTTACAATAAACGCCCAAAATAAAATTGGCTCATTTACAACCGATAAAGGAGAAACAATAGATGTTTATGAAAATAAAGATAATATTGTAGATTTAGATTTAGCCTCTAGAATGATTATTAAAGGCAATGTAATTTTAACATCAGAAAAACTAATCTATTTTGATGCCTCTAATAAAGTAAAAAAAATAAAACAACATAAAGTAGAGTTGCTTAATTTTGACGGAAGAACCTTTAAAAATCTTCCAATAACAAAGATTGGGCAAAAAAGACTCCATGAAATTTTTATTGAAAACGATAAATACATTTTAACAAACTACTCGTCAACCTTAGGTAACTATTTTTATATTTTTAATAAGAATGATATGAAAATCGTTAAGAAAAAAACACACCATTCGCTTAAAAAAAAGGATGATTATAAATCTTTAGATAAAATTATAAAAAAATACTTTTCTAATTGTCCAGAAATTTTTGATCAAATTAAACAAAACATAAGGAACCTAGATTACGCTTGGAAAGATGCTAATGGAAATTGGTTAATAAAAAATAATATGTTTAACGGCTTTGTAAACTATAAGTGTAATTAATTATGAAACTTATTCTTTTTATCTTTTGTGTCACTTTTTCTAGTTTTTGTTTCTCTCAAGATTATTTGTTTTTAAAAAATGGTACAGAAATATATGGTTCGGTATTATACATTAATAAGGCTAAAGTTTATTTTGAAGATGCAGATACAGGAGATAGAAAATGGCATAAAAAAATAGAAAAACTAATAGATAATGTTAACGAGAATACAATAGAATATAAAGTTAGAGATATAGATGGTTTAAGTTCTTATTTATCAGGAGAATTAGTTTCTGGTAAAGCCTCCTATTATAGAATACATAAGCATGTTGCTGGAGGACAAGGTTATTTGTCGTTTTACTATATTTATAAAGAAGGTGACAAAAAAGCATTTAAAGACTTACCTAACAGTCTAACTACTCCTTTTCATAAACGTTTATCAAAATACTTTTCAGACTGTCCTACTCTATCTAAAAAAATAAAAAGTAAAGTTTATAATTATTCAGATACAGAGGAAATTATCAAGTTTTACAACACTAATTGCTCAGACTAAAATTTAGCTAAATTACTTCTTTTATGGTCAATCGTTACAGACGAGAGATAGCGAAAAATGTCTATAAACGAGGTTTAAATTCTAAATAACCAAAAAACTAAATCCCAAGATTAGTATTAGCTCTCTACTGTGAATTTTATAATTTCACCTTTATTGTTTAGACAAACAACTAAAATATCATCAGATAATTCACTCACAACTCTATAGTCGAAAATCGCAAAAAAATTTGTCGCGTCAGGAAAAAAGCCAAGTCGCTTTAATTTTAGTTTTGATAATAACTGTAATTCTGTAGTTAGATTTTGATCTGTATCTTTTAAATACATTTTTAAGTCTTGAGCATCAATTTCTTCAGCATGAAATTCAAAATATTCTTTAACCATTCCGTCTTGGTTAACTTTGGCATGTATTTCTTCTTTTATTGCCTTTTCTATTGCTTCAATATTATTTAAAATATTACGAATACTCTTTATCGTTTTTGGATGTATTTTATCCTCTTCAAAATTAATATCTATAGAAACAATATTATCGTTTATTTTAATATTATCTACTTCGTAATCACGAGCATTTGATAATGTAATCGCACCAAAGAAACGTAAAGTTTCACTTTCTACTATTGCATTAGACGTTTTCTTTGATTTTTTATTGCAATTAAAGAATGAGAACATAAGCAAGACTATTTAGATTTTTTTCATATTATAAAAAAA
>NZ_LIQG01000030.1 GCF_001418015.1 Lacinutrix mariniflava | reverse complement strand
GTTTTCACTGTAAGCTTTTTTTATAGTCATTGTTTTTAAATTCTAATTCCCTTCAACACGAGTAATCTTAGCACCAATTTTCTGTAAACGTTCTACAATATGTTGGTAACCACGATCTATCTGCTCGATATTATGAATAGTAGATGTTCCTTTTGCAGACAATGCAGCAATTAATAATGAAATTCCAGCTCTAATATCTGGAGACACCATTGTTGTTGCTTTTAATTGCGATTTAAAATCGTGTCCCATTACTGTTGCTCTGTGTGGATCACAAAGAATAATTTTTGCACCCATATCGATTAGTTTATCTGTAAAGAATAAACGACTTTCAAACATTTTTTGGTGTACTAGCACTTCTCCTTTCGCCTGTGTAGCAACTACCAATACAATACTTAATAAGTCTGGTGTAAACCCTGGCCAAGGCGCATCGGCAATGGTAAGAATAGAACCGTCAATATAGTTTTGTATTTCGTAACCTTCTTTGTGAGCAGGAATATAGATATCGTCTCCTCTTCTTTCTAGAGTGATTCCTAATTTAGCAAACACGTTAGGTATTTGTCCTAAATCGTCCCAACTTACGTTTTTAATGGTTAATTCAGATTTCGTCATGGCCGCAAGACCAATCCAACTTCCTATTTCAATCATATCTGGAAGCATTGTGTGATCCGTACCACCTAAAGCATCTACACCTTCTATAGTTAATAAGTTAGAGCCAACACCAGAGATTTTTGCTCCCATTCTGTTTAGCATCTTACATAACTGCTGTAAGTAAGGCTCGCAAGCTGCGTTATATATTGTTGTTGTACCTTCTGCTAAAACCGCAGCCATTACAATATTTGCTGTTCCTGTTACAGAAGCTTCATCTAAAAGCATATCTGTACCAACTAATTTAGTGGCTTCAACACCATAAAAATAGTCTTCTCTGTTATATCTAAATTTAGCACCTAGACTTATAAAACCTTCGAAGTGCGTATCTAAACGACGACGACCAATTTTATCTCCTCCTGGTTTTGGTATATAACCTTTGCCAAAACGAGCTAATAATGGACCAACCATCATAATAGAACCTCGCAATCCACTACCTTCTTTTTTAAAATCGGCAGTTTGCATATAATCCAAATCTATCTCATCTGCTTGAAAAGAATAAGAGCCTTCTCCAAGTTTTTGAACTTTTACACCTAAATTTTTTAAAAGTGATATTAGTTTATTAATATCAATAATATCAGGAATATTGTTGATCGTTACTACTTCTGGAGTTAGTAACACTGCACATAATATTTGTAATGCTTCGTTTTTTGCGCCTTGTGGTTGAATGTCTCCCTTAAGTTGGTGACCGCCTTCTATTATAAATGTACCCATTTCTTGTATTTAGTATCGTTTTTTACCTCGATTTGAGTTATTAGTTTTCTTTTGGTATCCTTTTTTATTAGAAGTATTAGTGTACTTCTTTTTTGCACTAGATTTTAATAAACTAGCAGAATCTGTTAATTCTTCTTTAGAATCTTTTAAGTCAATTTGCCCATTAGACAACTCGAATAAATGATTAAAAATAACATGATCTTCAACCGTATCTTTATTCCAATTTAAAAAACACTTTTTCATGTGATTCGCAATTGTATAAATCAAAGCTTCTTTTAAATCACCTTCTTCCCAAGATACCGCTACATCAACCATAGTCTTAATATTATTTCCGTAGAAACGATATTTAGGAAAGTTTTGTGGGTATTCTAAAGTTTCGGGACGCTCTTCAAGCACTTCTTTTAAAGGCTTTTCGTAAGGAGAATCTACATCTAAACCAAAGTTAGCCATGATAAATAATTGATCCCAAAGCTTATGCTGAAAATCTGGCACATCACGTAAATGCGGCTGTAAATTTCCCATTACGGCAATAATAGCCTTTGCTACTTTATTACGCTCTTCTTTGGTTTCTCTACTTATAGCAAAGTTTACCATTTTTTGAACGTGTCTTCCATATTCAGGAATAATTAAGTGTTCACGCTCTGTGTTGTATTCTATATCGTCTATTAAAGTCAAAATTGTGTAGATTTAATGTATTGCATTGAAGTATCTAATGCTTTCGCAAAATACAAAAATGTTCTAAGTATAACGCAATAATTATAAAGAAATTACACCTTCTACTTTTTCTCCAATTTCTATATATTTTGCAATAATTGCATCTGGATCTTTCATTATAACATTAATAGAAATGCTAGTATATTTACCATTACTAGATTCTTTTGTTTTTATTACAGCTCCCGAAAAATTAAAGATAGCTTCAATCTCCGCTATTTTATGCAAATCTGAAAGTACAATAAATTTATACAAATATTCTGATGGCCATTGTGTGGTCTCTAATAATTGTTCTTTTAATTTTGCGTAAAATGCTTCTGGATTTTCTTCTTTGCTCATAAAACTAATTTGTTTTAGGTATGGTTCGCAAAGATAAGTTATCCTTGCATTTTTTTTATACCTTTTTTATTCCGAATTTTACATCTAAAATCATACCATAGTTGAATACAAAAACAATTGTCATAACAGGAGGACCAGGAAGTGGAAAAACCTCATTAATTAACGAATTAACAAAAAGAGGCTTTACTTGTTTTGAAGAGATTTCGAGACAAATAATTTTAAAAGCAAGGGAAGATGGCATAGAACAGTTATTTCTTACCGACCCTTTACAGTTTAGCCAACTCCTTTTAGATAGCAGAGTTAAACAACACAGTGATGCATTAGAAAGTAATAATGAGTTTGTTTTTTTAGACAGAGGCATTCCAGATATTACTGCCTATATGGAATTTAAAGGTGATACTTATCCAGAACATTTTACTGAAGCTTGCGAAAATCACAAGTACGATTCTACTTTTATTTTAGCACCGTGGCAAGAGATTTTCACAACAGATAGTGAACGTTACGAAAATTTTGACCAAGCTATAGAGATACATGAAAAACTTCTAGAAAGCTATTCTAAATATGGTTACAATTTAAGAGATGTCCCTTTTGGGTCTATAGAATCTAGAGCAGATTACATAATAGACGTTGTAAAAGCACTATAAATATAACATTTAAAACACCAATTGAATCATCCTATTAACATATTAGAACGTTATTGGAAATTCACCTCATTTAGACCGCTTCAAGAAGAAATTATCAATTCGGTTTTAGAAGGTGAAGACACCTTTGCTTTACTACCAACAGGTGGTGGTAAATCGGTTTGCTTTCAAGTACCCGCTTTAGTAAAAGAAGGCATCTGTATTGTTGTTTCGCCATTAGTTGCATTAATGAAAGACCAAGTACAATCCTTACAAAATAAGGGTATTAAAGCAATGGCTTTAACTAGTGGTATTTCTTATAAAGAATTAGACACACGACTTGATAATTGCATTTATGGTAATTATAAATTTCTTTATCTCTCTCCCGAGCGCTTGCAACAAGATATTGTACAAGATCGCATAAGGTTAATGAATGTAAACCTAATCGCTGTGGACGAAGCGCATTGCATTAGCCAATGGGGAAACGACTTTAGACCTAGTTATAAAAACATTGTTAAATTAAGAGAATTACAACCTACTGTAAATGTTATTGCTTTAACAGCAAGTGCAACTCCAGAAGTGGTAGACGACACTATAAAGCAACTCGATTTTATTAGTCCAAAAGTATTTAGGCAATCGTTTTCAAGATCAAATTTGGCCTATATGACGTTTACTGAAGAAGATAAACTCTTTAGACTTAAAACCATATTAACAAAAAACAGAGCTCCTTCTATTGTTTATGTTCGTAATAGAAGAGCTACACAAGATATTTCTGGTTTTTTAGAAAGTAACGGATTTACAGCTACTTTCTACCATGGAGGATTAACAAATACCGAAAAAGATAAAGCTCTTGAAAGCTGGATGAACAACCAAAAACAAGTTATGGTTGCTACCAATGCTTTTGGAATGGGAATTGATAAACCAGATGTAAAAACAGTTATTCATTTAAATTTACCCGAAAGTTTAGAAAGTTATTTCCAAGAAGCTGGCCGTGCTGGTCGAGATGGAAACAAAGCTTTTGCTGTTATTTTAAAGAATAAAAGCGACGAATTACTAGTTAGAAATCAGTTTTTAAAAGTATTACCACAAGTCGATTTTATTAAATTAGTTTACCGGAAATTAAGCAGCTACTTTCAAGTTCCTTTTGGGGAAGGACAAGATGAAACGTTCGATTTTAATTTTAATAGATTCTGCAAAACCTATGGCTTTAATACACTCTTAGCATATAATGCAATCCTTATTTTAGACAGAACGAGTATAATCACCTTAACTAAGTTGTTTAAAAATAGTACTCAAGTACTTTTTAAAGTGAGTAATAATGCACTATTTAGCTATTTAGAAACACATCCTAAAATAAGTATTATAGCAAAATCTATATTACGTACTTATGGAGGTGCTTTCGAGCAAGAAACTAAAATTAACACCACGTTAATGGCAGAAAAAGCATCGACAACTGAAGATAAAATAATTGAGGCGTTAGTACTCCTAGAAAAGTCCGAAATTATTACATTAAAACATTCTAAAACCGATGCGCAAATCACTTATTTAGTACCTCGCGAAGATGAGAAAACTATTAATAGAATTGCAAAGGTTATTAAACAACAAAACGCATTAAAGGAAAAGCAGGTACTATCTGTAGTAGAATATTCTAATAATGATGAGCTATGTAAAAGCGTGCAACTCCTCTCCTATTTTGAAGAAACCCAAGTTAAAAACTGTGGCATTTGTTCGGTATGTATAAATAAAAAACCAAAGAAAAAGGTTGTTATAGCAAATATTAAAAATGAAATTATTAAAGTTTTAGAACATGGTGACCTCTCTTCTAGAGCACTCTTTGAAAGGCTTAATTTTTCCGAAGACAACATTAATGCGCAATTAAAAGAATTAATAGAGTACAATATTATTAGTATTACAAACACGAATACTTACAAACTAGCACATATATAATGAGTGAAAAAAGAGATTTAAAAATAGTATTTATGGGTACACCAGAATTTGCGGTGACCATTTTAGATACCTTATTAGAAAACAATATTAACGTTGTAGGTGTTATTACAGCTCCAGATAAACCTGCTGGTCGTGGTAGAAAACTAAACAAAAGTGCTGTAAAAGAATATGCCGAAACTAAAGGTTTAAATATTTTACAGCCTACAAATTTAAAAAGCGAAGAATTTTTAGAAGAGCTAAAACTCTTAAATGCTAATTTACAGATTGTAGTAGCCTTTAGAATGTTACCAAAAGCAGTATGGCAAATGCCAGAATATGGTACGTTTAACCTTCATGCATCACTATTACCAAACTATCGTGGTGCTGCACCTATTAATTGGGCTATTATTAATGGAGAGACCAAAAGTGGTGTCTCTACCTTTTTTATAGATGAAAAGATAGATACCGGCGAAATGATTTTACAGGAAGCCTTAAACATAGATGCTAACGAGAATGCAGGAAGCTTACATGATAAGTTAATGCACCTTGGAAGCGACCTTGTTATTAAAACCGTAAAATACATTGCCCTTGGAGATGTAAAAACCACACCGCAACCAGAAGATGCTATTTCTAGAACGGCTTATAAACTAAATAAGGACAATTGTAAAATAGATTGGACAGAGAATATAAACACTATACATAATAAGATACGCGGTTTAAGTCCATATCCTGCAGCTTGGTGTCAACTTTTTAACGACAACCAGACGCTAGATATAAAAATATATACTGTAGAAAAAGAAATTATAGAGCATGACCATATGCCAGGAAGTATTATTTCTACAAAAAAAGAAGTAAAAGTTGCGGTAGATGGAGGTTTCATTAACATACTAGATATTAAACTTCCAGGAAAGAGAACTTTAGATATAAAATCGCTTTTAAATGGTTATAGTTTTAAAAGTGATTCAAAAATGCTCTAAAGCCTTATGGTTGCTATAAAAGTTAAAAATCTCATAAAACCGGTCATCTTTATTAACAAATGTTCAAAGTTATTAACAATATCAGGTATTTCCCTTGCTATTACTTGCGTAGTAGCATAATCCGTATAAATTTGTAGGAGGATAACAAAAAATATTGTTTACCAACTATTTATTAATAATTAAAATTTACATTATGAACAAAACAGATTTAATCGATGCTATGGCAGAACACGCAGGAATTACTAAAGCAGCTTCTAAAAAAGCTTTAGAATGTGCGTTAACTGAAGTACAAGGAGCCTTAAAAAAAGGTGACAGAGTTTCATTAGTAGGATTTGGATCTTGGTCAGTTTCTAAAAGAGCTGCAAGAGACGGAAGAAATCCTCAAACTGGAAAAACTATCCAAATCAAAGCTAAAAACGTTGTGAAATTTAAAGCTGGATCTGATTTAGCTGGTGCAGTAAACTAATTTTTACTACATTATATCTTACAAAAGCCTTCCTAACGGAAGGCTTTTTTAGGTTAAAACAATAAATTTTTATTTTATTTATAATAATTTTAACATAAACCATTAAAAATATTGTCTATTCAATAAATATAGTTTACATTTATTTTATAAATTTCTCTTTTAATATGATATTAACGAAACCAACAAAAGGAGATTTGTTAGTCGCAGAACCATCAATAATAGGCGATTTATCTTTTAATCGCTCAATTGTTTTATTAACAGATCATTCTAAAGAAGGTTCTATAGGTTTTATACTTAATAAACCTTTAGAGTTCACTATAAACGACTTAATACCTGAGATCGAAACTCCTTTTAAGGTATATAATGGCGGTCCAGTAGAACAAGACAATCTTTATTTTATACATAAAGTACCAGATTTAATACCTAATAGTATAGAAATATCCTTGGGTATTTTTTGGGGAGGCGATTTTAGTGAAGTTTCAAAACTAATTTTAGATGGCAAAATAAGCGAAAAGGATATTAAATTCTTTTTAGGCTACTCTGGTTGGGAAATCAACCAATTAGAAAATGAATTAAAATCTAATGCTTGGGTTGTGACTAAAAATGTCCACAAAAAAGCTATTATCGAAAAAGATTATCAATTTTTCTGGAAAGAGAAAATGGTAGAACTTGGTGGAGATTATAGTATTTGGTCTAATGCGCCAGAAAACCCTAGTTATAACTAAATTTAGATAAACATTTTTTTAATAGTATAAAAACTTAACCCAATCTCACTTTTACATTTATCTTTTGAAGTAGCATTTTACTCACTTCATTTACAAATGTCTTTTTTCTATATTTTGTAATGGGTTGTATACCTTTTATAACGTTAGTTACAAATAACTCATCTGCTTTTTGCAGTTCGAAAGGAGAAATAGACTCTTCTATTAAAGTGTAATCTGGTAATAATTCTAGTACATTAATAATTTGCTGCCTCATAATACCTTTTAAGCAACCATCTGCTAAAGGTGGTGTTTTAATAGTATCTCCTTTTACGAGAAATAGATTTCCATTTAAAGCCTCCACTACACTCTTATTCGTGTTTAACAACAAACAGTTGTCTAAATCATTTTCTTTAGCGTAAACACTTCCTACAACATTAATAGCCTTATTATTTGTCTTTAATGTCGATAACAATCCTGGAGCAACATAAAAGTCTTTAAACAAATCGACTTCATAAGCCTCATCATTTAACAAATAGAAATCTGAATCTAACGCTTTCGCGGAAATAATAAACGTTACTTCTTTGTTAGTAGGTAAATATAATCCACCACTATTTCTATGTACTTGAATTTTCACTCTTGCTGAAGCACTTAATAAATTATTTTTCTCAATAGTTTTTAAAATTTCAGCTTCTATAAAATCCATTGTAAATGTCATTGGAATGTCCATACGCATAATACGCATAGATGCCATTAACCTAAAATAATGATCCTCAAGAAATAGTATTTTACCATTAGAAACTTTAATAGTTTCAAATAATGCATCACCATAGCTATAGCCACGATTTTCTGGTGTTAAAACTTGATTGTTGTCGCTAAAATTTCCGTTAATATTTATCATAAAAAAAGTGCCGAATTTCTTCGGCACAAATATAAGTTTAAAATATGTATTTACTAAGCTGAGCCTAATACTTGTTTTAAATCTGAAATCTGATTTTCCCAAAGCATTTTCCCTTCCTCTACTTCATCTTCTTCTGCAAAATCTGTAATCATTATAGAAACATCTTTAGTAATCTCATCTACTTGAATTCTAATTTCAAAGAAATAAGACTCTCCTTCATCTTCCAACCAACGAAATTTAATACGTTCTCCACTTTTTTTAGTAAGTAACTTAGCTTGCTCTTCTGAACCGTCCCAAATGAATTTAAAAATTTCACCACGAGAATTTACATTATCCGCATACCATTCAGACAAACCAGAAGGCGTCGAGATATATTGATAAAGTAATGCTGGTGAGGCGTGTATAGGGAATTCTAATTCGTATTTAACTTTTTCGTCCATGTAATAATTATATAAAAATATTATGTCTCCAATATATACATTAATTAATAAGTTTATTAAAAAAAATAAATAAATATTTTATTTCACTTTATGTTTGCTCACAATGAATTTGTTTTTATATTTGCACTCTCAAAATAATGGCGAGGTAGCTCAGCTGGTTAGAGCGTCGGATTCATAACTCGGAGGTCATGGGATCGTGCCCCATTCTCGCTACAACATTGAAATCATTGTAAATAAGCGGTTTAGTCTTACTAAACCGTTTTTTTTATGCTTAATTTTAAACAGATTGTTACATTTGCATACGATAGTGAATACGATAATGCATACGATTTGAAAATTAAAAAGAATTATTCTTCTCCAAAAATCTACGACGCCAATGGCGACTTGTCCAAACGCTGGTATGTTTATTTTTCATTTAGACATCCTGAAACAGGTAAACTGAAAAGAGTTACTCCTTTTTATGGAGATGCTAATACCTATAAAAATAAAGAAGATCGACTAGAGATATTAATACAATATAGAAAGACACTTTTAAAAATATTAAAACAAGGCTATTCTCCTTTTGAAGATAATATTGAAGTTGAAAACAAAATAATTAGTAAGAAAGCTACTTCTGCAACTAAAAAAGAAACACCTGAAGTTTTAGAAAAAAAGTCAACAGAAAAAGATGAAGCTCCTAAAATGCCAATAAAAGAAGCTTTTGATTTTGCATTAAACTATAAAAAACAAATAGTTGGAGTTACTTCTATTAGAGATTACAATAACAAAATCCATTTTTTTCTAAAATGGATTTTAAAAAATCATCCAGAAATTAAAACGATTAATGGGTTAACTAAAAAAATAACATTTGTTTTCTTAAATGGTATCTTAGAAAGAACTAGCGCAAGAAACAGAAATAATTATCGTACGGTATTAAGCAGTATCGTTCAAGTTTTAGAAGACAATGAAATTATTGACTCTAACTTTATAAAAAAAATACCTGTATTAAAATCTACTCCAAATAGAAATAAAACATATACTCAAGACAAACAAGAGGCTATTTTTGAATATTTAGAAAAGAATGACAAAGTCCTATTATTATTCATTAAATTTATTTCATTCAACTTTTTACGTCCTATTGAAGTTTGTAGACTTCAAATAAAAGATATTAATATAACAAACAGAACAGTTCAGTTTAAAGCAAAAAACAGTCCGTTAAAAACTAAAATCATTCCTGAATTACTTTGGAAAGAACTACCTGATTTAACAAAATTAAATCCAGAAGATTCATTATTTGCAAGAGACGAAATTGGAGGAACTTGGGATACAAAGCTTAATAACAAACGTGATTTCTATACAAAACGATTTAAAAATGGAGTAAAAAAAGAATTCGAACTAGGTATTGATTACGGCTTATATAGCTTTAGGCACACCTATATTACAAAACTATATAGGGCAATGGTTAAAAACTCTTCTCCATATGAGGCTAAAAGTAAATTAATGCTAATTACTGGTCATTCAAGTATGACAGCTTTAGAAAAATACTTAAGAGATATTGATGCTGAACTGCCTGCTGATTACTCTGAAATGTTAAAAAACATAAATGATTAATACTGATTTACATACTCTCCATTTAAGATTAGTTGAAAAACTATGGGATAATTTATTATTTTTTATTCCGTTAGATTCTGATATTTTAGAAATTATAAAGGAATCAGATTTGATAAAATATAAGGATTTACTATTTAATAGATTATCAATTTTAGATTATAAAAAAGGAGCCTTTCATTATGATAAAACAGAGGATAGTACTAAATATGTAAAAAAAGGTAAATCTCTTTCAGAAATAATATTCTTGTTATTAGAAAAGAAAAATAATTTGAAGGATTATGAATTTTCTTATATAATAGATAAACATTTTGAACAAGCGGAATCCTCGTTATACATTACAAACTGGTTAAACTCTAACTTACATTTTTTAGACAATTTAGATACTACAACTAAAGGATTGTTTCAAATTCAATTTACATTACATAAAAAGCATTTAGAAGAATTTGTTAGAAACTTCTACCCTAACAAAAATCATTTACCTCATAATAAAGCTAATACTTTTCAACTTATTGAGGCCAATTTTAGAGATATCACTAAAAACATAAAACTACCTCCTTTAAATTTAAAAAGTTCTAATTCTCAAACTGAAAATAGCAAATCCATTGTTTACTTTAATGAACTTAAAAAGGAAAAAGAACAAACAAATAAAAGTTTTAAAAAGAAACCTCTTGTAACAGAAGAAGAAGCTAGAAAAATGATTCTTAAAACAGTTTTTAATGTTATCGAATAATTTGTATTTTAGCGTAAAACAAACGTTTGTTTTACGCTAAAATACAAATTAATGAAATTATATACTTGTAATTATTGCTATTCTGAATTCGAGCCAACACGCCGACGTGTGCAGAAATACTGTAGCAATACTTGCCGTTCTAAGGCATATCATGCTCGAAAAACAATAACCAACACACCAACAACACAAACCAACAGTGCTATTTCAACAACATTAGACTCCCCTCCTGTTGAAACAAACAAAATAGAATCTATGAGTACATCTGGAGTTGGTAATGCCGCTGCAGGTGCTTTAATCGCAGATGGCTTAAAATCTTTGATAACCTCAAATAAAAATAAACCAGCAACTAAAGGTGATCTCGACGATTTAAAATTACTACTTACGAATAGATATTTACCAATCAACAACATGCAACAGGATCAATATGGTAGATCTCCTTTTTATGATGTAGAAACTAGAGGTGTTGTTTATTTGAAGCTTTAATTAGCTTTTATACTTTCAATACAACAACTCCTTCTTCGTTTATTATTTGTTTAATATTTCCATAAGTATCTACCACAGCAAATCCATTATAAAATGGTTCAATCATAACATATCTTTCTTTATAAAGTTCATTTCCTTCTTTATCAATATGATACCAACCATTTTCATCTTTTGCTATCGCATAATTTTTATGAAAAATTCCTAAATCTAAAAACGTTTTATCGTTTAAAAATTCACCTTTAAAATTGATGTGTTTATATAAACCATCAACTAACCGAGCACATGCATAACCATCTTTAAAATCGCCTACAAACTTATATTTTGTATTATAGATAGGGTTACCATTTAAATCAATATGGAAATATTGATTATTAAAATCTCTAACAGAACAGACATTTTCTTGATAATTTCCTGTCCAAGCGTAATTTACATCATATAACCGCTCCCCTTTTTCGTTTATATGAAACCAATTCTTATTTTGAATGACACTGGCTCTATTAAAATAATAACCAAACGCTCTATCATAACGTTGTTTATAAACTTCATTTCCATTGACATCTATATGGCACCAACCTGAGTCGTCCTTTACAGGAGCTATTCCTGGACTATGAAATTTCAATACTTCATTATATACTTTACCAAAAACAGGTTCATCTTTATAAGTAAATAAATTACTTTTTTTTGAAACTTTTATATCTCTCCAATTCATTACTTCTTAAATATTAATATCGTTTGTAATTCATTTAGTTTTTTAGCCTCTATAAACTTAAATTGAGATTCATTTGCTAACGCTATATATTCATAAGAAGATCGCTCAAAACTGTCACACATAACCAACATATTTAAAGATAACAATGAGAGATCTACATCTATTTTATCTGAACAGTTCTCAATAATATATAAGGTTCCGTGTTCTGGCAATGCTTGATATAAATTATTTAAAATTTGAGTAGATTTTTCCTCGTTCCAATCATGTAGAATTCTAGATAATATTATAGCATCTGATACTTTTGGTATTTCTTTAAAAAAATCACCCTTAAGAAGCTTAACGTCATTAAGTAAATTAGATCTATCAATAACTAACTCTAAATCCAATAGGTAGCAATCCAATTCCGAAAACCTTTCTTTAACGTTGGATATTGCAGCTCCATATCCTCCTCCTACATCCATTACACTTTTATGAATACTAAAATCAATTACATCTGCAATATCTTTATAATCATCTTTAGCATAAGCGAACATTGCTTTATGATAATGATCTAGTTTTTCTTCATTTTCATTCAAAAAATCGAAATAGCTAATTTTATATTTATTTTCAAAAAAACTATTTCCTGTTTTTATAGATTCTTCTAAATCACTCCAAGCATCTAAATGCTCTCCAGACCAGTTAAGACATGTGTACTTTAAAGTTTCAGGATGATTGTCAGTTAACAATTTAGATAAATTGTTCAATTCATACTTACTCTTTACTTTATCCAAAAAATCAATACTAACCAACCCATTCAACAACAACTCACCATTTTGTTTTTTTATAGATAAACATTCTGAAATCTCTAAAGATGTTTTTCCTCCAGAAACTAAAACATCGAATAAATTTAACTTACAAGCTGCGCTAACAGTCATATACTTCCAATGTTCTGTGAAAAAGGATTTTAAAAAGTCTCTATTACTCATTTAACAGTTTCTGTTTTATATTTATTATTTGATTTTCAGTTAATCCGCAAGTCAATAAATAAGCCTCAATACCTCCTTCTTTTTCAATAATATCAAGTGCTATGTTTAGCTTTTCTTTAGAAACATCCATCTCACTAGCTAAATAGTCCGTATATAAGTTTTCTATAGATGATCCTAACAAAAGGTGCAACATAGAAAATACAATTCCTGTTCTATCTTTCCCTGCATGACAGTGAATTGCTATTGTTCCTGACTTGTGTTCTAAAATAGTTTCAAATGTTTTCTTAACTGCATTTTTACAGCCCATAGCAAAAAAACGATATGCTATCTCATGATTTGAGCCTACATTATGCTTTTCTTTAAACCATTCTGGTTGATTCCAAGGATCAAATTGCGCTTTAACATAATTGACCTTACTCAATAAGTCTTCAGAATAAGAAATCGCTTCTATCTCTCTATCGGCTCTTAAATCTATTATTGTTTTTATCTTTTTACCTTCTAAGAGTTTATTATTGTCTAATAAATCAAAAACAGAAGCTCTATAAATTATTGCTTTTTTTAGTTTTAAATTAAACTTAGCACTATCTCTAAAGTTTCTCATAAAGGTTTACGCATTACACAAGTTTTACAAACGTCTTTAGTTTTATAATTACTTACTAAATCTAAATAACGTTCACTTTTCAAGACCTCCTGAACAGATGATGTTTTTATATTTCCAAAATCCCCTAAAGACTGCCTTAAATTATCTGGAGCACAGCAAGGTGATATTTTACCTGTTGCAGATATCCATAATTCTTGTTCTAAAAAGGGACATTCATAATCCCCAGGCACTTCTGAAATTTCATTATCTTCAATAGAGATAATATTTTCCAACAATACTTTTTCTCCGTTTGGTTTTCTAAATTCTTCGGCTGCTTTATGCGCCTCTAAAACATAAGTATTCCATTGCGATACACTTTCTGGTGTTGCTTTCATGGACAACTTCTTAATTTCATCAAAGTGATCCCATAACTGATGCCCTTTAACACGATCCACACCTAAAGAAGCTGCTAGCTTTATAATATCAACCAACTCATGCATGTTATTCTGCATGAATGTTAATTGTAACGTAACACGACAGAAATAACCATTCGTTATTAAGTATTCATCCCTATAAGCTATGAACTCTTTTACATTAGCAATTGCCTTTTCGAAATCTAAGCCATGCATCACTTCTTTAGAAGTTTCTGCTGTGGCACCATTCCAACTTATTTTAACATCAGAAGTATTTGGAACAATTAATTTAGCCCAATCTAAAACACTCTTTTTAGGAAATGTTCCGTTTGTAGTTAAATTAATTTTAATATCATGCTGTTTTGCTAAATCGAAAATCTCGTCAAACTGTTTATATAATAATGGCTCTCCCATTGTAGATGGTATAATTTCTTTTACACCTAAAGCGGAAGCTTGTTCAAAAATCTGTGTAACTGTAGCAAAATCCATACGCCTACGCTTGACACCTGTTTCCTTGTATAGCGTATCTATAAAGTTACTATATGGACTGTGCTCTTCGCACATAATACACTTTAGATTGCAGTCTTCTGGGTTGGTATCTATAGTGACACGCCAAAACTTATTTGGAGTACTGTAATATTCATAAATATTCAGTAATTCTTCACAATGTGCTTTTATTTCAGGCACACTTCCATCTTCTGAAAACAAATAACCTTTTTCTCCATAAGCTTTCATTTTCTCGGGATTTGATACCGCAAAATTTAATTGACCTGCTAACGCGTCTACATCTCTATGTTTAAATAGCAAACCATTTACTTGATGCTTTACATACTCTTTCATTCCTCCAAAATCTGCAGTAATTACCGGCACTTTACATGCTTGCGCTTCGTGAATTACTAAAGGTGAGTTTTCTCCCCAAATAGAAGGCACTACTATACTGTCAACGTGTGCAAAAACATCGTTAGCCAAATTATGATTTATGTATTCTCCTAAAAATTCCACTTTATTATTACAAGTTGCTGCTAACACTTTTAAAGCTGCCGTACTCTGTCCTTTTTCGCGACCAAAGATCTTTAGAACTGCTGGTTTTTTTACTTGTTTAAAAGCTTCTATTAATTGGTTAATCCCCTTTGCAGGAATATGAGTCCCGATATAACCAAAAGTAAATACCTCTTTTGTTTTAGCTTTTTCTGTTTGTGTTAAATAATGCGTAGGAAAACCATAATCTAAATAAGTGATTTTAGATTCAGGGATATTAAAATCATCCACAAAACGTTCCTGAAGATATTTGGAGGGCGCAATAAACAAATCTACTTTATCAATTATCGATTTGGTCTCTTGCATTCGTCTGTTTACCCAGTTACTCCAATTATCAATATCCTGTTGCTCCTCATCTTCTTTTCCACTAAAATAGACTTGATAACAATTCGTTGCACACTTTTTATCTTCTTGACCGGAACACAGCTGGTTATTATCCGTTTTACCAATACTTCTAGTTAAAAATTGCCCTCTAGGACACATTAACCAAAAATCGTGTAATGTAAAAATTACAGGAATTTCTAATACGTTTAAGACATCTATAATTCCTGTAGACAAATGATTTAAATGACCAATATGTGCAACATCAGGTTTTAAATCTTGAACTAGTTGTTTAAAGTTATCATCGATAGTTTTATGCTTGTATCCATCCTTTCCGTTAGGATTGTTTACGAAATATAAGTCTAAATTTGGGTTTGCTTTTTCGTGACGAATTTCAAAATCTTTAGCGTATGGGTTTTCCTCTCTTGTAAAAACGGAAACTTTATGTGTTTTTGATAATTGGTTGCATATAGATTGACTATAAACTTCCGAACCAGCGTTATAGTGTGGTGGATAGCCATGTATTATTTTTAATATGTGCATTTAAATGGTGGTGGATTTAAAAAGTTTCAAAATAGTGCAATTTGTAGTAATTTTCTACTAAAACAAAAATAACTAGCTTATATATCTCTTATTTAATATTATTCTAATGAGTTATTCCTGTATCTCCAAATCTAGCATAAACTGTTATCAACCGATTTTCTTTAGCAACAACTGTCAATTTCGTAATACCAATACAGTCTCCAACAGAAATATAACCTTGTTCTATTGCTTTTACAATACCTTCTAAACTTAATGTATGCTCTACTTTATTACCTCCCATTAACTTTACGACTCCTTTCATTAGGCATAAACGAATTAAAGACTTTTCTATTTGTCGCTGGTTTAATCGTTTTTTAAAATGTGAACTTATTTTATCGTTTAATATATTTTTCATTTTGTTTAAGTTTTAAATTTAACCTCGTCTCTAATTATAAAGACGAGGTGTTACTAATATTTACTACTTAGAACTTTTAGCAGCTGTACTTTGAGCTCTTGTTGCGAAACTTCCTTTTGGCACCCCTCCAGCACCTGAAGCTTTAGCTGTTGTACTTTGAATTCTTGAAGCTGCTGCTTTTGACATTGATTTTGATTTACTCATAATTTTTTATTGTTTTGATTATTAATATTATTGACTACAAATAAACCAAATAGATGTATATTGAAAACTTATACGCGATAAAAAACAAATAAACACGTGATATCTAACAAAATAAAAACATTAATAAGTAAAGAAGGTGAAAAACGAAAGGCCGCTATTATTAAACTAAATTCCTACCTAATCAATCCAGGAAGATTTTCAATTTTAATATTAGGCTCAAGAGGTACAGGAAAAGCACATTGGCTAAAGGAAATCCAAAGGATTTATGAAAAAGACATTAAAAATTTAGATAATATCTTATTTATCTCTGCTTTTAACACTAATAAATACAATGAAGAAGACTGGACTAATTTATTTGAAGACTCTGATAATGGTTTATTAGTTATTTCAGATATAGAAGAACTGAACAAAGAGAGTCAAGGACTGCTATTTAATGGCATATCAACTGGAGATGGTGGTAGATTTGGCTTTAAAGAGAAAAAATTCAATATCCGTATTGCTTTTACATCTACAAAAGACATTACTGCTTTACGAGACAATGAAACCTACTTAACACATAAGTTTTTTGATCGCATTTGTCAATTTGCTGTAAAAATGCCAACTTTCGAGGAAGCAAATTTTTTTATTTGGGAAGACTTCAAAAAATCTTGGGACAAAATGAGTTTCCAAAGTCACAATGAATACCCAGAAGATCTAAAAACGTGGTTAAATCAGTTAGGAAGTCCTTTATATGGAAATTTTAGAGACTTAGATAAACTCGCTATTAATTGGCATAATTATAGGCTATTAAACAAAAAGGACGACAAAATACTAAAATTAGTAAGTGATGATTTTTTTAAATATTACCATTTTCCAGAACACAAAACAGACATAAATAATGAATTTGAAATCTCAAAAAGTACTGGATGGGATGGTAACCTTAAAAATTTCAGATTATTTTATAAAAATTATATAAAATCCAAACATGGAAGTCTTAGAAAAGGAGAAAAAGAATCTAAAATGAGTTATAGAACAATGGAAGGTTGGTAAAACAAAAAAAATGTCTTTTATATTTTACAAGTCCATACCTGCACCATTAATCTTTAGCCAATTAATTTGCTCACTATAGTTGGGTAATATTTTATCTACTTCATTCCAGAAGGCTTGAGAGTGATTATTATATATTAAATGCGCTAACTCATGTACTACAATATAATGTAAAACATCTATTGGAGCCATTGCGCATTTCCAATGAAAATTAACGTTACCACTCGAAGTACAAGAAGCCCAACGGTTTTGTAATTCCATAACTTTAATCCCATTAGGCTCAACCCCTAATTGCGTTTTATACCTTTCTATTATTGAATAGATTTTACTATTTAATTTGTCTTTATAAAATTGAACGAATAATGCTTTAGCCTTATGCCTATCGGCTTTATTTAGTATGAAAGTATTTTTTATAAAATGTACACCTTCAAGATTATCATCTACTAGTTTTAATCGATAGTTTCGACCTAAATACAAAAATGATTGGCCGTTTACATATTCTCTATCTACAGCGTTTGCATTTAAGAGTTCCCATTCCGATAAGTTTTTAAAAATTTGGTATTCTTTAGCTTTTAGAATCTCTTTAATATCCTCATCATTGAGATTTATTGGAACACGTGCAGATACAGAACCATTTCGTTCTACAAAAATGCTGACCGTTTTACGTTCACTTTTTTGAATCGTTATATCTATTCCTGAAACTATCATTCTACTTTGTCAATTCTTGATGTCTACGTTTGGCTAAATTCATTAATTCTACACTTAATTTAGAATGTAGCTTAGCTACTTTTTCGATACCTGAAAAATCAAGTATATCATCTATTTCTCCTTGCAATTTACGTATTTCTGCTGCTCTGCCTTTCCAAAAATTAGGTTTATTTATAGCGTCTTGCAAGACTTTTACTAATTCAATGGTTAGTTTTTTTAATGCTTCTTTTTCCTCATCAGTTATAGCCTCATCTTTAAAAGCACTAAAAATAACAAAATCATAAAATGGCAATTCTTGTTCGTCTAATCCCTCCTCTTCATTTTCACCTTTTCTACCTTTAGCTAAATCTTCTCTTACTTTCTCAAACTCTTCAACAATTGCATCCCAATTCCCTTGGTAACGTTCAATAATTTCTTCCATACGTTTTAGAAAACGTTTGTATAAAGCAGGATCCTTATTCAAGTTCACCTTTATATGTCGTCTTATCGCATGTTCCATTTCTGACGCTTTAGATTTTGAGTTTTTACCCAATTTACCTACTTCTTTAGCAAAATCTTTAGACAATAAACTTATTGGTGCCACACGACTATCAATGCCTAAGGTTTCTAAATGTGCGTCAATCATTTTACGCACTTTAGGTTTTGCCCATTTTAAATCCATACTAGGATCTTTATAACGATTTTTAATTCGAACTAACAAATACCCAAAACGCTTTGCAGGAATGTAATATTTTCTTGCAGCTTCTGAATTAAATAACAAATCTAAACTATCAAAAAACGCTTTTATATAGGTGTCAAATTGTGCTCTAAAAGGAATCGATTCTGCTAATGTTATACAATCCTCCGCTAATTGAAATTCTACATCTTTATTAGTCATTCGTTGCTCTGCAAACTTTTCAAAATCCGTAATTCCTCTATCTGTAAACAATTGAATCATACGATTGTATCTTGCTTCTAAAACAGGAATTTCTTTATTAATATCTCTAAAATAGGCTAGTAATTCTTTAATATCTTCTTCATCTTCTGCTCCCCAAATATTCAAGGCATCTTTTAAGTGATTCGATACTCCAAAATAATCAACCAAAATACCATGAGATTTATCTTTCCTAGTTCGGTTTACCCTCGCAATAGCTTGTAATAAATCATGTTCTCTAATACTTTTATCTAAATACATTACTTGTGCAATTGGTGCATCAAAACCTGTTAACAGTTTATCACATACACATAAAAAAGCAACACCAGTTTCTGGTTTTAAATAATTACCTTCTTCGTCTGTACTGTAATCAAAGTCTTTTTTAAAATTATCAACCGCCTTTATTTCTCTTGCATTTTTTCTTGCTGCACTAATATATCCTTGTTCATTATTATCTTGTTTGGTAACTATAGTCCCAATTTTTATAAAGTCGATTTTTTTAATTAAATCGGTATCTGGTTCTGCTTTCCCTTTCTCTAATTCAATACGCTCTCTTAATGCTTCATCAATTAAAAATTGATAACGCGCTGCAGCCACTATAGAACTCCCAACAACCATTGCTTTAAAGCCATTAGGTAAAATATCGTCTACATAATGTTTTACTAAATTCTTAGCAATTTTTCGCAAGCGATCCATGTTTTCCAAATAGGCTTGCATGGTACCGTAACGCTTTTGGATTTCTTCTTTTTCCTCTTTATTTTGTTTTTTAAAGACATCTTCAAACTCTGAATCAAAAGCTTCTTTAGATTTAATTTTATCGTTAGTCGTTTTACCAATATAGATAATATCTAAAGTTGCTCTATCATCTACGGCTTCTCTAATTTTATACGTATCAATAAACTCTCCAGTACCACCAAAACGCTCATGTGTTTTCTGTTTGTGTCTGTCTGTTAATAAAGGTGTTCCTGTAAACGCTATTTTAGTCGCTTGTGGAAATGCAGTAAACAAATTATCTCCCATATCACCACCTTGGGTTCTATGCGCTTCATCTATTAGTATTACAATTCTATCAGATGTATTAACCACATCAAATGGCTTAAATTCTGGTACCTTGCCTTCTTCTACAAAAGCTTTCATTAACGCCTTAGAATGCTTTAATTCTTCCTGTACAAACTTGTGCACCATTACCATGTTTAAGTTTGAAGCATTACCACTTAACTTTGGTAGAAGCTCTTTACGCGAACTCACGATATTAGCTTCTTTAAACTCATTGGTTAAACGTGCAGTGGCAGACAATTGTTTTTCCAAATCTTTACGATCTACCATCATGATAACCTTATAATCTTTAAGGTCATTTTGCGAGCGTAACTTACGAACGAAAAACACCATGGTTAAAGACTTCCCAGAACCTTGTGTATGCCACACCACACCAGAACGCGTTTTACCTGTGGTTTCATTTCGTAATCTGTCTATTATTTTCCCTGCTGCTCTGTATTGCTGATAGCGACAAACTATTTTAACTTCTACACCTTCTTTTATTTCCATAAATAAAGTGAAGTGTTGTAATATATCTAATAAAATTTCTTTGTTTAAAATCCCTTTTATCAATACCTCTTGACGAACACGAGGATCGTTATGTAAACCATTATTTTGATATCTAGCAGTTTCTTCTGCTGCGTAATTTTCTAGACTAATATTTCTATACACCTCTGGAAATATGTCTTTCCAGTTTAAGTAATACTCAAAATCCCCTGTAATAGAACCAACTCGTGCTTCTTCTCCATGCGTAGCAATGCTAAACAGATTATAATGAAACAAACGTTCTTCTCCATCTGTAAAACCAAAATCGTCTCCACGTGTATTGGCATAACGCATAATTTGCTCCACAGCACTAGAAATAGGATCAGCTACATCTACATCTTTACACTCTACAACTGAAAAAGGCAAACCATTTACAAACAAAACAATATCTGGAATAATACCTTCTCTTGGCCCTCCAGGTGTTACAACTCTAAATTGATTAATGGCTACAAAATCATTATTATCCCAATTTTTAAAATCTATTAGTTTTACTAGTGGGTTTTCTTCACCTGTAGTTTCGTTTTTAGCTACTGTGGTTTTGGTAACGCCTATTAGTTTTTCGAAGACTTGTTTGTTGGCTTCTAAAAGTGATAGATTTGTTTTTTCCGTTGCAATGGTTTCGCTGTATAAATCTTCTAATTGCTTTTGAGTTAACCATTCTACACCATCAACTACATTTATTTTTTTCACAGCTTTTACAAACTCTTTTTTTAAAGTCACTTCTTTAAAACTAGTACGTAAACTTTTGGCAGGATCTTGCGGAATACCAAAAGCACCTTGATCTATTACTTTCCAATTGAGGTCTTTTAGTTTTTCTAAAAATGGTTTTTCTACGTTTTTATATTCTGCCATAATTATTTTGTATTCAGTTTTTCCTTTAATGAAAACACAAATTGTTCACACTTAGATTTAAACAATTTATTAAATTGAATTCCATCTTTTTCGTCTGGAATTGCCAATAAACAAATATAAAAAGAGATATTTACTCCCATCATATTTATTGTTCTCGTAATAATTTTATTTTCTTTTTCTCTTGATGGATATATAAAGCCACAACCTTTAATTTTGTTATCATTGCCATATTGACCAATATAAGTATGCAATTGAAAAAGGTCTTCTCTTTTTACTCCATATCTTTTATCAAATGCTTTATATTTTACATCAAAAACATAAAAACCTTTTTCATCTTCAAATAACAGATCTGGTTGCAGCTTTCTTTGATACGTTCCTGTTTCGATAGTTAAAGCGCTATTGAATTTTGAAAGCATTTTAAAACCGTTCCTTATTAATAGTTTTTTAATAAAATATTCAAAAAGCATAGAAACATCAAAAAAGAAAGCACTAGTCTCTGACAACTCACCAAAAGTTGCAACATCGTTTTTTATAATACGTTTAGAAAGCTCAATAACTTCATTATATTCTTGATAAAATGGATTGGTTTCGTTTTTTGTGGCTAATAATTCTCGTCGATTAGTCTTAACACCTCCTATAGAGATTAAAAAAGAACTTCTAATTTGATGCATATCACGTACAAAAGAATTCCCTTTTAACAACTCAAAAACAGATGCTATTAATCTAACTGTAGGATTGTTGTAACTGTGTTCTCTATAAGTGCACTTATATTTTGCTTGTTCTTTTGTTAAAAAATAATCTAAAGCATGAACATTTCCTTTTACTTTATTTAGCGTTCTTGTTTTTGAAACATACTGTTTTGGCAAACCCAATCGCAATGCTTTTTTTAACTTTATTTTCCAAAGATAAATTAACAACCACTCAAAGCCTTCATTGTTTTCTTGACCTCCATAATTTTCAATTTCTAAAAAACCATCAGCATCTGCTATAATATATTTTAAAAATTGATCTCCAAAACGAGAACTTATTTTTAATGCGTAATTATCCTTTTTTAAATAACCAATGATGTTGCCAGATTGTGCTGAAAAATTATAAGCATTATATCCTGATACCTTAAAAAAATCATCGTCGCTATTATGCTCATATTCCTTTTCATTAAACAGCGTGATATTTGAATCTTTACTATTGGAAAGTTGTGTATTTACAGCCTTTGTGTTCTCTAATAAAAACCACCAAACACTTTCATTATCATTCCAAACTTTTGTGTGCTCTCTTTTTGCTTTGGCTTTTAATCTTATTTGAAGATTGGCATTAGTCGATGTCAATAAACCATCACTTACAAAGTACTGTTGATTATCAACTAAAGTTCCTTCTTTAATTATATTTGAGAGCCAGTTTTCCATCAATTATACACCAAAGCTTTTAGCAAACGTTTCAATGATTTCATTTTCTCTTCCTGTTCCTCTTACATATTCTTCTAATAATGATAAAATACTATCTTCCCAAACTAACTTTTTAACTTCTTTATAGGTCGTATTGGATGCAAAACCTAAATCCATTAAGTAGGCATGACCAATGCAGTAATCCTTACCCAATAAAGGTTCTTTTCTAATAGCTTCGTTAAGCTTTCTCAGGTTTTCAGCTAAACCAACCCAAGCAGGATTCTTTGCTTGTAAATGATATGTCAACAATCCAATACTTGGTTTTACTTCTTGCCATCTAAAACGACGACGTAACGCAAAATCGAAACTTTCCACACTTCTATCTACGGTGTTCATTGTGCCTATGATATATAAATTATGAGGAACAAAAAACTTATAAGCTCCCCCTAATTCTATCATTCCTGTCGCCTCAGTATTTAATTGATTGTATTGCGTTTCAATAGCACCATTAACACCTCTATATTCTAGGCAATACATTAATTCACCGAAAACACGACTTAATTCGGCTCTATTTATTTCATCAATAATTATAAAATATGGCGGAATTATTTCTATTACTTTAGTGCTTTTATTAGTAACGTTAAATACAAAATCCCAATATGATTTGGTTAAGAAATCTTTAAAAGGCAATAGATCATTAACAGTTAATTGTTCCCATTTTTCGAGCTTATTACCTTTGATTAAAGTTGCGACCTCAACTTCCCATTTTCCAGCTGAAATACACATGGTTTTAAAAATACCATTTACTAATTGTAATTGTGCTTGGTTATTAACATCTAAAACAGGTCGTAAACCTTCCATAAAATCTTCATAAGAATATGATGGATGAAATTGCACTACTTTATGAACACTATCATAAGTCTCTGTATTTGCAGGATGTTCCACTTTCCATATATCAAATTGTAACTTAGATATTTCTTTTGCTTTATAGGTTTTACCTGTACCTGGTGCACCATATTTAACCAGCTGCTTTTTTAAACTAAAAGGATTTGCGAGGTTTACATACATTTCCCAATAAAAAATATTACACCAAAATTCATCATAGTCTTTTTCTATAGATAGTACTTTCCTTAACTCTGAAACAACAAACTTGTTTTTTTCATACCAAGTATTGCTACCTGAATATGGTGGAATTAATTTTTTTCTAATAAGCCAATCAAAAACTTGATTAAATTTTCCAGAATCCACTGTGCTACTCACTTCAAGCGTGCAAGATGCTGTAACACGATTAGTTAAAACTGGATTATTTTGTCCTATTTTTTCACTCCAAACAAACTCAAATTCATTATGGTTTTTGAAACTTGGGTCAACAATCAAGTTTTTAAGTGCAGTCAAAAAATCTGAATCATTTATAACTGTACTTCTACTATTGCCACTTAAATTTGAACGACCATTGCTAGACACACCGTTACTTTTGTTAGCAAACAGACGCCAAAACAAATCTTCTTTATTATTAAAGCTTATTGAGTTATAAATCTCTAAACTATTCAAATCATAGCTAATATTTTTAGCCAATTCAGTTCTTAAACTTTGAACCCTTGTTACAATATCTTCGTAGTCTCTTCGCCATGATTGTCGAAGATGCTTACGATTTGTAATTAAATAAGTATAAATATTTGCTAATTGGCTCATAAATTTTAATTTTTATGTAATAACAACGATACATGGCATACCATTGTTTTTCGTTTTATATACTGTAATACCTTTAATTTCCCAACGCTTCTATTTTCCATATATCGGCTGCCAGTTCTAGTAACATTTCTTGTCTTTCATCAATTTGTTTTGCAGTCCATTGGTTCTCAAAAGGTAATAGTTTTTCATTAATACGAGTTATTGAAGTATTTACACCAACACTATTCAGAACATCTAAACTACTTGTTAAGTAGTATTTACTCATTTTATATTGCTCTTTTTTATTATTAAAAAACTCACGACCAGCAACAATGTTAATTGGTTTTTCTAAAAGTGTTAGATTTCCTAACTTCACTTTATATTGTGCATATTCTCTGTCTTTATTATCTGGATGCGCATTAAAATCTGTTAACAATGCTTCGTTTGGTGTATTTGGTAAAATATGCTCAATTTCCAAATTGGTATAATCGTTTAAATTATCTGGACTTTTTAAGCCTTTATATGCCATATTTACGTGTTGTGTATATTTAGCGAGTATATAGCGTGTTCTATATTGTTGTAAAGAGTAAAAATGATAACGCTTTAAAGCATCTGTTAATTCTGGTTGTTTGCTTGTTGTACTTTTTTGGAAACGGTTAATAATAAACGCATTTAATTTCAATTTTTGAAGCTCGTGATCTGTTAGGCTTGCTATTTCCCTTAGTTCATCTGCCCAAGCTGAAAAATTACGTTCTAATACTTTTGTAGATGTTCTAGTAACTATAAAGTAAAACAAAAAAGTTTCTAGTTGTTTTAGTAGGTGATCAAAAAGTTCTTTAGGTAAATTGTAAGATGCTAAAAGAATAACATAATGTAAGCTAAAACCACCTCCTGTTAACTTTCTAATATTATTCATGTACACATTATCTTCGCCATCGTTACCTTTACCTCTGGTAAGTTTTAAAAAATCATCTACTGTTTTTATAATTTTACGCACAAACACAAACGGTTCTGTTTTGTAGTTACTTACCTCTATATTTTCTTTTTTAGAAAACCAATCGTAAATTTCGTCTTCACGAACAATACCATCGCTTCTATGGTTTGTTATTTTATAATTTGCCATTAAAAAGTAACGTAAAAAACGCAATGGCTTTTCTTTATTTTGCTCTAATGGATTGGTTATTTTTTTCCATTCGTTTTTAAGCTTGGTAAACTCGTTTAACTTAACGTTGGTAAATAAGAGATTTTTAAGTAAATCCATTGGGTTTAAACCCACACCACGCTCGTTAATGGTTTCAAATATTTTTAGAGCACTACTTACATCTGTAGAAATTTGAATAAACACAACATTGTTAGACAGGTTTCCCCAATATTTTTTTAGCGTTCCAGTTTCTTGATAATTAAATTTTAAATATTGATAAATGGTAGTGTAGGCATATATAATATTTTCTAAGGCTCCAAATTGCGAAACACCAGCTGCATTTAATAAGGCTTTTATAGTTTCTGGTGCATTACCCGATTTTATAATAGCATGTATAACCTCTTCGGCATTTTCGTATTTTGGGTTTAATTTTAGGCTTGTGCTAATTTCGCCATTACTGTCTGTATAACTTGTAGAAATAAGATTACTTAAAATGGCTTCTTGAGGTTGCCCTTTAAACAATGCTTTTAATGCGCACAACATTAAAAAAAATGTGGTTAAACGTTGTTGCCCATCTATAACATCGTATTGTTTTTTTTGATGGGTAGGCGATACTAAAATAGTACCAATAAAATACTCGCTAGAAGCATCATTTTCTATTTCGTTGTTTAAATCGTCTAGTAGTTTGTTTACTTCTTTATCGCTCCAAATATACTCACGCTGGTAATCTGGTACTATATAAAAACAATCGTTAAAGGCTTCTTCTATTGTAAACTTGTGGTTTTCTATTTTTGACATTTATTGTTAATCTTTTTTTAATTCTAAAAACTCATTAATTTTTTCTTTTACTTTTTCAAGCGTGTCGATATGCGCATCAATTTCATTAAAGTGGGCTTTGGTAACCACTTCCATATTAATCCAAGAGGAATTAACTTCGTTAGCGACATCCGAAACTTGAATGGCATCATGGTTTGCTGGAATAAACTGTTTACTTAATTCTATTGCAGGCATAATAAACAGTTCAATTAATTTTGGTCTAATAACCATACCATTGGCATCTTGCAAATCTGGATGATTTAATACAGACTGATTAAGCCTGAAAAATTGTTGAGCGAATTGATTTGTTCCAAAATTTATTTGATAACCACCAACTTCAGGTCTTATGTCAATAGCTCTTTCATTTGCTATTTCATGCATCATTTTATACATAAGTTTTCTGTATAAATAAAAACCTTTTTCGAAATCGGTATACCTACTAATATATGTTCTCACAGAGTCTCGCAAGGAATCTCTAAAATCATTAAGAGCAAATAGATTAGAGAAAAGCTTATTTACCTTATCTATTGTTTCTTTATTTTTAAATCCAAAATATTCATATACATGTTTAACATCAATGAATTTTAGAAAATCCACTTGAACGTTAGCATGAAATTCAAGACTAAAATTTTTATCATTCTGGTATTTTTTTAAACCCTTTAACTGACCATCAATAGCTTTTAATAATTGCTTTAAGTTGTTTTTAAAAAGTTTAATCTCAGAGTTAATAAGTTCTTTTTCTTCTTTTATTTTATCTTTTTTATCACGTCTGTAACCTCTTTCACCTAACCAAAAAGCTAACCATAAACTTAAAAGAGTTAATACCAAAGAAAGAATATCAAACCAGTTTTGAGAAAATGACCAAAACTTTGCCACTTTCTCTGCCTCCTGTACTACTAAATTAAAATCAAACATGTTTTCTTTTTTTAATCTACACTAACCACAACCTTACCCGTTAACAAATCTTGCAACAAACTTACTTTTAGTTCTTAGCACTTGGTAAAAGTTGCTGTTTGGTTTAAATACTATTGAGTTTCTCTATTATTGCACCGCCTAATCCCAAGCATGACTGCCATCTCGTGATGTAAAACTATCAGCAATTGCGTGATGCACTACAATGTCTATTTTTGCCCAGGCTTTGTAAGCAGAAGATACTGATCTACCAATACCTAAATTACTATCTTCTGAATATGGCATCCCTTTTTCTTTTAAAATAGCTTTTAAAGCATCGAAAGTAATTTGTATGTCTTGTGTCTTTAATGCTATGGCTAGTTTACCCATAAAATCGTAGGCTTGGTTATTTGTTGTTTTCATATACTTTCTTGTTACCTTTTAATAATTTATTTTTCAGATACTGGTTATTATTGTTTTTTTTCTACCAAACATTTCTCCCAAACTTATTAAGAACATCACAAGCTATTATAAAATAACTCATCACATCTTTTAAATTTTCTTTATTCATTTTGTATCAATAAAATACTTTTTTCCAAATTCGGCCATTTGACTTTTTAGAGTTGGTACCTTAACTTTATCATTTACTTTCTTGAACATATCTTCCCATTCAATTGTAAATAAATTTTTCTGAAAAGTCTCTTTAATAATTTCGGATTTTGCCAGAACTGCTTGTTTTTTTATTCTAATATTATCTTTTGGATAAACAAAAACTACATAGGAATCTGACGCTACATGAATCAAGTTACGAATGATTTGATAATTTTTAAAAAACAATTGTTTTTCTCTGTAGGAAGCGTGAATTGGGTTAAAAATATTATTTGTGTTATATACATTTTCAAACTTGTTATTATGGCCTTTATCATCAGCTGCTTTACCAAATTCATACTCAGTATATTTGATTTCGAAAAAAAACTTCTTTCCTGATTCGGTTTCAAAATAGAAATCAAAGTTTGTTGGCCGGTGACCCTTTTTTGAATCGATTGTAGATAGTTTTTCAAATAGAACTGTTTTCTCAATAACTTTTTCATCTTTAAACCCTAAATATTCTGTAATTGTTTCTAAACAATTTTCTTTATATAAAGGGTAAAAGAAGTTGAAACACATAGCTTGGGACGAGTTCATATGATGAAAACACATATGCCTTTTTACAACACTAAACCTACTTTCAATAAATTGTTTTTGATAAAATGAAATAATATTTTCATCTTCATCATTATTTGTTTCATCCTTTTTTCTGAAAGCGTATTCAAGCTCCTTTGGAGGCTTACTTCTCATCCAAAATCCATGTTTAAAATCAGTAAATGCTGTTTTTTTATAGGCTATTAAATGTTTCTTAATTTCATCTTTATAACTCATCGCACTTATTTTTTATAACTATAGTTTTTTACACGTTTTCTATTTTAACAGCAACCTTACCCGTTAACAAATCTTGCAACAAACCTGCTTTTAGTTGTTGGTATTTGGCTAAGGCTTCTTGCTCGATTTGGATTTTTGATTCAACTCCTTTCAATCTATTAATAATTATTTTTTGTTCCTCGATTTTAGGTAGAGCTATATTGAAACCTACAACATCCGAACCTGGCAAATTACCCAAAGTTCCCTGCCTAACATATTTATTGACTAACCTTTTAGCTTTATCAGTTTGCATAAAAAACTTAATGAAATACGGTTCAACTTCTTCATTGAATCTAAATTTTACAGAATATGCACTCGGAATAAATTGAAAATCTTGTTGTTCAAAAACCGCTGTTAAACCACAATCTGCTGTAGTAACCATTACAACATCTCCTTTCTCTAACAAATGTGCATTAACTTTTGATTTAGGAAGTAAAGCTATTGGTGCTTGTTCATATAAAATTTCTCCATTTTTAGAAAAATCCATTCCTCGTATTGTTTTTACATTTCCTTCGGAATCATAGTCCTCTCCGCTAAACCTTGGACCATATAAGTTTTTAATTAGATACTTTTTAAATATTGAGTCTTCCCAATCTCTAGGAATCAAACCCAAAGCACTCTCTTTATACAACGCTGGTGCATCTTCTGCTGTTGGTCTTAACAACCCTGTATTTACATCTATACCGCGTGTAAACAAATCGTGCATTAAACCTTGTTTTATGGCTTGGTATTTGGCAATAGCGGTTTCGGTTTGTTCTATAACTGTATCTACTGTAGATAATATTTTGGCTATTTTTTTTGTTGTGAATAATCAAAATATTTAAAAGTTAATCTATACAAGTTACTAGCACTAACACTTGGTACACCTGTCGCTTCATTAAGCTTAGTTAAATCAGTATTTATAAAGTTATAATATAACCATTTAGGTACTATTCCTTCCCTAGGTTTAACACAAAAAATTGTATCAACATTCCAAAAATCTCCTTCAATAAATAAAGGATTATTTATTGATCCTTTTCGTCCAGATAATATTGCAGGTCCAGAATTTAACTTTAGAGAAGTATATCCCATTATTCCACCTGTTCCGTATATAGGAAACTCATCTCCCTTTGGATTCGCTTTATAATCTTTACCATAATGAACTACAGCTAATTCTTCCAAAGTTTTATTCATAACCCAATTCCATTAAAAAGTTATTTAATTGGTTTGCCGCGGTTTCTCTACTTTCTAAAATACTCACCAAGGTATTTTGGTATTTGATGTAGCGTGTTTCTAGCTCGGTAATTAGTGCGCGTTCGTAGCGGTTTACGTAATCCATTACAGTGTTGTGTAATGTTTCTTTAAAACGTGCTAATATTAAAACTTTGGCTTCCTCTGGTGTTATTCTTTCTCTTGCTTTGGCAACCAAGTCTTCTTTTTTTGCTTTTATTTCTGCTATGGTTGCTTTGCAATCTCTTAGCTCTAAAGTTAATGAGGTGTGTTTTGCTAGTTGTTGTTCTATAACTGCTTTTTTGGTTTCGGCTTGGGTTTGGGCTTTTTGTTTTTGGGTTAATGCTTCGGTTAAAGAAGACCCTTCGACTGCGCTCAGGGTGACAGTAGAACTTGTGTTGGCCTTTATTCTAATTTTTAAGGCTTTTATTTCTTTTTTAAGCTCGCGTATGTCTGCATTAAAAACCTTGATATTGTCTTTTAAATCTTTTAAGGCTTCTTTTGGGAATACGTCGTAATTATCTTCGTCAAACTCACCTTCTTCTAGTTCATTTACTTCGTTAAACAAAGCTTCTAACTCGTCTCGTCTTGCTTCGTTATTGGCTAATTCTTCTAATACTTCTGGGAATTGAGATTTTAGAATATCATCCGCAGGAATTAATTCTGCATTCCAACCACTTGCTGCAATCGATTTTAAATCGGTTTCTAAACTGTCCCAATAAGAAGCAAAAGCACCTCTACTTTTGTGTAAATCTAAAATACCTAATTGACTAAAATTGGTAGCAATAGAAACAGCAAAGTCTTTATATAAGTCGAATACATTTCTTTGAGTTGGTAAGGCTTCTAGTTTAGATACATTGTTTGTCCACCAATCGTTTACGCAATCTGTGTAGGCTTTTCGTTTTTTATACACATCTTCGTGTGCTAAAACCAATGTTTTTATATCTTCTTTGGCATCAATCATTTTTTTAAATTGATGATAGTTTTCTTTGGGTGATGCTTCGAAAATAGCATTTTGTAAGTCTGGATAATTCTCCCAATACGATTGTAATGCTACTACCTCAACCGTTGGAATACCACCATGTAAATGCGCATTGATATCTTGCGGTTCTGCAGGCGGACTGTTGTCTACATACCTACGGATATTAAAATTATAGTCTTCTTTGTCTAAAGCGACTTTAGAAATGTTTCTAGCGTAGCCTTCTAAATTTTCTTTGTTTTTATAGATATAGCTAATCTTCGCAATATCTTCTGGACGTAATTTATTTTGATTTTTGCCTTCTTTGTATTCTCTATCGGCATTTATAAACAAAACCTCTTCACGTTGTGCAGCTCCTTTTTTATTAATAATTAAAACCGATGCAGGAATTCCTGTACCATAAAACAAGCCAGAAGGCAAACCAACTACGGCTTCTAAATACCCACGATCTACCAACCATTGGCGCATGCTTTTTTCTTCACTACCTCTAAACAAAACACCATGTGGCATTACTACAGCCATACGGCCATTATCTTTTAACACAGATATCATGTGTTGTACAAACATAAAGTCGGCTTTACTCTTTTTTGGCATCCAGTAATGAAAGCGATCACGATAGTTTTTAAAATCGCTATAGTTTGCAGAAAAAGGTGGATTGGCAATAACGATATCAAAACGTTTTAATTCTCCGTTTTCTACGTGCAAGGGATTTGCAATGGTATCTCCTTGTAAAATTTCGGCATCAAAAATATCATGAAACAACATGTTCATTTTACATAAAGACCACGTTGTTCCGCTTAATTCTTGACCTGCAAAACTTAAACGAGACGCATCCCCATAACGTGCTTCTACATAGTTTTTATTTTCAATTAGCATACCACCAGAACCACAAGTTGGGTCGTAAATAGACGATTCTTCTTCAGGTTCTAAAAGGGTCACTAAAAGTTTTACTACTTCGTTTGGTGTATAGAATTCACCTCCTTTTTTACCAGCACTATCGGCAAAATATTTAATTAAATACTCGTACGCTGTACCTAACAAATCAGGAAACTCAAAACGATTGTCTGTCAGTATAACTTTATCAAAATGTGTAATGAACTCAATTAGTTTTTCATCACTTAATGCATTTTTATTTTTACCAATGGTTCTATTAAAGTTTACATTGGTTAATACACCTGAAAGTTTATCTGGGTTTTCTTCTTCTAAAGCTTCTAAGGCTTTATTTAAATGATCGCCTACATCTTTTTTAAGGTGTAAGATTCCATCGTTTACTTCCTGTCCTTCTTCGTTGGTGGTTTTATAATCCCAACGGGCACGCGCAGGCACATAATATTGGTAGTTGTTCTTTTTTTCTAAAGATTGCTCTATTTTTTCTTCTGTAAGTCCTTTAGATTGTAAACTTTTTAATCGAGCAGCTCTATCTTCTTCGAACTTATCACTTAAACGTTTTAAAAATAACATTCCGAAAATGTATTCTTTAAACTCAGAGGCATCCATGTTTCCTCTTAAAATATCGCAGGCATCCATAAGGAAGCCCTCTAGCCATGACAGCGTTAGTTTTTTATTGGTCATTTATAGTAACTATTTTTGAACTCGTTGTATTAATTAAAGTCGTTTTTCTCATTATTGCAAGTGCAATATATTAAGACTTAATCATAGAACTTGGGTTATTTTTCACTTTTTCCAACTGTTCTTTTTTCCAAGCTTCAATGGCTACTTGTGCAATTTCTGCTTGTGCACTTGCTATAGATTCTAATAAATCTTTATTAGCTGTTAATTCGGCATTTAATTTTTGAGAATTTTTATCGGTATGTACTTTAACTGCCGTATTAATTTCTTGATTAGTATTTGACTGTAATAACAGTTGTTTCACTTTTGCTTCGTGCTTTATTCTATCTAAAATATCGTCATAGGTTCCTCTTTCCGTCATCATCTTAAACATAATTGGCGCAATTTCAATAAATATAAATAATAGTGTGATTAACCACTTTGCATACCAAACTACTGTTTTTTCTTTAGTTACTTTAACCAATTGTTTTTCACCTTCTACAATCTCATAAAAAGGAACCTCTTCATACATTAAATTATCTAAAGCCTTTAATCTGGCAATTAAACCATTATTTTGAGCTTGAACTGTTTTTTGATTTTGAATATCGGATTGCGTAGTACTTTCTCTTCGGTTAATTTTCACATCTATATCATCAATTACTTTATAGTCCTTTTCATTTAGACTAGTTGTACTGTTTTTGGTATCTGTATAGGCCCTTTCTGCATCATCAGCAACCTTTTTAAGATCGTCATAATAACCACCTTTTCCTTTTTTACCACTAAACTTACCTAAATTCCATTCGTCATTTTTATCCTTGTTAGCAGCTTCCCAAAACGATCGTTTATCTTCTACTAGCTTACTTCTGTTTTCAATATTAGTTTGCAGCTCATTACGCTCTGTTTTTAATCTTGTTAATATGGGATCACTCTCTCCACTTTGTATTATAGTATTATTTACTATTGCAATTTGGGTGCTGATTTCTGCATTAATTTCTTTCTCAAAAAGTTTCAATTCTAAAGGGGTTGCAATTACAAAACCTAGTAACATTGCCATTATTAATCTTGGACCTGCCTCCATTAATTCTTGTCTAGAAATGGTTTTTTTACCATCTCCAACACCAAATGTTGATACTATATATCTATCAAGATTAAATATTAAAGCGCCCCAAAATAATCCAAAAAACAGCGCTAAGCACTCACTTAACAATGTGTACCCAATCACAAAACCGTTAGCATCAAAAACCTCAACCTTAAACGCAGTAAAAAAAGCGTAACCCCCAGCAAAGGAAGCCATTAAAGATGTGAAAATTATTGTACCGCCAATTCCAAAATACTTATTTGTATCTGTTGGAGCTTCTTTAAGTATTTCTAAATCGGCACCAGAAGACCACAAGAAAAATTTATATATTTTCTGAAAAGGATATTTAATTAGGTTTTTCATTTATTTAAGCGATTTTGTATTGTATTAAGTATACTATCATAAACATCTGATAGTGTGATTTTCTTTTTACTGAATTTATTAATTAGGGTGTTTTCATCTTCAAATTTTGGGAATTCTAAAGTGTTTTTTAATTCTGTTGAATCAATTTCAAGATTATTAAAACTTACGTTATTTGTAAACTGAACATTACTGATAGCAAACAACTCTTTAGGTAAATTGGATTCTGAAAAATCGATATTTGCATTAATTTCAATTTTTGGAGCTTCTGCAAATATTTGTTTAACAATAGGCACAGGAAATGGATGTGCAGTAATCTCTTTTTCCACCTCACTAAACAAACCTTTGGCTATTAATTTAAATGTAGTTTCTTTATTAATAGGAACATGAGCTAAGCCACTAGGTCTGTTACTCCTAACATCAGGAATAATCTGAATACTTTGTGCTTCTTCTGTTTCCCATTTTAAATCTACATTATCAATGCCTTCACTAAGATTAACCTCCCATTTAAAGGATTTAATAATTGGTACAATAACATCGACGGTTAATTCTTTTGTTATTATTTCATCAAAAAAACCATTAGCTGTTAACTTATAAGTTGTTTTTGTTAAAGGCTCAACATCTGTATTACTAGAAATAGGAAAAGAGGTTTGCATTTCAGACAACACCACATCTTTAGCATTTTCTACACTCCAATTCAAATTTATTGGAGATAAAGAATCTCGATAGTAGTTAGAGGCTTCAAATTTTAATATTTGAGGATCTACTTTTATTGCTTTTATTTCGATAAAATCTTCTACAACCTGAAAATCATTAACAGCTCTAAAAGTAATTTTAGCTTCATCTTCTATAGGTAAGCTTATTTCTTTTTGATGTATAGGAATAAGAATATTGTTTATATAAAGCGCATTAAATTTATGAAGATCAAATGAAAATATGACGTCTTCGTTTTTTCGATTGATTGTCGTTTTATTGGAAGAGAAACTTTTAATTAATGGAATGTTATCTACAGATTTATTAAGATCTAAAAGTAAATCTTTCCATTGCTTTGCTGTTAATCTTTTAGATTCGTTTTTATAACCTTTATTAAATACTGTTTTAAAAGCTGTAATTAACTCTTTAACACCTGCATTTTCTAACTGCTCTATAAAAGATATTATTGTTTGATGTTGTTGCGTGTTTTGTTTATTAAGAAGAGGAGAGGCATAATCAATATTAGGCCATTCAAATTCTTTTAAATAAGATTGTTTTGTGTTATCATCTGTATCCGATAAAAAGAAGAATGGCATTACACCAAATATTACTTCAAAAGTAGCATTTGCTAGAACCCAATACTCTTCGTAAAGTCTATCAAGAGTTGTTAAATCAGACGAATCATTTTTTTGACCAATAATATTTCTAAAACGTCTCCCAATCCAATGCCCAACCTTTCCAACTGTGGTTGGTTTTCCTTGTGTATCAAAATGAAACCCACTGTCGTAATCAATAATAGCTAATTGTACTCTCTTCGCGTTAAACCATAAAGAATTCTCACTTAAATCGGCATGAATAAACTCTATTTGGTGTAAAAAATCTATTGTTTTGGCTAATTGATACCCTAAATACAACTTATCAGGAATGCTTAAACTTTTATAATCCTCTAAACTAGCTGTATCACTTCCGTAATCTTCGTAGTTCAACTTTTCAAGGTTATACATTAAAAAAGCAACACAATGTTTATCTGATATAGCATCATATCCTTTAAAAACTAAGAATGGAAGCCCTAATAATTCTGGAATATCATGATATGTTGGTGTCTTTGTTTTCTCTTGATGCTTTTTTAATTTATCATGTAAAATTTTTACAACATCATAAGCATGCTGTTTATGTGCTTCATCTGTGAAGATTTTTAAGACAAATTCTGATTTCGAAACTCCATCAATGGTTTGGACGTTATGCACAGAGCCAAAACCACCTGAACCTAAAGCGTTATCATCAAACTCAATTTTTGAAAAAGATAAAATATCGTTTTCATTATTCTGATTTATAACAGAAATATCTGTAATACTTGAAATTGATTTAATCATTGATTTTTAGTTTATAATGATTTAAAACATTTTCAGTAATAATGATTCCTAATGAAGCATCATCTTCTAGATAGTTTTCACTTTTTAATTTTTTAAGAATAGACGTATTAAAATTTATTAAATCGTCCTCAAAGGACTCTTTATTATTAATATCTAAAAGAAACAGATTTAATTCTTTTAAAATTAATTGAATTGCAGGATTTTCGTTTCTCCAAAACCTGTTTTCGTTATCTTTTAAAATCACCTTATCTTCAAGTGACGATATACCATCGCTAAACAATAATAATATGTCTCCTGTAAAGTAATTTAAGGTAAGTTGTATTTTAGATGACGCTAATTCTCTCTTCTCACTGTTATGAGAAATATGCTTAGTTAAAGCACCGTTAGGTGCTATATGAGGTATCATTAGTTCCCCATACCTATAAGGTTCTTCGGAATTTACATTCGTTGCAAAATCACCATGTAAATGTATGATTCCTCCATTTCCAAGATATTCTAGCTGGACCTTATCTGATTGATTTTTATTAATGGCACTGATAAAAGTTGTACCACCAATTACATTATCATTTTTAAGTTTTTGAACTTCTTCATCAACAATTACCTCAGATAATTTAGAATAATCTTTACCTATAAATTGGTTTACAATTACCTCTGAAACCTTTCCTGAACTAGTAAATTCTCCAATCCCATCGCAAAGCACTAAAGCTTTTCTGTTTTTCTCAGTTGAAAAATCCGCATAATCTTGTTTCAGTTTTACGTCTATGTGTTGTGCTGAAAAATACATTAATCTATTTTTGATACGGTTGAAATACTTTTAATCATGTGTTTTCTGATTTCTTCTGGGTCTAAAGTAGAAGTAAATAAAGATTTATCAGAAGCAAGACTCTCCATATCTTTTTGTAATGTTTCAATATCATGAACATTATAGTTTTCTTGCCAAGTTTTACTTTCATAAAAAATTGAAGAAACAGTAACATTTTCAAGTTCTTTAATACTATCACATAACTTTGAAGACTGCTCATATTCATCAAGAGCACCATCGCTAAGAATAACTACTAATACTTGTGCATTTTTATTTTTATGAAGTGTAATGTAATCCTTAGATTCTACCTTAACTGCTTCAAGAGTAGAAATTAGATTTGTTGCATCATATCTGTCGATGTAATCACAAGGATTAACATTTTGATTTAAATCAAACGAATCAATAGAAACTGTACTCGATATTTTTACACTTTCATTGGCATAAGCCCAAATATTTATATCAAAAGAATTCTTGTTTTTACTGTTAAGTAATCTTTCAAAAACTTGTTTAACTGCATTCTCGACTTCCTTCCCTTTACTTTCACCAGATAATCCTGGATAAGACATAGAACCAGAACCATCAAGCACAAAAACAACTAGTTGATAAAATAATCTTGGAATAACCAAACCTCCTAAACTAGCTGTAAGCGCTGACGTATTTATATTAAGTAAGTCTAATTTACCTTTTTTAGCATTATCAGTATTTTGTAATTCTTTACTCATGATCTACATATTTTTCAATTAAACTTTCATGTTCCTGTTCTAAAAGTGTTTTTTGATTTTCAAAATACAGGCTCCAATCTTCAATTTTTAAAATCATTTTCCAAATTTCAGATATTTGTAATAGAGATAATTCATTAAATAAATAATTATATTTTGCTTTTAAAGTTTCTAATTTCACTCTTAAATGTACTAATTCTTTAACTATATCAATATCTGAAATAGGATTACCTAGTTTTAATTCATTCCAAAGAAATTTCACCCTTTCAATATCATTTACTTTTACTGCATTTGTTAATTCACTAAAGACTCTTGCGGCTTCTGCCTTATCTTCATAGATGCAACTTGGAGAATCTGGATGACATAATTTTACAGCCTCTCTATGCATTTTCTTTAAATCGGCAGAATCTACTTTATTTAATTCAGGAATTTCAATTTCTAACTCCTCTTGATACTCCTTGTTTGTCTGATTAAACTCTTCTTCAATTTTCTCAAAAGTATCATCTACGATACCGTGCTTTTTTAATTTTTCATAAATCTTCTTTTTAAGAGCTAGAATTTTTGATATCAGCGGATTAAGCTCAATAATATATCTATGATTAAATTGCTCTATTTGTGCTTCTATTTCTGTTTTTTCAATTTCTAATGTTTCTATCTGATATGAAAGAAGTTTTATTTGTGAAACAATTTGTGCTTTTTCAATAGCTGTAACATCAACAAGTTGCGTATAGTTTTTCTCAAACTTGTCAATTTCTAAAAATGCCAAGTCATAATTACCTGCTAAAAGCAAATTTGTTATCGGTGTTAGTTCTTCAATTAATTTTAGCTCATGAATGTAAGGTTGAATGCTCGACGTATCTCCCAAGTCTACAAATGCTTTAATTAATTTAAAATATTTAAATGCTTTAGAAATATCAAGAGCATTTTCATATTTTATGATTTTTCCAGAAAGCTCTTTTAAACGCTCAAATTCTTCTACGAAACTATTTGTTCTAAGTTGATTTCCAGAGACGATAGTTACTTCTTCGTTGTTCACCGTAAATGCTCTATTTGACCAATTTGCTGAACCACTTATAACAACACTATAATCAATTACACAAAACTTCATGTGCATTAGTTGATCATCACTACCTATTTCTGCAAAAAATCCATTTTCATTAATTAAATGATAATTATTTCTACTGTCTGTATTGAATTTATGCTTGGTTATTATCAAATCTACAACTACACCTTTATCTTGAAGTTCTAATAATTTATTAAACAATATTGTATCCGTAAACCACGCAACAGCAACAATTACTTTTATCGTCGCACTATCTAGATGTTCCAAAATAATTTTTCTAACATCTATCTGTTTTGTAAAATAACTATCTATTTGCATTTGTAATGATTTTAAATATCATTAATAAAAAAATTATTGCTTTATGTATCATAAAATCACATTTAAGGCTTTCACTTTATATCAACTAAAAATTCTACCCTAGAATACATTAAAATTGTGTTTGATTAAATATTCGGAATGCCCCTAAAGTTGTAAACGAGTCTTGTCTTGAAATTACGTTCCTCTAACAATGCTAATTGTAGCAATGAGCCATAGGAATCCCTTAGGAAATTAAAATTGGTATTTATATTCATTAATAGCGATTTAATAACTAATGAATTTAAATCTACAAATAAACTTATACATCTGTTATCGTTGGTTAGTCTACCTATAATTTAAACGGTTATTTTAAAAGGTAGGGTTTAAATATAACACCTTTTTTAAACAGTGCTTTACGGGAAACCTCAAAATCATAAAGTATTTTTTTAATTTTTAATTAAAAACAACTACCAACAAACACCAACAACAAATAACTCGCTAATTAACAGGCGCTTATATTTATATATTGTTTTTTTGAAGAAGTTATTTCATTAAATTATAAATTTTATTAAATTGCATTAAATTTATTATTTAACCATAAGGTTAAACTGCATACGATTGCATACGATTTTAAAAACATATAGCGTGTAAACCCTTATAAACAGGCGTTTTGAATTTCTTTTTTTAAATTCATAACTCGGAGGTCATGGGATCGTGCCCCATTCTCGCTACAACATTGAAACAATTGAGAATAAGCGGTTTAGTTATACTAAACCGTTTTTTTTATGCCTTATTTTAAACCTAATATTGCATTTTTTTCACGGCTAGGCACGAAAATATAGGATCAATACCAAAAGTTGTGGGATAGCAAAAAATAAGTGAACTTTGGATTAAAAATTTCGATGTCCTCAGAAAGATTCTTAGCTATAGCGAATTTATTACTTCCAGAAGTACTTGTAAAGTATTTTGAGATGACTAAACATTATACTAAAGGTGAAGATATTCATTTTTACTTTACCGAATTAAATAAAACTCCAGAAGAATTTAAAAGTATTACTCTTCATTCTAAAGGCTTCTTTCCCGAAGCCACTGTTCAAGATTTTCCTATACGTGGAAAGAATGTATTTCTACACATAACAAGGCGTAGATGGCTGAACAAAGCTACAGGAAAAGTAGTTACAAGAGATTGGCAATTAGTAGCAAAAGGAACTAGAATAACTAGTGATTTTGCTGCTTTTTTAAAAGAACTCTATTAGTAATAACGCTTCTAACACAACAGTTATAGCTAAATTCTACGGTGTAAATTCGAGAAATTTACAAAGGCAATACAAAGATTATTTAAGTGATTTCAAGCAGTGGAATCAAAAAGTACATGCAAAGCAATGGCTACTATTTCCAAAGAATATAGGAAGCTATCTTTCGTTAGATGAAACAGCTTTTTCAAATGGCGATTTATACACTATACTAACTAATAAAAAAGCAAAAGGTAAAAAAGGAGCTATAGTGTGTATGGTTAAAGGAACTAAAGCTGATACTGTTATAGAAATACTCAGTAAAATTCCATTAAAACAAAGACGAAAAGTAAAAGAAGTGACCTTAGATATGGCTGGAAACATGGGATTAATAGTTAAAAAATCATTTATAGAAGCAACATTAGTTATTGATAGATTTCATGTTCAAAAGCTTGCGTTAGATGCATTACAACAGATTAGAATTAAGCATAGATGGGATGCACTTGATGCTGAGAACAGTGCTATAGAAAAGGCAAGAAATAATAATGAAAAATATACTCCGATACTGTTTAGTAATGGAGATACACTAAAACAATTATTGGCTAGAAGCCGCTACTTGCTATACAAATCAAATAGTAAATGGACTAAAAATCAGCAAAAAAGAGCAAAAATACTTTTTGAACATTATCCAGATTTAGAAAAAGCATATAAGCTGTGTCAAAACTTATCTTGGATATTTAATAATACTAAAGGAAAAACTTCTGCTTTAATACGTTTAGCTAAATGGGATGAAAAAGTAAGACAAGCAGCATTTAAAAGCTTCAATACCATTGCTAGAACAATGTCAATACACTATAAAAATATACTCAACTATTTTGATAACAGAAGTACTAACGCTTCTGCTGAATCTTTCAATGCTAAAATAAAAGCCTTTAGAGCACAATTTAGAGGTGTTAGAAACGTAGAATTCTTCTTATTTAGACTAACAACTATTTTTGCTTAATTTTTAAATCCCACAACTTTTGGTATTGATCCAAAATATAACCGTTTTAATGTAATTCTTCTTTTTGTACGCCTACTCTAAAACAGCGTTCTGAACCAAGAAACAATGGATTTCCGTGTTTTTCGGACCAAAAACCATCTAAAATATCTTTAGTAATGCATTTATAAACTACTACTCCTTTAAAAATTGCATGCTCCTCTCCTTCGTAATTGAAATTAATTACTAAAATATTATCTTTAAAGAAACCTGTTCCATATTGCTTTTGACTATTACTAATAAGCCACTCTGCAACAATGCGGTTATTATCGTCTAGTGCTAAAGTCAGCGTTCCTTTGTAGGTTGCTGCTTCTTCGTTTTGGTTGTTGCCAACAATATTAAATTCACCTACTAATTCCTTTATATTCATTCTTATATTATTTCACCAACTCTCTAAAGTGTTCATAAATCATAATCATAGCCAAGGTATCTAACTCACAGTATTTAAGTAAAGCAGACGTAATTTCTTTTACCTCTTTTTTAGACATATCTGTATATTGTAATTTACCATAAGCTGTTAATGCTGCACCTCCATTATCTATGTCTTCAATTTCTGACAAGGTGTTTTCAATCTCATCTTCGCTCCACTCTTTAAATAAAGCAGGTAGCATTTTATAAGGACTTATAACGGTTTCATTTTCTAAGGTTAACCACGTATGGTTGTCTTTAAAATTTTTACTCGTTACATTAATATCCTTTAAAGGTTTCGCATATTTTTCTTTTAAAAACGAACTTGAAGCCAATGCTGCTGGTAAAACCGCTTTTATAGAATTCGAGCCTTTTGTTAATGGGTTATAATAGAAATTCTTTTCTACTTGCCATAAATCGATCATATCACGCGTTCCATTCCAAGTGATAACACTGTCGTTTTTAGAATGCGAAATGTGCTGTATAAAAGCTATTAACTCCTCTTTATCTTTTTCGTTAGATTCTAACAATTGAAAATAAATAGCATTTAAAATCGTGTTCTCATGATGAGAATACCTAAAAACAGAGCCTTCATCACTTTCTAAAGCCGTTTTTAAAGCACGTACAAATTCAAAATTAGGAAACACACCTGCTGTGTTATTTATATACTCATTAGCATGTTCTATACGTCCATCTTCATGATAGATATGATGCGAAAACTGAAACGCTATTTGCTCATAAGGTTTTACACCTTTATTAAATGGCAATGCAACTGTACTGGTTTCAAAATCTATAAAATGAAGCGGAAAAACCCATGTTTCCATTTCGTCCTTTAAACCATCTTCATCGACATAAACAGCGTCATCGTTATTAACCGCTTTTTCAATTTGCAACCATTGCCTGTATGAGGTTGTTAGTTTTTCAGGATCACCCATTAAACCAATAGAATCTTCAGTCAGCTGGTTTTTAAAGAAAACACCTTCTTCGAATAACTTACTTCCTTTTCTAAAATTAAAAATATCAAAAATATTTTCAGTTTTAAAGTCTTCTTCTGTCCATTGGTGCTGATTGGTAAAACAGTTTTCAAATCCAGATTTTAGACCTTGCGCTTTATCGTTAGCACTACATTTAAACTCACAAGACTTACAACCTTTATAACTTGTAGGCCAATTAGCATAAGCGTCCTTTAAATAGGTGTCTTTTAAAAATTCTACAGACTCAATAAAACTTAAATTAGTATGGTATTTATGTTTGTTACTTTCAATATCTTTAATAATACCTGATATTTTTTTTCTACCTAAAACTAGACTTCCAGTGGCTTCTAAAGTGTTCACTTTCTTTGTAACTCCCGTTCTATTGCCTTCCTTTTTACTTATTCTAAACAACTGATTTAAACCATCGATACTCGCTTTTTTGGTTTTGTCTGCCATCATTAAATATGCGTTAATTTTCCACTCAGGAAAACAACGCTGTATTACGTGCTTCTGAAAAGCCACATCAAATAAATACGGTTTCCAACTCTCACGCATAGCACCTTTTTTACCAACTAACAAATACTCATTACCAGGATCGAAAGATTTAGATTTTACTTCTATAAGCTCAATTGTATTGCCCGTTTTAACTAAAACATCCACTCTAATAAACAAACCATCTATTAAAAACGCAGCTTCAAAAATGGTCACATTTTCTTGCTTTAGTAAGTCTTGAGTTTGTTGCCATAACAACTCATAATCCCAATCGTTGCCTTCTATTAAAACACCTTCTGGATAATGTAGTCTTGCCAACTCTTCTACTTGAAAACCACCTTGTGCCAATGCTTCTAAAAACGGATCCTCTAATTTAATATTAGCATATTCCTTTTTACGTGTGTAGTATAGTTTGTTTGGACATTCTAGTCCTAATTTAAATCTTGATTTAGTAAGTACTTTCATTGGGTGGTTTTGTTATTCTTGTTTTATTTTTATTCAGTCATTGCGAGCTTTACGAGGAACGCAGTAAACCTGAAGCAATCTCTTAATGTATTAGTTCTAGCTTCATGAGATTGCTTCGTCTTGCGTCCTCGCAATGACGGTATTATTAGCGCTTCGCAGTGACGGTCTTATTCATGCCTCGCAGTGACACTAAGACAGTAATACTAAAGTTCTTCAAATAAATCCAACCATTCTGGATTTATACTTTCTATTAAACCTGTTTTCTGCGCTCTGCTTCCTCCTTTTAATTGCTTTTCTCTTGCTATTGCATCACCTATCATTTGGTGTGCTTCATGATATACCAGTTTGTCTAAATTGTATCTGGCTGTAAACGATTTTAAATCGTGTTTTTCTTTATGTTGCAGTATACGTTCTTTTAAATAGGCAGTGACACCAACGTATAATGTGGTATTATTTTTATTAGTAAGAATGTAAATGTAACCTGGTTTCATAATTAATATGTGTCATTGCGCCTTTATTACTGTCATTGCTCCTTTCTAATGTCATTGCGAGGACAAAACAACCTACTACTTGTCATTGCGAGGCACGAAGCAATCTGTTTATTGTTAGTTCTACTCATCATGAGACTGCTTCGTGCCTCGCAGTAACGTTATTTACCCAGTCATCCCTTGAACAAACACCTGAACAAATTCCTTCATTTTATCTAAAATGCGTTCTCCTATTTCGCGTGCTTTTAAAATACTTGGTCTATTATCTAAGCATTTAAAAATATCATCGCGTAAAGGCTCGCGACCATAGTCAGTGTAACTTTCTATTAAGGCTTTAAACTGTTTTTGGTCTAAGTGTTCCTCTTCGCACATTTTAGATAATGCTAATATTTTTTCTTCGTGCCAATACCGTTCAAATTCGTCTTGAATATTATCTACATCACTAATATGTGGTAAGTTTTCTTCTATAAATTTTTCGATTAGTTCGCGTTTACTACGTAACTCTACATCACCAGAAAGCATATCTATTATTGCTTTTTTCTGTGCTTGTGCATCAACAGATTTAGCATCTTTTAATTTAGCTAAAAGCTGTAAAATATAAGCTACGTTTATTTGATCGCGATGAATTAACTCTAACTCAAAATCAATATCATCTAAAATAGATGTTTTATGCTTTTGGTTTTCGTCTTTAACTTTATCGTGTAAATCTAAATACTTGCTTTTGTAATCTTCAAACGTTTGTTCGTCTATGCCTAAATCATCCCATTCAAAATCGGTGTACGACTCTAATACATTTTTCGCACGAAGTAATCTTCTAAAGGCTTGTATAAAAGCTAACTCTTCGCTTTCGCTTGGTAAATTATCTACATCTTGAAATGTTGGTGCAATTTCTAATAAGTTTTTTAAAGCATCATCAAACTTTTCTGCAATAGCTTCGTAAGGTGGCAATATAATTTCTTCAATCGCTTCTTTATTAGAAAACAACGTAATGGCTTCATCTGTGGCTTTTTTAAGGTTTCTAAAGCACAATATGTTTCCTTGCGACTTCTGTTCGCCTAAAATCCTGTTAGTTCTAGAATACGCTTGTATTAAACCATGATACTTTAAGTTTTTATCAACGTAAAGTGTATTTACTTTTTTAGCATCAAAACCTGTTAGCATCATATTTACTACAATAACAATATCTAAACGGTCTTTGTCTTGAAACGTTGTTTTTTCACGTTCTTTTAAACGCTTACTAATGTCTTTAAAGTAGTTTTCGAACTGCTGACTATCCTTTGTAGAAAAACTAGTATTATACATTTGATTATAATCCGTAATGTATTCGTCTAGCTTTTCTCTACTATGGTTGGTTTTATATTCCGCTTGCGGTTCTGCTGCTTTTGGCAAAGCGTCTCCAGGAATATAATCTTGTGCATCTTCATCGTCTTCATTAGTTCCGTAACTAAAAATAGTCGCAATACGTAAATCGTGTTCTCCTAAAAGTTTTTTACGTTTGAAAATATCGTAATAAGCAATTAGCGTATTAATATTACTTACTGCAAATAAGGCCGAATACTCTTTATTAAAGGTTTTCTGACTGTGATACGCAATCATATAATCTGCAATTTTCTCTAATCGTTTTGGATCTACAAAAACCTCAGCTGTATCAATAGCTTCAACTTCAATATCAATTAAAGTATTTCCTTTTTGTTTGTATTTACCAACGTACTCAATTCCAAAACGCAATACGTTTTGGTCTTTTATAGCATCTGTAATCACGTATTTATGTAAACAGTTACCAAATAAGTCTTTGGTGGTGCGTTTTCCTAAATCGTTTTTAGAGGCATTGTCTTTAAAAATAGGTGTTCCTGTAAAACCAAATAGCTGACTCTTTTTAAAATACTCGGTAATGGTTTTGTGTGTTTGTCCAAATTGGCTGCGATGACACTCATCAAAAATAAAGACTACTTTTTTATCTTTTAAATGCGATAAGCTTTTGTTGTAATTGGCTTTAGAAATGGCATTATTTAACTTTTGAATCGTAGTTAATACCAATTTAGAATCGTCTGTTAATTGCCTAACCAAAGATTGTGTATTGTCCGTAACATCTACACTATCCTTTTTAAAGCTATTAAACTCTAACATGGTTTGGTAATCTAAATCTTTACGGTCAACCACAAAAACCACTTTATGTACGTCTGGCAAATCCATAATTAACTGACTTGCTTTAAAAGACGTCAATGTTTTTCCAGAACCTGTTGTGTGCCAAATGTAACCATTGTCGTTACTAGTAGCAACTTGGTTTACAATATGCTCCGTTGCATAAAATTGATATGGACGTAAGACCATTAAAATTTTATGCGTTTGGTTATGCACTATATATTTAGCAATCATTTTACCCAAATGGTTTGGGTTTAAAAATGAATTAGCAAATGCTGTTAATTCTGTAATATTTTTATTGTTGGCATCTGCCCAAAAGAAAGTTTGCTTAACCGATTGCAACTTATTATTGGCTAAATACTTTGTATTTACACCGTTACTAATAACAAACAATTGCACATACTGAAATAAACTTCTATTCGACCAAAACGAATGTCTTTGATAACGATTAATTTGATTAAAAGCTTCCTTTATTTCTAAACCACGACGCTTTAACTCTATTTGTACTAATGGCAAACCATTTACTAATAATGTTACATCGTAACGGTTTTTGTACGTGCCTTCTTGGGTTATTTGGTTTGTTACCTGAAACAGATTACTTGCATAATCCTCACTATTAAAAAAGCGTACATAAAAGCTATCACCATTTTCTCGGGTAATATTAAAACGATCGCGAAGCGTTTTGGCTTTTTCAAACACATTGCCTTTTTCTAAATGATTTAAAATAATATCAAACTCATTTGTAGAAAATACCGTTTTATTAAATGTTCCTAATTGTGTTTTTAAATTAGATAGCAATGCGTCTCCATCTTTTATGGTTACGTTTTGGTAGCCTAAACCTGCTAATTGTTTAATTAGGTTATTTTCTAGCTGTGCTTCAGATTGTTTAGTCATGTCTTAATCTTCAATTAAAAGATTTGTAATTACTTTAATCATCATATCCTTGTCTTCTGGATGACTTTCAGCAAGCATTAAAGTTAATGCTACCAAAGTGTTATCACTAATACGTTTCAATCCGTTTTGGTTATGTAACAAGTTGTTTCTGTCTAAAAACCAAACAAAAATAAATGCAGCAATACGTTTATTTCCATCTGTAAACGAATGATTTTTAACTACAAAGTATAATAAATGTGCTGCTTTTTCTTCTATATAAGGATATAAATCTTTACCATTAAAGGTTTGGTAAATGTTTTGCAAAGAGCCTTTAAACGAATCATCTTTTTCAATACCAAAAAGGCCTTCAAAATGTGTTTGCCTTCCTAATTCGTCTATAGCTTTTCTTGCTTCGTTATAATTAATTTTAAATACTTCTTGGTGTGAAGTTTGTGGTATTTGCAGACGTTGGTGGTCGTAATCATCAAGTATATCTAGCGCTTTACTATATTGACTAATTACATGTATTAAACCTTGAGTTTCGTTAGTAGTTAAATTGTAGTCTGTAAGTACTTTTTCTTGCAACGCAACTACTTTTTTTAAGGCAGTTAGTTGTGCTGTTTTTTGTTGTAAGCGTTTTTTGTTAATAGCAAAGCCTTCTACCAAATACGCTTTTAAAATACTATTTGCCCATATTCTAAATTGTGTACCTTGTTTAGATTTTACTCTATAACCTACAGATATAATTACATCTAAACTATAATATACAACTGGTTTATCTGAATTTGCAATATGCATTTTTTGCATATTGCTTTTTTTATCTAATTCTCCCTCTTTAAAAACGTTATTTATGTGTCTAGAAATTACAGATTGGTCTCTTTCAAATAAGGTAGTAATTTCAGATTGATTAAGCCAAACAGTATCTTTATCAAACTGAACCGATACTTCAATTTGATTTAAATCAGATTTATAGATTACTATTTCACTCATAATATATTTCCTTCTTGTTAAACTTGTACAATTTTTGCACTAGTTGCCTCTTTATCTAATTCATTAGTTTTATAAATATTTCTTAAATGACGACCAATAGAAGTTCTATCCGTATCAAAAAGAACTTCAAGCTGGTATTGATCTAACCATATAGTGTCTCCTTCTAGTTTTACATCTATTGTAATACCAGAGTCCTTATCTTGAAAAATTGCTATTTGGTCTTTATTACTCATTATCTAAATTTTCTAAACGCTTCTAATTGTGCTTTTAAATTAGAAACTAAAGCGTCTCCATCTTTTATGGTTACGTTTTGGTATCCTAAACCTACTAATTGTTTAATAAGGTTGTTTTCTAGTTGTGCTTCAGATTGTTTGGTCATTTCCTTAAAATGCTTATTTCTAAATACCTAAACAACCTATTTGGTAATGATGGTTTGGTATAAAGTTTGTTTTGTAACAAAATAATGTTGTACATTTGCAGCGAGTTCATCTTTCCAGTTGGAAGAAGGAAATCGAAAGACGCAAGCCTTGATGCTATGCGTTTTTTGCTTTTAATACAGTTCTGCTAAACGTCTTCTTTTATATTTATTTTCTATTTTTTTATTGTCTTTACCTCTTAAATGATAAGCTGTAAGCAAATAATATTCGTTTATTTTCCTTAATGGTTCTAGTACTATTACATAATGTTCCGCTTGATCATATATATAAGTCCTAATTCCTCCTTTATCTTTAGCGCTAAAGACTAACATTCCTTGTTTTCGTTTTTCGTCAACATGGTACTTTAACCAATGTAATCTTTGTGAACGATATAAATCGTACTCTCTTTTTTTAGTTTTATAATCAACTACAACTGTTGTTAAATGCGTAAATAATGTTTCTAGTTTTAACTCACCTTCTTTTGGTGTTGGTTGTATTGGTTTACTTCTGAATTTAAAACTAGCATTATTAGTAATATCTCTATCAAAAATAGCTTTTAAGGAAATTTTTCTTTCTCGTTCTGCTAAGCCTGAAATATCTAACAGACTATTGTATGTTTTGATTTGGTTTAATGGCATAGTCTATTTTAATTCTATAAAAAATAAGTTTAACTTAGATTCTGCCCAATTAGATGATGCTTGCAAATGCTGGTCTGCATGCATTTTTATACGCTCTATAATTTGTGTTTTGGCAGTAACTGATTTCTTTTCATTATTTAAATTATAAGAAATTGCTCCCATTATAAAATCTGCCAATTGCATTAAAATACTCTCGTGAGAACGTATGTTTTGTACATTTCTAAATACACCATATTCTATATTTAAAATCTCTTTTAGCTTTTCTACTTTATATGTACTTAAATCGTCTTTAATGTCTAAATATACATTGTAACTATACTCACTATTTTTTTTATGGTTTAAAAGTGAGTAATACATTTTGTAGTAAAATGTATCATAATCTTGACCATGTGTATCGTTATCTATTTTTGCTTTATCTACAACTACTGCTCTAAAACGTAAATCTGTATCAAAAAAATAATCTACCAATTCCTTATAAAACTGAAGTTTAGAATTAGACACTTTAGACCATTTAATTTCTGCATTAAACTTATGTTTATCTTTTAAATTATTAATACGTTCTGTATGCCTTTTTACTTGATTGTATGCCGAGCTAACAGAACCTAAAACCATATATTTTTTATGGTCGTTCTCTAAATGGCAACTCTCGTCGCAATAAATATTAAATGTTTTACTCATACTATTCTGTTAAATAAACTCTCTTTTATTTCTTGTTACGTCATTGCGAACGCTTCTTGTTTCCGTCATTGCGAACGCAGTGAAGCAATCTGTTTCTCGTTAAGTCATTGCGAGGACGTAGGACGAAGCAATCTGTTTCTCGTTACGTCATTGCGAATCCTTATTGTTTCCGTCATTGCGAGGCACGAAGCAATCTGTTTATTGTTAGTGCTACACTTCATGAGATTGCCGCGTCGTGCCTCCTCGCAATGACGTACGCGACGCAGTGACGTTTTTAAACAAACATCTGCTGCAACAACCCTTTTTTAAACGCTTGCGTGTTACTAATTTGCGTGTTTACCGCTTCTATTTTTAAATCTATAGCACTTAAATAATTGGCAATTTTTTGTTGTTCTTTTAAGCCTGGTATTTTCAAATCAATTTCAAAAAAATCATTTACACCAATATTCAATAATCCATGATTTCTTGCTCCTTCTTGTGCTACTTTTTCAATTTCTCTATTCTGTAAACCTTTTTCAAAATATTGCTCCATAAAGTCCAGAGAAACTTTACTGTTAAACCTAAAACAGATATATAAAGTTGAAACAACTCCATAATCATATTTTTTCAAACGTTTAATTGCTCCCATTGGATAACCATTTGAATAACTTTTATTGTAAGCAAAATCATTTTTTTCTAACAAGTAATATCCTGTTAGATTTTTTGCTGCAACCGATTTATTAAAATATTCTAACTGACTAACCAAACCTAATTGAGCTGAAATAGTTAGTACATTTTGATTATCAATTTTGTTTTTCGTTTTAACACGTTCTGCTAAATCTGATAATTGTAATTTCTTCCAATCTGGAAATTGTGTTTTGTTTTCATTAGTGGCAGATTGCGTCGAGTTTGCTTCGTGAGATTGCTTCTCTCGTTCCTCGCTCGCAATGACGGATTCATTGGGTTTAAAACGTAGTTGTTGGCTAAACAGTTGTTGCATAACACCTTTTTTGTACTGATCTAAATGTTCTTTTTTTGTGTTTAGTTGCTGTATTTTGGTGTCGACTGCGGTTAGGAAATTGGCTATTTTTTGTTGTTCTTTTAAAATTGGAAAACCGATAGTAAAATCCTTAATTTGCTTTGAACTTATATGAGGAATACCAGAACTAGTATTTACAACATCTACATATTTATGAAATCTTGATGAAAAGATATGATGGTAAATAAATTTAATACTTCCATTTGATTTTGGTCTTAATCTAGCTACTCTTTGAATCAACAATGAACCAGAATCCGATTTTGATATAATTGCTACATTCTTCCCAACCTTAGAACCATCCATTCCTAAAACTAAATCACCTTCTTCTAATATAATTTTACGGTATTTATCTATATTTCCTGTAAAATATCTATCAATATCAACAGAATGCCTAATATAACCTTCTGTAATATTTATACCTCTTAAAATTGGTGTTCCTGTTTCATTTTCAGAAATTTCATCTCCTTTAAAAGCATAACCAGAGATTAATTCAATGTAATTTTCTATTGTTTTATTCTCCCACTCACCTTCAAATTCTTTAAAGCGTAGTTTGGGTACTAGAGGAAGAGATTGCTTCGTCGTGCCTCCTCGCAATGACGGTTCTGACGACGGTTGTGATGCAATGACTGTTGGTTTGTTATTTTCTATCGCCATTATCGGTTTGTTGTTTTTGCGTGAGGGATAGCAGTGGAAATCCTTTTTGAGAGGCACGAACAAAAAGATTGCAACGTATAGCCCGACCCTTGGGTCACGCCCAAATTGTTATTGATTATGTTTTTAGTTTTTATCATGAGATTGCTTCACTGCGTTCGCAATGACGATTAGAACGGTGTTTCTATGTTTAACTGTTTGCAAAAGTCGGCAATGGTAGCATCAGTCTTTGCTATGTCTGTTTCTAAGGTTTTTAGGTCTTTGGCTACGGTTGTTAAATCTATAGGTTCTTCTTCTTCAAAGGTATCTACATAACGTGGTATGTTTAGGTTGTAGTCGTTGTCGCGTACCTGAGCTATTGTGGCTACGTAGCTGTATTTGTCTTTGGTTGCGTTTTGTCTGCGCTCAGTGTGACAATAGTCTCGGTAGGTTTCTATTATAGTGTCTAGATGTTGGTCTAGCAATACGTTTTGGGTTTTAACTTTCTCGAAATGTTGGCTGGCGTCTATAAATAGGATAGTTTCGTTACGTTTTGGTAGCACTTCGACTGCGCTCAGTGTGACATCTGTTGAGCGATTTTTTTTAAGCACTAAAATACAAGTTGGTATGCTGGTGCCATAAAATATGTTTGCTGGTAGGCCTATTACGGCGTCTAGGTAGTTTTTATCTTCTATTAGGAACTTGCGTATGTGTCCTTCGGCTGCACCACGAAACAATACACCGTGTGGTAGTACGCATGCCATGGTACCATTATGGTCTAGTTGATGCACCATGTGTTGCACGAAGGCAAAATCGGCTTTAGATTTTGGTGCTAGTTTACCGTATGCCGAAAATCGATCGTCACTCATAAACAATGGGCTTGCGCTCCAGTTTGCCGAGAATGGTGGGTTTGCTACTATGGCCTCAAACCGTTTATCGATGTGGTTTGGGCTTGGGTTTACTAGGGTGTCTTCGTTATAAATATCAAACTGTTTGTAGTGTACGTTGTGCATGATCATGTTCATGCGACACAGGTTATAGGTGGTTGGGTTGCTTTCTTGCCCAAAAAATTCGCCTACATCTTCTACTTCTTTTGATACGCGTAATAGTAAGGAACCAGATCCACAAGTTGGATCGTAAACCGATTTTAGTTTGGTTTTATTGGTGGTTACTAGTTTGGCTAGTATTTTTGAGACTTGTTGTGGTGTGTAAAATTCGCCTGCTTTTTTTCCTGCGCCTGAGGCGAATTGCCCAATTAGATACTCGTAAGCGTCACCTAGGATGTCGCTTTCGGTGTTTTCTACATCGAAGTCTATGGTTTCTAGGTGTGTTAGTACTTTTACTATGAGTTCGTTTTTGGCGTCTTCGGTTTTACCTAGTTTACTGCTTGTTAGGTCTAAGTCTTCGAACAGGTTACCAAAGTCGTCTTCGCTTTCGCTTCCCATAGTGCTTTGCTCTATACTGGTTAACACGTTTGCTAAATCGCCTAGTATAAAGTTATTTTTGTTGCCCGAATTACCTCGTTTTGCAAGCTCGCTGAATAGTTCGCTTGGTTTTAAAAAGTAGCCTAGTTTGTCTAAGGCTTCAAAACGGATGGCTTCTAATAGTGCTTCTGCTTCTTCATGACTTTCTACGGTGTCGTAACTTAAACCGTCTGGTTTTAGGATAACGTTGGCGTAGTTTTTCATTTTACGACTTAAATATTTGTAAAATATAAAGCCTAGTATATAATCTCTAAAATCGTCTGCGTCCATATTACCGCGTAGGTCGTTGGCGATGTTCCAGAGTGTTTGTTTTAGTTGTTGTTGTTTTTGTTCTTCGGACATTTAAAAAGGCTTATTTTTAGTACTTTTTATACTGCTTACTAGACTAGTAAGTGTTAGTATTTGGTATTGGTTATTTGTTAAAAAGCGTGAGAGATAAATATAAGACCTTTGTTATAAATATAGCTTGATTTTATTGGAAAAAAAATGAAGTCTTTGGCTTTTTTATACTGTGCTAATTTGGCGCACATTCTAAAGTCTCGTTGTATGGTTTTATATATTTCCAATAGGCTTTGCCTGCACTGTCTAAATAATTTAACGAGTAGTTGAGTTTTGTGGTTGAAGCGACTTGATAAATGTACTCTGTGCACGAATATGAATATTCTTGTTTAAAGCAAACTATTGCAAAATAGTAACTTTGGTAGTCTATTTGCTTAGTGTAAAAGGTGACTTTTGAGATGGCTGTACTTGTGTAACTGTTATAGGTGGTTCCGTAATTGTCTAGTTTTACAAAATCCATCATCTCTTGGCAGGATTGTGCGCTAATTGTAGATAGACTGAAAATAAGTAGTGTGGTTAGTATTAGGTTTTTCATTGGTTTTGTTTTTTTAAAGTTACTATTGTAAACTTATACTGTATAAGAAACACTTGCTATTAAAATAACAAGTGCTGGATTACAAACGTTGCAATAACCGTTTGTTTGTATTTATGTTTTCTCTAATCTTGATTAAAAAAGAAATCGTGAATTTTAATAATGTCTCCTCTGCCTATTTGCACAAGGTCTTTTGTTTCTTTTAAAAATATACCAAGAGAGCGCTCGTTATACAATAGTTTCATGTCTTGAGAGTAATCTGTAACCACATACATATCGCCTTCTAATTTAAAAAACGGAATGACTAATTTACTTTTGACTCTTACTCCTTTATTTACTACTTTACCTGCTTTTAGGCTTGTTATAATGTTTTCTTTATTGGTTTCACCAGAGGCAACTTTTACATAGGCAACCATCATACTGGTCCACTCTGCCTCGTCTATTAAATGCCATTTTACTTTTTCGAAATCTATACCATATTCGCTAATCCAACCACGACTTGTGAACCCGAAAAGCACTTGTTTTCTACCGTTTAAGTCAGGTTTATTTCCTGCTACAAATTCTTGTAATTTAAATGAAATAACCGAAGTTGAAGACATATCTTTTACTTTTTTACCATCGAAATCTAAGGTTTTTAAAGAGAAGCTTGTTAGCTCTGGCTGGTTTGTTAACACCCATTGTGTTGCGGTTAGTTCTGCTTGTTCTTTCATTTGGCTTACAGCCGAAATTCCTGCTCCAATAGCTAATAAACCACCAACTCCTGCTGCTATAGCGCCTTCATTTTGAGCTGATGCCTGTTTTGGTATTAGTATAACAATTAAGGTTAAGATTAGTACTGCTTTTTTCATTTTGGTTTGGGTTTATTTATTATTGATTATATGCTTACGTTATTAACTATTTTACAAAAACAAAGCCTCACTGGTTAATTATGAGGCTTTGGATTCAACTAAAAAAAAGAATTGATTACTAGCTTCTTTTACTCTGTAAATTCTACTATTTGACCAGAGACTATTACTTTATACTTATTTACAAATAAAAATCCTGAGGTTTTTACTTCTACAATTTCGTTAACTACTGTTCTTGCAGCGCCTTCCATACCTGCTGTTTCTAACATTTTAGCTTTAGCTTCTGCTACTAATCCGTTTTTAGCAAGACCTCCAATTCCAAAAATATAAGTGGCTTGTGCTTCGCCTTTTACAATTTTTATAACTTTAAAATTCTTTTTTGTTAGTACAACTTGTGTAGTGTTTTCGTTATAGTTTTTAGGTAAGCCAAAATGCGATGCGCAACTGGTTAAAAACAAAGACATGATGATGAGTAGGATAGCGGGTTTTTTCATTTTAAAAAAATTTTAGAATTATATGGGTACCTACTTCTGTTTATAGTCTGTTTTCGGTTTGTTTCGACTTAGAGACACAAACCTAATGGAAAGGAATTATTATACTTTACGGTTTCCCGTAAGGGAGTATATAAAAAACCATACACCTTTATAAATCAAGCAAATAAATATTGAATTATTTTAAATAAGACCAACATCTTTAGCTATTGAAACTAAATGAATGGCATTATTAGCACCAAATTGTATTTTGAGTTTGTTTATTCTTTTTTCTATAGAACTTAAACCGTAAGGTGAGAGATTATTGTTTTTTAGGTGATTAGAAATGCCTTCTTGAGACAAACCTAGAGACATTTGTTTTAGTAAAACGATATCGAAATCGTCTATCTCTAGATTTGTTTTTGGACTTAATGCCGCTGTAACTTGAGGTGATAAATAAATTTTATTATTATAAACAGTATTTATGGCTGTGTTTAACTCTATTAAACCTCTTCTACCCTTACACACATAGGCATTAGCGTTATGCTCGTTAATAAGTGTTCGTACTTTTTGCAAGCGATCTTCTACAGAATATACAATAATTTTAAGCTGAGGATATTCTTTTTTTAAAGTAGCCACTAAAGCTTCTCCCGAGGTTAGTTTTTGGTTTCGATGGTCTTTTATATACGATAAATCTGTAATAAGTAATTCTATAGGTTGGCCATCTAAAGCTGCTTTTTTTATTTTTAGGTAAGCATCGTCACAATACTGGACGTCTTGCACTGCCTCAACACCAAGTGTGTTTAAAACGGTTAAAACTCCTTTATTAATACTCAACAAATCGTCTGCAACAAGAACTTTTTTAAACATATCTACACTTTTATTATCGTTTTAAAACCATTATTAACTTCGGTTTCAAAAGTAATCGTTCCTTTTATTGCTGCAATACGGTTTTCCACATTCTGAAGTCCGTTTGCTATATTTAGTGTTGTACCGATGCCATTATCTTTATAGGTAATCACCAGTCTATCATTGGGTTTACTAAAGCTTACAACTACAAAAGAGGCCTGACTATGTTTTTTCATATTCACCATTAATTCTTGTAAAACTCTGTAAATAGTTATTTTTTTTAATTCTGAAAAAGAGTGCCAACTAATTGTAGATAGATTTCTCGTTATTACATTTGTAGTTTCACTTTTATAATTTAGTAATAAATCGGTAAGTAATTCGTCGAAATTCTCGGCCACCATAACAGCATTATTTTCTCTAGAGATATCTCTGGTTTTGGTGTAAATAGATTCTAGATCGTCCAATAGCGTCTCGTTAATTGTAGTTTCACTTTGTAGCTTAGTCATAATATGATAGACATCGTTAGCGACTTCATCGTGAACCTTTTTAGAAATACGCGCTTCGGTTTTAAAGACTTGCTGTAGGTTTTCTTTTTTATGCCTAGCTTTCAAAATAAATATTAAAAAGCCACCAGAAATAAATATAAGTACTGCTATAAACTTGTATAATTGACTTTTACTTCTTTCTTCTTGAGATTTAGTTTCACTCTCGGCTAAATCATACTTTAATAATGCAAATTTATTTTGAGTTTGCTTTTTTGCATTCTGTAAACTATCGTTTAAACTTAAATACTCCTTAGCTACAGCATAATCTCCTATATCCATTCTTAATCTTGAAGCATCTAATTTATAAGACAAGCTGTTTACTAAACCCGCTACTTTGTAGGCTTTTAAAGCATATAATTTTGCTTTTACAGAATCGGCATTACTAACATAGTATTCTGATAGGTTTCTGTAACTGGAATACAAGTCTGAACTGTTTTGAGACTGTTTTCTTAGTTCTAACGCTTTATTTAAATACGGTAAAGCACTTTCTTTATGTAGTTTAAAATTTATGTATCCTAAATTATCGATTACTCTAGCAATTTCTAGAGTATCCTTTACTCTTGGAAACAAATTTGAGGCCTCAAGCAATAGTGCTTCTGCTTCTTTAAATTTGTTTTCATCTTTTAGACTATTCGATATATTATTGTAAACAATTAAACTGTCTTTAGCCTTTTTAGTTAGTACTAAAACTTGGTTATACTTTTTAATAGCTTCAGAATATATTTGTTTCTCTCTATAAACTTTTCCTAAATGATTAAATAAACTTATTCTTAGAGACGTATTATAATCGTTAACTTCAAGCTTATCTAAAAAAGATAATGCCTTAACTGCAAGAGCTTCACTTTCATCATAAAAACCAATTATAAAGTCGATTTTAGAAAGAAAATACAAGTTGTAAATTTGGGAGCCCTTCCTACCCTTTTTCTCATTCAAGAGTAAGTCTTTTTTTAGAAACTTATAAGCGTTAGAAAGGTTACTTTCCGACTGTGCTAAATTAATATTGTTAATATGGTAACCTAAGCTATCTACAGGTTTTTGAGTATATCCTACTTTAAAACATAATAAAGCAAAGACCCATAAAAAAAAGAGGAATGAATTTTTAAATTTCATTCCTCAAAAATAGAAACTAATTTTTAGTTACTTATCACCTTTAGCTTTTTTATCTCCTGTTGGAGGTGGCGGCGGCGGTGGCGGATCTATATCTCCATCATCGCCACAACATCCTGTTCCTTGCGTTTGCATTTGGTCGCTTATATTTTCTGGCGTACAAGAAAAAAAGAGGCCATTGAGGAAAACCGTAAAGATTATTACATATATTTTTTTCATTTTGTAAAAATTTAAAATTGGACATAAGTGTTGCTATCCGATAGTAAAATCAGACACATAATTTAATATGGCAACACACTAAATTTTGAAACGTTACCGCTTCCATTATTTTGGAAAGTGTGGTGTTTATTAATGAAGAAGAATTGTTACTTTCCAAATCGCAATTCTAGCTTATAATAAAGCACCACTTTAGAATTAGAATAATCTCGTAAGCCTTATTACAAGAAGGCATTATTTAATTCTGAAGCAAATAAAAGAGGATTGATAAAAAGAGTATGGAAAGGCTTTGGAAACTTTATGGAAAAGAATTTCCGAAACAAAAAACACTTAAAATAAAGACAATTAAATGCATAGAAAATTACTGCTAGAGGCTTTTAAAAAAGTAGAAAACGATGAAGGATTAACTAAGAAAACACATGTTACTGTTTTTCTTTCTGATTATATTTTAGAAGATTCTGGAGAGCCTTATGGCGAAAAAATATTACGAATTCATTATAATAATGCAATAAGTAATACAAATGAAAAGGTAGAACTAAAAAGCTTTGCTGCTAACAGTTTATCTCGTTATTTAGGCTATTCCTCCTTTAGTACTTATAATAAAAAAGCACCAAAAAATATTAGTAAAGGAGATGCTAATTTTTTTTTAAAACATAAAATAAAAATAACAGCAATTTTAGCTATAGTTGTGGGCTTCCTTTTAGTCACCTTTTTTAGTATAGAAAATCAAAAATGGATGGTTTGGGAAAAGGATCATTATAAGAAAGTTCTTTTTGATGTCGAAAAATACAATATGCGTGAATTGAAAATTTATAATGAAAATAGAATTGTAAACTTTAAGAAAATTATTCCAGATTGTAACACTGTCTATTTTAATAATAATGGTAATGAGAATATATGGTATGGTAAAAATAATGATAAGAAACTAGAGTTTTTTACCTCATTAGGCCTACATCCAGAAACTAGCAAAACATTAAAACCAATTACGCCTTATATGATAGTAAACCACATTTGCGAATCTTATAAGAAATAACTGAAAATCAAAATCTTAAAGTTTCCTATTTATAATAAAAATATGTAATACTATTAAATGCTAACGATTTGGTATTATTAAATGCTACTTTAGTGTTATAAACATGAATCTAATATCCCTTTCTTCTAAATACTATTAATTATTATTAACTCGCTTTTTAATCCATTAACGGTAGACTAAACCACACTTAATCGATTAAATATGCATTTCATAATTATCTAAAAATCAACATATAAGGCTTTTTAATTGCTTTTTATCGGATAATTACGCATTTAAAAGATGGTAATTCTAATATTTTTCATAATTTAGCACCTGTTAAAATTATAGACCCAAAATCTAAACCTATGAAAAGAATTACTCTTATAATTACGCTTGTTTTAGCATGCACTTTTTCCTACGCTCAAGAAAAGCACTCAAGAATTAAAATTAATAATCCTACTGAACGTGTAATAAATACAATAGCGACTCAAGGTATTGATTTAAAATGCGGAGCAAAACATGAAGGTGAAGACTTAATTATTGATATCTCTGAAACAGAAATCAATAGTTTAAAAGCTAATAACGTTTCTTATAGAATTGTAATTGATGATATTGCAAAATTCTATTCAGACAAAGCTAGAATAGATCTTCCTAATGCTAAAGCAGAGCTTAAGGCTACACAAGCATTAGCAAAAACTTCTACTAATCAAAAATCCTCTGTTTCTAGTACTATCATGGATAATATTATTCAATACACTGGATGTGATGAAATTGATTTTGTAGAACCACAAAATTTTAAGTTAGGAGATTGGGCCGGCTGTTTAACCTTCAGAGAAATGAAAGATGAACTAGATGACATGTATACTTACTCTCAAGCAAATGGTTTAAATATTGTCTCTCAAAAAGCAAACGCATCTTCTATAGGTCAAAAAACTTGGGGAAATCCTTCGACTACTATTGTAAACCCTCAAAACAATGGACCATCAACTTATTCTGGTCAAGGTAACGCTAGTTCTTTTGAAAATCAACCAGATAGGGATGGAAAAACATTTTGGGATCCAGAAACTATATACTACGTAAGAATAACAGGTAACCAAAGTGGCACTCCTGAAAACACTAAACCACAAATGCTTTTTACTTCTATGATTCATTCTAGAGAAGTAAGCGCCTTAATGAACAACATGTACTTTATGTGGTATCTAATTGAAAACTACAATACAGATCTTGCTGTTAAAGAATTAGTTGATAATAACGAATTATATTTTATTCCTGTAGTTAATCCTGATGGCTTAAAATGGAATGAACATTTAGATGCAAGAGCAGATGGTTTGGTAGATGATGGAAGTCAATTTCAGCGTAAAAATTTAAGACCAAATACAGGTGGTACTGCAAACACTTCTTCCAACAGAGGTGTCGATTTAAATAGAAACTTTGATTATTATTGGGGTTATAACAATGTTGGATCTTCTGGAACTGGAGCTGATGGAACGTACAGAGGACCATCGGCTGAATCTGAACCTGAGACTCAAATTATGGTAGACTTTATTAATAATAGAAATATAAAGTCTTCTGTTTGGAATCATTCTTTTGCTAATTCTGTACCACATCCTTATGGAGGAGAACCTACTGATAGTTCTGGTAGAGAAGATGAATACTACAGATGGCACGAAGAAATGACCAGGTATAATAGATATTTATACGGAGCTACAATATTCTACGAATCTAATGGATTACCTGACGATTGGATGATGGGAGGTGTTGCAGATAACAATAACTCAACAGGATCTGGTCAAGCCATTATTGCAACCACTCCAGAGCATGGAGGCGAAGGGTTTTGGCCTACAGTATCTACTATTGTACCAATAGCTAAAAGGTCTATGCGTATTTCTCTAGCTACAGCTTATTATGGTGGTAAATATGCAAAACTTCACGACTTAACACAAAGTGACCTAAACGGTACGACTGCAAATTTAGATTTTGGTATTGAACGTATAGGACAAACAGGAAGCGACTTCACTGTGACCGTTACTCCTATTTCAAGTAATATTACTGGTGTTACACAAGCTGGAACAGAAACAGGAATGCCTGTTTTACAACAAAGAACTGTAACTGCACAATTACAATTAGCATCTGGAATCCCTGCTAATTCAAAGATTGAATATAATGTTAAACTATCGAATGATAATGGAATAATTTACGAAGTAAATTATGAAAAATATTACAACCCTACTCTATTACTAAACCATGAACCAGATGCTAATGCTTTAACAGATAACTGGACACAAACAGGTGGCTGGATTAACACTTCTGCAGATGCTTATTCAGGAAATAATGCTTTAAGAACAGGTAATTCTGTACCATATGCTAGTAGTAACACTAAAAGATTAACAACAACTAATGGTTACGACTTTACAACTTCAGACGAAATAATTATTCAATTTTATGCAAAATGGGATTTAGAAAGAAATTATGATTATGTAGAAGTCTTAGCTTCAAAAAACGGAAGCACATGGATACCGCTTTGTGGAAAATACACAAAACCAGAAGCTACTAGCAGCACCACTAGTCATGATAACAAAAGTACTGGAGCGACTTTTCAATCTGGTAGTTCTGGACAAGTATATGATGGTGACAGAATGGATAATTGGGTAATGGAAGAATTTTCTATAAATCCTACTGATAACGCTACTCTTTTACAATCTGACGCTACAAATGTTCAAATTAGATTTAATTTTAGAACTGATGACAGTGATGTTTCGGAAAACTACTCTACTACATCTGATGGCTATTTTATAGACGATTTTAAAATTATTAGCATACAAGTACCTTGTGTAACTTCTGTACCAACAAATATTTCTTCTAGTCCCGTAAGTGATACAGAAGCAACAATAAATTGGGATGCAGCAACATCTGCAACTTACGATTTAAGATACAGAGTTAGTGGTACTACAACATGGACTAACGTTTTAGACATTACAAGCCCGAGTTATACCATTACTGGCTTAACAGCAGAAACGCAGTACGATGTTCGTATTAGATCTAAGTGTGATAGCACAACATCTAATTACAGTCCTATTTATAATTTCACAACCAATGAAGTTTCATACTGTGCCTCGCAAGGAAATAGTGTAGCAGAGGAATTTATTGGTCGTGTACAACTAAATGATCTCGATAATAATACAAGTGCCACTACAACTTCTGGATATTCAGATTTTACATCAATGATTGTAGATATAACAAAGAACACAACACCAACTATAACAATTACTAAAATATGGCCTGGTACTAGCCAATTCAATGAGGCAGTCGTAGTTTGGATAGATTTTAATAAAGATGGTGATTTTGATGATGCTGGAGAAGAAGTTATATCAAGTGCCCCAACACAAAACATTGTTACTGGAAACATAACAATACCAGCCGCTGCAATAGTAGGAAACACTACAATGAGGGTTTCTATGAAATATAATGCATTACCTACTAGTTGTGAAAGCTTTTCTTTTGGAGAAGTGGAAGACTATACTGTTAATATAAAAGAACAAACACTAAGTGTTGTTGAAGAAAATACGCTAGAGAACATAAGTATTTACCCAAACCCATTTAATGATAATCTTAGCATTAAAATACCATACAACCTTACAAGTTATACTGTTGAATTATATGACATTAGAGGTCGACTAATTTACAATACAAAAAAAGTAAATTCACCTACGCGCTCTATTAACATTGGAAATTTAGAAACATTATCTCAAGGCGCATATTTACTAAAAATCACAGACCTAAATAGTAATAAATCAACTACAAAAAAATTATTAAAATAACACAATACTCGATTAAAAGCATATTTACAAGCCATAACACATTCGTTATGGCTTTTTTAATTACCTGAAAATCAAATATATAGAAAATCAAAGTGTAGTTCATCGATTATATTTGCATTTAAAAGGGTTTTAACGTAGTTTTACAACCTGATACTAAATAGATTTCCCCAAATCGACCTAATCGCTTATGAAAAATTATACCCTCAAAACAAGTCTACTTTTAATCATTGCTTTTTATAGCTTAATTAATAGTCAAACCATAAACGCGCAAGTTGTAAATACTCTTGGATTTTACGATTTTGAATCTGGAACACAAGGTTGGACTGAAGCTCCACAAGCTACACGTAGTACTAATGCTACTTTTGCCTATGGCGGTAGCAATAGTTTTTGGTTAAAAGATAACCTTGGCAACAACTCTTCAATGGTTTCTCCTGGGTATAGCTTATTCCTATACGACAAGGTTGATGTCAAATTTTTCTTCACAACATATAGTATGGAAACTGGTGAAGACTTTTTTGTGGAATACAATAGTGGTGGCCTTTTCTCTAGTTGGCAAACGGTAGCCCGTTTTGTAAGCGGAAGCGTTGCTGATAAGAATGCAGATTTTCAATCAACAAATACAACAATATTTTACAGTAAAACGGTTACCTTAATGGCAACAGATTACACATTTCCAATATTAGCGACTGGAAGATTTAGAATTCGCTGCGATGCAAGTAACACAGGTGATTATGTTATGATCGATAACGTAACCATCTCTAGTACAATATTTAACACACCACTTACCGGACCAGGAGGTGTAACCAATAATTTAGATTTATGGCTAAAGGCCGATCAATTAAATGGAACTGATTACGGAGCAGATGGCGCTAATGTCTCTCAATGGGTGGATAATGGTAAAGGAAACCACGCTGAAGTTGTAGTCGCTGGACAAGAACCAGTTTACAGAAATAACCTTGCAAAAAACATGAATTTCAATCCGGTTATTGAGTTCGAAAACGATAACAATACAGCTTTTAGTGACATGACTTATCTTACTAGTAGAGATGAATTAAAAGGTACTGGAGGTTTTAATACAAACGATATGTTTGTTGTCTTAATGCCAGATCCAGAAATTACAAGTTCAATGACTCCTTTAGACACCTTTACAGGTTCAGATCCTTTAGCTGAAAGCTTTACAGAAGATGTAACTGGTTTTGGTTATGGCTCGTATACAGCAAGAGTAACAAACGAAAGATTAAGCTATTGTGTAGGTACAACAAGTGAAACACCTATGAATCCAGCAGAAAATGGATATGGAAGAGCAGACACTAGCTCATCTACAGATTATAATCAAATTCAAATTCTAAATATTAGACAAAACGCGTCTGATACCGATATGGAAATCTATTTTAATGCTAACCAAGTTGGTAATGAAACTAATGATATTTCTAGATACGCTACTATAAATAATGGAAGGTATTGGTTAGGAAGAAGTCAATATTGGAACGGAAGTTTCAATGGTCGTATTGCAGAAGTAATTACATACAACTCTAGAAAATCTGATAATAACCTTACTCAAGAACGTAATAGAATTCAATCCTACCTAGCTATTAAGTATGGTATTACTTTAGGAGTTAATGGTACGACACAGGATTATGTTGATAGTCAAGGAAATGTAATTTGGGATCAATCTGCAAATACAGGTTTTAATTATGATATTGCAGGTATTGGTCGTGATGATAATGGAGAACTTGATCAAAGACAATCTAAAAGTATTAATAGCGAACTTGATGGTACAGGAGAAACAAGAGGCTTAATTACAGTAGGTCTTACCGATATTTACGATACAAATAGCATAAACAAAGCCTCTAACCCGGTTTCATTTAATAATCGAGAATATTTAACTTGGGGAAACAACAATGCTAGCTTAGACGGAACACCGGTAACTGTAGCTGTAGACATGAGTAGTGGCATCCCAGGATTATCTACTCCTGTTAGTTTTTTAGGTATGCAACGTATCTGGAAGTTTGAAGAAAATGGTGGTGATGTAGAAGAAGTAAAAGTGTCTATTCCTCAAAACGCGATTAGAAACATCAATCCTCCAGGAAGTTATTACATGTTTATTTCAGATACACCGGTATTCGATCCTACTGCAGATTATAGATTAATGACTGCCAACGGACCTAATCTTGAAGCTACATACGATTTTGATGGTACAAAGTATGTAACCTTTGGTTATGCGCCACAAACTATAGTAGAACGTTCAATCTATTTTGATGGTAATGTAGATTATATTGATATGGAAGATGTTTTAGATTTAAATCCATCTGGGTTTACAATCTCATCTTGGATAAAGCGAGATGCAGCAGATTCTGGAACCGTTTCTATACTATCTAAATGTAACGAAGCACTTACTGAAGGTTATGATTTTAGAATAAGAAATAATAATAGCATTCAATTACGCTGGATTAACAGCAGTGGCATACAACAATTAGCATCTACAACGTCTATTCCTGATGACGAGTGGCATCATGTTGCGGCTATCTATAATGGTACCACGCTTTATTTATATATTGATGGTGTTTTAGATCGATCAGCAAATAGAACAGCGCCAGTAGATACAGATCAATCGTTTCATATAGCAGCAGCTGGAAAAACGACACCTACAAGACATTTTAGAGGAAATATTGATGAAGTAAGAGTTTGGGATACTGAGTTGACTGATGCACAACTACAGTTCATCATGAACCAAGAAATTGAAAACAATGCGAATTTTGTAAGTGGTAAAGTTATACCTACCACTATTACAAAAAATGATATTGCACCAATACCATGGGCAGATTTAGCAGGATACTATCCTATGTCAATATACACCTATACAAATACAAACGATGAATCTGGTAACAACAATCAAGGTGCATTAAGAAACTTGAATACTGTCGATTACCAAACTGCTCCATTACCTTACAAGAGTGCTGCAAATACAAATTGGGATTTAAACTCAACTTGGACTAATGGAAATGTACAAACAATTCCTGGAGTTGCCTCAATAGTAGATAATACCATAACAGTAGATTGGAACATTGTAGAGACTAGCCATAACATCTCTTTAGAAAATACTTCATTACCTGCTGGAACTGGTAATAATAGAACGTTATTATCTCTTAATGTCATTGCAAATAAATTAACTGTAACTGGAGATACAAGTGCAAACTCAGGTAATGGCTTAACAGTAACTCATTATTTAAAGTTAGATGGAAAGATTGACTTAAATGGAGAATCTCAATTAATACAAACATTAGATTCAGATTTAGATGCTACAAGTTCTGGAACTTTAGAGCGCGACCAACAAGGTACTTTAGATTTATACACCTATAATTATTGGTCTTCTCCTGTTGGAGCTACTAATAATACAACAAACAATAATAGTTACACATTGCCTCAAGTTTATAGAGATGGATCCGATGCAAACGCACCATTAAACATAAACTATATAACCAATGGTTATAATGGTACACCATCTTCTCCAGGAACACCAATTGGTATTGCAGACTTCTGGATTTGGAAATATGCAAATTTATCTGCAAACTATTACAACTGGCAACATATTAGAAGTACTGGCTCTATGCTTACAGGTGAAGGCTTTACAATGAAAGGTGTTGAAAACACCGGCAACAATATGTCATTAGAGCAGAATTACACTTTAGAAGGAAAGCCAAACAATGGAGCAATTACTCTTAATATAGACAACGAAAGCGAGTATTTAGTTGGTAACCCTTATGCATCAGCTATGGATGCTAATAGATTCATTTTAGATAACACAAATACTACAGGAGCAATTTATTATTGGGAACATTTTGGAGGTGGTACACACAACACTTCTGGTTACCAAGGTGGTTATGCTATTTACAATCTTTCTGGTGGAATTCCAGCTGTAAAATACGACTACGATACTGGCTCACCAGATCCAACTGGAGGTAATGGAACTAAAACTCCAGGACGATACATTCCTGTAGCACAAGGATTCTTTATTACTGGAGCAACAGATGGTAGCACTATTAATTTTAATAACAATCAACGTGTCTTTCAAAAAGAAAATACGACCTCTGTATTTTTAAGAAGTAGTAATAATCAAAATCAACAAGATGATGATAGATTAAAAATAAGATTAGGTTTTTCTACTGCCGACTTATTTAACAGGCAATTATTAGTGACTAGAGATGCTAATGCAACAGATTTAATAGACTTTGGTTATGATGCCGAAAATACAGAAGAACTTAATACAGATATGTTCTGGATGATAGACTCTAATAAATTTAATATTCAAGGTACAAATGTAATAGAAGCATCGACTGTTCTTCCTCTTGGAATAAAAACCATAGTAAGCGGAATAAATACTTTTAAAATTGATGCATTAGAAAATGTGCCTGCAGATTTAGAAATCTATATATACGATGCTGTTACAGATTTATATCATGACATTAGAACTAATCCAAATTTTGCAATTGACTTACCGGCAGGAGAATACTTAGATAGATTCGAATTACGCTTTAGCAACAACATCTCATTAAGCACAGAAGATTTTGAAGCCGCAGAAACTGGTATTCAATTCTACTTTGCAAACAATAATGAAACTATTGTTATTAATAATCCTATGCTTAAAAACATCACTAAAGTTGAAGTTTATAATATGCTAGGGCAATCTATAATTATGTACAATGATTTTGAAAGCGAAAACTATACAAAGTTAAACACAAACAATATTAGTGTTGGTAGTTATATTTTAGAAATAAAAACAGACGAAGGTAAATTATCTAAAAAAGTTTTAATCGAATAAAACACATATCGATTTATAAAAAAAATCACAGTACAACTCTTTAAAATCCCTAATTTTTTTTAGGGATTTTTTTTATCTAAAAACACACCTTAGAACACACTATTCCTGTATTTTGAAGAAAAAAAGCACACACACATCTAATAAAAGCACATTAATTACTGTATTACAACGAATAAAAAAGGTTTTAATCGATTATTTTAGTATATTTATAAAAATTATAAAATTAATCATAATATCCAGCTGATCCCTCTTAAGTTGTTTTTTACAAAAAACCTACTTATGAAAAAATCTACTCACAAACCAGCCTTATTATTATTTTTAATAATAACTTTTTCTTCCAACGTATTCGCACAATCTTATGAAGACCAAAGACCAAAAGTTCGTTTAGGTTTTACATGCCCAGAAAACACTCACAGGCAGTTACTAGTAACTGCAGATGAAAATGCAACATCTGGAGTAGATTTTGGTTATGATGCCGTATTAAATACAGAGGAACCTAGTGATATGTATTGGATAATAGAAAATGGTAATTTTCTTATTCAAGGTATAGATAGTATCGACGAAAACACAACGCTTCCTTTAGGTCTTAATACTATAGCAAATGGAATGTGCACTATTCAAGTAGACGAGTTATCCAACATTCCAGATTCATTAGAAATAGTCCTTTTAGATAAAAATGATAATACATATCATGATATTAAAAATAATTCTGGTTATAGTTTTAATATCGGTTCTGGAACGTATTTAGATAGGTTCGAACTCCATTTTAGTGAAAACAACTCTTTAAGCACGGATACTTTTGGAACATTAGAAAAAGATATTCAATTTTATTTTGCAAACAACAGTAAAACTATAGTGATAAATAATCCTAAGCTTAAAGAAATTAATCAAGTTGAAATATTTAATATGTTAGGTCAATCTGTAAGTATTTCTAAAAATATTAAAAACCAAGACAAGATAAAACTTAACACCAATAATATAAGTGGTGGAACCTACATTATAGAAATAAAGACTAACGATGGTAAACTATCTAAAAGAGTCTTAATTAAATAAATACAAGATTTTAAAATATTTTATAAGTAAAACACTCCTATTTTATAAAGCCTTAAAGTCTTCTTTAGGGCTTTTTAAGTTTATTGAAATATAAAGTATAACGCTTGAAAATTAATATTTCACCTTTATAGTCAAGACCTTAAAACATTTAGAACTGCATTTAATCCTAAAAAAATGCAGAAATATTCCGAACATCGTTTTTCTAGGCTAATTATAGGTTTTTTTTAACAGAACTCACTTTAAGTCATATACTTGTAGTCTACATAACTTATTCGCTAATGAGTTATTTATTTAAACACCTGACTATGACTAACTTTTCTATAAAAACCGCTTTACTCGCTTTCTTATTTATTGTTCTTTGTTCTAATGTTTTCGCTCAACTTAATGAGGACGACAGAATGAAAATCCGTTTAAATTTCTCATCATCAAGTGGTATAAGTAGGCAACTATTAGTTACGGCAGATTCTAATGCAACACCAGGAATAGACTTTGGTTACGATGCTGAAAGTTTTGAAAATCATCCAGACGATATGTATTGGATAATAGATGATAGAAATTTTTTAATTCAAGGTATAGATCTAATTAATGAAAATTCAGTTTTACCTCTGGGTTTGCATACAAGTATTGATGGTATGATTACTATATTAGTAAACGAATTAATAAATATACCTGAAGCATTAGGCGTTGTTATTTTTGATAAAGAGGCAAATACTTATCATAACATTAAAGACAATTCTGGTTTTTCTATAGATTTACCTGCTGGCAGTTATCTAGATCGCTTTGAATTAAGGTTTTTGGACAACAACCAAATTCCAGACGATGGAGATGACTCTTCTGGAATAGAAATCGACATAGATATTGATACTATTGTAGATGTAGACATTGACATCGAGACAGATATCGATATTGACATCGATGCTGACATTAATCTTCAATTTTTTAATAACACAAAACAAATTGCTATTGACAACCCAGCTTCAATTCCTGTAACATCTGTAGCGCTTTACTCCTTTTCTGGACAGCTACAAGCTCAATATAATAATGTTCAAGTAGCACCAAAGACTAACATACAAACAAATAATATAAATACTGGTCAATATATTCTTGTTGTTCATACAGCTTCAGGAACGACATCAAAAAAGATATTAGTTAATTAACGATTTAATTCGAACAAAAAAAAGCCATACAATGTTATCAGGCTTTTTTTGTTTCAAAACTTATCTCTTTTACTTAACCGCAGTAATAAGCCCTTCTAAAGACACTTTAGTCTGCGCTCCAGATTTCATATCTTTTAAAGTGTAAACGGCATTATCCATCTCCTCCTCGCCTACTAGCACAACAAATGGAATCTCTCGCTTATTAGCATAGTTCATTTGCTTTTTCATATGCTTACCGTTGGTAATTTTATCTGGATACAATTCTGCATTTACTCCAGCTTCACGTAAAGCTTTAATAGCTTTTAAACTAAATAACGCTTCCTTATCACCAAAGTTAATAAACATGACCTCTGTACTTTTTGCTATAGTTTCTGGAAACAACCCTAATTCTTCAAGTACTAAGTATATACGATCTAAACCAAAACTAATACCAACACCACTTACATTTTTAAGCCCAAAAACACCAGTTAAATCGGCATATCTTCCGCCGCCACCAATAGAGCCCATTTTTACACCTTCTGGTGCAGAAACTTCAAAAATAGCTCCTGTGTAATAGTTAAGTCCACGTGCTAAAGTAACATCTAATTGTAAATTTGCTGTTTGCAAACCAAGTGCACTAATAGCATTGTTTATAAAGTCTAATTCTTCAATACCTTTTTTTCCTTCTTCGGAAGTACTAAGAATACCTTTTAAACTTTCTATTTGAGCTTCGAAATTTCCAGATAAAGAAAACAAAGGTTGTAGTTTATCAATTCCGCTTTGCGGAATACCTTTACCTAACATTTCTTCTTTTACTTTCTCCTCTCCTATTTTATCTAATTTATCTAAAGCTACAGTAAAATCGATAAGCTTATCGCTTGCTCCAATTACTTCTGCAATACCAGATAATATTTTACGGTTGTTTATTTTTATAGTTGCGCCTTTTAAACCTAACGCTGTAAACACATTATCGTACAATTGTATAAACTCTACTTCTTGCCATAAAGAATCACTACCAACAACATCTGCATCACATTGGTAAAACTCTCTAAAACGACCTTTTTGTGGTCTATCTGCTCTCCAAACCGGTTGCATTTGGTAACGCTTAAACGGAAAATCTATTTCGTTTTGGTGTTGTACAACGTATCTTGCGAAAGGTACTGTTAGATCGTAACGAAGTGCTTTTTCTGAAATTTTAGCAGTTGTTTTATTTGAATCTTTTTCAGTATATAATTCATCATTTACTTTAGATAAATAATCGCCACTATTCAAAATCTTAAAAATCAAACGATCACCTTCCTCACCATACTTTCCCATTAAAGTATCGCTATTTTCGAAGCTTGGTGTTTCTATAGGTTGAAAACCAAACGTTTGAAACTGAGTCTTTATGGTGCTAAAAATATAGTTACGTTTTGCAACTTGTTCTGGATTAAAATCTCTTGTTCCTTTTGGTATGCTTGGTTTTTGTGCCATATGTATTTCCTACTTAAGCAGGTTTTTTTTAATGATTATTTGAATTCTTAATACATTCAGATAACAAAAATAGTAGTTTAATTTTAAATTAGTGCTTCTCGATACAATTCCTCATGCTTCGGAATCACTCGAAGTGACAACGTAGCCTTGTTATTGCGAACTCTTTTATTATAAAAAAGCGTGATAATCTATTTAATTGAAGTTAGGTTTTAAAACCTTCATAAACGATAAACAGATTGCCACGTCGTTTCTCCTCGCAATGACTTTACATTTGCGTGTTTAGTTTATAAGTTTATGCATATACGTATACAACTCGCCTTTTGTAATATTTGAGCCTTGTTGAATAAGTGTAAATCTATCTAAGTTTTTATCCTCAGTATACTCTTTTTTTGCTTGTACAAATTCTACATTATCGTGCATTAAGTTTTCGCGAAGCCAAGCAAAACCTTCTGTTGTAGTTAAATCTATTTCTTCTTCTTTTACTTTAATACCAACTAAATGCATGTGGTCTTCATTTAAAGCAAACAAGTGGATGTCGTTAGGTGAAATATGTTCTAAATACTTGGCTTGGTTTAAAACACCTTCCCAAATTAAATCGCTAAAGATATCTAATTCTAATTCTGCTAATTCTGGTTTATTAGCTTTTAAGTTAGTCCACTCGTCTCCTGTTATAGATTGTGTAGCTAAAAAGTTAATAAACTCTTGTTCTAATTCTTCGAATTGTTCTTTTGTAAGTCTTGAATATTTCATCTAAAAAATATATTTTTTAGCTTCCGTAAAAACGAAAGTCTAATTATTTTTTGTTTTTATTTAAATACCTGCATGGTTTAAAAAAGCTTGCAGGATAATTGATTCTATTTACTAATACCTAAAGCCTTTGCTGCAGCAAAAGGTCTATCTGTAGCAAAAACATCTATTCCTTTTTCTTGCCAAACTTTATAAGGCGTATCTCCTTTAGATTCCGCTTGTTTATCTAAATTCCCTAGAGTCCCTAATATGGTTTTTATACCATGAGATTGTACTGTTTTATAAAAATTATCTGGAGATAAACGCGTTCCTGTAAATGCAAACATATTTTCTGTTGGTATATTAGAATCTAATAACCAGTTTAATTCCTTTTCATTTCTACCAGAAACAGATAATAACAACTCTGGCGCATAATTATAGGCCTTTTGAGCTTGTTCCATATTGTATGTTATAATTAGGCAAACATCTTCTGCTTTTTCTGCTCTAATAGCATCTATTACTGTTTCTACTGCAACACTACGTTTAATATCAACCGTTAATACTACATTATTACTTTTTGCCCATTTTAATATGTCTGTAAATAATGGTATTTTAAAAGTCGTTTCGTTTCCAAAATCGTCTTCTAAATTAAAAGCTTTTAATTCTTGGTAGCTATAGTCTGTTAATTTCCCTGTTCCTGTTGTTGTACGGCCTAAACTATTATCGTGTAATAATACTAATGTATTGTCTTTGGTTTTAGCAATATCTATTTCGTAGATAGCAGGAATACTATCGTTTACATATTGTAATGTTTCTAAACAGTTTTCTGGATAGTTTTTTATACTTTTTCCTCCTCTATGCACACTTATTATTGGATCGGCATTAGGCTTGTATTTAAAAGCTTCAATTAATGCAGATTTTTTAATGGTTTGTGTTTCAGTTTCAGTTGAAGTTGAGGTTTTAGAAACCTCGTTCTTGCAAGACACAAAAAGGACAACTAATAGTAAATAATAAAAATGCTTCATAAATTGGTGTTTCCGCGAAAGCGTTATAATTAAAATTAATTTTAAAAATTAGAAACGATTTGAAATAAAAAATGCGCTTCTAAAAAAATTAGAAGCGCAAATTTACGTAAATTATTATGGTTTATTATTAGAAAATGTAACGCACTCCTATCTGTGCTTGCCATCTTGATAATAATGAGGTGTTGTAACCAAAAGTTTCTTGATTAGACTCGTTAAAAGAATATGTTGGTGTATTTGTAGTTTGATCTACAGATACAGAAACAGGACTTACATTATTAGGAAGTTGTACAATTCCCCAATCGCTATTTAATAAGTTTCCAACGTTTAAAACATCTACACTTATTTGAATAGTGTTTGTTTTACCGTTACCTGCATTAAACTTGTAATCTTGTAGTAACTTAACATCCCATTTTCCTCTCCATGGTGCTAATGCGCCATAACGCTCTGTATACTCTCCTCTATTTTCGCTTAAATAATCGTCTTGTTGAATATAAGCTTCGTAGTTTGCTGCTTGAGTAACTTGCTCTGCTGGAGTTCCTGCAAATTGCATTTGCTGTAATTCTCCTGCTGTTGGCACATATAGTAAATCGTTATTCTGACCAGAACTATCGTTATTTATATTTCCTGCATAAGTATAACTAAAACGTCCGCCTTGTGCATACTCAAAAAATGTAGATAATGTTGTAGACCATTTATCGTTAGCATAAGTAAATTTCTTACTTGCTACACCAATAAATCTATGTTTATCTCCATACTTAGAAGCACTTAAAACATCATCATTTGCATTTCCTGATACTTGATTAAAATCGAAAGCATCTCCTGTAATTTCTGCTTCAATGGAGTTTACATCTTTAGAATCTAAATGGTTATAAGCTAAACTTGTGTAAAATCCTTTTCCAAATGTTTTTTGAGCCTTTAATGTATAGTTCCAAATACGTCCTTTATTAGAGTTTGTAAATACATATGCATTATTACCTTTATCTGCATCTGCATATACTGGTCTATTATCTCCAGGAGCATTTAAAGTTTCTGTAGGATTACGTAATCCCCAGTTTTGTACATGAGCACCATTAATGTCTTTAGTATAAGACACATCTGCAGTTAGTATTACGCCATTCTCGAATTTGTAATCACCACCAATATTTGTTCTCCAAACTTGTGGCCATTTGTAATCTGGGTCTACTATTTGAAAGAAACCATCGTCTGCTCCACTAACTTGATTACCTAACCAAACAAAAGGAAAACGACCTGTAAAAATCCCTGATCCACCACGTACTTGAAAAGTATTATCGCCTTTAACATCGTAATTAAAACCAACTCTTGGAGAAATTAATGGCTTACTATCTGGTAAGGTTGTAGATTCTAAAGTAACTTCTTCGTTAGTATTTGGATTAAAATATGTAACCGAGTTGTCTCTTGTTGCTCCGTTTTCTGTATCTATATACTTTTGTATTAAGTCTCCTGTATCAAAATATAAAGGTTTATCTAAACGTATACCATAAGTCAATTTAAACTTGTCTGTAACATTCCATTCATCTTGAACATAAAATGCTAATTGCCCAACGTTAAGCTCTGCTAATTTCCATCCACCATCATTTCCGTCTCCATTAGCATTAAACTGATTAAACGCATTTTGAGTTGCACCTAAATATTGATCTACTACTCCACCAGGCTGAGCGTTGTCTAAGAAAGTTTGAACATCTGGGTATGGTGAAAATAGTCCGTAATAAGGAAAGATACCAAAGTTAAAAGATTCGTAATTAACTAAGTTAAATGAGTTTTTAAATTCAAATTTCTCGAAGTTAAAACCTACAGTAAACGTGTGATCTCCTTTAAAGAAATTCATGTTATCTGTTAATTGAAATACGCGTTGGTCTAGTTTATTATTTATAGAAAATGGTTCGTGACCTGCAATAATGTAATTTGAACCCGCTCCATCTTGAATTGCAATAACTGGTGCTGGACCTGATAAAGGATTTCTAAAATCGTCAAAATGCGTATAACCAATTTGTAATTTGTTAGTAACATCTCCTGGTAAAGTAGAATTTAATTCTATTTGAAATGAATTTAACTTATTGTTAATTTCATAACCAGAGTTTTCGAATTGTAAAGTTCTAAAACTTGGACCTCTAACACCAATAGCTGTTGGGTGCGCTGGCTTTTGCTTCGACGCATCTAAGAAGTTATAAATTACTGCTAATCTATTATTATCATTAATATTCCAATCTATTTTAAAAATACCTTTTGTAGAGTTAGAGTTGTAATTAAAACCTTCGTATCTCCCAGGATTATAGCCAAGATTTAATAAAGCATTACTAACATCCATTAAGTCTTGCTCTGCAACAATAGACTCGTTTACTGCTCCAGAACCTCTATTTGGTGTAAATGGTGCACCTAAATCTGTACGTTCATCTTTCTCGAAATTGGCAAAAAAGAATAACTTATTTTTTATTAATGGTCCTCCAATACTTAATCCGTATTGTGTTTGTTCTAAATCGGCTTTAAAAACATCTTCACCTTTAATTTTACCTCCTGTAAGATCTTCGTTTCTTGTAAAACCATATACAGTTCCGTGAAACTCATTTGTTCCACTCTTTGTTACCGCGTTTACAGAGGCTCCTGTAAAACCTGATTGTGTTACATCGTATGGCGCTAACGATACTTGTATTTGATCTATAGCATCTAAAGAAATTGGTTGCGCATCTGTCTGCCCACCAACTGTTGCTGCATCTAATCCAAACGGATTACCAAAAACAGCACCATCTAAACTAAAATTATTGAATTGATCATTTCTACCTCCAAAAGAGTTTCCTGAAGACGAAGGTTCTAATCTAGTAAAATCTGCTGCAGATCTAGAAATTGTTGGTAAACTAGTTAGCTCTCTTCTACCAACACTTGTTTCTGCTCCAGTACGATCACTACCAAAAGTTCCGGTTCCACCTGTTCCCGTAATAACAACCGCTTCTAAAGACTGGCTATTGGAAGCCATAGTTACATCTAAATTTTGTGTTTTACCTAAAGTTAAATAAACATTGGTAAAAACTTGTTCCTTGTAACCTACATAACTAATTGTAATAGAATATGGTCCACCTACTTTAAGGTTAAGTAAGTTAAATCGACCATCAAAATTTGTAGCAGAACCAAACTTAGTTCCTGTTGGTGTGTGTACGGCAAGTACATTGGCTCCTGGTAAAGGTTCGTTCAGTTCATCTAAAACAAGACCTTTTATGTTAGATGTTGTGACTTGAGCAAATGCTATAGCAACAAAAAACATAAATAAAATTGAAAGTAATTTTTTTTTCATTCTGTGGAGGGTTTTGGTTGTAGTTAATTATCACTACATCATTAATTTAAACCAAAATTAACAAAAAAAAAAGCCACTTATAAATAAGTGGCTTTTAATATTAAAATTTTATTAACATTACGTTAACAAAGTTTGTTTTTAAGCTTGAGCAATAACTTCAAACTGAATGTCTGCAGATACTTCTCTGTGTAAACGAATAGATGCATCATACATTCCTAAACGTTTAACATTTCCACCTGTTACTGAGATGAATTTTTTGTCTATTGAGTGACCTTCTTTTGCTAAAGCTTCTGCAACATTAATGTTGTTTACAGAACCAAATAACTTGTCTCCTTGACCAGTTTTTGAAGCAATTTTAATCTCTAAACCTTTGATAGCTTCAGCAATTGCCGTTGCTTCTTCGATTTCTTTCTTTTCTTTATATGCACGTTGCTTTAAGTTCTCTGCTAATACTTTCTTTGCAGAAGTTGTAGCGATAACAGCATTGCCAGTAGGAATTAAAAAGTTTCTACCATAACCGTTCTTAACCGTTACAATGTCGTCTTTAAATCCTAAATTCTCAACGTCTTGTTTTAATATAAGTTCCATTGTTATGAATGTTTTATTTTAATAAATCTGTTACATAAGGTAATAACGCTAAGTGACGCGCTCTTTTTACTGCTACAGATACTTTTCTTTGATACTTTAAAGAAGTTCCTGTTAAACGTCTTGGTAAAATTTTACCTTGTTCGTTTATAAAACCTATTAACCAGTCTGGATTTTTGTAATCCACATACTTGATACCAGATTTCTTGAAACGACAATACTTTTTCTGCTTGTTCGTATCAATATTTAAAGGCGTTAAATATCTAATTTCACCTTCTTTTTTTCCTTTTGCTTGTTGCTCGATAGATGCCATAATTACGCTTTTTGTTTAAGTTTAACTCTTCTTCTCTCTGCCCACGAAATCGCGTGCTTGTCTAAAGCTACAGTTAAGTAACGCATAAAACGCTCATCACGTCTAAACTCTACTTCTAAAGGATTAATGTGTTCACCATCTACGGTGTACTCAAATAAGTGGTAAAATCCACTTTTCTTGTTTTGAATTGGGTAAGCTAACTTCTTAAGTCCCCAATCTTCTTTGGATACCATCTTTGCTCCTCTAGTAGTAAGAAATTCTTCGTATTTCTGTACTGTTTCCTTTATCTGTGTATCAGATAAAACGGGATTTAAGATGAAAACAGTTTCATAATGATTCATAAAAATCTATTTATTTGTGTTAAAATGAGTGCAAAAGTAACTCTTTTTGTAATAACACACAATTCTTTTACAATTTAATTAAAACACCTATTATAATTGCGATCAAATCTAAATGAAATGTTAAAATTTACATTTAAGCGATGTTTTTTGGATTTAATCCGAATTTGTTGTAACATTGTCGATAATTAAACCCAAATAAAACAAACGCTATGACTCTAAATTGTGTAGTAGTTGATGATTCGGCAATACAAAGGCTTTCAATAGTCAAATTGATTGAGAACAATAACTCCTTAAACCTAATTGCTGAATACAGCAGCGCTTTAGAAACAAAAAATGGCTTGAATACGCACAAGGTAGATCTTATCTTTTTAGATATTGAGATGCCAGTACTTAATGGTTTCGAACTATTAGATGTGTTAAATAACAAACCTCAAATTATTTTTGTTACTGGAAAAACAGAATACGCATTTAAAGCTTTTAACTACGACGCGACAGATTATCTACAAAAACCTATTAATAGGGAACGTTTTAATCAAGCCGTTGATAAAGCTTTAGAGCACCACAAACTTAAACTAGACTTTAACGAAACTGAAGGTGAACATATCTTTGTAAAAAGTAACCTAAAAAAACGTAAAGTATATATTAAAGATATAAAGTGGATAGAAGCACTTGGTGATTACGTAAAATTAGTAACCGAAGACACTTCTCTTGTCGTTTTATCTACAATGAAAGCTTTTGAAGGCGAACTGCCTGAAGGTAAATTTTTAAGAATTCACAAATCCTACATTGTGAATTTAGATAAAGTAGACCGATTTAATAGTAAAAACGTTGAAGTTGGTTCTTACGAAATTCCTTTAAGTAGAAACAAAAAGACCTTACTTGTTGATGCTTTAAATAATATTTAAGCTGAAACGATTATTATAATATTGAAAATCCTGCTTTAATTAGTAGGATTTTTTTTGTTTCCAGTCGTCATTGCGAGCTTTTTAGTTAGAAAAAAGCGTGGCACATGCGAAGCATTCACGAATCCATTAAAAAAAATATAAAAAGCGAGTAATCTCTTCAATTAGAACTAGATTTTAAATAATACCAAACAATCAACAGATTGCCACGTCCTGCATCCTCGCAATGACAGATAGTATTAGTAATTATCCACATTCAAAATAACACGAACACCTTTAAAAGCACCAATCGCTTCGAAGCTTGAATTAATTTTCTTTATAGCTTCTTTTGTTTTACCCAAAGATTGCGGTTGCGGTATTTTAATTAGAATATTTTTTAAATATTGATTTCTTACACGCGATACTGGCGGAAATTCTGGTCCTAGAATATTTCCTTTAAAAACCTGTCTTAAAGATTTAGCAAACCAATCGCTAGCCGTTTCTACCTTGTTATAATCTCTGTGTTTTAATGTAATTTTAATTAATCTATAAAATGGAGGGTATTTAAAATCGCGACGTTCTTGCAATTGTTCTTTAAACATTCCAAGATAATCGTTAGTAGAAACCTGTTGTAATATTTTATGATATGGATTATAGGTTTGTATTAACACCTTACCACGTTCTTTTGTTCTTCCTGCACGACCAGAAACTTGTAACATTAATTGAAAACTACGTTCGTGCGCTCTAAAATCTGGGAAATTAAGTAAATTATCTGCGTTCATAATACCTACAACCTTTACATTTCTAAAATCTAAACCTTTAGTTAGCATTTGCGTGCCAACTAAAATATCTATTTCTTGCTGCTCTAAGGCTGTAATAATTTTCTCGTAACCGTATTTTCCGCGTGTAGTATCTAAATCCATACGTGCCACTTTAGCCTTTGGAAATAGTGTTTTCGCTTCGGTTTCTATTTGCTCTGTACCAAAACCTTTGGTATCTAAATTAGAAGTCCCACAAGCCATACATTTTTGCAACATAGCACTTGTATAACCGCAGTAATGGCAACGCAATTGCCCTCTATATTGGTGGTAGGTTAAACTCACATCGCAATTTGTACATTGCGGAGAGTGACCACAAGTATTACACTCCACAATTGGTGAGTAACCACGCCTATTTTGAAACAAGATTACTTGGTAACCTTCTTCTAAAGCTTCGGTAATTTCTTCAATCATTCTATCGCTAAAATGACCTTTCATGCGTTTCTTTTTATATTTCTCTGCCAGATCTACTAATTCAATCTCAGGCAATTGCACATTGTTGTAACGACGGTTTATTTCTACTAATCCGTATTTTTTATCAATAGCATTATTGTAGCTTTCTAAACTTGGTGTTGCACTACCTAATAATGTTTTTGCTTTATGTAAATGTGCTAAAACTATTGCCGCATCTCTTGCATGATAACGTGGCGCAGGATCGAATTGTTTAAACGATTGCTCGTGTTCTTCGTCCACTATTATTAATCCTAAATCATGGAATGGTAAAAATATAGAAGAGCGCGCACCTAAAATTATTTTCGCTTTCGCGGAATTACCCAACACTTGATTATAAACCTCAACACGCTCATGAGCCGAGTATTTACTATGAAACACTGCTACCTGCTCTCCAAAGTAGTTTTGAAGTCGCACTACTAATTGTGTGGTTAAAGCAATTTCTGGTAGTAAATACAACACTTGCCTTCCTTCTTCTAAAACAGATTCTATAAGTTTTACATACACCTCTGTTTTTCCAGAAGATGTTATACCGTGTAAAAGCGTTACATTTTGAGTTTCGAAAGACGTTTCTATTTGTTTTAGTGCTTCAGCTTGATATTCGTTTAAAGCTTTACTATCTTCATTTTCATCACCTTCATACTGCACACGATCTGTCTGAATATGATATTCTTCTAAAACACCTTTATCTATTAAAGTCTTTACTATTGCCGAAGAGCCTCCACTCTCCTCTATCAACTCTTTTACTTTAACAGGTTTCTTCGTTTTAACCGAAATTGAAAACAAAGTCATTACTACTTGTCTTTGCTTTTCTGCTCTGCTTAAATCGTTTAATAATTCATGTAAACCAACTTCGCTAGTATATTCTGGCTGTAATTTTACATACCTAACGTATTTAGGCTTGTATTTATCATAGATTTCTTCTTGCAGTAAAATAACCTCTTTTTCTATTAGGCGTTTAATTACCGGAAGCACATTCTTTTTATCTAGAATATTAGAAATCTCTTGAATCTTTAATGTTGATTGATGATGCAATGCTTCGTACACCAAATATTCATCATCTTTTAAATCAGTTTCTTTTATTTCCTTATTTAAATTCCTACTTACTAGTGTTTCACTTTCAAGAATAAAAGCATTTGGTAAAGCCGCACGCATTACCTCGCCTACGGTACACATATAATACTTAGCAATCCATTGCCAAAACTCTAATTGTTTTGAGGTAACAATTGGTTTTTCGTCTAATATTTGATGTATTTCCTTAGCCTCGTATATTAAAGGCGCATTGGTATGTATTGCACCAACCAAACCTGTATGAATTTTTGTTTTACCAAAAGGTACAGACACACGCATACCAACTTCTAAAAATTGAGATTCAGCCTGAGTAATGCTATAAGTAAACATTTTTTCAAGCGGAATGGCTAATATGACGTCTATAAAATGGTTCAATTAAATTATTAAAGTGTTGAATTGTTTTATTATTACTTTTTGACCTGACTATTATTTACTGATAATTGTTTCTTGATAATTCTTGAGTATTAATTATCTACTGCACAACGCGTTCCCAATATTGCGTTTGGTAGAAAAAACCAATATAACCTCGTACTTGAAGGAGATCTTCGTTTTCATCATCTAAAGCCAATCTCAATTTGTATGTTTTTCCATTTTCGGGATCTATTACAGTTCCTTTTCTGTAATATTCACCATCCGCTTTCATATTTTTAATTATTTCCAAACCTAAAACTGGTTTATTATAATCTGACCCTTTACAATATATACAAGGTAATTCTCTTTTTGAGACATCAAAAATCTCTATAATTTTTCCAAACACTTTTCCATCTCTCTTAAAAATTTCAACAATAGATTTCTTTTCTTTTGTTTCATCATCGACAGTTGTCCATTTTCCAAATATATCTTGAGCATTTCCTAAAAAGGAAAATAAAAACACTAAAATTAAAAAATACTTATTCATTTTCATGTTGTTTTTTTAAACCCATTAATGCCATGTTCAACTCAAAACCTAGTAACAAAATATTTGCATTAAGCCAAAGGTAAAACAGCAATATCAATAAGGCTCCAATAGATCCATAAAGCTCATTATAATTTGAGAAATTCTCTATGTATATTCCAAAAAAATATGAGGTTAACATAATCAATATCGTTGTAAACAATGCGCCTACAGAGAAAAAACTAGCCTTTCTACCTTCTCGCGTTCCAAGATAATATAATGTTGCGGTAGCAAGAAAAGTAATAATAACGAAGAAAGCATATTGCGCCATGTTAGTCCAAAAATCTGCTTTCCGTCTTGATTCGTAGCCATATTCTTTAAAAAATTCTAAGGTATTATCTACTACATAAATTTGAAAATAACCTAGCACTGCTACTGTTAAAATTAAAAGCAACGATAAAATTAAGGCAACTCCCATGGCAAAGAAGTACTGCTTAAAAGCATTACGCGTTAATTGTTGATGATAAGAATTCTCGAACCCAGAAAAGAGTGCATTTACACCATTAGTCATTAAAAATATAGCAACCACTAAAACAGTAGATAGCAAACCAGTATTACCATTGTTCCCTTTTAAGGCATCGAAAATATTATCGTGAAAAAAATCTGTTGTTGTTGGTGGTAGGACAGATTCTAGAAAGGTTAAAAACTCGCCTTCAAAATCGTCTATTGGAATACTTGGAATAACAATAATAATAAAAAGCAAAAAAGGAAATAATGCCGTAAAAAAACTATAAGCTATTGCACTTGCTCGTGTCGTTAGCGCTCCTTTAGCAATACCAATAACATAGAGTTCCAACAAATCGTACAGAGAAAGACCTTCTAATCCAGGCAATTTTATATTACTTAATAATTTTATTATAATATTAAGCACAGGTATTTTAAGCAACTTTTGTTTTAAATTTTGCTCTTTAAGTTGTTCTTCAACAACTTTCTCTTCTATTAATTCCTCAATCCTAGTTTCTGGCATTTATATGCTATTTAATCTACCGCTTTTAAGCTTAAATCTAAATTATAAACGGAGTGCGTTAAAGCTCCAGAAGAAATATAATCGACACCACAAAGTGCGTAATCTCTAATTGTTTTTTCGTTAATACCGCCAGAACTTTCTGTTAAACATTTGTCTCCAATAAGTTTTACGGCTGTTCTAGTATCTTCGTAATTAAAGTTATCTATTAAAATTCTATAAACACCATCGGTTTTAAGGATTTCTTCAATTTCATTTAAATCTCTAGCTTCCACTATAATTTTTAAATCGCGATTGGTCTCTTTTAAATACTGCTGTGTTTTTTCTATGGCTTTAGTAATTCCGCCTGCGAAATCAATATGGTTATCTTTAAGCATAATCATATCGTATAAAGCAAACCTATGATTCTCACCTCCACCAATTTTAACAGCCCATTTTTCTAAAGCACGAATACCTGGAGTTGTTTTACGCGTGTCTAAAATTTTTGTTCCAGTGCCATCTAATAAATCTACAAACATTTTAGTTTTAGTCGCAATAGCACTCATACGTTGCATTGCGTTTAACACTAGTCTTTCTGCTTTTAAAATAGATTGCGAAGCTCCTGTTACATAAAAAACAATGTCTCCATAGTTTACCTTGCTTCCATCTTCAATTAAGGTTTCGACTTTCATTTTAGGATCGACATAAGCAAATACTTGTTTTGCGAATTCTACTCCTGCAATTATACCATCGTCTTTTACTAAAAGCTTTGCTTTACCTTGAGCGGTTGCTGGAATGCACGATAGCGAACTATGGTCTCCATCACCAACATCTTCACGAATGGCATTGGCTATTATAAGTTCTATTTCTTTATTAAATTGTTCTTGAGAAATCATTGGTGTAATTTGTTTCAGCTAAAATAAGAAATTGAATTGTTCTGCCGAATTAAAATCAAATCAATAAATTTGTATTTTAAAAATTATTAAAAGTGCTTTTTTTTTGAATAGCACTAGAATGAAAACGTTTTTTTTATTAAAAGCATTCAATGCAGTTAGCGAGAAGTAAAAAAACAAGTACCGATTGCGCTCAACCCGACACATAATATGACCATTAAACTCATTGCCATTGGCAAAACAGACAATAAGCAACTTCAAGCTTTAATAGACGAGTACCAAAAACGTCTAGGCTTTTATATTAAGTTTAATTTAGAAATTATACCTGATATTAAAAACTCTAAGAACTTAAGCGAAGCACAACAGAAACAAAAAGAAGGCGAACTAATTTTAAATAAATTAAGCGCCACTGATGTTTTAATTTTATTAGACGAAAACGGCAAGCAACACGATAGCGTTAGCTTCTCGAACTACTTACAAAAACACATGAATTCTGGTATCAAGCAGCTTGTATTTGTTATTGGCGGACCTTATGGTTTTAGTGAAGACGTTTACAGTAAAGCTAAAGGGAAAATTTCACTTTCGAAAATGACTTTTTCTCACCAAATGGTGCGCTTATTTATCATCGAGCAATTGTATAGAGGTTTTACTATATTAAAGAATGAACCTTATCATCATAGGTAAATACCTAATCTATTCTCACATCTAATTGATCGAATAGAAAAGAGTATTTATACATTATTTTCTTTTCGAAATCTTTATTATTAAGCGTTCCTCCATGGCCCGATCCATTTATTAACAACAAATTGTATAACGATTCGTTACTCCCTTTTTCTTGTAAAGTAGCTAGAAATTTATAAGAATGTAATGGAGGAACTCTATCATCTTCTGACCCAGTAATAAGCATAAGATTAGGATATTTTACATTATCCTTAATATTGTGCATTGGAGAATAGGTTTTTAAATTGTTATAGTCTGCTTCATTACTTGCACTACCAAACTCATTTATATTAGTATTTACAGAGCCTACAGTAAATTTAGAAAAACGTAACATATCAAAAGCTCCCGCTTCTGCAATAGCTGCTTTAAACAATTCTGGTCGTTGTACATAAGCAGCAGCAACTAACAAACCTCCATGTGAGCGCCCATTAATAGCTAATTTATTATTGTTTGTGTATTTGTTTAAAGTAAGATATTCTGCGGCTGCAATAAAATCGTCAATAGCTGTTTGTTTATTAAGCCTTCTACCTGCTTTGCCCCAATCACTTCCTTTAGCGCCTCCTCCTCTTACATTAGGCACAGCAATTATTCCACCATGCAACAACCACAATGTTAAAGACTCATCGAACCTTGGAACAACTGTTGTTCCATAGCCTCCATAACCGTATAATAAAGTTGGATTGTTACCATCTAATTCTGTATCCTTTAAACACGTAATATACATTGGTATAGCTGTCCCATCTTTAGATTTGTAGTTAATATACCTGGTCTCTAAAGTTTCAACTTCATAAGGCACAGATAGTGTTTGTGTTGGTTTAAACGTTAAACTAGATAGTGATAATTGGTACCAAATATCTGGATGATAAAATGAAGAAATACAAAAATCTGTATGTGTTGCATTATCTTCATTCTCAAATAAATAATTTAATTGCTTTCCTTCTGGAAAATCAATTTTACGTAAAAGTTCACCTTCTAAACTAAAAATTAAAACTATATTTTTTCCTTTATCGCTATAAATACATGCTATTTTATCTTTCCCTAGTTTATTAACACTCTCTAAAAGAATGTCATACTCTGGAATTAATTCTGAAACAGCATTAAGCTTTGTAATATCGGCAATTAAAACACGCCCATTAGCAGCTTCCCAATTGGTATTTAAGACTACTTTATTATTAAAGAGTTCCTCAATACTAATGTAAATACCTTTTGTATTTGGGTATAATAAAAAGTTAGACAAGTAAAATGATTCTGGTTTTATATTAGCGACAGATAGCGCTCTGTAAATTGTACCTCTAACATCATAATAATGTTTGAAAAACAATTTTTCGCCCAATTTAAAATAGTTAAAATTATTTGTTCCAGTGGTATCTACATTTTGATACAATAATTTATCTTCAGATTGATCTGTACCTAATTTATGATAATACAATTTTTGCCCAGTTGCTTTATCTAATAATTCTCTGCCTTTTTCAGGCTTGTTATATGCGTCATAATACACATCTTTAGCATTCCATATTAAATTACTTCCAGCTCTTAAATTACTTAATTTACCTTCTAGCTTATTTCCTGTAACTAAATCGAAAAAATATACTTCTCTCCAATCACTACCATTATTGGAAACTTCGATAGCAATTAGATCATAATCCTCATTAACATATCTATTAGTAATACTTACGTTATCACCCTTATCTAAAGTATATTCTTTAATTTCAAATAAGCGTTTGTAATTATTCTTACCTCTTAGTCTATACACTAAATCTGAAGCTCTATTTAATCTAGTATTCTTAAACTTAAACTCATATTTACTTTTTAAACTATCTGCTTTCTCTTTGTAAGATTTTTTCTGCTTGGTTCTAACACCACTATACATTGTCGCTATTTGATCTCTAAGCACCCAACTCTTAACATATTTCTTTTTTTGCTTATCTGTAAGTTTGGTTTGTTCTTTTAACCATGCCGTTAACTTAACATCTTCTGGATTTTCCATCCATTGGTATGGATCTTCTACGTCTTCATTAAAATAAGTATCGATAACTGAGCCTTTAGAAAGTTCTGGGTAAGTATATTGTTTTTGAGCGTTTGCAATACCAGTTATACTAAAAACTAAAGCAATAATAAAAAAGCGAATCATAAAATAATGGTTAATAAGTGGTTGGAGCTTTGTGTATCTCGTAACTAAAAATTTCTATTTTTTTACTAAAGTCATGACTTCCTTGTTACCAGAACGGCTCATTGTAAACGCTAAAGTATCACTTGTAAGTTTATTAATTTCTACTGCAATTTCCATTTTACCTGTTGGTGTGCAGTATAATAAACCGTTAGTTATTTTATAGTTTCCTTCTACATTACTAGACTGTATTTTAGAAGTATAAGTTTGATCATCATTAAAATTAAAAGTCACATTATTATTGCAGTTATCTTCTCCTGTAGCAATATTAATCCAGCTAGCACATTCCCAATCTCCAATAATATTTTTTGAATGTTCGGCATCGTTACAAGACATAAATAATACAATACATAATAGGCTAATACATTTTTTCATGGTGTTGAGTTTTGGTTGAATCTTTGTTTTTTTTAATTTCTGACAAGATATGCTTATCTCTCTTCATTAAAAAAAAACATTACACATTTAGAATTATACTTTTAAGTATAATCGTATTTTTACCTTAAAAAAACAAAACCAAACCATGCAACTAGTCTTCGCCACAAACAACTTAAATAAACTAAAGGAAGTACAATCTTTAATTCCTGCTTCTATAAAATTACTAAGCTTAAAAGACATTGGGTGTTTTGAAGATGTGCCAGAAACTCAAAACACTATTAAAGGCAACGCTATCCAAAAAGCAGAATACATAAAAGAGCATTATGGTTACGATTGTTTTGCAGACGATACGGGACTTGAAGTTGAAGCTTTAAATAACGAGCCAGGAGTTTTTAGTGCGCGTTACGCAGGACCTCAACGCGATGCTAACGATAATATGAATTTACTTTTAACTAATTTAAAAGAAAAACCAAACCGAAACGCCCAATTTAAAACCGTAGTATCTCTACACTTAAATGGTGAGTTAAAAACGTTTACTGGTATTTGTAAAGGTGAAATTACCATGGATAAAAAAGGAAATCAAGGTTTTGGTTACGATCCTATATTTATGCCAAAAGGTTTCACCGAAACTTTTGCTGAAATAGATTTAAAGCTGAAGAATGAAATTGGACATCGTGGAAAAGCAGTGTTGCTCTTGGTCGATTTTTTGAACACCATCTAATATTTGACTTTCTAAAAAAAATAGTCGAACTTCGAATTTAATCTAACGCTGAATATAATTCATTGAAACGGAATCATATTCTAGTGACGTTGGCAACAATTAAACAAACAAATCATGTCAAATAAATTTATAGCTTATACAATCTTATTTTTAACATATCTAAATTCGTTTTCTCAAAGTATACCAAATGATACTATTGTTAAAAAAGACGGGACTAAAATCATTGAAAATTTCAAAACAATAATTGTCCATAATGAATATTTAATAACTAGTAAATATGAGTTAAGTATGGAAAAAATAAAGAGTATAAATGATAATCACTTAAAAAAGATAGCAATACCCTTAAAAGATATAGATAAAGTAATCAATAATAGTATATATATTAAAAAGCGTAAATTTTTGAATGAAAATGATGTGATTTGGGAATCAGAAACAAATAATCATAAAAGAAAGGTATGGGTTCATTCTCGTTCAGAGCGAAAAGCTGTAGTATTACCAAATGGAAAACTAAGACTTTTGGAATCATTAGTTGAAGGAAAATGTGATTTATATATAGATTTTATTGTTATTACCTCTGCTATCGACTTTAATCTTTATAATGTGAATAATTATTACTATGTCCATCGAAAAAACGAATGGAAGAGCACACTTTTCAAAGGTTTAGGCGAATTTATCAAAACTAAAAGAATTGATTATTTTGACGATTGCGTGAAAGCAAAAGAATTCATTAAAACAAGAAAAAAACTATCTCAGCAGGAGATTATTGAACTTGTTAAATTATACAACGAATATTGTGATAGTAAAAAATAACAGTTGCCAACACCGTATAAAAATAATTGCGGTTTAGTGCTTAATCAAAAGGTCGTTGCGTGCTTGTAACGTCTGATTTTCCTTCGGAAAATCCTCGCATACAAACCCGCAACTATTCTTACACATAAACGTTAGATTAAATTCGAAATCATAAATAAAAACTACCCAAATAAAACACCAATAGTAAAATCATTCTCTACCAAATCCATTTTATGCGTATTCTCTAAAACACCATAAGATGTAACAAACGTAATGTGTACCATTTTTTTCGATTTAGTAACTGCTTTTAAACCTTCGCGTTTGGTACGTAGTTTTTGCGCGTAGTCTTTAGTAATACTGAACTCGTCTGCATAGAATTTCATTTCGCAAATATTTATAATATTATCCTTCCTATCGATAAGCATATCTATTTGAAACCCTTTTTCGTAGTTAGTATCCTTTCTATGCAAAAAACTATTAACATTGGTTTCTACACCTAAAATCCCTAAGGCATTTTTAATACTGTCTATATGTTTAATACACAAGTTTTCAAACGCATAACCACACCAAATTTTATACTGTTGGGTTTCGCTTACGCGCAACCAATCGCTTTTATTGAGTTTGTTACGTCCTACCATAAAACTGAGATAAAACAAAGAGTACTCATCGGTTAAACGAAACAAAGTGTCTTTTTTACTTTTCTCTAAAGGCTCGAACGTAGAGATAAAACCAGAAGCCTCTAACTCATTTAATATATTAGTAAAATAACCTCCGTCGGACAGCTTGGTGAGTTTTAAAATAGTTTGCCGGTTTAATCCGCTAGCTTTACTAGCCAAAGCTTTTACTATTTTTATATGGCTACCAGCATTATCGAATAAGGCAGGATAGAGGTTCTCGAATTCGGTAGTTAAAAAGCCATCTTTTTTAAAACAGAGGTCATTAATATTTTGAGCAGCACTTTTTCCTTTTTCTACTTGATCTAAATAATGCGGAATACCACCTAAAGACAAATACAGTTTAATAATTTGATATTGACTTAAATTAATGTTTTTAGCTTTCAAAAAAGCTTCGGTCTCTTGCAAGGTAAAAGGCATTAAACTAATAAGTTTAGTAATACGATTATGTAAACCACCTTTTGCATTTACCACATGCTGTAACATCCATGATGCTGCCGAACCACAAACCACAACAATTATATTTTGTTGCGACGCCCAATTATTCCACCAATGTGCTAAGGCTTCCATAAAACCAGAACGTTTACTAGCAATCCAAGGCAATTCATCTAAAAAAACAACAGGTTTATCTTTTGTTTTTAAACTTGCTATGGCTTGACTTAAGGTGTTAAAAGCTACCAACCAACTTTCTGGTTTTGCATCTATTTTAGCGTTAGGAAAATAAAGATTCATTTGTAAAGTAAAGTTCATTAATTGGTCGTGTAGATTTGCATCCTTTAAACCCGTCATTTCAAACACTTTTTCGTCTTTATAAACCTCACGTATTAAGAATGTTTTACCAACACGACGACGACCAATAATAGCTAATAAATGTGCTTTATTATCATTTACCATGGCTTGCATGGTTTTCTTTTCGTCTATACGTCCTATAATTTTCATACTATACTTAGCGGAATCCTATCAAAGATACAATTTTTAGCGTAATACAAAATTATAACACGCGGAATCTATGTTTTAAAAACACTTTCCGCGTATTAAAGTGTAATTATCTCCAATTAATTTTTATAAAATTCTCATTCTTAGCAAATTCTTTAGGTATTTTACTTAATATTTCAGAACGTAAAGCTTCAATAACAAGGTCTTTAGAAAAAGAATGATGCGTAACAATACTGACCTCTCGTATTGGTTTAGGTTCACTAAATGGAATATTACAACCGACATCGTTGGCACGAATAGCCATTTCTGGTACTAATGTAAAACCACCATAATTATCTACCATCCGTTTTAAAGCTTCAATAGAACCACTTTGAAACTTAATACTTTTGTTATTACTGCTATTATTACAAATATTTAATACTTGATTTCTAAAACAATGTCCGTTTTCTAATAGCCAAACATCTTCCATTTTCTCAACATCTTTTGGTGATATCGTTGTTTTATCTTTCAAGAACTCACAATGTTGTCCGTAAAAAACAAAAGGTTCGTTGTACAACTTAATCTCTCTAATAAAAGGTTCGTGCAAAGGCGTTATAAGTATGCCTAAGTCTAATTCTTTTTTTTGCAATGCTAGAATAATATCATCCGATTGCATTTCTTCAATTTGTAAAATAGAATTAGGATATTTTTTAGAAAAATCACCAGAAAACAAAGGAATAAGATATGGCGAAATAGTAGGGATCACTCCTATTTTATACTCTCCTTCCATACTATTAAGCTCTGTACTCACCATGTTTTTTAAATCACTAACTTCTCGTAAAATAATTTTGGCTTTCTTTATAAACATAGCACCTAAATCGGTTGGTTTAAAAGGAGATTTACTTTTATTAAAAATAATAAAGCCAATTTCGTCTTCTAGCTTTTTAACCTGAATAGTTATAGTAGGTTGCGTTACAAAACACTTTTCTGCAGCGGTAACAAAATGCCTGTAAGTATCTAAAGCAACTACATATTCTAATTGTTGTAACGTCATCTTATTAATTTTATCAATACAAATATAAAAACTATTAATTTGATTAATATTAAGATGAAGTAGATATTTGCAATCTCATTAAACAATTAACATAAAAAGATGAAAAAAATTTTTACCGCCTTAGCCTTAACTATAGGTCTAGTTTCTTTTGCTCAAAACAAGAGTACAGAAACTTTAATGACAACAAACAATGGTGCTCCAGTTGGAGATAACCAAAACTCTAAAACAGTTGGCGAATATGGTCCTGTTTTATTAGAAGACATTCATTTAGTAGAAAAATTAGCTGCTTTTGATAGAGAACGTATTCCTGAGCGTGTGGTTCACCCAAGAGGTGCTGGAGCTTCAGGATATTTTGAAGCAACCAAAGACATGTCGGACTATACTAGAGCTGTACTATTTTCTCAAACTGGTAAGAAAACAGATTTAGCTGTACGTTTTTCTACAGTAATACACGGAAAAGGTTCACCAGAAACCGCAAGAGACCCAAGAGGTTTTGCTGTTAAGTTTTATACAGAGCAAGGCAATTATGATATTGTTGGTAACAACTTACCTATCTTTTTTATTAGAGATGCTATTAAATTCCCAGACATGGTACACTCTTTAAAACCATCTCCAGAAACCAACAAACAAGATCCTAATCGTTTTTTCGACTTCTTTTCTCATGTACCAGAAGCAACACATATGATTACAAGATTATGGACAGATTTAGGAATACCTAAAGGATACCAATACATGAACGGAAGTAGTGTACATGGCTACAAATGGATTAATAAAGCAGGAAAAGTAACTTACATTAAATATTCTTGGGTTTCTAAGCAAGGTGAGAAAAATTTAACTGCAGAAGAAGCGTCTATACAACAAGGAAAAGATTGGCAACATGCTACAGTAAGCTTACGTAAAGATATTGCTGATAAAAATTACCCACAGTGGGATTTATATGTACAAATGATTAAGCCTGAAAATATTCATTCTTTCGATTTTTGGCCTTTAGATGCGACTAAAGATTGGCCAGCAGATAAAATTGAAAAAATTAAGATTGGTACCATGACTTTAAACCAAAATCCGGTAAACTATTTTGAGCAAGTAGAAAGTATTGCTTTTTCTCCTGGTGCTTTAATTCCTGGTGTAGAACCTTCGGAAGATAAATTATTACAAGGCCGTTTATTTTCTTATTTCGATACACAACGACATAGATTAGGACCAAATTTTCAACAATTAGAAATCAATAAACCGTTAGAAGATCCTAAAAACTATAATTCTGATAGTTGGAATAGCGCAGGAAACAAAAGGTTTGAAAATCCAGATGTAAACTACCAGCCAAGTGAAAAATCAGGATTAGTAGAAGATGAACAATACAAGCAGTCGGAAACAACACTTTCTAATGTAACGATTACACAAAAGAAAATTACAAAAACTAACGACTTTGCACAAGCAGGAGATTTTTACAGATCACTTACCAAGCAACAACAAGACAACTTAATTAAAAATTTAAGTGGTGATTTAGGTCAAGTAACCGATAAAAAGATTCAAATGCAAATGATAACCTATTTCTATAAAGCAGATAGAGATTACGGTATGCGTGTTGCAGAAGCTTTAGGTTTTTCAGCTAAAGACTTTAGAAACTAAACTTACACTATTTACTATTCAGGAGGATACAAATGTGTCCTCCTTTTTTACATTTATATTATGAAAAACATATTATTATTATTATTATTATTTTTATTTACCTGTACTACTCTTACACAAGCACAAACTATTTTTGATGCTTCCAGAGAAGGAAACCTAGCGCAAATAGAAACGTTATACCTTACAAACAACAACATTATTAACACAACAGATAGTAAAGGTTTTACGCCTTTAATTTTAGCTGCGTATAATAACCAACCAGAAGTAGTTGCTTATTTATTAAAAAAGAAAGCAAATGTAGATGCTCAAGATTTATCTGGTAACACGGCTTTAATGGGTGTTTGCTTTAAAGGAAATTTTGAAATTTCTAAAATGCTTATCGATAATAAAGCAAACGTAAATTTACCAAACTATAATAATGCAACAGCATTAATTTACGCTAGCACCTTTGGTCATCTCGACATTGCAACCTATTTATTACAAAACGATGCTGATAAAAACATAAAAGATAGCAGAGGAAACACGGCTTTAAAACATGCCGAAATGCAAGGAAATACAGACATTATAACGCTTTTAAAAGCTTCAAAATAAAGGATAAAAAAGACATTGTGTGAGATGTCAAATAAAAAGTGTACCTTTGCACCTTGAAAAAGCGCACTAGCGTTTATTTTACTCCTCAGAGAGAGGATGTGTTATTAGAAGTTTTAGGTTAAGTATGTTCAATGCACTTCTATTCGTAACACCAAAATAGATTGACATTGAAATACATAAAATAAGAATGAGCACATTCCAAGATTTAGGTCTTAACGATCTACTATTACAAGGTATTACAGATTTAGGTTTCGAGAAACCATCAGAAGTACAAGAAAAAGCAATCCCAATTTTATTAGAAGAAGAAACAGATTTAGTTGCCTTAGCGCAAACTGGAACTGGTAAAACTGCTGCATTTGGTTTTCCAATGTTGCAAAAAATTGATGTGTCTAGTCGTACCACTCAAGGTTTAATATTATCGCCTACTCGTGAGCTTTGTTTACAAATTGCAAACGAAATGAAAGCTTACGGTAAACACCTTAAAGGTTTAAACGTAGTCGCTATTTATGGTGGATCAAGTATTACAGACCAAGCACGTGAAGTAAAACGTGGCGCACAAATTATTGTTGCAACTCCTGGTCGTATGAAAGATATGATTAAGCGTCGTTTGGTAGACATTACTAAAATCCAATATTCGGTTTTAGATGAGGCCGATGAAATGCTTAACATGGGTTTCAAGGAAGATATTACAGAAATCCTTTCTGGAACTCCAGAAGATAAAAATACATGGTTGTTTTCTGCAACAATGCCTAAAGAGGTATCGAGAATTGCAAAAAACTTCATGAATGACCCAAAAGAAATTACTGTTGGTCATAAAAATGAAAGTACAAGTAACGTATCGCATGAATACTATATGGTTAACGCTCGCGATCGTTACCAAGCATTAAAACGTTTAGCAGATGCTAATCCAAATATATTTTCAGTAATCTTTTGTAGAACAAAACGTGATACACAAAAAGTTGCCGAAAACTTAATTGAAGACGGTTACAGTGCTGGAGCATTACATGGTGATTTATCTCAAAATCAACGTGATATTGTGATGAAGCAATTTAGAAATCGTCAAATACAAATGCTAGTAGCAACAGATGTTGCTGCACGTGGTATTGATGTAGACGATATTACACACGTAATTAACTACCAATTAAGTGATGAAATAGAAACTTACACACACCGTTCTGGTAGAACTGGTCGTGCTGGTAAAACTGGTGTTTCTATGGTTATTGTTTCTAGAAGTGAAATAAGACGTTTAAAAAGTATTGAACGTATTATTAATAAGAAGTTTGAATTAAAGGAAGTTCCTAACGGAATGGCTATTTGCGAAGTACAGTTAATGTCTTCGGCAAAAAAGATTCATGAAACTGAAGTTAGTGAAGAAATAGATCAATACTTAGAAGATATCAATGGTTTATTTGAAGAAACTAGTAAAGAAGACTTAATTAAAAAGTTCTTCTCTGCAGAATTTTCAAGATTCTACAACTACTACCAAAAATCTAAAAATCTTAATGTTACTTCGGGAGACTCTGGTAGAGATGGCGGAAGAGATAGTGGTGGTCAATCTAGCGGAAGCGCAGCACGTTACTTTATTAACGTTGGAGAGAAAGATGGTTTCGACTGGATGAAATTAAAAGATTTCTTAAAAGAAGTTTTAGATCTTGGTCGTGACGATGTATTTAAAGTAGATTGTAAAGACACATTCTCTTTCTTTAATACAGAAAAAGAACACCAAGAGAAAGTATTAGCTTTCTTTACAGATTATAAACATGAGGGTCGTTTTGTAAACGTTGAAATTACTGAAGATAAACCAAGTCGCGGTGGTCGTGGACGCGGTGGTTCTGGCGGTGGTGGCGGAAGACGTCGTGAAGGTGGATCTGGTGGAGACAGAAGAAGATCTGGCGGAGGAGACAGACGCTCTAGTGGTGGTGGAGATAGAAGACGTAGCGAATCTCGTGGAAGCGATGATAGACCTACACGTTCTAGAAGAAGCGATGGCGGAGACAGAGATAAAGGTGAGTTTAAAACTACACACTCAAGATCTGGTCGTTCTAGAAGAAAAGACTAAATAAATACCCAAATATTTATCAAAATTCCTAAAAAGTTTAATTCTTATTTCTATAAGAATTAAGCTTTTTTGTTAATATTAAGTCAAATACAATATTATAAGAGCACTAAATAAAATTTGTTTAGTATTTTTATAGCTTATATACTAACTATGAAATATTTTCTATCCCTACTTTTTTTAATTATAAGTTCATCATTTGCATTTGCTCAAGTAGACGAAGTACCTGAAAAAGAAGCTGTAGAAGGTGTTATTATCGATTCTCAAACTAATGGCCCAATAGACAATGTAAATATTGTAAACCTTAACCAAGTCATTGGTACATCTACTAATATTAAAGGGGAATTTAAACTTAAAGCTAAAGTAAACGATACATTACACCTTACTTATGTAGGTTATAAGTCTATTAAAGTTCGTGTAACCAATGATTGGTTAAAATTTGGAAGTTCTAAAATTATATTAACAGAACTCGCACTGGCCTTAGAGGAAATTGTTGTTAACGAATTACAACTTACAGGTTACTTAGAGTTAGATATTAAACAAGTACAAGTAAACACAAATTACCGTTATAGTATTTCTGGATTAAGTACAGGTTACGAAGCAGGAAATAATAAATCACCAAATACAATTAGTAAGGTTTTAGGTTCTATTTTTAACCCGTTAGATTTTCTCTATAATACCTTTAGTAGAAAAGGTAGCGAATTGAAGAAACTTAAACGGATGAAAAAAGATGACGAGATAAGAAATCTTTTAGCATCGCGTTTCGATAGAGAAACACTAATGGTTTTATTACAACTTACTAAAATAGATTTAGATGAAATTGTATCGCAGTGTAATTACTCTAAAGATTTTATAAATAAAGCAAACGATCTTCAAATGTTAGATGCAATAAGCCAGTGTTATGAAGAATATAAGGTATTAAGTCGTGATAGAAAACGTGGTTAAAAAAACGATAATGACCTCAACCGTTTAATACATAAAAAAGCCTCAAAAATCATTAAATTTGAATCGTTTTTTTTATCTAAATATAATATTTAAAGTATCAAAGGTGAATGTAGCTTATTCTTTCTCGTAATAACGTTCAATAATTTCCTCGTAACTTTTAATTGTTTTTTTACACCAATCAAGACGTTTTTCTAGTTTCTCTTCTTCAGTTAAGCGCCATTCAATATCTGTTTTCTTCAATTTTGTGGTAACATCCTGTAATGTAATGGCCGCAGAAACAGAAATATTTAAACTCTCTGTAAAACCTACCATTGGAATTTTCAAAAAAACATCAGCTTCTTTTAAAACCTCCTCAGAGAGCCCTTCTGTTTCTCTTCCGAAGAAAAAGCACGACTTCTTTGTTACATCAAAATCATGCAACTCACAGTCATCTGTATGTGGTGTCGTGGCAACTATTTGATATCCTTTCTGTTTTAAATCCTTAATACATTCTTTTACTGTTTGGTATCTGTTTAAATCTACCCACTTTTGGGCTCCCATGGCAATCTCTCTGTCTATACGTTTAGTGTTCTTTTCTTCAACAATACTAACTTCCTGTATCCCAAAAACATCGCAACTGCGTATTACAGCACTTGTATTGTGTAATTGGTAAACGTCTTCTGTTGCTACAGTAAAGTATTTTGTACGCCCTTCTAAGACTTTATGAAAACGTTGTAATCTATTTTCGGTAAGATACGTTTCGAGGTGTTCTATGAGTTTAATATCAATCATAATGTAAAAATAAAAAAACCTGATACAAATGCATCAGGTTTTTAAAGTCTATATTTTATTTTGTTTAATTACTTCCTATGTTGCCTTGCGCAATTAAAAGCGAAAGGTCACTTTCAAAATGGACATTTATATACCCGTTTACTGTTAAAACATCGTTGTATACAAATGAAGTACCATCGTCAAGCATTTCTACATTTGTTTCACTAGAACCAGTTGTTCCATTTACCATCTTAAACGTAAAAATAATTGGACCACCTGTAACTGCATCATTTTCATGAATATGAGCTGGAAGCATACCTCCTGCTGGAGTTCCTTCTAAATTAAATACTGCTAAAGCCTCACCATTTATACGCTCTTTAAAAGTAATATCTCCAAAAGCATTAGTTAAATCACGCTCTTCTAAAGTGTAAGTTACCTGCGAGCCTGTTAATTCATTTTCTCCAATATCTGCATTAGCAACAGGATTATTTAAAGTGTTATCGTTAGACTTTACTTCAATGTAACCGTCAAAGGTTAATAAATCTTCATAAGAGATCGTTGTATCGTCATCTAGTTTTGTAAAAACAGTTGTACTCATTCCTGTTTCTCCTACTACAGTATCTAAAGTTAAAGCAACAACCTCTCCACCGTTCGCGGCATTATCTCTGTATAAAAATGCAGAATGAAAATTGTTATTAATAGTCCCCGAAACGTTTAATTCTATACTTAAGGTAAAATTTGAATTTTTAATAAACCTAACTGTACCAGAGATTCCAGAGTCTTCAACACTAGTTAGTACATAGGTTTTAGATTCTAGATCTGTTACTTGATCTGTTTCTGCATCATCCGATCTACAACTAGATAAGAATACTAATGGTAATAATATTAAGACTTTAAAAAGTGTTTTCATATTTGTTTAGGTTTAAATAGTGTATAATAGCTTAACAAAATTACAGATTAATCGCAAGTCTGCCAACCATAAAAGAAATAATACTAACTTTATCATCTAAATATTAAAACTAACCTTTTCTAATTTTAAGACTAACCTATGGTGATTAGACAACACTATCGGTCCTTAAAAAAAAATAAAACGACCTGAATGAAACACATTGTTGTACTTACTGGAGCTGGAATGAGTGCCGAAAGCGGTTTAAAAACATTTCGAGACGCTAATGGACTCTGGGAAGGACATAACGTTATGGACGTTGCTTCTCCTCAAGGTTTTGAAGCAAATCCTGAGTTGGTTTTCGATTTTTATAACCAACGTAGAAAACAACTACTAACGGTAATCCCAAATCAAGCACATTTTGATTTAGCTATTTTAGAAAATGATTATAAAGTAACTATCATCACACAAAATGTAGACGATTTACACGAACGTGCAGGAAGTAGCAACGTTTTACATTTACATGGCGAATTACTAAAAGTACGTTCTACTAAAGATGAAGCACAAGTAAAACCATGGACAACAGATTTAAATCTTGGTGATTTAGATGAAAGCGGACACCAATTACGACCACATATTGTATGGTTTGGTGAAGCTGTACCAATGATTGATAAAGCTGTAGAAATTTGTAACACAGCTGATGTATTGCTAATTATAGGCACCTCGATGCAAGTGTATCCTGCTGCTAGTTTAATGCATTATGTTCCAGAAAACACACCAACTTATTTTATAGATCCTAATCCTTCAATTGGTGATTCTAAGCATTTAACTGTTATTGCAGACACTGCAACCAAAGGCGTTAAAAAATTTATTAACCTACTGCAATAAAATGAAATATAGATTACTCATATATTTAATATGTTTTACTGTTTTTAGTCATAGTCAAGAAACAGATTTAAACGACTCTATTTACATTACCTCTTTTAAGCATAAAATAATGCTGAAAGCGAATGTAAACACACAGGCCGAATCGTATTCTATACAGAAAACCGATACAGAGAACTTTAGTTTAACAGCCAATAACAATTTTAAATTTACCTTATCTGCTAATTATGAATTTTTAGGCCTGAGCATTGGTTTTTCTCCTAAAGCTAGAAATTTACCGTATAAAACGTCTTTTCAAGATATTAAAGTCCGTTTATTTATAAAACAATGGATTCAAAATATTCAATACAGGCGCGTTCGTGGTTTTTACAGAGATGGAGAAATATTAGAAGGTATTCAAGAAGAGTTTCCTAATTTTAAAACTATAAGTTGGAATGGAGCAACCTCTTACGTTATGAACCCTAATTTCTCACTAAAACATGTGTTATATAACACCGAATGGCAACGCAAAAGTGCGGGTAGCTTAATACCAAGCTTGCGTTATGGTTACCAACGTATTTCCGATTATGTAGAAAATGCAAAAGAAGTTCAAAACTTTTATAATATTTCTATAGCTTCGGATTATTACTATACTTGGGTTTTAGAAAAGAATTGGTTTGTTACGCCTTCTATTTCTCCTGCAATTGGCGTTCGTTTTACGAACTACGCTTTAAATGATATAAGTGAGCAAAATACTTTACTTACCACCTCTTTAAACCTAGGTTTATACTTTGGTTACACCTCTCCAGATTTTGTTGCAGGCGCTAATTTTAATTTTGATTCTAAAGCATCTAATGCCAAAGCAAAAACCAATATTATTAGCGATAGAAGTTATGCTAAGCTTTATTTTGGCTATCGTTTTAACGCACCTTCTTCATTTAAAAAAAGAGCAGATTGGATTAAAGAGAAAGTAAAAAACAAATAAAATCTATAGATTCATTTCTTTAATACTCTTAATTCTGTTTCTTTCTAAAAAAGCATCAATAGTTTCAAAATGCTCGATAACACGTTGATCTTTAAATTCGAATACTTTTTGAGACAAGCCTTGTAAGAAATCACGATCGTGAGATACTAGTACTAATGTGCCATCAAAACTCTGAAGCGCTTCTTTTAAAACATCTTTAGATTTTAAATCTAAGTGGTTTGTAGGCTCATCGAGAATAAGCAAGTTTACAGGTTCTAGTAATAATTTAACCATTGCTAATCTGGTTTTTTCTCCACCAGATAATACACTTACTTTCTTTTCTATATCGTCGCCTTTAAACATAAAACGACCTAAAATATTTTTTATTTGTGTTCTTACATCTCCTTTTGCTACTAAATCTACAGTTTGAAAAACGGTTAGTTCAGTATCTAATAAAGCAGCTTGATTTTGTGCAAAATACCCAACATGCACATTATGACCTAAACTACACTTTCCTTCTACGTCTATTTCGCCTAAAATAGATTTAATCATTGTAGATTTTCCTTCACCATTTCTACCAACAAAACTTACTTTCTCTCCTCTAGCAATAGAAAAACTTGCGTTTTTAAAGACGGTAAGGTCACCATAACTTTTAGTTAAATCTTCTACCATTACAGGATAATCTCCCGAACGCTGTGCAGATGGGAACTTTAATTTTAAGGCTGCATTATCAACCTCATCAATCTCTATAATTTGTAATTTCTCTAGCATACGCTCTCGAGACGTTACTTGGTTTGTTTTAGAATACGTACCCTTAAAACGGTCTATAAATTGTTGATTATCGGCAATAAACTTTTGCTGTTCTTGGTATGCTTTTACTTGGTGTACTCTTCGCTCCTCTCGTAATTGCAAGTAATGCGAATAGTTAGCCTTATAATCGTAAATGCGTCCCATAGTAACTTCTATGGTTCTATTTGTAATATTATCAATAAAAGCGCGATCGTGAGAAATAACCATGACTGCATTGGCTTTATTAACTAAGAAATCTTCTAACCAAATTACAGATTCTATATCGATGTGGTTTGTAGGCTCATCCAGTAATATTAAATCTGGTTTTTGAAGCAGTATTTTTGCCAATTCAATTCTCATTCTCCAACCTCCAGAAAACTCATTGGTTAATCGCGTAAAATCCTCTTGTTTAAAACCTAGTCCTTTTAAGGCTTTTTCAACCTCAGCATCATAATTAACATCTTCTAACGCGTAGAATTGCTCGCCTAATTCACTTACTTTCTCTATAATAGACATGTATGCGTCACTCTCATAATCTGTACGGGTTTCTAACGCTTTATTAAGCTCGTCCATTTCGCTTTTCATTTTAAAAACGTGAGCGAATGCTTTGGAGGCTTCTTCAAAAACAGTACAATTATCTTGCGTAAGTAAATGCTGCGGAAGATATGCGATTACAGTATCTTTTGGATGACTTATTTTTCCTCTAGTTGGGCTTTGAGCACCTGCTACAATTTTCATCATAGTAGATTTTCCTGCTCCATTTTTTCCCATAAGTGCAATCTTATCGTTCGCATTTATAACAAAATTTACATCACTAAATAAGGTTGTACCACTAAATTCTACTGCTAAATTATCTACTGTAATCATATTATTAATTAAATTTTACTAATGCAAAATTAAGTATTCTCTTTCATTAATTTCTACATAAATACTTCGAATTATACTCTTTTAACTTTATTCGAAACGTATTACAAATGATACAACAGTAACAAAATATTTTCATTTTATTTATTATTCTATATTTACACTTTTCTTAATCGCTATTATGAATAGAACACTAGAAAGATTTAAAAGAAGTAAATTCAGGAAATTTCTTAATGATCATAAAAAATATGCCCCAGTATTTTTTTTCATTGGAGGTTTTATTTTTGATACGCTAACCTTAGGCCGCATAGACCGTTTATACGACACCGTTATATTGTGTGTTCATATGACTTCGTTGACTATTGTAATTTATCTATATAATCTAGTAGACGATGATAAATGGAAAAACACCTGGTTAGAACGTTACCAAGACCTACTTCCATTAGCTATTCAGTTTTTCTTTGGAGGTTTATCTAGTGCTTATGTTATCTATTATTTTAGAAGTGTCTCTGCTTCTAAAACTGCTTCTTTTTTTATTTTACTCTTAATGTTACTGTTCGCGAATGAGTTTCTTAAAAAGCGAATAGCAAATAAATACTTACAGTTTAGTGTCTACTTTTTTATAAGCTTTACCTTTTTTACATTTATTATTCCCGTCTTTATCAAAGATATGAATACTTACATTTTTATAATTTCTGGTTTAATAAGTTTAAGTATTACCATAGTATTTATCACTTTTATCTATCGCGTGAGCCCAAGTACGCGATACGAAATCATGTATGGAAAACTATTAGTTTTAATTTTATCCATATATGCTGTTATTAATTCATTCTATTTCTTAAATCTCATTCCTCCTGTTCCACTTGCCATGGCAGAAGGTGTTGTTGCACATAGTTTAGTAAAAAAAGACAATAAATACATTGTAACTTACGAAGCGGCCGAGTGGTATAAATTTTGGAGAAAACATAGTGTGACTTACATACATAAACCAAACGAAAAAGTATTTGCCTTCACCTCTATATTTGCTCCAACCGATTTAAAAAAGAGTATTCTACACAGATGGAAATGGTATAATGAAACCACCAAAAACTGGGACATTGTTGATGATATAGGATACGATATTAATGGTGGAAGAGATAATGGTTTTCGCGGTTACACCTACAAAAATAATGTGAAAGAAGGCCTTTGGAAAATAGAAGTTATCACCGAGGAAGAACTGGTTTTAGGAGTTATCGATTTTGAAATAATAGTCGATAAAACTAAAAAACCTAAGCGCTTAAAAAAGAAGAAATTTTAATTTTTCATACTTCTTTTTGTCCCAAACGGAACCTTAATCCTACAATTAAAAGCCTATTTTATATCTATAAATAATATTTCAGCTAAATGCTAACACTATCGTCTTCTATTTTTTTGAACCATGTGTAAATCTAAAATAAGTGTACTATTATCTTTAGTAAAACTGACTTTATAATTAAAATTTGTCGAAATTTGAGTTTCCACCAATTAGTGTAGCAAATAATCTAAACGATTACCTATTACTGTTACATTGGCAACAAGCATAAAAAACGAAAATAAAAATTCTAAAATCAAACTTCCAACTAGAAAACGACAGAGTTTTACTTCTCCCTTTTGAGAATGTAAGAGCTTAAAGAAATAATCTTCGACAAAGAAATTTGGAAGTTTATGGGAATGAAGGTAAATAACGAACAAGGTTTAAAAAACTATATCGCAAAAACGATTAAAGATAAAAACAACCGCCTTTGTTATCCTTTTTTAATTATCGACTAAGACACCAATAAAGTTGCGGGTTGTACAAGAATAGCAAATGTTAATACCGCAAATAAAAAATGTGAAATTGGCTGGACTTGGTACGGAACAGAATTTCAAGGTACAGGATTAAATAAAGCTTGTAAGTACAAATTATTGAACTTTGGTTTTGAAACTATTGGATTTAAAAGAATACAGTTTAGTACCGATAATGAAAACTTATGATCTCAAAAATCACTAGAAAAAATCGGTGCACACAGAGAGGGCCTTTTTAGAAATAATAATAATAATAATAATAATGTCGCTCCAAGCGGAGAAAGTAGATTTGATGTTTATTATAGTATTATAAAAGAAGAATGGGAAGCACTTAAACTGAAATCTTCCCAGAATTTATAGTCTATTAAAAAACAAACAGAATCTAAAAACACCTGTCTAACGTAATTAGTATAATATTTCGAGCATTAAAAATATTTTATAACTCAATATAAATTTGATGTGAATAGTTGTTTTTAGTTGCATTAAATAGCTAGAAAAAAGACATACTTTGTTTTTATGAAAACTTGACTTTGTAAAAAAAATAGTCGAACTTCGAATTTAAACTACCGTTGAATATAATTCATTGAAACGGAATTATATTCGAGTTACATTATGTGCAATTTGCTCACTCATACCTTATGAAGATTGCGCAACAATTTAAATCATTGATTTTGATGTTAATAACAATGAATAAGTTAGTTGTCCAATAGAGTTTTAATTAAGTAAATTGAAAATTAAAATTAAAAATATATAAATTATGGCAAGATGTACAGCACCAGTAAATGGTCATCGTTCTTCAAGTGCAAGAGCAAATTGTCCTGCATGTGGTGGTAGAAGTCGCAGTTATGGATATAATTATTCTCAATCTTATTCTTCACCATCTTACAGTTCTGGAAGTCGGAGCAGTAGTAGTGGAAAAAGAAAAGCAAGTTGGTCTTCATCAGGTTCAACGGTTTTATATACACCAGCAGAAATTCGAACACTAACACCAGTTAGAAAAAATGTTGAGGAACGTTTAGAAAAACCAGATTTACGTGATATTTTTCTTTGTCACGCTTGGGACGACAGAAAAGGTGTAGCTAAAGAATTACACGACATATTGGAATCTAAAGGTGTATCTGTTTGGTTTAGTGAAAAAGACGTTGCGTTAGGTGCACCACTAATGCGTGAAATTGATAAAGGATTAATTAAATCTCGGGTTGGAATAGTTTTAGTCACACCTTTGTTTCTTAAACGTATCGCAGGAGCAGGAATTGCCGATAAAGAACTTTCCGCTCTTTTAGCTCGTGATATGCTTGTGCCTATTGTTCACGATACTACTTATGATGATTTAAGAGATGCAAGTCCATTACTTGGTTCTCGAAGTGGCTTAAGTACAATAGAAGATTCAATGGAAGAAATTGCTTCTAAATTGGCTGAATTAGTAACACCTGAAACCGTAGAAAAATACAATTAGAAACGGAAAATAACTGCACATAACACTGTATAAAAATAATTGCGGTTTTTATGTACTATTCCATACAAACTCAAATTCTGAATATTGAGTGAAAAATTATTCTTAAATAAAATGAAGAAAACAGAGGAATTAATCAAAAAATCAAAAGGTTTAGAAATAAAAATATCATCTTATTCAGAATTTTCAGAATTCACTAATGAAAAGATTGATATGTATAAAAAAGGCGGATTATTACCTAATGAATGTAGGACTAACTCTCAATCCGTGGCGAGATTTTTACGTGGTAATAGTTTGGTTATAGAAGGCATTGTAATTACACCTGAATTATTATGTTTCGAACATATGTGGGTAAAAAAAGACAATATTCATATTGATTTATCACTAGAGATTTTCGGAACTTTTTCTAAAAAAAATAGATATTTCGAATTGAACTCGTATGATTCTAAAGAATATGCATTCCCGAATGAATTATCTTTTTCAGAAATAACAAACCCAGTTATTGATCAATTTTATAAAGAGCATACAAAATTAAAAAATGAATATTTAAAATTAAAGAATGCACTAAACAATTGAATTAAAAACAGCACATAACACCGTGTATAATTAATTGCTTGGTCACTGCCGACTTACGAACATTCCTGCGGAATATTCTATCTGTGATTTATTTGCTAAATTAGTTGCTTAACCACGCAACTAACCATACACAATCACGGTAGTTTAAATTCGAAACCACCTAAAAATAAACTTCTTAAATATTTAAACCTCTAAATCCAAAACAAATGAGTACTTTCGCGCACTATTAAAAATAGCATTTATTATGAAGCGTATTAACGAGTACAGAAAATTATTTCAAGTTGAAGCAAAACCAACATTAGGAGAGCTTAAAAAGAAGTACAGAAACCTAGTAAAGGAATGGCATCCAGATAAGTTTCAAGATGAAGATGAAAAGGCTGTTGAGGCTGAAGAAATGGGACGTAAAGTTATTGATGCTTACCATTTTTTAGTTAGTATTGCTCCAGAAACTCATGCTGCTAATGCAGAAGAATATAATACCACTATTACCTCTCCTATTATGGATTGGAAACATAAAGGTTTACTTTTAGAAGTTACTTTTTTAGATGGTAATACTTATGAATACTTTGGTGTTAATAAAGCATTATACATTAAATTTTCTCAAAGTGATAAGCAAACACGTTTTGCTAAACGTAGTATTTTTAACTCGTTTACTTACAGAAAAATTAAAAAGAAAGATGTTGTTGCATAATTGTAACGCAGAATCTAAACTATAAAAAAGCCTCAAGA
>NZ_LIQG01000029.1 GCF_001418015.1 Lacinutrix mariniflava | reverse complement strand
TGAGGCTTTTTTATTTATTATTCACTATGGCTATAAAAGTGGATTCCTGCCTTAATAGGAATTGTAAAAAAACTACTCTTTTACGCGTTGCAAATCTAAATCTTGAAAATCGAAACTAAAATCTATATTTGGAGAAATACCTTTTATGGTTATACTTTGCGCTTTCTCTTTAGCATCTAGACCAAAAGTAACGAAGGCATCTGCATTCATGTCTTGGTATTCCCATTTTACAGCAAAAATATTATCTTTATAATATTGTAATTCTCCGTTTAGTTTTGGTGAGCGTAAGAACTGAATATATAATTTACCTTTCTTTTTAAAAACTTCAGCTTTACCAAACCAACTGTCTTTGTAAAAACCTGTGTAATTTTTGTAATTAATATGTTCGGCGTCTACAGTTGCTATGGCGTCCCATACTTTTTTTGAAGAATCATCATTTCCTGCAGTACGATTTTTATAATATGCGGCGTATTTATCTACCCAATTAAAGTTATCTAATCCTAAATACTCGTCGGTAATTGCATTTGCTACAGCAGAAAACAAACCACCTCCATCATCACTAGTATTGGTTAGTATAACGACTCCAAGGTTAAGGTCTGGTATTAAAACGGTGTTAGATAACATTCCTGGAAGTCCGCCAGTGTGTTCAACCTTCATATTACCTTTTACATCAGAAAGAAACCAACCTAACCCATAACCTGCAAAGTGCGAATTATATCTTGGGTTTGGATCTGCACTCATAACAGTATGCACTTTCCACATTTCACGATGATTTTTTTCTGAAAACAATTGTTTCTTCAAACTATCTCCAAACTTTCCTTTATTTAATTGTAACAACATCCATTGCGAAAGATCATCTACATTAGAAAAAATACCACCTGCAGCACCATTCATCATTTCTTTAAAAGTAGGAATAACTCTAATCTCACCTTTTTCAACAGCATGTGAAGACGATAAGTTATTAGTGTCTTTTATCTTATCTAAAGACGCGTAAGTATTATCCATATCTAAAGGTTCCAGAATATTAATTCTAATAAACTCTTCCCATGTCATGCCACTTTTTCTTGCAATAAGTTCTCCTGCTACTATATATAATAAATTATCGTAATCCCATTTGGTTCTAAAAGCAGATTCTGGTTTAAAATACTGAAAACTGGCTAGTAAATCTTTCATTTTAAAATCGGTGCCATCAGGAAAAAACATTAAATCTCCCATGCCTAAACCTAAACCACTACGATGTGTTACCAAATCTTGAATATTAAAGTTATCTTCAACATACTGATTATACATTGTAAATTCTGGAATATGGTCTTTTACTTTATCTAACCAATTAATTTTTCCTTCTTCAACTAAAATCGCTAAAGCAGCAGTAGTAAAGGCTTTACTATTAGAAGCTATAGCGAATTGCGTGTGTTCGTTTACAGGACTTTTTGTGATAATAGATTTTACACCATAACCTTTACTATGAATCACTTTACCATCTTTTACTATAGAAACAGCACAACCTGCAACATTAAATTTACTCATAGCATAGTTAACCAAAGAGTCTACTTGCTTAGTGTTTATTTGCGCATTTACCATAGATGTAAATACTAGCAACATTAGGAATATTACTTTTTTAAGTGTTGTGGTTTTCATAATTATAATTTAAAATTAGATAACGGTTGTAATAAAGATACAGTTATTCCTTTTTATTCTTCTCCTCTATCCATCTACTCATAAACTTTGTACTCTGCAAAGTATGATGCATAAGCATGCTACCCGTAAAGTTATTTCTTCGGTGCACTTCTAATGCATTTTGGGTGTTTTCAACTTTAAGAAGAAAATCTTTTGCATAGAGTTGCTTATCGAAACGAATATTGATAATATTTATACCTAATTTTTGTTTTCCAGCCCAGAAAATTTTATTGGTATATAGCTCTACAGATTTTTCGGCAAAGTCTTCTGGAGTATCTTCTATAAACCCGTTAGGTTCTAAATCTCCATACATACCTTCTGCTCCAATACTTGTAGTTACACATGGAACACCATTTAACATAGCATCTAAAATCTTACCTTTTAAACCTGCTCCATAACGTAATGGTACTAAGCAAATTTTATAATTTTGCATGATACTACTAACATCGTCCGCATAACCTTTTATAATAAAACCTTCTTTTTCGTTATTTAACTGCTTTGCTTGTTCTGTAACGTAAGCGCCATAAATATGAATTTCGGCTTTAGGTAATTTCTTTCTTATAAGTGGCCAAATGTTTTGCTTTAAATGTATTAAGCCGTCCACATTTGGTTGATGCAGAAAATTACCAATGGTAATAAAGTGTTCTCGTTTTTTAAAATCTGGCAAGGCTTTTTGTGATTTCTGAGAAATAGAATCTACCAAAAATGGCAAGTAGCAAAGTAAACCATCGCTAACATGAAATTGTTGCCTTAAAATTCCCATTTCTACTTCAGAAATAATGATAGACAAGTCGCATCTATAGATACTTGCTATTTCTCGCTTTGCTGTTTCGTTATATAAGTAACTAATATCGAAAACAGTATTATCTTTTAGTGCTTGTTGTCGACCTCGTCTTAAACTGTGTAAGTCTTCTGTATCAAGAATTCTAAGCGCTTTAGGGCAATGTTCTGCAACTCTCCATCCAAACTGCTCTTCGATCATGAAACGATCGAACAACACCACATTTGGATTTAGGTCTTTTACAAAAACATCAAAACTAGAGTCGTTAAGTACAATGTGCTCTGTCTCTACGCCTATTTCTTTTAAATTGAAAGCATTATCACTTTTAGCACACGCTGTGGCAAAAGTAATATTGTAATTTTTAGTTTTAAATATTTCTATAAGTTGCATCATTCGGCTTCCTGCTGCAGAACTTTGAGGTTCTGGCCAAACGAAGCCAATAATAAGAAGTGTTTTATTCAAGAGGGATAATTTAAAAGTGTTCTATTAAAATAATGAAATTTGGTCTAATAACTTATTGTGGCCTTGGAGCCAAAGCATAAATAGTTCTTACTTGGTTTGCCCATTTTAAGACGTCTGCAATTTGTTGGTCACTTAATTTAGCTTCACCATGAGTCCAAGTATAAGAAGGTAATGGCATCTCTTTTTCTTCAACCATCTCTATTAATTCTTCCATTTTATGGTCTTTTCTTTTTATAGAAGATCCTTCCCAACTAGAGACATTAAAATGTTTTGTTCCATCCTTTACATGCTCTGCCATCCAATAATTTACTGGTGTTATATTATTGTACCAAGGATAGCGTGTTGCACTACTGTGGCAATCAAAACAAGCATTTTCTAATATGGTTTTTACATTTTCTGGAGGTTTAGTGTCTTCTAAAAAGGCAGCTACAGATTCTAATGAACCTTCATTTTTTTCTGGTCCAAAAAACTGAGCAATTACAAATACAATTAATAATAGAAGTAATATTTTTTTTACAATTTTCATAGGTCTATATTTATTTTCATTTAACAATTGGATATTATGAGTTAGTAATCTTTAATCACAAAAAAATAACACACTCATTGCATTTTTCTTAATTTTAAAGCCTAAAAATAATAATTTCATTTGACTACTGAAGCCTTATATCAAGAATTAAATTATGTAAATCACTCTAGAGAGAAGCGATTATACTATGCTAATATGGTTATTAACGACACAAGCTTAATACCTAAACTGTTAGATATTCTTTTTATGGTAGACGATATAATATCACCGCGTGCTGCGTGGGTTTTCGAATTTATGTGCGGAGAAAACTTAAACACTATTATTCCATATCTAGATACTTTTACTAAAAACATGAATAAAGTACATTTAGATTCGGCAGTAAGACCTGTTGCCAAAGTGTGTGAATATTTAGTAAAAGCATTGTATAGCAAACAGGATAATGATATTAAGCATGCATTAAATGCTGAGCATAAAGAAAAAATTATTGAAGCTTGTTTTGATTGGATGATTAATGACGAAAAAATAGCGCCTAAAGCCTATGCTATGAATAGTTTGTTTCTTTTAGGGCGAGATTATGATTGGATTCATCCAGAATTGGCTTTAATTTTAGAGCGTGATTACCAAATGCAGAGTTCTGGATTTAAAGCTAGAGCCCGACATATTTTGAAGAAGATTGGGAAATAGTGAATAGTGAATAGTGAATAGTGAATAGTGAATAGTGAATAGTGAAAAACTAATAAATAAAATTAACTCCTCTTTCTTTCAGTTTTTGTTAAACTGAAATTCATTCTCCTCTTAGAAATAAGAGGAGAGCACTACATCGTAAACTTATTAAGTATAAAATTATGTTTCGTAACTAAATGTTTGTTTGTTTACTATAAATACAATCGCTAAGCGCTCCTTACTTTAGTTAAAGGAAGTTGTTTTTTTTTGAAGACAAAAGCGGATGGTTTACTTAAAGCGCAAAGCAGCTTTTTAAACATAACGATTAGTATTTAGAGTAAGCGCGTTAAGGGTTGATGCGGCATCCTTTTTTTTGCTGCCATATATGGCAAAAAAAAGATATAGCGGAAAACCTGACCTTTTGCGATCCTGACAGGTTTTTTTAACCTGGCAGGTATGAGTAAAAGGAAACGCCATAATAAAAGAATGCATAAAAATCATTCATCATTTCCTGCAATAACGATGGATTTAAAATACGTATTATTAACTACCAAAAACTTCTAACTTAAGCTTCGGTCTTCTGTCTAAAAAAACTATCTTTATGCCTTTCAAAATTTGAAACAAAACAACACACAACTATGTCATTAAATGCATTAAATGCCATCTCACCAATAGATGGACGTTATAGAAACAAAATTGAAATATTAGGCGATTACTTTAGTGAAGAGGCCCTGATTAAATATCGCGTTTTAGTGGAAGTAGAATATTTTATTGCACTTTGCGAACAGCCTTTACCACAATTAGAAGGTGTTAATCCTTCGGTTTTTGAAGATTTGCGTAAAATATATAAAGACTTTTCTACTGAAGATGCTCAAGCTATTAAAGACATAGAAAGTGTTACAAACCACGATGTAAAAGCCGTAGAATACTTTATAAAAAAGGAATTTGATAAGCTTGGACTTGAACAATACAAGGAGTTTATACACTTTGGATTAACGTCTCAAGACATAAACAATACTGCAATTCCTTTAAGTATTAAGGAAGCTATGAACGACGCTTATGTACCGCGTTATTTCGAGTTATTAAAACGTTTAGAAGAATTAGCTAGTGATTGGGCAGATATACCAATGTTAGCAAGAACACACGGACAGCCAGCTTCGCCTACGCGTTTAGGTAAAGAGATTGAGGTATTTGTAGTGCGTTTAAAAGAGCAATTTAATTTATTAAATGATATACCTAGTGCTGCCAAATTTGGTGGTGCAACTGGTAATTTTAATGCACATAAAGTGGCATACCCAACAATTGATTGGAAAGCTTTTGGTAGTGCTTTTGTACAGGACAAATTAGGTTTATCTCATTCTTTCCCAACAACGCAGGTTGAGCATTACGACCATATGGCTGCTTTGTTTGATTGCTTAAAACGTATTAACACCATTATTATTGATTTAGATCGTGATATCTGGACGTACGTTTCTATGGATTATTTTAAACAAAAAATTAAAGCTGGAGAAGTAGGAAGTAGCGCAATGCCACATAAAGTAAACCCAATAGATTTTGAAAATTCTGAAGGTAATTTAGGATTAGCAAATGCTATTTTCGAACATTTATCGGCAAAATTACCTATCTCGCGTTTACAACGTGATTTAACAGATAGTACTGTGTTGCGTAATGTTGGTGTACCATTTGGACATACACTTATTGCTTTTCAGTCGACTTTAAAAGGATTGAATAAATTACTACTTAACGAACCTAAATTTGCTCAAGATTTAGAAAACAATTGGGCTGTGGTTGCAGAGGCGATACAAACTATTTTACGTCGTGAAGCTTACCCAAATCCTTACGAAGCTTTAAAAGGCTTAACAAGAACTAACGAAGCGATTACTAAAACGTCTATTTCTAACTTTATTGATACTTTGGAAATTAGCGATGCTATAAAAACAGAATTGAAAGCTATTTCTCCAAGTAATTATACTGGGATATAGAAAAAGAGTCTAGATTGCTTTGCTTCTAACAATCTAGAAGTAAGATTTAATTTACTTTCTTTAAAAACAATACAAATAAAAAAAAGGCTTATCTCTCGATAAGCCTTTTTTAATGTATATAAACTATGGTTTATTATTTAAAGTAATCCATAACCTTTTGAAGTTGATTCCCGTCTACATCTGCATTTTGCATTTGAGAAAGTAACTGATATAGTTTTTCTGGATTCATATCATTTCCTAAAACTCTTACTACTGCAAACCCATATTCGTTAGAGCTTGCTAAGACTAAAAATTCTTCTACCGTATCCTCATCTCCAATAGTATTGACTCTAAATCTTATACCATTGTCGCTAAACTCCATCAACTCACTATACTTTTCGTTCTTAAAAATTGCTTTTGCTTTTTCTAACTCTTTAGTATAGTTCTCCTTACTTACATCTTTCGCTTTGTATGCTAAAATGTTAACTTTTTCGAACGACTTGTAGACGTCTTTTTGTTCTTCGTTTAATTCAACTTCAGAAATGTCTAACATTTTTGGTGATAGGTCTAAAGTTAAAAACTCAGGTTTGTCTTGATGGTCTACAAAGTAGCTTTGTATTGAAGCTTCATCTTTACAGCTTACTAACGCAAGTGCTAAAAATAGGCTTAAGGAAAGAGTTTTTATAATTGATTTCATAGGATACAAGATTGATGTGTTATAGAATGATTATTTGTTATTTTTTTTATCTAATTCTTTACCTCCTGGTAAATCGAAAGCATTTATAAGTTTAGATAATTGGTTTAAATCTATATCTCCTGTAAAAGAAACTAATACCGATTCCATTCCTCTTTTCTTACCATTAACAGAAACATCCAAATCTTTAGTAACAGCATCTAATCCATTTACAAACATTAAAAGCTCTGCTACAAAATCTTCGTTTTTACCTTCTTTAACATAGAATTTTACAACTACGCCATCGTCTTTAATTTCCATTAACTCCTCAAGAGAACTAGAGCGAGATTTAACCCATTTCGCAATATCTCCTGCAACAACTTTATCGCCTGTAGCTAACGTTTTAAAACTGGTGATACTTTTTACCATATCCATATACTCTTGAGATTCCTTATTGTCCGTTTCAATGTTAATTTTTGCTAGCATTTGAAACATTTTAGGCTTTATAGAGGCATAAGTTACATTGTCGCTACCACTATATTTTTCGAATATGTCGCTTTGTGCCATTGCTGTTAATGGCATTAATAGTATTGCTAATGCAAATACGACTAGAGATTTTTTCATTGTGTTTAATTTATTTATTGTGTTCATTTTTTTTCTTTTTATTTGTTATTAATGTAAAAATGTGTTCGCGTATTAGAATTTGTTTTTAGTATTTAAATTCGTTTTGCGCTCGGTTCATTTTTTTTCTTTTTAATTATTAGCATTACCAAAAGGTTCTTGCTTTTTAAAATTCATTTTAGACTAATTACCTTTTAAATAAACGATCCATAGGATTGGTTATTTCTTTTAAATAGTCAACTTGTGTGCCAGCTTCATTAATTACGCCTAAATAACCTACTTGAGCAGTGCCTTGATTAAAGTGTTTAGACATGATCGCTAGGGCTTCTTTAGCATTATTAATTTCAACTTTTTCTGCATCTGTTATCGTTGTTTCTCCTAAATTATTAGGCTTAAAAACATAAATAGATAGCATAAGAACCGCAACTGCTGCAACAGATAACCTCTTAAAGTTAAATCCTTTTGAAGTTTTTAGTGGTAGTTGTTTAGTAAACTGTTCTTTTTGGCTTACAGAAAAATAGTTAAACATTGGTTTATACATTTCTAAATGTGGCGCTACAGTTTCTTGCGAAAAATAGTCTTTTAACTGCTGCTCTTCCTTTAGTGATGTCTCACCGTTTTCGTACTTTTCTAGTAAGTTTTCTATATTATTTAACACCATAGTTGTGTGTATTTGTTAATTTTTCTCTTATTGTTTTTCTTGCTCTTGATAATGCTACACGTATTGCAGTCTCATTCATATCAAGCATTATAGCAATCTCTTTAAAATCGTATTGTTCTATATCTCTTAATTGTACTACCATTTTTTGTTGTTCTGGTAATGTTTCCATTATTTTTCCAACCCAATCAAGGCTATCATTTAATTCTACTTCTTTTTGTAACGATACACTGTGGTCTTGATAGTTACTATGTACAATTTTTAAATTCTGTGCTTGTTTAGACTTTAACTTATCGAAACAAAAATTCTTTGTCATGGTCATTGAAAACGCTTCAACATTTTTATAGTCTTTTATCTTCGCTTTATTTTTCCACAGTTTTATTAAAACTTCTTGTGTTGCATCTTCGGCCTCTTCTCTAGACACAAGCAATCTTTTTGCTAGTCTAAAGACCTTATCTTTAAAAGGTGTCACAATATTTAAAAATTCCGACTGGTTCATTTCTTCTGGTTGGTTTATGCTATTACGACGAACGCTTTTCTATTTTGTTACAAAGTTTTTCAATTAAATATTATATTTAAATAAAAGTAAGTACTTTTAAACTGAAAAAGAAAATATTACCATTATGAAAACGCCCAAGATAATTCTTGCATTACTCCTGCTATCTATTCTTCTCACAAGTTGTTTTGAAGATTTAGATGATAAGCCAATTAGTACAATCGACATAAACGAATTTGTATATCGTGGTATGGATGCTTTTTATTTATATAGAGATGAAATCCCCAATTTAGTTGAAGACAAAGCCAATAGTAGCGATTTTAACAACTATTTAAATGGTTTCAACACACCTAGTGCTTTATTTGAAAGCTTAATTTACGATAGAGCAAACATTGACAGGTTTAGTTGGATAACAGACGATTATATTGCTCTTGAGCAACAGTTTGATGGTATTACAAAGTCTAACGGAATGGAATTTGGTCTGCAACGCTATACGCCAGGAGGCAATGCTCTTTATGGAGTAGTTAGGTTAGTACTGCCAAATACTAGTGCAGAAACTAACGGATTACAACGTGGTGATTTATTTAATGCTGTAAATGGAACACAATTAACTATTAACAATTGGAGAACACTTTTGGCTCAAGATAATTTCACCTTAAATTTTGCTGAATATAATACAAATGGAACAACAGGCACAGATGACGACACCATAGATGCAACAACCAATACTACTAACCTTTCGAGAATACAATATACAGAAAACCCTGTTTTTAAAACAGAAATACTTCAAGTAGAAGGCGAAAATGTTGGTTACTTAATGTACAATGGTTTTGTTAGTAATTTTAACAGTGCTTTAAATGCTGCTTTTGGAGAGTTTCAAGCTAATAATGTTCAACATTTAGTTCTCGATTTACGTTATAATCCAGGAGGTTCTGTAAATACAGCAACACTTTTAGGCAGTATGGTTACTGGTAATTATACTGGCGAAGTTTTTGCTAAATTACAATACAATAACCAACAGCAAGGTAACAACTTTAATTACACATTTGTAGATAGTAACGATGGCGCTTCACTTAACAACTTAAACTTAAATACCGTTTATGTTTTAGCTACAGGATCATCTGCATCTGCAAGCGAAATGGTTATTAATAGTTTAGATGCTTATATAGAGGTCATTCAAATTGGAACGCAGACTGTTGGAAAATCTCAAGCTTCAATTACATTGTACGATTCTCCAGATTTTACTAGATCACAAGCAGATCCACGACACACCTATGCCATGCAGCCGCTAGTTGCTATTACCGTTAATAAAAATGATACACAAGTACCTGCAGAAGGAATAAACCCACTAATTGAAATTGAAGAACAAATAAACAATTATGGTATTTTAGGAGATGTAAATGAACCTCTTTTAGCCGAAGCTTTAGCACATATTTCTGCAACTAATAAAGTTGGAAGTACTCCAAAAGGCAAAGTTTCTAAAACAGTATTTGATAGTAACGATTTATTACCACATTCTAAAGAAATGTATATTGAGCAATAAAACCTATTTTAATTGGAGTACTGGAAAAGACTCTGCTTTGGCATTATACTACTTACTTAAAGATGAGCGTTTTTCTGTTGAGAAACTAATCACCTCTATTAATTCACATTACAATAGAGTAACTATGCATGGCTTGCCAGTGGCTTTATTAATTAAACAGTCTGAATTATTAAAGATTCCGCTTCAAACTATTAATCTTCCCGAACAACCAAGTATGGAGGATTACGAAAGAATAATGACTCAGGCTATAAGTAACTTAAAATCTGAAGGATTTACGCACAGCGTTTTTGGTGATATTTTTTTAGAAGATTTAAAACTGTATCGAGAAACTAATTTAAGTAAAGTTGGTATTTCTACAGTCTTTCCGCTTTGGAAAAGAGATACAAAAGTACTCATTACTGAGTTTTTAGATTTAGGTTTTAAAGCTATTATAGTTTGTGCTAGTGCTAAATATTTCTCTGAAGATTTTGTTGGAAAAACGATTACAAAAGAACTTATTGAAAACTTACCTGAAGATGTAGATCCTTGTGGTGAAAATGGAGAGTTTCATACTTTTTGTTACGATGGTCCTATTTTTAAAACACCTGTTCCTTTTTCTATTGGAGAGAAAGTATATCGAGAATACAATACACCAAAAACGGAAGATTCTGTTTGTGACTCTGGTAAAACTGGATTTTGGTTTTGCGATTTATATTAAACAAAAAAGCCTCTAAATTATTTAGAGGCTTTTATTCTTTTTAAAACTTAAGTTTATTTTTTAACCATCTTAAGTGTAGCACTACCTTTTTTAGAGGTAATATTAACCATATATATTCCAGACGTTAAACTGTTGATATTAATAGGAGTATTAGTAGACTCTATATTTTTGTTTAAAACTAAGCGTCCTTCAGCAGAATAGATTGAAACTAAACCTGCTTCAGAAATATAAAATTGAGATGTTGTAGGATTAGGAAACAAACTAAATTTAGCCTCAATAGTAAATGTTTCTGTGTTTAAAACTTCTTCATTTATAACACCAACAGCATCTAAATCGAAACCACTAGAAGGAAAAGGTGTTGCATAAGGATCGTTTATAATATTACCATAACTATCGTAAGTGGCATATACTGGGTCGATAGTTCCAATAACATCAATAATTTTTACATGTGTAATTGCGGCCTTGTTTAATAATGCATTATTAGGTACATCGTCTATTTCGAAAGGTGTACCATAAGCTGATCTATATTTTCCTGCTAAATTATTTATATAAGTAGCATCAATATTACCAAAACTTCCTACTTGGGTGCTTGTTTGTGTTTCGCTATGCGATGGAAATCTAAAAAAATTAATTCCATCAGAGCTAATTTCTACAAATGCTAATTCTAAAAAAGTATCACTAAAACTGTTTTCGAAAACAGCAAAATCGAAACCATCTTTATTTACTATTGGTGTAGCAAAAGTTAAAGTAGCGTAACCGCCATCTCCCAGACTTACTATTTGTCCGTTAGATTTTGCTATAGCATTATCAGCAATACCTACACTTGCTAAACTCCCAGAAGGACTCGTTATATTTTGTGGACCACGAACAACTGTAACAGCCGATGCCCAAGATGTAAAACTAACTGAATCTCTATGTATTGCTGTTGTACCATCTTGACCTACTGGCGGTGCATAAGATTGTGCGTTAGAATACCCATAAATAAATAATATTATTAATAAAAAGTAAAATTGTTTCATATGATTATAATTTAAAAAAGCAGCAACTATTTTTAGTTACTGCTTTTTGAAGTTGGTTGGTTGGTTGGTAAATTCTCCTAATTATTAATTAAAGTAAAATCCGTTTGGTGCTACTCCTGCCGTATTATTGGATAATAAATCTCCAGTTGTTGAATACTCATAAAAAGAACCATTTGAAGAAAAATCTGCTCCATCTCCAATATAAATAACATCATTATTTACAGCAAAACCATACATTACTCCATAACTTGAAGTTGAAAGGTATGTTAATAGAGGTGTTTCTGAGACTGTAATATCACCTAAATCGAAACTATATACAGAAGCTTCAGATGTAAAATATACAGTATCATCATCTATATTAAGGTTTTTTGATCCTGTAATTGAAGCAGGAATATCTAATGTACTTGCAATAGTATTAGATGCTAAATCTATTTCCATAAATTTACCTGAACCTGTTAAAACATATACATCTCCATTGTTTACAGCTATTGAATTTGAAGTGTTTCCTGCTCCTAAATCGATATCTGTTACTAATAAAGTATTAGTATCTACAACAGATACAGAATGTTCTGTTCCATATGCATTATTAGTTGTAATTACTGTTGACCCAACAGCAGCGATTCTGTCTAAATAATTACCAATTAAAATTTGAGAAGTAGAATAATCTGTTAAATCAATTACAGTTAAAAAATCATCTGTAGTAGATCCAAAATCACCATTATTAGTAATATATGCTTTCCCATCTACAACAACGCCATATCTAGGGCTCTCTAAATCGGTACTTACAGTAGTAATATATTCAAAACTATAACGATCTACAACAGTTACAGATCCACTTCCTGCAACAATAAAAGCTCTTGTAGCATCGAAAAAGATGTTTTGAATATAAATTCCCATTTCATCGGCATCTGGATTTTCAATTCTAAAAACATCGTCTGTTCTTATTCCATCTTCACCAACAAAAATTATAGAATTTGTTGCAGAACTACCTCCACCTTCATTTAATACAAAATAACCATTTTCATAGATACCTAATGGCTCAGATGTAGTTCCCGTCATGTTATCATCATCATTACTACAAGACGTTAAAAAGAATGCACTTGTTAATGCTAAGAATACTATTTTTTTAAATTGTTTCATCGTACTATTTTATTTATTAGTGTTTAAAAATTAAAATTCAGGTAAGTATTAAAATTTGTTCCAGGCATAAATCTGCCTAAAACACTTTCATAATTATGATTAAAAATATTATTAATTTGAGCTCCTATAGTAAAGTTTTTATTACTACCTAAAGTATAGTCTACACCTAGGTTAGAAAGATAATAAGCATCGATATTATACTTTTTATTATTATCCGATTGTGTAAAAACCTCACCTACAAACGTGTATTGATAATAGGCAGATAAGCGATTGTAATTGTAACCTAAAGAAGCTGTAGCTTTATGATAAGGCACATATATAAGTTGTTTTTTTCTTTCTTGATCTTCAGAAACGGTGTAAGCATAAGTACTAGAAAGAGAAAAATGATGTTTATTAATTGCTTTTTCTATATTCAATTCTCCTTCAACACCATAGGTTTTTACCTTATCTGTATTAATAGGCATCCAAACTGTAGTAGTCGGCAACCATCTAATCATATCTGTAATGTCGTTATAAAAACCAGTAACAGATACATCAATAGTTTTATAAGTGAATTTATTCCCTAACTCTATTTGATAAGACAATTCTGGTTTTAAATTTGGATTACCTCCATCCTGCCAATACAAATCATTAAACGTTGGTACTCTATAGTTTTTAGAACCATTAAGTGTTAATGTATATAAATTTGAAAATTTATATTTTAAACCTAAGCTATATAAAAAAGGGCTTTTATAATTGTTGGTAATTTCCTGTCTTGTAGTTATTTCGTATAAAAAACGAGAACCTATCTTTTGTTTTAATAATAAATTAAAACCTGTTACATCTCGCTTAACTTTTTTAATACTAGATCCTTCTCCAGTATTTTGTGTGTAATCTATTACTGGATTAATAGTAATATCATCGCCTAATTTATATGATAAATCGTATTTTAAAATTAAACTATTTACACCTCCATCTGTATAAGAATCTCTTTCTATATTAGAAAAATATTTATACTCCTCTGTTAAATATGCAACCTTTAATTTAGACGTAAAATCGCCAAAAAGGCCAACATATTCTATTAAATTTCTAGAATCTCTATTTTTATATTTTGATGGTGTTTCTGTAGAAATTTGTAGTGAAAAGTGACGCTGACCATCATAATAATTACTAAACGTTTTAATTATGTTGTTATCATTAATCTTGTACCCTAAATTTAATCCTATATTATTGCTATAAAATGCACCATTTAAGTTAGACTTATTGCTATCTACATAATCGTAATCATTATCAGACTGCAAATAACTAACATTAGCATTTACACTAAGTTTATTTGTGGAAAAATGACCTTTATAAATAGTGTTAAGAGTATTAAAACTTCCATAATTAATAGCAACATGATGAGTATTCTCGTTTTTATATGCTATTTCATTATTTAAATGAATAGAACCTCCAATTGCTCCACTACCATATAATACACTACCGCCTCCACTTCTAACATCTATAGCATCAAATATTTTAGTATTTACTGTGCTAAAATCGGTTTGGCCATTAAGTTGAGAGTTAATATTGATACCATTCCAAACAACAGCTGTTTGTTGTGCTGTGGTACCTCTCAAAGATGGCGAAGACACCATACCATAGCCATTTTCTTTAAAATAAATGGTACTATTATTATTCAATAAATGAGTTAATAAAGAGTTACCTTTTTTAATAGTGCTATCTGATAATTTTAAAACAGATTGTGTATTTGTAAATGTTTTTAATTTATTATCACTTAAAGTTACTTCCTCTAACTTCTGGACAGAATCGAGCTTAGTTTGAGCTATAACGCTTAAACTAAAAAGAACACCTAATAAAAACAGAATATTTTGTTTCATAATCTTAAAATCTTTCTCCCGAAGATTTTTACGATATTGAAAATGGCAGGTCTCCTGACTCTCGTCTTGCTATCTGTCTTCCCAGAAATTTTTTCCAGTGACTTGAAGGGTGATAACAAGCATTCACAAACGTGAACAAAGATTACAGTTGCGGGAACAGTTCAAGGTTTTAACTTGATTCCCTTTTAATTAACCTTACTTTAGTGTAAAGTCAAACCAAAATTCTTTGCAAAAGTAAATTCTTTTTTAAATGCAGACTAATTAAACTTACTTTTTCTTGGTTAGTTTATAGAATAGATAAATGAAGCCAACTAAAAAATGTAGCAAAATAATGCCTCCTAGTATATATATTGTTAAATTTGAACTGTCTTTCATGACTATAATTTTATATAAATTTAAAGAAATCCCACCTATTTAAATATTACATATGTTACAGAACAAGTCTTTATTATTGCTTTTATTTTCATTTCTATTTTTTCAAAATTGTAAAAATGAAAAACATAATTTAACTCCAGATGATTACAATCTAAAACATAATATAGAAGAGGGAAATGAAACAAAAAACAACTATGCTGAAGGCTTTAAAATTATTAATTATGATGGTTTTAATGTTTTAGAAATTACTAATCCATGGCCAAAAGCAAAAAAAAGTTATAGATATGCTCTTATCTCTAAAGAAAATGCTGCAAAAACGACTTTTAGCAAAGATAGTTACGATGGTATAATTATTACACCAGTCGAAAAAATTGTAGTAACTTCTACAACACATATTCCTGCATTAGAACTTTTAAATGTTGAAAAAACCTTAGTTGGTTTTCCAGGTACAGATTATGTGTCTTCTGAAAAAACTAGAGCTAGAATTGATAGTAAAGAAGTACGAGAGCTTGGTAAAAACGAAGGTATAAATACTGAAGTTTTACTAGATCTAAATCCTAATATTGTTATTGGTTATGGTATAGACGGAAACAATAAAACCTTTAATAATATCCAAAAATCGGGTATTCCTGTAATTTATAATGGTGATTGGGTTGAAAAATCTGCATTAGCTAAAGCGGAATGGATTAAGTTTTTTGGAGTACTTTACGATAAACAAAAAGCAGCCGATTCTATTTTTAATAAAATTGAAAAAGATTACTTAGAAGCCAAGAAAATTGCAGCTAAAGTTTCAAATCAACCAACAATTTTAAGTGGTGCTATGCACAAAGACACTTGGTATTTGCCTAACGGAACAAGTACAGAAGCACAGATATTAAAAGATGCTAACGTTAATTATTTATGGAGTGAAACCTCTGGGACTGGTAGTTTAGCTTTAAATTTTGAAACTGTTTTCGATAAAGCTAAAACTGCAGATTTATGGTTAAGTCCATCATACTATTCAAGCTTTGAAGCATTAGAAAAAGGAAACGAGCATTACACAAAATTTGATGCTTTTAAAAACAAAAAAATATACTCTTTTGCAGATACTACAGGAGAAACTGGTGGTGTTTTATATTATGAATTAGGAACTGCACGACCAGATTTAGTTTTAAAAGACATTATTAAAATTTGTCACCCAGAATTATTACAAGATTACACACCTTACTTTTTTAAACCTTTAAAATAATTGCAAGATACCAACACATATAAAGCACCTTTTATAGTATTAACATTGGTTTTAATACTGTGTTTCTTTGCTAATATTAGTTTAGGCTCTGTTTCTATTCCGTTTAAAACCATTTTCGAAAGTTTAATTGGCACAACAGATAATTATATTATTCAAAATTACAGATTACCAAAAGCTTTTACAGCAATTTTAGTTGGTTCTGGTTTGGGAATTTCAGGATTATTAATGCAAACTTTATTTAGAAATCCATTAGCAGGACCTTTTGTTCTTGGTATAAGTTCCGGAGCTAGTTTAGGTGTTGCTTTAGTAATTTTAGGATCAGGAATTTTTGGAGGTGTTTTTTCAACATTATTAATCTCTAAATGGAGCATTGTTATTGCGGCAAGTTTAGGTAGTTTTCTAGTGCTTCTTGCGGTTTTAATTGTGTCTTCAAGAGTTAGAGATACTATGGCAATATTAATTATTGGACTTATGTTTGGTAGCATCACTGCTGCAATAGTAAGTGTACTCTCCTATTTTTCTTCTGCCGAACAATTACAACAGTATATTTTTTGGGGATTTGGAAGTTTAGGCAATTTATCTTGGAGTGAACTTGGAATCTTCTTTATTATTTATAGTTTAGGAATCCTTATGAGTATCGTTTCAATTAAAGGATTAAACACGTTATTACTTGGAGAAAACTACGCTAAAAGTCTTGGTTTAAATATTAAACAAAGTCGTTTAATTATAATAATTGCAACTAGTTTACTTGCCGGAACAATAACAGCCTTTGCTGGGCCAATTGCTTTTATCGGTTTAGCAATACCACATATAACAAGACAGGTTATTAATACCTCAAATCATAAAATATTATTACCAGCCGTGTTTTTAATTGGTGCTATTGTTATGCTTATTTGCGATAGTATTGCACAATTACCAACAAGCGATTACACCTTACCTATTAATGCTATAACCTCTTTAATTGGCGCTCCTATTGTAATTTGGTTATTGGTTAGAAAACGTAAAATGATATTTTAAATGGAAAACAATATCGAACATACAATCCTAGAAACCAAAAGCCTTTCCATTGGTTACACGTCTAAAAAGGCTGAAACTATTATTGCTTCTAATATTAATTTAGAATTAAAAGAAGGACAATTAATAGGATTAGTTGGTGCTAATGGTATTGGAAAATCTACATTATTACGAACGGTAACACAAGTACAACCCAAATTAGCAGGATCTCTTTATTTAAATAATAAACCTTTAGAGCAATACGATAATTTAGAGTTAGCACAAGCTATGAGTCTAGTTTTAACCGAACAAATAGCCTCTAAAAACTTATCGGTTTTCGAGCTTGTTGCGCTTGGCAGACAACCATATACCAATTGGGTTGGTAGTTTATCTGAAACAGATATCTCAATAATTAATAAAGCCATTACACAAACAAACATCGAAGATTTAAAACATAAAAGATGTTTTGAACTTAGTGATGGCCAGCTTCAAAAAGTAATGATAGCGCGTGCATTAGCGCAAGATACCGACTTAATAATTCTAGATGAACCGACCTCCCATTTAGATATGTATCATAAAGCATACATTCTTAAACTCCTTCAAAAATTAGCTAAAGAAACAGGTAAGACTATATTATTTTCTTCTCATGAAATAGATTTGGCAATCCAACTATGCGATACAATGATAGTTATGACTAAAACCGAAGTGGTTTCTAACTCACCTGCAAACCTTATAAAACAAGGTGCTTTTAATAATTTATTTCCAAGCGATTTAATTGTTTTTGATGAAGTTAGTGGTAGTTTTCGAGTAAAGAAATAGAAATATATAATTCAGAAATACACAGCACTCTAAAGTCTTCTCGTATTTAAATTAGAACGAGATATGTAGCAAAACTCACAAAGACAAATTAACTATCTTTGATTAAATTTTCTATTGTTTTAAATGAACGACAACATAATCCTTATTCTTGCCATTTTTATTGCTGCCATAGCTGGAGCATATTTAGGAATGGTATTTACTAAACTAAAAAGTAAAAGCGAAAAAAGCACCTTAGAAGAACGAAATAACAATTTACAACAGCAATTTAACGAGTTTAAACAGTTTCATAATATGGAAACTGAAAAACAAAATACAGTCTTAAATTCTAAACAAGACGAATTTAAAAACACCATTTCTAAAGTTGAAACTGAACGTGAAGATATTCGTCGTGAAAAAGATTTTTTAAATGAAGAGCTAGCTAGAAAAAATGCAGATCTCGAAAATCTTAAGAAACTAAATCTAAAACGTGATGAAGAAGTTGAGTTAAGACAAGAACAATTACGCAAGGATTTTGAATTGTTAGCCACTAAAATTTTAGATGAAAAGAGTGAGAAATTCACACTTCAGAATAAAGAAAACATTAAAAACATTTTAAATCCGTTACAAGAAAAGATTCTAACTTTCGAGAAAAAAGTAGACGATACCCAAAAGGAAAGTATAAGTATGCATTCCGCTTTAAAAGAACAATTGTTAGGCTTAAAAGATTTAAACCAACAAATGACTAAAGAGGCTACAAACCTAACTAGAGCTTTAAAAGGTGATAGTAAAATGCAAGGTAATTGGGGAGAACTTGTTCTAGAGCGTGTACTTGAAAAATCTGGTTTAGAAAAAGATAGAGAGTATTTTGTACAACAACATTTTACGAGAGAAGATGGCTCAAGAGTATTACCAGATATTGTACTACACCTGCCAGATAACAAGAAAATGATTATTGATAGTAAAGTTTCGTTAACAGATTACGAGCGTTATGTTAATGCCGAAGATGAAGATAGAGACACTTATTTAAAAGCACATATTAATTCTATACGAAGACACGTAGATCAGCTTTCTGAAAAGAAATACGAAGATTTATACGACATAGAAAGTCCAGATTTTGTATTATTGTTTGTACCCATTGAACCTGCTTTTGCGGTAGCTATAAATGCAGACAACTCACTATACAATAAAGCTTTCGAAAAAAACATTGTTATTGTTACACCATCTACGCTTTTGGCGACTTTACGTACTGTAGATAGTATGTGGAATAACGAAAAACAACAACAAAATGCTATTGAAATTGCACGTCAAGCAGGTGCTTTATACGATAAATTTCATGGCCTTGTTACTGATTTAACCGGTGTTGGAAAGAAAATTGACGACGCTAAAAAAGACTATTCTGCTGCAATGAATAAATTAGTTGAAGGCAAAGGAAACCTTGTAACTAGTGTAGAAAAAATTAAAAAACTTGGTGCAAAGGCTAAAAAATCTTTACCAGAAACTATTATAAAACGCGCTCAAATAGACGATTAACAAATTAATACTATGATGAAATTTTTATTTAAAACCTTTATAGCAATACTACTTATAGTAGCAGGATATTTTGCATTTGTATATTATGCATCCTATAGTGAAGGTGTGCGTGCTGGTGAACTAGTGAAATTTACACGAAAAGGTGTTGTATTTAAAACCTGGGAAGGTGAAATTAGCCAAGGTGTTAGTGAAGCTCAAATTTTTAAATTTTCTGTAGAATCCGGAGAAACTAAGGTTATTGAAGACCTAAATAAATACCAAGGTCGTTTGGTAAAACTTACTTATTTTGAACGCTATAAATCATTATTTTGGCTTGGTGACACACAATATTTTGTTTCTAAGGTTGAATTAAACACCTCTAATAACGAACAATAGTATGCCAAATTATAGAAAAGTTGATAGCTCAAGAATAAATCTTTCAGAATTAATGAAACCCTCTCACTCAAATTTTAGTGGGAAAATTCATGGAGGTTATATATTAAGTATTATGGATAACATTGCTTTTGCTTGCGCAAGTAAACACTCTAAAGCTTATTGTGTAACTGCTTCTGTAGATACAGTTGATTTTTTAAGTCCAATAGAAGTTGGAGAACTTGTTACAATGAAAGCTTCTGTAAATTATGTTGGTAGAACCTCTATGGTCGTTGGTATTCGTGTTGAAGCAGAAAATATACAAACTGGTAAAATGAAACATTGTAATTCTTCTTATTTTACAATGGTAGCTAAGGATGATAGTGGTAAATCTATTGAAGTTCCTGGCTTAATATTAAACGATAAAACTGAAGTTAAGAGATATTTAAAAGCTCTTAAACGTATTGAAACAAAAAAATCAAGGCAAGCGGAATTTAACCATCAAGATTTTTCTCACCATGATTATTTAGATCAATTAAAAGACTATAAAGTTAAGATAGAGCTTCCGGATAATTTTTAAAATAAAAAAAAAGCCTTCAACATAATTGTTAAAGGCTTTTTTTATACTGTAAATCTTATAATTAAAGCTTTACAAAACGTTTAGTTAAAGTAATATCTTGATCTGGAGAAGATAGTCTAACCAAATACAAACCACTATTCCACTTCGTAATATTTACTCTAGAAGATAATTCTGTTACTTGTTGAGAATACACTTTCTTACCTAAAACATCGTAAACCTCAAGTTTTAAACCGTCATCTGTTAATGTAGGAATGTTAATATTCATAACATTAGTACTTGGATTTGGAAAAATAGAAAACTTTGTTGGTGCATCAAATTGAGGAGAACTTAATGTTCCATCTGCTACTACAGTTATTGTTCCGTACATATTACCATTGTGAGGTGTACACACATAAGCATTTGTACCAACAGCAGTAAACGTTTTACTGTAAGTAACTCCAGAACCAGATGCTATAAGACCACTATCCCAAGACTCTGTACTACCTGCTTCGCTAGTTACGGTATGTGTTCCTGTGGCATAATAATTCCAAACTACAGTATCTCCAACCTCAATGGTTCTATCTGTATTATTTGCTGCAGTTGCGGGCATTACATCAGAATTGGATCCAAAAGACCAATCTATAGTGACTGTTTCGGTTTGTCCGTATGTATTTAATGCTGTAAATGTTAATAGTGTGAAAAGTAATTTTTTTATCATAATTCAATGATTTTATTAAAAATACAAAAAAATAAACATCTTAAATCATTTACTATTAAATAATTAACAAAAAAAAGTGTGAATTATTTGATAATTCACACTTTTTAGAACATAATAAATATGTTTATTATTTACTTAAATACATTTTTCTACGTGAGTACAAATTGTAAAATTCATCGTCTTTTAAGTCATCAATAAATAAGATACTTTCTCCAGTACTTTTCATTTCTGGACCTAATTTCTTATTCACATTATGAAACTTGTTAAAAGAAAAAACAGGTTGCTTAATTGCATATCCTTTTAACTGCGGATTAAAATTGAAATCTGTTACTTTCTTCTCTCCTAGCATTACTTTAGTAGCGTAGTTTACATACGGTTCTCCATATGCTTTTGCAATAAACGGTACTGTTCTAGATGCTCTTGGATTGGCTTCAATAATGTAAACCATATCATCTTTTACTGCAAATTGTATGTTTATTAAACCTACTGTATTTAAAGCTAAAGCAATCTTATTAGTGTGGTCTATAATTTGTTGCATTACTAAAGGTCCAAGGTTAAAAGGAGGTAGTAAAGAGTTACTATCACCAGAATGGATACCACAAGGTTCAATATGTTCCATTATACCAATAATGTAAACATTTTCACCATCGCAAATAGCATCTGCCTCTGCTTCTATTGCACCATCTAAATAATGATCTAATAACAACTGATTTCCAGGCATACGCGCTAATAAACTTACAACATGCTCTTCTAATTCTTGTTTGTTAATTACAATTTTCATGCCTTGCCCACCAAGTACGTAAGAAGGTCTTACTAGAATTGGAAAATCTAAAACATCTGCAATTGCAGCTGCCTCATCTGCTGTTGTAGCAATATCGAATTCTGGATAAGGAATATTATTTTCTTTTAACATATTAGAAAACAAACCTCTATCCTCTGCTAAATCTAAAGCTTCGAAACTAGTTCCTAAAATCTTAATACCATATTTAGATAGTTTTTCTGCAAGTTTTAAAGCGGTTTGTCCACCTAACTGCACAATAACACCAACTGGCTTTTCGTGTCTAATTATATCGTAGATATGTTCCCAGAATACAGGCTCGAAATATAATTTATCTGCTGTATCAAAATCTGTAGAAACCGTTTCTGGATTACAGTTAATCATAATAGTTTCGTAACCACATTCAGCAGCAGCTAAAACACCATGTACACAACAGTAATCGAACTCGATACCTTGTCCAATTCTATTTGGTCCAGAACCTAAAACAATTACTTTTTTCTTATCAGAAACAATACTTTCATTATCTGCAAAACGTTTACCATCTGCTGTTTCAACATCACTCTCGAAAGTAGAATAATAATAAGGTGTTTTTGCTTCAAACTCAGCAGCACAAGTGTCTACTAATTTATAAACTCTATTTACACCTAATTCTTCTCTTTTATTATAAACTTCACTTTCTAAACAGCTTAACATGTGCGCTATTTGTCTGTCTCCATATCCTTTTTGCTTTGCTTCAAGCAATAAATCTTTTTGGATAGTATCTATTGTAAACGTTGAAATTTCTTTTTCTATGAAATATAATTCTTCATATTGCTTAAGAAACCACATGTCTATTTTTGTAATTTCATGAATACGACTTAATGGTATTCCCATTTGTATCGCATCGTAAATAGCAAATACACGATCCCAACTTGCATTGGTTAATTTCTCTATAATTTGATCGTAATTTTTATAACCTTTACCATCTGCTCCTAATCCGTTACGCTTAATCTCTAAAGACTGCGTCGCTTTATGAAGTGCTTCTTGGAAACTTCTACCAATTCCCATTACTTCTCCAACAGATTTCATTTGAAGACCTAAAGTTCTATCACTTCCTTCAAATTTATCAAAGTTCCAACGTGGAATTTTAACAATTACATAATCTAAAGTAGGCTCGAATAAAGCAGAAGTAGATTTTGTAATTTGGTTTTGTAATTCGTCTAAGTGGTAACCTAAAGCTAATTTTGCTGCAATTTTTGCAATAGGATAACCTGTTGCTTTACTTGCTAATGCTGAAGAACGTGAAACACGAGGATTAATTTCGATAGCAATAATATCTTCCTTTTCATCAGGACTTACAGCAAATTGTACATTACAACCACCTGCAAAATCACCAATATTACGCATCATATGGATTGCCATATCACGCATTTTTTGATACGTTTTATCACTTAATGTCATTGCTGGAGCAACTGTTATAGAATCTCCAGTATGAATACCAATTGGATCCATATTTTCAATAGCACAAATAATAACAACATTATCGTTTGAGTCTCTAAGTAACTCTAATTCATATTCCTTCCAACCTATTAAAGCTTTATCGATCATAACCTCATGGATAGGAGAAATTTCTAATCCACGTGTTAATAACTCGTCGAAATCTTCTTCTTTATGAACAAATGAAGCACCTGCTCCACCTAAAGTAAAAGAAGCTCTAATTATTAAAGGAAAGCCAAATTCTTGAGCAATCTCTTTTCCTTTTAAATAAGAAGTAGCAGTAGCTTGTGGTGCCATAGGAATATCTATGTCAAGCATTAATTCTCTAAACTTCTCTCTATCTTCTGTAATATTAATAGCATCTATATTAACACCTATAATTTCTACATCGAAATCTTTCCAGATTCCTTTCTCATCTGCTTCAATACATAAATTTAAAGCAGTTTGTCCTCCCATTGTTGGTAAAACAGCATCAATATGAGGATGTTCTTTTAATATTTTAACTATCGACTTTGTAGTTAAAGGCAACAAATAAACATGATCCGCCATTGAAGGATCCGTCATTATAGTTGCTGGATTAGAATTTATTAAAATTGTTTCTATTCCATCTTCTCTTAGCGAGCGTAAAGCTTGAGTTCCAGAGTAGTCAAATTCACAGGCTTGCCCAATTACAATTGGTCCTGAGCCAATAATAAGTATCGATTTTAATTTAGAGTTCTTTGGCATTTTAGTTTTTTATTATGTGATGCAAAAATAGTAAATCTAGGATACAAAAAAAGGCGTTACACCTAAGTAACGCCTTTAATATATTAACAATTGTTAATCATTATTTTTTATGTCTAGTTTCAGATGAAACAGATATTTTCTTTCTTCCTTTTGCTCTTCTACGAGCTAATACCTTTCTACCATTAGCAGAAGCCATTCTTTCTCTAAAACCATGTTTATTTCTTCTTTTTCTTTTCGATGGCTGAAACGTTCTTTTTGGCATTTTCTTATTTTTTAAATCTGAATTGTAAAATCTATCTAACTTGTTTTGGGTCACCCCTAAAACTGAGCGCAAATATACAACGACTTTTTAATTACACAAACCTTATTTAAAAAATATTTTATTATGATTTGTTTTATTTTGAAAGCATAGCCCTTTTAACAATAAAATAAGGCCTAATTGAAGTACAAATCCAATTCTTAACGGTGGATATTTCAGAAAAAATGAGTTTCTTTGCAGACTTATATGGCAAATGTAGCGCTTAAATTAGAATGAGTGCTTCTTAAAAAACACTAAAAACGTATTACAATGTATAATAAAGTCTTTAAATTAATAATTGCAGGTCTAATAATAGCAACGGCTGTATGGCAGTTTACCGAAGGTGGTATTGGTAATGGTATCATGCTTATTTTCTTAGCGCTCATTTTTGTGTTTCTATATTTTAAAAATGAATTTATATTACTGGCCTTTTTAAAATTACGTAAACAAGATTTTCCTGGCGCTCAACAATGGCTTAGTAAGATAAAGAATCCTGAAGCAGCTTTAGTCACTAAGCAACAAGGATATTTTTATTACTTACAAGGTATTATGGTATCTCAAAGCGATATGAACACAGCAGAAAAGCACTTTAAAAAAGCCGTTACTTTAGGTTTAAGTATGGATCAAGATATGGCGATGGCTAAATTAAATCTAGCTGGTATTGCTTTTTCTAAGCGTAAAAAACAAGAAGCAACTATTCTTATTAATGAAGCTCAAAAACTTGATAAGAATGATATGCTTAAGGAGCAGATTAAAGAAATGAAAGCAAACATGAAACGTGCTCAAGGTGCTCCAAAACAGCATTACGGACAAGGTGGTTCTATGAGAGCACAAAGAAGAGCTTCGAGATAGTAAAGCTAATATTTAAAATATTCGATTAAAAAAAAAGCTCACTGTTGTGAGCTTTTTTTTTGTCTAAAACATTAAATGTATTTGAAACTTTAATTCTAAAAACACTATTCTAACTAAGAAAAAGCTGTTTATAAAACGAGTATTATAATAGCGGAGCCCAAAGTTTGCAATACGCTTCTTTTAGCTTTTTAGCATTAGATCTTTTCGACCATTCTTCAGGAATCATCTCTGTAGCATTTTTTAAATCGGCTATAAAATCTGTTTTCATATCTTCACTGGTTTGCTTATCGTAAATAACGGCATTAATTTCAAAGTTAATTTTAAAACTTCTATAGTCCATATTTGAGGTTCCTATAGTCGAAAACATATCGTCTACAACCATTGTTTTAGCATGTATAAATCCTTTTGTATAACGGTATACTTTTATATTAGCATCGAACAATCGTTGTAAATACGAGTTTGTTGCATGCTTAGCTATCCAAGAATCGCTTTCGTCTGGAATTAGCAACTTCACTTCTATTCCACTACGAGAAGCAATTTGTAGCGCCATTATAAATTCATCATTTGGAATAAAATACGGAGTGGTTAAATAAATATATTTATTTGCAGATGTAATTGCAGAAAACATGACATCCATAATATTAGCCCAATCTGTATCTGGACCACTGGCTGCTATTTGTACCGCAACATTATCTTTACAACCTTTATTTGGAAAATAGTCTTTTGAAATATTTTCTATATTAGAATCTGAAACAAATTGCCAATTTATTAAAAACTGCACCTGCAAAGTAACAACTGCCTCTCCTTCTATACGTATACTTGTATCTCTCCAATACTCTTTTCTATCCGGCTTGTTAACATAATCATCTGAAACATTAATACCTCCAACATAACCAATAATCCCATCTATAACAGCAACTTTTCTATGATTACGGTAATTCATTCTACCAGTAAACTTTGGAAATAGTACAGGCATAAAAGAATATAATTGCACGCCACTGTCTTTTAACTTGGTCTTCATTTTATTAGAAATACTTGCACCAACATCATCAACACTCAACCTAACTTCCAATCCTTCTTTAGCTTTATCGCATAGTATATTTAATAATTGTGATCCTATTTCATCATCTTTAACTATATAATATTCTATATGAAGATGGTGTTTAGCATTTCTTAAATCTTCAAATAACCGCTTAAACTTAACTTCTCCATTTTTAAGGATATCAACTGTATTACATCTTGTTAAAGGTGCTTTATCACTTTTTTGAAGTAATCTTACCAACCGAATTTTATCATTTAAAAAATCGCCTTCCAAATCGTCTAACTCTTGTTTGTTTTTTTCCAAACTTTCATTTAACGATTTTATAATATTTTGGTTTAGAACATTCTTCCTATTAAATATTTTATTTTTCCTATGTTCCTGTCCAAATAGATAGTAAACTAAAAGTCCTAAAAAAGGAAAAAACACTAAAGCAATTATATACGTTAGTGTTTTTGTTGGATTAATATTTCTAAATAAAATAGTTATTACAGCAGAAATAGCTAGTAAATAATTAATTACAATAATTAATTTGAACCAATCGTCTTTTAATAACTCTATCATTTATGGTGTTGTAGAATAATAACCTTTTTCTGGAATATCTATAAAATATTGCTTTTTTGAAGCATTATTTAACTTGTTTTCTCTCAGCCAAGGATTATGAATTTTTAAAATCTTATAGTTAATACCTAAATCTTTAGCAAATTGAGCAAAATCTGTAACTGCCGTATCTACAGCAACTTTATAGGTTGGTATTGCTGAATACAAATCTTTAGATCTAAAATTAAACCCATATTTTGCTGGGTTAGATAAGATTTCTTTTAAAGCCATAATTCTAAATACATAGCGACCCGTTTCTTGTCCTAAAAGCAAATCGTAATAACTATCTACTTTTTGTGCTTTTAATCGTTTAGACACACCATAATTCCCAGCATTATATGCTGCTGCGGCATTAGTCCAAGAACCTAAACTTGCTTTAGATTTCTTTAAATAATCGCAAGCTACTTGTGTTGCCATTTCAAGATTGTAACGCTCATCTACATTTGCATTTACCTCTAAACCATTTTCTTTTCCTGTAGCTTTCATTATCTGCCAAAAACCACTAGCTCCCGCTGGAGATTTAGCATTTGTTAGACCACTTTCAATAACCGCTAAATACTTAAAATCATCTGGAATACCATTTTTAGCTAAAATAGGCTCAATTATAGGAAAGTACTTTTGTGCACGTTTAAACATTAACAAACCATTAGATTGCCAATACGTATTTACAAGTAACTCCTTATCCATACGCTCTAAAATATCTGGATTATGTAATGGCATGCGTTCACCTGCAAAATCCAAATAATCTGGAACTTGTAAAGCGTAAACATTATAATCGTTAATAATTTTCTTTTCTAAATTTTCGTCTGTTGGTGCGTCCTGAAAAGCATTTATAAATAACGCTCCTAAGCATAAAAGACCAATTCCTGCTAATACTTTTTGTACAATTTTCATCATCATTTCATTTTTTATAAAATTATAATAATTTAACGGAAATCCCGTCTTATTTATTCTAAAATTAATTTAGGTAAATTCTCATTAAACCACTTGTATTTATCTATTATCATTATATGTGTTCCATTCTTTACTGTTATACAATTTTGTATGCAGTGGTGCGGAAAAACCATATCTTTTTCTCCATGGATATGAATTGCTTCTGGGATAACATCTTCTTGTTCCCAATTAATTACTTGCTCTATCGACCAGTCTAAATAGTATTTATCGTTAACTGAAAGAAACCTTTTATATAAATCTATTCGTTTCTTAATTAAGTCTCCAAACGAAAATTTAGCTAATAAATCGAGATTACTTGCTAATTGTGTAGGCAACAGCTTATAAGCTTTTGTTGCTTTTAGTACTTTAAATCTTTTTGGTAGCTCATGTTTGGTTTTTACACTAGACACTACAAAAAGCTTCCGCAAAGCAATATGTCTACTCATTTCTTGAACCAAAATACCACCAAAAGACACGCCTAATAGAACTATATTTTCATGTTTAATTTTCTTGGTTATCCTTAAGGCATAGTCACTTATGGTTTCATTTTTAACAGGAATCTCCCAATGTAGCTTATGTAATTGGAACTGATTTTCAGGCAATGAGATATTATCAAAAATCGATGGATTTGCCGCCATTCCTGGCATTAAATACACATGTATTACGTCTTGATTCATAAGGATTTAACACTAATTAATAACAAGTTAACAATAAGTTTTCGTATTTTTGTATTGTGTAAAGCTATAAAATAGATAGCACTCTCTTTGCTCCCTTAACATTAAATTAAACTTATTAAATTATGACTGATGCTGCTGAATTGGTTGACAACGACTTTCAACGTCAATTTGAATTAAAAATTGGAGAACATTTTGCTAAGATTGAATACTCTTTGCAAGAACGAAAAATCTTTTTAACCAAATTAATTATTCCTGAAGAAATTACAGACGAAAATTTTACTTCTGATTTTTTAAAATTAGTTTTTGAAAACATAGAAGAACGTAATTTAAGTGTTGTACCTACAAATCCTGTAATTGCTAAATTTATTAGAAAAAACAGGCAATACAAAAAGTTATTACCTGTTGGTTTGAGAATCTAATTCTTTTACAAAATAATAGAAACAAAAAAATAAAAACTGAAATCTAGATTTCAGTTTTTTTTATGCCATAACACTTTCAAAATCAAACCTAACTAATCCATCATCATCAATATTCGTTAAGTTAACTTGATGTATAGTATTCACCAACTCTGGATCCCATGGTGCTTTTACTTTTACATAATTTTCTGTAAAACCATGAATATAACCTGCTTTATTTTCACTTTCAAACAAAACAGACCTAGAAGTACCTATTTGTTTTTCGTAAAAAGCACGACGCATTTTAGTACTTAAGCCACGTAACATTTTACTACGCTTACTTCTTACATTCTTTGGTACAATGTTTTCAAAACTTGCTGCTTCAGTATTATCTCTTTCCGAATATGTAAACACATGTAAATAAGAAATATCGAGCGTGTTTAAAAAATTATAAGTTTCTAAAAAGTGTTCTTCTGTTTCGCCAGGAAAACCAACAATAACATCTACACCAATACAGGCATGCGGCATAACTTCGTTAATTTTAGCAACACGGTCTACATACAACTCTCGCATGTAGCGACGTTTCATTAACTTTAATATATCGTTATGTCCACTTTGCAATGGAATATGAAAATGTGGTACAAATGCTCTAGATTTACTAACAACATCTATAGTTTCGTTTTTAAGTAAATTTGGCTCTATCGAAGAAATCCTAAGTCGTTCTATGCCTTCAACTTTATCCAAGGCTTGCACTAATTCTAGAAATGTATGTTCATGCTTTTTGTTGCCAAATTCACCCTTACCATAATCTCCAATATTAACTCCTGTTAAAACAATTTCTTTAATACCTTTTGAAGAAATCTCCTTGGCATTATCTAAAACATTTTGCAACTCATCACTTCTCGAGATACCTCTTGCTAATGGAATAGTACAATAAGTACATTTATAATCGCAACCATCTTGCACCTTTAAAAACGCACGTGTTCTATCTCCAATTGAATAACTACCAACGTAGAAATCGACCTCATCGATGTCGCAAGAATGTACTTCTCCAAAGTCATTTTTTGAGAGGTCATTTAAATAATCTGTAATCTTAAATTTTTCGGTTGCACCAAGTACTAAATCCACACCGTTAACATCTGCTAACTCTTGTGGTTTTAATTGGGCATAGCAACCAACTGCTGCAACAAAAGCATCTGCATTTGCTTTTTGAGCTTGCTTAACTATTGTTTTAAAACGCTTGTCGGCATTCTCGGTTACAGAACAGGTATTTATAACATAAATATCTGCAGTTTCAGAAAAATCTACTCGCTCGAAACCTTCATCTTTAAAATTTCTAGCTATTGTAGAAGTTTCAGAAAAATTAAGCTTACAACCTAAAGTATAAAATGCGACTTTCTTTTTTGTATTTACTGGCAAAATTTAAGTTTATTATTAAATTGGTATTATATTTACTTCTTACTTTATTTAAAGGTTGCAAATTTAAGTAATTGTTTGCAAGTAAGTTTATAAGTGCTTTAAAATATGACAAAATTTGAAGAAAGAATAGAAGAAGTATCCCAGTTCTTAAAAAACAATGATATTGTTTTAGGTTACAGAAAATTAATCGATTGTGTTACAGACACTCAGAATCTTGATATTTATAGAGATATTATAGCGCTAACAGATTGGAAAGAAAAAAACCCAAACCAAGAAGAAGTATTAATTGAGAAATCTTTAAAAATACTAGAAACAGTATCCCAAGAAATGGTTCCGGAATACGATATTTCTAAACCAATTATTAGCGCCGAAAATATAAAAAAAAATTATGGCCACAATAGATTCGAACTTGGTCCAATTTCTTTAAAAATAAAAAAAGTAACGTATATGGTTTGGTTGGTGAAAACGGAAACGGAAAAACAACCTTACTCCGTGTGTTGGCCAACGAACTAAAGTCGACAGAAGGCACAATAGATTATAATTTTGATAACGCAATAAAAAGTTCGTTTCAATTGCGCTCTAACTTAGTTTACATACCGCAGCGTACAAAAAAATGGTATGGCAGTTTAAAAGACAATTTAAAATTTGTGTTGGCTAGTTATGGTATTCCTGCTGAAGAAAATGAAACCAGAGTACTCATGATAATTGCGAGATTAGGCCTTTGGAACTATAAACACCTAAAATGGAGCGAATTATCTTCTGGTTATAAAATGAGATTTGAGTTAGCTAGAACATTACTAAGAAAACCTGAAGTATTATTACTTGATGAGCCCTTAGCCAATTTAGATGTACTTGCCCAACAAGTAATTTTAGAAGACTTAAAATCTATTTGTAACTCTGTAAACAATCCTATTGCACTAATATTAAGTTCTCAACAACTTTACGAAGTCGAAAAAGTGTCTGACAAAGTCATCTACTTAAAAGATGGAAAATATAAAGAAAACATTTCTAATACTATAGAGAAGACTAAAACAGAACTTATAGTAGAACTAGATTGCAATGCTTCTAGAGAGACATTAACCAAACTTTTTAATCCGCTTCAATTAAATAAACTCGTTTTTAATGGTGGTATTTATATTGCCTATTTCTCTACTGAAACACCTTTTGCTTCGGTTTTAGAAACATTAGGGAAACATAAAATTGAAGTTACTTATATTAGAAACATCTCAGATTCAACACGTCGCTTTTTTGTTTCTTAAACTTTTACTTTACATGAAAAAATTCATACACAAAACAAACAAATATTTATTAGAAAACTATCCAACTTTATGGAATACTAAAGTGGTTTGGATATTAGGCATAACCGCTATTATTCATTTTATTTTTTTCTTTTTGGCCTTGGTTGTTTTACAAATCCAGAAACTCTTCACGAAAGAAATGCTGTCGCTATTTTTTATAGAAATGGAATGGTACTTTTTAGTGTAATGATATCGCTAGTTATTCTCGTAACTTGGTTATTTTTCATGTTTAAAAACAATAGTTTCAAAAGCTTTTATCCAACACAAAAAATAGATATTTTTAAACAATTCCTACTATATTTTATTATTATCTTTTTGTCTACTACCTTTTATTACTCCTATATGACAGGAGTAAAAACCTATATAACGAGTACCTATGAAGATACGGAAATGATAAAAGACGTTGCACTTGCAAACAAAACATCTCCTTTTTTCTCTCATGGTATTAAAAATTATACCATCGATAATGTAAATTTCCCTACACCCTTAAACGAATGGTATTGTGAAAATAAAAAAGAAAATATCGATTATACTAAAGTATATTATCAATTTTTGGATGATGAATATCAATTCTACGATTTAAAAATCGAGACTAGAAAATTGGACGATCCTATAATTAATAGTGATTACTACCAATACAATGTGTATACAGAACGTAACGATTCTACGACTACGTACTACTTTAAGAATGAAGTACAAGATATTACACCTTATATAAAAACTATAGAACCTAGTTATTACAACTACTCGAAGCAGTTTTACTCTTCTAAAACCAACACTTTCGACTCTAACTACTACCATAACGCTTACAACCTTGATTATTATGAAAACCCAATAGCCTATAAGAAATTCGAAAAACAAGAAGAACTCTTAAATTTAAATAAAGCGCATTACGAGCTCTTAGAACGTAATGATCAAGATGAAATAAAATCTATTTTATCAAATTTCTTAATACTTTCTGAAAAATATAAAATTAGAAATAACCTAAATCCAGAAGCTTGGTTGTTTATGGTTTACCAGCCAGAAAACTTTAAACTAAAACATATTATTAATGATGAAAAACGCTTTATAGAGCATGATAATTTAGAATATAAAGATAAATTAACACCTTTTGAAGAACTATACAAAGATTTTAAAAGTGAATATTATTTAGAAAGTGACAGCTTAGGTATTGTCTTTGAAAATATAGATGAGTTAAAAACTAAACCCATTGTTTCATTTGAAGTTCATTTCTATTTATGGATTAGTTTTGTAATTGCTTTGTTGATTATGGTGTTTAGACTAACTGGTTTAAAACCTTTATTATTCTCAATAATAGCAACTGTAATTCTTATAATCTTTGCTTCTTTAGTAGTTGTACTATTTGATTATACTATTTCAATAAGTAATGATTTAGAATATATTATAGCTTATTTTGCTTTTATTATAGGCACAACAATACTTGGTGTCACCCTATTTATGAGCACTAAAATAAAAAAACAAATTGCAGCTATTTTTATCAATATCTCTTTTGTAGGGTTTGTTCCATATCTTATTTTAATTTGCGCTATTATAACCATGCACCAAAAAGATAATTGTAGATTAATATATGAAGATTACTTTTATCGTAAAGAAAATTGTTTTCAATTACTAGAATCTCTAAATCCTATGCTTTGGAGCATCATTTTTCTAGTTATAGGTTTTATTTTTGTTTACTTTTTTTCTAAAAAAATATTAAATTGGAAAGCAATGCCAGAAGGCTAAATTTAAATATGATTTTGAACTTAGATACCACTACTAAATACATATTGCTACTACTATTAGTTTCGCTTTTTATTTCTTGCGGAAATGATAAAAACACTAAAAATCTAAATCAAGTATTTAGATATAATGAGCATAAAAATATTGGTTCTCTAGATCCTGCTTTTGCAAAAGGCAATGCAGATATTTGGGCTGTAAACCAATTATTTAATGGCTTAGTACAAATGGACAGCGACTTAAATGTACAACCAAGTGTCGCTAAAAACTGGTCTATTTCTCAAGACGCACTCACCTACTCTTTTTCACTTAGAGACGATGTCTATTTCCATAAACACAAATTGTTTGGCAAAGATTCTACACGTACTGTAAAAGCCTCGGATTTCGAATACAGCTTGTTTAGAAATTGTAATGAGGACCTTGCTTCTTCAGGCAGTTGGGTTGTTAATAATATTTACGATATCCGTTCGGTTTCTGAAGATTCGTTAGTAATAAAATTAAAATCCGCAGATCCATCATTCATCGGAAAACTAACAATGAAATACTGCTCTGTTGTGCCAAAAGAAATTGTAGAACACTTTGGAACAGATTTTAGAGCGAACCCAATTGGTACTGGACCTTTTAAATTTAAACGTTGGGAAGAAAATATTAAACTGGTTTTTAGAAAGAATAATAATTACTTTGAAAAAGACAATAGTGGCGAACGCCTTCCGTATTTAGAAGCTATTGCCATTACTTTCTTACCAGATAAGCAAAGTGAATTTTTACAATTTATCCAAGGTAATCTAGATTTCTTAAACTCTTTAGACGCTTCTTATCAAGATGATATTTTAACTAGTAAAGGTGAGTTAAGAGCTAAATACCAAGCTAATATTAACATGATTCGTGGACCATATTTAAACACTGAATATTTAGCCTTTTACATGGATTCGGAAACTACCGAAATGCAATCTAAATTAATAAGGCAAGCTGTAAATTACGGATTCGATAGGCAAAAAATGATGACTTACTTGCGTAATGGTATTGGTATTCCCGCAAATGGTGGTTTTATTCCAAAAGGATTACCTGGATACAATGCAACTATTGGCTATACTTATAATCCTGAAAAATCTAAAGCGCTTATAAATCAATTTAAAACGGAAACGAGTATTAATGCTCCCGAAATAACCATTACAACAACAAGTAACTATTTAAATTTCTGCGAATACATACAACGAGAATTACAAAAAACAGGTTTAATAGTTAATGTCGATGTTATACCTGCATCTACTTTAAAAGGGGCGAAAGCAAACGGTAAACTAAATTTATTTAGAGCTAGTTGGGTTGCCGACTACCCAGATGCTCAAAATTATTTATCACTTTATTACAGTGAGAATTTTGCACCAAATGGCCCTAATTATACTCATTTTAAAAGTGATACTTTTAATAAGTTGTATACTCAATCATTTACTGAAACCAACACAAAAACAAGAGAAGCCCTTTACTCTAAAATGGATAGTATTGTTATGCAAGAAGCACCTATTGTTCCTTTATACTATGACGAAGTTGTTAGATTCACAAGAAAAAATGTAACTAACTTGGGAATAAATCCAATAAATATGCTAGAATTAAAACGTGTAACTAAAAAGTAACAATTTCATTTTTAATACTCTCTTCTTTCACCAAGACCATGATAATAAAATTTTGAGATATTCTATAGAATCACTTGTGACTTAGAAGTTAGCTTATATGAGATTTAATCAAAATTCAACTTGCCAAAAGAATCTAAAATTAAAATACTAAACAATAGTATAAAAAATAAAGTTTGTTGGTGAATAAACTAGCATAATAGCATTTTGAACAACAACTTATAATTAAAATTTAAAAAACATAATATTTATCATTCAACTTCATCCATTTTAACTTCTATTGTAATGCCATAAACAATTAAAAACTGAGAAATACCATAGCATAACATAACTAGAATACCCTCAAATGGAAGTGGCTTGTAAAATGATTTTAAAACCATAACTACCTCAGAAAATAAGAAAAAAAACATTGCAATTATTACATAGTTATAACTTCTATTATTAACATCATTCTTCCTCAAATACGCAAACAAAAACAATAAAAGAGAAACAAAAAAATAAATTAAAACGGGAATAAAATAGTTGCCCAAATTATCATAGATAAGAAAAAAAACAAAAACCATTAGAATAAAAATTCCTGATAAAAATGGTAATAATCGTATTAAATTAAAATCTCTATAATTTGTAAAACGTAAACAATACATAGCTTTAGCTCCTATAAACATGAACATTGAAATAATGAAAAGTATTTTATTTAGATGGTTAATAACTGTGATATCGGCAAGTAAAAATAAAAAAAGGGCTACTAACATATACTTATGTTTTTCCTTAGCTACAGCAGTATGATTTTTAATGTAAAAAAGAATAAGAACCAACATTAAAAGTGGTTTAGTAAAATAACGAAATGGGAAAGGCTCTAGATTGACTTTAACACCAATATCTAATAGTAAAACTAGAAAGTAACCGATAATAAAGTAAGGCTTCTTAATATTGAAAAATTTATCCAGCATTTGGAACTTTAAAATTATTTATTAAAATGTTAATCAAAAAAACATTTTCATTCTTTTCTTTATTTAAAGAATTATAAACGTCTAATTATTATAGAGAAATAATAATTACGACTATAATTTTATAATTAATTAATTTTTTTATTAATCAAACCTCTTCAACAACCTTTACTTCTACTAAAATCCCAAAAACAATTAGAAATTGAGCTATTCCATAAAAAAGCATAACCGAAATATCTTGAAAAGGAATAGTTATATAATAAGTTTTTATAGCCATAATAATCTCTGAGAGTATTAAAAAAAACATCGCTAATAATACCAAATTATAACTCCTGGCATTAACATCATTCTTTCTTAAATAAGCAAATAAACATAATAATAAAGAGACAAAAAAGTAGATTAAAACCGGTATAAAAAAATATCCCAAACCTCTATAAATAATAGCAAAAACTAATACCATTAAAACAAAACTTCCTGCTAAGAATGGTAATAATCTTGAAATTTTAAAATCTCTTGTATTAGTAAATCTAAAACAATAACTCACCTTAGCTAAAATAAAAAACAACATACCTATAATAAACCTCAAATTATTAATATGATTAATTACAGCAATACTTGCAACCCAAAATAAAAACAAAGATATTAAAGTTAAATAGTGTTTTTTTTTGTCGTTGCCTCTAGAGTTTCTTATATAAAATACTATTAATAAAACCATTAATAGTGATTTAGTAAGATACCGATATGGAAAAGGGTTTAAATATAATTTTCCCCAAAGATCTAAGGATAAAGATAAAAAATAACCAATTACAAAATATGGCTTATTAATATTAAAAAGTTTCTCAAGCATTTGGGGCTTCAAAATTATGTATTAATAAATGTTATTATATAAGTAAACACAAAGCAATTTAAACTCATTAAATTATTTTAAATCTATGTTCTTTTTATAATTGTTCTCTTTCAAAATCCCTAATACAATTAGATATTGTGCCAAGCAATAAAAGAACATAACAGTTATCTTATTGTACGCTATTAAAGGATTATAAAACATTTTAAGTATGTTTATACTATCTGCAATCATAAATGCTATTACTCCTACTATACCATACCAAAAACTAGGAGCATTTACTTCACCTTTTCTTAAATAAGCAAATTGCATTAAAAGCATAGCAACAAACAAATAGAGTAATAATGGGATGAAGTATTTACCTAAATTATGATAAACAATAGACATGACAATACTCATGTATATAAAGCAGAAAAATAAAAATGGAATTAATTTATTTATATTAAAGTCTTCGTTATTTAAAAACCGAATAGAGTAACATATTTTCGCACTAACAAATAAGAAACTAGCAATTACAAAATGAAACATATTACCATAGTTTCCAGAAATAAAAAAAAAGTCTCCAATAATAAAAAAACTTAGAGCTGTAATGACTAACTTCTTTTTATTGGCATCTTTCTGATTAGTATTAAAAAGATAAAATAGTAATAAGCTTAAACTTAATATTATTTTTGAAATGTACCGAAAGGCATATAGCGCATCATTATTCTTAAAAAAAGTATCTAAAAGATATAGTGCGATATATAAAACTGAAAATCTAAATGTATTTTTAAAAATAAATTTCATGTTGGTAGTTGGGATACCGAATATAAACTTTTAATTTAAATTTAACAATTAAAGACTTACAAAAAAATACTTTAATTACTCATTACCAAGCCTTAAAAAATATTTAGGCTCTTCGAAACTTACTAGTTTCTTCAAAAACATGCTCTAAAATAGATTGGTCTATTTCAGTAAATTCTAGTGCTCTTCTAGACATAACAACTTTACAAACCTCGAAAGCTTTTTTTGTTAAATACGTTGTAAAACCAGCACTTCCTCCCCAACTATAACTTGGCACAAAGTTTCTTGGAAAACCACTTCCAAAAATATTAGCGTTTACACCTACAACAGTTCCTGTATTAAACATGGTGTTAATACCGCATTTACTGTGGTCTCCCATCATTAAACCGCAAAATTGTAAACCTGTTTTAGCAAAACCTTCGGTTTCGTAATCCCAAAGCCTAACCTCTGCATAATTATTTTTCAGGTTAGAATTATTAGAATCGGCACCCAAATTACACCATTCTCCTATTACAGAATTTCCTAAAAAACCATCGTGTCCTTTATTAGAATACCCAAATAAGACAGAGTTATTAACTTCTCCTCCAACTTTACTATGTGGTCCTACAGTTGTTGCTCCATAAATTTTTGTTCCAAGTTTTAAAGTCGCATTATCACACAAAGCCAACGGTCCACGAACCATACTACCTTCCATAATTTCTGCATCCTTACCTATATAAATTGGACCAGAACTTGCATTAAGTGTTGCAAATTCAAGCTTTGCTCCTTCTTCTATGAAAATATTTTCAGGAGCTATTACATTATTAGATTTAGGTATTGGTTGTGTTTCCCTATCCTTTGTTAACAACTCAAAATCTTGAGCAATTGCATCTGCGTTTTTAGAAAAAATATCCCAAGTGTGCTCTATAATTAATAAATCTCCCTCAAACTCTATAGCTTTAAAAGTAGATAAATCGATATCTTCTTGATCTTCTTCAGTAAAGAAAGCGACAACTTCTTCATCCTTAAAAATTGCCTGATTTTTCTTCAAGCTCTTAATTTTATCAACCAAATCTTCAGTAGGACAAAAGGAAGCATTAATCATCACATTGTCTTCCATTTCCACCATTGGCCATTTTTCAGACAAATAATCTTCTGTTATAGTAGTTGTAGTTGCTAGTAAATGTTTTTCCCATTTTTCGCGAATGGTCAAAATACCTACTCTAATATCTGCAACTGGTCGCGTATAAGTAAATGGTAATAATTGGTTTCTTGCAGGACCATCGAAGAGAATGTAATTCATAAAAAAGTAAAGATTAAAAGCTATAAAGTAAAAGTTAAACTTACTTTTTCTTTAGAACTTAGGGTTAAAACAAAAATAGTCTAAATACTGAAAACAAAAAAGTCCTTTCAATTTTAAATGAAAGCTTTTTAATATATTGTAGTTTAAATTATTTTTTAAACTTAGCGTATTTAGTTTTGAACTTATCAATACGACCAGCTGTATCTATTAATTTAGATTTACCTGTATAAAATGGATGAGATGTTCTAGAGATTTCCATTTTAACTACTGGATACTCAACACCATCTACTTCGATAGTTTCACTTGTATTTGCTGTAGATTTTGTTAAAAATACGTCTTCGTTAGACATGTCTTTAAATGCTACTAGTCTATAATTTTCTGGATGTATACCTTTTTTCATCGCTTTATGCTTTAATTGTATTCTAAATTCGAGGTGCAAATTTAGTCATTTTTTGCAAACTCACACTATTATTTTAAAAATAATTTAAACTTATTTCTGTAACGTTTTTTTATCTTTGGCAACTAACCATTATAATTAACTTAAAAACTACAAATATATGGAAACATCAACAAAATCATCTGCAATTAATCTTGGCCTTTATTTAGGAGGATTAATGTCAATTATTACCATTTTAGGTTATGCCCTATATCTAGAACTTTTAACTAAATGGTGGCTTGGAATAATACTATTTATCGCAATTATCGCATTTGGAATAGTCTCGGCTTTAAAATCGAAAAAAATGCAAGACGGTTTTATTACTTTTAAAGAAGCCTTTAGCTCTTACTTTATTACTGTTGCCATTGGAATATTAATTAGTATGGTTATAAGTATTATAATTTTCAATTTTGTTGATCCTGAAGCTGCCTTAGCTTTAAAAGAGAAAACAATTGAAGCCTCTGTACAAATGATGCGCAGTTTTAATGCTCCAGAAGAAGCTGTTGCGACAGCCGTAGAACAGATGGAAGCTCAAAAAAATCAATTTTCTATAGCACCTCAATTACAATCGAATGCAATATTTTTAATTATTCAGGCAGTAATAGGTCTTATTGTAGCTTTAATAGTTAAAAGAGACCCAGAAAAGGCATTATAGGCTTATATTTGAAGTATCAATTTCAAAATAATATATGGACATATCTGTAGTCATACCACTACTTAACGAACAAGAATCTCTCACAGAATTACACGATTGGATTGCAAAAGTTATGCAATCCAATCGTTTTTCTTATGAAATAATCTTTATAGACGACGGTTCTACAGATGGTTCTTGGCAAACTATAGACACACTTTCTAAAACCGATGCTAATGTAAAAGGCATACGGTTTCTAAAAAACTTTGGAAAATCTCAAGCATTACACGCTGGGTTCGAAAAAGCACAAGGTGATGTTATTATTACTATGGATGCCGATTTACAGGATAATCCAGAAGAAATACCTTCGCTTTACAATAAAATTACTACGGAGCATTTTGACCTTGTTTCTGGTTGGAAAAAGCAACGTTACGATAATAAACTTACCAAAAACTTACCGTCTAAATTATTTAATTGGGCAGCAAGAAAAACATCTGGCGTAAAACTTAACGACTTTAATTGTGGCTTAAAAGCCTACAAAAATATTGTTGTAAAACATATAGAAGTAAGTGGAGAAATGCATAGATACATTCCGGTACTAGCCAAAAACGCAGGTTTCACAAAAATTGGAGAGCAAGTTGTACAGCACCAAGCAAGAAAATATGGTGAAACTAAATTTGGAATGGAACGCTTTATCAATGGTTTTCTAGATTTAATTACCATTTGGTTTATATCGCGTTTTGGAAAAAGACCAATGCATTTATTTGGAGCATTAGGCGTTATTATGTTTGCTATTGGCTTGGCTTTTTCATTATATTTAGGAATAGACAAGTTGTTTTTTCATACAGATGGAAGATTAATAACACAAAGACCTCAGTTTTACATTGCGCTAGTTACCATGATTATTGGTACCCAATTTTTTATTGCTGGATTTTTAGGTGAAATAATTTTACGCTCTAAACAAAACAAAAAACGTTATTTGGTAAAAGAGGAATTAAACTTAAATGCCAAAACACTAACTTAACATAGAGCTAAATATATTCTTTTATATTATGCTTATTTTTATATTCTATTAACTTACTATCCTACTCATGATACATATAGAACCAAAATTATTAGATAGAGTCAATACTTGGTTAACTCCAGCGTTTGACAAAGACACTCAATTACATATTAAAGATCTTATAGGTACAAATCCTAAAGAACTAAAAGAAAGTTTCTACAAAGATTTAGAATTTGGAACTGGTGGCATGCGCGGTGTAATGGGAATTGGTACTAATAGAATTAATAAATATACATTAGGAAAAAATACGCAAGGCATTAGCGATTATATGCATAAGGTTTTTCCTAACGAAACATTAAAAGTTGCTATTGCTTTTGATTGTAGACACAATAGTAAAAGCTTAGCTAAGGTAGTAGCAGATGTGTTTTCGGCCAATAATATTGAAGTCTTTTTATTCGAAGACCTTCGCGCAACTCCAGAATTATCTTTCGCTTTAAAACACTTAAACTGCCATTGTGGTATTGTTTTAACAGCTTCACATAATCCTCCAGAATACAACGGTTATAAAGTATATTGGCAAGATGGCGGACAATTGGTTCCACCGGAAGATGCTGAAATTATTTCGGTTATTAATAATTTAGACTATGCTGAAATTAAATTTGATGCAAATGAAAAATTAATTCAATATATAGGTAAAGAAGTAGACGACGTTTTTATTAATGCCTCTGTTAAAAACGGAAGCTTTAATACTTCCGCGGAAGCGAGAGAAAATTTAAACATCGTATTTACATCTCTTCACGGAACATCTATTACAGCAGTACCAGAAACATTAAATCGTGCTGGTTACACCAATGTTAATATAGTTGAAGAACAACGCGAACCAAATGGCGATTTCCCAACAGTAGTCTCTCCAAATCCAGAAGAGCCAGAAGCTTTAAAAATGGCTATGGAATTGGCGAGTAAAACAGATGCCGATATTGTAATTGGTACAGATCCAGATTGCGACAGATTAGGCGTTGTTGTTAGAGATCTAGATAACGAACTTGTTATTTTAAACGGAAATCAAGCGATGTTATTAATGACGGATTTCTTATTAAAACAATGGCAGAGTGAGAACAAAATTAACGGCAATCAATTTATTGCTAGTACTATTGTTTCTACACCAATGATGAGCGTTTTAGCCGAATCTTACAACGTAGAGTCTAAAATTGGTTTAACCGGTTTTAAATGGATTGCTAAAATGATAAAAGACTTTCCTGAACTTGACTTTATTGGTGGTGGTGAAGAAAGTTTCGGGTTTATGGTTGGCGATTTTGTTCGCGATAAAGACGCTGTTACTTCTACTCTACTAGCATGCGAAATTGCTGCTCAAGCAAAAGCAAAAGGCAGCAGTGTTTACCAAGAGCTAGTTAAACTTTATGTAGCACATGGTTTATACAAAGAACGTTTAGTTTCTATAACTAAAAAAGGAATTGAAGGTGCTCAAGAAATAAAGCAAATGATGATTGATGCCCGCGAGAATCCATTGAAAAATGTAAACGGTGAAAAAATAGTTTTAATAGAAGATTATCAGTCTTCTATTGCAAAGAACATTCAAAGTCAGGAAGAATATATTTTAGATGTTCCAAAATCTAATGTTTTAATTTATTATACAGAAGATGGTAGTAAAATTGCCTTAAGACCTAGCGGAACGGAGCCTAAAATTAAATTTTATATTAGTGTAAACACGACATTAGACAATGTGTCTGCTTTTAAAGAAACGGAACAACTATTGGAAAATAAGATTGATGCTATTTTAAAAGACATGCAACTTAATTAGATGAAAAAAATAATAATTCAATTATTACCTTTTATAAAAAATTTTAAGAAACACGTGATTTTAAACGTGATTTTTAATGTTTTAAATGCATTGTTTACAACATTATCTTTTGTTGCATTAATACCAATGCTTAATGTATTATTCGATAAAACTAATAGAGTAACAAAAGAACCTGTATTAAAAGGCATTGGTAATTTATTAGACTATGGAAATGATTTACTAAACTATAAAGTAAGTGGATATCTACACAATGACAATGAACAAATGGCTTTAGTTGTTGTAATAGCAATTGTTATTTCTACTTTCACATTAAAAAATCTTTTTGGCTATTTAGCTAACCAACATGTAATGTATCTAAAAAACGGAGTGTTAACTGCGTTAAGAAATGATATGTATGATAATATTATTAATCTGCCTTTAAGTTTCTATTCTAAAAGACGTAAAGGAGACATTATGGCTAGAATTTTAGGCGATATTGGAGAAATGCAAAATTCTTTATTTATCGTCTTAGAATTGATTGTTAGAGAACCTTTAAACATCATATTTGCGATAGGAACAATGTTTCTTATCAATTGGAAGCTTTCAATTTTTGTATTAGTATTTATACCAACTGCTGGATTTGTTATTTCAAGAATTGGAAAAAAACTTAAAAGCCAATCATTAACAGCACAACAAGAATCTGGTAGATTAATTTCTATAGTTGAAGAAACTCTAACAGGATTAAAGATTGTTAAAAGCTATACTGCAGAACCTGTTTTTAAAAATAATTTTAAAAACTCTGCAGATAGATTATTAAAACTATCTAATAGTATTGGTCTTAAAAACAATCTTGCTGGTCCTGTTAGTGAAATTTTAGGTATTATAACCATTGCTATATTATTATGGTATGGTGGAAAATTAGTATTAATAGATAAAGTTATTGAAGGCACAACTTTTATTGGTTTTATGGTTCTTGCCTATGGTATTTTAACACCAGCAAAAGCAATAAGCAAAGCATCTTATCGCGTTAAAAATGGAATTGCTGCTGCAGATCGTGTATTCGAAATTTTACACGAAGAAGATACAATGCCAGATGCTTCAAATGCTAAATCATTAGACCATTTTAATAATGAAATAGCAATTAATAATATTACTTTTAAATACGACAACGATCCTGTTTTAAAGAATTTCTCTATTAAAGTACCAAAAGGAAAAACAGTTGCATTGGTAGGACAGTCTGGTTCAGGAAAAAGTACGATTGCAAATTTACTTACTCGTTTTTACGATGTAAACGAAGGTAGTATAGAAATAGATAACAATAACATTAAAGACATTACTAAGAAATCGCTTCGTGGTTTAATGGGTTTAGTGACACAAGATTCTATTTTATTTAATGACACTATTAAAAACAATCTTTTAATTGGTAAAGAGAACGCTACAGAAGAAGAAATTATAGAAGCCTTAAAAATAGCTAATGCCTGGGAATTTGTAAAAGATTTATCTAAAGGTATAGAAACTAATGTAGGAGATGCTGGAAACAATTTTTCTGGAGGACAAAAACAACGCTTAAGTATTGCAAGAGCTGTTTTAAAGAATCCTCCAATTATGGTTTTAGACGAAGCCACCTCAGCATTAGACACAGAAAGCGAGCGCATAGTTCAAGTTGCTTTAGAAAACATGATGAAAAACAGAACCTCTATTGTAATTGCGCACAGACTATCTACGATTCAAAACGCAGATGAAATAATTGTTATGCATAAAGGAGAAATTGCAGAGCAAGGTAAACACAGTGAACTCATTGCTTTAAATGGCATTTACAAAAAGCTTGTCGACATGCAAAGTTTTGAATAATTAAAGATATAGCAGTAATAAATAAAAAAAGGATAAACATAACGTTTATCCTTTTTTATTCTACGAATAGATTTGGGGCATCTAAAACATAAGTATTATTTTCTAAAACAAATTTATACTAATTTTAGTTACCAACCTAACTTTATTACTTTTAATCGCTTAAAAACATCTTTTAGTCGGATTTACTGTTAATAAAATTGTTAAAAACAGGAGTGCCAGCCTATAAATAAATCCAGTGATCTTTTCAATTTATAAAAAAATTAAACCTATTTTAAACTAAATTGAATTATAGTAGTCTAAAAGAAAATCGATTTAGTGAACGCAGAAACCGAACTTATATCTCAACTACAAGCTAAAGGCAATAAAGATGCTGCTTTTAGAGAGCTTGTAGCACAATATAAAGAACGTTTGTATTGGCATATTAGAAACATTGTAAAGTCTCATGACGATGCAGATGATGTGTTACAGAATACATTTATAAAGGTTTATAGAAGTATCGATGGTTTTAAAGGTGACAGTAAACTCTATTCTTGGCTCTATAGAATTGCAACTAACGAAGCTATTACCTTAATAAACAAAAATGCAAAACGATTACAAATCACTAATGAAGAAGCTCAAAACTTAGCCATAAACAATATGGAATCTGATGTTTATTTTGAAGGTGACGCTATACAACTTAAGCTTCAAAAAGCAATTGCAACCTTACCAGAAAAGCAACAATTGGTTTTTAATATGAAATATTTTCAAGACATTAAATACAAAGATATGTCTGAAATTTTAGATACTAGTGAAGGCGCTTTAAAAGCTTCTTATCACATAGCAACAAAAAAAATTGAAGCCTATTTAACGAATAATTAAACTATTTGATGATTTTGAAGTCCTAATAGTAGTAAACAATTAAATATTTCCGATGTATCGGAAAGTAAACATGAAAAACGAAAACTTACATAACATTAAAGATTCAGGATTTAAAATTCCTCAAAATTATTTTGAAGGATTAGAAGACTCCATTTTAGCCGAAGCTAAACTTAAAAATTTAGTAAGTAATTCTGGTTTTAAAACACCCGAAGGTTATTTAGATAATTTTACTGTTTCTGTAAAAAAAGAAACAAAAGTTATCTCTATTTTCTCCAAGAAAAATATGCTAATGGTTTCAAGCATCGCTGCAGCATTAGTATTGTTCTTTAGCTTAAACGTTTTTGATAATTCACCTTTATCCTATAACGATTTAGATACAACTACTGTAGACAATTACATTTTAGATGAAACTGAAATTGGAGATTTAACTGCTCTTTTTCAAGATAATGAGTTAAGCGAAGGACAGTTTATTGAGTATACAATAAGTGACGAAACATTAAACAGTTACTTAGAAGATGAATATATTCAAGATTTATATTCAAAAAAAAATTTAAAAAATAAAAACAAAAATGAACCGAGCGTAAAATAAATTTAAATTAAAGAATACAAATTTTAATACACGAACACATTTTACCTCTAAAAAAATAAAAGCAAAGATGAAAACAATATTAATACCCTTTTTCGCTTTACTATTGTCAATTAATAGTCTTGCACAAAAGCCCGATAAGGAAAAAATAAAAGCCTTAAAAGTGGCTCATATTACAGAACAATTAGATTTAACTGCAAAAGAAGCTCAAGCTTTTTGGCCAGTTTACAATGCTAACCAAGAAGTACACTATAAACTTAGACACAATAAGGTAAGAAATCGATTAGAAGAATTATCTTGTTCAGACTCTGAAACTATAATAACTGAGACGGAGGCAAAAGAACTATTAGAAAAGATTTCAAAAATTGAAGATACTAAGTATAAAACTGAAAAAGATTATTATCAAAAATTAAGTTCAATTCTTTCTTCAACAAAAATTTTAAAACTAAAATTTGCCGAATACTCTTTTAGATCAAAAATGATAAAAGAATTTAAAAGCAGGCATAAAGGAGAAAAGTCAAAAAAATAATTAAAAAAAAAGCAGCCATTGGCTGCTTTTTTTATGTAAAAAATTTATCTAAAAGTAAGTTTAGCAATCCTCTTACTCCCTGCTGCATAAGCAACACTATCGTTTACAAAACGAAGTGTGTAAAAACCTTCGTCGCTTAAATGCTTCCAGGAATCTCCTGCATCGTTAGAGTAATCTATGCCTTTAAAACCAATGGCAACTAATTCTTTAGCTTCCCTACCTGGAATGTACTGTACGCAACTTCTATAACCAGGGTTTTGGTTTTTCGCAACTAATTGCCACGTTTTACCACCATCTGCCGTTCTTATTTTATTAGCAGAACTGTCTGCTGGCTTTGTGTAATCTCCTCCTATGGCAAATCCGTTTTTATTATCGTAAAAATCTAAACTATACATACCTTGTGGTCCGTTACCTTGTACAATTGGAGTATTAAAAACTTCCCAAGTTTCTCCTTTATTTGGAGAATACAAAATACGGCTTGCTCCTCCTCCAGTAGCGACCCAAGTTTCGTCTCCTATTATTGCAATATTGGTATCGCTTGCTGCAAAGGCTGCTTCGTCCTTTTTAGCTTTTGGTAAAATATCGCAAGATAATTTTGTCCAGGTGTTTCCACCGTCTCTAGTAATTATTATACTCAAACAATCGTCTGTAGGATCACCTATAGCAATACCTTCTTTATCGTTCCAGAAAGCCATAGCGTCATAGAATGCTTTTTCGTGATCTTCTTGGTAAACAATTGTAGTTTCTTGGTCTCCTATTTTATACAAATAAGTTGGGCTTGCCACAGATAAAGCAAAACCTGCTTCGCTAGTACTCGCAAAAGCTCTAAAATTTAATTCTTCCTTCTCTTCATCAATTTCTATTGGATAAACTACCTCATCTTCATCTATCATACCTCCTTCTCCATTAGAAGTCAGGAAAAACAGTCCTTCATATCCCTTTACTAGTTCTAAAGCGCGAACATTTAAAGTAGAATCTTTAATTAATAAACCTATTTCTACTTCTGAAAGTTCTCTAGGAATAAAAAACTCTTTTTTCTCTTCTTCTTTCTTACAAGAAAATATTGATAATGTAATACATAAGGTGATTAAAAACTTTTTCATTTGCTGTTTTGATTTTCTTAATTTCTTAATTTCTATAAAAGTAAAAAAGCTTCACGACATAATCGTGAAGCTTTTAAAAAATAGTCGATCTTACTTTAATATTGATATAAAACGTATAAATCATATTACACAACTAATATGTTAGCATAGTGCATATTTGTTTACAAAACGCTTGCGTCTCTTAGTTCCTTTACAATCAAATTCAAAAAAAACAAAAGAATCTACTTATAACAAAAATTAATAATAGAAATTTTCACTACGCTTCTAATACTGCTTTCAAATAAAAAAGCTTCACAAATAATTGTGAAGCTAAAAAAACAAAAAAATGCTATCAATCAATTCTCATCTTTAAGTGCTTTAATATCTGTTATTAATTGTGCAATTGAGGCTCTATTTAAACCGTTGTAAATCCCTCTTATATGCTTATTCTTATCTATTAATAAAAAGTTTTCAGTATGAAGAAAATCATCAATAGTTTTTACTTCTCCTAAGTCACTTTCTACAAAATAATGATCTCTTCCAAGCGCATAAATTTCATTTCTATCACCTGTAACTAAATGCCATTTGTTATCTATAACATTATTGTTATTAGCATAGTTTTTTAGAGCAGAGACTGTATCTGTATTTGGCATTACTGAATGCGACAATAATAAAATGTCGTCATCCTCTTTAAATTCTTCCTGAATTTTCGTCATATTGTCAGTCATTTGTGGACAAATACCAGGACAGGTTGTAAAAAAGAAATCCGTTATATATATTTTATTTTGAAAAGTACTTTGTGAAATAGTATCTCCTAATTGGTTTAACAATTTGAAATCGGGAATTTTATGAAAACTTTTTTCTTCTTTAGAACCAGGCGTCAACCAATGAGGAGTAAAAGATTCGTCTTGATAAAACGGTAAATAATCTACTCGACTAGTTTCAACAACTTTAATATTTTCTTTTTTTATCTGTTCTTTACAACTTATTGTAAGTACTAATAAAAATAGTAATACGATTCTATATTTTTTTATTTCTAATAATAACTTCATCTTCTAATCTATAACATGAATTTGCTCTACTTAAACCAAAAATACGACCATTTTTAGCTTCATAATTAACATATTGTTTACCGTTAGCTAACCAAGCTTTTTGGAAACCATGTTCTTTTCCATCAACAAAGTTTCTTAATTTAAACAATTGCCCACTTGAATACCATTTTCGCTCAACGCCTTGCTTAACGCCTTTCTCGTAATAAGTTTCTCCTGATAAAACACCATTATCCCACCATGTTTTATACTCACCTACTAAACGGTTGTTTTCGTAATAAGATTCCAACTGAAGGGTTTCGTTTTTGGTCCAGCGTCTAGCAACACCTTCTCTTCTACCATTGTAAAATCCCCATTTTTCTTCTAAAGTACCATTTGGATATAACTTTATAGAGTAGCCGTTGAATGGTTTACCTTTATAATACCATCTTCCTTTATTACCATTAAGAACTAATTCTTTTTTTAGTACTTCAACAGTATCTATAACAATAGTTAAATCCTCATTAGTAACGGTATTAGCACTTTTACTAGATGAAGCTTCATTACAACTCGTTATTGAAAAAGTAATAAGTATAAAAAAAAGAATTGGTTTCATATTTTATAAATGTTAGTATCCTTGAAAAGGTCCTGCAAAAAGAACATAGGCAGGTGTATATGCGTAATTACCTGTAGTATAGACTTCATTAATAATATGATAATGATACTCTTCCTCTCCAGCTGTATACTGTGTAGTAGATGTATGACCTCCTGACGCATCTAAATCTGTAGGATTTGTTCCTGTAGAATTACATTGTCTTCCATAAATAAATACACCATCAAGCAATATACCAACTAAACTATCATCATCGCTAGAAATTGGTGTAGGTTCTAAGTGATAATGATACACACCAGGACCTTTATGACCACCAGCCCAATCTAAACTTCCAGCAGCATCATCTAAATCTCCTGCACCTTCTTGGTCATTAAATATAGATGCACCACTAACCGCAATACCGATAGTATTTAATTGTGTAGAAACAGTACTACCCGTTAAATTTGGTATGGCATCAACTGTAAAACTTGCAGCCTCTCCTTGACCTCCACCAATATAAGTGTTTTGAGTTGTTTTCACAACACCGGCACTAGTTTCATCAAGATAAAGTGCATTATCCTCTTCCCAATAAATTGAAGTATGATCTGGAAAACCTGTTGTTTCAATATAGACTTCAGTTCCATCATCTGATAAAATAGCGGTAACTGCATCTGCATTAAACGCTCCATAGGCAGCATGCAACTCTGTTACTACTTCTTCGTCTGCAATTTCATCGGTATCATTACTATCTGCACTTGTTGAACTATCATCGTTACTAGTACACGCAAATACAGCAAAAGCTGTAATTGCAGTTAATATTAAAGGTTTAAAATTTGTTTTCATGTTTATATATATTTATTGTTTTAGTCTTTAGATGCTGAAATAAAATAAAACTTGTGTTTTATTTTAAAAATTTTATTTTTTATCTCTTACCTCCTCTTCTTTCAGGTTTAGGTGCTTTTTCTAACTCTTCTTTAGAAATAAAACCATCACTATCTGTGTCTATTTTTGAGAAACCATCTTTTAATGGTCCTTTTGCTTCATCTTTAGAAATCTTACCATCGTTGTTAGTATCCATTTGTTCTAACATTTGAGCCGCATTAGGACGTTCTCCACCACCTTGTTTACCTACTCTTCTTTCGGTTTGCTCACTTTTACTAGTTGTTGTATTTGAGTTTGTAGTACCGCAGCTTGTAAATATTACTACTAAAGTTACTACTGCTATATTTCTTAATTGTGCCTTCAATTATTCTGTTTTTAAATATTAATTATTTTTTTGTTTTTGTTAGTTCTTCTTTTGAAAGAAAACCATCTTTATTCGAATCTATTTGAGTAAAATCTTGTTTTAAGGGACCTTTTGCTTCATTTAATGAAATTTTACTGTCTTTATTTGCATCCATTTGTTCTAAAATTTGAGCTATGCTAGGTCTTCCTCCTTCTCTCCCTCCTTGTCCTTCTCCTCTTGGCGGTCCTTGTTGTTGTGTCTCTACCTCTCCCATAACACAACGTCCTACATATGGAAACTCATTAGTTACAAAATACATATATTTTCCATCGATGGTAATACCATTACACTCATCTAAATCGCCATAAGTATCTACATATTCGTAATCTGAACCATAAGTACCATCATGATGACCGCCTAACGATATATCCATATGTTCCATAGGATTATCGTAAGTACAATTCTCTCCTTCTCTATTACCTTCTAATAATTTATAACTTGGTTTATATTTTCCGCTTTTTGAGTAATACATTGGAAAACCATCATGTGCAAAACCTATATGAACTAGGTCTTCGCCTGTGTCAAATTTTTCAATCATAGATGTTGGTGTACCATGATAATGGTATGTTCCTGTTGGTTGTACGTGTGCATGATTAAAGTCTAAACCTAAGTCAATTACATTTTGTATTGCTTCTACTCTATAATTTTCTCCAGTTTCACAAACAACAACCTCAGCCGTTTGAGGTTCAAATTTAATACCATTAAGTGCTACACCTGGCTCTCTCATCCATTGAGATTCACCTGTATATTTTGGGTTTAACGGAAAAGTATAGGTTATATTTTGAGCAGAAATACTATTTGGATTACCTTGATTTGGAAATACTCCAGTTTTATGATTTGGTAAAGAATTGGTTACCATAACACGATCGTTACCTAAAATTGTAACCTCTGTTTTGGTACCATAACTTTCATCTTCTAAACTATACGCTTCAAAATAATTATTTTTGTCGTTAACATTATTTTCGTCATTGTGTGAGTGGTAATCTACTCCGTTGTGACTATGTTTATTTTTATGACTATTACAACTAACTAGTAGACCAATAGTAAAAATAGCTATAATTTTACAATTATTTTTCATCGTTTCGTTTAGTATTAAAAACTTAATCTCTTTTTCTTTTTTTGAATTATCATCTTTAGAGTTTGCGTAATAGGCTTCTAACTCTGCCAAATCAAGTTCGCCATCACCATTCGTATCTATTTCTGCAAAGTTTTCAGTTAAATCATGCTTTCTTTTTACTGCAATTTCTAACGCGTTCAATAAACCATCTCCGTTATCGTCGACTTCTTTTATTAACTTTTTAGGAGATACTTTTTTAGGTTTTCTTTTAGATGATCTATTCTCTAAAGAATCTTTTAATTCTTCTAAATCGATGAATGAGTCTTCGTTACTATCTATTTCGTCGAAATCTTCAGCAATTTTCCCTCTTTTATCTTTGGAAGCTTCATCTTTATCGATTTTCTCATCGTTATTAGTATCTAACTTAGAAAAGATTTCTGAAGCATCAGGCTGTCCGCCTCTTTGTCCACCACCTTTTCCACCTCTACCACCGCCTGGAGGTCCTTGTGCATATAAACCTATAGTTAGTAGTAATGTAAAAATTGTAAGTGTTAGTTTATTGTTCTTCATTTTAATTTGCTTTTAATGTTTAGATGTATAATTTTAAAATAACTTGCGTTAGATTATTATATTTTTCTAAATACCTAATTCTACATTTAATTTAGATGCTATAGCTTTTGTTTTATCTCTTAAACTTATACTATTTGCTAATTGTATTTCTGTTTGTATTAACCTATCAACCATAGCATTTTGATAGCCTCTACTATTTAAAAGGGCGACATAATTAGATTGTATCGAAAAAGAGTTTGCTGTTTTAAAGCCAATGTCTCGGTTAGAAATAATATCTAATAAAGAAACATGCAATTCTATTTCTGGTTTTAAACGGTTTGTAATAATGTTTTCAATTTTAGCTTCCTGACTGTTAAAATTGTCTAATTCGTTTGGGTAAGATGCTATTAAATGTTTTAATACTGCACTTTCTATAAACTCAAATTTATTTGTGCTATTTATTGAGTTTATTGCGCCATCATGTAATTGAGTTAGTTTATAGTTAAGTAAAACAATATCCTTTTTTAATTGAGTTGTTATCTCTTCTGGTTGCAAACCAACATTCCTTATTGTGTTACTAATTATTTTTACATTTTCTGAATATCTATATATTGAAGAATCCAAAATTTTTAAATTAGAATCTAACTCTTCGTTTAAACTTTGATAGATTTTATGCTCTACAATTTTATTTTTTCGTATTTCATTTAAACTATTAATTTTCCAGGCAATTAAAATACCGATAACAATTAATACAATTTCTCCAAAAGCATAAATTAAATAGCTTCTAGTTTTTCCTGAAGCAATTAAAGTTCTTCTAAGTTTTCTGAAAATCTTCATTCTTTGTAGTGCTTTAAAAATTACAATAATTTACTTTTTTATAAAAAAAGACTCCATAACTTTTACATTACAGAGCCTTTTCACATTAACCAACCAAAAATTTAATAAAAAATTAATTTAAATAATCACTTGCAGCACTTGCTCTTGCTGAAACATGAGTATTAAGTTCGTTTACTGCACTTTGAAAATCTGAGCTATTATTTAAAAACGTATAACCTTCAATTTCCGAGATTGCGTATGGTTGTACTAATGATGCATAAGTAGAATAAGTGGACTGCATTGTGCTTACATTAAATGCTCCATCTACAACTTCTTGAACATAAGTATCGTATTGAGATTTATAAACCGAGTCTTGATACAGATAACCAATTAAAGGCCATTCGCTCGCGTTTAATCCAGAAAAATCTAACGGTAAAGCACCTTGCATATTCCCAGTTTCTAGAGCTTCATTATTATCCCAAGGAATCCAAGTTAGCTTGCTAGTATCTGGGTTATTATATAAGAAGTAATTATGCGTCATTCTACCATAAGTATCCCAATTTTGAATCACTGTATTTACTGCCAGATATTTTAAAAACACATCCGTATCTAAAACAGCATCAAGATTTGTTCTCCAAGCCACAGGATCTGTAGTTCTAGTGTCATCATGTAAAATGGATAATAAGCTTTCTATATCAGAAAAATCACCTTCATCTTCGTTTGTTTTCTTTACATATTCAGATTCATTATAAGTACCTAGAGCAAAAGTTGCTGCATCTCCATCTGGCTTATATAAATTACCATTATCGTCTGAGAATTGTTCGTCTAATACAGTATCATCCACTTCTTCAACTAAAGTATAAACTCCAAAATATTCAGGTCCATTTCCATGATCTACATAAACAGTATAAAATGCAGCATGAGAAGATACTAAACCTGCATTTCTAAACACATCTGTAGCTACTTTTTCTCGAAGCATAGAATTGTCGTTAAAATTATTTTTAAGACTTAATTTTTTAAAACCATAGAAACGCTGGTTATCAATTTGAGGATAATCATCTTCAAACTCATCGAAATCTAATTTAAAAGACAGTTTTAAAATACCACTTTCCCAACTTGTTTTTAAACTTGAATTTCCTTTAAAACGGACACCAACTCTATACCATTCTTTTCCATTATAAAACACTTCACCTGGTACAAAAATTGGATCTTCCTCATCTAAAGCAGTTTCAACCGGACCTCCTGGACCACCACCTACTGGTCCTCCAGCTCCAACTGCTCCAGAACCAAACGTTCCGTAAAGATTGGTCATGTCGTCCAACATACTTTGCCAACGTGTTTCTGTAATAACAATATCTAGTCTTTTTACTGCATTATCTTCAAAGACTTCGTCAAAATTAGGGTCTGCATCTTTACTATGTGTTTCTGCTGTCCAATCTGTTGCTACAAAATCGCTATCGTCTGCTTCTTCTGCTGCTTCCTCGTCTGCAACTACAGCTGCAATATCTTCATCGCTAGCACAGGCGTTAAATGTTAATATAGTGGCTCCAAATGTTATTGCTACAATAAATAGGTTTAGGTTTCTTTTTAATCTTTTCATTCCGTTTATTTTTGGTTTATTTAACTGCTAATTAGTATTTTCTAGTTTCTTTCTCTTCTTTTTGGCTTTGGTGCTTTTTTTAATTCTTTTTCAGAAATAAAACCATCTTCATCTGTATCTATTTTAGAAAAGTCTTCTTTTAACGGACCTTTAAGCTCTGATTTTGAAATCTTTCCATCTTCATTTTTATCCATTTCTTTTAATAACTCGCTAAACGTAGGAGGTGTTTTTTCTTTTCTGTTTTCCGATTGTCCAAAAGAAATATTACCGACTAATACTGTTAGTCCAAAAACTAATATTGCTGTTTTAAATGTGTTGCTTTTCATAATCTAAATTTTATTTGTTATGTACTTTTAGATGCTACATAAACAAATAACTTGTGCGTGCTTTTGTTAAAAAAAGCACAAAAAAAAGACCTTTATATAAAATAAAGGCCTTTTAAAATCTATCTGTAAACAGTAGCTATTCTGGTCTATTCGGTCTTCCTCCTCTTGGGCCTTCTGCTCCAGGTCTATCTGGTCTACGTGCTTTTTTTATAATATCACTAAAGCGCTGTTTTTGCTCTGCATTACATAAATTATAAATGCCGCGAAGTCTATTAAAAATAGCTTTTTCTTTTAGAACTTCATTTTCTGAAATTAATATTATTAAGCTATCTATTTCATCTTGATTAACTTCTGAAACTGAAATTTTTCGAAACAATTCATCTTTATAAACCTTAACATTATCACCAATATTTCTCATACTGTCGTGATGGCTTTTTTCTACACTCCTAAATTGCTTTAATTGTGTCTCATTTAACCCTAATGCTTTTACAATAAATTCACCATTTTCTTTTGGCCCTTTATGTTCTGGTCTTCCTAAATAATTATATAAGAAAAAACCATTCATTATTATTAATACTACAAGGAGTATATATAAAACGTCGTTTTTTTTCATAACAATTAATTAAAAAGTGAAGATTCATTTTCTGCTGTAATTCCATAATCTGAAGCAAAACTTGAAACTGAAGCTTCATATTTAGAACTCTTTATTTGGTTTATGGCGTAAACATTAACAAAAACAATACAAGCTAAAGTTGCTAATTGCAGTTGCGGTGTAAACCAATTCCATATAGATACAGATTTAATTTCTTCTTTTTCGCTAAATAAGCGTTGCATAGTCTTATCCTTAAAAAAAGGAGGTGTTTTAACGCTTTCTATTTTATCAAAGACTTCTAAAGTCTTTTTAATCTTATCTTGTATAATCATAATCGTATTCTTTACTATATTCTTTTAGATGCAAATTGTTTTAAAAACTTGCGCTAACTATTATTTTTATAAAAATTTTCTAATAATTTTTGTAAGCTCTTTTTAGACCTAAACATTAAAGACTCTACTGATGACAGGCTCTTATTTGTAATCTCACAAATTTCCTTATAACTTTTACCATCTATTTTATGAAGTGTAAAAACAATACGCTGCGCTTTTGGTAATTGATTAATCGCATAAAATAAAGCCTCACTATCTTCTTTATTTTCTAATATTATTCCTGGATGATTCATATCCGTAAAATAAGACGTCTTATCCATTGGTATTGCATTTCCTGTAATAGATTGCAAAAAAGCAAAACGTTTTTTAGTGTTTTTCTTTCTTATAAACTCTAAACACTTATTGGTTGTAATTCTATAAATCCAAGTAGATAATTTAGAATCACCTTTAAACTTATGTATAGAATTAAACACTTCAACAAAAACTTCTTGTGCAATATCCTCGGCATCTTCAGTATTAGGCACAAACGAAATACAAGTCGCAAATACCTTTTGTTGAAAATCGTCCAAAAGAGTACTGTAAGCCAGCTGGCTTTTATTTATTAATTGTTTTATGAATTCTGTGTCAGTCAAAAAAAAGAATTAGAAAATTATATTAATAGTATTTAGATGCAATAGAAATTAAAAACTTGTGCAAAAATATTTTTTTTCGAAAAGATAACACTTTAGTTAAACTCTTCAACTATTAAACTTTTAATGTACCTTTGTAAGCTGAATTAAACATCAAAATAACTTGGTTTTTATTCTATTAAATATTGAAAATGAGATTACATAGAAATTTATGTTTTGCTACGGTTGATGGATTATTACTAATCTTTAACGAGGGAAAATACGCAGATAAAGTAGTACAACAACTTTTAAAACGAGATAAGCGTTGGGGAAGTAGAGATCGTGGTTTTGTAGCCGAAACAACATACGACATTGTGCGTTGGAAACGTCTGTATGCTGAGATTGCAGAGGTTAAAGAACCTTTTTCGCGTGACGACGTTTGGCGTTTATTTGCGGTTTGGGCAACACTAAAAGGTATTAAATTACCAGACTGGACTTATTTTGAAAACACACCTACAAGAAAAATAAAAGGACGTTTTGATGAATTATCTAAAGTTAGAAAAATAAAAGAATCTTTTCCAGATTGGATGGATGAACTTATTGTAAGTGAGCTTGGCGAAAAAGTATGGAACAAAGAAGCTACTGCTCTTAACCAACAAGCCGATGTTATTTTAAGAGTAAACACACTTAAAACAACAAAAGAGCAATTAAAAACAGCTTTATTCGATTTAGACGTTGAAACTGAAGAATTAAAAGGACACCCAAGTGCTTTAAAACTTGCTGAGCGCGGAAACGTGTTTACTACAGAAGCTTTTAAAAACGGGTGGTTTGAAGTACAAGACGCATCTTCTCAACTAGTTGCAGAATTTCTTGACGTAAAAGGTGGAATGAAAGTTGTGGATACTTGCGCAGGTGCAGGTGGAAAAACGTTACACCTTGCTGCCTTAATGGAAAATAAAGGTCAGATAATTGCAATGGATATTTATGAGAATAAATTAAAAGAATTAAAGCGTCGTGCAAAACGTGCTGGAGCTCACAACATAGAGATGCGAGTTATAGATTCTACCAAACCAATTAAAAAATTATACGATAAAGCAGACCGTGTTTTAATAGATGCACCTTGTTCTGGATTAGGAGTATTGCGCAGAAATCCTGATGCAAAATGGAAAATGCAACCAGAATTTATTGAGAAAATTAAGAAAACGCAACAAGAAATATTAAACTCATATTCTAGAATGGTGAAACCAGGTGGAAAGTTAGTTTATGCTACTTGTTCTATTTTACCTTCTGAAAATAATGAACAAGTTGATAATTTCTTAACATCGGAAAACGGAAAAGATTTTACCTTTGTAAAAGATAAAGTAATATTATCTCACGAATCTGGTTTCGACGGATTCTATATGGCATTATTAGAAAAGAAATCTTAATATTAATAAACCCTTACTTATGAAACAATTTTACTTATTAGTTTTAACAATTTTAATTTCTGCATTTGGTTATGCACAATTAACACCACCAGCAGACCTTCAATCTTATTATAGCGATGTAGATTTTACGCAAACACAATTAGATCTATTTGATGATTTAGCAACAACAACAATTAACGCTCATGCAAATTTCTTAAGCTATTCTAATGTTTGGGACGCTTCAAAAATAACCGATTTAGATCCAAATAATCCTAACAATGTTTTTCTTATTTACGGTTGGGAAAATGGTTCGGATGGCGATATAACTAATGATTTATCTAGAAGTAAGAACAGTAACGGAGGCGGTACTGGAGATTGGAATAGAGAGCACACTTATGCAAAATCTTTAGGGAATCCAAATTTAGGAACTTCTGGTCCTGGATCTGATGCACACCATTTACGTCCTTCAGATGTGCAACGTAATGGAGAAAGAGGTAGCCTTAGGTTTGCTGCAGGTTCTGGAAACTCTGGTACAACTTCTAGTGGATGGTATCCTGGAGATGCAACAGTTGGCGGTACAGATTGGAGAGGAGATGTTGCTAGAATGATGATGTATATGTACTCACGTTATGGTACGCAATGTTTACCTTCAAACGTAGCAAATGGTATCACTAACAGTGTAGATACAAACATGATTGATTTATTATTAGAATGGAATGCTGCTGATCCTGTATCTTTAATTGAAGATAATAGAAATACTTATCATGGAGACACTTCAAATACTCATGCTCAAGGTAACCGTAATCCTTTTATAGACAACCCTTATTTAGCAACTGTAATTTGGGGAGGAGTTCCTGCAGAAAATAGATGGGGAGCTCAACCTCCTGCGGATACAGAAGCACCAACAGATCCAACAGCATTAGTTGCAAATAACCCAACAGAAAACAGTATTGACTTATCATGGACCGCTTCTACAGACAACACTGCGGTAACTACTTATATTATTTATGTTGATGGTACACTTTACACATCTACAAACTCAACAGCGACTACTTATACTGTAACTGGGTTAGCTCCAGAAACAACTTATTCTTTTACTGTTTTAGCTAAAGATGCTGCAAACAATGAGTCTTCTCTAAGTAATGCTGATACAGAAACAACGTTAGCAGGAACTCCAGCGGGAACAAGTTGTATAACTCCAGTTGAACAAGATTTTGAACTAATGCCAGCCAATAGTAGCTCATATTCATCAAGAGCATGGACAGATAGTTATGGAGAGTGGAATGCAACTAGAGCAAGAACAGATCAAGATATAGCTGGCTCTAGAGCAATAGTAATTGACACAAGAACCAACAGCGCAGGTACCTTAACTTCTCCTCTAATAGCAGGTGGAATAGGAGAATTAACCTTAACAACTCAGCAAAAATACTCAGGATCAGGAGGTACACTTAGTATTTATGTAAATGGTGTTCTTAAAGGTAATACAACTTACGATTCAACTGTACAAACAACAACAATCTCTGGTATAGATACAGAAGGTAACATTACAGTAGTCATTCAAGACGACGATACTTCAAATGGAGCTAGAGTAGCAATTGATAATTTAAGCTGGACATGTTATACATCATTAAGCGTTGATGAATTTGCTTTAAATACTATTAAAATATACCCAAATCCTGTTAAAGGAAATCTTTTAAATATTGAAGCAAAAGAAGCTACTCGTTTTGAAATCTACGATATTTTAGGGAAGAAAATTTTAGAAGGAAATGTTACACCAACGAACAATCAAGTGAACGTTTCGAAATTAAATAAAGGCGTTTTTATCTTAAAATTAGAAACACCTAATGGAAGTATATCTAAGAAATTAATTAAAAGTTAAATTCTAATAATACATATTAAAAAAGCGATTCTAAACGAATCGCTTTTTTTTTGGTTAATAACCACGTGGATAACTATAAAATTAAGTCACGTTTTTAGGAAAAACTTATAACTAAAAAACCTAAATTTGTTGTTTTAAAAATAACTTCAAATAACTATATAATGATCCATTTCTTCGGAAACCAAAACAGTAAAGTCTTTGCTGTTCAAGCTACAAAAGAATTATCAACAGAAACCATCTCAAAACTGACTTGGTTATTTGGCGACCAACCAAAAATAAATGCAGCGTCTTTAGACGCTTTTTTTATTGGCCCGCGTGCTGCTATGATAACGCCTTGGAGTACCAACGCCGTAGAAATCACCCAAAACATGGGTATAATTGACATTATTAGAATTGAAGAATTCTCGGCTTCAACAGAAAACTTTAAGGATTTCGATCCTATGATTTCTGAAAAATACAAAAGCTTAAATCAAGAGTCTTTTATTATTGATATAAAACCAGAACCTATTCTTAATATCGAGGATATTTCTGCTTATAACAAACAAGAAGGTTTAGCCCTAAATAATGAAGAAGTTGAATACCTTGAAGGTGTTTCAAAAAAAATAGGCAGACCTTTAACAGATTCTGAAGTGTTTGGTTTCTCTCAGGTTAATTCTGAGCATTGTCGTCATAAAATATTCAATGGTACTTTTATTATTGATGGTGAAGAAAAACCAACATCACTTTTTAAATTAATAAAAGAGACTGCAAAACAACATCCTAACGATATTGTTTCTGCTTATAAAGATAATGTGGCTTTTATTAAAGGCCCAAAAGTGGAACAATTTGCTCCTAAAACAGCAGATAAGCCAGATTATTATACAACTTCAGATTACGACTCTGTAATCTCAATAAAAGCGGAAACACATAATTTCCCAACAACAGTAGAGCCTTTTAATGGAGCTGCAACAGGTGCTGGTGGAGAAATTAGAGATCGATTAGCTGGAGGAAAAGGATCTTTACCATTAGCAGGAACAGCCGTTTACATGACGTCTTATTCTCGTTTAGAAGAAAACAGACCTTGGGAACAAAAAATGGAAGCTAGAGATTGGTTATACCAAACGCCTGTAGATATATTAATAAAAGCTAGTAATGGTGCTTCAGACTTTGGTAACAAATTTGGTCAGCCATTAATTTGTGGTTCGGTATTAACTTTCGAACACGAGCAAGATGCTAGAAAAATTGGTTTCGATAAAGTTATCATGCAAGCTGGTGGTATTGGTTACGGTAAAGCAGAGCAAGCTTTAAAAGACACTCCTAAAGTAGGGGATAAAATAGTAATACTTGGTGGTGAAAATTACCGCATTGGAATGGGTGGAGCTGCTGTTTCTAGTGCAGATACAGGAGAATTCGCTTCTGGTATTGAACTAAATGCAGTACAACGTTCTAATCCAGAAATGCAAAAACGTGCCGCAAACGCCGTTCGTGGCATGGTTGAAAGCGAAGAAAACTTTATTGTTTCTATTCACGATCATGGAGCTGGAGGACATTTAAACTGCTTAAGTGAATTAGTAGAAGATACTGGTGGAAAAATTGATTTAGACAAATTACCTGTTGGAGATCCAACATTGTCCGCTAAAGAAATAATTGGTAACGAATCTCAAGAACGTATGGGATTAGTAATTGCCGAAAAACATTTAGAGACTTTAAATAAAATTGCAGAACGCGAACGTTCTCCTATATATACTGTTGGTGAAGTTACAGGAAACCATCGTTTTACTTTCGAGTCTAAAACAAAAGGTGATAAGCCAATGGATTTAGCATTAGAAGACATGTTTGGGAGTTCTCCAAAAACAATAATGAACGATGTTACTGTAGATAGAAACTATGGTGAACTAAAATATAATCCAGATGAATTTTACAACTATTTAGACCAAGTATTACAGTTAGAAGCCGTTGCTTGTAAAGATTGGTTAACAAATAAAGTCGACCGTTGTGTTGGCGGTAAAGTCGCAAAACAACAATGTGTTGGGCCTTTACAAATACCTTTAAATAATGTGGGCGTTATGGCTCTAGATTATAAAGGAAAAGAAGGTATTGCAACGTCAATTGGCCACTCTCCTATCTCAGGATTAATTAATCCAGTAGCAGGAAGTAGAAATAGTATTACTGAGGCTTTAACAAATATTATTTGGGCTCCTTTAAAAGATGGATTACAAAGTGTATCTCTATCTGCAAATTGGATGTGGCCTTGTAAAAATGAAGGTGAAGATGCACGTTTATACGAAGCTGTAAAAGCCATTTCAGAATATGCTATAGATTTAGGTATTAACGTGCCAACTGGAAAAGATTCTCTTTCTATGAAGCAGAAATATCCTAACGAAGAGGTTATATCTCCTGGAACAGTAATTATTTCGGCTGCGGGCAATTGTAACGCTATTTCTAAGGTTATAGAGCCTTTATTCAAGAAAAATGCAGGAGATGTATATTACATTAACTTATCTCAAGACGATTTTAAATTAGGAGGAAGTTCTTTCTCTCAAATTTTAAATACAATTGGTAATGATGCGCCAAATGTTAATGACTCTGCATTTGTAAAAAATGTTTTTAATACTATCCAACAATTAATAAAGGATGAGCAAATTGTTGCAGGACACGATGTGGCTTCTGGTGGATTAATTACTACTTTATTAGAGTTATGTTTTGCTGATACTAATCTTGGAGCAGAATTAGATATTACTGCACTAAACCAAAAAGATTCTACCAAAGTATTATTTGGAGAAAATTCTGGTATTGTTTTTCAGTCGAAGGACGCTTCAATAGAAAAAGTATTAAAAGAGGCTAACATAGAGTTTTTCAACATAGGAAAAGTTACAGAAAGCGATACATTAAGCGTAATTAATCAAGCTGAAGTTTTTACTATGACTGTTTCTAGACTTAGAGATGTTTGGTACAAAACGTCTTTTCTATTAGACCAAAAACAAACGGCTAATAATTTAGCTGAAGCACGTTACAACAACTATAAAAATCAGCCATTAAAATATACTTTTCCAAAACATTTTACAGGAAAACTACCAGTAATAGGAAACACAAGACCAAAAGCAGCTATTCTTCGTGAAAAAGGAAGTAATTCTGAACGTGAAATGGCAAACGCTATGTATTTAGCTGGTTTTGATGTAAAAGATGTGCATATGACCGATTTAATTTCTGGTCGCGAAACGCTTGAGGATATTCAGTTTTTAGGAGCTGTTGGAGGTTTTTCAAATTCTGATGTTTTAGGTTCTGCTAAAGGTTGGGCTGGTGCAATAAAATATAACGAGAAAGCAAACAAAGTCATTAACGATTTCTTTAGTCGTGAAGATACTTTATCTGTTGGTATTTGTAATGGTTGCCAGTTATTTATGGAATTAGACCTTATTAATCCAGAGCATGATGTACATGGTAAAATGATTCATAACGAGTCTAAAAAACATGAAAGTTCTTTTACTTCAGTAGCTATTCAAAAAAATAATTCTGTAATGCTATCTACTTTAGAAGGTACAGAATTAGGTGTTTGGATCTCTCACGGCGAAGGTAAATTCAACTTACCAAAAACCGAAGATCAATATAATATTGTAGCTAAATATGGTTACGAAGGCTATCCTAATAATCCAAATGGTTCGGACTTTAACACAGCAATGCTTTGTGATAAAACAGGAAGACATTTAGTAACAATGCCACATATTGAGCGTTCTACTTTTCAATGGAATTGGGCAAACTATCCTGAGAACAGAAAAGATGACGTTTCACCTTGGTTAGAAGCGTTTACAAATGCTAAACAATGGATTGACAATACTAAGAAGTAATAATTACTTCTATTAAAATAAAAACGGTTTAAGATTCAATTCTTAAACCGTTTTATTTTTTTATAACATTTACATAAATTAACAACGAAACAATCTTACTTACTTTTTTTTCTTAGATCGCATTTGGTTTCTTAATTGTAAAAATCCATTGCTTAATGTTCCTTTCTTTCTCAAAATAGGAATGCTTAAAGTTACCAAAAGTGCTATACAAGCTGCAGAGCCCAAACCTCCACCAAAGCCATAAAAATAAGTACTTGTGTTTAAAAAAATAATTGTGAATACAATTCCTGAGATTCCTATTAAAAAATAGTTAGACAAAACCTTTGAAGAAACCATACCAACAAAAGAGGCTCCAAAACAAACTAAGGGTAAATTTTGAGTTAAATAAGGAGATAATAATTTAGGAAACAGCAACACAAATATACCTACAAAAACACCTACTAATGCAGATGCTCGTACAGCTCCTTGTTTATAATTTACTTGTAAAATAAATGTTATCACAGCAGAAATTCCTCCTGCTAAAAACAATATAAAATGAGCTATATCCATTCAGAAATTAAAAAAGTGATAAAAAAAGTTAAAGCAACACCTCCAAAGGCCAAAGTACCTAGTTTACCTCCAACACCATGAAATGTATCTTTAGTTCCTATTAAAAGTAAACCTGTAATAGCACTAGCCATAGTAATAAAGATGTAGTCTGGAGCAACACTAACGTTAGACATACCTACAAAAGCACCGCAATAAACAGCGGTTGGTACACCTTGAATAAAAGTATTCTTTTTAAAAAAATTAGGCACAAAACTAATTACCAAACCTACTAAGCCGGCTGCCAAAACATTATTTAAACCAAAAGACACAGATAAGACATAAGTTGTAATTGCTCCAAAAAACACAAATGCTACAGTTAATATGTGTTCAAGATTATGATTTTTAGCATTTAATGGTGTTTTTTTATAAGTGACTAGAAGCAATACTAATACCAGAACAACAAATACTGAAACGAAAATATTATTCTGCGCGTCAAATAAAATAGCAGCTAAAAAACCTAAGTGACATAATATTATTAAAATAAAAGAAAGCTGCTTTACATGCTTTTTAATCATAACCTATTCTTTAATACACTTCAAAAGTACACAATATGTAAGTTTTAAACTTTCCTATTCAATATTTTATAATTAAAAATTTAGTTTTTTTGGAGTACACTATTCTAGTGAAACACGATCATTTTAAGTACTTTATCTTCTTCTTGACACCAATTGGGAAATTATATAATTCTGAAAATTTAATATTAAATAAGGAATTAACCGTTAAAAACTAGATTCTGTAATGTAATAGAATCTAAAACCTCTATTTTTGTTATGCTAGCGAATTGATAAACTGCAACCAACCTGTATGACGTATAACACCTATAAGAGCGAGGATTCATTAAACTTAATTGATGAGTTTTTTGAGTTAAAATTCTCAAAATCAACATTACCTTTTGAAAGCAGACTACTTCCACTTGGAAAGCATTTAATCTCTTACACACATAAAGGCACACATGAAGTATCTGTAGATGACGAAATTTATAATGTTAAAGATATTTCTATAAGCGGACAAACAAAGAAATCTTACCTATTAAATATTAATGAGGAGACCGAATGTTATGGTATTCGTTTACACCCAACAGCCTTATATAAACTAACCCAATTAGACGTTTCGATAATTAATGATAAGCACATTCCTTTATCAGAATTTTCTAAACCACTTTATAATACATTAAATACTTTCTTCGCTAAAAAGCTAAAACACAAAGAGGCTTTAATAGCTTTAGAATTACTTTTTAAAGAACTACCAGTAACAATCGACAGGCACACAGATAATGTTGATAATGCATTAGCTATTATAATGGATAAAAAAGGTAAGATATCTATTAATGATCTCCTAGAAAAAATACCTGTTTCTCAAAAAACGTTAGAAACAAAATTTAAATTAATGGTTGGACTAACACCAAAAAAATATGCGAGATTATATAGATTTAGTATGTTAATGAAAAAATATAACGAAAAAGAGCTTAAGTTTAGAGACTTAGTAGAAATGTACAACTTTCATGATGGGTCTCATTTTTCGAAAGAATTTAAGTACTTTATGAACCAATCTCCTAAGGCTTATTTCAAAAATGAGAGCGAGTTAATAAAAAAATACTTAAAATAGTAGTTATTACGATTTTTTACATATATAATTAATTTAATCTAATTATATTTACGATGAATTTATGTCAATATTTATTTAATTAAATGAAAGTTAAGGGATTCATTTAAAAATAGTTAGTTATTAAATAAACTTAAGTTATGCTTAAATTCATGCTATCAATCAATTAGCAAAGGAGCTGTTTTTTAACAGCTCCTTTTTTTGTACCTGTTTGAAATGGTTTTAAAAATCATTACTTTGCAAGACTTATAACTTCCAAACTAGAACATGACAGAAATAACTCGCCTTTTCGATTTCCCATATTACCAACTAGAAAAATATAATCTAGACGCAGCTTTAGTGACTAAGTATGACGGTAAATGGACACCAATGTCAACCAAAGAATATTTAGATAAAGCGAACGCTGTAAGTCGTGCTTTACTTAGATTGGGTATTCAAAAAGACGATAAAATTGCTCTTATCTCTTCAACTAATAGAACAGAATGGAATGTTATGGATATTGGAGTACTTCAAACTGGTGCGCAAAATGTTCCTATTTATCCAACTATTTCTTCAGAAGATTACGAATATGTATTAAACCACAGTGGTGCAATTTACTGTTTTGTAAGTGATGAAGAGGTTTTAGCGAAAGTAAATAAGATTAAAGCAAACACTCAAATTAAAGAAGTGTATTCCTTTAATCATATAAAAGGTTGTAAGCATTATTCTGAATTATTTGAACTTGGTAAAGACACCAGTAATCAAGAAGAATTACAAGCACGTAAAGATGCTGTCTCTCCTTTAGACTTAGCAACAATTATATACACATCTGGAACCACAGGTAAACCGAAAGGTGTTATGCTTTCACATAATAATATAACAAGTAATGCATTAGATGCTTCAGACAGATTACCATTTATAGATGGTCAACAAAATAAAATACTAAGCTTTTTACCTATCTGTCATGTATTCGAACGTGTTCTTATCTACCTCTACCAATACGCAGGTGCAACTATCTATTTTGCGGAAGGAATAGATAAAATTGGAGACAATGCAAAAGAAATCCAACCAAATCTAATGAGTGTTGTACCAAGACTATTAGAAAAGGTTTATGATAAAATTATAGCCAAAGCCGAAGATTTATCTCCTGTAAAAAAAGCATTATTCTTTTGGGCCGTAAATCTAGCCGAAAAATGGGAGCCGTATGGAGCAAACGGTGCTTGGTATGAATTTAAATTAAAAATTGCTAACAAACTTATTTTCAGTAAGTGGAGAGAAGCACTTGGAGGCGAGCTACATACTATGGTTTCTGGTTCTGCTGCTTTACAAGTTAGATTATCTCGTATATTCTGCGCAGCCGGTATGCAAGTAATGCAAGGCTACGGCTTAACAGAAACATCTCCTGTAATCTCTGTAGAAAGATATGCTGGAGAATATTTTAGACTAGGAACCGTTGGGAAGCCTATTAAAAATGTAGAAGTGAAAATTGCCGAAGATGGAGAAATCTTAGTTAAAGGTCCAAATGTAATGATGGGCTATTACAAAGATCCAGAAAAGACTGCTAGTGTTATGACTGGTGAGTATTTTCATACTGGTGATAAAGGCGACGTTGATCCAGATGGTTTTCTAAAAATTACCGGTCGTAAAAAAGAGATGTTTAAAACCTCTGGTGGTAAATATGTTATACCTACGTTACTAGAGAATGAACTAAAGCAATCTCGATTTATAGAACAAATTATGGTTATTGGTGAAGGCGAAAAAATGCCTGCAGCTATTATTCAACCTAATTTCGATTTTATAAAAGAATGGATCGACAAAAAGAACAATAACATAGAAAAAACTGGTGAGTCTATAGCCAACTCTCAAGAGGTTAAAGACCGCATCCAACTAGAAATAGATGAATGTAATAAAGGTTTTGGCCGATGGGAACAAATAAAACGTTTCGAATTAACACCAGATGTTTGGTCTATAGAAGGTGGACACCTTACGCCTACCATGAAAATGAAACGTACCGTAATTAAAGACCTTTACCAAGACCTTTATGATAAGATCTATAGAAGTTAAAGGTTATAGATTAAAATAGACTATATAAGTATTTAAATTAATACTCAATTATCACTGATTTTAAACAGACTTACTTAATTAAACCTTAAAATTTTATCAAATCGACAAAATTTTCAATATTTACTATGCGTGCATAATAAATATTTAGTATATTTGAATTCATAGATAACCGAATTCAATTTAATGAAAGATAAAACCATAGACTATTTATTGCGCACCACTTGGTTAGCTGTAAATAAAATGTATAACGAAGAAGCTGCTAAGTTTGAATCTACAATGGCAACTGGTTTTACTCTATTAAGTATCGATCCTGAAAATGGAACGCCTTCTACTTCTCTAGGCCCAATTATGGGAATGGAAGCTACTAGCCTATCTCGTATTCTAAAAAAAATGGACGAACTAGGTTTAATAGAGCGCAAGCCAAACCCAGAAGATGGTCGAGGTGTACTTATTCACTTAACAGACTTTGGTAGAGAAAAAAGAGAGTTTTCTCGTGAACGTGTATTAACTTTTAACGACACGATTAAAAACCACGTTTCAGAAGAAAAACTAAAACACTTTCAAGAAGTTACAGAAACAATTAACGAATTGATTTCAAACAAGAAAATATACAATCAAAAAGAACATACTTTAAAATAAGATGAGCAAACGTAGAATAAAAAAGATAGCCATTATTGGTTCAGGAATTATGGGAAGCGGTATCGCTTGCCATTTTGCTAACATTGGAGTTGATGTTTTATTATTAGACATCGTACCAAGAGAACTTACCGACAAAGAAAAAGCTAAAGGCTTAACTTTAGAAGATAAAGTTGTTAGGAATAGATTAGTAAATGATGCTTTAACAGCTTCAATAAAATCTAAACCTGCACCACTTTATGATATTTCTTTTAAAGACCGAATCACTACAGGAAATTTAGATGATGATATCGCTAAAGTAAAAGATGTAGATTGGATTATGGAAGTAGTTGTTGAAAGACTAGACATCAAGCAGCAGGTCTTCGAAAAACTAGAAAAGTACAGAACTCCAGGAACATTAATTACTTCGAATACTTCTGGTATTCCAATTAAATTTATGAGCGAAGGACGTAGTGAAGATTTCCAGAAGCATTTTTGTGGAACACACTTTTTTAATCCTGCACGTTACTTAAAATTATTCGAAATCATTCCTGGACCTAAAACCGATGCTTCTGTTTTAGATTTCTTAAATGGTTATGGTGAAAAATTCTTAGGAAAAACTTCGGTTATTGCCAAAGACACACCTGCATTTATTGGAAACAGAGTTGGTATTTTTAGCATACAAAGTTTATTTCACGCAGTTAAAGATTTAGATTTAACGGTTGAAGAAGTCGATAAATTATCTGGCCCTGTTATTGGTCGTCCAAAATCGGCAACTTTTAGAACTGTAGATGTTGTTGGATTAGATACTTTAGTTCACGTTGCAAACGGAATTAGAGAAAACTGTCTAAATGATGAACGTTTAGAATTGTTCGAATTACCAGATTTCATCAACACCATGATGGAAAATAAATGGTTAGGAAGTAAAACTAAACAAGGTTTTTATAAAAAAACAGTTTCAGCCGAAGGTAAAAAAGAAATATTAAGTTTAGACTTAAACACATTAGAATATCGTTCTGCAAAAAGAGCAAAATTCGCTACTTTAGAATTAACAAAATCTATTGATCGCGTTGCAGACCGATTTAAAGTATTAGTAAAAGGAAAAGATAAAGCCGGAGAATTTTACAGAAAAAGTTTTTCAGCATTATTCGCTTACGTGTCAAACCGTATTCCTGAAATTACTGATGAATTATACAAAATTGACGATGCTATGAAAGCTGGTTTTGGTTGGGAACATGGTCCTTTCCAAATCTGGGATGCTATTGGTGTTGAAAAAGGAATTGAAATGATGCAAGCTGAAGGTTTAAAACCTGCAGATTGGGTACACGATATGGTTGCTTCAGGAAGCGATAGCTTCTACTCTATTCAAGATGGTGCAACGTACAGTTATGATATTCCGAAGAAAATACAAGAAAAAATTCCTGGACAAGATTCATTTATCATTTTAGATAATGTTAGAAAAACAACCGAAGTTTTCAAAAACTCAGGTGTTTCTGTTCAAGATTTAGGAGATGGTATTCTTAATGTAGAATTCCAATCTAAAATGAATACTATTGGTGGTGACGTTTTAGCAGGATTAAATAAGGCTATTGATATGGCTGAAAAAGATTTTGCTGGATTAGTTGTTGGTAATCAAGGTCCAAACTTCTCGGTTGGAGCAAACATAGGTATGATATTTATGATGGCTGCCGAACAAGAATACGACGAGCTTAACGCAGCAATTAAATATTTCCAAGACACGATGATGCGTATGCGTTATTCTTCAATCCCAACAATTTCTGCTCCTCATGGAATGGCTCTTGGTGGTGGTTGTGAAATTTCATTACACGCAGATAAAATTGTAGCAGCAGCAGAAACTTATATGGGACTTGTAGAGTTTGGTGTAGGTGTTATTCCTGGTGGTGGTGGTTCTAAAGAAATGGCTTTAAGAGCATCAGATACTTTTAGAAAAGGTGATGTGCAATTAAATACACTTCAAGAATACTTTTTAACTATTGGTATGGCTAAAGTATCAACTTCTGCTTACGAAGCATTCGATTTAGGTTTAATGCAAAAAGGAAAAGATATTGTTGTGGTTAATAAAGACCGTCAAATAGCAACCGCAAAAGCACATGCTAAATTAATGGCAGACGCTGGTTATACACAACCTGCAAAACGTAACGATGTATTAGTTCTTGGTAAGCAAGCTTTAGGAATGTTTATGGTAGGTACAGATTCTATGAAAGACTCTAACTACATTAGTGAACACGATATGAAAATTGCTAACAAATTAGCTTACGTAATGGCTGGTGGCGATTTATCTGAACCAACTAAAGTAACCGAACAATACTTGTTAGACTTAGAGCGTGAAGCTTTCCTTTCGCTTTGTACAGAACGTAAAACTTTGGAAAGAATTCAACACATGTTGACTAAAGGGAAACCGTTACGTAATTAGAAAAAAAGAACAAAGAGGAAAGAATAAAGACCTTTATCGATAATATTTAGAGACAGATTGAAAAGTCTTTTTTCTCTTATCTATATTCTTTAGTCTTTTCAAAAAAATAAACATTAGAACTATGAAGACCGCATATATAGTAAAAGCATATAGAACCGCAGTTGGTAAAGCACCAAAAGGCGTGTTCCGTTTTAAAAGAACAGATGAATTGGCAGCAGAAACCATCAAATACATGATGAAGGAATTGCCTGGTTTGGATCCAAAACGTATTGACGATGTTATTGTTGGTAACGCAATGCCAGAAGGTGCACAAGGATTAAATATGGCACGTTTAATCTCTTTAATGGGATTAGAAATTGTTGATGTTCCTGGTGTAACCGTTAATCGTTTTTGCTCTTCAGGAGTAGAAACTATTGGTATGGCAACAGCAAAAATACAAGCCGGAATGGCAGATTGTATTATAGCAGGTGGAGCAGAAAGTATGAGTAGTGTCCCAATGACTGGTTTTAAACCAGAATTAAATTATGACGCTATTGTAAAAGGAGGCCATGAAGATTATTATTGGGGAATGGGAAATACTGCTGAAGCGGTTGCAAAGCAATTTAACATATCTCGTGAAGATCAAGATGCATTTGCCTTAAATTCTCATGCAAAAGCATTAAGAGCTCAAGCAGAGAATCGTTTTCAAGACCAAATAGTACCAATAGAGGTTGAACAAACTTATATTGATGCCAATGGAAAAAAAGCAACAAAATCCTATACAGTAACTAAAGATGAAGGACCTCGTCCTGGTGGAAGTCTTGCTGCTTTAGCAAAATTAAGAGCAGTATTTGCTGCTGGAGGAAGCGTAACAGCTGGTAACTCATCTCAAATGAGTGATGGTGCTGCTTTTGTTATGGTAATGAGTGAAGACATGGTTAAAGAACTAGGTTTAGAGCCAATTGCTAGAATGGTAAACTATGCAGCTGCAGGTGTTGAGCCTCGTATCATGGGTATTGGACCAGTAAAAGCTATTCCAAAAGCTTTAAAACAAGCAGGTTTAAAACAAAGCGACTTATCTTTAATTGAATTGAATGAAGCTTTTGCTTCTCAATCTCTAGCAGTAATTCGTGAGTTAGACTTAAATCCAGATATTATTAACGTAAATGGTGGAGCTATTGCACTTGGTCACCCATTAGGCTGTACAGGAGCAAAACTATCTGTACAATTATTTGATGAAATGCGTAAGCAAAACATGCAAGGTAAATATGGAGCAGTAACTATGTGTGTAGGGACTGGTCAAGGTGCTTGTGGAGTATTTGAATTTCTTTCTTAGAAAGAATCAAAATAAAAAAACTAATAAAAAGAACAACAAGATTATAATATAGCTATGGCAGAAGAAAAAGAATTATTAAGAGGTGGACAATTCCTAGTAAAGGAAACAAATTGTGAAGACGTATTTACTCCTGAAGATTTTTCAGAAGAACAAAATATGATGAAAGAAGCCGTTACTGAATTTAACGATCGTGAAATCATACCACACAAGCCTCGTTTTGAAGCTAAAGATTATGCATTAACTGAAGAGGTTATGCGTAAAGCTGGTGAATTAGGATTTTTAGGTGTAGCAGTTCCTGAAGCTTATGGCGGATTAGGAATGGGCTTTGTATCTACTGTTTTAACTTGCGATTATATTTCTTCTGGTACAGGTTCTTTTAGTACCGCATTTGGAGCGCATACAGGTATTGGTACTATGCCAATTACATTATATGGTACAGAAGCTCAAAAGCAAAAGTACGTACCTAAATTAGCTTCAGGAGAGTGGTTTGGATCTTATTGTTTAACTGAACCTGGTGCAGGATCTGATGCAAACTCAGGAAAAACAACAGCTGTACTATCAGAAGATGGTAAATCTTACAAGATCAACGGTCAGAAAATGTGGATCTCTAACGCTGGTTTTTGTACTGTAATGATTGTTTTTGCTCGTCTTGAAGATGATAAAAACATTACAGGTTTCATTGTAGAAAATGATGCTGCAAATGGTATTACAATGGGTGAAGAAGAACATAAATTAGGTATTCGTGCTTCTTCTACACGTCAAGTATTCTTTAACGATACAGTTGTGCCAATAGAAAATATGTTAGCTGGTCGTGGTGAAGGTTTTAAAATTGCCATGAATGCACTTAACGTAGGGCGTATTAAATTAGCTGCTGCTTGTTTAGATTCTCAAAGAAGAATTGTAACACATGGTGTAAAATACGCTATGGAGCGTAAGCAATTTAAAACACCCATTGCAGATTTTGGAGCTATTAAAATGAAACTAGCAGAAATGGCAACAAATGCTTATGCTGGTGAATCTGCAACTTATAGAGCTGCAAAAAATATTGAAGATAGAATTGCTTTACGTGAAGCTGCTGGTAATACACACCAGGAAGCAGAACTTAAAGGTGTAGAAGAGTATGCTATTGAGTGCTCGATATTAAAAGTAGCAGTATCTGAAGATGTACAAAATTGTGCAGATGAAGGTATCCAAATTTTTGGTGGTATGGGCTTTAGTGAAGAAACTCCTATGGAATCTGCTTGGAGAGATGCACGTATAGCACGTATTTACGAAGGAACTAACGAAATTAACAGAATGTTATCTGTTGGTATGTTAGTTAAGAAAGCTATGAAAGGTCACGTTGATTTATTAGGACCAGCAACTGCTGTAGCTAATGAGTTAATGGGAATTCCTTCTTTTGAAACACCAGATTACTCTGAATTATTTTCAGAAGAAAAAGCAATTATTGGTAGACTTAAAAAAGTGTTTTTAATGGTTGCAGGTGCTGCTGTTCAAAAATTTGGTCCAAAAATGGAAGAGCACCAACAGTTATTAATTGCTGCTTCAGATATCTTAATTGAAATCTATATGGCTGAATCTACAATTTTAAGAACTGAGAAAAATGCTAAACGTACAAGCGAAAAAGAACAAGCTGTACAAATAGCAATGTCTAAATTATACTTATACAATGCCGTTAGTATCATTGAAAACAAAGGAAAAGAAAGTGTTATTTCTTTTGCTGAAGGAGATGAGCAACGCATGATGTTAATGGGACTTAAACGTTTCACAAAATATACAAACTTCCCAGATATCGTTGATTTACGTAATGAAATTGCTGAGAAAGTAAAAGAAGAAGGTAAATATTGCTTCTAAAAATTAAGTTTTAATTAAATAGTTAATTAGCCGATACTTGCCAAGTATCGGCTTTTTTTTGTTTTAAGGTTTCTATTAACCTTACCTTATATCTAATAAATACGGATTAAAATCGAAGGAACAGCGGTCTTTTAACGCTTCATCTACAAAAAAGCGAATTGTATACTTATCTTTTTCTGAAAACTTATTCAAATCAATTGTATTTGCTTTAAATAACGCTATTTTGTAAGACTTTGATTTGTCATTGTAAAACACAAAATAAAAATCCTTTTTAAACTTTTTCTTTTTAACATCAAAATTCCACAAATTATTCGATTGAGATATTCTTGAAAATGATATTTGAGATTTATTTATGTTATAAATATTTCTAATTTTATCTTTGATGGTGCTATAACCTATCTTCTTAATACTAGTATATAAATCTTTGTTATCTTCTTCCTCAAATTTCTCTAAGTCATCACTTGTGTAGAAAGTATTTCCATCTTCATTTTCAAATTCATCCAATATTATTGGGTATTCAGGTTTAATATTCTCTTCTCTGTCATATTCTAAATGATGTTCTTTACACATCGGGAGAATGACATTTTCAATTGGAGTATGTGCATCTTTGAATTCTGATTTAAAGAGCTCTAAATCTATTTCAAAAAAATCATCTTCAATCTCAAAAGGTGCCAAAATAGAAGCAATAATTTCTATTCTACCTTTTCCCTTTAAGTGTGCCGCCTCTAGCGGTTTTCTTTTTTTACAGCCATCATGTCTGCATGTGGTTTTCTCTTTTATTTTTCGCGATAGGTTACACACAATGTTTCTTGCTAGTGGACCAATAAAATCATTGAACTCCTTCGAACTTCCGTTAAATGTTGCCATTGTTTCTTTTAAAATTTAATTATTATTTGTATTATGATTATTCCCAATCAAAAGGTGTCTTCAGAATTAAAGTTTTGTTTCCATCAACAGCTTTAAATTTTAGTTTTTCTATATTTAAGTTGGTGTTTTCCTTATAATACAAAAATTCTTCAATCAAACCTTCAAGCGACTCCTCTATTCCAGCATCCAATCTATCAGGATAATCCAGATACCTCACGCCATGTATTAAATAGTTTTCTTCTATATTATCGAATAAATTCTGAACAATTAAATAAACCTCAATACATTTATCATAATCTGGAGAAGACTTAAATTTCTTACCCTTTCCTCCAAGTTCAATTGCATTTCCAGAATCAAAATAAAATTGTAAATCTATTCGTGCTTGAGCATCTGTAGATCTTTGTTTCCCTAATCCATTATATAAAACATCTATAATACTTGAATAATGATTAAAAGCAGCTTTTCTTACTAAAATTGGAGATTCATTTTCAAATTTTGTAACTGTTTCTGCAATATCGAATTTAGTTGGTAATATATCTAAAGATTCATCGTGAATATTTGGAACTTCTCTACGCCAATACTTTGCTTCTACTTTATAATGGATTCTTGTTTTCATATTAGTATAATTATTGTTAAATGCATAAAAAAAGTTACAACCACTCCATAATAGTAGCTACTAAGTAATCTTCATAATTTAAATAGGTTTTATCGCAATCCTCATGAATTAATTCTTTTACATTAATAATTTTATTTTTTAATATTTTTTTAATAAAAACACCTAAATCTGGTATATATTTTTCTGATTGTGGAATTTTAGATTCGTGTATTAATTGTACAAAACGAAAAGTAGTTTCTAAAAAATGATAACCACCATTTAAAGAAAATGTATTAAAATTATATGGCATTCTTTTAATTATTTCATTAGCAGTAGTAGCCTTTTTAAAAATCTTATTTCTTACTAATACATTAAAGAACTTCTGTTCGTTTAATTTTGTAGCAAATTGAAGTCTAAATAAATTTGGTATGCTTTTTTTAGAATTCTGCAAAGTATTTTCACATATAGAAAACTCGTTCAGTACATGTAATAAAAGAAAAATCATTATAACAGTATTTCCTCCATTTACAATTTCTAAATGTCCTTCTTTTCCTTTTTTAACGATAATCGTTTCAAAATCTGATTGCAATACTGATTGACTGTCTTTATTTTCACTCTCATTATCTTTATTAGTTTTTATAAACTGTTGCCATACATAATCAACATTCGATTTATTATAAGTATAAACATCGTGATAAATGGGTAACATATAAGATTCTCTACTATTAAAAAATGCTCTTATTCGCTTCGGTTCTACATCATCAAAGGAACATGAAATGCCACCTTTATAATTTGCATGTTTCATTGCGATAAAACTGTGAAGAAACAATCTGTATTTTAATAATCCTAATCGTAAGCCATTCCATTTATTATCGACAGTCTTAAAGCTATTAAAAGTTACTTTTTCCTCTATTACACTAAGTCTATTTACTATAATATCTTCGACTCCTGAATGGTTATCGCATAGTATTTCATTTTCTAATGATTCAAAAAAACCTATTGTATTAGCAGTAAAATATTCAGATTGTTCTAGTTTAGTTATTTGATTACTGTAAAAAGAAGGTTTATAATAAAGTAACTCTCCTTGATTTTGTAACCAGTTTTCAAATTCGTTTTTAAGTAAAAAATTGCTTTCCATGAGTTTAGTATTTTGTTTTGCTTCGCGCAAAGAACACTACTCAATCCGCCTAATGAAGTCGGACTCAGAAAAAATACATATATTTAAAAAAAATACTTTTTTATTCTTAACTTCTTTTTTGAAGTAAACACTCACAATGGCAGACTATAAAATTTTAAAGCGTTTAAATTGCATTGCGCAGTTAGTTAAATCTTATCCAGGAATAACTAAAATACAACTTATAGAACGACTACTTTATGATTACGATTTGGTTGTTGCAGAACGAACTCTAGAGCGTGACAAGAGTGTTTTAGAATTAGACTTTGGTATAACAATTACATATAACTATAAGTCTCGTGGTTATGAAATTAAAGAGAATAACGAAGCCTTGAACACGTTTTTTAAGTTTGCAAAGTTTGCTTCTATGGCAGAGGTTTATCAAAGTGGTATTAAAGATTATAAATCATTTCAAAAATGGATAATTCCAGAAGACAGTTCTGGATTTACTGGTGTTCAATATTTTAAAAAACTAATTCACGCTATTTCTTTAAATCAAAAAATTTCTTTTATCAAAGAAAATTATTACGAAAACACTACAAAAGAATACACCGTTTCTCCTTTATGCATTAAAGAATATGCTAATCGTTGGTACTTAATTGCTATAGCTGAAGGTGAAAACGAAATTAGAAATTTTGGAATTGATAGACTTTCGAGAATAGAAATAAAAAACATAAAATCACAAAAGGTTGAAGACTTCCAAAAACAACTAAAGCAATATGATTACGTTGTTGGCTTAAATTATAGTGAATCCAAAAATAAAGACCTTGAAAAAATTAAAATTAAAGCGCACAACAATCAATTAAAATATTTACGTAGCTTGCCTATTCATCACTCTCAAATTTGTATTGAGAATAAAGAAAATGATTGGGGAATGGTTACTTACAAACTAAAACCCAACTACGAGTTTGAAATACAAATACTTAAACTAGGTAATATGGTGGAAGTTTTAGAGCCACAATGGTTTAGAAATAAAATTAAAAAGCATATAATAGAAATGTATAAAATGTATAACTAACTGTTATAATACAGTAAAAACAGTAAATAAGTTTTAATTATTAAGTTGTTATAAAGACTGCTCTCAGAAATGAAGCAGTCTTTTTTATTTTTAGTACTTTTAAATCAAAATTTAAAATACATGAATATCAAAAAAATATCTTTTTTAATTTTCACCTTTCTTTTAACCTCATCACTCTATGCGCAAGGCTTACTAGAAGACAGAAACAACTTTACAAGGCAAGACACACTTCGCGGTAGTATAACTCCTGAGCGCGAATGGTGGGATTTAACGTATTACCATTTAGATATAAAAGTGAATCCTGACGAAAAAACGATTTCTGGGAAAAATACTATTCAGTATAAAGTATTAAAATCGCAACAGGTCATGCAAATAGATTTGCAAGAGCCATTACTGTTGACCAAAGTCACACAAAACGATAAAGAATTAATTATTAAACACGATGAGAATGCTCATTTTATAACACTTTTAGACCATCAAAATATTGGAGACATTAACAGCGTTATTGCCTATTACGAAGGTAAACCACGCGAAGCAGTAAGAGCACCTTGGGATGGTGGGATTTCTTGGAAAAAAGATAACAACGGCAATCATTTTATAGCCTCGTCATGTCAAGGTTTAGGCGCTAGTGTTTGGTGGCCAAATAAAGACCATATGTACGATGAAGTAGACAGTATGGATATTAGTGTTACCATTCCTAAGGATTTAATGAATGTCTCAAATGGAAGACTTAAAAGTGTTGTAAAAAATAATGATGAAACCATTACTACCCATTGGCATGTAGCAAACCCAATTAACAATTACGGTGTGAATATTAATATTGGAGATTATGCCAATTTCTCTGAAGTTTATAAAGGTGAGAAAGGTGATTTAGACATGAATTATTATGTTTTAAAAGACAATCTCGAAAAAGCTAAAGTGCATTTTAAAGATGCTCCTAAAATGATGAAAGCTTTCGAGCATTGGTTTGGACCTTATCCTTTTTACGAAGACAGTTTTAAGTTAGTTGAAGTACCCTATTTAGGTATGGAGCACCAAAGTTCTGTAACCTATGGAAACAAATACAAAAAAGGCTATTTAGGTCGAGATTTATCAGGAACTGGATTAGGTTTAAAGTTCGATTTTATTATTATTCACGAAGCTGGACACGAATGGTTTGCCAATAATATTACTAATATTGACATTGCAGATATGTGGATTCATGAAAGCTTTACTTCCTACTCTGAGAACCTATTTTTAGATTATTATTACGGTAAAGAAGCTTCGGCAGACTATGTTATTGGTACACGAAGAAATATTCAGAATGATAAACCTTTAATAGGTAAATACAATTTAAACAATGAAGGTTCAAGCGATATGTACAATAAAGGAGCAAACATGTTGCACACTTTACGTCAACTAGTTAATGATGATGAAAAATGGCGACAAATACTACGTACCTTAAACTCTAAATTCTATCATCAAACAGTAACTACAAAACAAATTGAAGACTGTTTAGCAGAAGAATCTGGTTTAGATTTAAAAGGCTTTTTTAATCAGTATTTAAGAACCACTAAAACTCCTGTTTTAGAATATAAAGTTGAAGGCAAAAAACTAAACTACAAATGGAGTAACACTGTTGAAGACTTTACAATGCCTATTCAAATTGAAATTGAAGGAGAGTCTCAATGGATTACACCTTCTTCAGAAAATAAAACATTAAAATTAAAGTCTAAAAATGCTAAAATAAAAGTAGACAGAGATTTTTATATAGATATAAAAGCCCTTTAAATATGGATTTAGAAGAGCTCTATTTTAAATCTGACACAGAATGGCGAGAATGGTTACACACCAATCATGAAAGTGATGAAGGCATTTACCTCATCTTTTACAAAGTAAGTCACGACAAAGAAAGCATGCGTTGGGAAGAAGCTGTAAAAGTAGCCTTATGCTATGGTTGGATAGACAGTACTGTAAAAAGTTTAGGAGATGGAAAACGACGTCAATACTTTTGTAAACGCAACCCTAAAAGTGTTTGGAGTGCACTAAACAAAAGGCATATTAAAGCTTTATTAACGGAAGATTTAATGCACGAAAAAGGTTTAGAGATAATAAATATTGGAAAACAAAACGGAAGTTGGACTGCTTTAGATGCTGTCGAAAAAGGGATTATTCCTGAAGCTTTACAAACTGCTTTTGATAACAATCTAAAAGCTTTTGAAAATTATAACAACTTTGCACCTTCTTACAGGAAGCATTACTTGTATTGGTTAAACCAAGCCAAACGAGACGCTACAAAAGAGAAAAGAATTACAGAAATAGTAAAATTTTGTGAGGCTAATATTAAATCGAGAAATATATGGTAATTTCTTTATTTTGAAAGGCTTCAAATATTTTTCGACTGAATAAAAAAACCATCTAAATGAATATTCAAAAAGTAAATTTCACAAACGCTGAAGGACAACAATTAGTAGGCAGATTAGAACTTCCTATAAATCAACACCCTCATAACTTTGCTATTTTTGCACATTGTTTTACTTGCAATAAAAACTTATCTGCAGTAAAAAATATTACGCGTGAATTAACGTCTAATGGCTTTGGAGTCTTACGTTTCGATTTTACTGGTTTAGGTGAAAGTGAAGGTGATTTTGAAAACACTAATTTTTCAGGAAATGTGGAAGATTTAATTAGTGCATCAAATTATTTAAAAGAAAACTATACTGCTCCTACTCTATTAATTGGACATTCGTTAGGTGGTGCAGCTGCTATTTTTGCGGCATCAGAAATTGAAACTGTAAAAGCAGTAGCAACAGTTGGTGCGCCTTCTAACCCAAAACATGTTCAGCATTTAATACATAGTAGTGTTGAAGAAATTAAAACGACAGGAAAAGCTAACGTTAATATTGGCGGAAGACCATTTACAATTAAGAAACAATTTTTAGATGATATAGAAACTAAGTCTTTACCAGATGTTGCTAAAAACTTACGTAAAGCATTATTAGTAATGCATTCTCCACAAGATACCACCGTTGGTATTGAAAATGCTGAAGAGATCTACCTTGCTGCAAGACATCCTAAAAGTTTTGTTTCTCTTGATGGAGCAGATCATCTACTGATGAGCAAGGAAGATTCTATCTATGTTGGAAGTGTTATTGCTACTTGGGCAAAACGTTATATATCTATTCCTAAAACTGAAACTATTTCTACGTCTCATCAAGCTGTAGCTAGTTTAGACGCAGAAGATGGTTTTACAACACAAATGACGGTTGGAAATCACACTATGATGGCAGACGAGCCTACAAGCTATGGTGGTAACGATTTTGGTCCTTCGCCTTATGAATTGGTTTCTGCTGGCTTATCTGCTTGTACTGCAATGACTGTTCAAATGTATACCAAACGTAAAGGTTGGAATTTAGAAAATATTCAAGTGCATACATCGCATACGAAAGTTGCTAAGCAAATTGTTGAAAACGGAGAAAACAAAGAGATTAAAGTCGATACATTTAATAGAGAAATACAATTAAAAGGAAACTTAGACGATAAACAAAAGGAACGTATTCTTCAAATTGCAGACAAATGCCCTGTACATAAAACACTGCATAGCGATATTGAAGTCGTTACCAAATTGGTTTAATTTTCTTTATTATGATTTAATAATTTTAAAAGTTTCATTTTCAATATTTAAAAAATAAACACCCGAATTTAATTCACTTAAATCCAATTTTGTTTCTAAAGCATTGACTGTTTTTAAAATTAATTTTTGTCCACTTATTGAATAAAAAGTAAGTTTTCTTTCATCATAATTTTTAAAAGAAATGTTTAAAAAATCTAAAACAGGATTAGGAAATATTTTAAATGCATTCTGAGAAGTACTACTTACACTTAATGTATTATTATCTAAAGCATTATACATATTTCCTGATAATGCGAACATATAAATAGCCCTTAAAGTCGCTCCAAAATAAGCAGTTGTAGGTTGATTTTTTAATTCGGTATAACCATTATTTACAAACGATTGATTTGTTGAAGTCATTGCTGCAGATGAATAAGCTCCTGTAAAAGTAGGATCTTTGTACGTTGTATTTATTGCTACACCTGCTTGTGAATAACCGGGATAAATTTGGTTAAATCCACCTTGCGCATTCACAAAATCTATACATAATTGATTATAACTAGCTGCTTCAGTATCTCCATACCAAACATAATCTATAGCCATTCGCCATGGCGTACGTGCAGCATCATAATAATATGAGTGTCCTTGATCGTAAGCCCATGATGTTTCACTAGAATATGTTCCATCTGCTTTACTCCAATCTGAAACCAAATTGTAACTGGCATTATTTTCTGAAAGATTTGCATTTAAAATAGTATAACTTTTATTAGCTACAGCATTCCAGAATGCAGTATCGTTTGAGTAAACACCAAATGCTCTAAAATAACCTGGTGCTAAATAAGATGGATTAGTAGCATTACTTCCTCCCCAAGCATCACCTGGCTTTAAAACAAAAGTTCCATTTTCTATTTCGTGTGCTTTAATTATATTTATTAAAGACAACGCATCATTTTCATAATTAATTGTTCCTGTACTTTGCCATTTCTTATCAGCAACAATTAAAGCATAGGCAGCATCTAACTCTGCATCCGTTGCACCATTGTTCCCTATAACGGTAGTGCAACCTTCTATTTTCCAATTCATAACACCATTTGCGTTTAAAAAATCTTGATAGAATAACCACAAGCCATCAAACAACTCTTTATCGTTTGCATATGCAGACAACAGCATACCATAAGCTATACCTTCAGACACCGTTTGGTTTTCGTTGGGACTATCGAATTTTATACGGTAACGTCCATTATTACAGTCTACTGCAAAAGTATTTCTCCACGAAACATAAACATCATAAACATCATTTTCTAGAACGTTTGTTGGTTGCGTTCCGTATTGATAGTTAATATTCTCAAAGTTAATTGCATTTATTTGAGCATTGGTAGTTAACAAAAATAAAAAGTAGGCAAACAAAGTTAAGGTGTAAAGGTTTTTCATATTTGGGGTAATCTATTTTGGTTCTTAATATATACGTGAAAATGTAATAAAAGGACTATTATAAAAAAATATTAAATTAACGAACAAGTTTTATAATTCGTTTATGTAAATATATTTATAAAAAAGAAAAGTGCCTAAAAAATTAATTTTCAGACACTTTTCTCAACAATAAAATAAACAAACAAATAATCTGTTATATTCCGCTTATAAAACTACCATAAGGATCTTTAAACTGAATGCCTTCGGTAAATCTATACTTACTTAATTGTTTATATTGCACTAATCCCCAAAGCACAAACTCTTTAATAAAATAGCTTTCTTCTTTTGCTAGATTTGGTTGGTATTCTGCCAATAAATCATCTAAAGGTGTTACGGCATCTAATAAGGCCTTGTACTCTTTATCTCTTAAATCGTCTAATAACTCAAAACCATCACGATTATTAAAAAACCATGATACAATATCGTCATAAGGGCTTTCGTCTTCTTGCTTTTTTAGTTTTTCAATCTCTGGGAAGAACTCAGGAAATAAACTCTGTACAGCTTCACCAATTAATTTAAAAGCCACTTGTGCTGCTCCTTCCTGTTCACCTTCGTAAACCAATTCTACTTTTCCTGTTATTGCTGGAATAATACCAAGAAAATCACTTAAACGTACCATTGTATTTTCATCTCCAGATTTTAGAGATCGCAATTCGGCAGTACTTAAAAGGTTTTGGTAAGCAGTAATACTTAAACGTGCACTCACACCACTTTTAGCATCTATATATTCGCTTTCACGCGCTTCGAAAACAATTTGCTCTAGTAAATCTTTAGCTAGTTCTGGTACTTGTATTGCTTCAGATTGTGTTTTATCTAAATTAGCTTCTTGCTCTGTAATTAGTTTTGCTGTTTCAATATCTGTTGGATAATGTGTTAAAATTTGCGAGCCAATTCTATCTTTTAAAGGTGTAACAATACTTCCTCTATTGGTATAATCTTCAGGATTAGCAGTAAATACAAATTGCATATCTAGGTTCAATCGTAATTTAAAACCACGAATTTGAATATCGCCTTCCTGTAAAATATTAAATAAAGCCACTTGTATTCTGGCTTGCAAATCGGGCAACTCATTTATAACAAAAATACAACGGTTTGCTCTTGGTATCATTCCGTAATGAATTACACGATCATCTGCATAACTAAGTTTTAAATTTGCTGCTTTTATTGGATCTACATCACCTATAAGATCTGCAACCGTTACATCTGGTGTTGCTAATTTCTCAGCAAAACGATCGCTTCTATGTAACCAAGTAATTGGTGTGTCATCACCTTTTTCTTTAATCAATTCAATAGCAAAACGTGAAATTGGCTGTAATGGATCGTCGTTAATTTCACTACCTTCAACTAAAGGAATATTTTCATCTAACAAATTAAGCATTAAACGTGCTAGACGTGTTTTTGCTTGACCACGTAAACCTAACAAGTTAATATTATGTCTTGATAAAATGGCACGCTCTAACTCAGGTATTACAGTATTTTCATATCCATGAACACCTTCAAACGTGGTTTCTTTATTTTTTATTTTTTCAATTAAATTATCTCTTAATTCGTCTTTAATCGATTTGCTTTTATATCCAGCTTTTTTTAAATCGCCTAAAGTTTTTATGTTTTCTATTTTCATATCTATTTTTTAGAAAAGAGATAATAGATTAAAGAAAATAGACTTAGCAATACGTCTACTCTATTCTCTCTTTTCTATGCTCTTTTATCTTTTTTTATTAATTGGAGTGAGAATCTTTTCACTTTTCACTCATAACTTTTCACTCATAACTTTTCACTATAATATTATCCTTTAATTCTCTTTTTTCTATTTGTTTCGTAATCTTCAAAAATCATTTCACCTAAACCTTTTAAGCCTGTATAAAATGCTTTTCCTTGGTTTGCTTTTGTAAACTCTTCTACAAATTGCTGTAAATACGGATCTTGAGCAATCATAAATGTAGTAATGGGTATGTGCAATTTCCTGGCTTGCTGTGCTTGTGCGTAACACTTATTTGTGATGTATGGATTTAAACCATTACTGTCTTTATAATACGTGCCGTCTGGTAATTTTAAGCAACTTGGCTTTCCATCGGTTATCATAAAAATTTGCTTATTGGTATTACGTTTTCTTCGTAATAAATCCATTGCTAATTGTAAACCTGCAACAGTATTTGTATGGTATGGACCAACATTTAAATATGGTAAATCTTTAATTTTAATAGGCCAAGCATCGTTACCAAAAACTAAAATATCTAAGGTATCTTTTGGATAGCGTGTGGTAATTAATTCAGCTAAAGCCATAGCAACTTTTTTGGCAGGTGTAATACGATCTTCACCATACAAAATCATACTATGGCTAATATCTATCATTAAAATAGTACTCATTTGCGATTTGTGTGTAGTTTCTTCCACTACCAAATCATCTTCGGTTAATCTAAAATCACCAATACCGTTATTAATTTGGGCGTTACGAAGGCTTTCGGTCATGGACACTTTATCCATACTATCACCAAATTGATAATTTCTAAAATCGCCTGTGTGCTCATCGCCTATGCCAACACCTTTACTTTTGTGGTTTCCCGAACCACTACGTTTTATGTTCCCAAAAATTTGATCTAATGCAGATTGTCTAATGGCACGTTCCGTTTTGGCGGTAATACCTGTTCCTTTTTTACCATCTGGTTTTATTTCGTCTCTTATATAGCCTTTTGCTTTTAGGTCTTCTATAAAATCGTCGATGGTGTACTCTGGAGTCGTTAACTTATACTCCTTATCTAATTCTTTTAACCAATCTATAGCTTCGTCAAAATCTCCTGAAGTATGCGTAATGAGCTCTTTAAAGATATCGAAAAGCTTTTCGAAAGGTGATTGCGAAGGTGCTTCGTATTGTTTAAAAACGAAACCTTTTTTGTGTATTTTTTCTTTTTTCATTGCACTATAAAAATACGACAAAATAGCGTCTAAATAAACCTCTTAACATCTATTTAAGATTATGTTTCTTAACTTTATACAAACTAATTTACCAAAAATGAAAAAACTATCCTTCCTACTTTTATTACTTCTCTCTTTCACAGCGTTTTCGCAAGACTTCTCTATGGATTTAGTAAAAAATATGAAACCAAGAAATATTGGTCCAGGCGGAATGTCTGGTCGTGTAACAGCTATTGATGCTGTGCATAGCAATCCTGATATTATGTACGTTGGTACTGCTTCTGGTGGTTTATGGAAATCGACTTCTGGTGGTATAAAATGGGAACCTATTTTCGATAAAGAAGTAACAGCATCGGTTGGTGCAGTTGCCATACAACAATCTAACCCGAGTGTTATTTGGGTTGGTACAGGCGAAGGTAACCCTAGAAACAGTTTAAATGGAGGTTATGGTATTTACAAATCTTTAGATGCCGGAAGAAGCTGGAAATCTATGGGTTTAGAAAAAACACGACACATACATCGTGTTGTAATAGACCCAACAAACCCAAATGTTGTTTACGCAGCGGCAATAGGTAGTCCTTGGGGAGAACATAGTGAACGTGGTGTTTACAAAACCATAAATGGCGGAGAAACTTGGACTAAAATTCTATTCGCTAATAATAAAACTGGCGCAGCAGATTTAGTTATGGATCCAACAAATCCAAACAAATTAATTGCAACGCTTTGGGAACACAAACGTGAGCCTTGGTTTTTTAATTCTGGAGGAAAAGGTTCTGGTTTACATATTACTCACGATGGTGGAAAAACATGGAAAAAAATTACAGAAAAAGAAGGTTTCCCTAAAGGAGAACTAGGCAGAATTGGTGTTGCCATTGCTCCCAATAAACCAAATATAATTTATGCTTTAGTTGAAGCAAAAAAGAACGCATTGTACAAAAGTGAAGATGGTGGTTTTAGTTGGAAAAAAATTAACGATAAGAGCGATATTGGAAACAGACCGTTTTACTACTCTGAAATATATGTAGATCCACAAAATGAAAATCGCGTGTATTCTGTGTTTACTTACATTAATGTGAGTGAAGATGGTGGCAAAAACTTTAAACAATTAATGCCTGCTTATGGTGTGAGTAATGGTGTACATCCAGATCATCATGCGTGGTGGATTCATCCTGAAAATGGAAATTTCATGATTGATGGTAACGATGGTGGTATGAATATTACAAAAGATGGTGGTAAAACTTGGCGTTTTATTGGTAATATGCCTGTGGCTCAATTTTATCATATTAATGTAGATAACGAGTTTCCTTATAACGTTTATGGTGGCATGCAAGACAATGGATCTTGGCGAGGACCTGCTTATGTTTGGAAAGCTCAAGGCATAAGAAATAGTTATTGGCAAGAAATAAGTTTTGGTGATGGTTTTGATGTCATTCCAGATCGAGACGATTCTCGTTACGGTTGGACTATGAGTCAGCAAGGTTATGTAAGCAGATACGATTGGCAAACAGGTAATAATTATGGTGTACAACCAACACATCCAGATGCTGAAGTTCAATTACGTTTTAATTGGAATTCGGCAATAAACATAGACCCTTTTAATAATAAAACACTTTACTTCGGAAGTCAGTTTGTACATAAATCTAACGATAAAGGTGATACTTGGTCCGTTATTTCTCCAGATTTAACAACCAACAATCCTGAGAAACTAAAACAACGCGATAGCGGTGGAATTACAATTGATGCTACAGGTGCAGAAAACCACTGTACAATTTTAGTTATTGAACCTTCACCTGTTGAAAAAGATATGCTTTGGGTGGGAACCGACGATGGACGTGTACATGTTACCCAAAATGGAGGAAAAACATGGAACGATGTTAGTAAAAATTTAAAAGGCTTGCCAAAAGGCAGTTGGATAGTGCAAATAAAAGCGAGTAATAAAGCAAAAGGTGAAGCACTTTTAGTGGCAAACGATTACAGACGTTTTAATTTCGAACCTTATGCTTACCGAACTAAAAATTACGGAAAATCTTGGGAACGCATTGTAGACGCTAACGATGTTAAAAGTTATACCTTATCTATTGTTGAAGATTTAGAAGAACCAAACCTACTTTTTTTAGGTACAGATGATGGTTTATATGTTTCTACAAATGCTGGACAAAAATGGACAAAATGGGATTCTAATAACTTCCCAACAGTTCCTGTAAAAGATTTGGTAATTCACCCAAGAGAACACGATTTAGTGATTGGTACTTTTGGTCGTGCAGCATGGGTTCTAGACGATTTGAGACCGTTACGCGCTATTGCAAGACATGAAATAGCAAATACAAAATTAGAACTCTTCTCACCTCCCACTGCTTACAAAGCAGCTTACCAACAAGCAACAGGAAGTCGTTTTGGTGGTGATGCCATGTACTCTGGAGACAATAGAGGTTCTGGAGGACGTTTTAGATATTATGTGAAGGTTGATGAAACTAAAAAAGAAGAAAAGAAGGATGATGAAAAAGAGAATGATGAGATAATTGAAGACGACGAAAATGTAGTAAAATGGGATTCAATTACTATGAAAATTTATAACAACGATAAATTAATAAGAACTATAAAACAAAAAACTCCAGACTCTACTGGAATATATAATTGGACTTGGAGATTGCGAGAAAAAGGTGTCGATTACCCTTCTAAATCAATAAGAAAAAGAACTAATGAACCTAGTGGTATTTCAGTTAAACCTGGATCTTATAAAGCTGTGATGCATTATGGTAATTTAACTTCGGAAGAACAAATTGTTGTTAAAGACGATCCGCGAATTGAGGTTTCTACCGAAAGTACAAACGAAATTTATTCAGCATTAAAAGAAATAGAAATAATAAGACAGACCATGGCTGATGCTACAAAGCAATTAGCCGAAAGTAAAAAGTCTGCTGAAAAATACAAAAAAGACCTCAGCGCTTTAGATAAAGAAAACTATAAAGACGAAATAAAAGCATCGAAAAATAGCATTAAAAAAATAGATGAATTGCTTGCTATTTTCTTCGGAACAGAAGACAAACGTCAAGGCATTACAAGAAGTAATCTACCTACTGTAAACTCTAGATTAAATAAAGCGAGCAGTTATATTAGTTCAAGAAAAAACGGTATTACTGGCACAGAAACCATTCTTTTAACTCATGCAAAAAAGGCTTTAAATGATGCTTTAAAACAAACAAATATATTTTTTAATGACGAATGGAAATCTTATCAAATAAAAATTGAAAGTCTAAGCATTTCAGAATTTAAAGAGATAAAAGAATTTAAAATAGATTAACAACAGTTACTTGCAAAACACTATTAATAAGCTTAACTTTCTAAATTAAAACTTAAACTAATTATTACCATGAAAAAAATAGTATTACTCTCATTCTTAACGGTTTTAGCATTTACTACAAGTTGTAAAAATGAAACTAAAACTACTGACTCAGAAAAGGTAGTAGCAGAGACAACAAAATTTGTTGTTAAACCTGAAGGTACCTCTGTAAAATGGACTGCTTATAAAACAACAGAAAAAGTACCTGTTGGAGGACAATTTAATATTTTAAAATTTGAAGAAAAATCTGGAGCAACTCCTGAAGAAGCATTAAATAATCTAAGTTTTTCTATTCCTGTTAGTGGATTATTTACAAATAATGACGCTAGAGATTTAAAATTAAAAACTTCATTTTTTGGAGAAATGTTAGATCCAGAATTCTTAAAGGGAAAAATTAAATATAACAATGGTAAATATGCTGCTTCTATTACAATGAATGGTGTTACTAAAGATTTACCGTTAGATGTTAAAATTACTGACGAAAGACGTGTAACTTTATCTGGAACTATGGATATTAAAAACTGGGATGCTTTAGGCGCTTTAAGTGCTTTAAACAAAGTCTGTTTCGATTTACATAAAGGAGAAGATGGTGTTAGTAAAACTTGGGAAGATGTTGCTATTGAAGTCAGTACTTTTTTAAGAGAAAACTAATAATATTTACGTATATTGATATTAATAAAGCAGCTACTTTTAGCTGCTTTATTACTTATCGCACATTAAATTCCATTTATGACATTAGAAATTTTAGTATCCAAATTTCAAGAAAAGGATGAAAGAGCCTTTGAGAAATTATACAATATGTACAGCGAAAGCATGCATGGTGTTATTTATAATATTGTTAGAGATCATGACATTGCTCAAGAAGTGATGCAAGATGTTTTTATAAAAGCATGGCATAAAGCAGATTCTTATAGCTCTAAAAAAGGTCGTTTTTTTACTTGGATTCTTAATATTGCTAGAAATGCTGCCATAGATAAAACACGATCTAAAAGTTTTAAGAACAGTTCTAAAAACCTTAATGCCGATTATTTCGTAGATATCTTACCAACTCAAGATAACCTCGACAACTCTACCGATGCTATTGGCATTGCAAAGTTTGTTGGGAAACTAGCCGAAAAATGTAAAAAGGTTATAGACCTACTTTACTTTAAAGGTTATACGCAAAAAGAAGCGTCTGAAACACTCGACATGCCTATTGGGACGATAAAAACTCACAATAGAAATTGTATTAAGGAATTAAGAGAAATGGTATTAAATTAAAATGGAAAAAGAACAATACATAGCATCTGGAATATTAGAACTTTATGTTGCTGGTTCATTAACTGAAACAGAAAACAACGAGGTTTATAATATGATGCTAAAACATCCTGAAGTACTCCAGGAAGTTTTGGACATAGAAGCTGCCATAGTTAAATTAACTAAAGCTGCAGCTCCAAAAGATAAAGTGACTTTTAATTCTATATTAAATAAATTAAAAGATACAGGTAACGACACAAAAGTAGTATCACTTAATAAACGTACCAATAGTTGGTATAATTATACTGGTTGGGCTGCAGCACTTATTTTAGGTGGTGGATTGTTATGGATGAACACCCAAAACAATACATTAGAAACACAAATTACCGAGATACAAACTGAAAAGGATTTCTTTGAAACGCAAATAGAAGATTTAAATTCTGATTTGGTAGATTCTAAGAAGATAATTAATGTATTTAGGAATAAGGATATTATTAGTGTACCACTTGCTGGACAAGCTGTATATCCTGAAGCTTATGCAAACGCATACTGGAATAAAGATGACAAAACAGTTTATTTAGATCTAGCAGGTTTACCAGAACCTCCTGAAGGTAAAGTTTACCAAGTTTGGTCTTTAACTTTAAACCCATTAACACCTACTAGTTTAGGTACAATAGATGATTTTAAAACTGATAACAATAAGATATTTAGTTTAGAAAACGCTAACGAATCTCAAGCCTTTGGTATTACATTGGAGCCAGCAGGAGGAAGTGTTTCTCCAACGCTAGAACAATTATATACATTAGGAGTTATAGAATCTTAACGGAACAAATTACATTAACTTAAATAGCCTCAAATAATCTTTGAGGCTATTTTTTTTGTTACTATTTATTGGATTACTTTCACTCTCAATGATAATCAATTTAACATTTCTGTTATATCAATTATTAAAAATTAGTCTTCATTCCACCCATTATCTTACGGACAGCTTATGCTTTACATTAATGAGAAGAAGAAACAAACCTCATTAAGACTATTCCATTTGGTATTAATATATAGACCAGAAAGAAACTTACTATTAGTTTAGATTAAGAATTACCATGATACAAAAAAGAGGCTCAAACATAATGTTTGAGCCTCTAATTATAAAGTAATTTACTTCCTTGAGAAATTACTTTATGTGATAAAGAAAGTCCTTACTTATCTAGTTAAGAACATAAGCAAGGTACTTTCTAATCAACCAACAAAAAAACAAACAAAAATTTCTAACTTTTTCATAGCGTAGACTTTAGGTTATATTCTGATTACACACTACTTACGTAAAAAAAGTAGTAACGGTTTTAGAATAAATCACTTAATATTAAAAATTATAAGTTAATGTCGCTTTAGCATTAAACGGTGTTCCTGGAGTAAAATGAATTTCTTCCACAGACTCCGTTTCATTTTGTAACCTAGACTCCGTTAAAAACTGCGTTTCATTCCATTCTGTATCAAAAAGGTTTTCTATTGAAACTCCTAGAGTAAGATTAGAATTTATTTTATAGTTTAAATTAAAATCTGTAACAAAATAACCTTCGGCAGTAACAGAGTAATCTTCGTTTGCAGCTCTATCGTCTAAAAAACGATAGCGTAAAGCACCTGAAAAACCTTTATAATCGTTTAATGCTAATCCACCAACCATAGTAAAACTTGGTGCTAATGGAATATAATCTTCACCATCATTGTCTTCTACACTTCTTGCTTTTGTTAAAGTAGCGTCTGTATTAAAATACAAGTGCTTACTTAATTGGTATCTTAAACCTAGATCTAAACCTAAACGTTCTGTTTTCCCGCTAGGTTCCACAATTCCAGCATCACCAACATATACAAACTCTTGTTCTAAAAATAAGTACCAAGCAGTAGTGTTTATTACTAATTTATCTGTTGGCTTCCAAATGTTTCCAAAATCTACACCATAAGCTCTAGGTAAAACATCTTTACCGGCCTGGCTTACCACTACTCTAGTATCGTTAGAGTGAAAACCTATTCCAGATTTTAAAAACCATTGTAAATTATTATTTTGGTTATACTGTATGTTTAATTTTGGAAGTAAAGCTGTTTTAGTTTCCGATTGCGTTTCATAATCTTCAACTAAAGCATCATTATATAAAAACTTAAAATACTCTAATCTTAAACCTGGTGTAATTTTAAACTTACCTAAATCGAATTCTGCTTTATAATAAGCAAAGGCATTAGTTTGGTTAATATCTCCAAGTTGTAAAAACTCTAAAGTTGTATTTCGGTTTAAAGTATGAGATAATTCTACATCATTAACTCTATCATGTCTTAATCCGAAACCACTTGTTGCCTCAATAATATCATTATTAAAAGCATTCTGTTTTTTTATTTCGGTATTAAAACCAAAAATAGAACGGTCTTCTTTTTGCTTAATTTGATCTCCGTTTATAGGATCGTCAAGAAAGAATGTAAAGTTTGAATACAACTCGAAATCGTAATGAGAGTAAAAAGCATTAGATTTTATAGTCATATCGTCACTAGCAAATAACTTATGTTCTAAGTTTATATTTGTTCTGCTAGTGTTTCCGCCTTCAGTATCATCAATAGCTCCAAAACGATTTATTTGTCCGCTTTCAACTGCACGATTAGGGACCTGTCCAGAAGCATCCCAACGGCTTGTAAAGTGTGTAACTGTTGCAGAAATTTTGCTATTATTTTCTAGTAAAGTAGAATACTTTCCTATTAAATTAAGCCTATTAAAATTTTGAGACGTATTGAATGGACCATCTGTTTCAATATATTCTATTCCTGCGTAAGCGCTACTTTTACTATTTCTATCGGTTAAATTAAAAAGTCCTAATGTTCTAATGCTATTAAAATCGCCATAAGATACTTTTACTACGTTATCTTTTAAACTTGTTTTTGTTTTAAAATCGATATAACCAGCAGTCGTAAAATCTTTAGCATTAGCATAATAAGGACCTTTACCAAAGTTTATATTTTCTATTGTTTCTGGTATTACAAAATGTAAGTCGCTATAACCTTGACCATGAGCATGAGAAACATTATTCACAGGCATGCCATCTACATTAATAGAAACATCTGTTCCATGATCGATATCGAAACCTCTTAAAAAAATTTGCTCTGCCTTTCCTCCTCCTGCATGTTGACCAATTATTAATCCTGGTACTTTTCTTAATATTTCTTGTGAAGAATTAATAGGTGTAGTTTCTAAATCTATTTTAGCTAAAGTGTTCAATACATTAATTTGCTCTGTTAAAACAAGTTCGTCTAACTGAAATACTTTGTATTCTAAATCTATTATTAATTCGCTATTTAAGTTTTCTTTATTAAGAATAATTTCTCTCTTTTTAAAGCCTAATAAACTTACTTTTATTGTATCGCCAATCTTGTTGTTTTCTAGCACAAAATACCCGTTTTCTGCTGTGTGTGCATGCGATTCTGTATTTGTATTATAAATATAGGCAGTGCTTAAAGGTTGTTTACTCTCGTTATAAACAGACCCTTTTATTTGTTGTGCAGTAAGTATATTGAAGCTTAGAAAAAAAACAAGGTAAAATGCGATTTGCATACTACTTTTTAAGTTTTTCATTTTTTATAGTTGGTTTATTTTTATAGTTGATTTATTTTTACTTCTGCTAATGGTCCTAACTCGTAAATTGCACCAAGAAGTTCTTCTTTTAGTGGTTGTAATTCTTTTGTTAATCCGTTTGCTTTATATATTTCGGCAACGTGATACAATGCTTCTGGTTCGTACGTTTTATTAATTATAAACTCATTAACAATCTCTAATGCTTTTTTTGATTCACCTTTATTGTATAAAGACCACGCTAACAGATCATAAGATTGTGGTGTTGCTCTATTTTCTATTTCTCGATTAGCAATTGTAATCGAAGAATCTACCATGCTTTCATCTTCTGCAAATAGTTTAGCATTATAAGCATTATACATCTCTCCATATTGAGGATTTTGTACTGCTTTTTTATAGCTTGCAATATATTTACTTTTTGAAGATTCATCTTTTAAAAATTCTGAAATTTCAGCTTTTAACAAAAAATAATCTGGAGCGCTGTAATCCTTAGTGACTGTATTTAAAATTCTAAGGGCTTCTTCTGGGTTACGCTCATGAGAGTAAACAATCCAAGCAATTCCTTTTTTTGCATAAGCATCGTTAGGGTTAAGTGCTAAAGCCTTTAAAAAATATTCGTAAGATTTATTTATTTGTCCATCGTGTCCATAAAAATCTGCGATGTTAGTATAAGACCATTGCTTTAAACCTGATAAATTTGAAGACTCTGCTTTTGCCATAGCCTTTTCCATATATTTAATTGCGGCATCTAAATTCCCTAAGTGGTCATTCCATTTTGCAGTTCTAATTAAGTAATCGAAACTGTTTAAATCTACTATTTTTTCAAGATAAGATTTAGCCATCTTATAATTACCAAGTTCCATATGCACATCGAATAACATTTTTTGTGTGCTTTCTAGATTTTCTGCAAGTACTTCGGCTTTCTCTAAAAGTACCAAAGATTCTTTAAAACGATGTTGAGAAATATAATTTCTAGCTAAAGCTCTTAAATAGCCAGATTTGTTTTGATTTGTTTTTTGATTGAGTTGCAGTAAATATGTTTCAGCATTTACTAAGTTTTCAATAGCTCCTGTTGCACCAAATAATTGAGACTCTGCGCCAGCTAATTTAGCTAAATATGGATATTGACTTGGTGTTTTTTCAAACTTGTTTGCCCAGAAAACCTGCTTTTCTTTGGCTTTACTTAAATTACCGTTTTCAGCCATTAAGAACGCTTCGTAATCTTTAGAATCTGTTACTTTACTATTTGATTCAGAATTACAACTTGATAGAAATAACGCTATTAAAAAGATATAAATTGTAGTTTTCATAATGTTGTTGTTTGTTGGTTATTGGGTAAAAAAAGAGCGCTAATTGTTAAATTAACGCTCTATATAATTTAATCTTCTAGTGAGCTGAAGCTAAATAAGGGAAAGATGTTAAAAACGCTTTATCGTTTGAAGAAACGTTATCATCTGATAATCCTGGATTTTCAGAAGTTGCAGTTCCTGAGACACCACCTAAAGCATCTTCTCCACCAAAAATTAATATTAACTCTACAGTAATTACATCATCTGTTAATGCACGACCTGTTAATAATTGAGTTCCATTGTAAAATGATGTTGGTTCATCAAGTGATACATTTAAAACGTCTGTTGCTAGTAAACCTGTAAAGGCTGCCGCATCTTGTCCTAAAGCATTTGCATCTCCTGCATTAGCGTAAGCTGGACTTAATCCTGTTAAATTAGTTTCAAACATGCTTTGAAATGCAGCATTTTGTCCTGTTGGAATTGTAGTGTTAAACTGGTTTTTAGAAGCAGCAGAAACGAATACTGTATTTACAGCTGGTCGCCCCATTTGGTCATCTTGAGAATAAGTTCCAGAGAAACTAATTGTTGTAGGTGTTGGTGTTGACGGTGCTGTTGCATCATCGTCGTTAGAACAGTTAAATGACACAGCCGAAACTAATATCGCTAACGTTAATACTTTTATATTTTTCATAATTATATATTTTTAAGATTTGTGTTGATTATTATTTAGACTTAGATTCAACCCAAGTATTTATTGTTCCAGAACCACCAATCATACTTTTTGGCACTTCCACTACAATAGACATTACATTAGATCCTGCAAATGTATCTGTCCCTGGATTGTTAAAAGAAGATGCTGTTCCACCTGTGATTTCTCCAAAACGAGCGAAATCCATAAAGAAAGGATCATCTCTTGGTCCTGCAAATGCAGTAACACCAGTTGACGAAGTTGCAGTAACTGCAGTTTCTCCATAAGCTGTAATATCTACAACTGTTCTACTAGCGGCATCATTAATTGTACTGTTTAAACCTGTAGTACTTGGTGCATAAGGTCCAAATACATACATTTTTCCATCTCTTGGAATAGCTTGAATTACTAGGTCTTCAATATTGTCACCATTTGTGTCAATGTTAAACTCTATTAACACATTTTCGTCGAAAGCTGCATCTTGAGTTTCTGCTCCTGCTCCTAAAAGACCTTGAACATTTGCTACAAAAGCAATATTGTCTGTGTCTTCACCTTGAAACGCATAGAAATCTGTAATGTCACTTGTTCCACCTGCAACCGCTGGCGCATCAATGTGATCGGCTGCTACCATAAAGAAACCTGCAACTGCTATAGCTGAAGCTCCTAATAAAATTTTGAATTTTTTCATAATAAATGAGATTTTTTGTTAATTAATTTTTTGGTTCTCAGTTCTACATACGCAGTAATTTGAAAGTCGGTTTTGTTAAAGTTATGTTAACACCAAAAACCACTCATAATGTAACCTGAAAAAACTAACTTTGTTGACCTAAAGAAATAACAAGTGAACCCATCTGCTTCAGGCTGGATTAATAAACTAATCTCAATTAACAATAGAGAATCCTCTAAAGAGTTCTCATCGCTTACTGTTTTATATAAGGAACTTATTCCTTGTGGTTATATTTATGGAAGTAATACGAATATTGTAAATAATATCATTGATAAAGACGATCTATCGTCGGAAGAGATATGTAAAGTCAATCACCTTATTGCGCTATACGTTACGCATAATAGTATTAAAGACGCAAATGACTTTATTACAAACACCATTCAGTTTTACAAAAAAATTAATGCACATAAAACAAATTTCTTTCTAGGTATTATTAGTAAGAGTGAAACTGCCGAAACACTTGAAAAAATTATTCATAAAAGAATTCAAATAGATAACAACCTTATAGACAAAAGCTTTAACTACTTTATAACTAACGCTCTACTTTTTATTGATGTTTTAGCTTACAAGCAATATTTACTTACTGGTACTATTACAGAAGCGTCTATTATTAAAGAGGAAAGTGCCATAGAAACTATAGTTTTAAAAACTTTAAATTCTAAGGTTGAAAAAACCAAGTACGATAATAGCCTTATTAAGTTGTTTGAACAATCCTTACGCTACCAACAAACCAATAAACTAGATTATAACGAAGCTATTGCTCTTTTAAAAACGCCTTTAGAAAAACAATACATATTAGACTTAGCATGCATGGCAACCTGGTCTGATAAAACAATAGACGATAACGAGCGCTACTTTCTGTATCAATTAGGAAAAGATTTGCAACTTGAATCTAAACAAGTAAAAAATGCAATGCTTTCTATTGCAGACTTCTACATTGAGCATAAAGAAGACATTGTGTTATTAGGATCTAAAAACATTGTAAAATCCTTTTACAATAATTCTAGCGCAATGGTAATGAAACTGATTTCTAGAAATAGTAAAAGGTTATATAAAGAATTATCTCAGAGCAAAGAGTTAATGCTATTACTATCGAAATCTACAGTTAAAGACCTTTCTAAAGAAGAACAAAAAAAAGTAAACGACCAATTATTAGATATTTTTAAAGCCATACCAAGTCTTGCTATTTTTCTATTACCTGGAGGCGCTTTACTCCTTCCATTAGTTATTAAATTTATCCCAAAACTATTACCATCTGCTTTCGATGATAATAGAATTGAAGACTAATAAACTTAACGTTTACGCGCTCTATTAGCAATATAATTATTTATGGCTTCTTTGGTTGTGTACCAGTTTCTACCTTCTTTATGCGCATCTATTTTACCTTGCCTAGCCAATAAACTAACGTATTCTTGACTATAAGCAACATCTGGCTCTTTAACAATATCACTTATTGCTTGATACTCTTTATCATGCTCTGGTAATGCTGTTAAATAAATATTTGTTGTGCGTTCTAAGGCTTGAGCCATGAGTAACATTAATTTACTGTAATTACCATTATTTGCCTGGTTTAAAGCTTCGTAATATTTCTTTCTATCGTTTTTTAAAATAATAGCAGGTGGGAAACCTTCACGCATTAATAGTAAATTCATGACTAGACGCACTGTGCGACCATTTCCATCGAAAAAAGGATGAATATGTACAAATCTATGATGAAATACTGTTGCCAACTCAATACTGTTTAAGTGAAAAGGATTCTCGTTTACAAAATCGACAAGTTCGTTAAGTAATTGATACACTTTACGCGCATTTGGTGGCACAAAATTAGCACCACTTATTCTAACACCTGCATTACGTAAACGACCTGCAGATTCATCTTCTATGGTTCTAAGCACCAATGCATGTAATGACATTATATCTTTACTACTTAAAACATAATCTGGTTTTACAAGTGTGTATAAATAATTAATAGCATGCTCGTGGTTTTTGGCTTCAAAATGTTCGCGAAGCGTTTTACCTTTTATAGTAACTCCTTCTTGTAAAACCATCTGGGTTTCACGAAGATTAAGCGTGTTACCTTCTATACTATTAGAATTATAAGTCCATTCTATTAATAAAGCTTCACGAATACCTAACAAAGCAGCATTAGGAAAAGGTCTAAGCTTTTTAAGATACTGCACCTTCTCCTCTAGACGTATAAACGTTTCCTTTAAATCTTCTCTGTATGTTGTATCCAATGTTTCCACAAAACAAAGATACAAATTAATATCGGATAACTTATTTTTAACCCTATCCGATATTAAAAATTATTTTACTCTAACCAGTTTTTAAAATCTTTAACACGTTCTCGTGCTACAATAACCTCTTGTTCATTATAGTTATTCAATTTTATTTGTAATCTTGAATTAGTATAACTAATCATGTCTTTTATAGCTTGAATGTTTACAAAGAATTTTCTGTTTATTCTAAAAAATTGTTCTGGAGCCAATTCTGTTTCCAAACTATCTAGAGTAGTATCTAGCAAGTAGTTTCTACCTTCTTTAGTATATAAATAAGTGCCTTTGTTCTCGCTATAAAAACATTCGATATCTTCTATGTTTATTAGTTTTAAATGCTGACCAACCTTTACCGAGAACCGTTTTTTATATTCCCGCTCAATAGGATTAATAAGTAGTTTTTTAATCTCGTTAAAATCTAAGGTTACACTTTGCTTTTTTGGTAGTCGTGTTTTAAACTTTGAAACTGCAGTTTCTAATTCTTCATCGTCTATTGGTTTTAATAGATAATCGATACTATTTAGTTTAAAAGCTTGAAGCGCATACTCATCGTAGGCGGTTGTAAATATTATAGCTGAAGTAATTTCGATAGCATCGAAAATCTCAAAAGACAGACCATCGCTTAATTGTATGTCTAAAAAAATAAGATCTGGATGTTCGTTATTTTGAAACCATGTAATAGACTCTTCTACCGAATGCAGCATAGTCTCTGCCTCAATATCTAGTTTTTTTAGCATACGTTGTAAACGTCTTGCCGATGGTTTTTCGTCCTCTATTATTATTACGTTCATATTTTTGGTGATTCGATGATTCTATTGGTTGGTTTATTGGATTAATCGATTTCTTAACCTTATGTAACTATACTTTATAAAGTTAGACTGTTGCTGCCTCGCGTTAAGGATTGAAAGGTTTGTTTGAGCTCTTTTTTGTTTTTCTCAAAAAAAGCGAGCCTTGAAAGCCTGACCTTTAGGTAACGCCCAAATTATTTCCAAATGTGTTCTTCTTTTTCCATAATTTCTTTTATTTTTCGTTCCTCCCAATTGCTTCCTAAAATAAAATTTGGCAAAAGAGTAGTGAGTGCATGTATAATAATTACAATCCCCCAAAGTGAAAATGTTATAAAATTGCGGGCTTGAAAATAGCTTTCGCCAGGTTCTAAGTTTTGTATATTTTGAAAAACTATTACTAAATTTATTACTATGTAAATAAGTAAATGTGTGTAAAATCCTTTAATTTTTTTTACGCGCTGTTTTGCACGTTCTAAGCGTTGTTGCTCTGTTTGTATTGTATTCATAATTATTCCCATCGTTTATTATCTTCTTCCATATATTTTTCAATTTTGCGTTGCTCCCAAGCTTTACCAAACATTAAGTTTGATCCAAAAACGCCTATAAAATGGAAAAATACACCTATTCCCCAATAAAATACTGTTGAAAACACATTAAAACTCCAAAATGGATCGCCATTAAGGTTTTGTGAATTTAGGTATAGAATAAAAATATTAATAACAACGTATGATGCTAAGTGCCAATAGAAACCTACTATTTTTTTTACTCTTTTTTCTGCTCTTAAATAGGCTTCTTCGCGTTCGTAATTTCGCTCTGGATTTGTATTGATATATGGTTTTGTATTATTTTCCATAGTGGTTTAATTATAACGGTTACTTTCTTCTTCTTTCATAAATTTCTCAATTTTACGTTGTTCCCAATTGCGTCCTAAAACACCATCGTTTACAAACACTTTATAAGCATGAATACTCAAGCCTAATCCCCAACCAAACATTGGAAAGAAAAACCATTTATAATCCCAAAAGGTTTGATAATTTATAAACATTAAAAACGGAATAACACAACAGTAAGATATTAAATTATAATAAAATTCTTTTTGTTCCTCGACACGTTTACGTGCTCTTACGTAGCGATCGTCGAACTGTTTTTCTGGTATTTGTCTCATAACTGTTATTTGTTTGCTAAGCATTGGAATAGCCACTTTAAATGTGGTTTTATCTTCCATAATACTTACTGTTTTATTAGATAATAGTTGGTAGCGTTGTTTAATATTATTTAAACCTACTCCACTACTCTTTTTCATTACTTGCTTGGTTTGTAAATTGTTTTCTACAATTAGGTTACCATTGCTTTCGTATATTTTAATATGTAAAGGCTTGCTAGTGGTTACTATATTATGTTTTACTGCGTTTTCTAAAAGGAGCTGTAGCGATAATGGCACCACTTTACTTTCTGGATTGGAGGCCTGTTCTGGAATATCGAAAATAATACTGTCTTCAAAGCGCATTTTAAGAAGCGACATATAGGTTTTTGCAAACTTAAGCTCCTCGTCTACAGTAATTAAATCTTTGTTTTTTTGCTCTAAAACATAACGATATACTTTAGACAAGCTTGTTGTGAATTTTTGGGCATTATCTGGATTCTCTTCTATTAAACTGGTTAAGACATTTAAACTATTGAATAAAAAATGAGGATCTAATTGGTTTTTTAAAGCATCGAACTTTGCACTTGCTGTTCCTGCAATTACCTTTTGCTCTTTTACTTTTCTATCTTGTTTACTTTTGTAGTAGTAAATAGCATAGAAAATAATGGTAATAAAGACAGAAATACTTAATGCAAATTGATAATTACTTAGTGTTTCGGTTTTAAAAAAGTCACTAAACGTGCTATTATAAATTATTACTCGAGTTACATAGCGAATGCAAAAAACGGATAGTACCGAAACTCCAATAGACATTAATATTGCAAAAAAAAGGTTTTTAATCTCAAAAAGCTTGTAACCCATTTTATTAGTCATATAGCTTAGAGTGTAAGCGTTTGCTAGATATAACACAACAGAGTATGCTTGGTTATATATAAAATATTCTAGTAGATATTTATCGAAATTAACGGTGTTTCCATTAATAAACCTGAAAATACAGATGATAATAAACACTATCACACCCAAAAAAAATGCTTTGGCAAACTGCTTTAAAAAATCATTCATATTTATTTTTTACAAGATTGTATCATCGCTTCTGCACGTTCTTTTCCCCAATTTGGATGAAACTCAGATTCTGGTTTAAAGTTAACAAAAAGTTCTAAGGCTTTATCAAATTCCTTACAAAATGGTTTCGTGTCTTGTCCAAAATATCTTGCGCTTCCCATATTCCATTCGGCTTTGTTTAAAACTACTCTTGGATTTGCAGGATCTAGTTTTTGCGCTTTCATATAAAACTGTTCTACTTTTGGAGCCATCGTCATGCCGTATTTTGCGCCATCACTAGCAACATAAACGGTATATAGAATGGCTTGCATCACTAGAATTTCGGGATTATTTTTAGAGTTTGTAGTTGCATCATTAATAAAATCTTGTGCTCTTAATAATTGCGCATTCAATTTTTTAGTGTCTTGCATAATAGTAAATCCGTCAAGAATTAAAACTTGGGCTGCGTAATAAGATGGCAACCAGTTATCTTGTTCTGCGCTTGCAATACGTTCGAAAAGATTTACAGCATCTTCGGTTTTATTCTCTTGCCATAAAGCCATTGCTTTTTGCATGCTTGTTTGGTATTTACTTTCGGTTGGTGTTTGCGCTTGAACTTGAGACGTTACAAGCATAATGATAATAAGTGCTAATCTGTACATAATGGTGTGGTTTTTAATGTTGAGACAAATATGCAACAGAAGGCTTGCTTTTTAAAAAGTGAATAACCCAACTGTTGTTTTTTAATGCTGAATTGTATTTTCTTTACAAAAAGATGCTAAACGTTGACGCTTAAACGAAACTTAGAATTGAACCTTACTGTTGTAACTAAAAATCACTTCGTCTTTTTCTTCAAACCACCCGAATTTCGTTTTACGAAATTCACCTTCCTTCAACTTAAGGAAGGCCCACTAAGCGAGAATATTCAGTTATAGACATTGAATTTATTTCAATTAAAACAAAATACGTAGTCTTACGTATTTTATTTATAGCAGATATTACCTAACTTTAGTTTTTAAATTAAATGTATGTCAGAAAATTTCTCACCAGAGGTTGTTTGGGTAATTGTACAAGTTTGTATTGGTATAATTGTACTCTTGAACCTCATACTAAATCTTAACAAATATAAAAACGATACTGTAAACAATAGATTGAGTATCTGGGCAACCGGAAAGTATTTTTTCATCACTTTTTTTTGGGGCGTTTTAGGAGGACATTTTTTTTTAGGAAGCGCCAAACCTCTATTCTGTTGTAATTGGTGGTTACCTGTTGCGCTTCTTGTAGTAATAGCCGGTATATTAATGTTACTTAGAAATAAAATAAAAGTAAAACCATACCACCAAGTTATATTGATTATTTGCGGACTGATTTACGGTCATTTTGTGTGGTCCCAACGTCATGAAGACACTATTTTCGAAAATGGTACTTGCCAAAATACCAATATATTTTGTAAAAATGATTGAGATAAAAAAATTAGCAAATAGCAAAGTCGTTATTAGAAGAATCGAGTTGTTTTTAATCGTACTTTTTGTGGTGCTAATCGCTTGGGATTTATACTTAGCCATTACAAAACCAGAGAATAACACAATAAGTAGAGTAATACAAGACAATGTAGATAGTGGTAAATACATCCTTACCTATTTTTGGGGAGCCACTTGTGCAAACATATTTTTTCCGTTGCATCGTGCACCAAAAATTAATCCAACAGTTGGTTCTATAATAATGTATGTAATAGCCTTACTAATATGGATTGCAGATCCAAAAGAAACTGTAGAGCAGTTTCTAGATGCCGATTTGTACCGTTACGGTTTAGGGATGGTATTCGGTTTTATTATTGGTTTTGTATTTTGGAGACAGCAAGTTGGTGAGACTTTAGAAGTAAAAAGGAAATAGTAAGATTTGTAAATATTACGCGATAATTAAACTGTAAAATCCACACCAAACTCCTTCCTTCTAGGTAAGAGATATAGTTTTAATAAAAAGATGAAGCACTTTTAAAATAAAATAAATGAAAACAATAAAATACAGATTAATAAAAAGCACATTTCTAGTTCTCTGTTTCCTGTTATTAGTTAACTGCAAAACCTACTTAGCGCCAAGCTACAGCCAAGAAATAATAACAAAATCTACACTAGCCGCAACAAGTACTTTTCAATACTTTGCTTCTATTTCTGGAGGTACACATCAAGAAAGCTTTAACTCTCGAGAAAACACATATAACACGTTAATTGGTCAATTTGAAACCCTAAAACTACTCACTAAAGCACGACCAATACCAACCAATAAAACAACCCAACGCATAAACAAACTTTTAGAAGAAAAAAATGCACCAACAAGTTCTAGCGATTATCCAAGCGCTTTTGCTTTTAATCGTATTGTAGAAAATTTGGTTAAAATGAAAGCAAAAGACAGAACTTCTGGTCTCAACCAAACAGTAATACAAGCCTTTAAAGGTGAAATAGAAATATTTTTAGACCAAGCTATAACCTACGAAAGCTTTTTAAAACGCTAATAATGAATACAAAAACATCTCACTTAATTACAGATATTAAAGACATTGCTTCAACAATTTTAGAAAAAGATATTGCATTAGTAAAAGGCTTTAGCGAACGTCAAATTGAAGCCATCTCTAAGCAAACCTTAATTATAAAAGCAGGTATTGTTACTGGAGAAATAGAAGATGATCTTATCGACTTCTTTCTCGACGGACTAAAACACATGGTTACCAATTTTATAAACACACTAAAAGGGATACTAAAAGTGGTTTTAGAAAAAGTATGGAATGGTATTATGACTGTGCTTTATCAAGCCATTGGTTTCACCTCCTAAATACCGAACGCTTTTATATATTTTTGCAAATACATCGTTATACGTGTTGTTTTCTTACATTTAATTTTTAGCTTGCAGTTGCTTAAAGCCATTGTATAATTAACAGAAATACAGTAGCTATACTTTATTCATCCTTTTTAAATTATGAGCATAATTGCAAAATTACATATAGACGATAAAACCTTTAATATCTTAAAGTTTAACGTCAATTTTAACCAAAAATCCAGTAACAATGGTTTGCCTTCTAGTAAACCTACAGGAGGACTTTTTAGTATTGTTTTCGAAACCACAAAAGAAACCTTGTTTTACGAATGGATGGTTGGTAACAATACCATGAAAAATCTTAAAATAGTATTATCTCCATCTACTTTAACTAGTAAAAGTAGAACTATTGAGCTTTTTGATGTTTACTGCCTAAAACATGAAGAAAATTTTGATGGCATAAACAACAAACCAATGATGACTTATATTCAAGTCTCTCCTGCAATAATGGTTCAAGATGGTGTTAAGATTTTTGAGTGGTATTGGAAGGTAACGGATTTGAATACTGATGTAGCTCCATTGATAAGAGAAGAAACGGAAGAAGAGGAAGAAGAAATAGATTTGAAATTTATTGCAAAACTAGAAATATTAGACAATTATAAAGGTGAGTTTGGTTTTGATTGGATGCGTGATGATTATAAAACTATTTGCGAAAATTATAACAAACTAAAAAAAGAATATACCCAACTGAAATCAATGATAAAGAGTACTTTGTACCTTGGTTAAGTATGTTTCCAAAACAAGAAAATGTAAAGCTAAAATTAACTATTACAGAAATTGAGGGTACACCAAAAGATATAGATATTATAAAACTACCAACAAAGAATGGAATAAAATTTGAGCCAAACGAATTAAAAGTATCCGAAGCTAACAATACAGAAATAACTGTAATATGTGAATCACCTTTAAATAATAATTTCGTTATATCATTACTTGATAAAGATGATGAGGAGGTAGGGAAGTTAAATATTTTTAAAAATGCAAACCATGAGCAATTGCATTTTAATATTATACCCGTACGAATTTTAAGAAGGTCTTCCATGCAAAGCGATAAAGATGCAATTGAGGGTATGATAGATCACTCTGGAGGTTTTGGTGATAAAACAAAAGATATAAATGGAGATTTACAAAACTTACAAGAATATTTAAATACACAATCTTTAAACCAAGCTTTGCTACAAGCTAATATCGGTGATGTTTATGATATTGTTATAGATGAAGAAAAATGGATTGAAAATGACTTAATTATAAATGAAGGTAAATTATTTAAAGCTACTGAAATATTAAAAATATTCGATAAAGAATTTAAAAAACAACATCCAGTGCAAGCTAAAAAAAGAGGATTAGTTTTGTTTTTATCTCCTTTAAGTCATGAAGGTGCTGGCGGAGAATCGGAGATAGATGAGATTGATGCTAAGCGATTAGTTGTTTATTTGTCTAACTTATGGGATAAAAAAAGTTTTGCGCATGAAATAGCTCATGTTTTAGGTCTTGTTCACTCTTTTCAAGAAAAAAGTTCAAATGACGATATCAACTACATGAACTCTTTTATTACTAAAATAGATGCTGAACTTAATTATATGATTGAAAACAATGATTCACAAGATAAAATAGCTGGAATATGGAGTCAGCGAAAAGATGAATATAGCGAATATAAACGATATTTAAATGTTCTCTATAGAAATCCATATATTTTTGAAGAATCGAAGACTGAAAACATAATGGACTACAATAACAATGGAATATCTTTTTGGAAACACCAATGGTTAGCAATGCAAGATGATATGATTAAATTTTATAATATTAAATAAGAATGAAAACACCAATTACTTTAATACTATTGATATTTAGTATTTTATCGTTTGCACAAAAATCTAAAGAAAAACCAGAAAGCCCATTTACACCCATTAGTTCATTACAATTAAAAACAGAAATTATAGAAGGAATAAAGCATTATGGTTTTATTGAAAAACACAAAAAACTATATAATATAGAATATTTAGTGATAGAAAAAATTGATAGTGAAGCTGCTAAATTTGATTCAAAAGATTATAGAAAAAAATTAGGTTTGTTTTTTGTAGGAGAATCAACAGGCATTACAACTCAAGGTTTTTTTTATTATGGTTATAAAAATGGCTTATGGAAAACAGCACTAAAAAAAAAGTTAGTGCAAACTATTAATTATAAAAATGGTTTAGTAATAGGTAGATACAGTGTGTATAATATAAATGGAGATTTAATTTATAAAACAACCTTTGGCAGTGCAGGTAACGGTAAATACAAAGATTTTTATTACAAAACTGGAATAATAAAAGAAGAAGGTAATTACCGAAACGGAAAAAAAGAAGGCGAATGGTGTAAATTCGATGAACAAGGAGATATAACTGAGACAACTTACTACACTAATGGTACACCAAAAGAATAAAAAATTATTACTTAATAAATATTGAGGTTGAAGATAATATTCAAGCAACTATAAAAAAGGGAGATAAGCTTAACCCTAAAGATTTGTACAATAAACTGTATCCTCCTCGTGAAAAAGAAGAAGCTATTGAAATAGAAACTAAAAACATAGATTTAAATAAACTCTAAAATGAAATATTTTTTAACTTTCTTAGTCATACTTATGTACACTATAAACACATACAGCCAAAGAATATGCAATTATGGAGAGTATGATTTTGTTTTAAATACAATTAATGGAGTAGATAAAACAGATTTTTTATTAGTTAAATTTATGAATGATGATCAAAAAAAGCCTCTACATATATATAAATACGACTCCTTATGTCGTTTAATAGAAGTTAATTTTACAGGTAGAGGTGAAATATTTGCAGATGCTAGAAGTTCATGTAATAATGCTAATAATTCTCATTATAAATATTCAAGTAAATTAAAACCTAAAAAATTAGAAATTACTGATGAAGATGGAACGCTAAACGCAATATTGAATTATGATATTAATGGAAATTTAAAACAGATTAAATATGATGCTATTTTAACTGTAGATTATGAGTACAATATTAATAACCAAATAAAAAGTATAACTAAAGACAATAAGTTTTATATTTACTTTTGGAATAAGAACAATAAAATTAAAAGAATTGAAATTGATTTCTTAGATGATAAAACACATCAAGAAATTAAGTTTTTATATAAAGAAAATAAACTAAAAGAAGTTTCTCATACTAAAGTACGACTTGGTTTTCAACTGATTAATAGATTATACACCTATAAATATGAAAAAGAACGTGTTTGTGAAGTTAAAGTTAAAGGCGAACAGTTAAGTGATGTCTTTTATTTTAATTATAATTACGATAATAGAGATAAATTAATAATAGCTAGAAAAAACTCAGGTAAAAAGTATCTTAACCATTATGAATGTTATTATTAGATAAATGAAACCACTTTTAACGCTCTTAATACTCATATTTACTATAAACAGCTTTAGCCAAAGAATATGCGATTATGGAGAGTATGATTTTGTTTTAAATACAATTAATGGAGTAGATAAAACAGAATTTTCTGTAGTAAAAGTCTTAGACAAAAACAAACTGACTAACATATATAAATATGATTCTTTAGCACGATTAATAGAAGCTAAATTTTATGAAGAAAGAATAGAAACGTCATGCGACGGTATAAATAATTCTTATTATGTTTATCCTGATATCAGGAAGCCTAATAAAATTAAGATTACAGATGATAATGGAACTCATGATGCTATATTAACTTATTATGCTAATGGAAACTTAAAACAAATTAAGTATAATGATTTTTTAATTGTTGATTATGAGTACAACCTCAAAAACCAGATAAAATGTGTAACGAAAGACCATAAATTATATAGTTATTTTTGGAATGAAGACAATAAGATTGAAAGAATCGAAATTGCTTTTTTAAACAATGATAGAAAGCAAGAGATTAAGTTTTTATATAAAAATAAAAAGCTAGAAGAAGTTTCGCATACTCAATTGAGAAGAGGATCTCTTCAAATTAATAGGCTGTATAAATATAAATATGAAAATAATCGTATTTGCGAAGTTAAATATGAAAATAAGCGCTCAAATGATGTCTTTTATTCTGACTATAATTATAATGACAATGACAATGACAAATTAATTATTACAATAAAGGATTCAAATAAAGAATATAAGTATCATTATGAATGTTATTATTAACAAAGAAAATTATAGTTAATTGAATTTACTTCAAAATGAAACCACTTTTAACCTTTTTAATACTCACATTTACCATAAGTAGCAGCTATCGCCAAAGAATATGCGACTATGGAGAGTATGATAAAATGAATTGTTTTTTCAAATAGCAATGGGATATTATCCAAAAAGACAGAAGTTTAATTTTAAATTTTTGATTATCAAATATTTAGCAATTTGTTTAATTTTATTTTCATGCAACATGGGACATGATAAAAAAGAAATTTCATCGAATAATACAGTTCTACGCCATGAAATATATAGTATTACATGCTCATTAATATCACTTGATGGAAAAAAAAGCATTTATACCATAAAGAATAATACTATAGAGTCTTTTGGTAAGACAACATCATTATCTTTATCAGATATTAATATAATTAATAACTTTCCTCAAGAAATTTCCTCAAAAGATAACAAGTATGGTTGTGGAGTTTGTGTTGATGCTGTGGACTTAGAGTTTTTATTTAAATTTAAAGAGCATCAAACCAAATATGAAATAGAACCAGGCTCAGATATTCCTGAAATAGTTCGAGAATTCATGGAATTTTTGACTAAGAAATATAAAGACATTGTTAATCAATAATAATTATATTCCTTATAAACATTGCTATCTATCGTCAAATTGAACTTCCAAATGAGATTTAACCTTATTTCCAATTGTATTTCAACATCAAGCAAGAACTATACAAAACAGAATAGTTAATTATAATTTTTAAAAACCAATGAAATCATTCTTTTGTATCATTTTATTTTACTCATCTTCTTTTGTAGTAGCACAACAATCTATAGACACTAATTTTTTTAAAAATCAAGAATTTGAAAAGGTTGTTTTATCTAAATACACAATAAAGAGTAAAACGCTTAGTATTCCTCCAATAAACCAAGAAAAATCAATAGAAGAAAAGGATGAAAAAATAAAAACATATGAAAGAACTTTAACAAAAAGGGAGATTTGTAAAATATTTAAACGTATTAGGAAAGCAGAAAAAACGCATGCTAGTGATGTAAATTATGATATAAAAATTTCTTTTTTTAATAAAAACAACGCCATTTCACAAGAAATAGAGATTAGTTCATTTACACAAAACATAATTCTTAAAACAGAAAATTGCAAAAAAACAAATAATATAAATCCGTGTTTGTATCTTGGTAGTATAAACAAGAAATTCAATCGTTATATTCAAAAAATGCTCTCTAAATGAAAAAAACAATACTATTTAACATCATTGTAATTTTCTGTTTAACTTATAGTTGTGCGCAAAACAAAAACGCAGTACCAGAAATAATAGAAACTCTAAACGCTCCAATAATAAATGACAGTTTAACAGTTAGCTTATCTAACTGCAAGTATTTTGATGAAGACATTTATATTGTAAATTCAAACAATGTAATCTATCAAAACTGTAACGAGAGAAAATACCTATCCGTAAATATTTCAAGTTTCACATTCCCAAAATATAACGAAAGAGGCTTTTTTGCATTAGATAAAAATGGTATTTATTATAGAGGTCACTTTATTAAAACAGACACTACAGGTTTTAAAATAGTCGGCAGAAACAATAATTACAATAATCCTGAAGTATTATGGAAAACTAAAAATGATGTTTACAAAAATGCTAATCCTATTCAGGTTTCAGATGTTGCAAGTTTTGAATCTATAAAGTGTTTTAATAGCTATTATTATAAAGACAAAAACTACATCTATTATTTCGATAAAAAAATAGAAGGTTCAGATGGTTCTAGTGTTATAAAATCTTGTGCCAATTACTGTTTCGATAAAAATCATTTTTATTTAAACGGAGACATTGTAACATTCGATAATGAAAACGTAAAACCTATTAATTCTATTATTTTTAAAACATCAAAACACGTGCTTACAAAGGAATTTGTAAAACTGGATATGGATGCGCAAACCATTAAAAAACTGTCTAGAGCATACGCAATAGACAAAAATTACGTCTATTATAAAACCGACAAACTACCTATTAAACCAGAAAATTTTAAAAATGTAAAAGTATGGGATCAAATAAATAGAGCTTATGTTACAGATGGCATTAACGTTTATGCTGGCTACAATACTTTAGAAACAGATTTTGATGCTAAAACATTTGGCATGTTACCACATTCCGATTTTTGTTATGATAAAAACGGCGTTTACGACAGAAAATATATTGCTAGAAAAAACAAAGTAGTCAATAAAAAATTTCCTTTTAAATACGACGGCTTCGTTACTCCTGAAAATACATTTATAACAGAAGATTCAAGATATATTATATATAAAAATCAAGCCTACGATCCATGGACCAAAAGACTATATAAAGACTTAACCAAAACGCAAATTACTCAAGCAAAAGAAAACAAACTATCTATTAGTATAACAGGTAATCAAGTAGTGCCTATCGAAAAAAAATTCGAATATTTACTCACTCAAAAAGACAACAAAATTTTCTGGAACACTATAGAAACAATAGCAGATGCTGCAACTTTTAAACGCATTGGTTATTATTACAAAGATAAAGATAGAGTCTACTGGTATAATAGAGAAAAAGGTCTAATCACCATTAAAGGTATCGATGCAAAAACAGCAAAGACACTTAATACTTTTTTAGTGGATAAAGAGTCTATTTTCCATTCTAAAACACGACTTATAAAAAGTAAAGATGTTCAATTATTAGGTGTTTTTACGGGTTATAGGTTAGGTTGTGGCATGGACGAAACACCAAGCTCCAACTACTATTTATTTAAAAATATAGACGGTTATTGGCTAGTGCAAATTTCAGGAGAAGTATCGATTCGTAATTTAGGCAAGACTTTAGGTAACAATTGGAATCCACATATTAAAAACTTTGAATTAAAATAAATGCTTTTACGGCTTAGCTTAATTTCTTTTTAACGTCCTCATGTTTTAAATTTTACACCCTAATAAAATAATGAGCATTTAAACGTCTTAGGTCATTATTTTACTAAATAGATAACTACGCCATACTTAAAAGAAAGATAGTTTTCATGAAAAAATAAGAATTGCTTCTGCAAAAAAACCGAATGCTTTTACATCTCTAAACTAAATTATTGTTTTAAGTCTTAAATTACTGTATTTTAGTTCTTCTAGTTTTCTAAAATAAATAAAATTTAAAAATAGCAACACAATACAGTAAACCCTTTTTATAATTATGAGCATAGTTGCAAAATTATATATAGACGATAAAACCTTTAATATCTTAAAGTTTAACGTCAATTTTAATCAAAAATCCAGTAACAATGGTTTGCCTTCTAGCAAACCCACAGGAGGACTTTTTAGTATTGTTTTCGAAACCACAAAAGAAACCTTGTTTTACGAATGGATGGTTGGTAACAATACCATGAAAAATCTTAAAATAGTATTATCTCCATCTACTTTAACTAGTAAAAGTAGAACTATTGAGCTTTTTGATGCTTACTGCCTAAAACATGAAGAAAATTTCGATGGCATAAACAATAAACCCATGATGACTTACATTCAAGTCTCTCCTGCAATAATGGTTCAAGATGGTGTTAAATTATTTGAGTGGTATTGGAAGGTAACGGATTTGAGTGCTAATGCAGAGCAAACGGTTTTAGATAACCAACAACCAATACCAAGCATTACAAACATAAACTGGATACATCCAGAAACTAAAGAAATACTTCAAGAAATAACATATAAAGAAAGTATAGCATTAACAGCACTAATAGAAAACCAAGAAAGCGATGCTGTAACCATAACTATTACTAAAGAAGATGGAACAGAGTTTGAAAATGGTGAAACAGAACTCATCTTTGAGGAAAGCATAAATGAAGATGGTGAAATAGAATTAACAACTCTAGAAATAAAAGAACAATGGGAAGAGTTTAAAACAGCGGACATAGATAAATTGATTGCTAAAGTAGACCATAATGGCTACCAGAAAAAGAGTAGTGCTTTACAGGTTGTACCATCACCAAAAGTTTTAGTTAATTTTAGAACAGGAAATGGATATAAAGGAGAATATGGTTTCGATTGGTTACGCATGGGAGACACAGGAAAAAAAGGAGATGTATTTTATAAAGATATAATTGGTAGTTATGCAACTGGTAGCTTTGTACAAAGCGATGCAGAGTATGTAAAACTAGGCAAGCTTTTTGAAATGCCACAACACCCAATAAAAGCTAATGATAAATATGTAGTACCAGTTTTAACTTTATTGCCTACTAAAAAAGCTACACTAACACTAAAAGTAGAAGTCGAAGGTTCTGATGCCAAAAAAATTGAATATAAATTCGATAAGAACTTTTTTAAACTCGATAAAACAGAAGTATCACATAAAACCGTAGGAAAAAAAGAATTAGCAAATGATTTAACAATAGAATGTATAAAAGAGTTTGGAACAGACCAATTTATAGAAGTTGAATCCGATGGTAAATTTGCAGGTAAATTTAAAGTAAAAGCCAACAACAAAGCACACCGTTATAAAGCTGATATTGTTTTTGTACAGGTAGAAACTGCATTGTTAGGTATTGGAAGTAATAAAACAGGTACTCCATCAGGAAGGGAAGCGGAATTTACAAAATATTTTAATCAAGCATTGTCTAATGCTAAATATGAAACAGTAAGCCTAGATTTATCGTCAGATACAGTATTCAATACAAACTACTCAGCTGGAGGCAATATTCTAAATGGAACTTCAGATGCAATACAAAACCATTTAAATACAGCGCTTTACGATGAATTTGATTCTAAAGGCAAAGATTATCGTAAACACTATAAAATTTATTTTATTAACGAAAAATTTGGAGGTATTTATGGACGAGCTTATGGAATTCCATCTGCAAATAGATCTGTTGTAATTTATGCTTTAGGTTTTGCAGATAGTACTGTTGCACACGAAACTTTTCATGCAATGGGCTTATATCACCCTTTTAATGGAACTCCAAAATTCTTTTTCGACAGGTCTAAAACAGATAACATTATGGATTACTCAGATGTTGAAAATTCTCCACCAATACCTGTAATAAGTAGTTGGCAATGGCAATGGGATATTTTATGGAACAATTTAGATAAAGAATAAAATTATGAAAAGATTATATCTAGTATTAATTATAGCAACTTTAAATAGTTGTATCGGACAAAATAAAGAAATAACAAATACAAACAATACTGTTAAACAATATACTATTATGAAAACTTTTGATATTGAAACGTTTTACAAGAATAAAAATAATCTTAAAGAATATAATTTCATTAAAAATGATACTATTAATGTTAAACAAAGAGAAAACAAACAATATTATATAGAAATAATTAAAACAGAAAATAATCCCTTTGAGGAATTTTACGCTTTTTATAAAACTGGAAAATTAAAATTAAGTGTAGAAAGACTTCCTAACAGTTTTCAAAAAGGTATAATAAAAGAATATAATGAAGATGGAGAACTAATAAAAGAAGAAGATTTAGATAAGCCTTATACATATTCATGGAAAAATATAAAACAATATTTAGCAAAACACAACGTAGAAAATTTAAACAAGCAAGTAATAAGTATTCGTAGATTTAATGAACCAGAAGCAACAGAAAATACTAGAAAAGGTCCATATTGGGAATTAGATTTTAAAGGAGAATATAATAACATAGTAGGTCAGTTTTTCATAGAATTAGATGGCATAACAGGAGAAGAGTTATTAGTCAAAAAATTTAAAGGCAAAGGAGCTTTAGGAGAAGATGCTACAATTGCAGTATACGATACTCTTTATGTTAAAAAAGAAAAAAATTAAAGTTTAAAAATAATCATTTCTTTAAGTATGGATTTATTTATTCTCCTCCTGATGAATTAAATGGGAAGAAAGTGCTAAATATGAAACAGACAAAGTAGTTGAAACAGAAATCGACAATAAAAAAATATCCACTCAATTACCTAAAAATGAAGATGATTATTTAAAAATATACAGGAAACGACAATTATTCTTATTATACTTTGTTACAAAAAATGATCATGGAGACGAAATGTTTGCTGAAGCTGCCCAAACGAGACTTCAGAATATAAAAAACACTAATGGGTATAATAAATTATATCATAAAGTTCATTGTATCGCAATACAAGACATTTCTGAAATTATAACAATTACAGAAACTTACATCACTAAATATGGAGGTGAATTAATGGCATATTGTAAGGAAGTAGGAATATGGTCTCATTCTGGGTATTCGGATGGACCAATAGGTACATCTGAAACAACGATTGATTCTATTGTTCCTAAAGAATTTAATCAAATGGTAATATCTGGTTGGTCAAAGATTAAATTCAATTCGTTTAATAAAGATTCAATATTTGTAATGTATGGTTGCAATTCAGGTAGAGATGACACTCTTTTCGCCCAAAGACTATCAATATTGTCAAACTTTCAAGATATCGAAGTTTGGGGACAGTCTGATTCTTCTTTTCCTTCAAAGTTTCCTGACTATCGTAGAACAAGTTTAGCACGAACAATTGATAAAAATATTCCAATGGGTGGTTTTGAGGTAGGATATACTTATATGCTAGCAGGTAATGATGGTGAAGGTAAAAATTCCCAAACATTAAATTTATTAGAAGATTATCCTAAAGCAAATCCAATGAATTGCTATAAAAATGGATTAAAAATAAGAAGTACTCATCAAGGTTACTTTAATGACCATAGAAAAACAAAACAATTAAAGTTAAAATAATTATGCATTCAAATATTACTCTTAAATTAATGCTGCTATTATTAATTACAAGCTGTAATTTTAATACTCAAAAAGAAACAACAAACTCTTTAACAGTTTCGGGAAATAAAGAAATATTAAAAAATTTAAAAATTGAACTAATATCTGTCACTCAAAATAAAAATAACATTAATAATGATACATTATTAGTTTTTAAAGAAAGTATAAAATCAAACTCAATAAATACAAAAGCGTTAAGATATACTTATTTAATAAATTATAAAGATTCTTAATTCACTTCTCGTTCTTTTGATAATCCTATTAAAGCTATAGGCAGAGAAAAAGCCAAGCACCATTGGCGTTTTCTATTAAAAAACAATGAGTTATATGCAAACTTTAGTAATCATTTAATAGATACAATTAACAATTCTTCTATAAAGCTTTTAAGAAAAAAAAAAAAGTTATTCTTATCTTTATTATAAGTGCATTAATAAGTTGTAAATCTAAAACAAACGACTACAGGAATAAGTTTATAATAAATGGTGATAGTTCCTTGATAAGTAATATAAAATTAATGCAGATTTATTATTTAGTAATAAAAACGAAAAAAAATGTTCTCTTATATGAAAACAATAAAGTTTTCGAAGTTCAAAAAAATGTATTGAGGTTTGAATTTCAAATTAGTTACAAAGACTCGATTTATGCTCATTATGGTAGTGATAACAAAATAAAGGCTAATCATGAATTTGGAAAATATTATTTTTATTTCTTTAAAAAGAATGACAATGTTTACGTTAATATAAATTTAAGCGCGGAAAACATTGAACTGAGTAATAACTCTATTATTAAAAAAAATACTGAAGAGTGATCTTTATAGAAAACAGAAAGGCATTTGGAGATAGAAAAATCTGAGAACTAGCAGAAGTCTTAAATTAAACTTGAAGAAGATACTTACTCTATTATTTTTTATTCTATTAATACTAGCATGAAATAATAAAACGCACTGCTATATATAAAAGTGCTTCGCCTTTTCTTTAATCCTTCCGCTTTTCGTTAAAACGAAAATCACCTTCCTTTAACTAAAGAAAGGAAGACAAAGTAAGAGTGTTTAATTATTAAATTTAAAACTGATAGCTATTATTTTAATGCTGAAATGCAACTCATTAAAACAAAAAGCTGAAGCTAAAAAGAAACTCCATATTGAACGCAAAATTGAAATCGAACGTAAAACAAAACATAACAAGCATTAGCACCATCCTTTAGTTATAACAAGATGCTTTCTCTTCGGAAAAATGGATGGTTTGATGCTAACTCGAAGTGCTTTTAAAAGTCTCTAAAAATAGACCATTATTACCGCTGTACACTACTCTATCATTAACAATGCATCTTAAGACCGAAGCATAACTCTATTTAAAAACTAAAATGCCATTTTAAAGTTGTTATAAGAACTTAAAAATGGCATTTATTACTAAGCTTCAAGAAGCTATTTGTTGTCTGTTTTAAAAACTTATTTTATAAATTTTCTAGAGACTGTTTCACCTTCGTTATTTTGAATAAGTGCAATATAAACACCATTACTTAGTGCATTAACATTGGCTTTATTTCCAGATGTTTCACTAATTAATTTACCAGTAATATCATAAATACTAATATTTTTTATAGCATTATTATTGTTTGTAACATTTAAAAATCCAGCATTTACAAATACGCTAACAGTTGTATTATTTATAAAAAAATCTGTTACAGATAATTGAGCAACAGAAACAGCTTCAATATCATCAAAATCAAGACTTTCTGTACCATCACCATTATTATCTACTCTAGTAATAGAAACTCCAAAAACATCAATAAGCAAATTGCTAAGCGTCTTTGGTCCATTAACAGTTAATGCAGAAGGTATAACAGGAATAGTATAAGTTTCAAAACCTGTTGCAGTTGCAGGTATTGTAATAGTTGTAGATTCGGCAGTTGTAATATTTGCACCTGCTTGGTCATCAAATAAAAGTACTGCAAGATCCATAGCGACACCAGATAAGTTTCTAGCCTTAAATCTAATACCTCCAACACCAACGCTTGTATAATCTCCTCCCCAATTTGTAATGTTATCAATAATTAATCTATTAGGTGGTATTGTTCCTGGAAGTATAGATGGAGAACCATCTGCAGTTAAAAAACCACCAGCTGCTGCAACAGGAGTAAATGTTGAATTTAAATTGTTCCAACCCTCAAAATTACCGTCACCAGTAAAAGTACTTATTTGTCCAATGCTAATTTGAGCAAAAGACACTTGAGCTAAAAGAATAAATAAAATGTAAAGTTTTTTCATGATTTTTTTTTAAAATTTTAAGCTAAACTAGTATTTATTTATAGAAAAAATATAATTATAAATGCTAAAACTTTAAATTTAATAGACACTATTAAAAACGTTACTTCCAATATTTTAGAATAGCATTTTCGCTGTACGCTACCAAACCATTAGCATTACCATTTAAAAACCGAATGGTTTACAACTTTTTATAAATACGTAGTTCTACGTATTGTTTTTCTTACCTATTAATTTTAGCTTGCCGCTGATAAAAAATAGCCCAATTGAGGATATCCGTAATGTTTAAATAATATTAATGGTTTTCTTTACAAACAAACTAAAATACAAATTCCCCAAAAAAACATGTTAAAAAAATTACTTTTTACCTTTCTATTAATCTCTACACAGCACTCATTCTCTACTGAAAAACCCATTTTAGTAACAGAATCTACAATCTCTTTAAACCTTGACGAAACTGAAGAATTATTTTTCAGTTTTGCAGAAGGTGATATTATTGAATTCGATTTTGAAATGGTAAAAGGAAAACATTTAAAAGAAATTGAAGTTTTCGAGTTACCTAATAATAAAATATTCTCTGATTTTAAAGTGCAGAAAATTTCTAAAAAACAAATACACATAAAAAACAAAGGGATTTATAAATTTAGATTTTATAGTTCTTCATTAACAAGAAGAGTTGGTAGAGTCAAAATTTATAGAATTCCAGCAGATGAATCTGTCAAAGATTTTAATACTAATTGGAAATGGAAAACCGTAAGAGATACTATTTACACACCATATACTGCTGATAGTATTACAGGTTATAAAACAATTAAATACAAAGAGAAAATTAGAGAATTAGTAAAGACAGAAAATATAGAAGATCTTTTATTTAACAAAAACCAACGTGTACATTCTTATTACAACGAGAATAAAAGTAGTACTTATTTAAGAGTAGATTTACCAAACCCGATTAAAAATGAATTAAAAGAAGAAAAAGTTATTGCTTGGGCTTACTGGATAGGTGTTGGTGAAGAAGCTCAAAAAGCATACAAACAAAACGCAGAATCGGTTGGAAGTTTAGCAAAAGGAATTGCCTCAATTTATGGAACTCCTTTAGCAGGTCTAGCTCTTGGAACAATTACAGATTTAATAATACCGAAGACTGGTGAAGATGTACTTTATACATTTATTACAGATCATGAAAATGCATTAAAGTTCATAAATAATCAAACTTACATGCAATTCGACACTGGAAAAGGAATAGCTGCATATGGAAAAAACTCAAACTTAACACAAGGAACATTTTATATTGGGTTAAGTAATGACAACCAACTACAAGGTATTGATGTTGATGTAAAAATTGTTGCTATTAAAGAAGTAAAAACCTTTGGAATAGTAGAATACGATAGAGAAAAAGAAGAACCTATTTTAGTTACTCTAAACAAAACAAGAATGGATGTTAACGAAACTAAGATTAGAATTCCAGTTGAATAACATTTTGATAATACAAAGCTCCAAAACCAATGTTTATTATAAAAAACACGTAGTTTTAAGTATTATTGTCATAAACAAATTAATTTTAGCTTGCTACTTTAAATAATTAGCACAATTGAGGACAATAACATTTAAATAATACTAATGGCTTTCTTTACTTAAAATAATAAGTCTAGATTTACATATAGCTAGTTGCAATAATTAGAATCAAGCACAGAAATAAAAAAAACAAATGACAGACATTAAAGAATTTTCAAAATTTTCAGAATCTTTAAAACTAAATCAAAAAGCTGAATTATTAAACGATGATGGAGAAAATTTAATAAATGATTTTTATACTGACTTATTTCCTAATAGTGCTGTAAAAGATAAAGTGAATTTAAGTAATACTACAATATTAATAGGTAGGAAAGGCACAGGGAAATCAACAATTTTTCAAAAATCAATGATTGAACAAATAAATCAATCAACTGTCTTACCACTGTATTTAGATGTAAAAACAATTTATGACAGAGCAACTCCAATTCTAAAGTACGAAAACGAAACCTACATCTCTAAAGATGAACTAACTAAGTATTTATTATATAAAAACTTTATCAAAGAGATCATTTTAGAAATAAAAAAAAGAATTGAAAAACATTTGAAATTTAATCTAATTGAAAAAGCATTTGGTTTAGACTATGATAAAATACAATCAATTCAAATTGAGCTAAATAATATAGAAAGTGAATTAGATAACGTTTTTAGAAAAATCGATATTGGTCTTTTTACAAACATTGGTGAAGAATTAGAATTCACTAATACAAATGAAAAAAACTTAAACATAGAAATTAGTAAAACTCCAAAACTAAATGGAGGCGTTAAAACTGGAAAAGAGCAAAAAGTAAGGAATGAATTTAATTCAATTTTTCTTAATTTTCTTGACATTAAAAGCTTATTAATAGATAATTTTTTAAAAATAAAAGAAATAATTGGTTTACGACATCTCTACCTATATCTAGATGATTTTTCTGAGATTGACTTAGAAGCCCAAAAGATATTCGTTGATTGGTTTATTGCTCCTTTAAATAATTTATCTGAGAATTTCATAAAATTTAAAATAGCTTCATATAGAGGTCGATTATATTTAGGTAAAATAGATATTTCTAAAATTGATTTTATTCACTTAGATTTCTTTGAAGCATATAATATCTATAAATCCATTTCTAAAATGGAAGAATTGGCATTAGATTATAATCAACGTCTTATAGAAAATAGGTCGAAATTATTTTTTATAAAGTCAAAATTTTATGAATATTTCGATATTAAAAAGACTGATTTACACGAAATACTCTTTGATGTATCAATGAATATTCCTAGAAAATTAGGATACATACTTTCATATTGCTATGAATCTCATCTAATACACGATACTAAAATAACAAAAGCTGCAATTGGAAATGCTGCACAAAGATATTATGAAGAAATAACAGAAAGTTATTTTGAATCAAACCCATATATAACTCGACCATTTGAAGATAAAATTAATATTGCAAATCAAACAAATTTACTTGAAAAAATAGTCAACAAACAAAAATTCAACAAGCTTAATATCGCAAAATCTAGAGCTAAAATTTTTAATGTTCCAGACCAACCAACAAGCCATTTCGTTGTAAATGACGAATTCTCAAACTTGTTAAATAACTTAGAGTTAAACGGTTACTTAAGCACATACAATAAAATCAAAGATAAAAGCAATATTTCTTCTACATTATTCGCCTTAGATTATGGTTTGTGCAGAAAAAATAATTTAAGCTATGGTAGACCAAAAGATTCTGATCATAGAAAATATTACAGTGATTCTAGATTTAGTTTAAATCATTTAATTAGAGAACACTTTAATTCAACTCAGGTATTAAAATGTTCGTTGGGACACGAGTTTGATTTTGAATTGAAAAAACAATTTGAATTCTATGATATGAACTGTCCTACTTGCATGAAAGATGGTTCTCTAAATAAATGTGAAACAACAGTATCGAATAAAGAACTTATTGAAAAAATAAAAAACATTGAAAGGACTTCTTTGTTTCAAGTCGATTTTGACGAATTAAGAATTCTATTAGCGTTAAAACAATTTTCACCTGTATCGTTACCAACAAAAAAATTAGGAGAGCTAACTGATTTTTCTTATCAGTTTATTGCTAAAAGAATCCCTAAATTAATGGAATTAGGCTTTATTGAAATGGATCAAGAAAAATCTTTAGTAGTAAAAAAAGAACATTACCTTATTACTGCTAAAGCTAAAGAGAAAGTTATTGATGTCATAATAAAACATATTGAAAAAAAAAATAAGGACAAATAACTATTCCAAACATAATTCGTATTCCATTTCATGAGGTTCCTGCCTTCGCAAGAATTTACAAATTATCCAACTGATTATCAGTCCCATTCTCACTAATAGTCCAAAAGAAACCAACAAAAAAGAATTGGTCTGCAGCAGGTCTTAGCGCTTGTCTAGAAAAATTATTATTTACATCTGGAGTATTTGCATATTGGTAACCATTTACGTTTTTAAAACCTAGCACATTATTTACAGAGAAATAAAGAATTTTCTGTGGGCTTAATAAATAAGCCCAATTAAGGCTTAAACTATTATAGCTTTTGGTTTTAGCGTTTAAAAAACCAGCTTGGTTTGGGTTGGTATATGTTCTACCAGAAGCAAAAGCATAGCTTAAACCTACTTGGCTTTTCCAGTCTTCAATCCAATATTTACCAACTACAGAAAGATTGTGTTTGTTTGCAAAATTTGGCTGTGCGGCAACTGTGTAGTTTTTATACTCACGTTCTGTATCTAAATAAGAGTAGCTTACCCAATAATCTATATTCTTTAAGCTTTTATTATCGCGATAAAAGAGATCTAAACCTTTAGCAAATCCGTTTCCAGAGCTGTTATAATTAGTATCGAAACTTGCAAAATCGCTATCGTATTTTACTAAGTTATTATAATTTTTAAAGTAGGTTTCTGCTCTAAAAATTCTACCATCGTTATTGTATTGGTAGTTTAAAATATAATGCTGTGTTTGCTGTGCTTTTAAGTTTTGTTCGAACTTTAAAATACTAGAATTGGGGTTTTGGTAAAAATCGCCATAAGCCAAAGACACTTGGCTCTTTGCTCCTGTTTTATAAGCTAAAGAGAGTCTTGGAGACACAGTAGCCTCTTTAAAAAGTTCGCTATATTCGGCACGTAATCCTGCTTTTAAGGCTAGTTTTCTAGAGAAAATAATATCGGCTTCGGTAAATGCAGCAGAAATGTTATTTTTATAACCATAATCTACTGGTTGTATACTATTGCTTTTAAAAGCTTCATTAAAATTGGTTGTAAAATATTCTGCTCCAAAGTTTAATTTAAAACGGTTGCTAAAGCTTTTACGTAATTTCAGTTTTGTATGGATAGAATTTTCGGTATCATCGATATTATTATCATCAATTGCCATTTTGTTTTTAGCGTGTGTGTAACTAAAACCTGTATTTAGTTTCCATCTATTTTCTAGTTTTGCAGCGTAAGAACCGTTAAGATACAAGTTAGAATTATCGAGTTTAAAACGTAAACCTTCAGGAGAATTTATATCTTCTTGAATCAATTCAAAATTACTTTTATCGAAAGCAGAATAAAGTTTTAGCATACCATTATTGGTTTTATATCTGTAAACAGCTTCACCAGAAACACTTTCAGGAGATTTTAACCATTGGTTTCTATCTTTAAAAACAGCTTGATAAGGTGCTAAATTAATGTAAGACGCATTTACACTAAGCGAGCTTCGCTCCCACTTTTGGGTGTTACCAAGTGTTGCACCAAGTGTCATAATTCCAATATCAGTTTTTTCTTGAGCTGGCTCGTCTATAGTGTTTAAAAGTAATACGCTTGATAATGCTTGACCATATTCTGCACTATAACCACCTGTAGAAAAGGTAATCCCATCGAACAAAAATGGCGAATAACGTCCGCGAGTTGGTGTATTATTTGCAGATGGTGAATATGGCGTAAACACACGAATACCATCTATAAATATTTGCGTTTCCTCTGCTTCTCCACCACGAACAAACAGTCTACCATCTTCGGCAACCGTTGTTGTGCCAGGTAAAGTTTGCAAAGCACCAACAAAATCGCCAAGCGCACTTGCTGTAGTTACCACATCCATAGACGTTAAAGCAGAGATTTTACTATTATCGCCTGCCGAAAAAGTTCCTGCAGACAACACAACGGTATCGAGTGCGTTTACATCTTCTCTTAAAGTGATTTTTAAGCCGTTTAAAGCAGAAACGTTGCTAGACATTACATAAGTCTCGAAAGAGATATAAGAAACGGTTAGCGTTTGTGTACCAACTTCTGTGGTTTTAAAACTGAAAATACCTGCTGCGTTTGTAGTTGCGCCATCGTAAGTACCATCGAGATATACGTTTGCACCATCTATGGGATTGTTTTTAGCGTCTTTAATTGTTCCGTTAATTTGCGATTGTGCGGAAGTTAGTTGTAAGCTTATTAATGTGATTAGAATTGTAATTAAAAACTTCATATCGGTTCGTTGGCTTTAATTGATGATACAAATGTGCGTTTGTAGTATCGTTTTTAAAACTTATAGTTACCGAACTGTATTTTTTTAAGGTTGAAATGTACTCGTCATTGCGAGAAGAGCCAAAGGAACGACTTAGCAATCTCGTTATTATCGTCATTGCGAGGACGCAGGACGAAGCAATCTCTTGATGCGTTGAATGGTTTGATTGTAAGTATTATTACAGAACGATGAAGTAATCTTTTGATACTTTGCTAATGACTTCCTGACTTAGCAAGAAAAACAGTCATGTAAAAATGAGAAAAACACAAAGACCTACTCCATATAGTATTAGAGGTAAATTGAAGAGATTGCCGCGCTTTTTTTCTATTGAAAAAGCTCGCAATGACACTACTTTTTCACTTCTCACTTCTCACTTCTCACTTCTCACTTCTTAACATAAGGTCTAATAATAAGCCTAGCTGCTTTATCGAAATTAATATAATTGTAAGTCCAATTAAAAAACACAATTACTCTGTTTCTAAAACCTACCAAAGACATTAAGTGTACAAACATCCAAACAAACCAAGCAAAAAAGCCTGCGAATTTATAATGTTTTAAATCTACAACTGCTTTATTTCTACCAACTGTAGCCATAGAACCTTTATCGTGATAAGTAAATTCTTTTAAAGGCTTTTTATCAATAAGTCTTAGTATATTTTTGCCTAATAATTTGCCTTGTTGTATTGCTGGTTGTGCGACTTGCGGATGTCCTTTTGGGAATGCTTCGGTTTCCATTAACGCAATATCTCCAAGTGCAAAAATAGAATCGTAACCTTCTACTTGATTGTATCTATTTACTTTATAACGGTTAGAATGTTCCATTATAACTTTTGCATCCAGACCTTTTACTGGACGACCTGTAACTCCTGCTGCCCAAATTAAGGTGTCGGACTCTAATGTTAAATCTGTATTTGTGGTTACTGTTTTACCATCGTAATCTTTTACAAAGGTGTTACAATGTATTAATACGCCTAATTCTTTTAAAAACTGTTCCGCTTTTTTTGAGGCATGCTCGCTCATTGGTGGTAATACTCTTGCGTTACCTTCTAGCAAGTGTATTTGCATTCTATTAGCGTCAATATCTTTATAATCTCTTGGGAGAATGTGGTTTTTAAGTTCGGCAATAGCTCCTGCAAGCTCTACTCCTGTTGGTCCACCTCCAACTATTACAAAGTTTAGTAATGCTTCGCGTTCGCTTTTATTATTACTAACTGCTGCACTTTCAAAATTTTGAAGTATTAAACTACGAATATTAAGTGCTTGTGGCACTTTTTTCATTGGCATACTATTATCCTGGATAGTTTTATTACCAAAGTAATTTGTTTTCGTTCCTGTGGCAAGAATTAGATAATCGAAAGAAAGTACACCAATATCGGCATGAATTTCTTTTTTATCGGCATCTATACGTTCTACTTCCGTTAAACGGAAATAAGTGTGTTTGTGATTTTTTATTATTTTTCTAAGAGGATAAGCAATAGAATCTGGTTCTAATCCTGCTGAAGACACTTGATATAGTAAGGGCTGAAACGTATGGTAATTCCGTTTGTCTATTAATACCACTTGAACATTTTTATTGGCCAAAGCTTTAGCCATACTTACACCTGCAAAACCGCCACCTACAATGACAACTCTTGGTAATTTAGATTCTGGAATATTCATAGAAATAGATAATAAAAATAGTGTAATCAAAGATACGATTTACTGTTTATAAAGGCTATTATTTAAAGGTTAAACAATTGTATTTATTGAATTGTTAGATTACTCTATTTTCCACTCCTAACTTTTGACTGTGTTTAATATAAACGTTGGTAAGAAACTACTTTGTTTCTTGCGGACTCTTATATACGTGGTAATGCTAAAACGCTTTTAATTACATACTTTTACATTACCAACAAATTGCTAATGCAACCAACCAAATCTTATACTTTCTATATTATATTTACAATTATTCTTTGTTTTGAAACACTAATTGCAGATTGGCTAGATTTAAACTGGATACATTATATATCTAAACCTCTTGTTGTTATAAGTTTGATTGTTTTCTTTTTAATAAATAGTAAACACCTAAGAAATAACGTTAGAATGCTAACGGTTCTGGCATTGGGATTTTCGGTATTAGGTGATGTGCTTTTACTTTTTGTAAGTGTCTCTGAATATTTTTTTATCTCTGGTCTTATTGCTTTTTTAATAGCGCATATTTTCTATTGTTTGGTGTTTTTAAAACATAGAGATAAAAATAAAAAGCCTTATGGTTTTATTGCTTTACTTTTAGTTTATGCTTTTGGACTGTTTTGGTTTTTAAAGTCTGGCTTGAATGCTTTATTAATTCCTGTAATTTTATACATGCTTATTATTTTAGCAATGGCAACTTCTGCATTTTTAAGAGATAAAAAAGTTGGTGCTAATAGTTATAATTTGGTATTTCTTGGAGCGTTGATTTTTATGGTTTCGGATAGTCTTTTAGCTTTTAATAAGTTTTATTTACCATTTTATTTAGCCGATTTTAGTATTATGTTTACTTATGCTTTAGCACAATTACTTATAGTTAAAGGATTAATAACACAAAGCAATAAAGGCTCACTATAGAGATTACCTATAGCAAACATTAAAAACAACCAAATGAGTGCTTTAACGTTTTTACATAAAGTATTAATTTAAGAATAAACATTAAATTTAGACGGCTTCGCGTTAGGGATTGAAGCGGCATCCTTTTGTTTTTTTTAACAAAAGATATAGCGGAAAGCCCGACCTTTAGGTAACGCCAAAAAAAATAATTTTGCAATTACTGTAACATATCTTAAGTTTATACTACTTATAGAGTAACCTAACCAACCACATTGAATAAAGAACTCGAACATAGTTTTATAGAATTGCTGGAAAAACACCAGAACATCGTGCATAAAGTCTGTAGATTATATACCAATAACTACGATGCGCATAACGATTTGTTTCAGGAAATAACCATACAGTTATGGAAGGCCTATCCTAAATTTCGTGGTGATGCGAAATTTAGCACGTGGATGTACAGAGTTGGCTTAAACACTGCTATTACATTATATAGAAAGTCTAAGCGAACGATTAATACAACACAGTTTGATACTGTTCAGTTTAAAATTAAGGCCGAGGATTACGACGATACTGAGGAGCAACAATTAAAATTGCTTTACAGTGCTGTACACCAATTAAATGATATTGAAAAAGCACTTGTTTTCTTATACTTAGAGGACAAAAATTATAAAGAAATTAGTGAAACAATGGGTATTACTGAAGTTAATGCTAGAGTGAAGATGAATAGAGTGAAAAACAAGTTAAGAACCATACTAAATCCGTAAAAAGATGGATGAATTAGAATTATTAAAAAAACACTGGCAAAGTGATGCAGTTGAAGAAAAGCAACTGAGCTCTAAAGAGTTATATCCTATGCTATGGAAAAAATCGTCTTCGATTGTTAAGACGTTATTTTATATTAGTATTGCAGAATTAATTTTTTGGGTAGCTATTACTTTTCTACCAAAATTATCGGCTTCTTACAGAGCACAAGTGGAGTCTACACACATGAACGAAACACTTTTAACAAGTTTAACTATTTTTAGTTTTACTGTTATTTTAGTGTTTATATATTTACTTTTTAAGGCTTATAAAAGTATTTCTGTTACTGATAATGCTAAGAAGCTTATGGAAAGTATTCTTAGCACTAGAAAAGTAATTAAATATTATGTTGGTTACAACCTAATTATGGCAGTTGTAGCTATGATTTTAGGCTCTTACTATGCAACGCAAACAGACCCTAAAGTAGTAGAGTTAATGGCAAAGGCCGACACTAATGGAAAACTTATTATGGCAGCTATTATAATAGTTATGACTGTTGTTTTTGTTGGCTTAATTTGGCTGTTTTACAAATTAATTTATGGTATTTTAATGAAGCGTTTAAACCGTAATTATAAAGAATTAAAGAAACTAGAAGTTTAAAATTTACATTATGAATACTCAAGAAAATTCCTTTTTTATTGATAAAATTATAGATAAATACCAAGCACTATCCAACAAAGAGAAATCTAGCATTAACTTATGTGTTGCTTTAGTTTCGGTTGTTTTTATTATTGGACAAGTGTATAAAGGCGGAGAGGTATTTGGTGAGTTTCTATATAATATTAGTCATTAAAACACTTTTAATATTTGTATAATAGTTACTCTATAAAACTATAACAGACTTACTAGTTTTTAATTAAGAACCTGATAATCTCTGCTCTAAATACGATCATTAATAATTTTATTAAGCTTCTCTATTCTTAATGGCTTATTAACAAGTCTTTTTATATCTACATTACTGTTAGCTCTTGTAGAATCGTCTTCGTTTAAGCTTGTAGTTAACATCACTATTTCTATATTTTCTTTTTGTGTACTATTGAGTTTACGGTATTCTTCTAGAAACTCCCAACCATTCATTACAGGCATATTAATATCTAAAAAAATAATTCCCGATTTTGGTAAAGTCTTTTGAGATGCAAATTTACCAGTAGATGTCAAGAACTCTAAGGCTTCTATACCATCGAAAGCAACATGAACCGGCGCATCTATTTCTGCTTTTTTTATAATTATGTTATTTACGAAATTAGTAGACTCGTCGTCGTCTACCAACAGGATAAAATCTAATCCATCAAATTTTCTCATAATGCTTTAAATTTTTATTTATTGTAAATTGAAATGAACTACCATGGTTTAATTTAGAATCTACCCATATACCTCCCTTATGCAACTCTGCAATTTTATTGCAATGAGACAAACCTATTCCAATTCCAGAATACGTTACTCTTTGATGTAACCGTTGGAAAATTAAAAATATTTTCTCTTTATATTTCTCGTCAATACCTATTCCATTATCTTCTACACTAAATCTCCAATTTAAGTTTTCTGCTATAAAAGAGATTTTAATCACTGGCGTGACATTGGGTTTCGAGAACTTAATTGCGTTAATTATTAAGTATTTAAATAAGAACATTAATTCTACCTCAAACGCATACAGCGTTGGTAATTTATTAATAGTAATTTGAGCTTTAGACTCTTTTATTAACGCATCTAAATCTTTGATTACGTTTTTTACAATAGTATTACAATCTACTTGTTTTACTTGAGCTCTTTCTCCTAGTTTTCCATAATCAAGCAGTGCTTTTACAAGCGCTTTCATTCTATGGGCTGCACTATAAATATACTCAAAGCTTTTTTTCTCAATCGCGTTTAAGTTATTATTAGGTTCTTCTTCTAAAATATCGATTAGACTAATTACTGTATTAATAGGTTCTTGCAAATCGTGAGATGCTATGAATGTAAATTGTTCTAATTCCTTATTTTTAGCTTTGAGTGTTTTTAATGATTGCTCTAGTAACTTTTCGTTTTTTCTAAGCTTTAGTAAATTCATTACCTGCTTAGAAAGCGCATTCAAGGAGTGAATTTGATCTTGACTTAATGTTTTTGGTTTATTATCTATTACACATAGAGTACCAAGAGGCAAGCCGCTTTCGCTAATTAATGGAACTCCTGCATAAAATATAACATGAGGATCTCCAGTTACCAATGGATTATCATGAAAACGTATGTCTTTTCGCGCATCTTCGATAATAAAAACTTGTTCTTGATCGTTTATAGCATGTGCGCAAAAGGCTTGTTCTTTAGGTGTTTCAGATGCTTCTAAACCGTGATGAGATTTAAACCATTGGCGTTTATCATCAATTAAACTAATTAAAGAAATAGGTGTATTGCATATTTGAGAAGCTAGGCGTGTTAGGTTATCGTAATCACTTTCTGGTAAAGTATCAAGAATAGAAAACGATTCTAAATCATTAAGCCTTTCACTTTCTTTAATGTGCTCATCTGGTCCAATCATAAAGTATTATTGTTATTAATACGAATTAGTTATACCTATGCTACTCTCGAAAAATACATCATTATTTTAATAACTAATCGAGTATGACAACTAATATAAGACGTTTTTTTTAATATAAAAACTTATAATAATTGCCTTTGTATTAAGAAAATGAATTCAACTAAATAACTTTATTAAAAAAAAATAATAAAGTATTAATTGTTTTCTCTTTTCTTTTATTACAACGATAATGAAATACTAAAATAAAGTCTGGCTAGCTTAAACTGTTCTATAAACAGAATACTACCCAAGCCACTCACGTTGTTTATTTAACTCTTCTTGAGCTAACAACTCTTCCTGAGGGATCACTTTTAAAAATGAAGGATGTTGTTCGATAGCATATTCTATTTTCTCTACAATACTTGCTATCGATTCGTTTTCGTAATCAATTTCCAAAGGTTTTTTAATTTCGAAAGATTGATACACGTTTTTCTTTTTGATATATAGACCTTTTTTATCGAAAGAGCGTCTAAACCCATCTATTACAATAGGTACTACAATTGGCTTGTAGCGTTTAATAATATGCGCTGTTCCCTTACGAATGGGCTTAAATGGTGTTGTTGTACCTTGAGGGAATGTAATTACCCAACCATCGTCTAAAGCTTTAGAAATGGCAGAAATGTCACTCATTTTCACTTGCCTGTTTATATTCTCTCCCTTACTTCTCCAGGTACGCTCAATACTTATTGATCCTGTATAAGCAAATATTTTAGGTAACAAACCAGATTTCATGGTTTCTTTAGCTGCAACGTAATACATGTTTAATTTCGGGTTCCATAAATATCCAACATTTTTAATAGAGTCTTCTCTATTACTTAAACTCGCGTTAAACACGTGGAACATTGAGAATACATCTGCAAAGTACGTTTGGTGGTTAGAGATAAAAAGCACGTTAGTATCTGGTAAGTTTTTAATAATCTCTGAACCTTCAATCTGTAAATTGTTAAAGCCACGAAAGCGCCTATGAGATAGTACTCCAAGGAGTCTAATAAGCCACTTTTTTAGAAATAGTATATGTCCGAAAGGATTTCGTTTAAATAAACCCATAGTTGTTTTTAGTTCTTAGTATTAACAAATGTAGCAAAATGGAACTATTTAAAGGTAGCCTTTAACAAGTCTTTCACTTCACTAAGCATCATAGCTGTTGCTCCCCAAACCAAATGACTATTTAAATTATAAGCTGGAACACTCGCTTTTAGACCATTAGCTAGTGAAACCGTTTTTTTTGTTACTCTTTTATCGTTTAAAAAATCGGTTAGTTTAACCTCTAAAATATCCTCTACTTCTGTCTCCTGTTTTGTGAATTTAGGTGTTTTTTCTACAATTCCAATAAATGGCTTCACATAGAAATTGCTTGGCGGAATGTACATTTGGGTTAATTCTTTTAGAACAATAATGGTATCCTGCTTTACTCCTATCTCTTCTTCGGTTTCACGCAAAGCGGCTTGCAGGTTGGTTTCGTTTGCTTCTAGTTTCCCACCAGGAAACCCTACCTGTGCAGAATGGACTCCTTTATATGTTTTTCTAAGAATTAAAACAATATAGGTTTCACCTTCTGCATTTGGGTAAAACAGTGCCATAACAGCACTTTTTCTTGCACTCTTTATCTTTTCAGTTTGCAAATTTATTAAGTCCTCTCTAAACGGAGGAGACATTTTAAACTGTGAAGTTTCGGCTGGCAGTGGTAAATTTTCTATTTTTACAATAGATTTTAAAAACGATTCAAATTTCATTTATGAGACTACTTCTAATTTTCTGTATGTTGTTAATATTTAATTGTGAAGATAAACAAACTAAACCTAAACCTGTAGAGAAAAAAGTCATAACAACCGATACCATTACACCAAAGGCTGAAGAAAAGATAGTGAAAATCGATAGTTCTAAACTTACACTAGAAGAACGCTACCTTCCTTTAAACGATGATAACGCGATGGATTTCTTCGCTGAATATGGTAAAATTAATAAAGAGAATAAAGTACGTATTTATACTAGATACGGAAATATAGAATTAGAACTATTTAATAATGTGCAATACCATAGAGCAAACTTTATTTTTCTAACAAAAAACAAGGCTTTCGATGGTACACAGTTTCATCGTGTGGTAAAAAACTTTGTTATTCAAGGTGGAAGTAGTGATGAGCCAGAGGTTTTACAAAAACGTAAAAAAATGGGTCGCTATTTATTACCTCCAGATGTAAGACATGGCTACAAACACAAGCGTGGAGTAATATCCATACCTAGTGGCGAAATTAAAAACGCTTATAAATTAGCCTCGCCTTTCGAGTTTTTTATCACTCAAAGCAATCAGTTTCATTTAGATGGAGAATATACCGCTTTTGGTCGTGTTATTAAAGGAATGGACGTTGTCGATAAAATTGCAGAGCAAGAAGTCGATGGAGGCCATTGGCCACGACATAATATTTATATTGATAAGGTGATAGTTTTGAAATAGTATTGAGCAAATGTTGTTTAATGACCGTTTTCACGGTTTAAATTTAGGATTTAGAATCCATTAAAAAAACAATTTCACGCTTTACGGATTATATAATTGTAGCTATTACTCTATTTTTCTTCTAGAATTGTGAAATAATTAAATATTTTAATTACCAAACTACCTATATAAATTAGGCAACCTCAACTTAAACTTCACTGCTAAAAGACGAGTAATAATAACAACCAATCCTGCAATTATAAATACAAGATTCCCTTCTATTGGCAGACGTTTGATAATAAAATAAACAATACCTCCAAGGATACAAGCTGTTGCATATACTTCTTTTCTAAAAATTACTGGAATCTCATTACATAAAATATCACGAATAACACCTCCAAAACATGCAGACATTGTTCCTAATGCTATACAAATTATAGGATGTAATCCTGCGCTAATACCTTTCTCTATTCCAACTACTGTATACAAACCTATTCCAATAGTATCGAATAAAAATAGCGATTTACGTAGATAATCGATTTTCGATTTAAAAATTACTGCTAAAATTGTCGATATTAAAACTACGTAAACAAAAGTCATATCCTTCATCCAGCTTACTGGAGTTTCACCAATAAGAACATCTCTCAATGTCCCTCCTCCTACTGCTGTTACAAAAGCAATAATAAGAACACCAAATGCATCCATTCTTTTATTAAGCGCAACAAGTACACCCGAAATGGAGAATGCTAACGTTCCTAAAATGTCTATTATATAAAACATTGATTATTCTATTATTGTATTTTTACTTGATTTATTTATAAACAGTTCTACACTCCAAACTGTCTTAAATGATGATCTAAATGTTTGTAAAAAGAGTTAGTCCATTCTATTACAGAAAGCTTACCAAAGGAATGAGATTCTTTTCCATCAAAATAATCTTCTCCTAATTCTTGTGTTTTTAATAAGAAATCGGTTAAACGTTTTTTCTCTGTTTCAAACTCTCTTGCATCAGCTATTATAAATTGTGGAGCTGTTCTTCCATTTTTTGGATAAGCTTTTTCACTTACTACAGCTTTTTTTACAAACAATTTCAACATCATTTTAACAAATGCATTAGGTTTAGGATGCTTATCCGTATATACCATTTCGTAAGTAATACAACAATGTGCTAACATTTGTGAAACAGACATTTTTCCCCAATTGGGTTGGGTAGTCTTTGATAGGTTATTAACTCTATTAATAACCTCATTTGCAGTTTCTTTGCTAAAAATATTTTTCATTTTATAATATTTAAAAATGTTAAATCATACATTTAAAAAAAACGATTTATACAAGGCTTACATAAGGCAATATATGGCTTCTTACATATTCTGTGTATAATAATTGTAATCCTTTAAAATGGTTTCAACAAAATCTTTATCGTACATTTTACTTTCGATATTTAAAATTTCACAAATTTTATTTCTTAAAAGAATAAATGTTTTATAGTCGTTCGCTTTTTTAGCGATATTAAAAGTTTCTTTAATTATACGAACATCTTTATCCTTTAACTGTGTAACATTTGTGAATACAGGCTGATAGTCTTCTACTAAATCTTCTAATATTGTACTCGAAATTTTATCTTTATTCTTTGTAGAAATAACCACTGTTCCGGCAGCTGAATCTCCAACACGTTGTTTTTTTTCTGAAAACAAAATACTTAAAACACCTATTGAAGCAAAAAACATCCAGATATCTATTAAACGTAACATCCAACGCACAAATAAATTATACCATTGTGTTGGTGAGCCATCAAGACGTACGACCTTAATTTTCATTATCATTTTACCTATCGTTTTACCATCAAATAGAATATGGCACAAAACAGAATAAAATAACGCTGGCAGCGTAATTAAGCCTAACAAACCTCGTTTTCCCCAATCATCAATTTCAAAAATATCTGAAAGAGACACCAGATTTTCCATTATAGACATATAAGTAAACAAAATAATCCCATCTATTAAAAAAGCAAGTAACCGCTCTCCTAACCCAATAAGTTTGTAATCTAAGTTTACATTTTGCGCAGTGTTAATTGCTAAATTGCTCATGGAAATGTATATTCGTTAAAATTATTATTTTATATATGCGCGAGGCATCTTTTGTGAAGCAAAATAAGGAAAAATGGATTGCATTTGAAACATCATTGCAAAATAATATTAAAATAAATCCAGACACCTTAGCTTCTTACTATATTCAACTTACTAACGATTTGTCTTATGCACAAACGTATTATCCTGAGAGTAAAACTTTGGCTTACTTAAATTCGCTAGCTTCACAAGCCCATCAAAAAATTTATATCACAAAAAAAGAAACGAGTAATAAAATTGTTTCCTTTTGGAAATATGAATTCCCTCTATTCTTTAAACAATACCATAAAACCTTATTATATACCTTTTTATTTTTTATGGCAGCTGTGGTTATTGGAGCTGTTTCAACCCTAAACGATGATAGTTTTGTTCGCCTTATTTTAGGTGATGCCTACGTTAATATGACTATTGAAAACATAGAAAAAGGAGAACCAATGGCTGTGTATAAAAGCAGTGGAGAAATAGGCATGTTCTTAGGGATTACAATTAATAATATACGTGTAGGAATTTTTGCTTTTGCAATGGGTATTTTATTTAGCGTTGGCACTATTTACGTACTATTTAGTAATGGTATTATGCTTGGTGCTTTTATTACTTTTTTCTATAACCATGGTGTTTTAGAGAAAACCTCGACTGTTTGGCTCCATGGCACTATTGAAATTTCTGTAATCGTTATTGCAGGATGCGCCGGATTAGTAATGGGAAACAGCTTTCTATTCCCTAAAACATATTCCAGACGCGTCTCCTTTATGAAAGGTGCTAAAGATGGTTTAAAAATAATTGTGAGTACTTTTCCCTTTTTTATAATTGCGGGCTTTATTGAAGGCTTTATTACAAGATATGGAGATAATATGCATTGGGTAATTTCTTATAGTATTATCTTAGCTTCTGTTGCATTGATTAGCTATTATTATATTTTTTACCCTATTTTACTTAACCGAAAATTAAAACTTAATTGAAAACAAAATATATAGAATTACGTACCAGAAGTTCTTTTGGCTCCATTATCGACAGCTATTTTTCTTTCTTAAAACAAAATTTTAAAGATTACATAAATCTGTATTTAAGGTATAACGCCTTAAGTATCATTTTTGTATTATTATCTAGCTACCTTTTAGTTACTGGTTTTATGGGCTTAGCTAGTAGAGACTTTAGATTTGGAATGGGAAGCTCCCAAACCGAAACTCAATTATATTTAGGAATTGGAGGTATATTACTCGCCTTAATTTACTTTACCACTTCCTTAATTAACTATAGTTTTTCTAGCGCTTACATTACACAATATGTAAAGACTGGAGGAAACCAAACCTCCAAAGGTATTTGGGATAGTATAAAACTTAACATTGGAAACATCTTTCTATTTATACTCTTAGGTATATTAATTTATCTCGGGTATTTTATTATCTCCATAGTACTTGCTTTTATTCCTGTTGTAGGCACATTGGTACAATATGCTATTAGTTTTATTCTTTCTGCTATGTTTGGAATAGCATTTATGGCCATTTTTTCTAATAATTTATCTACAGTCGAAGCTTTAAAAGAAGGCTGGGAATTCTCAATTAATAACTTCTTAAAAGTAATAGGTTATAGCTTTGTAATAGGTGTTTTAAATTTAATGATTACTGCTTTAATTATAGCTATTCCAGGATTTATACTCTCTATATATGTCTATTTTTCTGCTGAAAGTAATATCGACATCCTTACAAGTAATTTTTCTAGTATCTTGTTTACCATTTCTTTCGCCATTTTTCTTTTATCATTTATTTTCTCGCAAGCCTTATCACAATTGGCTTATGGAGTGCTATTCTACAATTTGCATGAAGAAAAATACAATACTTTCTTACAAAGCAAAATCGATTTGATTGGTAATGATGAATAAAGCGCTAAAAATCACATATCTGTTATGCTTAACTCTTTTTAGTTTCACTTCTGTAAGCGCACAGGAACTTGAAATAAAAAAAGATTCTTCATCTATTGAAGTCACTTATTTTAAAGAAAACATAAATGATCGCTATAACGGAAGCGACTTTAACTACTCAATAAATGATACTGGTGGCGTTAATTTAATACAATCCGTTTTTAAAAAATTCTTTGGCTGGCTTCAAGATATCTTTGGTATCGATATAGACGTAAATTATAAAGTTTTAGAATATATAGTGTATGCTCTTTTAGGCATTGGAACCTTATTTTTACTTATTCGTTTTTTAATGCAAACACCAATAAGTAGTGTCTTTAAAAGTGAATCTAGAACAATAGATTCTATTCATTTTACAGAAGAAGCCCTAACGGAAACCAATTTTGATAAGCTCACAAAAAAGGCCATTAAAAAAGAGAATTACAGACTTGCTACGCGTTATCTTTATTTAAAATCACTACAACAACTCTCTAAAAAAGAAATTATAAAATGGAATTTCGATAAAACCAATAGCGAGTATATTAACGAAATTAAAAACACAAACACTAAAGACTTGTTTAAAAGAGCCTCTTACATTTACGACTATGTTTGGTATGGAGAGTTTACTATAGATAAAGACAGTTTTAACCAAAATCAAGAGCTTTTTAATCAATTAAATGAGGTAACTAATGGATAAGCAATCTAAAATAGCATTGTATAGCATTGGCGCAATTATCTTATTTATGATTATTGCAGAAATTGTAAAACCTAAAGCTATAAGCTGGAGGGATTCTTATAACTCTCAAGACAAAATACCATTAGGTTGTTACGTGCTATTTAATGAACTAGAAACATTTACCGATAACGATATTATTACCAATACAAAAGATTTCTATTCAAGTTCTAAAGACTTAGATTCTACAAAAAAATCAACAACTGTTTTTATAAATAAAAACATCTCTTTTTATGGAGAAGAAGCAGATGCTATATTAAATTATGTGAACCATGGAAACACGGTATTTATATCCACTTCCAGCTTCTACGGTAAAATTGCTGATACATTAAATATTGAAACACAAAAGGTCCATGGTAATATTATAAAAAAGGAGACAGAGCAAGAGTTTACTAATCCTAGTCTAAAAGAGAACAAAACCGTTTTTAAAGATGTCATCGAAAATAGCTACTTTACATCTGTAGATACTTTAAATACTACCGTTTTAGGTACGGTTTACAATGAAGATTTCGATACTAAAGAAATAAACTTTATTAAAGTAGGATTTGGAGAGCACGATGGTGCTTTTCTAATACACACTAATCCTTTTGCCTTCACGAATTACCATTTATTAAATACTAATGAAAACTATGCTGCAACCGTTCTCTCTTACTTACCAAAACAACAGGTAATTTGGGACGATTATTACAAATCTGGTCGTAGAGTTATAGAAAGTCCGTTACGATACATTTTATCTCAACCTGCCTTAAAATGGTCTTTCTACCTAGCACTTACAACTTTATTTATTTTTGTACTATTTAAAAGCAAACGCACACAGCGCATTGTACCTGTTATAGAACCATTGAAGAATACAACCGTAGAATTCACAAAAACTATTGGAGGTTTATATTTTCAGAACAATGAATACACTAACATTATAGACAAGAAAATCACCTTTTTCTTAGAAAACATTAGAACACAATACTATTTAAACACTACAAATTTAAATAGTGATTTTATCGAAAAACTCGCGCTTAAATCGGCTAAATCACTAGCAGATGTAAAAGCATTAATAGATTTAATAAAGTATTGCAAACAAAAGACAGATCATACAGAAAATGATTTAATTGTTTTAAATACCAAATTTGAAGAATTTTTAAATAACGAAGACTAAATGGAAGATCAAAACAACCTCGAGAACCAAAATCTAGATGCTACAAATAACACGAATAATGATGCTGAAGCTAACAACATCCCAGAAGCAAACACTAGCGAACAATTTAGTAGCCGCATAGATTTAGAACCATTACAAAAAGCAGTAGAAAGTGTAAAGAATGAAATTTCTAAAGTTATTGTTGGGCAAAGTAATATGGTAGAATTGCTTATTATTTCTATTCTAGCCAATGGACACTCTCTTATAGAAGGTGTTCCTGGTGTTGCAAAAACAGTAACAGCAAAACTTTTAGCAAAGACTCTAGATGTTGATTTTAGTCGTATTCAGTTTACACCAGATTTAATGCCAAGTGATATTCTTGGAACTTCAATTTTTAATGTAAAATCTCAAGAATTCGAATATAAAAAAGGCCCAATATTTTCTAATATTATTTTAATAGATGAAATAAATCGTGCTCCTGCAAAAACACAAGCGGCACTATTTGAAGTGATGGCAGAACGCCAAGTAACCATCGATGGTAATCGTTATATAATGGAAAAACCATTTCTAGTTTTCGCTACCCAAAACCCAATTGAGCAAGAAGGAACATATAGACTTCCTGAAGCACAATTAGACCGTTTCTTATTTAAAATTGAAGTAGATTATCCGTCTTTAGAAGAAGAAATAGAAATCCTTATTGGTAATCATAAAAGTAAAGATACTATTGATTTTGATAATGTAACTAAGGTTTTAAACGCTAAAGAGATTGCAAAATATCAAGACATTGTTAAATCCATTCTTATTGAAGATAACTTAATAAAATACATTGCCTCTATTGTTAATAACACAAGAACCAATGCTAACCTTTATTTAGGAGCTTCACCAAGAGCTTCAATATCTATTATGAATGCTGCCAAAGCAAACGCAGCCATTAATGGACGTGATTTTGTAACACCTGATGATATTAAACGTTGTACAAAAGCAGTCCTAAAACATCGCTTAGTACTAACTCCTGAACGCGAAATGGAAGGCTTTACTAATGACAAGGTAATAGACCAGATTTTAGAAACTATAGAAATCCCGAGATAGTGAAATCATTTCTTAAAAATAGTTATTTAACCTCTCGATTTTTTTTAATCGTAGGAATTATTATTGCCTTATTTATAATGGCATATATTTTTCCTGGGTTATTGAATATTATAAAAATGCTGTTTTTTATTTTCTGTGGATTAGTAATAGTAGATTTTATTATTCTTTTTAAACAAAAAGGAATTAATGCTACACGTCTATTACCGAATAAACTAAGTAATGGTGATGATAATGAGATTGCAATTACCATCGAAAATAACTATAATTTTAAATCTCATATCCAATTAATCGATGAGCTTCCGTTTCAATATCAAAAACGAGATTTTAATATCGACACCGTTGTAGAAAAAGGTAACTCTAAAAAAATAAAATACACACTACGTCCGTTAGAACGTGGCGAATATCATTTTGGAAATCTTAACCTTTACACCAATTCTCCTATTGGCTTAGTCTCTAGACGCTTTAAATTTGGTAAAGATGAAATGGTGCCTAACTATCCTTCTTTTCTACAATTAAGAAAGTATATGCTCATGGCATTTACTAATAAGCTTTCGGAATACGGTCTTAAAAAAATAAGACGGATTGGCCATACCATGGAATTTGAGCAAATTAAGGATTATGTTCCTGGCGATGACATTAGAAACATTAATTGGAAAGCAACTGCAAAACGTAACCAGTTAATGGTTAATCAGTTTCAAGACGAAAAATCCCAACCCGTCTATTCTGTTATCGACAAAGGACGCGTTATGCGCATGCCTTTTGAAGGTTTAAGTCTTTTAGATTATGCTATAAATGCAACTTTAGTAATTAGTAACATTGCTTTAATGAAGCAAGATAAGGCTGGTATGTTTTCATTTTCAAGAAATGTAAGCAATAGAGTTGTTGCACAACGTAGACCTTCTCAAATGAATACAATTCTAGAAACGCTCTATAATTTAGATACAGATTACGCAGAGTCAGATTTCTCTAGACTTTATATAGATATTAAACGCACTATTAACCAGAGAAGTTTACTATTACTATACACCAATTTTGAAACTCTCGACGCACTTCATAGACAATTAGGCTATTTACAAGCTTTGGCTAAAAGTCACTTATTAGTAGTCATTTTCTTTAAAAACACAGAACTAGATAAAGTTACGACTAAAAAGGCAGATAATACTTTCGAAATTTTCGAAAAAACAATTGCAGAAAAATTTATCTACGAAAAAAAACTTATTGTAAACGAGCTTCAAAAACACGGTATTTATTCTATTTTAACAACACCTCAAAACTTAACAGTAGACACCATTAACAAATACTTAGAAATTAAAGCCAGAGGACTACTTTAAGCCACTGCCTTATTGCACTTTATCTAAGGTTTATGCACTTTTACCGCTAAAGTTTCATTTATTTTTTATTTTCTAATTTTTAGTATATCTTGCTATAGCTATTAATTAATTCAAATAAAAACCAATGAAACCATTTGGCTATTTTCTTATTGCTATTGTTTCAGCTTTAAGCTTTCAATCTTTACATTCTCAGACTATAAATAGTCCATGGACTACAAGCTTTGGCCCAAACGCTATAAATAACCCTTTACGAGATCAAGAAGCTGGCTTAGGTCGTTTTAAAACATGGAACCAAAATTCTGCAGGTTTTAGATTATCTGCCGGGCGATTAATAAAAAATCGAATTTCTTTTGAAGCTGTAGCATCGCTTAACAGTTTAGAAGAAAACTACCCAACCGAAGCAACTCAAAATACTGAATACCCATACATTTCTTTAGACGGTATGTTTAAATATCAATTTACAAACGGACTTAATGTTTTAGATCCTTATGTAACTATTGGTTCTGGTTACACTTGGCTAGACACTATTGGAGCAGGAACGGTTAATGGAGGTATTGGTACAAATATTTGGATAGGCACTTCTTTTGGATTTAATATCCAGACTACATACAAGCACGCTTTCGAAGAATATGGGTTAAAACACTGGCAACATTCTGCTGGAATAGTATTTAGATTTGGTGGAAAAGATACAGATAACGATGGAATAAACGACGATAAAGACGCCTGTCCTGAATTATTTGGAACCTTCGAAACTAATGGTTGCCCAGATACAGATAAGGATGGTGTAATAGACTCTGAAGATCTTTGTCCTAATAATTTTGGTCCTGCAAATATGCGAGGATGTCCTGATAACGATGGTGATGGAACTCCTGATAAATATGACAAATGTCCAAAAGCTCAAGGTAAAATTGAAGACGATGGTTGCCCTGTTTTTGATACAGATAAAGATGGTGTTATAGATAGTAAAGACAAATGTCCTCAAGAACCTGGTCCTGCTCAAAATGCCGGCTGCCCAACACAAGAACAAGTACAGCAGAAAAACATTACACAACGCCAAAAGCAAATAGATATTAATAATTCTATTAAAGAAAAAATAACTTATGAATTACAAACTTTTGCGCGAGTTATTGCCTTTAATAATGGTAAAGCATCTTTAACAAATAACGACATGGTTGCATTGGATAATATTACAAAAATAATGCTATCTCAACCAAACATGAAATTTCATATTGCAGGACATACCGATAATATTGGTAGCAACGAAACAAATATGCTACTGTCCGAAAAAAGAGCTAGTGAAGCTAAAACCTATTTAATTTCTAAAGGCGTAAAAACTACAAGTATAACTTCTCAAGGTTATGGTGAGGAGAAACCTATTGCAGATAATAAAACAGCAGATGGCAGAATACAAAACAGACGTATAGAAATTTACATTGTTAATTAACTATTAATCTTATTAGAAAGCCTAGTTTAACCACACAATAATTGATGGACTTCTAATTAATTTTTAACCAACCGTAGTTAATAAAAAAAGGCGACCCAATGGTCGCCTTTTTTCTTTTTATATAAATCTTATTTAGATACTCTCACCTAACCAAGCATTCATCATCCAAATTGTTTTTTCTTGTTCTGTAATAAAATCACTCATCATAGAGTTTGTTCCTTCATCACTAGCATCTCCTGCTTTGTCAAGTATTTGTCTTTCTAAAGTCAATAATTCGGCCAAAGAACTAACAATTAAATGCACTGCATCACTATCTTTAGATACATTTTTTCCAACAGGTACTTTTGCTTTTCGAATGTAATCCTCGAAAGTATGTAAAGGTGTCTCTCCTAGAGTAAGAATACGCTCTGCTAATAAATCGACTTTCATGTTAGCATCTGTATATAATTCTTCAAACTTTACATGTAAGTCGAAAAAATTCTTTCCTTTTATATTCCAGTGTATACCTCTTAAATTCTGGTAATATGTTTGAAAATTAGCTAACAAATTATTTAAATCTCCAGCGATTTCTTTAGTCTTACTTGTGTCTAATCCTAAACTATTTAATGCCATAATTTTATATTTTTTTACTTGTTATTTAATACCACTAATTTACTTCAAAAATAAACGTTAATAAGCATAAGTTTTATTGATAGATTTTATATTTTTATAGTTGAAAACTATATAAGATGACAATTACCCAACTAACATACGTTCTTGCGGTTGCAGAACAACAAAATTTTACAAAAGCGGCAGAAAAGTGCTTCGTTACACAACCTACTCTAAGTATGCAAATACAAAAATTAGAAGATCAATTAGATATTTTAATTTTCGATAGAAGCAAGAAACCAATAGAATTAACAGAAGTTGGTAGAAAAATAGTAAACCAGGCCAAAAACATTGTAAACGAATCGCACAGAATACAAGATATTGTCGATCAACAAAAAGGTTTTATAGGTGGCGAGTTTAAATTAGGAATCATACCTACGGTAATGCCAACATTATTACCAATGTTCTTAAAAACATTTATAAAAAGATACCCTAAAGTAAAACTTAAAATTGAAGAGCTCACTACCGAAGAAATAATAGCTAGAATTAATGACGGGCATTTGGATGCTGCGATAGCTGCTACACCTCTAGAAAATGACTCTATAAAAGAACGTGTACTGTATTTCGAGCCTTTTATGGCTTATATACCTGAAAGTCATCGCTTAAGTAGTAAAAAAACCATAGACACTGAAGATTTAGATATAGAAGACATGCTATTGCTAGAAGATGGTCATTGTTTTAGAGATGGTGTCATTAATTTATGTCGTGTATTTAAAGACCAAAATGATGAAAGTTTCCAATTAGAGAGTGGTAGTATAGAAACATTAATAAAATTATCTAACGAAGGTCTAGGTATGACTTTACTACCCTATTTACATACTTTAGATATTAATGAAAAAACCAGAAATAATTTAAAAGAATTTAATGCACCTTCTCCAGCTCGAGAAGTAAGCATTATCTACCACAAAAGTGAATTAAAAATGCAGATTATTGAAGCATTACAAGATGTTATTTCTGGTGTTGTTAGAGGTGCTATTGCGTTTCAAAACGTTCAAATTATAAGTCCGTTATCAAAATAGGAATCCTAAATATTAATCAAAAAAAAAGCGACTCTAGAGTCACTTTTTTTTTGATTAAAGTAATAACGTTTACAAAGCATATTGCAAACCAAAAGTTATAGTCTCTTTTGTTTTTAACTGCGTTCCATTTACGTTTTGCAATAATGGCGTTGCATATTCAAAACCAAATCTTAAATTTTTAAATGCTCCGTTAGGTACATATAAATTAAAACCTAATCCCGAATTAATATAACTTCCTCCAGAGTTATTAGTATCTGCTGTAATAATCATATTAGGATTTAAATTAGGGTTTGTTCCATTAATTTCATCTACAACTACACCTTCCACTCTTCCTGAAAAGCTTAGCCAATTATTTGCTTTAACTGCCAACCAGTTATTTAAATTGTAACGGTTTCCTAATCTGTAACCATTACTACTTTCTCCTATTCTAAACACGCCTTTAATCTGTGATCCATAAGAAAAAGCATTACGCTGCCCTAGATATGTTAAACCCAATGAAGTATCGAAAGTACCACTCCCTACTTGCATAGGGTAAGGTAAAATAACTTCGTTTCCACTTGAAGCTGGAGTGACATCTTTATTGTCAATAGTTCCAGTTGGCAAAGAGATTGAAAAATTACCATGGACTTGATTTTTATTCCTATTAAAAAACTTGTAAAGCATTCCTAATTTTAAATCTCCAAAGCCAGACGACTCTGTAGAGAACTCTCCACCAGCAGCAGTAATATGATCCATTTCTATACTTGTATAGTTAGCCATAGCAGAAAGTGTAATGCGATTACTAGGAGCGTACATTAAACCTAACATATGCATATCCATAGGCATACTTGTTGGTGTAACCATATACTGTCCGTCATTAGGAATTAAAATACTTTCTGGAGGCACATTATTGCTTCCCGTTTTTAAGTCCTCCATATTCATTGTCATAAAACGATAAGAGAACATAAACTCACCTTTTCCATGAGTATGATCACCCATTACAGAAATTGGTGCATGACCATCTGGCCTACTTCCATTCCATTTATCTGTATTCGTTTCTTTTTCGTTAGATTGTGCGCATAGCACCGTTGCTGCCATTAAAAATAAGGCATTGATATAGTGTTTCATTTTTAAATGAATTTGTTTTAAATTAAAATTTGATGTATTATTCTTAAAATGAATAGTTTAACCTTAAAATTAAACTAATAAATCTGGAGGATGAAAACACTCTGAAACATAGAAATTAATATCATTTAAATAATAATTCCAATGTTTTTTTAAATTGAAAAATAAAAATACTTCTGAAGTTCTATAATCTAAATTATGGAAGTATAAAGGATAAAAAGCATCAGCCAATAAAGAGAAGTCGGGAGCCTCGTTATCTAAACCATAAGAAGCCGAAGATAATTGCTTTGTTAAGTGGCAATTACCATTACACTTTAATTCTGGCTTTTCTTTATTAACGCAATAAGTGTTTATAATATAATCAATATTTAATTGAAAATAAGCAACATAACCCACACAAAACAATGGTCTTATCGCAAAGGAAACAAATAGTAATATGGCGAAAAAAATTTTCAGTTTAAATTATTTTTTTTGCAAAGATAGAACTGAAAACTAAGTTTAGCTAATTGTAAAACGTTAAAAAGCGACTCGAGAGTCGCTTTTTATTATGCTTTTAAATAAATGAGACATTCGTTTAAATCTGGATTTTCGTTTATTAAAGATTCTATAAATATCTTTAGCTCTTCAATTTCATAAGGTAATAACCTTTGAAGTGCTTTTTGAACCTCCTTACAAAACAAGTTAGCATCAAAACTAACTTTATTAAGTATTGTTTTGGTGTACTCGAACATAGCTCTTGCCATAATAAATGTGTTTAATTAAGTGAAAAAGTAGATTTCAAGAATAGGCAAATGGTTTATAAATTCGATTAAATGTAGTGAAAATTTCAATTGAAAAAGAAGATACTTCTCATTTTTCGTGTTAATTTATTCACAATTAACCATTCTAGAATTTATTATCACCATCTAATAAATTACCTAATCCTCCTAGAATACTGCCTTCTCCTTTACTATTTCCTCCTTTTGGTAAGCTAGCTAAAACACGACCAGCCAATCTACTAAATGGTAATGATTGAATATAAACAGTCCCTGGACCTTGCAGTTTCGCAAAAAATAATCCTTCGCCTCCAAACACCGTATTTTTTATTCCTCCAACAAATTCTATATCGTAATTTATACCTTGAGTAAAACCAATAATACAGCCTGTATCTACACGTAATGTTTCTCCAGATTTAAGTTCCTTTTTTGCTGTGGTTCCTCCTGCATGAACAAAAGCCATTCCGTCTCCTTCCAGTTTTTGCATTATAAAACCTTCGCCTCCAAATAGTCCTCTACCTAGTTTTTTACTAAACTCGACTCCTATACTCACACCTTTTGCTGCACACAAAAAAGCATCTTTCTGGCAAATAAACTTACCATTAAACTCTGTTAAATCTATTGGTATAATCTTTCCTGGATATGGTGAAGCAAAAGAAACGTTTCGTTTTCCATTTAAATCGTTATAAAAAGCAGTCATAAATAAACTTTCTCCTGTAAGGATTCTTTTTCCTGCTCCTAGAATTTTACCTAAAAAACCTTCATCCTTTTTAGATCCATCTCCAAATATGGTTTCCATTTTAATGCCATCATCCATCATCATAAAACTACCAGATTCTGCTACTACGCCTTCTTGAGGATCGAGTTCTATCTCTACATATTGCATTTCTTCTCCGTAAATTCTGTAATCTATTTCGTGTGATGTCATAATGTTGTTGTTTAAGTTATACCTTAATATGTTGATTTTATTTCCGTTTCGTTACAAGTTTTTTTTGAATTATACTTAATCGCTAATAACTTGTTACTCGATAATTCCTATCCCAATGGAGTTTTTTATTAAAAATTAAGTTTTGCGAATTTTTCACTTCAAGATTATCAACTGCAAGTTCTTCAACGTAAATAGTCATTTTTTTCAGCATAGCATCTGTTAAATGTTCATTCCAAATTAGTTCAGTTCCATGTTTATTAATTCCATTAAGATCTTTACGCGCTATCGCTTTTTCAAATTTATTCCAATCTAGATTTAAACTTACTAAATGTCTTTTTTTTCTGTTTTTAATTAAAACATAAAAGAGTAATAGTATTATTACCGGAATAATAAAAGCCATTATAAGCATTAGTCCATTGCTCATACTAAAATATTGATTTGTTACCTAAAATGTTATAATTATCTTAACGCTTCACTCTTACAGACCATTCAAAATTAAAAGTCGATACTACTACTCCATCTTGGTTTGTTCCTATCGCTTGCATCCAAAAAGTTTCGCCTTCACCTGTTTCAATAGACTTTTTTAGTGCTTCGTCTATTAAGTGTCCGTCTTTACAAGTAAAAATTATTCTTCCGGTCGCTTTTTTTGTAAAAGAGGCGTTATTATTAGTTACCAACATCGATACTTTTTTACCTGAATCTCTAATTTTACCAAGTACTAAAGCTCCTGTAGATAACTCTGCAGCCATACCTTGAACTGCCCAAAACATAGATTTAAATGGATTTTGGTTAATCCAGCGGTGTTTTACTTTAACGGTGCAAGAATTATCATCTATCGTTTTTACACGCACACCTGTTAGGAATACAGATGGCAATTTAAAAAGATTGAAAGTGTTTATTTTACTAGGTGTAAGCTTCATGTTAGTTTAAGGTTTTTTCAAAATTATTGAAAATATTCGACATTCCAATATGTTAAAATTATGTTAATTCTTAGTACTATGCGTTACATAATACCTTTTAAAAGACATATATTTGTATAAGCAACTATTATATACTTTTAAAATGCACGAAAAAAACCATACCAATATAGCCACTTTTATACACCTTTCTACCTTTTCAAGGTTTCTAATTCCTTTTGGAAATTTTTTAGGACCATTGGTATTATGGATTATAAATAAGGAAAAATCTGAATTTATAGATGAGAATGGTAAGCAAGCCCTAAATTTTCAAATAAGCATATTAATCTATTCTTTAATTATTGGCTTAATAACGATACCTTTTTTTGCTTTTAGTATTTTTAATGGATTCGATTTTATGGATTTTAATCTTTTCGATGGTATTCATTTTAATATAAGTAAACCTTCTCCTCTATTTTATATTGGTGGCTCCTTAGGCTTTTTAGCAGTAATTGGCTTTATACTAGAAATCGTTTTTATTGTAAAAGCAAGCTTAAGAGCTAGAGATGGACAAATTTTCGAATACCCATTTAGCATAAAATTTTTAAAATAATTTGTATTAAGTTTTTCAATACATAATTAAGAGTAATCATCAATAATCAATCAAAAAATGAACAGTTTAACAACATTAAATCGCATGACAATATGACCCGAGCACTAGTAAAAAAAATCAATCGAACTAGAACTTTCATGTGCGAACTGCATTTGACCTCTATTAATATAAAAGCGAACAAATGAAGATAGAAAACACAAAAGCACAAATGCGAAAAGGTGTTTTAGAGTATTGCATATTATCTGTCTTAAAAGACAAAGATGCTTATGTCGCCGAAATTTTAGGCACACTAAAAGATGCTAAGTTACTAGTAGTAGAAGGTACAATCTATCCTTTACTTACACGACTTAAAAACGCAGGACTTCTTAATTACCGTTGGGAAGAAAGTACGTCTGGACCGCCAAGGAAATATTACGGATTAACAGAAACAGGACAACTGTTTTTAAAAGAACTAACCACTACTTGGGACGAATTACAAGCCGCAGTTAACATTGTAACACCATCAAAAAACAACACTAATGAATAAAACAGTCAACATAAATTTAGCAGGTATATTTTTTCACATAGATGAAGATGCGTACTTAAAACTACAGCGCTATCTTGAGGCTATAAAACGTTCATTTACCGACTCTCAAGGACGATCGGAGATCATTGCAGATATAGAATCTCGTATTGCAGAGTTATTCTCGGAACGCATGATCAACGACAAACAAGTTATTGGGAATAAGCAAGTTGAAGAAGTGATAGTCATTATGGGACAACCTGAAGATTATCTTGTAGATGATGAGATATTTGAAGACGAACCTCAACAAAAAACATACTCAAAAGGTCCATCTAAAAAATTATTTAGAGATACGCAATCCTCGTACGTTGGTGGTGTTTCTTCCGGATTAGCGCATTACTTTGGAATGGATGCGATATGGATTAGAATTATCTGGCTTGTATTGGTTATTGGTGGTTTTGGTACTGGAATACTAATATATATTCTTCTTTGGATATTAGTTCCAGAAGCTAAAACAACTTCCGAAAAAATATTAATGACTGGAGAAAATGTAACCATCTCTAATATCGAAAAAAAAATTCGTGACGGGTTTGATAGTGTATCAGAAACGTTAGGTCCAAATTTTCAAAAAGCAGGTGATAAACTTAAAGAAGGTTTTGAAACTGCAAGCGATAATTTTTCTAACTCTGTAAAGAATATAGATGTTAATAAATCTACTAGTAGAATAAAATCAAGCTCACAAACCTTTTTCGATACTATAGCTAATATTTTTACTTTCATTTTAAAAATGTTTGCCAAGTTTATTGGAGTACTGTTAATGATTACTGGAGCCGCTGGCTTTATTGCAACTACAGTTGCCTTTATCGCTTTTAGCTTTATGGATAGAGTACATCTTGGAAACACCGATTTTCTAGACATGGCCGATGCTGCAAATACACCATTATGGTTAGTAAGCTTATTGTTTTATTTTTTAATTGGCATTCCACTTTTATTATTATTTTATTTGGGTCTTAAAATTCTAATAAATAACCTAAAATCAATTGGAAACGTCGCTAAGTTTACAATATTAGGAGTTTGGTTATTAGCTATAATTGGAATTAGTATAGTTGGGGCAAGACAAGGCTTATCTTACAGTGAAAAAGCGCCATCTATTACTAACGAACGCTTAGTAAGTATTACAAAGAAAGATACGCTTTACTTATCTATGAGAACTAACGATACTTACGATAGGGATTACCATGATTTTAAAACAACTTTTAACGATGATGGAGACAAAATTACTTTTGGCAAAAATGTTAAGTTCAAAATACGTTCTACTAGAGATAGTGTTGCTAGAATTAAAGTTGTAAAAATGGCTAAGAACTCGTCTTTTGAATCTGCTAAACAACTCGCAGATAATATAAGTTATGCGTATGAACTAAATGGTAACGAACTTCTTTTAGATAATCATATCCTAATTCCTAATGACGACATTAGAAGAGATCAAGAAGTAGAAATAACTATTTATTTACCTATTGGTACCACTCTTTTTGCAGATAAAGATACACACAGGTTTCATACACGTGATTGTTTACTATCTAAAACCAAAGAAGATCATTTTCTAGAAGTTTTAAATGGTAAATTAAAATGTATCGATTGTGACGATAATAGTTACAATGATGATGATTTCGAAATAGATGTAAACATTAACAACGATGGTGCAAAACTTAAAATCAACTCTGAAGGTCTTAAAGTCTCAACCAATACTAATTCTTTAGAAATTAACGAAGATGGTGTAAAAAGCCAAACCGATAATGTAGAAGTGAATATAGACGAAGATGGTATTAAAATAACTTCAGATAAAAATAAAGAACAATAATGATCAATCAATAAAAAACAGGAATTATGATAAACATAGCAGAGTTTTTAATTGCATTAATACTAAATATATTACTGTAAAAAATAATCAAAACCCAACCAACCACAAACCATCCCATTCTTTTTTAAAAGTTTGGGATGGTTTTTGTTATATATTTGCTAAACAATTAATTTATCTAATGAAAATAAAAATACAACTCCTTATTATTACCTGTTTAATTACTTTTTCTGGATTCTCTCAAAGCACAGAAAAGATAAAAGGCAGCAGAAATGTTACTACTCAAACTACAGAAATTGACCAATTTAACCGTTTAGTAATTAGTGATGATTTTAAAATTAACATAAAACAAGGTGAATTGCCATCTGTACAAATAAATACAGACGACAATTTACACGAAGTAATAGAATTTAATGTTCTTGAAGGCAGCTTAAATTTTAAAACCAATAAGAGAATTACTTCCAGTAAAAAAATGGAAATTACTGTTATATATAAAGACTCTTTAAATATAATAGAATTAAAAGAAGATGCTGAATTAACAGGAACAAGTACACTTAAAGTAACAGATTTAATAGTAAGAGCAAAAGAATCTTCTGAAGTTTACTTAACTATAGAAGCTGAAACTTTTAAGTACATTGCTGCAGGAAAAACAAAAGCAGAATTAAATGTGACTTCAAAATCTACAACTTTAGATTTAAGTGATAATACCTCTATTGAAGCTTTAATTAACTCTGACACTATTGTAATAGACATGCTACAACGTGCAAGTGCTAAACTTGAAGGAGATGCAAACGAATTAACAGTAAACACTGATAATTCTTCTGTTTTAAAAGCAGAAAAGCTAACCGCAAATACTTGTAATTTAATTACTGAAGGACGAGCAGATGTTCATATAGAAGCCTCTAAAGATTTTATAATAGAAGCCTCTGGAACTACAGAAACTTATATTTATGGTAGCCCAAAAATAGAATTGAAAACATTTGAAGATGACGCTATTTTGAGAAAAAAATAAGACTGAATTTGAAACTGAAGTTGAAGTTGAAGTTGAAAATAAAAAAAAATA
>NZ_LIQG01000028.1 GCF_001418015.1 Lacinutrix mariniflava | reverse complement strand
TTTTTTTGTTATTAAAATATTGCTTTTCAACTTTTGAGTTCCAACCTGCGTTAGAATAAATTTGACTAACACTAAGTCTATGTACTAAGCCTTAGATTATAAAGTCTTATTTAATTATAATTAGAAGTGCTAACCTCAAACGTAGAATCCTTAGCTGCTAAATAACGTTCTGCATCTAAAGCTGCCATACAACCTGTTCCTGCAGCTGTAATCGCTTGTCTGTACACGTGATCTGCTGCATCACCACTTACAAAAACACCATCTACATTAGTTTTAGATGTTCCTGGCTTTGCATACTTAATATATCCAGTTTCATCTAAATCTATAAAACCTTTAAAAATATCGGTATTTGGCTTATGCCCAATAGCTACAAAAAATCCTGTTGCAGGAATATCATGCGCTTCATTTGTTTTATTATTTTTTACACGTACACCAGTTACTACTTGTCCGTCTCCTAAAACTTCTTCGGTTTCAGTATTAAATAGTATTTCTATATTCTCTGTGTTTTTAACTCTTGCTGCCATGATTTTAGAAGCTCTAAACTCATCACGTCTTACTAACATTGTTACTTTTTTACAAAGCTTAGATAAGTAGTGCGCTTCTTCACAAGCACTATCTCCTGCTCCAACTAAAACAACTTCGTGATTTCTATAAAAGAAACCATCGCAAACTGCACATGCCGAAACGCCTCCACCAAGTTTTAAATATTTTTGTTCAGACTCTAAACCTAAGTATTTAGCACTTGCTCCTGTAGAAATAATTACAGTCTCAGCGTGTATCTCTTTCTCTTCGTTTACCCATACTTTATGTACATCTCCTGAGAAATCTACTTTAGTAATCCAACCATCTCTTACATCTGTTTCAAAACGTTCTGCCTGCGCTTGAAGCTCCATCATCATTGCAGGTCCAGTAATTCCTTCTGGATAACCAGGGAAATTTTCTACTTCGTTAGTTGTAGTTAACTGTCCTCCAGGTTGTGTTCCTTGGTATAATACCGGTTTCATGTTCGCTCTGGCAGCATAAATGGCAGCAGTATATCCTGCTGGTCCAGATCCTATTATTAGGCATTTTACTTTTTCTATTGTATCAGACATGTTCTTTAATTTATACTACAAAAGTAGTTTTTTTGATAGAAACCTTACAGTTAAGTTATCAACAGTTATTATCGAAAAATAAGAATAACTTATACAAGAAAATAGTAGCTTAAATTGACGTTTAAAATCTCTAATTTCTAGTCATTAAGCTCCAACTAAAACCACCGCAACCAGTATCTAAATCACCAGGATTTGTAGTATCTGTAGCATTTTCAATAAATGCTTGCGATGGACTGTCGTAAAATGATTGACAAAGATTAAACATGTTAGTTGAAATATTAGTAAAAACAAATTTACTATACAAGCCAGCATTAAAAGGATTATTTAAATCATTTAAACAAATAACATAGTTACTCTCAGTTTCCAAAATATGATAAAGATAAATTGCATTACTGTTTGTACTAGTTGTTATACTTGTATTAGTAATGGTATGTACTCCGTTAAAATTATCTATCCAACTCCCTGATATTTGATTAAGCAAACTGCACTCGTCAATTTCTCCATTCCCGTTATTATCTATAAAATCATTACATATTTCTTCTGCTCCTGGATAAGTTGTTGCATCGTTATCATCAAAATCACTATTATTTAGAATATAACCGACTGGTTGTGTACACGATTGCTCAAAACTGTTAGGGTTTCCAAAACCATCTTGATCTAAATCTTGATACCAAATTTGTTCTGTACAATTATCAATAGCTTCATCGACGGCATCATCTTCACTACAAGAGTTAAATGCACAAATCCCAATTGTAAATACTATTACTAAGCATCTATTTTTATTCTGTTTCATAATTTTTGGTTATTATATATTAATAGTTTCTACTTAACGTTAATATGTTTAAAGCTTATTAACACTACCTCTTTATGTGAGCATTCCTAAAAGGTTAACATGACTACATAAAAAAAACACCATATAGCCATTCTTCCATCTAAAAGAAGACTTGAGCTATTATAAAAAAGAACGAAAACAGCATTTAATTAATAACAATCACGTGTTTTCCTCTTGTGTATAAACCAAAAAAAAAATAAAAAAAATAAAATCTAATTAGGTCAATAGTGTTAACTTTGATAGTCTAATGATTAAGTATATATACTATTAATTATGCCTATAAAAACCACACTCGTTCACGATTCTATAAAATCTATAGTTCTAGAGTTATCTAAAGCAGTTAAAGCTAAACACGATGAAGATAATAATGAGCTATGTTTTGATTTCCCTAAAGAAGTAGGTGATGGTTACATTAAGGCAATAGAGTTTGATTTTGGTATAGGTATTATTATAGCAGACTTTCTACTAAAAGAAAACCTTTCTATTACTTTTAAGAAGGAGAAAATAAACCCTCTAAAGTTCTTTTTCAACCTAGATTCTAAAATAGAATTTATAGGAAGTGAAAACCAATTAAAATTAAATAGGCTCGAAAGCTTAATGCTAGGGCCGGGAACCAATGAGTCTCAAACCTTTAATTTTTTCAAAAATAAGCCAACAACTTTTCTATACATACAGGTAAACCGTAAACGCTTTGAAGAAAAAATAGAACAGTTTATAAATGATATGAGCGAAGATCTAGAAACGCTATTTCGAGATCTAAATGGTATTAATAAATTTTATCATAAAGGATATTATTCTTTAGAGATAGCATCAATAATAGAGGACTTTAAATCTTGCGAGCTTACAGACTTTATGCAATCTATCTATTTAGAAGGTAAAACTTATGAAATTATCACCCAATACCTTCAGCTTTATACCAATAAAAATAACAGGCCCGACAACCACAAGCTTTTAAGAAAATCGACTGTCACTAAAATAGAAGAAGCTGTTAGTATTATTAAAAAGGAATTAGATGTTAGAATAAGCGTAAATACTCTAGCTAAGCGTGTCGGCTTAAACCAAAACACTTTACAATGTGGTTTTAAACAATTATTCTCTACCTCCGTAAACGAGTATATTCGAGATCATAAAATAGAATATGCAAAAAACCTTTTAGAGAATTCTGAATTAAACATCACAGAAATAACCTATAAAATAGGCATAAATTCTAGAAGTTATTTTTCGAAATTATTTAAAACAAAATACGGCATAACACCAAAACAATACATTGCCCAATCTAGAAAAGAAGATAACAAATCAGCATAAAAAAAAAAAAGATTTAAAAAAAATAAATATTAACTCAAAAAAGCATAAAAATAACACTATCAATTTTTTAAAATGCACTTAATAGTGTTATTCATAATTTCAATTTTGTTAATCGATAAAGCATAAAAAAAGTTCTTTTGTAACATAATCTTAAATCATAATTTAATTTAAAAGATTGTAACGTTATGAAAAAATCAAAAATTATGGATTCTTTACCTAAAGCAATGCTTAGGTTAAATGAAAAATTAGGAGGTATTCTTATCGAGAAATATGGCATCTACACCCTAAAGTTCGATAACGCTTTTGGAAAAGGAATTATTAAACAGTATACTTTAATTAATAATATAACAGTAACGGATTTTGAAATTGTTTTAAATCAAGATCTCGTATACAACATTGGAGATAAAGAAAACAATTTATTATATTTTATCTACTGCACAGAAGGTCTCGGCTATTTTAAATCTAAAACAAACGAAAAATACAATAGAATAGAAGAGCTTAGGCCCGGAATTATTGGCTGTAACCGTAATTCTAAAAATCAAATAAATATAAAAAAAGACGTTCCTTTTATCCTTAATTTAATCTCAATAAATAGAGACTCATACTTTAAACGATTCTCTAAAAGTGTGTTTGATACTAATTTGGAATTAGAGAAGTTATTAAACTCTTTTGACTCTTTAGAATCTAAGTTGTATTTGAGTACTTTTAATTTAAAAATTTCTAATAAATTAAGGGAAGTAAAAGAAGAATTGATGGTACTCCCTCTTTCTGGTCTTTTAAAGATGGAAAGCTCCTATGCGTTAATCTTAGCATTACATCTTGAACAATTTTATAAAGAAATTTATGAAGAAAGACCTATTGCTTCTTTAACAAAGTCGGAACTTCAAAAAATAAGACGTCTTACAGAGTATATAATTGAAAGTCCAGAAATACAGCATTCTATTAATAGTTTATGCACAAAAATCACAATGTCTCCTGCCAAATTACAGGAAGGTTTTAAAGGTATGCACAATACAACCGTCGCAGATTTTGTGAGAAACATTCGTATTGAAAAATCTGAAAAACTCCTTGTAGAAACCGACTTAAACATTTCGGAAATAGTATATACAATAGGCCTAACTAGTAGAAGCTATTTTTGTAAAATTTTTAAAAGCAAATACGATTGCAGTCCTAAACGTTACAGAAAAATAATTCGAACCAAACCAATTAGCAGTATTACAACTTAACAATTAAACTAAAAAAAAAGGATATCTACATAGATATCCTTTTTTGTTTATAATTATTTAACCAACAAAAAAATAATTAATCAACAATGTCCTCTAAGCCTTTAATGGTATTTAAACCCACTTCAATTTTAGATTTTTGATTTTGTAAGACTGATTTTGTAGAAGATGGTAAATTTACATCTCCCAAAACATCACTATATTCTTCAACTGCCGCTTTTTCTCCTCTAATGGATTCCTCAAGCATACTTTCTTCGTTATTACTTGAGAACAAAGCCTTGGTATCCATCCATGCACGATGTAATGTACCAGCTACGCTTCCTCCTTTATCTACTTCTTGACCAAAAGCTTTTATTTCTGTTTTTAATTCATGACCAAAATCGTAACGTTGTTGTGCTTTGGTGTTGAAATAATTTTTTAAACCAGAATGATCAACATTCTCTGCCGCTTTTTTATATCCTTTTTCGGCATCATATGTTCTTTCAATTAAATCATTTAATTTTTTTCCTACTTCTTCTGTGTAAGTTCCCATAATAGTCTGTTTTTAAATTAATATTATTCTAACAAAGACAACAAATACTGTTACCTTCAAAGTAAATTTATAACAAAAAAAGCGACTAAATTTGCTTCATTAAATACATTTTTAATCTAAAAAATTACTAATGTTTTTAACATAATTAAACGTTAAACAAGCGTGTTATATGTATTGTTATCATTCTCTTAAGACTCTCGATAACAAAAGTAAATTCAATACATTATATTCTGTACAATAATGAATGCGAATGCTATTTATAAAAGCTACTATCTTTGCTCTTTAATATAATTTTGATATTCTAAAGCCAAGGACATTTTAAGCTTATCTGTTAATACCTTACCAGCCATTTGAAAGATTTTATGCTCTTCCTCCTCTAAATGGTGCTCTACTTCATGCTTTAGCTTCTTTGCAATCTTTAACCAACCAGACGAATCGTAATCCATTTCTTCTAACTCTGCAAGAAGTTCGTCGATTTCATGATGCTCCGCGATACCATGTCTAGCTAATTCTTGAGTTAAGTCATCTTCTATAAGCGGAATGTAAAAGAAGCGTTCTTCTGCATCCTCATGGATTACTAATTCGTGCTTAACCGCTTTAAATATTTCATCTCTCCTTTTGGTATCTCCAGAAGTCTCTACTAGTTTGTTTAATAAGTCTCTCTGTATTTCGTGATCCTTTCTAAGTGCTTCAAATATATTCATGATCGTTTTGTTTTTTAAAATTAAAATCTACTTATAAAAGTAAAATAACAGCCTGTTTTATAATTGCTGCATCGCATTAAATAGTAATGTTTTTAAATAAAAAAATCGGCATATAGCCGATTCTTAATTAATTTAATATTGTTATTATCTACTTCCTAAAAAGCTTCTTAAGTAAAACCATAGAGCCTATTTTACCTGCTACTTTAACACCTGTTTGCATCCATTGAGCTGGTTGTAAACTCTCCTTCAAATCTTCTCTTACAGATTTCACTTCTTCTTTAGCAATTTGACGCTCTAGGTCTAATCGCATAAGATCATCTTCTATCTCCTTAAAATTTCTGTAACCTTGCTTCATTATTTAAAAAATGTTTTAGACAGTTTCTGGATAACCTTTGTATCGATGTAGCTTCTAAATAAAAACATTAGTAATGCACATATTGAGAATAATAAACCCACTATAACAAAACCTAAGGTGTAACTATTTAAAAGAGCACCTATGTAAAATGCTAATGAAATAGACAAAAACACTAATCCAATAAGAAATAAGCCGCCAATAGCAACTGCTTTAAATATCATACTTACAGATATAGAAAGCTGTTGAAAAATCTTTAGCTTATAAAAGTCATGAGATTTCTGCAAATATTCTTCGGACTGGTCTAGAGCTTTATTTGAAGCTTCATTTAGCGAATCTATTACAGACATATATTATGATGTTTTCTGTAACTTCTTATTTCTGGCTTTCAATATCTCTAACTTCTTTTCTAAAGTTGAAATAACATCATCTGCTTTATAACTTGCATTTTGCACTACACTCTCTAACTGAGACTCTAGAGTTGCTTTTCCAGATACTACGTCGTGTGTAAATTGATCTTTAAGTTCTATTGCTGTAGACGCCACTTTCTCTTTCGCTGAAATAGCTTCGTCAGTTAATTTTTTTCTTGTGTTACTACCTTTATCTGGTGCAAATAAAATCCCTAAAGTTGCTCCTATAGCAGAGCCTAATAATAAACCTAATGCTGCGTTTCCGTTGTTGTTCATGATAGTTTGTTTTAATTGTTAATATTACATTTTTTGAGAGTTAACTAATATGACGCTAACTCCTACACAAAGTTACAACACAACTTCTAAAACTCTCTTAAATTTAACTTAAATGAATTGTAAAAAATTGTTAATATAATAATATAAGCCTTTTTTTTAAGAAATTTTATATAAATTCATCAAAGAAAACATTGATTTATGAATAATACTATAACAACAACTAATCCATTTAATGGTGCTGAATTAAATAAATATGAGCTCTTTTCGGATAATAAAACACAACAAGCTTTAAATACCGCTGAGAAAACCTTCCAAGACTGGAAATTAACGCCTTTAAAAAAGCGTTCAAAATTACTTAGAAAACTTGGCGATGTTTTAAACGATAATATCGAAAAGTACAGCGAATTAATTACTCTTGAAATGGGTAAGCCTATAAAAGAAAGTCGCGCTGAAATAAAAAAATGTATTTCATTATGCGATTTCTATGAAAAAAATGCAAAACATTTTCTTGCAGAGCAAATAATAGAAACCGAAGCTCATGAAAGTTTTATTAGTTACGATCCATTAGGTGTTATACTTGCAGTAATGCCATGGAATTACCCATTTTGGCAAGTTTTTAGATTTGCAGTCCCAACACTAACTGCCGGAAATACAGCATTACTTAAGCATTCGTCCAACGTTACGGGCTGTGCTTTAATTATTCAAGACTGTTTTGAAAAAGCAGGATACCCAATAGGTTGCTTTCAAACCGTATTGGCAGATCACGATGCTATTGAAAACTTAATTCAAAATGAAAAAATTAAAGCAATATCCCTAACAGGTAGTGAGAAAGCAGGAATAAGCATAGCAAAAACAGCTAGTAGCGTTTTAAAGAAATCTGTTTTAGAGTTAGGTGGAAATAACGCCTGTATTGTATTAGATGATGCAGACTTAGATAAATACTTAGACGTCATGGTAAAGGCAAGGTTTCAAAACTCTGGACAAAGCTGTATTGCGGCAAAACGCTTTATAGTAACCGCAGGTATTTACGATAAGTTTGTAAAACGTTTTAAAGATAAAGTCGAAAATCTAAAATATGGGGATCCATTAAAAGAATCAACCGACATTGCCACACTTGCAAGAACAGATTTAGCTAAAGATTTAGAGAAACAAGTTGAAGACTCTATAAAAAAAGGCGCTAAAGTTTTAATTGGAAACAAAACCGATAAAACGTATTACGCTCCCACAATCCTTACCGACGTTACAGAAGACATGGCCGTTTTTAAAGAAGAAACCTTTGGACCAGTTGCTCCCATTATTAAAGCCAAAGACTTAGACCATGCTATTCAATTAGCATCTAATAGTAGGTTTGGATTAGGGACTATGCTTTTTACTAAAGATGTAGAAAAAGCAAAACAAAAAATAATACACATTCCAGATGGCGCTTTTTTTATTAATGAATTAGTAAAATCGGATCCAAGATTACCATTTGGAGGCACGAAAGCTTCTGGGTACGGAAGAGAATTATCAAAAGAAGGTATTCACGAGTTCGTGAATATAAAGACAGTATTTATTAACAAATAAAAACAAACAAAAAATCATGAGTTTAATTAAAGAAGAGAACGAAGAAAGAAAAGACTACCTATTACAAAAAGATAAAACAACAAAAAAGGTCACTACCATTGTAGTTATTGCGTTAGTAATCTTAGTAGCAGCAGTCGTTGCGTCAGGTTTCTTTTTTAAATGGTTTTAAACACAACTACACATTAAACACTAACTTTTAGGCCTAAAAAAAAGCTCAGTAAAACTGAGCTTTAAAAGTCGGGGTGGCAGGATTAATTATAATTATCAATCACTTATACAAACCGCTCTGTTATAATGCTTACCTCTTTTTACTCCTCATTGCTCTTTGCAAATTAAAAAGAACAAATTATTACTTTAATAACCATTAATACACAAGTTTAATTAATTAATTAATTGACTCTCTATTAAACCCTTGAAAAAAAGTTCTCTTTATAAAAGAGAAAAATAAAGCAGGTCATAATAAATTATGCCTGCTTTAAATAGTATTATTAATAGGCTCCTATATAATAACTACCTGAAATAGTTTTTAATTTAGCACCTTTTGTAATTTCTTTTGTTAAGGTATTAATAACATAAATAGATCCGTCTTGACCAGAAGGTGATAATGGAACATATGCTTTATCTCCAACAAGTCCAATATTTTGGTACTGACCAAATGTAGTTGACAAATCTGCATTAGCCTCAACATCTGTAGGTAATTGAACAGAGTTTGACGGTGTGTTTAAATCGATTAAAGCAACATATCCTCCTTCTGTATCTGCTAATGTGTACAAAACAACACCTATTCCATTTTTAACATACCTCCAAGCTTTAATTGATGCTCCCGTAACACCTATTGCCGAGTTTAAATCGAAATGAAAACTTTGGTCGTACTCATTAGTTGTACTATTAATACGAAGAATATCTGCACCCGACGTAGCTGTCGCTTGGTAAATATGTCCATCTGTACCAAGATATTGTGTCATTGTACGGTATGAGTTGTTAACTGCTATTGAATTTGTAGAAGTAATAACGCTTGGATTATTGAATGAAGGGTAATCTAACACTAACGTTTTTGTACCTTCTATTTCATCACTAGGCCATTCTGGAATACCATCTTCATCTAGAACAGGTGTTCCTGTAGGATCTATTTTTCTTGTTCTACAACCAATAAAAACTTTGGTTTGCGCAGCGTTTAAGATAGGCACATCTACACGACCTACATTATATCCAGCTGCTCTTTCTTCGTCTGACCAAGGAAAATCGAATATTGCTGTGTTAGTAATTCCTGTATTCACTAAATCTATTAAAGCTACTTTTATTTCACTATCACTACCCACAAATGTAAAATTTGGAGCCTCTCCTTCATATGCTACATCATATGAACTTGCATAAACACCAATACCAATACCTTCTGCTGCTTTCATCCAACGTGGTGCTGTTCCTAAAATTGCAGCTGTGTTTAATTCTGGTCCTTCTTCTTGAAAATTAAGTCCGCCACCAACAGTGTATTTATTGTACACACCACCTTCTGTACCTGTATATTGTATGTTATACAACAGTTTACCATCTTCTGAACCTTGTACACGAGCAGTACGGCTAGATTTTAAAGCAAAACCATTAACAAATGTTGCATTTTCTATTTTAAAAATATCTACTTCATAATTTGGGTTAGCCGCATCCGCTTCTGTTAAAGCGTAGGCAAGTGTACCTCCATTCCCTCCTGTTCCAGCATCATCAGGAAAAGATCCTGTTAGTGTAATCCAACGTGTCGAATCTACCGGATCAGTAGTTCCTGGATCAGTTGCTCCTATTGTATCATCATCACTACAGCTTCCTAAAGCTAAAACGATGCTTAATAATCCTATTTTAAATAGATTTTTTTTCATGGTATTCCTTTATTTGATTTATAAAATATTCTTAATTGTGTAATTTAATTTGAAATAGATACCTCTTCCTGGTTTTTGGATATTAAAATTATCATAGACTTCGGCATTAAACATGTTTTTTACGTCTATACTAGCTACCCATTTTTGGGAAGGAAAGCGATAGCTCACTCCAATATCATGCGGCATTTGACTAGGCGTTTTAGACCATTCTGGCTGTCCCCAAACCGTGTAGTATTCGCCCACATACCCAACAGAGTAATAAGCGTTTAAGATGGATTTCTTTTGAAATACATCATTAAATCGATACTGTAAATTGGCGTTAACGGTAAAAAAAGGTTCATTAGGTATTTGCATACCATAAAGCGAATGCTGACCTCCATTTTCGTCTAGTTGCTTAAAAACATTGTTGAATTTTGAAAAATTTAAAGATGCATTTAGTCTATTATTATAATTATAGATAACCTCTGCTTCAAAACCTCGTGATTGTGTTTTACCAAGATTTACGTATTTAGTTACTGCTATATCGGCATCTGCTTCTACTTCAATTTCTGATTCGTCAACCGCTTGTTTATTAATTTTATCGATACCATTACGCCAAAAAGCATTAGCATAAACCGATATCCTGTGTTTATCAAACTCTAATGCTCCCAAACGGAAACCTAAATTGTAATTAATATTTTTTTCAGCTGTTAATTCTGGATTCGCGAGAATATTACTTTCAGCATCTCCAAATAATTGATATTCACTAGGCGAAACATACGAACTCTCTGTAGAGGCTAGAATATATAAATCGGGAACTACATTATAGGATAAAGTACCTCCATAACCAAAATTAGAATTGGTTGAAAGTGTATCGGTTTTTACTATGGAGTTAACACCATCTGTCTCAACAATGTCATAGATTATTTGGCTCGTGCGATTATGTGTGTATTTACCTAAAAAATTTGTTTTTAATTTCTTATTAAAAGTTTCAGCTTCATAATTCATAGAAATTATGTTTTGAGAAATTGTACTTACAGTCGCTAAATCGCCATAGCTAGTATCTAATAAGTCTGTATCTTCTCTATCTGTAGCTTCGTATTTATGATTTAAAGATACACGATGCCTATCGGCGATCATATAAGCCAAATTGGAACGTATATTAGTAATTTTCCTATCGGTATTAGACATTACTTTTTCACCTTGTTGCCCTCCTAGGAGAGTTTCAAGAGGAATGGTTTCAAAATTTTGAATAACTTCTCTTGGATTCCCATCCCAATTGTATGCAATTCCGACAGTATCTTGTAAAAAAGTTCTACGGTAACTTCTTGCTCCATTAACTTTTAGTGCTAAGTTTTTTGCGAAAAAATTATTCTTACTATAGTTAAGTAAAATCACACGCGCTTCGGTTTCACTAAATCTTCCCACATAAGGTGTAGACATTGTTATGCCATGAGGAATTTCTTTATAAGCACTAGAGCCATTATAGCCAATAAAGAACTGGTCGGCCCATTTTTTGTCGGTAAATCCAAGTTCAAAACGCCCACCTAAGGACTTATACTTATTATTAAAACGTTTAGCACGATAATACCTTTCAATAACCTGTGTAGGCGTTACGAAAGTTGATGAATAGCCCCAAGTTTTATAACTATTATCTGTATACGTATAAAAAGCGGAGCCTCTAAAAGCGAGTCCCGTTTTCTTTTCGCGAAGCGTTACACTAATATCAGATTGTGATGTATTAAACGACCCATAAGATGTAGCTATATTAGCATTATTTTGAGATACATCTTTTTTTAACACCACATTAATGGCGCCTCCGGCATAACCACCTGTGAGGTGAGATGGCAAAACGCCTTTATAAACCTCTATACGCTCAATCATAGAAGTTGGTATATTATTAAGATTAAAAGACTGACCATAAGTTGAAACTTCTAAGCCATCCAGAAATATTCCAATGGTACTTCCTGACATCCCATTAAGGTTATATTCTACATCAGAGCCTATACCTCCAGTTTGTCTTATGCGCACACCAACAGCCCTGTCTAACAAATCATTAGTCGATAAACTTCTTAAAGAGGCGTCTTTTGTATCTATTATAGCTACAGCAAAACCACCTTCTTCAATTTTTTTCTTAGCTGTTTTTCCTTCAATAGTTACTTTCTCTAAACTTTCAATATTTTCAGTTAAAGAGAAATTTAAAGTACGCTTTTTGTTCGCTTCGTTTCCATTGAAACTTACCTCCTTTGCCATAGTATTAAAACCGATATAAGACGTTCTAACACTATGCTTTCCTTGAGGTATATTTTTAATACTATATGTACCATTTTCGTTGGTAATTGCAGCTCGCAAATTTTTACCAACAACAACAGTAGCTCCCAATAATGGTTGTCCTAAATCATCAATTACTGTACCCGACAAAGTATTTGAATTGCTTTGGGAATACACTGAAAGACCAATAAAAAAGGTTAATAAAAATAATTTCAAATTCGCTTATTTAGACTTAATAAAAATAATATATTTGCAAATATATCTTCTTTAGATTAATTCTTAATAACGCAAAAAGAATTTTAAACAACGTAAAAGGAATAAATGGAAATTAGATTTAAAAGCTCAGAGTTTGGTGGAGTAGAAATAGTAAAAGCTTTTAATAAAGACTTTAAAACTTCGACTTTAGTCGAAGACAATAATTCTGAGTTTAAAGACGGAGTTACTGGTACTGTAAAGCATATACATATAAACAATGCTTATATTCTTTTTCAAGATTACAGTAATAAAAAATTAGAAAATTACACCGTAGAAATCACTCAAAATAAGCCTGTTTTTTTACTTCAGTTTATTCTTAATGGCGCCGTAACATTTTCTTTAAACAAGACATTAAGTACTACATTTAGTTTAAATAAAAACATGTATAATTTATTTTTTATTCCAGCTTCAAAACATATACTCAAGCATCTTAATCCTGAAAAAAAAGTTTTAAACATCTATTTTACAGAGTCTTTTGTTTCTAGTAAAATGGGCGCATGCTTTATTATAAATTCAAAAAAGTACCAACAAGCTAAAAGAGACAATGAAATTTATTCCTTTTTTAATACAGGTTTAATGATCAATGGTCAACTAAGAACCATTGTAAATGAATTCCTTAATTGTTCTTTTGAGGGCATTACAAAGCATTCCTATTTAGAATCAAAATTAACCGAATTAACCTTAATTGCTCTCGCATCGAACCAGTCTGAATCTACAACAAACACATTAAAGGAAGACGAAAAAAAATGTCTAGCAAGTATAGAAAAACATATTAGAACGCATTTAAAAGAAGACTTAACTATAGAAAAACTCTCTGTTTTAGCAGGTTTTAATACTTCAAAATTTAAAAGTATTTTTAAACAGGTTTACGGAATGCCAGTATTTAAATACATAACTTCTTTAAGAATTGAAAAAGCAATCCATTTGATTTCAAATCATGATTATACCATTGCACAAGCCTCATACGAAGTCGGTTATAAAAACCCTCAACATTTTACAGTAGCTTTTAAAAAGAAATTAGGGTATTTACCTAGCCAATTAATCAACTAATTACCAACTACTTAAAGCGTATTATTGTTAATTATTATATTTTTGGAGACAATCCTTTTTGGTTACACCAATAGAACCTATACTTCACTGAAACAGCCTCATAAATAATGGCTTTTATTATCAAATAACATTTAGCAACATTATATAAAATAAAAAAACCTGATAAAATAAATTATCAGGTCTTTTTGTCGGGGTGGCAGGATTCGAACCTGCGGCCTCCACGTCCCAAACGTGGCGCGATAACCGGGCTACGCTACACCCCGAATAGTTATCAAACTAAAACCGTTTGATTTTAGAAGTGCAAATATACTCTACTTATTTAAATAACAAACTATTTTTATTGTAAATTGTAGAAAACATTTCAAAAAAATAATGAGAATAAAAAAAATATACTGCTATATACTGCTATTGCTCACTTTTTCGGCTTGTGCTCAAGACAAAAATCCAGTAAATAATAAAAATTCTCACGAAATTATAGTCCCAGAACTAATAAATCCTTGGGGATTTGTATTCTTACCAGACAGTTCTATGCTAATTACAGAGAAAGAAGGCAAAATAATTCACTTTAAAAACAAGATTAAAAAAGAAATTAAAGGCTTGCCTGAAATCTATGTTCGTGGTCAAGGTGGTTTACTAGATATTAATATTCATCCAGATTATAAAAATAATGGTTGGATCTATTTCTCTTATGCTTCACCAAAAGGAGAAGAAAAAGGAGGAAACACGGCTATAATGAGAGCTAAAATTAAAAACGACTCTCTAATTAACAAAGATCTACTCTACAAAGCAGAACCAAATACTACTAAAGGTCAGCATTTTGGATCACGAATAGTCTTCGACAAGCAAGGTTACCTTTATTTTTCTATTGGAGAACGTGGTAATCGTGATGAGAATCCACAAGATATAACACGAGATGGTGGAAAAATATACAGATTAAACGCTGATGGCACAATACCAATAGACAATCCTTTTACAAATTCTAAAGGCGCTAAAAAAGCAATTTGGTCTTATGGCCATCGCAATCCGCAAGGCATGGAATTACATCCAGAAACTCAAGACATTTGGACACATGAGCATGGTCCAAAAGGAGGAGATGAAATTAATATTATTAAAAAAGGAAAAAATTACGGTTGGCCAGTAATAACTTATGGTAAAAATTATTCTGGCACTTCAATTACAGACGAAACTAAAAAAGAAGGCATGGAACAACCTCTGCATTATTGGGATCCCTCTATTGCACCAAGTGGCATGTCGTTTATTTCGTCTAACAACTATGGCGATTGGAAAGGCAGCTTATTGGTTGGCTCTTTAAAATTTAGCTATTTAGACCGTTGCGAATTAAAAAACGGTAAAGTAATTAAAGAAGAAAGACTTTTGGACGGCATTGGCAGAGTACGCTCTATCGAACAAGGTCCAGATGGCTTTATTTATGTTGGTGTAGAACATTTAGGAATTGTTAAATTGATAAGAAATTAAATCTATTATGAGAATTTTAAGCTTAAACCTATGTCTTCTTTTTATTCTATGTGCCTGTAATTCTTCCGATAAAAGAATGGCTCAAAACACTACTCCAATGCATCAGGATTTTTCCGAAGGCAAAGAAATATATAACGGTTTTTGCATGCAATGTCATATGCCAAATGGCGAAGGCGTACCTAAAGCTATTCCGCCATTAGCGAAATCAGACTATTTAATAAACAACAGATTAGAGAGTATAAAAGCTATTAAATACGGGCTTTCTGGAGAAATTACCGTTAATGGTAAAACGTATAATTCTGCAATGGCAGCACAAGGACTAGACAACCAAGAAATTGCTAATGTAATGAACTATATCACAAATAGTTGGGGAAATAAAAACACAACGTTAATAAGTGAAGAAGAAGTTTCGAAGGTTGAACGCTAATATTTTGTTTCAAATTCCTAAATTTGTTCAATTAAATTTAATAAATAAAAGATGCTTATAATAGGAATTGCTGGTGGTACGGGTTGTGGAAAAACAACTGTAGTAGAGCAAATAATGAATGAATTACCAGAAGGCGAAGTGGGTATAATCTCTCAAGATTCATACTACAAAGAAACGTCTAACTTATCTTATGATGAGCGTACTAAAATAAATTTCGATCACCCAAAATCGATCGATTTTAAATTATTAAGAGAACATTTAACAACTTTAAAAGCAGGACATAGCATTGAGCAGCCTGTCTATTCTTTTGTAGACCACAATAGAACAAAAGAAACGGTTACAACGCACCCTAAACATGTAATGATTGTGGAAGGTATTTTAATTCTTAGTAAGCCAAAAATTCGTGACATGTTCGATATTAAAATATTTGTACATGCAGATAGCGACGAGCGTTTAATTAGACGTGTAAAACGAGATATAGCAGAACGTGGCAGAGATATAAATGAAGTGTTAACACGTTACCAAACAACGCTTAAACCAATGCATCAACAATTTATTGAACCAATGAAAGAGTATGCAGATTTAATTATACCAAACAATAAATATAATACAGTTGCAGTTGATATTGTACGTACAATAATTAACGAAAAACTAACTTAATGCTTAAATATTTCAAGAACATATTCTTTATTATTCTTCTTGCATTCGTTATATGGATGTTGTTTTTTGATGGCAATTCTTTAATAATTCATAACGAGTTAAATAATGACATTCAAAAACTTGAAAAAGAAAAAGAGTATTATAGAAAAGAAATAATTAAGGATAACAAAGCGATAAAAGAGTTAAAAAAAGAAGAAGGATTAGAGAAGTTTGCGCGCGAAGAATATTATATGAAACGCGATAATGAAGACATTTACATTATTGAATATCAAGACAGTTTAAAAGTTAAAAATGATGAGTAAGAAACTATTTAGCGATTTTGAAAGTGTTTCTGCAAAAGCATGGAAACAAAAAATTCAAGCAGATCTTAAAGGCGCAGATTATAACGAGACTTTAATCTGGAATACTACCGAAGACATTAATGTTAAGCCTTTTTATAACAAAGAAGATCTTGAAAACAATGCGTTATTGAACGTTTCGGCTAACTCATGGTCTATTTGTCAATCCATTTTTGTTTTTGATGTTGAGAAATCTAATGCAAAAGCAGTAAATGCAATTGAGCGCGGTGCAGAAAACATTACGTTTATTGTCCCAAACAACGACGTTTCAATAGCCGTTTTATTACGTAATATTGATGCCACTTCTACTCCACTCTATTTCGAACTACAATTTTTAGATGCAGATTACGCAAAGCAATTATCGACTATTGCTGGAGTTTCAATTTTAACAGATACTATTGGAAACCTTGCCCGTTCTGGTAATTGGTTTAGCACTTTAAAAAGTGACAACGAAACCTTAGAAAAAATTATTTCTGCTAATAACAAAACACTTAGCGTAGATTTAAGCTTATATCAAAATGCTGGCGCAAGCATTGTACAGCAACTAGCTTATAGTTTAGCACATGCTAACGAGTATTTAAATCTTCTACAAAACGATTTAAAATCTCAAATCATATTTAAAGTATCTGTTGGTACTAATTATTTTTTCGAAATAGCCAAGCTTCGTGCTTTAAGAGTCCTTTGGAAAACCTTAGCTTCAGAATATAATGTTATAGAAGACTGCCATATTATAGCAACACCAACAAAACGTAATAAAACAATTTACGATTACAACACAAACATGTTACGCACCACTACAGAATGCATGAGTGCTATTTTGGGTGGAGCAAACACTGTTTGCAATCTTGCTTACGACGCTATTTACCATAAAGATAACGAGTTTGGAGAGCGTATTTCTAGAAATCAGTTATTGGTTTTAAAACATGAAAGTTATTTTGATGCTGTCGAAAATGCTTCGGATGGTGCTTATTATATTGAAAGCTTAACACAGCAACTTGCCGAAAAAGCATTAATTTTATTTAAAGACATTGAAGCAAAAGGTGGTTTTCTAAAACTTTTAAAGGAAGGGTTAATTCAGAAAAAAACGAAAGAAAGCGCTACTAAAGAACAAGCAAGTTTCGATACTGGAGCTATTACCTTACTAGGCACAAACAAACACCCAAATACAGAGGATAGAATGAAAGAAGATTTAGAACTCTATCCCTTTTTAAAAATGAATGCAAGAAAAACGCTAATTGAACCAATTTTAGAAAGGCGTTTAGCTGAAACTAGTGAACAAAACCGATTAAAAACTGAATAAATAATTTACAAATGAAAACAACTTTTAAACTCTTATCCTTAGTTCTTTTAGTTACATTTTCTAGCTGTGATAACGCTAAAAAAACAGAATACAAATATGCTGAAAGCCCAAAATTATTAGCTTGCGACTTTCCAAATGGTGATTTATTAAAAGAGGCTGTGTATTCTTTCGAGAACGATCTTAGTACCACATACAGTTTTCCAAAAACTAATCTTGCAAAATCGTATTCTACTTTTATATTACAAAGACAAAGAGGTAAATTAAATGCAAAAGAGATTGCAAGCGAGCACAGTTTAAATTTAGCAAAAGCTTTAAAAAAAGAGGCTCATTTATGGTCTACAGTAAATACAACACCTACTCTTAACAGCTCAGATCCTTTAATGGATTGTATTGTTAACAACATAATAAATGACGATATAAAAAGAACTTACAACGCGTTACTATCTACAAACAGTTTAAACCCTAAATTAGTGTTACCGCTTTTAAATGGTACTTCTAGATTTGTTCAAGCAGATGGTAGTTTAAGAACGTATGTGGCTTTAGAGTTGTTTTATTCTCAACTATTAGACACTAAATTAGAAGAGCTAAAAAATCCTAATCCGCAGGTACAACCTGAACCAGCAAAGCCGAGTGTTAATAGTGTAAATTTAAATAATACACCTAAACAGGTCGCACCTGTAAAACTAGAAGAAAAAGCTCCTCACGCTGGACATAATCACTAATAATGAGCAGAAAAGACCTTCAACATATCGTCATTAAATCTGAAGCTAAAAGCCAGAATTCTAAAAAAGTTAATAGTTCTATTACAGCCGAAGACATTCCTGTAAAATCTATTTACGCTAAGTCCGATTTAGAACACTTAGAACATTTAGACTTCGTAGCAGGAATTGCTCCAAATTTACGTGGACCATACTCAACAATGTATGTGCGTAGACCTTGGACTATTAGGCAATATGCAGGTTTTTCTACTGCCGAAGAAAGTAATGCGTTCTACCGTAGAAATTTAGCCGCAGGACAAAAGGGACTCTCTGTTGCTTTCGATTTAGCCACACACAGAGGTTACGATTCTGATCACGAACGCGTCGTTGGAGATGTCGGTAAAGCCGGTGTTGCCATAGACAGTGTTGAAGACATGAAAGTGCTTTTCGACCAGATTCCGCTAGATAAAATGAGCGTTTCTATGACCATGAATGGTGCTGTATTACCAATCTTAGCCTTTTACATTGTTGCTGCCCAAGAGCAAGGCGTAGCACTTACAGATTTAGCAGGAACCATACAAAACGATATATTAAAGGAGTTTATGGTACGTAACACGTACATCTATCCTCCTACACCATCCATGCAAATTATCTCGGATATTTTTGAATACACGAGTAAAAACATGCCAAAATTTAATAGCATTAGTATTTCTGGTTACCACATGCAAGAAGCAGGTGCCACTTGCGATATTGAGTTGGCTTACACTTTAGCCGATGGTCTAGAATACATAAGAAAAGGATTAGCCGCAGGAATGGACATTGATACTTTTGCACCAAGACTCTCTTTCTTTTGGGCCATTGGTATGAATCATTTTATGGAAATCGCCAAAATGCGTGCAGCAAGAATGTTGTGGGCAAAACTGGTAAGTCAGTTTAATCCTAAAAATCAAAAATCGTTGGCTTTACGTACGCATTGCCAAACTAGTGGATGGAGTTTAACAGAACAAGATCCATTTAATAACGTTGCTAGAACAACTATAGAAGCGACTGCTGCTGCTTTTGGTGGCACACAAAGTTTACACACCAACGCACTAGACGAAGCGATTGCATTACCTACAGATTTCTCTGCTAGAATTGCAAGAAACACTCAAATATATTTACAAGAAGAAACCAATATTACAAAAACGGTAGATCCTTGGGCAGGTAGTTATTATGTTGAAAAACTAACCGATGACATCGCACAAAAAGCATGGTCTTTAATCGAGGAAGTTGAAGAACTTGGCGGTATGACTAAAGCTATTGAAGCTGGTATTCCAAAATTAAGAATTGAAGAAGCTGCGGCACGAAAGCAAGCACGAATAGATTCTGGTCAAGATCTTATTATTGGTGTTAATAAATATGTTTTAGCCGAAGAAGATCCACTTCATATTTTAGAAGTCGATAACCAAACCGTACGTTTACAACAAATTGAAGGTTTAGAAAAAATTAAAGCCGAACGTGATACTAAAAAAGTAACCGAAGCTTTACATAATTTAACTGAAGCCGCACGATTATCTAACGAAACTAAAGATTCTAACGTAAGTGCAGAAAATAATTTACTACATTTAGCAGTATTAGCAGCAAAAGAACGTGCTACTTTAGGCGAAATTAGTGATGCTTTAGAAGCTGTTTATGGCAGATATAAAGCACAAATAAAATCATTTTCTGGTGTGTATAGTAAAGAAATAAAAGACGATAAGAGTTTTGCGAAAGCAAAAGCATTAGCAGACCAATTTGCAGAGCAAGATGGTAGGCGACCGCGTATTATGATTGCTAAAATGGGACAAGATGGCCATGATCGTGGTGCAAAAGTAGTCGCTACTGGTTATGCAGATATTGGTTTCGATGTGGATATTGGTCCGTTATTTCAAACACCTCACGAAGCTGCAAAGCAAGCTGTAGAAAACGATGTGCATATTCTTGGTGTGTCTTCTTTAGCTGCTGGACACAAAACATTAGTACCACAAGTTATAGCAGAACTTAAAAACTATGGCAGAGAAGATATTATGGTTATTGTTGGTGGTGTAATACCTAAACAAGATTACCAATATTTATTTGATGCTGGAGCTGTTGCTGTTTTTGGTCCTGGAACTAAAATTAGTGAAGCTGCTATTACTATTTTGGAGGTTTTAATAGATTAAATATTAGAAACCAAATAGTAATTAACTCTAAATAAAATTAGTAATATTTAAAACCACTTAGTGAAAACTTAGTGGTTTTTTTATGCCTTTACGGTTTCCCGTAAAATAGATTTATTCTACTTTAGTAACTTGGCTTTTATTAGAGAAAAATACGTAGTTCTACGTATTTTTTACGCGGCAAATAATGGTTAAATTCGTTGTCTGTATCTTTTAGTTATAAATAATACTAAACTTACTATAACCTGTTATATTTACGGGATATAGTTAATAAAAGTTACTATATAACACGTTGTATGCAATTACGAAAGAAAATAGATTAATAATAAATATAAATAATTATGAGAAATTACAAGTATGAAATGTTCGGACCAGGAGATGACAGTATTGATGACAGATATGATAGAGGTGAATCGGAAGATGATCTTCGAGAAAATCCAGACACACGTGATATTATGAATGATCCTGACAGTGATCGTTATAATGGTTAAAAAAAAAGCACCCTATTGGGTGCTTTTTATTAATAAATTGATATGAAAATTAGAAAAGGAAAAGATTCTGATATAAGTCAAATTATAAATTTATTTAAAATTTTAGATTTAAAACACATTAAAAATCAAAATGATTTTAAACAGTTTATAAATTTAGAAAGATATACTTATCTTATTGATAAATGCCTTAAAGAACAGGATTACTTTCTCATAATAGCAGAAAATAGCGATAAACTAATTGGATTTGGAATCGGTAGATTATTACAAATAGAAAATCATCCTTTTCTTAAGAATAAAAAAATTGGTGAAATCTTATATTTAGTAATTGATGAGGAATTCAAACTAAATGGTTACGGAAAAAATATTTTGAAAACTTTAGAAAATCAATTAAAATTGAAAGGTGCTGAAAGTTTTGAATTAAGAGTTTATAATTTTAACAAAGAGGCGCAACCTGAAAAAGTCAATTATAAAAAGAAATTCACCATTTATGAAAAATCAATTGAATAAAACTGCATACAACACCGTATAAAAATAATTGCGGCTTAGTACTTAATTCAAAGGTCGTTGCGTGTTTGTAACGTCTGATTTTCCTTCGGAAAATCCTCACATACAAACCCGCAACTATTCTTAAACCTAAACGTTAGCAAAAAAAAAAAAAAAAAAATGAAGATAGTTTATTTAACATTAGGATTATTTATAGCAGTTAGTTCTTGTATTTCTAAGAATGATTCTAAAAATTTAGAAAAAGAGCAATTACAAGCTCACAATACGAAACAAGAATCAACAGTTAATGGAAATCGTAAACTCAATGATGAAAAAACAGTTGATAAAGAAAAATCAAAAAAAATAAGAGATTTTACTTTTACTATTTTAAACGTTGACGAAGAAAATCTTGAGGGTTTTTTATTTATCGAAAATAATATTACAAATAATGAAATTAAGGTTCCAATTGAAGTAGTAGAGATTGAATCTGCAAATATTGACTCTTATGTTAAGTTTGAAGATTTTGATTTTGATGGTAAAGACGAATTGCTAATCGAATTAGGAGAACCAGCTCGTATGAAAAGAGGCTTTAGAATACTTGATTATAATACATTAGAACCAAAAGCAATATTTAGAAAAACCAAACAGCATATTTTCATCGGTAGTTCAGATGATAAAAGTGATTTAACCAATATCATTAACGCTGGTTACAGGTCTGGTTATGAAATTGATAAAAATATTAAACTTATACAATTTGGTGGAGCTTGTGGTGCTGATTGTACTAATATAGAAATATATACTTTTAACAATGGCATATATAATTTGAAAACATCAAAGTTTATTGAAAATGGAGTTACAACTATACAACAATCAGATAATGAATTTATAATCGATGATTTGTTAACTTTAAATTCACAAAAAGATATTGAAAAAAGATTTGGCAAAGAAAATGTTGTAACAGATATTGTCTTTCCAAGTAATTTTGATCCTGAGCCAGTAGAAGGTGCTGAAACACCATATGGAACAATTCTTTTCAATCGAACAGATAATATGGTTACATTTTTTTGGAAGGACAAAAAGAACTTAAGAGATTTAGAAAGTATAGTTTTCAGCAAACTGAATTCGAAATGGCAAACCAAAGAAGGAATAAGTATTGGTACAGATATAGAACAACTCGAAAAAATAAATAAAAGTGAGTTTGAATTTTATGGCTTTGAAGAGTTTTTAAGAGGTGGTCTTATATTTGATTGGGGAAAAGGAATTTTAGAAAAGAAAAGCATTAAGATAAGTTTAAAACCATCGAATAACACACCTACAAGATTATTTGAAGACGGAATAAAAATAAAAAGTTCTTCAACAATCGCTAAAAACGGGAATATTTTCGTTGGAGAAATAACAATGTGGAAATAAAAGCCTGCAGGTAACACCATATATAATTTATTGCTGGCTTCTTGCCTACTTACGAAAGTCCTCGCGGACTTCTATTCAGTTAACACTTATTACATTTTGTTCAACCACCCAATATAAAAAAACCTTAGTCACAAGTAAAATAAATATTAGAAAAGAAAAAAGTTATGAAATTAGAAAAGATATTAGATAAACTTGGCTCACTTGAAAAAAACTCATTTATCAAAGTAATTGATAATATCATTTCGAAAAAACCAAAAAACAGCAAGGAAATTGATAAAATTTTAAGTTCATCAGATAAAGGTTTGAAATCTGTAGATAATAGAAATATCGACAAAGTATTTGCTCTTATTTCTAATGAATTTCAAGAACATATAAAATCTGAATTTCAAGAAATAAATACACAATTAGATGTTTTAATTGATATAATTATTAGAGATGGAAACTGTATAATGAAACAAGATTGGTTTTCAAGATTATACGACAATGAAATAAAAAAATTAAAAGGTAAAATTAAAGTTCTAAATACAGATTTTGATAATGATAAATCAGAATTAAGTGAAACAAGAAAAAGGGATTATAAAATATACAAATCTTGTTTACATACTGCGTATTATAACGATGAAGAAAACAATCGCGAAGCTAAAGTTTCATCAGATGAGCTTTCTATAATTTTAACACTCTCAAAACAACTAGGCCTTTCGCAAGAAGAAATTAAATTAATAAACTATTCAATTTTACCAATTAAAAAAATTGATATTCAAGAAGTAATAAAAGGCTTGAAAAATATTGGTGTTATTTTTTACTCGAATAAAGAAAGCACTATTTATGTTGCAGATGAAATGGTTAGACTTTTAAGAAAAACGCGTAAAAAAGAAATAGCAACTAAATATTACCGTAGAACATTAAAACTTTTGAGAGAGCCAATCATAAATCAAATTTCTAAAGAACATAACATAGACCGAAAGCTCTCTTATTCAGAAAAAATAGAAGGAATTATTAAAGAAGGTGTTTCTTATACTGATTTATTATTTTCTGGAATTTATAAAGCTGGAAGTACTCTTACAGAAAAGAAAAAAACCTTAAATGAACTTTATGAAAAAGGACTTGACATTAACAATCTAAAAGGAAGCACTTTAGATGACAAAATAAATAGTTTAATTGAATATTTTGAAAATATTGAACGAGATGAAAAAGTTGGTATTTCTCATGACGGTTTTGATAAACTGCTTTCAGAACTAAATATTACGTTACCTAAACTAAATAAACAAATAAAAGAACAATTTGAATTACAAGACGAATATGTTCTAAAAGCAGACTTTTTACTCGATTATAATATAAAACCAAGAGATATTTTAGATTTAATTATAAAAGAAGATAGAACAACATTTATAAAAGATAACGGAGTTAAACAAAGAGGTGATGATATTTTAAATATTCTTGAACACTACAAAGATGTAGAAAATTTATATTTAGAGAATTTTGAAAATGTTGCTTACAGAAACTTAAATCTATTAAAAGAAAACGGAATTACTATAAAGGAAAGTGAACTCGGTTTAAAATTTGAAGAACTTACAAGTGTAATCTTTAAAGGCATTGGATTTAATGTCGATGATAAATTTAAAAATCAATTAAATACTAAAAAGGATATGATGGATATTCTTTTAAATTTAGGAAACCAAGAAATTATAATTGTTGAGTGCAAAACATGTAAAGAAAGAGGTTATAATAAATTTAGTACAGTTTCAAGACAGTTAAAATCTTATCAAAATTTAGCATTAAAGAATAATTTACGAATTGTAAAAATATTACTTATTGCTCCTGAATTTAGCGATGATTTTGTAACAGATTGTGAAATGGATACAGAAATGAATTTATCCTTAATTACTGCTTCTACTCTATCTAATATCGCAGAAGCTTTTAAAACATCAAAGTACACTGAATTTCCACACGTATTATTCAGGGATATTGTTATAAATGAAGAAAGAATACTAAAAGCAATAAGTAAATAATGCCAGTGCCAAATATCGTATAAAATAATTGCGGTTTTAGAATTTTACTTAAAGTTCGTTGCGTGCATATACATAATCGTCCTAAAACATTCCAAAAAACACACAATGAATAGAAAAATAGTATTAATTATAACCTTATTGATTTTTGTTTCTTGTAAAAAAACATATGATTCTGAAACTGATTTTATGAATTGTATTTATTCAAAAAATGGAGAAACAGATACTATAATAAAAAATGCCCTATTTGAACACGAGGTTTATCTTAAATCTAAAGGACTCATTAAAGGTAATAATGGAGAAGATTATAAGAAATTGATTAAAGATATTACTAACAAAACAATCACTATTGACGAAATAGGAAAAACAATGGCGGTTGATATGAGTGCATTAGATATTGACATTATTGGTTGTGGAAAAAAATATGCTTCACAGAGTCTTAAAGCAAGAAAACTTAGAGCATTATTTAGCGATATCCTCAATAAAAAAAAGAACCTAAGTGAAATTTTTGCATCGTATAATACTATTGTAGATGAAGAAGATTTTGAACAGTCTTTTTATAAAGTATGTACATTTGTAATCATAGATTATTACCTATTGGAATTTAATAAATAAAAACGTTTCACAACACCTTAGCTAATTTATTACTTGGCTCTTGCCTACTTACGAAAATCTTCGCGAATTCTCTATTCAGTTTCTATTTATTATATTATGCACTTAAAGTTGGCTCTAAATATGAAAGCATAAAATCTAAAAAATACTTTGTAGAATTATTTGATAAATCTTTAAATCAAACAAAACAAAAGAATGTTACAAGATTCAATCTTAATTGAGAAACGCCATAAAAGATTCATAAAAACAGTTTGTGAATCTGGAATTGTTTACGGACTTAAAAACAAAGATGGATTTGCTACCTCAACTTCTAATAAATATGAAGGTAATAATGGAAATCCATTAGGGATTATTTGTTTTTGGGCAGAACAATCTCTTGCTAAATCCTGTATTAAAAGCGACTGGATTAAATATAAAGTTTCTAAAATTCCTTTATCTGATTTTATAGAAAATTGGTGTATTGGAATGGAAAATGATGACTTTTTAGTTGGAACAGAATTTGATCAAAATATGTTTGGTTTTGAAACTGAACCTTTAAAACTTATTCTCGACTTATTGAAAGAGTTAAAATCAACAGAAAAAAACTTGAATTTCAAAAAATTCAATGGAATAGTTGATTTAGAAAACCAAGTGAAAGCAATAGTTAAATAAAACACCTAACAACAAAATTAAAAAATAAAAAGTTACCAACTAGAATGATTACTAATTGGCAAGTTTTACGTTTTAAAGCCTCTTAAAATCATTCCATTTTTTATCTTCTTTTTTAATTTCGAAATTCTCGAAATCTCCCGCATTTACAACGGTCCATGCTTCAAAAGTTTTAAAGTGTTTTATTTACAGCTAATTTACTGTTAACAACTTCCGTTTTATAAGCTTATAGTTGTATTTTTGAGATGAGTTGAAGTACAACTTAGCCAAAACTAGGGTTTTCAATTTGTACAAATTAAAAAGCTTTTACAGTAACAATGAAAAACAACATCCTAAAACATACTAATTTAAATTGTATTCTTTTAGGTCTTTGTTTTGTTGTTATTCTGCAAACAAAAGGCTTTGCGCAACACATACCTTTACAAAAAACATTAAAGAAAGACAGTCTTCTTAATGGTGTTCCTAATCAAAAAAAACACAAGAAAACAAAACCTATCCGTTTTAATGGAAGCGATGGCCCATATATAATAAACGATTCTTTATTGTATACCGTTAGCTCAAAAAACAGACTTACGGTCTCTCCTTTTTTTAATAGAGATTCGGTACTAGTAAAAATAGACAATGCCGATAAAAATGAGTTTTACGTGTCTTTAAAAAAGGAGCATACCATACCAGAAACGGTTTACAGTTTACCAGAAAAAATGATTGTTATTTCGGATATTGAAGGTAAATATGATGCTTTTGCAGGTTTCTTATATGCTAATAAAATAATTGACGAAAACCATAATTGGATTTACGGTAACGGCCATTTAGTTTTAGGTGGCGATTTTGTAGATAGAGGTAAAAATGTAACACAAGTACTTTGGTTAATTTACAAACTAGAACAGCAAGCAGAAAAACAGCATGGCGTTGTACACTTTATTTTAGGAAACCATGAGATACTTAACTTTTATGGAGACCATAGATATAACCGTGGTAAATACATAAAAGCTGCGCAAGAAATAAGCTTGGTAGAAGACCAAAAAGAAGCTATAAAACATATTTATTCTAAACATTCTGAATTAGGCAAATGGCTGGCATCTAAAAATGTTATTGAAAAAATAGGTGGTTATATATTTGTACATGCAGGCTTAAGTCCTGAAATTCTGGATTACAAATTAGACCTCGAAGCTATAAACAAACGTGTACGATTACGACTTAATGGCCAACAGACTGAAGACAAAGTAACCGATTTCCTTTTTAGTTTAAAAGGTCCGTTTTGGTACAGAGGTCTTGTTAAAACAAGGTTTCAGTACAATAAAATAACAGCCACAGAACTAGAGGCTATTTTAAAGTATTACAATTCAGAAAAAATAGTTATTGGGCATACGCCTGTTAAAGAAATTTCTACCGGTTTTAATGGTCGCATAATTATAACCGATGTAAACCATGGAAAGACTAAGTTTTCTGGTAAAACAAAAGGACTACTTATAGAAAACAATCAAGAGTTTATTATTGATGACAATGCGGTAAAAGTGCCTTTAGAAATTAAATTACAAAGCCTTGAAATGCCCATCGAGGAAGAGTAATCGCTCTTCTAAAAACGACTTTAAATAGTTGTAATGTTCGGTGTTAGACTTTTCATTTAATTTATTTTGCCACACTAATTGTTCGCGTTCGTAAATTTTTTCTTCGGTAAAATTAGTATACACTTTATCTATTCTAGACTGTAAGGCTTTATTACTAAAATCTGTTGCTCTTAAAGCCATCCATCTGGCTTTTACTTTTTCTTTATAACCATTTGGATTCAATTCTAACAACCTATTTAAAAGACCATTACCTAAAACACTATTAGTAAAGTTTTCGCGTTTTCCGTCTTGAATAATACCTAAAACACCATCTAAATCCCATGGAATGATAAAGAAAGGCTCATTACTATCATACTTTCCTAAATAGTAGTTTTTACCTAAATTATCGGTAGCTCTAACGGTATTTATAAAAATATAATAATCTATTACATTTTCAATTTTAATATGGTTTGCTATCTCTTTAATAAACGCATCATCTGTGCCTTTAACCACCAAATTTTGTAGTGCGAATAGATTTTCGAAGTGCGATTTGTAGTTAAGTAAAGGATACTCTGTTCTCCAACCATTCCAATGCGGAAATAAATTATTGAATTTTTCTGGTGCTTTAGAAAAGTCTGGCCCACCATCGTACGAATTTGCTTTGTACAACTCACCATGTACAACATCTCCTTCGCTCTTTTTCAATTTTAATTGTTTTCTATCTACAGATTCTGAAAACTGATACACACCAAAATATTCGTTATTTCTAAACAATTCTACATATTTTACTTCGAAACCACTTTTAGCTTTTGGTTCTTTTTCTGCATAATATGGTGTATGAATTGTTGTCCATAAATTAGTCGAAATGTGCGAGCGTAAACGCAATGGCTCATTATACATACCGTCAAGAATCCAATCATCGTCGGACCTCATACCTTTAAATTTAAGATCTTTATTTTCGTTTAAAGTACTATCTGCCGAAAACTCAATATCGTAAGATTTTTTTGGGAAGCCCAACGATAAATTCCCACGTTGCCTTACTCCCATGATATTTTCAATATAATCGTGATTATTAAAATATGTAAAATGACCAACAATTCTAGAATCTCGAGTTAATTTATCGCTGTCTAATTTTATATGAATTATTGGTAATTTAGTAATGTATAACGTATATTCATTATTATTTCCAACTGTAAAACCTTCAGAATAAGACAATCTTTTTGAAGTGTTTTTCAATGTAAAATTCTCATCAAATTGAATACTTGTAATATTTTTATTTTCAGTAACAACAGCATCTAGATCTTTTTGATGCCAAACAATAATTTTATTTTTTTTATCAATCCCGTAGCTTCCTTTTTCTGCTTTAATTTCTTGCGCACAACTAGTTAATCCACACAGTAATGTGCAAGTAATAAGTAAAGTATGATATATCTTTTTCATTATAAGTTGGAATTAATTATGGGTTAAAAATAATGATATATTTTTTAACCGTGTGTTCTCTATTTATTTAAGCAATTTCTATGCCTTAAGTTTAAATGCCACCTTTATTAACGCTATAATTTTAAGTAACAACATACTTAATTAGACCACTTTAATAAAGACTGTTTTTAAGTTTAACCAACTGTTAACAACTTCCGTTTTCTAAAACCATAAATAATTGTATTTTTACGTCTAGACTTTTAAACGAAAGTTCCCTAATAAAACCAAATCAATTAATGGGTAAAATAATAGCCATTGCCAATCAAAAAGGAGGTGTTGGAAAAACAACAACTTCAATTAATCTTGCAGCTTCTCTAGGTGTTTTAGAGAAAAGAGTATTGCTTATCGATGCAGATCCACAAGCGAACTCTACCTCTGGATTAGGCATAGATGTAGAAACTGTAGAGATTGGAACTTACCAACTTTTAGAGCATACCAATACTGCAAAAGAAGCCATAGTAACTACCAATACTCCAAATTTAGATATTATTCCTGCTCATATAGATTTAGTTGCTATAGAAATTGAGCTTGTAGATAAAGAGGATAGAGAATATATGCTTAAAAGAGCATTAGAGCCTATAAAAGACGATTACGATTTTATAATAATTGACTGTGCTCCTTCTCTTGGTTTACTAACACTAAACGCTTTAACTGCTGCAGATGCAGTAATGATACCTATACAATGTGAATATTTTGCATTGGAAGGTTTAGGGAAATTACTAAACACTATTAAAAGTGTACAGAAAATACACAATACAGAATTAGACATCGAAGGTTTATTGTTAACCATGTACGATTCGCGTTTACGTCTCTCTAACCAAGTGGTAGAAGAAGTACAAAAGCATTTTAACGATATGGTTTTTAAAACCATAATACAACGAAATGTTAAGCTTAGTGAAGCACCAAGTTTTGGTGAAGACATTATTAATTATGATGCTTCTAGTAAAGGTGCAGCAAATTATTTAAGTTTAGCAAAAGAAGTAATAAATAAAAACTCCTAAGCAATGGCGAAGGCTACAAAAAAACAAGCTTTAGGTAGAGGACTTTCAGCTTTACTAAAAGACCCAAGTAACGACATACAATCTGTACAAGACAAAAATGCAGATAAAGTGATTGGTAATATTGTGGAATTAGAATTGGATTCTATTGAAATGAATCCGTTTCAACCACGTACTAGTTTTAATGAAGAAACGCTACGCGAATTAGCCTCTTCTATTAAAGAACTTGGTGTAATACAACCTATAACGGTTAGAAAGTTAGGTTTCGAAAGTTACCAATTGGTTTCTGGAGAGCGTCGTTTTCGTGCAAGTAAGTCTATAGGTTTAGAGACTATTCCTGCATACATACGTATAGCAAACGATCAAGAGAGTTTAGAAATGGCATTGGTAGAAAATATCCAACGTCAAGATTTAGATCCTATTGAAATTGCAATGTCTTACCAACGTTTAATTGACGAAATTCAATTAACACAAGAACAAATGAGTGAACGTGTTGGTAAAAAACGTTCTACAATTGCTAATTATTTACGTTTATTAAAGTTAGATCCAATTATTCAAACTGGTATGCGTGATGGCTTTTTATCTATGGGCCACGGTCGTGCTATTATTAATATTGAAGACCAAACGGTACAATTAGATATTTACGAGAAAATATTAGCGAATAAACTATCTGTACGTGATACAGAAGCTTTAGTTAAAAATTATAATGCTACTGATGAAGTTGTTGTACCTAAGAAAGAAGCAAAAGAAGAATTACCAAAGTTTCTAAAAAAAGGAATAACAGCATTTTCTGAATACTTTGGACATAAAATAGACGTTAAAGTAGCTAGTAATGGTAAGGGAAAAATAACAATTCCTTTTCATTCTGAAGAAGATTTTAATCGTATTAAAAAGTTAGTCGAAGGTGACAAATAAAATAGTTATATCAATCTTTTGTTTACTGCTTAGTCTTTCCGCTTTAGCGCAAAAAGGAAAAGAAGACAAAACAGAAGATAAAAAAGAGCAGCCTAAAGAAAGCTTAGAAGAATTGGTTATTGTACCTCTCGATTCTGCTTTGGTACGTAAAGAAATCGATCCATTACGTCCCTCTAAAGCAGCTTTTTACTCTGCTGTTTTACCTGGTTTAGGTCAGGCTTATAATAAGAAGTATTGGAAAATTCCTATTATTTATGCTGCACTTGGAACTGGTGTTTATTTTTATATAGACAACAATAACCAATATAAACGTGTTCGAGATGCTTACAAACGTAGACTAGCAGGTTTTGAAGACGATGAGTTTCAAGATCGCTTTACAAGTGATGGTTTAATTGCAGCGCAAAAAACGCTTAAATCTAATAAAGAATTGTCCCTACTTATAACAGTAGGTTTATATGCTTTAAATATTATTGATGCCAATGTAGATGCGCATTTACTGCAATATAATGTAGACGAAAATTTAAGTTTTAAACCACATTATAAAATTGATGAGTTCGAGAAAACAGGAACCGTTGGCTTAACAATGAGTTTAAAGTTAAATTAGCATTAGAATACGTAATGTTAATTATAAAATATTAATAAGATTTCCGACCTCTCGGAAACAAAAATTTTAATTTTTAATGAAAATCGCTTTACTAGGCTATGGTAGAATGGGAAAAACAATTGAAACCATTGCTTTAAGTCGTGGACATGAAATTGTTATTAAAACTTCGGAAACTGTATCTTCAGAAATAACAAAGGCCGATATTGCAATAGACTTTAGTATTCCTAATGCTGCTTTTGGTAATATCTCTAACTGTATTAATAATAACATTCCGGTTATCTCTGGAACCACTGGTTGGCTAGATAGCTACGATGAAATTGTGGCACTTTGTGAACAAAAAAAAGGAGCTTTTATATATGCCTCTAATTTTAGTTTAGGTGTCAACATCTTTTTTGAGTTAAATAAAAACTTAGCTAAAATGATGTCTGCTTTAGAAGATTATAATGTTGATCTTGAAGAAATCCATCACACTCAAAAGCTCGATGCACCAAGTGGAACAGCAATTTCTTTAGCCGAAGACATTATAGAAAACCATAATAGTTTTAACGCATGGCAATTAGATGGTAACGAAGATAAAGTACTGCCTATTACCGCTAAACGTATTGAGAATGTACCAGGAACACACAATATTACTTATAAAAGCGAAGTCGATACTATTAAAATAGAACACATTGCACACAGTCGTCAAGGTTTTGCCTTAGGTGCTGTTGTTGCGGCAGAATGGCTTGTTGGAAAAACGGGCATATTTACCATGAAAGATGTGTTAAATATTGGTTAACTAAAAATAAAAATGTAACATTTGCGAAAGCAAAAACACTAATAGATTTTATTAACTATTAGTACAAAATATAGATTATGAACGGAACACAATGGATTATATTCTTCTTGATTATTCAATTAATTCATGGATTAGCCACCTGGAAATTATACATAAAAGCAGGTCGTAAAGCATGGGAAGCCTTTGTTCCTGTTTACAATTCTGTTATTTTAATGAAAATAATTAACAGAGAATGGTGGTGGACTATCCTACTCTTTTTACCTATTGTAAACCTTATTATGTTTCCAGTTATTTGGGTAGAAACAGCTAGAAGTTTTGGTAAAAACTCTAGATTAGACACCATATTAGCAATAGTAACTTTAGGTTTTTATAACTTTTATTTAAACTATGTTGCAGAGGTTAATTATATTGAAGACAGAAGTTTAAAAGCAAGAACTAGCGCTGGAGACTGGATAAGTTCTATTCTTTTTGCTATAGTAGCAGCAACTATTGTACATACTTATTTTATTCAACCCTTTGTTATTCCTTCATCTTCACTAGAAAAAACCTTGTTGGTTGGTGATTTCCTTTTCGTTAGTAAATTTCATTATGGTGCTAGAGTTCCAATGACTACGGTTGCTTTACCAATGGTACACGATTCTGTGCCGAAGACAAAAATGAAATCTTATATTTTTGATGATAAATATGAAGAACGTAATACCTCATGGAAAAACAAACTACAATTGCCTTATATGCGATTGCCTGGTTTCCAAAAAATAACACGTAATGAGATTGTAGTGTTCAATCAGCCAGCAGATACCTTGTTGGATATGAATGATTTTACACCAGACAGAAATTACTACAAACCTATAGATAAGAAAACGAATTTAGTAAAACGTTGTGTAGGTATCCCTGGAGATCAATTAGAACTTAGAGAAGGTCACGTTTATATTAATGGAGAAAAAAACGTATTACCAGATCGCGCAAGACTGCAGTTCTTTTACAACGTACAAACTAAAGGGAATATTCGTGATTTGTTTAATAAATACGAAATCACCGAAAGTAGTGCAAACGAGACTTATTACATAGAAAACAAATACCTAGACGACCCAAAAATAAAAGATTTTATTAGCGCTAGTCCCGAAGTAAATCTTAATATTATTAAAAGAGATTCTTTAAAAACGGAAGTCTCTGGTAGGTTAAACCAGCGTTTCTTCGATCGTTTAAAAATGTCTGTAGCAAAGACCAATTATATTGGTAACATGACGGAAGAACTTGCTGCTAAAGTAGCCAAAGATCCAAGTGTAATTTCTTTAGAAAAAGTAAACTCTGAAACTCCAGATGCTCGTTTATTTCCTCAGGATTCTGAATACAGTTTTACGGCAGATAATTTTGGACCAATTTATATTCCGAAGAAAGGAGAGTCTTTAGATTTAACAATAGAAAATTTACCGTTATACAAACGTGTTATTGGAGAGTACGAAAGAAACACAATTACTTCTCGAGGAAATCAGATTTTAATAAATGGTGAAGTAGCAACAAACTATACCTTTAAACAAGATTATTATTGGATGATGGGTGATAACAGACAAAACTCTATCGATTCTAGATATTGGGGATTTGTACCTTTCGATCACGTGGTAGGGAAACCTGTTTTAGTATGGATGAGTTTCGATACTATTAAAAATAAAGTACGTTGGGATAGACTATTTACTACTGTTCATGGAACAGGTAAAGCAACCTCTTATTTAATTCCTGTATTGGTTTTAATTGCTGGCTTTATAGGATTTAATCGTTTTAGAAAGCGTAAGAAGAAATAAATTATGGATAATTCTTTATTAGAAAGTTTATTGAAAGCACTTGAATTTTCTCCGGAAAATAACGAGCTACGCTTTCAAATTGCAAAGATTTATCTTAATAGTTTTAATTATACTGAAGCTGAAAAACATCTTATTTCACTATTAGACAGAGATAATAAGAAAGAATACAAGTACTTATTAGCCAAGTGTTATTACAATGAAGAAAAGTATAATTTAACCGAAGTTATACTAGAAGAACTTACAGAGAACAGCAACAATATTGACTACTTAGAATTATATTGTGATGCTTTACTTAAACTTAAGAATCATGCCGAAGCATTATCTGTTTATCAAACCATACTTGATATAGACAATAGCTATTACAATCCAGATTTCGAATCGGTTTTTAAACTTGCGGTTACAAGTGAATCTGACGATTATATTGATGAAGATGCTATCTCTATGTTAAAAAAACCAACGGTCAATTTTAGTGATGTTGGTGGTATGGAGCATATAAAAGAGGAAATAGATTTAAAGATAATTAAGCCACTACTCCACAAAGATTTATATAAAGCTTACGGCAAAAAAATTGGAGGAGGCATTTTGCTTTATGGACCTCCTGGTTGTGGAAAAACACATATTGCTAGAGCAACAGCAGGTGAAATTGATGCCAACTTTATAAATATTGGTATTAATGATATATTAGATATGTGGTTGGGAAATTCTGAAAAGAATCTTCATGAAATTTTTGAAACTGCACGCGAAAATAAACCTTGTGTTATTTTTATAGATGAAATTGATGCTTTAGGTGCCAATAGAAACGACATTAATAAAACTGCAGGAAGAACAGTTATTAACCAGTTTTTATCTGAATTGGATGGTATAGATTCAAACAACGATGGTATTCTTGTTTTAGGAGCTACAAATGCACCTTGGTATATAGATCCAGCCTTTAGAAGACCAGGACGTTTTGATCGTATTATTTTTGTAGCACCTCCAGATGAAAAAGCTAGAGAGTCTATTTTTAAAATTCAGTTAGAAGGAAAACCAACAGAAGCTATAGATTTAAAGCAATTAGCTAAAAAAAGTAAAGAATATTCTGGTGCAGACATTAGCTCTAGTATTGATATTGCCATCGAAAAAAAATTATTAGACTCTTTTAAAGACGGTATTCCTAAACCTTTAAAAACAAAAGATATTATTCAAGCTTTTGGTAAAATGAAACCTTCTACCAAAGAATGGTTTGGTTCGGCTAAAAACTATGCTTTATACTCTAACGACTCTGGATTATACGACGATATTCTTACTTATTTGAACATAAAAAAATAATGGATAGTCCTAACCTACAAAGAGGTCTTCAATTATTTGAACTAGGACGGTTTAAAGAATCTATTCCGTATTTTAAAAATGCGCTAGCAGAGCATGCTGATACGTTTAGTGCTAGATATTTTTTAGCCCAAAGCTATTTTCAGTTAGACGAGATTAGCAAATCTTTAGCTATCATTAAAGATTTAAGAACAGACTATCCTAACGAAGCTGAAATTTACTTTCTATTATCACAAATTTATCTTCACGAAGACAAGATTAAGGATGCCAATGAAAATGTAGATAAAGCATTAGAAATTGATCCAGATAACGAAAATCATTTTGGTCAAAAAGCCTATATACTTATAAATAGTAAGCAATTTGAAAGCGCTTTAGACTTTGCTAACGAAGGTTTAAGAATCAATTCTAAAAACACATTTTGCCTAAACGCAAGAACAACTGCTCTTACAAAATTAAACCGTAAAGAAGAAGCTGCATACTCAATAGAAAACCTTCTTAATGACAATCCTGAAAATGCATACTCACATGCTAATGTTGGTTGGTCTCATTTAGAAAGTAACAAGCCCAAGGAGGCTTTAAAGCATTTTAAGGAAGCGTTAATGCTCGATCCAAATTTAGATTATGCCAGAAGCGGTATGCTTACTGCTATGAAATCTAAAAACAAAATTTACAATCTCTATTTAAGGTATTCTTTTTGGATAAGTAACAAGTCGCAAAAAAACCAATATATTTTTATAATAGGTTTATATATTGCTTACCGCATTTCTTTAAAATTATTATCGGCAAGTGGTCTAACAATTATGGTAATTCCATTAATAATTGCATACTTATTATTTGCATTAGGTAGCTGGATTATGGATCCTTTATCTAACATGATTTTAATGTTCGATAAATTCGGAAAATACCTTTTAGATAAAAAAGACAAGTTAAGCGGACAAATTATGTTTGGTCTTTTAACTAGCGCTTTATTATTTTTCGGAGTTTATTTTATTATTAATAATCCGCTTTACGCACTAATTAGTGCGGCTTGTTTAGGTGCAATTTTGCCTTTAACACGTGCTGCATTATCAGATACTGAAAAGTCTGAAATTATTAACTATATTTATGGCATAGCCATGATATTAATCGCCATTTTTGGAACCTCTTTAGGCTTCGAATTTGGAACGGTTGCAACAGCCGTTGGTGTTCTATTTATTGCCTACACATGGTTAGGTAGCTTTTTAATAAAATAATGACAATACTACTTCACCCAACCTATTTCCCAAGTATAGCAACTTTTGTTGCTATTATAAAAGCAGAGACTACTGTTTTGGAAGTTCATGATAATTACCAAAAGCAAACTTATAGAAACCGATGCTATATTTATGCTGCCAATGGAAAACTTCAATTAAGTGTACCTGTTATTTTTAGTCAGAAAAACAGACAAAAATACAGCGAAGTAAAAATTGCAAACGATTACCAATGGCAAGACAATCATTTTAAATCTTTAGAATCTGCCTATAGAACATCTCCTTTTTACGAATATTATATAGACGAATTACAACCGCTTTTTACTGAAAATTTTGATTCTATTTTAGATTTTAACCTGAAATGTTTTGAGGTTATCTGTGAATGTCTTCAGCTTGAAATAAGCACATCTAAAACTGAGATTTTTGAAAGAGAACCTCAAGATGTAAAAGATTATAGAGGTTTAGTAAATGCTAAAAAAGAAAACATAATTGCATTAGAGCCTTACAATCAGGTTTTCTATACCAAACATGGCTACATAAATAACTTAAGTATATTAGACTTACTTTTTAACGAAGGACCAAATGCTATTAGTTATTTAGAATCTCAGACTATTTTATAATGATGCAGTCCTTTATTCATTACGGTATTCATTTTCTTCTGCCTTTAGCAATAGCTTTATATTTTTTTAAACCACAGTGGAAAAAGGCTTATATAATAATGATTTTAGGTATGTTAATTGACTTAGATCACTTATTAGCAAACCCAATATTTGAAGCCAATCGCTGTAGCATTAATTTTCATCCGCTACATAGTTATTATTTAATTCCGTTGTATTTATTTTTAGTTTTTCCGAAGAAAACAAGATGGATTGGCTTGGGATTATGTGTTCATATTTTAGCTGATGCTGTCGATTGCTCGATGATGTAACCTAAAATACTTACATTAAAATGCACAGCACTTTAGTGAAGATTCCTTGATAATAGATTGAAAATAACTAAACTTAAATTAACCTTTACACTTGTTTGAAATCATTTAAGATAGCCTTTACTAAAAACGATTTCTTAAACGGATTTCATAGATTTTTACGAATTATTCTAGCGAATGCTCAAACTAGCAACCTAAAGATTGCTTATTGAAGACTAACCTTCGTCATTATAGGATAATGATCTGAATATTCTACATCATAGGTTTTGAAACCATTAACGTTAAATGCAGGATCTGCAAATATAAAATCGATTCGCATAGGAAAGAACTTAAAGTTATACGTTCTACCAAAGCCATTTCCAGCGGCTTTAAACGTATCTTGAAAATCTGCTCTAACTTGCTTATAAACATAAGAGAAGGCGGTGTTATTAAAATCTCCACAGATTATTGTTTTATAATTACATTGGTTTTTATGCTTTAAAAACAATGCTGCCTGAGACTGTTGCATTTTAAAAGACTCACCAATGCCATTAAATAACTTTTCCGATTCTTTAGTCGTTAAGTTTTCAACCTTGGGATCAATACGTAATGACTGTAAGTGTAGATTATAAATTCTAATAGTATCCTTCGCTTTAACGATATCAATATAAATAGCATTATTAAACGTATTTGGAAACTCGATTGAACCTGAATTTATTATTGGATAATTTGAAAAAATCGCCTGTCCATAGTTTTTCTTTTTACCAAGTAACTTTTCAAACTTATACTTATAAAAAGACAATTTATTACTTTCTCTTGGATGGTATTCTTGTACAGAAAGAATATCTGGAACCTCTTTTTTTATAAAACTAACGAGTTCTTCTTCAGTATCTTCATTAGGAATCCATTTGTAGAGATTAAACAATCTCACATTATAATTCATAATAGAAATATTGTTTTCGTCTTCGATAGCCTTAGACTCAGAGAATTTATATAAAGAGCCAAAAATAAAGTAGCCAATAGCCAAAACGAACAGTGATAATAATAGTTGTTTTTTTATTTTAACTAACCAATAAACAAAAAATAAGGCATTTAAAAGTATTAAAATTGGCACACCTAAACCTAACACAGATAAAGCTGCAAATGTTTTTGGAGGTAGTAATGGTAGCACATAAGATAGTAGCAGAACAAAAGCTACAACAGAGTTGAAGAAGAACATTACTTTCTCGAAAAACTTTAATTTTCGCATTTTACTTTCCAGCTTTAAATAGAAATTCTTTTTCTGCGGTAGAAAGACTCTCATAACCGCTTTTGCTTATCTTATCTAGAATAATATCTATTTTCTTTTGGTTATTAAACTCACTAAACTCGCCTTTAGTATAACCTCCTACTTTAGATTTATCTTTATAAACTGTTTTAAGATTTCCTTTTTTACTAGCCTTAAACCAACTTAAAATAGCGTTAACGGTGTTACCGAACCAACTACCAATATCATTTCCTTTATCTAATTGCTTGGTATAAATGTACCCAAAAATAGCACCTCCCAAATGAGATAATTCTCCTCCAGCATTTGCATAAGGTATTAGCGCAATAAATGAAATAAGATATAATACTGTTAGCACCCAAAGTTTAAGCTGAAACACTCCAAATAAGTTTAACACATAGTTAGGAGATTTAGTAGTTGCACCCACCAAAACTGAAAAAACAGAAGCAGAAGCACCTAATAATACGGCAGATTCATCGACCAACGCAGGTAAAAGGTTATACGAGATTACAAAAATTAATCCGCCTACCAATCCACCAACAAAGTAATAGTTAATAAACTGCTTTACTGAAAAGAACGTCAAAAATATGCGTCCGAAATAATACAAAGCAATCATATTTCCTAAAAGATGCCAAAAGCTATTATGCATAAACGCATAAGTAAGAAAAGTCCATGGTTTAAATATTAGCTGACTTAAATCTTCCGGAAGTGCTAAATAATCTTGAAATAAAGAAAAATGCGATTTCGTTGCTAGAAAATAAATAGTATTTATAATTGCTATAACTGCAAATACACCAATGTTTACGAAAATAATTTTTTCGTGAATTGGCGCTAAATTATACTTGTATTTTAAATCTGAAAGCAAACTCATTAATTAGCTCTATTTTTTTTGATTAGTTCTCTCTTCCAATACCACATCATAACAAATCCTGTAATTGCTCCTCCAATATGCGCCATATGTCCAACATTTGTAGATCCTAATAACGGAGTACCTGTTAAGACTGCAGAAATAACATCTCCTGCTACATAAGCCATTACCAAATATTTTAATTTTATTGGAATTGGCGGAAACATTAACATAAACTCGACATTAGGAAATAAATAAGCTGTTGCAACCGCAACACCCATTACAGCTCCTGAGGCACCAAGACTAATTTTATTAAAATTAGTCACTAAGTTCTGAAAAGAATTCTCTGTCAAAGCTGACTGCCACGAAGGAGAGTACTTTCCTTGACTTAGTGTAGACATTATATTTGCTTTATCAAACCCATTATTTGTTAATGTATTGATGGCTAATTCTATCTGCACATAATCAACTAAAACACTCAATATTACTGCCCCAAGTCCTGCCGAAAAATATAAAATTAAAAATTTATTTTTACCTATTGCTCTTTCTAATAAAGACCCAATAAAAACAAGCATTAGCATATTAGACAATATATGCATGAAATCAAGATGCATAAAAAGATGCGTTACCACTTGCCAAATATGGAAATCCTTATTTAATGGATAGTGCATAACCATCCATTGATTAAACATAGTTGTATTTCCAAGCGTAATCGATGCTACAAAAAATATAACATTAATGATTACAATATGTTTTATTACCTCTGTTAACTTAATCATTACACAAACTTTTTATCCAACTCGTCCACAGTCATGGTTACAAATGTTGTTCTATTGGTTGGTGAAACATTCGGTTCCTTACAGGCGAAAAGTGAGTTTACCAAATGCTCTTGTTCCATTATTGTTAAACTTTGACCTGTTTTTATAGCTAAACTCTTAGCTAAAGACTTCGCAAGCAAGTCTGTTGGGCTAAAATTACTATCTGGCACTTCATTTTCTACATCATTAATAAGTTGTTCTAAAATAATAGACACTTCACTTTCTGGAACACTTACTGGCACTCCTGAGATTTCAACAAGCTCTCCTTTTATAGTCTGAAAAATAAAACCTGTGTGTTCTAAATCTGTTTTTAACTGATTAATAATTTCAATTTCTTGTGGTGGAAAATGAAGCTGTAAAGGAAACAATAGTTGCTGACTCATTGCTTCTTTAATCGTCATATTCCTCAAAAAATCTTCATACAAAACACGTTGGTGTGCACGATGTTGATCTATTAACAACATACCAGATTTTATAGTACTTACAATATATTTATTATGAAACTGATACGTACTTTGCTTCTTCTCTACTTGATTATCGTTATCAAAAATAGATTCATTTTTAGCTGCACTTTCAAAATGCACCTCGCTAAAATCTTGTTGTGTCTGTGTGCCTTTAGATTCTAGACCTACATATGAACTTTCCCAATTTGAACTTGAAGGTTTTTTATAAGAACCGCTACTTACAGTTCCACTATTACTAGATTGTTTTTCCTCTCTAAACGGATTAAAGCTTCTATCAATTTCTACAGAAGGCTCACCTTTTTGTTGATAGCTATACGGCGTATCTAAATTTGCATCGCGATCAAAATCTAGAACGGGTGCAATATTAAACTGACCTAAACTATGTTTTACTGCTGAACGCAAAATGGCATACAGTGTATGCTCATCATCAAATTTAATCTCCGTTTTGGTTGGATGAATATTTATATCTATAGTTTGTGGATTCACTGTTAAGTTTAGAAAATAAATTGCATGTGCTCCATCTTTTAAAAGCCCTTCAAACGCGGAGCCAATGGCATGGTTTAAATACGCACTTTTAATAAATCTATCGTTAACAAAAAAGAATTGTTCTCCTCTAGATTTCTTTGCAAACTCAGGTTTACCAACAAAACCAGAAATTTTTAGCACCTCGGTATCTTCATCTACAGGAACTAGTTTTTCGTTTGTTTTTGTTCCGAAAATATTTACAATTCGTTGTCTGTAATTACTTTCTGGAAGGTTAAAAGATTCACTACCGTTGTGAAACATAACAAATCCAATATTAGGATGCGCTAATGCTACACGATGAAATTCGTCTATAATATGACGCGTTTCTACAGTATTAGATTTTAAAAAATTACGTCTAGCAGGAATATTATAAAACAAATTCTTTACTGAAATTGATGTGCCTGTTGGTGTTACCACAACCTCTTGGCTGTTTACAGTACTACCTTCAATTTCTATGCAAGTACCAACATCTTCGTTTCCTTGCTTTGTTTTTAATTCTACATGTGCAATTGCTGCGATACTTGCTAATGCTTCTCCTCTAAAACCCTTGGTGTTAAGCTTAAAAAGATCGTCTGCAGTTCTAATTTTAGAAGTCGCATGACGTTCGAAACTTAATCTCGCATCTGTAACGCTCATACCTTTACCATTATCGATAACTTGTACAAGTGTTTTTCCTGCGTCTTTAATTATAAGTTTTATTGAGGATGCTCCAGCATCTATTGCGTTTTCCAGTAATTCTTTGACTACAGAAGCTGGTCGTTGTACAACTTCTCCTGCAGCAATTTGGTTCGCAACATGGTCTGGTAATAATTGTATGATATCTGCCATTTACAGCTTAGAAAAATATAGTGAGATCGAAATCGATTATAAAAAGAAAAACAAGGACTAGAATAGAAATAATAATTAATACACGTCTATTAACTGCTTTGTCAGGTGAGTTTTGAAGTTCATCTACAGCTTTTAAAAATCTATTTTTAACATTACCTGATGCTTCTAAAGTGGAACGTTCTCCGTCAAACTTACCTTTCATGGCAAACGGACTACCGTCTCCTTTATAAAAACGAGGCTTATAATTATAACGCTTATTTTGTTTTAGTTTTAATCCCATAACTATTATAGTTTATATTCTAGATAGTACATGATTGCAATAATAATGCCTAATAACAAAAGTAATAGCGGTAAGCCAATTTTACGTTTTCCAGCACCCGTTTTTCTAGTGCGTTTCCACTCTGAAGTTATCTCCCGTTTAGCATCAAATTCCGTTTTTACATCCTTGATTTCGTCTTTAGAAAACCTAGAATTATAATTAAACGTTTTGTTTTTTCTTTTATCAAACACAGTGTTATATTATACTATTGAAATACACTCAAAAGTACTGAAAATACAGAAGAAATTATATAATGAAATGCTAAAATTGTTAACAGATATATTTCTCGTTTCTACGAGAAGAGGTAAAGTCCACTATTAAAGGTGGTTATTTTTTTTAAAATGAAATCCTAAAATTAAAAACTAAAAGGTTTACTGTATACTAGAATTACAACTTACTAATAACAGCCATTTTAATAGCAGCAACAGCAGCTTCTGTTCCTTTATTTCCATGAATACCACCAGAACGCTCAATACCTTGTTGCTCGTTATTATCTGTTAAAACACAGAAAATCACTGGAACATCATTAAGTATATTTAGATCTTTAATTCCTTGAGAAACACCTTCACAAACAAAATCGAAATGTTTAGTTTCACCTTGAATTACACTTCCAATTGCTATAACAGCATCTACATTATATTGTTGCATTTTTTTACAACCATAGATTAGTTCAAAGCTTCCTGGAACATTCCAACGTGTTATGTTCTCTGGTAATACGTTATGCTCTATTAAGGTTTCGTAAGCACCTTTATATAAGCCTTCCGTTATATTATCATTCCATTCTGAAACAACAATCCCAAACCGAAAATCTTTCGCGTTTGGGATTGATGCTTTATCGTATTCCGATAAATTGTTATTTACTGTTGCCATATTTATTTTCCGCTATCGCGATAAATTACTAGTTTGACATTGCTTTCGCCTTCCCTATAAATACTTCTACAGATGAAGCTTCAGGTGAGCTAGGATACATATCTTTAATCGTATTGAAATAACCTAAAGCTTCAGAAGCTTTTCCTAAGTTTAAAGCTGTTATTCCAGCTTTGTAGTAATATGTAGGAGCAGTTAACTCATTCGTTCTCATTTTTGCAGCTTGTAAGTAATACTTTAAAGCTTGTTCTGGTTGCTCTAATTGCATAAAAGCATCTCCAATAGATCCTTTTGCCATTGGTCCAGCAGCCTGATCTTCACTTTCAAAATTATCTAAATGCGTAATTGCATTTTTATAATCCTTCAAGTTTAAGTAAGCCATTCCAGCATAATAGTTAGCTAAATTAGAAGCAGGTGTTCCGCTATATTCTTTAATAATCTCTAACATACCGTATTTACCTTCACTTCCTTTTAGTGCTACGTTAAAAAGAGAATCGCTAGAAATACCGCTAACAGCATCATTAAATTGCTTTTGTGCGTGGTACATTTCGTTCATTCCTTCTTCATTTGCAGGCTCTTGAACTAATTTTTTATATCCTAAGTATCCTAAAACTAAAGCAGCTACTACTGCTATAATAATAAAAATATATTTCTGGTTAGCAGCAACAAAGTCTTCCGTTTTAGAAGCCGTCTCGTCTAAGGCATCAAATACTTCTGCAGTAGTTGAGTTTTCTCCTAAGTTCTCGTCGATAACTTCTTTTTCTTTTTCTGTTTTTGGTTTGTAACCTCTTTTCTTATAAGTTGCCATGTATCGTTTTATTTATGGTCGCAAAAATAAAATATTTCTTCATATATAAAAGCTTATTTATTTGTTATTTTGCAAGCCACAGATAATTGCAAAAATAACAGCTACTACATTTGTGAAAATAGCCTATGATTTTAAAGTCTCTTTCTTTAATAAATTACAAAAATTTCGAGAGTAAAACACTTACTTTCAACGACACCATAAATTGCTTTGTTGGCAACAATGGCGTAGGAAAAACAAACATATTGGATGCTATTTATCACTTATCTTTTGGTAAGAGTTATTTTAATCCTGTGGCGTCTCAAAACATTAAACATGACGAGGAATTTTTTGTCGTTAATGGTGATTATAATAAGGAAAATAAATCCGAAAAAATTGTAGTTAGCCTAAAACGAGGACAAAAAAAGGTCATTAAACGCAACGGAAAGGCTTATAATAAGTTTAGTGAGCATATTGGCTTCTTGCCTTTGGTTATAATTTCTCCAGCCGATAGAGACCTAATTACAGAAGGTAGCGATACACGAAGAAAGTTTATAGACAGTGTTATTTCGCAAAGCGACAAAACTTATTTAGACGATTTAATTAAATATAATAAAATATTAGCCCAACGCAATAGCTTATTAAAGTATTTCGCGCTTAATAATACTTTTAATATTGATACGCTAGAGGTATATAATAGTCAATTAACAGACTTTGGCACTAAGGTTTTTAATAAAAGAGAAGCCTTTTTAAAAACCTTTATCCCTATTTTTAAATCTAGATATCAAGCCATTAGTAATGGGAACGAAACCGTAGATTTAGTGTACAAGAGTGACTTGTTTGAAACAGATTTAAACACATTGCTAATGCAAGTTATTAATAAAGATAAAATGATACAGTATACAAGTGTTGGTGTACATAAAGACGATTTAATCTTTAATATAGACGACCATCCTATTAAGAAATTTGGAAGTCAAGGGCAGCAAAAATCATTTTTAATAGCTTTAAAATTGGCACAATTTGATTTTATAAAGCAACAAAGTGGTTTTAACCCTATATTACTGTTAGATGATATTTTCGATAAGTTAGATGAAGAACGCGTTACCCAAATAATTAAGCTGGTGGACGACGAAAATTTCGGACAATTATTTATTAGCGACACACACGCAGAAAGAACGGAAAAAGCGATAAAGCAAGTGCATCAATCTTATGAGATATTTAAATTGTAAAACTTAGCCTCACAATTAGACTCTTTATAACGAGAGACTGCACATAAATAACGTATTAATCTTACAATCAAAACTAAATCTATGAAAAGAATTTTATTCATATTAACAATAATCATAACAACCAGCTGCTCTAAAAACCCTGAAACATTAATAGAACATATTGATGGTTACTGGGAGATTGAAAGTGTGTCTTTATCTAATGGCGAGAAAAAAGATTATAAAGTAAACCAAACCATAGATTACATTTCTATTGGAGATAGTTTAAAAGGTTTTAGAAAAAAAATGAATCCTCGTTTTGATGGCAAATATGAAACGTCGAAGGATGCAGAACTGCTTCAATTAAAAATAGAAAATGATAGTTTAAATTTATATTATTCTACCGAATTTTCTAATTGGAAAGAAACCGTTTTAATGGCAAATAAAAGTCACTTAAAAATTGTCAACCAAAATAACGCTGTATATTTATACAAACGCTTTACTCCTATTATAGTAAATTAATTAAAAAAACTTCCAAAATTTCAAAATCTCGATAATTAAACATGGCAAAAAGAAACAATAGCATATTAAATATTCAAGACGCTTTACAAGACTTTGTAGAAAGCAATAAACTAGAAAAAGGTTTAGATAAGGTTAATGTTCGAGATGCATGGGCCAAATTAATGGGAAATGGTGTAAATAATTACACAACTGCTGTAGATTTAAAAAACGAAACGCTTTACATACAATTAAGTTCAAGCGCCCTAAGGGAGGAATTAAGCTACGGGAAAGATAAAATTACAACAATGCTTAACGAAGAATTGGGTAAAAATATAATCAAGAAAATAGTATTGAGATAGTTTGGGCTAAATAAGCACACAAAAAAAACCTACACAATTCGCCTTTATTCATAATTTATTTTCAACATAAAACACATTAAAGCTTCAGTAACAACCAAATCAATAATACTATTTTACTACGTATATTTTTAAAGAACATAATCTAATTACACAATTTACTAAATTGAATTACAGCGGTTATAAAGCTATAATTAAGATAGATACAATTAAAATAGCCAATATTATCAAATTGTAATCAAAAAAAATAAACAGAGATTCCTTAATAAAAAATATTATATTTGTTACTTATTATAAATTAAATTTTTTTTAAAATGGCTCAAGGCACAGTAAAATTTTTCAATGATTCTAAAGGATTCGGTTTTATAACTGAAGATGGATCAGAAAGCGACCATTTCGTACACATTTCTGGATTAATCGACGAAGTTCGTGAAGGAGACGTAGTAGAATTTGACCTTCAAGAAGGTAAAAAAGGTATGAATGCAGTAAACGTAAAAGTAGTATAATTATATATTCAATTTACTTTATTACAAGTTAAGCTCACTATTTATTTAGTGGGCTTTTTTTATGTCATTAAATTCTTTAAACAAAAAAAAGCGCAACTAATAGTTGCGCTTTAATATTCTATACTCTTTTTTATTGCTTCATTAATTTTATAACACCTTTAGCATCTTGAGAAGTAATAGTCATAAAATACAAACCAGAAGCAGCATCCGACAGGTCTATTGCTTTTGTTTCATTCATATTAGACAAATCTATAACTTTAATAAAACGACCGTTAATATCATAAATCTCAGCTTTGACTAAATTTACTGTCCCTGTTCTCTTCAAATTAAAAGTTCCATTCGATGGGTTAGGATATACTTTTACCAAGTTACTTAGCGCATCAAAATCTGAAACAGATAAAGCATTCGAACAGTTATAAACCGTAAATTCGTCTAAATACCAGCCATCAATACCGTTACAACCATCTGTTCCAAAATCGAATCTAAATTGCACTTCACTATTAGCTGTTACTCCAAGAGAAGATAAATCTACAATACTAGTTCCCCAACTGCCTTTATTAGAACCTTCATTAGCTCCTGTAAAAGCCACCTGACTCTCCATAGGATTATCATTTCCTGCTCCTGCTGTATTTATAGCACCATTATACCCATTACTAGTAAAAGCTGCCAAAGGTAAAACTGTCCATACTCCTGTATCTAATTTGTACTTAATATTTCCACCATCCCAATTAAGTTCTGTAGCGACATAATGATTAAAAGCCAATTCGAAAGTACCAGTAGTAACATCGGGCATTGTTATTATTGGACTCTCTAATTGCATACTTCCGTTTTGAAAATCTGTACTACAGTCACCTCCAAAAGTTTCACCAATTTGAGCATTTACTGCATAAATACCATTGCCAGCTCTATCGTTAGGTAAAGTTGCTTCTAATTGCCAATCTCTAGGACTCCATGTAGATGTTGATGCTACTTGTCCAAAAGACCAACCATCTGTACCTGTTTCCCAATCCTCAAAATAGATTGGATTATTCATTCCTGCATCGCAAATTGCTGGTGCATCACCTAAAACGGGCATAAAACCACATTGTACCGGTTCTATACGTAGCTCTACTGCTAATACAGCATTTATAACTTGTTGCACATCGAAAGCAGTAATAATCTCTCCAGATACTCCAGAAGGCGTACTTGTGGTGGATAAACCTTCTAGGTTAGTTCCTATCAAATCATTTGCAGAAGACTCTAAAGCATTTGCTAAATCTGTAAAATCACTTGTAGCGGTTAAATATTGACTCTGTACTCTCCAAAAAATATGTGCTGCTTTTGTAAAACCTATACCAACAATAACTTGTCCATTATAACTCCCTCCGTCTACCAATAAAGCATAAGCATGATTTGGAATACCCGAATTTATGTGCACACCTCCAGAATCATCTGTACTACACCAATACTGCCCATCTGTAACTTTACCAGGATCGCCTTGACACGTAGGGTTCCACATATCTCTAATTGCGCCTGCAAAAGCAGAAGCATCTTCACCAATCGTCCAGCGGTCGCTTGTATTACATCCCGTTCTTAAAGCATTATTATCATCTGCATCTTCATAGTTATTTAAAAGATCTACTGTTTCTCCCCAAATATCTGAAAAAGACTCGTTTATAGCTCCAGACTGCCATTGGTAAATTAAATCACTAGTATACTCTGTGTAAGCGTGTCCCCATTCATGCGAGATTACATCATCGGCTGCTGTTCCATCACAATAGTTAGCAGTTGCTCCATTCCAGTTTGCATTTGGACAATTAATATTTGGATTATTATTTATTGTTCGCATTTGCGCATCTGCTCCATCGTAAGAAACATAACCAAAAGCATTATTAAAAAAGTTATAAGTATGTTCCGAAGCTTCAACCTCGTTTCTCTGCCAAATAGTTAACGCTCCTGGAAAAGCATCTCCTTCTTGCCACACTGGGTTTGATGTATTGCCTTCATAAACCACACGATCTAAAACATGTGCCATACCAGTAAATTGTTCTACAATAGTACCTGTATGCGCATTTACGAATACAAACTCTCTAACATCGTTGTTATTTCTTACCTCAATCTCATAAACCAAATAATTAGCTCCTTTAAAGCCTTGTGCCAATCCTTTTTGGAAAACGTATAATTTACTATCATGTGCAATTAATGCTTCTCCAGAGTTATTAAGGTTTTGATTTTCTATCGTTTCAATAGCAATTGTATTAGCTTCCGTTATAGATAAAGTAGCAATAGGATTCAGTTTTATATCTGTAATATAATTACCGTTTATTGCTGTTAAATTGTTTTCAGTATTAAAATGAAATAATAACTTCCCATCATATATAGGTATACCATTATATTCTTGATTTAAAACAACACGGTGAAAGCCGATATTATCAACCGTTTCTTCTTTTAATTTAAATGCACTATTTACTTCGTCGATATTATAAAGCCCTTTATTAATTTCTAAAAAACTAAAAGCTTTTTCAGTAAGAGAACCACCGCTAAGTTTTAAAGCGTTGTTGTTTGAAAATTTAATAAATTCTGGGACTTTAGAATCTTTGTTAATTGTAATTGACGCATTTGTTTTTTGTTTAAAGTTTTCAATTGCTCTTTCTGTATTTTGCGCTTGAGAAAAAACTGAAAATAAAAAACAAACTAAAAATGCATTTTTAATACTCTTCATAGGACTATTTTTTTTTGTTAAAGTGTTGCTAATTTACTTGATTCTCAGGCACAAAAAAAGCCTAACTTGTTAAAGTTAGGCTTAAACGTATGTTTTTATCGCTTAAATGCTTAAAACATCTCTCTTCCTGAGAAATGAAAAGCACCTTCAATTGCAGCGTTCTCATCACTATCACTTCCGTGTACAGCATTTTCTCCTATTGAAGCAGCATATAATTTACGGATAGTACCTTCTGCAGCATCTGCAGGATTTGTAGCACCAATTAAAGTTCTAAAATCTTCAACAGCGTTATCTTTTTCTAACACAGCAGCAACTATAGGTCCACGAGTCATGTATTCTACTAATTCACCAAAGAAAGGTCTTTCGTTATGAACTGCGTAAAATGCTTCAGCGTCAGCTTTAGTCATTTGTGTTAATTTCATTGCTACGATTCTAAAACCTGAAGCATTAATTTTTTCTAAAATTGCTCCAATATTTCCTTTTTCAACAGAATCAGGCTTAAGCATTGTAAATGTTCTATTTGTTGCCATTGTATTTTTTTTAATTTTGTGCAAAAATAGTATTTTTCTTCATATAAACAATACCATCCATTTTTCGGATTAAAAAAAGCTCCAATTAAATACAATCTCAACTCTATTAATTCTTAGCAGAAAGAATCGGTAGCTATTACTAATACTAACTTTATGTTTTGTTAAATAAATAATAATTGTTTTATTTTAAAGTAATTTACAAAGTAGATATAGTACTTATAAATTTTAAAAAACTGTATATTTGCTACCTATGAACACACAAGATATCGAGGAAATTAAAGCGCTTTTAGCGACTCCTAAAAAAATTGCAATTATACCACACAAAAATCCAGATGGAGATGCTATTGGCTCTACTCTTGGTCTTTTACACTACTTACTGCAACTTAATCATGATGCAAAAATAATTGCACCAAACGATTTTCCTGATTTTTTAAAATGGCTACCAAAAGTAGAAACTGTAGAAATTCATGAAACTGAAAAAGAAACAACCGAAGCTTTTATTAATACCGCTGATATTGTTTTTACTTTAGACTTTAATGCTTTCCATCGCACAGGACATATGGAATCTGTTTTAGCAAACAGTAAAGGTTTAAAAATAATGATAGACCACCACCAACAACCAGACGATTATGCCAAATACATGTTTAGCGATGTAACAATGAGCTCTACTTGCGAAATGGTATATCATTTTTTAGACAAGTTAGATGCTTTAGATAAAGTGAATGCACAACTTGCAACTTGTCTCTATGTTGGTATTATGACAGATACCGGTTCTTTTAGATTTCGATCTACAACAAGTACAACACACCGCATTATTGCCAGTTTAATAGACAAAGGTGCAGATAACACAGAAATACACAACAAAGTTTACGATACAAACAGCTATAATAGACTACAATTATTAGGCTGCGCACTAAGTAATTTAAAAGTATTACCAGAATACAAAGCTGCATACATTACGCTTTCTCAAAAAGAATTACGCGATTTAGATTATAAAAAAGGAGACACCGAAGGTTTTGTAAACTACGCACTATCTTTAAATAACACTGTGTTGGCTGCTATTTTTATAGAAGATAAAAAGCAAGGTATTATTAAAATATCGTTACGCTCTAAAGGTGATTTTTCTGTAAACGAATTGTCTCGTGCTCACTTTGAAGGCGGAGGACACACAAATGCCGCTGGAGGAAAAAGCGACACATCTCTAGAATCTACAATTGAAAAATTTATTAGTATATTACCCGCTTATAGTAAAGCCCTTAATAATGAATAAACTTACAGTTTTACTCTTTACTTTTACTTGCCTATTGGCTTGTAAAACGCCCGAAGCTCGAAAGCCAGAAACTGTAAAAACAGGATCTTTAATCGAAGCCTCTGTAATACGTAACAAAAAACTTTACGAAACCGAAAAAAAAGCTATCGAAGCCTACATTAACGGTCAAGATACTAAGCAATTTACGGCTTCAGAATTTGGTTTTTGGCTTGCTAAAGATTCAATAGTTGGTGAAAGCAATGATTCTAAAGTACCAGAATTTAGTGACATTGTAAATTTCGACTACAACATTTCAGCTCTAAATGGCCAAACAATATACACAGCTTCAGAATTAAAAAACAGAAACTATGCCATGGACCAAGAGGAGCTTTTTACAGGTCTGCGAGAAGGTCTAAAACTAATGAAATCCGGAGAAACCTATACCTTTATATTCCCTTCTCAAAAAGCCTATGGCTATTATGGAGATGAAAATAAAATTGGCAGAAACACACCTTTAATTAGTCGAGTAACAGTAAATTCAATCACAAAAAAATAATACATTAAAAATGAACAACATCAAACACACTATGAAATTTTTTAGCCTTGTTTTAATAGCGCTAGTAAGCATGAGTGCTTCTTCTTGTCAAGATCAAAATCAATATCCAGATTTAGAAGATGGGTTATATGCAGAGATTAACACCAATAAAGGTATAATGGTCGCAAGATTATTTTATAAAAAAGCACCTGTAACTGTTGCCAATTTTGTTGGTTTAGCAGAAGGTACTCACCCAAGCTTGGACGATTCTTTAAAAGGAAAACCTTTTTACGATGGTATTATTTTTCATCGTGTTATGGATCAATTCATGATTCAAGGTGGAGATCCAACTGGAACAGGAACTGGAAGTGCTGGTTTTAAATTTCATAGTGAGTTTGACACAAGTTTAAGTCATGACAAAGCTGGTATTTTATCTATGGCAAATTCTGGAGGCGTAACAACTAACGGTTCTCAGTTTTTTATTACCGAAGTTCCTTTTACAAAGCTAGATGCTTTTACAGCAGATGGTAGCTTAAAAAACTGTAACGGATCACGTGTGAGTTGTCATCCTGTTTTTGGTGAGTTAGTAATAGGTCTAGAGGTACAAGACTCTATTTCTAATGTAGCTGTTTCGAAAGAACGTGGTAAAGTAAATAGACCATTAGAAGACGTCGTTATGAATAAAGTTACAATTATTCGTAAAGGAAAAGATGCAAAAGCTTTTGATGCTGCTAAAGTATTTACAGAATTAGAACCTCTTTTACCTCAACGCTTAAAAGATATGCAAACAAAACAAGAAGAACTTGCTAAAGAAAAATCTATGGCTGCTGCAAAAGATTTTATAGCAGCAAATGCTGAATTAGAAGGTGAAATTTTTGAATCTCCAACTGGAATGGCAATGATTTTAAACAAAGCTAAAAATGGAGCGACTCCAAAGAGTACAGATAATGTACTCGTTAATTGCAGTGCTTACTTTATGAATGACAACTTACTTTACACTACTTATGTAGATGTTGCTAAGAAAATGAACCAATACGACGAGAAACAAGATAAAGGAGGTGCTTACAAGCCATTATCTGTAATTTATAACGAATCTGCTGGTTTAGTTGCTGGATTTAGAGAAGCAATGCTAAGAATGAATGTTGGAGACAAAGCAAGAGTTTTTGTACCTAGTTATTTAGGTTATGGTGCTGGTGGACGTCCACCACGTGTTCCTGGAAATACAGATTTATATTTCGATATTGAAATTTCTGGTATTGAATAATTAAATATTGATTTACCTATAATAGGAAAGCCTTTCAATTTATTTTGAAAGGCTTTTTTTGGTTTTCTTAAATAATAAAAAATGATCGTACACCTTTATTTAAACAACCAATAACCACCTTGACTTTGTAAAAAATAAACACTAGCTTCGTTTAACGTATGATATAAAACATTGAAACGCTTTTATATCAGCTAGACATTATGTGCAAACTGAAATGAGGAACTTTAAACTAACATTTGGATTTATATTTGTAAGCATTCTATGTTTAAATCAGGCATTCGGACAAAATGAAACCTCAAAAGCCGATTGGGACAAATTAATTGTTGGAAAGTGGGTTAAAAAAATAAACAAAACTGAAGACGGAAAAGAGTATTTCGGATTGAAATGCAAAGATACTATTCAATACTTCCAAAACGGAAATTATAAATCTGAACAATGCGTTTGGAATGAAACGGGAAAATGGAAATTTTCTGAAAATAAAGATTTAATTATACATTACGATATTGACAACGAATACTGGAAAAAAGAACTCGGAACTGATGACTTGGGAGAAAGTCACGGAACAATATTGTCATTAACCGAAACTGAATTAGTGACAATAATTTACGCCGAAATCGAAGGAGAAATCCGTTGTTATTATAGTAAACTGAAATAAAAGTCAGCACATAACACCGTATAAAAATAATTGCGGTTTAGTGCTTAATCAAAGGTCGTTGTGTGTTTGTAACGTCTGATTTTCCTCCGGAAAATCCTCGCATACAAACCCGCAACTATTCTTATACATAAACGTTAAACGAACCTTTCCCAAAACACATAAAACAAAAAAAAAGCACAATCCAAAGATTGTGCTTTTCATTTTTATATAAAGAGATTCCTTTTAACAAACTTCCTTCAAAGCCTCTAAAACAAAGTTCTATTATTTTTAGCTGAATAAATACTTACTCTTTCATCTAAAGAATGCGCTCCTTTAATAGTTGGTCTAAAACTAATCTCTATCCATCTTTAAATAATTTCAAAAAAAAAAAAAATCACTTTATAATACAAACTAGCAAGTAATTACCAGAATATTATAATAATTAAAAAGTCTAGTTAATTAGCCAGTATCGCTTTAGATAATTTATTTAAAGCCTTGTCATCTAAATAGTTTTTATTGTAAAAAACACCTTGAATAGACTTTAAAGTTCCAAGGTTCTCTAATGGATTATTATTCAATAGAATAAAATCTGCTTCTTTTCCCTCTTCTATTGTTCCGTAACTTTCATTAAAAAAGCTAGCGAAATTAACGGTCGTCATTTTAAGAATATCATAATTACTTAAGTCGGCATTTTTCAATAATTTCATTTCATCAAGTACTCCAAAACCAGCTACCATATATTTAGAAGAACTATCTGGACTTAAAATCATTTTTACATCTAAGTCATTTAATATTTTAATAACTCGGTATTTATCGTCTAATTTTTTAAGTTCATTAACAACCTCTTCTTTATAAGCTTCTAGTCCAATTTTTGCTCTATACGCTTTCGTTTTTTCAATCCATCCATCAATTTCATCTTTTGAAACATATTCCATTCCCGATTGATTACGTAACTCATCATAAGTATATCTTCCAGACCCAACACTATACCAACTTAACGTTGGACAAATAAAAATTTTATTGTTTTTAATTGCTTGTAATCTACTTTCTACCAACTCTGGATCAGCTGTTAAACCACCTAAATGCTCGAAAGCAGCAAAATTAGATTTAAATAATAAATCGTCTGAAACGTTACTAAGAAAGTGTCCTCCAATTTTAATATTATTAATCTTACACAAGCTATCTAAATCCTTAAACACCGCTTCGTTTCTTATACTTAAAATTTTAATAAAATCGAAGCCTTTAGCTGCTTTTACAAATGCTGATAACTGTTCGCTACTAAAATCGTACCTACTAGATACTGGAGGTGCAGATAAATATAATTTTGGATAAAAAGAATACGCTGTATTATATTTTTTACGCCATTCTAAATGATTCCATTCACCTCGCATAGAACGCAGCTTAGTTACACCATTAATTAAATTTAAGGTTAGCACTTTCTCTAAATCATTTTCATCCTTTGGTAAATGCACGTGAGCATCAGAAAGCGATGGCATTATATATTTATTACTCCCATCTATTACAACACTATTTTTATAGTTTCTTTTACTAGTCTTAGCAATAGTAATTATTTTACCATCTTTAATAACAACATCTTGGTTTTTAATAACCTCATTTGTTTTCATTGTAATAACACCTACATTTTTAATTACTAAATCTGTAATTCTATTTTCTGTTTTGGGAAGCCTTTCTATATCAGTTTGTCCAAAAGAAACAACCGACTGCATAACGATAACTAGTAATAATAAATATTTTTTCATTTTTATATCTGAATTAAAATTAATAATCCTAAGTAATTAATATAAACTACTTAGGATTAAACTTACTGTATTTAACTAATATAAGAATTACTTTTTAGGAATTTCCTTTAGAATCTCTAAAACAAAGTTCCAATATTTTTTAGCTGAAGAAATACTTGCTCTTTCATCAGGAGAATGTGCTCCTTTAATAGTTGGTCCAAAACTAATCATTTCCATCTCTGGATAGTTTTGACCAAGAATACCACATTCTAATCCTGCATGACAAGCAGCAACGTGTGCTTTCTCACCATTTATTTTTTCGTATAAACCACTTAACACTTTTAATATTGAAGACTCCATATTTGGAGTCCAACCAGGATAATCTCCAGACAACTCAACCTCACAACCTGTAAGCTCAAAAGTTGCACGTAAAGTGTTTGCTAAATCGTCTTTAGAACTCTCTACCGAAGAACGTGTTAAACAACCAATTTTAATTGCACCTTCTTTAATAATTACTCTTGCAACATTATTAGACGTTTCTACTAAACCTGGAATATCTGCACTCATTCTAAACACACCATTTAAAGCTGCGTATAAAGCACGAGTAATACCTTCTTGAACACCTAAGTCCATTATTTTTTCTGGAGTATTCACTTTAGAAATAACAACCTCTAAATCTGGCTCCATAGTTTTCATTTCTGTTTGAATGGCTTTTACCAACAAACTCATTTCTACATTAAAAGCCTCTTCATGGATAGCATCTATAGCAACTACAGCATTACTTTCTCTTGGTATTGCGTTACGTAAACTACCGCCATCAATTTCTGAAATTCGTAAACCAAAGTTTTCGAAACCATCAAAAAGCAAACGGTTCATGATCTTGTTTGCATTACCTAAACCTTCATGAATTTGCATTCCTGAGTGTCCGCCTTGTAATCCTTTTACAACAATATGGTATCCTATTTTAAATTCTGGTGTTTCCTCTTCTTCGTACGTTCTTGTAGCAGTAACATCTATTCCTCCTGCACAACCTACTCCAATTTCATCGTCTTCTTCTGTATCTAAATTTAAAAGAATACCACCAGAAAGCAGACCACCTTTTAAACCCATTGCACCTGTCATTCCAGTTTCTTCATCTATAGTAAACAACGCTTCAATTGCAGGATGTTCGATAGTTGTACTTTCTAAAATAGCCATAATAGTTGCTACTCCTAAGCCATTATCTGCACCTAATGTTGTGCCTTTAGCTTTTACCCAATCACCTTCAACATGCATCTCGATACCTTGTGTATCGAAATCGAAAGTAGTATCACCATTTTTTTGGTGTACCATATCTAAATGAGATTGCATAACAATAGTTACACGATCTTCCATTCCTTTTGTCGCTGGCTTTTTAATAATAACGTTTCCAACTTCATCTTCTATCGTTTCAAAACCTAATTTTGCTCCAAAATCCTTCATAAAAGCAATCACACGTTCTTCTTTTTTAGAAGGTCTTGGCACTGCATTTAAATCCGCAAATTTGTTCCACAATTCTTTTGGTTCTAAAGCTCTTATTTCTGAATTCATCTATTATTTTATTTTATGAATTGCAAAAGTACAAAAAAGACTTGTGGTGGTGTTAAAAGGAAAGTCATCTAACAGAAAATTAACTATTTTTGAATTATGCTGAAAAACAAAAAAATATTAATTGCCTTTTCTATAGTTCCTGCTTTTCTATTAGTAAAATTATTAGCTAAATTCCCAGAATGTATTGAAGCTTATTACAGCAAAGGTTTATATCCATTAACATCGAAACTGTTTCGTTATACTTTAGGTTGGTTACCATTTTCTTTTGGCGATTTTATTTATGCCTTTGCTATTATCTATAGTATAAGATGGCTTATTATTAATAGAAAACGCATTGTTAAAGATTTTAGAAATTGGTTGATAGATGTGTTTTCGGCACTATCTATTATTTACATTGCGTTTCATTTGTTTTGGGCAATGAATTATTACCGTTTACCGCTTCATGAAAATCTAAACTTAAAAGCAGATTATACTACTGAAGAACTATTAAAAGTTACAGAAAACCTCATCGCAAAATCTAACGCTATTCATCTTAAGATAGTAAAAAATGATACTATAAAAGTAGCATTTCCTTATTCTAAATCTCAGGTAATGTCTAAAGTACCCGAAGGTTATTCAGCATTACAAAAAACATTTCCGCAGTTAGAATATAAAGGAAAGAGTATAAAAAAATCGTTATTAAGTTTCCCATTAACGTATATGGGTTTTAGTGGATATTTAAATCCGTTATCTAACGAAGCACAAGTAAATAGTATGATTCCTGTGTTTAAATTTCCAACAACAGCATCTCACGAAGTGGCGCATCAATTAGGTTATGCTGCAGAAAACGAAGCTAATTTTATAGGATTCTTGGCGGCTACAAATAATGAAGATCTTTATTTTAAATATTCTGGCTATACTTTTGGATTACGTCATTGTCTTCATGAAATCTATAGAAGAAATCCAGAACAATACGAAACATTGTTACAAACCATTAATCCTGGGATTTTAAAAAACTATCAAGAAGTCCGCGATTTTTGGAATGCACATAAAAACCCAATAGAACCTTTATTTCATTCAACTTATAGTACTTTTTTGGAAGCAAATAATCAAAAAGGAGGCATGAAAAGCTACAGTTACGTTGTTGCTCTTTTAGTAAATTACCTACAAGACAAAACACTTTAACAATAATCATTTGTTTTAAAGGGACTCTAATTATTATATTTAGTGTCTAATCTCTTTTTAAACCTTTTTATGATTAAAAAAACGCTTCTATTTGCTTTTCTAGCATGCAATTTAAATCTATTTGCACAAGAAAACATCCCAAAAAACGATGGTGTAAAGACCATCAGTTCTAATTACACAGCAGTTACCAATGCTAAAATTCACGTCTCTCCTACTCAAGTTATTGAGAATGGAACACTAGTTATTAAAGATGGTAAAATTGTTTCTGTTGGTAGTAATGTATCGATACCTAAAAATGCAGTTGTAACAGATTTATCTGGAAAAAGTATTTATCCTTCGTTTATAGATATCTATTCTACTTTTGGAGTAAAAAAGCCTGAAAGAGCAGAGAGTAATTCGCGTAAACCACAATATGATGCAGCACGTGAAGGTTATTATTGGAACGACCATATTAGAGCAGACCAAAATGCTATCGACCACTTTAAGTACGACGATAAAGAAGCTAAAAAATTAATGGAAGCTGGTTTTGGAGTTGTAAACACACATATTGAAGACGGAATTATTCGTGGAACAGGAACCTTAATTGCTTTAAATTCTGAAGGCAGTGATGCTAATAGAATATTAAAAGAACAGTCTGTACAATATTTAGGTACCGGCAAAAGTGCGACCTCTAGACAAGCGTATCCAACTTCTATTATGGGAGCTTTTGCATTGCTTCGTCAAGTAAATATGGATGCCAAATGGTATGCGTCTGGAGCTGCAAAGGACACTGATAGAACTTTAGAAGCCTTTAACAGAAATAAAAATCAGGTTCAAATTATTGAAGCTGGAAGCAAATTGAATGCTTTACGTTTAGACAACATTGGAGATCAATTTAATACACAATATGTTTTTGTTGGTGGTGGCGATGAGTACGAATATATAAAAGACATAAAAGCCACTAATGGTACTTTTATTCTACCACTTAACTTTCCAGATGCTTACGATATGGAGAATCCGTTTTTAGGAAACTCTGTCGATTTAGCCGAATTGCGCGAATGGAACCAAAAACCATACAACCCAAAAATTCTAGCAGAAAACAATGTTAATTTCGCTTTATCAACTTACAAGTTAAAAGAAGCAAAAGCGTTTATGCCAAACCTTTTAAAAGCGATTGAAGCTGGTTTATCTAAAGAAAAAGCATTGGCTGCATTAACTACTATTCCTGCTCAAATTCTTGGTAAGAGTAACGAAATAGGAAGTTTAAAAACAGGAGCTTATGCTAACTTTTTAGTAACTTCTGGAGATGTATTCGAAAAGAAAACTACAATTTATCAAAATTGGGTTACTGGTGTAAAACATGACTTAAAGCCTATGGATATTACAGATATTCGTGGTGATTACACTTTTAATTTAGGTAATACAGATTACGAATTAACGATTAAAGGCGAACTTGAAAAACTAAAGTCTGAAGTTAAAGCGAACGACAAAAAACTAGGTTCTAAAATTAGTTTTAAAGACGATTGGATGAATTTAACGTTCTCTACGGTAGATACTACTAAACAAGAGTTTATGCGTTTGGTTGCTAACATAGATAATGCTTCTGCTTTTAATGGAAAAGTTATTTTTTCTAACGGAAACGAAACGACTTTCTATGCTAAAAAGAAAACAGACTCTAAAACAGCTGAAGATAAGAAAGATAAAAAAGAGGATGCCAAAGACAAAAAAGATGCGGTTGCTAAAGTTGAAAAGCTATTTCCTGTAACCTATCCTAACATGGCTTATGGTTTTGAAACTTTACCTAAACAAGAAACACTTTTATTTAAAAATGTAACGGTTTGGACAAACGAGAAAGATGGCATTTTAAAAAATACAGATGTACTAATTAAAGATGGTAAAATTTCTAAAATAGGACAAAACCTCAACGCATCGAACGCTCAAGTAATAGATGGAAAAGGCAAGCATTTAACTGCTGGAATTATAGACGAACATACGCATATTGCTACTTCTTCGGTTAATGAAGCTGGACATAACTCTACAGCAGAAGTAACACAAGAAGATGTTATTAATCCAGAAGACATAAATATCTATTATAATCTTTCTGGAGGTGTTACCTCTGCACAAGTGTTACATGGTTCTGCAAACCCAATTGGTGGACGCTCTGCTATTATTAAACTTAAATGGGGAGAAACAGCTAATAACCTTATCTATAAAAATTCGCCAAAATTTATAAAATTTGCTTTAGGCGAAAACGTAAAACAGAGTAATTGGGGAAGTGATAATACTGTTCGTTTTCCGCAAACAAGAATGGGAGTTGAGCAGGTTTATACCGATTATTTTCAGCGTGCTAAAGAATACGATGCTAAAAAGAAAAGTGGACAACCGTATAGAAAAGATGTTGAAATGGAAGTGATTGCCGAAATTTTAAACAAAGAACGTTTTGTTAGTTGCCACTCTTACATACAAAGTGAAATTAATATGTTAATGAAAGTTGCAGAGAAATTCGACTTTAACATTAACACGTTTACACATATTCTTGAAGGTTACAAATTAGCCGACAAAATGAAAGCACATGGTGTTGGAGGTTCTACCTTTAGCGATTGGTGGGCTTATAAATACGAAGTTAATGATGCCATACCGTTTAATGCTGCCATTATGCATAATGCAGGTGTTACTGTAGCTATAAATAGTGATGATGGCGAAATGTCTAGACGTTTAAACCAAGAAGCGGCAAAGTCTGTTAAATATGGTAACGTTAGCGAAGAAGAGGCATGGAAATTTGTAACACTAAATCCTGCAAAATTATTACATATCGATAATCGTGTTGGTAGTATTAAAGTTGGTAAAGATGCCGATGTTGTATTATGGAGCGATCATCCAATGTCTATTTACGCTAAAGCGGAAAAAACCATTATTGAAGGTGTAACGTATTTTGATATAGATCGTGACACACAATTACGAGCATCTATTAAGAAAGAGAAAAATGAATTAACATCGTTAATGCTTCAGGCTAAAAATAAAGGATTAAAAACGAAGCCAATTGAGAAGAAAGAAAAAGCTCATTTTCACTGTGACAGTGAGTTTTAGTATGAATTAGTCTTCAGTTGGCAGTCTTCAATTGGCAGTCATACTCGAATGGTTTACTCATCAATTCAATCAATTTTAAATAAAAATATTTTCAAAATGAAAAAATTAAAATATAACATATTAGCTTTTGCCTTATTACTTTCGGCAATTGCAATAGCACAACAAACACCGGCCTCTAAGCAATCAAACGCTATTTCTATTGAAGGTGCTACAGCACATTTAGGAAATGGAGAAGTGATAGAGAATTCACTTATTATGTTTAACGAAGGTAAAATTACTTTTGTTGGTAGTGCTATGATGAAAATTGCACGTCAAGGCAAAACAATTCAAGCACAAGGCAAGCACATTTATCCAGGTTTTATTGCACCAAACTCTACTTTAGGTTTAGTAGAAGTAGATGCTGTAAGAGCCAGCGACGATGCGGATGAAGTTGGTGCTATGAATCCACACATTAGAAGTTTAATAGCCTATAACACCGAATCTAAAGTTGTGGAATCCATGAGACCTAATGGTGTTTTAATGGGACAAATAACACCTCGTGGTGGACGTATTTCGGGAACCTCATCTGTGGTACAGTTTGATGCTTGGAATTGGGAAGATGCAGTTATTAAGGCAGATGACGGTATTCACATGAATTGGCCAAATCCGTTTTCTCGCGGTCGCTGGTGGAGAGGAGAACCTAAAATGCTTAAAGAAAATAAAGAGTACAAAAAACAAGTTCAAGAATTAACGTCTTACTTTGCTGAAAGTAAAGCCTACCAAGCAAGTAATAAATCTCCAAAGCATTTACCTTTTGAAGCTTTACAAGGTGTCATTAATGGTTCTCAAAAACTATACATACACGTAGATGGAGAAAGAGGTATTACAGATGCTATTAACTTTACAAAAGCAAATAGTATTAAACACCTAGTAATTGTTGGTGGCTATGAAGCTATTAAAGTTAGTCCGTTATTAGTACAAAACAACATTCCTGTGTTATTACAACGTGTACACAGCAGACCAAAAAACGATGATGATGATTACGATTTACCTTTTAAATTAGCCAACGAATTAGTGAAATCTGGTGTTTTAGTAGGTTTAGAAAATGCTGGAGATATGGAACGTATGAATGCTAGAAATCTTCCTTTTTTAGCAGGAACTTGTGCTGCTTACGGTTTAGATAAAGAACAAGCTTTAAGTTTAATTACTTTAAATACTGCAAAAATTTTAGGTGTGGACGATAAAGTAGGTTCTTTAGAAGTTGGAAAAGATGCTACACTTTTTATAAGTGAAGGCGATGCTTTAGACATGAGAACAAATAAGCTAGAAAAAGCGTATATTCAAGGTAGAGATATTAGTTTAGAATCTCACCAGACTGAGTTATATAAGCGTTATAGTAAAAAGTATAAAGAATAGTTACTGGTTTATTGCTATTTCGCATGTCAGTCTGAGCGCAGTCGAAGACCTAATATTCTATAAATAAATTATGTTTTTATATTATGTATACATTTTAGAATGCTCAGATAACTTCTATTATACAGGAATAACAAATACTATAGATCGAAGCATTAATGAGCATCAATACGGAAAACATTCTAATTGCTATACATACAAAAGGAGACCTTTAACACTTATGTTTCAGCAAGAGTTTAATGATGTTTTACAAGCTATCTATTTTGAAAAGAAAATTAAAGGTTGGACTAGAGCTAAGAAAAAAGCTTTGATTAATGATGATTTTGAAATGCTTCAAATTTTATCAGAATGTAGAAATGCAACCCATTTTAAGTACCTTGGTATTTAGAATTAGAAAGCACTTCGACTGCGCTCAGTGTGACATAGAGCTAAAAGTTAAACAATTATTACTATGATATTGAAGACTTAGCAGTATTTAGTAAAATAAACTTAAATATTATGAAAAACTTATTATTTACAATCTCTCTTTTAGTCGTTTCTCTATCTTTTTCTCAAGAAAAGGAAGCACCTGCTAAAACACAGCCTCTATTTTTATCTACCATAAATATAGATGGTTCTTATTTTACGCATACAAATTTAGAAGCTATTTCAGAAAGTATAAAAACAACCTCCTCTACTCTAGTAAAGTTAGACAAGATTGATAATCGTAACCTAGTGTCACTAACAAAAGATATTAATAAAATCTATAAGTATTCAGATTTTAATTCTAAGCCTAATTTAAATGTAGCATTAGATAACGTCATGTTTTCTGGTAATTTTTTCAATCCGGTAGAAACCCATTACTCGGCACTATATAAAGAATAACAAAATGTTACAAACAAAAAAAGCGAGACCAACGCTCGCTTTTTTTTATTCCTTTATATTTTATTACTCAACAGTAACTGCTGGTTTCTTGTAAAAAGAATCTTCTTGAGTCGTTTTTGTTAACTTAACATCTGTAAACAATAGATCGTTTTTCATTTCACCAATTGTGAAACCTTCAGCGTTATACCACTCTAATTTAGATGGTAACGCTATACCATTAACCGTTTGCCAATCTGCATAACGTACAAAGTTAAAACTAGTAGCTTTCTCTTTAGAGAAATAAGTAACTGTGTAACCTAACCAAGCCATTTTGTTTGTATCAGCATCGTAAAATAAAATGTATTCATCGTCTGACGATTGTCCAATACCAGCATCGTAGCTAATTTTTATTCCTGGATACTCTTTACCGTTATAAACTAAAGGCTCTACATCAGAATAAGAGATACCGTTATCTGCAAAAACAAAAGGCATACCATAGAAATAAAACATTAAGTTGTAGTAAAACTCAGGTTTTCCTTCGTATTTATTATCTCCTTTATCTATGACCCAAGCCTCAGTACCATCGAAACCTAACTTAAAAGCATCAGTTTCTATTAAAGAACGTCTGTTTTGTAAATCTACTGTTGTTTTTTCATCACCAGTAGGTTTTTTCATTGTAAACTCTAATGTTTTAAAGCTATTCCAAGCCTCTACACTACCATGTGCATTAAATACTTTAGACACATTTTCTGGATATACAGAAGTTGTAACCTCTAGTGTTTCTTCAGCATAATCGATACTCTCAACTGGTTTTGTTTCTTGCTTACAAGATGCAAATAGGATAGCAACAGCGGCTAACATTAGGTAATTTTTCATAAAATATGTTGTTTAGTTTTTATTGTTTAAGAGTATTTTGTCGTAACCCGAAACTTATCATTACAAAAAAGCTTCAGTAATTTACTGAAGCTTTTTTAAAATTTATTTAAACTTATATTTATTCTACAAATGTTCCTGCTTCTGGCTTTTCAAATACTTTAGAGTCTGTTGCTTTTAAAGACAACTTAACATCTGTAAATACATTTGGAGTTTTTGCTTTATCTGTAGGCTTATCGTTTTTAAAACCATAACCTGTTATCGATTTTGGAAGTTGTAAACCATTTACGTCTTGCCAATCGCCGTATTTTCTAAAATGTAATTCTTTTTTATCTATACCTTCAACAAAAGAAACGGTATAACCTAACCACTCCATTACATATGTTTCTGGATTGTAATACATAACATAACGATCTTCTGGTGTTTCGCCAACTCCTGCGTTATAAGTTACTTGTATTCCTGGATACGTTACACCATCTATAACAAGAGGTTCTGCATCTGCATAATTAATACCATCGTCTGCTAATACAAAAGGCATCGCATAGAAATAAAACATTAAGTTATAACCAAACTTAGGATCATAACCTTTATAATCTCCATCGGTTTTATTTACAAACCAAGGTGTTTCACCATCGAAACCAATTGTTGCATTTGGGCTATCTATTAAAGCTTCTCTTGACTTTAAATTTGTTAAAGTTACTTCTTTACCAGATTCCTTTTCTTGAGTAAAAGAAAGTGATTTCATAGATTCCCAAGCATCTATTCCACCATGTGCATTAAAAACTTTAGTCAGGTTTTCTGGATAAGCAGGTGTTGCTACTTCTGTTTTAGCAGATTCCACAATAGCCTCTTTTTCTAATACCACTTCTTTTTCTTGCTTACATGCAAATACTGTAATTAGTAATGCAAAAAGGAATAATTGATTTTTCATTTGTTGTGTTTATATTTTTGGTTTTATGAAACGTAAATTTAACGCTTACAAAAAAAGCTTCAGCGTTAACTGAAGCTTTTTAACTTAATTTTATAAGTATTATTCTATTATTAGCTTTTTAACAGTTTGAGTATTTTCGTATTTCAGTTTTACAAAGTATAGTCCAGACATTAGGCTTTTTACATCAAGCTGTAATATTTGGTTTATAGTTGTAGTTATTACCGTTTTTCCTTGAATGTCTATAACCTCAACAGTGGCATTTCCGCGTAAAGCGTTATTTAATTTAATATTTAAAATGCTTGTTGCAGGATTTGGGTAAAAAGCAAAATCTATAGTCTTAAATTCTGTTGTACTTAAAGCTACATTTACTTCTAAATAATCTGGTGTTCCGCTTGCATCTGTATCATCGTCTGTTGGATCACCATTAGTATTGTAATCTTCATTTATAGTTAAAACACCATCACCATCGTCGTCATCGTCGAGATAGTTTTCAATTAAATCATTATCTGTATCCACGAAAGTGTGCTGTGCTGTTTTTCCTGAAGCTATGGCAATCTCATCTATTGTAGGTACATTATCACCATCGTCATCATCATCTAAATAATTAGGAATGGTATCCATATCCGTATCATCATCGTCTAAATTCCCGTTTCCATTTATGTCTTCATCTGTATCTGTTACACCATCTGAATCACTATCGACACAACTTACTTCGGTAACTGTAAACGAAGTGAGTCCTGAATAGCATCCGGTATTATTGTCAATCACATATAAATCATAAAAATCTGCCATAACTACAGTAAGCGTTGGTCCAGTTTCTCCTGTCATAATTATACCATTCATATACCAATCAAAAGAATAATTACCTGTTGACCCATCGAAACCAGAATCTATAATAACCGATTCTCCTGCACAAAAACTGTATTCGCTATCTAGTGTCACTGTAGGAGTTGTATTTACAATAAGAGTTAATGCTGCAAAACTAGCACAATTTGCTGTTGAAGTAGCGTCTTCAACTCTAGCATAAACAGTTTGAATACTTGAAATAATATTACTGTACGGGCTAGAAACCGCATTAACACTATTTTGAGCATCTGCCATTGTCTCATAATAAGTAACAGTATAACCAGGTGCTCCTTGTGTTATTTCAATGTCGGCATCCGTTAATATAAACGTTCTAAATCCATCGTTATCATCATCGCAATATTCTAGTGTTGCATTATAGGCAATTGGAGTTGGTTCTACTACTAAATTTAAAGTAGTTGTATCATAACCACCTGAACTCAACTCCTCTACTCTTACATAAACCGTTTGTGGGTTTGATGTATTTGCATATGGACTTGGTAACGGATTCATGTCTGCATCTGCATCCATTTGAGTTCCGTAATACGCTACTGCAAAATCATTAGAATTCTGACTTCCTAAAACCTCAGCATTACTTATAGTTAAATCAAAGTCAACGATACCATCTGACGAAGCATCATCACAAACCTCTAAAGGTGTTGGCATATTTGCTACTTGAGAATAACTTAAAAATGTAAAGAGAAAAGCACTTAATAAAAGTAATTGTTTTTTCATAACGGTTTGGTTTAGTTAATTGGTTAATAGATAGTATGGCGAATAAAAAACAAATATTCTTACTTCCTAGTTTATTAATAGATACTAAAAAACAAAAAAGGTTGCGTGAAAATCGTGAGTAATTTTAGTTACAAACAATAGATTTAGCGTAAATTTGTTTCAATATTAAATATAAGCTTTTCTTTTAGTTAAATGATTAATAAACAAATAAACAGTACTCAAAATGCATTAGTAAAACAAATTGTTTTATTAAAAGAGAAATCTCGCGAGCGTAAAAAAACAGGTTTATTTTTAATAGAAGGTGCTCGTGAAATTGAATTGGCAACAAAAGGAAACTATACATTAAAAACTGTTTTGTTTTATGCTGAATTATTTTCTCATGAAAACCTTAAAGCGCTTAATTTAGATACTACGGAGGTCATTGAAGTTAACAAAGATGTTTACCAAAAAATAGCATATAGAGAAACTACCGAAGGTATTATTGCTATTGCAGAAAGTAAACAAAATACTATTGAAGCGTTAAATTTAAAAAATGATAATCCGTTAATTTTAATTGCCGAAGCTCCCGAAAAACCAGGAAACATTGGTGCTATTTTACGTACCGCAGATGCTGCAAATGTAGATGCTGTAATTATTGCAAATCCTAAAACCGATTTATATAACCCAAACATTATACGTTCTAGCGTTGGTTGTATTTTTACTAACCAAATTGCAACTGGTTCTACCGAAGACATTATTGCGTTTTTAAAGTCTAAAAACATCAATATCTATTCTGCTATTCTTCAAGAATCTCAAGATTACCATAAACAAGACTATACAGAACCAACTGCAATTGTTGTTGGTACAGAAGCTACAGGATTAAGTGATCCTTGGCGCAAGGCTGCTAAACAAAACATTAGTATTCCTATGCAAGGTGCAATAGATTCTATGAATGTATCTGTAGCTGCTGGTATTTTAGTTTTTGAAGCTAAGAGACAGCGTGATTTTAAATAGGAGCAAAAAAAATAGCTTTTAGAACACTAAAGCTATTAATTTTAAAGACTTAAAAATCTATTTAATTATTCTTTTATAGCTAATACCCTCGTTAGAAATTAATTTAACGAGATAAATTCCATCATTATAATTCTTGAAATTTATTTCTAAATTATTACTTTCTTTTTTTGCTTTAGACGTTATCAATTGGCCTTGCATGTTATAAATTTCTACTTTTAAAACACTACTATTACCATCTTCAATAAATAAAATATCTTTTACAGGATTAGGATAAACTTTCACTTCTTTCAACTCAAAATTATCCACACTTAATAATGCGGGATCTGTTGCTATTTTAAAGTTATTAGTTATAAAACTACCTGTAAAACTATTTCTCATATTTACATAAATAGTCTCTGGATCCATTGTATTTGTATACGCTTCTGGATTAGTAACCTCATTAGTTTCGGTTTCAGCATCTGCTAAAGTTAAATAGTATTTAAAATCGAAAGTATAAATCGTGGTATCCACTGCTCCCAACATTTGTGTTTCGTTAACACGTAAATTAAAAACAGATGTTCCGTTATTATCTGTATCATCAATTACTACATCGCCTGGTTCTTGTTCCATAAGTGGCATAGCACCAAAAGAGCTTTTTCTAATAAACAAAGCACTATCGTAAGCGGTATCTCCTGCATCGGCAATAACAATTTTTATAGAATAAATATCTCCAATCACTAAATCTCCTAAAAGCATAAAAGCCTTTGTTTGTCCGTTAAAATTTATTGGCGAATCTTGAGGTAAAACATAATCTGGATTTGCTGTAGCGGCAGATACATCATAATTATATCTATTAAAATACACTTGGTTTGTTGGTGCACAAGAGTCGCTTCCGCCACCGCGAACGTTTAATATAGAAATAGGATCGCTAGTACCTGGCACCAATGCAATATTTTGTGATGTTCCGGTAACAATATTTGTTAAGATAAAAGCAAAAGTATCTGGAAAGTTACACTCAAATGCACCATACTCTTCAGAAGCTAGTATAAAATCCAAACTCACTGTTGGTACTTGCGCTTCAAAATCGAATAGAATAAAAGATGCATTATTTGTACTCGAAACAGCAGTATGAAATTCTAAATCAGTATCTCCTGGCCATGCCGAACTACCAAAGCTCATAGTAGTAGTATTTGGACCTGGAATGGACATAACATTTCCTGTACTTAATACAATACCTTGAGTAAAATCTAAATCGGTACCATTAGAATTAAAAGCTGCAAGTCCATTATTACTCCCAAAATCTAATCCAGAACTTGAAATAAAATTAGAAGCTGGAAAATTAGGGTTTCCTATTAACTCATCTTCAATAAGCTGTTGTGTTGTATAACTTTCGTTTATTGTAATTTGTGCAAAAGAATAATTAAATGCAATTAATATTGCTAAAAGTAGTAGTTTTCTCATATTGTGTGGTTTAGAACATAAATATAAAAAAATCTTATTGATTACCTTTGCTTAGATTTTAAAATTAATATCTAATTCTATTAAATGACCTCAACTACTTTATTCTATATACTTATTGCCATTTTACTTATCAGTTTTTGTGTCGACCAGCTATTAGATTCACTAAATGCAAAACATTATAACGATACTATACCCGAAGTTTTAAACGATGTTTACGATAAAAATGAATATCAGAAATCTCAGGATTATAAGAAAACTAATTATAAGTTTTCCTTATTAACCTCTGCTTTTTCTTTGGCATCAACCTTGGCTTTTTTCTTTTTAGATGGTTTTGCTTTTATAGACGAATTAGCAAGAAGTCTTAGTACTAACGAAATAGTAATTACACTTATATTCTTTGGTATTATTATGCTAGGTAGCGATATATTAACGACACCTTTTAGCTATTACAAAACCTTTGTAATAGAAGAAAAGTTTGGTTTTAACAAGACCACAAAAAAACTTTTTATAGCAGATAAATTAAAAGGTTGGTTAATGATGGTTGTTGTTGGCGGTGCAATATTGGCTTTACTAACATGGTTTTATCAAACTACAGGAAACACATTCTGGATGTATGCTTGGGCATTAATTACGGTATTCACCTTATTTATGAATCTCTTTTACTCAAGACTAATTGTACCTTTATTTAACAAGCAAACACCATTAGAATCTGGAAGTTTACGAGATGCTATTTCTAACTATGCACAAACCGTAGGTTTTAATTTAGACAAAATTTTTGTTATCGATGGCTCTAAACGTAGTACTAAAGCAAATGCTTATTTTTCTGGATTTGGAAGCGAAAAACGCGTAACACTTTACGATACTTTAATTAACGATCTTGAAGAAGAAGAAATAGTTGCCGTGCTAGCTCACGAAGTTGGCCATTATAAAAAGAAACACATTATTTTTAATCTTGTAGCCTCTTTACTATTAACTGGTTTTACTTTATACATTTTATCTCTTTTAATTTCTAATCCATTATTATCTGAAGCTTTAGGAGTCTCGAAACCTAGTTTTCATATTGGCTTAATTGCTTTTGGTATTTTATATTCTCCAATCTCTACAATTACAGGTTTAATTATGAATTGGTTTTCCCGTAAATTTGAATACCAGGCCGATGATTATGCAAAAAACACATTCAAAGCCGAACCTTTAATTACGTCGCTTAAAAAATTATCTAAAAATAGTTTGAGTAATTTAACACCGCATCCTGCTTATGTTTTTATGCATTATTCTCATCCTACGTTGTTAGAGCGTTTTAGTAATTTGAAGAAGTGATATTAACTTGATTTTGTAAAAAATAGTCGAACTTCGTTTACGTAACATGTAAAATATTGAATTGATTTTTTATCAACAAGTCATTTACAATAATTAACCCAAACACAATATAATGATTGATTTTTTAAAGTACTTTTCTCCTTTAGCTATACTAGTTTTTATTTGGGGTATTTATCAATATTTTGATAAAAAAAAGATTGAAAAAACTGAATCTCGTAGAACAGAACGCATAAAATATTTTGACAAACTTCAATCTAAATTAAATGAATTAAGGTATGTCTTGATCGAACCTCATTCAGAGATAACTAAATCCACAAGAATATTAAATACTAAACTGATAGGTTATGAATTAGAGACAAATACAAAAATAAAAGCTTTAGAAGAAATTAGTAAAAAACTTGAAAACTTAAAAGATTCAAGTGTAGAAAAAAAAGCACTTATAAAGAAGCAGAATGAGATTGTTAACTATTTAAGTAAAAAACACATAGAATCAACGAAATTTCTCGACGATGAAATTCAATCTCTTAGAAATAATATCAAACCATTATCAAGTAAAATAGAAACGAAGACCGCTGAACTTAATGAAATACCGATATTGGGTATGTCATCTATAACTTCAGAAATTTTGACACTGACTTTAAAGTTGAAAGAAATTGTTAATATTATTAAAACTAACGACACTCACACAAGTGAAGGCGCATTAAGTGAGGAATTTACTGATTCAATATTACAAGCTACAGAAACAATCCATAAAATAGAGTCTACCATAAATAAAGAAATTAAATAACTACTGCCATACCGTACATCAAAAATTGCTGGTGTTAGTCTAAACCAAAGGCCGCTGTGATTTTGCTACATCTGATTTTCCTAAGGAAATTCCTCGCTGACAAAACCGCAACTTTTCATACACAACCACTCAAACAAACCTTTTCAAAATATTACTTTCTGAAAACATCTATTTATTAAGAATAAACACAAGTATTCACTACAACTAAAGATTTCATTAAGAAAACAATAACATATTCTCGTGAAAATTGTATCTATATTTGTAAAGATGAAAGCAAATTTTAAAACAAATAGAATAAACTCAATCTTGTCCATTTTCGGACTTGTATTGTTGCTATTGCTTTCGCCTTGTAAGGTTAGAAATTTTATTCAAGCTGAATTAGAGATTCCTCAAACTACTGTTTTAAACAAGAGTCAAACTACAATTTCTCAAACAAATTGTCAGACTTTAGAGGTTTCAGAAAACATTCAATCTGTTTCAAAGCCAAGTTTTAATCAACCTGTCTTTCTAATTCCGGAAGTTTTTTCTATTCATTTTACAACCTATTTACTTAAGCATTCTTTTAACCTCAATGCGTCAAGAAATCACGAGGTTGCTAATGTTCCTCTGTATATTTTATACCGTAACCTCAAGGTCTACTCGTAATTGATTTTTTAAACAAGAAAGTTTAAAGCAGTTACTATTTCTGCTATATATCAATTACAAATATTAAAAAATGAAATTTCACTAAAAACGCTTGAGGTTAGCTACAAGTCTGTAGTTATACTTCGCATTATGCTTAGCCTAATTGTTATAATAGCGAGCACAAATCATTTATTAAATACTAAAAAAAGCCATGAGTAGAATAGAAAACTCATCAATGGGCTTTATAGTGAATATTCTTGGAACACCAGAAATAGCCGTAATTCTATCTGGAATTGTAATGCTAGTTGCGGGCATTCTATTACTTATTTACTTTAAAAACAAGAGTAGCTTCACTAGTATTAATAGTCATTTTAATTCCTATTACATTAACTATACAGGTTGAAAAAGTAATAACGCTAGCGCTACTTTTTTTTAGTATTAATTCAAACTTAAAATAAAAACAATGAAAAATTCAATCTTATTTATAACAACATTATTCATTTTACTATTTGGGACTTCCCAATTACAAGCTCAAGACATTAACCTTAAAAGCAATAATTATTTAGTGCTTTCAAAAAACATAAAACAACTTAAACCTGTTTTACTAACTGCTAATGAATTGGCAAAAGAGGATGGTAAAAATTATGGAGCGTTTTATGTCATTATCTGTGGTAAAACAGTTAATGATATTGCAAATAATTCCGATTTTAATACGCTTTTAGAAAAGGCTAAATCTCAAAATGTAAAAGTCTTTGTTTGTGGCATATCACTTAACAAATTTAATATAGACCATAACACAATGCCGAAAAATTTAGAAGTAACTCCTAATGGTATATTACACGGTTTCCAATTAACAAAACAAGGCTTTATTGCTTTAACTATTTAAAAAAATGAAGAATATTAGTATAAAAAACGATGCTGGACTATTGGCTTTAGCATTAAGATTAGTGGTAGGTTGGACTTATTTTTCAGCCTTTTGGAGAAGAACTACGTTAGCTAACAAACTTGATCCTGAAGTTGCCGGTTATATTGGCGAAAAATTTAATGCTTTTTTACCTAATGCCTTAGGTATAAAACCAATCATTCAATATCTAGTAGAAAATCCAGATGCACTTTGGATAAATATGGTAATTTTTACTATTGTAGAAGGAATTGTAGGTTTGTTTATTATGTTTGGTTTGTTTACCAGAATAATGAGTATAGGTGTTTTTGGTCTGGCTATGGGAATCCTTTTAGGTTCCGGTTGGATTGGTACAACTTGTCTAGACGAATGGCAAATAGGCGTGCTAGGAATTGCAACAGGTTTTGTATTATTCTTAACTGGTAGCGGAAAATACTCGTTGGATAATTACTTGATAAAAAACAATTTTGCAATTACAAAAAAGAAATGGTTTGCTTGGTTGGCTTCTGGTATTTTACCAATAAAGGAAAGTGTTTTTCCAAAAGTTGTTTTAACAGGTTCTTTATTTATTTTAGGAATAACGTTAATGACAAACCAAGTCTTTCATGGTGGTCTTTGGGGAACACTTCATAATAAATCTATAAGGCCAAAACTAGAAATTAGCGAAGGACAAATAACCAATAACACAGTAAGTTTTAATGTTTTTAGAACCGAAGGTGTTGATGTTTATGGCTCTTGGGTTATTGCTATTGAATTATTAGATAATAACAACAATACCATTTTAGAATATACTCAAGACGATTTGGCTATCTTGAATAAAGAAGATATCTCAAATTACTATGTTGCCAAAATAAAACCAGGCAAACACAGTTTAATTATTCCTTTAGGAGCTAAAGCTAAATTGAGTTTCAAAAATGAAGTTTTATCCACTTTACCTATAGGTGCTTATAATCTAAAAATAACAGATATAAGTGGTGCTTATTGGGAACACAAAATTAAAAAATAGTAAAGATTAATTATTTAAAGAGTAATAGCGGTACGAGTTTTAACTCTAACCGCTATTGTTTTTATAAAAATTATTTGACTATTAAATAGAGGTATAAACCAAAACTACTATTCTAAAAAAATAGTTAAACTTCGTTTACTTATCATATTAAACAAAACGACCTAAATTACTCCACCAAAAAGTCAAAATACTGATTACGATAGGGCTCTCCACGTAAAGTAAAATGCCACCATTCCTTTGGGTAGTTTCTAAAACCATTACTAAGCATTACCGTTTGTAATAATTTACGGTTTTTAGCTTGATCTACTGTTAAATTAGTATTTGCAACCCAAGATTCACTACCAAAAAAATCGAAAGGCGATCCCATATCAAGAGCTTCACCTGTTTTTAAATGTGCCAAAGTAATATCTAATGTACTACCACTACTGTGTCTAGATTTTGAAGCTATGTATCCCGATTTAAACAAATTCTTTTTTCGTACTCTTGGATAAAACTCTTGCTTCATTAAAGTATCGTTAACCACTTTTGCCCAACGCACAAAATGGTTTACAGCACGTTGTGGTCTATAAGAATCGTAAATTTTAATAGATAAATTTTGTTTAGCTAACTCAGCTTGTACCTTTTTTAAAGCAACCGCTGTTTGCTTAGTCATAATAGACACATTAGCATTATAACCGTCTATAATGTCACCAACAAAATTATTGTCTCCACAATATTGTAACTCCACTTGTATGGTTGGAATTTCTATTTTAGCATACACAAAACCTTTAGGTAATTGTGCATAGCCTATAAGAGAATATAATGTTAGTAAAAAGCTAAAGACACATTTCATAGTACAGAATTTATACGCTAATTTAGAGAAATAATAATTTATCTATGGTATTTCCTTGGCATCTTTATGCAATGGCTTTTATGTATATTTTTGCCGGCCTCATGCATTTTATAAAACCTAAAGCATATTTACGTATTATGCCTCGCTATTTGCCACAACATAAATTACTTATAGCACTTAGCGGAGTATCAGAAATTGTATTAGGCATTGGCTTATGCATTCCAATACTTAAAAACACATCCATATATGGCATTATAGTAATGTTATCCCTATTTCTATTAGTTCACTTTTATATGCTAAGTGGAGAAAAAGCTGCTGTTGGAATTCCTAAATGGATTTTATTATTACGTATTCCATTGCAATTAGGATTAGTATATTGGGCCTATTGGTACCTTCAAATAAATTAAAATTATGTTTTCTTCTGAAGAAATAAAACTTAATCTACCAGACTCAGACATTAGTTATTTTCCAAATTTCTTATCTGATGTAGATGCGCTTGCGTTTTACAATTCAATTCTAAATGACACCAATTGGAAACAAGACAATATTACAGTCTATGGAAAAACTTACGAGCAACCACGGTTAACATGCCTTTTTGGGAATAACAATAAACCGTACAGTTATTCAAATATTACAATATATCCAGAATTTTTTACTGATATTTTATTAAAAATTAAATCTAAAATTGAAACAAAAACAGACACAAAATTTACAACTTGTTTAGCTAATTTATACCGAGATGGCAATGATAGTAATGGTTGGCATGCAGATAACGAAAAAGAGTTAGGTGAAAATCCTGTTATAGCCTCTATAACTCTGGGAGCAGCACGTTATTTTAATTTAAAGCATAAAAATGACAAGACTTTAAAGCAAAAACTTTTACTTGAAAATGGCAGTCTATTATTAATGCAAGGTGAAACACAACACCATTGGCTACACCAAATAGCAAAGACAAAAAAAGAGGTAAAACCTAGAATTAACCTAACCTTTAGAGTTATTCGCTAAATTTAGGGCACAAAAAAACCAAAGTCCCTCAACTTTGGTTTTCTGTATTTGCGTTTTATTCTTTGGTTAGATTTAGGGTTACTATATCAATTTAAAGTGATATGCAAATATTAATTAATTAATCCATTGACTAAAAATTATGTCTCTTAGTACAACACAAATGTAGGGTAGTTATTTCTTTTCGGACGTTTAAAGGCGTCATATTTCGACGAAATACATTAAATTTTAACATTTAACGATGAAATAAAACATAAAATCGATGAAACGCATCTTTTGCTGACACTAAAAAATCAATTTTTGTTCAAAATTAAACAGTAAATTTGCTTTGTAAATATTATAAATGGCATTCGTTTTGTAATACCATAGATTTAAATAATTATATCATGAAAATAAAAGTTCTTATTGTTTTATTATTTGTCGGGAGTTTTGGTTATGCTCAAGAAAAAAACTACACAATGCAAGACATTGCGGTAAATAAATTAATTGATGGTACTCTATTACTTCCCACTACAATAGAAAAACCTAATTTAGTTATTATTATTGCTGGTTCTGGACCTACTGATCGCGATGGGAATCAAAATTTTTTAAAAGGAAATTCGCTTAAAAAATTAGCAATAGGACTGTCTAACCAAAACATAGCAACCTTTCGTTTCGATAAACGTATAGTAAAGCAAATAAGAAAAGGAAACGTAGATAAAGACATGATGTTTGATGATTTTGTAGTAGATGCAAAATCTGTGCTCACTTATTTTAAAAACACTAAAAGTTATAACAAAATATACATTGCAGGACACAGTCAAGGTAGTTTGGTTGGCATGTTAGCAGCACAAAATAACGCCGATGGTTTTATATCTCTTGCTGGAGCAGGACAATCTATAGATATGGTTATTACTGAACAAGTGGAAAAAACAGCACCAATGTTTCTAGAAGATACTAAACGTGTATTTAATGTTTTAAAAGAAGGAAAAACAACAGCAGACTTTCCTCCTGCTCTAGCCTCTATATTTAATCTAGATGTACAACCTTTTATTGCTAATTGGATGTCTTACAATCCTCAAGATGAAATTAAAAAATTAAATATGCCAATACTTATTATTAATGGCACAAAAGATTTACAAGTCTCTGAGGCTGAAGCGAGACTTTTAAATGAAGCAGCGCCGAAAGCTGAATTAAAAATTATAGATAAAATGAATCATATTCTAGTTCCTATAGAAGGTGATGATTTGGAAAATTCTAAATCTTATAATGAAACATCCAGAAAACTAGCTCCAGAGCTACTTGAAGTAATTATTGAATTTATAAAATAGCTATTGAATGTTTACGGAATAGAAAAGACTCACAAATTAGTGAGTCTTTTTTTTTAGTATAAGTTATACAAATAGAAAAAGCGTCTTATAAAAGACGCTTTTTCATACTAACCAACCAAAAATATGGTAATTACTACTCTTAATTTAAAGTAACCACACTCTAAAATAGTCGCTGTAGTAATTACTATTTATATTTCAATTAACGTGCCAATCTTATTATGTAGTATTTATGGCATCTTATTTTATGAAACATTTCACATTTACCCTACTTAATTATAAATACTCTTTCTCTGCTTAACTTATTTGCAACAAAACATGTCTCATTAAACTGACACTTTGTTAAATAGAAAAAGCGTCTTATAAAAGACGCTTTTTCATACTAACCAACCAAAAATATGGTAATTACCACTCTTAATTTAAAGTAACCACACTCTAAAATAGTCGCTGTAGTAATTACTATTTGTATTTCAATTAGCGTGCCAATATTCTTTTGTAGTATTTATGATATCTTATTTTATGAAACATTTCACATTTACCTTACTTAATTATAAATGCTCTTTCTCTGCTTAGTTTATTTACTGCAAAACATGTCTCACTAAACTGACACTTTGTTAAATAGAAAAAGCGTCTTATAAAAGACGCTTTTTCATACTAACCAACCAAAAATATGGTAATTACCACTCTTAATTTAAAGTAACCACACTCTAAAATAGTCGCTGTAGTAATTACTATTTACATTTCAATTAACGTGCCAATCGTGTTACGTAGTATTTATGGTATCTTATTTTATGAAACATTTCACATTTACCTTACTTAATTATAAATACTCTTTCTCTACTTAACTTATTTTCCGCAAAATATGTCTCATTAAACTGACACTTTGTTAAATAGAAAAAGCGTCTTATAAAAGACGCTTTTTCATACTAACCAACCAAAAATATGGTAATTACCACTCTTAATTTAAAGTAACCACACTCTAAAATAGTCGCTGTAGTAATTACTATTTATATCTCAATTAACGTGCCAATCTTATTATGTAGCATTTATGGTATCTTATTTTATGAAACATTTCACATTTACCTGACTTAATTATAAATGCTCTTTCTCTGCTTAACTTATTTTCCGCAAAATATGTCTCATTAAACTGACACTTTGTTAAATAGAAAAAGCGTCTTATAAAAGACGCTTTTTCATACTAACCAACCAAAAATATGGTAATTACCACTCTTAATTTAAAGTAACCACACTCTAAAATAGTCGCTGTAGTAATTACTATTTACATTTCAATTAACGTGCCAATCTTATTATGTAGTATTTATGGTATCTTATTTTATGAAACATTTCACATTTACCTGACTTAATTATAAATGCTCTTTTTCTGCTTAGCTTATTTGCTGCACAATATGTCTCATTAAACTGACACTTTGTTAAATAGAAAAAGCGTCTTATAAAAGACGCTTTTTCATACTAACCAACCAAAAATATGATAACTACTTACTCTTAATCTAAAGTAACCACACTTTAAATTAGTCTCTGTAAGCAATCTCTATTTCCGTATTTCAATTTACATGCCAAAGTTTATTTTTTACTTTTTTTATCCTGTTTTTATTTGGTATTTTGCGATAACTAATTAAACTAAATATGGATATTACGTTACCTTTTACAAATGACGCCATTGTTTTTGGCTTATTATTTCTAGCCTTGGGCTTTGTGTTCTATACAGAAAATAAAAAAACTGGATTTTGGAAAACGTTTTACAAGTTTGTACCAGCACTACTTATGTGCTACTTTATTCCTTCATTATTTAGTCTATTTGGTTGGGTAGATCCTGCCACATCTCAAGCATACTTTGTTGCCAGCCGTTATTTTCTTCCAGCTTCATTAGTTTTATTTACATTAAGTATAGATTTAAAAGCTGTTTTTAATTTAGGCCCAAAAGCACTTATAATGTTTTTAACTGGAACCGTAGGTATAATTATTGGTGGACCGTTAGCCATTTTATTAATATCAATTTTCTCTCCAGAAACTGTTGGAGGAGCCGATTTTGATGCCGTTTGGCGAGGCTTATCTACTTTAGCAGGTAGTTGGATTGGTGGTGGTGCAAACCAGGCAGCAATGCTAGAAATATACCAATACAATCCAGAGAAATATGGAGGAATGGTTATAGTAGATATTTTTGTAGCCAATGTTTGGATGGCTATTTTATTATTAGGAATTGGAAAAAGAGAAAAGATAGATAAGTGGTTAAAAGCAGATAATACTGCCATAGATGCGCTTCAAGCAAAAATGGAAAATTTTGCTAATAAAACAGTAAGAAATCCAACTTTAAACGATTATATGGTAATACTTATGATTGCATTTACAGCTGTTGGTGCCGCCCATTTTGGATCTGAACAAATTACTGCCTTTCTTAAGAATAACTTTGAAGCCGTTAGCGATCCTAAAAGTGCATTATCTTCTTTTGGTAGTGGTTTCTTTTGGTTAATCTCAATCTCTACTTTAATTGGTGTTTTACTTTCGTTTACAAAAGCAAAAAAATATGAAGGTGCTGGAGCAAGTAAAATAGGAAGTATTTTTATTTACATTTTAGTGGCTACAATAGGTATGAAAATGGATTTAGGAGGTATTCTAGAAAAACCCGGATTAATAATGATTGGTCTTGTTTGGATGACAATACACGCTGGATTATTAGTATTAGTTGCTAAACTAATTCGAGCTCCTTATTTCTTCTTAGCTGTAGGAAGTCAAGCTAATGTTGGTGGAGCTGCTTCTGCTCCAATAGTTGCTGCTGCCTTTCATCCGTCTTTAGCTACAGTAGGAGCCCTTTTAGCAGTCTTTGGTTATGTAGTGGGAACTTATGGTGCTATACTATGTGCAGAATTAATGAGAATAGCTGCCGTTGGTTAGTATTTAATTATTTTTTATATCATATTTGCCCTCTTAAAAACCAAAAAATCACACATGCAAAAATTATTAATTATATTAAGTTTATGTTTTTTATTTTCTTGCGGAGATAATGCTTCTGATAAGTTAATTGTAAAAGGAAATATTAAAGGTCTAAAAAAAGGTACGGTCTACTTAAAAAAAGCAAGTGACTCTACTTTTATAACTGTAGACTCTATGGTTGTTAATGGTAGTTCTAATTTCCAATTACAAAGTCCAATAGAGAGTCCTGAACTTTTCTATTTGTATCTTGATAAAAATGATACTAAAGAAAATATAATTACATTTTTTGGAGATAAAGGAACTACTGAAATTAATACCTCAAGAAAACGATTTAGTTACGATGCAAAAATTAATGGTTCTAAACAACAAGAGGTTTTTGAAGCCTATTTAGATATGGCATCAAAATTTAATAATAAAAATTTAGAATTAATAAAAGAAAATTTTGATGCTATTAAAGAGAATGACACTGCTCTAATTAATGCAACTGAAAAAAATTACAAAAATCTTGAAAAGCGCAAGTATCTCTACACTGTAAATTTCTCAATTACGAATAGAGATAGTGAGGTTGCTCCATATTTAGCATTAACAGAATTATATAATGCAAATATTAAGTTATTAGATATGGTAAACGATACATTAACGACTAGTGTTAAAGCCTCTAATTACGGAAAAGAGTTACAACGCTTTATTGATAAGATAAAGAAGGGCGAAGAATAGCAGACATATATTCCACTTTAAAAAACATCTAAACAGGTTACAGTAATTCTATTATTACTGTAACCTGTTTTTATTAGAAGTAATATCTAGTAAAAACAATTACTTATGATAACCAATTTATAGCCCTATTTAGATGCTAACTTTTTAATAAAAATACAAAGGTTAATCTAGAAGAAAAAAAAGTCACCATCCTTAAAATTATTTATCACCGAAACAAAAGATAAAGTTACTATTGAAAATGAAGAAATAGGCTTAGCGCAGTCTATCAAAAATATTAAAATATCCCAAGGCTTTAAAAGTGTTATTTAACCGCTAAAGATGACACTATATGCTCTTTATCTTAGTAAATGGACTAGAGCCTTAACTTTAGACATATTTACGTAATAGAAGACTAAGTTAAGACGTTGATTGCATAATGCATAAATTATTAACTTCGTATCCTTTATGGTTTATCTCTGTTCTACCTATCCTCAATAAATTAAATTTAGTTTTATACACATTGATTATTCTTAGCTCATACCTTATTTCTTTTACATGATAGTATATCTGAATAAAAAGAAACGATTTGAGCGCTTAATAAGAGCTTTTACCTAGTATCTAAATTGGGATCAATACCAAAAGTTGTGGGATTTAAAAATTAAGCAAAAATAGTTGTTAGTCTAAATAAGAAGAATTCTACGTTTCTAACACCTCTAAATTGTGCTCTAAAGGCTTTTATTTTAGCATTGAAAGATTCAGCAGAAGCGTTAGTACTTCTGTTATTAAAATAGTTGAGTATATTTTTATAGTGTATTGACATTGTTCTAGCAATGGTATTGAAGCTTTTAAATGCTGCTTGTCTTACTTTTTCATCCCATTTAGCTAAACGTATTAAAGCAGAAGTTTTTCCTTTAGTATTATTAAATATCCAAGATAAGTTTTGACACAGCTTATATGCTTTTTCTAAATCTGGATAATGTTCAAAAAGTATTTTTGCTCTTTTTTGCTGATTTTTAGTCCATTTACTATTTGATTTGTATAGCAAGTAGCGGCTTCTAGCCAATAATTGTTTTAGTGTATCTCCATTACTAAACAGTATTGGAGTATATTTTTCATTATTATTTCTTGCCTTTTCTATAGCACTGTTCTCAGCATCAAGTGCATCCCATCTATGCTTAATTCTAATGTCTTGTAATGCATCTAACGCAAGCTTTTGAACATGAAATCTATCAATAACTAATGTTGCTTCTATAAATGATTTTTTAACTATTAATCCCATGTTTCCAGCCATATCTAAGGTCACTTCTTTTACTTTTCGTCTTTGTTTTAATGGAATTTTACTGAGTATTTCTATAACAGTATCAGCTTTAGTTCCTTTAACAATACACACTATAGCTCCTTTTTTACCTTTTGCTTTTTTATTAGTTAGTATAGTGTATAAATCGCCATTTGAAAAAGCTGTTTCATCTAACGAAAGATAGCTTCCTATATTCTTTGGAAATAGTAGCCATTGCTTTGCATGTACTTTTTGATTCCACTGCTTGAAATCACTTAAATAATCTTTGTATTGCCTTTGTAAATTTCTCGAATTTACACCGTAGAATTTAGCTATAACTGTTGTGTTAGAAGCGTTATTACTAATAGAGTTCTTTTAAAAAAGCAGCAAAATCACTAGTTATTCTAGTTCCTTTTGCTACTAATTGCCAATCTCTTGTAACTACTTTTCCTGTAGCTTTGTTCAGCCATCTACGCCTTGTTATGTGTAGAAATACATTCTTTCCACGTATAGGAAAATCTTGAACAGTGGCTTCGGGAAAGAAGCCTTTAGAATGAAGAGTAATACTTTTAAATTCTTCTGGAGTTTCATTTAATTCGGTAAAGTAAAAATCAATATCTTCACCTTTAGTATAATGTTTAGTCATCTCAAAATACTTTACAAGTACTTCTGGAAGTAATAAATTCGCTATAGCTAAGAATCTTTCTGAGGACATCGAAATTTTTAATCCAAAGTTCACTTATTTTTTGCTATCCCACAACTTTTGGTATTGATCCTATTTTACCTTGTATCTCAATTTAAGGAAGTCTAACATCAATTATGGTCTTCTAAAATACTCTTAAAAAATAAAAAACCTCAATCATAAAAATGATTGAGGTTTACAAAGAGCCGATGGAGGGACTCGAACCCACGACCTGCTGATTACAAATCAGCTGCTCTAGCCAGCTGAGCTACATCGGCCAAACGGTTGCAAATATATATTGGTATTTTGTATCTGCAAAGCTTTTTTTAAACTTTTTACAGTTTATTTATTCTCTCTATTAATTCAAGACCTTTAGTCTCTAATTCTGAACTAATTGACTTAAAGTGTGCTTTTTTATTTTCTACATCTTTAGCATTAACTCTTGCTATTAAATCATCAAAAATCTTGATTGCATCATCAATAACTGCTTCACTTTGCTTTGTGTCCTTGCTAGAGTTACTATATTCCCAAACATAAACTGCTTCAATAATGTCACCTAAGACGTAATTAATGTCTTTTTTTAGGTCTCTTTTATTTGCCATAATTTTAAATTTATTTAAGCGACAAAAGTAAAGAATTAATTTGGAATAACTGATTGAAAAGAATGAACTGTTTTAGATAAAAAAAATTAAATGTAAATTTCTAAGAGTTCTACCGATTCAGCTTTAATTTGAAAAGACTTAATGACAGCAGGTATAAGTAGTGTTTCTCCTTTTTTTAGTGCCTCAGGAATACCATCTACAAGTATTGTAGCTTCTCCTCCAACACACATATAGATAATAAAAGAATCGAAAGTATTTATTTTCTGAAGTGTTTTAGATTTAATAGTTAGATAATTGGTTGTAAAATAAGCACAGTCTACCAGGTTATTTGAAATGTTCTGTTTTTTAGAATAGTCTATCCTGAAATCATCTTTCAAATTAAAATTAATAGCATCGATTGCTAAATCATTATGTAATTCACGAGAATTACCATTGCCATCTACTCTATCCCAATCGTAAACTCTATAGGTAATATCACTGGTTTGTTGTATTTCGGCAATCATTACTCCTGCACCAATAGCATGAATACGTCCAACATCTATAAAATAAGCATCTCCTGCTTTTACCTTATCAAAATTTAATATATTCGGAAGTGTTTTGTTATCTAAATGTTTAAGGTATTTTTCTGAATTAATAACTTGATTAAAACCTATAATTAAATTAGCATCATCTTCCGCTTGCATTACATACCACATTTCCGTTTTACCAAAAGAATTATGTCGTTTTGCCGCTAATTCATTATTAGGATGCAACTGAATCGATAAATCTTTCTTTGCATCTATAAATTTTATTAATAGTGGAAATTTTAATCCGAAGCTCTCATAGTTTTTAATCCCTATTAAATCTGACTTATATTCTTTTAAAAGACTTTGAAGTGATTGGCCTTTTAATTCTCCATTTATTACGATCGAAACATCGCTATCTACGTCGCTTATTTCCCAACTTTCTCCTATATTATTAAGTTCTGTTTCTTTATTTAAAACAGATTTTAATTTATTTCCTCCCCAAATTTTTTCTTTAAATATGGGTTGAAACTTAATTGGATAGTGCTTTTTTAATACCATTCTTAACCTGAATAACTTACGAAGTTCCTAGGTGTTTCGTATAAAATAATTTCTAAATCTAAATGTGGTTCTAGCTTAGCTTTGATTTTTTTATGAATCACCACAACAATATTCTCGGCTGTAGGATTCAAATCTTGAAATTCGGGAACATCTAAGTTTAGATTTTTATGATCGAAGGCATCTTCGACTTCGTTTTTAATAATATCTTTCAAAATTTTCATGTCTATAACAAATCCTGTTTCTTCATCAATTTCTCCAGTCACACTTGCTATCAATTCATAATTATGTCCATGAAAGTTAGGATTATTACACTTTCCAAAAATAGAATCATTTTTTTCATTGCTCCAATCTTTTCGATACAGTCTATGTGCTGCATTAAAATGCGCTCGCCTACTAACTGTTACTTTCATGAGTTATATTTATGTATTTATAGAATTTATCAAAAATAATTTTAAACCAAGCTGTATATAGTTGTGGCTGCTCTTTTATATCTTCTTTTACGCTTTCTAAAGGCATCCATTTCCACGCTTCAACTTCATCTGGATTAATCTTAGGTAGGTCGTTAAAAGAACCAACCATGATATGGTCTAATTCATGTTCGGTTAAACCATTATCGAAAGGCGCTTTATAGATAAAAGACATTTTCTCATCTAATGGTGCAACGAATCCCATTTCTTCTTCTAAACGTCTTGCTCCTGCTTCTAGATTGCTCTCTCCATCTCTTTGATGACTACAACACGTGTTAGTCCATAGACCTGGAGAATGATATTTGCTTAAAGCTCGTTGCTGAAGCATTAATTCATTTTTACTATTAAAAATAAAAACTGAAAAGGCCCGATGTAAAACACCTTTTTCATGTGCTTCCATTTTAGGCATTAAGCCTATTTGCTCGTCTTTTTCGTTTACTAAAATTACTTTTTCTTCAGCCATATTTTTGATAGAGGAGAACAAATTTACAAAATAGACTGTATAACTTAAGGCTTTTTAGTTTATTTTAATATTGACTATACAGCATAAAAAAGTGCCATATCTCTATGGCACTCATTTTAATTGACAATCTTTATAAATTATAGAGATTAAAAAATTCTAATTTTTAGTCACAATAAACATACTACGTCTATTCTGTTGGTGTTCCTCTTCACTACATTTTACGCCATCTGAACAACCATTTACAAGTTGTGTTTCACCATAGCCTCTACCTGTTAGACGACTTGCTGAAATTCCTCCTTTTTTAATTATCCAGTTTTTAGTTGAAACGTTTCTACGTTGAGACAATGCTTCATTGTATGAATAAGTAGCTCGAGAATCTGTATGAGATTGTACATCAATATTAACAGACGGATATTGCTTTAAGTAATTAATAACTTTCTGCAACTCTATTTGTGCGTCTGGTCTTATGTTAGACTTATCAAAGTTAAAATAGATTGGATCTAAATCTAGTAGTACAAATAAATCTTCTCCAATTGATGCGGGTTCTTCAATAGTAGTTTTTGGTGTTAAATTAAGTTTAAGTGCTAAATCTAATTTAATTTCAGGATCAATAGTATAAGTTAACTCCTCTGGTTCGTATCCTTCTTTACTAGCAACAGCTTTAAAAGTTCCTTTTTTACAATCTGTATTATAGCTAAATGCACCATTAACATCTGTAGTAAAACGATATACTTTCTCCTTACTATCATTATAAACAATTACATTAGCTTCTGATATTACAATATTTGTATTCTTATCTACAACTGTACCTGCAACTAATTGATTACAAATTTCACGTTGGAATTTATAAATATCATCATCTCCTTTACCATTATATCTATTAGATGTAAGATATCCTGTGTTCGTGAATTCGTCAATGATAAATTCAAAATCATCACGAGGACTGTTAATTGGTTTACCTAAATTTTCTATCTTTTCTATATTCTCATTAAGATTTGCGTAGAAAATATCTAAACCACCTAGACCTTGATGCCCATTTGAAGAAAAGTATAATGTTCCATTATTACTTACATAAGGAAAATTTTCACGTCCCTCTGTATTTACTACATCTCCAAGATTAGTAGGTTCTCCATAATTTCCATCTTCTAGGATATCTACTACAAAAATATCAGACTGTCCTCTTGTTCCTGGCATATCCGAAGCAAAGTAAAGCTTCTTATTGTCTAGACTTAATGCTGGATGTGCAACGTTATACTCATCATTATTAAAAGGCATTGAAGTTAAGTTATCCCATTCACCATCATCATTTAATGTTGCTTTATATATTTTTAATCCAACAACTTTATCACTACTCTTTCTTTTTTTACCATTGTAATAGTTATTACGAGTAAAGTAAATAGTCTTTCCATCATCTGTGAATGAGGTAGATGATTCATGAAATTTCGTATTTAATTTACTTGAAAACTTTGTAGGTTCCTCTCCTTCTTTTACAAAAAACAAATCAAGAAAAGGCTGCTCGTTCCATTTATACAATCTCCCTTCACCTCTAGACGAAGCAAATACAATTCCGTCTTTATAGAAAGAAGTCCCAAAGTCTGAAAATCTTGAATTAGAATCTAAATTTTCAATTGTAAAATTCCCTGATAGTCTATCGATTGTTGTCAAATAATCTGGTGACTCTAAATATTTTATTGATCTTGAATCGTTAGGTTTAAGAACTGCAAATTTCTTTAAATACTTATTAGCAACTTCATATTTACCTGTAGCTTTAAGAGCCATTGCATATCTGTAATAATACTCAAAATCTAATGGTGCATCTTGGGCTATAAGCTCTCCGTACCATTTAGCAGCTTCCTCCATTTCAACATTAAAATAGTAAGCATTTGCAAGCTTTGTTAAAACCTCTGGACTATTATTCCCTGATTTAACTAACTTATTGAGATCTCTAATAACCTCTTTGTATTTTAACGTCTTATACTCTTTATCTACACCAGTATTTACCTTACCGTCTTCTTGTGAAAAAGCAGTATTAAAGGTAATAGCCAAAATGGAAAGTATTATATATATTTTGTTTTTCATAATTACTATTTTCTATATTAGAAGAATCTTGGTGATAATATTTTTTGCTCGTTGAAAATCTCAAATCTCATAAATACTTCATATGAACCTTGCTCATATTGTGTCTTTCCTAAATCTGTTGTTTCTCTGTCGTATGCAAGACCTAACATAAGCCTATCTGATAATTGGTAACCAACTAAAGCACTTACTGCTGCACTCCATCTATAAGCTAAACCTAATGTCAATTTATCTCTTAAAAGAGCATTAACAGTTAAATCTGCTTGTAATGGCGCTCCTGCGACTCCTTTAACTAAAACAGCTGGTTTTAGTTTTAAATCTTCATTAATGTCAAACACATATCCACCAATAAGATAAAGATTAACTTTCTCTTTTGCTACTGATAAAGAAGATTCATCAAAATGTTTAGTTTCTAATAGATTTGGTGCAGATAGCCCAACATACCATCTATCTCCTTTTGTATAATAAAGACCTGCTCCTATGTTTGGAGAAAATTTATTTTCGATATCAGATTGTAATAATTGATCTCCTCCGTTAAACTGACTTAATTCAGAATAAGCAACATCCAATAAGTGACCTCCCGCCTTTAAACCGAAAGCTAACTTTCCTTCTTCCGACGTATTAATCGAATATGAGAAATCTATATCAAAATAAGTTTCGTGAGTTGGACCTATGTTATCATTAATAATAGATAAACCTAAACCAACTTTTTCATTGTCACCAATTGGAGAATGAATATTAAAGGTTTGTGTATCTGGAGCACCATCTAATCCTACCCATTGTGTTCTATACAGTCCTGTCATGCTAATACCTTGTCTAGATCCTGCATAAGCCGGATTTACACTCATTGTATTATACATATACTGTGTGTATTGAGCGTCCTGTTGCGCAGTACTTTCTACGGCAAAGATAGAACTGATAAGGATTACTAAAATTAATATTCTATTTTTCATTATAAAAGGTATAATTTAATTTTGAAGGCAGAACTGCTCTGCCTTCATTATTGATTTTGATTAACGTTGAATGTATAAGTAACCAGCTTTAGATTTGGTTTCATTTCCTTTTTTGTATTTAACAATATAGTAATATGTTCCAACTGGTAATTGTTCGTCCTGCTTAATAGTTACTCTACCATTAGATTCACCTTTAAAGTACTTACCATTTTGTCCGTAACCTTCAGTTTCATAAACAATAACTCCCCATCTGTTATAAATCTCTACAGTATTCTCTGGGAATAACTCAATATTTTTAATAACAAATACATCATTATCATTATCTCCGTTTGGTGTTACCGCTTGGAAAACTTCTAAATCATCACCAGGAAGTATTCCATTATCAACCTCTAAGTAATCAGGAAGACCATCTCCATCACTGTCAAAAGCATCATCTCCAAATCCAACACCATCTCCATTTGGATCTGCGTTTTCATGAATAGTTAATATACCATCATTATCATCATCGTCATCTAAGTAATCTGGTGTTCCATCTCCATCAGTATCATTATCCGTTGGATCATCATTTCCAGTAGGATCAACTTCTCCGTCAGAAACATCAACATCTGCATAATCTTCATTAATAGTATCAACACCATCATTATCATCGTCACTATCTAACCAGTTTGGAACTCCGTCTCCATCTGTATCTCCTAAAGGAAATTCAATACCATTTGGCACATTATCGTTATCACAATCTCCCATGAACCAAGCTGCAGATTGCGCTGTATCTAATGGTAACATAAAATCACAAGGGCTTAATGGATCTGTACCTACAGAAACTTCAGTTCCATTTGTTACTCCATCACCATCACAATCTGCTGCCAACCAATCCATAGATGGTGTTACTGAAAAGTCATCAGAAATAAACATACATTGATCATTAGGATCTGTTGCCTCTTCACCATCTGGAGGTGTTAACTCATCTCCATTTGTTACACCATCTCCATCACAATCTGATTCTAACCAACTAGTGTTAGGTGTTACTGTGATGTCATCAGTATTAAAATCACATGGCTCAGTAGGATCCGTTGGATCTTCACCATCTGGAGGTGTTAACTCATCTCCGTTTGATACACCATCACCATCACAATCTGCTGTTAAATCAGATAAACAATCTGTAATTGTTATAGTACCACTTGGATCTGTGTTTGTTGTATTACCACTTGTTACTGTGCCATCAACTGTAAATACTTCGTCTCCTTCAGCTTCAGTATCAATTGATATTGGTATAACAACATCAACACTCGTTTCTCCTGCCGGGATTATTACTGTTATTATTGTTTCAGTGTAATCTGATGTTCCTGCTGTTCCTGTTGTTGTTACAATATCTATTACTGTATCTACTGAACTTGGTGTATCGATTGTTACTGGAACTGTTACTGTTCCGTCTCCTTCGTCTACTGTTACATCTGCGATGGTTACTGTTACTGGATCGTTATCAGTGATTGTTACTGTTCCATCTACTGGATCAGTTGCATTACCACTTGTTACCGTTCCTTCAACTGTAAACGTTTCTGTTGGTTCTCCTATCGTGTCATCTGTAATTGGAATAATTACATCTACACTAGTCTGTCCTGCTGGAATTGTTACTGTAGTCGTTGTTGTTGTGTAATCTGATGTTCCTGCTGTTCCAGTTGTTGTTACGATATCTACTATAATATCTTCTGTACTTGGTGTATCGATTGTTACTGGAACTGTTACTGTTCCGGCCCCTTCATCTACTGTTACATCTGCGATTGTTACCGTTGGTACATCATTATCTGTAATTGTTACTGTTCCATCTACTGGATCAGTTGCATTTCCACTCGTTACCGTTCCTTCTACTGTAAACTCTTCATTCCCTTCAACTTCTGTATCTTCTAAGATTGGGATGATAACATCTACTGATGTTGATCCTGCTGGAATTGTTACTGTAATCGTTGTTGTTGTGTAATCTGATGTTCCTGCTGTTCCAGTTGTTGTTACAATATCTATTACTGTATCTTCTGTACTTGGCGTATCGATTGTTACTGGAACTGTTACTGTTCCGGCTCCTTCGTCTACTGTTACATCTTCGATTGTTACAACTGGTACATCGTTATCTGTAATTGTTACTGTTCCATCTACTGGATCAGTTGCATTTCCACTCGTTACCGTTCCTTCTACTGTAAACTCTTCATTCCCTTCAACCTCTGTATCTTCTAAGATTGGGATGATAACATCTACTGATGTTGATCCTGCTGGAATTGTTACTGTAGTCGTTGTTGTTGTATAATCTGATGTTCCTGCTGTTCCAGTTGTTGTTACGATATCTACTATGATATCTTCTGTACTTGGTGTATCGATTGTTACTGGAACTGTTACTGTTCCGGCTCCTTCGTCTACTGTTACATCGGCGATGGTTGTCGCTACTGGATCGTTATCTGTGATTGTTACTGTTCCATCTGCTGGATCAGTGGCATTTCCACTTGTTACCGTTCCTTCTACTGTAAACGTTTCTGTTGGCTCTCCTATTGTGTCATCTGTAATTGGAATAATTACATCTACACTAGTCTGTCCTGCTGGAATTGTTACTGTAGTCGTTGTTGTTGTGTAATCTGATGTTCCTGCTGTTCCAGTTGTTGTTACGATATCAACTATGATATCTTCTGTACTTGGCGTATCGATTGTTACTGGAACTGTTACTGTTCCGGCTCCTTCATCTACTGTTACATCTGCGATTGTTACAACTGGTACATCGTTATCGGTAATTGTTACTGTTCCATCTACTGGATCAGTTGCATTACCACTTGTTACCGTTCCTTCTACTGTAAACTCTTCATTCCCTTCAACCTCTGTATCTTCTAAGATTGGGATGATAACATCTACACTTGTTGTTCCTGCTGGAATTGTTACTGTAGTCGTTGTTGTTGTGTAATCTGATGTTCCTGCTGTTCCAGTTGTTGTTACGATATCTATTATGTATCTACTGAACTTGGTGTATCGATTGTTACTGGAACTGTTACTGTTCCGGCTCCTTCGTCTACTGTTACATCGGCGATGGTTGTTGCTACTGGATCGTTATCTGTGATTGTTACTGTTCCATCTGCTGGATCAGTGGCATTTCCACTTGTTACCGTTCCTTCTACTGTAAACGTTTCTGTTGGCTCTCCTATTGTGTCATCTGTAATTGGAATAATTACATCTACACTAGTCTGTCCTGCTGGAATTGTTACTGTAGTCGTTGTTGTTGTGTAATCTGATGTTCCTGCTGTTCCAGTTGTTGTTACGATATCAACTATGATATCTTCTGTACTTGGCGTATCGATTGTTACTGGAACTGTTACTGTTCCGGCTCCTTCATCTACTGTTACATCTGCGATTGTTACAACTGGTACATCGTTATCGGTAATTGTTACTGTTCCATCTACTGGATCAGTTGCATTTCCACTTGTTACCGTTCCTTCTACTGTAAACTCTTCATTCCCTTCAACCTCTGTATCTTCTATGATTGGAATAATTACATCTACACTAGTCTGTCCTGCTGGAATTGTTACTGTAGTCGTTGTTGTGGTGTAATCTGATGTTCCTGCTGTTCCAGTTGTTGTTACGATATCAACTATGATATCTTCTGTACTTGGCGTATCGATTGTTACTGGAACTGTTACTGTTCCGGCGCCTTCATCTACTGTTACATCTGCGATTGTTACCGTTGGTACATCGTTATCTGTAATTGTTACTGTTCCATCTACTGGATCAGTTGCATTTCCACTTGTTACCGTTCCTTCTACTGTAAACTCTTCATTCCCTTCAACCTCTGTATCTTCTAAGATTGGAATGATAACATCTACACTTGTTGTTCCTGCTGGAATTGTTACTGTAGTCGTTGTTGTTGTGTAATCTGATGTTCCTGCTGTTCCAGTTGTTGTTACAATATCTATTACTGTATCTACTGAACTTGGTGTATCGATTGTTACTGGAACTGTTACTGTTCCGGCTCCTTCGTCTACTGTTACATCGGCGATGGTTGTCGCTACTGGATCGTTATCTGTGATTGTTACTGTTCCATCTGCTGGATCAGTGGCATTTCCACTTGTTACCGTTCCTTCTACTGTAAACGTTTCTGTTGGCTCTCCTATTGTGTCATCTGTAATTGGAATAATTACATCTACACTAGTCTGTCCTGCTGGAATTGTTACTGTAGTCGTTGTTGTTGTGTAATCTGATGTTCCTGCTGTTCCAGTTGTTGTTACAATATCTATTACTGTATCTACTGAACTTGGTGTATCGATTGTTACTGGAACTGTTACTGTTCCCGCTCCTTCGTCTACTGTTACATCGGCGATGGTTGTCGCTACTGGATCGTTATCTGTGATTGTTACTGTTCCATCTGCTGGATCAGTGGCATTTCCACTTGTTACCGTTCCTTCTACTGTAAACGTTTCTGTTGGCTCTCCTATTGTGTCATCTGTAATTGGAATAATTACATCTACACTAGTCTGTCCTGCTGGAATTGTTACTGTAGTCGTTGTTGTTGTGTAATCTGATGTTCCTGCTGTTCCAGTTGTTGTTACAATATCTATTACTGTATCTACTGAACTTGGTGTATCGATTGTTACTGGAACTGTTACTGTTCCCGCTCCTTCGTCTACTGTTACATCGGCGATGGTTGTCGCTACTGGATCGTTATCTGTGATTGTTACTGTTCCATCTGCTGGATCAGTGGCATTTCCACTTGTTACCGTTCCTTCTACTGTAAACGTTTCTAGTCTACTCTCCTATTGTGTCATCTGTAATTGGAATAATTACATCTACACTAGT
>NZ_LIQG01000027.1:167500-339751 GCF_001418015.1 Lacinutrix mariniflava | reverse complement strand
ACGCGTAGACTTACTGTTCCATCTGCTGGATCAGTGGCATTTCCACTTGTTACCGTTCCTTCTACTGTAAACGTTTCTGTTGGCTCTCCTATTGTGTCATCTGTAATTGGAATAATTACATCTACACTAGTCTGTCCTGCTGGAATTGTTACTGTAGTCGTTGTTGTTGTGTAATCTGATGTTCCTGCTGTTCCGGTTGTTGTTACAATATCTATTACTGTATCTACTGAACTTGGTGTATCGATTGTTACTGGAACTGTTACTGTTCCGGCTCCTTCGTCTACTGTTACATCGGCGATGGTTGTCGCTACTGGATCGTTATCTGTGATTGTTACTGTTCCATCTGCTGGATCAGTGGCATTACCACTTGTTACCGTTCCTTCTACTGTAAACGTTTCTGTTGGCTCTCCTATTGTGTCATCTGTAATTGGAATAATTACATCTACACTAGTCTGTCCTGCTGGAATTGTTACTGTAGTCGTTGTTGTTGTGTAATCTGATGTCCCTGCTGTTCCCGTTGTTGTTACAATATCTATTACTGTATCTACTGAACTTGGTGTATCGATTGTTACTGGAACTGTTGCTGTTCCCGCTCCTTCGTCTACTGTTACATCGGCGATGGTTGTCGCTACTGGATCGTTATCTGTGATTGTTACTGTTCCATCTGCTGGATCAGTGGCATTTCCACTTGTTACCGTTCCTTCTAATGTAAACGTTTCTGTTGGCTCTCCTATTGTGTCATCTGTAATTGGAATAATTACATCTACACTAGTCTGTCCTGCTGGAATTGTTACTGTAGTCGTTGTTGTTGTGTAATCTGATGTTCCTGCTGTTCCAGTTGTTGTTACAATATCTATTACTGTATCTACTGAACTTGGTGTATCGATTGTTACTGGAACTGTTGCTGTTCCCGCTCCTTCGTCTACTGTTACATCGGCGATGGTTACAGTTACATCATTATCTTGAATTGTTACTGTTCCACTTGGATCTGTATTAGTCGTATTTCCACTTGTTACTGTTCCATCAACTGTGAAGATTTCATCTAATTCGTTTATAGTATCGTCTAAAATTGGAACTGTTACATCTACTGATGTTGCTCCTGCTGGAATAGTTACTGTTGTTGTCGTCGTTGTGTAATCTGATGTTCCTGCTGTTCCTGCTGTTGTAATAATATCAACCACTGTATTTAAAGCACTTGGTTCATTAATAGTAACTGGAACTGTCGCTGTTCCATCACCTTCATCAACCGTAACATCTCCTATTGTTATAGTAACCTTACATTCATCACTAATAACTGCGGCATTTGTAGAACTAACATCTGCTTGACCACTACCACTATTTGCTGCATTTGGAATTCCATTTGAATTAATAGTACCTAAGATAACTCCATTAGCATCTACTTGAGCTACAGTTATACCTCCATTTCCTTCTAAAGCATCAAAACATCCATCTCCATCAGAATCTAAATCTAAATGATTTGGTATTCCATCACCATCAGTATCTAACGATGTTGTACTAGAAGGATTAACATAGTTAGTTACACATCCAAATTCTACATTATGTTGTCTTCCATTAGCAGAAGCTCCATCAATTCTAGCTACAGCTCCTAAACGAATAGAATAAGAAGATTTTCCTCCATGTTCTGTAGAATAATTTGCTTGTGGATTAGTATTACCCACGCCAGGATACTCTGTAGTTCCAGCAGTACCAACTAACCATTGTCCTGCATTAGTAATAAGTAATTCTGTTGGATTATCTACTACGTAATCTGTTGGTAGTTGAGACCAATTTTGTTCTCCATATCTATTCCCTCCATCTACATCATTAAAGTTAGCGAAGAAAGTAGGAATTATTTGTGGTGTAGATGTACCAGCATCTACAAAATCAAAACGAAACTCTGTGTAAGCTTGATCTCCAACACTTGTTAACACAAAAGCAGATTGTGGTTGAAATGAATTAGGATTAGAGCCATTATCGTCTAATGTTGGTAAAGAACTTATATTAACAAAATCTACAATAGTTACCAATGCATCGATTCCTGGCGCTACATTAGGAAATCTAAAGCTCTCACCTTCTAACAAGGTCGCTATATTGCCATCTCCAGTTTCTTCTGTAAAAGCATTATTAAAATTTAATGTTGTTTCACCTCCACAATCAGGTTGACCTGGTGTTGTAACTAATCCTTCATCTATATCACTAATACCATCATTATCATCATCTTCATCACATCCATCTGGATAAGCATCACCATCGGCATTTGCCGTATCATCAAAACCTGGACATAAATCATCTAAATCTACTACTCCATCATTATCAGAGTCACATTGTCCATTAACATCAAAAGCATTTTCGTTAGCAGATGTGCCAACCGTTTGACCAGAATTAACATTTACATTACTAGGTACACCTGTTGAAGAATCAACAGTTCCATTCAAGGTACCATCTGGATTAACACTTGAAGCTAAAATATTATCACCACCTTCAATAGCATCAAAACAACCATCATTATCTGAATCTGTATCTAGATAATCCGGAGTACCATCACCATCTGTATCACGAATAGGATTACATTGTGCAACATCAATAGGACCTGTTAAATCGGCTATAACCACACCTACTGTAGCTGCGGTACCTATAATATCTCCATTATCCGGATCTATTCTTACAATATCTTGACCAACATTAGAATACAAGTTACCATTGGCACCTGCTCCTAACTGTCCTCCACTCCAACTATTCGTTGTTGAAATTAAATTAAATTGACTTGTAGCAACATTAAAAGACCAAAACGCATGAGGAATTGTTGTTGAAGTATGAGTTGTAGAACCATATATAACAGCGTCCGGACCAACAAAAGTAGTAACTATATCTCCAAAACCATTAGATCCTAATTGAGCTCCACCATCATAAAAATCATATCCAACAGCTAATGCTGCAGTTGCAACATTAAGAGCTGTAAGTGACACGATACTTTTACCATCTGCACTTAATACAACTGCAAAAACATCTTGAACATCACCTTCAGCGCCAAGCGTTTCAGAACCAGCGTAATAAACACCATTTAAATAAGAGCCACCTCCACTATCTAATCTTCCTCCAGCAAACTCTGGAAATGTAGATAAATCACCTAAAAGAGCATGTGTATTTGTTGATTTTTCATAATAATATGCATTTGTACCTACTCCATAATAATACAACTGATTATCTGGATTGGCAGCCAAAGAATTTATAAATCCTGTAGTAAAAGGAGAAGTAGTTATTAACGTCGCGCCTCCAGTAATTGTATTAGTTTCGTATAATCTCCCAAGTTCACTACCTACAACTATTGTTGTATTAACTGCTCCTGTAGGACAATTATTTAATTCATCGACATCTAAAATACCATCATTATCATTATCTAAATCACAACCATCTGGAACGCCATCATTATCAACATCAGCGCTATCATCAAAACCATTACAAACATCGCTATCGTTTGGAACACCATCTCCATCCGAATCGTTTGAAACAGTTATATCTGCAGTTAAATCATCCCCAACAGTCGAAGGATCATTTTCGTTACCCTCAGCAGCAGTTGTGCTATTAGTAATCGTAGTACCAGAAGTTCCGCTATCTACAGTTACAGTTATAGTCAATACAGCTGTTGCTCCATTAGCCAAATCGCCAATATCCCATACACCCGTACCACCTGTATTATAAGTATTTGTTGACCCTCCTACCGAAGTTGCGCTAACAAGCGTTACTCCTGCAGGTAGTGCATCAGTAGCTGTTACTCCAAATGAATCATTAGGACCATTATTAGTTACTGTAATTTGGTAATCTATTGTATCTCCTTCCGAAGGTGCACTAAACCCTACTGTTTTAACAGTTACTAAATCTGCATTAAACTGAACAACAACAGGATTTGAAAAATTAATAGGCTGAAATGCCAAACCAACAAATCTAGCGGTTGTTGATACACCCGCATCTCTCATAACTCCAGCTCTGTAAGTAAAAAACGAATTATTTATATAACTCGCCTTTGCTAACCATCGATCGGCAGCAGTAATACCTGGATTAACTAAATCTGTACTTGATTCGAATCTACGAGGAGCAATATAACTTAACTCCGTAGGATTATTAACCGTATAACTTCCAAAATTACTTATTTCAATATATTCTCTTAAATTTCCATTGTCACCATCAATATCATAAGTATAGGTATCGAATTCTACAAATATCGGAGTTGCATTATTAGAACTTAAAACAAATTCGAATAGAAAATCTATATAAGCACCTTCTGCAGAACCATTTACAATTGTAGTTCCATTTAATTGAATAGTAGGATTAAAATCGGAAACACCCGTTCCTAATATTGATGTGTTATCATCGAAACCAGCTAATGTACAAGCATTTGAGCCTGTAATAGTAACTAAGCAATCTACATTAATTCCACCGGGCGCAACTGTTACATTTGGAAATTTATATTGTGTTCCAACTGCTAAAGGTGCTCCTCCATTAACTATTGTTGCATTTTGAAAGTCCATTGTAAGCTGAGCTGAAGCCATAAAAGACGACAAAAACAGCAAAACAAGCACAATAACAGTTTTAAAATTTTTCAATGAATAAAGAGTAAAGTTTTTCATATTAGAATAAATGAAATTGAATTTTATTTTTAAAAACACTCAAACTGTCCTGTTCAAGTGAGTTGTTTATACAGTAAGAAATACTAAACACAAATTTGTCTTTAGCACAAATAAACTCAACTAATAATAGCTTAATTTTTTTTCTCAATATATATTTATTAATTGCTAATTAAGGTTATTTAACTAACACTAATCAACTTATAACTTTAGAAAAGTATTATCAACAATCTTTTCCGCTTAAATCGTGACAACAAAAATTAGATAAATCCAGTCCTATTTTTAATCATAGAACATTTATTAATTTAAATACACACAATATGCATGCAAAAATATTTCAATTTTCTTGTATTCGTCCACAATAATTAAAATTATTCACACATAGTCGTTAAAGCGCGGTATTAAGCGTTAAAGTACATTCTTTACAAGTTAAAAGAGATAAATCTTACATCAATCTTAATTTTATCTTAAAAAACAACACAAAATAATACGATTATATTATCCAAATTAAACTTCCATAAAATAAATAAAAATTCATTACTATTTGTAATACAACTATATTTGCAAAAATCGATTTTAATGAAATTTTTAGACGAAATTAAAAGAAGAAGAACCTTTGGTATTATCTCTCACCCAGATGCTGGAAAGACTACACTTACTGAAAAACTACTATTATTTGGAGGTGCCATACAAGAGGCTGGTGCAGTAAAAAGTAATAAAATAAAAAAAGGAGCAACTAGTGATTTTATGGAGATAGAACGCCAGCGTGGTATCTCTGTTGCTACATCTGTTTTGGCTTTTGAATATGATGGTATTAAAATAAACATTCTAGATACTCCTGGTCACAAGGATTTTGCTGAAGATACTTTTAGAACATTAACTGCTGTAGACAGTGTTATTGTTGTTATCGATGTCGCAAAAGGTGTTGAGGAACAAACTGAAAAACTTGTAGAAGTTTGCCGTATGCGTAATATTCCCATGATTGTTTTTATTAATAAAATGGATCGTGAAGGTAAAGACGCATTCGAGTTACTCGATGAAATAGAACAAAAATTAGGACTTCGAGTAACACCATTAAGCTTCCCTATAGGAATGGGATACGATTTTAAAGGGATTTATAATATTTGGGAAAGAAACCTAAATCTATTTAGTGGTGATAGCAGAAAAAATATTGAGGAAACTATAGAGATTTCAGATTTAAATTCTCCAGAACTGAACACATTAGTAGGCGACAAAGCTGCTGAAACACTTCGAGAAGAAATAGAATTAGTGGAAGGTATTTATCCTCCATTTAATAACCAAGATTATCTAGACGGTAACCTACAACCTGTATTTTTTGGTTCTGCCTTAAATAGCTTCGGTGTACGCGAGTTGTTAGATTGTTTTGTTGAAATTGCTCCTAAACCTAGAGCAAAACAAAGTGAAGAGCGCCTTGTGAAGCCAGATGAAGATAAATTTACCGGTTTTGTATTTAAAATTCATGCTAACATGGATCCTAATCATAGAAACCGATTAGCCTTTATTAAAATTGTTTCAGGAGAATTTAAAAGAAATACACCTTACTTACATGTAAGACATAATAAAAAAGTCAAGTTCTCTAGCCCAAATGCCTTTTTTGCAGAGAAAAAAGAGATTGTAGACATTTCTTATCCTGGTGACATTGTAGGGTTACAAGATACTGGAACATTTAAAATTGGTGATACCTTAACTGAAGGTGAAGTACTAAATTACAAAGGAGTACCAAGCTTTTCTCCTGAACATTTTAGATATATTAATAATGCAGATCCTTTAAAATCTAAGCAATTAAATAAAGGTATCGATCAATTAATGGACGAAGGAGTAGCCCAACTATTTACTTTAGAGTTAAACGGAAGAAAAATAATTGGAACTGTAGGTGCCTTACAATATGAAGTAATCCAATACAGATTAGAACATGAATATGGTGCGAAATGTACATATGAAAACCTAAATGTTTTTAAGGCGTGCTGGGTAGAACCTGAAGATGTAAAAAGTGAAGAATTCAAAGAATTTAAGAGAGTTAAACAACGCTATTTAGCAAAAGACAAGCGCGGACAGTTGGTTTTCTTAGCAGATTCTTCTTTTTCTTTACAAATGACACAACAAAAGTATCCAACAGTGAAATTTCACTATGTTTCGGAATACGAATAACTAAAATCGACTATAACGCTATTTAAGACACTATAACAACTAGACATGAATGCTTTGTAGTCAATTTTTATTTTATTCAAAATAGACCTATTTATAGAGCTCGTTATTTTAACGTAAATAAATTTTAATTATCACAACGAGAACCCTCATCGATTATACTTATACCTATGAAAGCACTAAAAAAAAACCTCTAAATTCTATTTAGAGGTTTTTTTATCATCTTATTTTTCCATCAATATAATATTTCTTCAAAAAACATATTTTGACCAATATTAAATAATTAAAATATTAAGTACGCCTTGTTATTTTTTTAAGCCTGACCTGTTGGCCCAAAATTTAATGGTATTGGAGGTTGCTCATAATCTTTAATTTCTCCATGAGCTTTTTCAAATCGTTGTACATTTTCACTTAAAGCTTTTAATAACCTCTTTGCGTGTTGAGGCGTTAAAATAATTCTAGATTTAACTTTACTTTTGGGTGTTCCAGGCATTATACTCACAAAATCTACTACAAACTCTGATACAGAGTGATTAATTATTGCAAGATTTGAATAAGTACCTTCTGCTACTTTTTCGTCTAATTCTATGTTAATTTGGTTTGGTTTCGGTGTATTGTCTTTATTATCTGCCATGTTTTATGTTTTATAGATTCCTATTAATTTAATTAACTCCAATTACTATAGGAGCGTAAAGGAAACTTAATTAATTAGATTAAAATAAAAAGTCCTGCTAATTAGCAGGACTTTTTTGATATTATATTAAAACTCTCGTTTCAATTTAAGAGATTTCTACCTGCGTAGAAATAAAAACTACTAATTGTAATTAACCTCTTGTTTTGCTTGCATCATTTGATCAAACTCTTCTTTAGATCCTACAATAATGTTTTCATAAGAACGCATTCCTGTTCCTGCTGGAATTCTATGTCCTACAATTACATTTTCTTTAAGACCTTCTAAAGAATCAATCTTACCTGCTACCGCTGCTTCATTAAGAACTTTCGTTGTTTCCTGGAACGACGCTGCAGAAATAAACGATTTAGTTTGTAACGATGCTCTCGTAATACCTTGTAGTATTGGAGTTGCTGTTGCTGGTCTTACATCTCTTGCTTCAACCAATGCTTTATCTTCACGACGTAATAAAGAATTCTCATCTCTTAATTCGAAAGCAGTTATTAACTGTCCTTCTTTTAAGTTAGTAGAATCTCCTGCATTTTCAACTACCTTTTTACCAAAAATAGCGTCATTTTCTTCAATAAAATCCGATTTATGTGCTAATTGATCCTCTAAGAAGATAGTATCTCCAGAATCAATAATTCTCACTTTACGCATCATTTGTCTTACAACAACTTCGAAATGCTTATCGTTAATTTTTACACCTTGTAAACGGTATACTTCTTGAACCTCATTCACTAAGTATTGTTGTACAGCTGCTGGTCCTTTTATGTTCAAAATATCGTTTGGCGTTATAGAACCATCAGATAAAGGCATACCTGCTTTTATAAAATCATTTTCTTGAACAAGAATCTGACTTGATAATTTAACTAAGTATTTCTTAATATCACCAAATTTAGACTCTACAATAATCTCACGGTTACCTCTTTTAATTTTTCCAAAAGAAACAACACCATCAATTGCACTTACTACTGCAGGATTAGAAGGGTTACGAGCTTCAAATAATTCTGTTACTCTAGGTAAACCACCTGTAATATCACCTGCTTTAGAAGATTTTCGAGGAATCTTAACTAAGACTTTACCAATCTTAACTTTCTCTCCATCGTCAATCATAATATGCGCTCCTACTGGTAGATTGTAAGAACGAATTGCTTCACCTTTACTATCTTCAACAATAAGTGTTGGTATGATCTTCTTATTTCTAGATTCTGAAATTACTTTTTCTTGGAAACCTGTTTGCTCATCAACTTCAACTTGATAAGTAACACCTTGCTCGATATTTTCATATCTCACTTTTCCTGCAAATTCAGAAACGATTACACCGTTATATGGATCCCATTCACAAACAACATCTCCTGTTTTAAGTTTATCTCCATCCTTAACGAATACAGTTGAACCATAAGGGATATTATTTGTACTTAATGTGATACCTGTTTTCTTATCTATTAATTTAAGTTCTGATGTACGAGAAATAACGATATCAACTTCGTTTCCTTCTTTATCAGTACCTTTTACAGTTTTTAATTCTTCAATTTCTGCTACTCCATCAAATTTAACTGCAAAGTTATTTTCTTCTGAAATGTTACCTGCAATACCACCTACGTGGAATGTACGAAGTGTTAACTGTGTACCCGGTTCTCCAATAGATTGTGCTGCTACAACACCTACTGCTTCACCACGTTGAACCATTTTGTTAGTTGCTAAGTTTCTTCCGTAACATTTAGCACAGATTCCTTTTTTAGCTTCACAACTTAATGGTGAACGTACTTCTATAGCATCAATAGGAGAAGCTTCAATTGCCGCAGCAATATCATCTTCAATTAATTGTCCTGCTTCAACTATTAATTCTTCAGTTAATGGATTGTATACATCGTTAAGTGCAATACGTCCTAAAACACGTGCCCCTAATTTCTCAACAACTTCATCATTTTTCTTAAGAGCAGAAACTTCTACTCCTCTTAATGTACCACAGTCTACACTGTTTACTATTACATCTTGAGAGACATCTACTAAACGACGTGTTAAGTAACCAGCATCGGCAGTTTTAAGTGCTGTATCGGCAAGACCTTTACGTGCACCGTGAGTAGAAATAAAGTATTCTAAAATTGAAAGTCCTTCCTTAAAGTTAGATAAAATTGGATTTTCAATAATAGATCCACCTCCAGCAGTAGATTTTTTAGGCTTAGCCATTAATCCACGCATACCTGTAAGCTGACGAATCTGTTCTTTAGATCCACGGGCTCCAGAATCAAGCATCATAAACACCGAGTTAAATCCTTGTTGATCTTCTCTAATACGTTTCATTGACAATTCTGTCAATTCTGCATTTGTAGAAGTCCAAATATCAATAACCTGATTATAACGTTCATTGTTTGTTATAAGTCCCATGTTATAGTTTGCCTTAATACCATCTACTTTCGTATTGGCAGCATCAATCATAGATTGCTTTTCTGGTGGGATAATAATATCACCTAAACTAAATGATAATCCACCTCTAAAAGCAAACAGATATCCTAATGTCTTAATTTCATCTAAGAAATCCGCAGTTTCAGGAACACTTGTTAATTTTAAAATATCACCAATAATATCTCTAAGAGATTTTTTAGTTAATACTTGATTAACATACCCTGCAGCAGCTGGTACTTTTTCGTTGAAAAGTACACGACCTGTTGTAGTTTCTATAATTTGTGGAACTAATTCTCCTTCCGCATTAAAATCTATTGCACGTACTTTAATCTGTGCGTTTAAGTCAACACGCTTTTCATTATAAGCAATGTTTACTTCTTCTGCAGAATAAAACGTTAAGCCTTCTCCTTTTACTTTAACCTCTGGTGTTGATGTACGTAACTTAGTCATATAATACAAACCAAGTACCATATCCTGAGATGGTACAGTTACTGGCGCACCATTTGCAGGGTTTAAGATATTATGAGATGCCAACATTAACATTTGACATTCTAAAATAGCTTCTGGTCCTAACGGTAAATGAACTGCCATTTGATCTCCATCAAAATCGGCATTAAATGCTGCACAGGCTAATGGGTGTAATTGTATTGCTTTACCTTCAATAAGTTTTGGCTGGAATGCCTGAATACCTAATCGGTGAAGTGTTGGCGCACGGTTTAGTAATACTGGATGTCCTTTAAGAACATTTTCCAGGATGTCCCAAACTACTGGCTCCTTTTTGTCTATAATTTTCTTAGCTGATTTTACAGTTTTTACAATTCCTCTTTCGATTAATTTACGAATGATGAATGGCTTGTAAAGTTCTGCAGCCATATTTTTTGGAAGACCACATTCAAATAATCTAAGCTCTGGTCCAACAACAATTACCGAACGTGCAGAATAATCAACACGCTTACCAAGTAAGTTTTGACGGAAACGCCCTTGCTTACCTTTAAGTGAATCTGATAAAGATTTTAACGGTCTGTTAGAATCTGTTTTTACCGCAGATGACTTACGAGTATTATCTAATAATGAATCTACAGATTCTTGTAACATACGCTTTTCGTTACGTAAGATAACTTCTGGAGCTTTAATCTCTACAAGTCTCTTAAGACGGTTATTACGTATAATTACACGACGGTATAAATCATTTAAATCTGAAGTAGCAAAACGTCCACCATCTAAAGGCACTAAAGGTCTTAATTCTGGTGGTATAATTGGCACTACTTTTAAGATCATCCATTCTGGACGGTTCTCTCTATTTAAGTTAGATTCACGTAAAGCCTCTACAACTTGTAGACGTTTTAACGCTTCAGTTTTACGTTGTTTAGACGTTTCTGTATTTGCTTTGTGACGTAATTCAAAAGATAAAGAATCTAAATCTATACGTGCTAATAAATCGATTAGACATTCAGCTCCCATTTTAGCTATAAACTTGTTAGGGTCAGAATCTTCTAAGTAATTATTATCTTGAGGAAGTACTTCTAAAATATTTAGGTACTCTTCTTCCGTAAGGAAATCCATTTTTTGAATTGGTTCTCCTTCAGCATTTTTAGCATTACCAGCTTGTATTACTACATAACGTTCGTAGTAAATAATCATATCTAATTTCTTAGACGGCAATCCTAATAAATATCCTATTTTGTTTGGTAAAGAACGGAAGTACCAAATGTGAGCTACTGGTACAACAAGATTGATGTGCCCTACTCTATCACGACGTACTTTCTTCTCAGTTACTTCTACACCACAACGGTCACAAACAATACCCTTATAGCGAATTCTTTTATATTTACCACAAGCACATTCGTAGTCTTTAACAGGACCAAAAATACGCTCACAGAATAAACCATCTCTTTCTGGTTTATGTGTACGATAATTAATAGTTTCTGGCTTTAAAACCTCACCTCTAGACTCTGCTAAAATAGACTCTGGTGACGCTAAACCAATTGAGATTTTATTAAACCTCTGTACTGTATTCTTATCTTGCTTTCTTGCCATAATTTTTTTTATAAAAATTATTTATTTTCATAGAGACGTGGCAATGCCACGCCTCTGTATGAAAATTATTATTCTTCTAATCTAATGTCTAACGCTAATCCTTTCAATTCGTGCATAAGTACGTTGAAAGATTCTGGTAATCCCGGATCTGGCATTGGTTCACCTTTTACGATTGCTTCGTAAGTTTTGGCTCTACCAACTACATCATCAGATTTTACTGTTAAGATTTCTCTTAGTGTCGCAGATGCTCCATAAGCCTCAAGTGCCCATACTTCCATCTCTCCAAAACGTTGTCCACCAAATTGTGCTTTACCACCTAATGGTTGTTGAGTAATTAGTGAGTACGGTCCTATAGAACGTGCGTGCATTTTATCATCTACCATATGCCCTAACTTAAGCATGTAGATTACACCTACTGTTGCCGGCTGATCGAAACGTTCTCCTGTTCCTCCATCGTATAAGTAAGTATGACCATATCTTGGAATTCCAGCTTCATCTGTTAATTCGTTAATTTGATCGATAGTTGCTCCATCAAAAATTGGTGTTGCATAAGTACGGCCTAAATCTTGTCCAGCCCAACCTAATACAGTTTCATATATCTGTCCAATGTTCATACGAGATGGTACACCTAATGGATTTAATACGATATCTACAGGAGTTCCATCTTCTAAGAAAGGCATATCTTCTTGACGTACAATACGTGCAACAATACCTTTATTTCCGTGACGTCCTGCCATTTTATCACCAACTTTAAGTTTACGTTTCTTAGCGATGTAAACTTTAGCTAATTTAATTATCCCTGCTGGTAATTCATCTCCTACAGAAATTGTAAACTTCTCACGACGTAAAGAACCTTGTAAATCATTCTCCTTAATCTTGTAGTTGTGAATTAAATCTGCAACTAATTTATTGGTATGATCATCAGTAGTCCAAGTACCACCTGTTAAGTGAGTATATTCATCAACAGAGTTTAACATCTTTAAAGTAAACTTTTTACCTTTTGGTAAAACTTCTTCTCCTAAATCGTTAAAAATACCTTGTGATGTTTTACCGTTTACAATAGTGAAAAGTTTTTCAACTAAAACAGCCTGTAAATCATCAAACTTAGCATTGTAAATACCTTCTAACTTAGCGATATCTTCTTTGTCTTGAGCTCTTTTACGTTTATCTTTAATAGCACGAGCAAATAACTTTTTGTTAATTACTACACCATGTAATGATGGAGATGCTTTTAAAGACGCATCTTTTACATCACCTGCTTTGTCACCAAAGATGGCACGTAATAACTTTTCTTCCGGTGTAGGATCGCTTTCACCTTTTGGAGTAATTTTTCCGATAAGGATATCTCCTGGTTTAACTTCTGCACCGATACGAATCATTCCATGTTCATCAAGGTCTTTTGTAGCCTCTTCTGAAACGTTTGGAATATCGTTAGTTAATTCTTCGTTACCTAATTTTGTATCTCTTACATCTAAAGAATATTCATCTATGTGAATAGAAGTAAATATATCTTCACGAACTACCTTTTCTGAAATTACAATTGCATCCTCAAAGTTATACCCTTTCCAAGGCATAAAGGCTACTTTCATATTTCTTCCTAAAGCTAATTCTCCTTTTTGAGTTGCATAACCCTCAGATAATACCTGACCTTTTTTCACTTTATCACCTTTCTTAACGATTGGTTTTAAGTTAATAGAAGTACCTTGGTTTGTTTTTCTGAATTTTACTAAAGGATAAGATTTGGTATCACTTTCAAAACTTACTTTAGCCTCATCATCAGTACGTTCGTACTTAATAATAATCTCATTAGCATCTACATATTCAACAACACCTTCTCCAGCTGCATTTATTAATACACGAGAATCTGATGCTACTTGTCTTTCTAATCCTGTTCCAACAATTGGTGCCTGCGGACGTAATAATGGTACTGCCTGACGCATCATGTTAGATCCCATTAATGCACGGTTGGCATCATCATGTTCTAAGAAAGGAATTAAAGATGCCGATATAGAAGTAATTTGATTTGGTGCTACATCAGTATAGTTTACTGCTGTAGGTTCAATTACCGGAAAATCACCTTCTTGTCTAGCAATAACCTTATCATCTAATATCTTACCATCCTCATCTACTTTTACAGTAGCCTGAGCAATCATCATATTTTCTTCTTCCTCTGCACTTAAATATGTTGGAGCATTCTTAATATCTACTACTCCATTTTCTACTTTTCTATAAGGCGTTTCTAAGAATCCCATAGAATTCACTTTCGCGTATACAGCTAAAGAAGAAATTAATCCAATGTTTGGACCTTCAGGAGTTTCAATAGGACATAAACGTCCGTAGTGTGTATAATGAACATCACGTACTTCGAATCCTGCTCTTTCTCTTGATAAACCACCTGGTCCTAATGCTGAAAGACGACGCTTGTGCGTAATCTCTGCAAGAGGATTCGTTTGATCCATAAATTGAGATAACTGGTTAGTACCAAAGAATGAATTAATAACCGACGATAATGTCTTCGCATTAATTAAATCTATAGGTGTAAAAACTTCGTTATCACGAACGTTCATACGTTCACGAATAGTACGAGCCATACGTGCTAAACCAACACCAAACTGAGAAGATAATTGCTCACCTACCGTACGTACACGACGATTAGACAAGTGATCGATATCATCAATCTCTGCTTTAGAGTTTATTAACTCAATTAAATATTTTATAATAGTTATAATATCCTCCTTGGTAAGCACTTGCTTATCCATACCGATATCTAACTGTAATTTCTTATTCATTCTATAACGACCTACTTCTCCTAAAGAGTAACGTTGATCACTAAAGAATAATTTATCTATAATACCACGTGCTGTCTCCTCATCTGGCGGCTCAGCATTACGTAGTTGTCTATAAATATGTTCTACTGCTTCTTTCTCCGAGTTTGTTGGATCTTTTTGAAGCGTATTATGTATAATTGCGTAATCTCCTTGTTGTGCACTTTCTTTATGTAAAAGAATAGTTTTTACACCAACTTCTAAGATTTCTTCAATATTGTCTTTGTCTAATTCTGTATCACGATCAAGAACAATTTCGTTACGCTCGATAGATACAACTTCTCCTGTATCTTCATCAACGAAATCTTCATGCCATGTATTCAATACACGCGCTGCAAGCTTACGACCTAATATTTTCTTTAGTCCAGATTTCGATACTTTAACCTCTTCGGCTAAATCAAAAATCTCTAAAATGTCTTTATCTCTTTCAAAACCGATGGCTCTGAATAAAGTAGTAACAGGTAACTTTTTCTTTCTATCTATATACGCATACATCACTTGATTGATATCTGTAGCGAATTCGATCCAAGATCCTTTAAAAGGAATTACTCTTGCTGAATATAATTTTGTTCCATTTGCATGGAAAGATTGTCCGAAGAATACACCTGGAGATCTATGTAATTGAGATACTACTACACGTTCTGCACCGTTGATACAAAAAGTACCTGAAGGCGTCATATAAGGTATTGTTCCTAAATATACATCTTGAACAATAGTTTCAAAATCTTCATGTTCAGGATCTGTACAATAAAGCTTTAACCTTGCTTTTAATGGAACGCTATACGTAAGCCCTCTTTCTATACACTCATCTATAGCGTATCTTGGTGGATCGACAAAGTAATCTAAGAATTCTAAAACGAATTGATTACGAGTATCTGTGATTGGAAAGTTCTCCATGAAGGTGTTGTACAATCCTTCATTACCTCTTTCTTCAGATTTTGTTTCAAGTTGGAAAAAATCCTGGAAGGATTTTATTTGAATATCCATAAAATCTGGATATTCAGTTCTATTTACAATAGACGAGAAATTTAATCTTTCAGCTTGTGTTACTAACATCAATGGACGAAATTTTGATTAAAAAAAAATACTTGTATATAGGTACTAGCTATATACGACAAATGGTCTAGGTCTTTGAGAACATTCTCAAGACCTAAACCTTTGTATAAATTATGGGTAATACTTACTTAAGTTCTACCTCTGCTCCTGCCTCTTCTAATTGAGTTTTAAGAGCTTCTGCTTCATCTTTAGAAACACCTTCTTTGATTGCACTTGGTGCATCATCAACTAAACCTTTAGCTTCTTTTAATCCCAATCCAGTTAATTCCTTAACTAATTTTACAACAGCTAACTTAGCGCCACCTGCAGCTTTTAAGATTACATCAAATTCAGTTTGAGCTTCTGCTTCACCACCACCATCAGCGGCTGGTCCAGCTACTACTGCTGCTGCAGCAGGCTCAATACCGTACTCATCTTTTAATATAGTTGCTAACTCATTTACTTCTTTAACTGTAAGGTTAACTAATTGCTCTGCGAAATCTTTTAATTCTGCCATTTGTGATAATTTTTTTTAATTTAAATATTTAAGTGTAAAGTGCGTACTTTTTAATATTATCCCTCTTTTTGAGATAATGTTTTAAGAATACCAGAAAGTGTTTGCCCACTTGATTTAAGTGCCGAAATAACATTCTTAGCAGGAGATTGTAATAATCCAATAATATCTCCTATTAATTCTTCTTTAGATTTGATATCAACTAACATATCTAGTTGATCATCTCCGATGTATACTGTTTCTTCAATAAAAGCTCCTTTTAATAAAGGTTTTTCTGATTTCTTACGGAAAGCTTTAATCACTTTCGCTGGAGCATTTCCAGTTTCAGAATACATTACTGATGTATTACCTTTAAGCGTTGATGGTAGGTCTCCAAACTCTCTGTCTGAAGCCTCCATTGCTTTTTCAAGTAATGTGTTTTTTACAACTGCTAATTTTACGTTTGCTTTAAAACAAGCACGACGTAAATCCGAAGTAGTAACCGCATTTAAACCTGATATATCAGCTAAATAAATATTAGCATTATCAGCTAATTGTGCAGTTAATTCTTCAATAACTTGTGATTTTTCTTCTCTTGTCATAATAAAAGTTATTTAACTACTAACCGATTTTTGTATCAACTGCAATACTAGGACTCATTGTAGAAGACATAAAAATGCTTTTTACATAAATTCCTTTTGAAGAAGTTGGCTTCAGTTTCATTAATGTTGTTAATAATTCGTTTGCATTATCTTGAATCTTATCTGCACTAAAAGATGCTTTTCCGATTGAAGCGTGAACAATACCAGTTTTATCAACTTTAAAGTCAATTTTACCTGCTTTCACTTCTGTAACAGCTTTTGCAACATCCATAGTTACTGTACCTGTCTTTGGATTAGGCATTAAACCACGAGGACCTAATACACGTCCTAAAGGACCTAACTTACCCATAACACTTGGCATAGTAATGATTACGTCTACGTCTGTCCAACCACCTTTAATTTTATCAAGGTATTCATCTAAACCAACGAAATCTGCACCTGCTTCTTTAGCTTCTGCTTCTTTGTCTGGAGTTACTAATGCTAATACTTTAACGTCTTTACCTGTACCATGAGGAAGAGATACTACACCTCTTACCATTTGGTTTGCTTTTCTAGGATCTACTCCTAAACGCACAGCTAAATCGACTGAAGCATCAAACTTAGTGTTACTAATTTCTTTTATAAGTGTTGAAGCTTCTTGTAAAGAATATACTTTATCCTTTTCTAGCTTTGCAACAGCCTCTTTACGTTTCTTTGTTAATCTTGCCATTTTAAAATCTTTTTAGGTTAATTAGGTGCTTCACCACCTTTAACAGTTATACCCATAGATCTTGCAGTACCTGCGATCATTTTCATTGCTGAACCGATTTCAAAGGCATTTAAATCTACCATTTTGTCTTCCGCAATTGCTTTTATCTGATCCCAAGTTACCTTAGCTACTTTACGTACATGAGGTTCACCTGATCCTTTTTTCACTTTGGCCGCTTCTAATAATTGTACTGCAGCTGGAGGAGTTTTGATTACAAAGTCAAATGATTTGTCTTTGTAAACTGAAATCACAACTGGTAAAACTTTACCAGCTTTATCTTGGGTTCTAGCATTAAACTGCTTACAGAATTCCATGATATTAACACCAGCAGCACCTAAAGCGGGTCCAACCGGTGGCGACGGATTCGCTGCACCTCCCCTTACTTGTAATTTGACTACTTTGCCTAATTCTTTTGCCATTTTAAATAATTTAGTTTCGTATTAATTCTATTTTGAAGCCGATTTAATACTTTCTTTATTGTAACAATTATTAAATTTTTTCTACTTGCATATAACTTAACTCTAATGGTGTTTTTCTTCCAAAAATCTTAACCATTACTTCAAGCTTACGCTTTTCTTCATTAATATTTTCGATAGTACCATCAAATCCATTAAAAGGTCCATCTATAACTTTTACAGTTTCTCCTTTTGTAAATGGGATAGCAACATTAGAATCCATATCTACAGATAATTCATCTACCTTACCTAACATTCTATTAACTTCAGATTGTCTTAACGGTAAAGGATCTCCACCTTTTGTAGCTCCTAAGAAACCTATTACATTAGTAATTGATCTAATGATGTGTGGCACTTCTCCAGAAAGATTAGCCTTTATCATAATATAACCACTGAAATAAACTTTTTCTTTAGTTACTTTTTTTCCGTTTCTAATTTGAATTACGTTTTCTGTAGGAACTAATACTTGCTCAACATAATCTTCTAAACCTAAACGAGCTATTTCATTCTCGATATAAGTTTTAATCTTATTTTCTTGACCACTTACCGCTCTTACAACGTACCACTTTTTTTCTCCTACTTCAGCCATAACTTTATATTAACTAATTAATTTAAAGTATTCGCTAATAACTTTGCTAAAAACAGTATCAACTCCCCAAATTGCTAAAGAGAATATAATTGAAAATACAGCAACCAAAATTGTTAACTTTTGTACTTCTGGCCAAGGCGTCCAAGTTACATTGTTTTTCAACTCACCGAATGATTCTTTTATATAATTTACTATTCCAGCCATTTAAATCTTTATTTAACGAAATATGTATTTCTACATTTCTCTAATTCATTTTAGTAATAAAGGTTTTAAAAATCTTTATTACTATAAGCACGGGCGGAGAGACTCGAACTCCCGACACCTGGTTTTGGAGACCAGTGCTCTACCAACTGAGCTACGCCCGTAAATATAAGTCAAGGTGTCACGAACAACGAGACACCTTAACTCTATATTGGTTAGATTAAATTAATCTAAAATTTCAGTTACCTGACCAGCTCCTACTGTTCTACCACCTTCACGGATAGCGAAACGTAGACCTATGTTCATTGCAATTGCTTGAATTAACTCAACGTGTATTGTTAAGTTATCTCCAGGCATAACCATTTCTACACCTTCTGGTAAAGCAATGTTTCCTGTTACATCCGTTGTACGAACGTAAAACTGAGGACGGTAATTATTATGGAATGGAGTATGACGTCCACCTTCTTCTTTCTTAAGGATATAAACCTCTGCTTTAAACTTAGCATGTGGAGTTACAGAACCTGGCTTACAGATTACCATACCTCTTGAGATTTGAGACTTTTCAATACCTCTTAATAAGATACCTGCGTTATCTCCAGCTTCACCTCTATCTAATATTTGACGGAACATTTCAATTCCAGTAACAGTAGAAGTTAATTTAGCAGCACCCATACCAATGATCTCTACAGGATCTCCTGTATTAGCAACACCAGTTTCGATACGACCTGTAGCTACAGTTCCACGACCAGTAATAGAGAATACATCTTCAATAGGCATTAAGAAAGGCTTATCTACTTCTCTTAAAGGCTCTTCGATCCAAGCATCAACTTGAGTCATTAATTCTAACACAGTATCAACCCACTTTTGCTCACCGTTAAGTGCACCTAAAGCAGAACCAGATACTACAGGTCCGTTATCACCATCATACTCATAGAATGATAATAATTCACGAACTTCCATGTCAACTAACTCTAAAAGCTCTTCATCATCAACCATATCCACTTTATTTAAGAATACTACCATTCTTGGGATACCTACTTGACGACCTAATAAGATATGCTCACGAGTTTGTGGCATTGGACCATCTGTTGCAGCAACTACTAATATAGCACCATCCATTTGAGCAGCACCTGTAACCATGTTCTTAACATAATCGGCGTGACCTGGACAATCTACGTGTGCGTAGTGACGCTTTTCTGTTGCATATTCTACGTGTGAAGTATTAATTGTAATACCTCTTTCTTTCTCCTCTGGAGCGTTGTCAATTTGATCAAATGATAATGCATTTGAGAAACCTGCATCAGCTAATACTTTAGTAATAGCAGCAGTTAAAGTTGTTTTACCGTGATCTACGTGTCCAATTGTACCAATGTTTAAATGTGGTTTTGAACGATCGAAAGTTGCCTTTGCCATGTTTTAAATAATTTTAATCTTAGTTATATAATAATAATATTTGTATTCTAGTTTTTTGTTTTTTAATAAATTGAGCCAATGACGGGAATTGAACCCGTGACCTCTTCCTTACCAAGGAAACGCTCTACCTCTGAGCTACACCGGCTTAAATATTAGAGCGAGAGACCAGGTTCGAACTGGCGACATTCAGCTTGGAAGGCTGACGCTCTACCAACTGAGCTACTCTCGCAATTATTTAATAATTCTTTGTTTAAAACTTACTTTTTCTTGGTAAAAAAAGTGGGGAGAATAGGATTCGAACCTATGAAGACGTAGTCAGCAGATTTACAGTCTGCCCTCGTTGGCCGCTTGAGTATCTCCCCAATCTTAAACTTATCAATACTTTTAAAGAACATTTAAAAAAGTTTTTCAACTTCTTTTATTTTAGAGCCGATGGAGGGACTCGAACCCACGACCTGCTGATTACAAATCAGCTGCTCTAGCCAGCTGAGCTACATCGGCTTTTAATATCTTTTTTCCGTAAAAAAAAGTCCGCTATTTCTAACGGATTGCAAATGTATATATTTATTTAGATATTCGAAAACATTTTTTGCAAATTTTTTTATAAATGTGCTCTTAATTTCTCTTTTCTCTTTTTTAACTGCCTTTCTAAGGACGCAATTGCGATATCAGCACCTTCTTCGAAAGATTTACATTGCTTTTTTACAACAAAACTATCTCCGGGAACACTAACTCGTGCCTCAAAAACTTTATTTTCTTTACCGCTAGTGTTTTCTACCTTCAAAAACACGTCAGATTTTATCACTTTGTCAAAAAAGGTATCTAACTTATTCATTCGCTCTTGAACGAAGTTTAATAATTCTGGATTTGCATTGAAATTTACTGCTTGCGTGTTTACTTTCATAAGTATTGCTATTAATTATGTTAAACAATAGCTGTTATTTTTTACTTCTTGGATGTGCATTAGAATACACTTTCTTAAGTTCGGCTATACTATTGTGCGTATAAATTTGTGTCGCAGCCAAACTTGAATGTCCTAAAAGTTCTTTAACAGCATTTAAATCTGCACCTTGATTTAATAAGTGGGTTGCAAATGAGTGCCTTAGTATATGTGGACTCTTTTTCACCTTATTAGATGCTAGACTAAAATACTCATTAATTATCCTGTAAACAAGAGTTTCGTAAATTTTAACTCCTTTTTTTGTTAAAAAAAGAGATTGAAGATCTTGTATTACACTTAACTCTTTTCGCTTTAACAAATAGATTTCTATTGTTTGTATAACAGATTCCAATAAAGGCACGTAACGTTCTTTGTTTCGTTTACCTAAAACTTTTAGCGTTCTGTTTGCAAAGTCTATGTCTGATAGTTTTAAATTAACTAACTCTATTCTTCTTATACCTGTGGAGTAGAATAGTTCTATTACTAACTTATCTCTTACGCCTTGGTAGTCGTCTTCGTACTTTAAATCGTCTAATGCCGTATTAATTTCGGCTTCTGAGAAAGGAACTTGTATTTTTTTACTTGTTTTTAACGCTTTATGCTTGGCTAATGGGTTTATTTCTATGTCTCCTATTTTTAATAAGAATTTATAATAGGAATTTAATGCGGATACTTTGCGATTGATACTTCGGTTTGAAATTTTAGATTCTACTAATGCTACAATCCAACTTCTAATTTGAGAGTAGTTTACTGTATGCAATTGTGGTTCGTCGAATTCTTTTACTAGAAAAGATTGAAACGTATTAATATCGGTTGTGTATGCTTTTACAGTAAGCTTAGAATAGTTTCGTTCTAATTGAAGATAATCTGTAAATGCTTCTATTGACATGATTGTTATTTGTTTGCTAAATATAAGAAATAAGTATGACTTAAGTTTACTACAAAAAACTAAACTGCAAGTAGGCCTGCGTTAAGGATTGAACGGCTTGTTTGAGCTCTCCAGACTTTTTTTTGTCTGGAAGCGAGTAGTGAAAGCCTGACCTAGATTTGCATTTTTCTTGCAAATCTAGGTAACGCCCAAAAAATTAATCTTTAAATAGTGATGCTCTTTTACTAAGGTCTTCAATCATTTTTTCTTCGTCTTCACTTTCTAACAACACGTTATAAGTTTCCCAAAATTCTTTATTATAAGGTTTTGGTGAGAAAATATCCATATCCCATTTGTTTTGAAGTTCGGTATCTATCTTATCATGATCTAAGACAATGTCTGAAAACAGAATTTCTTGTATTGTAAAATAGTAACGTTCTTCTTTGTTGAATTGTTCGGCAAACTGCTCGTCTTGTTTATTTTTAGGTTTATAACCTACGTTTACGAGCTTTGGTGTTTCGTAATAGATATAATTAGGATACATTTTGTCTTTATACTCTTTGTAAGTTATAACCAGTTTATGATTAGTTTGCGTATCGAACAAGCGCTTACTCCTACTTTTTTGCTCTTTTGAAGCTGCTACTAGTTCGTATTCTACCTTTTTTATGGCAAAATTATCGTAATAGATATACAGCCAACCTTTTGCTTGGTAACCTTCATTATAAATACCTTTGGTGTCTAAGCCTACATATTCTTCGCCCTTTGTAATTTCGATTTTATATAATTTGCGTTCGTTATCGACTAAAATGGTATCTAGTTTAAATTGATGATTCTTTAAAATATCTTCACCAAATAGTGCTTTTTTACCATCTACATTTCTAAACATATTTAGCTTGCCTTGAAAAATATTTTGGAGTCCATTTACTCTATTATCATTCCATTTTATAGATTTCTCTAATAAAGCCGTTTTAACCTGACTCCTTTTTAAGTTTTTAGGATTTGTTCTTACCTTGGTGTTCTGGTTTAAATAAGAAGCATAAGTAAACAAACTATCGATATCTCTTAAATCGTAACTTTTACGCATTTGATCTACGTTTATTTTTAGATGCTTTTTTGCTGGTACTGCGTAACCTGAGTCGTAAACAGAAATAGCGCTTTCTATTAACCACTTAAATTCTTTTTTATTACGCTCTTTGTGTCTTAAAAAACCTTTTTGAATGTATGAAGAGTCTGGCATTGTTAAAGGCAATTGCTCTATTGCTTTTAGAACAATATCGTTTCCTGTTTTTGGTCTTATTTCGGCTTCTAACACAACTTCATCAAGAGATGCTACTGCTTCTACTAAATATATAGGTTCTGACGGATCATACTGATCTAACGGAATTTTTTCTGTTGAATACCCAATAGATGACACCATTAAAGTATCTACAGCATTCTCTTCTGGAATACGAAGTACAAATTTTCCATCTGCATTTGTAATGGTTCCAATAGCCGTGCTCTTGAGATAAACACTTGCGCTCTCTATAGGCTCATCTTTAAAGAAGTCGACTACTTGATTGCTTATTTCTTTTTGTGCGAATGCAATTGTACTACACAAAAAGAATAGTATGCATAGAATTTGATTTGGGTATTTCATATTTTTTTAAAAAAGTTGATATTTATAATATGACCTCTTTCTAATAACGAAGATATTTCTACATTATTGAAATGAATTTGGTAAAAGTAATATTTCTTTTCTAAACTATAATCTCTTACTATAAACTATAAAATTCTTGCTGTACCGAATTTAACTCAGTATAAATAGCAAGAATCTTATATTTTACTTTAGGTATATTTACCTTTATATTAATTACCTCTTTAGCAAATTGAAAACAACTTTAACTAAAAGATAATTTATTTAATGCTTTACAGCTGGTTTATATTCCTTTTTGTCAATTACCATTTTAGCGATAATTTCTCTTAAGATTTCTGAAGTTCCTCCACCAATAGGTCCTAGTCTACTGTCACGCAATAAACGTGCCATTGGATACTCTTCCATATAACCATAACCTCCTAACATTTGAAGACATTGGTAAATAACATCGTCTGACATTTTTGTAGAACGTAGCTTAGAAATAGTTGCTTCTTTAACAACGTACTCGTTTTTGTCTAATCTTGCTGCTACTGTATAATTAAATTCTTTACACACTTCCATGTCTGCGTAGCAATCTGCCATTGTATGACGTAATGCTTGAAACTTATCTATCGTTTTACCAAAAGCCTGGCGTTCTCCCATATATTTAACTGCATATTCTAACGCGAATTCTGCTCTAGCATGTGCATTGATTCCCATAATTAAACGCTCGAAAGCAAAGTGTTGCATAATGTATGGAAAACCTTTTCCTTCCTCTCCCATTAAATGGCTTGCAGGAATGATTACGTTATCGAATGCAATTTCTCCTGTATCACTAGCTCTCCAACCTAACTTATCTAACTTAGTAGCGCTAACTCCTTTTGTATCTCTATCTACAATAAACATACTAATACCTTTATTACCAAGTTCTGGACTTGTTTTAGCGGCAACTACAATATAATCGCTATATACACCATTTGTAATAAATGTTTTAGATCCATTTAAAACATAAGTGTCTCCTTTTTTAACAGCAGTTGTGCGCATTCCAGCAACATCACTACCTCCAAAAGGTTCGGTTACTGCCATTGCACCAATCATCTCTCCTGAAATACTTTTGGTTAAATATTTTTGTTTTACCTCTTCGCTTCCTTCTGCATTAACATGCGTCATTGCTAAATAAGCATGTGCCCACATTGCAGCAGCAAAACCACCAGAGTTTACTTTTTGAAGTTCTTCTAAAAATATAACGGTATAAAAGAGGTCTAAATCCATTCCACCATAAGCTTCAGGATATGCGATTGCAAAGAATCCCATTTCTCCAAATTTCTCCCATATAAAACGCTCAATATGACCAGTCTTCTCCCACTTATCTATATGCGGAACAACTTCTTTTTGCAAGAAATCTGCTAAACTTTGTCTAAATAAATTATGCTCTTCAGTGAAATATCTACTATCCATTTTATTATATTCTAATTTAAGCGTAAATATAACTTAATTATCTCTATTTTTTTAATGGGAAAGTCTTTAACTTTTATTAAATCCTCAAAAGAATTAAAGCCTTCGTGAAGCGTTCTATACTCAATAATATTATGAGCGATTTCATAATCTATAAATCTAACCGTTACTAATTCTGATTTTGAAGCGGTGTTTAGATTAATTGCAATGATTGCTTTTTGCGTTTTTAAACTAAAAGACTTTTTAAGTTCGACTATCGTTTCAGGTTTTAAACCGTAAACTTGATTTAGCTCTATTATAGAAACAAAGCCATTTTGCTTTGTTCTGTATTTAATAATACGTTCTGAATACGCCTCACCTATTCCATACACCTTTTGCAGCTGAGTAGCAGTTGCTATGTTTAAATCTATTTTCTCTGCTTCAGTTTTAGGCTTACTAGTGTTAAAAGATTTTGAATATTGCTTTTTAGGCTTCGGGTTTGTTACCCAATCTGGGAATTTAAAATAAGGGGATATTTTATTGAAGAGAGAGTCTGAAACTTTAGTGACTTGTTGAAACTGTTTTGCTGAGTTTACCCATTGGTCTTTAGCTCGGAATTTTGTGAGCCTATCAATTTCCTCATTAGTCATACCTAAAGTATAACCTTTATAATCTGTAATAAAATTTGGATTGAAAGGATAGATTTTCGGTTTACGATTTTCTATCTCTACTAATTTTAAGGAATCTATTTCGCTTTGAAATAATTGCAACTCTTTTGAATTTACAATTATTTCTTCCGAAGAAAAACTAACATATGCATAAACACACTGAAAGGTAACGATAAGTAATAACAATAAAAAAATCCCATTTCGTTGTTCTTTAGTGAACTTGAAATGGGATTTTATATTTTTCATATTAATATTATATGTTATTCTTTAGTCGTTTTAATAGCAGTCATATACTTTAAAAGCTCTTCTTTTACTTTAGGTGCTAGAAGTACTAAACCTATCATGTTTGGAACCATCATTGCAAATACCATCGCATCTGAGAATCCAATTACAGAACCTAAACTTGCTGCTGCTCCAATAACTACAAATACACAAAAGATAACCTTATATGTGTACTCTGCTTTTTTAGTACGACCAAATAGGTAAGACCACCCTTGGTAACCATAGTAAGACCATGAAATCATAGAACTAAATGCGAATAAAACTACCGCTATAGTTAATACATATGGGAACCATGAGATTGAAGATTCGAAAGCACTAGATGTTAATAATATTGCTTGTGCATCACTTCCTGGAGGATTAGATGGATCTACAAAACCTGTAATAATTAATACTAAAGCCGTCATTGTACAAACAACTACAGTATCTATAAAAGGTTCTAATAAAGCTACTAAACCTTCACTTGCTGCATATTTTGTTTTTACTGCTGCGTGTGCTATAGAAGCCGATCCAATACCTGCTTCATTCGAGAACGCTGCACGTCTAAATCCTTGTACTAATACACCAACTACACCACCGGCAATTCCTTCTGGACTAAATGCTCCATCCCAAATTGCTCCAAAAGCAGGCCCAATCATACTTGTTTTAGAAAAGATAACAAATAATGATGCTGCTACATATATAGCTACCATAAATGGTACAATTTTATCTGTAACACTTGCAATTTTCTTAATACCTCCAATAATAACGATACCTACTAAAATAGCCATAACTAAACCAAATGCCCAACCATAACCATGTAAGAAAGATTGCTCTCCTCCGGTAATATTTTCTACTAATTGAAAGGCTTGATTAACTTGAAACATGTTACCACCTCCAAAAGAACCACCAATAACAAATATTGCAAATAAAACAGCTAACACCTTACCTAGGCCTCCCATTCCTTTAGACTTTAATCCTTTAGTTAGGTAATACATTGGTCCTCCATAAACAGTACCATCTGATTCTATATCTCTATATTTTACACCTAAAGTACATTCTACAAATTTTGAAGCCATACCAAGAAATCCTGCAATAATCATCCAAAATGTTGCTCCAGCTCCACCAATTGAAACCGCAATAGCTACACCAGCAATGTTTCCTAAACCTACAGTTGCTGATAAAGCTGCTGTTAATGCTTGGAAATGACTAACCTCTCCTTCATGATTTTCAACCTTAATAGTCTCAATAGAATCTCCACCAGGTGTTGCATCTCCTGAAACATGCAGATCCTGTACACTCTTATCATCGGCACCATCTAAGTGATCGTACTTTCCTCTTACAATGTTTACTGATGTAAAGAATCCTCTAAAGTTTATAAATTTAAAATAAAAAGTAAAGTATAAAGCTCCAAGAATTAAAGGAAATAACACCCAGAAAATTTTTACACCTCCACCAAAATCTATTCTATAGAAAATTAGATCTACAAACCACCCCGTAGCACTGCCAAAGGCTTTATCGATTTTTTGGTCGATACCAATCTCTGCAGAGTCTTGAGCGATTGATAATAGTGGTAAAATTAAAGATAAAATTGAAAGAAGATACTTCTTCATAATGTGTTTTAGTTAGTTAATTTTTAGTTTAAGAATAGCAAGATGCAAAAAAATGCTGAGTTTATAAAATGCTAATCGTTAAAAAATTAACACTAGTCTAAATCATAAATAGATTTAAGCTGCTGTATTTGCTCTGGTCTTCCCAAAACAATCACTTTAGAATGTGGCACTAATTTTATTTCGGCTTCTGGATTTACAATGTATTCTCCATCGCTTCCTTTAAAACCTATTACCGTACAACCTGTTTTATTTCTAAGATCTAAATCCTTAATAGTCTGAACCTTATTAGACGTATTATAGAGTTTATCTACATCTATTTCTTCTATATTTACGTTTTCATTTCCACCTACAGCAAGGTTATCTATAAACTCGATTAAGTCTGGAACAACTACTAAAGATGCCATATGGTCACCACCAATTCTATCTGGAGAAATAACATTATTGGCACCTGCTAATTTTAATTTTTGATAAGACGTTTCTCGAGACGCACGACTAATTATACAGGCATCTTTGTTTATTTGCCTTGCAGAAAGGACTACAAATAGATTATCTGCATCACTAGGTAAAGCCGAAATTAATGTACTAGCTCTTTTTAAACCTGCTTGTAAAAGTATTTCATCCTCATTAGCATTACCTAAAACCATTGGGATTGTTTCACTCTCGAACTTTTCTATAATGTCCTTATTTTTCTCTATTATTACAAACTCCTTTTTATAGGACATTAATTTTTTTGCAGCCTGTTTCCCATTACGACCATAACCACATATAATGGTATGATTCTGGAAACTATCAATTTTCTTTTGCATCTTTTTCTTTTTTAGCTCTTCAAAATTATTAGTACTAATAATATATTCTGTAATAATTGAAAGTGCATAACCTACTATTACAACACTAGACAAAATTAAAAATACAGTGAATATTTTAGAACTATCATCAAGCGGTTGTACTTCTCCAAAACCTACGGTTGTAATAGTAATAACCGTCATGTAAATAGCATCTACCCAAGAATATCCTGAAATTAACTTAAAACCCAAAACACCTATTAATAGCACAAATACTAATAATGTAATGGCTAAATATATTTTAGTTTCGAAAAATTTACGTAATGAATTCACCATTTTTTACAAGTCGAAAACTGAAGATCTTTTAGTATATATAATGTCTTTTATTCGCATCCAGAAAGCCATGAACAAGTACAAAGCAAAACCAAAACCAACAGTTACAAATGTGAGGTACATAAAAGTAGTACGAACAATTTTTGCACGAATCCCTAATCTGTCGGCTATTCGCTGACAAACATGATAACCATGTTTTTGAAAAAACAATAATGTATTTCGAGCTATTTGCATATTGCAAGGTAATAAAACCTTTTCTATTTTAATTCTAAATTAGTTTGATATTTTATTAAGTAACTGATTACCAATCGCACATTGTAAACATCTATTTTTATCACAATATTCCGTTTTAAGCTGAATTAAAGCCTGAGAATCTAATGCAGATTTTGATACTTTTTTTAAACTATTAAATTTATTAACGATGCTATTTTTTTCTGAAGTAATTTGCTCAAGTAATTGTATAATCTCATTATCTATAGGTTTACCCAGCTGTTTTGCATAGCTAAATTTTATTGGTATAATAGTATTAATGAGTAAAAGGTCTATAAACGGTTTCGTTAATCCCTTTTTTAATGGTTTAGATGCTTTACTAAAAGTATAATGCGTTTCCCAAAAGACAGAAGTCTCTACAGAAAACAACTTATAGAAATCTTCTAAGGTTTTTGTTTCTATAATTTTTGAAAACACATTTTGATGTAAATGATACATATTCGCCAATTGAGACAAACGAATGGTTGGAAAATTTGGTGGTCGTAATCTAAAAAACTGTAAGGGTGTTACGTTTTGTGAAGACAAGGTGAATTTCTGTTTTAAAAACTGATATTCTTTTTCTAATGCTATAAAGTATGGTTCTTGACAATCGTCTTGCAGCAATTCTGCTTGCCCAAACAAAAGCGCCTCTAAACTTAGTAACTTTGACTGTTGTTTTCTTATTATTAAAAAATCGAAAGAGTTTGCAATACTTGCGAATGCTTGTCCGTTTACTTTAAGTCCAAAGTTTTTAGCCAGCATTTTAAATAAAACAGCTTCCCAATTATTTGTACTTTGCTCTAGTACTATTACAATATCGTTTGCTTTACGCTCTAAACGCTCAAAATACAACCGCTCTAGCCAATTGGAAATGGTAAATTCTGGAATAGATGCAAAATCGTTTTCGCAGTTTATCCATTTTTGAGCATTATTAAATAATTTTTGGTAGTTATGTAATGCCTCTGGTGTAACGTAGTTTTTTAATTCTAGTGTTGGTATTTGAGTATTGTCTTTTCTAAAAATTTCGGTATCGTGTTCCCAAACTACGTGTATAATTACATTATCGTAATTACTATCTGTTTCGTGGTTGTGTAGATACCAATCGCTAGATTTTATATGAATTTCTAGATTTCCTGCCCACAGTTGTTCTCCAATTTTAAGTTGTGCATTAAAAAAATCTGGTCCTGCATTGTGGTTGTGTTCTCCAACATTAGCAATCGTTACTTTCTCTCCTTTAGTTGTTTTAAGATCTGTAGTGCTTATCTTTTTGTGTTTCCAGAGGTAATGTAAAAAGTCTTCTTGCATGTTTTAAATGTACGGAATTTCACGCATTACGAACTTGACTTTGTCATATTTTTCTGCTAACTTCGTTTAACGTATGATATAAAACATTGAAACGATTTTATATCAACGAAACATTGTGTGTAATTTCGAAATTTTACTTTCTTACCAATTTTTGGTATATTTGAAGTAAATAATATTAAAATGAATAAAAACACATCAATATCACTCGGAAATTATTTTGACCAATTCGTACAAAGTAGTATAAGCGAAGGAAGATTTAAAAATGTTAGTGAAGTTATTCGTGCAGGATTGAGACTATTAGAAGAAGAAGAAACAAAAGTTATTGCATTAAAAAGAGCTATTCAAGAAGGAATTGATAGTGGAATTGCACACGACTTTGACCCTAAAAAACATCTTGAATCTTTAAAAGCGAAAAAACGTTCGAATGGCTAAATATAAATTGACTAACGAAGCTGTTGCGGACATATCTAAAATTTGGGAATATACTTATGAAGTTTGGTCAGAAAAACAGGCAGACAAATATTATGATATACTAATTTTGAATTGTGAAGAAATAGCAGAAAATCCTGATTTAGGACAAATTTATGAAGGAATATCAAAACAACTCCTTGGAGTAAAAGTTAATAAGCATATAATATTCTTCAGAACTATAAACGAGAATTATATAGAAATAATCAGAATATTACACGAAAGAATGGATTTAAAGAAAAGAATAACTGAATAAAATAACTACACACAACAATATATATAATCAATGCGGTTTTGTGCTTTACCAAAGTTTAGTGTATATTTAAAAAGGCCGTCAAATCATTTTGATTTGATTTTAGAATAAAATAAGATAAAGGCAAACAAAATGCTTTGCCTCGTTCTTAATAGAAAGTCTTCTGACTTTCTATTCTCGCACTAAATATACACGAAACGTTAAACGAACCTTTCAAAAATTTTAAAATAAAAAAAGCACAGTTTTAAAACTGTGCTTTTTGCTTTTTTATAATATTTAGATACCATTTAAGAGATTGCCACGTGGCAAAAAACTCCTAACAATGATACTACTCTATATAACCCATCTCACGCATCCAATCGTCGTTAAACATTTTACCGATATAACGTGAACCATGATCGTGAAATAACACAACCACAACATCGTCTTTAGTAAAGTGTTCTTTTAACTGTAGCACACCTTTAATTGCTGCTCCTGCAGAATTACCTAAAAACATCCCTTCCTCTTTACTTAATCGTTGCGTGTAAACTGCAGCGTCTTTATCTGTTACCTTTGTAAAACCATCGATAATATCGAAGTCTACATTTTTTGGTAAAATATCTTCACCAATACCTTCGGTTACATAAGGATATATTTCTTTTTCATCGAAAATTCCTGTTTCATGGTACTTTTTAAATACGGAACCATAAGTATCTATTCCCCAAATTTTAATATTTGGATTTTGTTCTTTTAAGTATTTTCCAACACCTGAGATTGTTCCTCCTGTTCCTACACCAACTACAAAGTGTGTTATTTTACCGTCTGTCTGTTCCCAAATTTCTGGACCTGTACTTTTATAGTGTGCTTTTGCGTTGCTTGGGTTATCGTATTGGTTTACGTACCAAGAGTTTGGTGTTTCTTCGCCTAAACGTTTTGATACCGAGTAATACGATCTTGGATCCTCTGGCTCTACTGCTGTTGGGCAAACTACTACTTCTGCTCCTACTGCTTTTAAGATGTCTACTTTTTCTTTAGATTGCTTATCTGCCATTACAAAAATACATTTGTAGCCTTTTATAATTGCTGCTAATGCTAATCCCATTCCTGTGTTTCCAGAAGTTCCTTCTATTATTGTTCCTCCTGGTTTTAAACGACCGTCTGCTTCTGCATCCTCAATCATTTGTAATGCCATACGATCTTTTACCGAGTTTCCTGGGTTAAAGGTTTCGTATTTAGAGAGTACCAAACATGGTAGCTCTGCTGTTAATTTGTTTATTTTTACTAATGGTGTGTTTCCTATAGTTCCAAGGATATTTTCTGCGTATTGCATGCGTTTTTTTTTATTTGCTTTTTCTTTTGCAAAAGTACTAAAATGGTAATATACTTTTGTTTCTTTTAACTTTCATTTTAACGAAAGGTAGGCGACATAGTAATTCTAAGATTTAAAAGCGTAAACAAATAGATGCTTACACACTAATTTAGATAACTAAACTTAATTAATACGCCCGCGTTAGCGATTAAAGCGGCATCCTTTTTTGCCATTAAAAGCAAAAAAGATATAGCGGAAAGCGCGACCTTTAGGTAACGCCCAAAATATGCTACTCGAAACGAATGGCTTTTACTGGAGATATTTTAGTAATAATGTAAGATGGGATTAGCAACATGGCCAAACATAGTACGAATGTTCCAAGGTTTAATAGTATAATATAATCGAGACTTATGTATACCGGAATGGTTGTCATGTAATACTGTTCTGGGTTTGGAAAACTTAAAAACCCAAAATACTTTTGAGCGAATAGCAAACTTAAGCCTATTAGATTTCCCCAAAACAAACCTTTAATTATAAGATAGGTTGCGTTGTAAACAAATATTTTTCTAATGCTATTACTGCTGCTTCCTAGGGCTTTTAGAATTCCAATCATTTGTGTGCGTTCTAATATTAGGACTAGCAGTGCGGTTATCATGTTAATACCTGCTACTAGAATCATGATACCAATGATGCCTATTATGTTTTTATCGAAAATACCAATCCACTCGAATACCATTCCGAATTTTTGTTTTACAGATTGTACGTTTAATGTAGAAGGTGTTTCTTGAAAAATGGCTTTAGTTTTTTCGTCTATAGCATCGAAATCGTCTATAAAAACTTCAAAGTTTCCTATTTGATCTGGTTCCCATTTGTTTAAACGTTGAATATGCTTGATGTCTCCAATGGCAAATTTTTCGTCGAATTCTTTAAAACCAGAATTATAGATTCCGACGACTTTATACGGTAAAATTCTTGGCGGCTTACTTAAGTCGTTCCTTAAAAAATTAGCATTTACTGTGTCTCCAATTTTTAATTTGAGCCTTCTTGCAAAATACTGCGATATTAAAAGGTCTTCGTTTCGTTTTTGCGTGAAGTCTGGCAAGACGCCATCAATTAAATAATCTTGTAAATATTGCCAATCGTAATCTGCACCAACACCTTTTATTATAACACTTTCGAAAGCATCTACTTGTCTAAAAACGGCATATCTTGTTGCGACGCCTTGTACATGCTTTATACCTTCTACACTATTAAAATCTGGGTAAAAATCTTGATTTATGGAAAGTGGCTTTTCGCTTTCTTGCGAGTTATTAGTGTCGTAATTAGTAATGGTGGCATGGCCATTAAAAGCTACTACTTTATCTCTTATTTTTTGCTGAAGTCCAATTCCTGTCGCGATCGCAATCATCATTACAATAATTCCCAAAGCAATTGCTACGATTCCAATTTTTATTATTGGTGCCGATATACTACTTTTATACGCTTTACTGTCAATAATGCGTTTTGCTATAAAATATTCGAAATTCAAAAAAGTTATGAGTGTACAATTAATGTGGTGTAAAAATACAGTTTTATTATTTCTTTTTTTAGGAATTTCTTGTGGAAAGGCGAATAAGGTTGATGTTACTTCGCGAACCAATGTTACGGCAGAAGTAATTGAACCAGCAAAAAACAACAAAAATATTGTTATTGGAGCAAACCAAACAGATGCATATTTAAAACTTTTAAAAGGCAAACGTATTGGTGTAGTAGCAAACCAAACAAGTGTGGTGTTTAAAAATGAGGTAAAGTTATCGCAAACAGAAAACAATAATGATTACACACATTTGGTTGATTCTCTAATCTCACACAAAATTGATGTTAAAAAAGTATTTGCTCCAGAACATGGTTTTAGAGGTAAGGCCGATGCTGGAGAAGTTGTTAAAGATGGTTTAGATACCAAAACTGGTTTACCTATAATATCGCTTTACGGAAAGAATAAAAAGCCTTCTGCTGCCCAATTAAAAGATTTAGATGTTGTCGTTTTTGATATTCAAGATGTTGGTGCCCGTTTTTACACTTACATTTCTTCTTTACATTATGTTATGGAAGCTTGTGCAGAAGCAAATATTCCTGTGATTATATTGGACAGACCAAACCCAAATGGACATTATGTAGACGGACCTATTTTAGAAAACGAACATAAGAGTTTTATTGGTATGCATCCTATTCCTGTTGTTCATGGCATGACAATTGGAGAATATGCACAAATGATAAATGGAGAAAACTGGTTAACTAATGCTATAAAATGTGAACTTACAGTTATTACAATGAAGAATTATTCTCATGACACTGCTTACAACTTACCAATAAAACCATCTCCTAACCTACCTAATGATATTGCTATAAATTTATACCCTAGTCTTTGCTTTTTTGAAGGTACAAATGTTAGTGCTGGACGTGGCACAGAATTACAGTTTCAAATTTATGGTTCTCCGTTTTTGCCTAAATCTGATTTTAGTTTTACACCTAAACCTAACTTTGGATCAAAATATCCTAAACACGAAAACAAGGCTTGTAATGGTTACAATCTAACCAAAGCACCAAAGTTAAATGGCTTAGATTTAAGCTACTTAATTAACGCTTACAACACCACTAGTGATAAAAGTAAGTTCTTTGTATCTAATGGCTTTTTTACTAAGCTAGCAGGTACAAAACAATTACAGAAACAAATTGAAGCAGGCGAAACTATAGAAACTATAAAAGCCACCTGGAAAGATGGCTTAGATAGTTTTAATGTAATGCGAGCTAAATATTTACTCTATAATTAGTTTTCGTATCGTGTTCCGTTAGGACGTAAATTATTTGCTCTATAATCTTCACGAGATTGCTTTTCAACATTTTGAGTATTCTCAATTGACAGGTTGTAAGTTACTTTTTTAACCTCTATTAGTGTTGTTTGTCTTTCTGGTCTCTTTTTAGAAACCTCAGCAACCGCTCTGTCTTTTTCGTTTTTAAGACGTAAAGCATTTTTTGCTTCTTCTCTTTCTGCTGCTATTTCGAATACATTCTTTTTATTCACGCTAGCAACCACTTTAGGCGCTCTCTGTTTGCGTGTTCTTACAGGTTTACTAGGTGTCTCTTTTTCTCTTGATTCTTTTGGCTTAACAACAGCAACACGAGTATCTACTTCTTTCTCTGCTCTTGGCTTAGTAACAACGCGATCAACTTCTTTATTTGGTCTTGGTTTAGATTCTGCTAGACGTGTATCTACTTCCTTTGTTACTCTTGGTTTTTTCTTAAGAGGTTTAATATTTCTAGCTATTTGCTCTTCTTCACTTAAACTAGATCTTAAAATACTTTCTTCTAAATCTTCGATTGCATCTTTAGGTCTTGCTATGTCTTCAACACGTTTTACACCCAAAGCTATAATTTTATCTTCTCTATATACAGCAATAGTATATCGTCCTTTTTTAAAGTGATATAATGGAATTTTAATTTCCGGTGCATCAACATCTATTATCACAGAGTCCTTTTCATCATGACTTAAGAAAGTAACACGTAAAATGTTCTTATCACTTTTAAGTGTTAATGTATCTAAGGTAAAGTTTAGAGATTGCTCCAAACCAGCTGCATCTTTGTTAATATTTCTTTGAATATTAGTAAGCGCTTGTTGCTGTCCAAAGGAAAGTAAGCTTAAGAATAAAGCGAATGTAAGTAGGATTAGATTTTTTAGGTTTTTCATGACTGAATTTTTTTACTAATTTTAATAAATTTTGCTAAAAATCAATTAGTTTCAGGGAGTACAAAAGTAAAGCAAATAGCACTTATACCTTTATTATATATATATAATTTAGAAGAATTTAGCCGAAAAGTATAATATACTCGCTTAAGTGCAACTTTATCTGATAATCAATCAACTAACTAATATTTAGCATCAATTACTAAGTATTACGCAATGATTATACCAAAAAGAGAGAATAATAAACACGAAAAAAGGTCTTACATTAAAAGATTACGAATATTCTATTAATCAATTTTATTAATTGGTTTTCTATACTTATGAAAAGGCTGCTTTAATAAATGTTTTAAACTCGCGTTTTCTTCAGCATTCGGAAAAGTATCTACACCATAAATAATTTTAGTTCTTTCTAAATATAAATAGGTTCCAAAAAGACGATCCCAAATTGAAAATATATTACCATAATTAGAATCTGTGTATGGCAATTTATAATGATGATGCACTTTATGCATGTCTGGAGACACAACAATATAACTTAAAAGTTTATCTAATTTTTTTGGCATTTTAATATTAGCATGAGTAAACTGTGTAAATATTAGTGACATAGATTGGTAAAGCATAACAATACCTATTGGAGCTCCAATAATAAAAACACCAATTAAAGTGAATATAAAACGAATAACACTTTCTAAAGGATGATGTCTATTTGCAGATGTAGTATCGACTTCATGATCGCTATGATGCACTAAATGCACCATCCACAATACACCAATTTTATGCTCTGTAAAGTGCGCTAAATAGGCACCTACAAAATCTAAAAGTAAAACACCTAAAACAACATACAACCAAAATGGCATTTCTGGAAACCAATTTAAAAGACCAAAGTTATTTGCTGTAACCCAATCTGCAGTCCCCAACAACGCAAAAGCTAATGCAAAATTTATTATGATTGTTGTTAGAGTAAAAAACAAGTTTGGTAAGGCATGCTTCCATTTTTTATACTTGAAATTAAATAATGGCAAAATACCTTCTAAAACCCAAAACAACGTAATACCACCAACTAAAAGTACACTCCTATGAAGTGTTGGTATATTCTCAAAATAGGCAATTAGATTCTCCATTATCTTTTTTGATTTAAATAATAAGCTAAATTTAGTTTAAAAGGTCATGAGATCATTGCATCCTTCATCTTCCTATTAATGAAGTTAAACTACAACTTAATACGCTCTTTCATCTTCTCCACAATATTAAAAGCTGCTGGACAAATTGCAACATTTTGTAGCGTTAAGTTAGAGATTTGCTGAAACTTCTTCCTATCTGTATGCGGAAACTCACTGCATGCCTTTGGTCTTACATCGTAAATAGAACAATAATTATCTGCGCCCAAAAACGTACATGGCACACTTTGCAATACGTAATCGTTATCTTCATCCACTCTTAAAAACTGATCTATAAATTTTTGAGTTTTCATTTTAAAATGCTTCGCTATCCTATCTACATCTTTATCTGTAAACAGAGGCCCTGTAGTTTTACAACAATTGGCACATTCTAAACAATCGGTTTTCTCAAACTCTTCCTCATGTAACTCCTGCATGATGTAATCCAATTGTTTTGGCGGCTTTTTTTTAAGCTTTGTAAAAAAGGTTTTATTTTCCTTATGCTTATCTTTGGCCAGCTTTGGAAGATTGTTAATAATGTCTTGCATATTGCGAAAATAAGCAAAGTTCTTGATACAATTAAAACAAACAAGAAACGCTAGAGCTTAGGACAACTATAAAAATAAATAAAAGAGGTTTCCGTCTACGCGGAAATAAAAAACAAGTATTAATGAAAGACTTATTCGGAAAAGCATTATTAGATTTTTATAACGGAAACGCTTCCGAAGACATTATTACGTCCACTAACATTTCTGGTGAAGACATATTACCTATAGATTATTTGTTTAGAAGTTACACTGAAATGCCTAAGCTCGAAAAAGATGCACTAGAACTAGCAAAGGGAGACATATTAGATGTTGGTTGTGGTTCAGGAAGTCATAGTTTACATCTTCAACAAGGCGGTTTTAACGTAAAAGCTATTGATGTTTCTAAAGGTGCTATCGAAGTCTGTAAAAAAAGAGGTGTCTTAAATGCTGAATTAATATCACTTTTAGACGAAAAAGAAACATTTGACACTATACTGTTACTAATGAATGGCACTGGGATTTTTCAATCTTTAATAGCACTTCCTAAATACTTAGCTCATTTAAAAAGTTTATTAAATGATGATGGTCAAATATTAATAGATTCTACAGATATAAAATACATGTACGAAGATGAAGATGGCGGCTTTTGGCAAGATCTAAACTCTGGCTATTATGGAGAGTTAGATTACTATTTAAAGTACAAAAACGAAGAAGAGCTACCTATGAAATGGTTATACCTTGACGCTAGCACACTAAATACTGCTTGTGCTTCGGTTGGATTGCGTTGCGAAATTGTAGCCAAAGACGAACATTTCGATTATTTAGCGAAGCTTTATATTTAATTACAACTTGAGTTATAGAACTTCACAATTTCTTGAAGATCTTCTTTTACAAATTCTTTATTCTCTATTTTATTTTTTAGAATTGGGCAATCTTCAAAATAATCCATTGCTCTTTTTCTAAAAGATTTGGTTAAGCTTACTTGATTAAAAATTTTAGGCTTTTGTCCTTCTTTTAAAAACATAACTTGATTATGGCTTCCCATATAACCAGGAATATAAACAGGTGCAGCTCCTGCGGCACCCATTGCACCATTCCAACCTCCACCAGACTGCACAGCAACGGTTCTGCCAACAAGTCTTAAATTACCCTCAACCATAAGTTCCACAAAGCCTAATTTGCTTTGCTTTTTATTTAAAAATACTGGAATGTATTTTTCTATTCTAGTTTTTTCTACTTTCTTTCTTCCTACTTTCTCCTTATAAGTGACAGTAAAAACAATTTGATCAATCTCTTTTGGTAAATATTTAGATTTCTTTGCTTTTCTACTCTTTCTAAATTTAAGCTTTTCCTTTCCTAAATTAATACCATTAGACATCATTGCTAAAGAAGCCTCCCCTTCTAAAACCGTTCCATTTTTTAAGGTAACTTCAGCTTTTGTCCAACCGTATTGGGCAAAAACAGGACTATTAAAACAACAAAAAATAATTAATAGGAAAGTGTATTTCATTTGAACTCGTTTATTTTTTTTTACAAATTATAACCTTTTTCCGAAAGTTGAGCAATAACACCACGATACGTTTGACTACTCCATAGTTCTGCAATTTTACTCATAGCACCATTCATTTCATCTTGAGAACCCACAATTTTCTGTCCTGTTTCTGTTTTATAAAAGTCGTTTAAAACGACTTTATCTCCTTCTGTTAAAGCATCATTTTTAAACATGTTTTTTCCTGCTTTAGAAGCGTAAAGCGCATTCATATTTTTTACATCCTGATGTGTAAAAAGTCCTTTATAAGCAGAAACTATCATTTGTGCTAACTCGTCCATCGCAGCAGGCTTACCTTCTTTAATTTCTGCCCATATAGCATCTGGCACGTTTTCATCCGTAAATTGCACTTTCAACATTTGGTACATTTTGTCCATTACATCATTATAATAAGACATCGTTCCATTGCTTTTTACGCATTTTTTAACGTCTTCGCTATAAGCGTCTACTTGCGCAAAACTAGTTAACGATACGCTTAAAAATAATAGGACTGTAAATACTTTTTTCATGTGTTTATTTTTTATAATCGCATTTTGTTTTTATTAAAGAGCCTAATCGGTTCTCTAAATATTGAACACATGCGTTTTAATGGTTGTTGTATTGTTTTCTAAAATCAATTATTGTGCCACACCATTAATATAGGTATTCTGCACTTTTGTACGAGGTATCTTTTCTTCTGAAACTTCCATAATATCTTGATTTAAAATTAAAAAATCTGCATATTTACCTGTTTCAATACTCCCTTTTTCTTTATCTTCAAAATTAGCATATGCAGCCCAAATAGTCATACCTTTTAAAGTTTGTTTTCTAGATAATGCATTCTCTTTCTGAAATCCATTCTCTGGATAACCCTTTAAATCTTTTCTTGCCACCGCAGCATAGAATGTTAAAAACGGACTCACTTGCTCTACCGGGAAATCTGTTCCTAAGGCAACTCTTCCACTTTTCTCTAACAATGTTTTGTACGCATAAGCACCTTTTACACGCGCTTCTCCCACTCTATCTTCTGCCCAATACATATCGCTTGTTGCATGTGTGGGTTGGATTGAAGGTATTATGTTTTCATTTTCAAAATAATCGAAATCATTATCCGTAATAACCTGTGCATGCTCCACTCTCCATCGTCTATTTTTTTGATTCATTAAAGTCTTCTCATAAGTTTGCAAAACAAACCTATTTGCCGAATCTCCGATAGCATGCGTATTCATTTGGTAACCTGCTTTATCAATTTTTAACGCTAATTCTTTATAATCTTCTGTTCCTATTACCATCGCTCCAAAATGATTATGTTCATCGCTATACGCCGCTTTTAATGCTGCTCCTCTAGAACCTAAAGCGCCATCGGCATAGACTTTTACAGACTGCACATTTAGTCTATTGGTCTTAATCTTGCCTTTGTTTAAGTAATAATCAAGGTTTTCTTTTTTATTACTTATCATAGCATATACCCGCATGTGTAATGCATTTGCTTTTTGCAAGCTATCTATTAACTCAATAACGTCCCTATCTAATCCTGCATCACTAACCGTAGTTAACCCTAAATTAGTACAAAACGCTTGTGCATCTAATAATGCAGCTATTTGTGCTTTACGCGATGGTTTAGGGAAAATGGCCTCTACCAATTCCATAGGATTATCTATAAGTACTCCTGTAAGTTTACCGTCTTTAATCTTTATTTCTCCGCCTACTACTTTTGTTTCTACTGTAATATTTGCTCTATCTAAAGCGGCTTGATTGCATAACATTGCATGACCATCTATTCTTGTTATTGCAACAGGTGTATTAGGATATAAATTATCTAAAAGTGTTTTGTTTGGATACTCCTTTTCTTCCCAATCGTTTTGATCCCAACCTCTACCAATAATAAATGTTGTATTTTTTTTATTCTGAAAATCGATAACACGTTTCATCACATCATCAAAACTTGTTGTACCTACTAAATTTACCGTTTGCATATTTAGGCCTAAACCATAAAAATGACAATGTCCATCTATTAAACCAGGCACTACTGTTTTACCTTGTGCATCAATTTTTTCTTTAGCTGAATACTTTTCTTGTATTTCTAAAGTACTTCCTATAGCAACAAACTTTCCATCTTTAACAGCAAAAGCTTCAGCTTTATCAAATTCTGCATCTACGGTGTAAACATTTGCATTAACTACAATAGAATCTACTTCCATTTTATTGTTAGAACAACTTAAAATAGTAAGGAATATTAAAGCGACTAAAAGGTTTTTCATCTGTATTATTTTTGGATGATAAATATAAGAATAAAAAACGTCCTTTAATATTGTCTTTCAACGAAGTCATTTATTAGACTTAATACGTTAATACTTTTTATTTTTTTGCGATTAATTTAATCAGTTTTATAATGCCCATAAATATAACATGTGCAAACAAAAACAGCACTCCGTATAACAAAACAAAGAATGAATTTATAGGTTTAAAATTTACTGAATCTAAAAATATTGTAATCATTATTGCTAAATAAATTCCGAAAATTAGAAAATTCCATTTGAAGAAAATTTTATTTTTTGATTTTAAAAGACCAAAAATTAGAAATCCAAACATTACAAAATATGCAATATATAAGATTATGAATACGATGTCTGTTGGAAACATATTATTGGTTTTTGCTTTTTTAATTGGTTTAATAAATTCGCAGTAACCATAAAGACGCTTACAATAACGCTTTTCATATTTAGCTTAAAATTAATCTAAAATAACGAGATTGATTTTATACCGGAATTTAAAAATCAAATTTATAAGTTCCACCTGCTAAAAACTGAATACCTTGAACAGGTGTATTTTGCCATTTGTTATAGTTTTCTCCAACAAGGTTGTTTCCTTTTACAAATACAGAAATACGATCGTTTACATGGTAACCAACGTGAACGTTTGCATCGAAATAGCTATCTAAATCTATTACAGATGCAGGCGTTGCTGGTAAAGACGCTAGCGTTTGATTTTCATAAACATCTTTACGTTCACCTACAAAAAACAAGTTCGCTACTGCAAACCAATTTTCGTTAATTTGGTAATCCATAAATAAAGTTCCTTTTACATTTGGAAGATTCCACGCCTCGTCTTCATTCTTTGTATTGTAGATAAAATAGTCTCCTTTTACTCCTAAAGTAAAATTTCTATTTACATCTACACTTAGTTCTGTTGCAAACCCAAGAGTTGTAACATCGTCGTAGGTTACACCAAAAGAGTTTCCGTAGCTATAACTATTATTAGATGCTCTTATTGGATTATTAGTAAAAAGCGCTTTACTTTTTTCGGACTTATAACTACCACTTACAGAATACCCGATAGCATTAGAAAGTTTCCCTTTTAAACCTACGTAAGCATTGTATTGCTCATCTGTAGGTGTGATAAATAATGTTGGTGACACAAATGAATTCTCTGAACTAAAATCGTAGTAAGAATTCTGGATCAAACCACCTTTTACACCTCCAAAAGCTATAACATATTCATCTACTAAACGATAGCTTGCATTAATATTTGGATAGATAAAAAAGCTACTTTTACCAGCTTCGGTATCATTTAAATATGTTAATGTTACACCAAGGTTTACAGTTAAATCGTCTTTCTTTATTTGATATGTTGGTGCTAAACCTATTTGAATATTACTATAATTTATTTCGGTAGCATTAAAATAATTCCTTTCGAAATTTCCTCCTAAATAATCTAAACTTAAAATTGTAGATACAATTTCGTCTCTAACAGGAATATCTCCCGTTCCACTTAACTTAAGTCTATTTTCTCCAGAACCTTGATTATCTCCAAAACGTCTAAATAAGATATCTGCGCCTTTAAAAATACCGTCTTCTAGGTTGATTCCTCCAGAAATATGTGCATCTGTAAAGTTATGATTTACATCTAGAGTATCTGCCGTGGTTTGAGTAAATATAGACTGATCTAAACCATACCAATTGTATGATTGTATTCCAAAACCACCAGCAACAGTCCAATCTAAATCGTTTGTTAATTTGCTGTAACTTAAATCTATTTTAGAATCTAAAAAATTATCGTCTGTAAGTACGTCTTCAATACCACCTTGAGAAGAATGATGACTAACATGCGCACTAACATTCTCACCACTATTAAGTTCGTGGTTTAAATACACTTCGCCTAATATTGTTGTATATGTTCCAACACCTAAAGTGGCGTAATTATCGTATAATTTAACTTTTTTAGCCTTATCTACAACTGCTGCTTTACCTTTTGCAGGTGTAAATGTGGACGCTACAGGAAATGAAAATATGTTATATTTAATATCTTTTTTCGTTGCTGTTTCAGCATCATCTAATGTTGGTGCTTCTTTTACTTTAAATGCATCTGAAATTGTAGGTGCATATGGTTTTATAACGTTAATAACATCTGGATTTAAAGTATCTTGTTTACGCTCTTGAGCGAACATTAGTGTTATCGTTAATGTTGCTATTAAAAATAAGAATTGCCTTTTTTGAAACATATATTCTTTTTGTTTTTTTTCTATTATTCCTACTTTCGCAGGAATCTATAATTATTTATTCTTGTTTTGTAGATTCCCACTCGCGCAGAAATAACAAAGCTATAATCCTTAAATTAGAAATACTAATCTTCTGTTTCTACTGAAGCATTCGTCTTAGCTTGTTCTGTTTTTATTCTATTTAGTTCGGTTTCTGCTTCTGTAACAACCTCTGAAAAATCTTTAAAATTCTTAATTACACTCTCCAAAATATAAGTTGCTTGAAAGGCATCACCTAATGCATATTGGTTTTTCGCCATAACAATTAAGCCTTTTGCACCATAGAATTTATAACCAGAATAATCTTTAGCCAAACGCTGTACTACTGTATTTGACGCTGCGTAATTACTTTCTTTATTTTTAAAATATGCATTGTAGTATAAAGCTTCGGCAGCAGTCTCACCAGTTGCTGTTAATTCTACATTTGCATAAGCCGATTTTGCTTTAGCTTCATCGTTAGTCTTCATTGCAGAACGTGCAATAATTACATAAGCATCACTTTTAATCTTATTATCTAAGTTTAAATTACTGAGTACTTTTTCCGCGTAAGCGACAGCTTCAGTATATTTTTTTAATTGATAATTGGCTTGCATTAAATTAGATTGTGCAAACAGAATATTTTGTGGAAAATTAGCTTCTGACTCCAAACGTTTTAAAGTCCCAATTGCCTCTACCCAGTTTTTTTGATCTAGTATTATTTGAGAGAAACGCAATAAAGCTTCTTCTGTAAATTCACTTTGAGAGGCCTCTACAACTGCTTTATAATGTGGTTTTGCATTTTCTTTCAAGTCTTTCTTAAAATACAATTGTGCTAAATAAAAATGAGCCTGATTAGCGTGTAATCCGTTATTAAAATCATTTAAATAACGATTAAACAATTTAATAGCATCGTTGGTATTACTATCTAGATATTGCTTTTCTGCAGACAAATACGTCGCGTTATCTAAATCGCCATCTGCAACTTCTACATAATCTAACGTTTGTACCCAAGCTGCATATTCATTTACACGACCTAAATCTATATAAATTAAACGTGCTGTGGCTACTGCTTGATTTGCTTCTAAAGAATTAGGAAAATCACCAGCCACTTTTTTAAACTTAGTTAGTGCTTTCTCGTTTTTACTTGTATTATAATAAACTAAACCTTGACGTAATAATGCTTTTGAGGTAAAAGATCCGTTATTATATTCTGAAATTAATTGATTGTACATGGCAACACCTTTTTCTGAATCACCAGATTTTACATACGCATTACCCAACGTGTACATAGCATCATCACGTAATTTAGAACTCAAGTACTTAGAAATAAAAGTTTCTAGTTCTGAAATTTTCTTCTCTGACTGTCCCAAATAGCCATAACTCATTGCTTTTTGAAAGAATGCATAATCCATTTCAATTTTATTAACGCTTAACGCTTCGCTATACATAGTGATGGCATTTTGGTATGCACTTGTAACGAAGTAACTATCTGCCAAACGTAAGTAGGCATCATTTAATCTTACTTTGTCTTCTTTATTATTAATCGTGAAATTTTTAAAGTACTGAATAGCCTGATCGTAATTTTTCTGCTTAAAATATGTATAAGCTAAATTATAATCTAAGTTCTTATATTCTGGTGTTTGATTGGCTTCTGTTTGCTGCTGAAACTGTTTAAAACCAATTAAGGCATCATCGTAATTTGTTAAGTTATAATCGGTTTCTGCTTTCCAAAATGTTGCTCTTGCAGTATATTTAGCATCTTGAGACTCACCAATTGAAGCATCGAACATTTTTTCGGCCTCTGTGTAATTACTTTCATTATACAATTCGATTCCTCTATAATAGGCTACTTTTTGATAAGCTACTTTATTTTCGAAGCTCTTTTTTCCTTTTAATAAAACTAAGGCTTCTTTATAATTTTTTGAAGTGATATAAGAATCTATTAATAATGTTTCTAACTCTTCTCGGTAATTAGTTTCTGGATATTTATCTAAATAACTAGCCAATACTTGCGGAACCGATTGGTAAGGGTTACCAATCTCGTAACTAATTTTAGCGTAATTAAGCCACGCATCTTCTTGAATTTTTAAATCATAATCCATTTGCGATGCATTTCTAAAGGCGTTTAAGGCCTCTTGCTTTTTATCAAGATTCACATAACTCTCTCCTAAATGGTAGTATGCATTCTGTGCGACGCTATTATTACCGTCTATAATTTTATTGAATTCTGAAATGGCTTTATTATAATTCTTTTGTTTGTAATAAGCATAACCTAATTGGTAGTAATCTGTATTATTCCACTTTCCTTTTTTGCCTTTATATTCGGTTAGATAAGAAATAGCTTCTTCATATTTTTCTAGATTAAAATAACTTTCACCAATAATTTTATTAAGCTCGGATAATTCGTTCTCCTCGTTAGTTTTCTCTAATTGTGCTTTTGCTAATTCAATAGCTTTTTCAAACTTTCCTAGTTTAAAGTTTAAATCTGCTTGGTAGTAACTTAGCTTTTCTTTGTATTTATCTTCTCCTTCAACTTGGTTAAAATACTCGTTAGCTTTATCGTAATCATCGCCTTCGTAAGCCATAAAACCAATATAATATTTAGCTTGCGAACCATATTTTTGAGAGTTCTCAACTCTATTTAAATACTTTTTAGCTTCTTTAAAATTCTTCGAAGAAAAAGCAGTATATCCTCTATTAAAATTAAACTTTTCAAGTTCTGTTTGAGACAGTGAGTTCTCGTCTACTTTACTATACCACTTTTCAGAATAGGCAAATTTTCCGTTTTCGAAATAGTAATCTGCCACATCTACGAATGCTGTATTTTTTTTAGTACTTGTAGGATAATCCTCTACAAATCCTTCTATTAAAGTATCTGCATTTTTCTGATTTAAACGCACTGCACAGTTAGCAATGTAATAGGCACAATCAGACTCTATAGCTTCTCCTTTTGACGCTTTTTCAACTTGCTTAAAAGCAGCTTGAGCAGCTAAATATTGCTGATTATTATATAGCGATAATGCTTTTTGAAATTCGACAAAATCGTTTGTGTATGCTGCAGATTGCTGTGCAAAAGAGACTAGAACAAAACTTAACGAGACAAATAATGATAAAATATGTTTTTTAGTCATTAACTAGGTATTTAAAATTTAAGAATCAAAGATAATTTAATCCTAATATGTTAACGTTAGAAATTTGTTATAATTATAAATTGAATTTATAGTCTGATAAATTATTTTATATTTACCAATTAATAAACCATTGCATGGATTTAGTAGAACTTACACAAAAAGGCAAGAAGCACACAAATTATAGACATCCATGGGAAAGTGTTAGATTAAGGTTTATAAAAAATAAATTAAATCATATATTACCCGACGTTACACTACCTTATATCTTTTTGGATATTGGCTCTGGCGATACCTTTTTAGCTAAACAGCTTTCTGAAACCTATAAAAATAGTCAGTTTCATTGTGTAGATATTGCTTTTACAGATGAACAACTAAAGACTTTTAATTTAGAAAGCGGCATAAATATAGCCGTTTATAAATCTACTAATGACCTTCCCTTACAATCTAAAGATGAAATAGATGTTGTTTTACTTTTAGATGTTTTAGAACATATTGATGCAGATGAGGCCTTTTTAAAAAGCCTTAATAAACTACCAAATTTTAGTAAAAAAACTAATCTTTTAATAACTGTTCCTGCTTTTCAAAGCCTATTCACTCAGCATGATATTATTTTAGGACATTACCGACGTTATACTAACAACTCATTAACAAAAGTCTTGGAGCATAATCAATTTTTGGTAGAGAAGAAAGGCTATTTTTTTACTTCTCTTTTACTACCTCGGTTTATTGAAAAACAGATTGAATCTTTAAAAAAAAATCCATCAAAAGAAACTAGAGTTTCTAGCTGGTCTCACGGCAAAATTGTTACCAACCTTTTTTCAAGTATATTAATCTGTGATAATATAGTTACAAACTTTCTAGAAAACTTGGGTGTACGCATTATCGGACTTTCAAATTATGCGATATGCAAGAAAAAGCATTAATAATAGTCCCGTGTTATAATGAAGCAAATAGACTTGATGTCGATAGCTTTAATACTTTCCTTTTAACAGAAACAGAATTAGATTTTTGCTTTGTTAACGATGGTAGTATTGATAACACTCTCGATGTATTAAAGACCTTAGCCTCTAGTAAAAATGCTTACGTTTTAAACCTAGCAACAAATGTAGGAAAGGCAGAAGCTATACGACAAGGTGTTCTTCAGTTTAAAGATAAAAATTACGCTCATATAGGCTACTTAGATGCTGATTTATCAACGTCTTTAAAAGAAATAAAAAGACTTTACAACTTAAAAGATGAACACTCCCATTTTATATTAGGTTCTCGATTTAAAAAAATGGGTAGCTCAATAAAAAGAAGTAAAACTAGACATTTTTTTGGCAGAATTGTAGCAACATTTGTGGATAGTATGATTTTAAAATTAGGAATTTATGATACTCAATGTGGAGCGAAAATCATTAAAACAGATTTAGCCAAAACTATTTTTAAAGACACTTTTAAAACCAAATGGTTATTTGATATTGAATTACTTGCAAGAACAAAAAAACAATTTGGCAAAGAATATTGTAAAAGACATATAGTAGAAGTTCCCTTGACACAATGGATTGACAACGAAGATACGAGAATAACTTTTTTAGACTTCTTAAAAACACCATTTGCATTAGTTAAACTTTATTTTAATTACAAATAAAAAATGATACAGAAGCTGCAAAAAATCATTAATAATCATCCCTTGAGAGTACTCTTAACTTTTGCAGTATTTGTTAGAGTTTGCATAGCATTGTTTTATAATTCAATAAGTATTTTTCCGGATAGTCAAGATTATATAAATTTAGGTGAATTAATAACACGTTTACAACTAGAAAACTACCCAGGAAACCGCACACCCGGCTACTCCACACTAATAGCCTTAGCCAATAACAGTTTAATTATTACTGTTATATTTCAAATACTTTTAGGATTTTTAAATATCTACCTTTTATTCGATTTCTCTAAAAGACGAACAAAAAGCATCGCAACTGCATTTTGGATTACCTTTTTTACTACTTCATTTATTCATTATATATTTTTTGAATTTGCAATACTAACCGAGTCTCTTACCATAAGTTTAGTACTCCTTATTTTTTGGTTTATAGAGCGTTTTAAGCTATTTAACTCAGCCGTATCCATAAAATATTATTTTATACTATCCATTTTATTAAGTATTATTTATTTAATAAAACCACTTTTTATATACTTTACCTTAGCTTTTGCTTTGTTTTATTTTGTTAAAAATTATAAACAGAAACTAACCAAAATAGTTTTAAAAAGTTCCGCAGTTATCTTACTACCATTTCTTATCTATTTTTCTTGGAATAGTTTCAATAAAAAAAACATTGGGTATTTTACGAATACATTCTATTTTGGCATTAATTTATCGCAAACAGCAACGTCGTTTTTTGAGAAGGCTCCAGATGAAGATGCCTTAATTAGAGATATTCTTGTTAGAAAAAGAGATTCGTTAATAACATTTGCTCCAAGAAAAATACCAATGAGTGTTTGGTTTGCTTACGATGAACTTAAAGAAAAATCGGGCCTTACTCCACAAAACTTATCAGCTGAGCTTGGTAGAATTTCTAAAAACCTTTTTAAAAAGCATCCAGATTTATATGCTAAGCAAGTACTTAAATCTTCTTATTTGTTTTTTACAAAATCTGGTGCACTAAAATGGAACTATCAATCCTTTAAAAACAAATATTTTAAATACGGTTTAGTAATAATTTGGGAGTATTTTCAAATATACTTATTAGCTTTGTTCAATATACTATTCATTTTGTTTGCAATTAAAAAACTTTTTCAGTTTTTTAAAAGTAAAATCAAAATTTATGATTTCAATTTATTTGTTGTCTGCATAGTACTCTCAGGAGCTTTAGCCCAAGGATTAGTTGTTTATGGCTCTAATAGTAGGTTTGCGTTTCCGTTTTTACCATTAATTGTTTATTTTGTTATTATTAATGTTTTAGATTTGAAGTCTAAATATTTCAGTATTAAAAAACTATAAATTTATATGTCTCAAACTGTTCTAGAATTTAAAGATGCTTCCATTTTTCAAGGTGATAGTCTAGTGCTGTCCAACGTTAATGTAAAAATAGACAAAGGTGATTTTGTTTATTTAATAGGAAAAACGGGCTCTGGTAAAAGTAGTTTTATGAAAACCTTGTATGGAGATATTCCTTTAAAAAAAGGAGAAGGTAGTATTGTTGATTTTAATCTAAATACTTTAAAAGAAAAAGACATTCCTTTTTTAAGACGTAAGTTAGGAGTTGTTTTTCAAGATTTCAAGCTTTTAACAGATAGAACTGTTAATGCAAACTTAGAATTTGTTTTAAAAGCTACAGGCTGGAAAGATAAAGCTGCTATGGCAACACGAATGGAAGAAGTGCTTAATAAAGTAGGTATGAAAACTACTGGTTTTAAATTCCCTCATGAGTTGTCTGGAGGAGAACAACAGCGTGTGGCTATTGCTCGTGCTTTGTTAAATAATCCTGAACTTATATTGGCAGATGAGCCAACTGGAAATCTAGATCCTCAAACAAGTATTGAAATCATGGAGGTTTTACAAGAAATTAGTAAAAATGGAAATACAATTTTAATGGCAACTCACGATTATGCTTTACTATTAAAATACCCAAGTAAAACTTTAAAATGTGATGAAAATCAAGTTTTTGAAGTTGTACAACGTAGAAATTAATCCTCTTTTAGTTTTCTATATAGATAACTGGTTTTTGTTTTAATTTTAACAATAGGTTAAGGTTATAAAAGCAAGAGCACTACTACTTTTTATAAACATGTGGGTTTTTACGTACTCCTTTTTTAAAAATTTTTCTAACCAACATCCTTAAACTAGAATCACAATCTAAAAGTAAATTCGTGATTTTTTGATTTGGTCTACCTCTAAACTTGGTAATATGGAATTTATCGGTTTCAAGTAGCGCATTATCACTAAAATAGTAATTAGAGATACAACAGCGATTGCCGTCTATAGTAACTTTGTTAACAGAATGCCATGAACTAGAATGTGTAGCCATAACAATTAATCTATTAAACTTACTCACTATTTCTAAAGGTTCCTTTTTAGGGCCATTTGGCCATAACTCTAAATTCCCTCCATTTTGTTGTTTCCAATTTGGCGTAACGTAATACAAAAGGTTTAAAACTCTCCAACGTTCTCTCTCTGCATCGTGTGAATTATCTAAATGCGGATTTAAAAAATTATCTTTCGCCATTAACGACAAACCTCCGGCATACAATGAATCGTCTGGATATAAAGTTGATATATTACAAATTTCGCCAATAAGAGTAACAATTTTCTCATTTTGAAAAGCATAGATCACAGCCTCTAAAAGCTGATGATGTTTATTCATTTGGGCAGACACATGCTTATACTCCTTTATAGATTTAAGCAATCTCATTTCTTTCGGTTTTGGGAAAACTCTAGCGCATTCTAATGCCAATTCTTCTGGCAAAACATTATCTATGTAAAAATAACCTATGGTCTTCTCACTCTTGGTAAACTGCTCTACTAAAGCCTGTTTATGAGCAAAAATATGGTTATATATAATATCTGAAATAGCTTGTTTTTCCAAATGAAAGAATCAAAAATTAATCTTATGCAATTTACTATTTTCTATAGAATTAAACATCAAAAAAATTAAAAGACAATTTCTTATTTCTTCCTATTAAAAAACTGTATTTTTAAACTCATAAAATCATGCTTTCAGTACTAATTCCTACATACAATTATAATGTTTCTAAATTAATTGCAACAATTCATTCGCAATTGATAACGAGCTCTGTAGCCTTCGAAATAATTGTTCTGGAGGATGGTAGTACCTCAAAAATTAATTCAAGCAATGCACTAAGCAACACGCAAATTATTGAGAATACCACCAATATAGGCCGTGTTAAAGCAAGGCAAGCCTTAGCATTAAAAGCAAAATACGATTGGCTTTTATTTTTAGATGCTGATGTTACTCCAAAGTCAGATAAATTCATATCTAACTACATCGATGCTATCGCGCTTGAATACGATGCTTATTTTGGAGGTTTTGCCTATTACAAAAACAAGCCTGAGCACTCGTATATTTTACGATGGAAATACGGAAAAACTAAAGAGCAAATTCCTGCATCTACGAGAAACAAACTGCCATATAAAGTTATTATTTCTGCAAATTATTTAATAAAAAAAAGCGTTTTTAATTCTGTTAATTCTAAAATTGAGGACAATAAAGGATATGGCTTCGATAATTACTTTGGTGCTTTACTTCAAAATAATAAAGTTAAAGTTCGCCATATTGATAATGAAGTCTATCATTTAGGGATTGAAAAAAGTGAAGTTTATTTAAAAAAGAAAGAACAGGCTGCATTAACCTTAATTCATTTTTATAAAACTGAAGGCTTTAATAACCATAGTAACGATTTGCTTCAGCTATTCTCCAAATTATACCAACTTAATCTCGTTTGGCTTTTTAGCTTATTGTATAAGTTTTTGAAAAACAGCATGAAAAAAAATTTATTAAGCATTTCGCCTTCAATAACCATTTTACAACTGTATAGAATAAGCTTTATGTGCAATGCATATAAAACACAAACTACCCTTTAGATTCTAAAAAAACATTATAATCTCTAATATAATCTGCTTCATCATATTTTTCTGAAGCCAAAACTAAACATACTGCTCCAGACGAAAAATTATCGAGTTCTCTCCATATACCATCTACTATTAACAAACCTTTATCGGGTTTATTTAATGTAATAGTTCTAGAATTTTCTCCATCCTTTACTACAACATCAAAACTACCGCTTAACGCTACTAATAATTCATGACAGGCTATGTGAGCGTGTCCTCCTCTGCTTGCATCGCTCGGTACATCGAATAAATAGTATGTTCGTTTTACGTTATATTTTAAAATATAACCTTCTATTACACATAAATTACCTCTTCCTTTTTCATCAATTATTTTAGGAATATCTATTAGCTCTACGTTGTCTATTGTGGTTGTTTTCATCTATAAATTTAAGTTATTCCGCCTCTATTAGTTTCTCCCAATGTTTAGATATATTTTCAACTGAAAATTTCTCTACACTTGTTTTAGCATTTTTCTTACAATTGCTGTACAATTCTTCGTTAATGGCAAACTCATTCATGGCATTTGCAAGAGCTTCAGAATTATAATTCTCTACTAATAATCCATTATGTTTGTCTACTATAATTTCTGAAGGACCAGATTTACAATTTACAGCAATAACTGGTGTGTTAATAGATAAACTTTCTATAAGCACCCTTGGGAAACCTTCGTAATGGCTTGTAAGCAGTGTAAAAACAGCTTTCTTTACATATGTAATTGGATTACGTGTATTTGGTAAAAATTGCACTTTCTCTTCTATTCCTAATGTTTTAGTTAACGTTTTAAACTTTTGTAAATCTGGACCATCGCCAAGTACTACTAAATTAATATTATTTTCAGGTAACTGAGACAGGCTATAACTTTCTATTAATAAAGTTATGTTTTTAACACTATCTACCAAGCGTCCGTAAAATAAAACAAACTTTTCATTATAAGTAATTTCTTTTTCCAATATAGATTCACTCGCATTTAAATCTACAGGATTGTAAACAGTTTCAACATTTTTAAAACCATACTTTTCTTCAATTTTATTTTGTATAGCTTTAGAAACTGTAATTATTTTATTGGCATTTTTATATAGAATTTTTGCAAAATATTTATTTTTAGGAAGATAGTTTTCAAGTTTGTAACTACGTACCATGTAATAGATGTTTTGAGAGCCATAAATTATTTTATTAATAAAATACTGCTTTAAAATAGTTGGTCTACTTCTACTATCTATAACCACATCAAACTTTTCATTTTTTAAAAAGCTGTACAATTTCCAAATGCTTTTTAGCTTACCAATTATAGAATTATTTTTTTCTTTAAACTCACCTAGGTTTAAAATTTCACCTTTAAAAGGATAATCAATTATATTAAGAATACAAACAATATGTACTTTGTAACCTAAATCGCTAAGCATTATAGATAATAATGCCGAAGATTTTTCTGCACCTCCTTTTCCTAACGAAGAAGTAACTATACAAATCTTTTTTTTATTGTTTCTTTGCACTTATATTAGATTTATTATCAAATATACTATAATGAAAATATTATTGATAGGAGAATATAGTAATTTACACAATTCGCTAAAACAAGGGTTAGCTAAGTTGGGGCATGACGTTAAAATTGCGGGCTTAAACGATGGTTTTAAGAACATACCAGTAGACTTAAAAATTAAAAAAAAATATGATAACGGTTTTTTAAAATTATTAAAAAACATCATTTATAAGTTTTCTAAAATAGATTTGCATTCGATTAATGTAAAAAGACAGATTATAAAATTACAAAGTGAATTAAAAAATTACGATGTTATACAATTTATTAATGAAACGCCTTTTTTATGTTTACCAAAAACCGAAAAAGAAATATTTAATCTTTTAAAAAAAAATAACAAAAAAACATTTTTACTCTCTTGTGGTACAGACCATATTAGCATAAAACATGCTAACGATGGTTTATTTAGATATTCTATACTTACGCCATATTTAAATGGTGAAACAGACTTCGATTCAGCTTTAAAATATCTTGATGCTGCGCATACCAATTTACATAAACATATATATAAAAATGTGTCTGGTGTTATAGCCTCAGATATAGATTATCATATTCCATTAATTGGTAATGAGAAGTATTTAGGAATGATACCAAACCCTATTAATGTAGAATTATTACCCTTTAATACTTTAAAATTTAAGGATAAAATAAAGATTTTTCATGGTATAAATCTGACTTCTAAAAATAGAAAAGGCAATGTTTTTTTCGAAAAAGCTTTGGCAATAATTCAAGATAAATACCCAAATAAAGTTACTATAAAAACAACAGAAAATATACCATATAAAGAGTATATAAAAATCTATGATGAAGCACATATTCTTTTAGACCAAGTGTATGGTTTCGACCAAGGTTACAACGCACTTGAAGCGATGGCAAAAGGCAAAGTTGTTTTTACAGGCGCAGAACAAGAATGGTTAGAGTTCTATAATATCAAGGAAGATACTGTAGTTATTAACGCATTGCCAGATGTCGATTCTATTGTAAAGAAACTTGAGTGGTTAATTTTAAATCCTGAGAATATTCTTGAAATATCTAAAAATGCACGACAATTTATAGAGAATGAACATGATTATATTTCTTCAGCAAAAAAATATATTAATACTTGGACTCAGTAATTGTTTTAATAATTAAGCTTTAACAATTAAGTTTTTCAATAAGTTCTTTTGCTCTCCTTTCCAATCTCGCGTTATATTCTCTTTAATTAATTTAGCAGGAATGCCACCAATTAGGCTATTTTCTTTTAAAGACATGTAATCTTTATTACACAAGCTATTTGAAGCTATTGTACAAAAATTTTGAGTCTTTGTTTTAGACATAATTGACACTCTATTACCAATGTAATTATAATTCCCTATTACTATTGGCGAAGCTATTGGTGCTTTCTCATTAGTTAATGTATTAATCATTTGATGAAAATTACTATCAATTATCTGTGATTCGGATCCTAGTCTAGCATAGTCACCAAGAACAACATGCTTTGTACATATAAGCTTGCCTCTTGAGGCTAAGGAAGCCATATTACCAATTTGGCAGAATGCATTATGTTTTACATAAATAAAATAATCTTTACCAAATTGAGCATAGCCTTTAAATACTAGTTTCCCTTTTAAAGAAAACTCAGCTGTTCTATTTGAAACGGTGTCCATTTCGTACTGCTGTCCAAAACCAATCATGGCGGTCTTAATTGGAGCATCAATTAATATTTCTCCAGCAATACTTGCTAACTTAACGCGACCGTAAAAATAGACCGGTAACTTTTTCGCTATAGGAAATGGGAATTTTTTAAAGTTGAAATAAATGGTTTTCCTCCAATTAACGGACATAAAAAAATGACACTCTTTTTTAAACTTCCTGTATTTTTTTTTAAAGAGTTTATCATTTTTTTCTTTTAAATAATGAGCGCATAAACATTTTAATATCAATTTTTTTATTCAATTTATAATAAGAAACACAGAAGCAAATGGTAATTAAAAGAAAGAATAAGGCATTTTTTAATACTCCTTGAGCGAGGTAAGTTACTAAAAAGGTTAATACACATAATATAATCGCTAATAAAAAAAGGAAGTAGAATGAAGACTCTAAATAAATACCATATCTATAAAAAATAATAAAAGCAATAACAACGAAATGAACAAAATAGTATACTAAAAAGCTCATTCCTAAGCCTTCTAAACCACCAATATAATACCCAAGCACATTCACTCCTAAAAGAAGAATATTAAAGAGTATTGCTGTTTTAACAAACACCTTAGAATCGCCTTTAGCTATAATAATATAACCCATACAAAAGGAAACCGATTTTAAAATCATTCCTAAAATTCCCCATTTCAATAATGCAATGATTGGTAAAAACTCTGTACTGTACAAGGTTTTAACTATAAACGGTGTCATTGCTAGAAAAAGAACAACAATTGGTAAAAGTATTAAAAGCGCTAGATAACTCTGTTGATACATAGCGAATTGTAATTTTTTATTATCGTTATGTATACCTGCCAATTTTGGATAATAATCTGTGCTCATAGCATTGAACACTAAACCTACGTATGTATTTAAAATAACGTAAGCTGCCATGTATAAACCTATTTGATTAACACCTCCGGTTGTACTTATATAGATTTGTAGCAAATACGCACCTAGTAAACCCAACATAGAACTAATTGAAAGCGAAAACCCTAATTGCGTCATTTCCTTGCCTTGAATAAAAGCCTCTTTAAATGAAATTTTAACTGACTCAAATTTAATTTTCTTAAAGAAATAAAAGGCTACTAAATAACTCAATACAGCTGTTAACACTATAGAAGGAACAATTGCTTCTATCTTAAAAAAATAGTAAAGCGGAACACTAACTAATAAACCTAAAAAATTAGAGATAAGATTAAATTCAGCTATATACTTGAGTTTTCTAAGTCCCTGTAAAACTGCTATATTACTACTTGTTAATTGCTTAAATACCAAAGCAATTGAAACCCATATTATAGCAATACTATAGTCTTTATTTTTAAATGCTAGCTCACTCAATAAAGGTGAGGCCACAACCATTAATACTGTACCAAACAAAGCTGTAAACCATACCATTTTTTTTAAGATACTTATGGTTTTTGAAACTTTAAAAACATCCAAAGAGCTATTAGCAAAGGCGATATCTTTTACCGAACTTTTATCTAACCCCAAACTTGTAAATCCATTAACAAGATTTAGTGTTGTTAATAATAAACTTAAAATACCTAAACCTTTAGGACCTAAAATTAGAGCAGCCACTTTCGATCGTATTACAGAAAAAAGAATAATAAATATCTGAACGCCACCATAAATAGTGGTAGCTTTCATTATTTGATGGTATGAACTTTTTGTTTCATTCATTTAAATTAAATAACGAGGGATTTAATAATTATACTTATTTACTATTTCTATAACTTTTGCTATTTCAAAATCTTCCATTACAGGACTAATAGGCAAACTCACACATTCCTTGTGTATACTTTCCGTTATTGGTAATTGTAATTTTGAAAACTCATGTAAAGCCTCTTGTTTATGTGGTGGTTTTGGATAATGTACAGAAGACTGAACTCCGTTATCCAATAAATATTTAACAAACTCATTCCTATGTTCTACTAAAACCACAAACAAATGAAAGTTATGATTTTTTGATCCATCATAAAACGGAAGCTTAACCTTATCATTATTAATTTTTAAAAGATACTGTCGTGCAACTTTTCTCCTTTGCTCATTATCAGTATCTAAATGTTTCAATTTGATATTTAAAATGCGCGCTTGAAGTTCATCAATCCTATTATTTATACCAATTCTTACATTCTCATATTTTTTAGCTGAACCATAATTTCTTAATTCTGAAACTGTTTTAGCTAGTTTTTCATCGTTAGTCGTAACGGCTCCTGCTTCACCTAAAGCTCCTAAATTTTTGCTTGGATAAAAACTAAAAGCAGCAGCATCACTTAAATTACCAGCACGTTTACCGAAAGCGTTTTCTGCTCCATGTGCTTGAGCTGCATCTTCAACTACTATTAAATTATGCTTTTTAGATAATTTTAAAATCGCTTCACTATCTGCCAACTGTCCATAAAGATGCACTGTTAATATTGCTTTAGTTTTACTCGTTATATGTTTTTTTATAGTTGAAGCCTCCCAATTAAAAGTGCCAATATTCGGCTCTATAAAAATTGGCTTTAAACCTGCTTCAATTATAGCCAAAATAGATGCGATATATGTATTGGCAGGAACTAAGACTTCATCTCCTTTATTTAGTTTTCCTAATTGTATATAGGCCTTAAAAATAATAATTAAGGCATCTAATCCATTACTAACGCCTATACAGTGTTTTGTTCCACAATACTTCGCGTAGTTAATTTCGAAAGCTTTTGTTCCCTCACCTAAAACATAATGCCCAGACTCAAGAAACTGCTGAAACTCTAGTTTTAATTGAGGTTCAAAACGTGCGTTTATTTTATGTAGATCTAAAAATTTAATCATAACATAACCGTATCTAGTTTAGAGAAGTTATTCGTTTCAAAAGTATAGAAATCCTGAGCAATTATACGTGCACCAAAGCCTTCTTTCCAATATTGCAATCCTTCATTTACATTTCTACCTTTATTTTCATTTGAAATCCCAAAATCAAAATAATTTTTATCAGCAAAAACTTCATCAAGTAAATGCATATGTAAAAAATCTAAGCTTCCTAAAACATTCTTGTTTTCGTTACCCGAAATATATTGAGAATGTGCAACATTATGAGATTCAAAAATCGTAGTTCCCGCAACTAATTCTTCATTTTGATACACATTAAATTGCCTAATGTTTTTTGGAAATAGATGCTTAAGCATCGTAATTTCCTTTAAACTATGAACAGGTTTTGCTTCATGTTTATTGGCTAAATTAGGAATTAAGATAGTATTCCAAAATGCTGTAAAATCAAGAACTTCTTTTATTTCTAAATTATTTTTCAATCCACGATTTTTGCCTTCAATTCTATTTTTAGAGTACTTTATGCGTTGACTGCTACAGATTACTGCAAGCGCATCCCTTCTACTTAATTGAGCTTCTAATAAAAATGCGAGATATAATAACTCATCATTTGGAATTTTACAGTAAATAGAAGGTAACAATTTCACATGTAACTCATTTATTTTTGACGAATCTAAATATCTTAGAACTGACTTAAAAATTAATAAAACGACATTAAATTTAATCTTTTCATTAAAAACTAATCCACCATAGCTTAGCCCTTCATGAGAATACACCTTCCCGCCACGCTTATTTGCTGGCAAAACACCTACTAGCTTTTCATCTTTAAAAACCATTAACGAAAAATCTTCGAATCTATCACTATGATACTCCATAAACGCTCTTTGAAAAAGAAAGGTAGCATTCTTTGCTTTAGAAACAAAGCTATTCCAAAGCTTGAGCTTTTCCGGTGTGTATTTTTCTACAGTATAAATAACGACAAGTTTTGGTTATGATTATAAGTAGCAAAATACAATAATTTTAATTTTTTAAACAAAAAGAGCGACTAAATAGTCACTCTTTTAATATCACTTAAATAATTAACAAAAAAAAGAGAAACACTTTGCAGTGTTTCTCTTTTAGTAAACTATAATTTAACTGCTAATTAAGCAATTTTGTTTCTTTTTCTGTCTGCTTCTTTTAACCAAATTTTACGTAAACGTAAGTGGTTTGGTGTAACTTCAACATACTCATCTTTCTGGATGTATTCTAAAGCTTCTTCTAACGAGAATTTAATTGCTGGTACAATTTTAGCTTTATCATCTGCTCCAGAAGAACGTACATTACTCTGCTTTTTAGCTTTAGTAATGTTAATATTCATATCGTCTTGACGAGAGTTCTCACCAATTACTTGACCTTCATAAATATCTTCACCTGGCTCAACGAAAAACTTACCTCTATCTTGTAATTTATCAATAGAATAAGGAATTGCAGAACCATTCTCCATAGATACTAAAGATCCAGAAATACGTCCTGGAATAGCACCTCTTAAAGGTTGGTATTCTTTATAACGGTGTGCCATAATAGCTTCACCAGCAGTAGCTGTTAACAATAAGTTACGTAAACCAATAATACCACGAGAAGGGATTAAGAATTCGCAAATCATACGATCTCCTTTAGCTTCCATAGATAATAACTCACCTTTACGTAAAGTTACAAACTCTACAGCTCTACCAGATACATTTTCAGGAAGGTCAATAGTTAACTCTTCAATTGGTTCACATTTAACACCATCAATTTCTTTGATAATTACTTGTGGTTGTCCAATTTGAAGTTCGTAACCTTCACGACGCATTGTTTCGATTAATACAGATAAGTGTAATACACCACGACCAAAGACCATGAATTTATCTGCACTTCCTGTTTCACCTAATTTAAGTGCTAAGTTTTTTTCTAGCTCTTTTTCTAAACGGTCTTTAATATGACGAGATGTTACATACTTTCCATCTTTTCCGAAGAAAGGTGAATCGTTAATTGTAAATAACATACTCATTGTAGGCTCATCTATCGCAATAGATTTTAAAGCTTCAGGATTTTCAATATCAGCAATAGTATCACCAATTTCGAAACCTTCGATTCCTACTAAAGCACAAATATCTCCAGTTTGAACGCTCTCTACGCGTTTACGTCCTAAACCTTCAAATATAAATAACTCTTTTATTTTTGTTTTTGTAATAGTACCATCTCTTTTTACTAAAGAAACTGCTTGTCCTTCTACAAGACCACCTCTTTGTAATCTACCAATTGCAATACGACCAGTAAAAGAAGAGAAATCTAAAGATGTAATTAACATTTGCGTTGTTCCTTCCTTAAAATCAGGTGTTGGAACATGCTCAAGTACCATATCTAATAATGGTTCAACATTATCAGTTTCATTTTTCCAATCATCACTCATCCAGTTGTTCTTAGCACTACCGTAAACTGTTGGAAAATCCAACTGCCACTCTTCTGCACCAAGTTCAAACATAAGATCGAAAACTTTTTCATGTACAATATCAGGCGTACAGTTTTCTTTATCAACTTTATTTACAACCACACAAGGCTTTAAACCTAAATCAATAGCTTTTTGTAATACAAAACGCGTTTGAGGCATTGGTCCTTCAAAAGCATCTACCAATAATACAACACCATCGGCCATGTTTAAAACACGCTCAACTTCACCACCAAAATCGGCGTGACCAGGAGTATCAATAATGTTAATTTTTGTACCTTTATATACAACAGAAACGTTTTTAGACGTAATGGTAATACCACGTTCACGTTCTAAATCGTTGTTATCAAGAATTAAATCTCCTGTGTTTTGGTTTTCACGAAACAGTTGACAGTGGTACATAATTTTGTCTACCAATGTTGTTTTCCCGTGATCTACGTGTGCAATAATTGCAATATTAATAATCTTCTCCATAATGTATGCCTTATTTTAAGCGTGCAAAGGTACTTATTATTATTGAACTTTACTATAAATATTTTTATTTGGGCATTACGTTGTGTTGCAAGTTTATTTTCAGACTAAAATTAAGGTAAGTAACTGTGCAACAAAACGTCGCGCTTTCACTACTCGCTCTCTGCGAGGAGCTCAAACATGCCGTTCAATCCCTAATGCAGTACTTGTTATGTTTAGGTTATTAAATTAAAGTTTAATTATACTTATAAATTAAAATTTTAAATACAAAAAACTATCCCGAAATAGCAGAACTTCGCTTATCGTCTAATATGAAATACTTGTGCTGAACTTAATTCAGTATTGAAACGCTTTTATACCAACGAAACATTGGCAATATTTTCGTATTGATTCACATTTGATGTATATTTACACCAAAACATAAAGTTATGTCAAGACAAAGCATATCATTTACAGAACCGAACGACGAATGGCTGAAAGCGCAAGTGAATAAAAATGAATATTCAAGTAAAAGCGAATTAGTAAACGATTTAATTAGACAAGCCAGAAAACAGCAAATTGAGATTGATTGGGTTAGAGCCAAACTTGATAAAGCTGAAAAAAGCGGATTTACGAATGACAATAAAAACGAAATTTTAGCTCAATCAAAGTCATTATTAAATGGCTAAGTACAGATTAAGCAACGAAGCTAAAAACGATTTAATACGAATTCACCATTACGGAGTTGTAAAATTCGGAATGACTCAAGCGGATAAGTCTTTTGAATCATTTTTTGAATATTTTGACATTATTTACCAAAGGCCTTATTCTTTCGAATCGGCTGAACATATAAAAAAAGATTATAGACGTTGTGCTTGTGGAGTTGATAGTATCTATTTTAAAGTTAATGAAGATATTATAGATATAATGGTAATTATTGGAAGACAGGACTTGAATAAAAAACTATAACGGAATAATAAAAACGGTTACCACCACCGTATAAAAATAATTACGGTTTAGTGCTTAATCTAAGCTCGTTGCTTGTTTGTAACGTCTAATTTTCCTTCGAAAAATCCTCGCATAAAAACCATGCAACTAACCATACAGAATCACAATAAGTTAAAAATCAAAAACGATATATTAAATTCATAGTTATCTTTTCAATTTCAAGTTCAGCTTCAATTTCAATTTCATTTATTTATCTTTGCAATTAAACTCAAGACAACTACTTATGCAATTGCAAGACATACCTCAAATAAAACACACTGACTCTAATAACTTCTTTCTTTTATGTGGACCATGTGCCATAGAAAGTGAAGATATGGCGTTTAGAATTGCGGAACGTGTATTAGAAATCACTAATAAATTAGAAATTCCTTACATATTTAAAGGCAGTTTTAAAAAAGCTAACAGAAGTAGAATCGACAGCTTTACAGGAATTGGAGATGAAAAAGCTTTAGAAATATTAGCTAAAGTTTCAGAAAAATTTAATGTTCCTACAGTTACGGATATTCACGAAGTAAGTGATGCTGCTAAAGCTGCACAATACGTAGATGTATTACAAATACCTGCTTTTTTAGTGCGACAAACAGACTTAGTTGTTGCAGCAGCAAAAACAGGCAAAGTAGTGAACTTAAAAAAAGGACAATTTATGAGTCCGGAAGCCATGAAACATGCAGTGCAAAAAGTAAAAGATGCTGGAAGCGATAAAGCTTGGATTACAGATCGCGGAACCATGTTTGGTTACCAAGATATGATCGTAGATTTTAGAGGTATTCCAACAATGCGTGAATTTGCACCTACCGTTTTAGATGTTACACATTCTTTACAACAGCCTAATCAAAGTGCTGGAGTTACAGGTGGAAGACCAGATATGATAGAAACTATTGCTCGTGCAGGAATTGTAAATAACGTAGATGGTTTATTTATAGAAACACACTTTGACCCAGCAAATGCAAAAAGTGATGGCGCAAACATGTTACATTTAGATAACTTAGAAGGCTTGCTAACTAACTTGGTTGCAATTAGAAAACTAGTTAATACGCTATAGTAATTCCTTCCATATCTAAAAAAGCAGAAATCCACTTAATAATAAATTAAGATAGATTTCTGCTTTTTTAATAATAACAGTGCTAGTATTTTTTCTTATAAAAACCGTCTTCTTTATTACTATTCACTTGTTTTAAAATAGAAATTAAAACAGTATCGTTTACAGCATCCAACGTTTTATAGCGCAAAGATTTTACAACTTTACGGTTTTCGCTAACCAAATGCTCTGTATACTTTGTAATGTAATTTGAATGCCAAAAAGCAATATCTACAAATTCATTTTTATGACTCGCATTTAAAAAACAAATAGGCCGTTTACCAACATAATAACATGGAATCTTCCATTTATATTTTAACTCAACGTTAGGTATTGTGTGCTCTATAATAACTTGCGCATGCAATAATATAGAACGATAAGGTTCTGGTTGGTTTAATATGTAGTCTTCTGCTGGGTTCAAAATTTAAAGGCTATTTTAAAATAGAGTAATCAATCCAATTACAATTAAAACGATTCCAATTATAGCTTTAAATGGCATTAATTTATCAGATATTTTTTGCAATGTATCTTTAAAAGCAGGTGCTTTCCCAATTACGTGAGTTAATAATAAAAAACCTCCAATAAGACTTACAATATTAAATATTAGTCCTCCATTTCCTATAAGTCTAATTAATGCTAAAACAACCAATGCTCCACCAATAACAGTTTGAAACGGTGCCAAAGCAGCAGCTATTTTATTAAAGAAATTACGTTCTCCATCTAATTTATCTAGCGTGGCTAAACCTAGTAATAATCCGCCAGCAATATTTGCTATAGTTAGTAATGTTACAATCATTGGTGTACTTTAGTTTATTAATGAGATTATAAATTTACAAAATTGTGAAACAATTAACTTGTGTAATTCAAGTATTTTATTTTACTTTGTAATTCAAAGTACTTTTATTATGAGCGATAAAGATTATTTAAAAGATATTAGCGAGATTAAAAACTTGATGAATAAAAGCTCAAGATTTATTTCTTTAAGTGGCTTATCTGGAATATTAGCTGGTGTCTATGCCTTAATTGGTGCAGCGCTTACCTATTACCTTGTTACAGAGTATAGCTATGGAACCCTAATGCTAGACGGCTGGATTTTTAGACGTGTTTTATTTATCCTTTTTATGGTTGCCTTCTCAAGTGTTGTTACTGGCGTTTTTTTAACCACCAGAAAAGCAAAACAAAACGGCGAAAAAATATGGGACACCTCATCTAAAAGGTTATTACTAAACTTCCTATTACCTTTGGTGGCCGGTGGAATTTATACATTAATAATTTTATATCATGGTAAATATGGCCAAACAGGAGGTTTAATGTTAATTTTTTATGGCTTAGCATTAGTAAATGCTTCTAAATATAGTATTGGTGATATTAAATACTTAGGTTACACAGAAATAGTTTTAGGCTTAATTGCTGCATTATTTCCTGGTTATGGCTTCTATCTTTGGGTCATTGGTTTTGGTGTTATGCACATTATTTATGGAACAATTATGCATTTTAAATACGATACAAAATGAGTAGAACATTAAAAATAGGAATAATTGCAGCACTACTGGTTTACGCATGTGGAGCGGTTTATACGTATTACTCTAATATTAAGTTCGAGGAACGCGTCGCTTTTTACGATACAGATAAAAATGGTTTAATTGACAACAAAGAGATAACAAAAAACTCTATTGCCACTGCTAAACAATTGACAAAGCGCAAAACAACAAAGCAAGCTTTTTTAATGCTTATTCCAATGTCTTTAATATTTGGTTTATTTGCAGGTGGAATATCTTTTCTCTTTAGAAAGATGAAATATATTGATAAGAATGAAATTGATTACGGAAAATGAGTTCGTTCTTATGGATTTTAGCATCATTAGTGTTCTATTTAATTGTTTTTGGAACTCCAATCATCATGTCTTATTAATTATATAAATTTATTCAAAAGAAATAGTCAAAATTTAAATTTACACGAAATAACACCATCACCAACAGTCGTCTTTTTAGTCTTCTATTTAAGATAAGGTTTCAAGTTTTGTAAGAAATATATGAGCATAATAACTAACATAAATAAACTATTCGATCACAGAATTAGACTGGGCATTATGTCTATTTTAATGGTGAATGAATATGCCGATTTTAATATGCTTAAAGAGCTACTTGGTGCTACAGACGGTAATTTAGCAAGCCATACCAAAGCATTAGAAAAAGCCGAGTATATTAAAATTGAAAAGCAATTTATTGGCAAAAAACCAAATACAAGATATAGCACAACTAAGCTTGGTAAAGCCGAATTTAAAAAACACATTAACGCACTAGAAAAGCTAATACATAAAACTTAAATCCTTTTTTTTATACAATCACTTTGAAATTCAAAGTACTTTAAAAAACAATTATGAAACAAACTACCCTTATTATCTCGTCTTTTTTATTTAGCATTTTATTCTATGGTCAGAATATTGGTTTAAACATATCCCTTTTCAGCGTACTAACTTTAATTATTTTAATTATTGGTAACACCAATAAGTTTAAAAACAGAACAACGTTAACGTATGCACTGCTGTACTTATTAACTGCCGCGTTAGTATTCTTTCAACATTCATTTTTATCTTTAATTGCTAATATTATTGTTTTCTTTACTTTGGTTGGTAACATTACAGAATCAAAATCTTCAATCTTTGTAAACTGGTTAAATGGAATATACACTAGTATTGCGGGCTTTTTCCATAGAAACTTCGACCACAATGAAAAAGAAGAACAACCAAAATTAAAAAAAGATATAGACCTTTTACATTGGATAAAACTTATAGGTATTCCATTAGTTTTTATAATTGTTTTCATACTACTTTACAAAAATGGAAACTCCGTTTTTAACGATCTTATTTCTCAAATAAACTTTAGCTTCATCAATATCCAATGGATTTTATTCTCAGTCTTAGGTTATTTTTTATTCAGCAATATTATAAACCCTGTACACGTAGAGCCAGCGACACAATCAGATTTAGATGCTGGCAACACACTCTTTAAAACCGGTAGTTTTTCCGAAGAAAAATTAAAAAAAGAACAGCAATTAGGCACCACACTTATGCTTTTACTTAATGTGCTAATTATATTCTATTTAGTTACAGATATTATAGCTTTAAACGTTTCATCATCGTACGATGCCGTTACACTATCTAGTCAAGTTCACAATGGCATTAATGCTTTAATAGCCTCTATTATAATGGCCATTGTAATTATTCTCTACTTTTTTAGAGGAAATATAAACTTCTATAATGACAATAAAACACTTAAATTCTTGGCTTTTGCATGGATTATATTAAACGCAGTTTTAGTGATTTTAATTGTAATTAAAAATAACGATTATGTTTCTGCACATGGATTTACATACAAACGTTTAGGCGTCTACATTTACTTACTACTCACTTTTACTGGTCTAAGAACAACCTTTTTAAAGGTCCTTAAAATTAAGAATCTACTGTTTCTATTTAGAGCTAATACACAAATAGCTTTTGTTTTACTTATTGGCTTAAGCACTGTTAATTGGGATGCATTTATAACGAAATACAACATTAATAACGCAGAATCTTTAGATGTTAATTACCTAATACACTTATCTAATAACAACTCTTATATTTTATATGATCTACGCGAGAAAGGAACACTAAGTTCTTCAAACAATCAAGCAATATTTATTAAACACACAGCTTATTTAAAAGATATTAATACTAGAAACTGGCAAGAATACACCTTTGCGAATTTTCAAGAGCATAGTAATTCTGAAACACATATTGACTAATGAATATTCCATCCAACATAGGAAAATCCATATTACTAGCGTCAAGTATTTTTTGGGTTATTTATCTTATACAAGAAGGCGATTTAGATTTTGCTCCAATTGTAGTGTTGTCATTAATTCCAATCAGCATTTGTGTATCACTTACAATAGTAATTACTATTTGTCCTGTATTCTGGGCATTAAGAAAAGAAAAGGAAGACAACAAATCGTTAGCAAAAAGGTGCTTTCCGTACTACGCTATTGTTGCTTCTATCTTATGTCTTTATGGAGTAAAAGCCTCTAATTTTGATTCTTTTTTTGTTAGCTTCTTAATTTCTGCTTATTTAACAACTGCACAATCATGGGTTTGGTTTGCTAAAGAAAAACGCTCATGAAAAAATTAAGAAAGCAACTTATAAATTGGCTCTTCGCTATTTCCAGTAAAATCTACACGCGTATTTATAAAAACCACGAACCTTGGAAAATTACTAAAAACGAGCTACTCTCCTATTCTAAAGAAAGTTTAGGTTATAGCTTAGGCTTATTTTTAAAGAAAAACAATTTCGAGCTTATTCCAAAAGTGGAACGTCACGATTGCTATCATGTTCTAACTGGTTACAGTACAAAGGTAGAGGATGAAATTGCATTGCAGTATTTAAGTTTAGGTAATGGCAAGCGTAGTCCGTATTTATTTGGAGCTATTATTTTAGGCTCTATTATTCTACCAGATTATTTAAACTATTATTTGAAATCTTTTAAAATAGGAAAGCAAGCAAATGTATTTCATAGTCTAGATTTCAAGCCCTTATTAAAAGCAAATATTGAAGAATTAAGAAAAGGTCTCTTTTCTAAAAAACATATCCAAACTATTAAAAACACAATTTATGAACAGGTTTAAAACTAAACTATTTAAGTACACAAAAAGGCTAAGTATTATTGCTTTGCTTACCATTACGTTTGCAGTAATATGCAATAGTATTATTATTTATAATGCAGAAGGTAAAACATTTTCCAAAACCGAGAACATTCCTAAAAACAAAGTTGGATTGGTTTTAGGAGCTGGCAAATATCTTAAAAATGGAAACATCAATTTATACTATAAATACAGAATAGATGCAACCGTTAAATTATATAAAGCTGGAAAAATAGATTTTGTTTTAGCAAGTGGAGATAATGGTATTGAAGAATACGACGAACCTACAACCTTTAAAGAAGATTTAATCGCCAAAGGAATACCTGAGCATAAAATTTTCTTAGACTATGCAGGTTTTAGAACATTAGACTCAGTAATTAGAGCTAAAGCCATATTTTGTTTAACAGAGTGCACAATCATTTCTCAGAAATTTCATAACGAACGTGCTATTTATTTAGCTAAACAAAATGGCATTAATGCCATTGCCTTTAATGCAAAAAATATAACTGGACGTTATGGTTTTAAAACAAACCTTAGAGAATATTTAGCGAAAACTAAAGCCGTTTTAGACGTTGTTTTTAATGTACAACCCAAGTTTCTTGGTAAAAAAATAGACATCATATGAAAATTACATTTCAACCCTATTACTTTGCAGCTTTTTACACTTTACTATTAATAGAAATTGCAATTGCACTATTCTTAAAAGGCGGTTTTATTAGGCACACATTTGGAGACTTCCTATCGGTAATTCTAATCTACTGTTTTATAAAAAGCTTTGTAGCCTTAAAACCAATGCCCTTATCAATAATTGTTCTTTTAATTGCATTTTCTGTTGAATTCTTACAACTCGCAAACATTCTAGATTATTTTAATTTAAGACACAATAGGTTAATTTCAACAATCTTTGGGACCTCCTTTAGCATTCAAGACCTCATCGCTTATACTTTAGGCACAATATTTATATTGATTACAGATATTTCTATTAACAAAAAAAGCATTAAAAATGAATCCTGAAATTCGTGAAATCAAATACCTTAAAAAAAGGAAGATTGGAAATATATTAAAAACCTTATTTCCTAAACAAGCGCATTCCCTTAGTATTCTATTTATGCTTATGTTATTTAGTTTTGTTATTCTATTTCTTAGAATTGCAATTACCAAAACACTTTATTATACTTTTTTAGTCTGGAATGTATTTTTAGCTATTATACCTTATATAATTACCATGTATTTATCTAATATAAAAAAGCCTAACAAAATAAGCTTCGTCTTAATCTTTGGTTTATGGATGGTCTTTTTACCCAATGCACCTTATATAATTACAGATTTGTTTCATTTAAGCAGAAGTACTTATAGCAACATTTGGATTGATACTTTAGTCATTAGCACATTCGCAGTTACAGGAATACTGTTGTTTTATTTCTCTTTACTTCAAATGAAAAACGCCTTGTTAGCATTTTTAAGCAACAAAACATCTGAAGCAATAATTATCGTAACAGTGTTCTTATCTGCTTTTGGTGTTTATATTGGTCGGTTTTTACGTTATAATTCATGGGAGATATTAAGCGATCCTCTTCTACTATTTAATGATATATTTAATATGCTTTTTCACCCAATAGAAAATATAGACGTCTGGTTGTTTACAAGTTCATTTGGACTATTTCTACTTCTTGGGTACTTGGTTTTTAATCGCTTAAATAGAGCAAACTAGAATAATAACTTTTAATTAGCCCAAGATTAATTTTCATTTTACTAATTTTATAGAATTAACCAATCAATCAAAAACATAAAAATGAAACATTTATCAACCGGATTACTACTAGTAGTCCTTCTTGTTCTCTCTTGTAAAAAAGAAGTAGAAAAATCGAATACGCTTACAATGGGAGATTTTGAATTATCATCAGACATTGTAACGCATAACAAACCTATTACAATTACATATAATGGTGAAGATCAAGATATGGAAGGTTTTTACTACATGCTTAATGGCTACAAAGCTTACCCTCAAGATTTAAGTTTTAAAAATGGAAAAGCAACTATTTCAATTCCAGATTCTATTACAGCTATCGCTCTTAACTTAAAAGTTGATGGAGCATATTTAGACAACGACAAAAAAGGATACTTATTTCCTGTTTTAGACAAAGATGGAAACACCATTGTTGGTAGTAAATCAAGCATGGAAGCCTATAAATCGGGTAACGGGCAAAATTACGGTCTAGAAGGTGATGCTGATGTTTTAGTACAAACACTTGATGCTGATATAGCGGCAAATCCAGAACTTAAAGAGCTTTGGGGAACTAGATACTTAAGTTCTGTTATGAGAAGCGACAATAAGAAAGGTAAAGTTTTAGCAAATAATATGTTAGCTGAAATATCTTCTAAACAAGAATTAACTGAAGAAGATTACATTAAAATAAGCACTATCTATAGAAACCTAAGAGACTCAAAAGGTGTCGATTCTATCTCTGAGATTGCTATTTCTAAATTCCCAAAAGGGAAACTAAAACAACAATCTTTAATGAATAGCTTCTTTGATGCTGAAACTTTAGTTGAGAAAGAAAATATTTTTAAAGAAATTGAAACAGATTTTGGGATGGATTCTAAATTATCTTATGCAGCAAACAGTATTGCTGTTCTAAAATTTGAAGAAGGTGACGAAGCTGGGTTTAATTTGTATGCTAGCAAAATTACTGATCCAAATGACAAGGCTGGGTTATATAATAGTGTTGCTTGGCCAGCTGCTGAAGAAGGAGAAAACATGGAACTTGCATCTCAACTTTCTAAAGCCTCTTTAGATTTATTGATGGAAGCTAAAAAAGATGTTGCGAATAAACCATCTTATTATACAGAAAACCAATACCTAACAAGTATCGACAATTCTTACAACATGTTCGCAGATACTTATGCGCTATTGCAATACAAATTAGGCAACATTAAAGAAGCTGTGAAATACCAAGCTAAGGCCGTTGGAGATGGTAAAAGTAGTGATGTTAACGATCGTTATATCGAATTTCTCGTAGCAGATAAACAATATAAATTAGCGGCAGAAAAAGCGAATTCATTTTTAAGTGAAGGTAATGGTACTAGTAAAATGAAAGAGTTTTATAAAACGGCTTACACTTCAGTAAACCCTGATGCTACAGATTTTGATGCTATTATAATTGGTATTGACAAAGCTAATCACGAAAGAGAATTAGCAGAATTAAAGAAGTCTATGCTTGACGAAGCAGCACCACAATTTGTACTTAAAAACTTAGATGGTGAAAATATTTCACTTGGAGATTTAAAAGGAAAGACTGTGATTTTAGATTTCTGGGCAACATGGTGTGGTCCTTGTAAAGTTTCTTTTCCAGGGATGCAACAAGTAGTAGAAAAGTATAAAGACGATGAAAGTGTTGTTTTACTTTTTGTTGATACTTTTGAAGATGGTGAAAACAGAGAAAAAAAAGTCGCCAAATTTATTAAAGATAACAACTACGATTTCCATGTGTTAATAGATGAGAAAGTAGAAGATAGTAACGATTACGAAGTTGCTAAAAAATATGGTATTACAGGAATCCCAACTAAAATAATTATTGGCCCAACTGGGAAAATAAACTTTAGAGCTGTTGGTTTTAGTGGTAATACCGATAAATTAAAACAAGAAATGGACTTGATGATAGATTTATTAAAATCTTAAATCAATAAGTTTTTATAAAAAGAAAAAGCCACGATACATATCGTGGCTTTTATATTTAATAGCATTTAAATTAAAAGTCTAATGGATCGTTAGGATCTGTACCATTTGTAGCTTCACTACAATCGTCTACGCCATCTCCATCTGTGTCTGGATCATTTGGATCTGTAATATTCCCATTAGGATTACACGTTGATTCTGTAAAATCATCACCAGACAATTCCTCACAATTAAACAAACCATCTCCATCACTATCTTCGAAACCTAAAGCAGTAATAACTCCAATTATATTTTGTCCTGTATTATCACTTTCTACTCTTACATAAAGCTGTTGCACTCCAATAACTATTGATGTGTAAGGCATTGACAAGGCATTAACTTGACTTTGCGCATCCGTTAAAGTTTCATAATAATTATAAACAAAGTTTGGAAAAGAACCATCTTCATAGTACAATGAAAAATCGTAGGTATAAACATCAATTACACAGCCTATTTCATAAATATCAGCATCAAACATGTTAGAATTGTTATCAATATCGTCTAAATAATCTGGTGTTAGATCTCCGTCTGTATCATCATTCATTGGGTTACCATCATTATTAGCATCTTCATCTGCTGTATTTATTCCATCTCCATCATCGTCTTCATCTTGGTAATTTGGAATCCCATCATTATCGGTATCATCATCATCTAAGTTATTATTTCCGTTTACATCTTCATCAATATCAAAAATACCATCAGCATCTGTATCTACTAAATCAACACAAGACATTTCTGTGCCTAAATCTGTAGTTGGCACTGTAAAATTCCCATTAAAAACATCTGTAGACTGACTATTAGTAACGTCTATTACTTGTGCAAAATACGAAGTATCTGAAGCACAATAATCTATTACAACAGCAATTTCTCCATCTGTAATTGGAATTATTTGCGATTGGTTGTTATATACTAATTGAAGGTATCCATTAGTAATAGCATCTCCATTACAATCGTTAAAAATAGCGGTAAAATTTGTTATTAAAGCGCCTCCACTTTGTGCGATTACCGATATGTTTTGGTCATCAGAATAAGGCCCTAAAGCCATAGAGAAGTCGTTATTTAAACATCCAAAATCTGGCACTGTTAACGTTAAATTTTCATTTGCAGGCGCTAAACCACAAACCAATCCATCATCGTTTGTATATCCAGAAGTAGTAGAACTCCAACCAGTAGCATCTCTTTCTATTTGTACTAAAATATTAGGAATAGGATTGTTATTTTGATCTACTATTGTAACACAAAAATCGATAGTATTAAAAGGTGCATCGCAATTCCAGAAACTAAAATGAGAAACCTCTCCTTCGTATTTACCATTAACTAAAGTTGCAAAACCTTCTTCTTTCCAATATCCATTATCTTCATCAAAATACCAAAGCGGTATTGTTGCTGGAGGACTAACAATACTAGTAGCAACAGGAACTCTTATAATTGCAGGTTCTCCAGGAGCTATATTTAACTCTTCTCCACCTTCTCCTCTTAACTCCACTGCAATCATTCCGTAAGATTCTAAAACTCTTAAATCTCCATTGGTGTTTGCTGCTGTTAAATTCCCGGGCATCATTTGCGAAAAATATTCATTATCTACACTTAACGATTTAATAATAACATCTACATCTCCTTGATAAGAACCGCCAAATTGATTTGTAAATTGTCCTGAAAAATCTATCTCCGTACCATCTGGTAAATCTACAGTTAACGCTTGACCAGCAGTAAGAGTAACAGTAGGATCAAGATCTAAAAGCATTATTTTAACTTGGTTCACTCCACTTGTTGGTACCACAGCTCTAAATCCATCAATAAACCCAACTTTACTTGCTTTTATATTTGCAAATTTACTATATACTGTAGCACTAATTATAGAAAACACTCCGTTTGCATCTGTTGTTGCAAACGTAGAACCTATGCTAATAGTTACGCCAGAAACAGGATTATTTTCTTCGTTTACAACTGTGCCTATAAATCGAGCTTGTATTGCATCTCCAAAGTTTTGTAAAAAGGGATTGGCCTCTCCATTTTCTGAGCTTTCATTTATTGGTATATTATTATCGTTTTCGCAAGACGATAGCGAGAATAGAAACGCTAATAGGAATATAAATTTTATTGATTTCATAGTCTGATTTTTATCGTTATAAAGATAACAACTAGTATTTAAAAACTCCTAACCTCTAAATTTAATTTTGGTGAGAGATGCCATACACTGTGTTAAACATTTTTCTTTATTAGTACTACATCTTTTTCAAACACACAGGTATTTGAAGGCTCCGTTCTGTTTTTTTCTTGAATTTTTCTAACAATAGAAGTCGTTCTTTTTCTTGTTAAAAGGCGTGGTAAATTCGCTAAAAACTTATTAAAAACACCAGGAATAGCAACAACTTTCCCTTTTAGCATAGCCTTATAGCCATAGGCCGCAACAGCTTTAGGACATGCCATATTAAAACTAATTTTATTATCTGAAGATGTATTTGAAACTACTTCCTGAAAACACGTTTTTGTTGGTCCTGGACATAAAACGGTAACAGAAACACCTGTATCTTTAAGCTCGTTCGCAATAGCTTCGGAAAACGAAAGCAAGTACGATTTTGAAGCATAATACAATGCCATCATTGGACCTGGCTGAAATGCTGCTAAAGAGGACACGTTTAAAATTTTTCCGCGATCTCGTTCTATCATACCTTGTAAAACAAGTTTCGTTAAATGCGTAATTGTTATAATATGTAAATTTAACATCGACGACTCTTGCTGCCAATTATTCTCTGCAAAAGAGCCATAAATTCCAAAACCAGCACAGTTTACAAGAACATCTATTTTTATGTTTTTTATTGCATCAAAAACGACTTCAGCACTATCAACGTTACTTAAATCGGTAGATAGAATTTTTACACGACAGTTATTCTTATTTTGTAACTCAGATTTTATGGTCTTTAGTTTTTTTTATCTATATCTATTAAAACTAAATCATAATTATCCTTAGCCAACAATAACATTAACTCATACCCTAATCCTGATGCCGCTCCTGTTATAATTGCTGTTTGTTGCATATTATTATTTTAGAGTACTACTCTTTTCCGTCTACATAATTTTGTAAATATGCAAAACGTGGTGTTAATTTACCATCACTAGTAGTCATTCTAGCGCGTTTTAAAATACCACTCTCATCATTATTAAAGAAAGCAGGAATTACATGCTTTAAAAACATCTCACCAAAACCTTCACTGGCATCTTTAGGTAATTCGCATGGTAGATTATCCACAGCCATCATTGTAATAGCACCTTTAGCATCGAATGCGACTTCTTCTTCTGTTTTTGCATCGTAACCGTAAAAAGGATCTGCAATGGTAGAAGGTCTTATAGTACTTGCTACTGGACCATCAATATCGCAAGAGATATCTGCCACCAAATTTATTTTAAATTCTGGATGCTTGGCGTCTTCTCTTGTAAATAAATAAGGTGCTCCATCTCCATAAAAATGACCTGCAATAAAGAAATCTGTTACTTTAGCATAAGGCATAAAATTACTTTCGTAATCTGTTGCATCTTTATAAAAAGCAAATTTATCTCCTACTTTACCATCTTTACGTTTTGCATATTCCATAACGTCTGCCATACAATATACTGGCTCTGAAAAATCGCTTGTTAAATATAACGCATCACTTACTTCTTTTATTTTTAAATAATCTAATATTTCTTTTGCTCCATTGGCTACTTTTCCTGTTCCGGTAAGTAATATTTTAATATTTGGAAGTTTTATTTTATCTAACTCTGCCTTAACCGCATCTAAGTCTCTTAATGTTTCTACTTTAGGTAAGTTAAATAGCCCGTCACGTAAACCTAGAGCTCTAAATCCGTTATATGCACCAACTAAACCTGCATAACGACCAAAACCTATAAGTCTTGCTCCATTTTGTTTTACGATAGTTTCGTGATCGAACATTTCGATATTTTTTGCTAAAATTGCTTTTAACAGCTTTCTATTGTACGGTTGCTTTTTTATAGTATGACTGAAGAAAAAATATTTTTTATTCGGAATTAAAGACTCTAATGGCACTTCCTTTACACCGAACATAACATCTGCATCGGCGACATCTTGAGATACTTTTAATCCTGCCTTTTGGTACTCTGAATCCGTAAATACGCGAATATCTGAAGATTCTACTACAAGTTCTGCTTCAGGAAATTTATCTTTTAAAGTTGTTAAATCTTGAGGTGAAAAAACCACACGACGATCTGGTGGGTTTTTACGTTCTTTTATTATGGCGAATTTCATAGGAAGTAACTTTATTATATTTCCGCTAAATTACTTTTATTATAAGGCTTGCGCAAATAAATTTAATCGACTCTAGAAACTTCATTTTCAAATTTTAAAACGAACGCTCCATCGTCTTGTTTTATATATAACGCTTTGTTATTTGACTCTCCGTTTCTGGTTACTTTTGTTCCTTTAATAGTCTTTGTTATGGGAGTATTATAAGTTTGTTCTACTTTTCCATTAGCAGTACCATTTCCCCAATTCCATTTCACTTTTGTTCCTACTTTTATCATCTTTTTAAGCTAAATTTAATAATTTGTACTGACATTGTTATTTATATTTACTAGAAAAGTGGTTTGGTATAGCTTTTGAGTTAATATTTTTAGTAATTTTGCAGTCCTCGAAACTTTATTAGTTTGTTTCTTGGTTTGTGCGTTAAGGATTGAAGCGGCATCCTTTTGCTTTTTCGGCAAAAGATATAGCGAAAAGCCTGACACATTTTTGCCCTTTAAAGCAAAAATGGGTAACGCCATAAAAAATTACTGTATTATATTTTTGGGGTCGACTGGTTTTGACAGCGAGATTAATAAACTAGTAAGCACGTCGTGTAATGATTTTGAAACACGTTAAAGGCTAAGTCAACTTTTTAAACGGCGAGAATAACTACGCTTTAGCTGCCTAATCCGAATTATAGTAGGATTAAGCCTCGGCTCACAAGGTGAGCAAGCTTTATGTCTCCGGAAAGCCTTGATTGACGGCGTTCCATTTGAGATATCGTAAAAGTCAAGATAGATTTGGTAGTGCTTTGTTGCCTTTTCGAGATTAAAAAGATAAGGTTAAAGTGGGTTGTTTCTAACCAGCTTAAACTCGAAAACCTAAGAAGAAAATAAACGTGTAGAAAGCTACTTTCTTACTTGTTTGGACGAGAGTTCGATTCTCTCCGACTCCACAAAAACCCTTTTAACTATCTAGTTTTAAGGGTTTTATTTTTTATAGGTGCTTTTTATAAATTATTTACCGCTTAAAACTAAGGTTAAGAATTAGTCCACAAATTATTAGACCAATTCCTAATACACTCCATAAGGTATAAACTTCATCCAACCAGATTGAACCTAAAAGCATAGTAAAAATTACTTCTAAGTACTTTAATGGCGCAACTTGGTTTGTTTCGCCTACTTGCATTGCTTTAGTCATGTATAATTGAGCAAAATAACCAAAAACACCTAAACTCAAAAAGGTTAACCATTCTATTCCTGTGGGATTAATCCAGTTATTAATAGATAAAAGACCACCGACTACTGCAGAAATAATCATAAAATAATTTACAACTACAACCGGATGATCTTGTTTTCCAATTTTTCTAATTGTAATGTAAACCAATCCTGCAAATAGCGCTGAGATTAAAGCAAAAACAACACCTTCTATTTCTAACTGATTATCGAAACCCTTTAACACTAATACTCCTGAGAAAGCGATACCAAAGAAAAGCCACTGCAATGCTTTTATTTTTTCTTTAAGGAAGAGCACAGCAAATAATGCTGCGAATATAGGTGCGATATATCTAAGTGAAACTGCTGTTCCCATAGCTATATATTTTAGTGAAAAGAAAAATAGCATCATGGATGCAAGACCAAATACACTGCGCATGATCATCAATTTTTTTTTATTTCCTAAAATCGAAATCTTATTTTTAATCAAAAATGGTAATGTAAAAAACAAGGATCCAATTGATCTAAAAAATACAATTTGATAGACGCTAAAGCTGTGTAGTGACTTTACAAATACATTTAAAAAAGTAAATGCAATTGCACTAATAACCATAAACTGAATTGCTTTTTTAAGCATTTAAGTATGTTTTAGTTTCTTAAAAAATTATGCTATGTTTTTTAATAATGCATTAAAACTATTAACGCAATATTTCTCAAGTTGCTCTTGAGACTGATTCTCGGTTATTTGAATAAACTCAATTGGATGATTATAATCTTGCATTTGAGGCTTAGTTTTAGAGAGTAAAATAACACCGTCTACACTACCATCATTACTATTCTTTATACACTCCTTCTCTCTTGAAGGAGATTCTAAAGATTGAAAGAGAACAATTCTATAGCCATTAATATTTGCTAATTTCTCTATATTAAACAAGAACCAACTGTAAAGATTAGTATTAGCTTGAGGGATGATTACTGCCACTGCTTGCGTTCTTTTCTTCCTTAAACCGACAGCAAATGTATTTGGTATGTAATTATGCTCTAAAGCAATATCTTTTATAATCTTCTTTGTGTTTATACTAATATCTAATTTGTTATTTAAAGCCTTTGAAACCGTAGAAACTGAGAATCCAGATAAACGAGACAATTCTTTTAATGTCATTATAGATTCTAAATTTTTCATACTTAAAGCGCTTTAATTATTTCTATTGCTCCTCTAGTAAGCGTTTCAATAGCGTTAAAATCATATTCTCCTTTTGTGTTCTTTTTTATCAATTTAGAACCGATTCCAACACATGTTACTCCCGCAGAAAACCAGCTTTCAAGATTTTCTTTAGTTGGAGAAACACCGCCAGTAGGCATAATGCTTGTCCAAGGTTGAGGGCCTTTTATTGCTTTAATAAAATCTGGTCCATATATTCCACCTGGAAATAATTTTACAATTTCACATCCTAACTCTTCTGCTTTTGCAATTTCTGTAAGAGAACCACAACCTGGTGACCATAATACCTTACGTCTATTACAAACCATTGCTATATCTTCTCTTAACACTGGAGTTACTATAAAATTTGCTCCTAAAGCCATATATAGCGAGGCAGATGCTGCATCTGTAACAGAACCTACACCAAGTATCATTCCTGGTAATTCCTTTATAGCATACTTGTTAAGCGCTCCAAATATCTCATGAGCAAAATCTCCTCTTGCTGTAAACTCCATAAGTCTTGCTCCTCCAGAATAACAAGCCTTTAATACTTGTTTACAATTATCTATATTACTGTCGTAAAACAAAGGAACTAATCCTGTGTTTTGCATTACTGTTGCAACTTCTATTCTTGAATATTGTGCCATTTTCTTTTTTATTTATCTTGAAACTTTACCTGAAGAATCGCCGCTTAATAGCTTTTCGATGTCATCAAGTGTAATTAAATTACAATCACCTGAAATGGTGTGTTTTAAACAGCAAGCTGCTACTGCTATATTTAAAGCCTTTTGTTTATCGGTTGCATTATTTACTAATCCGTAAATTAAACCTCCCATAAAAGCATCTCCGCTTCCTACTCTATCTACAACTGGAGTCACTTCTTTAACATCTGCATTAAATATGGTTTTACCATCGTATAAAATACCGCCTATACGTTGATGAGATGCACTTACCGAATACCTTAAGGTCGTTGCAACGGTTTTTAAATTAGGACATAATTTAAAAAGTTGATCATATAGATAAGGTAACGACTTTTCATTTTGATAATTCGGGTCTACTTTATCTTTTCCTAACATAAAAAAAGCAGTGTCAATATCCCCTAATATAATATTACTATACTTTAATAGCTCTGGCATTACTTGACTAGGCTCTTTCCCATATTGCCATAATTTAGATCTATAATTTAAATCTGAAGAAATGGTAATACCTAGTTTATGGGCTACTTTTATTGCTTCTAAACATTCCTCTGCTGCAGATTCTGATATTGCTGGAGTAATACCACTCCAATGAAACCAAGTTGCTCCTTTTAAAACAGACTCCCAGTCTATAGCTCCTTTTTGAATAGTTGCCATAGAACTATTAGCTCTATCGTATACAACATTGCTACCACGTGTTCCTGCTCCAGTTTCTAAATAATAGATACCTAACCTCTCACCGCCATATATTACATTTTTAGACTCTACGTTAAATTTACGCATCTCTTTTAATGCACAAGCTCCTATTTCATTTTTAGGCAACCTAGTAACAAACTCTGCAGAAATACCATAATTTGCTAAAGATACTGCCACATTAAATTCACCACCACCATAAGAAGCTGCAAATGTTTTTGCTTGAGAGAATCTTAAATGACGCTCCGTAGAGAGTCTTAACATAATTTCACCAAATGTTACAATCTTACTCATGTTTTAAATTTAATTACTATTCTTTTTATTAAAAAAAAAGCCAAATAGTTCTATCATCTTTTTTACTCAATTTTAAACCATCTATGTTTAAAGAAGAATACATTGAAAACAAAACTATTTGGCCCACTACTAAAACTTTAGTTTTATATTCCTAATGCTTGACCACCACCAATTTGGATAGTTTCTGCAGTTATGAAAGATGCATCTTTACTTGCTAAAAAAGAAATAACACCTGCTACATCTTCTGGCTGACCTAATCTTCCTAACATTATATTATTTGCCCATGAAGCAAAAACCTCAGGCTTTGTCGCTTTAATTTGAGCATGAAATGGAGTATCTATTGTACCTGGTGACACAGCATTTACTCTAATACCATATTCTGCTAAATCTTTTGCTAAAGCTCTAGTTATTGCATGAACTCCTGCTTTAGACGTACCATAGATCCCTGCTCCCGGTCCACCTGCAGTCCAACCTGCATTAGATGTATAATTAATAATAGAAGGATGCTCTCCACTTTTAAGGAACGGTATTGCTGCTCTAGAAGCATAAAATACAGAATCCAAGTTTAAAGCCATTACATTTTTGTAAAACTCAGTAGTCATCTCCTCAAATCTTGATCTACCACCTAATCCACCAGCATTATTTACTAGTACATCTATTCGACCAAATTTATTTCCAATTTTTTGAATGTTTGAAGTTACTTGTTCTTCATTTGTAACGTCAAAACCATAGTACTCTGCAGTAATACCCTCATCAGTAAGTGTTTTCAATCTTTCTGCTCCAGCCTTATCATCTATACCGTTTAAAATTACAGTATATCCATCTTTGCCTAATCTCTTTGCTACTTCAAAGCCAATTCCTCCTGTTGCTCCTGTTACTATTGCAACTTTTCCACTATTTTTACTCATCTTTTTAATATTAGATTTTAATTTATTATAATATTTTATATTCTAATTCCCTCAACTCTTGTTTTAAACTTAATCTAGTTTTCTCTATTAAACTTTAGGCTTTAAAGGCTCTATTTTAGGACACAAAATCCAAACAGCCGATAATGCTATAATTGCTAATACTCCACCAATTATAAACGCCGGAGTATAGTTACCTCCTGTTGTAACGATTGTTACCACTGCTGTAAGTCCTGCTGCTCCAAGTTTAGCTGCCATTCCAGCAAAACCAGAAAGTGTTCCAACTATTTTTCCGCTAAAAAGATCACTTGGCATAGTTTGTATGTTACCGATTGCTATTTGAAATCCAAAAAGTAAAACTGCCATAATAATCACGGCGCTTGTAGCCGATGCTGGTGCTTTTAAAAGAAAAAAACATGGAATCATGATTAAACAACCTAAAGTAATAGTCATTTTTCTTGTCTTATCTACAGACCATCCAGCTGTAAGCCTATTCTTAGCTAGTAAACCTCCAAATATTGCACCAATCATTGCTCCAACGTAAGGTACCCAAGCCGAGAATGCTATTTGCTTTACATCCATTCCAAAAACTTCAGACAAATAGAGCGGTATCCAAACGATAAATAACCACCAAATAGGATCTAGTGCCGCCGAAGCGATTATAACTCCCCAGCTTTCTTTATGCTTAAGAAGTTCTTTCGTATCAGGAACATAACCATCATCATATTCACCATCTTCATCTAAGTCTTGATTTTTTTGTCCAGAGAGTATATATTTTTTTTCATCTTCGGATAACCAAGGATGTGTTTTAGGTCCTGATTTCACAATGTATAGCCATGGTATTAACCATATTAAACCCATTACACCAACAACTATAAATATAGATTTCCATTCTAAATAAGCTGACAATAATCCTATTACAGGATAAGCTACTATTCCTCCAATTGCAGCACCCGAATTAAAGACTCCTTGAGCAAGTGCTCTCTCTTTAGTTGGAAACCACTCTGCATTCGCTTTTGCTGCACCAGGCCAATTACCTGCTTCTGCCACGCCCAAAATTGATCTAAAAATTGAAAAACTCAACATTCCTTGAGCAAAAGCATGGAATACTGTTGCAATAGACCAAACTCCTATAGATAGTGCAAAGCCCATTCTAGTCCCTATCCAGTCGAAAATCTTACCAAAAAGAGCTTGACCTCCAGCATAAGAAATTATAAACACCGTTGATATGATACCGTATATAGCTTTATGTCCATCCTTATCCATCTCTGGAAATAAGTCATTCGCGATATCTGGCCACAGCGCTCCAAATGCTTGTCTATCGATATAGTTTACAACTGCTGCCAAAGCAACGAGCCCTACTACCCACCATCTTAATCCTTTTAATTTCATTTATAGTAGTTTGTTATGTTATAATTTTAAGAAAAAGGGCATTTGCCCTGTTTTTCTTAATTTCAGTTTTGAGGTAACTGAATATTTTATCCCAAGTAAGTTGTAAAAAAAGCATGAATCTACTTATTTTACTATAATTACCTTCCCTCCTTGTCTCTTTACTACAATACATTCAATTAATAAATTGTGCACTTTATTAACTGAAGTTTACTTTTTTAAACGTTGTAACAGTACTTGTACAGTTCTTTAAAATGTTCTTTCATTTTTTTCTTAGCCAATTGTGGATCTTTATTTTTTATGGCTTTAAATATTGCTTCATGTTCTTTAATTCCTTTTTGAGCTAAGTCTTTATCACAGACATGATATTTTTCGAAATTAGTAATAATCTCGGGAGTAATAATTAGCATAAAAGTATTCATACTGCTGTTTCCGCTTGCTTTAGCTATGGCTAAATGAAAAAGCAAATCTTCTTGTACAGCATCTTCCTTATTCAATACTTTTTTAGAAAAGGCATCTAAAGCCGCTTTCATTTCATCAAGATCTTCATCTGTTCTTCTTAATGCTGCCAACCTTACGGTTTTTAATTCTAACAGAATTCTCGTTTCAACCAAAGATTTAAATTCTGGTTCTTCTAGCCGAAGAATATCATCAATCATCCCATTCATAGCAATAACACCTATGTTAGCAACAAAAGTTCCGCTCTGAGGAATTGATTTTAATAAGCCATAAAATTCTAATTTTTGAATCGCATCTCTAATATTACCTCTAGAAACCTCTAATTTTTCTGAAAGCATACGTTCTGAAGGTAATTTATCTCCAGGTTCCAGATTCTTCAAATTAATTAAATCTCTTATTCCAGCAATAATGTGTTTTTGCACATTCAAGTTTTCAGTTTTTGTTAGTATCTCTAATTTCATAAACTTAATAATTGGTTAACCAATATCTACTGCTAATTTAGCGTATATCTCTCAAAAAACATTATTAGATATTTATTTTTTTTACTAAACTTTACTGATCTAGCTTTAGACCAGTAAACCTTAGCTTCAAGACACATAATTTTAGACTAATCAAATTATTGCTAATGTGTTACTCCAATTTGTAAGATCTCACTTTAGCAAGAGTGAGATGAAATAATGATTTATATTTTACATGAAAGCTATACTCGGTAACTTAGTAAATTTAGAAATAATCTATATCACTTAAAAAAATAAGACTTACCGGCCTTAAAAATTAGGCCAGACTCAAATCTTAACAAAACTAACTGAAATAATTACATCTATTTTGTAATAATTAATAACCTGGGTTCTGCGGTAATAAGTTAGGATTTCTATCCAACTCATCTCCTGGCAGTGGTAATAAATAATCTGTTGAAGAAAATTCTGGCTTAAGTCCTTCTAAACCTGAAGCCCCAAATGCAGTTGCTCCTAATTGTCTTCTAACAATATCGTACCACCTTATACCTTCAAAAGCAAATTCTAATCTACGTTCTTCAAGAATATCATCTGCAGTAACTGTTCCTGTATGATCTGCAGGTTCTGCACTTGCCGACACAGTAACTTGTACACCATTACGCTGTGTTACACCGCCCATTCTAGCTCTTGCTCTTACTTCGTTTAAATAATTACGAGCTGTAATATTTTGTCCAATCGCTACGCCTGCTTCTGCTGCAATTAATAACACCTCAGCATAACGTATCATAGAATAATTATGACTTGTCGCTCTGGCATTTCCACGAGCAAAAGCTCCAGGATAACGTGTGTATTTTGCTATATAAGGTCTATTTTTTGCAAACTGATGACCGCTTACTATAAAATTAGTATAAGGCTCAAGATTACCTCCAATTGAAGCTCCATCGTCCAAACTTACAGCTCTTCTATAATCGCCTGCATTCCATGTTGTATATACATCTAGTGAAGGCACTGCTACAGACCAACCACCTCCTGAGTTTCTATCGTCTCCTCGGATACCAGTCATTGGTGCTATTTGGTCGTAACCATTGTTTGGAGCTTCGAAGTTATTGTAATCTAAAGCAAAAATTGGTTCCAAAGAATTATCAATAACATCAGCATTAAACAGATTTTGAAAATCTGGATCTAAATCTAAGTTGTAAGTTCCTTTGTTAGCAATAACATCTTGAGCTTCGTCAAATGCTTTTTGAAAATTAACATTATCATTTGTTCCTGCCATTGTTAAATAAACTAAAGCTAAATAAGAACTTGCAGCAGCTTTAGATGGTATTGCTCTAGATGCCTGAGTATCTGGCAGCCAAGTTTTAGCAAATTGTAAATCTGCAATAATATTATCATAAACCTCTGCAGCTGGTGTTTTACTAATAGTAGACATTGCCGGAGTATTTTCAGGCGTTAATGGCACATCGATATAAGGAACATCACCAAACTGTCTTACTAAATGAAAATAATAGAATGCTCTTGCAAAATAAGCCTGTGCAGTAACTGGGTTTTTAGCCTCGGGTGCTACACCTACTGACTCTGAACCTTTAATAGCCTGATTAGCAGCAGCAATACCTTGATAGGTTTTTAACCAAAATTCACTAATCATTCCGTTATTTGCTAGAGTAGTAAATTCATTATTTTCAACTCTTCTTGCTTCGTTAGATGCAAGATCTACCATATCTGAACGTAACATTAAGGCTACAGATAATTTTCTTCCCCAAAACTTTTCGTTGATTGCGTGCGTAAGAGAGCCATTTACGGCGGTCTGAATATTTTCTGTAGTTTGGAAAAAATCATCTGGCGATGTTAACAAACCAACAGGCTCTTCTTCTAAGTCTGAACATCCAACTATGGATAAACTCGCAAACAGCAAGAATAAATATTTATATGTTTTCATAATTTTTGTTATTTAATTATTAATTAAAATTTCACATTAAGGCTTAAATTCACAGATTTTACTGTTGGGTAATTCCCGAAATCAAATCCTTGAACCGTATTAGATGAAGTATTATTAGATCCACTAGCTCCGAAGTAATTTACTTCAGGATCTAAGCCTGAGTAATTTGTAAAAGTTAATAAATTTTGTGCGCTTAAGGAAATTCTTAAATTATCTAAGCCCATTTTTTCTACAACATCTGAAGGTAAGTTATAACCTACTGCTATATTCTTTAATCTTATATAACTACCATCTTCAACAAAACGAGAAGAAATCTCTCTATTACTATTGTTTCCTACACGAGGCTCATTTGTATTTGTATTTGTTGGTGTCCACGCATTATTATAATAGTCTCTAGTTGTATTTGAATCTCCATTATTTAATTGCACATCTGTCAAATTAAAAATATCACCACCTTGAGAACCCTGAAAGAAGAGACTTAAATCGAAGTTCTTATAGCTAAAGTTATTGGTAATTCCAAAAGTATAATCTGCATTAGGATTACCTATTGCTTTTCTATCATCATCAGTAATATCTCCACTATCATCAATATCATAAAACAATGGGTCTCCTGCTACTCCATTTGCCAAAGTTGCTGTACCTGCAGGCAAAGCACCTCCTTGATATACTCCTGCATAATCATACCCCCAAAAAAGACCAACTTCTTCACCTACTCTAAGAATATAATTATCGTCAACACTAAAATAACTTGGAGCTGCATCACCAAATAAATCAGCATCATTTATTAAACTTACTACTTTGTTTTTATTTTTAGAAAAGTTAAAATCTGTAGTCCAGCTAAAATTATCATTAGAAATATTTCTAGTATTTAAAGAAATTTCGAAACCTTGATTATTAATCTCACCTAAGTTTGTTAAAATAGCATCATTAGAGAATCCAAAATATTCAGGTATACCATTATTTCCTAGAATTAAATCTTTAGTATCAATATTATAATAATCTAAAGAAACTGTAATCCTGTTATTTAACAAACCTAAATCAACACCAAAGTTTGATTGATAAGAAGATTCCCATTTTAAATCTGGGTTAGCAGGTTGTTCCGGCGTAATAGCAAAAGTAGTTTCTCCATTACTAGAAGCATAAACACTTGCAAATCTAGCTAAAGATTGGTAAGGACTAATTGATGGATTACCAGTAACACCATAACTTGCTCTTAATTTTAAATTAGAGATAGTTTCACTATCGGCAAGAAATTCTTCGTTAGACACTTTCCATCCTATAGCACCAGAAGGAAAAATGGCATATTTATTATTAGCAGCAAAATTTGATGCTCCATCTCTTCTTACAGTAGCTGTTAATAGATATTTATCATCATAATCGTAATTTACTCTACCAAACTGAGACTGAATTTCAGTAACATTTAAATAAGAATCTGGTTGTAATAAACCTGTAGCACTACCTAAAGCATGGTAAGAAAAAGCATCTGAAATAAAACCTGTTCCAGCCGCAGCAAATACTTCGGTTTTAGTTTTTTGATAAGAATAACCTGCTAATAAAGTTAAAGCTCCTTTTCCTATTTCTTTAGAGTATGTTAAGTAATTTTCACTTAATATATTTGTTCTTTGCGAATTAGTAACTCTAGCTCTACCTCCTACACCTCCAGCAGTAATTTGCAAAGTTGATGGCTGGTAAACTCCTCTTGTATCGTTTTCTGTACTTAAACCAAAAGTTGTTTTAAAAGTAAGATTCTCTAAAAGGTCGTAATTAGCATAGAAGTTTGCTCTAAAATTATCTGTTATAGTTTCGTCTACTCTCTCTGTTGCAACAGCAAAAGGATTATCTACCTCATCTCCAATAGCATCATTAGTTGTAAACGTACCATCACTATTATACACACCTTTATCTGGCGCAAAACGCATAGCTAGAGAAATAACATCATCTCCACCAACGGTTACTGACCCATCGGATTGTGTAGCAACGCCATCCTTAGATCCTCTACTTCCAAAAAGATTCATACCTAATTTTAACTTATCACTTACTTGTGCATCTATATTTGATAAAAACGTTACTCTTTCGAAACCTGAATTAATTAAAATACCATCCTGTTTAAAATAGTTACCAGAAGCATAGAAGTTAATCTTCTCTGATCCACCTGAAAATGCCAATTGATGATTTACAGTACTACCTGATGTGTAAATTAAATCTTGCCAATCTGTATTTGCAGATCCTTGAGTATATATCGCTGGAGCATCTCCAGATGTAATAGCTAGATTATTATTTACATCTTGTTGATATGATGCAAATTCATTTGCATTTAATAAATCTAATTTATTTGAAGTGTTCTGAACAGCATAAGTAGTATTCAACTCAATAGAAAGTTTACCTTTCTTTCCCTTTTTCGTTGTAACTAAAACAACTCCGTTCGATCCTCTCGAACCATAAATAGCGGTAGCTGATGCATCTTTTAAAACTTCTAAAGATTTGATGTCATTTGCTTGAGGCATACTTGCACCAACAAAGCCATCCACAACAATAAGCGGAGAACTATTAGCACTAATTGATGTATTACCTCTAATTTTTATATTGATAGGAGCTCCTGGCTCTCCACCATTGTTAGACTGAACAACAACACCTGCCGCACGACCTTGAAGCGCCTGAGCTGCGTCTAACACAGGAAAAGCGTTTAACTCATCAGCAGTAACTGAAGATACAGCCCCAGTAATATCACTCTTTTTACGACTACCATAACCAACGACAACAACTTCATCTAATTTATTAGCATCTTCTTCTAATGAAACAGTTAAATTAGTGGCATTTGCTACGGTAACTGGCTTTGTTAAAAACCCTATAAAAGAAAACTTAATAACATCTCCTTTTTTTGCAGTAATTGAAAAATTACCATCAAAATCTGTACTTGTTCCATTACTTGTACCATCGACAACAACATTAACACCTGGAAGAGGCATATTATCTATTGATGAAACCACTTGACCTGTTATGGTTAAGTTTTCTTGGGCAAAGGCAGAGATACACATAAAAAGTACTGCAAATAATGCCGACTTAGCTTTTAAATTCATAATTAGCTTTTAATTTTTAAGTTAGTTAATATTAATATTTACTTAAAAACATAATTTCACAGAAGTTGTAAATAGTTTATTACTTTTGCAGTGTTATGTTTTTTAACATAATTACTTCCCTCCAAAAGAAGTATTTTACTAAAAGGATAGGTGTGCACCTGTCCTTTTTTTTATCTAAACCAACCTGAAAATCAATTGGTTTACCAGATTGGTTTACCAAATATAAACAAAATTTTATCTTATACAACGTTTTCGTAAGAAAAAGTTAAATAATGTTAACTTATTATTGATCCTTATAGAAAAACAATAAAAAACCCTATAAATTCCTAAAAAATAGGTCTTTATAGGGTCAATAAAATTCTAAAAGGCTACCAACTACAGTTCAGTTAATAAAATTAAACTCAAGCACCGTTGCTGTAGGCCAACCAACACTTGGCTAATGTTTAACTTCTAAATTGTAATATCTTACTTTAGCAAAGGCTCCTTCATCTCTGGATTGAAAATAATTACCGGCTTTAAAATAGTTTTCGAAGATTCCCCATTTTCTCATATGGATATTTTCATAAACTTTATATTCGTTTTTATTTAAAATGATTACCATCTTACCTTCTGAAACTTTTACTTCTAATGTGAATTTTTTAAAACCAACTTCTTGTTCAAAATTAAAACCATCATCATTTCCCCAAGCATCTTCGTGTAGCATTTCTTCTTGAGTAGCATTTAAATTTTTAAGCACTTTTGTTTTGACTCTAATTTTACCTTTATCCCAATATATTTTTAGCATTGGAGGTGCATTATTATCTTTCTGGCCTATTAAATCTCTTTGCTCATCCGTTAGTCTTCCGTGTATTTGCATTATAATTACTCTATGATATTTACCATCATCATCTTTAGTAACATTATCCATAGCCAACTTACCCTTCATGTAAGCTCCTTGTTTAAAAGTCCAATTAACATCGTTATTTCCTGGAACCATTTGTTCTCTTAGTTCGGACCTTGAATATTTAGTATTCGCAGTAGTAGCTTTACTAGGATAAGAATAAAATACTAATGCTCCTTTTGTGGAGTCGTTATACATATAAGGCTTGATCTCTTTATTTGTAGCATAGTTAACCACAACATCTTTTCCTTTAAAGCTTTTTGCTTTTCCATTCTCTCCTTCAGGAATTGTTAAAGACCAATGCGTTAAATCTATCTTAGGAAGCTTAACCTTCTTTTTTCTTTTCTTGTTTTTTTTTGATTCAACCTTATCTTTTACTGTTTCTTTTTGGGCTTGACAGCTAAAGCTATAAGTAAAGATTAATAATAACAAAAAAATAGTTTTTACGCTTTGAAACATAGACTTAAAATTTGTTTGTAATTTAATTATTAGCCGTAATAGTAATTGAATCTGCACGGATTTCTTCATCACCACTAGTATATCCATAACTACCTGTATCTTCTCCTCCTATACCTCTAACAAATAAAGCTACACTATTATTCGCTCCTGAATTAAACGTATACGGAGTAGTAAAATAATCTTGATTACCAGGATTACTTATAGCCTCTGTTAAAAGATTATTTGCAGATTCTTCTACTTGAGCCACGGTAGTATAACCATAACCTGAGTTAGGAAACTCTGGAGCAGTAGCATAATAAACAGGAGTGTAACCACTTACGTAACCAGAACCCGCTAAAACTCTTAACTCAAGCATACTACCAGGATAAGAACCAGGCGTACTAGATATACTTTTAAAAGATGTTACTATTAGTATTGTATAATCTTGATTAGGAACAACCTCAAATTCTTGATACACATGATCCGGTTCGTTGTTATCAAATTTAAGAAAACTTGAAACACCGTTAACTGTACTACTTTCTCCTTGCTCTCCAATATCATCATTATCCCATGCTGAACATGAGCAATCACTTGCCCCCAATTTAGCTAGTTTATCAAAATCTGAATTAACCAAAACAGGGTCAGAGACTAACGGTTCTTCTGGTTCTACAACATCAATAGTTTCAGTAAATGTACTTGTTTCTCCTAAGTTATCCATTGCTGTTAAAGTTACAGTAAACATACCTTCTCCAGGATATGTATTAAAGCCGTCTAAATCTGTAGATGTATTACTATCTCCAAAATCCCAACTATAACTTGTTGCACTTATAGAATTATTAGCAAAAGTATAATCTTTCCATTCATCTTCCAGACCTTGTCCTTGAGTGTAAGAGAAACTAGCTGATGGTGGAGTTTCATCTGCTATTGAGTTTGCTCCAATTGGTTCAAATTTTTCAAAATCATCACATGAATACACTGATAACACTAACAGTATAGCTGTTAATATTAGGTTTGTTTGCTTATTTATTGTCTTCATTATTTTAATAATTAAATTAATACCCTGGGTTTTGCTGCATAGCACCATTACTTAAATTTATTTCACCTTGTGGAATAGGTAATAACAAATCTGTAGATGAAAAATTATAGCCATTGTTTGTTGAATAATCAGAAAGCACGTTCATTGCTTCACCAAATCTTATTAAATCAAAGAAGCGATGGTTTTCAAAAGCAAGTTCTACACGACGCTCGTCTAACAGTTCTTGTTTTGTAATTGAATTATCATCATCTCCTAACAATCCAGCTCTTAACCTTACTAATTCAAAAGAATCTAGAGCGGTTTGTACTGATGTACTATTACCTCCTGCCATTATAGCTTCTACATGAAGTAAAAGAACATCTGAATATCTTAAAACAATAAAATCGTTTCCTGCGAGTCTTGCATTTGCTGATGTTGGTTCAATATCTAAAGAATTATCTCCATTCGGTAAATATTTTACAACTTGACTTTGTGATGGTTCGGCAACATCTGTTCTATAAGAATACTCTTTTCTATTACCTCCAAGTGCGTCTATGACAACTTTAGCTTCATCTGTAACATAGTTAACACCTGATGATCTACCGACTCCATTTAACCATTCTGAAGAAAAATCTTGACTATCGTTTGAGTTATCTGATTCAAAACCGATAGCAAAAATAATTTCATCATTTCCTTCATTGTAAAAGACGTCTTTAAAGTTAGGTTCTAAAGCATAACCGCTAATCATTACATCTTCTAATAATTGCTGAGCTAAAAGATATTCTGTTCCAAGTGTTAAATACACTTTTGCCAATGTCGTTTGTGCTGCGGCTTTAGAAGCTCTAAATTTATGAGTATTATCTAAGCCAGACACAGCCGTTTCTAAATCGCTTATTATTAGGTCGTAAACCTCACTCGCTGCAACTCTATTAAATTGAATTTCAGTATCCTCTATACCAATAATACTTTCTACTAACGGAATATCTCCATAAAGTCTTACTAGGTTAAAATAAGCATAAGCGCGAACAAACTTCGCTTCGGCTTCTATGTTTGCAGAATTCTCTTCGGATGCAACTCCTAAATTAGCTAAAACTGTATTCGCTCTAAAAATTACATTATAGAAACTTCTATAGTAATCACCAACAAATGTATTTGTTGCAGCTGCATCATAAATCACAAGTTCCTGAGGCAAACCTCCTCCACTTTTTGTTCTTGTATTATCGCTACGCATTTCGGTTAGATAAAACTCTATTTGAACACCATGGTTTAAACTTGTACTAGAAAAAGCGAAAGCATTAACTCCTTGTATAGCATCGTACATGTTAATAACCGCAGATTCTAATTGTACTTCTGTTGTATAATAATCTTCAGCACTTATTGCCGAAGTAGGTTCTGGTGACAAAAAATCTGCACCACAAGAAGATGCAACGACCACTATTAAAAACAGTAATATGTTTTTTATGTTTTTCATAATATTTTATATTAAAATTCTAAATTTAAACCAAGAGAAATTGTTCTCGCAATTGGAGATCCACCTCTTTGGTAACCATAAGTTGTTGGACTTGTTGTTTGAATAGACTCTGGATTAAAACCAGTATAGTCATCTGCCGTAAAATATAATAAGTTTTGACCAGTTGCATAAACTCTAGCTTTAGTAAAAATACCTAATGCTGAAATTACATCGTCTGAAAAATTATAACCTATATTAACATTACGTAATGCAACATACGATGCATCTTGAATTATTGCGTCTGTAAATATTTTCTTTCTTGTAAACTCCTGATTAGGTGTTGTTGAAATAAAATCTGTTGCTCCTGTGGTATCAAAATAGTTAAATATATATTGATCTGCAATATTTCTAACTTCTGCACCATGACTTCCTTGAAACATAAAACTCACATCAAAATCCCCAATTTTAAAATCATTTGTAAAACTCCAAATAAGATCTGGATAAGGATCTCCAAGGATAGTTTTATCATCATCATCTATAACTCCATCGCCATTTAAATCTTTTACATAAACATCTTTTGCTTCGTTACCAATTGGTGTGTATGGATTATTAATAAACTCTACTGGTATTTCGCTTTCTACAACCCAACCATAAAAAGAAGAGATAGGATTACCAACTAGGTTAATCCATTCTGCAGCTCGTTTATCGTCGACATTCAGGATTTGCCCGTTTGAATCTGCAAAATCTAATAACTCATTTTTATTTCTTGTTGCAAGAAAAGTACTTGACCACTTAAATTTCTCTTTAGAAATGTTACGTGTTCTTAACTCTAATTCAAATCCTGTATTTTGAACTTTACCAAGATTTTGTAGCGCCTCTGAAAAACCAGTTGTTCCTGAAATAGGGTTTGAGATAATTAATTTATCACTAGTCCTTTTATAATAATCAAATGAACCAGAAACAACATTGTTGAAAAAACCAAAATCGACACCTGGATTAATTTCTTCTAAACGTTCCCATTCTAAATTTGGATTTGCAATATTTATAGGGTTAAATCCATTTGTAACAACACCGTCTATAACTGCTGTTGAAGACTCTAGTAAAGACAAGTAAGCGTAATTATCGATAATATTACTATTAGTATCGATAGCTGCATTACCGGTAAAACCATAACTTAATCTTAATTTAAAATTACTAACAAAATTACTATCTTCTAAAAAAGATTCATTACTTACATTCCAACCGGCAGATAGGGCAGGAAAATCTCCATATTTAGAATTTGAACCTAATCGAGAATTCCCATCTCTTCTATAGCTTAGAGATGCAAAATACTTATTGTCATACGCATAATTAAATCGAGCAAAATAGCCTATTAAACTGTATTCATATTCTTCAGATTCCGCTAGAGCAATTGTTGAAGCTCCTGATATTGTTTGCAAAACATCCGAATCATAACCCGTACCTCTTACGGCATCAAATTTAACATCCCATGTCTCCGCATTCATACCCAATAATGCACTTATTTCATGATTTCCAAACGTCTTATCATAAGTAAAATAATTATCTGTTACAAGGTGCATTCTATTTTGACTAGACAAATCTAATTGAGCAGCACTAGCACCATTTCTACTAGCAAGCACACCTTGCCATCTTCTATTTTCTGTGTTTTGAAGATCTCCTGCGAAAGATGTTCTAAAGCTTAAACCATCCGTTATCTTATACTTAGCATACATGCTACCAAATATTTTAAATCTATCTTCCGTACGATGACGCTCTAAAACTTTAGCTCCAGGATTTGTATTTCCTGTACTAGAAATATTAATACCGTTAGTACTTGGATCTCCATCTAAATCGTATCCGTCAAAATGCCCTTGAAGCGCATAGTCACCTATTTGTACATCGTAAGGCAATCCATCTTCTCCTATTGCTCCTTGGTTAACATATTGTATTGTATTTGCGTCATGATAAAGTGGCAACCAAGATGGCTGTCTTAAAATATCGTGCGTTGAGCCGTCAAATCGTCTTTTATTAGTTATAGATGGTGCAATACTTGCTCCAAAAGACAATTTATCATTAACCTTAGTATCTATTTTTAATCTTAGGTTATACTTTTTATAATCATCTGTTAACAAAACACCCTCATCATGCGTATAACCAAATGTGGCCGCATATTTTGTTTTATCACTACCTCCTCTTGCACTAAGGGAGTGTGATTTTATTTGACCACCATCAAAAATAATATTCTGCCAAGGATTATCTACTCCTAACAACTGCTTATACTGTGTTTGACTTGACAATGAACCTGTTTGAGCAAGCTCAAACTCCGCAGATTCTGCAAGTGTAATATAATAAGCCTCACTTTGTATTGCCTCTTTAAAACCTGTAAACGTATTGTAAGTAAATTTAGTTTCTCCTTCTTTACCTTGTTTGGTGGTAATCATTATTATACCATTAGCTCCTCTTGACCCATATATTGCTGCAGATGCTGCATCTTTTAAAACCTCAAAAGAAGCGACTTCATTCATATCTAAAGACCCTAAAAAGTCGTTATCAACAGCTAAACCATCCACAACAATTAATGGAGAAGAACTGCCTGAAATAGAACCCGCTCCACGAATAGTAATAGTTGGAGCAGAACCTGCTTCCCCTTCTGTTGCTTGAACATTAACACCTGAGACTTGACCAACTAAAGCTTCATCTACTCTTGCTACTGCTATTTGATCTAAAGTCTCATTTGTTACTTTAGAGATAGCACCAGTTAAGTGACTTTTCTTTTGTGTTCCATATCCTATTACAACAACCTCATCTAGTTGATTAGCATCCTCTACTAATAAAACATTTAAAGTTCTTTGGTTTGTGACTGGTACAAGTTTTGTTTCAAAGCCTATAAACGAAAAATGAAGAACCTCTCCTTCTTTTGCAGTAATTTGATAATTTCCATCAAAATCTGTGCTTGTTCCATTGCTTGACCCAGCCACAATTACGTTTACTCCAGGAAGCGGCATATTATCTAATGCTGACACTACTTGTCCTTTAACGATTAAGTTTTCTTGTGCAAAAGCAGACATGCACATAAAAAGTATAGCAAAAAATGCCGATTTAGCTTTTAAATTCATAATTTTTTATTAATTGTTAATTTAGTTAGTTAAAATGCCTTGAGAATACTATTTTTTAGGAAATAGTATTCCAAAAAAAGAACAGCTATAAAACTGTTCTTTTTTTTATTGTAAAAACAGTATTCAAAATATTGGTTTACCAATCTGGTCAACCAAATATATATAAAATTTTGTTAATTACAACGTTGTAGTAAAATTTATATGTTAAATGAGCATATTTTTAAGTTAAAATAGCAAACATTTACATCAATCTCTATAACATTAGGTCTACTTCATTAAATTAATATTTATTTAAAATATTTATTAAGTAGTTAGCTTTTACACTTAAGACTTATCTCCAAAGTAAGATAGACCTTCACCAGTTAAGAAATCTTCTCTTACTGGACTAAAAGTGTCAATTAACTGCCCTTCCTCAAGACATACTGCACTATGTAGTAAATTAGGCTCAATATAAACACCATCACCTGCTTCTACGATTTTCTTTTCTCCATCAATTTCAAATTCAAATTTACCGGAAACACAATACGTAGCTTGTGTGTGAAAATGTTGATGTGGCGCTCCTAATGCTCCTTTATCAAACTTCACACTTACCATCATAATTTGATTATCGTAACCTAAAAACTTTCTAGAGACTCCTCCTCCAAGGTTTTCCCATTCCAATTCTTTTGCTATAACGTACTTTTCACTAAATCTATTCATTGTATTCTATTTTAGAATTATTTTATTTGTAATAATAAGAACCTGTCCAAGTGTAGTTCTTTTCGTTTATTTTTAATGTATGACTTGCCTCTCTTGAAGCGTTTGTATTTGCAGTAATAAACAACCTTGTACTTCCCTTTACAGTAGTCATTGAAATAGCCGTATAATCTTGAGTATCTAAAACAACTTTTAATTCTTTAATATTACTTTTAGAATTAATTGCAGATTCTGAAACAACATTATAACTACCATGTGCCTCTATTGCTGTTACAAAAAGCGTGTTTTTTGTGTTCTTTCTTCTCAACATTAATGCTGCTTCTCTACGTAAATTAAACTCTGGGTCATTTGCTCCTATTCGTGTAAATAGTAATTCGTCATTATTATCTGTTACTGTTGTTAAACTGTAAAATTTACCTTTATTTAACCAAGACAATTTACTGTTTGCTGATGTTGCTCTTGCAGAACCTTCAACAAATAAGTGTTGATACCCATTTTTACTTCCTAATATCTTTAATGTTTCTGGTGTTTTATAATCAAAATTAGTATTTAAAACTTGCCCTAAAAAGTAATAAGGAAAATCGTATTTATTAACTGTTTTCGAAGCTATTTTCATAACATCTAAAACATATGGCTTCTCGAAATCTTCATCTTTAATAATAGCCATAGTACGGATCATCTCTGTTCCAGGATATGCATTTTCTTCTTTAGCACTGGCTACTTGAACTTGTTCATTTTCAGAAGAAAAATAATTTAAAACAGAATGATGCTTACTTCCAATTTCATATTTCCCAGTAAAATGAGAGGTTTCATTTTGAGTTACTGTATTATGTGCTATGGTTTGCTTTGCCCAAGTCTTATTTTCTTTAAGATAATTTCCACCACCTTTTTGCTCAATATTTACAAAACGTGCTAAACCATAATCCTGAATGACTTCTTCTCCGTCTTCATATAAAGAATATGATAATTTATCATAATGTCCATGACTAGATCCTTGCGCAGCATATTTAAACACAAGCTCAATGTCTTCATTTCTTAAAATACCAACACCACCTTGTTTTCCTTTTGGTCCGTCTGATAAGTTAATTGACTTTCTAGTAAATGGTACTTCTTTTCCATTTTTAATTCCTAATGCTACGGCCAAACCAGAATCGTCTAGCAATACTTTATCCTGCTTAGATGCAATACTTAATAAACCAGGATCTTGATCACCAAAATGATAAGAGATATCTACAGCTGTCACTAAAGCGCTATTATAATATGACATTCCTTTTTGCCCATCGTTAAGTGGAAAGAAATCACCATCTGCATCTGATAAGTTTAGAAGCGCATTAATCGATTTTAAAAGCACACCTTCTTTGTATTCAAAAATTTTCATTTCTGGTTTAACATTATTTAATCCTTCAGCAAAAATTAAAAAAGGATACATTGCATAACGCTGGTAATAAGGTCCTTCGTTATAATAACCATCTGGAGAAAAAGGTTCTTCTATATTTGCTAAAAAACCTGCTTTTCCATCTTTATTTAAAAAGCCTCCATCATCATCTTTAGCTTTTGTATCTAAATTTACACCTTTAATACCATATAAAGCACGATCGATTAATTCTTGATCGTTCATTACTAAACCAATCATACCAACTGCTGCATTTCCCCAAGTACTATGATTATGAACTCTTTGATAAAACTGAGGACTATCTACTGATATATGGTCTGCAAATGGTCTAAATAAATTTGTTTCTAACTTATTGCGCTCTTCTTCAGATAAATAATTATAAATACAATCGTAAGCTTGACTTACATACACTAACCAATTAGAATCATTTAAACATTGCCAAAATAATTTACCTCTTGCATAAGATCTTGTTTTTGGATGTAACGGTAATGTTTTATACATTTTCTCGTATTCCATTAGCATGTCTTTTACATACTTTGCATATTTATCGTCTTGTAAAATTTGATATAAAACGCCTGCTTTCTGTAAAACCACAAAGTTTTTTTTGTGACGTGCATGCGTGTAACCTCCCGAATAATCTTTAGGAATTGGCACTTCTATTCCTGCTGATATCTCTGCATCTATCTCCTTCTTTACTGCTTCTAGGCTTTTATCGAAAATTGGAATATTACCTAATTGCGCTCTAATATCTTTAACACCCTGAGCTGTAAGAATTAAATTAGGATGTTCTTGAGATGTAGCTGTTGATGTTTCTTTTTTATCATCTGAAATAGTAGTCGTCTTTTCTTTACAAGAAAAACTAAACATTAAAAGAATGACTATGGCTATTTTTAATTTCATACTATTTTATTTATTACGGACTGTTTCTATTATACTATTTCACAAAACTCATTAATTTGAGTACAGTCGGAATACTAATAAAACTAAAATTTCTATTAGTATTTCGACTGTGCTAAATATGTTGCTATTTTATTATTTGCTTAAAAAAAGCGAATTAATACATTAACTTCATTACTAAGTTTTCTTCTGTTTTTATTTTCCCAGAGTTCGTTAAATTATTTTCTGACTCTTTATTATTTTTTGCTCCCCATAAAATAGAAACAAACTGAACTTTATTATTTTTAAAGGTGTTATTATTAATGTCAACATTTACAATACCTCTATGATTTAAAAGAATTCCATTTTTTTCTTTTGCTCCACAATTAACAAATGTACTGTTCGTTAATAAAAGATTTCCTCCAATTGTAGACTCATCGTAACCACCTCTGTAATAATCCACAACATTCTGCTTTACATTATTAAAAGTACAGTTATCAATAGTAAAATATTCTGCATTATAATCTCCTCTATCATTTGTTTCTTCAGACAGCTCTAAACCGTTTTCACAATCTACAATTGAAGTATTCTTAAATATTACTTCTTCTGAAAAAGATTGTTTATAAACTTTTAGTGCATAATTAAAATTACTGATTTCAGAATCAGTTACTTCTAATCCAAAATGATTAGACATATTCTTTTTTAAACTCGCAACAGCATATTGTGTACCCGTCCCTTTTAACTTTATGTTTTTTAAAGTTAATTTCCCATAAGGATGCAACTCTAAAGCTGGAGTTTCTTTTGCTCCAGTGTAAAGAATTTCAGCATTTCCTTTAGACGTAATTGTTATTGTTTTATTAATAATTAATGATTGCGCAATAGTATAAGAACCCGCTTTTAAATCAAGAATATCACCACTTTTTGCGGCATTTAACTTTGACACTAATTCGTTAGTATTATTTACACTGTGTGTTGTTACTTCTTTAGTTTCAACTTCGTTAGAAAACCAAGATGTTCCGTATTTTGATTTATCTAAAAGATCTAAATTAACATTTGCAGCATTTAAAATAGCTCCAATTTTATTTGAATCTGCTCTCGAATTTCCAAATAAATCATCTGTAATGGTTTCAAAATCGAATCCTTTATAAATTTCCACATCATCAAAACCAGTTGTTGGCACTGAAAGCTCTTTTCCTATTTCTGTCAAGTTTAATTCTTTAGAAATTAAACCATGACCATTTGTTATTTCAACTCCATTATTATATATAATATTACTTTTAAAAGTAACACCATCTGCTTTATCATGCTCAACAATTGGATTGGCATCTCCAACAGAATTATATATAACATTATTAACAACCTCAGTTCTTAAAGGTCTTGCAGAACGGATTTCAGATTTTGGTAAAACATCAGACTGTGCGATATTTGTTCCTACTCCAAACTGCCAAGGCGAACTAGAATCTACATACGTATTATAGGCTACAACAACATCTGTCACTTGATTATAACGGTTTAATGGCGATTTAGGAATACCATTCATTATTGCTAATGGGCTTCTAAAATTACTTCCTTTTAGCTTATAGAAAAGATTATTTATAACCCAATGTCCAGTGTTAACAATTCTAATTCCACCGTATTGTTCGTTTATTCCATCTCCAATAAAATAGTTTCCATCGATAGTAACATAATTTCCGTGACGTGTAACTACAGAACCTTCACTTTTATAAAACACATTATTTTTTATAATATTGAAATTGGTTTTACTTGAAATAATTTCTACTTCGCCATTACATTCTTCAAATAAATTATTTGCAATAGTGGTATTACTTGGTGACATGGAAGTAAAACTACTTCCTAATTGGATTGTTTCGCCTCTAGCACCACCTTTTCTTGGTCTTGGACCAAAATGATTATTTACAATCTGGTGGTAATTTTTAATACTTTGATTTCCTTTTAAGTCTACTCTTACCGTTGGTCCTCCATTTGTTTTACCTGCAATATAACAATGATCTAATGTATTGTGCTTACCATAAAGCTGCACCCAAAGGTTATCTTGATCGCGTTCTAAATTATTAAAATCTAAAATAACACAATTTGACACGCTACTATGATTAGCAACTTTACTTTTACTTGTTCTAAAAGCTATTACGTTTGTTTTAGGCGAATGTCCGTTTCTAAAAAACAAACCATTCACTTTTAAATAGTTTCCACTAATTTCTAAACTAGACACACCTTCTATAAATACTTCTCCTTCGGTCTCTGCTTTTAAAACTATAGGACTCTCTTCTGTCCCTTCTCCAATAAATTTAATTTCAACATCTTTCCAGACTCCATTTGCTAAAACAATATTATCTCCAGGCTTACTGTCTTTTATTGCAGTATTTAGCTCTTCAATATTAGCAACATTAATGCTACTAGTACTTATTGGTGATTTACTACCACAGGCCATTAGTGTTAAAAACACTGAAAATATTATCATTTTTTTCATAAGGGTTATTTAATTTTAAGAGATAAAAAAGAGCTAAAGATCTTTTAAACCAATAGACTTTCAGTTAAATATATAATTTAATTATTCAATAATTATCTTCATCTACAGGTAACGTTACTTTCCTAATAGAAAAATCAATCTAGGTACTAACCTCTTCCGTATTTGAATTCCCTGAGGCATTTGAAGACATACGAACAATATCCTTTTCTTCATTTCCAAAACAATTAAAAAATATAAATTAAGTGCTTTTTCAATAAAAATTTAACAATTGGTTTACCAGATTGGTTTACCAAATATAATTAAATTTAACTATTATGCAATTTTTAGGGTAGTAAAGTTTAATCCCAAAAGAGAATTCAAGAAGAAAACACACGGTTAACATTCTAATTGAAATAGAATTATTTACCAATTTAATCTATAAATTTCTCGATAAAACATTCGACACTTAAGTCCTTATAACGAATAATAAATCGCTTTAATTAGATATTGAAAAAGGATTTGCTGTTCTCTGCATTTAAACTAAAAGCATAGCGAGCTGCACATACTTAATAAAAGTTAACATTTTCAACCTTCAACTCATTCTAATTACTGCTTTCTCAATACCAATTGAAACTCTATTTTATCATCAACAACTCTTAGCATATTTAAAAATGGCTCAAATTAACCTACATTAAGATAAATTACAGTTTATCACATCTTCATTTATTCACTAATTTTAGCAAATAAAACGTGGTCATTTAGACGATTATTAATATATCAATAAAAATAAACCTTTGACCAAGAAGAATCAAAACTAATTAGTACTTTAGAAACTGTATAAAAAACTTGAGATGAAAATAGTACACATTAGCGCAGAATGTTATCCAGTAGCAAAAGTTGGAGGATTAGCAGATGTTGTAGGCGCACTTCCTAAATACCAAAACATGCTAGGTGAAACGTCTAGTGTAATAATGCCTTTTTATGATATTACTTTTACAAAAAAAAATGAATTTGAAAGTATATACGAAGGGAACATTGTTTTAGACGAAGAAAGCCATCCTTTTAAAATCTTAAAACCAGTTGATTTTTTACTTGGGTTTGATTTATTTTTAATAGACATCCCAGAGCTACTTTTTAAAGACTACATCTATTCGTTTGATGATTCTAATAGATTTTTAGCTTTTCAAATAGCAGCTTTAGATTGGATACTTACTCTAAAAGAAAAACCGGATACCATACATTGTCACGATCACCACACGGGACTTATACCGTTTATGCTTCAAGAGAGTTTTAAGTACGAAGCACTAAATAAAATACCTGTTGTAACCACAATACACAATGCACAATACCAAGGCTGCTTTTCTCATGATAAAGTTAATTTAATTCCAAAATTCGATTTTACTAACGTAGGCTTACTAGATTGGAATGGTACTATTAATCCGCTAGCTTCTGCAATAAAATGCGCATGGAAAGTAACAACAGTATCTCCAAGTTATATGGAAGAACTAAAAAGTGCAGCTAATGGTTTAGAATCATTATTAAGTAACGAACACGAAAAGTGTGTTGGGATCTTAAATGGCATCGATACTAATGTTTGGAATACTGAAACAGATACATTTATAACAAAACAATATTCAATCGCTTCTAGTATTGCCGGAAAAAAAGCAAATAAAAAAGAGCTTTGTGATACTTTTAATTTAAATATTAAAAAACCCTTATTCGCATTTATTGGAAGACTTGTAGACGAAAAAGGATCAGATTTATTCCCTGAAGCTTTTGATATTGCATTAAAAAACAATGACATATCCATACTACTCTTAGGCTCTGGAGACCATGAAACTGAAAACGAATTAGAAGCTTTAAAAACAAAACACAAAGGTAATTATAATGCGTATATTGGTTATGATGAAAAGCTGTCTCACAATATTTATGCAGGAACAGATTTCTTATTAATGCCGTCTCGAGTAGAACCTTGTGGCTTAAACCAAATGTACTCCTTACGCTACGGCACTATTCCAATAGTTAGAAGCATTGGAGGTTTAAAAGATACTATTGTCGACATTACAGATAACGGCTTTGGTTTCACTCACCAACACGCAAGCGTAAAAGATATTTGTATAGCAATTGAAAGAGCTACTGCTTTTTATAAAGATGATGTTAACTTCAAAAAAACAAGAAAACACATTATGAATATAGATCACTCGTGGGACAATTCAGCAAAAAAATACATAGAATTATATAAATCGCTAAATAACTAAACTATGATAAACAATAAGGTTTTAAGTATTATTTTAGGAGGAGGACAAGGCTCTAGACTATACCCATTAACTGCAGACAGATCTAAACCAGCAGTACCCATCGCTGGTAAATATAGATTGGTAGATATTCCTATTTCTAATTGCATAAATGCTGATATTAAAAGAATGTATGTTTTAACACAGTTTAATTCTGCTTCCTTAAATAGGCATATTAAAAACACTTATCATTTTAGTTTTTTTAGCTCTGCTTTTGTAGACGTTTTGGCAGCAGAACAAACAATGCAAAGTGAAGATTGGTTTCAAGGAACGGCAGATGCTGTAAGGCAAAGTATGCAGCACATTTTGAGTAATGATTTTCAGTACGCATTAATACTTTCTGGAGATCAATTGTACAATATGGATTTAGAAGATATGATCGCTAAGCATGAAGAAAGTAATGCTGAAATATCTATTGCAACTTATCCTGTAAATGCAAAAGATGCAACCGGATTTGGGCTATTGAAGACAGACGATCAAAACATCATCACTTCGTTTATAGAAAAACCAGCTGCAGATTTATTACCAGATTGGACTTCGGATGTTAGTGAAGACATGAAGAAAGAAGGAAGACACTATCTAGCCTCTATGGGTATTTACATTTTTAATAGAGACCTATTAGTTAAACTGATGGAGAATCCAGATACTAATGATTTTGGTAAAGAGATTATACCACAATCTATACATAACCACAAAACACTTAGCTACCAATACGAAGGCTACTGGACTGATATTGGTACTATAGATTCTTTCTTTGAGGCTAATTTAGGCCTAACGGATGATATTCCTAAATTTAATTTATATTCAGATGATAGAGTATACACAAATGCGAGAATATTACCAACATCTAAAATATCTGGTAGTCTACTAAACAAAACTGTTATTGCCGACGGCTGCATAGTACATGCAGCAAAGATTGAAAGAAGCGTTATAGGTATTCGTTCTAGAATTGGACAAGAATCTGTTATTTTAAACACCTACATGATGGGAAATGATCATTATGAATCTTTAAAAAACATTGAAGTTAATAAAATTGAAAATCTATTAGGTATTGGAGCCAGATGCTATATCAACAATTGTATAATTGATAAAAATTGTAGAATTGGAGACGATGTTAGAATCGAGGGAGGACCAAACGCAAAAGACATTGAAACAGATACCTACTTAATAAAAGATGGGATTGTTGTTATTAAAAAAGGTTCTACAATACCCAAAGGGACTGTAATAAGGTAACAAACGAATACTTAATCAAAAAACAAAATATGTCTCAAGTAATAGCGCATAGCTTATTTACAGATTTCGATGTTAATTTATTTAAAGCTGGAAAACATTACAAACTTTATGAAAAGTTTGGATCACACATAATTACAATAGACAAACAAGAAGGGACTTATTTTGCTGTTTGGGCTCCAAGCGCAAAACAAGTTTCGGTTATTGGAGATTTTAATTTCTGGAAAGAAGGAGAGCACAAATTAAATGTACGTTGGGACGAAAGTGGTATTTGGGAAGGCTTTATTCCTAAAGTTGGCAAAGGAACAACCTATAAATACAAAATTGAAAGTAACAACAACGGCATTAAAACTGAAAAAGCAGATCCATATGCTAGACGTTACGAACATAATCCAAAAACAGCATCTATAGTCTGGGAGGACGATTACAGTTGGAAAGATAAAAATTGGATGAAATCTCGTATAAAAAAAAACGCTTTAGATGCGCCATATTCTGTTTACGAAGTCCATTTAGGATCTTGGAAAAAACAAATTGAAGAAAATCGCTTTCTATCCTATGTAGAGCTAGCAGACGAACTGGTTAGTTACGTAAAAGAAATGAACTTTACACACGTAGAACTTATGCCAATTATGGAGTTCCCATACGATCCAAGTTGGGGCTACCAAGTAACTGGCTATTTTGCACCAACTTCAAGATTCGGTTATCCTGAAGAATTTAAGTTACTAGTCGATAAATTTCACCAAAATGATATTGGAATTATTTTAGACTGGGTACCATCTCACTTTCCAGAAGATGCGCATGGTTTAGGCTTTTTTGATGGTTCTTGCCTATACGAACATCCAGATAAGCAGAAAGGTTACCACCAAGATTGGAAAAGTTTAATTTTTAACTATGGTCGTAATGAGGTAAAATCTTTTTTAATAAGTAATGCCTTGTTTTGGCTCGACCAATTTCATGCAGATGGACTACGTGTAGACGCAGTGGCATCAATGCTATTTCTTGATTACTCGAGAGAAGAAGGAGAATGGGAACCAAATATATACGGAGGAAGAGAAAATTTGGAAGCCGTAGCTTTTATGAAAGAGCTAAACGAAGCTGTTTATGGAACTTTTCCAGACGTTCAAGCAATTGCCGAAGAATCTACAGCATTTCCAGGTGTTTCTAAACCTGTTTTTTTAGGAGGCTTAGGCTTTGGAATGAAATGGATGATGGGCTGGATGCACGATACATTAGATTACTTCTCTAAAGATCCTGCTTACAGAAAGCACCATCAAAACGACATCACGTTCTCTATGACGTATGCTTTCACAGAAAACTTTATGCTTCCACTCTCTCACGATGAAGTTGTTTATGGCAAAAAATCTATCTTAAACAGAATGCCTGGAGACGAGTGGCAAAAGTTTGCCAACTTACGCTTACTATACAGTTATATGTATACGCATCCTGGAACAAAACTTCTATTTCAAGGTGCCGAATTTGGACAAAGTGAAGAATGGGACTTTCAAACCAGTTTAGATTGGCATTTATTACAATATAAACCGCATAAAGGCACACAAGAATTAGTAAAAGCATTAAATACTCTTTACAAAACAGAGCCTGCACTTTCACAGAAACAATTCTCTCAAGATGGTTTTGAATGGATCGACTATAACGATGCAGAAAACTCTGTACTTGTTTATATTAGAAAAGGAAATCAACAAAAAGACAATGTTATTGTTATTTGCAACATGACACCGTTACCTCGCGAAAATTACCGTATTGGACTTCCAAAAAAAGGAACCCTAAAACAAATTTTTAATAGTGACGACAAAGTGTTTTATGGGTCTGGAGATTTCAATAACACCACTATTACTTCTAAAGCAAAAAAATGGCAATCTAGAACACATTCTACAGAGGTAACAATACCGCCTTTAGCCATGATCGTACTGAAGTATTCATAATATAAAAGCCTTATTTTAAGAATAATACAATTACAACGTTTGCGTTAACAAGTGGTAATTAATAATGTTTTTATTGTGCTAAGTTTTCCGTTTTTTTGCAGACCAAAACATCAATATAATGATAGTTAATACAGAGTTAGAACAAAAGGGAAATTTATTTCCATCAGAAATTATAGACTATAAAAAAGATGTAGATACACTACATTTTACTACAAAAAATGGCGTTGTTTTGCAATTAACGGTTGTTAGAGATAGCGTTATTCGTTTTAGATACAGCACAACAGGTAAGTTTGAAAACGATTTTTCGTATGGAGTTACCGTACACGCTAGCAGAGGCTATAGTTTTCTAGAAGTCACAGAAGATGAAACTCACTATATAATTACAACTTCAAAATTAATTTGTAAAGTAGAAAAAAGTAGTTTACAAGTAAAACTTTTTGATGCTTTAGACTTAAAGCTAATAAATGAAGATGAAATAGGTTTTCACTGGGAAGAGAGCTATGAATACGGAGGTGACATTGTAAAAATGAGTAAAGCTTGCCAAAAAGCAGAAAGTTTTTATGGTTTAGGAGATAAACCCGTAGATGTCAATCTAAAAGGAAAACGTTTCGAAAACTGGGCAACAGATTCTTACGCTTTTGGAAAAAACACAGACCCTATCTATAAAGCAATTCCTTTCTACACAGCAATACAAGATAATAGATCATATGGTATTTTCTTCGATAACACCTTTAAATCTCATTTCGATTTTGCTCACGAAAGAAGAAATGTAACTAGCTTTTGGGCGCAAGGAGGTGAAATGAATTACTATTTCATTTACGGACCAAAAATGGAAGATGTAGTTAAAAACTATACAGACCTAACAGGCAAGCCTCATGCATTACCTCCATTATGGGCTTTAGGTTTTCACCAATGCAAATGGTCTTATTACCCAGAAGCTAACGTAAAAGAAGTAACAAACACTTTTAGAGATCTAAAAATACCTTGTGACGCTATCTATTTGGATATTGATTATATGGATGGCTTTAGATGCTTTACTTGGAATAAAGAGTATTTCCCGGACCCTAAAAGGATGGTAAAAGAGCTAGAAGATGATGGTTTTAAAACTGTAGTAATAATAGATCCAGGAATTAAGATCGATTTAGATTATAGTGTATTTAAAGAAGGATTAGATAAAGATTATTTCTGTAAACGTGCCGATGGTCCTTACATGAAAGGTAAAGTTTGGCCTGGAGAATGTTATTTCCCAGATTACACTAAACCTGAAGTTAGAGAATGGTGGTCTGGCTTATTTAAAGAATTAATTGAAGATATTGGAGTTAAAGGCGTGTGGAATGACATGAATGAACCAGCAGTAATGGACGTTCCTAACAAATCTTTCCCAGACGATGTACGCCATGATTATGATGGAAATCCATGTTCACATAGAAAAGCACACAACATTTATGGAACGCAAATGGCACGTGCTACATATCATGGTTTAAAAAAATATGCGTATCCAAAAAGACCCTTTGTAATTACAAGATCAGCCTATTCTGGAGCCCAACGTTATACCTCAACTTGGATGGGAGATAATGTTGCAACTTGGGAACATTTAGCCATTGCTAATAACCAAGCACAACGTATGGCAATGTCTGGTTTCTCCTTTGCAGGAAGTGACATTGGAGGATTTGCAGAACAACCTCAAGGAGAATTGTTTGCAAGATGGATTCAACTAGGTGTTTTTCATGCCTTTTGTAGAGTACACTCTTCTGGAGATCATGGAGACCAAGAACCTTGGGTTTTTGGAGAAGAGATTACAGATATTGTAAGAAAATTTGTTGAAATTAGATACCAGCTATTACCTTACTTATACACTGCCTTTTGGAAATATATAAATGATGGCACACCAATTTTAAAATCTCTAGTTTTATACGATCAAGAAGACACAGCCACACACTACAGAAGTGATGAGTTTATTTATGGTGAACAAATTTTAGTTTGCCCAATCTTAGAACCAAATGCTAAAGGAAGAAGAATGTATGTTCCCAAAGGTAAATGGTACAATTTCTGGACAGACGAAGTAATCGAAGGAGGAAGAGAAGTATGGGTAGATGCAGACTTAGACAGTATGCCTATGTTTATTAAAGAAGGAGCTGTAATCCCTAAATACCCAGTACAGCAATATGTAGGTGAGAAGGAATTTGATGAAATTACTTTAGATGTTTACTATAAGGAAGGTAAAGAATCTTCAAAATTATATGATGACGCTCATGATGGCTATGATTATAAGAAAGGAAGATTTAGCTTACGTACTTTTAAGGTCACAGGAAAAAAGAAAGAATTAATTTTACAACAACACAAGCGAGGAGATTTTAACGCGGGTTATAGTAAATTTAATCTTGTGTTCCATAATCTACCGTTTACAATTACATCTGTACAAATAGATAATGTAGAAATTGATTTAGAGCATCTAATTATCAATGGTCATCAGTCAATTTCGATAAATAAAGAATTTACAGAAATTCACTTATTCGGAAATTAAATCTGTTTATTCAAAAATAAAAAAACCAAATAATAATCATTTGAGGTTTTTTTATTACTAAGTTTTTAAGAAAAGCTTATAATTTAATATCTAAATCTACATGTTCCCATTCTGAAAAACCACCTTTTAAATCGTATATTTTTTTAAAGCCAGCCTCTAATAATTTATCTGCGCACTTGGCACTTCTACCTCCTTTTTGGCAATATAAAATCACAGGTTTATCTTTATTTAGTCTTGTAATATCGTCATCAAAAGTAGGTGAGTTAAAATCTATATTTTGAGAATTAGATATATGTCCTACTTTGTGTTCTTTAGATGTTCTCACATCTACTAATTGGACATTCTCTAAATCTTGTAACATATGCATTTCTTCCACAGAAACTACCGTTATAGCACTTCTGTCTTTCGTAGAACAGCTAAACATGCTTATCATTAAAACTAACACGATTACAATTGTTGATTTTTTCATTGTTAATTATTTTAGTAATTCCGCGTAGACGGAAATCTTATTATTTATTTTAATCTATTCCTTTCCTTCACCTGTCCATTCTGAAAAACCACCTACTAAATTGTAAGCGTTTTCAAATCCCATTTGGTTCATGAGCGCACAAGCCTGACCACTTCTTCCTCCTGACTTGCAGTAGACATAATAATTCTTATTTTTATCTAGTGCTTCTAACTCATAAACAAAGGCTTGACCTTTAAATATATTTAAATTTTTAGCATTTGGAATGTAACCATCTGCTACTTCTTCCTCTGTTCTTACATCTAATATAAAGGCATTCTCATCTGCCTTTAATTGTTGAGCCCATTGCTCTTGTGATAAATCTGCCATTCCATTTTTTTTTTAAAGTGCAAAGTTAATCAAATTAACGTTTCCTTATGATACAGACGAAAAAAAACCTGAAGTGTTACAGCTTCAGGTTGTATATTTAAAAATTAGTTTTTTAGTTATACTTTAATCGAGCAACCAATCGCTTTCGTTTCCTTTACAATAACATCTTTTCCGTTTAATAATGCATTCACTGCATCTTCAACATATTTGTTTTTAACTGCATTGGCATCTTGATAATTATCGTCAATTGCACCTATATATTTCACTACATTTCCTTTATCTGTTTTTTTAACAACATAAATATGTGGTGTTTTAGTTGCACCAAACTGAGGGTATACGCGTTGGCCTTTGTCCATTAAATAAGGAAAAGTAAATCCCTTTTCCTTTGCTCGTTCTTGCATGGATTCCATGTTATCATCAGGTTTTACTTCAATATTATTAGGCATTATTGCAATTACTGGATAACCTTTAGTAGCATACATCTTATTGAGCCCTTCCACTCTATCTTCATATGCAACAGCATAAGGACAAGTATTACATGTAAAGGTAATTATAAACCCTTTTGCTTCTTTATAATCTGACATAGATACCATTTTACCATCAATGTTCTCTAATTTAAAATCCGCAACCACATCCCCAATCTTATAACCATTATTTGTTGTTTTTTCCGATTTGGAGAAAGACCAAAAACCAAAAACTATTGTTAATAGTAATATTACTTTTACAACTTTTTTCATATTAATTTATTTTAAAAATTTATTAACTTCTGTTTTTAATTCTTCTAAATTAAACGATTTCTCGTAAAATGCTCTTTTGCTTTTATTATATATAATTGTTGCCGGAATAGCTCCAGACCATTCTTTATCTACTTTTGGAATCCATGTATTTGAGTCTACATCATTTAATACTACTATTTCCGATTTTAACTTATGCTCTGCAATAAAAGGTTTAAGTCGCGTTTCATACTGCTTAGGAAAATCTAAACTTACCAATAAAACTTCTATGTTTTTAGATTTATAATCTTCATTTAGAGCTTCAAAATATGGTAGTTCTTTAACACAAGGCGCACACCATGTCGCCCAAAAATTAACAACATAAATCTTATCTTCCTTTTTATTTAAAAGCGGCTCGAGCTCATCAAAATTATATACGGTTAAATCTCTATTTTCGACGTTTGTTTCCTGAACTTTAACTAAATCATTTTTTTCTATTTGCAATTTTTCTTCTTGCTTACAAGCAGAGAACAATACTAATAATAGTAATACATTTATCTTCATTTTATAAAAATAATAACAGAAATGCAGATACAAATCACTTTTAACAAATATTTACGTTAAAATTAATTTGATTTTCACCTTTCAATTTATATCTTTGTCCTTTATATCAAACATGAACGCAAATTTAAATTTTACTTGGTGGTGGACTTCTCGGAAAACAATTCGTGAATAAACTCTTACGTATCTTTTAATTAAAAATACAAAAAGGCTTGTCATTCACGACAAGCCTTTTTTTTTATTCTGAATTCGTTTCAGAATCTATAATAAAAATAACATCTCTTTAAAAGAGATACTGAAAATAAATTCAGCATAAATGAAGACATTTAGCCTTTACACCAATTACAAAAAAATCCTTGCAGACACTATTACACCTGTAAGTATCTACTTAAAAATTCGCGATAAATTCCCGAATAGCATCTTGTTAGAAAGTAGCGATTATCATGCCAGTGATAATAGTTTTTCTTACATCTGTTTTAATCCTATTGCTTCTATAAAAGTTTCAGGAGATACTATTGAACAGCAGTTTCCAGATGGCAGTATGCTTAGAAACCGTACTACAGATGTACCTAAAATGATCCATAAATTTACGCAACGTTTTAAAGTAAACTCCGATCAAGATTTTAAATTTATAAACAATGGTATTTTTGGCTATACCTCTTATGATGCTGTGAAGTATTTTGAAGACATTGAGATTTCAAAAAAACCAAATTCAATAGAAATACCCGATATTTACTACGCTGTTTATCAAAATATTATTGCTATTAATCATTTTAAAAATGAAGCGTATATTTTTGCGCATTGTTTTAATGATGACGCCAGTAATATTGATGAAATATTGCATTTAATAAAGTCTACAAATTTTGCTACATACGAGTTCTCTACAGACTCTGAGATTGAATCTAACTTAACAGATAACGAATATAAAGAACATGTAGCATTAGCCAAAAAGCATTGTGCAAGAGGTGATGTTTTTCAATTGGTACTTTCTAAAAAGTTTTCTCAAAAATTTAAAGGTGACGAGTTTAATGTCTATCGTGCTTTACGAAGTATTAATCCTTCTCCATATTTATTCTATTTCGATTATGGCGATTTTAAAATATTTGGGAGTTCTCCTGAAGCGCAATTAGTAGTAAACGAAGGCATAGCAGAAATTCATCCTATTGCAGGAACATTTAAACGTACTGGAAATGATGAAAAAGACACAGAATTAGCAAAACAATTGGCTACTGATGAAAAAGAAAATGCAGAACATGTTATGCTTGTTGATTTAGCAAGAAACGATTTAAGCAGACATGGAAGCCAAGTAAAGGTTGAAACCTATAGAGAAGCTCAATTTTTTTCTCATGTTATACACTTAGTAAGTAAGGTTACAGGCAAAATACACGACAATACACCAACCATGCAAGTAGTTGCAGATACATTTCCTGCAGGAACTTTAAGTGGTGCTCCAAAACATAACGCAATGCAACTAATTGAAAAATACGAAAAAACCAGTCGTGCTTTTTATGGTGGAGCTATTGGTTTTATGGATTTTAATGGTAATTATAATCATGCGATTATGATTAGAACTTTCCTTAGCAAAAACCACGAATTACATTGGCAAGCAGGAGCTGGTTTGGTTTCTAAATCTGACCCAGAAAGTGAGCTACAAGAGGTTTATAATAAATTAGGAGCGTTGACAAATGCTATTGAATTAGCTAAAGAAATTTAATATGAAAAAAGTATTAGTAATAGACAACTACGATAGCTTTGCATACAACTTAGTTCATTATTTAGAAGACTTAGGCTGTAAAGTTACCGTAAAACGAAATGATAAATTAACTTTGGAAGAGGTAGACGCCTTCGATAAAATAGTACTATCACCAGGCCCTGGAATTCCAGAAGAAGCCGGTTTACTAAAAGCCATTATTAAGCAATATGCTCCAACTAAAAGTATTCTTGGCGTTTGTTTAGGACAACAAGCCATAGCTGAAGTTTTTGGTGGAAGTTTAGTAAATTTAGACACCGTATTTCATGGTGTAGCCACCAAAGTTGATATTACTGTTGATAATGAATCGTTATTTAAAGACATGGGCAAAACCATAGAAGTTGGCAGATACCATTCTTGGGTTGTAAATTCAAATTTACCAGAGCAATTAGAAGCTACTTCTTTTGATGAAAACGGACAAATAATGTCTTTAAGGCATCGGATTTACGATGTAAAAGGCGTACAATACCATCCAGAAAGTGTATTAACACCTAATGGAAAACAAATTTTAGAAAACTGGATTAATAGTTAAAATAAATTGTCCTTTTGAGTGATTTTTGAAGCTTGAAAAAATTGTATCGAGAAGTAATAATTCTCGACGCAATTCCTATAAAAACAAAAATCACTTGAACTGACACTTAGAAAGCATGAAACAAATACTAAACAGATTAATAAATCACGAGAACATCTCAAGTCTAGAAGCTAGAAATGTATTGGTCAATATTTCTGAAGGGAAATATAATCAAAGTCAAATTGCTTCATTCCTAACAGTTTTCATGATGAGAAGCATAACGCTAGAAGAGCTACAAGGCTTTCGCGATGCACTTTTAGAACTATGTATTCCTGTAAATTTATCAGATTTTAATGCTATTGATTTATGTGGTACCGGAGGTGATGGAAAAGACACATTCAATATTTCCACGTTATCCTCTTTTGTAACTGCTGGCGCGGGTGTTAAAGTTGCTAAACACGGAAATTATGGTGTATCATCTGCTTCTGGATCATCAAACGTTATGGAAGCTTTGGGTATTCATTTTTCTAATAAAGCAGACTTTTTAAAATATTCAATAGATCAAGCTGGAATATGTGTTTTACACGCTCCTTTATTTCATCCTGCCATGAAACATGTTGCTCCTATTCGTAAAGAGCTAGGTGTTAAAACCTTTTTCAATATGCTTGGACCAATGGTAAACCCTTCATTTCCAAAAAACCAAATGGTAGGTGTGTTTAACCTAGAACTACAAAGGTTGTATGGTTATTTATACCAGAATACAGACAAAAACTATAGTATAGTTCATGCGCTAGATGGGTATGACGAAATCTCTTTAACTGGAGAAACTAAGATTATTTCTAATAATTCTGAAACGATGTTAAGTCCTTCAGATTTAAAAGTAGAACAAATAGAGCAATCAGAAATATTTGGAGGCTCGACGGTAAAAGAAGCAGCCAGAATTTTTAAATCCATTATAAAAGGTAACGGAACAGAAGCACAAAACAATGTTGTTTGCGCCAATGCAGGACTAGCAATTGCAACCGTAAATAAAATATCACATCAAGAAGGTTTTCTGTTAGCCAAAGAAAGTTTAGAAAGTGGTAGAGCCAAAGCAAGTTTAAAACGATTAATAGAATTGAGTAAATAATCCCATCCCAACCTTCCTAAAAGGAAGGAGAGATAATGGATAGACATAACAGTTCTCTTTCATTTGGAAAGAGTTAGAGATAGGAAAACATGAACATATTAGATAAAATAACTAACGACAAACGCATAGAAGTAAACCTTCGAAAGCAACTTATTCCTACAAAGCAATTAGAGCAATCTATTTTGTTTGAAAGAGAAACTATTTCTTTAGCCAATAAACTAAGAAACAGCACAACAGGAATTATAGCAGAACATAAGCGTCGTTCTCCATCAAAACAAGTTATTAATCACGATCTCAATGTTTTCGATGTTGCAAAAGGCTACGAAGACGCCGGTGTTTGTGGTATGTCTGTTTTAACAGATGGTAAATACTTTGGAGGCGCTCTGGACGATTTACTAACAGCACGAGCAAGCTGTAACTTACCATTACTTCGTAAAGAATTTATAATTGACACTTATCAAATTCTAGAAGCCAAAGCTTATGGAGCAGATGTTATTTTATTAATAGCTGCAATATTAACAAAAACTGAAATAAAACAGTTTTCGGAATTTGCAAAAAGCTTAAATTTAGAAGTGCTTTTAGAAGTACACAACGAAGAGGAGCTAAATAAATCTATAATGCCAAGTTTAGATATGTTAGGTGTTAATAATAGAAATTTAAAAACATTCGACGTTAGTTTAGAAACGAGTAAACAATTAAGTACATTAATTCCAAACGATTTTGTAAAAGTATCTGAAAGTGGGATTAGTAATATTGAAGCCATAAAAACATTACAACCTTTTGGCTATAAAGGTTTCTTGATAGGAGAAAACTTTATGAAAACAGAAAATGCTGGAGAAAGCGCAAAACAATTTATAAAGGAATTAGGAATTAGGATTTAACAAATACATAGTAAAAAGTAAACCCCTAACTTCCGACACAGTCGGAAACATCAATTTGCAGAAATAGTGACCGAAAAAACGTAACTGCGAAGCGTAGCTTCAAGCATGAAGTTTTGAAAGGGAATGTTCCGCAGGAATTTCCTCAGATTGATCGTGATTTTTTGGTTCGTTTTGCATCAAGGCACAATGAACATATAAAAAAACCGATTTGTCATTCCTGTTATTTATGCAGAACTTGTTTCTGTAAAACAGGAATCCAAAGAATAATTATTAACTAAAAACAGATTCTTGCATACGCAGGAATAACAAAAAATTATGAAACTAAAAGTATGCGGAATGAAAAATGAAAACAACATCCTAGATGTTGCAGACCTTAAACCAGATTATATGGGTTTCATTTTTTACGAAAAATCATCACGCCATTTTAATAGCGTTATTCCAGAAATTTCAGAAGACATAAGCAAAATTGGAGTTTTTGTAAACGCTACTTTCGATTTTATAAGAGGAAAAGTAGAAAAGCACAATCTTCAAGGTGTACAATTACATGGTGGAGATGAAACGCCGGAATTATGCGAAAGACTAAAAGCATTAGACCTAACAGTTATAAAAGTGTTTTCTGTAAAAAATCAATTCGATTTTAAAGTTTTAGAACCTTTTGAAGATGTTTGCGACTACTACTTGTTCGATACTAAAGGTAAAGAACCAGGAGGAAATGGTTATACTTTTAATTGGAATGTATTTAAAAAATACCCATCTATAAAACCCTTTTTTCTAAGTGGTGGTATTGGTCCAAACGAAATGGAAGCATTACTTCTATTCTTAAAAAGACCAGAGTCTGACCTTTGTTGCACTCTAGACCTAAACAGTAAATTCGAAACTGCAGCAGGATTAAAAGACTATACAAAACTTAAGGATTTTCGAAAAAAATTAGTCGAAGCTAATTATATAAAAGAAGATTTATAAAACTATAAATTATATCATGTCGTTACAATTAGCAAGTCTAAGTGCAACACAAAACTCATTATTTATCGAGAAATCATGACATACAACATTAACAACAAAGGTTATTACGGAGAATTTGGTGGCGCTTACATACCAGAAATGCTGTATCCAAATGTAGAAGAGTTACGCCAAAACTATTTAAAAATAATGGCCGAACCTTCTTTTAAAGAAGAATTCGATCAATTATTAAAAGATTACGTCGGTCGCCCTTCTCCTCTCTATTTTGCAAAAAGATTAAGCGAAAAATACAACACAAAAATCTACCTAAAAAGAGAAGATTTAAACCATACTGGAGCACATAAAATCAATAATACTATTGGCCAAATTTTAATGGCACAGCGTTTAGGCAAAAAACGAATTATTGCCGAAACAGGTGCAGGACAACACGGTGTAGCAACAGCAACCGTTTGTGCTCTTATGGGTATGGAATGCATCGTTTACATGGGAGAAATTGACATTGCACGTCAGGCTCCAAACGTGGCCAGAATGAAAATGTTAGGCGCAACCGTTATTCCGGCATTATCTGGAAGTCGCACATTAAAAGACGCCACAAACGAAGCCATAAGAGACTGGATTAACAATCCTGTAGACACACATTATATTATTGGAAGTGTCGTAGGACCTCATCCCTATCCAGATATGGTAGCCCGTTTTCAAGCAGTCGTTTCCGAAGAAATACAATGGCAATTACAAGAAAAAGAAGGTAAAACAACTCCAGATTATGTAGTTGCTTGCGTTGGTGGTGGTAGTAATGCCGCAGGTGCCTATTATCATTACCTAGAAAATACAGACGTAAAACTAATAGCGGTAGAAGCTGCAGGAAAAGGTGTACATACTGGAGAAAGTGCTGCAACATCTGTACTTGGTAAAGAAGGGATTATACATGGTAGTAAAACGCTACTAATGCAAACCGACGACGGACAAATTACAGAACCATATTCTATTTCAGCTGGTCTAGATTATCCAGGCGTTGGACCAATGCATGCACATTTATACAAAACCGGACGTGCAGAATTTATAGCCATTACAGACGATCAAGCCATGAATGCAGGATTAGAACTAAGCCAATTAGAAGGTATTATTCCAGCCATAGAATCCTCTCACGCCTTTGCTGTTTTAAAAGAGAAAAAGTTTAAAAAAGACGATGTAGTCGTAATCAATTTATCTGGTCGTGGTGATAAAGATTTACAAAACTATATAGATTATTTCAAGCTATAAATTTATTTGGGCGTTACCACAAAGGTCAGGCTTTCAAGGCTCTCTCTCTGCGAGGAGCTCAAACAAACCTTTCAATCCTTAACGCAAAAAACAAGAATTAGGAATTAGTAAAGTAAAAAAACAACTTGGACAAAACAAAAAAATAATAAATAGAAATGTCCTAAATTCCGATACAATCGGAAACATCAATCTGCAGAAATAGTGACCGAAAAACGCAACTGCGAAGCGCAGCTTCAAGCATGTAGTTTTGAAAGGGAGCGTTCCGAAGGAATTTCCTCAAATTGATCGTGATTTTTTGGTTCATTTTGCATCAAGGCAAAATGAACATAATAAAAATGTCTAATCAAAAAATAGATCCCTGCCTTTGCAGGAATGACAATTATGAACAGAATAAACCAAAAATTAAAAGAAAACAAAAAACTGTTAAGCATATATTTTTCGGCAGGTTACCCTAATTTAAACGACACCGTTTCTATTATAGAAAACCTTGAAAAAAACGGAACAGATATGATAGAAATAGGCTTACCATTTAGCGATCCTTTAGCCGATGGTCCTACAATACAAGCAAGCTCAACACAAGCTCTAAAAAACGGAATGACAACCGATGTTCTTTTTAATCAATTAAAAGACATTCGTAAAACAGTCTCTATTCCGTTAATTCTAATGGGTTATTTTAATCCAATGCTTCAATATGGTGTAGAAGCTTTCTGTAAAAAATGTCAAGAGATTGGTATCGATGGTTTAATTATTCCAGACTTACCAGTAGATGTTTATAATGACCAATACAAAGCTACTTTCGAAAAATATGGACTAATTAACGTGTTTCTAATTACACCGCAAACAAGTGTAGAACGTATTCATTTTATAGATTCTATTTCTAACGGCTTTATTTATATGGTAAGTAGCGCAAGCGTTACAGGTAGTAATTCTGGTTTTGGAGAAGAACAAACGGCATACTTTAAACGTATTGCAGACATGAATTTAAAAAACCCACAAATTGTAGGTTTCGGAATTTCAGATCACAAAACATTTACACAAGCAACCGAATATGCAAAAGGTTCTATTATAGGCAGTGCTTTTATTAAACACTTATCTAAAAACGGAACAGAAAACATAAAATCGTTTGTAGATACCATTTTAAAATAGACTTGATTATGAAGGACAACATTACATACAGAGCAGCAACCTTAGAAGACATACCAATACTTTTAGGTTTCGAACAAGAGTTAATTGCTTACGAGCGTCCTTTCGATTCTAATTTAAAAGACGATTGCACCTACTACGATTTAGACTACTTAATAACATCTAGTAAAGCAGAGTTAATTGTTGGCAGCCTTAATAATGTAATTATAACCTGTGGTTATGCTAAAATAATACAAGCAAAACAGTATCATAAAAATACTGAATATTCTTATATGGGATTTATGTATGTAAACCCAGAATTTAGAGGCCAAGGTATTATTCAAGACACAATAGCACAACTTAAAAAATGGTCTATTTCTAAAGGTATTTCCGAAGCTCGTTTAGAAGTGTACAGTGAAAACGCATCGGCCATTAAAGCTTATCAAAATAATGGTTTTAAAAGCCATATGATTGAAATGAAAATGAAATTATAATATCTATTTCTATTCTTTTTTATTTCTATATATTGTGGCACTAATCAACTAAAATTTAAATTTATGAAATGGTTTTTAAAAGTAATTAAAGATAATTATGCAAATTTTGAAGGAAGAGCTAGACGTAAAGAATACTGGATGTTCGCGCTTTTTCACTTGATATTTGTCTATGGAGGTTTAATACTATTAGGCTTAGTAGCTTATGCAGTAGATGCTCCTGCGTTAATTGCTATTATTTACATCTATATTTTTGCAACACTTGTTCCTGCAATAGCTGTTAATACAAGAAGAATGCATGATGTTGGAAAAAGTGGATGGTATCAACTTATCCCTCTTTACAGTTTTATTTTAGCAGTAACTGAAGGAGATAGAGGACCAAACCAATATGGTGAAGACCCAAAAGCTAACGAAAACAACAATATAAACTCTAATGAAAATATAAGTAAAATTGAGTAAACTCAATTTTTAATCTAATTTTCAATTAGCACAAATAGAAACCTACTTTTACCGAGTAGGTTTCTTTATATTAGACAATAAATTTTATTTAATTATCTAAACAAAATGGCACTTAACATTGTATTAATAGAACCAGAAATACCAAACAACACTGGAAACATTGGCAGGTTAGCTTTGGCTTCTGGATCAAACTTACACTTAGTAAAACCGTATGGATTCGAAATTACAGACGCAAGATTAAAACGTGCTGGTCTAGACTATTGGCAACACCTCAACTTGCATTACTATGATAGTACTGATGATTTCTTCAGTAAAAACGAAAAAAGAAAATGGTGTTTTTGTCTAGTCATGGTACAAAAGACCATTGGGATATTGAATTTGAAGACGATTTGTTTTTAATTTTTGGTAAAGAATCTAAAGGTCTTCCGAAAGCATTAACCGAAAAACATTCGGATAAATTATTTAAAATCCCTCTTTATAGCGAGCATGTGCGTAGTTTAAACTTAGCGAATGCTGTAAGCATTGTTGCTTACGAAGGCTTAAGACAATTAAGGAGTTTAAAGTAGTATTCTTTAGACCTTTGGTTCTTAAATTTAATTGAAGACAAGCTAAAAAGGCATTAAATAATTTATGTTTTATTTAACCAAAATTTTACAGTAAATCACTCAATTTGTATTAACTTTTTATAAAATTAATACCATGAAATACCACATAATGATAAACAGCGTAAAAGCTGTTGACTCACTTGAAAATGCATGGTCTAAAGCAGACTATTTACAATTACTCGATAAGTTTGGATTTGAAGATTCTGGAGAAAACACTTCTGAAAAAGAACTCTTAGAATTGTTATTTATGGCCATTTCAGATTTTGAACCTGAAGAAGCAGCTGCCATTATTTTAGACTATAAATTATCGAATACGCTCAACGAAAATCAAATAGAACAGATTTCGCATGAAATGCTCTTGGATAAAATTTCTGAAGAATACGCAGATATCTCTTTACATCATGAGCTATTCAACATAAACCAGTTGTTATACAAAGCTTTTAACGGCACTTTCCCTAATGCTAAAGCAACTGTTGTGGAATTCGAAATAACACCAAACAAAGACGTCTCTAAAGACGTTGTTTTAAAAGTTTTAAATGCAACATTAGCCAAGAGTAATGTTATTAAACGCTTGTTTCATGACGCACTAGACGGCAAGGAAGCTTTTGATGAGGCCGAAAGTATTATCTGGGATTTAAAATCTACAGGAGACACTTCTTACACATTAACAACTTCAGAATACTGGATAAGTCGTGATGAGTTTACAGAAGCAGAGTACGATGTAAAAGTAATTGAGTTCGAGGAAGAGGACGAAGATTAGAAATGACTACGTTAATAATATTTATACTAAAACAAAAAATGCCTTAGATAAATTCTAAGGCATTTTTTTATTTCTGTTGTTTCTTTAAATATTCTAAATACATATTCTCGACCTTAGTTCTAGCCCAAGGCATACGCCTTAAAAACTTTAAGCTCGATTTTATTGTAGGATTATCTGTAAAACATTTAATTTTTATGTTATAACCCATATATTCCCACCCATAGTGCGCTTGTAAATCGGTTACAATTTGCTCTAGTTTAATGCCATGAAGTGGATTGTTTTTTTGAGTTTCCATGTGGTTTAAATTTTATATAAATCAGTGAACAAAAATCTACTGTATCATATTTTTAATTTTCACAGCTTTTTCAAAATGATCTAATTGGTGTGTTTCAATCCACCAAATAGCTGCTTCCATTAATAACTTAGGATTATCATTTTTGTTTTTAAAAAACGCATAAAAGGAAAGACCAACGGCATTTCCTTTTTGTGCAATTTTTTTATCGCAAACTTCTATTATCTTATCTTTTAGCTCTTGAGTCATCTTAACTTCTTGAGCGTCTATCATTACTAGAACCTCCGCTCTTGCTTTTGCTACGGTTTCTCCCGCCTCCATTTCCAGAGTTACCTTTCGCTTTATCTCCAGAACCTTTTGCTTTAGGCTTGCTATTTCTAGGTTGTCTGTTTTGACCAGGTTTTATTGGTGCTGTTGATGCATTAGGATCTGGCTCGAAACCTTCCATAATTTCAACTGGTAATTTTTCACCAATCAATTTTTGTATATCTCTTAAAAAAGAAGTTTCGTCCGCACTTACTAAAGATATTGCTTCTCCTTTAGCTCCTGCTCTTCCTGTTCTACCAATTCTGTGTACGTAATCTTCAGAGATGTTTGGAATTTCGAAATTGATAACGTGTGGTAATAATGGAATATCTAATCCACGAGCTGCAATATCTGTAGCAACCATAACACGAACAGTTCCATCTTTAAAACCTTTTAAAGCTTTAGTTCTTGCACCTTGACTTTTATTTCCATGAATAGCTGCTGCTGAAATTCCAGAACCAATCAATTTTTTGGTTAGGTTATTGGCACCATGCTTAGTACGCGTAAATACTAATACTTGCTTCCAATTTCCATCGGAAATAAGTTTAATTATTAAGCCTGTTTTATGGGCTTTTGCAACGCGATATACTTTTTGTGTAATCGCTTCTACAGCTGTATTTTCCGGAGTTGCTTCTACTTGCACTGGATTGTTAAGAATACTAAAAGCAAGCTTCTTAATATCTTTAGAGAACGTTGCCGAGAACATTAAGTTTTGTCTTTTATCTGGCATAAGTTTCATTACGCGTTCTATATCGCGTAAAAAACCCATATCTAACATTCTATCTGCTTCGTCTAAAACAAATATTTCTACACGCTTTAAAGAAATTGCGCCTTGACTACATAAATCTAACAAACGTCCTGGTGTTGCTACCAAAACATCTACTCCTCTTTTTATAGTAGTTACTTGTGGTTTTTGGTTAACTCCTCCAAAAATAACTGCACTGCGTAAATCTAAAAATTCGCTATATTCTCTAACATTAGCATACACTTGTGCTGCTAACTCTCGTGTTGGTGTTAATACCAAAGCACGAATTGGTCTAAATTTCTCTTTTGGGTTTTCGCTTAATATATGCAGCATAGGTAATGTAAAACCTGCTGTTTTTCCTGTTCCTGTTTGTGCAGAAGCTAAAACATCGTAACCATCTAAAACTGGAGGTATCGCTTTTGCTTGAATAGGTGAAGGTGTATCGTAACCTTTTTTACTAATTGCTTTTAATATTGGCTCAGAAAGCCCTAATAATTTGAATGACATAAATAGTGTTTATGAAGCAAACGCTATCTTAATTGTAGGTCACTTCTTTATTTTGCTGCAAAGGTACTGCTATTTTATGCTTTACTATATTAATTAAGGAATGTTTGTGCTTTTACGCTCTTCATGAAATATAGTTATTCGTTTTTTTCTATAATTGTTTAGTGTAAAAAATAGAATTACCATGCGCTTTTATCGCAAACCTATTTATTAATGATAGAAACAATGCAAGGTTTCTTGCTCATAAATTAAACCGTGTAATAGAATCTAATATAACCACAACTCTTTTATAATCCTATGCAATAATGAATGTTTGTGTTTTGCATGTATTTCATCGGATTTTATTAATCCTTTTTTGTACATTAGTAGCTTAGTAAAAAATATAACAACCATGAGTTTTTTAGCAAAACTATTTATTAATGACGAAGTTAGGAACATCCTTAACGCAAAGCAAGCCTATTCTCGTATAGCAGACGTTAATGGCAGACCAAGCTCTAGACCGCTTGGCCATAAATTAGAATTTGCAATAGAATCGACTAAAGACGATAGCTTCTTTTACGAAAGCATGTTCTCTCCTACTCATAAATGCCAAGGAGAAATAGTATTCTATAAACGAGATGGCATTAGCACGCTTTTTAAAATGGAGTTTGCTAATGCACAAATTCTTGATTTATCTGAATCTTTTAATGCTATAGACACCTTACCATTGCACATGAATATTGCTATTGGTTGGGGAATTATGAAAACAAAAGGTGTAACACATCAAGAACCATGGAATCCTAGCAATCCTTTTGTAGAGATTGAAGAGACTACTCGAGAAGAGGAAGAGGAACAAATTTTAGAATCTTATTTTGAAGACCAAGAAGGCGAAAGAATTACTAAAGTAAGAAAAGGACAAGATGTATTTTTAGTAATAAAAACTGAAAACATGACTGGCAAACAAGTAGATATTGATTTGGGTACTACTGATGGTGCTTTTGAATATGAAGGACAGATAGTGGAAGACATCATATTAAATGAATACGATATAACATCTGACTATTTAAAAATAGCATTAAAATCTATAAGTAAAGGCAATTAATTATGGGAACTATAACTATAAAACAAACAGATAACGCTAGCAACTCTTACTCAGGAGAAGGTATTGAATTAGATGAGTTTATACCTTATGTAAAATTAAGAGACACCAAAGGCTACGAAATAGTAGACCACGATTTACCTTTAGAAAAAGATAAAAATGATAAGCATGTATATGTAGATTTATTATCACAGACTTCACATATAAAAAAGCAAACATCTATTTTCACACTACCTATTGAATTAAAAAAATTCATTATCCCATTTGACGTTGAGCAAGTAACCGAAGATTCAATGTTTCAAGATGACAATGGTTATTTGGAAGTAGAATTATCTTTAGAAAAGGATAAATTTGTTAAGGTTGAAGGCGCTACTGCAAAACTAAAATTAAAAACTGAACCAGAATTTAGCAATAAGCTACTTGTTAAACTTGGTACGGAAATCGATGTAGAAATAGAGATAACAGAAGAAGAAAAAAGTATTGATTTTTATTTAAGGTTTATAGCTAATGATGATGAAGATACTTTTATAGGCGAATATGAGAATTTGTTTTGTGGCTGTTTTAAGGTGGAGTTTTTAACATTTGATAAAGATGTTTTTCGAGAAGAAGAAATATCTTTACTTATAGAGGAAAATAAAAAAGCACAAGCGTTTAACAAAACAGGCAATGTGATTGGTAACGGTTATTGTATAAACACCGCAGATAGAGGATTAGGAGCAATATTAAAAGACGATAAAAATTTCTATACAGAACCAAATTACATTTCACAAGGCGGAAATGGAATTAGGCTTATGAGCTCAACTTCCAGAGCATTAGTAATTAAAAATTTGGGATATATAAAAAGTAATATTGAAATAAAAACAAATAATTATAATACTAATGATAAGCCAACTCAATTTCAGTCAAGTCTAGCCAAAAGAATCAATTCCGAAATTAATAATAGAAAAGGATATCATCTTTATTATTTCTCTATGCACGGAGAATATCACGTAATGTTATTAGTAATTAATATGATGAACCCTAAAAATCCTACATTTAGCATTCTTGATCAAGGTTACGTTGATAGAGGATCTAGCTCAAGAAACATTCCTTTTTCAAAATTAGATGAAACGTTTCTTATATTAGCTCAGGCCTTTTGGAAAAATAAAAATAAGCACGCAAAAAATATCTTATTATGGAAAATTCAAAGAAAAAGCTAATTGTATCTTTACTTCTAATATCTCTTTTTTTTATCAGTTGTATTACAAAAGAGAAGTCTATAATTAAGAAAGAAATTAATCCCAATAAGCAAATACCTCAAGACTCTACTAAATGTAAAAATGACCCATCACTTTATACAGAAGTAGTAAAAAACTTATTATTTAAAGACTCTGTATCAAATATTTACTTGAGAATAAAGCAAGAAAATAATCCTAGTCCTTTAAGTGGTGAAATAACAAAATGCGAAAAGTTACATTTTGCGTTTTTGGATTATATTGGCACACTAAATGATTCAATAGCTTTTATTAAAGATATTGTAGATATAAAATCATTTAATAAAATAAAAACCTCAAACATATATTTCACAGATAGAAATTCAGTTTATGTTTACAGAGATCATCCTGTTAGTTATCCTCCTTTTTATCAAATAGATATTAACCATAAGAACTATAAAATAATAAACGATTCTTACATTAAAGATAATTCAAAAGTATATTGGAATGGAATGGCACTCGATAATGCAGATAACAAATCTTTCAAAAACAGTACTTTTACAAATAAAAAAGGAGAAATAATAAATTTAGTACACGACAAAAATTTTATTTACTTCAATAACATAAAATACACCTTAGATAGGCTTAAATCTCTTTCTTTAAAAAAAACTACTCAAGATTCTTTACAAAATCTTTTTTTTAGTAAATAATGACGATACTTTTAAACCCGAATTCAGCCACAATAATGTTTTTTTCATATAATATAGTAAGCATAAGGTTTAATGCTCTTAAAAAACTATTTCATGGAAAATACAACGAAAAATTTTTTATTTATTAGCCCCTTAGGATGTAAAAAAGAAACTAACTTAGTTAAAATTGATACAAATCGCCAAACATTCCTAAAATTATCTTACCCTCTTGGTCAAAAGAAAAAAATCGATACTTTTTTTAATATAATCAATATTGATGGAAAAAAGAAAAACATAGAAAATATTATTGACTTCCCTACATTTGAATCCCTGAACAAAACAGAAGAATATAAAAAAAGGTCCTAAATCAATATTACTTAGAAAACCCAATCGAAAACTATTATTGGGATAAAAATTACATCTATTCCTATGAAGCCTCAACACCTCCAAAATTCTTTATTGCTGGTGATAAAAGTGATCACGAGCTTTTAGGAGGAGGTTATTTAAGAGTTGGAAAAGAAATTTATTATCTCGAAAAAACTTAAATATGAAGTAGACTCTAAAAGCTTTAAAACTTTTGTAGGTCGAAGAAACAAATCTGAATCGTATGCTACTATTGGTAAAGATAATACTTCTTTCTATATTGGAAATAATAGAGCAACTATAGAAAACCTTAAAAAATTCTATTTTATTAACGATTCTATTTTGAACAAAGAATGAAACTAAATTTAGTGATAACCTAAACTTAAACTTGGTACGGAAATCGATGTAGAAATAGAGATAACAGAAGAAGAAAAAAGTATTGATTTTTATTTAAGGTTTATAGCTAATGATGATGAAGATACTTTTATAGGCGAATATGAGAATTTGTTTTGTGGGTGTTTTAAGGTGGAAACCATTGTAGTTAAATCAAAAATATTTTTTTACAGCAGTTCTAATGGTGAGTTTTTGGGAGAAGTAAAATCTGAATTTAAGAACAATAGAACTATATTAATTCCTAACTATGAATATAAATCTTTTGCCGACAAAAAATTTATTAGCTTAAAAACAGAAAAAGAAAAACTAACAGAGGATAAGTTTAAATTTGATTGGAGTTTAAAAAACGGAGGAGGACTGCCAAGTTTAGGAGAGATAATCCACAAATACCCTACAAATACCCTACAAATATAAGAAATCAAAGAGCTACACCAAGCTCTGATAGTTACGCGCGTAATCAGTGTGCAATAAGACTCTCTTATGGCCTAATTAACTCAAATTTCAATATAAATTCATACCCGGGAATAAATAAAACTACTGAAGGGTATGCTCGATCCTCGAAAGGTTTTGCCGATTGGTTACATAATAATGTTTTCAAACCAAAAAAAATAAAAAACCCTTCCCAATTTAATCCTAATAACGCTCATGGAATTGTATTTTTATGGGATAAAAGCAATGGAGGTATTAGCCATATTGATGTTATATATCATGGACAAACAGGCTCAGGATTATACGCAGCAGACGAAATATGGTACTGGGAATTAAAATAGATAACATGAAATATTTAATTGCATTTTTATTAGTCGGAATTGTTTCTTGTAAAGAAAACAAGATACAAAATAGACATCCAATACTTGTATCAACTGATAGTGTAATAACTAAATTAGACACTAAAACAATAAATAACAGAATCATAAACTACGAACCTAAAACCGTAAACAATAACACTTGGGTCCCTATTCAATTTTTAAAATCTATATATGTTAATGGTGTTAATAACGCAAAAAGAAATGAAGGAGATTATCCTTTTGAATCTGTTTATATTGAGAATTGGGAGAATTATAATATTTATGCGGAAAGCGGTTTATTAGAATACAGAAAAATCAAAATAAAAGTAATAAATGATAGCACGTATTATTTGCCATCTTGGAATAAACATGAATTTAAGAATAAAGACTCTCTATTTATTGTGAAGAGAAAAAATGGAATTAATTTTATATCTAAAAGAGACACTATCAAATACACTTCAGGCATAGGTGACATTCCTTTTAAAAACGCTTCATTAATCAAAAATATTCATACAATATCATTTTATAATAAAACATTTGACTTGTATAATGAAAATCAAATTAAAATAGATAAAAATATAACTTTCAATTTAGCTAAAAACACAATTAATAATTCATCAAAATTTAAAAACTACACATTTACAGGTTATAACTTAAATGGCAACTACCTTATTAAACTCGATACAATTGATTACTTTTTCAAATGGAAAGATAGTGGTGTGATTTTAGAGTCGCAAAGCGGAAACAAATTTACACTCTTGGAGAATAAAAGTGATAAATGATTGTATTAAAATGAATAGAAACGACATTTCTTAAAAACAGGCTTTTATGCAATGGACATCTAAACCGTTTAGAGTTCTAGATGTTAACAACAAAAAAGTTTTAAATAGTAATGGTACAGCAGGAAATACAGATAATGCTTTAAAAAGTTTTAAAGAAAGTCCCGTTGATTATATGAAAAGTAAATGTCCTGATAATGGCTACTATGTTTTCATTGGTGCCTATAATGACGATTATCATTCATTTACAATCATTGTACAAAAAGAAGATGAAACATATAAATTTCAATTTCTTGACCAACTAGTTGGAATAGCTGATTATACAGAAAATGATTTTGAAAGCTCTAAACTTCTAGATAATATATATAGGTATCGATTTAGTTTCCCTATGAAACTAGAGTTGTATCAACTAAGAAGCAAAAAGAAATAATTATGAAAAAGCATTTATTATTTTTACTACTTATCTTAATTAATTTGGGTTGTAAAGAACAAAAAGTTAAGAGTGAAAAGAACATACATAAAGAACAAATAGCTTTAGACACATTAAAAGATAATGTATCTATCATTACCATTAAAAACACTTTAACCAGCACTTTTAATTTTAAACAACTGCTAAGCACACTTGAAAATGTTAAACACACAAAAAATAAACATCAAGATTGGATGAGTAATAGCATTGGGTTTATGGATAGATTGATAGATTTAAACCAAAATGAAGTAGCCATAAAAACGACAAGTTACACATATAAAAAAGACTGTGTGTTTTATTTGCATACACTAAAGCATACAAACGATTCTATCTCTATAAAACCTTTTCTAGAAAATGCTCAAGGAAAATCTACGGAAGGCTATACAACAGAACGTGTTTTAATTTTCGCAATGAAAAACAATAAAGAAGCAAACTTTATAGATATTCCTGCTAATTGGAATTTCCTAAAATCAGAAGGTGAACTAATTGAGTTATTATATGATACTATAGATAGTGATGTTATTTTATGCGAAAATATAAAACTTTGTCAATATAAAGATTTACGAAAATAACCCAATTGATTATATAAAAAAGTAAATGCCCTGATAATGGCTACTATGTTTTCATTGGTGCTTATAATGACGATTATCAATCATTTTATAAAAAGAAGATGGAAAATTTAAATTTCAATTTCTTGACCAACTAGTTGGAGTAGCTGATTATACAGAAAATGGTTTTGAAATTTCGTCTACGGTGTTGGAGGTGCTTTAGCTGCTAAAAACCATGCAGTCTTGATAGATAACGCTGGTGTGAAAGATGGTTGTTTGCAAGAAGGAGCCATGCTCCAGTATTGGAACACAAATGGATTTATCAATTTTGAAACACTAAAAAAAGCCATTAAAGATTCAATTAATCAAATTTCTAATGACAATTTTAGTGTAGGACATTCAGTTATTTTTAAATCGTATATAAAAGATAGTTCCAGTAACATTGAAGGAATAAATTTTTATGATTATTCTGGTATAAATAGAAGTTATTCTTTTTCAGATAATAACAAAATATTTCTTGGAGCCAATTTAAAAGATATAAAATGAAAACAATAATAAGTTATTTTATAATTATTACTTTATTGTTTAATTGTAAGAATAAAAATGAAGACGCAATTATTAATTCTAAAATTCCTCTTAATTCTCAATTAGAAGTTAAAGATCAAACGAAAGAAATAAATGCTGATACAAATATTAATCTTTGTCTAAAAGAAAAGCAAGATTTCAAAATCTATAAAGAACTCGACAATAAAATTAATATATTAAATAAAATAGATCCAGGATTTTATTTTGCAATTACCAAGAAAAATTTTAATGACCTTTTTCTCAAAGAACGCATAGAATGTGTATCATCTGCTAGAAGTGAAAGATACACTTTTTCTGAAATTGTTTATAATGAAAAACAAAACTCTGAAGATATTTTTTTGAAAATTAAAAATTTAAAAAAAAACGATGAAAATCTTAATAAGTATCATGATTTTTTTAAAAGAGGATTAGTATTCATATTAGATAGTAAAAAAAATAAAATCACAATAATTTCTTTTAATATATTTTCTGACAATAGTTTACCGAAAACAACAAAAAAGTTCTTTTTATTAAATAAAAATTCTTTTGAGAAAGTATTTATGACAACAGGTATTCATTCTGTTGAAGATATTTTTAACTAAAAACTAATTTTGTTTTATATTCCTTTGTAAACTATAATTCACCTATTCTTCTTTTAAACATAAAGATTATATGAGTATTTTGCTATTAAATATGAAAACTACATTATTCTCTCTATTAGTAATCATAAACTTTTTTTCTTGTAAACAAAAAAAAGAAACAACAACTTCTTGTTACAAAAAAGATATAGTTGTAAAAGATAAAATATTTGATAAGTCTGAAATCCTTACTTCCGTTTATTATGATGATAATTGCAAAATAAAGAAGATAAAATTGATTACTTTATTAGACGAAAGGTCTGGTGACTTCGAAAAAATTAATGACGTCATATTTAGTATTGGCGTATTAAAAGACACAATAGTCAACGTAATAATACCTGGAGACTCCACAAAAATAATTAAGAATAAGAAAATTTCATCTTTCAATTATACTTTTAAAACTCCTTTTCTAGATTCAATTAACTACATTAATCTTGAAACAATCGCGTTAGTTAAAATAAAAGAAAAAATAAGGATTCTAAAGTCTCACCCTTATTTTTATAAAAACTCAATTGAATTATTAGATCTTAAAAACACACATTTAGACTATGAATCCTTTAATAAAAAAAACACAAGGTTTATAAATATTAGCAATCCCATTCTAAAGAAATACGATTCTATATTAGTAACAGTTAAAACCAAGAAATTTATAGACGATCTAACAAAATATAAAGTGGTTATTAATGACACCATCTCTTTAAATTTTAAAAATAATATTAAAGCAAGTTATATCGACCTTCATTTAGTAGATCAAAATATAAAAATGTTTAATCTTGTAAAAATAAATAAAACCTTCTTGACCTTTAAATTAGATTTAAGCAAAGTAACAATAGATACTATTAACGCTATAAATACCGACCCTAACTAACTATATAACAAACGTTTAATAATCAAAAGCAGGAGTGCATTGCAATTGGTTTGATAAAGTCATTATTTGGCTTTTTGATAATATTTTATATGTATTAACTGGTATTTTATTGCTTTCAATAATACTATATCTGAGGTTTAAAAGTAAGATTAAATATAGCTCATAAAAAAACGCCTGAATTTTTAGTTCAACGTTATTTCGAAATAGATTAATAGATGTGAAAGTTAAATTTTTACAATATGCTCAGGCCCTTTATTTTCCTAAAACCATTTTAATTTATTAAAAAAACACTATTATTATTTTTAATCTCTTGTTTTTTTTCAAATGATAAAAACCTAAACTCCTTAAATTTAAAGTCAAACAATTTCAAAATTTATATTGTTTTCAACTCTTCATATTGTCAAAAAAAAAGCCGTACTTACAATTTAAACTAACCAATGGTATACAAATATCTATACCAAACCAAAATGCATTGTTAAATAACTAATAACAAAGCTCTTAATCTATTGATGAGATCTAGTTTTTTGTAAAAAAATCAAATAAAGGTACACGTATTAAAACGTAAACACGATTTTAATTAAAACCTCCGCTAAAATATTTGATTATATTTTTAATGCATTCGCTATAAATAAAAACCTTTTTATGTTAATAAAACGGCTTCTTTTCATTTAAAAAAAATGAAAAAATTAAAAGCTTTTTATAATTGACATAAATCTTTAATTACTTTATAACGAATGAAAAATCAAATTACATTTTACAACAAAAAAGCTGCTATACTAATGGGTATTAGTTTCTTTTTTTCCTCCATGTCTGCATTTGCTCAAGAAACAATTTATGTAGACAACCAATTAAGCTCAAACTGTATAGGCGACTACTCTATTACCAATCGAGATTGCTCTGGAGCAGATGGTGATGCCTATAGCACTTTAGCAGGAGCCACAGCAATTGCTGCTGCTGGCGACACTGTTTATATTAGAGAAGGCATATTTAATACACAATTAACACCTGCCAATTCTGGTACAGCATTAGATAGAATAGTTTACAAAAACTATAACAATGAAGAGGTCATGATTACTGGAATTACTCTATCTCCAGCAATTTTAATTTATGAAGTAGATTATATCACAATTGAAGGATTAAAAATTAAAAATGTAAGACGATGGTTAAATGCCTTAGGCTCGCACAATATTGTTTTAAGAAATAATACCTTCCAAAATGCTGTTGATGTAGGAGGCAGCTCTAAAACAGGATTATTCTTTCAAGACTCAAATTACAATAGGATTACTAATAATGTAATAGATAGTACAACTCAAGACAATATAGCATTAATTAAATCGAATTATAATTTAATTGATGGCAATACAGTAACTAGAGCAAACCATGTGTTATGGACCTTAAAATGTAGTAACTACAATGTTATACGTGAAAACTATTTCCATAACGAATTTCAAAAAATAGGAGAAGTTTATGATTGTGATTACGTAGGACATGGCACGGCTCCTTATTCTAAAATTACTTCGTTTGATGACACGAAGCATAATTTAATAGAGAACAATGTTTTTGCTTTTACGACTTCTCCTATTGATGCCTCTCCTTATTCCGGTATTCAATATGCCGGACAAAATGGTATTATTAGAAATAATATATTCTACGAGTGTCAAGGACCGCCAATATCTTTAACCTTATATTCTGATGAAGCAACTTTTAATTACGGAAACAGGATTTACAATAACGATTTTTACAACAATGAATTTGGAGCCATAGATATTTCTGGATCTACAGCTTACACTTTTAATGATCAAGAAATAAAAAACAACATTCTTTTTGAAAATAAATTTATTCAACGCGATACTCGTTGGTCTTGGTATGACGAGTTAGATACTAAACCTGTACAGATTTTAACTGGTAGAACTACAGACGTAATAATAGACAATAATAATATTTATAATTCTCAAATTGAAGAATTGTACACCATTGCCTATGGTAGTCGTAATTCTTCATCAAATCCTGCTCCTGAGTCATTAACTTGGTGGGAAACCAATCACCCTCAGTTATTTTTAAACAGTCTTCAATCTAACCCAAATTTTATCGATCCATCAACTTACGATTTTCATTTAACACAAGGTAGCCCAATGATTGATGCTGGTGCTTTTCTTACAGAAACAACCTCATCTGGAAGTGGAACAACCATGGTAGTAGCAGATGCTTCTTATTTTGTCGATAATTTTGGTGTTTCTGATTTTTATGGAGATCTCATTCAACTTGAAGGCCAAACAGAAAGAGCGACTATCACTAATGTTAACTATGCAACTAATACTATTACTTTAGATGTGCCTTTAACATGGGTAGACGGTCAAAAACTAAGTAGAGCCTATAACGGTACCGCACCCGATGTAGGTGTCTATGAATATGATGAAAATTCATTAAGCCTTAATGCCGAAAACAATTATTCAACATTTAAATTATATCCTAATCCAACAGCATCTTTAATTAATATAGCATTAAACACTAACGAAAGTAGTAATATAACTAATGTATCGATTATTAATATGCTAGGTATTACTGTATATAGTAAACCTATAAATAATAAAAAAGAGACTCAAATTAGTATTAAAAACTTAGTAAATGGCGTGTACTTTTTAAAAATTAATACAGACACTAAGCAAATGACAAAAAGGATAGTGAAGAAGTAAAATATATTTACTTTTTTATTTAGACTAACATCCAAATATTAAAATAATCCTCAATTTAACTTTACTCTTATTTAAAACAAAACTTAGATCAATTGGAACAAGTCAATTGATCTAAGTTATTAATATCGTAAAATTCTAAGGTGTAGAATTAGAAACCTGCAGCATTTTTCCGTTATAGTACTTATTCCCATTTAAAGAAAAATCAGCTATATATTCTGCCATTTCTAATGCTGTTGTTGGTGCTTGATAACCAGGAAAAGCTTCTTCAAGCATTTCGGTCTGTACAGCACCCAAAGCAAGCACATTAAAGCTTGGTCCAGTTTCTTTATATTCTTCAGCTAAAAGCTCTGTTAACGTTACTACAGCACCTTTACTAGAGCTATATGCCGACAAACCAGGAAACTTAACGCTACCTTGCACTCCACCCATAGAACTTATGGTAATAACATGGCTCTCCTTTTTCATGAAAGGTATAACACGACGTGTCATTTCGGCAACACCAAAAACGTTCGTTTTATAAACGTGCTCGAAATTTTCCATTGTTGTTTCTGCAAATGGTTTATTTAATAATGCACCTGCATTATTAATAAGTACATCTACTTGTTTCCAATTTTCAGAAACATAGTCTTCAACTTTTTTGTAGTCTTCTTTTTTCCCTAAATCGAATGCAAAAGACTCGATATTATCGAAATGTAAATTACTAACCGGTTGTGCGTTTCTTGACAATGCTAAAACATTATGACCTTGGTTGGCTAATAAATGTACCAACTCGAAACCTATACCTCTACTTGTTCCTGTAATAATTATATTCTTACTCATTCATTTTAATATCTTGTGTTGGAGCATTAGCCATTTGCTCTAAAACTGGTGCTAATTTATTAATTAATCTTGCCATAAAAGGATAATTTAACTTATCGACCTCATCGTCTACATGATGGTAAAAATCAAAGTTTGTTAAATCGCACGACGATACTGTATGACTTGGCACTTTAAACGCTTCATAAAAAGCATAATTATCTGAACGCTTAAACAATCCATACTTTTTTGCTACATCTGAGGCTCCAATAAGTTTTTCACCTGCATAGTCATTCATTTTTTCGGCTAGGTTAGAAAGTTCGTAACCAGTAATAAAGGCTTCGTAATCTCTACCTACAAATGGTACACCAATCATTTCAATATTTATCATTGTATATAGGTTGATATCGCTTTCCTTTAACCTTTCGGCTAAATGCTTAGAACCTAACAACCCTTTTTCTTCGGCTGTAAAAGTTGTAAAAATGATACTTCTTTTATTTGTTTTCTTTTCAGAAAAATACTTCGCCAAAGACAATACACCACTAGTTCCAGCTGCATTATCATTTGCTCCGTTTGCAATAGTATCTCCGTTTACATCTTTTGCTGTACCAATATGGTCGTAATGTGCTCCAATAACAATAAACTCGTTTTTAAGTTTTGGATCTGTTCCTTCTAAATAACCAATAACATTATAAGCGCTTAGTCCTCCTATTTCAAAATTATCTCTATACGTGTCGAAGTACGGTTTTAAACCATAAGACTTAAATTTAGTTTCTATATAACTTGCAGCTACCTCTATACCTTCGCTACCTGTATCTCTACCATCCAGCTCATCTGAAGCTAAGAAAGATACTATTTCTTTAATCTCATCTGCAGTAACAAAATCAATTGTTTTCACCTCCTCATTAAGCTTCGTTTCTACTGTTGTTGTCGTGCTACTTGCACTTGTACTTGTTGTTGCCGTTTTTGTAGAATCGCAACCTATAAATAAGGCCATTACACCTAATGTAGTTAGTATTTTCATTTGTTTATTTTATTTGAGTTTAAAGATAAAAAAAACCTGAATCAAATTCTTGATTCAGGCTTTTTAATATTTACATAAAAAAGGTTGATATCTATTTCATTTTCTTATTTGCTTTTTTTGCTAAACGCTGTACTTTTTTATTTAAATCTTTCATTAATTTTTCTACAGCACTTTCACACATTGGTTGTATTTTACTTGTATTCATTACTGGAATACCTCCAACCATTACTGCTTTCTTTTTAGAACCTGCAATTTCTCTAAATTGAAAAATACTATTATTATCCTTTGTAAATAGATCCATAGCATACCTAGCTTGCACACTAACATATCCCAAGCTTCCTATTCCTGTTTTAACAAATCCGAATGATAGATTAACAAACATAATAGCATCTACTCCTAGAGCTTCTGCTACCACCTTTAAATCTTTAACATTTCTTCTGTAAGAAGGAATAACATTATAACCTTCTATAGTTGTGGTTGTTTCAACATTTGTTAAAAGCGATCCTGCTTCTTCATAAGTAGGTACAAATTCCTTGTAAACTTCGTTAGATAATACTTCTTTTTCATCAATAATTTCGAAATCGAAGTTCTTAGTATACTCACTAAAAAAAGCATTATGCAATTTTTTTAATGGCTCTGTTAAATTAAAATCAGGATCATCACTTAGCTTTGTATTTTTAGCAATTAAATCTGCCGAAGCACTTAATGCTGACAAATCAATAGTTTTATCTGCGTAAAAAGTAATTACTGCAACTTTCTTTTTTTGAGCATTACCAATTAACATGGATAATGAAAGAAACGTCATTAATACTATAGCTTTAATGTTCTTCATTTTAGTTCGTTTTTTGTTTATAATAGGTTAATCAATTTTATCAATTAGCTTAAACTAACATTGTTACCGGACTTTCAATATAGCCTTTTAATGTTTGTAAAAACTGTGCACCTGTTGCTCCATCAACCGTTCTGTGATCACAGGCTAAACATAATTGCATTGTATTACCAACTACAATTTGTCCGTTTTTAACTACTGGTTTTTCAACAATATTACCAACAGATAAAATAGCAGAATTAGGCTGATTAATAATAGACGTAAAACTATCGATACCAAACATTCCTAAATTAGAAATAGTAAATGTACTACCTTCCATTTCGTCTAAACCAAGTTTTTTGTTCCTTGCTTTACCTGCTAATTCTTTAACAGCTGCACCAATTTGAGGTAAACTTTGCTCGTTTGCAAATTTAACTACAGGCACTAACAATCCGTCTGGCACTGCTACAGCTACGCCAATATGTACGTGATGGTTTAATTTCATTCTATCGTCAAACCACTGAGAGTTTACTTGCGGGTGTGCCTTTAATGCTAACGCGCATGCTTTAACAATAATATCGTTATAAGAAATCTTTACATCTGGTATAGAGTTGTATTGCTTTCTAAAAGCAATTGTATTTTCCATATCAAACTCCACATTTAAATAATAATGTGGTGCCGTAAATTTAGACTTTGCTAAGTTTTTAGCAATGGCCTTACGCATATTTGAGTTTGGAATTTCATTAAAATCTTCTTGTCCTGTCGCAACAAACTTACCAACTGAGGCTGATTGTGCTGAAGGTGTAAAGTTTTCAATATCCCGTTTTACAATACGACCATTTTCGCCAGAACCTTTAACTTGACTTAGTTGGATGCCTTTCTCTTCTGCCATTTTCTTGGCCAAAGGAGAGACAAATAACCTACCTGAGTCTGTATTTGTATTTGAAACAACTGCTTTAGCTTCTTGCTTAGGCGCCTCTTTTTTATCTTCTACTTTTTTAACCTTTTCCTTTGTAGCCTCTTCTTTTGGCGCTTCTTCTTTTTTAGCTGAAGAACCTTCGGTCTTAAAGTTTTTCGCAATAGATGAAACATCTGTTCCTGCAGGTCCAATAATAGCTAATAAAGAATCTACTTTTGCTGAAGCTCCTTCTTCTAAACCTATAAACAATAAAGTTCCAGATTGAAAAGATTCGAATTCCATTGTGGCTTTATCTGTTTCAATTTCGGCAAGAATATCTCCTTCTTCAACAGTATCTCCAATTTTCTTTAACCATGTTGCCACAGTTCCTTCTTCCATTGTATCACTTAAACGTGGCATAGTTACTACTATAACACCTTCAGGCAAAGCCTCTTCTTTAGATTCTTCACTCACGCTCTCAGTAACATCCTCTGCTTTATCTTCAGTTAATGTTTCTGTTTTTGTTTCCGCAGTGCTTCCGCTTAATAATCCAGAAATATCTTCTCCTTCATCTCCTATAATAGCTAAAAGTGTATCTACTTTTGCAGTTTCTCCTTCTTGAATACCAATATGTAATAAGACTCCTTCGTTGAAAGACTCAAATTCCATAGTAGCTTTATCCGTTTCAATTTCAGCTAAAATATCGCCTTCCTCTATTTTATCACCTACTTTTTTAAGCCAACTTGCTACAGTGCCTTCTTCCATTGTGTCGCTTAAACGCGGCATGTTTATTACTTCAGCCATAGCTTATTTTATTTTGTGCTCTATAAATGGATAATCTTCTTGCTCGTATACTGCATCATACATTAAGCTCTTTTCAGGATATGGAGATTCATCTGCAAATTTCTCACATTCAGCTACAGAAGCCTTAACGCGTTTATCGATTGCTTTTAAATCGTCTTCGGTAGCATATTTTTCTTTAAGAATAATATCTTTCACCTGCTTGATAGGGTCAATTTTCTTGTATTCCTCTACCTCAGCTTTTGTTCTATAATGTTGTGCATCTGACATAGAGTGCCCTCTATATCTGTATGTTTTTACTTCTAAGAAAGTTGGTCCTCCTCCTGTTCTTGCACGCGTAATTGCTTCATCAAAAGCTTCGGCAACTTTAATAGGGTTCATTCCATCTACTGGTCCAGAAGGCATTTCGTATCCACGCCCTAATTTCCAAATATCTGTATGGTTTGCTGTACGCTCTACACTTGTTCCCATGGCATAACCGTTGTTTTCACAAACGAATACTACAGGTAAATTCCAAAGCATTGCTAAGTTAAAAGTTTCATGCAAAGAACCTTGTCTCGCAGCTCCATCACCAAAACAACAAATAGTTACAGCATTTACATCGTGGTATTTATCTCCAAAAGCCATTCCTGCTCCTAATGGAATTTGACCTCCAACAATACCATGACCTCCAAAAAAGCGGTGCTCTTTAGAAAAAATATGCATAGAACCACCTAAACCTTGAGATGTTCCTGTTGCTTTACCAAATAATTCTGCCATTACACGTTTAGGATCTACTCCCATACCTATAGGCTGTACGTGATTACGATATGCAGTAATCATTTTATCTTTGGTTAAGTCCATTGCATGTAAAGCGCCTGCTAATACTGCTTCCTGACCATTATATAAATGAAGGAATCCTCTAACTTTTTGTTGGATATAAACTGCAGCAAGCTTGTCTTCAAACTTTCTCCAGAAATACATGTCTTCATACCATTTAAGGTATACTTCTTTAGTTATTTTTTGCATTTTTGGTGTTTCTTTTCAGTAAATTAAAAAAGATACCAATTTAAAATTGGTATTAGTTCAACTAAAAAATATTAATAATTTATAAAAACAAATTTTCAATATTTAGTTACACTAACAAAAGTAACACTTTGAATTGGTATTCCAAAAGTGAAAATTGACTTATTATTTACGAAAACGTTATAGATTGGAAGAATCGAATCCGAAAGGCAATAAATTGGCTAATGAATTAGATTTCATAACCTCTCCAACTTCTCCCATAAAATATATTTCTATGGCTTGGTCTTGCTTAGTTTCGTACTCTGCTATAGACTGTCTACAAGCTCCACACGGTGGAATTGGCGCACTCGTTTTTTGATTTTGAGAAGCTGCCGTTATAGCCATCTTTACAATCTTGGCTTTGGGAAATTTTGCGCCTGCATAAAAAATAGCTGTTCGTTCTGCACATAAGCCAGAAGGATAGGAAGCATTTTCTTGATTACTACCCGAAATAACCTCTCCGTTATCTAGCAATAATGATGTACCAACATGAAACCTTGAATAAGGCGCATAGGCATTGTCTCTAGCTTCTATTGCATTTTGCATGAGACCTTGAATATCTTTAGGTGTTTCTTCTAAGCTATCAAAAACATAAAGTTTCGATACTATTTTTACTTCTTTCATCTATTAAAATTAAAAAACTGTAGACCAATTTACACAAAAAAAAACTATTGCGTTAAGCAATAGTTTTTATATTTTTTTGAAATAACATGTATTTTAATACTCCGTATACTCGCCTTCTCCTAAATTAAACGTTAAAGAGAAACGTAATGTGCTCTCCAGTGGACTTTGCACTTTCGACGCTGAAAATAAATATGACAAATCTAGATTAAGAACATTATACTTAAAACCTGCACCTAAAGCAAAAAACTTACGCGCTCCTTTTGTTTCATGTTCATTAAAATAACCCGCTCTAAAAGCAAAAGAGTCTTGATATAAATATTCTAAACCTACTGCATAAGTAAATTCTTGTAATTCTTCGGTTACTCCTCCCGGTGCATCTCCAAAAGACTGAAAGATACCTGACACGAAATCTACATCTTGACTTTGACCTTCAACAATTATTGTTGGCTCATAACCTTCGGAATTAAGGTTCTCATTTTGTTCTCCATCACCATCAGTATCCACAAAACCATACTTAGGTGGAGTTGGCACAAGCAGTTTAGCAAATTCAACGGTTGCTCCTAATTTATTGTATTGATCGAAAATAAAATCGAAACCACCACCTAAACGTAATGTTGTTGGTTGAAAATTCTCTTGACCTCCCTCATCGTACTTGAATTTTGGTCCTAAATTTTGAAGAGCAAAACCACCTCTCCAACGGCCATTAAAATCGTTATAAGCCTCTTCTTCACTTTGATAATAACCAGTAATATCCACACCAAAAGTACTTGCGGCAGAAGCATCATTATCTCCAAAATTTAATTTTAAATCTGAACGTAAATAGCGCATTGCTACTGCCATTCCAAATTGCTCACTTAATCTTAAACTGTATGATAAATCTATGGTTAACTCATTTGGCGACTGTAAAAGCGGTGTTGAATTCTCATCTTCAACAAACTCAATATCTCCTAATGCAAAATATTTAAAACTCGCTGCAAATGCACTTTGTTCGTTTAGCCTATTAAAATAAGTAACGTTTCCTAAGAAAATGTCGTTAACCAATTTACTTAAATATGGTGTATAACTAACTCCTACACCTGACTTTGCTGTAGAGAAAACATACTTAGCAGGATTCCACTGCTGAGAAAAAGCATCTGGAGATGTTGCAACTCCCATATCTCCCATAGCCGCTGCTCGCGCATCTGGTGCTATTAAAAGAAAAGGTACTCCTGTTGTTATTACTCGTGTATCTCCTGGAAGGAACACTGTTTCTTGTGCATTACCACATAATGTAAAAACTAACACAATTACTATTAAAATATTCTTTTTCATAAATCAATTTTATTTGGCAAATATAAATTTTTATTACAGGATTACAAGCTTCTCTATTTTTTCTACTGTTTTATTTGTGGCACTAGAATGGACCTTTAGTTTATAAATATAAGTTCCTTTTCCTATTTTGTCTCCAAAATCATCTCTACCATCCCATACAATATCTCTAGATGTTGAACTCGTAGACTTGGTGCCGACACCTGTTGTTTCTCCATTTAAAGTTCTTACTATCTTACCCGACACTGTAAATATCTGCACAGAGACATCTAAAACCTCTGAACTATTATGACTAAACCAAAACTCAGTATAGTTTACAAATGGGTTTGGATAATTAAGTACGTTTTCTATTACTAAATTTTCATTTTCATCGAAAACCCTAAACTGTAACTCTGCAGTAGAAGAATTATTGTAAACATCCCAAGCTTTAACTGTTAAAGTATGTAAACCAGGTTCTAAATCTCTATATGGAAAACTTAAGCCTCCTCTTGTATAATCGTCTAACTCGGTGACATAATAATTATTAAGAACATAAGGATTTACTTCATCTCCATCTAAAAGAGCCACTATATCGTGACCTATTCCACTTGCTGTATTAATTCCATTTTCATCTTGTAATTTAACTAATAATGTTGGAGACTCGTTTGTTATTCCGCCTGAGACAAAATTTTCGTCATTCATATACAGGTTAATGTTTGGTCCTAGGTTATCCTCTGCTGCGTTCTCGTTTATACCTCCAATTTGCAGCGTAGTTGTAGTAGCTCCAGACTGATCACTTATTGGACTTTCTGTCGAAGCATAAAAACTAACCTTACCAAAACCAACTGGTATTCCAATATCTCTAGGCACAATAAAATCGAATTCAAACTCTCCATTTGTAACGGTAGACTGTCCTCTAAAAATAACTTCACCTAATGTTTCGTATTCTAATTTAATAAGCACACCTCCATCAAGAGTATTATCGTTTGCTAATGTTTCTCTTTCTATAGGCTTATCGTAAATAGTGGTAACAACTTTACCATTATAGTTAGTTAACAAATTACCAGCAACATCTGTTACTTCTCCTGATAACTTAGCGTAACTTAATGCCTCTAACACCTCTGTATTCCCGGCAGCAGGCAAATCATTTATTTTTGTTAATCTTACATTTGGTTTTGGGAATGCTAATTTTAAAGCTGGATCACCAATATAAAATACTAAATATTTTTGACCGACTCCAGCAATACTATTACTATTCTTGGTAAGCCTAAGCGCTTCTGCCATTGATGGGTATTCATGATCTGCATAGATATCAGAATCATTATATGAAAACAAATACTCTTCTAATTTAATATTGAAATCAACACCAACAGATACAAAAATTTGGCGTGTTGTCGTGATTAAAGAAATTGCTCCTCCTGTTTTATTCCAATATACTAATTCACCTGCTGTTACACGAAATGGATTATCAAATTTAGTGTATTCACATGTTACTGTTACAAAACAAGCTAACTTACAATCATTTCTAAGCGCCTGAACATCTGCTTTTTGAAACAACCTCTCGAATGCCCAACCATCTTCTCCTCCATGTCCAAAATAATTAACAACCAATCCTCCATTTTCAATGGCATTTGCAATTGCTCCAGTAACCTCCGGATAACGATCTCCTCCCGCAGATGCTTCTTGCTGGTATGAATCAGTATGAATCTTCACTGCATTTAAAAAAGGTTTTGCAGCGGTTATCTCATCTGCTATGCCATCTGTTGTTTCTTGCAATGTACTTTCATAAGTTTCATCTACATCGTCAGAAATTGCGATAAAATTATTTCTCCAACTTCCAAAAGCTTCCTTAGAGTAATAAACTGCAACTTTATCCACCATCTGCTTTGCCCGCTCCGGAGAATCGGCAAGTATTCTTCCAACCGCTATGTCTAATCTATCTGAAGTAATCATACTTCCTTCATTAGAATCCATCATACCATAAAAATCATCTGACACAAATGAATTTGTTAGATTATAACTGTCGTATGCATGCCATGAAGGCACGTTATTGGCGTTAGAAGACATTTTTCCTTTATAATCGAATGAACTATCACCAAAAAGACATAAATATTTGATTCTTCTCTCTGGAGTACTTGCGTTATCATATACATATTTAACCATGTTTCTAATAGCTGCAATATCTTTATTTCCAGTATTAAACTCCTTATAAACAGACTCTAAAGTCACTACTTTTACATTTAGACTGTTTTGATCTCTATTTATTTGTGCTAAACGATTTGCTTGCGCTAAATGAGTGTTTGGTGTTACAATAACATAATCTACATCTTCAAAATCGCCTTGGTTATTTTTAAAAATAGTTCCTTTTATATTTTGATTTGTTACCGAAGAATTCCCTAAAAGTATAGGCTCATATAAATCTGTAGTTGTAATAGCCACATATTTTTTTAAACTTCCTAAAGTTGTTTTAAAATTCAAAACAGCTTCCGAATTTAACTTATTGGTTATGTTATTTACATCTGTTATATCCCATACTTCTGAGACACTTGCTGCATTGGCAACACTATACATTCCAACACCTGAAGCTTGAGCTGATTCTCTATTAAAAAACTGAAACTGACTTCCGCTAAAAGCCAAATCCCTTGTAGCTTCTAGAGAAATATAATCTATATAGCCAATCGCACTTGGCACACCTAATTTATCATATTCAACTTTTACAGATATATTATCTGAATCCACAAGTATATCATTTGCATAACTTGCATCTACTCCATAATTATGGTCAGCAAAACCTGGTGTTGCTATAGTTGTAATCTCACTATTATCAATACTAATTATCCAATTAGCTGCACTTTCTGATGCAGAGGCTCCATAAAAAACAAATTCAACAGGCTCAACAGTCACAAGGTTAGGAAAATTAAAATCGAAAGTTTTTGTTGTTTCAATATCCATTTCATCTCCAAACCATCTTCGGCCTACAAAACCAAGACTAAAATCATCTACTTCATGAAATTGGTAATCTTGAAAAGTAGAAAAAGTAACCGTAGCGTTACCAGAAGGCTCTAGCATATTTTGAATTCTTTCACCATTCCCAAATCCTATATTTATATAATAATATGTAATATCTTGATATGGATTAATGTTAGTATTAATCAACGGGTCGTCAACAACTCCTTTAGGGCCGACTCCATAAAACATAACGTAATCACCATCATTAAAAACACCATCTTCCTCACCAACAACTTTAATTGCATTTTCAACAGGATCTATTGGATAACTCTCATTATTTAAATAAGGAATCATTTGTCCTCCATTCCCATATACACCTATTGCTTTTGGGTTTATAGCATTGGTATTAATCCCTAAACTATTAAGGAAATTTTTAGACAGTTTAAAAACTCCTGTTTTATTTATCCCAAACTTATACCAAGTACCAGAACTTAAAACAGAGTTAAAAATTGGCGGGCTATTACTATTTCTAAAAGATGAATTAGAATTTTCATAATTAACCGTAAAAGAAGTAACCTTCTTAAAAGCATTATTTCCAGCTTTAACAATTGCCGACACAGTTAAAAAAGCATATTTATCCTCTCGAGCCTGCGCATTTTCTAAACTAAATTGAATTTCTGAAGGAATCGTTTTTAAATCAAGATCTTTTAACTCAGATTTAGAAATAGAACTATACTTAACATTAGTTAAGGTTACATTACCTTCCTTTATATTGGAATTAGTTTCCCATTGCGTTACAAAACTAATACCACTACTAATGTCGAAATTATAATATTCTTTAGGTGAAAAATCCGGCACTGTAATACTATAACCACCTGTCGATAAGGTTTTAGAAGCATTCCATGTGAGATTAAATTTCTTTTGTTGTGAGTAGCTTAGAGTACATAGCAGTACTGTAATACCAAATAATATCTTTTTCATTGCTTTAAATAACGTGATTATTTCAATGTTATTATTGAATTTTTAACATTTTCATAAAATCCTTTCAAAATTACGATAATAAATTAAAAGAATGCACGTTATAATGGTTCAAAACACCGATAAAAACAAAATCAAGCATCGATGTAAAGTAAATAAATAGGTTGAACCACAATTTATTTAAAGTTAATTTTACGAAATAGCTTGTAGAGTTAGGTAGAATTATTATATTGCGTCAGCAAAAAAGAACATAATTAGCTTACATAAACATATCAGTATGAAAAAAGTAATTGTATCAAGGGTTTTAATGCTATTAGCAGTATCATTGACCTTGGTTGGGTGTGGTAGATCTGGAGGATCAAACGTAGATAGTGCCACTGGTTGGGAAATTAACGCTAAAGAAGGCGGCTTCCAATACAACACAAAATTTAAAGAACAGGAGACACCACCGGGAACTGTTTTTGTAGAAGGAGGAACTTTTACAATGGGACGTGTTCAAGATGATGTCATGCATGATTGGAACAATACGCCAAACCAACAACACATCCAGTCTTTTTACATGGATGAAACTGAAGTAACCAACCAAAACTACTTAATGTATTTAGATTGGATTAAACAAGTTTATCCACCTGAAGATGAAAATTTCAGAAAAATTTACGAAGGTGTCGTTCCAGATACTTTAGTATGGAGAAACCGTTTAGGTTACAATGAAGTTATGACAGAAAATTATTTACGTCACCCAGGTTATGGACAATATCCTGTTGTTGGTGTAAGTTGGATTCAAGCTGTTGAATATGCTAACTGGAGATCTGATAGAGTTCAAGAAAAAGCGTTACAACAGGAAGGATACTTAAAGCAGGATAGTCAATATGAAGCTACTGCCGATGCTAACTTTAGTACCGACACTTACATTAATGCTCCTACTCAAACTTTTGGAGGTAATGAAGATATTTTAAGAGGCGGAAAACTAAGAGCACAAACTGATGCTAATGGTGAAGAAATTAATGTTTACGCTTCAAGACAAACAGGTATTATTTCTCCTAAATATAGACTTCCTACAGAAACTGAATGGGAATATGCTGCATTAGGTTTATCTGAAATTAGAAGTTATAATGTTTATAGAGGTCGTAAAAAATATCCTTGGGATGGACAATACACTCGTTCAGGAAAACGTAAAGTAAAAGGAGATCAATTAGCAAACTTTAAACAAGGAAAAGGTGATTACGGTGGAATTGCAGGATGGTCTGATGATGGTGCTGATATTACTGCTCAAGTAAAATCTTACGCTCCGAATGATTACGGTTTATATGATATGGCTGGAAACGTTGCAGAATGGGTTGCCGATGTTTACAGACCTATTGTTGATGATGAATTTAATGATTTCAACTATTATAGAGGAAACGTTTATACTAAAAACGCTATCACAGAAGACGGTACGGTTAAAATTGTAACTACAGATGAAATTGTTTTTGATACTCTTCCAAACGGGAAAGTAATTGCAAGAGACTTACCAGGAGAAATTGCTCAGGTTCCTGTAGATGAAGACGAAACATATTTAAGAACAAATTTTGACAGAAGTGATAACCGTAATTTTAGAGATGGAGACAAACGCTCTTCTCGTAGTTATGATAATTTTGATGAAATTGAAGGAGAAGAAGTTGTTACTACTAGTAAAATGTATAACTCACCTAAACATTCTACAGAAGTGGATTCTTCTGGAAACATGATTAGAGAATGGGATAAAAGTAGCAAAAGAACCTCTTTAATAAACGACGAAGCTCGTGTGTTTAAAGGTGGGTCTTGGAAAGATAGAGAATACTGGTTAGATCCTGCACAAAGACGTTACTTCCCACAAAATATGGCAACAGACTATATAGGGTTTAGATGTGCAATGTCTAGAGTTGGTTCTAAATCTAAATCTAAAAACAAAACTAAAAACTAATATTAGTTTTAAAATAATATTGAAAGTCCTAACGTTTAGTTAGGACTTTTTTTATACTTTTATTTTTTGAAACTCGCCTATATTAAACAGTATCACTTACAGATATAATTAGCAAGGAGGAGTACATGTTATTTGCAAAACAATAAACAAAAGAAATGAAAACAGAACAACTCCACAAGCTATTTTTAGACTGCAATGCTATTTCTACCGACACTAGAAAAGTGTCACAGAATAATATGTTCTTTGCTTTAAAAGGTGATAATTTTAATGGTAATACATTTGCTGAAAAAGCCATAGGTCTTGGAGCAAAATATGTTATAATTGATGAAGCAGATTATAAAACTTCAGATAAAACAATTCTTGTTTCTAATGTTTTAAAAACATTGCAAGCCCTAGCATCATTTCACAGAACTTACTTAAGCATACCAATTATAGCACTAACTGGTAGTAATGGTAAAACAACAACAAAAGAGTTAATTAACACTGTACTCTCAAAAAAATATAAAACGACTGCTACAATAGGTAATTTAAATAACCATATTGGTGTTCCATTAACATTGCTCTCAATGACTGATGAAACAGAAATTGGTATTGTAGAAATGGGAGCAAATCATACAAAGGAAATTGAATTTCTATGCAACATTGCGAAACCAGATTATGGATACATAACTAATTTTGGAAAAGCACATTTAGAAGGCTTTGGAAGCATTCAAGGTGTTATAGATGGCAAAAGTGAACTCTATAACTATTTAACAAAAAACAATAGGCATATCTTTTTAAATGCTGACGATACTATTCAAACAGAAAAATTAAGTAAGTATATTAGAAAGTATGGCTTTTCTGAAACAGACACTAATTATTTAAAAATAGAATTTATAGAAGCTAATCCGTTTGTAACTTTTAAAATTGACGACGCTATAATTAACTCTCAACTTATCGGACAATATAATTTCACGAACCTATGTGCTGCTTCTTTAATTGGCAAACATTTTAACGTAGAATTGAATGTGATAAAGAAAGCCTTAGAAGATTATACACCTACTAATAATCGGTCTCAAATTATAGAAAAAGCAACCAATAGAATTATTCTAGATGCTTATAATGCAAATCCTACAAGCATGAAGGCTGCTCTAGACAATTTTAGTAAGCTTAAAGATGAAACTAAAATTGTTTTCTTAGGTGATATGTTCGAATTAGGAAATGAAGCAAAGCAAGAGCATCAAGCAATTACCGACTTAGCTTGTAACTTAGATATCGATTCTGTCTATTTAATTGGTGAAAACTTTTTTCAATCTAAAAATGATTCGGCTAAAGCAACTCAGTTTAATTCTTTTGAAGCACTAAAAGATAAGCTTAACTCAATTAATATAACAAACACAACTATATTAATAAAAGGCTCAAGAGGAATGGCTTTAGAAAGAATACTAGAATTAGTATAACCAATTATAATATACCATCTAAGAAAGCCTTAAACGCTTCCCTATAACCCGTATATCCTTTGGTAGACTCCCATAATACTCGAGAACCATGAATACCTTCTTCTATTGGTTTATAATGTGTAAGATAACCTGCATTCATTTTACTAACTAAAGTAGATACCGATGCCGTTTCAGAGCATGAAGCAGTTACAAAGTTTGGTTTATTTAAGTTTTTAATTTCGTTTTGAATATGCACTCCCTTAAAGTATTCTCCAGGGCTAAAAGCTGCAATAGCCTTTACCTTATCGTTGTTCTCTCCTATCAACATTGCTAATGTTGCAGAATAAGAACTCCCCACTACAAGCAGTTTCTTATTGCCATTAACTTTATAAATATAATCTATAGCAGCAATTATATCTGGCTTAGCATTAATATATTCCGTCTCTAAGTTTTGATTTTTCGCCTCTTTAGCAGTTTCATTAACTACTTCATTTACTCCTTCTCCAGATCGTTGGGGATCAATACCAAAAGTTGTGGGATTTAAAAATTAAGCAAAAATAGTTGTTAGTCTAAATAAGAAGAATTTTACGTTTCTAACACCTCTAAATTGTGCTCTAAAGGCTTTTATTTTAGCATTGAAAGATTCAGCAGAAGCGTTAGTACTTCTGTTATCAAAATAGTTGAGTATATTTTTATAGTGTATTGACATTGTTCTAGCAATGGTATTGAAGCTTTTAAATGCTGCTTGTCTTACTTTTTCATCCCATTTAGCTAAACGTATTAAAGCAGAAGTTTTTCCTTTAGTATTATTAAATATCCAAGATAAGTTTTGACACAGCTTATATGCTTTTTCTAAATCCGGATAATGTTCAAAAAGTATTTTTGCTCTTTTTTGCTGATTTTTAGTCCATTTACTATTTGATTTGTATAGCAAGTAGCGGCTTCTAGCCAATAATTGTTTTAGTGTATCTCCATTACTAAACAGTATTGGAGTATATTTTTCATTATTATTTCTTGCCTTTTCTATAGCACTGTTCTCAGCATCAAGTGCATCCCATCTATGCTTAATCCTAATCTCTTGTAATGCATCTAACGCAAGCTTTTGAACATGAAATCTATCAATGACTAATGTTGCTTCGATAAATGATTTTTTAACTATTAATCCCATGTTTCCAGCCATATCTAAGGTCACTTCTTTTACTTTTCGTCTTTGTTTTAATGGAATTTTACTGAGTATTTCTATAACAGTATCAGCTTTAGTTCCTTTAACCATACACACTATAGCTCCTTTTTTACCTTTTGCTTTTTTATTAGTTAGTATAGTGTATAAATCGCCATTTGAAAAAGCTGTTTCATCTAACGAAAGATAGCTTCCTATATTCTTTGGAAATAGTAGCCATTGCTTTGCATGTACTTTTTGATTCCACTGCTTGAAATCACTTAAATAATCTTTGTATTGCCTTTGTAAATTTCTCGAATTTACACCGTAGAATTTAGCTATAACTGTTGTGTTAGAAGCGTTATTACTAATAGAGTTCTTTTAAAAAAGCAGCAAAATCACTAGTTATTCTAGTTCCTTTTGCTACTAATTGCCAATCTCTTGTAACTACTTTTCCTGTAGCTTTGTTCAGCCATCTACGCCTTGTTATGTGGAGAAATACATTCTTTCCACGTATAGGAAAATCTTGAACAGTGGCTTCGGGAAAGAAGCCTTTAGAATGAAGAGTAATACTTTTAAATTCTTCTGGAGTTTCATTTAATTCGGTAAAGTAAAAATCAATATCTTCACCTTTAGTATAATGTTTAGTCATCTCAAAATACTTTACAAGTACTTCTGGAAGTAATAAATTCGCTATAGCTAAGAATCTTTCTGAGGACATCGAAATTTTTAATCCAAAGTTCACTTATTTTTTGCTATCCAACAACTTTTGGTATTGATCCAGTAAATAGTGTAGTTAACTTTTTCAACGCTTAATTTTAAACTAAAGATAAATTAATATTTTTAATGAGATAGAAATTGGATATAAACAAAAAATCCTAATGAAATATCATTAGGATTTTTTTAATTTAAGTGGGCGACAAGGGATTCGAACCCCTGACCCCTTGGGTGTAAACCAAGTGCTCTGAACCAACTGAGCTAGTCGCCCGATTTATTCGGTGCGCAAATATACAAGAGATTTTAAAACTACCAAAGAAAAAACAAAAAAAAATCCTGATGAAATTATCATCAGGATTTTAAATTTAAGTGGGCGACAAGGGATTCGAACCCCTGACCCCTTGGGTGTAAACCAAGTGCTCTGAACCAACTGAGCTAGTCGCCCGATATATTCGGTGCGCAAATATACAAGAGATTTTAGAACTACAAAGCGTTTTTAAAAAAAACTTTTAAATAATTTCTGCCACCACAAAAGTACTTCCTCCTATATAAATAATATCTTCCGGATTTGCCATTTCTAAAGCTGTTTTATATGCCTCCTTTACAGAGCAATACACTTCTGAGACTAAATTATTATCATTAAAGTAATGCTTAAGAATATTAACATCTAGTCCTCTAAAAATATTTGGTTTACATAAATAATATTTAGCATTAATAGGTAAAAGATCTATAATTGAGTCTAAATCTTTATCATTTACTACCCCAAATACAATATGCAAGTTGCTATACTCTGCCTTTTTGAGTTGATTTATTACAATTTCTAAACCTTCTCTATTATGAGCTGTATCGCAAATAACTTTTGGATTGTGTTTTAATATTTGCCATCTACCAAGTAATCCAGTATTATGGACTACATTTAATAGACCTCTTTTGATATTTTCCGATGAAATATTAAAACCTTTTAATTGTATTTGATTAATTACACTAACAACCGTTTTAATATTTTTATTTTGATAATCACCTTTTAAGTCACTTTTATAATTTATTGTTTGAATTTTATCAGCAAAAATAATTTTAGCATCATTGTTATCTGCTATTTCAGTGAAAACATCTTTTGTTTGAATTTGCGTCTCTCCAATAACAACAGGAATATTATGCTTGATAATCCCTCCTTTTTCTTTTGCAATGGATTGATGAGTATTACCAAGAAACTGTGTATGATCTAATCCTATGTTTGTGATTACCGAGACTTCTGGTGTGATAATATTAGTCGAATCTAATCTACCGCCTAAACCCACTTCGATAATAGCTATATCGACTTTCTGATTAGCGAAATATTCAAAAGCTAAACCAACTGTCATCTCAAAAAAAGATAAAGAATTCTTTTCGAGAAAAGTTTTATTTTGTTTTATAAACTTAATTACATACTCCTCACTAATTTCTTTACCATTAATCTTGATACGCTCTCTATAATCTTTTAAGTGTGGCGAAGTATACAAACCTACTTTGTATCCTGCTTCTTGAAGAACAGAAGCTAACATGTGACTTGTAGAACCTTTACCATTGGTTCCTGCTACATGTATGGATTTGAATTGAATTTCTGGATTGTTAAGATGCTTTGCTAATAAAATAGTATTCCTTAAATCTACTTTATATGCGCTTTTGCCTTGATTTTGATACATTGGAAGTTGAGAGAACATCCAGTTAATAGTATCTTGATATGTCATTTTTTATTGTCCTAATTTAAAATCTATACTTACAAAGCCGATTTGCCTTGTAGGCGCCTTTGCATCTGCTGGCCATTTACCAGACATTGCAATCTTTCTTGCAGGTTCCAATAAACAAGGTGCAGTATTCTCTGTCCCTCTAACTCCTGGTGTTGCTTTAACCACTCGACCACTTCTATCTACTTCCACCAAAACAACAACTAAACCTGTTTCGTTACATTCTTGTTTAACTTCGTTAAATTTGCCTTGCCCACGCCCACCAAGACCGGAACCTACTCCTCCATTACCTTTTCCTCCACCAAAGTAACTTGGCGCATAAGGAGTCCCATCTAACTGCCCTTTATCTCCTGCTGTATTATCGTTCCCTTCACTACCACTAGATTCTCCATCGGAATTATTCATTCCTCCTAACATGGCATCTATTTCTGCTTTTTTCTTAGCTTCTTCAGCTTTCTTTTTTGCTTCAGCATCTGCTTTAGCCTTGGCTTTTTTTACTGCTGCTTCTTTTGCTTTAGCATCTGCTTCTGCTTTTGCCTTTTTTACTGCCTCTCCTTTTTTTATCGCAATAGCTTCTTCTGTATCTTGAGTTAATACATCTTCTTTAACCTCCTGAGAAGCTGCTGCAGATTGAGAATCCTCAGCTTGTTCTTCTGCCTTGTTAGGTTCTGATTGCGCTTCTTGAGGCTGCTTATTTATGTTTAAGTCTTCTGACTTTATTGGTTTATCTGGTTGTACATTTCCACTTCCAACTGCTGAATTTCCAAAATTAACCGCAACTCCATACTCTTCTGGTGGATCTTGGTAATCTTGTCCTACTACAAAGCACAATAAAATTAAGATAACCACTATTAACGCGGTTATCTTAGCTGAATTTTGTTCGTGTTTTGTGTTTAAATATTTCATGTTAATCTAAAACCAAATTTTATTTTAATTAGCTTTAATACTAAGTGGCAGATTAAAAGTTACTGACACTGGTCTTCCTTGTTGCATTCCTGGTTTCATTTTCGGTAATAACTTAGTAACTCGTTTAGCCTCTGCTTCCAATTTAGGATCTGGACCTTTTGTTCTAATTCCGATAATGTTACCTGATGCATCAATTGTAAAACGGATACTTATTCTCTGTAATCCTGTTAATCCTAAGTCTGATATTAGTATCGTATTAAAGTTCTTCGATAAAAATTGTCTGACTTTATCATTCATACATTTTTTCTTAGCTTCATTACTACCAGATTCACAACCTGGGTACACAGGAGAATTTTCAATTACATCAAAGCGATAAGTCTTATTTCCTTCACTTTTCTTTTTTGCTGCTGCTGCTGCTGCTGCTTTATCACTAGCTGCTTTTGCCGCAGCTGCTTGTGCAGCTTTAGCTTTTGCTTCTGCTGCCGACTTTGCTTTTGCTGCTCTATCTGCTGCTGCTTTTTGAGCCTTTGCTTTTGCTGCAGCATCTGCTTTGGCTTTAGCTTCTTTTGCTGCTTTATCTGCACTTGCCTTAGCTTTGGCTACTGCATCGTCTTTAGCTTTTGCCTCTTTTGCCGCTGCTGCTTTTTTTTCAGCTTCAGCTTTATCTGCCTTCGCCTTAGTTTCTTTTTCTAATTTTTCCTTAGCTTCTTTTGCCTCTTTTGCCTCTTTTGCCTCCTTTTCGTTTTTCACCCTTAGAGCTTCTTCTTCTTGTTGGGCTAATAACTTTTCTGCTTCGGCTGCCTTTTCAGCTTTTTCGGTTTCGGCGGCTTTAGCAGCCTCTTCCGCTTTAGCTTTCTCTGCCTCTTCTTTCTCTGCTAATTCTTTTTCAGCTAATTCTTCTTGAAGTTGCTTTTCGGCCTCTTCTTCTTCTTGTTTAGCTTCTAATGCTGCTTTCTCTATATCTTCTTCGATGTTTTCCTCCTCTAAAATCTCTTCAGCAACTTCATCTTCGACAACTTCCTCTTCTAAAACCTCTTCGGACTCTTCTAATGCTGATTCTTGAACTTTAGATGATGTACTTGGTTCTGAATTATCGTTTACAACACTGGCGTCTCCAAAATTAATAGCAACTCCATACTCTTCAGGTAAATCTTGATAATCCTGTCCTACTACAAAGCATAACAACACAACAATTACAACAATTAAAGTTGTGATTTTAGCTGAGTTTTGCTCGTGTTTTGTTTGTAGATATTTCAAATTATTGAGATTTTACTGCTAAAGTTGATTTAATCTTATTTCTATTTGCAATATCCATTATATAGACTACGTGTTTCATTTCTACATCTTGATCTGAACGAATTGTAATTGTTGGAGACTCTGCTCCTCCAATTTTTGCTAACAATTCAGACTCAAGTGTTTCTTTTGATACTTTTTTTAGATCTATATAGTAGCTATTATTTTTATCTACACTTACAGATACACTTTTAGTTTGTGTTGTTTTACTTGTAGAACTTGGTAATAACAAATCTATGGCTTCAGCTGAAACTAGTGTAGAAGCAATCATAAAAAAGATAAGTAATAGAAACACAATATCCGTCATTGAAGACATATTGAATTCTGGTGTTACTTTATTTCTTCCGCGTAAATTCATAAATTAGTTATTAGATTGGTTCATTTAAAAGGTCTAAAAATTCTAATGAATTTGCTTCCATTTGATATACCACTTTATCTGTTTTTACAACAACATGGTTATATGCTATATATGCTACGATTCCTACAATTAAACCTCCAACTGTTGTTGTCATTGCTGTATACAAACCATCTGCTAACGTTTTAATATCGATAGAACCACCAGAGTTTGCTATTTCGAATATAGAAAGAATCATTCCAATAACTGTTCCAAGAAAACCAATCATTGGTGCTGCACCAGAAATTGTAGCTAAAACACTCACGTTTTTTTCTAGGCTATAAATCTCTAAACGGCCGGCATTTTCTATAGCTGTATTGATATCGTCTAACGGTTTTCCTATTCTAGAAATACCTTTACTAATTAGTCTTGATACAGGTGAATTAGTTTGTGAACATAAATTTTGAGCCGAATCAATTTTACCACTACTTACGTAGTCTTTAATTTGATTCATAAAATTAGCATCAACCTTTGAGGCTTCCTTTATAGCCATTATTCTTTCGAAATAAATATAAAGTGCGGCTACAAACAAAACGAATAGTAAGCCTATTATTATTATTCCAGCTGTACCTCCAGTTGTGATTAACTCGATTATTGATAATGTTTTTTCGGTTGTTTCACCATCAACTAATAACTCTGCATCTTGAGATGCGTCTTGTAATAAAGTGCTTAACATATTGTGTGTTTAGATAAATGTATAACGTTAATATTTTTAATCTCGTATTTATGAATTACTCTAAAACAATGTTCTAGTCCAAAAGAACACTAATGTTCCTGCTAAAAACCCTACTAATGCTAACCAAGAGATTTTTTTGAAATACCAGAAAAAGTCAATTTTTTCCATTCCCATAGCAACAACTCCTGCTGCAGAACCAATAATTAACATACTACCACCTGTTCCTGCTGCGTAAGCAATAAAGTGCCAAAGTTCGTTATCCATAGGCTCATGGAACATACCTAAACTTGCTGCAACTAAAGGTACGTTATCAATTACTGCTGAACCAATTCCTAATAAAATAACTACTAAATCTGAAACACCTTCATGTCCTGCAACGTGAATTTCTGTTCCTAACATTGGTACTGAGGTCTGTAAAGAATCTGCAAATAGAAATAATGTTCCTAAAGATTCTAAAGCTGCTACTGCCATTAAAATACCTAAGAAAAATAGAATACTTGGTAATTCGATTTTAGATAATGAATGATGTACCGGACTGTGGTGCGCATGTGCATCACTCTCTGCTCCATCAATTTCTGTTAAACTGAATTTTGAAGAACTATATATTTCTGCAAAAATGGCTACAATTCCTAAAGACAACATCATTCCAACATAAGGAGGCAAATGTGTTACCATTTTAAAGATAGGCACAAAAACAATTGCTCCTAATCCTAAATATAACATTGTACCACTGAAACGACTTTTGGGTTTGTCGTTAGTTTCTTCTTCAACATCTAAGTTACCTCTGAAAGCTGGTAAAAATGAAGCTATAAAAGTAGGTACTAACATACATATTAATGATGGCAACAATAGGTAACCAAATAAATGTCCTGTTGATACTTTTTTCCCAATCCAAAGCATAGTCGTTGTTACATCTCCAATTGGAGAAAAAGCACCACCTGCATTTGCTGCAATAATTATTAAACCTGCATACCATATACGTACACTTCTATCTTTTACAATTTTTTGAAGTATTGATATTAACACAATTGTAGCTGTTAAATTATCTATAATTGCTGAAAGCACAAACGCTAAACAACAGAAAATCCAAAGGATCTTTGATTTCTTCTTTGTTTTAATAAAGTTTTTAATTGTTGAAAAACCATCGAAATAATCGATAATCTCTACAATCGTCATTGCTCCTAATAGAAACACCAATATTTCGGCAGTTTTACCAAGATGATGCAATAATGTCTCTTCCATTAGGTCCATTTTTGCTATATGACCTAAAGCCGGAAAATTTTCGACTAAGGCATGATTAGCAGAATCGAACCAATTAGGAAATGAATCTATTCCTAAAGAGATTAAAGCCCAACTTATAGCCATCATAACTAAAGCGGGAATTAACTTATCGATTTTAATACTGTGCTCTAATGTAATGGCTAAATAACCAATGACGAATACTAGAATTATTGCTGTTTCCATATATTTTATTAATGAGGGTTTTAAACAAGTTGAGTTAATGCAATTTCGAAAGCTGTTTTACTGATTTCAGTCTTGCTAGGGTTTTTATCGTATGTATTTTGAATTGCTTTTTTAATAATACTTGAGGTATCGTTGAAAATAGCATCATCCGTCATTTGCACTTTACGTTCCATAAAGTATGCAAATACTCTTGCCATTCCACAGTTTGAGATAAAATCTGGAATAAGACTTACTTTCTCGTCTGTAGATTCCATAATGCTACCAAAGAAAATTTCTTTATCTGCAAAAGGCACATTTGCTCCACAAGAAATAACTTCAAGTCCTGTATTAATCATTTGGCTAATTTGATCTTGCGTTATTAAACGAGATGCTGCACAAGGTGCAAATATTTCTGTTTGTAGTGACCAAACGCGTTCGTTCATTTCTGAAAAAGGAATCATGTTTTCGGCAGCTAATGTATTTCCGTTTTTAGTTAAAAAGAAATTTGTAATCTCATCGAAAGAGAAACCTTCTTCTTTAATAACACCTCCAGAAATATCTATAATACCAACCACTTTAGCTCCCATTTGTGCTAAATAATAAGCTGCTGCAGAACCTACATTACCAAAACCTTGAACAACAGCGCGTTTTCCAACAACGCTTCCTCCATAAATTTCGTAATAATGTTTTACAGCTTCGGCAACACCATAACCTGTAATCATGTCTGCAACAGTGTATTTCCTTGCAACGTCTGGTGAAAACCCAGGATTTTCGATAACCTTAATAACACCTTGACGTAATTGGCCAATACGATTGATTTTATCTGCCTCTGTTGGTTTAAAGTGACCGTTAAACACACCTTCTTGAGGATGCCAAACACCAGATTGCTCTGTAATTGGAATTACCTCATGGATTTCATCGACATTTAAATCGCCTCCTGTTCCATAATAACTTTTAAGTAATGGAGAAACGGCTTTATACCAACGCTCTAAAACACCTTTTTTTCTTGGATCTTTAGGATCGAAATTAATACCTGATTTTGCACCACCAATTGCCGGTCCAGAAACGGTAAATTTAACCTCCATTGTTTTTGCTAAAGATAGAACTTCGTTCATATCTAAACCTTTACGCATTCTTGTTCCTCCACCTGCAGCTCCTCCTCTAAGTGAGTTTATTACTGTCCAACCTTCGGCTTCTGTTTCTGCGTCTTTCCAGTTAAAAACAATTTCTGGTTCTTTATTTTCGTATATTTTAAGTAATTCTTTCATTTTAGTCTATTGTAACGTTATCAATTTGTATTATCTGTTTTCTGAAAATATTATTGAAACGTAGCTAAAGTTGATTCATTTAAATGCTGATTTATTAATTTAACAAATATAAAAAACTAAAGGTGCATAAAGTAATAAAATATATATTTTTACGATTGAAATATTACACCTGAAGAATGATCCTTTTTTGCGCCTGTAACACTGGCTAAGCAATTGTTTTCGCTTCTTAATTTTAAAACGCCTAAGAATCCGAAAATTAAAGCCTCTTTAAATTCTATAATTTCTTTTGAAGGGATTTGAATTTGGTTGTGACATAAATCTCCAATTCGGGACATTAGAAAAGAATTAAAAACACCTCCTCCTGTTACTAGTACTGATGCATTTTGTTGCATATTTAAAACATTAGAAATTTGAACAGCTACGTGCTCTACAAAGGTTCTTAGACTATCTTTAACTGAAAGATTGTAACTATCAATAATTGGAAAAATGATTTCATTAACCCATTCTAATCCTAAAGATTTTGGATAACTCTCTTTATAAAACCGAAGGCTATTTAACTGGTTTAACAAATTATTATTTACTATTCCTTCTTTTGCTAAATGACCTTTATCATCATAAGCAACACCTAATACTGAGACATACTTATTAAGGACGATATTTACCGGACAGATATCAAAAGCTATTCTTTGTCCTTTAATTTCTGTTGAAACATTTGCAAAACCGCCAAGGTTTACACAATAGTTATATTCTGAAAACAATAATTGATCTCCAATTGGGACTAAAGGCGCGCCTTGACCTCCTAAAGCAACATCTTGAACTCTAAAATCGCAGACTATTGTTTGGTTTAATATTTTATTTAAGACAGGAAGATTTCCTATTTGGTATGTTAATCCGCTTTCTGGTTTATGCAATGCTGTGTGTCCATGAGAGCAGATAGCATCTAAAGATGAAATGTTATTTTCTGTTATAAAATTCTGAATAACTTCAGCTAAGTACAAAGTGTATTCTTTATCTAAAGTCGCTAGTTCTTCTTTTGAATGCTTAATTAAAGTTTTCAATTTACCAAGCCATTCTTCCGCGTAAGCGATAGTATCTGCCTTAATAATTTTAAAAGACCAATTCTCATTCAAATCAAAATTAATCAATGCTAAATCTATTCCGTCTAAAGAAGTGCCAGACATAACACCAATAACAGTGTATTTACGTTTTATCATATTGTGTAAAAATAGAAATATCTATTGATAAAAAGCTAATAAAAAGCTATATTTGCAGTCTAAATTTATCAAATTAACATTAAATATACATATGGATTTTAGCTTAACCGAAGAACATATAATGATACGCGACGCAGCTCGCGATTTTGCACAAACCGAATTATTACCAGGTGTAATAGAGCGTGATAATAAACAAGAATTCCCAAAAGAGTTAGTAAAAAAAATGGGTGATTTAGGTTTTATGGGTATCATGGTAGATCCTAAATATGGAGGAAGTGGTATGGACGCTATTTCTTATATTCTTATTATGGAAGAGCTTTCTAAAATTGATGCTTCGGCTTCTGTAATAGTATCTGTAAACAATTCTTTAGTATGTTATGGTCTTGAGGCTTATGGTAGTGAAGAACAGAAACAAAAATACTTGTCAAAGCTTGCTACTGGTGAGTTTGTAGGTGCTTTTTGTTTAAGTGAACCTGAAGCTGGAAGTGATGCTACATCGCAAAAAACAACAGCAATAGACAAAGGAGATCACTATGTAATTAACGGAACTAAAAACTGGATTACAAGTGGTGGAAGAGCCGATGTTTATTTAGTGATTGCACAAACAGATGTGCACAAAGGTTCTCATGGAATTAATGCATTTATTGTTGAAAAAGGAACACCTGGTTTTGACGTTGGACCTAAAGAAGACAAATTAGGAATAAGAGGAAGTGATACACATACATTACAATTTAATGATGTAAAAGTACCTAAAGAAAATAGAATTGGAGCCAATGGTTCTGGTTTTAGATTTGCAATGAAAACAATTTCTGGAGGACGTATTGGTATTGCTGCGCAAGCTTTAGGAATTGCCCAAGGTGCTTATGAATTAGCATTAAAGTATTCTAAAGAACGTAAAGCTTTTGGTACAGAGATTTGCAACCATCAAGCTATTGCTTTTAAATTAGCAGATATGTATACTGAAATTGAAGCGGCAAGAATGCTAGTAACGAAAGCTGCTTGGGATAAAGACCAAGGTAACAATTACGACATGTCTAGTGCTATGGCAAAATTATATGCCTCTAAAGTAGCAATGGAACAAACGGTTGAAGCTGTGCAAATTCACGGTGGAAATGGTTTTGTAAAAGAATACCATGTAGAGCGTATGATGCGTGATGCTAAGATTACACAAATTTATGAAGGGACTTCTGAAATACAGAAAATTGTAATTTCAAGAGGCGTTATTAAAGGATAATAACACCTTTATTTTATATACAAAAAGCGTAACCAAAATTTGGTTACGCTTTTTTATTTCTTGCTAAATCTTCCAAAACCAAGCGCAATTCTCCAAAAGTGTACTTATTATCTATTTGGTGTTTTAAGTCTGAAATGTTCTCAAATTTCTGTTTTGGAATAATAGCTTTTAACTCTTTATAATGTTTTTCGGAAATTAAGTCTAAAATTTTAATCTCTCCAGTATCTATAAAACTTGATAAATGTCCGCTAATTGTAGCCACATTTAAATCGCGTTCCATGGCTATTTGTTCTATTGCTTTTCCTGCTTTAAATAAATTTAAAGAGGTTGTTTTAGTTTCGCCTACTCTTCGTTTAGGCTTTGCTGTTTCAAAAATTTCAGATTTTTTAGCTGTTTCAATATCGTTTTCATCGCAATACTCACGTATTACTTTTAAAATATCTTTACCGTATTTCTCCACCCTGGTTTTTCCGAAACCGCTTACTTTTAATAATTCTGCAGAATTTGTTGGTAAGGTTTCACACATTTCGTACAAAGATTTTTGTGTGAAAATTTGAAAATGAACCAGATCGTGATCCTTTGCAATTGTATTTCTTAATTCGCGAAGTAACTCGAACAACTCAACATTTGTAGTACCATCGATAATTGTTTTTCGAGGTTTCTTTGGAGCTTCTTTTGCTAAGAAAACAGATTTCGCCCTTAACTCTAAAAACAGTTTCACCTTAAAACCATCTGCCAAACCTTTAAAATAAAGTTGTTTTGTAGCAAGTAACTCTTCAAATAAATCTAAAGCTTTTGTAAGGTCTTTTTCTACCGTTTTATTATCTGTTGTAAAACTGAACGTTTTGTATGGCTCAAGAATTTTCGTTTCGACTTCTTTCTTATAATAGTTTAACGCTTTTGTAAAACGTTCTTGTATTTCTTTACTAGATTCTGGTGTAAGTGTAATTTCAGAAAGCTCATTTAATTGTGCTTTAAAACCATTGGCTATTTTTAGTAAACTAGCCACACAATCTTTTATTGTGATTAAAGGTGCTTCAACATTACCTTCAATACTGCCTCTATTTTTATAATAGACATCTAAAACGCGATTAACAGGATATAAAAAATTATAAAAATTAAAAATTTCTGCAATTATACCGAGTTGAAATTCTCTTTTAGATTTCGCTAAAACGGTTTCATCTGGTTGGTTTTCTTCGGCTCTTTTATTAAACGAAATAACATTAATATCGCTTATAATCTGGTTAGAACTAATCTTACTTTTTAGCACTAAACCTTCCAGACTTTTACAACGACTTAAAGCAACATACGTTTGCCCATGCGCAAATGCGCCTTCGGCATCTATAATGGCTTTTTCGAAAGTTAAACCTTGACTTTTATGAATAGTAATAGACCAAGCCAAACGTAAAGGCATCTGCGTATAAGAACCAATTTTGTTTTCTGTAATGGCTTTAGTCTCCTTATCTACATCGTAATTTATGTTATCCCAAACCTCTTGTTTGGTAATAATATTAAACTCATCGTCTGGACACTTTACTACAACTTCGTCCTTATCCAGTAAAATAACTTTACCTATTTTACCATTAAAATAACGTTTCTCTACAGAGCTATCGTTTTTAATAAACATAACCTGAGAACCAACTTTTAAGTTTAAAATTTCTTTTGTTGGATATGAAAACTCGGGAAACTTACCTTCTACCGATGCTCTATAATTAACAGATTTACCTTTAAGTTTCTCTAATTCGGACTTATTAGTTTGCTCCGCCTTAAAATTATGCGTTGTTAATGAAATGTAACCTTCCTCCTCTGTGGCCTGAAAGTTTGGATCGTAACTTTTATTTAACTCATCGGCAGATTCCTGCGATAAAGTATTGGTTCTAATTTCATTTAAAATATCTATAAACTTAGGATTATCCTGTCTGTAAATATGTTTTAACTCCACAGTAATTGCAAACGACTCTTTATAGGCTAGACTACTAAAAAAGAAAGCATTATCATAAAAAGGCTTTAATAATTGCCATTCGTTATCTTTTACAACTGGCGATAATTGTTGTAAATCACCAATCATTAATAATTGTACACCACCAAAAACTTTTGTTCTGTCTCTAAATCGACGCAACGTTTTATCGATACCGTCCAGTAAATCTGCACGAACCATACTAATTTCATCAATAACCAATAAATCCATAGATTTAATAATATTGATCTTCGTCTTGCCGAATTTTCTATTAAAACCTCCAGAACCTTTTAAATCTTCGTTAGGCAAAATAGGTCCAAATGGCATTTGAAAAAACGAATGTATAGTTACACCTTTCGCATTAATAGCCGCAACTCCAGTTGGTGCCACAACAACCATTCGCTTTAAAGACTCCATCTTTAGCTTATGTAAAAAAGTTGTTTTTCCAGTTCCCGCTTTTCCTGTTAAAAACACATTTCTATTTGTGTTATTAATAAAATCCCAAGCTAAATCTAATTCCTTGTTTGTAGTCATTTTTAGTATTTCTATACAGAATCTCAAGATAAATAAAATGAATAGTATTTATGGCGCGTTTTTAAGAAAAATAAAAACCACGCTATCCACTATATCTTTTTTAAATCTAGACTTCTTTAAGCATCAATGCTTTTAGGCAAGTGCTTTAATATATATTTATTTTTAGGTAATAGTAAAAAAAGGATGCCGTTTCAACTACGAAGTAATCTCGATTTCTTCCCAAATAATATTTATGAGTAATCGTTCGCGCACATACTTATTATGGTTCAGTATTAAAAACCAAGTGCTTTACTTCTTAAAAAAGGAAGATACCTTCTTTATAAACCCACTTAATAAACCAGAAGTTCCTTTTTTAGCATTTGGCGCATATTGTTTTATATGTTCTTCCTTATAGTTATATTTTACAAGAATGGCATTTACACGTTCTTTATAAATGGCACCTTTTACTTCATCAATCTGAAAAATAAAATTTGCGTAACCATCAATCTGAGCTAAAACGTTTCCGCCTTTATTCCAATACTTTCCTTCTATTCCTTCTTTTTCTATTAAATGTAATAAAGCTCTAAATCGCTTTAAAGACGTTTTAGCAATATTAGCTTTTTCATTAACTACAACACCAGTAACTTCTTGTTTGGCATTGCGTTTCATGACTCTTAATTTTTCGGGATGCAACATAAAGTTCTCATCGCGTACTATTTTACCAGAGTATTTAAGTAATGCCGTAATTTTAGGTAAGCTTTTTTTATCACCAGAAAACGTAATATCGTCTACATATCTAGTATAATCGAAATCATACTTTTTTGCCAAACCAGATAATCTAAAATCTAACTTCCTACATAAAACATTGGTGATTGCTGGACTGCAAGGTGAACCTTGTGGCAAAAAACGTTCTCCGCGTTGTGCATAATAATCTTCACCTAATAAAGAAACGTCTAGTATTTTAGGCTCAGAACATAATAAAGCCAAAATAGTTGCTACTTGATTAGAATATCCTAAAGACATAAACACACCTTTAATTCTATTATAAGTTACCGATGGAAAGAAGTTTTTAAAATCCTGATTTACAACTACAGCTTTTCCAATATGAGGTACTGCATTTGTTTTTATAGATTTACCAATAACGCAACCATGTGCATTATCGTGTACTTTTACGTTATTTAATATGTGCTCTAAAATCCAATGTTGCGCCTTTTTTAATTTAGGCATTGGTGCAGAAATTAAACGATAACCACCAGATTTTTTTGGCATTTGAAATCGCTTATAATGACTAATCTTAGAATTCTTTCGTGTAAAAGATAAAAACCGAAGTTCGCCAACCGTTATACCTAAAGCAGAAGCTAAATCTTCGGCTGTATTTAAAACAGGTAATTGTTGCGTTTTTAATCGTGTAACATCAGATTCTTTTTTATTAAGGTTATTAGAATAACCAGAACCAAGATAAACAATATCTTTTTCTTTAGACGTTTTCCAACGTGCTGCCTTTTCTAAGCGTTCTTTTTCGCGTCTTTCTTTAGTTTCTTTTTGAGATTGCTTAGATGCTAATTTACGTTCTTGGTGTTTCTTGGCTAAAAAAGCTTCAGGATCTTCAATAACTCGTTTTTCCTTTAAAAGCCCTTGTAACTTTTTAGACAGTTCTGTCTCCTCTTTAAAAAAAGCATTAACGCTTTCGAAATCAAGTTCTTCTTGATTCCAAAAACCCAAACGTTTCATTTCAGAAAGTATGTATTCTTGTTTTGAAGACGCTTTTATTTTATCATAAATTTCCTGTCTTCTTTCTGTAGAATTTTTCATATAATAAAAAGGTAGCAATAAGATGTCTATTTAATTCCCTTCGTACGATTCTCAAGACTGAATTGAACAACTCCAGTGAAATAGGTACTAGTGTATTATTTCACTTCGCAGAAGTCTAACCGGAAATAGTACACTAGTACCTATTTCACAAGTTAAGTTCGAGTCAGTGACGCGTTCGGTGTCTTTAAGCAAGATTGGCGATACACCAATCAAAATGCAAGGTTTTTATCTTATTACTACCATGGTTTAAATATAATATTATTTTTTATCAAAAGTGATTCTTGTTGCCAATATATGTTCACAAGGTCCTTTGGTCATTTTGTTTTCATAATAGTAACTGCATGTGCAACTACCATCTACTATTTTTAAGTCATTATCTATTGTTGTAACAACTTTATATTTATTACTTACAGTACTTTTAAGTGTAATTTCATCGTTTTTATGCTCAACTTTTAAATCTGAAACAGCGTTTTGTTCCATTAATTTATAAGCTTCTTTATCTGTTTCACTAGAAAAACGTAGAGATTCTATATCTATTCCTTCTCTTTTTAATTCTCGAATACGATATACTTTGTTTTTTAAATCGAAAATAACTTTTCCTGCTTGCGTAAATGTTTCTAACGATTTATTGACAACAGACACATCTAAGTTCATGGTTTTAGCAATTTCTGTTTCAGTTGCAAACCAATGCTTTCGCAATTCTAAATAGACACTTTGCATTGTTTTTGCAGGAACTTGTCCTCTTGGTGATAGTAAATCTAATTGACTAGATTGTGTCCAATCGTTAGCTGTCCAACCAGAAAGTCCTAAAGTAAAATACATTTCTGACGTTAAATGTGCTGTATAAAACGAAGGCATTCCATTTCCTAAAAGGTGTACAGTAAATGTATTTGTTATTGGTAATAAACGTTCTAAAAGTAGAATTCGTCTTCTTCCCCAAACTCTTATTTCTTGTGCACTATCTCCTTTATAAATAGATTGTTTACAAACAACTTCTATATTCCAAGGTTCGAAAACAGCAACAATTGGTTCTCCTGGATTTAGTATATATTTAATAGAACGTGGTCCTTTACGCTCTTTGTTTCTTTTTAATACTGAAATAAAATTAGCAATATCTATAGCTTCTAATTTAAAAGAAACTTTTTTAGAGGTCATTGCTGTACTTACTTGCAGAAAGCCGCGAACCCAACTGTCTGGTAAATCTATTTTTACTTCTCTATAGTTATCTTCTCCTGTTGTTTTAACATCAAATCCTTTCGGATCTATTTTAAAATCGGTTTCCTTATAAGTTCTTATTTTCTGAAACTCTTCATATAATGTCTTCGAATAATCGATATTTGTTGTACCACATTTAAAGTCACTTATATTATTAAAGACATCGTAACCGCAAGATAGTTTTCCGTAAACGGATTCATCTTTACTAAAACATTCGAAAAACACTTGGTCTGGATGGACTGTAATTACAGGATCTAAAACCATCCAAGCATCCATATCTCTTTTATAAAGATGTTTAAAATAATTACTTTGTGCCTTATAATAAGGTTTCATTATAACATCGCGTTCTTTACGAAGACCTTCTAATTGAGAACGTACATGATGTATTTCTGTTTGTAATTTAGAAAGATCGCTACTTGCTTCTGCCAACCAAATTTCTTCTTGACTTTTTAACCAAGCTAAATATTCGGAATTATCTTTGGGTTGAAAATTAAAATCGGCAACCACAACATGATGCAGTGCAGAAATGGCTTCTCTAAATGGAATTTTTTTATTTAATGTGCCAACAAAAAAAGTTGGTTCTCGTAAAACGTCTGGAGCAAAACTAACTCCTGTTGTAGATACTCCATTGTTTACACTACTCGATCCTCCATATTTAAAATTAAACTGCATACAATTAATTCTGTTTTATTAATAATGGAATTTCTATATCTGGATGCGCTTCTGCTATAGTTAGTAATAAATCAATATTATTACTGGTATCTATTAATGTATTTGTTCCTAAAACAGTTTCTATTAATCGTGTTGTCATAACTGCAACAGATTTGTTTTTAATAGATTCTTGTTCTAAAAAAGTATAAACTCTAGTTTTGGCAACTCTATTTTCATTAATATTAAACAAGGTTGTTTTAAAGTAAGTTTCTAATTTCAAGATAACTTCTACATTGCCTTTTGCATAATTATCTAGATAATTAGTAACAAAAAACTGCATTGTTTTTGTTGGATGTTCTTGAAGTTTTAATAATAAAGGCAAGCCTTTTTCTTCAGTAAAATGTTGTGTTATCATTTTTCGTCCAAAATGCTGAACTTCTTTTTTTGTATGATCGCAAGCGTAAAGCAACATATCTACAGTCCATGTTTCTGGCTTAATATGTTCTTCAAAATATTTAGTAGCCCAAGTAATTATGTCTTCCCAATCCGAATTAAAAATTAATAACGCATCTTCTAATTCGTAATTTACTTTAGATACATGGTTTTCGAAATAGTTTTTTACAGTATTTCTAATTTCAAAAATGTCACTATTTCCAAATTTAACAATCTCCTTTAAATTCAGTTTTTCTAAATCGATATGTTTTTTAAATAATGGTTCACCTAGTATTTGTGCATAATCGTATTTCGATAATATCAGTCCAAATATGTTCTCTTGAGAAATACTACTTAAATACTGTTTATAGTTCGTTGTTAAAAGGTCGTAGCAATTTTTATGTAATCCATCATAAGTTTCTACTGTTTCAACTGCTCTTATTAAAGATTTAAAAAGATTATTTTTAAAACCTTCATCTAATGTAATCAGCCTTTCTACTGTTGGCTGAATAGCTTCTCTAACTTCATCGTATTCCGAAAAACAAAAGGCACTTATTTTATTATGATTTTCTAAAAGAAATTCATCCGGAAAATGAGATAATAACTCGATTCCTACTTGTCTTAATTGAGCGTTATCCGAATTAATATAACTATCAATAGTGTCTTTAAATAATTGATAGGTTGATATTGAATTCTGCTTAGCAAGATTTGCAGCGAATAATTTATTGATGACTTCTGTTGAATTGGCTAATTCTATTATTTTCTCTTCAGAAACTTTACTGAGTAATTTACCAAAATGGGTGTTTCCTATTAAATCATTAACCTTAATAAGATACTCAAAAGCATATATTGATGGTGAACTAAATAAAGCGTTCAATTTATCTATACTTAAAGGAGTATTATATTCTACCGAATCTTCAAATAATGCTTTTAAATATATAATAACATTATCATTACCTAATAACAATAGTTGTTCGTTGAAGTTTAATTCAGCAAAATATTGAGATTCATATTGTGTTAACCACTTAAATCCTAAAGCATGTGCTCTTTCATTATTAGATTTAATTAATGAGAATAACAAACTGCTTTCAGGTTTAACAGATTGAAATCGCTGTTCTACAATATCTAAAACAGACTCTAATACCTTTGGATGATAATGAGAAACTAATTGTACTAATAAAACATCATCAACGTTTTCTAAAAAATGAGCATTATCTTTAATAATTCTTAGAGCAAATTGCACTGCAATTTCACTCTTAGCATTCGCTAAAATATAAATTACATCCTTTTCTTTAGCATCCCATAAACTAGGCAAAGCTTCTTCTCTTGGTAAACTATCAGTTTCACTATCTATATAAAACCAATTATTATTCTGACTCTGCAAACGAGTAGAACTTCCGTAAACAATATACATCAAAGCTAGAAAATCATGATACTTTGGGGAAATTCGTTTTACAGTATAGTAACGTCTAGTGTCTCTATCGTAATTATAATGATACTGAATATCTTCTTTAACATTATCTATCTTGTCATCAAGAGAAACTAAAAGCGTTTTAGAATAATCAACATAAAGTTCTCTGTCAACCTTACTTATTTCATAAACAAATTTATAAGTAGCCTTGTTAAAATAGTTCTTTGTCTTTTTAGAAAACGTTATCGTTGGATTTGGCTTTTGTTTTTCAACATCTGCTGCAGTCCATTGATCGTTAACATATAAATAATCCGAAGTATAACCAGGTTTACTAATAGCTATTCTTTTAGACGTTAATGCAAAAAATATAACATCATTTAAAACATCAGATGCCCTATATATGTAACGTATAGATTTGAAAAAATTAATTTTCAAAGGTGCTTTTTCAAGAAATGAATATAATTGATCTCTAAGTGTAATATCATTAATAGAATACAAATAGATATAATATAATACCGAAGAATCAATTGCATTAGCACTTAAAAAGTAAACAGAAAGCGCATTAAAAAATGAAACACTATTTCCAGACTGAACCTTTAATTCTTCAGGAAGTAACTCATATACCTGTTTTATAATTTTATCCTTATAATGCTCATCAGCAAGTTTTAAAATATAAGATGCACTAATCCTACCTACTATATCATCAAATTTTTTCGACTCAAATACCTCATATATCTTATCTTGATTAGAAATATCATTAAACTTTGCTAATGCGTATATAGAATTATATTGCTCAAAAACATCTTTCGAATCTATAAAGTGATTTATAAAAGGAATAGCCTTAACCACATTTAAAGAAGTCGCCTTAAGTATAATTCTAGAAACCTTCCAATCTCTAGTATAAACTCCTTGAATAGCATCCTTTAAATATTTTAATATAGTTTTCTCTCTATCATTATTAAGCACAGAAACCAATTGATCAATATCTTTCTCTTCAGTAGTTGAAGACAATAATTCACTATATCCTTTACTTTCTTTACTAGTTACAAGGTTCGAAAAAACAACTAAAGCTTCATCATAAGAAACCGGAAATACCGTCTTAGTGCCTTCTCTTAAATTAGCACCTCTCCTTCCGTATCTAAAATTAACAACAAATAAATCGGATCCCGATTCGCATAAGTCAACCTCATAAACTTTGTCCGATTTACCTTCCGAAAAGTATAATGTTTTTTTATTTACTATTTTCAATGCTAAAAAGATTTATAGCTAAATATAAATAAAATAAAAGTCAATCTAAAGAATATCTATTCCGAAATTAAAATGAAATAATTATGGCAAGTTTTTAAGAAAAATAAAAACCGCGCTATCCACTATATCTTTTTTATAATCACCTGTTTCGCTGAAAGTAAAACAAGTAAAATCAAACAGTCAGATAAGACTATAGTATCTTGTCTAAATAAAAAAGGATGCCGTTTCTATCACTCTCGCAAAGCACAGCCAACTAATATTTAAGTCTATCCATAGAAGAACAGATTATAATTATTCCTAACTATAATCTTGCACAAACTATCTACCTTAAATAATCACATGTATTTGACAACAAGTTTTTATTTACTTATTATTAACCGCATGTCTTTATAGCAACAAATTTCTATTTAAGTTTATCACAAAAAAAATCCTCAACAAATAAATGTTGAGGATTCTCTAAAAAAGGCGACGACCTACTCTCCCACGAATGTAGTACCATCGGCGCAAATAGGCTTAACTTCTCTGTTCGGAATGGTAAGAGGTGAGCCCTATCGCAATAATCACCTTAAGTCTTTCGGTGTATGTAGTGATTTAAGATCAACTACTTAACCGTATAAAATAACATATTGAAAAAAGTACACTTTAGTGTATTAAACATGAAAATCGTAATAATATGTATTGTACTTAGTAAAAAAACAGGCGTACAATAAGCCTATGGGTTATTAGTATCACTCGGCTATGACATTACTGCCTTTACACCTATGACCTATCAACGTAGTAATCTCCTACGACCCTTTAAAGAAATCTCATCTTGTGGTGGGTTTCGCGCTTATATGCTTTCAGCGCTTATCCCTTCCCAACGTAGCTACTCTGCAATGCTCCTGGCGGAACAACAGATACACCAGAGGTTAGTCCAACTCGGTCCTCTCGTACTAGAGTCAGATCCACTCAAATTTCTAACGCCCACTGTAGATAGAGACCGAACTGTCTCACGACGTTCTGAACCCAGCTCGCGTGCCACTTTAATGGGCGAACAGCCCAACCCTTGGGACCTTCTCCAGCCCCAGGATGTGACGAGCCGACATCGAGGTGCCAAACCCCCCCGTCGATATGAGCTCTTGGGGGAGATCAGCCTGTTATCCCCGGCGTACCTTTTATCCTTTGAGCGATGGCCCTTCCATACGGAACCACCGGATCACTATGCTCTACTTTCGTACCTGATCGACTTGTAGGTCTCTCAGTCAAGCTCCCTTATGCCATTGCACTCTACGCACGGTTACCAAGCGTGCTGAGGGAACCTTTAGAAGCCTCCGTTACTCTTTTGGAGGCGACCACCCCAGTCAAACTACCCACCAAGCACTGTCCCTTCATTGAAGGTTAGACTCTAGATAAGCAAAGGGTGGTATTTCAACAATGACTCCACAACGCCTAGCGACGCCGCTTCAAAGTCTCCCACCTATCCTACACATTACTTATCCAAAACCAATACTAAGCTATAGTAAAGGTGCACGGGGTCTTTTCGTCCCACAGCGGGTAATCGGCATCTTCACCGATACTACAATTTCACCGAGCTCATGGCTGAGACAGTGTCCAGATCGTTGCACCATTCGTGCAGGTCGGAACTTACCCGACAAGGAATTTCGCTACCTTAGGACCGTTATAGTTACGGCCGCCGTTTACTGGGGCTTCATTTGATTGCTTCGCCGAAGCTAACAACTCCACTTAACCTTCCAGCACCGGGCAGGTGTCAGGCCATATACGTCATCTTTCAATTTAGCATAGCCCTGTGTTTTTGATAAACAGTCGCCTGGACCTTTTCACTGCGGCCACCCCGAAGGGTGGCGACCTTTCTCCCGAAGTTACAGGTCTATTTTGCCTAGTTCCTTAGCCATGAATCTCTCGAGCTCCTTAGAATTCTCATCCCAACTACCTGTGTCGGTTTAGGGTACGGGCTGCTTCTCTCGCTTTTCTTGGAAGTCGATTTGCTAGATTATCACCGCGACCGTAGTCTTAGTGTACTATCGAGGTGTTACCACTCTCTTCAACGCACAATTCCGTCTGTGCGCACTAACTTTTCGCCTCCGTCACTTTTAATGAGAGCAGGTACAGGAATATTAACCTGTTGTCCATCCACTACCCCTTTCGGGTTCGCGTTAGGTCCCGACTAACCCTCAGCTGATTAGCATAGCTGAGGAAACCTTAGTCTTTCGGAGTGCGGGTTTCTCGCCCGCATTATCGTTACTTATGCCTACATTTTCTTTTGTAGCTACTCCAGCATGCCTCACAGCACACCTTCAACGCCACTACAATGCTCCCCTACCACTTTTACAAGTCCATAGCTTCGGTAATATGTTTATGCCCGATTATTATCCATGCCGAACCGCTCGACTAGTGAGCTGTTACGCACTCTTTAAATGAATGGCTGCTTCCAAGCCAACATCCTAGCTGTCAAAGCAGTTCAACCTCGTTTATTCAACTTAACATATATTTTGGGACCTTAGCTGATGGTCTGGGTTCTTTCCCTCTCGGACATGGACCTTAGCACCCATGCCCTCACTGCTGATTAACATTTTATAGCATTCGGAGTTTGTCAGGAATTGGTAGGCGGTGAAGCCCCCGCATCCAATCAGTAGCTCTACCTCTATAAAAC
>NZ_LIQG01000027.1:0-162500 GCF_001418015.1 Lacinutrix mariniflava | reverse complement strand
TACTTCTAACGCTCCTCTATCGTTAAAATCCTCTTCTCCTGATTCGAAAAAAGTAACGCTCTCGTCTGTTAACCCTCCATTTTCCTCATTTAAAAAATCTTGAGACACAAAATGCATGTTTACTACATACTTTAAGTTCTTTGTTTTATAGCTAGTGGTAAATCTAAAGTTTCCTGTACTTGTAAGATTATTTTGGTAGTTCCCTAAGGAACGCATGCCTTTGTATGCAATTGAGAAGTTAAATTGTTTTGACGTATTTACTGTGAACAGCGCATCTAAAAGCTGTCCTTGCTCAAAAGCAGATTTATACATTAATTCTGTTAAAGGCGTTGGTACATGATAGTAGTTGATATCTTCTATTTCCATGTAATTAAAATGCCTCGATCTGGCACCGAACTGTGGTAAAAGTGAGATGTTCTCGAAATCCTTACTTAATGTATTATACGTTTGCCCCATATTAGCAAAGGGCATTAAATTGAACCCGTCTTTTCTAAGGTAGTTGTATTTGTACTCTTTTTGTATGGTGAGCGTAGTATCTACGAAAGTGGTATCGTTTTTATGAGAAATAATAAGGTAGTCTGTAATTTTCGCCTCTTTTCTTTTAAGGTTTTTTGCGCTTACACTTTCGCTACTTCCTCTAGAGGTACTATCGTTTTTATTAATTCTTTCTTTTCCTAGTCCTCTTTTAGGTTCGGTTTGCGTATAACTAATACTGACAAAAAATATTAAAAAAAATGTAAAAATTATTTTATTCATTAAATGATATCTATTTTTAGCCTTGCAAAGCAGAAGCAAGGTTGGAATTTAAAGTTTTGTCAAAAATATGAAATATCTCAATCTGTTTGACTAATAAACATAGAAACGCGTACGATTATAGACTCTAACTCTAAAATGAAAGATAATATTACAATTTATAATACTATTTTTTGTTAAGAATTGTATAAATGAACGCGTTTAAACTATATCAATGCTAAAATCAAAATATTCCAAATTTAAACTAGAATGTGGCACAGACGAAGCTGGCAGAGGCTGCCTTGCCGGACCTGTTACTGCTGCTGCTGTTATTCTACCTAAAGGATTTAAAGACCGAATTCTTAATGACTCTAAACAACTTACTGAAACCAAACGCGATTTTTTAAAGCCTATTATAGAAGATAAAGCAATTTCATTTGCTTTTACACACGTTTTTGAAGATGAAATTGATAAAATAAATATACTCAATGCTTCTATTTTAGCCATGCAACGGTCCATATTGAAATTAGAGCCTGCACCTGAATTTATAATTGTTGATGGTAATAGGTTTAAACCTTTAAACAACATTCCCTTTGAAACTATAGTAAAAGGAGATAGTAAATTTCTAAGTATAGCTGCTGCTTCGGTTTTGGCTAAAACATATCGAGATGCATACATGTGTAAAATTCATGAAGAGTTTCCTATGTATAATTGGAAACAAAACAAAGGTTACCCGACGAAAGAACATAGAGAAGCTATTAGAAAATATGGTGCAACTAAATACCACAGAAAAAGCTTTAAACTTTTACCTGAACAATTAAAATTAGAATTGTAATTTTGAATGTGAAAAAATCCCTCTATTATATAATGAAGCGTATTTATTTAGTATTAATTCTATTTACATTATTAACTAGTTGCACTAGCAATAGTCATAGACAAGCTACTATTTATGATTATATTCCTGATGAGGCTTCAATTATTGTTACTATAAACGATACCGAAAGCTTAGAAACCAATATTAATAATAATGATTTTATTAATGGCATTTCGACATCTTCGATTTATAAAACGATTTCTAAAAAGCTAAATCATTTAGAGTATTTAAATACCGACAACCCAGTTGTTATCTCTTTTTTAAAAGGAAAGAATGATAGTCTTGAGTTTACAATTTCTACAAAACAAATTGCTAATTTATTTACAGCAGACTCATTACCAAATCATAAAATTGAGACTTTACAGATTGCAAATACATCTGCACAAAAAATAACATTTAATAACGAAGTTCTCTACACTACTTTTAGAGACAGTATTGCCATTGCTACATCTAACAAAAGCCTGTTAGAAACCGTTTTAAATAAAAAAAGTCAAAACGAAACACGCAAAAAAGTTATTAGTACTATAAATAGCGACAACCCTATTTCAATAATTTTAGTTGAGACACCTAACAATATAATACAATCCTTTTTTAGTTCTAAAGCACTCCTTTTTAAAGATTTTAGCGATTACACCTCGATTGATGCTATTATTTCTCAAGATGAAATACTATTTAATGGTATTACCAAAGCTTCGGATTCTTCCAACAAGTTAATTAATATTTTTAAAAATACAGTTCCGCAAGAAAATGAATTAGCTAAAATTGCTCCAAATAACTGTGATGGTTTTTTGAGTTTCACTTTCGATAATTTTGATACTTTAAAATCTAATTTAAACACTTTTAATAAGAAAAAAGACAGTACGGCAGCTATCACTTTATTCGATAATATTATTGAAATTGGCACCATTTATTCAGGAGAAGACCAAGCGATTGTTCTAAATTCGATTGATGTTATTTCTACTAAAGACAATCTTATTAGTGAACATAACGAAGTTATGAACTTTAGACAAATTCCTATTTACGATTTTAGTAAGCCAGAATTGTTTAAAAACACCTTCTATCCTTTAGTAAACTACAGTGAGGCTAAATACTATTGTGTGATAGATCAATTCTTTATTTTCGCTAGTAACACTGAAACTCTAGAAAATATTATTGCTAATTATATTAATAAGACAACTTTAAACAGCCGTGATTATTATAAAAACATAACTAAAGACCTGAGTAACGCATCTTCAATTTTACAAATCTTAAATAATGAAAAGCTTAAGGATTTACTAGATGTAAATCTGGATACTCATTTAGAAGGTAATTTCAACGACTATAAAATTTCGGCCTTACAATTTGTTTACGATACCCATTATGCACACCTCCATGGTGCAATTAAAAAGAATAAAGTAAAAGTTGAAGCTAATGCAGTTGTTGAAGTACTAAATATTAAACTTGACGCAGATTTAATAAATAGCCCACAATTTGTAACCAACCATAGAACAAAACAAAAAGAGATTATAGTACAAGATGTAAATAACAAGTTATATTTAATTTCTAATAGTGGTAACATTCTATGGAAAAAACAACTCCATGGTCCTATTCTAGGAAAAATAGAACAAATAGATGTTTACAAAAATGGAAGACTGCAATTAGCATTTACTACACCAAACCGCTTGTATTTAATAGACAGAGCTGGAAACGATGTTACTGGATATCCTTTAAAATTTGAAGATAAGATTACGCAACCTCTTTCGGTTTTCGATTATGATAAAAGGAAAAATTACCGCCTTTTTGTAACTCAAGACAAACATGTATTATTATATGACGCCAAAGGAAAAACAGTTAAAGGCTTTAAATTCTCTTCGGCTAAAAGTACTATTAATCATCAACCACAACATATTAGAATCGCCAATAAAGACTATATTATAATAAAGACAGATAAGAAACTTAATATATTAACTAGAAGAGGTCAAACACGTGTTAAGACAGCTTCTAATTTGGTGTTTTCTGACGAAGCAGTATTTAATTATAATAATACATTTACAACAACAACTGCAGATGGTAAGATAATAAGCATAGATCCAAAAGGAAAACTAAACACAAAACCTTTTAACTTAAGTAAAAACCATCATTTAGCAACTACAACAAAGACTTTAGTATCTCAAAACGAAAATATAATTAATATAAAGAGTAAAACACTAGAGTTAGACTTAGGTAATTATTCTCCTGTTAAAATCTTTTATATTAAAGATAAAATATATGTTTCGGTAACAGATTTACAATCACAAAAAGTATTACTATTTGATAGCCAAGCTAAAGCAATTGAAAATTTTCCTGTGTATGGAAACTCATCAATAGAATTAGATAATATTGACAGAGATAGTAGCTTAGAGTTTATTACTAAAGGAGATAGTAATAGTATTTTATTGTACGAGATTAATTAGAGACAGCTTTCTAACCACATAAAATTGCCGATCTAAAAGCCACATAATCAAACTATTAAAACAATTTCAGTTACTTTTCTCATAAAAAATGTTAACTTTAGCAATTCCTATCCCATAAACTAACTACAAAACAACCTTTAAATATTAAAAACCATGAAAAAACGTTATGTAGTATTAGTATTAGTGTCATTTATCTTTTTTATCAATGTAAGCTGTGAAGAAGATGACAATAATAACAATGAACCTGTAGAAACAGAGTTTACTGAAACCAATTATATTTACGAAGGTGACTTACGTATGTATTATTTGCAAACAACAAACACAGAATTAGAAGCGCAAATAGAAGTTTGGCAACAAGTTCCTGATAGTGATCCGAATTATAATGATGCGCAAGCAAGCATAGTCGAAGCCAATGCGGAAATAGCAAATAACCTAGAAGAGTATAGCTCCATTATTAATCCTGACGATGCATTTATTATTATAAATCCTATCCTACCTCCAATTCCCTTGCCTTCTCCTTGTTTGTGCTTAAATTTATATAATTCTGTAGAAACAATTGTTCTACAACCTGGAACAGACCAAATGAATCTAACTATTACTGTAGTTGAAGACCAAAGTAATTTGGTAAACACAAATGCAACTACACAAATAAATACAATACAAAATACGAATGGCTTAGGTAGATACCAAGCTTTTGAATTATCTCAAAGCGGCTTTACTGGAGAGGCTACTATTACTGTTGCTACGGAGCATGGTAATTATTCTATTCTAGCTAATTTTCAAAATCTACAGTAGTAGACAAGAATTATTAATAATTTAAATATTTGTAAATTAGTCTTCAATTAATTTTGAAGACTTTTTTTATGAAAACTTATCTGCTTATCATACTTTTTCTCTTTTCATTAAATAATGCTATCGGACAAAAAGTAAATGATTCCATTTATGAGCAAAAAATTTACACTTTATACTCTAAAGTATATAAGCATATATACACACAACAAGATTCTGCTTATTATTATTTTAATGAGATAAACGAACTCACAATAAAAAATAATGATTTTGAATCCTTAATCACCAGTATTAATGCGGCGAATAAAAGTGCAGCCCATTTTTACGATTTAGAGAAAATGAAATCTAATTTTAAAAAACTAGATTCGATTCTTGTAAAGAATGATAAGATTTTACAAGAATCGGAAAACGTTATATACATACAGAACTCAATAAACTTCGATAAAGGCATCTATTATTATTTACTAAATGACAATGATAAATCTAGAAAAGCTTTTTCGACCATAATTAGTTCTATCCAAGATTTAAAAGAAAACGAATTGAATCTTTATTATATAGATATGTTAGTGACGGCACATAGTTTTATAGCAAAAACATATTTTAATGATGGCAAGTACGATTTAGCCAAAGAATACTACACTAAAACGATCTCTCTTCTAGAAACTAAAAAAGCAGATGACATTAAAAAAATAAACAGAAACTATAGCTTATTAGCCGAAGTTTTAAAAAGTCAAAAAAAATATACTTTATCTAATCAATACTTTAAAAAATCTCTTAAACATAATCTAGAAAACAATGGGAGTTCTAGTAGTATTATAACAGAAGCAAACCATCTATTAGAAAATTATTTAAACACAAAACAATTAGATAGCGCTAATTATTATCTAAAAATAATAAAAAGTAATTTAGTCGAAAATCATCCGAGATGGAATATTTTTCACAAAGCAAAAGCTGAAATTTTACAAGCTGAAAACAACTATCCACAAGCAGAAATAGAATTACAAACTGCTTTAAAACTTATAAAGCATAAATGGAAAAACCAACCACACAATGATATTGCCGAAGCATACAATGACATTGGTTTGCTACACACAAAATTTAACAACCCAGATAAAGCATTAAAAAATTACAATTTAGCATTACAACAATTTTCTAGAAACGAAAACCCATCAACTATAAGCCAAACTTCACTTTTAAAAATTTCAAAAAACAAAGCTCAAATTTTAAATGTATTGGCTAATAGCTCCGAGAGCATTACAATAGTAAATCAAGCCATCCAAACTTTGGATATTTTAAAACCAAGTTTTAAAAACAACACAGACAAACTCTTTTTAATGGAAGATGCTTTCCCTGTTTTCGAGTCTGGATTAGAAGCAATTTACACGTTATATCAAAAAACAAAACAAGATTCGCTTATAGACAAGGCGTTCTTTTATACCGAAAAAAGTAAATCTGTATTATTATTAGAATCGCTTTTAAGTACAAAAGCTAACACATTTGCTAACATACCAAAAACCATTACTGAAAACGAGCAGTTATTAAAATCCAAAATAAACTATATAGAAAAACAAATAAACATTTCTAAGGACAACAAACTAAAAGGCGAATTATTTGAATTAAAAAACCAATACAGGTCACTAATAAATACTATTGAAACTAGTTATAAAAGTTATTTTGATTTAAAATATAACTCCCAAGTAATCTCTGTAACTAATGTACAAAGTCTCTTAGACTCAAAAGATATTCTACTATCCTATTTTTATGGAAACAATGCTATTTACACAATTGCAGTTACCAAAAACTCGAAAACAATACACCAACTTAAAATAGGAGAAAATTTTAGTAACGAGGTTATTGCCATCTATCAAATGCTTAACAACCCGAAATCTAATCTTGAGGATTTAAACCACCAATCGTATTCTCTATATAAAAAGTTAATAGCTCCAGGCTTAATAAATATTAAACAAAATAATATTATTATAGTTGCAGATGGGCTACTTAATTATATTCCGTTTTCGGGCTTAAATATAGATTTAAACAAAACTCGATATTTAGTAGAAGACTATTCCGTTAGCTATGCCAACTCTGTAACACTATGGAAACAGCTTACTGAAAAAGAAGGCATAAATACTAAAGCGCTTGCCTTTGCTCCTAGTTTTAATAACACCCACTCTTCCCTATTGCCTTTGCCAAATAATGAAATTGAAGCAAAAAATGTTTTAAACTATTTTACAGGAACAGCATTAACAAGTAACCAGGCTACATTAAAAAACTTTAATACCGAAAGCAATAAGTATGGCATCTTACATTTTGCAACGCATGCCATTATAAATGACGATACTCCAGAGTATTCTTATTTGGCATTTCAACCAAGTAAAACAAACAATAACTTATTATATGTAAGTGACTTGTATAATTTAAATCTAAAAACCAATTTAGTAACCTTAAGTGCATGCGAAAGCGGTATTGGAAACTTAAAGCGTGGTGAAGGTTTTTTAAGTCTTGCTCGCGGTTTTTACTTTAGTGGAGCAGCAAGTATTTCCAGTACATTATGGAAAATTAATGATGCTTCGTCGTTAAGCATTATGGATGCTTTTTACAAAAACTTATCTGTAGGACAAACTAAAGACTACGCTTTGCAAAAAGCACAATTATCATTTTTAAATACCAATAAAGAAAACGCATTAGTGCATCCTTATTATTGGTCCGGATTTGTTATTTCCGGAAATACTTCGCCATTAGAAACAACTAACTATTGGTTATGGATTGTATTAACAGCAATACCTGTTTTACTATTATTATTCTATATTAAGCGTGAAAATTAATGCAACTCTTTTAATAAGGCTTCAGCCTTGGTGTTATTAAAATCGAAATCTTCTATTAAAATTCTAAGCTGTTTTATTGCTTCCGTTTTATCTTTTAGTTTAACAGCTATTAATGCCAAATACCAATGAGACTCTGCTACAAATATTTTATTGTTTGCAACTGTCTTTTCAAATAAAACCTTTGCTTTGTTGGGAGCGTTACTATTTAAATAGGATTGCGCAACATAAAAATCTAGATATTCTTTTTGTTCTATATCTGCAATAGCATTAAAATTTAAAATGGCATTATTATAATCTTGAGCTTCGTAAGCAACAAAAGCCTTACGCTCGAAAGAATCTATAGTGTCACTTCTTGTAATTGCAAACTCTGTATTTGGGTAATTATTAAAATTAGAATTATAGAGACTATTATAATCTACACCCAAAAGCGCATTATAACCAAACCAACCAGCACCCAAAAACAGCACTATTGATGCTGCTATTCGCCAATTAAACTTAGATGTATCACTAACTGTTTCTTTGGAAGATATTTCAGATTCAAAAGCTTTTAATTGATTCTTTAATGTAATAGAGTTGTTTTGTTTTATAGCTTTCTTTAAATTATTTTCAAATTCAAATTCGGTTTTAAACTCAGCATCAGTGTCTAAGCGTTTATTAAAATCTAGTAGTTGGTCTTCAGATAAACTATTAGAAAAATAGTGATAAAGTAGGTCTTCGTTAGTCATTAGTTGTTGCTATTAATGCGTTCTTTAAGGGTCTTCATACATCGTGATTTTGCACTTTTAATCACATTTTCGTTATTATAATTTCCTTGCTCTAAAATATCTTTAATGGTAAAGCCACGATAATAGAATAGGTTTAATAATTCTTGACATTGTTTTCCTAAGCTAGAAAAATGCTTTCGTAACAATTCTTGTTCATGTGTTAATGTTTGCTCTTCGATTTCTATAGTTTCTAAAATTTCATCTTCATCTCTAACAATAGCCAAATCAAAATTAGATCCCACATTTTTGTTATTCTTTTTCATCTTATCGAAAATTAAATACTTTCCTACACTAAATAAATAGGTAGACACACTACTTGTCATTGTTTCAAGCTTACCAGACATTACATTGTTATAGAAAATTACATAAGCGTCTTGATAAACATCGATTACATCGTCTTCTGGTAGATTATACCTTCGTGCAAAATTTATAAACTTCTCTCTATTATCTTCATACACTTTTCTAAGTGTTTGCTGAGATCCATGTTTTAAATCTTCCAGAATATTGTTTTCCTGTTGGTTTATCATTTAATGGTTGTACAGATTAATAGGTTAACACCTTCAAAGCTAAATTAAGTTTTTTCATATAAAAAATCAATTCTGTTAACCTTTTCTTTTTTAGCTTATTAAGTAGCATACAATAACTAAAGAAAGCAAATCATGAAATTACTAAAACTAATATTAGCACTTCTCGTTTTTGGCTTTACAATACTTGTAATAGCTCAAGAAAATAAGACAGACTATAAAATAGTAAAAAAGGATATTTTTTCAAATCAGCGATCTAATATACCAACCTGTATTTGATTACCTAATTTAAATAATAATGAGAATATAAAACCCATCGACTATTTAGAGTTTTTGAAATAAAAAGACTCCTCACGCATAGCAATAAAGCATTAATTAAACCATAAATATTTTAAAAATGAAAACCTTAAAGACACTATTAGTTATTATCACCATTTGCTTTAGTACAACTACCCAAGCGCAGATTTGGAAGAAGCTAGCCAAGAAAGCTGAAAAAGCGGTAGAAAAAACTCTAGAAAAGAAAGTTGAAGAAAAAGCAGAACGTGAAACCGATAAAGCTTTCGACTCCACTTTTAATAATTCTAACAAAAACACAAATAAAAAAGGAGCAAACATATTTGGGTTATCTAGTATCCCTCCTGCTAGTACATATAAATTTAGCCATAAATATGTAATGCAAATAGACAATGGCAAAAAACCTGTTAATATAATGTACTACTTAAATAAGAATGACAACTTTCTAGGTTTCGAAATCCCTGATGTTAAACACAAAACTATTACTGTTATGGATGTAAAAGCGGAAGTCATATTTATGTTTATGGACACTAAAGGTAATAAAACACTAATGTCTATGAATATGAATTTAGCAGAACTAACAGACGAAGCCATTGTAGAAACCGAATATTCTGTTACTGCAACTGGAAACACAAAAACAATTTTAGGTTATTCATGCAAGGAATTTGCTGTAAAAGGAAAAGACATGCATGGCACCGTTTGGATTACAGAAGATGCCGATGTATCATTTGCTAAAACCTTTTATAGAGCAAAACAAAAAAAAGGAATGGACCAAACCTGGATGTCTATGGTTAATGGCTTACCAATGGAAATGGCTATTACAGACACTTCTAAACGGAAACCAAAAACAACAACAATGCATTGTATTTCTCTTAATGCTGAAAATTTTTCGATAGATACTTCTGGTTATAAAAAGCTAATGTAAATAGTTATGGATTTACAAAAGGTACTATACATTTCAAACTAACATTATTATAATTAGGAGTTAGTCTTTTATAGTTTGTTTGAGAGTCGAAGTTAACGCTTCGGCTTTTTTTTTAGTCTTTATGTTAACCTTTTAATATAGCAACTCATTAATTAGTAAATAAACTATTAATCACATTTTAAAAATTAAAATTATGAAAACAATTGAATCAACAATTACAAAAACAAAGTATTTAGTATTAGCATTATTAGTTGCCTTTAGCTTCTCGTGCTCTCCAGAAGATGGCGAAGCTGGACCACAAGGCGAACAAGGAGCAGCAGGAACTAATGGAGCAGATGGTAATGCAAATGTAGAAGTATTAACATTCGATATGTCGGCAGCCTCAGGAACATTTGACGATATTGTAGTTACACAACTAACACAAGACGTTATTGATAATGATGTCGTATTAGGCTATATTAAAAGAGGTAATAATTGGCATCCATTGCCTGCCGTTCAAGACATTATACCTTTTAGTGTATCTGTAACCATTGGTGTAGGTTTTTACGCTTTAGACTATGTAGATGGTGGAGACGGAAGTGCTCATAGTATTAGTGCTGGAGATTTAGAAACTCTCAAGGTTGTAATTATAGAATCTACATCTTCTAGCAAAACTGCTAACAATAAACAACAAGTTTATAACGATCTTGCTCAAGCAGGTATAGATATTAGCGATTATTATGCAGTTTGCGATTATTACGGTATTGCATACTAATTTCAATTTTATTTAAAAATTAAACCGAAGGCATAAGTCTTCGGTTTTTTTTATTCCTTTTTTCTTCTGAAATGTTTACTATTGTAATTAGAATAATAAACTTCCTTTTTAAAGATGATTACACGTAAACTTGCAACAATTTCAAAATTTATAATACATAAAGTAGGTAATAAACATAACGACACAAAAAATGCTTTTTCAGATCAGGAAGTCCATTTTGATGAAGACAGCTACGAACTTATGTTACCCTTTTTACTAAGACCATTTGGCTCTGTTGTACAAAGTTACCGTTTTAACCATCATGCCAATGTGGAGTTAAACGAAATTAATGCCTACGCAAAAAACATTTTTACAGATGATGATGCCTTTGTTGAAGCTTCAAAAAATATTGTAAAGCATTTATACGAGCAAAGCGACTCGGCACAAATAAAAACTGGAGATGTTTTAGTTGCCGTTTTTGAAGGTATTGAATATAAAGACATGGTTACTAATGCTATTGGTATTTTTAAAATTGAAAATAAGATCGATTTCTTTCAAACTTATTTAGAAAACAAAAGTTACGATGTATTGGTGCAAAAGGGAATCTCTTCTAAAAAAGTAGATAAAGGTTGTTTGATTTTAAATCAAACAGATATGGAAGGCAATATTATTTTAACTGTAGATAATAATAGTTACGATGCGCAATATTGGTTAGACAAATTCTTGAACATAAAATATGCCGACGATAGTAATAACCACACACATAACTATCTTGACATGTGTAGTGAGTTTTCTACCGAAATTTTAAAGACCAGTTTTGGCGAGCAAGAACGAAATATTTTTTTAGCAAAAACAATCGACTTTTTTAAGGAAAATGAAGTTATAAATATCGAGCGTTTTAAAGAAGAGGTTTTTGAAGAAGAAAAGCATATTCAAATGTTTGAAGATTTTAAAAAGGAATACGAAGGCGAACTAAATGTAGTCCTCCGTAACCAATTTGATTTAGCCGAAGCCGTTGTAAAAAAGGACAAGAAAAAAATTAAAACAGATATAAAACTCGATACTAACATACAGATAAAACTAGATATCGATGCACCAGATGCTGCTAGCGAATATTTAGAACGTGGTTACGACGAAGAAAAGAAAATGCATTTTTACAAGGTATTCTTTAATGCTGAAGCGTAAATGTAAACTTCAACATTACTATAACACTTAAGTATATCAATAAAATAGTCGAACTTGTAAGTTAAACTGTAATATATTATAAATATGAAATTAAATTTATTATCATGCGATGCTCAAAGACCAGATAGGCGAGCAATAGCAAATTGTATTGCAGAAGTCTCTTCTAGCATAAGTGATTCTTTAGCCAACGAACTTATGGATATATTACTAGAAGGAGATCCGGTAGAGATTGAAGTAAGTGACAAAAACTCTGGTTCTGCCTTAAGGGCTTTACGAAAACTAGATATTGACTACGAAATTGTTGAATAAAATGTGCTACTAAAACTGTTTTCAAAAAAACATTAGACTTGACTTTCTAAAGAAAATAGTCGAACTTCGAAATTAATCTAACGTTGAATATAATTCATTGAAACGGAATCATATTCGAGTGACATTGTAGGTAATTTAAGAAATGAACAAACTATTAGATAAAATAGAAAATATTGAATTCACAACTGGACCTAACTTTAGTTATGACTTGGATAGAGAATTTGAACTCATTTCTTCTAATCTTGAATCTGATAAAAGAAAACTCTTAAAAGAAGATTTTAATCAATTCTCTGAAAAAGGAAGGTTTCTTGTTATGAATACATTTGGTGGCGGAATTTTGTTTCTAAAAGTACCTGAACGAATAGAAAAGATAAGGATTGATTCACGAACTGAATCGAATGACTTTAAAGCTTCTGTGATATTTGAATCTGATTCGAGAAAAACTGAGAATATTAAATACAAACCTGAAGTTGGAAAAACTGAATCTACAGAATGGAATGCCAAAGCCATATTCCCAAACTTCTACAAATACGAAAAGACAACTCAAAAAGCATTACTTATAATAATTGGAAAGATTGTCAAAAGAATTTGTGAATACGGACAAACAAATTTTGCCTATACGAAAATAGAAAATGAGTTCGAAATCGAATTGCTTATTGATGGACAAATCGAATATAAACTGAATATTGAATTGAAATAAAAACTACCTACAACACCGTATAAAAATAATTGCGGTTTAGTGCTTTATCAAAGGTCGTTGCGTGTTTGTAACGTCTGATTTTCCTTCGGAAAATCCTCGCATACAAACCCGCAACTATCCTTATACATTAACGTTAGATTAATTTCGAAACTATAAATTTCACCTATACATTCTGTACCAAAAAGCACTGCAAAGTGCTTCAATAATTTAGCTTTCACCTTCAGCTTTATCAACTGCTTTTTTTCATAATTCCACATTAAGCACAATCACAGATTTTCCACGAATATCACAAGTAATAATATTATCAAAGCACCCAAGATTAGCATTTACATTTAATGCAAAACCATGTATAGTTAGCAATCGAACTTATGGATATATTACTAGAAGAAGCTATTCTAGAGATTGGAGTAATCAAAAAAATTCTGGTTTTACCTTAAGAGTTTTACGAAAACTAGATATTGACTACGAAATTGTTGAGTAAAATGTGCTACTAAAAACTGTTTTTCAAAAAAAACATAAGACTTGACTTTCTAAAAAAAATAGTCGAACTTTGAAATTAATCTAACGTTAAATATAATGCATTGAAACGGAATCATATTCGAGTGACATTGTAGGTAAGCTAAGGATATAAGTAGACGGAATAGTTTTAAAAATTAAATATGAAAACAATAAAAAAAATAACTTATATTAATAGATTCATTTTGTTTCCTTTTATTTCACTTGTTTTGTTAGGTGCTCTTCAACTTGTTCTTCAAGATGAACAAAATGAGTCTTTTTGGCTGATTGCTGCAATACTAGCTATTCCTTTAGGAATATTTCAAGTAATATCTTCAATCAAGATATATTCACATATAGAAAAAACAAATATTAAGCTATCTTTAATAACATACTATATAGCTTCATTAATTTGTGTTTATACTTTCTTCATTCAAGGTTTGAAGAAAAAGGAGGGTGAAATTTACACTCAAATATTGATGTCATTAACACCAGTTCTTATAGCCATTGGTTTTACTGTAATTATTGAATTATTATATAGTTCAATAAAAAATAGTACAGAGGATATAAAAAATAATTGAAAAGGAGAATTAAAAAGGGTTAATTGTTTTGAGAATTGGAAATTGGGTTGAATCAATGAAAGATAATTTCGACTGAAAAAAAACATTATTTAAATTGACTTGTGATAAAGCAGTTACTCTGATTATAATCAAATTACTTGCTAAACTAAAATTAGAGGAATCAATTTGACGATTGACTGAATCATCGAATGATAAAAAATAATAGCGGAATAAAGCCTACCTACAACAACACCTATAATTAATACGGGTTTTCGTGTTTAATCCAAAAGTTAGTGTGTTTTTACTAAGTCCGCCAAATCATTTTGATTTGTCTTTGGATAGAAAAATTAAAAACAAACAAAATGCTTCGGCTAAGTGCTAAACAGAAAGTCTCTGACTTTCTATTCCCGTACTAACCATAGCTAACCGTTAGATTAATTTCGAAACTATAAATTTCACCTATACATTCTGTTTCAAAAAGCACTGCAAAGTGCTTCAATAATTTAGCTTTCACCTTCAGCTTTATCAACTGCTTTTCCACGAATACCACAAGAAATAATATTATCAAAACACCCTAGATTAGCATTTACATTTAATGCAAAACCATGTATAGTTAGCAATCGAACTTATGGATATATTACTATAAGAAGCTGTTCTAGAGATTGGAGTAATCAAAAAAATTCTGGTTTTACCTTAAGGGCTTTACAAAAACTAGATATTGACTACGAAATTGTTGAGTAAAATGTGCTACTAAAAACTGTTTTTCAAAAAAAACATAAGACTTGACTTTCTAAAAAAAATAGTCGAACTTCGAAATTAATCTAACGTTGAATATAATTCATTGAAACGGAATCATATTCGAGTGACATTGGCAACGATTTGAGAAAAACCCTGAACACAAAAATGACAAGAAAATATTTAAGTAAAAACCCGAAAGAATTGTTCTGGTTATTTTGGTTAGGAATTCCGTTTTTGATTTGGATTTACTCAATCGGAATTGAATTGAATAAGAAAATCCCTGAAAGCGGAAAACTGAATAAAATAATTCTGACTGGACTTGTAGCATATCCGATTATTTATATTCCAGTTGGATTAACTTTGCTGATATCTGGAATTGCTGATATGAATGCAATTATGCCTTTCCATTTCGGAGCAATGATTTGTATGTTTTTACTAATGATTTTGACATCAATAACTATAATAAAATTTGAAAAAGCCGAAAAATTAAAACAATCAAATGGAATTGGGTTGTTTTTTGGAATTTGGTATTTTATCATTGGAGTTTGGTATATACAACCGAAATTGAATGAATATATAAAGCGGATAAAATAAAAAACTGTGGGCAACACCGTATATAAAAAATTGCTGGTGTTGTGCTAAATCAAAGGACGTTGCTTGTTTTGTTACGTCTGATTATCCTTCGGAAAATCCTCGCATACAAACCCGCAACTATTCTTATACATAAACGTTAGATTAATTTCTAAATTCACCTTACAAACTCAGCTTCAAATAGAGTAGCAAAGTGCTTCAACAATTTAGCTTTAACCTCAGCTTCATCCACTTCTCTCTTGCCTAATTCCACATTAAGCGACGTCACTGCTTTACCTCGAATACCACAAGGAATAATATTATCGAAATAGCCTAAATCTGCATTTACATTCAATGCAAAACCATGCATTGTTACCCAACGACTTGCACGAACACCTAATGCACATATTTTTCTCGCAAATGGAGTTCCTACATCTAACCAAACGCCTGTTTCACCAGGAGAACGCTCAGCTTTAAGCCCATATTCTTCTAGTGTAAGAATTATCATTTCTTCTAAAAAACGAAGGTATTTATGGATGTCTGTAAAAAAGTTGTCTAAATCTAAAATAGGATAACCAACAATTTGTCCCGGACCATGATACGTAATATCTCCTCCTCTATTTATTTTATAGAAAGTGGCGCCTTTTTCGGTAAGTTGCTTTTCATCTAACAATAAATTAGACACATCTCCACTTTTACCTAAAGTATAAACATGTGGGTGTTCTACAAACAAAAAATAGTTGTTGGTTTCTAAACCAGCATCTTCTCTTCTGTTTTTAATTTTAGTATCTAAAACACCTTTAAATAATTCTTCTTGGTAATCCCAAGTGTCCTTAAAATCTTTAGAACCTAAATCTTGAAGTGCAATTTTTTTATTCATAGACTACAAAATTACAATAAAATAAGAATAAAATAGCTTTTTACATAAGAGTAAGCTATTACATATTCAAGTTTAAACGTTCTTTTTACAATGATACTTCGGCACTTTTCAACCAACTATTTTTATGAATTAATAGTAATTAAAATTGTGTGTATATATTAAGGACATACTTTATTTTATTTCTTAGGGTTATTTAATATTACTAAAGCCGCAATAACGCCCGGAACCCAGCCGCAAAGCCATAATAAAAAAGTGATTACTATAGAGCCACATCCTTTATCTAAGACTGCTAAAGGTGGACAAATGATTGATAGGATAACTCTCCATATACTCATAATTTGATTTGATTTTAAACTGAACACTGTCCAGTGATGATTGATGATTTAATTATAGGACGCAAATTATTGCGATTTGTTACAAAGCATTATCTTTGCAAGCTTAAACAAAATTATATTATGTCACAATTATCAGAGCAAGAGCTCGTACGAAGAGAAAAGCTAGCAAAGCTTCGCGATTTGGGAATAAACCCATATCCAGCCGATTTATTTCCAGTTTCTGAAACATCTAAACAGATAAAACAGGACTTTAAGGAAGGTAAACAGGTGGTTATTGCTGGAAGATTGATGGCAATTAATATACAAGGAAAAGCTTCTTTTGCTCAGTTGCAGGATTCTGAAGGACGTATACAAGTTTACTTTAATAGAGATGAAATTTGTACTGGTGAAGACAAAGAATTGTACAACACTGTATTTAAAAAATTATTAGATTTAGGTGATATTATTGGTATAGAAGGCGAGTTATTTACTACTCAAGTTGGAGAAAAAACAGTGATGGTAAAAAACTTTAAAATGCTAAGTAAAGCTTTAAAGCCACTGCCTATACCTAAACAAAAAGATGGTAAAACTTACGATGCTTTTACAGATCCAGAGATGCGTTACAGACAACGTTATGCAGATTTAGCTGTAAACCCTCATGTAAAAGAAGTATTTGTAAAGCGTACAAAGTTATTTAACGCGATGCGTAATTTCTTTAACGACGCTGGATATTTTGAAGTAGAAACACCAATATTACAACCTATTCCTGGTGGAGCTGCTGCACGTCCTTTTATGACGCATCACAACAGTTTAGACATACCATTATACATGCGTATTGCTAACGAGTTATACCTAAAACGTTTAATAGTTGGTGGTTTTGATGGTGTTTACGAGTTTTCTAAAAACTTTAGAAATGAAGGAATGGATAGAACCCATAACCCAGAGTTTACAGCAATGGAAATTTATGTCTCTTATAAAGACTATAATTGGATGATGGATTTCTGTGAGAAACTCCTAGAACATTGTGCTATTGCAGTAAATGGAACTAGCGAAGCTACTTTTGGAGAGCACAAAGTAAACTTTAAAGCGCCTTACAAACGTATTACAATGGCAGATTCTATTAAAGAATTTACTGGTTTTGATATCTACGGAAAAACGGAAGCTGAAATTTTTGATGCTGCAAGAGGCATGGGAATTGATGTGGATGCTACAATGGGTAAAGGAAAATTAATTGATGAAATTTTTGGTGAAAAATGTGAAGGTAATTACATACAACCAACCTTTATTACAGACTATCCAAAGGAAATGAGTCCTTTATGTAAAGAGCATAGAGATAACCCAGAATTAACAGAGCGTTTTGAGCTTATGGTTTGTGGTAAAGAAATCGCGAATGCGTATTCTGAGCTTAACGACCCAATAGACCAACGCGAACGTTTTGAGCACCAATTAAAATTGGCTCAAAAAGGAGATGATGAAGCTACAGAGTTTATAGACGAAGACTTTTTACGTGCTTTAGAATATGGTATGCCTCCAACATCTGGAATGGGAATTGGTATGGATAGATTAATTATGTTCTTAACCAATAACCAATCTATACAAGAAGTTTTATTCTTCCCACAAATGCGTCCTGAGAAAAAAGGAGTCGCTATGAGTGATGATGAAAAAGCGGTTTTCGAAATCTTAAAAAAGAATTCTCCTTTAGAATTAAACGAACTGAAGTCTCAATCTGGTTTAAGTAACAAGAAATGGGATAAAACAATAAAAGGATTAACTAAACTTGGCGTTGCTAAAGTTAGCAAAACCGATGATGGCTTATTTGTTGAAATGGTTTAATACATGATTACATCATAAATAAAAAAGCGTACATTTTTTAGATGTACGCTTTTTTTATGCTTTATTTTTTTTTTATAATAAAATACTATTGCTGTAATATGTCGTTTAAGAAGGTAAGTTTTGAAGGAATATACTTGACAAAAATCTATAATAACTATTTTTATTTGTAATATTAATACCTCTTCTTCTTAATGCTTTAATCTTATTTAGTGTTTTAAAAACCCTAAATACAATAAACAGTAATATTACAGATGTGATAATAATATAAGTCATAATTAATATATTCTTATGTAAAGCTAGCACTTTAGCTTATTTATTCTATTAAAGAATAAACTATCTACTTTTTTTTCGCTGAAACACTAAAAAACAAGTATTAAAAGCAAAAAAGCTTCAGAAAAATATCTGAAGCTTTTTTATTTAATTAAAATAAAATGACAACTTACAAACCAAGAGCGTCTACACCTTGCTCGAAAACAACATCTACAGGAATGCTAGCTTGACTTAAACGATCTAAATCTTTTTGTAATTGTTCTGGTATACTACCATAGTTTCCAACAAATTTTGAAACACCTTCGTAATCCCCATCTCCTTGATAGGTTAATATAACCTTAGAAAGCATTTCCATAGCACTTTCCATTTTCTGAAAATTCACCTTATAGGTGCCATCTTCATTTCTAGTAAAAGCGCCCATTTGTTGAAAAAAGTTAAAACGAATCATGTTTGCCTTACCGTGTGCACTTGATGCACCAAAACGCACAGATCTAAAAATACCAGCCATAAACGTAACCATGTTATCTTTTAAATCTTCTTTTAACTCTCCTTTTTTATGAAGCTGCTGTACCATATATAGACCTAGAATATCTGCTTTCCCTTCTTCTAAAGCACTTGCGTGTTCTTTAAGCGACGTCCTAACGGTTCCATTTCCATTAATTGTATTCTTAATTCCTAAACCATGCGCTACTTCATGAAACATAGTGTTTGCAAAAAAGGCATCGAAAGTAACATGCTTACGTTGGCTTTCTTCAATTAAAACATCAGAAATTGGCATTAGTATCTTGTCAAACTTCGCTCGCATTGCGTTTTTAAGTTGCAAGCGTCTTGTTCCTTTTTTAAGCTGCACTTCCTCATCGTTAGGCAAGTTAATAGCAATAGTTTTACTTCCTGAATTACAATCTCCAGCATAAAACACTACATCGTAAGCGTTTAAATCGCTATCTGTTCCCGGCTTTTCTGTTTTGTATTTAGGCTCTACTGGTAATCCTTCTTGAAGTTCTGGTAAAAAGCTGCTAAACTTTGCTAGTTTCGCGCTCCATTCTTGATCTTTAATTAACACATAACCTTCGTGCGATGCTTTGTTTCCAAAAAGTTGATCTTCGTAAGTTTCAATAGGACCTATAACAATATCTAACGTATTGTTTTTCATATCCATCCATGCAAAATCACTTTTTTGGTAGTTATCATCCAATAGTGCAGCAGCTCTTAATTCTAAATAGTTTTTTAAACCTTTATCCTCTGCTAACTCGGCAGCTTTCAATAACAATTGAGAGACTTCTTTTACTTCTGTTTCAAATTGCTTGTGATAAGGTATTGTAAATAAATCGCCATTTCCATCACGTCTTACAAAGTTGTAAATACTCGATTTATTTTCCATAGAAGAATTTTCAAACTCTTCTTTAGTCATATCTTTAGGGTAATAATTCGCTCCTTTTGGCTTCTCTCCTACACCATCTACAAAAGGTTTGTTATTATCTAATCTATCCCAAGGACCATAATTTATTTTCACATATTTCTTGGTATCTTCATCTGTAATGCCATTTAATAATGCATCGCAATCTCCATAAGACTCATACCAAAACAAGTCATTCATTTTATTGGCAGCGCTAATTAATATTGGCAGCATTTCTTTTTCATTCTCAGAAAGAACACTTAAATCTGCAGTTAGTTTCACACTAACATATTTATCTAGATTACTCTGCATTATGGTTTTATTTGACTCTGGTTCTACTGTTTCAATTTGCTTTACGTCTTCTTTACAGGAAAAGATAGAGGCAAATGCTAATAGGTATATTGCTTTTTTCATGGTATTTATTAAGTTAATTGTATTTCTGTAAAGTTAAATAATTTTTGAGACTATGTATATTTAATACTAGATGCATATACTAATTGCTAGATAACAAAGTCCAGCAGTTCTAAAAAAAAGTAAATAAAAAAATTAAACATTCAAAAATTAATCGCAATATTGCAATGAACAAATAGATTAAATTATGGGATTAGCTAAAACTGAAATGTTTACAGATCAACAAAATGAGATTGCCTTATTTGCAAAGGTTTTTGGGCATCCTGCAAGAGTTTCAATATTACAACATTTGTTTAAAATAGACTCTTGTGTTTGTGGCGATTTGGTTAATGAAATAGGATTGGCTCAGCCAACAATCTCTCAACATTTAAAAGAACTAAAACATTTAGGCTTAATAAAAGGTAATGTTGAAGGCACAAGTGTTTGCTACTGCATAGACAAGAAAAACTGGACAGCAATGAAAACTGTTATGTCAGATTTTCTTAATCAAGACCTTACTAAAAAAGAAGAATGTTGTTAAAACATTTGAAAACATCAATCGTATTATCGCAATAAACAAATAGAATTATGAAACTATCACAAGTTAAATTAGCATTAAAAGAATTAGAAACAATAGGTTTTCAATTACCAAACGGAACCTTAGTTGCCAATCACTTTCACGTTACAGAAGTTGGAAAAATCACAAAGCATTTTATTGATTGCGGAGGGACTGAAAGAACTGAAGAGGTTGTAAACTTTCAATTATGGGATGCCAACGACTATGACCACAGATTACACCCAGAAAAACTATTACACATTATTGAGCTTTCTGAAAAAGCATTAAAAATTGGAGATTTAGACATCGAAGTTGAATACCAAGCAGAAACTATTGGGAAATTTGGACTTGATTTTGACGGAAAAAATTTCTTATTAACTAATAAACAAACAGATTGTTTAGCACAAGACAAATGTGGGATTCCTGCTGAGAAACCAAAATTGAAATTTTCTGAACTTCAATCTGGAAACTCTTGCGAACCTGGAAGCGGTTGCTGTTAAGCCATTCTAAAAAAACTAAAGAAAATGACTACTTCCAAACCTCTATTATTCCCGGAAATACAGACCGTAATTAAGGCATTACATCCTGAAACTATTTCTGAAGACCGAAAAGCCGTTTTAAAACCTTTAGTAGATTTTATTCAATTAAAAACTTCTACTAACCAAGACATTAGAATCAATTTTATCTGTACGCATAATTCTAGAAGAAGTCATTTATCTCAAGTTTGGGCACAAACAATGGCTAGCTATTTTAATATTAAAAATGTGTTTTGCTACTCAGGAGGAACAGAGGCTACAGCTCTATTTCCCATGGTTGCAAATACTCTAGTGCACTCTGGTTTTAGGATTAAAGCGCTTTCTAAGAATGACAACCCAATTTACAGTATTAAATATTCAGAAAATGCACATCCAATAATAGGTTTCTCCAAGAAATTAGATGATGATTTTAATCCAAAATCTAGTTTTGCGGCAATCATGACTTGTTCTCAAGCCGATGGAGGTTGTCCATTTATTGCTGGTGCAGAAAAACGCATTCCAATTACTTTTGAAGATCCGAAAGTATTTGACAATACACCTAAACAAGCACAAAAGTATAATGAAAGAAGTTTGCAGATTGCAACTGAATTATTTTATGTATTCTCTCAAATAAACTTATAAAAATGGCAGCAAAAAAATTAAGTTTTCTTGATAGAAACCTAACGTTATGGATATTTGTCGCCATGGCTTTAGGCGTTGGACTGGGTTATTTTATACCAACATTTCCAAACCTTATAAACTCCTTTAGTAGTGGAACTACAAACATTCCAATTGCAATTGGTTTAATTTTAATGATGTATCCACCTTTAGCAAAGGTTAACTACGCCTTATTACCAAAAGTTTTTAGAAATACCAAAATACTTTCAATCTCACTTATTTTAAACTGGATAATTGGTCCTGTTCTAATGTTTGTTTTGGCTATTACATTCTTACGTGATCACCCTGAGTATATGGTTGGATTAATTTTAATTGGTCTAGCGCGTTGTATTGCAATGGTTTTAGTATGGAACGATCTCGCTGAAGGAAGTAGTGAATATGGTGCTGGTTTAGTTGCACTAAATAGTATTTTTCAAGTATTCGCTTATAGTTTTTATGCATGGCTTTTTATAACTGTCCTTCCTCCTTATTTTGGTTTCGAAGGAGCCATTGTAGATATCTCGATTGCCACTATTGCAGAAAGCGTTGCTATCTATTTAGGAATTCCATTTTTAATGGGAATATTAAGTAGACTTATTTTAGTAAAACTAAAAGGAGAGGCATGGTATACCAATACATTTATTCCAAAAATATCACCAATAACATTAATTGCTCTTTTATTTACAATTGTGGTAATGTTTTCATTAAAAGGAGAATTAATTGTTGAAATACCAATGGACGTGTTAATTATAGCGGTTCCATTACTTATATATTTTACGTTAATGTTTATTATTGGATTTTTCTTCACTAAAGCAACAGGAGCAGAATATGATAAAACTACAGCCGTAGCCTTTACAGCAGCAGGAAATAATTTTGAGTTAGCAATTGCAGTCGCTATTGCCGTGTTTGGATTAAATTCGGGACAAGCCTTTGCGGGTGTAATTGGTCCTTTGGTTGAAGTTCCCGCACTAATTTTACTGGTAAAGGTATCCTTTTGGTTAAAGAAAAAATACTATTAAAAATAGTAAATGTAAAAGATGTTAATCGTTTCTATTGTTAACCAATTAAAGATGAGTTAAAACAAGTAACTACCTATATAAAAAACAGGATAAAAGAGCTAAACTTAATGTTTAGCTCTTTTATTATATATTTGTTTGCATCTATAAAATAATTATTTCAATCCGCTACCTTCCTGTTTGTAACACAAATTGGAAATCATTAAAAAACTTATTTGGAGATTTAAATTTATAATCGTTTTCAAGAACTAAAAATTTATTATGAGGTATCTAAAAATAACGTTCGTTAGAATTCTTATTAGTTTCTTTGGTGCTAATTTAATCAACGAATTAATATTTATTAGTACTGGTCGTCCTTCTATGCCTATAATTTTTACGATTCTACTTGCAGCACTTTTATATTATGGTTTAACACTCTATGTAAATAATAGAAGATAAAGTCTATTCTTCATTTTTATTAATAGTGACGTAGTCTTTAATAGAAACTTCATTTATAAATAAATCTTTTAAAACAGCTTCTCCTTCTTTAACATATACCAAAGCATAAGTATTATTTGGTAAATTATCTCGTTGGGCTATTCTAAAAGCATCTTCTGCCGGTTTCGCCTTGCTTTCTTCCATATAAAAACGATCGAATGGTAAATTAAATTTCACACTCTTATCATATTTATTAAACCAATCTACTTTTGTTTTCACAAAGTCTTTTGCCGTTACCAAAGGTATTTTACTTACTTCTGTTAATTTAGCAAAACCCAAACTATCATTTTCAAAATAAACATAAATATCTTGTTTTCTCTCCCATATAGTATCACTAGTAATAAAAGAACGAATATCGTAACTTAAAGTTACATATTTACCTCGATAAGGATCGCTTGGATCTACTGGCTGTGTTTTAAACTTGTACGCAGTACCTTTATTCAAAACAGTTTCTTGTCCAAAAATCATTTGTGCTGGGACAAGTAATTGCGCTATAACTACGAGTATAAAGAGCACAAAAACGTATTGTAATTTCATGTTTTTCATAACTAATTATTTTAATGTTTTAATGTCTTCCTCTTTAATTTCAATGGCATCTAATGATTTAATACTAGTGTTCTTATTTTTTTGCTTTCTAAACATGATATAATTAGTTGCAAAAAAACCAATTCCAACAAATACAAATAATAAACCACGAATAACAAAACTCATATCAGTATCGAAAAAACGACAAAATATTAAACCAGTAATAATAACTAATCCATAATTTAAAACACCAAAATGCATTTTATCCGCTCCTATTTTTATAGCATTTATTCCTAAAATCAATAATAAGATATTAGTAATAATCGTTGGTGAAACATCATTTTTCAAACCAACAAAAAATAAGATGGTCATTATTATAAATATGTAATGAAACATGTTTAATTTATTGACTTCCTTTTTTAGAAACAAATAAACTAAAACACCTAAGCTTATTACAAATAACACAGTAACCAAAGTTGTTTCATTCCCAGAGAAAGAAGAAATAGTTAATACTTCTTCCCAGACTATACGAAAACTTGAAATCAATAATAAAACAACAGTTCCAAAGGAGCCTAGAACTAAATAACCATTCTGTCTTAACTTTAAATTATTGAATACTGGGAGTTTTCCTAAATTATAAAACAAACCAAATAAAATAATATAAGACAAGAAAATAAGTTCATCGAATTTTGTAATAAATGCTCCTAAAGTAATAATAAGACTAATGGGTAGTAACCAGTTAAAAACAGATGTAATATTTGCCTTCGGTTTGCTTTGTAAAAGACTTACGTAATATGGAATTAGTAACAAAATAAGCACCAAAAACAACCATGGCGCTTTAGTTCCATCGGCATAACCATAGTTACAAGCATAAATAGTTGCATATACAAGATGTAAAATTGCTAATGCATGCGACTTTAAAAGGTATATTAATGGTGCACATAATAAAATCCAGACTAGCATATAATTGGTGAAGTCTCCTGGTATATTATAAATCTGACTTACCATTGCTATGGAAGCACCAACCGTAAAAAACAGGAAAACACCTGAGGCTTCTTTCCATGTTTTGCTTTTTTTATTCAAAATTGAAAAACCAACTAATAGCTGCCCAATAACTAATGGTGCAAAAGCAAAAATTGTTTTAATAGATTTTGAGAAATCATCCCAATTATGTGCCAATATTAACATAATACCAAGTCCTACTAAAATGGAACCCAACACTCCAAAAACAGTAAATAACCTATTAGGCGTATTGTTAGTTTTAGATTGGTAATAACGTTCTATTTTAGAAGCAATATCTTGAGATATTATATCGTTTTCTACCAATTCTGGTAATTCTTTTATGAGTTTTGAATTCATTTTGTTGTGTATTTAATATTTTCTAAATTTATGTTATTTTTAAGTATTAGCATATAACATGAATTATAATCCTTGGAACTTATTTATGCTTTGATATAAAATTTAAAATGGCGCAATTAAAAATCACGCCATTTAAGGTTAAACAACCCTCATCAAAACAAAATTTTAAATGTCTTCCGTTTCGTTATTATCGATAAAAGCAATATCTCTAGTATTTTTTTGCACTGCAATTCCGGCAAATAAACTTAATGTAAAAGACATGCCATAGAATCCTTTTTCACTTAATTGTAAATCTGCATTCCATAGCCCAATAACTAACAAAGCTATTGCTGCAGTACTTGCAAACCAACTTATACCATAATACAACTCTGTAACTTGAATATTTTCCATTTTATCTCGTACTGCTTTTTGCACTGATATTACAGAGAATAAACCAAACAGTAAAATGGTGAAGTAATAGCCTTTCTCATTTAATGCCATAGTTGCATTCCATAAACCTACACAATAAGCAACTATACCAATTAACAAAGCTGTCCACGATGCTCCAACAAATGCCGATGTTGGTTTTTGGTCAAAAATTTGTTCTTCTTTTTTATTCTTTTTCTTTTTTCTGTTTCTTTTGAAGAAACTGTTGTTTGATAATCCATAATTATTTTGTTTTAATGATTATGATGCAAATATGGGACGGAATCTAAAGTTGAGAAAAACAACATCTTAGTATAACTGACGATATATTTATTATATTTAAACAATAATTTGATATATAATTAGGATTAAATAATAATTAACCGACGATTAAATGACCAATTTAAATGAAATAATAAGTAACCTTTCTAAAGATGAAAAGCTACTCTTCGTTAATTATCTCGAAAAGAAGAACAAACGAAAGGACACCAAAAACATCGCGTTATTTAAACTACTATCTAATAATCAATTAGATTCTCAAGCTATTTTTTTAAAACTATATAACAAAAACCAAAAGGACGCTTATCATGCCTTAAGAAAACGACTACACCAATCTATTATAGACTTTATTGCAAACATTAGCTTAGAAGAAGAAAACTCTATAGACATGCAAGTGATAAAATATATTTTAGCATCACGCACATTCTTAAATCATAAGCAATACAAAGTGGCTTATAAGGTTTTAGCTAAAGCTGAAATTATAGCCAACGAACATTTACTGTTTCCTTTATTAAACGAAATATATCATACTAAAATTCAATATGCTCATGCAAATCCATCTGAAGATATCGATGGGCTTATTCAAAAGTTTAAAGACAATCAGAAAAATGCTTTCTTAGAAGATCAGCTAAACATCGTTTATGCAAAAATAAGACAGATTATATCGCAAGATAACCACCAGAGAAACAGTATAGATTTCGAGAACTTACTTATTAAAACTTTTAAAGAATACAACGTTAACATTAATGATTCAATGTCCTTTAAATCTTTATATCAATTAATTACAATTGTAAGCCTATCTGCTTTTGTAAGTAAAGACTACTTTAAAATTGAACCGTTTTTAGTTAAAACGTATCAAAAACTCCAACAGCACAAGAATAAGCAAAAACAATTATACTACCATATTGAAGTACTGTACTTAATAGCCAATGCATTGTTTAGAAATAAAAAGTTTAATGAGTCTATAGACTATTTAAGACTCATGAAAAACCACATGTTAAAACAAAATAGAAAATACAATTCCACATTTAAACTAAAGCACAACCTATTATTAGCATTAAACCTCAACTACTCTAATAAACAGGAACAAGCAATTTTGTTATTAGAAACAGTATTACTTAAAAAGCACAAAGACCTAGAAACATTACTAGACATCAACCTTAGTTTAGCTATGTATTATATTCAATTTAAAGACTACAAAAAAGCGCACACCATATTTAAAGCATTCTATCACACAGATAATTATTACGAATCGAAAGCAGGAAAAGAATGGGTTATTAAAAAAAATCTTATTGAAATAATTTTACATATTGAATTAGAAAACATAGACTTGGTAGATTCTAGATTACTCAGTTTTAAAAGAAACTACAATCCTTATTTAAAAAGCATACATCAAGATCGGGTTATTACCTATCTACAGTTTGTAGAAATCTATTATAAAAATCCACACGCTATAAAAACAGAAGCTTTTATTAATAAAGTAAAACATGCCTTTGTTTGGTTAGAAGCAAAACGTGAAGATATTTTTGTCTTGAGTTATTTTGCTTGGTTAAAAAGTAAAATGGAAGACAAGCCTCTATACACTGTTACATTAGAGCTAGTTAACAAAGCCCAAATTGTTAATTAAAACCCAAATATTAAATTCCATTTAAACCATTCTGTTTTTTTATTGTCTTAGGAGTGTATAACAATTTAAAACAAAACAGCATGAAAAAATTATTAATAGTAGCATTAGCTTTATTTGCATTGCAAGTTACAGCACAAGAAAAGAACGACGATAAAAAAGAGTCAAGAAAAGAGAGAATGGAAAAACGCCAAGATATAGATCCTGTAGAAATGGCAAAACTCAAAACTAAAAAAATGACACTTGCTTTAGATCTCACAGAAGAACAACAAATTAAAGTTGAAAAGATAAATATAAAAAATGCGGAGTCTCGTAAAGCACAAATGGCAAGTAGAAAAGCATTAAAAGATGCGAACAAAAAACCAACTGCAGAAGAGAAACTAAAGAGGGAAAATGAAAAATTAGACCAGCAAATTGCTACCAAGAAAGAGATGAAAAACATCTTAACAGAAGAGCAATATGAAAAGTACAGCAAAATGTCTAAAAGAAGAGGCAAAGACGGAAAGCATGGTAAAATGAAGCACAAAAAAGGAGACAAAAAACAAAAAGGAGAAAGTAAAAACGAAGAATAATTACAATTCGATAAACACCTTTTAAAAGCGAAAAAATGCCGATTATCTATTCGGCATTTTTTTATTTGCAATAGTTAATGAAATAGCTTTACTTTGAGTTATAAACACATAACAACTTACGACCATGAAAAAAATATTTACTTTTTGCTTTTTTGCATTTGCATTATTAATAGGAACACAATCTGCATCTGCTCAGGATCAAGTTAGTCTTAAAGAGAAAGCTTATCTTCAAGCAAAAGAAATGCGTACTCAAATAAAGTTTGACGACACTACTTTAGAACAAGTTTATGAAGCATATTATGCACACGAAAAGAACTTATTATCTATTGAGGATTCTAAAAGTACTGGTGAAAAAGAAATTATAGCAAAAGCAAATACAACACTTGAAGCTAATTTAAAATCGGCTTTAGGTGAAGACTTATACAAAAGATATTTAATTCTTACTGAGAAAAAAGACAGTGCTGAATAGTATATTTCTACCAGTTAAAAAAGGCGATTACTAAAATTAGTAAATCGCCTTTTTTATTTATAAAATTTTCTATTATTTAAAAACAGCATTACAAGCCTCTATGGTCTTATCTAAATCTTCATAAGTTAACGCGTCTGTAATAAACCAAGTTTCGAAAGCACTTGGAGCTATATAAATACCATTATTAAGCATACCATGAAAAAAGGTTTTAAACGTTTCGTTATTCCCTTTTGCTGCCGTCTTAAAATCTACAACTTTCCCTTCGTCAAAATGAACAGAAATCATAGAACCTACTCGATTAATAGTATGTGTTATATTGTTACTTTCTAAAACCTTAGTTAAACCTTTATGCAAATATTCGGTTTTTTCAGCTAAACGATTAAAAACTTCTTTATCAGAATTTAAAGCTTTCAACATTGCTAAACCTGCAGCCATAGCTAACGGATTACCACTTAGAGTTCCTGCTTGATATACAGGGCCTAAAGGCGCAAGATGGTTCATAATTTCATTTCTAGAAGCAAAAGCACCAACAGGTAAACCTCCTCCTATAACCTTACCAAAACAAACAATATCTGCATCTACTCCATATAATTCCTGAACTCCACCTTTTGCAAGACGAAAACCAGTCATAACCTCATCAAAGATTAATAATATATCATTAGCATCGCAAAGCGTTCTTAATCCTTGAAGAAAGCCATCTACTGGAGGAATACAACCCATATTTCCAGCAACTGGTTCTATAATAATACAAGCTATTTCATTATTATTGGCGTTAATTAATGCTTCAACATTTGCTAAATCATTATAATCTGCCAACAAAGTATCTTTTGCAGTCCCTTCTGTAACACCAGGACTATTTGGGCTACCAAAAGTTACTGCACCACTTCCTGCTTGTATTAAAAATGAGTCGCTGTGTCCATGATAACAACCAGCAAATTTTATAATTTTATCTTTTCCGGTATAACCTCTTGCTAATCTTACAGCACTCATACAAGCTTCTGTTCCAGAGTTCACAAAACGGATTTTATCGATATTTGGAACCATTGAAACTGCTAATTCTGCAATTTCAGTTTCAATTTCTGTAGGCATACCAAAAGAGGTTCCTTTTTTAGCTTTCTCTATAACAGCATTCACTACAGGTTCGAAGGCATGACCTAATATCATTGGTCCCCAAGAATTAATGTAATCAATTAAAGTGTTTCCATCTTCATCATACAAATAAGCGCCTTTGGCTTCTTTAACAAAAATTGGTGTTCCTCCAACTGCTTTGAAGGCTCTAACTGGAGAATTTACACCTCCAGGAATTACTTTTTCTGCTGCTGCAAAAAGAGTACTACTACGTTTATAAATCATTATAATTAATCTTTAGGAATGGGTTTAACAAATAACACTTGTCCTACAAACAAGTCGTTAGTTTCCATGCTATTTAATGCTTTTAATTCTGGTACTGAAATATTATATTTTCTAGATAAACCAAATAAAGTATCACCTGAAACAACAGTATGTTTGTCGCTTACACCAGACTCAACACCTAACACATCGTTATCGAAACGGTATAATTGGTAACGTTCTATAAGGCTTATTAATTTTTGAGGGTATTTTCTATCTGTTGCGTATCCTGCAGCTCTTAATCCTTTTGCCCACGATTCGTAATCTCCTTTTCCCAAAGCAAACAATCCTGCATAACGAGAACGCTCCTTTAAAAATAACGAATGATCTCTAAATGAGTATTTTGAATTTTTATATTTTCTAAAACATTCTTGAGACGCATCATCATCATGGTATATTTTTCCACCAGTCCAACCAGAATGGCATTTTATTCCAAAATGATTATTTGCTTCTGTAGATAAACGGCCTTTTCCAGAACCAGATTCTAAAATACCTTGAGCTAAAGTAATACTTGCTGGTACTCCATAATTACGCATTTCGTCTTGAGCGATATCGCTATATATAGCAATATACTCATCTGTAGGTGTTGCATAACTTTCAGGCGTTTCGGTAATAATCACCTCTGGTGTTTCTACAACTTTAGTTTTCCTTTCTCTCTTCTTTTTAGTTTTAACAACGCGTTCTGTTTTGCTTTTAGCTTTTTTAGTTGTTATTTTTTTACTTGAGCCACAACTAGAGACTAATATAAGTAGACAAATAAGTGTAAATATTCTTTTCATTAATTATTGTATTAACGGTAAATTTTTCTGTTTTAATCTGCTATTCATTCCTGTAATACCTTGTAATCCTCCAGTATGAATAACTAATATTTTTGAGCCTTTTGGAAAATAGTCCTTAATAATCATATCTTGAATCCCAAATAACATCTTCCCTGTATAAACCGGATCTAATCTAACATTATTGAGTGCTTTAAACGCATTCATAAACGTTATTAACTCCGCATTTATTTTAGCATAACCTCCAAAATGGTAATCGGTTATTAGCTTCCAATTATCTTGTTTCGCAAATTTACTAATATCTTCTTGCAAAAAGTCTCCTTTTAAGGCTGAAAAACCCAAAACTTGTTGATTAGACTTAGAAGCATTTATTAAACCTGCTAAAGTACCTCCTGTACCAGCAGGTGCACAAATATAATTAAAATTAGAATCTGCTTTAGTTAAAATCTCTTCACAACCTTTTACTGCTAAAGTATTTGAGCCACCTTCTGGAATAGCGTAAAAATCTCCAAATTCTTGTTTTAAATTTCCTATAAAATCTAAATCTTCTTTATTTCTAAAATCTGTTCTACTAATAAACTTAAATTGCATGCCACAGTCTTGAGCATATTTTAATGTGGCATTGTCATTAATTTTAGAGCTTAATTCTTCTCCTCTAATTATACCAATGGTTTTTAAATTATAAACTCTACCAGCTTCTGCTACTGCTGCTATATGATTTGAAAATGCACCACCAAAAGTTAAAAGTGTATGCTTACCTTCAATTTTAGCTGCTTCAATATTGTATTTTAATTTCCTGTACTTATTTCCTGAAATAATAGGATGTATAGCATCTTCCCGTTTTATAAATAATTCTACATCTATTGTATTAGGCAAATAAACACGTACATTAATACTATTTTCTAACTTAAAAATCATGAGTACGAAGATACTTTAAAAAGCTCCAAACTTTGCGGTTTTTTAAATAGCTGAAATTTGCTTGATTTCGATAAGACTCGCGTTCAAAAGAAATATTTATATAAGCAGTGTACCAATTTCTATATTGAATTAATCTTACTAGAAATTCAATGCCATAAATAATATAAAATGGAAGAATTAAAAGCTCTAATTGCTGTCTTAAATGAATCTTCTCATGGTTAATTAAAACCATATTTGATTTCAAAGATTTATCCTTCAGAAAAACAAATGGAAAAATAGTTATTCCAGTATAACCTTTAGGCACTATGTATTTAGAAATTAATATCACAAATTACTGGTTTCAAAAATCACTCCATACTCAACCACTTGAGTATTATTGTTTCAATAAAACCTTAGTTTTAACCAAGGAAATTTTACTCGAAATTACAGTATATTTGTAATATACTTATGAAAAAACACATTCCCATAGAAGAAGGCGATTATTATTTAACGCCTGAAGGTTACAAATGCTTCACCGAGCAATACCATTTAAAACGTGGTTATTGTTGCGAAAGTGGTTGCAGACATTGCCCTTACGGGTTCAATAAAAATACTAATTCAATACATAAAAAGAATTAACCCTAATGAGTTCTACTTTTAAAACACAGATTCTAGAAGGTATTCCTGAGCATTTACCGGCTCCTAAACCTTACGAAAAAGACATAAATCATGCACCTAAACGTAAAGCTATTCTTTCTAAAGAGGAAGAAAAATTAGCGTTAAGAAATGCATTAAGATATTTCGACAAGAAAGACCATAAAGAACTTATTTTAGAGTTTAAAAATGAATTAGATACTTACGGTAGAATTTACATGTACCGTTTACGTCCAGATTACAAAATGTATGCTAGACCCATAAGTGAGTATCCTGCTAAATCTAAACAAGCAGCTGCAATTATGTTAATGATCCAAAATAACTTGGATTACGCAGTCGCACAGCATCCTCACGAATTAATTACCTACGGAGGAAATGGAGGTGTATTTTCTAATTGGGCACAATACCGCCTAACCATGAAATATTTAGCTGAAATGAACGATGAGCAAACATTAACCATGTACTCTGGTCACCCGATGGGATTATTTCCTTCTCATAAAGAAGCTCCAAGAGTTGTTGTAACCAACGGCATGATGATACCCAATTATTCTAAACCAGACGATTGGGAAAAATTTAATGCATTAGGTGTTACACAATATGGACAGATGACAGCCGGTAGTTACATGTACATTGGCCCTCAAGGTATTGTACATGGTACAACTATTACCGTTTTAAATGCATTTAGGAAAATAAATAAAGAACCAAAAGGAAATCTTTTTGTCACTTCTGGACTAGGCGGAATGTCGGGAGCACAACCAAAAGCAGGAAATATTGCAGGTTGCATTACTGTTTGTGCCGAAGTAAACCCAAAAATCACTCAATTACGTTTAGATCAGGGTTGGATAGATGAAAAAATTACCAATTTAGATGATTTAGTTACACGTGTTAATAAAGCTAAAGCTGAAAAAGAGACAATTTCAATTGCTTACTTAGGAAACATAGTAGACGTTTGGGAGAAGTTTGATAAAGCTAATGTACATATCGATTTAGGAAGCGACCAGACTTCTCTACACAATCCATGGGCTGGTGGCTATTATCCTACGGGAATATCTTTTGATGACGCCAACGATATGATGGCTAATAAGCCTGAACAATTTAAAATAGAAGTTCAAAAAACATTGTGTCGTCACGCTGAGGCTATTAACAAACACACTGCAAAAGGTACTTATTTCTTTGATTACGGGAATGCTTTCTTATTAGAAGCCTCTCGTGCTGGAGCAGATATTATGGCGGAAAATGGTATCGATTTTAAATACCCAAGTTATGTTCAAGATATAATGGGCCCTATGTGTTTTGATTATGGTTTTGGGCCATTTCGTTGGGTATGTGCATCAGGAAAACCAGAAGACTTAGCAAAAACAGACGCTATTGCTTGTGCTGTTCTAGAAGAAATAAAGACCAATTCTCCAAAGGAAATTCAGCAACAAATGACTGATAATATCCAATGGATTAAAGGTGCTCAAGAAAATAAATTAGTCGTTGGTTCTCAAGCCAGAATATTATATGCTGATGCAGAAGGTCGTGCAAAAATAGCAGAAGCCTTTAATCAAGCAATAGCAAATGGAGATATTGAAACCGTTATTCTAGGCCGCGATCATCATGATGTTTCAGGAACAGATTCTCCCTATAGAGAAACTAGTAATATATATGATGGATCTCGCTTTACAGCAGATATGGCCATTCAAAATGTTATTGGAGACAGCTTTCGCGGCGCCACTTGGGTAAGTATACACAATGGCGGTGGAGTTGGTTGGGGAGAAGTTATTAATGGAGGATTTGGTATGGTTCTTGATGGTAGTAAAGAAGCCTCAAAACGCTTAAAATCAATGTTATTCTGGGATGTTAATAATGGTATTTCTAGAAGAAGTTGGGCAAGAAATGAAGGTGCCGTTTTTGCTATAAAACGAGCAATGGAAATCGAACCGAACCTAAAAGTAACTTTGCCAAATACTGTGGATGATGCTATAATAGACTCGTTATAACCATTAAAAAAATTGAAAAAGATGAAATTATTAAAAACATTACCCATTTTATTGCTGCTTATTGTGGCAAGCTCATGCACTTCGGTTCGTGTAGCGGCTGATTATGATAAAAATGCTGATTTTAATTCTTATAAAACCTTTGCGTTTTTTAAAACAGGCATAGATAAAGCTGAAATTAGCGATCTAGATAAACGTAGAATGCTTCGCGCTATAGAAGCCGAACTTTTAGCTAAAGGTTTTACAAAATCTGAGAACCCAGATTTATTGGTTAGCATTTTCACAAAAGAAAGGCAAGAAGTAAACGTGTACAATAATGGCTACGGTGGTTTTGGTTATGGTTGGGGATGGAGCCCTTTCTATAACAACTTCAACAATAATGTAAGCACCTCAACTCAAGGCAGCTTATATATTGATTTAATAGATGCCAAAAAGAAGGAATTGGTTTGGCAAGGAAAAGGTTCCGGTTACCTAAGCACCTCGTCTAATGTGGATAAAAAAGAAGCTAGAATTAAAGAGTTTGTAGCAGAGATTATGACTAAATATCCTCCAGGATTAGAAGATTAAAACATATAAAAAAGCGATTCTTAACTGAGTCGCTTTTTCTTTTATAAAAGATAAGGTTTTGCATGACCATTATCTACTAACCATTGGTTAACTTCTAAACCATCTTCTAAAATAATATTCGCCAAATAACGTCCATACTTGCCTTGCTTATCTTTATAAGAACGGATAGTCACCTCTTTATCAAGAATCATAGTTCTTAAAATATCTCTTACTTTTTTACCTTCTATTTTTTCTGGGCCTCTCATTTCGGGAGTGTCAATACCATAGAGTCTTAATTTCATTTCTTGAGAATGAAGAAACCCTAAGTCTACAACTGCAGTAACAGTGTCTCCATCATAAACTGATATTATTTTCGCTTTATAAGTATACATTGTATTTATTTGTTTTAATAAATATAAAGGTTAACTCACTATAAATCAATTAAAAGTGAAAAATATCTAAATTATTATTCCTAATTAATTCTTAAATATTCATTTATTGAAAGTTGTTCTCTTTAAATTCGACAAACCTAATAGTTTCTTAAAAATAAAAATCTATAATGTCTGTATTAAAAACCATTTCAATTTTCGTTTGTGCATTCGCCCTGTTTTCTTGTAATAATAAAGAGAAAAATACCAAAATCGATTCTTTAAAAGAAGTCATAACTCCCACTGAAAGTAATAAATTAACGAAATCTCAGATCATTTTAAATGAAACAATTTCTGCTCATGGTGGTGATTTATATAATTCGGCACATTATTCTTTCGTTTTTAGAGATAATACGTATCAATTTAAAAACGACGGAAGCAACTATGAGTATAAAAAAAGCTCAAGCACAGGCGACTCTATAATAAACGATATTTTAACAAGTGGAAGTTTACAGAGAATGATTAATGGAAAACTTATAAAACTCTCAGCTAAAGAAATTACAAGCGGAACTGGAGCAATAAATTCTGTTATCTACTTTGCAACTCTCCCATATAAGTTAAATGATAAAGCTGTTAACTCTAAATATATTGAAAGTATCGTTATTAAAGACAAGAGTTATGATGTTTTAGAAATCACATTTAACAAAGAAGGCGGTGGAGAAGATCATGATGACGAATTTTACTATTGGATAAATAAAGACACAAAAAAAATAGATTATCTAGCATACAGTTATAAAGTAAACAAAGGTGGTGTTCGCTTTAGAAGTGCTTATAATACAAGAGTAATAGATGGCATTACATTTCAAGACTATATAAATTATAAAGCTGAAGTTGGAACACCTTTAAAAGCGCTGCCAGCTCTTTATGAAGCTAACACACTAAAAGAACTTTCAAGAATTAAAACAGAAAACATAATTAACTTAAATAAAAACTAAAAATGAAAAAATTACTATTTATTATCGCAGTTGCATTAATAGGAACTACTGTAAACGCACAAAAATTCGCAAAGATGGACAAAAGCACAATGGATCGTGCTTATTATCCAGATGGAGCACCACACAGAAGTTTTGAAAAAGATGATGCTAAACAAAAAGCCTTATCTCCCCAAATGAGAGTTACTTATTCTCGTCCTGCTAAAAAAGGCAGAGAAGTTTTTGGAAAACTTTTAAAATTTGGAGAAGCTTGGAGAGTTGGAGCAAACGAATCTACAGAAATATTATTTTTAAATGATGTCACTTTTGGCGGAAAAGAGATCAAAGCTGGACGTTATTCTATTATTATTATTCCTACTGAAAAAGAATGGACATTAAAACTTAACACAGAATTAGATGGTTGGGGAAATTATGGTTACGATGCTAGTAAAGATGTTGCCAGCCTAAGTGTACCTGTAACAAAAAGCACTAAAGAGATAGAAAACTTATCTATTGCTCTTTATGAAGCCTCTGCTAAGACTGTACATTTAAAAATAGGTTGGGATACAACAATTGCTGAATTTCCTATTACTACTAAGTAATTCTATTAAAAGGTTAGAAATAGAAAAAGCTTCACATTTGTGAAGCTTTTTCTATTTTATTAATTCACTTTAAATATATTGAACGCATGTACTAATAATTAGTACTACGTATTTTACTTCTATACAAATCTTTCATATTAATAAATAGTAGCTCTATTTTCTATTTCTCAAAAAGCACTCTTTTTTATTCTAATCTAAATATCACAAAGCAATAGCTAAATATAAATTAGGAATATAAACAGAGTCAATTACATATATGTAGTAGAATTTAATCCTCTAATATTTTATAGTCCCACGGTTCTAAAGCGATGGTATCACCCAATTTACATTCTATTGTTTTATTAACCATATAATCTAAATACGTTCCTTCTAACTCTAGGTTAAACACCTGTTTAATGCTTGATAGATTTGCCAAATAAATTAAATCACTTCCGTTTTTACTTCTTTTAAAAGCTAAAATATTTTTATTAGCAACGTCTATTTCTTCATATAAAGCAGCCTCTTTCCCTCCATTCAAAGCAGAACTTGTGCTTTTTAGTTTTCCTAATTTTTCTAAGACTGGCCACATCTTTCCTTTTGTGTGTGGAAAACTATCCTTTTCAAAAAACAACAACTTATGATCTAAATCGTATTCCTGACCTGAGTAAATTAAAGGCATTCCAGGAGTTAAATAACTTAGAGCTGTCATGGCTTCACTCGCATTTCCCATACGTTCATTAAGAGTTCCGTTCCAAGAGTTCTCGTCGTGATTAGTTACAAAATTCATGAGAATATCATTAGCCTCATAGGCATCCATTCTTTTCTTCATATACTCAGAAAAAGCAGCTACTTTCTCTTCACCTTTTGCTATCTTATTCATGGCATGGTGTCCATCCCAGGCATACGCCATATCAAATAATCCTTTTTTCAACAATTCCGGTTCCCAAGCTTCTGCTAACATAAAAATATCCTTTTTAGCACGTAATTCAGGAATGGCTTGTTCCCAAAAATTGGTGGGCACAGATCCAGCAACATCACATCGAAAACCATCTACACCTTCTTTTGTTAACCAATAACTCATGTCTTCAATCATTTCCTTACGCATCTCTTGATTGTCGTAATTTAAATCGGCAACATCTGTCCAATCCGTATCTTCTGGATGCATTACTTCTCCTTTATCATTTTGCGTATAATAATCAGGGTGGTTTTTTAACCAAACATGATCCCAACCTGTGTGATTTGGAACCCAATCCAAAATCACATAAATACCATTGTCATGCGCTGTATTTACTAACGCTCTAAAATCTGAGATAGTCCCAAATTCTGGATTAATTTTAGTAAAGTCTGACACTGCATAATAACTCCCTAAATATTTACTTTGTTCTGCTTCTGGGAAATCTGTTGCAAACTTGCTATCTTCTCCTCCTGTTGCTTTACGCTTGGTTTCTGAAATAGGAAATACAGGCATTAACCAAATCACTTTTACACCTAATTCTTTTAACTGTGGAATGTCTTTAGTAAATGCTTCAAAAGTCCCTTCAGCCGAATATTGTCTAATATTTGCTTCGTAAATAACGGCAGTTTCTAAATCTGAATCTGATATGGGTTTAAGCGCTACTTTTTCTTCTAAAACAATCTCTTCTTCCACTTGCTTTTTTTCTTCTTTACAACCAAAAATGGCTATCAAGAAAGATAATGCGATAATTTTTTTCATGTTACTTTTATTTTAATTTTTCTAATAAAATGATGTTTGTATCAACTTCTATAGTAATCGTTCCGTTTTTTACTTCTAGTGTTTGTCCCGAATAAAAATCTTTAACCTGCTGTCCATCTTTAAATATGGAACTCACATTAACCGTATGTTTACCTTTAGAAAAATCTAAACCTATTACAACACTATCGTTAAAAGTACCTTTCGTGTAGCTTCTACTAAACACATAAGGGCTATCACTAATTATACTATGTTTTCCTGCTCCTACTGCTGGATGATTGCGTCTAAACTGACCTAATTTCTGCCAATGAATTAATACATCTTGTTTTTGAGAAAGCTCATTCCAATTCATGTTACTTCTTAACGTCGCATCACCAATAGTCCCTTCGATAGTTAAATCCCTTGCAGATTCATCTCCATAATAGATTTGAGACGTTCCTGGAGATAGTAGTAAACGTGTTGCAGTTTCGTACGATTTTTCTCTGTTTTCATCAAATGGCTGACCATCGTCATGAGAGGTTAAATAGTTTAAAACACCGTAATCTTTTAGGTTACTGTTTAAAATACTATCATAGGCTTTAAATTGTGTTTCGTAAGTTTTTTGATTAGCATCCCACTTAAATTCAAAATTGATTAAGCTATTAAAAGCTTTGTCAAAATAGTTGACTTTTTTATCTCCAAAATCAAAAGTTGTTCCAGCTGAAATTCCGTAGTTATACACTTCTCCAACCATATAAAAGTTATTATCATCCAATACCTTATCCGGGTTGCTTTGTTTAAATTCCGTGAAAGCGTTATCACAAACCACCCTAAACTCCTGCCAAACATAAGACTCTGTATGTTTTACGGTATCTACACGGTAACCATCAATACCAAATTCTTTAACATAATCACTCAACCATTTCATGATATAAAAACGAGGTGCACGCGGATAACCTGTTGCTTTAAAAAAGGCATCCAACTCTGCGACCTCTTGCTCGTAACGTCCTTCTGCTTTCCACTTTTTGACTAATTCAGGTGGCAAAGCGACAGTATCATTACTTTCTGTTTTTATATCTGGAAGATTTTTAACTAAAGTACACGTTACCGTATTATCGTAATTTTTATAATCACATTGTGGTCCTGTTCTCACCCAATCGCTAGGCCAAACAGCATCTTTATCTGTTACTGGGCCGGTGTGATTAATAACTGCATCAAGCACAATACGGATTCCTTTTTTATGCGCAGCGTCTACTAAATTTTTAAGGTCTTCTTTAGTTCCTAAATTGGCATCTATATTAGTCCAATCTTTAGTCCAATAACCATGGTAACCATAAGTATTTCCAGTACCCTCATTGGTTGCGCCATGAATTTGCTCCACAATTGGAGACATCCAAATAGCGTTAACACCCAAATTGGTAAAATAGCCGTCTTCAATTTTTTTGGTAATCCCTTTTAAATCACCACCTTCAAAACCACGTAAAACTCCTGTTTCTTTTGTTCTATCGTAGTTAACATCGTTGGTTTTATCGCCATTATTAAAACGATCCGTTAACAGGAAATATAAGTTTGCTGCTTCCCAAACAAAAGGTGTTTTCATGGTGTCTTGTTTTTGGATTTTAGCTAAATCTTGTTGTTCTTTTTTATCAGTTTTACAACTGAAAGTAAGAATTGATAGTGCTATTAAAAGTATGCTTTTTTTCATATTATACTTAATATTTAATTTGTGCTTCGGCATTTTTAGAAGTTTCCCACTTTACCTTAAAACGTAATATTTTAGACTCTTCGTTATAATTAAATTCTATTTTTTTTCCATTGAGTTTTATGTGCTTCGGATCCTTTGTAAAATTATGAATAACAACATCTATATTTTTTCTGAAAGACAAAAAACCTTTCCCTATTTCTTGTTGCCATCCAATATTCAAAGATTTTTTTGTTGTCTTAGCATTGAAATGTATAATTTCAAAATAGCCTTTTTCAAAAGCATTTCTAGTTTTACCGTCATCATTATACATGCTGCTTTCGCTTTTGGCCACAGATAAATCGAAATAATAATGTAAGTCGAAATTAGTTCCCTTATACTCCTCTGTGCTTTGCATTGGTTTTGCAGTCGGAATAAAGGCACCAGCACGAACGTAAGTTGGTATATTATTTTCTTCAGTTTTAACCAATAAACTTTGGCCTCCGTTTACTTTTTTGTCTGTGTAGAAATTAAACCAATTACTGTTTTTAGGAAAATAGACATCAACTTCCGTTTGATTAGGGTTTACAATTGGAGTGACTAGAAAATCTCGTCCCCAAAGATAGGTTGATGCTATTGTTTGCAACTTGGTATTATTATCCTCTTCAAAAAACAACGGTCGCATTAAAGGTGCTCCTGTTTGGTTGTTTTCAAACACTAAATTATAATTGTATGGCAGCAATTTATACCGCAATTCTATTGCTTGTTTTGCTAACGCTTTGGCTTTATTGCTTCTAAATACAGGTTCTGCTGGCACCTCTTCTTGTGCGTGTGGTCTATATATAGGTTGAAAAACGCCATATTGCAACCAACGCGCATATAGCTCATCATCTAAATTATTACCAGCAAACCCACCTAAATCGCTATGCATATATGCTAAACCTTGCATTCCCATTTGCAGCGCAATTTCTGGTTGAGACTGTAATCCTCCCCAAGTCCTATTAACGTCTCCAGACCAAGGTACCATACCGTAACGTTGTGATCCAGAATAACCGGCTCTCATTAAAATAAACGGTCGTCTATTAGGATTGCTTTCTAAACTAGCTTCTTGAACTAGTTTTGCCCAATCGTGACCATAAATATTATGAACTTCATCTGCTGTACCTGTTGCATGTAATAATTTTGAAGGATGCACTTCTGGCTCTCCTAAATCTCCCCAAAAACCATTTACACCTAGTTTAGATAAGTCTTTGTAAATATTCTTAAACCACTTATTTCCTTTGTTACTATAAATATCTATTAAACCTGTATTACCAAAATAAAAATCATATTTAAAAGGATTTCCTATAGAATCCTTTGCTAAGACATCTTCTTTTACAGCTTCTTCCCAACGCTTAGACGTTGTTAAAACGAAGGGTTCTGTAATTAAAATGGTTTCAACATTCTTCTCTTTTAAATCCTTAATCATCTGTTTTGGATTTGGAAACGAATCTCTATCAAAAGACAAATTTCCCATAGTACCTTGAACCGTTTTACCAAACCAATACAGGTCTAAAATAATTGCATCAACAGGAATATCTTCTTCTCTAAACTTATTAATTGTCTCTAAAACTTCTTTTTGCGAATGATAACCAAATCGGCTAGAAAAGTTACCTAAAGCCCAACGTGGCAACATAGGTTGCCTTCCTGTTAGTTGAGTGTAGTTTTTAGTTAAATCTAACCAAGAATCGCCAACCACAACTTGATAGGTTTTTCTACCAGAAATAGTTTCGTAAGTCAGTGTATTATCTGCTTTAGAATCTAAATCTAAAAAGCCAATTGGCGCATTATCAAAATGAATTAAATATTTATTAGAAGACACCACAATTGGCATGGTGTAGTTCATTAATTCGCTTCTCTTTTCGTAACCATAATGCGCTTTATTATATAACTCTAAACGGTTCCCTCTTCGGTTCATACCCAAAGCTCTTGCGCCTCCACCATATAAAACTTCCTCAGGTTTTAAGTTAAAACTAATGGTTTCAAAGTCGTCTGTTTTTTGATAGCCATTTTTTATTGAAGTTATTTCTTTTCCGTCTTTTCTATAGGAAATATAAAAAGGTGTTTTCGTGATTTTTACAGTTAACTGATTTGATTTAAAATTGATTTCGTTTTCTGATTCATTGAAAGTTACCTCTGAAAAAGCATCATTTAAAACTACTGCATGCGATTTTTTAGCATCTGCCATTTCTCCGGTTGGTAGAAAAGTAGTTTCTATAATTTCTGATGAAAAGAACTGCATATTGTAGGTTCCGTCGGAAACGTTTATTTGTAGTTGATTGTTAGTAAACTTCGCATCTACAAATTCTCTTTTTTGAAAATCATCTTTAAATAGCCACGTAATAGCTTCTTCAAAATTATTACGCCATAATTCTTCATTATGCTGTCCTTCTGGAACGACTTTAGATTGTATGTTTTTATCAGGAAAACCATTATTTTTTAAAACAGTTAACATACTATTCATGTCTTTAACTGTTTGACTAATTTCGGTTCGTGACGTTTTTGTGCCTTCTTTTCCACCAGCTAAAAAGTACATTTTAGTATCTTGAATATTAGCATGTGCTTTAGAAAAGTCATTTATTGCTTTTGGAGCAAACCAATACGATGGTGAGTACACTCCTACTTTTCCAAAAACCGTCGGGTATTTTAAAGCTGCATAATGCGAAATTAATCCTCCCATAGAACTACCAAAAATTGCTGTATTGTTCTTTTCTTTTTTTGTGTTATAATTAGAATCAATGTATGGTTTTAGAGTATTTACTATAAAATCTACATATTCGTCGCCTTCTCCTCCTCCATATTCTTGGTGTTTCCATGGAGAATATTCGTCTAAGCGTTTAGAATCACCATGATCTATACCAACCACAATAAGCTTAAGGTTATCTTTAAATAATTTGTTTAAAGTTTCATCTACGCTCCACTCTCCATAACCAGAAGTTTTAGCATCAAAAATATTTTGACCATCATGCATATAAACTACAGGATAATCTTGTTTTGATGTGTTATAATCTAGAGGCAAATAAATTGATACACGACGTTTTCTATTTAATTCTGGTATATAAAATTCTTCGGAAACAATAGTTACGTTTTTTGAAGCGGTAGAAGCTTCTTCAACAGCAAACAAATGTTTCCAACCTGCTATTTTTACTTGTATTGTATCGTTTGAATTATTGAACTTATAAATACGATTATCTATAGCTTCACCTTTATTTGTACTCTCTGAAGTATCCCAATTACCTAAAGTAAACTTATATAAAATACGTTGTTCTTTTTTAGGTAGCGTAATTTGATATTGCCCATTTATTTGCTGTAATTGGTAGTCTTTATGTCCACCAGACCAACCTTCAAAATCACCTGAAATAAAAATAGAAGCCTCCTTTGGAGTATCATCTGGAAGTGCCTCAATAATTATTGTGACCTGTGCAAATGTTACTTGAAAAAGTAAAAACGATAGTATGTATATAAATTGTTTCATTCTTTAATTTTAAAGGATTCTTCACTTCGTTCTGAATTACAAATCGTTACAATTTTGTGCTTCCTTTATAAGGTGAAAAAATCTCATCTTGTTAAATAAAGGGTTCATCAATTATGATTTTATTCTATTATTTCTATAAGAAAAACTAACACTAATTAAAATGATTAATACTCTGTGTATTATTTTTTTCATCCTAATTAGCGTATTTAATTTATGGTTTTACCAAATTATTTGGAGAAATCGTCAAGGGATTACTATTTACTATTATATCTAAATCATGATCTCCTTCTAACTGGAAAGTAGTTTCAGATTGTGATACATTCACTTTTAAAATTTGATCTCTAAAATTAACTATAAAGGAATATGCATCCCATTCTTTTGGAATACGAGGCTCAAAATTTAACATATCGTTTTTAATACGCATACCTCCAAAACCTTCGACAATACTCATCCAAGTTCCAGCCATACTAGTAATATGCAAACCTTCTTCAACCTCTTTATTATAATCGTCTAAATCTAAACGAGACGTACGTAAATAAAATGTATATGCTTGATCCATTTGGTCTAATTTAGCAGCTTGAATACTATGCACACAAGGTGATAATGAACTTTCATGGACTGTAAATGGCTCGTAAAAATCGAAATGACGTTTTAATTCTTCAGTTGAAAATTGGTCTTCAAAAAAGTAAAAACCTTGTAATGTATCGGCTTGTTTTATGTAAGGTGAACGCAATATTCTATCCCAACTCCATTTTTGATTAATTGGACGGTCTACTTTTGGTAAGTCGGCAACGGTTATTAATTCTTTATCTAAAAAGCCATCTTGCTGTAAAAATACTTGATGCTTTTCTGAATAAGGGAAATACATATTATCGGCTACTTTTTGCCAAGCATGTAATTCTTCGTGCGTGATTTTTGTTTTACCTGAAATACGCAAGTAATCTTCGTGATGCCCTTCTTTTACCTTCTCTATATTTTCTAAGGCATAATCAATACACCATTTTGCCAAATAGTTTGTGTACCAATTGTTATTAACATTGTTTTCGTATTCATTTGGTCCGGTTACACCTAAAATAACGTACTTACTTTTAGCTTCTGAAAACGTGGCACGTTGTTGCCAAAACCTAGCAATTCCGATAAGGACTTCTAAGCCCATTTCTGGGATATAGGTGTAATCTCCAGTGTAACGATAGTAGTTAAAAATAGCGAAAGCGATAGCTCCATTTCTATGAATTTCTTCAAAAGTAATTTCCCATTCGTTATGGCATTCTTCACCATTCATGGTAACCATTGGATATAATGCTGCTCCGTTTTTGAAACCTAACTTCTCCGCATTTTCAATCGCTTTTTCTAAATGGTTGTAACGGTATTTTAATAAGCTTCTTGCAACTTTTTGATCTTTTGTAGCCATGTAAAATGGGATGCAATATGCTTCCGTATCCCAATAAGTACTTCCTCCATATTTCTCGCCTGTAAATCCTTTTGGACCAATATTTAAAGTAGAATCCTTCCCTAAATAAGTTTGATTTAATTGGAAAATGTTAAAACGAATTCCTTGTTGCGCTTTTACATCACCTTGAATAGTTATATCCGAACGCTCCCAAATTTTAGACCAAGCTTCTTTTTGTTTTTCTAAAAGCGAATCGAAGCCCATTCTTCCAGCTGTTTCTAATGCTTTTTTTGCAGCAGAAACTAATTGGTTTTTATCATGATTTCTATCGACTGTATAGCCTGCAAATTTATTAATACTTGCAGTTTCGTCTTTTTTAACCTCAACTTTATAAGTGAATGAAATTGAATTTGTCTGTTTGTTAATCTCTGGTTTCTGATCTTGTTTTTGGTTATTTACATAAACCGAAGACTCCATGAACGTACAGGTATGAAACGCAGTTTTCATTGTTTTAGCTTCAATAAAAGCTTGCTCCGCTTCCGTAGTAACGTTTAATGTATCCCAAAACTGATCGTCCCAATTGGTGTCTTCATTAGTAATACCAGAATCTAAATATGGTATAAATTGAATAGTAGCGTCATTATTTAAAGGTGTTACTTGGTAATTAATGGCCCCAACTTCATCTAAATCTAAACTTAAAAACCGTTTTGTTTTAACTTCAACTTCTAATTTATTTTGAAGCGTTGCTATAAACGATCTAGACAACCAACCTTCTTTCATGTTTAGTTCTCTTCTAAAATTAGAAACCTTAGCACATGTATTTAAATCTAATGATTCGCCATTAATAGTAACGTTAACACCTATCCAATTTGGTGCATTTAATACTTTAGCAAAATACTCTGGATAACCATTTTTCCACCATCCCACTCTGGTTTTATCTGGATAATAAACACCTGCAATGTAGCTTCCTTGAAAGGTTGCTCCGGAATACTGCTCTTCAAAATTAGCACGCTGACCCATTGCACCGTTTCCGATACTAAATAAACTTTCTGAAGATTTTACGCGATCTGCATCAAAACCGTCTTCAATTATAGACCAATTGTCTGGTTGTATATAATCTTGATTCATTTTTTTATATTTTTTTGATGACAAACACTTCGACTATGCTCCGTGTAACAATCACTATTTTTATCTATTTAATAATTCTTGAATGAAGTCATTTTCCATTTCAGTAAAATCTGAAAAAATATAATCGGCTTCATTTAATATGTTTCGTTCTCCAATACCAATGGATATCATGTTTGCCGCATTGGCAGCTTCAATACCTGCAACAGCATCCTCAAAAACGACACAATCTTTAGCGTCTACGCCTAGCTGTTTTGCTGCAAGTAAAAACACTTCTGGATCTGGTTTTGCTTTGGTTACATTATTGCCATCTACAATAGCATCAAAATAATGGAGCAACTTAACTTTCTCTAAAATTGGGCGTGCATTTTTACTTGCAGAACCTAATGCAATTGGAATGTTATTGTCTTTTAAAAACTGTAGCACCTTAGGAACATCTGGTAGAATCTCTGACTCGTCCATGTTTTCTATGTAGTGTAAATAGTCTACATTCTTTTCGACCATCCAGATATCAAATTGCTCTTGCGAAGCTTCTATTTTTCCTATATCTAATAAAATCTCTAAACAACGTTTTCTGCTAACGCCTTTAAATAATTCGTTTTCTTCTTTTGTAAATTCGAAACCTAATTGATTAGCTAATTTTTTCCATGCTAAAAAATGATATTTCGCTGTGTCTACGATGACACCATCTAAATCGAATATAAATCCTTTATTACTCATCTGTTATATGTCTTCTACTTGATATGAAATTGCGTGCTTGTTTGTAATTAAGAGGTTGCATAAGCCTGCAATTATTAAACTTATTCCTGCAACAGTCATTGCATTTATAGCATCTTTCCCTAATAAACCTGAGATAAAATTAATACCTCCTAATGCTGCGATAATTTGCGGAATGACAATAAACATATTGAAAATCCCCATGAACATTCCCATCTTTTTGGGATCGACAGAACTTGATAACATAGCATATGGCATTGATAAAATACTTCCCCAAGCAAATCCAATTAATACAAAGCACCATTTTAAGTTTTCGGGCGAGGTGTAGTTCATTAAAACAAAACCTAAACCTCCTAATATTAGCGATGCCATATGGACATACTTTCTATTAATATTTTTTCTAGAGGTGTAAAAAACTAGTAATAAAGCAAACGCCATAGATGACAGTCCATAAACACCCATTGCTGATCCTATTGCGTTTGACGATTCTTGAAAAGCCGTATTTACAATATTAAAAGCTTCGGCTTGAGCCGGAATAGACATATTATAAGCGGTTTCTACAGGTGCTGGTGTTTTAAACACATGTTCTGTTAGCGCTGGATTTGCCATACTCCACATGGTGAAAAATGCAAACCATGAGAAAAACTGGATCAATCCAAGTTTTTTCATTGTTAATGGCATGTTACCAATATTGTTTAGAATGTCTGGAATGAATTGATTTTTCTTCGCTTTTTCTTTTTTGAATTCCTCCATATCTTCAGGTGGATATTCTGTAGTTGTAAAAACGGTATAGAGAATACTTACTAAAAACACAAAAGCACCAATTGCAAAGGATAGCTTTACGGACATTGGTAAAACGCCTGAGTCTGCTGAGTTACTTATCCCGAAATAGGATACTATTTCTGGCAAACTACTGGCAATCCAAGTTCCTATTCCAATAATTAAAGCTTGCATTACAAAACCGTAAGAGCGTTGAGACTCTGGAAGCTTATCTGCTACTAAAGCGCGAAAAGGCTCCATTGAAATATTAATAGACGCATCTAAAATCCATAAGAGTCCTGCTGCCACCCATAGTATAGGTGAATACGGCATAAAAAATAAGGCCATAGTACTTAGTACTGCGCCAATTAAAAAGAACGGTTTTCTACGTCCCCATCGCTCACTCCAAGTGCGATCACTCATATAACCAATAATAGGTTGAACAAGCAGACCTGTTAGAGGTGCAGCAATCCACAGCATAGGAATCTCATCAGGAGCAGCTCCTAATGTTTGAAATATTCTTGTCATTGAAGTGCCTTGCAAGGCGAAACCAAATTGAATCCCTAAGAAACCGAAACTCATGTTCCAAATTTCCCAAAATCCAAGCATACGCTTTTTCATAAATAGTAAGTTTAAATTATTACTATTTGATAAGCATGTTACTTATCAAAACTTAATTACCTGAGAAGTAAAATATAAGTTTTGAATGCCGTAAAGATATAAAAGATTTTAAATCGGCAATGTTATTTTTTTATTTTGTTGAATTACGCTCTATCAATTCGGTCTCTATCACTACTGTTTGGTAATGATCTTCATCCTCTTCTATTTCTAGATTATTTATTAACAATTCTGCAGATTTCTCTCCCATTTCCTGAGCATGCTGGCTTACTGTTGTTAAACTTGGTGTTGCGTGTTTAGATAACACTCCGTCTGTAAAACCAATAACTTGAACGTCTTCTGGAATACTTAATCCTAATTTTCGAGCAACCTTCATTACGGTAATTGCATATAATTCGTTCACAGCAAAAACACCATCTATACTTTTATTACTTTCAAATAAAGCGACTATTTCCCTTTCTAAGACCTCTAGATCATCGTCTGAAACAAATGCATCGTCAACTTTTAAAATAAGACTACCCTTAGCTTTTATATTATTTTCTTCTAGTGCTTCTAAATAGCCTTGTGTTCTTAGTTTTCCTACGCTTACATAATCTTTAGTTGTAATAATCGCAATATTTTTACATCCTTTCTCAATGAGTTTATTTACTGCTTTTTTAGATCCTTGTAAATCATCTACAATAACTTTATCACAATTCACTTCATTAACCACACGATCAAACATTACAATTGGCATACCTTGATTTATCGTTTCTATAAAATGATGATAATCTTGTTGTAGCAAGGTTTCTTTTGATATTGACAAAATAAATCCATCAATACTACCGTTTGCTAACATTTCCATATTTATAACCTCCTTAGAAAAAGACTCATTAGACAAACCTACAATAACATTATATCCTCTTTTGTTAGCCACTAACTCTATACCTCTAATTACTTTTGAAAAGAAGTGATGAACAATTTCTGGAATAATAACACCAATAGTTTTAGTCTTTCGGTTTTTTAAACTTAAAGCGATATTATTAGGTCTATAATTAAATAACTTCGCAAATGCTTGAACCTTTTCTCTAGTATCTTCACTAATCTCTTTACTGTTTCTTAATGCCTTAGACACGGTGGATATGGATACATCCAACTCTTTTGCTATTTGTTTAAGCGTTACTTTTCGTTTCATTCTATTCAGTATAAAGTTATAATAATCTCAAAAATACAAGCTTTTGCTACTTATTTAATAAAAAAGGTCTGTATTATTTAAAAAAGCGCAATAATTTATAATTTAAATTAGATAATTCTCAGTATTTAAGAAAGTTGTCAACACGAAAACGTTTGCGCTACCTTTAAAAACAAGGCTTCTACCAAATTTAACATTTTATTTACATAGATTTATCATCGAGAAGTAAAATATAAGCATGTATTAAAAACTAACTTAATAGTATTATATGAAAACAATTTTTAATAGTTTACTGTTCACCATTTTGGTATTACCCACACTTTTGTTAGCACAAAATACGGTAAATGGAACGGTTACAGAACAAGCCTCATCTTCACCTTTACCAGGAGTGAATTTGATTATTAAAGGCACAAACCAAGGGACTTCTACGGATTTTGATGGAGAATACCAAGTTAGAGTTAATAATGGTGATGTCTTAGAGTTCTCTTTTGTGGGTTATATTACACAAGAAGTTACTTATTCGGGTCAATCTAACATAAATATTTCTTTAATAGAAGATGCCTCTAGATTAGACGAGGTTGTAATTATAGGATATGGTAGTGTTAAAAAAGAAGACTTAACAGGATCGGTAGATGTCGTTTCTTCTAAAGATTTTAACAAAGGCCCTATTACTTCTACAGACCAATTATTACGTGGTAAAGCAGCTGGTGTTAGAATTACAGATAGTGGTGGATCTCCAGATTCTGCACCAACCATAAGAATACGTGGAGGTGCCTCTTTATTTGCAGATAATAGTCCTTTAATTGTTATTGATGGTATTCCGCTTGGCGGACAAAATCCAGCAGGTGTATCTAATCCATTATCACTAGTAAACCCAAATGATGTTGAAAGTTTCTCTATATTAAAAGACGCTTCTGCAACTGCTATTTATGGTTCTAGGGCATCTAATGGTGTTATTATAATTACTACTAAAAAAGGAACTTCAGGAAAAGCTAAATATAGTGTTTCTTCCAATGTTTCTATTGATTCGGCTGGTGAAGGGTTGGACATGATGACTAGTGATGAATACGTTCGCTTTATTAAACAATATCACCCAACATTAGAACAAAACTTAGGTGTTGCCGTAGGAGAAGTTTCTACAACTGAACCTTCTCGTATAATACAAGTAAACACCTATGATACAGATGGTAATATTACAGGAACAGAAAATAGAGCTATTTACGATACAGACTGGAGAGATGTTATATTAAGAACTGCTGTTTCTTCAAACACAAACTTTAGCGTTCGAGCTAATTTGGGAGAAAATCTACCTTTTAGAGCATCTCTGGGATACAGCAATCTAGAAGGTGTTGTTAGAACAGATGATTACGAGCGCTACAGCGCAGCCATTAAATTAACACCAAAATTATTAGATGGTAATTTGAAGATTGATGCTAATGCCAAATTAACTTTTGTAGACAAAAATGCAACAGATGCAGGTGGAGCCCTAGGAGGTGCTACAGTTTTTGACCCAACAAAACCTGTTTACGACAATAATTCTATTTTTGGTGGATACTACACTAATACTGCTTTAGACGGAACACGATTATTAATTGATGGTCAATCTAACCCATTAGCGCTTTTAGAACAAAGGCAACGTTCGGAGCGTGCTTATAGATTTTTAGGTAATGTACAATTAGATTATACATTACCTTTCCTACCTGAATTACGTGCTGTAGTTAATGTTGGTTTAGATGCTTCGAGTTCAAAAATTAAGGAAAATTTCGATAACAATGCTATTTCTGCCTTTGGAATAGATGCTACAAATGATAATGCCGTTATATTTAATCCTGGTACAAACTACAAAGAAAGACAACATATTACAAATACCACCTTCGATTCCTACTTACAGTACACCAAGGAATTAGAAGACAGTTTTGTAAACAGATATGATGTACAACTAGGTTACTCTTATCAAAACTTTAAAACTGATGGAAACAGCGATCGTTTTCAAAATAATCCAGACACAGGAATAAGAGAAGAAAATTTTAATCCGGCAAATCCTAATAATAGATATTTCAACGATCAAAACCTTCAATCTTTCTTTGGCCGTTCTAACATTAACATTTTAGACAAATACCTAGTAACTGTATCTTTAAGAGCAGATGGTTCTTCGTTTTTTGTTACAGATGATGTTTGGGCACAGGAAGCTTGGGGATTCTTTCCTGCGGCTGCATTAGCTTGGAAAATTAAGCAAGAGAATTTTCTAAAAAACGTCAATTTTGTCAATGACTTAAAATTAAGATTAGGCTATGGAAAAACTGGACAGCAAAATATTGCTGGAGCCGTTGGAACGTATTACCCAACCAGTCCACTATTTGCTATTGGCTCTCAAAACAGTCAATACTTGCCAGGTGCAAATTTATATTCAGCTTTACCTTTTCAAACAGGTTTAACTTGGGAAAAAACATCTACTTATAATATTGGTTTAGACTTTAACCTATTTAAAAATAGTTTTATAAATGGTTCTGTCGATATCTTTAAGAGAGAGACTACCGATTTATTAACAGATGCTTTAATTCCTCCAGGACAAGGCTTAACAGATTCTTTTATAAAAAATATAGGATCAACGGAAAGCGAAGGTTTTGAACTAAATTTAAATTTAAACCCTATCCAAAATGATAATTTTAGTATTTCTTTTAATGGTAACATAGGTTATGCCACTACTGAAGTTACCGATTTAGGTGGAATTAGTACCTTAAGAATTGGTGGAGGTTTACTAGGAACAGGTTCTAATTTATTTTTTAATAAGTTAGGAGAAGAGCCTGGTTTAGCTGGAGTTTTTAAACAAGTTTACGATGGTTCAGGAAATCCAATTCCTGGTGCTTTTGTAGATTTAAATAATGATAACCAAATAACGGAAGAAGACAAGTATTATGAAGCATTAGCGCCAAATTGGACGTTTGGTTTCGGTATAAATGTTAATTATAAAAACTTCGATTTATCGACAAGTTTCCGTGGACAGCTAGATGGTAAGCTTTACGATTTTAATGAACTAAGATATGGTCACGTAGGCAGTGCAGAACCAAATAACAATACAAGTATTACTAATGTTTTAAATTTTTATGATGGCGCTGCGAATCCAGTATTTGATGAAGTTATTGGTAACACTCAATTTTCAGACTATTTCTTGCAAGATGCCGCATTTTTAAGATGTCAAAATATTGTATTAGGTTATAGTTTTGATGACAATTTTATTAAAAACACACGTATGAGATTGTACGGTTCTGTTAACAATCCATTTATAATTACTAATTATGATGGGCAAGACCCTGAAAATAACGGTGGAATTGATGGTGCATTTTATCCAAGACCTACAACAGTAAGTTTTGGTGTAAATATTGATTTTTAAAAAAATAATTATGAAAAAAGTAATATTAACATTTTTAGGATTGACGTTATTTTCAATAATATCGTCTTGTGTCAACGATCTTGATACTGAACCTAAAGTAGAATTAACGCTAGAACAACTACTAGCAAACGATCCCAATGCGGTAGAAGGTATTCTTTCTAGATTATATGCTTCATTTGCTTTATCAGGACCAAGTGGCCCAGGTAGTTCAGATATTAGTGATGACGCCGGAGAATCTCCTTTTTTAAGAGGTATTGTAAACTTACAAGATTTTACAGCAGATGGTATGAAAAACCGTTGGGGAGATGACGGTTTAGATCAATTAACTACAACTTCGGAATGGACTAGTAATAATAAGTTTTTTAGATATTTATATAACAGAGCTTATTATACTATTCCGCAATGTAACAACTTATTAAATGTACTAAATAGTGCTAGCACAGATCCAGGAGAATCTGTAGTATCAGAAGTCCGTTTCTTAAGAGCTCTAGCCTATTTTTATGTTATCGATATCTTTGGCAAAGGTGTTTTAGCTACTGATGAAAATTTTGGGCAGTCCGAATTATTATCAGAATCTTCAAGAGAAGAGTTATTTAATTATGTAGAATCAGAATTGCTTGCAATAGAACCTTTAATAGGAAGCTTTAACGGTTATGGTAGAGCTAATACTTTTGTAGTAGATATGTTATTGGCAAAGCTATATATAAATGCAGAAGTATATACTGGTACACCTAGATATAATGAAGCATTCACTTACGTTAACAAAGTTATTACCGAAGGAAGTTATTCTTTAACCAATAACTTTGTCGAGAATTTTTCTGGAGATAATGATACGTCTTCTGAAATTATCTATCCTTTGATTGCGGACCCTATTGATAGTCAAAGTTTTGGTAATACAACATATATTGTTAATGGTAGTTTAAGTCCTGATACTATTACGATTTCAGATTTTGGGGCAACCCAAGGTTGGCAAGGTCACAGAGCAACAAAAGCATGGTATGGTTTATTTGGAGACTTAGATTCGTCAACCGATGATAGAGCAAGTTTATTCTGGACAGAAGGACATAATTACGAAATGACGGATTACACCGTTTGGACGGATGGTTACCCATCGATTAAATTTAGAAATACCACTTTTAATTCGACCTATACTCCAACAGAATTTTCTGGAACAGATTTTCCTTTATATCGTTTGTCTGATGCTTATTTAATGTATGCTGAATGTACTTTAAGAGGCGCTACAAATTCAAATATGCAAGATGCACTTTCTTACGTAAATCAAGTAAGAACAAGGTCTGGTGCAACTCCAATAGAAATGGCAGATTTAAATCTAGATTTCATTATTGATGAAAGAGGAAGAGAACTAAATCTAGAAGGACATAGAAGAACAGATCTTATTCGTTTTGGAAAATTTACTGGTGGAAGTTATTTATGGCCATGGAAAGGTGGTACACTTAACGGAACCTCTATTCCAGACACTTATAAAGTTTTTCCAATCCCACAAACAGCTTTAGAAGCAAATCCAAACTTACAACAAAATCCAGGTTACTAATTTAAAAAAATAACAATGAAAAATTTTAAAATTTTATTACTACTAGTTATAGCTGTAATTGGCTTTAACTCTTGTCAAGAAGACGATGATAATATTTTTGCAATACAATCCTCTGAATCTACAGCAGCAACTATTAACTTACCCACTTCTGGAACTGGACTTGTTTTAGACATTTCAAATCCAACAGGCACAGCAACAACTATTGTATGGGAAGATGCGACCTATAATATTCCAACAGTAATAGATAACACAATACAACTTGCAATCGCTGGAACAAATTTTGAAACGCCTTTTGACATTGTAACAACAACAAATAATTATTTAGCTTGGACTAATGAAGAATTAAACGGCATCGCTGTTGGCATATTAGGCTTAACGCCTTTTGCATCTTCTGATGTAGATATGCGTATTAAATCAACTATTGGAGATAATGGTTCTGAAGCTATTTATTCAGAAATGGTAACTGTATCTATAACGCCATATACTACAGAAGCTCCAAAACTTGGTGTACCAGGTAATCATCAAGGTTGGGACCCAGCTTCTGCTCCTAGTCTATTTGCGTCTGCTTACGGAGAAACAGATTACGAGGGATATGTTTGGCTTGATGGCGAACATAAATTTATCGCCACTAATGACGAAGGAAATTACGAATGGGGAAATACCGATTGGGGTGACGCTTCTGGGACAAATGGTTCTTACACACAGGTTTTAATAGATGAAGATGAAGGTAATATTGCTCCTCCTAATGGTGCTGGTTATTACTTTGTACAAGCAAATACAGATGCAGATGTATTAGAGTATTCTGAAACATTACACAACTGGGCAGTTATTGGTTCTGCAACAGGGTCTTGGGATGACGATACAGATATGACTTACGATAGCGCAACTTCAACTTGGACAATCACTATGGACTTAACAGCCGAAGAAATTAAATTTAGATCTAATGATACTTGGGATTGGAATTATGGAGATGATGAAGGTGATGGCATTTTAGAATTAGCGTCTGGAACCAACATTCTTGTACCATCCGCCGGAAACTATACTATTGTTTTAGATTTTAGTACACCAAGACATTACACGTACAGTTTAACACTAAACTAACACATTTTTTTTAAAGGCTTTGACTATGTTCAAAGCCTTTTTTTTATTCCATTTTAAATTCTTTCAAAAATGAAAAAACACTACTTTTTAATAGCATTACTTTTTTCTTTATTTGCCAAAGCGCAAGTAAATATATCTCCGTTTCCTTTTAATGCAGATCAAAGCATTACCATTACTGTTGATCTTAATTCCACAGCTACAGACTGTAACGGTTTAAATACTCCCAACACCGTTTATTTCCACTCAGGAATTGGTGATGACACTAATGCTTTTGGTTACAATGCGGTCGGCAACTGGGGACAAGACGATGGCGTTGGCGCAATGACAGATAACAACAACGGGACTTGGAGTATTACCATTGTTCCAGAAACTTACTATTCACTAACCTCAGCACAAGCAAACTCAGCTACAAAATTAGGAATAGTATTTAGAAACGAAGATGGAAGTCAAGAACTTAAAGACAATGGTTGTTCAGACTTTATATATAATGTAGGTTCCTTTCAAGTTAATTTAACAACACCTTCAGAAAACAGTGTTACGCAATTAAATAATGGAAGCGATTTAAGCATCGCAGCAACTAACACAAACGGAAACGCTGATTATACATTAAGTGCTAACGGCAGTGTTTTAAATAATGTAAATGCTATCACAAACTACACCTTCACACAAACTAACATTACCGAAAACCAGTACTACTCCCTAACAGTGACACAAGGCCTAGAAACCATTGTAAAAGAATTTTCTGTACTAACAAGTGCTACACCTATCGCTGAAACTTTGCCTAATGGAATGGACAATGGCATAAACTACAATACTTCAGATAACACTAAAGCAACTCTTGTTTTAGAAGCCCCTAATAAAGACTATATATATGTAGCCGGTAGTTTTAATAATTACCAACCCACCAATGCTGATCTAATGAAAAAAGATCCAACTTCAGGTGTATTTTGGTTGGAACTTACCAATTTAACTCCTAATCAAACAGAAACCTACCAGTATTGGGTGGTAGATAAAACACCAATAGTTAATTCTCCTGTTTTAGTAAAAACAGCAGATCCCTATTCAACATTAGTACTCTCTCCTTTTGATGATCCTTACATACCAAGTATTACTTATCCTAACCTTCCTAATTATCCAATAGGACAAGAAAGAGAAGTTACCGTATTACAAACAGGACAAACAGATTATCCATGGGTGGTTACAGATTTTACTAAGCCGAAAAAGGAAGATTTAGTTATTTACGAAGTTTTAGTTAGAGATTTTGATGCCGATAGAAACTTTCAAGACATAATAGATAGGATAGGCTATTTTAAAAACCTAAATATAAATGCCATCGAACTGATGCCTGTTATGGAATTTGAAGGCAACGAAAGTTGGGGATATAATACTTCTTTTCACATGGCGCTTGATAAATTTTATGGCACAAAAGATAAGCTAAAAGAGTTAGTAGATGTATGCCATCAAAATAACATTGCAGTAATACTTGATGTTGCATTAAATCATGCTTTTGGAAGGAATCCAATGGTACGCATGTGGATGAATGATGCCGATGGCGATGGTTGGGGAGAACCAAGTAGTGAAAACCCATACTTTAATGAAGTTGCAATGCATAGTTATAGTGTTGGCTCAGATTTCGACCATTCTAATTCTTATACTAAAACCTACTCTAAAAGAGTAGTAAAGCAATGGATTGAGGAATATAAAATTGATGGTTTTAGATGGGACTTAACAAAAGGATTCACACAAAATGCTGCTTCAGGAGAAACACAAACAAATACATACCAGGCAGATAGAGTTGCTATTTTAAAAGAATATGCAGATTATTCTTGGAGTTTAGACCCAGAACACTATGTCATTTTTGAACACTTAGGCTTTGGAGGAAGCGCAACGGAAGAAATAGAATGGGCAAACTATAGACTTACTGGAGAAAGCGATGGTATCTCTAAAGGCATTATGCTTTGGGGAAAATTAACGAACCCATACAACCAATTGACAATGGGTTACAACTCTGATAATAATTTTGATTCCATGGGTCATGAAAGCCGAGGCTTTAATGCTCCAAGATTAGTTGGCTATGCCGAAAGTCATGACGAGGAACGTTTGATGTACAAAAACCTTCAATTTGGTAATGCTACCAATAGTGCTCATGATGTTACTAATTTGAATACTGCTTTAGATAGAATGTCTGCATTAGGAGCAATCTCTTTAACTATACCTGGTCCTAAAATGATTTGGCACTTAGGTGAACTTGGTATGGAAAATTCAATTTTCACTTGTAACAATGGTGTCGTAAACGAACCAGGAGGTACCGATGGAGATTGTAAACTAGATACCAAGCCACAGCCACAATGGACTGATAATTGGTTAACAAATGCAAATAGATCTAAAATTTATAACGATTGGGCAAGAATAAATTTATTAAAAGTAGAAGAAGCTGTTTTTGAAGGTAATTATACCATTAACTCCGGAGACTTAACTCCAAAAATCTATATATGGGATGATACGATTGCTTCAACAGAACTAAAAAATGTAGTCATTTTAGCAAACTTCGATGTTACTACTCAAAACGTAACACCAGGTTTTCCATACACAGGCACATGGTACGATTTAATGGATGAGAGTGGAGCAACTTCTATTAATGTTACTAATACAACTGGAACAATCTCTATTGAACCTGGCCAATTTAAAATTTATGGCAATGCTACTCCCCAGACATTAGGAACAGATAATTACACTAAAGACATAGCATTGTCTTTATATCCTAATCCTGCACAAACAGCATTTTCTATAAATCAAGACGTTGCTAAGCTTACAATTTTAGATGTTTCAGGAAAAGTAATAAAGACTTACAAAGGCAACTTTAATAAAGGTAAAGCCTTTAATATAGATAACATTTCTAAAGGATTGTATTTAGTTCAAATTGAAAATAAATTAGGAACAACTTCTACCACTAAACTTATTAAGTTGTAAAATTATCATTTAAATATCTTCCTAAAATTTAAAAGCTCTTCTATATAGAAGAGCTTTTTATATTAGATTAATATGTGCATTAAAATCGACGTTTAAAAAAATAAATATAGGAGAACAAAGGTATTAGTATAAAAGCGCAAAAAAACACCTCTTAACACCATTCCGGAGTCATTTCATATCATAAACTGACTAGAGTTATAAAGAGAAAAATGGTTATTCATTTTTTTTAAATATTAACTATATCTATCTAAACTAAAAATAAACATCGTTATTCTATATGAAGCATAAAAAAAGCTTCACATTTCTGTGAAGCTTTGCTTAGTAGCGGGAACTGGACTCGAACCAGTGACCTTCGGGTTATGAGCCCGACGAGCTACCTACTGCTCTATCCCGCGATTTATAACGTAAATAAATTTCTTAGCTTTTAACTTTCGGCTCATAATACCGACCATTTTATTTCCGACTGCAAATATACAATCCTTTTTACATATTACAAGCTTTATTTTAAAAAAAATTACTGTTCTATATTTAAAGCCTCAAAACCAACTAGTTCCATGTCATCAAACTGAGGAGAAAGTTGTATTGGATTGCAACAAACCTCACAATCCTCTACATAAGTCTGTTTTCTAACACTACTATCTAGCAACATAGATATTGTTTCCCAGCAATAAGGGCATTGAAAAAAGTGCTCAAACATAATATTATATCATTTTTTTGTAAAAATAAAAAAGAGTCAACTATTAAGTTGACTCTTTTAAATACTATTTTAGATTTTTCCTCTTTTACTCTTTAGTTTCTTTTAGTCTCTTTCTACAACATAAGTATCATTAAAGGTTATAATAGCACTTCTTACGCTTGCTCTATCCTCTACTACAGTTGCGTATTCATAATCCATATTATTATCACTTACCATTAATGTACTTAGCTTGGTTAATTGACTAAATTGTAATGGTAAATTTCCTGTGAACTTATTTTCAGAAAGAATTAGTTCTTCTAAATTTTTTAAATCTGTTAATTCTAAAGGTATATGGCCTTCTAATTTATTATCAATTAAACTTAGTTTTTCAAGTTTAGATAACATTCCCATTTCTGTTGGAATATTTCCTGTTAAGAAATTACTTCCTAATTGTAATTCTTTTAAGTTAACTAAAGCTGTCAGTTCTGTAGGAATAGATCCTGTAAAGTTATTACTATATAGTGCTAAAATCTCTAGGTCTTTTAAATCTCCTAAGAAAGAAGGAATAGAACCTTCAAACTTATTTAAAAATAATTCTAAGCTTGTTAATGCCTTTAAGTTAGATAGTGATACTGGTATACTTCCTGATAATTTATTTAATCCGAAATTGATTTTTCTTAAAGACGTTAAATTTCCTATTTCATTAGGAAGTGTCCCGTTTAAGTTATTGAACGGCAAGCTTAAAGCAACAACAGTATTGTTTTCTACTGTTACACCATACCAAGTACTAGCATCTGTAGTTAAATCCCATGTCTTAGTCCATTGCGCTCCATTTGTTGAAGCATGCAATGCTAATAACGCATCTTTTTCTGTCTTAGAAATACCAGCAAAACTTAGTAATGTTGCAAAAAGAAAAATTAATGTAAGTTGTAGATTTTTCATTGTGGTTTAGTTTTTGGGACTAATATGAAACAAATCTAAGGTAAACCACTGTTAATGACAAATTTATTCGATGAACGACATGTGCCGTTCATCGAAAACATTAAAAACTCGTTTAAGAGCACTTAAATAACATTAAAATACTCGATTTTAGTGTTTTAGAATGAAGTATTAAGCAACTCTCCACTTAATTGTAATAGGCTTAATTCTGCTAATTTTGCAGCGAACTTTGCTTGATTTTTACTCAACTCTGCATTAAGTAAATTAAGTTGTGCTTGTCTAAACTCTATAGAATTTACTTGGCCAATTTTAAATTTTTCTTGCGTACGGCTAAAATTATTTTGAGCCGTGACAATGTTATTTTCTTGAAGATTATAAATCTCAAGCTTATTTGTAAAATCGTCCCAAACATTATTAAACTCCCGTGTAATACTTATTAAAATATTATCCTTTTGTAGCTGTTGTGTTTCAAGATTAATTTTAGCATTTCTAACACGAGTAATCGTACTACCTCCATCAAAAATATTCCAAGATAAATTTAAACCTGCAGACAGTCCTGTGTTTGTAGAAACTGCAACAAAACTTACTGCATTGTTATTGTTTTTATTCCAACCATATGTACCAACCAAACCTACTGTTGGTAGGTAAGCAGATTTATTAGACTTAATAGCTAATTGACTAATAGCTATATTTTTTTCGGTTTGTAATAAAGCTATATTTCTTGTTTTAGCCTTTTCAAATAAACTATCTTTTTTAATTTTCAATGCAAAATCAACTTCAGTTTCTACTGTAAAATCATCTTCTAAAACATTTCCTAAAACAACATTTAAATCGCGTTTAGAGCTTTTTAATTGTTGTTTAGAGTTTATTAGATTTATACTGTCGTTTACAATATCTACTTCAGCATTTAAAACACCTAGTTTAGTATTTTGTCCGTATTCGAATTGATACTCAGCTCTCACCAACCTGTCCTTAGAGATCTTTAAAGTTTCTTCTAAAGCCGAAACGTTTTCTAATGATTGAGAAACATTATAATACACCGAAAATAATTGAATAACCGTATTCTCAATAGTTTCGCGAGCTTGTAATTCGGACAATTGATATTGTTCTTTTAAACTTTTGTAGTTATACTGTCTCCCAAGACCATCGAAAATGGTGTAATTTAAACTTAGAGAAGCATTATATCTATCACTTTCCGCACCATTTAAAACAGTATTTGGTCTCCCATCTGAGAATTGAGATTCGTTATTATCTAAATTATATGTTGCACCAGCATTACCTGTAAGCGTTGGTAAATAACCTGAATTTAGAATACTAGTATTATTATCTGCTACTTCAACAGCATTATTTGCTATTTTAATATCGTAGTTATTTTGTAAAGTTAGCTTTACAGCTTCTTCTTGTGTAAGTACATTTTGTGCTTTTACTAAAGAAGTTAGAAATACGATTGCTATAACTAAACTATATTTAATGTTCATTCTCTTCATTTTGTTCTTTTATAGCACGTTCTACTTCTTCTTTTGTTACATCTTTTCCAGTATACAACCATTTTCCTTTTTGTTTAATACTATTACTAAAAGACAAGAATAATGGTAAAACTAATAATGTTAATATGGTTGCATAAGCGATACCAAAGGAAATAGAAATTGCCATTGGTTTTAAAAACTGTGCTTGTCTACTTTTTTCTAAAAGTAAAGGCGCTAAACCTGCTATTGTTGTTAAAGACGTTAAAAATATGGCTCTAAATCTAGATTTCCCTGCATTTAAAAGGGCTTGATCGAACTTTAAGCCTTCCTTTAAATTAGAATTAAATTTACCAATAAGCACCAATCCATCGTTAACCATAATACCAATTAAGGCAATAATTCCTAAAAGCGATAATATATTAACTGAGAAACCAAGCATCCAGTGTCCCCAAGCAACTGCTGTTAAACTAAATGGCACTAATAACATTAATAATATTGGTTGACTGTAACTTCTAAAAGTAAAAGCAATTACTATATAAATAAGAAAAAGAATAGGAATTCCGGCTTTACCTAAAGAACTCATTAACTTATCTTTTTCTCTATTTTGACCTTCAAAAGATGCAGAGATGGTTGGGTATTTAGATTTCAACTCAACCATTGTTATATTTTTTAAATCATCTAAAATATCTGCTGTACTAGTATTTGGATCTTTTAAATCTGCAGACACTTTAATTTCACGCTGCCCTTCCAAGTGGTTTATAGCAACATCTCCTCTTTCAATAGTATAAAAAGCGATATCCTTTAGCGTAACACGCTCTCCAGTTGGAGTTCCTATTCGCATTTCATCTAAATCATTAATAGACCCTCTATTACTTCTATCGTAACGCACCCAAACTCTAATTTCATCTTGCCCTCTTTGAAAACGCTGTGCCTGTGTACCAAAGAAACCAGAACGTACTTGCGCCATTACAGTGCTTAAATTTAAGCCTAGTAAATAGGCACTTTCTTTTAGTTCTATTCGTATTTCTTTAATTCCTGCTGGATCATTATCCTCAACATCTTTAAGTAAAACATTAGATTCTAAAACTTGTTTTAACTCTATTTTAGCGGCTTTTAATTCTTCAATATTATTTCCTAAAAGTGATACCGAAACTGGACTTCCTCCAAAGTTTCCTCCAGAACCATAAATTAAACGCTCTGTACCAACAACTGGTCCTACTAATTCTCTTAACCTATTGGTTACTAATGACGATTTAATAGCATCCGGTCGCTCTTCACCAGGTAACATATTAATTTGCAGTCGTGCACTAGAACTACTGTTTATTGTTAGAATAGTATTTTCAAACAATTGCTTATCAGTTCCTTTTAAATACTTCTCTGTAAACTCTTTATTAACTATAAATGATTTTTCTTCTATCATAGAAATAATAGAATCTGTAATTTTCTCGTTGGTACCATTAGGCATATCCAACTCTATAGAAACTCTATCACTTGCTACAGATGGGAACATTGTAACACCTATAACACCACCTCCAATGGCTCCAAAAGTTAAAATTAATAAAGCCACAAAAATACCTAAAGAGAGCAATTTAAAATTTAAAACAAAGGTAATTGCCGGTGTATATATTTTGTCTCTTAAAAAGTTCATGAAGTTATCTCCAGCCTTATTAATGATTCTCATTTTAGAGAAGAATTGCTTCATTTTCGAAGGATTCTCTTCTACAACAGGCTTTCTTAATGCTTTTGAATGTGCTAAATGCGCAGGAAGTATAATTAATGCTTCTACTAACGAAACAACTAAAGTAAGTATAACAATTACGGATACTTCACTAAAAAATTCTCCAATTCTACTATCTAAAAATAAGAATAATGAAAATGCTAACAGCGTAGTTATAATTGCAGAAACTACTGGAGGAATTACTTCCATAGTACCATCAATTGCTGCATCGACAGGAGATTTTCCTTTTTCGTAATGTTGATAGATGTTTTCGGCAATAACAATACCATCATCTACTAATATTCCAATAACGATAATCATTCCGAAAAGTGATAAAACGTTTATTGTAACATCAAACTGTCCTGCAAAAATAAACATTCCTAAAAACGAAATAGGCAAACCAAAGGCCACCCAAAACGCTAAACGCATATTTAAGAATAAGGATAAGAATATTAATACCAATAACATTCCTACAATCGCATTCTCGGTTAAAAGATCTGTACGCTGATTTAATGTCTTAGATAAATCACGAACCACATCTAACTGCACGTTATTATGTTTTTGGTTGTAACCTTCTATATACTCTTTTACTTTATCTGCCGAAGTAATTAAATCTTCGGTATTAGTACTTGTTACAGAAACGTTTATTGATAACTTTTGATTAAAGTATGTCGCATTTGGTGTTTCTGAAAAGCGATCACGAATTATAGCAACATCTTTTAATCGTATTACTTTACCATCGGCTGAAGCACGAACGACTATATTAGAAAGTTCATTGCCATAATACGAACGGTTATTTGCTCTAATAAGATACTCCTCAGCATCCGTTTTTATAGTTCCTCCTGTTGTTAATATATTTGTTCTACTAACTGCTTGAGAAACTTCGTTAAATGTAAGATTAAAAGCAAGTAAACTTGTTTCGTTTACTGCTATTTCAATTTCTTCTGCTGGGTAACCAGAGATATCTATTTGCGAAATACCATCTATAGCTCTTAAATCGTTTTCTACATCTCTACCAATTTGTTTTAAAGTAGCAAGCGGAATATTTTCTCCACTTAAAGCAAATGAAATGGTTTCTCTAACCGCTTCTTGTTTTGCAACTACTAAAGGCTCCATTCCTGATGGAAAAGAAGGTACACGATCTACAGCATTTTTAACTTCAAGTAACATGAAGTCAATATTCTCGTCTTTTTCTATTTCTACAGTAATCGTTCCACTGTTTTCTCTAGATACAGACGTTACACGGTCTATTCCTTTTAATCCTTTTAAATTATCTTCTATTTGAAGCACAATACCTTCCTCAATTTCTTGAGGTGAAGCTCCAGGATAAGTAACACTTACATTAATTATTTTAGAATCTACTAAAGGAAAAAATGATGATTTTAATGACGTTACACCAAGGTAACCAAAAATACAGAAAGCAATAATAAAGATATTAACTGCTACATGGTACTTAATAAAATAAGCTATAAGTTTTCTCATGTTTACTGTTGGTCTTTAGCTTTTGGTTTGTCTTCAAAAGGCTTAACTAGCATTCCTGCATAAGCTCCAGGAACTGGCTTTTTAAGTATAATAGTTCCATTAGGTACATTTTTTAAAACCACTTTTGTATCCGAAAAATATACAGGTTTTACATCTATTACATCTAGTAAACTATCTTTAACCACATACACTTGTTGACTTTCTAATAATAGATTTCTATCTATTTCTACAGCATTAGCTTCTTCTTTTGCATTTAAATTCGCTTCTAAATACATACCTTCTTTTAGGCTTGCGTTTTTAACTTCAATGTACGCTGTAATTGTTTGTGTGGTTGGATCTATACTTCCGTTTATACGAGATACTTTTCCTTTATAGCTTTCAGTTTTATCCAAATTATTTAAAGCCACTTCTTCTCCTACTTTAAGCAGGTTGGCAAAGGTTTTACTAATAGCCACTTCCATTTCGTAAACTGAAGGATCTATATACTCTCCAAGTTTTTGACCGCTTCTAATTAAAGTACCTTCGGTTACTAACGCTTCGGTTAAAATTCCCGAAAAAGGAGCTGAGATATAATACTTAGCTAAACGCTGTTCTTGCGTTTTAACATTGTAGTAATTAGAGACTATACTTCTACCAGTAATGAAGTAGTTTTCCTTATCGGAAGTCATTTCCGGTAATTTTGGTGTTGTTTTATTTAAATCGAAACTATTAAGATAGTTTTGCCATTTATCAAAAATATCTGGAAAGTCTAAACGTAAATCTGGCATAATTGCCGCTATAGAATTATACAAGTTACTTTTTGAAGATTGTACACTTGCGTAGTATTCTGCAGCGTCAATTTTAATTAAGGTTTGTCCTGCTCTATATTCTTGACCTGGTTTAAACAGTTTATTTCCAGTTTTAAAAATGCCTTGAACCTCTGCATAAAGCTCTAGACGACGCTTAGCTTCAAGCTTACCATTTGCAGCAATTACTATTGGAATTGTACTATTTTGTACAGTATCGATAAATACTGTTTTTACAACTTTTGCCTGTACTGGCTTTGGTTTATTTTTATCTGCTATTAACTTTTTAGCAAATAAAAAAGAGGCTACTACTAGCAATATGCCAACAATAGATAGTATAATTTTGCGCATTGGTATGGTTTTAAAAAGTAAGACCGCAAAATTAGTCTATAGTTTAACCGCTAAACGTTAAAAAAAACTTAAAAAGCCATTAACTGTAATCCTCTAATTGTAAAGTGATTTCCTCCCAATTTTCCATCAATTTCTCAAGCTTATCTTTTTTTGCTTGGTAGCTTTCAAAGAAATTAGGCTTGGCTACAGTCTCATCGTAATTAGTAGCTAATTCCACATCTATTTCTTTGATTTCTTTTTCTAACTGATTTATTTTAGATTCAGTATTACTTAATTTATTATTAAGCGATTTTTCTTTCTTCTGGTCTTCGTAAGATTGTTTGTTTTTTTCTTTGGGTGCTTCTTTTTTAACGGTACGTTTTTCTACTTCACGTAAATTATCAACTTGACGTTTATCTAGATAATAATCGATATCTCCTAAATACTTCTTTAGTTTTTCATCTTTAAATTCGTAAACCGTAGACGTTAAACCTTGAAGGAAATCTCTATCGTGAGATACTAAAATTAATGTTCCTTCAAAACGTTGCAATGCTTCTTTTAAAACATTTTTAGACTTAATATCTAAGTGGTTAGTAGGCTCATCCATTATAAGTACATTAAATGGCTGCAACATCAGTTTCGCTAAAGCTAAACGGTTACGTTCACCACCAGAAAGCACTCTTACATATTTCTCTGCTTCCGATCCTCGGAATAAAAATGATCCTAAAATATCACGAACTTTACTTCTATTCGTTTCGTTAGCAGCATCTATCATAGTATCTAAAACGGTTTTACTTCCGTCTAAATATTCTGCTTGATTTTGTGCAAAGTATCCTATTTGTACATTATGCCCCAATTTAAGAGAGCCATCATGTTGAATATCACCAACTAAAATTTTAGCTAAAGTAGATTTACCTTGACCGTTTTGCCCAACAAAAGCTGTTTTTGCATTACGTTCAATTAATAAATCGATATTAGATAAGACTTGTTTTTCTCCGTAATTTTTTGAAATAGCATTAGTCTCTACTACTATTTTACCAGGTGTAATAGACACTGGAAAATTAAGTGTCATTACACTATTATCATCTTCATCTACCTCTATTCTATCAATTTTATCAAGCTTTTTAATAAGCGATTGCGCCATAGTTGCTTTAGATGCTTTTGCTCTAAACTTTTCTATAAGCTTTTCGGTCTGCTCAATTTGTTTTTGCTGATTCTTTTGTGAAGCTAATTGCTGTGTTCTTAATTCTTCACGTAAAACTAAATACTTAGTGTATGGTTTTGGATAATCGTAAATACGACCCAAAGAAATTTCTATAGTTCTATTGGTTACATTATCTAAAAACATTTTATCGTGAGATACAATCGCTACTGCACCTGCATAATTTCTTAAAAAGCCTTCTAACCAAATAATAGATTCGATATCTAAGTGGTTTGTTGGCTCATCGAGAAGTAATACATCGTTATTTTGAAGTAATAATTTTGCTAATTCAATACGCATTCTCCATCCACCAGAGAAAGTATCTGTTAGTTTATCGAAATCTTCACGCTTAAAACCTAAACCTTGCAGAATTTTTTCGGTTTCACCTTGATAGTTATAACCTCCTAAAATTTCGTATTGGTGTTGCGCTTCGTTTAAATCAATCATTATTTGATTATAACCTTCGCTTTCGTAATCCGTTCTTGTAGCAAGCTGCGTGTTTATAATCTCCATTTGAGATTCTAATGCTTTAATTTCTACAAATGCTTGGTAAGATTCTTCTAAAACAGTTCTTCCTAAAACAAAATCGATGTCTTGTTTTAAAAATCCTATTTTCATATCCTTATCACCTGCTATCTGCCCAGAATCTGGCTCCATTTCCTTAGAAAGGATTTTAAGCATGGTAGATTTTCCTGCTCCGTTTTTTCCTATAAGTCCAACTCGGTCTCCATTTCCTAATTTAAAAGTAATGTCTTCAAAAAGGTATTCTCCTTGAAATGAAATAGATAGATTATGAATGTTTAGCATTGATTTGTGACTTATGTTACACAAAATTAAACGGTATTGTTTAACTTTGTTTTATTGTTTAACAACTGCAAAAGTACATAAATTATATGTTTAATAAAGGATCTAAACTCTACGGAATATTTACAGGTGTTTGCCCAAAGTGCCATGAAGAATCTATGTACAAAAACAAAAACCCGTATGCGCTTACAGAAATTTTTAGCATGCATGATAATTGTAGTAATTGTGGTACTAAATACAAAATGGAGCCTTCGTTTTTTTACGGCTCTATGTACGTAAGTTACGGTGTTGGTATTGCTTTTGCTGTAGCTGCTTTTGTGATTAGCTATTTATTTTTAAGCAGTTCTCTTAATACCGCAATGATAGCTATTGTAGTTTCACTAATAGTATTCTATCCCATTATTATTAGACTATCCAGAAATATTTGGATAAATATTTTTATGAATTACGATAAATCTTTAGCTAAAAAGAAAAAGAGTTAAAATCTACTAAACATTAAATCGTGCAATGTCTATCTCATTATCTAAAGCAGAATTTCTTTCTATATGGTTAAAAAGTTGTTTTGCAACATAGGGCCCAATCATTACTCCTCGTGTTCCTAAGCCGTTTAATATAGCCATATTTTTGTGCTCTGGATGCCTACCAACTAAAGGTCTTCTATCTTTAACTGTTGGTCTAATTCCTGCAACTTGATCAATAACTTTAAATTCACACGTAATTAACGTTTTTAACTTGTTTAAAAGTTCTTCTTTTGCTTTTTCACTAATGTTGTTAGTTTTATCAGTACGCTCGTAAGTGGAACCAATACGATAAATATCATTACCTAACGGAATTATAAATACACTAGATTTTAAAACATAATCCAATTTTAAATTAGGAGCTTTAATAGTTACCAATTCACCTTTACTTCCTTCTAACGGTAGTGTATTAAAAAACAGATTATTTTTAATACCATAACCTTCGGCAAAAACAATTTGTCTTGCTGAAATACCATTATAAACTACAACATCTTCTTCAAATTCAATTAAATCATAGTCAAAATATTCTTCAATTAGTAACTGTCTAGATTTTAAATCTTTTTTATATTCTGAAATTAATAATTTAGTATCTATCCTACCAGTTTCTAACACTTCACCAAATCCAAATTCAGAATTAATAAACTGATTAGTGTTTTTATAAATATTTAAAGACATGTAATCTGAAAGTCCTTCTCGATCGGATCTTGCAAACCAATTATTTTGTTCTTCTAAAGAAGTAAAACGTTTCCTAACAGGAACCTTATAGTCTAATTTAACGTTTAATCTCTCTTCAATTTTAGTATACATTGGTAACGCCAAAGCCAATTGTTCTTTGCTTTGCCAAACAGGTGTAAATCTTTTTAAAGTGACCGGGTTATAAAGTCCACCAGCAACTGTAGACGATTGTTGTGAATTATTATCTAAAACTACAAAGGTTTTAATATTCTCCATTAACTGCTCACAAAAGGCAATCCCTGCTAATCCACAACCTACAATTATGTAATCTACTTTCATTATGTAAAGGTAAAATTAATCTGTCTTTTATTTTTGAAAAAAAAGTTTATTTAATTTTTGAACAATAATAATTACATTATTACACAAAAAAAACGCTCACTAATAAAAGTGAGCGTTTTAAAATATATTAAGTATTTCTAATTAGTATGACCACATATCTAACTCGAAGTTTCTAATCTTTTCTTTAATTCTTTCAGATTCTAAAAGTTGCATTAATGCATTTTCAGCAACATAATCTTCAACTTTACGGTCACCGAACACATTTTCTTCTCTAGTAATAACCGCATTAAAACGACGTGCGTTTAAAATGTGATCGAAAGAAAATGGAACAGCACTGTTTTTAGCATTGAAAGATTTCGCTTCGTGCAATACTTCTCTTGCATCTGGAAAGAATACCCAAAATAATGCATTTGGTTCACTATTAGCAGCATCTTCTGAATCTAAAAAGTTTACATCTGGAGCTGCTGGTGCAATTCCCATTAAACGGTATTTTAATTCACCTTGACGCTTATCGAAGTACCATAATCCTTTAATAAAATAGGCACTTACGTGATAAGAAGAAATTTCAGTTTTTGTAATATACTCAGGATCTACACGACCTTCAGCATTAAACTGGTCATAACCGTAATCTAGAGTATCTATCTTAGTAGTTATGTCTTTCATTTCTTTAGCCGTACGCTTCGCAGAAAAATAAGAATCGTTATAAACGTTTTCAATTGATCCATCGGCGATAGACTTCGTTAAAACATCATAAAGAGAACGTCTATTACTTCCAATATTATTAGTATCCACAGGATAGTATAATGGAAAGTTAACACGCTCGTCTAATATAATTTTTTCCCAAGTCATTTTAGCGAACATAATATCTCTATCATCAACATAACCATACTCTAACGGTTTATCGTTGTCTAAAGCTTTTTGTTCTTCAGTTTTCACACCAATCTCAGATGGAGATTTAGCATTTAAAATGTTAGCTTGAGCAAATGCGCTAGAAGAGATAAGTACTCCACATACGACTGCTAATAAAGATTTACAATTCATTTGGTTCTTCTTTTTTATTTAATTTAATTATAAAGCTAGTTTAGTTTGATAACTCTATAACTATTGGAGATGCTGGTTTCATTTTTGGACCAGTAGATCTTGACTTAATTTCAAAAATCTGTATTGCATCACCTCTTCTTGCTTTGTTAATTGCTGCCTTAGCCTGACCATTCATTTTACTACCGCTTACAGTAATACTTGGTTGACCTGGTACTTTTACTTTAAATCCTGTTACCGTTAATGGTAAATCGAAATCAAAATCTAATAATACTGCTTTAACTGTTCCTGCAGCAACATTTGCTCTAGGAAGTTTTCCAGATTCCTTTCCTGCCATCTGACCTGTTGGCTTAGGAATATCTTTAATTCTGAATACTGCTTTATCTGAAGCTCTTGAACCATCATCTAAAGTTGCACTAACATTAATTGTAACTTCTTTACCAGAAGAAGGAACCATTTTATATTTACCAGCTTGTCCTGCTTTAGATAAACCAGCACCTGACGCAGATACTTTATTATCTGGTACTCCTGCAAAAGAAATAGTCATTGGGTTTGAAACACCACGGTAAACTACATTCATTTTATCAGCAGAAATAGTAGCAGAGTTTGGTCTTGGAACTACAACGTAGTTTCCTTTAATATCAATCTCTAATGGCTTACCATCTTCTAAGAAGGTAAATTTACCTTTGATATCATGCTCACCAACATTTCCAACATTAAAATCTAATGTTGCAGCTCCAGTTGAATCAATTGCTTTTGTTAAGTCAATTTCTTTTCCTTGAACATTTAATTTTGTAGGTGCTACTTTAGCATATTTACCAATTACTACTTTACCTTGAAACTTCTCTCCTGCAAAAAACGCAGACTTATCAGCTAAAATAATTGCTTGATATTTATTAAGTGATACCGCATCTGTTAACACATTACCTAAATAGTAATTCATTAAGTTAGCTTCAGTTACTTTAACATCATTTTGCATTGCTGTTAACTTAGTAAAAGATGCTATTGCTGGAAATCCTTTAAAGTGATAGTCTAACCAATCGATATCTTTACCATCCTTATTTTTTTGCTTTGAAGTATCAAATAAATCCTGAAAACTTTTTAAGGCTTTACTTGCCTTAACGTCTTTTCCTAAGATATCACTAACTTCATTTTTGTAAGCTTCAATTTTTGCCATTACAGCTTGACCTGGCTTAGACATACGGTCTCCTGTAAACCACATTTCATCTAAAATATCAGTTTTATCCATCGCTTCAAAAGGTAACTTACCTGTCTCAGGATCGATAGTATACTCTCCTTTTTTCAATAAATCATTCTTCAAACTTTCTATATAACTATAGAATTTCTCTGAAGCTATACTTATTTGTTTAGCTTTTGTTGCTGGTATTAGAAACTCTTCAGGCTTTTCTTCACCTTTTTTCTCTAAATCTGCTAATAAAGCAGCATTTCTTTCTGAAGTATCGTCATTAGAAGTAGAAAACTTTGCTTCCATTAATCCAAATGCCGATAATACTTCTTTTGACATATTCATCGCCATCATTGCGATAAATACTAAATACATCAAGTTAATCATTTTTTGCCTTGATGATGCTTTTCCTCCTGCCATGTCTAATTAGTTTTTAAGTTATTAATATAGTTATACTAATTACTAATTAGTTTTTATTCATTGCAGTTAACATTCCTCCATAAACTCCATTTAAAGAAGATAAGTTAGATGCTAATGATTGCATTTGCTCTTTTAATTTACCTGCATTCTCTACAGACTCCTCGTTAATAGCCGCTTGACGACTAGCAGAATCCATTTGCACTTTATATAAACTGTTTAAAGATTCCATTTGTGCAGCAGCAAGAGTCATTTCTTCGCCATACTTCTTCGTTGCAGACATAGCGTCTACTGTTGGAGAAATTCCTTTTGCAGCACCTTCGAAATTTTTAATACTGTTACCTAAGCTTGCCATTAACTCACCATCAATTTTAGCATCTTTTAATAAGTTATCTAATTTTTGAGATAATAAACCTTCAGCATCTTTAGGTGCTTCAAGTTTAGCTTTTTTAGTTGTAGCTACACCTCCAGCTAATTCTGGATATACTAAAGACCAATCGGTATCTGCAGATTGTCTTTCGAAAGCAGAATAAGTAAATACTAAAGCTTCTACAATCATTCCGACTGTTAATATTTCAGAAGCCAAAGGCCAGTGTTGTATTTTGAATAAAGCTCCAACGATTACCAATGCTGCTCCAAGTCCATAGACCATATTAGTTACTGTAATTTTACCTTTTTGTGCCATAATTTCTAAGTTTTAGTTTTTAGTTGTTTATTAATTTAGTAGGGTTATTTATTATCGTCTTGAATTGGCAGTAACTTCAGTTCCCATATAATCTTGAACTGTTCTAAAACCAATATAACTTCTTGCAGAATCTGCATATTCGTAATCTCTTGAACTTACTTGTAAAAAGTATGCAACATCTTTCCAAGAACCACCTCTTACAACTTTACGTTGATTACTAGCTTCATTTACACTTGGATTAATTGTAGACATATGTTCGTATGAACTAGGATCGTAAGATGCGTTTACCCATTCTGAAACATTTCCAGCCATATTGTATAGGTTAAAATCGTTAGGTTCGAAAGCATCTGCTTCTACAGTATACAAAGCTGTATCTGCTGCATAATCTCCACGTAATGGTTTGAAGTTAGCCATAAAACAACCTCTGTCGTTTTTAGCGTATGGTCCTCCCCAAGGGAAAGTTGCTGCTTGTAAGCCACCTCTTGCCGCATATTCCCATTCTGCTTCAGAAGGTAATCTATAAGAGTTTACGTAATGTCTTTTCTTTTCTTTTCTGTAAGAATTATGCTTTAACGTTCTCCATTGGCAGAAAGCTTTAGCTTGTTTCCAAGACACTCCAACTACAGGATAATCTCCATAAGCATCATGCCAGAAATAGTCATTGTGCATTGGCTCATTATAAGAATATGCAAAATCTCTAATCCAAGCTGTAGTATCTGGATAGATCTCTACTTCTTCTTTTATAATAACATCCTTACGACGTAAGTTTTTGTTTTTTGCTGCTTTTTCAATATCCATATAAGAATATTGGAACTTGAATTTTGTTACATCCCAAGTACGTTGACCGTTATAAGACTCTTCTATAGGTAAGTACATAGTATCCATAACTTCTACATAGTATTCGTCTGGATATTCCGCCGTATCGAAAACTAAATCTACATCGTGATTTAATTTTCTTCCTTCGTAGCCAGTTTCACCAAGACCACTATAGTTGTCAATCATGTATTGCTCGTAAGGCGTCATTTCTTCCTCGTTAGCATCTTTAAATGCAAATTGACCAATACCAGGCTCTCCACTTTCACCAGTTTCTCCAACTTCATCAGCTAAGATTGCTAATTTAGTTCTGATTGTAGAATCTCTAACCCATTCTACAAATTGACGATACTCACTATTAGTGATTTCTGTTTCGTCCATGTAGAAAGCTCTTACTGTAACGGTTTTTGCAGGTGCATCTTGGATTCCAGCTAAATCATCATCAGCTTTACCCATAATAAATGCTCCTCCAGGTACCAAAGTCATACCGTAAGGCTTCTCTGGATGCCACTTCTTTCCTTTAACACCAACTAATTGACCTTTGTCACTAGAACCACAACTGGCTAAAAGCGTTAAAACTACTGTTAATAATAGAAACTTTTTCATATTCATTATAAAACTCGAGGTTAATTATATACTCCTAAATTTTCAAGAGCGTAAACATATTTATATATTATTTAAAAAACAACTTTTTAAAGGAAAATAATTACGCTTAATCGTGTTAAAATTGCTTTTAAACGATTAGCGAATTGTTAAAATTGAACGATTTCCATTAATTATATGCTATTCTTTTGATACGCTTTATACCATCTATTGGGTATTTTACCATTACATGCATCTAAATAATCTTTGTGCGTGCAAGGTAATAACGTATGCTTTTTTAATTTATTATTAACATTTGCTAAAAAAGGAATTTCTATCCACCATCTTCCTGTTTTGGTGCTTTTATAGAAAACTAATTCTTCGGCGTCCGCTAAAGTAGTGAATTTTTGGTGATTATTATCATCTAAAAAGTCGTCATCTTTTACTCTGCAGTTTACACCTTCAATAAAATACCACAACATTTGCGATATCAACATCGCTGTTACTTCATCATCATAAGACGGTTTATACTCAAATATACCAAATGCAGAGACCTTATTACTAATTCCTGCGTAACGTGCCATTGCGCAAATTTCTTTTCCATCTAAACCGTTTGGAGACATTCTTTGCTTTAAACTAACTTCAGAAGCTTTTACTGCCCCTAAATCAATACTAACCACATTGGCATCACGCATAACTGGTTCGGCAAGCGTAATATCATTAGATATCTCTCCTAATCGGTACGCTTCGAAATACAAACGTTCCATTAAATCTATTTCTTCCTGAGAATTAAAATAGGTTTGATAGCCTATAGCCGCATAATTAAATAAATTGTAAGGCTCGTCTAAGATTACTTTTCCTACGAAGCTATTATTTTTAATCGGCTTAGCAGAATCCCCAAGGTCGAAACGAGAATCGACATTAACAATATTAACCATTGGCATTAAATTATCGTAAGCACGATAAATGGCGTAAGTTAAATCTTGGCTTCCACCTAAAATAACTGGAATAATCTTTTTCTGTACTAAAATAGACACCGTTGTCTTTAGAGCAAAATAAGTATCTTCTACAGACTCTCCTCTATTTATATCACCTAAATCTGCAATAGTTGTATTCCAAAGACCAGGAAACAATGCATAAAAGGATTTTCTCACCTCATTAAGCTGAAATTCTTCACCTATATAATCAGCATCATTTCTATTCTCTAAAACACCAATAATTGCCACCGAGACACCTTCTAAATCCGGAATCCCTTGGTCTGCAGAATGAATTCTTAATTTTCGTCCTAGCGCTTGCATAGACAACAACTCATTATGAGCTAAAACTACATCTGAAACTGGAGACAAGAAATTAAAATTCATATATTATTTCTTTTTTGCTGTAGTTTTCTTCGCTGTAGTTTTCTTCTTTGCTGCTGTCTTTTTCTTTGCAGCAGGTTTCTTTTTAGCAGCTTTTTTCTTTGGAGCATTCTTTTCTAAAATACCTTTCACTTCTTCTAAAGTCAAGGCTGGAGCATCTGTTGTTTTAGGAAGTTCTATTTTTACCTTTCCTTGTAAAATATTAAATCTTCCCCAACGTGCTTTTTCCACACGAATACCTTCATCTTCCCAATTATGGATAACCTTGTCGATTTCTTTTTGAATTTTAACTTCAATTAACTCAACAATATCATCATCGGATAAATTATCCCAATCGTATTTTTTATTCACATTAATAAACATGTTATTCCATTTTATAAACGGTCCAAAACGCCCTTTTCCTTTTTGCACAGGCAAATCCTTATACATGTAAATAGGAGCATCTGCTTCTTGCTTTTCTTTTATTAAGACAATAGCATCATCCAATTCTACTGTTAAGGGATCTGTACCTTTTGGCAATGAAACGTAAGCTTCTCCAAATTTTACATACGGTCCAAAACGACCATTATTAACAGCAACTTCAAGATCTTCGAAAGTTCCTAAGTTTTTAGGAAGCTGAAATAAATCCATAGCTTCTTCAAAAGTGATGCTTCCTAATTGCTGATCTGGACTTAAACTTGCATAGGTTGGCCCTTCTTCATCGTCCGACATTCCCATTTGAACCATTGGTCCAAACTTACCTAAACGTACACTTACGCGTTTACCAGTTTTAGGATCTTCACCTAAAATACGTTCTCCAGATTCTCTTTCTGCATTTTCCTGTACATCGATAACTCTTGGATGAAAATCTTTGTAGAACGCTTTCATCACGTCTTTCCAATCTGCTTTACCATCTGCAATATCATCAAACTGATCTTCCACATTAGCTGTAAAACTGTAATCTAATATGCTTTGGAAATGGTTGACTAAGAAATTGGTTACAATAATACCAATATCTGTTGGTACTAGTTTCCCTTTATCCGAACCTACTTTTTCTGTAAGTAGATTATCATTTACGGTTCCTTCTTCAAGAACTAATTGCGTATAATTACGCTCCACTCCTTCAATTGTTCCTTTTTCAACATAGTTTCTATTCTGAATAGTTGAAATAGTTGGCGCATACGTAGACGGTCTACCAATACCCAGTTCTTCTAATTTCTTTACAAGCGATGCTTCTGTAAATCTATATGGAGCTCTTGAGTAACGTTCGGTAGCAGTAATATTTTTATTTAATAATGTCTCACCAATTTTCATGGCTGGTAACATTCCTTCTTGCTGCTCTAAATCTTCATCATCGGTACCTTCTAAATAGACTTTTAAAAATCCATCAAAAGTAATCACCTCTCCATTAGCAGTAAAAGTTTGCTTATGTGACGCTGCATTTATTTTTACATTGGTACGTTCTAATTTCGCTTCGCTCATTTGCGATGCAATAGCTCGTTTCCAAATTAACTCGTATAATCTTGTTTGATCGTAATCTAAACCTGCAGTATGCACTGCAAAATTTGTTGGTCTTATCGCTTCGTGAGCTTCTTGCGCTCCTTTAGACTTACCTTTATAATTACGTTCTTTTGCGTATTCCTTTCCGTAGGCATCAATAATTTCTTTTGCTGCTCCTTGTTTAGCTTCGTTAGACAAGTTTACACTATCTGTTCTCATATAAGTAATTAAACCGGCTTCGTATAGACGTTGCGCCATAGTCATGGTTTTACTTACTGAAAAATATAATTTACGTGATGCTTCTTGCTGTAATGTTGAAGTTGTAAATGGTGCTGACGGTGATTTTTTGGCCGGTTTTTTCTCTAAATCTGAAACCTTAAACGTTGTATTTGCATTTTGCTCTAAAAACTTTAAAGCTTCTGCTTTTGTTTTTATCGCTTTTGGCAATTTTGCTTTAAACGATTGTCCTTCTTCATTTGAAAATTCAGCATCGATTCTATAAGACGCTTCAGCTTTAAACTCATTAATTTCTTTTTCACGCTCTACAATCAATCTAACTGAAACCGATTGTACTCGTCCTGCAGACAAACCTCCTTTTACCTTTCTCCATAATACTGGAGACAACTCGTAACCTACAATTCTATCTAATACACGACGTGCTTGCTGCGCATCTACTAAATCGTAATCTATTTGTCTTGGATTCTCTACTGCTTTTTGGATTGCAGATTTAGTAATCTCATGAAAAACAATACGTTTTGTCTTCTCTTTAACCAAGCCTAAAGACTCAGCCAAATGCCAAGCAATAGCCTCACCCTCTCGATCCTCATCACTAGCCAACCAAACCATTTCTGCTTTCTTTGCTAAATCTTTAAGCTTTTTTACAATTGCTTTTTTATCTGAGGATACTTCGTATTTTGGATCAAAATCACCTTCTACATCAACACCTAACTCTTTGGAAGGTAAATCGGAAATATGCCCATAACTAGACTCAACTTTAAAGTCTTTTCCAAGGAATTTCTCGATTGTTTTTGCTTTCGCAGGTGACTCAACTATTACTAAATTCTTAGCCATTTTTCATTTTTTATGAGTGCAAAGGTATAGCAAAAAAAATATATCAACCTAATTAAAATACTTTACCCTTATATATATACCAAATAAAAAGCCTTGAAAAACAAGGCTTTTTACTTTTTATTCAATACCAATTTTCTCAACAGAATCGACAGAATCTAATCCTACAACTTCCTTATATATAAAGTATAAAGGATGATCTGCAAAAGCTGCTGTAACAATAATTCCTATACCACATAACAACATTCCAACCATAGAGGCTAATAATGAAGATATCATGACCAAACCGAAAGTAATTAGCCATTTCTTGTGTCCTATTTTAAAACTTAACTTAATAATTTCTGAAACCGTTAATTCTGGGTTAAATGCAAAAATTACAGTAAAAAATGACATTGGAACCATAACATAAAACAATGGTAAATAGCATAACACCATTGCTACTATTGAAATTGCCATACTTGCTAACATTAATAGAAAGATATTAGTTAAATAAGGTGCTTTAAAAAAGTAAAACAAAGATTTAAAACTCACTTGCTCTCCTCTATCAATAGCTCCTAAGTCTTTAAAAAATGCTGCACGCATAGCAACTGTTACAACACTAAGCAGCAAAACACCTACAATAAATAACCCCATATATACTAAAGAAAAACCTCCCATAAGCATAGATAAATCCTCTGGATTCATTTGCCCGTTTTCTGAATTACCAACTAAGGCTACTACAAACGGAATATAAAACATTAAAATAAAAGGAATTATAATTACAAATGTAACCAATTGCACAGATAGTCCGTGCATCCAACTTTTCTTAAACAACTCTATCGACTTGTTAAAAATTGTACCAAAATCTAAAGCTTTATTCGCTTCTATTTTCTTTTCTATTTCAATGAAATCCATTTACTTTCTTTTATTTAAATATTAATGCTTCAAATGTAGGTTTTTTAACTATAATTTATAACTGCCACTTTGTCACTTTCATTTAAATAATCTTATCTTTGCATCCTAATTGATTTGATTTTATCAATATTTATGGAGAAGACTATAGACGAGGCTAAACAAGGAGAGACTTTAATTTTAGAGCAAAAAGAAAATAATTCTAAGAAACTTTTTATTGAAAGCTACGGTTGTGCTATGAATTTTAGCGACAGCGAAATTGTTGCTTCTATATTAAATGAGCAAGGCTACAACACTACAGACAAGTTAGAAGATGCAGATTTAGTTTTAGTAAATACTTGCTCTATTAGAGATAAAGCAGAGCAAACCGTTAGAAAACGTCTACAGAAATACAATGCCGTAAAACGCATAAATCCAAAAATGAAAGTTGGTGTATTAGGCTGCATGGCAGAACGCTTAAAAACTAAATTTTTAGAAGAAGAAAAAATTGTAGACCTTGTTGTTGGCCCAGATGCTTATAAAGATCTACCAAACCTTTTAGCTGAAGTTGAAGATGGACATGATGCTATAAACGTTATCCTATCTAAGGATGAAACTTATGGAGATATTTCTCCTGTACGTTTAAACACTAACGGTGTAAGCGCCCTAGTTTCTATTACACGTGGTTGCGATAACATGTGCACCTTTTGTGTTGTACCATTTACTCGCGGTAGAGAACGTAGTCGTGACCCACAAAGTATTATTGAAGAAGTTAATGATCTTTGGAATAAAGGCTATAAAGAAATTACTTTATTAGGACAAAATGTTGATAGTTACCTTTGGTATGGTGGCGGATTAAAAAAAGATTTTATTAAAGCTACAGATATGCAAAAGGCAACTGCTGTAGATTTTTCGAAACTATTACAAATATGTGCAGAAGCACAACCAACAATGCGTATTCGCTTTTCTACGTCTAATCCTCAAGACATGAGTTTAGACGTTATTAAAATGATGGCGAAATACAACAACATTTGTAATCACATTCATTTACCTGTACAAAGTGGAAGTAATCGAATTTTAAAGGAGATGAATCGCTTACACACACGCGAAGAGTATTTTACTTTAATAGACAACATTAGACGTATTCTTCCAGAATGTTCAATAAGCCAGGATATGATTGCTGGTTTCCCTACAGAAACAGAAGAAGACCATCAAGATACATTAAGTTTAATGCAATACGTTAAATATAACTTTGGTTTTATGTACATGTATTCTGAACGCCCAGGAACTCTTGCTGAACGTAAACTAGAAGACGATGTACCAGAGGCAACTAAAAAAAGACGCCTTACTGAGATTGTACAACTACAACGTGATCTTGGAGAAATTCAAATTAAAAAATATATAAATACTGAAGTTGAAGTTCTTATTGAACGTGAGTCTAAAAAATCTAACGAACAATGGTCTGGTAAAACATCTCAGAATATTGTTGCTGTTTTCCCTAAGGAAAATTACAAGGTTGGAGATTTAGTAAAAGTTACCGTTTTAGATTGTACAACTGCTACCTTAATTGGTGAGGCTGTTGATCTTTCAAAAAAATAATATGAGCGATAAAGAAATTATAATAAAACCTAAGTTTGACTTTAAGACTGTTTCCAAAGCAAATCTTTACATGTCTTTTAATAGACTTATTACAAAAATTCTTATTGTTCTTGCAGTATTATTTTTTATTTGCTTTTTATTAGCATATTTTTTTCTTGAAGGAGAAATAAAAAATGATATAATTTACACCATATCACCAATTCTATATTTGTATTTGTTGTATCCAGTTTTATTAATTCTTCTAACTCGTTATTCGACTAAGAAATCCCTTAAAAACAACTATCGCTTAAAAGAAGATTTTCGGTATATTTTTAATAATGAATACTTTAGAGAGCTAGGAGAAACTTTTGATCTCAAACATAAATGGGGAAAGTTATTGAAAATTAAAGAAAAAGAAGATTACTTTCTTATATATCAAAATAAGAATAGAGCGAATATTATATCAAAAAATAGTTTTAATGAGAATCAATTATCGGATTTCAAAAAATTATTAAAAACTTTAGATATAAAAACAAACTTTAATTAATAAAAAAAATTCCTGCCTTCGCAGTAAAAGATATGGAATCATCAATACAAGCTACAAAACAACGTTTCGGTATTATTGGAAATAGTGCCACTTTAAATCGTGCTATAGAAAAAGCAATCCAAGTATCTCCAACAGATATCTCTGTTTTGGTTACGGGAGAAAGTGGTGTTGGTAAAGAAAGTATTCCTAAAATAATACACCAATTATCTCATAGAAAGCACAATAAATACATTGCAGTAAACTGTGGCGCTATACCAGAAGGCACAATAGATAGTGAGCTTTTTGGCCATGAAAAAGGCGCTTTTACAGGTGCAACAGCAACTAGAAATGGATATTTTGAGGTTGCAGATGGCGGTACTATTTTTTTAGATGAAGTCGGAGAATTACCACTAACAACACAAGTACGCTTATTACGTGTGCTCGAAAATGGTGAGTTTATAAAAGTAGGTTCAAGTAAAGTACAAAAAACGAATGTGCGTATTGTTGCAGCTACAAACGTAAACATGTTTGAAGCTATTAAAAAAGAAAAATTTCGTGAAGATTTATATTACAGATTAAGCACGGTAGAAATCAACTTGCCACCTCTACGAGAACGCCAAGAAGATATTCATTTACTCTTTAGAAAATTCGCTAGCGATTTTGCTTTAAAATACAAAATGCCAACGATTAAATTATCGGATGATGCCGTACAAGATTTAATAAAGTACCGTTGGAGTGGAAACATTAGACAGTTACGAAATGTAGCAGAACAAGTTTCTGTATTAGAACAAAATAGAGCTATTTCTGCAGATACTTTAAGAGGATACTTACCATCGGGAACAAGCAATTTACCTGCCGTAATTAAAACTACAAAATCTGAAAGCGATTTTAGTAGCGAGCGTGAAATACTTTACAAAGTATTATTTGACATGAAAGCCGATTTAAATGATTTAAAGAAGCTTACCATGGAATTAATGAAAAATGGTAATACTAAAGATGTAGAAAAAGACAATGAAGGTTTAATTGAAAAAATCTACGGAGATAATGATGATGATGAAACTTTAGAAGATTTACAAGTATTGGCTATTCCGCAGAAAGCAGAAACAAAAAAAACTTACACAACAGAAACTAACGATAAATATCATTTTGCTGAAGAAATAGAGGAGGAAGAAACACTATCGCTGCATGATAAAGAGTTAGAATTAATAAAAAAATCTTTAGAACGCCATAGCGGTAAACGTAAATTAGCAGCTGAAGAATTAGGTATTAGTGAGCGTACACTTTACAGAAAAATTAAACAATTTGATTTATAGTTTTTCGTTACTATCAGACTTAAAAGCATTATAAACAACAAATAAAAGATTCTCACTTTCGTGAACACAAGATGAAATATATAAAACACATTGTAATACTAATAGTAGCTGTTTCAGTTTTTAGCTGTGGCTTTTATTCTTTATCAGGAACAAATATTCAAGAGGATGTAAAATCGTTTCAGGTAAATTATTTCCAAAATACAGCGGCACAGGTTGAACCAGGAATAGATAGAGATTTCACTATAACGTTGCAAGATTTAATAGTAAACCAAACAAATTTAGAGCTTGTAAACTCTAATGGAGATTTAGTTTATGAAGGTGAAATTACAGAATATCGTATTTCTCCAACTACAGCAACCGCAGATAATACAGCTGCACAGAACAGATTAACTGTTGGTGTTCGTGTAAGGTTCTATAATAAAAAAGCGCCAGATGATGATTTTGAAAAATCCTTTTCATTTTTCTATGATTACTCAGGAACTTCTTTACTTTCTGGAAGTTTAAAAGACACAGCTTTAGAAGAGATCTTCGAACGTATAACTCAAGATATTTTTAACGCATCTTTAGCTAAGTGGTAAATGAATCAATCTAATTTTTTAAATATTCTTAAAAAACCTTTACATATAGATAAGTCGCAAACAGAGGACTTAAAAAATGTTGTAGATGCTTTTCCATATTTTCAATCTGCTCGAGCACTCTATATTAAAGGATTAAAAAATGCTGATAGTTTTAAATATAATAACGCATTAAAAACAACAGCAGCTTACACTACTGATAGAAGTGTTTTATTCGAATTTATTACTTCGGAAACATTTACTCAAAATGAAGTATCACAATTTATTACAGAAAACACTGCTAATTTATTAGACATAAAAGTATACGCTGAAGATATTTCTATTCAAAAAAGTATAGCTATAGATACTATTTTAAAACAACAAATAGAAGATACAAAAGACACTTTAGATCCCGATTTATTTCAGCCAAAAATAGAAAAAGAGCAGGTTGCAAATTTCACTATTGAAACTGAATCTAAAACAATAATTTCTAGTACTGAAGAAACTTCGGAAAACAAAACAGGAGCTCCAGAAAATATTTTAAATATTGGAAAGCCATTTCAGTTTGAAAAAGTTGAAACGCACTCTTTTAATGAGTGGTTAAGTCTAACTCGTTTTACTCCTATTGATCGCGAAGTAAAACCTATCAAAAGTACTTCAGAAGAAAAAAAATCTAAAAAATCGGTTAAATCGATAGCGAAGGCTAAAAAGTTTGATTTGATTGAAAAATTTATTGAAAAGAGTCCAAAATTAGTCGCAAAAAAGACAGCCGCATCAAAACATAATATTGCTAAAGCGCAAATGATTCAGCCTGAAGCCTTAATGACTGAGACTTTAGCCCGTATTTACCTTGAACAAAAGAACTATAAAAAAGCAATTCAATCTTATAAAATATTAAGTTTGAAATATCCAGAAAAAAGTGGTTTCTTTGCAGACCAAATTAAAGCAATAAACGAATTACAAGAACAAAACAATAAAGAATAATGGGACAGTTTACTATATTTTTAATACTAATTGTGATAGTTGCCTTTTTACTAATTGTAGTAATAATGGTACAAAACCCTAAAGGTGGAGGATTATCTTCTTCTTTTGGAGGAGGTGGAACACAGCAATTAGGAGGTGTAAAGAAAACAACAGACTTTTTAGACAAAAGTACTTGGACGTTAGCTACTATTCTAGTAGCATTAATTTTAGTATCTAGTTTATCTATTCCACGTGCTGGAGTAATAGGAGACTCTAGAGCTTTAGATGAAAATGCTATATCAGCACCAGTAACACCACCTGCACCAGCTGCAGAGAATACGACAAACGATACAGATAGTGAGTAATAACTCATTAATATAAGATCTAAAAAAATGCCAACTTACAGGTGCATTTTTTGTTTTTAATCGTTATTATAAATAGTCTGTAAGTTTGTCAGTTACTAACCAATGGCATATTTTTCGCTTAATATATTATATAAAAATTAATAAATCATCTGTGTTTTAAACAGATTAAATAAAAATAACATGAGCAAAATAAACATTAAACCATTAGCAGACCGTGTACTAGTTGAAGCACTTCCTGCTGAAACTCAAACTGCTTCTGGATTATATATTCCAGATAGCGCACAAGAGAAGCAACATAAAGGTACCGTAGTTGCTATTGGTAACGGAAAAAAAGATGAACCTCTTACTGTTAAAGTTGGAGACACTGTGCTATACGGAAAGTATTCTGGTTCTGAAATAAAACTAGAAGGTACGGACTATTTAATGATGCGTGAGGAAGATATAATGGCTATTATATAGTTTTTCAACTTCCAAAAAACAAAAATTAAATTCCAAGAATCGCTATTATTAATACTAGTTTTAAAAAGGAATTTAAAAACAAATAAAAACTTAAAATTCTAATTACTTATAAAATCAGACTCCTAATTCTGAGTTTAGATTTTTTGAAATTTGAATTTAAAAACAAAAAACATTATGGCAAAAAGCATAAAATTTGATATAGAAGCTCGCGACGGATTAAAACGTGGTGTAGATGCATTAGCAAATGCAGTAAAAGTAACTTTAGGACCAAAAGGAAGAAATGTAATTATTAGTCGTTCTTTTGGAGCGCCTGTTGTTACTAAAGATGGTGTTAGTGTTGCAAAAGAAATTGAGTTAGAAAATCCATTAGAAAACATGGGCGCTCAAATGGTAAAAGAAGTAGCTTCTAAAACTAACGATTTAGCTGGTGATGGAACTACAACTGCAACTGTATTAGCACAGGCGATTGTAAAGGAAGGTTTAAAAAACGTTGCTGCAGGTGCAAATCCTATGGATTTAAAACGTGGCATCGACAAAGCGGTAAAAGCGATTGTTGAAGATTTAGGAAAGCAAGCTAAAGAGGTTAAAAACTCTTCTGAAATGATTAAGCAAGTAGCTTCTATCTCTGCAAATAACGATGAGCTTATTGGTGATTTAATTGCTAAAGCATTTGGTAAAGTAGGTAAAGAAGGTGTAATTACTGTTGAAGAATCTAAAGGAACAGATACTTATGTAGACGTTGTAGAAGGTATGCAATTTGACAGAGGTTACTTATCGCCTTACTTTGTAACAGATAGCGAAAAAATGATTGCTGATTTAGAGAATCCTTACATATTATTATATGACAAAAAGGTTTCTACAATGAAGGATTTATTACCAATTTTAGAGCCAGTTGCACAAACAGGAAAACCTTTATTAATTATTGCTGAAGATGTAGATGGTGAAGCATTAGCAACTTTAGTAGTAAATAAATTACGTGGTTCTTTAAAAATTGCTGCTGTAAAAGCACCAGGTTTTGGAGACAGACGTAAAGCAATGTTAGAGGATATTGCTATTTTAACTGGAGGAACAGTAATTTCTGAAGAAAGAGGTTTCACTCTTGAAAATGCTTCAATTGAAATGCTTGGTACTGCAGAACGTATTACTATAGATAAAGACAACTCTACTGTTGTTAATGGTGCTGGTGATAAAGATTTAATTAAAAATCGTGTTAACCAAATCAAATCTCAAATAGAATCTACAACTAGCGATTACGATAAAGAAAAACTACAAGAACGTCTTGCTAAATTAGCAGGTGGTGTTGCAGTACTTTATGTTGGTGCAGCTAGTGAAGTAGAAATGAAAGAAAAGAAAGATCGTGTTGATGATGCTTTAAACGCTACAAGAGCAGCTGTAGAAGAAGGTATTGTTGCAGGTGGTGGTGTTGCTTTAGTTAGAGCAAAAGCCGTTTTAGATAAAATTACTACAGAAAACTTAGACGAAACTACAGGTATACAAATTGTTGCTCGTGCTATTGAAGCGCCTTTAAGAACAATTGTAGAGAATGCTGGTGGCGAAGGTAGTGTTGTTGTAAACAAAGTGTCTGAAGGTAAAAAAGACTTTGGTTACGATGCTAAATCTGAACAGTATGTAGATATGCTTAAAGCTGGTATTATCGATCCTAAAAAAGTAACTAGAATCGCATTAGAAAATGCTGCTTCTGTTGCCGGAATGATATTAACGACTGAGTGTGCTTTAATTGATATTAAAGAAGATGCTCCTGCTGGCGGAATGCCAATGGGTGGTGGTATGCCAGGAATGATGTAGTCCAGAGTCTCGACATACAAATAAATGACTCATATACTGAAAAAATTGTGTGAGATAAATAAATTACAAAAACGCTCTTAGATTTGATTCTGAGAGCGTTTTTTTATTGGTTTCGTTTTAAGTTAAATATACGGCAAGTAGGTCAGAAAACGCGCGATTACTCTCAGATTAGCCACAAGACAAATCTTTTGCATTTTGTTTTAATTTTTCTCGTTTAATACCAAATCAAAAGATTTGGCGACTTTGTAAACAACAATGACCTTTCGAATAAAAACTAATCGCCCTATTTGCTATATATAGTGTTCTATACCGTTTTATATTTTTTCTTCAATACAATTTATCTCTCCTGAGCTATCATATAACATAAGATATGAATTCTTGATTTTTATTTTCGAAGTACAAATTCTAGATTTTATATTAGAAAGTTGGATGTTGTATATTTCATTTATAAGATATGAGTCATGCTCTTTGAGAAATATTAAAGAATCCATTAAGATTGTATTTCCTTCTTCTCTAATTATTAAATTTATATTTTTTTTATATTTGGATAGTTCGAAACTAAAAGGGGAATCACCTCGGTATATAGGTCTTTTAATTCTAATAATTTTTAATCCTTTATAAGAAGTCTTGATATCAAGAATCATAAGACTATCTAAAGCAATATTATCCCAATTTATATCTCGATATTTAATTATTTGTTTTTCTAAAGAATCAAACTTAATGTTAATTCTTAAAGCTTTTTTGTTATTTATTTCAACTAAATTTTCAGGTTCTGATGTTGAAATTTTTAATTTACTAATATTAGTTATTACTTTTTTATTTTTGCAAGAGAAAGAAATAACTATTATTAATAATAGTAGCTTACTTGTTTTTAACACATTTATCATATTCAAATATTTCTTTTAATTCTTTAGTGTATTTTTTTCTTTCCTTTAACCCATTTGGGGTTTGAACATTACCATTTATAGCCCTAGAAACTAATAAAACGTCATCCTTACTAGCAAGAATATTAATATTTTTACCTACAATAGGAACACCTAAATATCTCCAATAATATGCAGAAGCTTGAACTGACAAATTCAAGTTTTTAGAAATTTCGCTTGCGAAATTTAATAATTCTTTAGAGCTAGGTTTTCCTCCTTTTATATTCTCATATAATTTTTTGTAATTATAGTCATGAGTAATTTGAATAAGACCTCTACCTATATATTTTTTTCCACCACTAGGTTTAGTTACAGCATCTTGCTCATAAGTACTTTGAAATTGTTGTGACTCGTGGTAACATTGAGCTAAAAAGTGTATTTTTCTAATACAAGTATTTATTTCAAATTTGTCAAATGCAGAATTTAATTCTTTCGCGAAATTTTTAAGAGTAGCTTCATTTTTATCTATTTTTTCATCATAATTTAATTGAAAAATAGATGCCCCAATTTTGTCGAAATTTGATTTTTGGGGTTTATGCTTTTTTGGTTTTTCAGTTCCTTTATATTTTATATTATCTAAAGTGTAAAATACGTTTTTTCCTTTTTGTACTAATTTAGTTCCATTACTTGTTATGTATATAGGATCCAATCCATTAGCAGCATATTCTTGTTCATTTTGAAGGCCATCTTGTTTTCTTAATTTTGTAATGATTTGTTTTAAATCTAGTTCTGTTAATTCTTTATTACATAAACAAAGCTTAGTTTTTATGATTTTTACTTTTCCACAAAAAACATTTTCATATTTACCTTTGTTATAACCTTCATCATCGTCATTAGCATAAAACTCTATATAAAATTCTGATTCGTACTCTTTTTCAAACTCAATCTCTAATTGAAAAATATCATTATACTTTTTTAAAAATATAGAATCACTAATGATTTTAATTTTATCATCATTTACAGATAATTTTGCTTCTATATATCCGTCATCATCTTCAAAGTAGGAACCAATATTCCCTGTTTTATTGCCATCTCCTACTTTAAATGATATTTTAATATTGTTTTCATTCGTTGTAATCTGTTGTATTTTGAAATCACGTTTTTTTCTATCGATATATTTAGACAAAGTGACTTGTTCTTCTATTTGTTCGATTTTTACTTTTTTATTTTCTTCAGATTCGTTTTTGATTAATCTAATAACAGGCAAAAACTCATCTAACTCTATAGGAGGAATTGTTAGTGAATTACTTGAATTTCCTACTTCAGTTATTGTTGGCATGAGTATGTGTGTTAATGGTTTAGAATGTTTCGTTGATATAAAATCGTTCCAATGTTTTATATCATACGTTAAACGAAGTTCGACTATTTTTTTGACAAAGTCAAGAGACTCTCGAACCTAATATAAACAAGTGTATTAGAGCGAATAATATAGTTTTATACAGAAGAAATCATTCTTAATTAAACCAAACTGCATACCGTTTTCGGCGCAATTCCAAAGCCAAAGCTTCTTCCATTTTTAACGCTTCTGCCCTAGTTTTAATTGGATCGATATGGTTATACAAACTTGGCCTTAAATAAGAACCGTATTTCTCCACAATATTAGAAGACAACTTATGACCTTTCTTATTTCTATAACCTGTTTTATGCTGCGTAAAACGTTCTTTAGGCGTCTTACTAGTCATGCCAACATACAAACATTGCAATACACCATTAAATTGTGGGTTTGCAGCCCTAAACTTTGCGTTTTCTGTAAACACGCGTTTGGATAGTTCTATAACGTAGATTCTATAAGGCATACTATTTTTTAAAACTGAATTATATTTTCTTTAATAGTTCCAGACTAATATATAATAAAAAAGCCTTGTCTGAAATGGACAAGGCTAAATTGTTTTATGAAATTGATGATAATTAGATAATTAACATTGCATCTCCATAACTATAGAATTTGTATTTTTCTTTTACTGCTTCATCATAAGCACGCATAACAAAATCGTGACCTGCAAAAGCAGAAGTCATCATCATTAATGTCGATTTTGGTGTGTGAAAATTAGTAATCATAGCATTTGCTATACTAAAATCGTAAGGAGGGAAAATAAATTTATTTGTCCAACCATCAATTTCGTTTAAAGTATGGTTTGAAGATACAGCACTTTCAACAGCACGCATTGCAGTTGTACCAACGGCACAAATACGTCGTCTTGGCCTTGCAGCTAATGCTTTATTTATTCTCTCTACTGTTTCAGGACCAATAGTTACCTCTTCACTATCCATTTTATGCTTAGATAAATCTTCTACCTCAACAGAGTTAAAAGTCCCTAAACCTACGTGTAAAGTTACCTCAGCAAAATCGATTCCTTTAATTTCTAAACGCTTTAATAAGTGCTTAGAAAAATGCATTCCTGCTGTTGGAGCTGCTACAGCACCTTCATTTTTAGCGAAAATAGTTTGGTAACGCTCTTCGTCTTCAGGTTCTACATCTCTTTTAATATATTTAGGCAATGGTGTTTCACCTAAATCTGTTAATTTCTTACGGAATTCTGTATAAGACCCATCATAAAGAAAACGTAATGTTCTACCTCTTGATGTTGTATTGTCTATTACTTCGGCAACTAAAGTTTCGTCATCACCAAAGTATAATTTATTTCCAATTCTAATTTTACGTGCTGGATCTACTAAAACATCCCAAAGGCGTTGTTCTTCGTTTAATTCACGTAATAAAAACACTTCAATTCTTGCTCCAGTTTTTTCTTTGTTTCCGTATAAACGAGCAGGAAAAACCTTTGTGTTATTAAGAATCATGACATCGTCTTCTTCAAAATAATCAATAAGATCTTTAAAGTGTTTGTGTTCTATAGTTTGTTCTTTTCTGTTAAGAACCATTAAACGAGACTCGTCTCTGTTTTCTGCTGGATATTCTGCCAATAACTCGTCTGGTAATTCGAAGTTAAAGTGTGATAATTTCATTTTCATGTTTATCGTATGTTTTTAGTATTAGAAAGTAGCAAAGATACAATCTCAATATAGGCGTTGTCAAGTAAATGACTGTTTATTATTTATTTAATTGCTTTAATATCAAATCCTAGTTGTTTTAAATCGTCCCAAAAGGTTGGATACGATTTTGAAACTACCATATAATCTTCAATTTCAAGAGGCGTTTTTAAAGCTAAAGGCGCAAAAGCCATTGCCATTCTATGATCGTTATACGTTGCTATTGCTACATTTTCTTTAATGTCATTAGTCACTTTTAAATGAAGTGTTTCGTTTGTAATATCCACTGCTCCACCTAGTTTTTCAATTTCCGTTTTTAAAGCCTCTAATCTATCCGTTTCTTTAATTTTAAGCGTATGCAAACCTGTTAAATTAGATTCCAAGCCTAAAGCAAAGGCTGTAACTGCAATTGTTTGCGCAATGTCTGGCGAATTTGCCAAGTTAAAATCTATTGTTGTTTCTTTATTTACTTCGTTTTCCTTTGTAAGAAGTACTCCTTTATCTTGAAAAACCGTTGAAACTCCAAAGCTTTTATAAATTTCTGCTAATGCAGAATCACCTTGTAAACTGTCTTTTTTATAAGATGAAATTTCAATTGAAGTTCCAACTTCTGCTAAAGCCGCAATACTATAAAAATAAGACGCCGAAGACCAGTCTGAATCTACCGTTAGCGTTTTAGTCTCTACCTTTTCCTGCAAAGGTTTTACGCTAATTACATTGCCTTCAAACTTAGTTTCAATATTTAACTCACTTAACAAACTCAAGGTCATGTTAATGTAAGGCACAGACGTTATTTTTCCGTTTAAGGTTAATTCTAATCCGTTTTCTAGTTTTGAAGCAATAAGTAATAATGCCGAAATGTATTGACTACTTACATTAGCATCTAACGATACTTTGTTTTTAGTTAATTGCTTTCCTTTTATTAAAAGTGGCGGAAAGCCTTCATTTTCTTTATATGAAATATCTGCTCCTAATTGATTTAAAGCATCTACCAATATTTTAATTGGTCGCTCTTTCATACGTTTAGAACCTGTAATTATTGTTTCTCTATTATTTTGAGTTGCAAAATAAGCAGTTAGAAAACGCATTGCTGTTCCTGCGTGATGGATATCTATTACTTGCTCGGTAGACGCTAAAGCTTTTGTCATTAATTGCGAATCGTCACTATTAGACACATTCTCAATATTAATTTCTGGGTATAATGCTTGCAACAATAACAATCTATTAGATTCACTTTTTGAACCTGTAATTTGTATTGCTGACTTCTTTTTAATTGAAGATTTTTGGACTTTTATATTCATAGTAAACCGTTTCCGTCTTCGCGGAAATAAAAAAAAGAAAAACTATTTAAGCTTTTCGTTATTATGATGACGATCGTGATCGCGTTTTGTTTTAATATCTAATTTCTTATCGAAAGCATCTTGCAAGTCTATTCCTGTTTGGTTTGCTAAACACAAGACTACAAACATAACATCGGCTAATTCTTCGCCTAAATCTTTATTTTTATCGCTTTCTTTTTCGCTTTGCTCTCCATAACGTCTTGCTATAATTCTGGCTACTTCTCCTACTTCTTCTGTAAGTTGTGCCATATTTGTAAGCTCGTTAAAATAACGAACGCCATGGTTTTTAATCCAGTTATCTACTTCTAGTTGTGCGTTTTTAATATCCATGTTTACTTTCCGCTCAAGCGGTTATCTTTTTAATTAAACGTTTTTAGGCTTCCTTTTAAAATGTAAAAATAATAAAACTATCAAACACGGAATTCCTATATATTTTAATTCACTTAAAATAACTTGTACTCCTCTACTCGAAAAGAATTTGCTTATTCCAATAGGTGATACTTTTATCACTTGCCACGGAAAGAAAAAACGCGCATTATTAAATGGTATAAAAAAGCCAACGCCTTTACCTCCTGTTGTTAAAGCATCTAAAACACCATGTGATATGGTTGATAGAAAGATAACTACAAAAAAGAGTTTGCGCTTTGTTTTTGTAAATACAAAAGCCAAGATAGTTGCCCAAATTAGAGCAAAAACTATAGAATGTGTAAAACCACGATGTCCAAAAGGATGAGTGTATGGTATTTTACCAAAAGTTACCACATCTAAATCTGGTAAAATAGCAGACACAATAGCTAATAACAGTAATACTTTACTTGTTTTAGCACTTGCTATTTTAGTGAGTGTAAAACCAACTAAACCATGTCCAAATAATGATGCCATACTTTTTTTATTATGTTTTAATCAATATAATTTTTTCTGACTGCTTTTCGAAAATAGAAGAAAAGAATTCTTTAAACTGATTATATTCTGATGGTAGTATAAATGTTTTATTCAATTTATAGTTCAATTTTAGTTGTAAAGTATTTTCAGTTTTATATATTAAATAAGAAAAACTCCCACCTGTAACATTAAACTGAAACTTTACATTTTCGGGAAGAGATTCTACTATGTAACCTTCAGGAATATCTATATTTATTAAATAATCACGAGATATTGGGTATATAAAATCTATAGGATAAACCCTTATATCTTGTTTGAAAGGATTTTCTTTATAATTTAAAAATAATGTTGGTGCTATATATAATTTACCGTCAATTTCATCTACGTTATTATTTAATTTAAAATCATAACTATAAACAATAGGTTTATTATTATCTCTTTCGTTTTTTACTTTTAAATTTAAAATTTCAAGATCGTCTTTCTCTCCTTGTAATTTTACTAGATGTTCTGCTTCACTTAATCCATTATTTTTATCTCTATAGTCTAATGCAAGGTAATCAGTAATCTGTTTACTAACCTTACCTTCGACTTCTAGCATATTATTAATGTTATACTTTAACATTACTATTTCTTTAGATATTTTTTTAGGGTTTAAACTTATCCAATCTGAGCTACCATTCTTTCTAATAATTCTACCTTGCCAATTAATAGCAGATTCGGGCAATATATTTATAGCACTATTCTCGTTAGCTGCATCTAATAATATAAGGTTTCCAGTGTCATCTTCAATTGCTGAAATAACATAATTAAAACCCTCTGTATTAGGATATAATGGTGTTCCATTATCTCTAGTACTTAATATCACTGGATTAGCATTTAAACCAGAATAGCGAAGCATTGCAGTTAATATTAAATTTATTTCAGCAATATTACCTACACCTTCTTTATAAGCCCTTTTAACACCTTCATTAGAATATAAACCAATAAAATTATTATGTTTCACTTTCGTCTTTACAAAATTATAAATCTTAACAATCTTATTTTCTGGTTTATCTGTTTCAGAAATAAGTGCATCAATATCTTCTTCAAAATATTTATTTTTTTCAAGCTCTCCTCCAAAACTAGAACTGTTAGATATCGTTTTAGTGACCACATCCCAAGTAGTAGAATAATTTTTATATAAATTATCTAAACCTTTATAAGCGGCATATTCCATAATAATTTTAGCTCTATAAATATTTACATTTTGAACAAATGGTTCAGACTTTAAAGCTGGTATATTATTCATAGACACTTTAAAACCTTTTTCATTAAAGTTTAGATCTGAAGATTCTATATTCGTTTTTACTGCAGAAAAACCTAAATTCTTACTTCGGGTTTTAGACGTTATTCTTTCGCTTCTTTTAGTGGAATAATCTTCTAATTCAGGATTAAAAACTGCTCTAGGGTTTATACTTTTATTGTAAATAAAATATTCAGGAATAATAACATCTACATCTAACTTTTTAATTGGAATATCGTATTGTAAAACAATATCATTAATTTTCATAAATGGAGAGCGAATAGCATATTCGAATTCGATAACACAACCCTCTTTAACATTTGGCATGGTTAACGTTTTAGTAGACCAATATTTATTGTTTTTCTCATCGAAAATACCTTCTTTTTTTAATTTCGTTTTTTTAATACCATCATTTTCTAGTGTAAAAGTATATGCTTTTAAATTAGTTAACTTTTCACTCTTATTGTTATAATTATACAAACTAAAACGTTTTGTTGCCCATTCAAAACCTTCTTTGTCATAAATTTTTATACGTTCATGATAACTATTCACTAACATAAATCCATCATCTTGATTGAATTCAAAAAACACTTTATGTTTTTTATACAAAACGGTTGCATGTGCTTCCTGATTAACCGAATTAATCTCCTCGATTAATTCTTCCTTACTTACTTTTCCAAATTTATAATCTTGTGCTACAACACTATTTAGAGTTAACAAAAGTGTTACTAAAAAGATGTTTTTTAAATTCATTTCTTTTATTTTTTTAATGTTATTTTGGACTTGTCATGTTTTGTTATATTACTATAAAATGTTCTAAAAGTTTTGTAATCGTCTTTGGAGTACTTTCCTTTATTTATTATTAGCTTCCGTTTATACTTAAATTTTTTATCACCTATTTTTTCAATTGTAGTAGCATACTCGCCAAACTTATTACTTATAGTTACAGGCTCGAACATTACGTCTATAGAAAGTGCTTGATTTAAAGTAAACACGTATTCATCTTCATCTACAAAACCTCTATCTACCTCAAAAGGCAATGTTCTATTTTCATATCTTGGTGGTATATAAGTATTTTTATTAAAAGCGTTTGGAGTTAATAGCAACATATTTCCTGCTTTTGATGCATATTTACTAGCTTCTAGCTCTAGGTTTTCAGTGAGGATAACATTCTCTTTATCGTTTATAATGCTAATAGATCTAACTTTAAGATTATTAATATTATCGAATCTGTTTTTATAATACAGTTGTTTACCTTTTTGGTCTTTAGATTCTAATTGTGAATACCTATTATATTGAGTACCCTTAGAATTCACTTTAATTGTAGCATTTAATCCTCCTAGTTGATCTACTGTTATTATTGCTTTTGTTTTTTGACTATTCTCTTCTGTTTTGTAAACTTTGGTGTGGACAATTTTCCCTCCATCTGGAGTAATTATTAAAGCGTCTCTATCATCTGTAAAATTAGCGATGTAGCCAAATGGAGTCGTTTGACTTGTACATTCTAAAAACACATAATCGTCTTGATGAGGCACTGTTAATATAGCGTGATTACCTTGTTGAGAAGAAAAATCTATATCGAAGCTTTCAATATCTCTATTTCCATAAATTAATGTATAGTAAGATTCTACACCAACTGCTTTAAGTAACGCCTTTGTATAATTGGATAGCGCTTTGCAGTCTCCATAACTTAGCCTATCGACATCACTAGCTAACATTGGTTTCCATCCTCCAATACCTACCTGAACACTTATGTATCGTGTTTTGTCCTGCATGTATTTATAAACAATTTTAGCCTTTTCTAAATTAGAACTCTCCGTTTTTGTTAAATTCTGAACCTCGCTTATGACATCTTCTGGTAGTTCTTCTGTATCTTTATTTAAGTCTGTATCTACCCATTTGCCAAAAGCTGTCCAACTAGAATTTTGTCCCTTAACACCTTTCATATCGAACTCTTGTAAAGCGAACTTTAAATGTGGCGCAAAAGATGAAAAACTGGGAGCATAAGCTTCTTTTTTAATAGCTTTAATATTTTTTGCTTCATAATAAAAATCTGATAATTCATTAATATTATACCCGTCTAAATAAGATGCTTTCTTATTTAATACAATAGCAGAATTATTAACAATTTTAAAACTAGAATACTCGGTACTTACAAAATAGCCCTCAACAGGAAACCATCGAGGAATAAATGCAGTTGTAGAAGTAACATATTCACTCGTATACTCTACAGTAAATGGATAATTAGTGGGTGTATAACTTAGATACTTTTGCCTATCATCTGAAAACAAAGTACCTCCAGAAACAGCACTAACATCTTTAAATTTTTTTTCTTTTATACTTTTTATTTCCTGACCCAATGCATTGTAAACAATAGCACTTATATGCTTTATATTTACAGTATTATCATAACTTAAGTAAGCACCAATATTTCTCATGCCATATTCGTTAAAAACAGTTACAATACGATGCTCTTTAACAACCATCTTATTGTAAGCTTTAATTTCAATTTCTAATGCTTTGTGCCTTATTACAGCATTAGCATTTTCTTTTAAATCAGGACTTAATGTTATGGCAATAGTTTTATCAGATTGAGATGTACATAGAAGAGTAAAAAGCATAAAAATTATGCCTAGCGATATTTTAGGTTGCATTAAATTGGTTTAGAGTAGAAATATAGTAATATTTATGCCTCTATAAAAATACTTCTCAATTATTTACTCTTTATTTTTAGAGTCTATAATTATAGTAACTGGTCCATCGTTTAAAAGTTCTACTTTCATGTCTGCTCCAAACGTTCCTGTTTGAATTGGCTTACTTAAAACTGTTTCTAATGTAGTATTAAATGCTTCGTATAATGGTATAGCAACTTGTGGTCGTGCTGCTTTAATATAACTTGGCCTATTTCCTTTTTTTGTACTGGCTTGTAATGTAAACTGACTTACAACAATAACATTTCCATTGGTATCTAAAAGAGATTTATTCATGACACCTTCTTCGTCTTCAAATATGCGAAGATTAGCAACTTTGTTTGTTAACCATATAATGTCTTCCTGAGTATCTTCGGTAACAATACCTAATAAAATTAATAATCCATTACCTATTGAAGCTACTTTATTACCTTCTATAGTTACGCTTGCTCTACTAACTCTCTGGATTACTATTTTCATTCCTATCCCTAACCCTTTCCAAAGGAAAGGAAATTATTATTCTTTATCCCAAATATCTGTTCTATAATGCTGGTCGTCGCCTTCTATTATTTGAACGTAACTTTTGTAACGCGAAGCTGCAATTTCATCTTTTCCTAATGCGTCTTTAACAGCACATTTAGGCTCTTCAATATGTAAACAATTATTAAATTTACAATCTTGACTCAACTTAAAAAATTCAGGAAAATAATCGCTTATTTCCTCTTTTTCCATATCTACAACTCCAAAACCTTTAATTCCAGGTGTGTCTATAATTTTAGCATCGAAACTTAAATCGAACATTTCTGCAAATGTTGTAGTATGCTGTCCTTGAGAATGTTGAGTAGAAATAGTTTTTGTTTTTAAGTCTAAACTAGGTTCTATAGTATTTACTAAAGTCGATTTACCAACTCCAGAATGACCTGTAAAGACACTAACTTTGCCTTCCATTAAGGTTTTAATCTTATCTATATTTTCTCCTGTTTTAGCCGAAACACGAACACTTTCATAACCAATATTACTATAAACATGTTCTAAGTAACTCACCTCTAAAATAGTATCCTCTGTATAAGTGTCGATTTTATTAAAAACTAATATTGTTTTAATAGAATAAGCTTCTGCCGTAACCAAAAACCTATCTATAAAACTGGTAAATGTTGGTGGATTATCTATTGTAATTAAAAGAAAAATCTGATCTATATTTGAAGCAATAATATGTGTTTGCTTAGATAAATTAACCGATTTTCTAACCACATAATTCTCGCGATCGTGAATTTTATTTATTACACCGGTTTCTACATCACTTTTAGTATCTAAATCGAAATCCACATAATCGCCAACAGCAATTGGATTTGTACTTTTAATACCTTGTAAACGAAATTTACCTTTTATCCTGCATTCGTAAGTGATACCTGATTCAGTTTTAACTGTGTACCAACTTCCTGTCGATTTATATACTAGTCCTGTCATTCATTAAATTGAAGTACAAAATAACGCTTTTTATATTAAAAAAACCTAACCTCTAACTGCTTTTTTAGTAGCTAATCGTTTTCCATCTGCAATAATATTTACAATATAAACACCTGGTGGATATTGAGATAGATTAATCGTTATTTCACTTCGGCTATTTTGATATGAATTACTCAAAACAACCTGACCTGTTATTGAACTTACAGTTATTGCAATTGACTTATACTTTGCATCTAAATGTATTTTAAAAATGCCTTTTGCCGAAGGATTTGGATATAGCTGTATAGCATCAAGTTCTTTTTTATCTAAAGCAGCTTCTATTAACACATTCCTTATCGAGCAGTATGTGGTACAATTTGTATGAGTTGTTGATACAACCTCTCTATATCCACAGCCAATAGCGTCTTTTTTAGCTTTTATCCCATAAGCAACTAACTCAACCTCATCTAATGCATATACCTTAATCGGTTCTTCAGAAGTTTTAATTTCAGTTTGACTGTAATTCATAATCGGACAACTCATTGCTAAAAATAATAGTAAAATGTGTTTCATAAGCTTTCGTTTTTAAAGTTTAACCAAATCTATATTTAATTCAATTTCTATAAAACTTAAAATGAGTGAACACTACTTTTGGGTGAGTAAAAAGCAAAAAAAAAGAGTTTCAAAATATTGAAACTCTTTTTAACAGTTGTGTTGTTTAAAATATAAACAACTATTATAATAAAATTTAATTATCCTTTAATCACTTTTTCTTGATGATTTATAGACTCTTGGTGAACTGCTTTAAACAGTTTTAAAATAAATTCTTCACTTAAACCTTTCTCGTCTCCTTGAAGTACCATTTTACCCAAAATCTCGTTCCAACGTTTACTTTGTAAAACAGCAACATTTTTTTGTTTCTTTAATTGACCAATACCATCTGCTACTTGCATACGCTTGCCCATTAAATCTATAAGCTGATTATCTACAACATCTATTTGAGCTCTTAAATTAGTTAACTCTTTGTTGTACTCTGCTTCTGGATCTGTTTGCTTTCTAATTTTTAAATCCGTCATCATTTGAATCAATGCTGTAGGCGTTACTTGCTGTGCAGCATCACTCCATGCGTTATCGGGATCGAAATGCGTTTCTATCATTAATCCATCGAAATTAAGATCTAAAGCCGTTTGAGACACATCGAAAACCATATCTCGTTTTCCTGTAATATGCGAAGGGTCGTTAATTAATGGTAAATCTGGAAATCTGTTTTGAAACTCGATAGCTATTTGCCATTCTGGAATGTTTCTATACTTCGTTTTCTCGTAAGTAGAGAAACCTCTGTGTATTGCACCTAAATTTTTAATACCTGCAGTATATAATCTTTCAATTCCACCTAACCATAAAGCTAAATCTGGATTTACTGGATTCTTAACTAAAACAATTTTGTCTGTTCCAGCTAAAGCATCTGCTAATTCTTGCATGATAAATGGACTTACCGTAGAACGTGCTCCAATCCAAAGTAAATCTACATCATTCTCGATTGCTAACTTTACGTGTGCTGCATTTGCAACTTCTGTACAGGTTTTCATTCCTGTTTCTTCCTTTACTTTTTTAAGCCAATTTAAACCTAAAGCACCAACACCTTCAAACATTCCTGGACGTGTACGTGGTTTCCAAATACCTGCTCTAAAATAACTAACATCTGTATCTTTAAGCTCGTGAGCGATTTTTAAAACTTGTTCTTCCGTCTCTGCACTACATGGTCCAGCGATCACTAATGGATGATCTAACGCCATGTCAGTCAACCAGTTTCTCATTTCTTTTTTGTTTTCCATAATCCTACTTTTTATTGTACTTATAAAGTTAAATATTGAAACGAATTCAATACAATATCCTTACAAGAAATTGATGTTATTTTATTCCGTTTAATATTTGTTTAATATAATTTGTGTCTTTCATTTCATTAAAAACACCTTCAAAATCGTCGTTTTGCATTCTATTTTTAAACTGTGTTAGATTAGCAATGTACCCTTCTAAGCTTTCAATAACATTATGTTTATTTTGCTTAAAAATAGGTGTCCACATGGCTGGAGAACTTTTTGCTAGCCTTACTGTGCTTTCAAATCCCGAACCTGCCATATCGAAAATATCACGTTCGTTCCTTTCTTTTTCTATTACTGTTTTACCAAGCATAAATGCACTAATGTGTGATAAATGCGATACGTATGCAATGTGCTTATCGTGTGCCTCTGGGTTCATGTAACGCATTCTCATACCAATTTCTGAGAACAAGCTTAATGCTTTTTCTTGAAGCTTAAATGCTGTTTTTTCTACTTCACACACAATATTTGTTTTATGTTGAAATAAATTTAGAATAGCCGCTTTAGGTCCAGAAAACTCTGTTCCCGCTATAGGATGCATGGCTAAAAAATTTCTTCTTTTTGGATGATTTTCTACCACTTTACAAATGTCTGACTTGGTAGAACCAACATCTACAACTAAACCAAAATCTGAAATCTTATCTAAAACCTCTGGTAATAATTTTACTGCGGCATCTACAGGAATAGATAATATTACCAAATCTGCTTTATCTAAATCGTCTAAAGTTGCTTTAGCATCTATAACATTTAATTCTATTGCTTCATTTAAATGTTGCTCGCTGTTATCTATACCGTAAACAGTTGCATCTGGCCGTTTTTTCTTTATATCTAAAGCCAAACTACCACCTATTAAACCAACTCCTATTATGTAAATATTATTTATCATACTCTTGCAATTGCTGCTTCTAATTCTATTACTGTGGCACATAGAGAAAAACGTACATATCCTTCACCTTGACTACCAAAAATAGTTCCTGGTGTAATAAAAATATTATGGTTTTTTAATAGATTATCTATAAATTCTTCGGATTTAAAAAATGGTGGCAACTTTGCCCAAACAAATAATCCACTTGCATCTTTATCGAAAGTACAGTTTAATTTAGTTGCTAATTCCCAAACTAATTTACGGCGCTTCTCGTAGATACTATTTAAGCTTACAAACCACATTTTTGATGAGTTTAAAGCTTCAATAGCTCCTTTTTGTATGCCATAAAACATACCAGAATCCATGTTACTCTTTACTTTTAAAACAGCAGTTAGCAAGTCGTGATTACCAAGTAACATACCAACTCTCCAGCCAGCCATATTAAATGTTTTGCTTAAAGAGTTTAACTCTAAACACACATCTTTAGAACCTTCTACACTAAGAATACTTAATGGTTCTTGGTTTAAAATAAAACTATACGGATTATCATTCACTAATAAAATATCATGCTTTTTAGCAAATGCAATTAGTGTTTTAAATACTGCTTTAGTCGCTTTTGCTCCCGTTGGCATATGTGGATAATTTAACCACATAATCTTTACTTTACTTAAATCTTGTTTTTCAAGCTCTTCTATATTTGGGCACCAATTATTTTCTTGATCTAAATTGTAGAAAATTGGCTCTGCCTCTAATAATTTAGTAACCGAAGTGTATGTAGGATATCCAGGATTTGGTATTAAAACCGCATCGCCTTTATTTAAAAAAGCCATAGAAATATGCATAATTCCTTCCTTACTTCCCATAAGTGGCAATACCTCTGTTGCCGCACTAACACTTACTTGAAAATGGTTTTTATAAAAACCTGCAATCGCTTCTCGCAACTCTGGCAAACCTTGATAACTTTGATATTTATGAGCATTTGCTGACATAAAACTATCCGCAATAGCCGTAATTACTTTTCCAGGCGGTTGTAAATCTGGACTACCAATACCTAAGTTAATAATAGGTTTCCCTTGAGATATCAGGAAATTAACTTCCTTTAATTTCTTAGAAAAGTAGTACTCTTCAACGCTATGTAATCTATTTGCAACTTCCATTATTTCTTCGCGTTTTTATATTCTCCTAATACCTTTAAATGTGTTGCCATTATTTCTATAATTGCTTTTGCCTTTTCAAAATCTTGATAATTATTAAAAGTAACATCTACAAAAAAGGCATAAAGCCATGGTGTTTCAATTTTAGGCAGAGATTGTATTTTTGTTAAATTTAGCTTGCAATCACTCATTACATTAAGTATTGCAGCTAGACTTCCTCGTTTGTGATCAAGTTCGAACTTAATTGAGGCTTTATTTATTTCAGTTTTACTAATTTGAGAACTGTTTTGCTTTACAATAGCGAATCTAGTTTCGTTGTGTTTAATGGTCTGTATGCTTTCAGCTATAATATCTAATTCAAATATTGAAGCTGCTAAACTACTTGCTATTGCAGCAATACCTTTTAAGTTTTTATCTTGAATTCGTTTAGCAACATCGGCCGTATCCTTATCTTCAATTAATTTTATATGTGGATAATTTTTGAAGAATGTTTTACATTGTAACAATGCCATTGGATGTGAATGCACCTCTTTTATATCTTCAATACTTTGATTGGGCAATGCCATTAAATTATGTTGAATATCTAAATAATACTCACCAACCATATGAAGGTTATGTGTATCTATTAATGCATAATTTGGTATAATTGAACCTGCGATAGAGTTTTCTAAGGCCATAATTGCAACTTCGCTTTCTCCTGAAAGTAAGGCTTCTACGGTTTCGTCGAAAGACAAACATTCGTTTACCGCGGTATCTTCTCCAAAGTAGTCTTGTGACACGATGTGATGAAAAGACCCTCTAATTCCTTGTATGGCTACTGTTTTAATCAAAATTCTATTTCTTTTTAAAATTATTATATAAAAAAAGTCTCGATAAAATTATCGAGACTTAGTTTAAATATATGTGTATTAAAATTACATATAAGTAGTCTCGTTCTTTTCGCTAAAAAAGAAATAAAACCAGCTGTAATATGTAATTTGAAATGTTTTCATAATAATTATGGTGCTAAAGTAAATAATTATTTTACAAATCAAAATACTAAAGCATGAATTTTAAGCTTTTAGCTAAAGATTTAAAGATTTCTATACAAAGCCTTGTTTAAATTACAGAATGTTTATTTTTGAAGAAAGAATATAAGATGTCTATAAAGGTTGAAAATATAACGAAGATTTATGGTGAACAAAAAGCGCTTAACAATGTGTCTTTTGAAGTTAATAAGCCCGAAATTGTTGGATTTCTAGGACCAAATGGTGCTGGAAAGTCTACAATGATGAAAATATTAACCACTTTTATTAGCCCAACAGAAGGTCAAGCAGCTGTAAACGGACACGATATTTTATCTCAAGCCAAACAAGTACAACAAAGTGTTGGTTACTTACCAGAGCACAATCCATTATACTTAGAGCAATACGTTCGTGAATACTTAGCTTTTAATGCAGATGTTTATAAGGTTAGTAAATCTAGAATTGAAGAGGTTATTGAGCTTACAGGTTTAGCGCCTGAGGCCCATAAAAAAATAAGCCAATTATCTAAAGGATATAGACAGCGTGTTGGTTTAGCAAATGCTTTATTACATAATCCAGACGTTTTAATTCTCGATGAACCTACTACTGGTTTAGATCCTAATCAATTAGTGGAAATAAGACAGTTAATAAAATCTATAGGTAAAGAAAAAACAGTGTTTCTTTCTACGCATATTATGCAGGAGGTTGAAGCCATGTGCGATCGCGTTATTATTATTAATAAAGGTGAAATTGTAGCGAATAAAAAACTTACAGAACTTCGTGACGGACAAGAGCAAACCGTTATTGTTGAGTTTGACTATAGAGTTGAAGATGCTTTTTTACTAAAATTACCTAATGCTAAAAGCGTTAAAAATACACATGATTTTATTTACGAAATTATCTTTTCTACTAAAGAAGATATGCGTTCACATGTGTTTGATTTTGCACATGATAATGAATTGAAGATTCTACAGCTTAACCAGAAAAATGCTAGTTTAGAGAGCATGTTTAGGGAGTTGACTGCTTAGAACTAACGCTTTGAATAGTATTATAAAAAAATTATCTTTACGGGATATCGACAATAAAACTAACTATATAACGAGTTATGCGCAATACAAAAACAGATTCAAATGGAAATAGATGAAATTCTTGATGATATATATTTACTTCCTGAGAATTCTAAATTAGCATTAAAAAAAATAGTGTCAGAAATAAACCATAAAAAAGGTCATACACTTATAAAGGCAAACAAAATTGAAAAGTATATATATTTCATTAAAAAGGGAATTGTAAGAGCTTACGTAAATTATGATGGTATTGAAATAACCTTTTGGTTTGGCAAAGAAGGCCAAACGGTTGTTTCTATGAAGAGTTATGTTGAGAGCAAAGCTAGTTACGAAAATATTTCGCTTTTAGAAGATTGTGAAATGTATCAATTAAAAGCTGATGAATTGAAAATTTTATATAAAAAAGATGTTCATATTGCAAATTGGGGAAGAAAATTTGCCGAGAAAGAACTAATTAAAACTGAAGAAAGACTTATTAATAGAGAGTTTAAAACAGCTAAAGAAAAATATAGTGATTTATTAAAATATAACTCGGACTTAATTAAAAGAGTCAAATTAGGGTATTTAGCTTCTTACCTTGGTATTACACAGGTTAGTTTAAGTAGAATTAGAGCTAAAATTAATTAATAATGTTTTTTAACATTTGTAAAAAGACAACTTAATTTATAATATAATCTTTGTCAAATATTTAAAAAGAATTTATTATGAATTGGATAATTTTAGTTATTGCAGGTTTGTTTGAGGTGCTATTTGCATTTTGTTTAGGTAAAGCTAAAGAATCTTCTGGAAATGAGGTTTATTGGTGGTATGGTGCTTTTTTAATCTGTTTAGGAATTAGTATGACTTTACTAATCAAAGCAACTCAAACATTACCATTAGGAACAGCATATGCCGTCTGGACTGGAATTGGTGCAGTTGGAACAGTTTTATTAGGAATTTTAATATTTAAAGACCCTGTTAATTTATGGAGAATCGTTTTTATTTTAATGCTTATTTTTTCAATAATTGGACTAAAATTTGTCTCAAATTAAGATTATTAAAGTACAACGCATAACATGCGTATATAACAAATAGAAATCGATGAAATGCACTTCTAAATTTAGATTTCGAGTAAACCAACCGAGTAAGCGCGTTAAGGATTGATGCGGCATCCTTTGTGCTATATAAAAAAACACAAATTTAAATTAATGTCCTCGCTTTGTAAAATGAGATCTCAAATCAAGTTTGAAACTGCTTAGCAGAAAGATATAGCGGAAAGCCTGACGTTTTTAAGCTTTTTCGGCTTAAAAAGGGAACGCCATAGTTACATGAATTTTACTCGAAAATTACACGACCATCAAAAAGCTCGTTTACTACTATAGTTGGAGGTGTGTTTACAGAAATAACGTTTCCTGTACTTACTAAACTTCCTTTTAAGGATACTTGCGGATTTACAGTAATATCGTTAGAGCCACGATGGTAAATGGTAACATTATCTGCAATAAGGTTTCGGCCTTCAAATCGACCATCGCCAGAGGCATGATTAACGCGTAGGTTAGTTGTTGTTCCAGAAATATAAACTGTGGTTGTATTATTAATTACTACAGAGATATTTGTTGCGTTTACTTCGAGATTAAAAATACCATTATTATAGAAATCGCCAGAATCGTCTTCGCTTAATAATGCTAAATCTGGATAATTTAAAACACCATTACTTCGTACTGTAAATTGGCTACTGTTCCTTATTTTAGTTAGATTAGGAGCACTAACATATACTTTAGTTAAACCGTAATCTCTTGTAAGATTACAGCCGTTATTGTCGTTTATTAACAATCTACCATTTTCAACTACTGCCGTTACTTCATCAATTAAATTCTCGCCTGTTTCTACTTTTACAGTGTAATCTAGCCCATCTGTAACGATTAATTCTATGTTTTTAAAAACGGTGATTTCTGTAAATGGTGTTACTATAATTTCTTTTTCAATTATATCTCCTGCATTTTTAAAACAATCTGGTGCGTTATCGTTATCGCAACTTGCAAAAAGTAATATTATAAATATGTATGCTATTTTTTTCATCTTATAATCGTATTCCAATTCCTAATTCTACTGCTTCTGCTTTGGCTCCATGAGATTTTAAAGTTAGTGCTCCATAAATTTTATCTCCAAAATAGCGTTTTAGCCCTACTCTGTTATACACACGACCTTCGAAATCGAAAGGATAATATACATAATAACCCAATTGTGTTATTAGTGATGTTTTACTAATAAATAGTTCGTGCCCAACAAAGATACCAACACGCTTATAATCTTCATCTCCACTTACATTATCTTCAGGAAAAGCGACGGCTTTATATTGTATATGTTTTTTTAGAAAATTCGAGAAAAACACATCTGTTCCCACTTGAATAGCACTTTTTCTATTTAATCGTTTATCTGCATAAGCAGATACAACATAAAAAGCGTACTGCCCTGTATTTATAACATCGCTTTCGTTTACTCCTGTTCTAAAGGCAACGTTATACTTTATTTTTTCTTTAAAAAATTTCTCTTCGGTTGATGGAATATATTCTGTTGGATTTTCGGAATCAAAAATATAATTTGCTCCTATATTAAAAGCGATACTATTTATAGAACTATTTGGTGCCTTTACGTTTGCATTAGAATAGTGAATTAAAGAAAAACCAGCTTGAAGACCTATGCCTTTAAAAATATTTTCCTTTTTATAGTTTAACATTAAATAAGTGGAACTTAATAAGTGTGATCCAAAAGCATTGTTTCTAAAATTCTCAACCTTATCATAAGGCGTATCATTATAAGCAAGACCTTGACCTATGCGAAACATAACATTCCGTTTAAAAAAGTAAAAATTATAGTGTGCATAGACTCCTATGTTTTCGCTTAAAAACTCATTATTAAATTTTTGATAGATAATTGATGCTCCAAAATCGGGATAATTAAATCTACTTTCCCAAGCTTTTTTACCAAAAGTTTTTTGATTAAAACTTAATAAAACACCAGAAGGATGACCAGTAATTAAATGTGAAATATCGGTATTGTGTTCTGCTATATTTCCATAGAAATAATTAACATCTATGGTAAAAGGATCTTTTTCTTCTTGAGCAGAAATACTGATAGAAAAAAATAGAATATAAGCGTAAAGTAAATACCTCATCAAGCAAATTTGTTAGAAGGCAAAAGTAAACTAAATATTACTTATTAGATTATAATTTTCAAGTGCTTAATCGAATAAGGTAGAAGACAGGTAACGATCACCTCTATCGCAAACAATGGCAACCACAACGCCTTGGTCTAAGTTTTCTATTAATTTTAAGGCTGTTGCTACAGATCCTCCACTGCTCATGCCTGCAAAAACACCTTCTTCTCTAGCTAAACGCTTGGTCATAGCAGCAGCTTCTTCTTGGCTTACTTCTATTACTTGATCCACTTTTAATGGATTAAAAATACTTGGCACATAGTCTGGCGACCATTTTCGAATACCAGGAATTCTTGAACCATCCATAGGTTGCGCTCCAATAATTTGAATGTTTTTATTCTGTTCTTTTAAAAACGTAGAGGTTCCCATTATGGTTCCTGTTGTGCCCATTGCCGAGACAAAATGAGTAACTTCACCTTTCGTGTCTTTCCAGATTTCTGGTCCTGTTGTTTTGTAGTGTGCTTTCCAGTTATCGTCGTTCTCGAACTGATTTAATAAAAGGTATCCTTTTTCGTCTCGCATTTTAAAGGCGATATCTCTAGAACCTTCAATACCTCTGTCTGATGCTGTTAAAATAACCTCAGCTCCATAAGCTCGCATTGTTTTTACACGTTCTATTGTAGAGTTTTCTGGCATGACTAAAGATATTTTTATACCAAATAGACTTGCTACATAAGCTAAAGCAATACCTGTGTTACCACTTGTAGCTTCGACTAAATGACCTCCTTTTTTTATGTCACCTCGCTTTACGGCTTCGGCAATCATATTATAAGCTGGTCTATCTTTAACGCTTCCGCCTGGATTATTACCTTCTAACTTTAGATATAGCTTAACATTAGGTTTAGACACTAAATTTGAAGCTTCTACTAAAGGTGTGTTTCCTATTTGTTTTAAAATACTCATAACGTTATCTTTTTGTTATTTTAATATCTGACTTGTAGGTAACAATAGAATTTTCTGGAATAGACTTAGTGATCCAAACATTTGCACCAATAATACTATTTTTACCGATTACAACATCTCCTCCTAAAACAGTAGCATTCGCATATATTGTAACATGATCATTAATTGTAGGATGCCTTTTAGTGTTTGCTAATGCTTTTTCTACTGTAATTCCTCCTAAAGTTACGCCTTGATAAATAACAACATGATTATGTATTAATGCAGTCTCACCAATAACAACTCCAGTGGCATGATCTATAAAAAACGAATGCCCAATGGTTGCTCCTGGATGAATATCTGTACCTGTTACTCCATGTGCATATTCTGAAATCATACGTGGTAAAACAGGAATATCTATTTGCCATAAAATATGACTTATGCGATACATGGCAATAGCATAAAAACCTGGATATGCTAAGTATACCTCTCTAACACTTTTAGCAGCCGGATCGTTATTATATGCAGCTTCTGCATCTAATTGCAATTTTGGTTTTAATGCTTTAATTCCGATTACAAATTGCTCCCATTTTGTATTACAAATACCACAATCTAAGGCTTTAGATATATAAAAAAAGGACTCCTTAATATTCTTAAGGAGTTCTATTTGTTTATCTGAAGATTCTAATGCGCAATAGAATAATTCTTTTGCGAGTTCTTCTACTTTTTCTTTAAACCTAAATGGAATTTGCAATGTCTCTTGCATCTTATTATTATTTAAACTTCTGGAGCCAATTCTATTTCTAAATTATGTAAAGCATCTGTAATAGGAATTTGACAACTTAATCTACTGTTATCTTTTACGTTGAAAGCTTCAGACAACATAGCATCCTCATCGTCTTCCATTGCATTAATTTCGTTATCCGAATTCACATAACATTGGCACGAAGCGCACATGGCCATACCTCCACAAATACCAACGGTTCCTTCTGGAGCTAACTCGTAAGAACGAATAACCTCCATAACATTCATTGCCATATCTGTAGGTGCTAAAACACTATGTTTTTTGCCTTCGCGATCTGTAATATGTAAAGTAACATCTTCCATTATACTATAGCCTTTACAACTGCTTTTGGTGATTCTTTTCGTGTTCCATCAAATCCATCTATACCACTTACTGTAGTATATTTTAAAACAAACTTCTTGCCTGGATTTAATATTTTATATGCAGATTGACACATTAATGTTGCTTCATGAAATCCACAAAGAATTAATTTTAGTTTCCCTTCATATGTATTAACATCACCAATAGCAAAGATACCTGGAATATTTGTTTGGTAGTCTACTGTATTTACTTTTATTGCATTTTTTTCGATCTCTAATCCCCAATCTCCAATTGGACCAAGCTTTGGCGACAATCCAAATAATGGAATAAAATGATCTGCTTCTAATTCTATAATTTCATCTCCTTTAGATAAAGTAATACCTTCGATATGGTTTTCGCCTTTTAAGCCAACAACTTCTGCTGGTGTGATTAAGTTTATCTTATTTAAAAGCTTTAATTCTTGCACTTTTTCTACAGAATCTAATGCGCCCCTAAACTCGTTTCTTCTATGTACTAAAGTAACTTCTGACGCAACATCTGCTAGAAAAATAGACCAATCTAATGCAGAATCTCCACCTCCAGCAATCACAACTTTTTTATCTCTGTAAACTTCAGGATCTTTAATAAAGTAATTAACACCTTTATCTTCATACTTCTCGATTCCTTCTAATTTAGGTTTTCTAGGCTCAAAACTACCTAAACCTCCTGCAATAGCAACAATTGGAGCATGATGTTGTGTACCTTTATTTGTTGTAACAATAAAACTACCATCTTCTTGCTTTTCTATCGTTTCTGCACGTTCTCCTAAAGTAAAACCAGGTTGAAATTGCTTGCCTTGCTCTAATAGGTTACCTGTTAAATCTCCGGCTAATATTTCTGGAAAACCAGGAATATCGTAAATAGGTTTTTTGGGATATAATTCGGAACATTGACCACCAGGTTGTGGTAATGCATCAATTAAATGGCACTTTAATTTTAACAATCCTGCTTCAAATACAGTAAATAAACCTGTTGGTCCTGCTCCTATTATTAATATATCTGTTTTAATCATACTATTTTATTTTTTCTACTAAGCCTTTAGTAAATTCATTTAATGTCTCCACTTTTTGTTCAAAATCTCCTTTTATAGTTTTTCTATAAACATTAAGATTTTTTACTAAATCGTCTATATTTTCTGGTATTACGTCTTCAAAAAACTGACGTAATCGTTTTGCTGTAGTTGGTGATTTTCCATTAGTCGAAATGGCAACTTTTACATTACCTTTTGTTACAATGCCTCCCATATAAAAATCACAATATGGCGGATTATCGGCAACGTTTACTAATTTACTTTGCGCACGACAATCGTTATACACTTGCACATTAACTTCTGGAATATCTGTGGTTGCAACAACCATATGCTTTCCTTCGAGATAACTATCGTTATAAGTGTCCTTGATTCTTGTTACGCATCCTGTATCTGCTATTGCAATAGTCCCTTCTCTAAACATTGGAGAAACCATAGTTACATGTGCATCAGGACTCGATTTTAATAAAAATGTTAATTTTTCTTCAGCTACATTACCGCCACCCACAATAAGTACTTGCAGATTTTTAACCTTTAAAAAAATAGGATACAAATTATTCCTTTCCATATGTTCTAAGCTGAAATAGGTTGTGAAAATTGAGGTGCTTTATTTGCTTTTTCATAAACTGAAGATAAATCTACACGTTGATTAACCACTTCTCCAATAATAATGATTGCTGGAGTAGATAATTGCTTTTCTTCAACAATAGCTTCTATAGTATTAATAGTCCCAATGCCGACTTTCTCGTTTTCTCGTGTCCCATTTTGAATGATTGCAACTGCAGTATTTTGTTTTCCTTCCGAAGAAAAAATCTCTACAATTTCTGCTAGTTTTCCCATTCCCATTAAAATAACAACTGTTGCTGTAGATTTTGCCGCTAATGAAATATCGCTAGATATTTGATGTGATTTCGTTGTACCTGTAATCACCCAAAAACTTTCTGAGGCATTACGTTTAGTTAAAGGAATTCCTTGATAAGCTGGCACTGCTGCAGATGAAGAAATACCGGGAACAACCGCAATTTCTATGGCATATTCCTTAGCATAATCTAACTCTTCTGCTCCACGACCAAAAATAAAAGGATCACCTCCTTTTAAACGTACAACATGACCACATCTTAAAGCACGTTCTACTATTAACTCGTTTATTTGACTTTGTTGATACGCATAACATCCTTTTCGTTTTCCAACAAAAATAATTTCTGCTGTTTTAGATGCGTAGTCTAATAATTCATCGTTTACTAAAGCATCATACAAAATAACATCGGCAGATTGTATTGCTTTTATAGCTTTTAATGTTATTAAGTCTGGATCGCCTGGTCCGGCGCCAACAACTGTTAATTTTGGATTTATCATGGAACTTTATTTTTAATAGTATTAACTAGTAGCTACTGCTTTCTGTCTAAAACCTCTTACTTTTTCTAAAAACTGTTCTGCATTTTCTATGTAACGCAATGCAAATTCTTGAGTTGGAGCGTGTACTTTTATTTGATACACTAAATCTGAAAAAGAAACACCTAAGTCTATTTTTTTTGTATCGATAAACAACTCATTAAACTGACTGATTATACCTGCTTGTGTGTTTGTTTTAATGTCTTCTGATATTAATATCGCTTTCGCGGAATTAACCATCGAGCGATACGCTTCGTAGATTGCTCCAGAATAGACCTTGTTATCGAAAGACTGTTTTGCCTCTTCAATTTTTTCATCACTTTCAAGAAATAAAGTTGCAATTAAATCGATAACAACACCGGCACACTCTCCAACACCAATAGCTTTAACGTATTCTTCGTCGGTTCCCCAATCAATAAAATCGTCTTGTGTTAGATTGTCTACATTAGATAAATCTGTTAGTAGACTGTAAAAATACTTTTCACCTTTTTCTATATAATATTCCCCAAATGATTGGCCCTTTCCATTAGCTTCAAAATCATTAAGAATACGACGTAAAGCTTCTGGACCTCTTCTACTTGGTACTTTTACTACTTTATCTGCAAAATAAGCCTTACCATCTCCAAGGTTTGCGCCACCTAAAAGCACTTGTAATGCTGGTGCAACTAATTTATCTTTTGTACGAATAGACATCCCTTGAAAACCAATATTTGCCATATTATGTTGTCCACAAGCATTCATACAACCACTAATTTTAATGACTAAATCTTCGTTAGATAAGTATTGTGGATACTCTGCTTTTATAACACGTTCTAATTCTTCAGCAATTCCTGTACTGCTAGAAATACCTAAATTACAAGTATCTGTTCCTGGGCATGCTGTAATATCTACGGCTTTATTATAACCTGCTTCTGCAAAGCCTAATTTTTCTAATTCAGTATAGAAAAAGGTTAACAATTCTTCTTTAACAAAAGGAATTAATATGTTTTGTCTTAAACTTAATCTCACTTCTCCTGCTGCATATTGTTCTACTAAATCTGCTAATAATCGTGCTTTGTCCGTGTAGAAATCTCCTAATAATACTTTAATACCAATAGCAACATAACCGTCTTGCTTTTGTGGAATAACATTAGTTGCCTTCCATAAATTAAAAGCCTCTTGATCTTTTATCTCAACCTTTGGAGCTTCAATAGAAACTGGAGTTGAAGCGGTGTAATTAGCTTCGTCTATAGTAACTGTTTTAAATTCGATTGCATCTTGCTCTTCTTCAACTAAAGCTTTAAAAGCCTCTAAACCGATATCTTTTAATAAGAACTTCATTCTTGCTTTAGCACGACTTTTACGCTCGCCATAACGATCGAAAACTCTTAAAACACCTTCCATTAAAGGAATAATTTTATCTGAAGCTAAGAAACTATACATTTCGTCTGCATGTCTTGGTTGCGACCCTAAACCACCACCTAACATCACTTTAAAACCTTTTACACCATTTTCAATTTTAGCTATAAAACCTAAATCGTGCATGTACGATAAACCTGTATCTTCATCTGTACCAGAAAAAGACACTTTAAATTTTCTACCCATTTCTTGACAGATTGGGTTACGTAAAAAGAATTTAAAGATAGCATCGGCATAAGGAGAAACATCAAAAGGTTCGTCTTTATCTATACCTGCAGTTTCACTAGCTGTTACGTTTCTAACAACGTTACCACAAGCTTCACGTAAAGTAACATCGTCTCTTTCTAATTCTGCCCAAAGTTCTGGCGTACGATTTAAATCGACATAATGGATTTGAATATCTTGACGCGTAGTAATATGCAATCTACTTCTAGAATATTCGTCTGAAACCTCAGCAATACGACGTAATTGTTTACTTAACACTTTTCCGTAAGGTAGTTTTATACGAATCATCTGCACGCCTTCTTGACGCTGACCGTAAACACCACGTGCTAAACGTAAACTTCTAAATTTTTCTTCGTCAATTTTTCCGTTATGAAAAAGCTCAATCTTATTGGCTAAATCTATAATATCCTGTTCTACAATAGGATTTTCAATTTCTGTTCTAAAACTCTGCATGTCTTAATATGTAAATCCCATAGGGTTAATAGGATAATTAAAATATATTTTTATTTGTCGAAATATCGATTCAATTTTTATTGAATAAAACCTGCGCCTACAGTATTGTTAGATTTCGAATCGACTAGAATAAACGAGCCATTAGTTCTGTGATCTTTAAAAGCATCATAAAAAATAGGCTTGTTTAATTTAAAAGATACCGTTGCAATATCATTAATTGCTAAAGCTTCTACCGTGTCGTCAACACCAGAATAATCTGGATTAATTTTATGATGAATACGATCTACTTTTGCCAACACTTTATTTACACCATGTTGTACAATATATTTGTTACCTGCTTTTAGGTTTTGAGAATCCATCCAAGAAATGGTTGCTGTAAATTCTTTTTCTCTTTTTGGTAAATCGTTAGCTCTAACAATCATGTCTCCTCTGCTAATATTTACATCGTCTTTCAACGTAATTAATACTGATGAACGACGCGAAGCTGTTTGTACTTTCTTGTCGTAGAAAAGAATCTCTTTAATCTTAGACTTCGTTTCCGATGGTAAAATGACAACGTCATCTCCAACGCTTAACTCTCCACCATAAACTTTTCCTGCATAACCTCTAAAATCGTGAAACTCGTCTGTTTTTGGACGAATAACATATTGTACAGGATACCTAGGAGTTCCGACATTAAAGACATCTTGATTATCAATATTTTCTAAATTCTCTAATAATGTCTCGCCTTTATACCATGGTGTTTTATCAGATTTATTAACAACATTATCTCCCTTTAAAGCACTTACAGGAATAAATGTTATTTTCTGGTCTTGGTAGTCACGCTTACTCATTAAAGCTTCAAAATCTGCTTTTATGGCGTTATACTTTTCTTCAGAAAAATCTACTAAATCCATCTTATTAATGGCAACAATTACGGTTTTAATTCTCAGTAAATTATTAATAAAGAAATGACGATTAGTTTGCTCGATCACTCCTTTTCTTGCATCTATTAATACAATCGCAACTTGAGATGTCGAAGCTCCTGTAACCATATTTCTTGTATATTCTACATGACCTGGAGTATCTGCAATAATGTAACTTTTATTAGCCGTAGAAAAGTAAATATGTGCAACATCTATAGTAATACCTTGTTCTCTTTCTGCTACTAAACCATCTGTTGCTAAAGAGAAATCTAGATAATCGTAACCTAATTGCTTACTCTTTTTTTCTATCGCTTCTAACTTATCTGATGTTAATGACTTTGTATCGTAAAGCAATCTCCCAATTAGAGTACTCTTTCCATCATCTACACTTCCTGCTGTTGCTATTTTTAAAACTTCCATATCTATCTTAACCTTCCTAAATGGAAGGACTTCATTTTTTAATTCTTAATTTAAAATTACTTTTTGAGATTTCCGCAGTTTACACTGAGCGCAGTCGAAGTGCGGAAATAAAAAAAAGCGACTTAGAAATACCCTTGTTGTTTTCTTTTCTCCATTGCAGCTTCCGAACGTTTATCGTCTATTCTCGCTCCTCTTTCTGATATTGAAGATTCTCTAATCTCTTGTACTACACTAGAAATATCTGCTGCTTCAGACAATACAGCTGCAGTACAACTCATATCTCCAACAGTTCTAAAACGTACAATTCTTTCTACAACTTCTTCTTCATCATCTCTATAAACAACAGCATCGTCTGCAGACCAGATTAATCCGTCTCTTAAAAAAGTAGCTCTCGTATGCGCGAAATAAATAGATGGAATTTCTATTTGTTCTTTTTGAATATATGACCAAACGTCTAATTCTGTCCAGTTAGAAATAGGAAACACACGTACATTTTGACCTAACTCGATATTACCATTAAGCATATCGAATAACTCTGGACGTTGATTTTTTTCATCCCATTGCCCAAAATCATCTCTTACAGAGAAAATACGCTCTTTAGCTCTCGCTTTTTCTTCATCACGTCTTGCTCCACCAATACAAGCATCGAATTTAAACTCTTCGATAGCATCTAAAAGCGTAGTCGTTTGTAATTGATTTCTACTGGCATAACGTCCAGATTCTTCTTTTACTTTACCTTCATCTATAGAATCTTGAACATCTCTAACAATAAGCTCTAATCCTAACTCCTTAACTAAACGGTCTCTAAACTCTATCGTTTCAGGAAAATTATGACCCGTATCGATATGCATTAATGGAAACGGAATTTTAGCTGGATAAAATGCTTTTTGCGCCAAACGCACTAACGTGATGGAGTCTTTTCCGCCTGAAAACAAAAGCACTGGCTTTTCAAATTGAGCAGCAACTTCACGCATGATGTAAATAGCTTCGTTTTCTAACGGATTTATACTTGATGTATCTTTCATTTCTATATTTTTAGGCGTGTAATCCACACTCTCTATTTTCTAATTGTTTTGTTGGATCGAAGTATTTAAACTCGTTTGGCAAATTGTTTTCTTCTAAATAAACATCCAATTCTTTATCTGTCCAATTGTAAAAAGGACTCACTTTTACGACTCCATTTTTATCTTGAGACACAATATTTATACTGTCTCTAAAAGCCGTTTGACCTTTACGTAAATTTGTAAACCAAACATCTGGTTTGTGCTCAACCATAGCACGTTTAAAAGGCTCCAACTTTACCTGCTCTGTAAACACAGCATGTTTTGGATCGTTAATATCCGGAATACCTAAAACCACATCGCGATGCGCTGTCGTTTGTTTAGGCACATATAATTTAACATTAAGTTCTAATGCTTCAATTACTTCTTCGGCATGCTTATAGGTGTTAGGTGTATTGTAACCTGTATCGCACCAAACAACTTTAATATCTTTTTTAACGTCGCTTGTTACTTTTAAAATAGCAGCCTCATATGGTCTAAAATTAGTTGTTACCACAGGAGATTTTGCAAAATCAATTGCCCATTCCACTATTTCTTTTGGTGTTTTATCACCTAACTGTTTGTTTATTTTATCTAAATCTAAGCTCATTACTTTCCCCATTTAATTTTTTCCCATGCACGTTCGTGAAAGAAGTACAATACCATTTTAGACACTAACTCTATTCCTCCTATTGAGAAAGCCAATGCCATTGTTCCTGTAATTATATACGAAATAGTTACTGTAGTTATAGTTCCTACAGCTCTCCAACTAATCGTTTTTACTAAACTTCTTTTAATATTTTCTGAGGACGTTTGTTCTTCTTTCTCCAAACTTACTTCCGAATTTATTACGTTTTCCATACTATCCTTTTATATTTAATCTAATTACCCTATAGGTTTAGTAGGATAAAGTGCAAACTTATAGATTATTAATCTAGAAATCAAGTATAATAATTAAAAAATTAGGTGTTAAAACTGAGAATCTGCTAATTAGACAAATCGGCAAGCGTAGTATTTCTAAAAATCTCTAGAGTATTATCTCTTACTTTAAGCATTATTTTATTGACTGCACAGGCATTTTCGTCTGGACAATCTTGACACTTTTCGTAAAAGTTTAAACTCACGCAAGGTATCATTGCTATCGGACCTTCGAGAACTCTCATAACTTCCGTCATAGGAATATCTTTAGGGTCTTTTAATAAATAATAACCACCACCTTTTCCTTTTTTAGAGCCTAATAATCCATTTTTACGAAGTGACAGTAAAATGGTTTCTAAAAATTTTAAAGAAATATTTTCACTTTCAGAAATCGTCGCAATTCTTACAGGAACATGTGTTTCCTGTTTCGCTAAATAGGTTAGCGCCTTAATTCCGTATTTTGTTTTCTTAGAAAGCATGTTACAAAAGTAACTCTTTTTCTATTTAAAAAAGGGCAGACGCTATGCTCTTTACATTATCACTTTTTCCCATAGAATAATAGTGTAAGATCGGTACTCCCGCTTTTTCCAATTCTTTAGATTGCTGTATTGCCCACTCCACTCCAACCTGTCTTACTTGTTTATTATCTTTACATTTAATAATCTCTTTTATTAAGGCTTCAGGTAAATCCACATGAAAGCGATGCGGTATTATATTGAGTTGTTTCCTTGTCGATATCGGTTTTAAACCAGGAATTATTGGTACTGTAATTCCTTCTTTTCTACATTTATCGACAAACTGAAAATACTTCTCGTTATCAAAAAACATTTGTGTAACAATATACTCAGCACCATTTTTTATCTTCTTTTTAAGAAAATGAATATCGCTATCTAGACTTGGTGCTTCCATGTGTTTTTCTGGATAGGCGCCCACACCAATGCAAAAATTAGTTGCCGAACAGTTTTGCAAGTCCTCATCTAAATACACAGCCTTATTCAAATCCGAAATCTGAGACACCAACTCACTCGCATAATGATGTCCTTCCTTTTCTGGTGTAAAATACGTTTCTGTTTTCACAGCATCTCCTCGTAAAGCCACCACGTTATCGATACCTAAAAAATCTAAATCTATTAAAAAATTCTCAGTATCCTCTCTACTAAAACCACCACACAAGATATGCGGTATGGCATCTACATTGTATTTATTCTGGATTGCAGCGCAAATACCTACCGTTCCAGGTCGTTTTTTTACCACTTGTTTTTTTAATAAACCGTCGCCTAAATTCTTGTAAACATATTCTTCGCGATGATACGTTACGTCTATAAAAGGCGGATTAAACTCCATTAAAGGATCTATATTATTAAATATAGATTGAATGTGTTGCCCTTTTAATGGCGGTAAAATTTCGAAAGAAAATTGTGTTTTCCCTTTTCCTTTAGTTATGTGATCTGTTACTTTCATAGTATTTCCCACGAAAGTGGAAGTCTTATTAAATTATTATTTATTTCTATTTGGGCGTTACCTAAAGGTCGGGCTTTCGGCAGTCGCTCTCTGCGAGGAGCTTCAACAAACGCCTTAATCCCTAACGCACTAATCAGCCATTTTTCAGCTTAAAAAGACTGTATCTCTCATCTATTATGAGACTACTTCCTTCACTGGCATTTACTCTGTTAAATTAGGATGCAACCACTTTCTTGCTTTTTCTAATGTGATATTCTTTCTTAGTGCAAAATCTTTAACTTGATCGTCTGTAATTTTACCCAATCCAAAATACTTCGCTTCTTCGTTTGCAAAATAATATCCCGAAACTGCAGCTCCTGGCCACATGGCTAAACTTTCGGTAAGCGTTACACCTATTTGTTCTTCTACTTTTAACAAGTCCCAAATCGTTTCTTTTTCTAAATGATCTGGGCACGCTGGATATCCAGGTGCTGGACGAATACCCTTGTAATTTTCCTTAATTAAATCTTCGTTTGTTAAGTCTTCATTTGCACCATAAGCCCAATGTTTTATTCTTACTTGCTTGTGCAAGTATTCGGCTAAACCTTCAGCAAACCTATCTGCAATTGCCTGAACCATTATGGCATTATAATCGTCTTCTTTATCTTTATATTTCTTAGCCAACTCGTCTGCTCCAAAAATAGCAGTACAAAAAGCACCCATATAATCGGTAATTCCAGTTTCTTTAGGCGCAATAAAATCTGATAACGCAAAACTTGGTTTTCCTGCTCGTTTTTTTAATTGCTGACGTAGCGTTCTAAAAACAGCTATTTCTTCTCCTTTTTTCTGAATAGAAATATCATCATCATTAATAGTATTTGCTTCAAACAAACCAAAAATAGCTTTCGGTTTTAATAACTGCTTATTTATAATTTTCTTTAAAATAATTTGAGCATCTTCAAACAAAATAGTGGCTTGCTCGCCAACAACCTCATCAGTTAAAATGTTTGGATACTTTCCATGTAAATCCCAACTTCTAAAAAACGGACTCCAATCTATAAATGGCAGAATTTCTTTTAAACTAACCTGCTCTAACGTTTGAACACCTAGTGTTTTTGGTTTTACAATATGACTTGTATTCCAATCGATTTTAAACTTCTCTTCCCTTGCTTTTTCAATGCTGATGTATGATTTTTCCTTACCACGTTTTAAAAACTTGGTTCTAAACTCGTCATAATCCTTCTTTAATTTAGCAACATATAAATTACTTGTTTTAGGATTCAATAAATCACTAACAACAGTTACTGCTCTAGAGGCGTCATTAACATGTACAACTGCATTTTTATATTGCGTATCAATCTTTACAGCGGTATGCGCTTTAGAGGTTGTTGCACCACCAATTAACAACGGAACAACAAAATTCTGGCGTTCCATTTCTTTAGCCAAATACACCATTTCGTCTAACGACGGTGTAATTAAACCACTCAAACCTATAATGTCTACATTTTCTTCAATAGCAGCTGCTATTATTTTTTCTGGCGATACCATAACACCTAAATCTACAATCTCATAATTATTACAGCCCAAAACAACACTCACAATATTTTTACCAATATCGTGTACATCTCCTTTTACAGTTGCCATTAACACCTTACCTAAAGCTTTTTGTTTTTCACCTTTTTCGGCTTCAATAAATGGATTTAAGTAGGATACTGCTTTTTTCATGACACGAGCAGATTTCACCACTTGTGGTAAAAACATTTTTCCTGCACCAAATAAATCTCCAACCACATTCATTCCTGCCATTAAGTTACCTTCTATAACTTCAATAGGTTTATCTGCTTCTTGCCTTGCAATCTCTACATCTTCAATAATAAAAGCATCTATACCTTTAACTAAAGCGTGTGTAATTCTATCTTGTAATGGGTTTTCTCTCCAAGTTAAATCGGCTACTTTTTCTTTTTTAGAACCTTTTACAGTGTCTGCAAAATCTAATAAACGTTCGGTAGCATCGTCGCGTCTATCTAAAATAACATCTTCTACGCGCTCTAATAAATCCTTAGGAATATCATCGTAAATCTCCAACAAGGCTGGATTTACAATTCCCATATTCATACCTGCTTGAATAGCATAATATAAAAATACAGAGTGCATAGCTTCGCGAACACCATCATTTCCTCTAAAAGAAAAAGACACATTACTTACACCACCACTTACACTTGCATTTATTAAGTTTTCTCTTACCCAACGTGTTGCTTCAATAAAATCGATAGCATTTCTGCGGTGTTCGTCCATTCCTGTCGCTACAGGAAATATATTTAAATCGAAAATGATATCTTCCGAAGGAAAACCTACTTTATTTACTAAAACATCGTAAGAACGCTGTGCTATTTCTATTCGTCTGTCGTAATTATCTGCTTGCCCAACTTCATCGAAAGCCATAACAATAACTGCTGCTCCATAACGCTTAATTTGCTTGGCTTGCCAGATAAAATTTTCTTCGCCTTCTTTTAAAGAAATAGAGTTTACTACACACTTACCTTGTACAACTTTTAAACCTTCCTCTATGATTTCCCATTTAGAACTGTCAATCATAATAGGCACTCGACATATATCTGGCTCTGCTGCAATAAGATTTAAAAAACGAACCATAGACTTTACACCATCAATTAAACCATCGTCCATATTAATGTCGATAATTTGGGCGCCTCCATCTACTTGATGTCTTGCAACATCTAGTGCTTCATCAAATTCTTCGTTTTTTATTAATCGTAAAAACTTACGCGAACCTGCTACATTTGTACGCTCACCAATATTTATAAAGTTCATGTTTTCGTTTAAAACCAAAGGCTCTAAACCAGACAGTTTCATGTACTTTGTTTGTTTAACGTTTGCTTTTTTATGGATGTAAGTTTTACTCATCTATTAATACCTTATACTAACTTTATACATTTGTTATAAAACTTTTTCAAGTTTCACTTTTGTTTTATTCCTGAAATAAGTTTCAAATTTTTTAAAACCTATTATTTTGTTTCCAATCTGTAAAAAACAAATTATTAAACATAATGTTCTACAGTTGGAAATGGCTCGTAAAAACGATGCAATAATGCTTTCCATTGCTGATACTCTTCTGATTGTCTAAATCCTATCTCGTGATCTTCAATTGTCTCCCAATGCACTAATAATATATATTTATCGTCTTCTTCAATGCATTTTTTTAATTGATGAGAGATATAACCTTTCATTGATGAAATAATCTCTTGAGCTACCAAAAATGTTTTTTCAAACTCTTGAGACAATCCTTTTTTTATATTTAAAATTGCGACTTCTAAAATCATAACTTCCTATCTTAATGAGACGCTTCGACTGCACTCAAAATGGTCGTTTGGCGAGGTTTATATTTTGTTGCAATATTTGCAATAACACTAATATGTTCTGGACTTGTACCACAACAACCACCAATAATATTTATTAAATCTCTTTTTAAATACTCTTCTATTTGTTCCCCCATTTCTTCTGGAGTTTCATCATACTCACCAAAAGCATTTGGTAATCCTGCATTTGGATGTGCCGAAATAGCAAACTCTGTTTTACTAGCAATAGCCTCTAAATGCGGTTGTAATAAATTAGCACCTAAAGCACAATTAAAACCTACAGATAATAATGGAATATGCGATATAGAAATTAAAAAAGCCTCTGCTGTTTGTCCAGACAATGTTCTACCTGAAGCATCTGTAATTGTACCACTTAACATAATAGGCACCTCTATATTTCTTTCGTCTTTAACTTCTTCAATAGCAAATAAAGCTGCTTTTGCATTTAAGGTATCGAAAACCGTTTCTACCAATAACAAATCTGCTCCACCATCTATTAACGCTTCTACTTGTTGCTTGTAAGCTATACGCAACTCATCGAAAGTTACTGCTCTATAGCCAGGGTCGTTTACATCTGGAGACATACTTGCTGTACGATTTGTAGGCCCAATTGAACCTGCTACAAAACGTGGTTTATGTGGTTCTCTTTCCGTAAACTCGTCTGCTACTTCTTTTGCTATTTTAGCCGATTGGTAATTTAGTTCGTACACCAAATCTTCCATTTGGTAATCTGCCATCGCAATTGTAGTTCCAGAAAAGGTATTGGTTTCTATAATATCTGCTCCAGCTTCAAAATACTTACCATGAATGGTTTTTATAGCTTCTGGTTGCGTGATGGATAACAAATCGTTATTTCCTTGTAATGGCGTAGCATAATCTTTAAAACGTTCGCCTCTAAAATCTTCTTCAGAAAATTTATAAGCCTGTAACATGGTACCCATTGCACCATCCAACACTAAAATTCGTTTTTTTAATTCCTCTCTAATATTTGCCATCCTTAATACTATATTTCAACTACACCTAAGAAAACCTTAAGTACTATTATTATTTGTTCTCGATACTATTTCATTCCTTCGTCATAAAATCACTCGAACTGACGTTAATTATTTACTCTTGTCTTTTACTTCAATCTTTATACTAGATTACTGCCTAATCAGGAATGACAAATCGATGTAAATATTTTATTATTTTACAAATAAGATTCTACATTTTCCCATGGTCCTCCATTAATAACATCTAAGCCATTGTCTTCTAAAAGTTCTTTTGCTCTTTCGCTTCTTGCTCCACTTCTACAACATGTTATTATTGGCTTATCAAGCGCTTTTAGTTGGTCTATTTCATATTCCAATTCATCTAAAACGATATGTAATGAATTATCTACATGACCTTCATTATACTCACCTTCCGTTCTAACGTCTAATATTACAGCACCTTTATCTAGATACTCTTGAATGTTTTTAAATTCTGAATTTTTACTCATAATCTGTGTTTTTTATTTTATAATGCTAATGCTTGATTTAAATCTTTAATAATATCTTCTGGATGCTCTAATCCTACCGAAACACGCACTAAACCGCCAATAATACCCGTTAATAATCTTTCTTCTTCGGTTAGCTTTGCATGTGTTGTTGATGCTGGATGCGTGACAATACTTCTAGTATCACCAAGGTTTGCAGATAACGATAATAGCTTAATATTATTTAAAAACTGTCGTCCTGCCTCAATACCACCTTTAACTTCAAAAGCAACAATATTACCACCAGCTTTCATTTGCTTTTTAGCCAATTCGTACTGTGGATGCGATTTTAAAAAAGGATATTTTACAACATTTACTTTATCGTGACTTTCTAAAAATGTTGCTATTTTTAATGCGTTCTCACAATGTCTATCTAATCTAACCGCTAAAGTCTCTAAACTTTTAGACAATACCCATGCATTAAAAGGTGACAATGCTGGACCTGTATTTCTTGAAAACAAATAGACTTTCTTAACTAAATCAGCTCTACCAACTGTAATACCACCTAGTACACGACCTTGACCATCTATTAACTTTGTTGCCGAATGGATTACCAAATCTGCTCCAAATTGTATAGGTTGTTGTAAATAAGGTGTTGCAAAACAATTATCGATAATTAAAATAAGATTATGCTTTTTAGCAATGCGACCTAAAGCTTCTAAATCCAAAATATCTACTGCTGGATTTGTTGGGCTTTCTGCATAAATAACCTTAGTACTTGGTTGAATTAAGCTTTCAATTTTATCAAGTTCATTTATTTTAAAATAACTGGTAGAAATATTCCACTTTGGTAAAATATTTTTAAACATGGTTTGTGTAGAACCAAAAACACTGTTACATGAAATAATATGATCTCCTGCATCTAATAAAGCTGCAAATGTTGAAAATATAGCAGACATACCCGAAGCAAAAGAATAACCACTTTCTGCGCCTTCCATTTTACAGATTTTATCTATAAACTCTGATGTGTTTGGATTTGAATAGCGACTGTAAATATTACGATCTTTCTCGTCTGCAAAAGAGGCTCGCATATCTTCGGCATCTTCAAATACATAACTAGATGTTAAGTATAAAGGTGTAGAATGCTCTAAATACTGAGAACGCTCTGTTTGTGTTCTTATGGCCTGGGTTTCAAAATTATTAGAATCCATTTAAGTTATTATTCTTCATTGTTCTCGATACAATTTTATTCCAAAGTCATAAAATCACTCGAACTGACAATTATTATTTAATTATTCTTTTCTGTTAGTCTTAAAATATCTCCAAAAACACCTCTTGCTGTTACTGATGCTCCAGCTCCTGCGCCTTGAATAACAATGGGTTTTTCGCCATAGCTTTCTGTGTATATTTCGAAAATAGAATCGGCTCCTTGCAACGCTCCTAAAGGCGATTGACTAGGCACAGACTCCAGTTTAACATCTAATTTCGCTCCGTTTTCTTGCGATAAATCACCGTGTAAATCGCCAATGTATCTTAATACGTGACCTTCTTTTTGTGCTTCTTTTATCTTTTGAAAAACAGTATTCATTTCATCTAAACTATCTAAAAACTGAGACGTTTCAATTTCTCTAAGCGGCTCTGGAATTAGGTTTTCGATAGTTACATCGCTAATTTCATTATGTAAATCTAATTCTCTCGCTAAGATTAATAGTTTTCTTGCGACATCGTTTCCGCTTAAATCTTCTCTTGGATTTGGTTCTGTAAACCCTTTATCTAGAGCTTGCTGTAATACGGTTGCAAACGAGGTGTCTTCCGAAGAAAACGTATTAAACAAATAACTTAACGATCCAGAAAACACACCACGAATACGCACAATATTTTCACCCGAAAGGTGCAATAATTTAATAGTATCTATTAGCGGTAAACCTGCACCAACATTAGTTTCGTATAAATAGCTTTTTTGATGCTTCTCTAAAGTATTACGTAATTGGTTATAGAATTCTAAATCTATAGTATTTGCTATTTTATTAGACGATACTAAATCGAAACCTTGCTCTACCAACTTAATATAATTAGATACAAACTCTAAGCTTGACGTATTATCTATAGCTATTAAGTTTTCTAAATGATTGTCTTTTGCAAATTGAAAGACATCTTCAATCTTATAATTTCCACCGTTAGTTTCTAATGTGTTTTTCCAGTTTTTATCGATGCCATTTTTATTGAATATTGCCTTTTTGGAATTGGCAATCGCAAAAATATTAAGCTTAATACCTTTACGTTTTTCGATATCTTTAGCTGAAGCAATAATTTGATTCACTAAAGCACCACCAACTAAACCATGTCCAAAAATGGCTAGATTTATCTTTTTTGAGATTCCGAAGATCTCTCCATGAATAACATTCAAGGCTTTATGAAGTTCCTTTTTTCTAACTACAATACTCACATTTTCGCCAGTAATTGTGTTATTGAAAAGGATAGGAATAATCTGGTTTTTAATTAAGGCATTAAACGGTTTGTGAAACGTGCTTAACTCTTGACCGATAATTGAAATGACAGACACATCGTCTATAACACTAATTTTATTAATGTCTTGCGAATAGAAATCATTCTCGAACTCTTGTTCTAAAACAATAACGGCTCTATTTGCATGTTCGGCTTCAATGACCAAACCAATACCACGCTCTGACGAGCCTTGAGAAATAATACTAACGCTTATATTCTCTTTACTTAAAGCAGTAAAAATCCTAGCATCTACACCGACTTTACCCAATAAACCACGTCCTTCGATATTTACTAAAGCCACATTATCTAAAACAGATAACGAACGGATACCTTTATCTTTATTTTGAGCCGTTATTATTGTGCCTTTATCTTCCGGATTGAATGTGTTTAAAATACGTAATGGAATATTTTTTTCTATTAAAGGAATAATAGTTTTTGCGTGTAAAATGGTCGTTCCAAAATTAGCCAATTCATTAGCTTCTGTAAAAGACAGTCTTTCAATTTTTCTAGCATCTGATACCAAATCGGGATTAGCGGTATAAATACCATTCACATGCGTATAATTTTGTAACTCTGCGGCATCAAGATAATTAGCCAATAATGCAGCAGTGTAATTACTACCATTACGACCTAAAGTTGTTGTTTTGTTATCTCTATTAGACGCTATAAAACCAGTGACTACATTAACTGTAGTGCCATTATTTTGTTTAAAATAAGCGACTACATTTTTCTTAGACAACGCATCTATTGGTTTTGCATTACCAAAGGTATCGTCTGTTTTTATAAACGTTCTAGCATCTGTTGCTTTTGCATTAATATTTTTTTCTATTAATAATGCCGTAACAACTTTAGCTGAAATTAATTCGCCTTGCGCTAACACTTCATCTTTAATTTTCTGACTATAATCCCCTAACAATTGCACACCTGCAAACAAGCTATCGAGCCTTGAAAATTCTGTTTCAAAATCTATGTTTGCAACTTCTTTTTGATAGTTTTTAAAAAATTCTAATTCTGTTTTATAACATTCATCAATTACTGCTTTTTCAAGAATGTTTTCTAATTGATCTGTGGCTTTTCCTCTTGCTGAAACCACAACAACGATATTTTCTTCGGCCTTAACTTTATTTTCTATAATAGAAATAACGCGGTTTAAACCTTCTCCATTGGCTAAAGATTTTCCTCCGAATTTTAATATTTTCATTTTATTCTCTTTTAATTCAGGCTTAAAAATGCCTTTTATTATTTTTTCGAGTTGCTCGAACTCTATTAAAAACGCATCGTGCCCGTGAATGGAATTAATTTCATTATAAGTAACATTGGGATGCGTTAATGCTAACTGTTTTTGTGTCTCTCGGTTTTCTTCAGCAGTAAAAAACAAATCAGAATCTACTGCAACAATTGTAATTTTAGATTGAATACCATCTAACACCTTATTGTTTAATTCTCTTCCCTTAGTAACATCGATGCTACGTAGTAATTGATTCATTAATTTATAAGCCGATAATTGAAAACGTTCCTGCAATTTATTACCATGATGCAACAACCAACTTTCTACATTAAACAGGTCTAAATCTTCGTTTTTAGAACGCTGAAACCTTGATTTAAAAGATTCTGGCGTACGATAACACAACATAGCATGCATGCGAGCGTCATGTACTGGGTTTTTAGAATTAACCAAAAACTGTTCTTGTATTTGACAATTAGCCATTAACCAATCTGTAGCTTTCCAATCTGTAGCCACAGGAATAAAATGTGTTGCTAAATTGGGTTTTAAAACTGCCATTTCCCAAGCAATTCCTCCTCCAAGAGAACCTCCAACCATAGCGTAAACCGAGTTGATGTTTAGTTTTTCTAATCCTATTAAAAATAGTTTTGCTATATCTCTAGCAATAAAATCTTTATAATTTTCAATTAAAAAACCATCATATCCGTTTCCTGGGATATTAAATGCTAAAACGGTATATTGTTTAGTGTCGATAACTTTATTATCGCCAACCAAATCGGACCACCAACCGCCTTCTCCTGCAACATTACTATTACCTGTTAGCGCATGATTTACCAATACAATTGGAGCTGTATGTAATGCTTTACCAAAAAGCTGATAAGACAACTTTATTTTAATTGCCTTACCACTTTGAGTAACATAATCGATACTGTCTATGTATTGTAAATCTGTCATTAATTAAGGTTGTATTCTTTTTGCACTGAGATTTTTACTGGTGTATTATTAGATAAATTATCTCTAACTGGACATCGTGCTTCAACAATTTCTAACCATTTAACTAATGTTTCAATGCTGGCAGTAGTTTCTGGCACTAGTTTTAATTCTATATTTTTAAAACCTGCGCGCTCATTATTTGATGTCCCTAGAAACTTACCTGGGTTAATATCTCCTGATACTTCTATGTTTAATTTATCAATTTTAAAACCAAGTTCTTTAGCTACTAAATGACCAACAACGTTAACACAGCCTGCAAATCCTGCAAGAATATATTCTACTGGATTAGCACCTTCGTCTGCACCATTTAAAGCTTCGGGTTCATCTATTACTAATTTAAACTGCCTTGCTTTTCCAACAAATTGTGTCGCAGATGTACTTACTCCTGCTACTGAAAATTTTAAATCACTCATCTTTTCTGAATTTTAATTAAGTAACGTCTTAAGCTAAAACTGTTTTTTTAACGACTGCGAAAGCTTCTTTTAAATCGGCTTTTAAATCTTCTATATTTTCGATTCCTACGGATAGTCTAATTAAATCCTTAGTCACTCCTGTTAATTGTTGTGCTTCATCACTTAATTGTTGATGCGTAGTACTTGCAGGATGAATGATTAATGATTTTGTATCACCAATATTGGCCAATAGCGAGAATAATTTTGTGGTGTCTGCTATTTTTTTAGCCGATTCAAAACCACCATCAACCCCAAAAGTAACCACACCACTTTGTCCTTTTGGTAAATATTTTTTAGCTAAACTATTATATTTACTAGTCTGTAATCCTGGATAATTTACCCAAGTTACTTCTGGTTGCTCTTGCAACCATTTTGCTAGCGCTAATGCATTTTGAGAGTGCTTTAAAATTCTTAATTCTAATGTTTCTAATCCTTGAATGATTTGAAAAGCGTTAAACGGACTTAATGCGCCACCGTAATCTCTTAAACCTTCGATTCTAACTTTAGCAATAAATGCAGCCGCACCAATAGCTTCGCTATACACTAAACCATGGTAACCAGCAGACGGCTCTGTAAATTCAGGGAATTTTCCGTTAGTCCAATCAAATGTTCCTCCATCTATAATGATACCACCAAGCGATGTTCCATTACCATTAATATATTTAGTTAAAGAATGGATTACAATGTTTGCGCCATGCGCAATTGGGTTTAATAAATAAGGCGTTGCCACTGTATTATCTACAATTAAAGGTACTTTAATTGCTTTGGCTTCTTTAGAAATAGCCTCTAAGTCTAACACATCTAATTTTGGATTTCCTAGAGACTCTACAAAAATAGCTCTTGTATTTTCTTGCGCTGCTTTGCTAAAATTTTCTGGATCTGAAGGATCTACAAAAGTTGTCGTAATACCATGTCTTGGCAATGTAACACTTAACAAATTGTATGTTCCACCGTATAAACTACTTGATGCTACAATATGATCGCCTGCTTTTAACAACGTTAACAATGTTGTAGAAATTGCTGCTGTACCAGATGCTGTTGCGACTGCCGCAATACCACCTTCGAGTGCTGCGATACGTTGCTCTAAAATATCGTTTGTTGGGTTGTTTAATCGGGTGTAAATAAAACCTGGCACAGAAAGATTAAATCGTCCTGCGGCGTCATCTGAATCGTCAAAAACATAAGATGATGTTTGATAAATAGGAACCGCTCTTGTTCCTCCTGTTTTACTTGTGTCGTGTCCTGCGTGTAATGCTTGTGTTGCAAATTTTTGTGTACTCATTTTTCTAAGTTTTCGAGTTAAATAAATTAATTCAAAAGTCAAATAAGCTTCATTTGAAGCGTACATATTAGAAAAATGTTAAAAAGAAATACTAATCACAGATGAGTAATTAGATTTTAGTTATCTATCCAATGTTCGATTAATGAATCGAAAATTAAGTAGAATTTAGCACCTTCTTAGTAAGTCTAAGGGTTGCTAAGGTTTCAGCGAGTCTATCTCTCCACCTTTCTTGATAACATTTCAGTAAGTGTTTGAACTTTGTGAGCACAAATATTGTGAAAAAAAATCTAATTAACCAAACTAAAAAGAATATTTTTCCGAATAATTAATTTAAAATAATTAAAACAGAAAATAAATCTTTAGAGTCAATATTAAACAAAATATATTTCACCAAAAACAGTCTATTACTATTTTATAAAACTAAAATTATTTTAATAAAAAATATTGTCTTTTAATTATCACGTTTTCTGACTTAAAGATTTAATCCTTAAAGATAAAGTTTTCATAAAATTGTAAAAAGGAATTTCTATCCATATAATTTTTTATACTTTTGTCGAAATTAATTACGAGGACGGATTTGACTGATTGCAACCTCATTAAAAAATGCTAAAGGCAGTGTAAACTTCCTTCGACGCTTTCGTCAAATCCTGTATATATAAAATTTAAAAAAAAGTTATGGCGTATTTATTTACATCAGAAAGTGTATCTGAAGGACATCCAGATAAAGTTGCAGATCAAATTAGTGATGCATTAATCGACAATTTTTTAGCATTCGATAGTGAATCTAAAGTTGCTTGCGAAACCCTTGTTACTACAGGACAAGTAGTTCTTGCAGGAGAAGTAAAATCTAACACGTATTTAGACGTACAACAAATTGCAAGAGATACTATAAACAAAATTGGCTATACTAAGAGCGAATATATGTTTGATGGTAATTCTTGTGGTGTTTTTAGTGCTATCCATGAACAGAGTGACGATATTAATCGTGGTGTTGATAGAGACACAAAAGAAGAACAAGGTGCAGGAGATCAAGGAATGATGTTTGGTTACGCAACTAGCGAAACAGAAAACTATATGCCTTTGGCGTTAGATTTATCTCATAAAATATTAATTGAATTAGCAGAATTACGTCGTGAGAATAAAGACATTACTTACATAAGACCAGATTCTAAAAGTCAAGTAACTATAGAATATAGCGATGATAATACACCGCAACGTATAGAAGCTATAGTTGTTTCTACACAACATGATGATTTTGATAGCAATGACGATGTTATGCTAGCTAAAATTAGAAAAGATATTGTTGAGATATTAATACCAAGAGTAGTAGCGAAATTACCGGAAGCTATCCAAGCGTTGTTTAATGATGATATTAAATATCACATTAACCCAACAGGAAAGTTTGTAATTGGTGGACCACATGGTGACACAGGATTAACTGGACGTAAAATTATTGTAGACACCTATGGTGGAAAAGGTGCTCATGGTGGAGGTGCTTTTTCAGGAAAAGACCCTAGTAAAGTAGACAGAAGTGCTGCTTACGCAACAAGACACATTGCAAAAAACTTAGTTGCTGCAGGTGTTGCTGAAGAAATTTTAGTTCAAGTTTCTTACGCTATTGGTGTTGTGGAGCCTATGGGAATATTTGTTGACACTTATGGTACTTGTCCATTTAATATGACAGACGGAGAAATTGCAAATAAAATTTCGAAAGTGTTTGACATGAGACCATCTGCAATAGAATCTCGTTTAAAACTACGTAATCCAATATACAGCGAAACTGCTGCTTATGGACACATGGGAAGAATAAACGAAACAGTTACTAAAACATTTTCTAGACCAAATGGAGATGACATTACTTTAGATGTTGAGTTGTTTACTTGGGAAAAACTAGATTACATTGATAAGGTGAAAGCAGAGTTTGGTATTTAAACTTCAGCTACATAAAAACAAAAAAGCCTTCTCAAACGAGAGCTTTTTTATTTTCCGCTTAAAGCGACATCTATCAACCCAGCAACACATTGTTGGTTATAATAAACTTCACTTGTTTATATAACAAAAAAAGTCTGTACATATGTACAGACTTTTCTAATTTGTGTGGGGAGAATAGGATTCGAACCTATGAAGACGTAGTCAGCAGATTTACAGTCTGCCCTCGTTGGCCGCTTGAGTATCTCCCCCAAAACTGATGGCAAATATATTATAGTTTTTACAAGCCTACAAACTTTTTTATCAAAAAAAGCGAGTTAAAAACTAACTCGCTTTATTTTAACCTATTAACGCTTTACAAACTATAGATAATTCTAAAAGTTAAAAATCTTGGTTGTATAAAGTATTCTGTTGCACTTACAGAAAAAGCTCCTGCATTGGTATTATTTTGAGATTTGGTATCCAACAAGTTAGTTGCTTTTACTTCGTATTCAAACTTACTATCTTCATCTTTTCTATATGCTAAAGAAGCATTCCAAAATTCGTAAGTATTAAGTGAGGTTTCTTCATTTCTAAAATCGTTATACGTATAATCTGTTTTAAAAGTAAAACTCTTAAGCATTAAAGCATCGAAACTTACGGATGGAGAGTGTGTAAAGAAGCTAGATCTCGTTGCTCCTTGATCGTTATCATTAATTGTATAACCGTAACTAAAATCAAAATTTGGAGCATCTCTAAAGTTAGAGCTTAAACCAGCACTATAAGTTTGAGAATAACTCTCGTTAGTAGAGACGTTATCATTAATTAATTGATTGTATTTAGAATAATTAAAGTTACCTCTAACAGAAGCTTTTAATTTCCCAAACGAACGCTGAAATCTTCCGAAGGCAGTAACGCTTTCGTCAGCAAAATCTGAATTTATAGACGACCCAACATTAACTACACTTCCTGGCTGAAAAGAAGAAGCTCCTCTAATACCATCTATATTTTTTGTGTACGATAGTCTTCCGAAGACATTTGTATAATTAAACATATTAAAACTAAAATAGTTTAAACTTAAATTATGAGCTGTTGCACTTTCTAATTCTGGATTTCCAGAGTATAGAGAGTTATAATTATTTAATACTAAACCACGTGCTAAGTTAGTAACGTCTGTAAAAGTAGTTTGCATGCGATAATTCAATTGGACACTCTCACTCTTTTTAAGCTGAATAACCATGTTGAAATCTGGCAACAGTCTAAAGAAATTGTCTTTAACCTCTGTACCATACTGAGAATTATTAGAACTATAAGCATGTGCTGAAACACCTGGCGTAAAAGTAAATATTCCCGTTTTAAAACGGTAATGAGCACCTACATAAACATCACTAAAATTATACTCTGTGTCGTTAGCATCTAAACCATCATTAATAGTTGCTGTTGTATCAAATTGAGAACCATTATCTAAAAACTGAAAAATATCGGTGTTAAAATTTTGCTTACTTAAAATGGTTCCTAAAGTTAAATTGATATTACTTTTAGGTGTTAACACATTCCAGTAATCTAACTTTGCATCTAATTGATTAGACTTTACTCTTTTATCTTGCCCAATGCTATAATTCGATTGCGCTTCGTCTAAACCTAACGCTGCTGCTGTGTTACCATAATTTATTTTATCTTCTAAAATAGCATTATAAAAAGGATCTTCGTCTGAAATTTCATGTAAGCCTGCAAAAGCAAAAATATTATTCTCATCTAAGGTGTAATAATACTTTAAACTTTGATTTAAACTAAACGGTTTAGAGTTTTCAACCTGACCAATATCTCCAACAACAGAAGAAAAGAAACTTTGGCGTTGTTCTTCCTTTGTTACTTTAGCCAACACATCATAATCTAATTGATTGTTTCCATTTGGCTTGTACTTAGCTTTAAACTTTAATAAACCAGCATCACTACTTTGTCTTGTATTACTTGCTGTTGTTTCATCCGGTATACCTAAAGCTTCATCTGTATACTCTACACTTTGGTTTTCTTGAAGTTCTATTCTACTACTCGTAAAAATAGCAAAACCACCAATATCTAAAGCCTCATTTGGAGAGACATTAAAGTTTACTGCTCCAAATTTTGTATTTATATCTTTAGCTTTATCATTTTGAAGATTAGAAAAGTTTAATCCACCATCTCCAATATTTATATTTGTTCCACTTTGTTGACTTGGAGCACTAAAACCTCCACTAAAATTTCTAAAATCCCTGCGCGAGAATGCTAATTCTCCAATATTATTTAAATCTCCAATAAAATTGATACTCTTATTAGGACTATAATAAAATAACTTAGGCTGTGCTAGGTATAGTCCCTCAGTGTCAGAGTTTCCACTTCCTGCTGTTACTGTACCAAACCAAAAATTCTTTTTACCATCTTTAAGCTTAATATTAATAGCGACATTATCTTGGTTGTTTTGCACACCACTTAACTGTCCAACGTTAGAGAAGTTCTTTAAAACTTGCACTTTATCTATCGCATCTGCAGGAATGTTTTTAGTTGCCAATTTCGAATCTCCATCGAAAAAATCCTTTCCTTCAACCATTAATTTATTCACAACCTTACCTTCTACCTCTATTTGCCCATCTGCATTAATCTCTACACCTGGAAGCTTTTTCAAGACATCTTCAAGTTTTCGCTCTGTTCCGTTTTTAAAGGAATCTGCATTATAAACAATAGTATCTCCTTTAATAGTAACTGGCATTTCATAAACCAACTCTACTTCTTCAAGACTATTATCCATAACCAAACTAAAATCTTTATTTAAAGACTCCTCTTTTGTTGTTATTTCTTGTTCAAATGTGGTAAAACCAATATAGCTAACTTGTATTTTGTACGTCGTATTTTTACCTAAATTAAGTTTATAGCGTCCAGCATCATTTGTTACTGCATAAGACTCTAATACTTTAGATTCTTTGTTTATAGCTATAACATTTGCAAACTCCAAAAGCTCTCCTTCGGTATCTTTTACTATACCTTCAAATTTAACTTGTGCAAAAGCTGTGCTTGTTACTATTAAAAGTAACAGTGTAAAAAAGTGTTTCATCTATTTTTGTATGGTTTTTTTTTAACAAACAACCTCTATTTGTTTTTACTATATTTTTAGTAAAAACAATTCTATGTTCGCTTTTGTAATTGTATTGGCTTATTCTAAAATTCGAGATTAACGTCCTCCTCCACGACCACCGCGATTTCTTCCTCCGTACATTTCTCTCATTTCTTCCATTTTCTTTTTAACGATGTCGTTATATTCAGCTTTCGTAACCTCTTTCCCTTTTGAAGGTTTTTTAATCTCTTGCTTTTCCGAAGGATTCATTACTATTTTAGAACATAGAATAGTAGTTCGACCCGAATTGATTTCTAAAATTAAACCTGGTAATCCCCAAAAATCTCCAGGACCACTATTTACAGGTATTTGCATTGTATACCAAGCAACAACCTCTTCTTCTTTTGGAACCTCTATTTCATCTGATATAACTGTAGTCTTTTCTTCAGTCGATGCTAATGTAGAAGAATCGTTTACTTTCTCTCCCTCTTTACCTTCTCCCTTTCCAAAAGCACTAACCGTTCTATCACCTTTAGTCTTTGCTTCTTCTTTCTTCTTATCATCATCTCTTCCTCTTCTTCTCATTTTAGAAAAGTCCATTTCATCAACCTTTTTTGTTGCAACAGCTTTCATAGCCATGTATTTACCAATTTGCTTGGTTTCACCTGTCATTTTCCACTCTAATTTTTCTAAATCATCTTTAATAAGAAACTGCTTTCCAAAAAACTCTTGATCTTGAATTAACTGCCCTTCTTTAATATTCTTGTATTGCGCACCAGCAGTAAAACTACTCATCATACCTCTAAAACCTCCTCCAGCACCTGGAGCCTCCAAAGCCTCATCTTCTTTATAAGTAGATTCCGATCTATTAAATGTTAAAATATAGGTCTTTTCTAACATACCTTTCATTCTCTCTGCTATAGCCTTTTTTCTTTCCGGACTCATATCCTTTCCTCCAAAACCGTCCATATCCATTGTTGTTTTAGACATGTAAGTTGCTACTCCTTGAAAATCGTCTTGTGCAGACAAAAGTGAAGCCGAGAATAACGTAATACAGATTAGTAATGCTTTTAATTTCATAATATTATTTCTAAATTGGTTTTGTAAAATTACAGATAACAACTGTTAGACGACCAAAAGCAAAAAATGTTTAATCCATAGATGTTAAATATTTCACAAAAAAAAATAAGCTTAAAATTATTAATTAACCATAATAAAACTTTAACTAAGTAAGTGGTCCAATTTTTGTATTTTCCAATCCTCTATGAAACAACTACTTTATTTATTACTTCTACTTCTTACATTTTCTACAAATGCTCAAGAAAGCATTAGTGCAGAACTTATAGATAAAATCGAATTTAAAGCCGATTCTATTATTGGCATCGATAACTTCGGCACGACATTCTACACTTTAAACAATACTTTAATAAAAAAACAAGAAGACCAATTACTTAAATACAGCAATGTACAATTAGGCACAATAACATCTGCAAACAGCTTTAATCCACTTAAAATAAATGTTTTTTACAAAGCATTTAACACTGTTACAATCTTAGATAATCGCTTAGCCGAAATCTATAAAATAGACTTCAACCAAACCGAACCATATAAAAACGTCTCCAACATTTCTACAGGAAGCGATAATACCATTTGGGTTTTTAATCAAGACTTAATGCAACTAGAATTATACGATTACAAAACAAAAACAGTCCGTACAAAAACGCTACCCATAGAAAGTAACGTATTAGATATTGCAAGCAACTATAATTCCTGCTGGCTACTAACAAAAAACCATCTTTACAAATACAATTACTTTGGAAGTTTAGTCTATAAAATGCCTAATAATGGCTACACTAGCATTAAAGAAAGTAACGAAAACATCATCTTAAAAAAAGACAACAAGTTATTTTACATTGCAAAAAACACAGAAACAACTAAACCTCTTAACATTACAAATTTGTTAATAAGTCAGTTTTTTGTAACCAATCAAATCGTGTATATTTACACCGATAAAGTGCTTTATCATTACCAACTTAAATTAAAATAATATGCACGTTGCCATTGCAGGAAACATTGGAGCTGGAAAAACTACGCTCACAAAACTATTAGCTAAACATTATAAATGGGAAGCGCAATTAGAAGACGTTGTAGACAATCCATATTTAGATGATTTTTACAACCAGATGGAACGTTGGAGTTTTAATTTACAAGTTTACTTCTTAAACAGTCGTTTTCGTCAAGTAGGCCTTATTCGTGAAAGCGGAAAAGACATTATTCAAGACCGTACCATTTATGAAGATGCACATATTTTTGCACCAAACCTTCATGCTATGGGATTAATGACTAATCGCGACTTCGAAAACTACTCATCACTTTTCGAACTTATGGAGAGCTTTGTGCAAGGTCCAGATTTATTAATTTATTTACGCAGTTCTATTTCTAATCTAGTTTCTCAAATCCACAAACGCGGTCGCGATTACGAAAACTCTATTAGCATAGATTATTTAAGCAGATTAAACGAGCGTTACGAAGCCTGGATCACAGGTTACGACAAAGGTAAATTACTAATTATCGATGTAGACAATCTTGATTTTGTAGACAACCCAGAGGATTTAGGATTGATTCTGAATAAAATTGATGCCGAAATAAACGGTTTATTTTAACCCATTAATTACTAATTTTATAGCGTTTCTTTTTACTCATACCTGCCAGGTTTAAAACCTTGCAGGATCGCAAAAAGTCAGGCTTTCACTACTCGCTCTCTGCGAGGAGCTCAAACATGCCGTTCAATCCTTAACGCCTTACTCTTATAAACTAAAAAGCGCTTCGCCTTTTTCCAAAATTAGTTGCGTTTTATTAAAATAAAACATCATTATACTTTATAAATAGTAAAGCGAAACAAAATCTCCACTTACTTTTTTTAAAGCTTCAAGCTATTTCATTTTTTTTCTGTAATTTCAAGTTTTTAAAACACTAAACTCTAGCTACGTTTACATGATTAAATTTTTCAAGTCCAAAAATAATGATGGTGAGACCAATAAAGCAACACTCTTTATCGCCTCAGGTTTTTCACTAACACAATTAAAAACCATTATAGAATCTAGCTTAGAGCAAATTAAAACTACTTCATTTAAGTTAAAAACTAAAGACAACACACTTGTTTTAGACTATAATATAAAAGAAGAAAAAGAACACATTCAAGCCTCTCGTTTTAGATTTATAAAAGAAGATAATAAGGTTACAATCTTTTCAGAATCTATAAATATAAATCTAGACACCTACAAAGAAACCATTAGCGTAGCAAAAGAATCTATTACAAAAAGCACTCTTTTTAAAGCCGTTCAAAATCAAGTAATAGAAACTCAAGACGACGGTTTGTACGCATTACATAATACCCAAAACTTAGGTTTTATACAACAACCAGATCTCTTTACTAAAAACTACATTTTTCATTTACTTAAAAAACAAGAATATATTTTAAGTCTTTTAAATACAAGTTCTGTAACATTAAAAACTAATACACTCGATTTTCCAGACAATACTACCTGGTATTTTATTGTTACCTCATTAAGAAATTTACTTATTGGCCACTCAAGTGGAACACATTATGTTCTCGATATTTCTAATGAAAAATTAACCTTAACCGAAAAAACAGGCAAAGATCTTATTACAGGAGAAACGTTTTCTCTATTAACTGAATTAATGAATGACGGTTATTACTCCGCTTTATTTCCTGTTATAACCTCGAAAAACAACAGATTAGACCTTTTTGGGGATTGCTTACTAAAAAAACACAATAGCAAAACAAAATATTTAAAACTTGCAGCAAAATGTTATGCACTACAACTAGAACATAACACTCTTGATATTTACGCACTAAAGAGCGAATTAATTGTATTAATGGAATCGCTAAAAATAGACAAAAAGAAACAGGAAGAAATTAGGCTACTTTTTAAAAAGCATAGTTTACGCTCTACTCTTTTTGGCGAAAATATCTCCAAAGTAATCGCTTCTTGGAATTTAGATTATAAAACACAACGTGAATTCTCGACCATTTTATTTAAAAAACAAGATATTCTATCTATTGAAAATAGTCTTACTTTTCAGCGTTCCTTTAGACCACTATTTCTAAAAAACGAAGACAAGCCTGAAAAGCAATTTGAATTCAATCTTAATTTCGCAAAAGCCCTAGCAAAGTCTAAATTCTATATCGATGCAATCGAAATCTACAAAAACATATACACAACATTACCAGACGCCAGCATCTTAGATTTAATTCCCACAAACGCCACAAATATTTTAAATGGACAAAACGGGCAAGAATTAAAAACTACCATTTTAGAGTCTATTTTAGATTGTGAGCAAAAAGCGCACTTAAATACAGAAGAAACGCTTCTAAAACTAGCACAATTACAGCCCTTAGTTACTACTAGAATTGAAGCGTTAAACCAAACTAGATTCCAACAGCTTTCTAAAACAATAGAGCAAACACTACACTTAGATAATGTAGAACCTGCTCCCATAGATTTTAACGAAAAAAACTACAACAAACTTGAAAAAACTAATGTTTTAGAAGCCGTAACACCTGATTGTTTCAAGAATGCTTCAGGTTTTTTCGATACCCTAAATGGCTATATTGCGAACATTAAACAGCCAGATTACAGTGCTGTTATTTCTTTTTCAGATAAATTAAACTCTAGCAACTATCCGGAAATTTATAAAGTGGTAACAAATATATGTTATGCACTTAATTTACAAACTCCAGAATGTTATATCGGTCGTGCAAATTACGCCAATACTATTATTGGCATAGAAGGCAAGCCTCCTTTTTTAATTATTGGTATTAATTTTATTAAAACCGAAACGCCAACACAACTTAATATTAATGAATTACGGTTTTTAATTGCGGTAGAGCTTGCTCACATTTATTTTGAACACTCAAAAATCACCTCAAGCGATGTTTGGAGAGGTGCTGCCGAAAAAGGTTTTTCGGTTATAAGTGTGTTACTTACCATACTGCCTTTTGCAGGAAGCTTAGGCTCAATACTTGGCAATTTTACTAATGTCGACAAATATCTAAAAATTGTAAGCAATGTAGAAAAAGCCTCTAATGTTGCCGAAAAGAGTCAAGACATTCTAGAAGTTGGCGACAAACTAAATATTAATTTCTTGAATAAAAATGATGAGACTACTAGTTCTCAAGACCTTTTAATTACCTCTAGATTAATGGAAATAATGGCAGATAAGGTTGCTCTTCTTTTTTCTGATGATTTGTATGCGGCCGTTAGAAGCATTATTTTAAGCACTCCAGCTTTCGAAAAAGAGTTACCTGCAATATCTAAATATGGTTTAAAAAATGTGTTGGAACGCATTAATGACAAAGAAGAATTTCATCATCAAGAAACCATTATAAGAATTAAAAGTTTATGTTCTTTTTATCTTTCCGATACTTTTACCGATTTAAAAAACAAACTTAATAAAGCTTAACAATTATTACTTTATAAAGCCATTAACTTTTGCATGCTCAATAGCCTGATCGCTACTTTCAACCAACAAAGCTGGTGTAGTTTTGTAATTTTCTAGTAATCCTTTTACTCGTATTATTCTCTTTTCATGTTTTACACTACGCAAATAAATCGCTTTAATTCTATCCGGAAACAGTTCTGCTATTTCTAAATAAATATCCACATCGTGCTCACCACTATCACCTATTAAAATAAACGGTAAATCTGGATATGTTTTAAGTAAATTTAAAATCTCTTTTTGCTTTTGTGGCTTTTCGTTTGGAGTCTTTTTCTTTAGCATATTACTAAAGCTTCTTAATAAAATTGGTCCTTTAGGGAAATCGTTTTGCTTTAGAAATAATTCTAAATAGAGATACAAATTCCAAGGACTATGACTTACATAAAATATTGGATTTGCATTCTCGCCAGATTTACCTCTATGCAACAAATGATAAAACTCGGCAGCTCCCTTGAGAGGCAAGCGCATTTTTGCCGATTTAAAAAGCGTATTATATAAAAGCCTCCATTTTAGCGTAGACACTACTCCTGTATGCAGAATAGTATCGTCGATATCACTAGCAACACCAAACTCGGCCTTGGTAGACGGTATTAAAATTTCAGCAGGAAATCGATTATTTTCCTGAATGTTTCGTTTTACATTAACATCACTATAAGCGACTTCACAAGCTAACCAACCTTCAGTATTTGCCATGATTCTTAAATCCTGTAAATCGGCTTTCACTTTAAAATAGCCTTTAGCATCGCTTTCCGTTTTTAAAATCGTCCCGTCTGGTAATTTTATATTAATTCCAACATGTCTAGCTTCATCGGTTTCAATACGTTTCCAACTATTAATTAACAATCTAAAAAAACCACCTTGCTCTAAATCTATAGATTCGTCTTGCAATGCTCTGCCTCTTAAATAAAAATGGGAGTCTGTTCCATAACTTTGGAATGCTATAATTTGTAAAGGATCTTTCTTAAACACAGATTGAATAAATTAAGTGCTCAAGATACTAAAATCGAAAAAACAAGCACTCTATTAATATTGGTAATTTACTGTACTCTTATAAGTCGTTTAATGTTTGCTTTAATTTCAACAAGATCTTCCATTAGCATATTATGCTCTTCTTTTATCCTGAAAGACAATTGAGCTAATGCTTCATTTTCACTATAGTCTAAAGTAATTTTACAGAGTGCCAAATCGTGCTCAAGCTGTCCCTTTTTATGATCTAACATATAAATACGCGAAACCACCGCTTTAAATTCATTCCTTAAATTTAAAATAAGCAAAGATTTTCTTGGCAACAACGCACTTAAACTATCTAGAAGCTCCTCGAAATTATGGTTAGAAGACGAATGCGCACAACCAAGTCTTACTACTCGATCTTCAGTATTACATAGTTTTTCACGATTAAAAACAAGGGTCTTGTTATCTTCTCTATAAACCGGTTTTTTGTTTAACCCGAACACAACATGCTCATGATACATACCACATTTTACGATTTCAAATTTTTGAAACTGTAGCCGTAACTTATTTATTTTTTCAGATTTATTAATCACACTATTAAAAGTAAATAAATATAAGAGAAATTGCAATAGGTAAAACTACCTGATTTTAGAGCACAAAAAAAACCATGCATAAAAGCATGGTTTTTAAACTTACAAATATGTTAATTAGTTTCTTCCCTTCTCTTCTTCGTTTTTGGCATATTCAGTGGCATCTTTTTCTACATCCTGTAAGTTGCCTTCAAACATTTTTTTACTGATTTCTATATTATTATCATCAATAGTTTTTGTGGTTGTAATTGTTGCTTTTGCTGCTCCCTCTATAATTCCATCATCATTTGTTTCAACTGATATTTCCTTAGTTACTTCGACATTAGAATTATTCATTGCATAACCTTCTTCAGCATGTCCTCCTAAAATAGGCGCAATTACTAAACCAATTAAACAAGTTAATTTAATTAATATGTTCATTGATGGTCCAGATGTATCTTTAAATGGATCTCCAACGGTGTCTCCAGTAATTGCAGCTTCGTGGGCCGCAGAACCTTTGTGAGTCATTTTTCCATTAATCACAACACCTGCTTCAAAAGATTTCTTTGCATTATCCCAAGCTCCACCTGCGTTATTTTGGAATATTGCCCAAAGCACACCAGATACAGTAACACCTACCATATAACCACCTAACATTTCAGCTATAGCTAAATTATCCATTCCAAAAATCATAGGAACGAAAGCAATTATTAATGGAAAGCCAATAGTTAATAAACCCGGTAACATCATTTCTTTTAAAGAGGCTTTAGTCGAAATTGCTACACATTTATCGTATTCTGGTTTCCCAGTACCTTCCATAATTCCTGGAATCTCTCTAAATTGCCTTCTTACTTCTTCTACCATTTCCATGGCAGCTTTACCTACTGCATTCATTGCTAAAGCAGAAAACACAACGGGCACCATACCACCAACAAATAACATAGCTAAAACGGGTGCTTTAAAAATATTAATTCCGTCGATTCCAGTAAAGGTTACATAAGCTGCAAATAAAGCCAAAGAGGTTAATGCTGCTGACGCAATAGCAAATCCTTTTCCTGTTGCTGCTGTTGTATTGCCAACGGCATCTAAAATATCTGTACGCTCTCTTACAATTGGTTCTTGTTCGCTCATTTCGGCTATTCCACCTGCATTATCCGCTATTGGTCCAAAAGCATCAATAGCTAATTGCATAGCTGTTGTGGCCATCATTGCAGATGCAGCTAAAGCAACACCGTAAAATCCTGCAAACGCATAAGAAGCCCAAATAGCTCCGGCGAATAATAATACCGATGGGAAGGTGGAAATCATTCCTGTTGCTAAACCTGCGATAATGTTTGTACCTGCACCCGTAGAAGATTGCTGTACAATTTTTAATATTGGTTTTTTACCTAATCCTGTATAGTACTCTGTAATTCCAGAAATAGCTGCTCCAACTACTAAACCTACAAGTGTTGCGTAAAATACGCGCATTGATGTAATTTCAATTAAACCCTCTCCGAAGAAATTCATTTGCATAGTTTCTGGTAACATCCATTTACATAAACCAAAACAAGCAATAGCAACTAAAACAATTGCTGTCCAATTCCCTTTATTAAGTGCTCCCATTACCTGAGATTCTTTAGCATCATTACTGCTAATATTAACTAGCATAGTGCCAATTATAGAAATAATAATGCCTACACCAGCAATTGACATTGGTAGTAGAATTGGCCCAATTCCGCCAAAGGCTTCACCAATATTTCCACCCATATCTTTTATAATATAATTACCAAGAACCATCGCTGCCAATACCGTTGCAACGTAAGACCCAAATAAATCGGCTCCCATTCCTGCCACATCACCTACATTATCTCCAACATTATCAGCAATTGTCGCTGGATTTCTTGGATCGTCTTCAGGAATACCCGCTTCAACTTTACCTACTAAATCAGCACCAACATCTGCAGCTTTTGTATAGATCCCTCCACCAACACGTGCAAATAATGCAATCGACTCTGCTCCTAAAGAGAAACCTGCTAAGGTTTCAAGCACAATAGTCATGTCCATTGTATTTGTCCAAACACCTCCCATAAAAAACTGAAAGAATGCGATAAAGAAAATCGTTAAACCTAAAACAGCCAATCCTGCCACACCAAGCCCCATTACTGTTCCACCTCCAAAAGACACTTTAAGCGCATTTGGCAAACTAGTCTTTGCCGCTTGTGTTGTTCTTACATTAGTTTTAGTAGCTATTTTCATACCTAAATTTCCTGCGAAAGCAGAAAACACAGCACCACAAATAAATGCAACTACTATTAGCCAATGCGTAGTAGGTACAACAACTGAAACTATCGTTAATAATATACTAACTATTATTACGAAAATTGTAAGCAATCTATATTCAGCATTTAAGAAGGCTAAAGCACCTTCGTAGATGTGATCTGAAATCTCTTTCATTTTACCATCTCCAGCATCTTGTTTCATAACCCACTTTTGCTTAATAGCCATATAGACTAAACCTAAAATTGCCAATACTATTGGCAAATAAATCATCATTTTATCCATAGTTAGTTTTTAGTTTGATTAGTTCTTACGAAAGCTAATGTAATAAATTCAAATTTAAGCTCAAAAAATATAGAAAATCACATCTTTTTAACCTAAAAAACAAGAATACATTAATACCAAAAACACAACCACCTAATTATGAGACTTCTAACATAGTGTTTCGTAAGAAACAACACATAACACACTAGTAATCAGTAAACAAAATCACATCTGACAAAAAAACAAAAAAAAAGCCTGTTCATTATGAACAGGCTTTTTATGTTATGAAAAACTACTTATTAGTTTCTTACTCTATTTTTAAATTTATCAAACTCTCCTTCTTTAACCTCTCTTGGCCAAGAGTTATTAGAAGTATCAACATCTGCAGTTTCTAATTTAGGATCTACAGTAATTCCAACAATCTCCTTCTTTGAAGATATTGCTTTACTTACTTCTTTATCATTAAGTCTCCAAATTTGCGCTGGATACGTTTCAGTTTTACTAGTTCCATCTGCATAAGTATATTCTACTATAATTGGCATAACTAATCCTCCTGGCTTGTTGAAAGTTACGTTATAGAAAAACTTAGGCTCTTCCATTTTTGTGCGTTCTTCAGCAGTAAAATTATCCATTAAATACTCTTTTAGCGTGGTAGACTCATCTGAAATACTTTCGCTTTTCATTCCTGCCGTATGCTCTTCACTTCCATCTTCAACAAAATACACTAAATCTTTTTCGTCCATTCCAAAACGTTTAGCTAAATCTCCGCCAGCTTTATTTGCTTTAGTTGTTACATAGTATTTTTTCACATCTTTAATTCCAATATCAACATAATCTGTTGTGTAGAACCATCCTCTCCAATACCAATCTAAATCGAATGCTGAAGCATCTTCCATAGTACGGAAAAAATCTTCTGGTGTTGGGTGCTTAAACATCCAACGTTGCGCATATTCTCTAAATGCATAATCGAACAATTCTGGTCCCATTACTGTTTCTCTAAGAATATTTAATGCAGTTCCTGGCTTACCATAAGCATTGTTTCCAAACTGGTAAGTGTTCAAACCTTTAGTCATGATAGGAGCAATAAAATCTTGATCTCCTCCCATATATCTTGTAATATTTGCTGCTGGTCCACGACGTGAAGGATATGCCGATTGTCCTTCAGATAAAGCACCTGGATACCATTTTCCGAAATCTTGTTCTGCAACGTACTGTACAAAAGTATTTAAACCTTCGTCCATCCATGTCCATTGGCGCTCATCACTGTTTACAATCATTGGGAAGAAGTTATGTCCAACCTCATGAATAATTACAGACATCATTCCAAATTTAACACGGTCACTATAGTTCCCATCTTTATCTGGTCGACCATAATTCCAGCAAATCATTGGATACTCCATACCTTGCTGTTTAGCATGTACTGAAATAGCTTTATGATAAGGATAATCGAAAGTCATACGTGAGTAAGATTTTAATGTACTTGCCACTGCTTTAGTAGACCAATCTTCCCATAACGGGTTTCCTTCTTTTCCATACATAGAAACAGCCATAACATCTTTGTTTCCAATTTTTACAGACATCATGTCCCAAATGTAACGTCTTGAAGTTGCAAAACCGAAATCTCTAACGTTCTCTGCATATAATTTCCAAGTTTTTGTTTTTGAAGATTTAGTTTTTAGTTTTTCAACTACTTCATCTTGAGTAACAACTACAACTGGCTCATCGTATGATTTCTTCGCTTTCTCGTAACGCTTCATCATATCTTTAGAAAATACGTCTTTCCTATTAGTTAACTTTCCTGTACCATCTAAAATATGATCTGCAGGCACTGTTATATTCACTTCAAAGTTTCCGAATGGTAACGCAAATTCGTCACGTCCCCAAAACTGAGAGTTTTGCCATCCTTCTACATCATTATAAACAGCCATTCTAGGATAAAACTGTGCCATTACATACGCTCTATTATCGTCTTCTTTAAAGTACTCGTACCCAGAACGACCTCTTCCATTAACGTGGTCATTAATATTATACCACCATTTTATTGAGAATGAAAATTGCTCTCCAGACGCTAATGGTTCAGGCATATCCACACGCATCATCGTACGATTAATCATGTGTTGTAAAGGCTTACCATTTGTTCCTTTTACTTCTTCTATATTAAAACCACCATCGAAACCATCACTCATGTAATCGTTAGCGTAAGAAGAAATTTGAGCTGCAGGTCTAACTCCACTACCTTCAATTAAAGGCGTTTTAGAATCTTTAGCTCTCATGTTTTGATCTAATTGCACCCAAAGATATTTAAGTACATCTGGAGAATTATTAGTATAAGTAATCGTTTCGAAACCAGATAATTTAGCATTAACATCGTCTAATTCTAAATCCATCTTATAATCTGCTTGTTGCTGATAATACGCAACTCCAGGTGCTCCAGATGCAGCACGATACATGTTAGGAGTAGAAAACTCCTCGTAAAGTTGCTTGAATTTGTTTTGATTAACGTGCCCTTGTTGAGGCTCTTTTTTTTCTTGATCTTGCTGAGCAAACACGCCAACAGTAACAAAAAGTGCAGATAGCACCAAGTACTTAAAATTGTTCATTTTTTTGTTGTTTTCAGAATAGAGGCTGAATTTAACAAATTTTAAGATTTAAACATTCCTTTTTTTAGAAGTTTAACATTCCTTTATCGTTTTCAGGGATTAGAATAAAAGATTTATCCTTACCGTTTATATGTGTTCTCACGATGTTTTTTTGATCGCTAAACAAATCATATAGCACATTATTTTCAACACTAAAAGATTTAATGTTTTCTACTTTTTCAATTTCCATATAACACTGCACTACATCTCCATCGTATTCTTTACCAATAAATTTTATAACAGATTGCTCTCCATTAACATCTATTTTTAGCCTAGAAAGTAAATACTTTTTAATGTAGTTATCTATTTGTATTTCATCTGTACTTGTATTTAAAACAATTCTATCGTCGAATCGCTCTTTAAGAAGTCTCTCGAAATCGTCTATAAAAATTCGCGTAATAATTTGCACAGATTGCTGCTCTTTTACGTATTCAATTTTAGTAATACTTACATAATATTTATGTGCATTAGTAAAGGCTAATGACACAACTAAAGTTAAAAATAAAATCGATTTAAAAATTTTCATGTATATATGTTTCGATTGCTAAATTACTTAAAGTAGACAAAAAGTATTCCAAGTTTTTAGTTATTCTTTTAAAGCAAGATTTTCTTTATAAACACTATACTTTTCTTTCATAAAAACTAAAGCTTCTAAATCACTAGAAGTACATCTAGTTTCGAACGCATCATCTTCTGCACAGAAATAAAAAAACTCTGCTCTAAGTTCTTCTTTTAATTCATTCTCTTTAAAAAAAGGTTCAGATAACCTGTTTTTTAAAGCATTCATTAATTTTGTGTTATTTTCAATATCAACACGTTTTTTAAGCTCTTTAGTTCTTCCTGAAATTCCATTTAAAATTGGATTTAAAGGAATTGAGCCTCCAAGGATCCCCAATAACATTATAGGCTTAAATTCTCCTGCTTCTGCTAATAATCGCTCGCTTTGGGTTTTTCTTTTGCCTTTATAACCAGGAATTCCCACATCGTAGAAATCTATTGATCTTTTCACATCAGAATTTAAAACATCATTACTTAAATCTCCTGTTAGAGTAAAGCCTATTAATGCTTCTGGCAATTGATTTACCTGAGTCTCAAGATTAACATTAAGCGTTTTGCTTTTAATATTCTCAAATATTACAATGTGTGTTAAAGATTTATACTGTACCGATGTAAAAACAATCGTATCATTTACAATTGCTTCTATCATAAATTCACCTTTATCGCTTGTAGTAGCATATTTTTTTTGAGAACGATTAATAACATGAATTCCATCAACACCTTCTTCTCCATCAACAACACCTACTAAAATTGTGTTTTGAGAAAAACTAAAAAAAGAAATTAAAAATAACAGATAAAAAACATTATTCTTTACCGCCATCTTCAATCCCTAAGAATGCTTTACTTTTTTCAAATAAATATTCAATTAATTTTAATTCATTTTTAGGCTCTAAAAGTGTATCATCGAAATGAGATTCTTCGATAAAACCAATAAACTCTTGTACTCTATCTTCTGGAATATTGTAATTTTCTATAAAATATGAAGGACTAAAGGCGTAGGAAACACTAGAAATTGGAGTTTCCAATCTTGGATCTACCTTGTCTTTATTTCTATTCTTCTTATTTTTAAAAATCCAATTACTTAACAAACCTATAATTGCCATACCGTCTGCCTGAAATCGCTGACGATCGTTTTGAGTACCTATCGCTATATTATCTACCTTAGAATGGTAATCGTCTGGCATTTCAAAATTCTCGAAACTTCCAAATTCAAAAACAATAGCATCAGACACTTTAGCATCTTTAGCATCTGTGGCAAGATCACCTGTTAAATCATATGGTAGTAAAACCACCTCATCAAGTGTATTTACATATTCTTTTAAATATATTTTCAACACTTTAGTATCTATAACTGGCTCGGTTATTTTTGTTGTAAAAGGAATTAATTGAACAGAAGAAACACGAATCTCATCATTTAAAGCAACCTTAATTACAAAATTCCCAATAGAATCTGTAATCGTTCCTTTATTTGAAGTCGTATTATAGACAGTAATGTTCTCGACATCGTCTACGTCTACAATTATTTTACCTTTAACTTCAATTCGTGAAACATCTTGAGCGAACATAGACATTGTTGCTAAAGAAAAAAATAGTAGAAATAATAATGGTTTCATATGGCTTGGTTTAGTTCTGTAAATAACGGATTTCATTTCTTAATTAAATTTTAAAAGAGTTTTAAACTTTTGTTAAAAAGAGAACTCTTTACATTTTATCGTTAAATTAGTGACATATAAATTTACAACAAATAAACTATAATGAGAAGTATAATTATTGCCAGTACATCAACCGTTTTTGGAGGTAAACCATTAGACTATCTTTTAGATGAATTAAAAAATCATTTTAAAGACTCGGATGACATACTTTTTATTCCTTACGCAAGACCTGGTGGGATTTCTCACAATGAATACACTGAGAAAATTAAAAAGCCTTTTGAAAGTATAGGTAAAAAAGTAAAAGGTATTCATGAGTTTAAAAATGCAACTGAAGCCATAAAACAAGCTAAGGGTATTTATGTTGGAGGAGGTAATACATTTGTTCTAGTCAATCAACTTTACAGAAACAAATGTTTAAATATTTTAAAAGAAGCTATTAATAGCGGTATTCCATACTTAGGAACAAGTGCTGGTAGTAATATCTGTGGACTCACCATGAACACAACCAATGATATGCCAATTGTGTATCCACCAAGTTTTAAAACCTTAGGTTTTGTACCTTTTAATATTAACCCACATTATCTAGACCCAATAACAGGAAGCAAACATATGGGAGAAACAAGAGAAACACGCATAAAAGAGTTTCATCAATTTAACACGCAACCAGTAATTGGTCTACGAGAAGGAAGCTATATTGAAGTTCAAGGAAAAGATATTACTTTGAAAGGCAAATTGAAAGCCAGAATTTTTGAGCACGAAAAAGAGGCTTATGAAATTGATACAAATACATCTTTAAACTTATTAAAATAAAAACACACCTAATAACCTAGTAAGACCAATTTAAGCTTAACTAGTCGGGTTTCGTCTACAACAAAAGAAACCTATTAAACTTCATGAATAAAACTACTATCTATTAATTTTAAAAAATAGGCACAAAAAAAACTCCAATATTTCTATTGAAGTTCTTTGAGCGAGAGACCAGGTTCGAACTGGCGACATTCAGCTTGGAAGGCTGACGCTCTACCAACTGAGCTACTCTCGCATTTCCGATGGCAAAAATAGTAATTATTATGGATTCAGCAACATAATTATTAAGCATTATGTCGAATTTTTAGGTTATTCATCGATTTTATGAAGTGAACTAAGCTTTTTCATCGCTAAATCAGCTAATCAAGGCTATTTTTGAAATAAAAAGCCCTTAAATGAAAAAGATATTTTTAATTTTAATTCTCTTACTTACTACAAATGCATTTGCACAAGTTAAAATAGGAGACAATCCACAAACAATAGATCAAAACTCGATTTTAGAACTAGAGAGTTCTGAAAAAGTATTAGTGGTAACAAGAATTTCTGAAGCAGAAATGAATGCTATTACTCCTTTAAACGGAGCAATAGTGTACAATACCGACGAGAATTGCTTATTTCAATTTAACAACAATACATGGAATAGCCTCTGTGTTGATGTTATGGAAAATGAAACTATAACATCTATTTCTCAAAATAACGATGGAAGTTTCACATATACTAATGAAACAGGCACACCTATTACTATTAGTATAGCTGGACCTCAAGGTCCTCAAGGTGATGCTGGAATAAATGGAAATGACGGTGCAACAGGCGCTCAAGGGCCTCAAGGTGAAGTTGGAACGAACGGAAACGATGGTGCAACTGGTGTTCAAGGCCCACAAGGTGATGCTGGAACAAATGGAATAAACGGAAATGACGGTGCAACAGGTGCTCAAGGGCCTCAAGGTGAAGCTGGAACGAACGGAAATGACGGAAACGATGGTGCAACTGGCGCTCAAGGCCCACAAGGTGATGCTGGAATAAACGGAAATGACGGAAACGATGGTGCAATTGGCACTCAAGGTCCACAAGGTGAAGCTGGAGTAAATGGAATTGATGGTGCAACTGGTACTCAAGGCCCTCAAGGTGAAGCAGGAACTAACGGAACTGATGGTGCAACTGGTGCTCAAGGTCCTCAAGGTGATGCCGGAATAAACGGAACTGATGGTGCAACTGGTACTCAAGGCCCTCAAGGTGATGCTGGAATAAATGGAAACGATGGCGCAACTGGTGCTCAAGGTCCTCAAGGTGATGCTGGGATAAACGGAACTGACGGAAACGATGGCGCAACTGGCGCTCAAGGTCCACAAGGTGATGCTGGAATAAACGGAAACGACGGTGCAACTGGTGCTCAAGGTCCACAAGGCGAAGCTGGAACTAACGGAAACGATGGCGCAACTGGCGCTCAAGGTCCACAAGGTGATGCTGGAATAAACGGAAACGACGGTGCAACTGGTGCTCAAGGTCCACAAGGAGAAGCTGGAACTAACGGAAACGATGGTGCAACTGGTGCTCAAGGTCCACAAGGTGATACTGGAACAAATGGAACTGACGGTGCAACTGGCCCTCAAGGCCCTCAAGGTGAAGCTGGAACTAACGGGAACGATGGTGCAACTGGCGTTCAAGGTCCTCAAGGTGATGCCGGAATAAACGGAACTGATGGTGCAACTGGTACTCAAGGCCCTCAAGGTGAAGCTGGAACTAACGGGAACGATGGTGCAACTGGCGTTCAAGGTCCTCAAGGTGATGCTGGAGCAAACGGAACTGACGGTGCAACTGGTGCTCAAGGTCCACAAGGTGATCCTGGAACAAATGGAAACGATGGTGCAACTGGCGCTCAAGGCCCACAAGGTGATGCTGGAATAAACGGAAACGATGGTGCAACTGGCGCTCAAGGGCCACAAGGTGATGCTGGGCTAAACGGAAACGATGGTGCAACTGGTGCTCAAGGTCCACAAGGTGAAGCTGGGATAAACGGAACTGACGGAAACGATGGCACAACTGGCGCTCAAGGTCCTCAAGGTGAAGCTGGAATAAATGGAAACGATGGCGCAACTGGTGCTCAAGGTCCTCAAGGTGATGCTGGAGTAAACGGAGCTGACGGAAACGATGGCGCAACTGGCCCTCAAGGTCTTCAAGGTGATGCCGGAGTAAACGGAACTGACGGAAACGATGGCGCAACTGGCGCTCAAGGTCCTCGAGGTGAAGCTGGAACTAACGGAAACGATGGTACAACTGGCGCTCAAGGCCCACAAGGTGATGCTGGAGCAAACGGAAACGATGGTGCAACTGGTGCTCAAGGTCCACAAGGTGATACTGGAACAAATGGAACTGACGGTGCAACTGGCCCTCAAGGTCCTCAAGGTGAAGCTGGAACTAACGGAAACGATGGTGCAACTGGCGTTCAAGGTCCTCAAGGTGATGCCGGAATAACGGAACTGATGGTGCAACTGGTACTCAAGGCCCTCAAGGTGAAGCTGGAACTAACGGGAACGATGGTGCAACTGGCGTTCAAGGTCCTCAAGGTGATGCTGGAGCAAACGGAACTGACGGTGCAACTGGTGCTCAAGGTCCACAAGGTGATCCTGGAACAAATAGGAAACGATGGTGCAACTGGCGCTCAAGGCCCACAAGGTGATGCTGGAATAAACGGAAACGATGGTGCAACTGGCGCTCAAGGGCCACAAGGTGATGCTGGAATAAACGGAACTGACGGTGCAATTGGTGCTCAAGGCCCACAAGGTGATGCTGGAACCAACGGAAACGACGGTGCAACTGGAGCTCAAGGCCCACAAGGTGATTCTGGAACAAACGGAAACGATGGTGCAACTGGTGCTCAAGGTCCTCAAGGTGATGCTGGAATAAACGGAAACGATGGTGCAACTGGTGCTCAAGGTCCACAAGGTGATGCTGGAATAAATGGAAACGATGGTACAACTGGCCCTCAAGGTCTTCAAGGTGATGCCGGAGTAAACGGAACTGACGGAAACGATGGCGCAACTGGCGCTCAAGGTCTTCAAGGTGATGCCGGAGTAAACGGAACTGACGGAAACGATGGCGCAACTGGCGCTCAAGGCCCACAGGGTGATGCTGGAATAAATGGAAACGATGGTGCAACTGGTGCTCAAGGTCCTCAAGGTGATGCTGGAATAAACGGAATTGACGGAAACAATGGTGCAACTGGTCCTCAAGGTGATGCTGGAGTAAACGGAGCTGACGGAAACGATGGTGCAACTGGTGCTCAAGGTCCACAAGGTGATGTTGGAACAAATGGAAACGACGGTGCAACTGGTGCTCAAGGTCCTCAAGGTGATGCAGGAATAAACGGAAATGATGGTACAACTGGCGCTCAAGGTCCAGAAGGTGAAGCTGGAATAAACGGAAACGATGGTGCAACTGGTGCTCAAGGTCCTCAAGGTGATACCGGAATAAACGGAAACGATGGTGCAACTGGTGCTCAAGGTCCACAAGGTGATCCTGGAACAAATGGAACTGATGGCGCAACTGGCGCTCAAGGCCCACAAGGTGATGCTGGAATAAATGGAAACGATGGTGCAACTGGTGCTCAAGGTCCTCAAGGTGATGCTGGAATAAACGGAATTGACGGAAACAATGGTGCAACTGGTCCTCAAGGTGATGCTGGAGTAAACGGAGCTGACGGAAACGATGGTGCAACTGGTGCTCAAGGTCCACAAGGTGATGTTGGAACAAATGGAAACGACGGTGCAACTGGTGCTCAAGGTCCTCAAGGTGATGCAGGAATAAACGGAAATGATGGTACAACTGGCGCTCAAGGTCCAGAAGGTGAAGCTGGAACTAATGGAACTAACGGTGCAACAGGTGCGCAAGGACTTGTTGGTCCATCGAATGCATACGTAGGACATTTTATTATTACAGCAACTGGCAGTAAAATAATAACAGGTATTCCTTTTGAACCTTCTCAAGTAACATTTCAAGCCTATGCTAATGTTGAAAGTGAAAACATAAATTCAGACAATGGTGTTGGAAACAATAATAATGGCTTCAACAACGCTTTTGGAGGAATGACAGGTTATGCAAGAGGAGCAACGCAACAAGTAATTTATGTTGGAGGTAGTGGTAATTCTATTAATGATATTTCTCGTTACGCTTCAAGCTCCCATTGTATAGGAATAAGATACTCTAATAATAACGGAGACAATCAAGGTTTAACATCTGCAAGTTTTACATCGTTTAATGCAACTGGATTTACAATTAATGTGGATAACAAAACAGAGAACATACTAGTAATTTATACAGCTTATGAATAAGACACAAAATATAATAATAGGAGTCTTAGTTATCTTGTTTTTCAATATATCAAAGGCACAACAATCTTTCCATAATTTTGGAAACGTACAAATTCACGACCAAGGTCAAATGGGTTTCCACATCGATTTAGAAAACGATGGAACCTTCAACCAAAATTTAGGTTTAGCTGGTTTTTATAATTCAGCTAATGCATTAACAATATCTGGAACAGAAATACCTACCTTTTATGATATGGATGTTGCCGTTCTCGATAATTTATTTCTAGAAGTTAGCACCGAAGTTTCTAATGGTTTGAATTATATTATTGGTCATACAATAACACCAAGAAACAACCCAATTATTTCACTTGACTTTCTAAATGACACCTTTTATGTTTCAGAAGATGACCTTAGACTCACAGACGGATATGCTTCTTTTAAAGGAAACAACTCATTTACGTTTCCTATTGGGGATGATAATAAATTAAGACCTTTAATAATACCAGAACAAATTAACAGTCCTAAATTTAAAGCAGCATACTTTAACGAAGACCCAAATTTTCCATCAACGTTTGTAGAAAGCTTTGATACAAATAATTCCGAAGCCATTATTAATGCCATTAGCAAAGAAGAGTTTTGGGATTTTAATGGTTCTAAAAAAACATTAGCTACTTTAACTTGGGATCAAGAAAGTCAGATTTCGTTATTAGTAAATGACTTAATGAACCTAAGAATTGTTGGATGGAGTAAAGCAGAAAATAGATGGTTAGATTTAGGTAACACTTCTGTAACTGGAGACATAAACAACGGAACAATTAGTTCTTTTGAGTTTACGCCAAATGACTATACAATTATAACCTTTGGAGCACTAATTGGTAGCGATGGCCTTACAGTCTATAACGGAATAAGCCCTAACAACGACGGTTTAAACGATGTATTCATAATTGAAGGCGTTGAATTATTCAATAATACTTTAAAGATTTTTAATCGTTGGGGAAGAATTGTTTATGATGTACAGAACTACAAAAACACATTTAATGGCATCTCAAACAAAAAAGTAGTCGGTACTCAAGGAAACAAACTTCCTGTAGGAACCTATTTCTATGTTTTAAAAACCGAAGACAACAAGAGCTATTCTGGTTGGTTATATCTTAATTACTAGTTATAACGTTTTAAAAAAGTGATAACCATAAATTTCATACCCTTCATTATAATAAAATTTATGTGAAGGGTAATTTTGTACATAAGTATTTAATTCTGAAGTATTGCATCCTTTTGATTTTGCATAATCGTACAACCATTTAAAGAATTCTTTACCCAAACCTTTTCCTTGATAAGCCTCTTCAATATAAACATGATCTACTTCCATAGATTTACCTGCATAATGTCTTGTCTGAAACCACATACCACAAACACCAATTAGTTTTTCATTATCAAAAACACCTGCGCATTCGTAATTCTCCTCTACCATTGCAGCAAAACGTTCTTTTAGTACATTTTCAGAATTTGCATTACTCGTTAATTTTCTAACTAACGGAATAATAGTATTTATATCTTTTTTATCAATAATTTTAAAGCGAAATACCATCGTTATTTTTTCAGTAAATTTAATTAAATTTGAAAACATAAAACAACAATAAATGCCGTTTGAACCTAAAATAATAAATGCTTCAAGAATTACGATTAAACAAATAAGCGGCTTAGAAACTATTCCTGTAAGACATGCTGTATTACGAAAAGGAAAACCTGTTGACGCTTGCGCGATTCCTCAAGATAATCTAGATAGCACTTTCCACTTTGGTTTATTCTATGAGGATAAATTGGTTGCTGTTTCCTCTTTTGTAGTCGATAAGTCTCCTTATTTTAAAGACACTAAACAATATCGATTGCGTGCAATGGGTGTTTTAGAAGAATATCAACGCCATCAATTTGGTCAAAAATTATTAACGCATGGTGTCGCTTTTTTAAAAGATAAAAAAATAGAACGCTTGTGGTTTAATGCACGCATAATTGCTCTTAATTTCTACAAAAAAAACGGATTTGAAACCATTGGTAATATTTTTAACATACCCAATGTAGGAGATCACTACCTAATGCACAAAAAACTATGATTAGAAACACATTTTTAAAGCTTATACTATTAATGGCTATAGCTACTCTTCCGCAACTCTCTTTTGCACAAATCACTATTTCTTCAGAGCAATTAATAGGGAAAGGCAATCCTGAGTTATTTGGTGAAGGCTATAAATTAAGAAAAGAAGCATTTACAGCTTTTAAACAAATGCAAACCGAAGCTTTAAAAAGCAACATTAAAATTGGAGCTGTTTCAAGTTATAGAAGTTTTGCCCACCAAAAACGTATTTGGGAACGCAAATTTAAAAGCAACCAAGCAAAAGGACTTTCAACTACAGAAAATATTAAAAAAATTATAGAATATTCTACCATTCCAGGAACATCAAGACACCATTGGGGAACAGACATAGATATTTACCAAACCAATGTTAAACAACCAAGAGGTCTATTATTAGAAGGGAATTTTCATAACAACGGTGCTTTTTGTAAACTTAAAGAATGGATGGACAAACATGCTAAAGATTATGGTTTTTATCTTGTTTACACAGATTTACCCAACAGAAAAGGCTTCAAATATGAACCTTGGCATTACAGCTACAAACCACTATCTTCTCAATATTTAAAAGACTATAACCAATTAGATATTGTTGAAATTCTAAAAACAGACAAACTTTTAGGAAGCCAAAATTTCTCTAAAGAATTTATCACCAAGTACACAGAAGAAAACATTCTAGACATCAATCCTGAACTTCTGTAATTTTATAAATAATAAAAATGGTGAATTTAAATCGTAGCTCTAAATAAGAGCATGCTTCAATTTTTCTACTAAAAAAAGCATCAGCAGAAAAAATTAGCACAAAGAATATTAGAAAATCAACTAAAACGTTTTCGCTTAATTATATAGTAAAGTCCTGCATTTGCGGGACTTTATTATTTATATTTGTTACTCAAACTCTAAGAAAATGAACAAAAAAGTCATCCTAATGATTCTTGATGGTTGGGGAAAAAGCCCAGATCCTAAAGTCTCTGCAATAGATAATGCCAACACACCATTTATAGATAGTTTATACACTAAATATCCGCATGCACAACTAAGAACAGACGGTTTACATGTTGGTTTACCAGAAGGTCAAATGGGAAACAGTGAAGTTGGACACATGAATTTAGGTGCCGGACGTATTGTTTATCAAGACTTAGCGAAGATTAATTTAGCAATTGAGAATAATACTTTAGCACAAGAAAAAGTGCTAATAGATGCTTTTAATTACGCTAAAGCGGAAGGCAAAAACGTTCATTTACTAGGTTTAGTTAGTAATGGTGGTGTACATTCTCACATTAACCATATTAAAGCATTAGTCGATGCATCTGAAAATGCAGGTGTAAAAAACACATACATTCATGCTTTTACAGATGGTAGAGATGTAGATCCTAAATCTGGAAAAGGTTTTATAGAAGATTTAGAAAATTACACGAAAGATAAAAACACAGAAATCGCCTCAATAACAGGTCGTTATTACGCAATGGATCGCGATAACCGTTGGGAGCGTGTTAAGTTAGCTTATGATGCTTTAGTTAATGGAGCAGGTGAATTATCTAATAATTTACCAGACAGCATTCAAAAGCACTACGATGCAGATATTACAGACGAATTTATAAAGCCAATTATAAAAGCAAATGCTGAAGGACTTCCGTTAGCAACAATAAAAGAAGACGATGTTGTTCTGTTTTTTAATTTTAGAACAGATAGAGGTCGTGAGTTAACAGATGCTTTATATCAAAACGATCATCATGAGCAAAACATGCATAAATTGAATTTGTATTATGTTACAATGACGAATTATGGTGATGCTTTTAAGGGTATTCATATTATTTTCGATAAAGACAATATTACAGAAACCTTAGGTGAAGTTTTAGAAAAGAATAACAAAACACAAATTAGAATCGCAGAAACAGAAAAGTATCCTCATGTTACCTTTTTCTTTTCTGGCGGAAGAGAAAAACCATTTAAAGGTGAGTCTCGCATATTAAAAAACTCACCAAAAGTAGCGACTTACGACTTAAAACCCGAAATGAGTGCTTTTGAATTAACAGATGCTTTAGTACCGGAACTACAAAAAGGAGAAGTCGATTTTGTATGTTTAAATTTTGCAAATGGCGATATGGTTGGACACACAGGCTCTATGCCTGCTGCCATTAAAGCCTGTGAAGCTGTAGATACTTGTGTAGAAAAAGTAATCACAACTGCTCTAGAAAATGGTTACACCACTTTACTAATTGCAGATCATGGTAATTGCGAAACAATGATGAATCCTGATGGCTCTCCACATACAGCACACACCACTAACCCTGTTCCTGTTATTTTAATAGACAACGAATTAAAAGACATTAAAAATGGTGTCTTAGGTGACCTAGCTCCTACTATTTTAAAACTAATGGGTGTTGAAAAACCTGCTGTTATGACACAAGAAAGCTTAGTTTAAAAATGAAAAAAATAATAATTATAATGCTCTTACTTATTAGTTTTACTAATTGTAAAGATTATAATCCTAAAAAATTTGAATCTGTAAAATGGAAAAATGCTAGCCCAAGAGAAAAAGGGCTTATGGCTTCAGACTTAGTTGAAAGCAAAATATTAATTGGCAAAAGTAAAACTGAAATACTTGAACTTATTGGCAAGCCTAAAGACAGCAGCAACATTAACTTTCATTATCTTATTGAATTTGGATATATGGCTCCGTTTCATTTAGACATAACCTTCGATAAAGAAAATAATAAAGCCATTAATGCAATATTATTAGACTGAAGATAAACTTCAATACCTCTTTTTTGATTTTTTTTAAAATAAAACAAAATAGTTCTCCTCTTAAAATAAGTCGAGGGCTATTTTTTTTCAATCTTATCGTTTCATTTAAAGCTTTAATTTTTATCGTATTTTTGTAATCAATTAAAACTTGAATGAATATTTCTAAAGGACTTATTATTGCTGTAGATTTCGATGGTACTATTGTAGAAGATGGTTATCCTGGTATTGGAGACGAACGCTTATTTGCATTCGACACTTTAAAACGGTTACAAGCAGATGGTCACCGTTTAATTTTATGGACCTATCGCCATGGTAAAAAACTTGACGAAGCCGTAGAATTTTGCAAATCTAATGGTATTGAATTTTATGCAGTAAACCGAAGTTTCCCTGAAGAAGAGAACCTCGATAATGCTAGCAGAAAAATTCATGCAGATTTATTTATAGACGACAGAAATATTGGTGGCATACTGGGTTGGGGAGAAATATACCAAATGCTTACAAACGAAAGACCTCAGCCTAAACAAAAAAAGAAAAAAGGATTTTTCAGATTCTAAAACAGTAGTTATTCACAGATTATGATTATAGTAAAAACAAGAGAAGAAATAGAATTAATGCGCGAAGCTGCACTTGTAGTTTCTAAAACATTAGGAGAAATAGCAAAAGCTGTAAAACCTGGTGTAACAACATTAGAGTTAGATAAAATTGCAGAAGAATGCATTAGAGACCAAGGAGCAATACCTGGTTTTTTAGGTCTTTACGATTTTCCTAATACGCTTTGCATGAGTCCAAACTCTCAAGTTGTACACGGTATCCCAAATAACACACCATTAGAAAATGGTGATATTATTTCTATAGATTGTGGTTCTATAAAAAATGGTTTTTATGGTGATCATGCTTACACTTTTGCTGTAGGTGAAATAGATCCTGAAACCGAGAAATTATTACAAATCACTAAAGAGTCTTTATACGTTGGTATTAAAGAATTAAAAGTTGGTAATCGTGTTGGCGATGTTGGTTATGCCATACAGAAATATTGCGAAGATCATGGTTATGGTGTTGTAAGAGAATTGGTTGGACATGGATTAGGTCGTGTTATGCATGAAGATCCAGAAATGCCGAACTACGGTAAACGTGGTCGTGGCAAAAAGTTTATTGAAGGTATGGTTGTTGCCATCGAACCTATGATAAATCTTGGAACACAACGCATAAAACAACATAGAGACGGTTGGACTATTACAACTCAAGATGGTAAGCCTAGTGCACATTTTGAACATGATGTAGCTATATTAGACGGAAAACCTGAGATACTATCTACTTTTGCTTATGTTTATGAAGCTTTAGGTATTACTTCTACAGAAGAAGATGAATTTAGACAGAAGGCTTTAGTGCTTTAAGTTTTTTGACACGAATTTCACTAATTATCACTAATTTGCTAACTTAAACTTTATTAATCTAATCTAAATTCATGTCGAATCTTATATACAAAGAAGACGCTTACAAAATAGTTGGCATCTGTATGGAAGTTCACAATCAATTAGGAAAAGGTTTTAACGAAGTTGTTTATGCAGATGCTTTAGAAATAGAATTAACGGATAATAATATTCCGTATTCTCGTGAGATGAAATATGGTATAGTATACAAAGGCAATTTATTACCTCATAAATACAAGGCCGATTTTATTATAGATGATAAAATAGTTTTAGAATTAAAAGCCATTAGCTGTTTAACAGTAGCCCATACAAAACAAACATTAAATTATTTAGCTGTATCTAAACTAAAACTAGGATTACTCATTAATTTTGGAGAAGACAGTTTAAAGTATAAAAGAATCGTCCTGTAAGGATTCTTGAAAATTCGTGAAATTCGTGTCAAAAAAACTATTCAAATTAATACTTAACACCATCCCGAGACCTTTATTAATTAGGTTAAGCTATGTTGCACGTCCAATTTTAGCTTTCTTTTTAAAAGGCAATACATTTACAGACCCAATAGACGGCAAAAGCTTCAAATCTTTTCTTCCTTATGGCTATGGAGAACAACGCAACAATGTGTTATCTCCCTCTACTCTATCTTTAGAAAGACATCGATTATTATGGTTGTATTTACAAAATGAAACCGATTTCTTTTCTGCTGAAAAAAAAGTACTTCATTTTGCTCCAGAACAATGTTTTTTAAAACGCTTTAGAGTCTTAGACAATTTAGACTATACAACTACAGATTTATTATCTCCAATTGCCGACGTTAAAGCAGACATATGCAACCTTCCATTTGAAGATAATAGTTACGATATTATTTTATGCAACCATGTTTTAGAGCATATACCTGATGATACTAAAGCCATGCAAGAACTGTTTCGTGTTATGAAACCTGGTGGCTATGGTATATTTCAAATTCCTCAAGATTTATCTAGAATGGCAACGTTTGAAGACGATACCATAACTGACAAAAAAGAACGCGCTGAAATATTTGGACAATACGATCATGTGCGTGTTTATGGTTGCGATTACTTTAGTAAGCTTAGAGACATAGGTTTTATGGTTAATGAAGAAGATTACACAGCAAGACTTACAAAAGAAGACGTTGAAAAATACTGTTTAGCTAAAGGAGAAATTATTCCAATAGTTTATAAATAAAAAACACAATGACACAAGAAATTATAATAGCTACAGGTGCCTTTTTTGGTATGTTTTCAGTCATTTTTGGAGCCTTTGGAGCGCATGCCTTAAAGAAGATTTTATCTGCAGAACAATTAAACAGTTTTGAAGTTGGCGTAAAATACCAAATGTATCATGCAATAGTATTATTGGTTTTAGGTTTTAACGCCTCAAATATAACTGCTGCCACATATTGGTGTTTTACACTAGGTATTGTTTTATTCTCTTTTAGTATTTACGGCTTAATTTTATCTAGTGCCAAAGGAAAAAAGCTTCGCTTTCTAGGACCAGTAACTCCAATTGGTGGTTTACTTTTAGTTATTGGCTGGTTGCTTTTATTAATTAATTCTTTTTGAAAAAAGAAAAAAATTATATAAAAAAA
>NZ_LIQG01000026.1 GCF_001418015.1 Lacinutrix mariniflava | reverse complement strand
GCCTGAATTTAAATTCAGGCTTTTTTTATATAATTTATCCACTTAATCATTATGTTCCTCTAAAACATCTTCATCGCGATATTTACAACAAGGATGTACCGAATTATAAGCTAAATCTGTAGCTTTTATTTCTTTTGAATCATGACCAACATCTGCAATACTTTGTGTTATTGTTTTAATGTCTGTTTTACGCTCATCAAAAATTAACTTAAGCTCGTGTGTTTCTACATTCCAAATGGCAGACTTTACGCCTTTAGTATTTAAACTCGCCTTTTCAATTCTTTTTTTACACATTAAACAAACGCCATCTACTTCTATAGAGGTTCTTGCATTTTTATTTTGTGCAAATGTTAAAGATGTCATTAATAATGCTAAAACGAATACTGTACTTTTTAAAATTTTCATTGATTTCATATTATTATAATTTAAAATTATGAGGCTCGCACCTCAACTCTAATTGTTTTACTTAATTTTATATCTCAGTCCTGCAAAATAGTTAGCTCCAAATATTGGGCCATATACAAAAGTAGTATCAAAACTTGAACCAAAAGGATTATCTGCAGAAACTATTGGATTATCTTGTCTTACATTAGTGATATTTTCTCCTCCTAAATATATTTCAAATTTTGGAGAAAATACTCTTGTAACCTGAGCATTAACTGTTGCTAATGATGGTGAATATTCTGACAACTGATACGCTTCAGGATTATTTTCTGTTGAAGAAAAACGTTGTTTACCTAACCAATTGTAGGTCGCATCAAATTTCCAATTCGAATTATTTCTTACTACCGTTTCGTAAGATATATTAGCAAAAAAACGATGCTTCGCTGTTAACGCTTTTTCTAATTCACCAGAATTATATTGCGTTTTTACATCGTAATTCTTATAAGCAACACGTGTATTAAACTGATTAAAAGGAGAATAACTTAATTCCAACTGAAAACTATTAGCATAACTATTTCCTTTTAAATTATAAAAATTTACTTCTTGAGCATTTTCATAATCTACAACCACTTGGTTTTTAAAATCTGTTCTATAAAAATCTGCTGTTACTTCTGCTTTTCTTCCAAAAACTCTAAAACCTTGTAAAAACGATACGCCATAATTCCATGCTATTTCAGGATCTAATCCGTAAATACTTCCTGTTGTATCTAAAATATTTATGTTTCTAGACGTTGCAAATATCTTTTGATTTTCGGCAAATATATTAGCACTACGCTTCCCTCTACCTACAGAAGCTCTAAACACACCTTTTTCCCATGTTGTATAACGTAAATGCAAACGCGGTGTAATAAATGTACCTAATAAATTATGTCTATCTATTCTTAATCCAGCAGTAACATTTAACTTATCTAAATTAAAATAGTTATACTCTATAAAGGCACCTACTGAATTCTCTGTACGTTCAAAATTAGAGGTGTTTACTAACTCATCGTAGTGGTCGTAAGTATAGCTTAATCCTGTTTTTATTTTATGCCTAGAATCACCAATAATACTGCTATACATTACATTTGCGTATAAACTATTATGCCTAATATCATAGACATTTAAACCGTAATACGACTCTTGTTTATGACCACTATAAGCAGTTTGCACTCCAATACTTTGCCAAGGTAATTCCGGATTTACATAACCCAGTTTTGTTGAAAGCTCATAACGTTCTGTATCTATTTCGCTTCCCCAATTATTGGTTGTTAATTTATCGGTTTCAGGATCAAAATCTATTTCTCCAGATTGTTTTTCATCATTTAAATACTTCAAATTAATAAAACTAACCAATCCTTTTTCTGGATTTGTGTATTGCCAGCGATTCATCACATTAACTTGACTATACATCGGCATATCTAAAAAGCCATCATTATTAACATCATGTTTTTTATTATGCGAATTACCATGCAAATAAATTCCAGTATCCCATTTATCACTCACTTTTGTATTAAAATGTGTATTAAGCTCAAAACGCTCGCTACCTGCACCATAGAGATTAAGAAAAAACGTATTATCTGTAGTAGGTTTAACCAACTCCGTGTTAATTTGGCCAGCAATACTCTCGTAACCATTAACCACACTACCTGCTCCTTTTGTAATTTGAATACTTTCTACCCAAGTTCCCGGAATAAAACTAAGTCCAAAAGCTTGAGATGCACCACGAACAGATGGAATATTCTCTGTCGCTATTAAAATATACGGACTCGTTAAACCCAACATCTTAATTTGCTTAGTTCCTGTTACAGCATCTGCAAAATTTACATCAATAGAAGGATTGGTTTCAAAACTTTCTGCTAGATTACAACAGGCCGCTTTTAACAACTCATCACTACTAACTGTAATAATATTTTGAGATGATAAATAAGAACTTGATGTCGCTTTGTTTCTAGAGGTTATACTAATTTCGTCAAGTTCACTAGTTGGTTTTAGACCATGCTTTATGGGCTTAGCATCTAAAACTGTTAACGTATCTGTTTTATAACCAACAAAGCTAATCACTAATTTAGTGTACTCTTTTTTATAAGGCACCGAAAAGTTTCCATTAAAATCTGTTACGTTCCCAACCTTAGTTCCAAGCCAAAATACATTAGCTCCTGGCAAAGGAGAGTTACTAGTACTACCTTCTAAAATGCTTCCTTTTAATTCCTCTTGAGCTAGTGCAAACATTGGCAATAGCATTAATATACATAGTATTTTTCTCATTATATGTAAGTTTTAATTAACATAATGATTGCCATAATAATCATAATAGTATTCTCAATAAAAGTCGCTTTCGTCATAGGTAATTTTAAAGCAGTACCTAAACAAGCACATTGTATTGCTTTTTTATCTAAAAGCGTTTTTGTAACGCCAACAGTGGTAATTCCTAAAATAACAATAGTAATTATTAAAGCCATTGGAATTTGAATACGCATTAAAAAGAGTATTCCTAATGCTAATTCTAAAAACGGATAAACTTTAGCATATAAAGGAATGGATTTGGCTAAAGGATCGTACATTTTAAAAGACTCTGGAAAACCTTTTAAGTCTAAAATTTTAAAGAAGCTAAAAACAATATAAAATAAGCCCATAAAATCGAGCATAAAAGAGCTCCAATCCCAATTTTTATAATGCATTAGTATTGATGCAGCAGTTATGTAACTAAAAATTATAAATAATGGTTTTAATTGCTGAAGTTCGCTTTTATGTTCTTCAACTATAGTAGACTTAAAAACGTTTTCTTTTTGTTTTTCTGAAATCGAAAATTTCTCAGGCAAAGTCTTCTTTAGCGTTTCTATTGAAACATGCTGAGACATCTCAACAGTCACTTCTTCCTTTTCAAGGTTTACTGAAGCGTTTATTATATTTGGTAAAGCATTCAAATGTTTTTCAACCGAAGCTTTACAACCGTTACAAGTCATACCTGTAACTGCATACGTATGTATCATTGTTATGTGTTTGATTAATTATTCCTATTTAAAATTCCGTCTACGCGGAAATAAAAAGAATAAATATCAAATTAGGAAAGTCTCATCAAGAATTTGAATATCGAAATAGAGATTTGGTGGCACGTATTCCTTATGAGGCACCACTTGCTTAGGCAAGCTAACAAATAAAGAAACATAACTATAGATATAAGACGTAAGGAATAGTTGTTGTTGGGCATCAAGGTCATCAAAATTATTTAATTTCAATTCATCTTGACCTACTATTATATTAACCTCATTTTTACAACAAGATTTCTGTATTATAGTAGTGTCAACAATATCTTCGCCACAAACTTTAGCTTTTGTAAAAATAGCAGTATCCACTAAACTGCTTCCACAGTAATGAGATTCAATAGTAAAAGATAGTGTTGAAAAAAACACCACAAATGCCATCAAAAAAGATAAACTCTTATTTAAAATACTAATTTTCACATTACAAAGTTAATAAAATCTTATTTGGAAAACACATTAACATAAGCTTTAACACTATTTTATGCACCTTTTCTTTGGTAGTAAAAGGCTGGAAGTAACAACAAGAGTATTAATGGTTGAATTAGAAACCTTCGAATATTAAAAAACATAAAATAATCTTCTTGTTTCGGGTTTAATACAAAGTATAAAAACAACACCAATAGAATAACATAGGAGAAACCATAAATAACTACCGAAAATTTAATGATGCTCCAATCCTTAAAAAACACATGTAAAATTGTTAGTGAAATAACAGTATTAATAAGAAATCGTAAAGTGGTATATAACACTAGTTTTAAGACTTCTCGTCTTGGAGAGTCTAAATACAAATAGTCGTTTTGAAAAAATTGCAAGTAAGGATCGTAAAACAATTCGGTCTCAAAAGCTCTCACTAAAACCAAAAATCCGAAAAGGAAAAATAACCAAATATATTTTATATACTTATCCATTATTTTTACCAATATTAGAAAATCTATTTACCCATAACATCCATAGTAAAAATACCATTCCGTAAATAATTGCTGGAAAAATTACTGAATGTAAAATATCACTCCTCCAAGGATAATGATACAAACCCACAGCTAGTATTACAATTCTAATAAGATTTACAATGTAAATAAGAATACTTCCTGACAACAAAAATAAAACAGTAGTTTTTAATTTACCTGAGAAAGCAATTACAAAAGAAATAAACAACACAATGACACTAATAGCGTTACAACCTTCTATTATTCTGGCAAGATACTTACCTCTTACTAGTAATTTCATAGAGGGCTCATTTGGATGCTTTAACACCTCAGAACTGTAGCCTATAGTATTTAGTAGTGCTTCACTTTGGTACGCCACCAAATTAGTTATATAATCTGGATAGTACTGAGATTCAACCGAAGCATTTAAATACAATTTGTACACTATAGACAAGCAAATATATACCAACAAAAATGTAAGGATAAATTTTAATACAGACTTATATTTTACAAAGAGTGCTTTCAATTTTAATTATGAAAAGTTTTAGATTTTGAAAGGTTGAAATTACGTCTTTTTAAATACTTTTACCAAAATTTTTATCCTTATGATTTTCGATACATTAAAACCACAAGTTGAAACAATTCTTTCTAATACAGAATTCTCTAGAGATGAGCGTTTAATGAAAGTCTGCGAATTATTAGACCAAAATATTATCTATTATAATTGGGTAGGCTTCTATTTTAAAAACGGAGACAAGAACGAATTAAAACTTGGACCATATGTTGGAGAACCAACAGACCATATTATTATTCCTTTTGGAAAAGGTATTTGTGGACAAGTTGCTGTTAGTAATGAAAACTTTGTGGTGCCAGATGTTGCTGCACAAGACAACTATATTGCATGTAGTATTACTGTTAAGGCCGAAATAGTAATTCCTATTTTTGTAAATGGTGAAAATGTAGGACAAATAGATATCGATTCTAACACACCAGATCCTTTTACAGAAGCAGACGAACGCTTTTTAGAGTTTGTTTGTGAGAAAGTTGCGGAGCAACTATAACAGCAAATTCCAAATTATAAAAACTCAATTCAAAAACTAACTCGCTGTCACTTCGAGTGATTTTTGAAGCATGAAAAAATTATATCGAGAAGCAATTAAAATAATTCTCGATACAATTCGGATAAAAACAAATCGGAATCACTCGAACTGACAAAAAATAAAATAAAGATTGAGAATTCTACAAATCTTGTTAATAACTCATTCATTTAGTTAAAAAAGCAATCTTACATTAAACAATAAACACTTCTTTTTACGTAAATTTGCACGCTTAATAACACAACTACTAATGAGCAATAACAAAACAATTAAATCTGCTTTAATTTCGGTTTTTAGCAAAGATGGTTTAGAACCAATTGTAAAAGAATTAAATGCACAAGGCGTTACTATATATTCTACAGGTGGCACAGAAAAATTTATTAACGACTTAGGTATAAAAGTAGTACCTGTTGAAGATGTTACTTCGTATCCTTCAATTCTTGGAGGTCGTGTAAAAACATTACACCCAAAAGTATTTGGAGGTATTTTAAATCGTCAAAATCATGAAGGTGATGTAAAAGAGATGAAAGATTTCGATATTCCACAAATAGATGTGGTTATTGTAGATTTATATCCTTTTGAGAAAACTGTAGCTTCTGGTGCTCCAAACCAAGATATTATTGAAAAAATTGATATTGGAGGTATTTCTCTTATTCGTGCAGCAGCAAAAAACTATGCTGATGTTATTTGTGTATCTTCTGTAGACGATTACGCTGAGTTTTTAGAATTAATTACTGACAAAAAAGGTGATTTATCTGAAGACGATAGAAGAGCTTTTGCTGCCAAAGCATTTAATGTTTCTTCTCATTACGATTCTGCAATCTTTAATTACTTTAATGCAGACCATAAAATTGCTGCACTTAAGATTTCTGAAACTAACGGTAAAGTTTTACGTTATGGAGAAAACCCACATCAACGTGGTTTTTTCTTCGGAAACTTTGACGAAATGTTCACAAAACTTCATGGTAAAGAATTAAGCTACAACAACCTTTTAGATGTTGATGCCGCTGTAAATTTAATGGACGAGTTTAAAAACGACGCGCCAACTTTTGCTATTTTAAAACATAATAATGCTTGTGGTTTAGCACAACGCGATACTTTACACCAAGCTTATACAGATGCTTTAGCTGGTGATCCTGTTTCTGCTTTTGGTGGTGTATTAATTTCTAATACTGAAATTGATGCCGCAACTGCTGAAGAAATTCACAAATTATTTTGCGAAGTTGTAATCGCTCCTAGTTTCTCTACAGAAGCCGAAGCTATTTTAAAAGGAAAGAAAAACAGAGTACTTTTAGTCTTAAAAGATGCTGCTTTTGCTCAAACAACAGTAAGAACGTGTTTGAACGGTGTTTTAGTTCAAGATAGAAATAATATAACAGACACATTAGAAGATCTTAAAACGGCAACAACAAAAGCACCAACAACTGCTGAGTTAGACGATTTAATTTTTGCTTCTAAAATTTGTAAGCACACAAAATCTAATACTATTGTTTTAGTAAAAGGACGACAATTATGTGCAAGTGGAACAGGACAAACTAGTCGTGTAGATGCTTTAAACCAAGCAATACATAAAGCACAATCTTTTAAATTTGATTTAGAAGGATGTGTTATGGCAAGTGATGCATTCTTTCCGTTTCCAGACTGTGTAGAGATTGCTAAAAACGCAGGTGTTTCTGCAGTTATACAACCAGGTGGCTCTATAAAAGACCAATTAAGTATTGATTATTGTAATGGTAACGACGTTTCTATGGTATTTACTGGAACACGTCATTTTAAGCACTAGACAAATCCCTTTAAAAAAAGGGATCTTATGAATTTAAGTTAATACTTCACATGCACTTCGACTGTGCTTAATGTGACACTATTAATAACTCACCAGACCTGTCAGGTTTTAAAAACCAGACAGGTCTTTTTACATTTAATAATTCGAAAGGCTTCAGAAGAAACTAAATTAAAAAAATGTGATATTTTCCATTATTTCTAACTTGGAAACTAATTAATAAACTCACCACTTAACATTTCCGCGAAAGCGAAAAATAAAAAAATAAACGTCTAAAATTATTGTTACCGCGTATATCTATTTTCGATTGTATTATAAATCGTTCAGTTATAAAAATTTATATTACAACTATCAACAATTAACGCTGTTTTTTTGGTTAGTTTTATTACTTTTACAGCAATTCAATAATAACTTCATAAATTACTACTTAACGCATGGGATTTTTTGACTTCCTAACAGAAGAAATCGCAATAGATTTAGGAACTGCAAATACACTAATTATACACAACGATAAGGTTGTTGTAGATGCACCTTCCATTGTGGCGAGAGATCGCATTTCGGGAAAAATAATAGCAGTTGGTCAAGAAGCCAATTTAATGCAAGGAAAAACGCACGAAAATATTAAAACCATTAGACCATTAAAAGATGGTGTAATTGCAGATTTTGATGCTTCGGAGCAAATGATAAGCATGTTTATTAAAAACATTCCTGCGCTTAAAAAGAAATTATTTACACCTTCTTTACGTATGGTCGTTTGTATTCCATCTGGAATTACAGAAGTAGAAATGCGTGCAGTAAAAGAATCTTGCGAGCGTGTAAACGGTAAAGAAGTATACTTAATACACGAGCCAATGGCTGCTGCTATTGGTATTGGAGTAGATATTATGCAACCTAAAGGTAACATGATTGTAGATATTGGAGGTGGTACAACAGAAATTGCTGTAATCGCTTTAGGTGGTATTGTTTGCGACAAGTCTGTTAAAATTGCAGGTGATGTTTTTACAAATGATATTATCTATTACATGCGTACACAACACAATCTTTATGTTGGTGAACGTACTGCTGAAAAAATTAAAATACAAATTGGTGCTGCTACCGAAGATTTAGATTTACCACCAGAAGACATGAGCGTTCAAGGACGTGATTTGTTAACTGGAAAACCTAAGCAGGTTCAAATTTCTTATAGAGAAATTGCTAAAGCTTTAGACAAATCTATTCTAAGAATTGAGGATGCTGTAATGGAAACATTATCGCAAACACCTCCTGAATTAGCTGCAGATATTTACAATACTGGAATTTATTTAGCCGGTGGTGGTTCTATGCTTCGTGGTTTAGACAAGCGTTTATCTCAAAAAACAGATTTACCTGTTTACATTGCTGAGGATCCTTTACGTGCTGTTGTTCGTGGAACTGGGATTACCCTTAAAAACCTTGCGAAATACAAAAGTGTATTGATAAAATAAAACCAGTCCTAATAAATGCAACAAATAGTAAATTTTATACTAAGAAACAAAACGTTTCTTCTGTTTGCGCTATTGCTATTTATTTCGGTAATGTTAACGATACAATCGCATAGTTACCACAGAAGCAGGTTTATAAATTCGGCTAATTTTGTAAGTGGTGGTATTTTTAACACCTCTAATAACGTTAGCGATTATTTTGGCTTAAGAGAACAAAACATATTACTTCAAGAAGAAAACAACCAGTTAAAGTCTATTCTTTTTAATACCGAAAGCACTACGGATTCTACTTTTGTAGATAGTTTAAGTTATGCAAGCCACTATAAGCTTACAGCGGCTCAAGTAATAAAAAACAGCTATGCTGCAACCAATAACGTTTTACTTTTAAATAAAGGAGAAAACGATAGTATTAAACAAGATTTTGGTGTTATTTCAAGCAAAGGTCTTATTGGAATTATTGAAAAAACAAACGCGAAATATGCAACTGTACTTTCAATTTTAAATACAACCAGTAGTATAAGTGCAAAACTTAAAAAGACCAATCATTTTGGATCTATAAAATGGGATGGCCTATCTCCTAACCACATACAGCTTTCTGAAATACCAAAAATAGCTCCTGTTGCTACTGGCGACACTATTACTACTTCTGGTCGTTCTACAATTTTCCCTAAAGGCATTCCTATTGGCACAATCTCTAAATTTAATTTAGATACAGCTGAAAATTATTATGAGATTGAAGTTGTTCTTTTTAACGACATGACAAATATTGAGCACGTTTACATTATTGAAAACAAAGACGCAAAACATATAGAAAACTTATTAGACAACAATGACTAATCTATTATCTATACATACCGTTCGTTTTATAGTCTTACTTTTATTACAAGTACTATTACTAAGTCATGTCAATTTTATGGGTTATATAAACCCGTATCCATATATTTTATTCATTTTACTATTTCCTATAAAAAATAACAGGATGCTATTTATTCTATTAAGCTTTCTCTTAGGCTTGCTTATAGATATGTTTTTAGATTCTGGAGGTATTCATGCAGCAGCAGCTGTAACAATCGCATTTATTCGTCCTGTTGCTCTAAAGTTTAGTTTTGGATCTGTTTACGACCACCAAACAGTAAGGTTTAGTAACGTAGATTTTGGACAACGCATTACTTACATTTCAATATTAACGGTTATTCACCATTTTATTTTGTTTTCACTTGAAATATTTAACTTTTCTAAAATACTTTTAGTACTAAAAAACACGTTATTCTCAAGTATATTTACTATTATAATATGCCTTTTAATATCAATAATTTTTAGTGGCACAAATAAAAAATGAGACAATTTTTACTCTTCCTTTCGGTTATACTTGTTGGTATAATATTTACTGCGAGATTATTTTACTTACAAATCTATAATTCGGATGCTGATAGTATTTTAAATGACAATGCCATTAGAAAAGTTTACGACTACCCAAAAAGAGGCTTTGTTTACGATAGAAACGGAACCCTTTTGGTAGCCAACCAGCCGTCTTACGATGTTATGGTAATACCAAGAGAAATAGAGCCGTTAGATACTTTAGAGTTTTGCAAGTTGTTAAAAATTGATAAAGCCCGTTTTGATAGTCAGTTAAAAAAAGCCAAACATTATTCTTGGCGATTACCATCTCCTTTTGTTTCCCACTTATCTAAAGAAGACTATGCTGTACTTCAAGAAAAAATGAGAAAATTTACTGGTTTTCATATTCAGAAACGTTCTTTACGTCAATACGAAACTACCATTGGAGCCAATGTACTAGGTGATATTGGAGAAGTAAATAATAGAGATATAGCAAATGACCCATACTATAAAATGGGTGATTTAATGGGAAAGCAGGGTGTCGAGAAATCTTACGACTCTATTCTTCGCGGAAGAAAAGGTATTAAATTTATTCAAAAAGACAGATTTAATAGAAACATTGGACCATACAAAGAAGGAGAGTTCGATACGATTCCAGTGCAAGGAAAGGATATTAAAATAACTATAGACTCAGACCTTCAAGCTTATGGAGAATGGCTAATGCAAAACAAACGCGGTGGAATAATTGCTATAGAACCGAGTACAGGAGAGATTTTAGCAATGATTGCTGCTCCAACATACAATCCTAATGATTTAGTAGGTAGGAAACGCTCTAAAAACTTTAATAAACTAATAAGAGATACAATAGCGAAACCATTATTTAATAGAAGTTTACAAGGTGTTTACAATCCTGGTTCTCCTTTTAAATTAATGAATGCACTTGTGGCGTTACAAGAAGGTGTTGTACCAATAAGCGAAAAAATAACATGTCATAACGGTTATAAATATGGAAATCGTTTTATGGGCTGCCATTGTGGTGGAGGCCCAAGAGATATGGTTTTAGGTATTCAAAAATCTTGTAATGCTTATTTTGCAACAGTTTACAGAAGAATTTTAGATAAAGATGGCAATGCGTCGGAAGGTATAGATCATTGGAGCAAACATGTAAAGAGTTTTGGACTTGGTAAATATTTAAATAACGATTTGGCTGTTGGCCAAAAAGGAAGAATACCAAATAGAAAATATTACATGCATGCCTATCCAAAAGAGTTTTACTCTACCTACACAATCTCTAACGCTATTGGACAAGGAGAAATTGCTACTACTCCAATCCAGTTAGCAAACATGATTGCAGCTATAGCAAATAGAGGTCACTATTACACGCCTCATATTGTAAAATCTATTGAAGGAGAAACACTTCCTGATAATTTTACAAAACCGAAACATACAACAATAGACAAACAACATTTTGAACCTGTAATTGAAGGCATGTTACAAGTTTACAAAAAAGGAACAGCAAGCAGCCTTCAAGTAGAAGGACTTGATATTTGTGGAAAAACAGGTACGGTAGAAAATTTCATGAAAATTGACAGTGTAAAAACACAATTAACAGACCACTCAATTTTTGTTGCTTTTGCTCCAAAAGATAACCCGAAAATAGCTTTAGCTGTTTTTGTAGAGAACGGTTATTTTGGAAGTCGTTTTGCAGGTAAAATAGCCAGTTTAATGATTGAAAAATACGTTAACAAAACCATTACAAGAAAAGACTTAGAAAAATGGCTACTAACACATAGTTTAGAAAACGAATATGCAAAACCATATTCTGGCGAGCCTTTTCAAATAAACCGTGGATCGCAATATCAAGTTATTCCAATGGATGAGGTTATCGATTTACCGGAAGAATCTAATCTCAAGTTATAAAGTTAATGAGGCAAACTGATAGACATTTTAAATTCGATTGGATTACCATCATGCTTTTCTTTATGTTGGCTGGTTTTGGTTGGTTAAATATTTTATCTGCTTCGCATACAGGTGAAATTATCGATTACTTTAGTTTTACAGAATTTTATGGTAAGCAGCTTATATTCATTATACTTTCTGTTGTATTAATTATTCTTATTTTATCTATCGACGCTAAGTTCTACGAACGCTTTTCGAGTGTTATCTATTTCGCTTCACTACTCTCCTTAGTGGGCTTATTTATCTTTGGAAAAAGCATAAATGGAGCCACATCCTGGTACGATTTGGGAGGTATGACTTTACAACCAAGTGAATTCGCTAAAGCAGCAGCAGCCTTAGCAGTAGCAAAATACGTAAGTGATTTACAAACAGATATAAGGCAATTTAAACATCAAATTAGAATTTTTGCTATTATTGTAATCCCTGCATTTCTTATTTTACTGCAAAAAGATGCAGGTAGTACGCTTGTTTATGGCGCATTTTTCTTCGTATTATATCGCGAAGGTCTTCCAAAAATCTATTTAATTATTGGTTCTCTGTTAATAGTTTTAGCTATTTGCGCTTTAAAATTTGGAGTAGTTATAACTATGTTTATTACTGCTATTGTTGTGTTTAGCTACTATTTTTCTAAAAAGAAGAAACCATCATTCTTTCAACCAGTAGTAACTTTAACCATTGCGCTATTAATATCTTTTGTTGTTCGTTTTACTTACGATACGCTTTTACCTTTTCATCAAAAAGACAGAATTACAATATGGTTAAGTCTTGAAAAAGATGCTGGAAAGCTAGAGAAAATGAAAAAAGAAGCTGCTTACAACCTTATAGAAAGCGAGAAAGCCATTAGTGCTGGCGGTTGGAAAGGCAAAGGTTTTATGGAAGGTACAAGAACTACAGGTAAGTTTGTACCAGAACAGCATACAGATTATATTTTTACAACTGTAGGCGAAGAATGGGGATTTATAGGCAGCTTTGGTGTTGTTCTTGTTTTTGTTCTTCTTATTTTACGAATATTACATTTAGCCGAACTACAGAAATCACAATTTAGTCGCGTGTATGGCTATTCGGTTGGAGCCATATTATTTATACATTTTTTAATTAATATTGGTATGGTTATGGGCTTAATACCGACTATTGGTATTCCACTACCTTTGTTTAGTTATGGAGGTTCTGGTCTTTGGGGATTTACTATTCTGGTTTTTATTTTTGTTAAACTAGATTCTAATAGAATTAATGAGTGGTAATGTTAGAGAGATTTAAGACCGCTTAGCCGCAAGACATAATACCGCTTTCGCTGAAAGACTTAAGACAGCTTCGCTTTGAGACTGAGAACTAAAAAAAATGATTAATAAAAAGATTACAACCTACATCTATACTTAAAAAACAAACTTTATTAGTAGCTTTGTAATTCAATATATATTTTGAAAATAACTGAACAAATAAAACAACCCATCGCATACGAAATGGATCTTTTTGAACAAAAGTTCCGTTTGGCTATGGCCTCTAAAGTTGCTTTATTAAATAGAATTACACATTACATAGTTAATAGAAAAGGCAAGCAAATGCGACCAATGTTCGTGTTTCTTGTTGCTAAAATGGTTTCTAATGGAGACGTTAAAGACCGTACTTATAGAGGAGCATCTGTTATAGAATTAATACACACAGCAACTTTATTGCATGACGATGTTGTAGACGACAGTAATAAACGTCGTGGTTTCTTTAGCATTAATGCCTTGTGGAAAAATAAAATAGCAATACTAATTGGTGATTATTTACTCTCTAAAGGTTTATTATTATCTATAGATAATGAAGATTTCGACTTGCTTAAAATTATTTCGGTTGCAGTAAAAGAAATGAGCGAAGGCGAATTACTGCAAATTGAAAAAGCAAGACGCCTTGATATTACCGAAGATGTCTATTATGAAATTATAAGACAAAAAACAGCTACCTTAATTGCTGCTTGTTGTAGTCTTGGCGCAGCTTCTGTAAAACCAGATTCACCGGAGGTTGAAACCATGCGTAAGTTTGGAGAACTTATAGGTATGGCTTTTCAAATAAAAGACGATTTGTTCGATTATGGAACTAAAAGCATCGGCAAGCCTGTAGGTATAGATATTAAAGAGCAAAAAATGACTTTACCGCTTATTCACGTGCTTAATATTGTGAGTAAAAAGGAAAAGAAATGGCTTATAAATTCTATTAAAAACCATAACAAAGACAAAAAACGCGTTAGCGAAGTGATTGCTTTTGTTAAAGATAATGGAGGCTTAGAATACGCTGTTACAAAAATGAAAAACTTCCAAACTGAAGCGTTACAAATACTACAACAATTTCCAGATTCTGAATATAGATCTTCTTTAGAATTGATGGTGAATTATGTGATTGAGAGAAAAAAATAATTTTTTTTCAATCCTCAGGCAACCTTTTCTATAAAGTTTGCGTCTTTATAAATAGAACCACTAAACTAACTGTTTTTTGAAAGTTATTCAACTCTATAAAAATGAACCGAAGCTCATAAAAAGAGCTCAAAAAAACAATCGTGAAGCACAGCACGTATTGTACGAGTTGCACGCGCCAAAAATGTTAAGCGTTTGTAGATATTATATTAAAGATTTACAACATGCGGAAGAAGCCATGTTAAATGGATTCTTTAAAGTGTTTACAAATATAAAAAGTTTTAAAAACGAAGGTAGTTTTGAAGGTTGGATAAGACGTATTATGGTAAGAGAGTCTATTTCTTTTTTAAGACAGAAGAAAAATATAGAATTTGCTGTTGAAGATGTAGACTTTAAACACGACCACACTAACAATATTAATAGTGAAATTGAGGTAGAACATATCCAAAAATTAATAGATAAACTACCAGAAGGTTATAAAGTGGTTTTTGTAATGTATGCTATAGAAGGTTACAAACACAGTGAGATTGCTACACTTTTAAATATAAATGAAGGCACCTCAAAATCACAATTATTTAAAGCACGAAAAATGCTTCAGCAAGAGATTAGTAAATTAAACACATCGAGTTATGGCACCAATTAAATATGAAGAAGACATAAAAAACAGGCTCGATAAAAGAACTATTAAGCCTTCAGTTAAATCTTGGGACACTCTATCGCAACGTTTAGATAGCGAAGAAAAAAAGAACAATAAAAAAGGCTTTTGGTGGCTTGGCATTGCTGCTAGTGTAATTGGTGTGTTGTTGGTCTCTAATTTCTTTTTAAATATTGAAACAACAAATAATATAAATACTATTGTAGTTGAAGACAACACGACTAAAACCATCTTACAAATTGAAGTTCCAAAACAAATAATTGAAGCTCCAAAACAAGAAACTATTGTTAAAATTGAAGAACAAATAATAAACAAAACTGAAATAGAATTGGTTAAAAAAACGCCTAAAACACCAAATTACTTAACAAGTAACACGCCTAAAACAAGTAATACAAAAGAAAAAACACGAGCTAATAAGATACAAATTAAAAAGGCGCTTATTAATGAAACTAAAACGAGTGAAGAGCAAATAATAGTAGAGTCATCTATAAACATTAACAATACTACCAACCCTAGAAATAGCAACACTACAGACAACGAAATAAACACACTGCTTGCTAATGCTACAAAAGATATTGCGATGCAAAAATCTAAAAAAGCAACAGTACCAATAGACTACAATGGTTTATTACTAGCTGTAGAAGACGACCTCGATGAAACCTTTAGAGATAAAATGTTTAAAGCCGTAAAAAAAGGCTACGAAACAGTAAAAGAATCTGTTGCAGAACGCAACGAATAACAATAACATATCATCAATTTTAAATCAATATCAACAACTGCTGATACTACTATCAGCACCACAAAACGAACACTTATGCAAACCATTACAAAGTACATTATCATTCTAGTATTAAGCTTTTATGCTACAAATGTTACAGCACAAGAAACTAAGGAACCTTTAGCTGAATCTAAAAAAGAGGAGCAAATAGTCCTTTTAAAAGACAAAATAAAAGCACACGAAAAAGACGCTTTAAAAACTGAAGTAGAGGTCATTAACGATCGTGTTATAAAAAAGGAAATTACTTACGAGAAGGGAGAGGATTTAAAACAAGAAGCTGCAAAAAAACGAGCACTAAATATTGAAAACAGAATTACACTTTTTGAAAACAAATTGGCCTTCTATGAGAGAAATAATCTTCCAACACCTTTTGATGGAGACGGAAACTTAAAGAGAAAAGAATTTGACCTCACCTTTAAAAATTTAAATGACGTAAGTAACTTTACCGGTTTTACCGTCATAGACTCAGTAAAAACACAAGTAAAATATGATCTTCGTACAACAAACGAATTGATGTTTGCTGGAGGTTATAATAATGCCATTGTAGATGGAGGGAGTTTAAAAAGTTCTCCTTACGACATAAACGAATCTAGCTTTATGGAAATAGGATGGAATTGGAAAACCAGACTTGGAGAATCTGGAAACTCACCAAGAATTAAATACGGTCTTGCACTTCAAGTAAATCGATATCAACTAGAGGATAATAAAACTTTTATTCAAAATGGAAACACAACTAGATTAGAAACCTTTAGCGAAGATTTAAATTTAGCAGAACTTAGACTTACAAATATAGTTGTGCCTGTATATTTCGAATTTGGTGGCATGCATAAAATTGAAAAACCAAGTACTGTACGTTACTACAATGATTGGAAGTTTAAATTTGGCCTTGGTGGTTACGCTGGTTTAAGAACAGGAACAATGCAGAAATTAAAGTACAAACAAGAAGGAGATCGAGTAAAAGAAAAAATTAAGCGTAATTACAATACTAACCCTTTTATTTATGGTATTGGCGCTTATATTGGAGTTGGAGACTATAGCTTATATGCAAAATATGATTTATCTGAAACTTTCAAGAACGACGCCTTAAAACAAAACAATATTTCGCTTGGTATTCGAATGGATTTTGATTAATATTTTGCTGAATTCGTTATTTCAAAAACCGCTTCAAGCATATTTGAAGCGGTTTTTAACATTGCATTAAATAAAACTAAACACCTTTAAATTTTTAATATTTCTCATTCTTCTCTTGATGAAGAATCCTTAAATTCATTTACATTTGTAGCGTAATTCCGCGAAAGCGATAAACCCTTCACAATTGATATCAAAATCCTCCATAGACCAAGTATATGAAACCGCTAGATTAGAGGAAGTTATTGGTGATTTTGTGAATTTAAAGAAAGCGGGAAGTAACTTTAAAGGTTTAAGTCCGTTTAGTGAAGAGCGCTCACCAAGTTTTATGGTATCTCCTGTAAAACAGATTTGGAAAGATTTCTCTACAGGAAAAGGTGGAAATGTTGTTGCTTTTTTGATGGAGCACGAACATTTTACGTATCCTGAAGCTATAAAATACTTAGCTAAAAAATACAATATCGAAATTGAGGAAACCGAGCAGTCTAACGAGCAAAAAGAAGCGCAAGACAAACGCGAAAGTTTGTACTTAGTTAGTGAATATGCCAATACTTATTTTAAGAATGTTTTGCATAATACCGATAAAGGTAAAGCCATTGGTTTAAGCTATTTTAAAGAACGTGGCTTTACAGATGAAACCATTAAAAAATTCGAATTAGGTTATTGTACTGATGCCTGGAGTGCCTTTACAGATGAAGCGATTAGAAAAGGTTACAAGATGGAGTTTCTGGCAGGAACAGGCTTAACTATAGATAAAGGCGATAAGCAGTTCGATAGGTTTAAAGGTCGTGTAATGTTCCCTATACAAAGTATGAGTGGTCGCGTTTTAGGTTACGGAGGACGTATTTTAACTAACGATAAAAAAGCGGCTAAATACTTAAACTCTCCAGAGAGTGATATTTACCATAAAAGTAAAGTATTGTATGGTATTTACCATGCAAAACAAGCCATTGCAAAAGAGGATAATTGCTATTTGGTAGAAGGCTATACAGATGTTATTCAGTTTCATCAAACGGGAGTAACCAACGTTGTATCTTCTTCTGGAACCGCTTTAACAAGTGACCAGATTAGATTAATAAACCGACTTACAAAAAACATAACTGTTCTTTTTGATGGTGATGCCGCTGGATTACGTGCCTCGCTAAAAGGTATCGATCTTATTCTAGAACAAGGCATGAATGTTAGAGTTTGCTCGTTCCCAGAAGGAGAAGATCCAGACAGTTTTGCAAAAACAAATACACTTGAAGAATTAAAGCATTATCTAGATGAAAATGCTAAAGACTTTATCCAGTTTAAAGCTAATATTTTATTTGAAGACTCTAAAAACGATCCTATAAAAAAAGCAGATACTATTAGAGATATTATTAATAGTATTGCTAAAATTCCAGATCGTATTAAGCGTGAAGTTTACATTCAAGAATGTTCAAGAATTATGGATATTAGTGAAGGTGTTCTTTTTAGCACATTAGACCAACTTACGCAAAAAGAAGCAAGCAAAAGCAACAACCAATCTAACCAACAAAGACCACCAGAAGCTTTTGAGGTTATTAGGCATGAGCAACCACCAGAAAAGGTAGATGTACAATATATTTTAGAACGAAAAATTATAGAGATTCTTTTACTTTACGGTAACAAAACCGAAGATTTTGAAGATTTAGTTTTAAAAGAAAACGAAAGCGGAGCTCTTGTTTTAGAGCCTGTAACGCATGAAGCTAAAGTGTTTGAGAAAGTATTTTTAGACTTACAAGACGATGAAATGGAATTCTCGAACCCACAGTTTAAAGATATTTATTATAAAATTATAGAAACACTTAATCAAAATCCTGATTTCTCTTCTGAGCGTTTAATAAATACTGTGGATGCAAAAATCGGTAATGAAATTACAAATATTTTAATGGAAGACGAACGTCATTTTCTATCCGACTGGAACCGTAAAGACATTTTTCCTAAACTTAAAAAAGACTCTATTGCACAGTTTGTTAGTGAAACCATTCTATGCCTGCGTTGCCATTTAATTGATAGAAAAGTTATTGGTTTTCAACAACAAACTATGGAAAACAGAAACGAGGTAAACAGAAGTGTTTTAGAAGAGGTTAAAGACTATTCGGGATTAAAAATGTTATTGTCTAGAAAACTAAATCGCGTATTATAATTGCATTGTATTAGATTGATTAACTAGGTCAACTAAATTATCTACATTTAGTTTTTTCATTAATCGTGCGCGATAAGTACTTACCGTTTTCTCATTAATCTCAAGTTCTTTAGCAATATCTTTATTACGTTTCCCTGAAGCTAATAATTTTAAAACCTCGACTTCTCTAGTCGATAATTTTTTATAATACGTACTCCCTTTTAAACCTTTAGAATTCTTATTTAAACGTTGCATTAGCGAATCGCTTAAATACATACCATCTTTATGCACTTTTAAAATAGCTTCTCTTAACGTAATTATTCCTGCAGTTTTAGGTATAAACCCATCTGCTCCAGCTTTTATAGAACTAACAGCGTAGACTTCTTCAGACTGACCGCTAAACATAATAACTTTAGTGTCTGGATAATCGCTTTTAATACGTCTAATAGCAGTAAGACCGTTTAGTTTGGGTAAATCGATTTCTGTTAATATAATATCAACAGGAGTACTTTTAAGAAATTCGAAGATAGCCTCTCCATTATCTACACTGCCCATAAACTTTATATCACGCGTTGCGTTAAATACAAGCTCAAGACCTTTGCTTACAATAGGATGCTGATCAACTACAAGTAGTTTGACCATAATTTTTTAAGTTTTATATTCTATTTCAAGCGGTTAGACTCAAAAAAAAATTAATAATAGATAAATATAATAGCGCTACAAAGGTACGGAATATTATGATATCAATAATGTTTACTTGAATTCATTAGGGATTTCGCAAACAGGAATCGCTATCATCTTGTGCCTGTTTGAGTTATTATACCTTCTATAAATATTAAACACTTCTTTCTCTCTACCACTAAAATCGTTTTCTGTCATCCCATTCTCACTTTTCTGCATTGCCCACTCTAATTCTGGATACGAAGCACCAATTTGATCTTCATCACTTCTTGTATCCCCAAAAAGTCCATCGCTTGGCGCTGCTTTCATAATTGAATCTGAAACGCCTAAATACTCTCCAATAGCATAAACTTCAGATTTTAGCAAGTCGGCAATCGGACTTAAATCTACGCCTCCATCACCATATTTAGTATAAAATCCAACACCAAAATCTTCTACTTTATTACCTGTTCCTGCAACAAGCAAACCTAATAGACCGGCATGGTAATACAAGGTAGTCATTCTTAAACGTGCACGCGTATTTGCCAGAGCCATGTCTACAATCTCCTGTTTTCCAGTAAGTGAAACCTCGGTTTTAAATTCTTCAAAAACTGGTGTTAAGTCCGTTTTCGTCTCACTTACATTTGGAAACTTACCTTTTAATAACTTAATATGTTCCTCTGCTCTAGATACATGACTAGCTGCTTGGTGAATAGGCATTTCTATACATAAAACATCTAAACCTGTTTTTGCACATAACATTGAAGTTACAGCTGAATCTATTCCGCCAGATATTCCAACAACAAAACCATTAACTCTTGCGTTAGTAGCATAGTCTTTTAACCAATTAACAATATGATTTACCACTTTTTCTGTTTGCATTTTCTGAAGTTTTTAAAACAAAGAATAGTACCTTTGCCTGATGAATTTATCTTAACATTTTCTATTTCCTAAAAAATGTCTAAAATTAGCTCATATTTCGTCTATTTATTTAATCATAGCGATACAATGATTTTCACAAAATAGTCTGATCTGAACAAATTTTATTTTATTTTCGGTTAAAACAAAACGTCAAGATTAATTCAGTAAAAATAAAGTAAACACTCTAGGAATAAAAATGAAAAGCCTTTTGAAACCTATTTATTTTCTTCTGCTCTCTGTTTTAACCATGCTTTCTTGCGAAAAGGAAGATAAAACTGAAGCTGAAATTTCTAAAATAAACATTGATCTTACTATTGAAAGATTTGATAAAGCTTTCGCTGAAGCAAATACTAACAATCTACCAAAATTGAAGGAGACCTTTCCTTTTATGTTTGCAAAAAAGTATGATGATGTTTTTTGGCTTCAACAAATGCAAGATACTTTACAATTAGAGTTACAAAGTGAAACCCTTAAAAAATTTGAAGATCTAAAAACTGAAACCACAGAAATAGAATCTTTATTTCAGCATTTAAAATATTATTTCCCACAATTTAAAACACCAAGAATAGTTTCTGTGGCTTCGGATGTAGATTATAGAAATAAGATTATTGTTACAGATACTATTATCGTGCTACCATTAGCTAATTATTTAGGGAAAGATCATTTTTTCTATCAAGGTATTCAAGATTACATTGTGCAAGATTTAGACCCAAAATTAATGGTAGTAGATCTGGCAGATAAATATGCTAAACATTACACTTTTAAGCAACAAAGAAAAACCTTTTTAGACGATTTAATCTACGAAGGAAAACTATTGTATTTTAAAGATAAGGTTATTCCTTTTAAAACAGATGCTCAAAAACTAAGCTATACTGAAGACCAATATAAATGGTCTCAAGCTAACGAAGAATACATTTGGCGTTATATTGTAGATAAAGAAATACTTTTTAGTACAGATAATAAGTTAGCAAGTCGTTTCATTAACCCTGCTCCATTTTCAAAGTTCTACCTAGAACAAATCGATAGTGAGTCTCCGGGAGAAATTGGCAAATATATAGGATGGCAAATAGTGCGCTCTTACATGGATAATAACACAATATCTTTTAAGCAAATGCTTACAAAAAGTGCAGAAGATATATATAATAACGCAAAATACAAACCTAAAAAATAATGGCAAATTTAAAATCTAAAATCACTTTAAACGTAGAATTAGACGAGAATAGAGTACCAGAAAAGATTAATTGGACAGCAGAAGATGGAGGTATTACAAATGCTGATGCTAAAGCGATGATGTTATCGGTTTGGGATAGTGCTGCACAAGAATCTTTACGTATCGATTTATGGACTAAAGACATGCCTGTAGATGAAATGAAAGTATTCTTTCACCAAACGCTAGTTGCCATGAGCAGTACTTTTAATCGTGCAACTCAAGATGAAAAAATGACTGCTACAATGAAAGATTTTTGCGACTATTTTGCTGAAAAACTGGAAATCAATAAAAAGTAAATCTTTATCATTCGATAAATAGAATTTCATCTATAAAAAAGGCTTTTCATCGATTTAAAAACAGAGTATCAGTAGTTTTTTTGTAATTTATTTTTTTTATTAATCTAAAATCTCAAATTATGAAAAAAATTACTTTATTTATTACTTTATTAACCTTCTGTTTTGTTAGTGCACAAACTACTTTATTTGAAGATGATTTTGAATCTTACACAGATTTTGCTATATCAGGTGTGGGATCGTGGACGTTAACAGATGTTGATGGACTGCCTACATATGGTTTTAATGGCGTAGATTTTCCTGACAGTGGAAGTGCAAAATCTTTTCAAGTTTTTAATTCCACAACAACTGTAGCGCCTTTAACAGCATCTGCAACTAGTGATTGGGAAGCCTATAATAGCACAAAAGGGATGGTGTGTTTTGCAGCTGTTCCTGCTGGTGGTGTTTCGAACAACGATTGGTTAATTTCTCCGCAAATAACATTAGCCGATGGAGGCAACAGTGTTTCTTTCTGGTACAAAGCTTGCGATCAAGCTTTCTCAAATGAGATGTTTACTGTTGGTATTTCTACAACAGATACAATGCCTGCTAGTTTTACAACTATTTCTGCTACACCTGAAAGTGTTCCATTAAATGATATTACATGGAGACAATATACCGCTATACTTCCAGCAACCTATGATAACACGCCTATTTACATAGGAATAAATTGCGTCTCTAATGATCAATTTGGATTTATGATTGATGATTTTGCTGTTTCTTCCACTTCTTTAAGTGTTGAAGAGTTTGATGCTTCAACAATTACTACTTTTTACAATAAGCAATTAAATTCTTTAATTCTAGAATCTTCTAATTCTGCTTTCACAGCTATTGAAGTTTACGATATCTTAGGTAAAAGAATAGTATCTAACAAACTAAACTCTAATGAAGAAACAATTAATTTAGAAACCTTACAACAAGGTGCATACATAACTAAAGTAAGCACTCTAAATGGGACAAAAACTATTAAATTTATTAAGAACTAATCACTTTTAACAATTTAATTATAATAAAAAAGCGACCAACTGGTCGCTTTTTTTATTATGATTTATTTGCCAGTTGCCCACAAGCAGCATCGATATCTTTACCTCTACTTCTTCGAACATTAACGACAATACGATTACGTTCTAATTCTTGAATGTAATTATTAATTGCAGCACTTGAAGCTTGCTGAAACTCTCCATCGTCTATAGGATTGTATTCTATTAAATTAACCTTACAAGGCACATGTTTACAAAACTTAACTAAGGCATCGATATCTTCCATTCTATCGTTAATGCCATCCCAAACTATATATTCGTAAGTAATTTTACGTTCTGTTTTCTCGTACCAATATTCTAAAGCTTCTTTTAAATCCATAAGCGGAAAGGTTTCATTAAACGGCATAATCTTAGTTCTCACCTCATCTATTGCAGAATGAAGAGACACAGCCAAATTAAATTTAACTTGATCGTCTGCCATTTTTTTAATAATCTTTGGCACACCAGAAGTAGACACTACTATTCTTTTTGGCGACATTCCTAAACCTTCTGAAGATGTAATTTTATCTATAGACTTAATAACATTATTGTAGTTCATAAGCGGTTCTCCCATACCCATAAATACAATATTACTTAGTGGTCTATTAAAGTACAATTTGCTTTCTCTATCTATAGCAACTACCTGATCGTAAATTTCATCGGGATTTAAGTTACGCATGCGCTTTAAACGTGAAGTCGCACAGAATTTACAATCTAAACTACAACCAACTTGACTAGAAACGCAGGCTGTTGTTCGTGTTTCGGTTGGAATAAGAACAGACTCTACAATTAATCCATCGTGCAGTTTTACAGCATTTTTTACTGTACCATCGCTACTACGTTGCATAGTATCGACTTCAATATGATTAATTACAAAGTTATCTTCTAGCATTTGACGTGTCTCCTTAGAAACATTCGTCATATCCTCAAAAGCATGTGCTCCTTTACTCCATAACCATTCGTAAACTTGATTGCCACGAAAAGCTTTGTCTCCTTCTTTTACAAAAAAGTCTCGAAGTTGCTCTTTTGTTAATGCTCGTATGTCTTTTTTCTTATCTGCCATTTCATTTGCAAAAATAGAATAATTTAAGTTCTTAACTTAATGAGTGAGGCAAAACTAATAAATGAGCACATGTGCTATTTTAACTTTCATTTGTTTTTTTTAAGTATTAATGATTTGTTCCTTCATAAAAATCATCATTTAAATTAACAATTACAATCCTTCTTTTAAATTGTAAAAAACAGCCTTATCTAATTGTTCTTTTAAATAAGAAATAGCGCTATTACTCCTTTTTCCTGATTTGCAATACACAACAATAGGTAAAGAAATATCAATTTCTTGAAATCGTTTTGATAACTGCCCTAGAGGAATATGCTGTCCTCCAATGTGATATTCATCTCTTTCAGAAGCTTCCCGAACATCCAGCAAATTATAGTTTGCTTTGTTTTTATTTAATTCATCTTGTGTGATTTCTTTGGTTGAAGTCATTCCGCAGAAAAAATCGTAATCTGTTTCTAAAGCTGTAATTTCTGAAGTTTCATCTTTTTCAAATCCTAATATTTGCTGATTCAAACTTAAAGCATCAAACAACAACAGCTTATTCGTTAACACTTCACCAATACCACAAATAATTTTAATGGCTTCATTTGCTTGTAAACTCCCAATAATACCTGGCAAAACACCTAGGACTCCTATTTCTGAACAATTGGGAGACGCTTCAGGTTTTGGAGGTGTTGGATATAAACATCTATAAGTTGCACTCCCTAAATAATTAAAAACACTCACTTGCCCTTCAAATTTAAAAATAGCGCCATAAACTAAAGGCTTGTTAGTAATTATTGCGGCATCATTTGTTAAGTATCTTGTTGAAAAATTATCGCTTCCATCTATTATAATATCATAATTCGAAAATAGTGCAATAGCATTTTCACGTGTTAGTCCTTCATTATAAGTATTAAAAAGCACAAACGGATTTAATTGAGATAATCGCTTAGCCGCAGTTTCTGCTTTAGACAAACCAATATCATTAATAGTATATAAAACTTGACGCTGCAAATTACTTTGGTCGACTATATCATGGTCTATTATGCCAATAGCTCCAACACCTGCGGCTGTTAAATACTGTAAAACAGGACAACCTAAACCACCAGCACCAATGACTAAAACCTTCGCTTGCTTCAATTTTAACTGTCCAGCTTCTCCTATTTTATCTAAAATAAGATGACGACTGTATTGCTTTCGTTCTTCTGCGGTAAGACTCATTACTCTTCTATTGCTTCAAAATGTTGCCAATCTTTCCAAACCACTTCTAAGCCTTGACCTTTTAACATCTTTACTATCTCTTCTGTACTTCTTTCATCGGAAATTTCAAACTGCTCTAACGATTGAGGTTCTACGGTATAACCTCCTGGATTTGTTTTTGATTCTGCACTAATTGAGGTCGCACCTAGATTAACAATATTATTTCTAAATATTTCGTTTTCTCTTGTAGACATAGACAATTCGATATCCTCATCTAGCAAACGAAAAGCACAAATTAGCTGCACCAAATCACTATCGGTCATTTCTACTTTTGGCTCTAAACCTCCAGAATGCGGTCGTAACCTTGGAAATGAAATGGAGTATTTTGTTTTCCAATACGTTTTCTGTAAATATTTTAAATGTAAGGCTGTAAAAAAACTATCTGCACGCCAATCTTCCAAACCAAACAAAGCACCTAATCCAATTTTATGAATACCTGCTTTCCCTAATCTATCTGGTGTATCTAAACGATAATTGAAATTAGATTTCTTTCCTTTTGGATGGTGTTTCTTATACTCTTCTCTATGATACGTTTCTTGATATACCAATACAGCGTACAATCCGTTTTCAATTAACAACTCATATTCCTCTTGATCTAAAGGCTGTACTTCGATAGTAATATTCGAAAATTGAGAACGTATTATTTTAATCGCATTTTTAATATAACTTACTCCCACTGTTTTATTAGCTTCTCCTGTAACTAACAAGATATGATCATATCCTTTTGCTTTTAAAAAAGCCACTTCTTTTAAAATCTCAGCATCTGTTAATGTCCGTCTTGGTATTTTATTAGTCATACTAAATCCACAATACGTACAAATATTCTGGCACTCGTTACTTAAGTACATTGGTGCATACATTTGTATGGTATTTCCAAATCGTTTTTTAGTCAACATACTGCTTTTCTGTGCCATTTGTTCTAAAAATGGTTTTGCAGCAGGAGAAATTAAGGCTTTAAAATCTTCTAAATCTAGTTTTTCTTTTGCTAAGGCATTTTCTACCTCAACTGTAGTTTTACTAAAGATACTTTCTAGTGTGTTATCCCAATTATAAGTATCAAAAAGTGTTATAAAATTTGCCATACTTTAGTTTAAAAAACGCGTTAACGGACTACTAGCCTCTGCTTTGCTTTTAATAGGAGCTAGTTTGGCTTCAAAAGCCATTCTACCTGCTTCCACTGCCATTTTAAATGCTTTAGCCATAGCTACCGGATTTTTAGATACTGCAATTGCCGTATTTACCAACACAGCATCTGCACCTAATTCCATAGCATAAGCTGCATGCGATGGCGCGCCAATACCTGCATCTACAATAACAGGCACATTAGATTGCTCTATAATAATCTCTAAAAAATCTTGTGTTTTTAATCCTTTATTACTTCCTATTGGAGCTCCCAATGGCATAACACATTGCACTCCCACATCCTCTAATCGCTTACATAATACAGGATCCGCATGAATGTAAGGCATTACTACAAATCCTAATTTAACTAATGCTTCTGCTGCTTTTAAAGTCTCTATAGGATCTGGCAATAAATACCTAGGATCTGGATGAATTTCCAATTTAACCCAATTTGTCCCTAAAGCCTCTCTTGATAATTCTGCTGCAAAAACAGCTTCTTTAGCGGTTCTAACACCAGATGTGTTTGGTAATAAATTAATATGAGGCTGTTTTAAATGCGTTAAAATATCATCTTCATTATTCTGAACATCTACTCTTTTTAAAGCAACAGTTATGAGTTCGCTTTCTGAAGCCAACAAAGCTTCTTTCATTACTTCTGAAGCGCTAAACTTTCCTGTTCCGGTGAATAATCTAGAAGTAAATTCTTTATCTGCTATTTTTAATATGTTATTCATTTTTAATTTTTTGAATCTATGTTAGATTAAGAATACTTATGCTTTTACTTTTGATGAACTTAAGATTTCATGAAACTTAGAAATACTTGTAAAATCTTTAGTTATCGCTCCCGAAACTGCTATTCCGTAGACACCTGTTTTCATTATTGACGTAACATCTCCCATACCAATACCACCAATAGCAATTATAGGCGTGTCTTTTTCTAACTTATCTATTAACTGTTTGTAACCTTCAAGACCTAAAACTGGACTTAAATTCTTTTTAGTTTCTGTAAATCGAAAAGGTCCTAAACCAATATAATCCACTTCTTTTTTTATTAGAACTTTGCAATCTTCCAAAGTATTTGCTGTACCACCAATGATAAATTGCTCACCTAAATAGTCTCTAACAACTAAAGGACATGCATCTGTTTTCCCTAAATGAACACCGTCTGCTTTTACTGCTTTAGCTATTTCATAATGATCGTTTATTATTAGTTTCACATTAAATTGAGCAGTAATTCCTCTAGCTTTTTTAGCAGTTTCTAAAATAGTTTCTGTTGTCATTTCTTTTAAACGAAGCTGTACTAGTTCTGCTCCGTGTCCACATGCTTTTTGTATATTTCTTAAATGGTCTTGCGGTGTTTTACCTTGAGAAATACAGTGTAACTTACTTAACATTTTCTGTATATTTATGTGTTCCTAACAAGGTTTTATTTGAATTTAAAAACTGTTCTGTATACCATTTTACATTTTTACAAGCATCTTCTATGTTCATTCCTTTTTCTAAATTAGAAGCCAATGAAGCCGATAATACACAACCACTGCCATGTTTTTGAAAAACGGTTTCTGCAATTGGCGGAATGTTTAGTTTTACTATTTTACTATAATAGACTTCATCCCATCCTTTTTTATCTATTCTATGACCTCCTTTTAAGTAGATATTTGTTCTTTCTGAAATAAAATCGATGGTTTCCTCTATAGATTTCTCTGAAAACAAGGCTTTAATCTCATGATAATTTGGTGTAATAAAATCGCAGTTTTTCAAGACTTCTTCTAAAACTTTTAAATCTTGTTGATTATGAAAACTAAAACCTGCGCTAGCTTTTAAAATAGGATCTAACACTATTTTTATAGTTGGATTACGTTTTTTTAATGTTTGAATAACTGCTAATAAAACGTCCCAAGACTGGATGATTCCTATTTTTACTACAGCAATTGAAAACCGTTGAAACAATAGTTCTATCTGATTTAAAATGATTTCTTTTTCAATCCAAATACAATCTTTAAAATCTATATCATTTTGAACAGTAACTGCTGTACACACGGATAAACCATACAAACCATGAGCTTCAAATGTTTTAATATCTGAAGTAATTCCGGCACCACTGGATGGATCTAAACCTGCTATTGTTAATATGTAGTTTTTGTTATTCATTTTAATGGATACAGCTTATTATTCTATTTTATTAAATAGGAATTCGTTAGTGTTATACAATTACAGTGGCATCCTTTTGCCGTCAGTTCAAGTGAATTTATACAGTCTAACTGAATAAATTTATATCGAGAACCAGCAAAAATATAACAGAAAGCCCGACCACGCTTTTTTCAAAGCGTGGGAACTTCCTAATCATTTTACAAATAAACTTCTGATCCTTTTTCTTTAAACTCTTTAGATTTCTCTTCCATGCCCTTTGCAATAACCTCGTTATCTACGATATCGTTAAGCGCAGCAAAGTCACGAACTTCTTGAGAAATTTTCATGGAACAGAACTTCGGTCCGCACATAGAGCAAAAATGAGCGATTTTAGCACCTGCGGCAGGCAAAGTCTCATCATGATATTCACGAGCTCGCTCTGGGTCTAATCCTAAATTAAATTGATCTTCCCAACGGAACTCGAAACGCGCCATACTTAGGGCATTGTCTCTGTGTTGTGAACCTGGGTGTCCTTTTGCTAAATCGGCAGCATGCGCAGCCAGCTTATACGTCACCACACCTACACGCACATCTTCTTTGTTTGGTAAACCTAAGTGCTCTTTTGGCGTTACGTAGCACAACATGGCGCAACCGTACCAACCTATCATTGCAGCTCCAATACCTGAAGTAATATGGTCGTAACCTGGTGCAATATCTGTAGTCAAAGGACCTAAAGTGTAAAAAGGAGCTTCATCGCAAAGTTCTATTTGCTTCTCCATATTTTCTTTAATCATGTGCATTGGCACGTGACCTGGTCCTTCTATAAAACACTGGACTTCGTGTTTACGTGCAATTTGCGTAAGTTCTCCTAAAGTTTCTAATTCTGCAAATTGTGCTTCGTCATTAGCATCTGCAACAGAACCTGGACGCAAACCGTCTCCTAAAGAAAAGGCTACATCGTACTGTTTTAAGATGTCGCAAATATCTTCGAAATGTGTGTATAAAAAACTTTCTTTATGGTGCGCTAAACACCATTTTGCCATAATAGATCCACCACGAGATACAATACCAGTAACACGTTTTGCCGTCATTGGTACATAACGTAATAATACGCCTGCGTGAATGGTAAAATAATCGACGCCTTGTTCGGCTTGCTCTATTAATGTATCACGAAAAATCTCCCATGTTAAGTCTTCGGCAACACCATTTACTTTTTCTAATGCTTGGTAAATAGGCACCGTACCCACTGGCACTGGAGAATTACGAATAATCCATTCGCGTGTTTCGTGAATATTTTCTCCGGTAGATAAATCCATAATATTATCTGCTCCCCAACGGCAAGCCCACACTGCTTTTTCAACTTCTTCTTCTATGGATGAGGTAACAGCAGAGTTTCCAATATTTGCATTTATTTTCACTAAAAAGTTTCGACCTAAAATCATAGGTTCTGCTTCTGGGTGATTTATGTTTGAAGGAATTATTGCACGACCTCTTGCGACTTCTGATCTTACAAATTCAGGTGTAATTTTATCTGGAATAGAAGCACCAAAATGTTCGCCTTTATGTTGCTTTCTAATCTCTGTCATTTCATCTATTCGTTGGTTTTCTCGAATAGCGATATACTCCATTTCTGGTGTAATTATTCCTTTTTTAGCGTAATGTAATTGGGTTACATTTTGACCTTTTTTAGCTCTTAACGGATTCTTTAACAACTTAAAACGCATGTGATCTAAACTCGCATCGTTTAAACGCTCGTTACAATATTCTGAAGAGAATGATGCTAATTCCTCTACATCACCGCGTTCTTTAATCCATGGCTCTCTAATTCTTTCGATACCACTATGCACATCTATTGCTTTGTCTGGATCTGTGTAAGGTCCAGAAGTATCATAAATAGTTACAGGTTCGTTGGGTGTTTTCTTTTTTGTCATTGAGTCTACCGTATCACTCAATGTAATTTCACGCATGGCCACTTTAATTTGTGGGTGCATTTTTCCGTTGACATAGATTTTCTTAGAATTGGGAAACGGATGTCTTGTAATACCGTTTTGCTTTGGAGCTGTGTCTTTGTTCTTCATTTGATAATTGGTTTCCTTTTTAAAATAAAAATCATCCTCCTTGAGTAGATTTTATAATTAAAATATCATCATTATTGTGAAGTAATCTTGAAGACCAATTTGTTTTTTTAACCACAGTATTATTTATAGCAATAGCAATGCCGTTTGTTTGAATTTTTAAATTTCCAACAAACTCTTGTAATGTTACGTGTTCTAAAATGTGGTGATCTTCTTGGTTTACTTTTATAGTAATCATATTTATAAAATATTACTGTAAACCAAAATGGTAGTATTTCGATGTCTTATCGAACATAACTTTTTCCTACGTTGGTATTAACCAAATCAGGTTCTAAGGATGTTTCTCAAACTAATTTAATAGCTACTCCTAAAGTTTACACCTCAAATATAGAAGATTATTTATGACTTTAATACGCTTTTGAATTTATTTTTTTGAATCGTTGGTTTTTGAAAAACACATTTTAACTAAAATCTATTTCCATAAAAATGAAACAAATTGAAGTCCTAAAAAAAGGGATTCATAATTGTTTTCCAATTACGAATCCCTTTTATTACACACATAAGTATGTGTATAATACTATTATAAATTTAATAGTTTAGTAACTTTTCTATCTTAGCTTTTACTTTTTCTGTTGAAGGAATCATGGTTTGCTCTAAAGTAGAATTTAATGGTATTGCTGGCATATTTTCACTACCAATAGTCATTACTGGCGCATCTAAATACTTAAAACACTCTTCTTGAATTTTTCCAGATAATGCTCTTGCAAAACTATTATTTGATGGCTCTTCTGTGACAACCAAACACTTTCCTGTTTTCTTAACCGATTTCATAATCGTGTCTTCATCTAAAGGATATAAAGTACGTAAATCGATAACTTCTATCTGATCTTGCATCCCTAATTCTTCCGATGCATTCATTGCCCAATGCACTCCCATTCCGTAGGTAACAATAGTTAATGTTTCTACATTTTCTTGTTTCCAAATCTCTTGTAAAACCCATGCTTTACCAAAAGGCAATACATAATCTTCGCTTGGCTCAACAGAGGTTGCACCTTGTGTTCCTGGCACTTTAGACCAATACAAACCTTTGTGCTCTAAAATCACTACAGGATTTGGGTCATAATATGCCGCTTTCATTAATCCTTTTAAATCTGCTCCATTACTTGGATACGCTATTTTAATACCTCGAATATTTGTAATTACAGATTCTACTGAAGATGAATGGTAAGGTCCTCCACTTCCATAAGCACCAATTGGCACTCTAAGAATCATAGAAACCGGCCATTTACCATTAGATAAATAACAACTTCTACTCACTTCTGTAAACAACTGATTTAAGCCAGGCCAAATATAATCGGCAAACTGAACCTCAACAATTGGTTTTAATCCTACTGCACTCATACCAACGGTTGAACCTACAATAAAAGCTTCTTGTATTGGTGTATTAAACACACGATCGTCTCCAAATTTTTGTGCTAATGTTGCTGCTTCTCTAAAAACACCACCAAGTCTTCCTCCAACATCTTGTCCATAGAGTAAACATTCTTTATGCTTTTTCATCAGTTCTTCTACTGCGAATAAAGCACAATCTACCATGACTACTTTCTCTGCGCCTTCTGGTGAACGTGTTCCTTTTTCCTCGGTAATTGGTGTTGGTACAAAATCGTTTGTAAATAAATCCTCAGGTTTTGGATCTTCGGCTAATAATGCTCTTTCAAAATCGGATTGCACTTTTGCTTTCGCGGAATTTTCAATTGCCAGAACTTCTTGTTCTGAAAATCCTGCATCTAGTAATTGTTTTTTAATAACTGGATAAGGATCACGAGAACGTGCCTCTTCTAAATCATCGCGATACCATTCCATTCTTACACCAGAAGTATGGTGATTTAATAACGGTACTTTTGCGTGTACTAAAAATGGTCTACGCTCTGTACGAATAGTTTCTATTACTTTTTCTAAGGCTTCGTAACTTTCTGTAAAGTTTGCACCATCTATTGAGATAGCGTCTAAACCTTTAAATCCTGCTGCGTATTCGAAAGCATTTTGCGCTCTCGTTTCTGCCGCATTGGCACTAATATCCCAACCGTTATCTTGTACTAAATATAAAATTGGCATTTGCTTTAAAGCCGCCATTTGAAAAGCTTCTGCTATTTCGCCTTCGGTTACAGAGGCGTCTCCTAAAGAACACACTACGAATGGTAAATCTTTAAGTGTTTTATCGTCTAAACCTTGTAATTCTTTATACTGCATTCCCATAGCAACTCCTGTTGCTGGAATGGTTTGCATTCCTGTTGCAGAGGATTGATGTGGGATTTTTGGTTTATCGTCGTCCTTTAAACTTGGATGCGAATAGTATGTTCTTCCTCCAGAAAATGGATCGTCTTTTTTAGCTAACAATTGCAACATTAAATCGTAAGGTTCTAAACCAAAAGATAATAACATGGCATCGTCTCTGTAATATGGAAATGCATAATCTTGAGGTAATAACTGTAAACCTAAAGCGATTTGAATGGCTTCATGTCCACGTGATGTTGCATGTACGTATTTTGAAACTTGTTTAAAATTAGCTTCGTATAATTCTGCCATTGCTTTTGCTGTGCAGAGTTTTGAAAATCCTTTTTCTAGTGTTTCTTTTTTCATCTTGAATCGTTCTGTCATTGTGAGGACGAAGGACGTGGCAAACTCTTGTTGAGATGTTTCGCTTTCGCTCTGAATGATATTATACTTATATTCTTTATTTCGAAGTGGATTCCTGCTTTCGCAGAAATGACAATCTTTAGGTCAGTTCGAGTGAAATTGCTTTTACTGCAATTTTGTATCGAGAACTTTTATTGCTTCTCGATACAATTCCGATAAAAAATCGAAATCACTCGAAGTGACATTGCGCACGCGTTAGGGATTGAGGCATTTGTTGAAGCTCTTTTTTGTTTTTCTCAAAAAAAGCGACTGCCGAAAGCCCGACCCTTGTGGTAACGCCCAAATGACTTTAAGCCTTAATCATCCATCCAAATTTATCTTCTACCTTTCCTGTTTTTATAGCATTTAACGTGTTATTTACTTCTAAACCAACTGGGCTTTCGTTGGATACATGAATGGTTTCGCCTTCTAATCCGATTTCTTGAATGTAAGCGATACCAACGGCTGTACCTGTCCCGAAAGCTTCTTCTAAGGTTTTGTTTTTTGATGCTTCTTGAACCTCATCGATTGTAATAGCGCGTTCTATAACTTCGTATCCTTTATCTCTTAAAACGTCGATAACACTCATGCGTGTAATACCGTCTAATATAGAACCGTCGCGTTTTGGTGTGATGAATTTACCATCGATTTTAAAGAAAATATTCATGGTTCCTACTTCCTGAATATATTTATGTTCTACTGCGTCTAGCCACAATACTTGATCGTAACCTTTTGCTTTTGCTAATTCTGTTGGACGAATGGCTGCTGCATAATTACCTGCTGCTTTTGCCTCTCCAGTTCCTCCTGATGCTGCACGTATGTATTGTTTTTCGGCCCACAATTTAATACGGTTACTAAAAAATGGTCCTGCTGGAGATGCCATAATTATAAACTTATAATGGTTTGCTGCACGCATACCAATAAATGGCTCGTCGGCATACATGAATGGTCTTAAGTATAGTGCGCTTCCGTCTGCTGGTGGAATCCAACTACGCTCGATATCTACTAATTGTTTTAAACCTTCTACGAATAAATCTTCTGGAAAATTAGGCATTCCCATTCTGTCTGCACTTGTATTTAATCGTGCTGCATTTTTATCTGCTCTAAACAACATTGGGTTTCCATCTGCATCTACGGTTGCTTTCATACCTTCGAAAATAGCTTGTCCGTAATGTAAAGCCATTGCTGCTGGATGTGTTGGAATCATTCCCATTGGGATTATTCTTGGGTTTACCCATGTGCCATTATCGTAATCGCAGATAAACATGTGATCTGTGAATGTTGTGCCTAATGGTATGTTGTTGAAGTCTATGTTTGTTACTTTAGATTCGGTTACTTTTTGTATTGATATGTTGTGGTTCATTTTCTTGTTTTTTTGACACGAATTGCACTAATTTTCACTAATCTTTCGTGATTACTCTTGTCTTGGTCTTATATTATTGGTTCGTCAGTTCGAGTGAAATTTCTTTTTTGAAGTTTTTAATCGAGAACTTTTTAAAGGCTTCTCTATACAATTCCGATAGAAAAAATCGAAATCACTCGAAGTGACAGTGCTTTTATATTGTTCTATTAGTATCGAATTGTTCGAAATAATCTGCTACTCTTTTTACGAAGCTTCCTCCTAAGAAACCGTCTACTACACGATGATCGAAAGAGAGTGATAAATACATCATGCTACGAATAGCTATTTCGTCTCCTTTCTCGGTAGTGATTACTTCTGGTCGTTTTTTTATTATTCCTAATGCTAAAATGGCAACTTCTGGTTGATTGATTATTGGTGTTCCCATAACACTACCAAAAGTTCCTACGTTAGAAATTGTGAAGGTGCTGCCTTTAATATCGTCGCCTGACAATTTATTTTCTCTAGCTTTCCCTGCTAGTTCGTTTACGTTACTAGCAATCTCTTTTAAGTTTTTAGTATCTGCATTTTTTACTACTGGAACTATTAAATTCCCGCTTGGTAAAGCTGTTGCCATACCAATATTGATATCTTCTTTTACAATAATATTATTTCCATCTACTGATGCATTAATGTTTGGAAAATCTTTAACCGCTTTTGCTACCGCTTCTACAAATAATGGTGTGAAGGTTAAACGTTCTCCATGCTTTTCTTGAAAAGCGACTTTGTTGGCGTTTCTCCAATTTACCATATTGGTCATATCTGCTTCAACATAAGCAGTAACATGAGGCGATGTATGTTTTGAGTACACCATATGATCTGCAATCATTTGGCGCATTCTGTCCATTTCGATTACTTTTCCTTTGCCTTTATCGAAGTTTAATTGTGGAATTCTATATGCTGTTGGATCTTTTTCAGCTACTGGTTGCGCGAATTTGTATGGTCGTCCTTCGTCTATATATTGAAATACATCGCTTTTACGAAGCCTCCCTTCGTTTCCTGTTGCAGGAATACGAGCTAACTCTTCGAAACTAATGTGTTGTTCTTTTGCTATTTTTATAATTAATGGCGAAAAAAAGGTATTACTGTTTGATGTTGAAAATGAAGTTGAAGCCGAAGCTGCTTGAACAGGTTTTGGTCTTTTTACTTCTTTTTTCTTTTTCTGTGGCTCTTCGTTATCACTTTTGGTAACATTCTTCTTGTTTGAAGATTTTACTTCTTCTGAAACTTCAAGAATTGCCATAACTTCTCCAACAGGCACAACATCTTTTGCTTGAAACATTGTTTTTACTAAAGTTCCTGCTGCTGGTGCTGGCACTTCGTTATCAACCTTATCTGTTGCTACTTCCAATATAATATCTCCTTCTTCGAAAGCGTCTCCTTCTGATATTAACCAATTGATAATTGTTCCTTCGGTTATACTTTCGCCCATTTTAGGCATTTTTAATTCGAAATTCTTCAAGTTCTATCTGTTTTTATTTCAAGAATTAAAGATAAGTTATAATAGAATTTACAATTGTTAAAAACTTAAAAATTAACTCTAATAAGAATTATATTCTTTTATTTTGAATAAATTTAGATTATTTTGCTTTTATAACTACATTTGAAGCTCTTAAAAACATTATATGCTTTATGCCACATGCTCTTGATAAAATTGACACGCAAATTCTAAACATTCTACAAATAGATAGCAATAGAACTACAAAAAGTATTGCAGAAGAACTAAGCATGACCACTTCTCCTATTTTTGAGCGTATTAAAAAATTGGAAAAAGAAGGTTATATAAAAAAATATGTTGCTGTTTTAGATAATAAGAAAATAGGTTTAAAACTTACCGTATTTATAGGTATTACCTTGCAAGGTCACACTAGAAGCTATTTAGAGAAGTTTGTAAAGGAAATAAACAACTTTCCTGAAGTTGTGGAATGCCACCGTGTAAGTGGGAATTTTGATTACTTATTAAAATTAGTAGTTGAAGATATTGAGGCTTATGAAACTTTTATAATAACGAAACTGACACTACTTCCATATTTAGGAAATGTACAGAGTTTAATTACATTGTCTACAGGAAAAGAAACAAATGTGATAGATTTAGGCCTTTAATTAATTTAAATCTGCTAACAATAACTTTACATCTTTAATTAAACGTTTTGTGTGCGTATGATCTTTTCCATCGTACATGCCTCTAATTAAACCATTCTCGTCTACTAACAATAATGCTCCACTGTGCATAATATTATCTTTTAATCGTTCTAAATCTTCATACACAACGGTTCCGTAACTAAAGTTTGCTAACTCGTGTATCGTTTCTTTTTCTCCTGTTAACAATAGCCAATTAGATGGCTTATCTATTTCTAAGGTATTTGTATAATACTCATTTAAGCGCTTAACATCATCATTTTCTGGATCTATGGAATGTGATAAAATCATGAAATTCTCTTCATCTTTAAATGTATTAAAAACCTCTTTTAGCTCTACAGAAACTATTGGACAAATAGAAGGACAGCTGGTGAAAAAGAATTCTGCTATATATACTTTTCCTTTTACCGTTTGCTGAGTAACAGTTTGATTGTATTGATTTTTAAAATTAAAATCTGCTATAATTTGATACTCTCCATTTTGTTTTGCAGATAAAATTGGTAATTCTGGATGCCCAAAATCCTGCTGTTGTTGATGAGTTGAAGTATTATTACAACTCATCAAACACAACAAAAGGTTGATTGCTATTATCACTGTTTTATTATTCATTTTACTTACCGATAACTATAGCTGGATTACGATCGAAACTTTTAGCAGGTCTTAAGGTCATACTATGCCAAACCGTTGGTAAAACTGGCCAATCTTCTGGCAGTGATATATGATGGAATCCCATAGTATACCAACACACAATGTCTTGATTATTTATACTCCTGTCTTGTGCCACCCATTTTAATATACCATCCTCTCCTTTACTTTGATTAGGATATTTACCTGATGGATACAACTCTGTTCTGTCATAAGGCGTTACCCAAAGTTGCTCTTTAGACCAAGCTGCTCTTTTTTGCGGAAAATCTTCATCGTCTAAAACAGACAAATAAGAATGTCCTAATATTTGATAACTTTTATACTGCCCTAAACTATTTTTAGAGTTTTTATTCACAACTTTCCAATAGCCATCATGAGCTTCGCTACTCTCTACAATTGCACCTTCTTTTAATTCCGGATGCTCTACAACTTCCCAACCACTCTTTCTTGAATTATTAGGATACTTTACAGGCACAACCTCATCTGTTGCAAAGGAATTATTAATACCATCCACATCTAAATCTAACCTAAAAGAAAGAAAATGATCATGAAAAACACCTATTAAATTCGGAGCTATTAAATTCCCAACTTTAGTTTCGTGCATTGCTTTAGGATCGTCCATTGTTTTAGATTCCACGGCTTTTGCTGCATCCATTCCTGTAGCTCCTACTTCTATTTTTAATAATCCTTTTGTGCTAAAAACATAATCTATTACATAATCGTAATTTCCTACTACAGGAATAGTTCTTACCACCAATTCTACTTCTGCTCTACTTTCATGAGTTTCATTTAAAAACTCCGAGTGTCTCCAAAGTGGTCTTCCTGTATTACGTTCGAAAACACCTATTACATTTTCTTGCAACAATGGTGTACCATCATCCATTGGTATTACAGCATTTAACAATGTTGCGTTACCAGGAACATCTGTCCCTAATTCTAATGGAGACGATAATAAACCAAAACCATATTCCCCAATATCCATATACGAACGGTATTTCCAATCTTCGGCAGAATCCATATATGGTACAAACATTTCGTTTGCTGATAATTGGTAAGCTACAGATTGCCCATCAAATTCGGCAAGAGAAATTATTGCTCCAAAACGCTTATCCATTCTAAAATGGAAATTCCATCTGTCCCACTCAATTTTTCCGTTTTTAAATGAGAAATTATCTCCTTCTGGTGAAGTTATAATTACCGGTTTTAATTTATGTGCATTAACAGACGCTTCATCGTAGTCGTAAACCATATCGTTTCTCGCTGTGGTTTCTTCAATTAAAACATCTACAACTTTTCCTTTATTTACATCTACTACTGGCGTAATACCATTAATAGGTTTTGCAAAAAGATTTGTTTTAACACCTTTAATATCCAACAACCAAACCTTTAAAAGTCTTTGATCTGTGCTTTCTGTACCAAAATAGCCTGTAGTTAAAGGCGCTCCAGCAACTTCGTCTAAATTAGTATAACCTCTTTTTCTTAACGCTTCTATAACACGCTCGTCTTTTTTCCATAATTCACCAGCTTGCATCCACTCTTCCATAAGCAGTGCTGGCTGCACATTACTTATCTCTTTCCAGTCTAAAACCTTTTTATTAGTAATATCTACAACTGCTTCAAATGTTTTTTTGTCTTGCCTAATAACAATATTAGCCTCCCTTTCTATAACACTACCTGTTTCCCATGCATACATCGCCTCCTTTGCAGGTTCTTTTAATGTAATCTCAGGAAAACGTGATGCTTCCGTTACTTTTTCAGCATCTAAAAGAATTGCTTTTACTGTTGTTAATTCTAATTGACTTAACGCATCTAAAGGATGCACAATTTCATTAGAAACCAACACTTTAGTTTCTGCTAACGCTTTATCATCTACTTTCTGTTCCAACTGATTGCATGAATTAAAACTTAACAAAATAGCCAGAAGCACAAAAGATATTTTTTCTACACGCATTACTTTTTTATTTTTTCTCATAATTATTATTCTTTTCTGATTGCCAAAGTCACTAATATACATTCTCAATAAATTAATGACTTGAGCCATATCAACACTTAAAACCTAGCCCTAAGCGATGCTCCAATAGTTGTTGGTCTACTATTAGCATACCTTACTCTACCTGGAACCTCTGCTGCTAATGAGATTACATCTCCAAAATTAGCCGCTTCATTTGTTAGGTTGTTTACAAAAATCGAAAAATCATATTTCTTTAATTGAAGACCTAATCTTGTATTCATTATTGTATATGCTCCTAAAGTACGCTCTGGCGCTCTATCAAAACTACTATAACGCTCTCCAGAATGTTGAACATCTGCTCGTAAAAACATACTTCCTCCAAAGGCATCCCAAGAATATTCGGCATTACCAGCTGCCGTTACAGAAGGTACTAATAAAATCTCATCTCCTTCTTTTGCATCTGTAAAAATATTATCACCTACATCTGTAATTTTAGAATCTATATAACCAAAACTAGCTCCTAAAGTAACTCCTTTTGCAGGATACACAGTTGCATCAAGCTCGAAACCTGCACTTCTAGCACCATCAACATTAGTTAAAAAGTTATAACCAGATGCTGGCAATAAGCTTCTAAGCTGTAAATTATTCCAATTATTATAGAAAACTGCAGTGTTTAAAACAAACTTTCTATTGTTAGAAGCTAATTTTCCTCCTAACTCATAACTCCATAAATCATCAGACTCATAAGTTTGAGGAATATTAGTTGTTCCAAAAATACCATTAGCCTCATCAACACTAAAAGAAGGCAAAGTTGCATTTACACCTCCAAGTCTAAACCCTTTAGACACTGTTGCGTACACCATATTATTATCATTAATTTTATAGCTTAAACCAAATTTAGGATTAAAACCATTACCCTTAACCTCAGGCAAATTACCAACAACAGAACTATAACCAGAAACTAAAGAAGGCGTCAAAGCTCTATTTCTCTCACCTACCGAATTAAAATAACGCACACCTGCTGTCGCTTTTAATTTATCTGTTATATCAAAATACCATTCTGTAAACACAGCAAATTCGCTTATTTTCGACTCGTTAGTTGCACGGTAAACATCGTCAAAGGACGTATCATTTTCATCTGCTGCTGCATCAATAAACTGACCCAAGCCAGGAGATGCTGCTACACTCAATTCATCTAAAGTTTCATTAGCATAAAAAATACCTGCCGCAAAATTAATTTTAGATTCGGTATCCGAGATGTAACGTATTTCTTGAATAAACTTACTATAATTACCCGTTCTTGTAATATCCTGAGGATACGACACACCTGGATCAAACTCAAAAGCAACGTTAAGAAACTCCGTCATATCTTCCGTTTCACTAAAAAATCTATCAAAATAAGATGTCGCAGAAACAAATTCCCCTTTACCTGTATTGTGTTTTACAGTAAGCGATGTAGACGTAAAAGAATCTTCGAAATCCTCATCTATATCGGCAGACCTAACAGTATTAAAATTACCTGGTTTAATATCTGCAAGATTATAACCATCTGCTTCTGTTTTCTGATATATTAATTTAGGTAACACTGTCCATTTATCATTTGGAGTCAATTTTAAACTTGCATGAAAACCATAACTTCTTTCATCATCAACATCTTCTTTCACCTCTGTTAAAGCAGCATGATTTGTATTTAAAGGCTCATATCCGCTAGGTGTTTTATCAAAAATACCACTTTTAGAATTGTAGAAACCTACCAATCTTAAAGCCGCTTTATCCTCCTTTAATGGAACATTAAAAACGACATCTGCACCATAATTAGCACCTCCTTCTTTTACAGAACTTATTTCTGTACCAGCATTAACATAAAAACTTTTTGTACTCGGCTCGTTAGTTAATACTTTTAAAGCTCCACCCATTGCACTTGAACCATACAAAGTACCTTGAGGCCCTCTTAATACCTCAACCTGCTTAATATCTACAAGCTTAGGATCGATGGTTTCTGGTAGTGGAATTTCATCTAAATAAAAAGCCGTTGTTGCATTACCTGTTATACCTCTAATGGTAATAGAGTTAGACGTTCTACCATCTGCTAAATCACCACCACCACCTTGCTTACCAAAAGAAAGGTTAGGTACTTTTGATGCATAATCGGTAAACTCGAAAGAACCACTTTTTTGAAGTTCTTTACCTCCTATTGCCGTAATACTAATTGGTATATCTCTAGCATATTCCGCTTTTTTTCTAGATGTTAATAATATTTCACCTAAAGATTCTGCAGACTCTTCCATAGCTACATTGTAATTTGATGTCTCGGACACTGTAATCGTTTTATTTAAAAAGCCTATATTTTTAAACTCTAAAATATCACCATTATTGACTTCAATACTATAATTCCCATCGAAATCTGTTGCGGCTCCTTTATCCGTTCCTTTGACAACAATGTTTACACCTATTAAAGGATCGTTAGTTTTTTGGTCTATTACTTTACCTTTAACCTGCTTTTGCGCATGGACGGCAAAATTAGTTAGAAACAATAGCATTAAAATTATTTTAATATTTTTCATCATTAATTTGGTTAGTTAGTTAATATTATCTCTTATTCTTTTTACTTAACACTTAAGAATACTTACTATTGGCTGCAGGTTAATTTTATCGTGAACCTTATTATGTCTATTTAAATTAAATTAATTAATGCTTATCCTATTAGAATCATATCCGCTGCTTTTTCGCCAATCATTATAGCAGGAGCATTTGTATTTCCTGATATAATTGTTGGCATTATAGATGCATCTGCCACACGAAGTCCTTCAATTCCATGAACTTTAAGCTCTGGATCGACTACAGACATACTATCAATTCCCATTTTACAAGTTCCTACCATATGATGATAGGTTTCGCAGGCATTTCTAATATAATCTTCTATTTCTTTTTCAGTTTTATCTTTTCCAGGATACACCTCTTTCTTTGTCCATTCTGACATCGCTTTTGTGTGCCCGAGTTGTTGACACAGTTTTACAGCTTCATACATTGCATCGTAATCTGCTTGCTCTCCTAAATAATTTGGATCTAAGTAAGGATCGTCTTCTGCATTTGCAGAATTTAGTTTTATTTCTCCTCTACTCACTGGACGAATTAATCCAGCACATAACGTAAATGCGTTTTCCGGTCCTTCTAATCCTGGACTGTAATAGGGTAAAGCCATAAATAATGGTTGTAAATCTGGTACAATCATTTCTGGCTTACTCTTCCAAAACAATTGAGCTTCCAATAAATTTGCTTGTGGAGCTGGAATTTGTTGTTTTGCTTCAAAAATGACACTTACAAGTAAATGATCGTGTAAATTTTGACCAACACCTGGCAAATTGACAACACTATCAATACCATGCTCTTTTAAATCCTTAGCATTACCAATACCAGAGAGCATAAGTAATTGAGGTGATCCTATTGCTCCTCCAGACAGCACAACCTCTTTAGATGAAAAAGCCTCATGTAACTCTCCTGCTTTTTTATAAATTACACCCTTACATTTTTTTCCTTCAAAAGAAAGTTTTTGAACTTGTGCATTAGTAATAATTGTCAAGTTTTTACGAGAAAGAACAGGCACTAAAAAAGCCTTAGCTGCCGAACAACGTTCTCCTTCTGGCGTAACTGTTACATGATTTAAACCTGCTCCCCAAATATTGGCGTTAAAATCGTCTGTTAGAGGCAAACCAACTTCTTCACATGCCGCTATAGCAACACCTGAAATTGGATTAGGTTTTTTAATTGTAGTAACGTGTAAAGGTCCATTTCCCCCATGAACTTCACTTACTCCTTTTTCGTAGTTTTCAGATTTTTTAAAATATGGCAACACACTGTTATAATCCCAACCTGTACAACCTTGATATGCCCAATTATCGTAATCTGTTTTATGACCTCTTATATAAATCATACCGTTAATACTACTGCTACCTCCAAGCGTTTTACCTCTTGGCCAATATTTAGGTTTATTACCTGCTTTTTTTTGCGGTACAGTCATATAAGCCCAATCCCTCTCCGTATTCCAAGTTGCTGGCCAACCTGCAGGAGATTGAATATTTGGATCGTTATCTGGACTTCCTGCTTCTATAAGTAAAACTTTATTGTTTGAATTTTCGGATAAGCGATTTGCTATAACACAACCTGCCGAACCTGCTCCAACTATTATATAATCATAAATCATATTTTTTGTTTTTTTTTACATTATTTTTTTCTATTATCTACTATCCTACTCAATTTACCTCCCTCGCTTCTAGGTATTGCTCCTATAGGCTGAAGGTTAATTTTCATAGACAATCCTATATTATCTTTTATTTTTTTGAAAACTTTTTTATTAAGTCTTCATTATTTATCAAAGCATTATCTACCACTTCTACTTTTACCTCTACGATATCCATAGCATTATGTTTAGAAACTATAAGCTGATAATTTGGAGATAACTCTTTAATATTTGTGATAACATCTTCTACCTGTGTATGAAAAAGATTAACACCTCTAATAATTAGCATATCGTCTGACCTTCCTTTTATTGGGCTCATTTTTACATGCGTACGCTTTATACTATGATCGTAAGACAAGCTACAAATATCATTAGTCCAATACCTTAAAACAGGAAAAGCTTCTTTAGTCAATGTTGTTAATACCAAAACACCTTCTTCCCCATAAGGCAATGGCTCTCCAGTATCTTTATCTACTATTTCTGGAAAAAAATGATCTTCCCATATATAACTTCCTGTTCCTTGCTCTTCAAAATCTTCTTGAGAAACACCGGGACCAATAATTTCACTTAAACCATAAATATTGGTTGCCTTTACATTTAGCTTTTGCTCTATCTCTTTTCTAATAGCATCTGTCCATGGCTCTGCTCCAAGAATTGCATATTTTAAGTTGAATCTAGACGTATCAATACCTCTTTTCTCACATTCGTTTGCAATGGTTTGTGCATATGAAGGTGTACAGCAAATAACTTCCGACTGAAAGTCTTCTAAAAGCTGAAGTTGCCTATCTGTCATTCCTCCAGAAACAGGAATAACAGTCATCCCTAATTTTGTTGCTCCACTATGCATACCTAATCCTCCGGTAAACAAACCATAACCATATGCATTATGCAAACGCATTTCTGGAGTTGCACCTGCACATGCTAATGATCTTGCTATAACCTCATCGAAAACATCTAAATCATTTTTTGTATAGCCGACTACAGTTGGTTTACCTGTAGTACCACTAGAACAGTGAATTCTATTTAACTTAGTAACATCACATGTAAAAAGACCAAAAGGATAATTATCTCTTAAATCTGTTTTTTTAGTAAATGGCAATAAATGCAAATCCTGAACACCTTTAATATCACCTGGATTAATACCAAGTTCGTCGAACTTGTTTTTATAAAAAGGAACCTTAGTATAAATGCGATTTAGCATAGTTGCCAAACGCTTGTTTTGTAATTCTCTAAGTTCTTTTAATGGTAAAGTTTCTATTTCCTTATTGTAAATCATATAAAAAATTAAGCTTTATTAACACTAATTACTTGTGATTGTGTAACGGACTTTAGACCATCTACTCCAAACTCTACTCCATAACCAGAACTTTTAACACCTCCAAATGGAACCATTGGATGTACTGCTCCATGTTGATTTACCCAAATTGTACCAGCTTCAATTCTTGATGCTACTTTTTTAGCCTCCTCTACATTAGCAGACCAAACTGAAGCTCCTAAACCAGCCTCCAATCTATTAGCACTTTTTATAGCATCTTCTATATTAGAATACTTTATTATGGGTAGAACAGGACCAAACTGCTCCTCATCTACTATTCTTGTGCCATCTTCTACATCTGCAATGATTGTAATAGGATAGAAAAAACCTTTACCTTCTTTAGCTTTTCCTCCACAAACTATTCTTGCATTATTTGCTTTTGCATCTTCTACTAAATCTACAACTTTGTCGTACTGCATTTTATTTTGAATAGGCCCTAAAACAACACCTTCATCCATACCATTTCCCATTGGCATTTTTTCTGCCAAATCACTAAGCACACTAATAACAGCTTCATATTTACTCTCATGTACATATAATCGCTTTGCACACGCACAAGTTTGTCCCATATTTAAAAATGCTCCCCAAAACAATCCTTCTGCAATAGCTTCTGGATTAACATCTTCCATAACAATAGCTGCATCATTACCACCTAACTCTAAAGTTAAACGCGTCATATTCCCTGCTGATCCTTTTATAATTTTTTCACCAGTACTATTAGAGCCCGTAAACATTATTTTACCTACATCCTTATTAGCAACTAGTTCGGCACCTATTTCGCCTGTTCCACTTACGGTATTTAACACTCCTGCAGGCAACACCTCATTAATCATTCTTACCATTTCTAAAGTTCCTATTGTTGTATATTCAGAAGGCTTTAAAACTACAGTGTTCCCTACTCTAAGTGCCGGAATTATTTGCCAAATAGCAATCATTAAAGGCCAGTTCCATGGTGCAATTGCCCCAACAACACCAATAGGTTTTCTATGTAATTCATCTCTTCTTGTGTCATCTTCAAAAACTACTTCTACTGGCAAGTCTAAAGACGCGGGAACCTGAGTCCAACCTACACAAGCTTGCATCTCAAACATAGAACCTGGACCTCCAAGCGGTTTACCTTGTTCTTTTGTAATCCACGTCGCTAATTCTTCAGTATTATCTGTAAGAACCTCTGCTATTTTCATAATATACCCCTTCCTTTCTTCATCTGCCATTGCAGCCCAAGCTGGTTGTGCTTTTTTTGCAGCCTCTACAGCTTCCGCAACTTCTAATTTTGTAGAAATTGGAGCATAGCCAATAAGATCCTCTGTTGCTGGATTTTTAACTTCAAATGTATTTGTTGGGATTATTTGCTTCCCTCCTATTATTGTATTGTAAGTTTTCATGATTAAGATTTAGAAATTAATATTTGACTGTTTCGTGATTTAAATGAACTTTCAACCAAATTACTATTGATATTCCTATTGTAAATGAATTATTATACGTCATCATCAAACTATAACACATTTAATAAATTTTAACTAAAAAAAATACATATATTTGAATTATATGTTGCTTTTATTAACTATAATTCAAAAACGAAGAGATGGAAAGAAAAATATTTATTGAAAGAAGCACAGAATACAAGTTTAACAATGGTCTTTTAACCATATATGAAACAAACTCTCCTTGCAAAGACATTCTTTTTACTTTCGACAAATACATGATTACCATAATGCTTTCTGGTCACAAAACAGTTATATCTGAAAATATTAAGGTTGAATTTTTTCCTGGAATGGTTTTTATTCCCGAGAAGAACATAGTACAAACAGTAGAGATTAGCAATGCTAGTTTTTCCAATCCTACTAAATGTTTAGTCCTAGATGTAGATCCTAAATTTATTGAAAACCTAGTATTAGAATTAATGGAAAATGAAGATTGGAAAACAAATTTTGAATACACTTTAAATGAAAAACATTCTCATTTTATTTCTAACGACACAAATACTATTGAAAGTTTTGAGCGTTTTTACAAATATTTAAAAGCAGGAAACTCCGGATTAAATAGTATTATTAATAATGCTATATTAAGAGAACTAATACTACGAGTACTTCAAACAGAAGCAGGTGCACTATTAATTAAAAACGTGAAGAATAATATAAAAGATAAGAATATAGAAAAAACAATTAGCTACATTAAAACCAACTTAAGAAATAAAATCACAATTGATGACTTAGTTGCTATTTCTGGATTTGGAAAAACAAAACTTTTTAATCGCTTTAAAGACACTTTCGGAATTACACCTGTAAATTATATAATGAAAGAACGTATTAAGTATTCTATAAAGATAATTAAGAGTATCGATAGCTTACAAAGTGTCGCTTACCAAAGCGGATTTAATACTTATGAACATTTTTGTAAATCATTTAAAAAAATTGAAGGATTATCTCCAATGGCTTACAAGAAGAAAGCGCTTTCCAATAACAAATCAATCATTTAAAATTATTTTTTAAATGTATCGCGAAGTGTTTTATAAACATCTTCTTGCATTATCATGCTTTCTGGAACCTCTCTTAAAGGCTCGACAGCTTTTAAACTCTCGTGGCAATCTGCTGGTAATTGTTGGTACAATTGCGTGCCTTTGGTTTTCCAAGCAATCATCTCGTCGCTTACTTGCTTAATTACTTTTGCAGGATTACCAACCACTAGACTTCGTTTTGGTATTTTAGTTTCGGCTTTCACAAAAGCCATTGCTCCAACAATGGATTCATCTCCTATTTCGGCATCGTCCATAATAACTGTGTTCATTCCAATTAGACAGTTTCTACCCAAATTCGCACCATGAATAATAGCACCATGACCGACGTGTGCACTTTCTTTAAGCGTAATCGACTTACCTGGAAACATATGTACAGTACAGTTTTCTTGTACGTTTACACCATCTTCTAAAATAATTTGTCCCCAATCTCCGCGAATAGCAGCACCCGGACCAATATAACAGTTTTTACCAATAATAACATTTCCTGTAACTGCTGCTAATGGATGTACAAAACTACTTTCATGAACGACAGGCGTATAACCTTTAAAACTGTAAACCATAATTTTATTACTAATTATTAAACTGTTAAATACTCATAAAAATGACAGAAAAACGTAAGGTTTTGTATATTTAAACCTACTACTCCCAAATAAACATATCAAATTATGAATCACACAACATCATCTTACACTATACAAAAAGAGGATATCCCTCAATTATCATTTTCTAAAACTGAAACTTTAAGTAGCGCTAAAAAGAGAAAATTAAGATCTCATTATTTAGAGCGTGCCTCGCAACTAGGCAACTTATTAAAAACTAAAGTGAAGATTTATTTTATAGATAGCACCAATAAACTGATAAGTGTAAACACAACTATTTGGGCTGTAACTTCTAATTTTGTTGTATTAAAACAAGGAATTACAATCCCAAAACATAGTATTATTTACATAGAGTAAATTCAATTTTATTTAAATCCTTTTAGTTTTTCTTTTGTAAAATCTGAAAGCACCAATCTACCACTAGTTTGAGCGCGTTCGGCTAAAAGCGCATCCCAATCGTCTGTGCCTTGCCAGAATACTTTTTTCATTTCTAGCATAGCTTCAGTATTGTAGGTACACAAATGTTCTGCTGTTTCTTTAACAGCTACATCTAGCGCTTCTGTGCTTTCAAAAACGTGGGTATATAATCCTTTTTCTTTTGCGAATTCTGGCGAATAGAATGTATTAGCATCAATCGCTATTTGCGACATCGCGCTTACACCCATTTTGCGCTCGATTGCTGGTCCAACTACAAATGGTCCAATACCAATATTTAATTCACTAAGCTTAATAGCTGCGAATTTTGATGCCATACAATAATCGGTTGCAGCTGCTAATCCAACACCTCCTCCAACTGTTTTACCTTGTACACGACCGATAATAAATTTCGGGCATTTACGCATGGCGTTAATTACGTTTGCGAATCCTGAGAAAAACACTTTTCCTGTTGCAGCATCGTTGATGTTTATTAACTCTTCGAAACTTGCTCCTGCGCAAAAAGTTCTTTCTCCTCCACTTTTAAGAACGACCACTTTTATAGTGTCATTAGTTCCAGCATCTGTTATTGTTTGCGCTAATTTCGCAAGAATATCTCCTGGCAGAGAGTTATGTGCAGGATGGAAGAATTCTATATATCCTACTTCGTTTTGTATGTCTAATTTAACGTATGGTGTACTCATGGTTTTTTATATTTCTTGTCATTGCGAGGACGAAGGACGAGGCAATCTTTTGATGAGATTCCTTCACTTTGTTCGGAATGACAGTTTCATTTATATTAATCCGAATTGCTCAAAGTGGTGGTTCAAGTGTTTACGTTCTAACAAATACGATTCATATTTATTTAGTTCGCCAAAAACCATATTTTTCAATTTAGCTTCCGGATTTTCTTTAAAGAACAACTTATAAGCTTCTCTTGCTTCTATAAACTTTACTTTTGCTGTTTCAAAATCGGAATGTACTAAATCTTCTAATTCCTTTTTTCTATATGTTGGAAAAGCGGTTCCCATTAGGAATTTATCATAACTATATAAAGAGTTATGTACTTTTTCTAATATTTTTTCTGGTGTAGCTATTTCAAAATCCTGAATCTCTCCAGAACAAATTCTATATGTAAGTTCTAAATGCTCCATCAAATGCTGAGGCGTTAAAAGTCCCCAATTTGGTTTTGAATCTTCTTTTAATTTGGAAAGACAATCCGTGATTTTATCTTCCGTCATTTCAATGAAAGCTTCCTGTTTCTTTTGCACCATGGTTAAAATAGTAGCAATAGCAACTAATTCATCTTCCGCATCAAAAACCTCCACATACCATTTTACGATACCGCTAGGATGTTCTGCCGAAGCGACATCTCTATCTACTTTTTGCTTACACGTTAATCGTACATAAACGGTATCATTGTGATATAATGGACGCAAGAATCTACAGTCTTCTAATCCGTAATTCGCAGCTACAGGTCCTTTATTTGGATATACAAATAATCCTGCCGCTGCAGAAATAATGAAATACCCATGCGCAGTTCGCTTCTCAAAAATACTACCTTCTAACGATGTAATATCTGTATGCGCGTAAAAATGATCCCAAGTAAGATTCGCAAAGTTGATAATATCTGTATCTGTGAAGGTACGCTTATGCGTTTTTAGTGACATTCCTGGTTGAATATCTTCCCAATGGTATTTAAATGGATGCTGTGGTGCTTCCTTATATTTTGCATTTTGTTGATAAATACCAGTAATTTCCGTAATTGTAGTTGGCGAACCTTGAATAGCTGTACGTTGCAAATAATGTTTTATGCCACGCATTCCACCCATTTCTTCTCCACCACCTGCTCGTCCTGGTCCTCCATGCACCAAGTAAGGTAAAGGTGAACCATGACCTGTACTTTCTTTAGCCATATCCCGATTCACAACCATAATACGTCCATGATGAGATGCAGCATTAACAACATAATCTTTAGCAATTCTATCGTCGTTGGTAGCAATTGAAGATACTAAAGACCCTTTACCCATTTGCGCTAACAAAATAGCTTCATCTAAGTTTTTATAAGGCATTATTGTACTTACTGGACCGAAAGCTTCACGTTCGTGAATGATTGTATTTTCAAAAGGACGATCAGAGCGTAATAAAATAGGACTAATAAAAGCGCCTTTTTTAGCATCTGCTCCAATGGTATTTATTTGATCTAAACTTCCGTAAACTATTTGTGCTTCTTTAGACAAATCATTTACAGAATCTCTAACCGCTTGCACTTGTTGATGACTAACTAAAGATCCCATTCTCACTTCTTTTAATCTAGGATCTCCAATAGTCACCTTATCTAATGCTTTTGATAATGCCGTTTGCACATCTTCCACTAAATTTTGCGGAACAATTATTCTACGTATTGCAGTACATTTTTGCCCTGCTTTAACCGTCATTTCTTTTCTAACCTCTTTAATAAACAAGTCGAATTCTGGTGTTCCCGGAACTGCGTCTTCTCCTAAAATTGAAGCGTTTAAAGAATCGGCTTCCATAGTAAATGGTACAGATTCTTGTATTAATTGTGGATGCGCTTTTAATAAGCGTCCTACTTTTGCTGAACCCGTAAATGTTACAACATCTTGAGACTCCACAGTGTCAAGAATTGTTTTTACGGTTCCGTTTATGATTTGTAATGCGCCTTCTGGTAAAATACCAGATGCTATAATTTCTTTTGCTACAGCTTCGGCTAAATATGATGTTGAAGGTGCTGGCAAAACCACAGCAGGCACTCCAGCCATCCAGTTTACGGCACATTTTTCTAACATTCCCCAAACCGGGAAATTGAATGCATTAATATGTACTGCAACTCCTTTTTTAGGCACCATAATGTGATGCGCCATAAAGCGTCCGCCACGAGACAAATCGATAGCATCTCCTTCTACGTGATAGGGTTGATTTGGGAATAGTTTACGTAATGAAGCATTAGCGAATAAATTACCAAAACCACCTTCGATGTCAATCCAACTATCTACTTTGGTTGCTCCGGTTCTATAGCTTAATTCGTAAAATGCATTTTTTCTTTTGGTAAGATACATGGCTAAACTCTTAAGCATGTTTCCTCGCTCTTGAAAAGTCATTTTACGAAGTTTCTCTCCTCCTTTTGTTCTTCCGTAGTTTAGAATTTCTGGAACATCTAAACCTTCGATTGCAATACTAGCGAATGCTTCACCTGTTACCGCATCTAGAATTGGTGTTCCTTCTTCTTTACCTGTTGTCCATTGTCCTTGAACGTAGTGCTCTATCTTTTTCATTGATAAATGTATTTATCATTCCCTACAAATGGGAAACTATTTTTATGTCTTCTCGATACCATTCCGATAAAAAATCGGAATAACTCGAAGTGACTTTATAATTATATTTTTTCACCTACAAGGTTTTTGAATCCTTGATCGATTTGTAATCTTCTATTTGTTTCGCAAAACTTCCCTCATCTTTAAAAGCAATTAAATTTCCATCTGGATCTTTAAATTTTGCTACTTTTCCCCAAGTATATTCTTGGTAATCTACTTCGATATTTTGTTTTTTTAATCTATCGGAAACCTCTTTTACATCTGCTACATTTATCCGTAGACAAGTATCATTTTTCTTTTCTGAATTGTCTTCTAGATAATCTAATCTATCTTCTTTTTCTACCATTAAATAGGTTCCGAAGAAATCAAAACACGTTAAATCGTCATTCCGAAATAATATCGAAAGGCTTAAAACTTTGGTATAAAAAGGAACACACTCCTTATATGCTTTTACATATAAAATTAAACCTGCTCTTTTTACACTCATATTCCTAATTTTGTTTTAATACCTACAGGGTTTTTAAAACCTCGCGGGATAACTTTTTTCTAAACCTCAAAAGTAAAAAAAACCTATGCGATCTTTTTCATTCGAGTGAGTTTGCGTTAGCGATTGAACGGTTTGTTTGAGCTCCTTTTTGATTTTCTCAAAAAGAGCGAGTAGTGAAAGCGCGACCCTTGTGGTAACGCCCAAACTACGCCAAAGCTTCGTTGGACAAACCCAAATACTTTAACCTTGTTATCTTAATTAAAACCTACAAGGTTTTGGAAACCTTACAGGTTACAAATTCACATTTTCAATAATCGCTGCATATCCTTGTCCGACACCAATACACATAGTAATCAACGCGTATTTTTTGTTCTGTTGCTTTAATTCTAAAGCTGCAGAAAACGCAACTCGCGCACCTGTTACACCAAGCGGATGACCAATAGCAATTGCACCTCCATTGGGGTTAATTCTGGAATCGTTATCGGCTAATCCCCAAGCACGAATGCAGGCCAAAGCTTGTGCTGCAAAGGCTTCGTTAAGCTCGATAACATCGATATCGTCCATTGTTAAACCTGCTTTTTCTAAAGCTTTATTAGAAGCTTGCACTGGACCAATTCCCATAATTCTTGGTTCGACACCAACAACTGCTGAACTCACGATTCTTGCTAATGGTTTTAGGTTGTATTTTTTTACTGCATCTTCTGAAGCTATAATTGCTGCTGCTGCTCCATCGTTTAATCCTGAAGAATTTCCTGCCGTTACGCTCCCGCCTTCTTTTTTAAATGCTGGACGTAATTTTCCTAAAATTTCTAAAGAAGATGTAGGCTTTATAAACTCGTCTTTTGAAAATTGTATTGGATCTTTTTTACGTTGTGGAATCTCGACAGTAACTATTTCTTTTGCTAATCGACCGCTTTCTTGTGCTTTGGTTGCTTTTTGCTGACTCCAAAGTGCGAATTTATCTTGGTCTTCGCGAGAGATATTATATTTCTCGACTAGGTTTTCGGCAGTATTTCCCATGCCGTCTGTGCCGTACATTTGTTGCATTTTAGGGTTTACAAAACGCCATCCGAAAGTAGAATCGTACATTTTAGAATCGCCTCCAAATGCGGTTGATGGTTTTGCCATTACGTATGGTCCACGCGTCATGTTCTCTACTCCTCCAGAAATAAAGACGTCTCCATCTCCTGCTTTTATCGCACGATTTGCGTGTATAATTGCTGACAAACCTGAACTACATAAACGATTTACTGTTTCTCCTGGAACTGTAAATGGTAATCCTGCTAAAAGTGATGACATTCTTGCAACGTTACGATTGTCTTCTCCTGCCTGGTTTGCACAACCCATAATAACATCGTCGTATGCTTCTTTTGGGATACTTGGATTACGTTTTACAATTTCTGAAATCACTAATGCTCCTAAATCATCTGTGCGAACTGCTGATAATGTGCCTTTATAATTCCCTATTGGTGTTCTAATGCCGTCTATTATGTATGCTTCCATTTTTTGAAATTGAAATTGAAGTAGAAGATTAAAACCTCATACTTCACATTAATATTATTTTATTTGCGCTATCTAAAGGTCGGGTTTTACGTTACATCTTTTTGCTTGTTCTCAATACAAAATTGATAAAAAGCGATTTTACTCGAACTAACATAAAAAAAGGATGTCACCGCAATCTCTAAAACACTTACCATGTTTTTCTATTAAATAAGCTCTGTTTACTTTTTTGTAATAAACCTCTCTACATCAAAATTTAATTTATAAGCGCCGAAAATGTGTCTCCGTTTCTTATATCTCCAGTATTATAACCTTTCATAAACCACTCCATACGTTGTTTTGAAGTTCCATGTGTAAAACTATCTGAATTTACACTACCACTACTTCTTTTTTGAATAGTATCATCTCCCACTGCATTGGCAGCACTCATAGCTTCCTCTATATCTCCAGATTGTAAATATTTTTTATTGTGGTGTGCCCAAACTCCTGCATAGAAATCGGCTTGCAACTCTTGTGCCACTGAAAGTTTATTTGCTTCAGTTTTGCTTGTTTGGCTTTGTAATTGTCTTACTTTATTAGAAGTCCCAAGAATTGTTTGAATATGATGTCCAACTTCGTGTGCTGTTACATAAGCTATTGCAAAATCACCGCCTTTTGCTCCAAAACGCGTCTGTAATTCATCGAAGAAAGCCAAATCCATGTATAACTTCTGATCTCCAGGACAGTAAAAAGGTCCTGAAGCTGATGTAGCACTTCCACATGCTGTAGAAACAGCATCTGTAAATAATACCATTTTTGGCTCCTTATAATTACCTAAATTATATTCACTAAATATTTTATTCCACACATCTTCGGTATCTGCTAAAACGGTAGACATAAAGTTACCCATGACTTTTTCCTCATTTGTCAACTCTCTTGTTTGAACTTGTTGTGTCGTTTGGCTATTTCCTATTTGCTCTACTAATGGCGCTATTTGCTGACCTGTTTCTCCACCAAAAAGCTGCAAAAGAATTACTACGACAGCAACTAACCCGCCACCTGCAACTAATTTACCTTTACTTCCACTTCCTTTTGCGCGTTGATCTTCAACATTCCCACTTTTTCTTCTACCTTGCCATTTCATATTTTAACGCTACGCTTTATTTGTTATGCTTCTTTTATTCCCAATCTTTTTGAGTACGATAAGCGACACCTTTAAAAAGTGCAACCATTTCATCTCCTTTTTTTACTTCAATAATATTGAAGCCTAATCTATTTTTTACAGTTTCTATTATTGATTCTGCAACTATATAATCGCCTTCGTTTAATGCTTCAATATGATTAATACTGGTTTCTATAGAAACCGCATATTTACCATGCGTGTTTGCTGCAAATCCAAAAGCTGTATCTGCTAATGAGTAGCTAATTCCACCATGTGCTTTGTTCATGCTGTTTAGCATTTCTTTTCTTATGGTCATTCCGACTTTACATCGTCCGATTTCGCATTCTAAAATTTCTATTCCTAACCAAGTGCTGTAAGCATCTTGAGATAGCATTTTATGTGGAATTTGTTCTGGTTTCATAATTATTCTTCTGTCACTTCGAGTGATTTGTGAGGTACGAGCAAATTGTATCGAGAAGACTTTCTTATTCTCGATACAAAATTACTAAAAAAGCAATTTCACTCGAACTGACATTATATTAAAAAAATGTTTTATTTTCTTTATTCATTTTGCGTAATAATGGACTACAACGGTATCTATCTTCGTGATATTCGTTATACAATACATCTAATTTTGACACACACCAATCGATTCCTTTTTCGTCTGCCCAAGCTAATAATCCTTTAGGATAATTTACACCTTTAGTCATTGCAATATCTATATCTTCTGCTGATGCTATGTTTAAAAATAATGCATCTGCTGCTTCATTGATTAGCATTACTAAAACTCTATCGAAAATAGTTTGTGACAAAGCTGCATCTTCTGTTGGCTCTGGTTTTACAGCTCCTTTTGAATAATCATAAAATCCTTTTCCAGATTTACGTCCTAAATAACCTGCCTCCGAAAAACGTTTTTGAGTAAATGATGGCTTGTATCTTGGATCGAAATAAAATGCTGTAAAAACTGTTTCGGTTACTGTGTAATTGACATCGTTGCCTATGAAATCCATAAGCTCGAATGCTCCCATTCTAAAATGACCTAAAGACTTTAAACTATGATCTATGGTTGCAAAATCTGCTAGTCCTTCTTCATAAATTCTTAAAGCTTCACCATAAAATGGTCTTGCTACTCTATTTACAATAAATCCTGGTGTGTCTTTAGCGACTGCTACTACTTTTTTCCAATCGTTAATAGTTTGTATTGCTTTTTCAAGCACTTCTTTTGATGTTTGAATGGCTGGAATAACCTCAACCAACTTCATTAAAGGTGCTGGATTAAAAAAGTGAATTCCTACACAACGCTCTGGTTTATTAAGTGATGCTGCAATGGATGCTATTGATAAACTAGATGTGTTTGATGCAATTATACAATCGCCTGCAACATAGCTTTCTAATTCTGAAAACACTTTTTTCTTAATGTCAAGGTTTTCAATAATAGCTTCAATAGTCAGGTTTGAATCTGCTAAATCTTTTAAATTATTAACATAAGAAATGTTAGATTGGATTCTATTTTTTTCTTCAGAATCTATTCTTCCTTTTTCAATTAAACGATTTAGAATTTTTTCTAAAGCTGCTTTAGCCTTATCTAATGCTGCTTGATTGGTGTCGTATAATTTTACTTTACAACCAGAAGTTGCAGCAACTTGCGCAATACCACTCCCCATTGTTCCTCCTCCTATGATTCCTACGTTCATACTATTATTTTCCTTTGAATTCTGGTTTTCTCTTTTCTATAAATGCAGCAACTCCTTCTGCATAATCTTCACTTTGTGCTGCTTCAATTTGTAATTTTGATTCTAATGCTAATTGCGCTTCTAAATCATTTGTCATAGATTGATTAAATAATTCTTTAATCATACCTAATGCTTTGGTTGGCATATTTGCTAGTTTTAAAGCTAGTTTATTTACGTCTTCTTCAAAACTTTCTAGTGGAATCATTTTGTAGATCATTCCCATTTTATCAGCTTCTTCTGCAGAAATCTTATCTCCTAACATCGCTAATGCCAATGCTTTTTGAAAACCTATTAGTCTTGGTAAAAAGAAAGTTCCTGCACTATCTGGAACTAAACCAATTAAACTAAAGGCTTGAATAAAACTTACTTTTTCATGCGCTACAACAATATCACAAGCTAAAGCTATATTTGCACCTGCTCCTGCTGCTACTCCATTTACAGCTGCGATTACTGGTTTTTTAATATTTCTTATTCTTGTTATAATTGGATTATAATGCTCTTCTAATATTTTTTTAAATCCTGGATTTAAATCTGGATCTGTAACTTCTTTTAAATCTTGACCTGCACAAAAAGCTTTTCCATTTCCTGTAAGAACGATTGCTCTCACTTCTTCATTTTTTTCACAAGCATCTAATGTGTCGTGTAATAAAAATGCCATTTCACGATTGAAACTATTAAATACTTCTGGTCTGTTAAGCGTGATGTATGCTACTTTATTTTCTATTTTTAATAGAATTGAATTATTACTCATACCTTATTTTTTGTTATTTGTTCTCGATACAAAATTGCAAAAAAGCAATTTCACTCGAACTGACATCAATTTTCTATTTTAAACATTTAAAATAATCAAATGGTTCTTGGCAATCGTCGCACTGAAATTGTGCTTTACATGCTGTCGAGCCAAATTGGCTTACTAATCTTGTGTTTTTAGACCCACAATTGGTACACTTTACCAAACGTTTACCTTCTAACAAAACACTTATATCTGCTTCTGCGCTTAAAGGTGCAGCAATACCATAATCTTCTAGAGCTTTTCTTCCTCTTGGCGTAATCCAATCGGTTGTCCAAGCTGGTGCAAGAATTAATTCTATTTCTGAATTATATCCTGCTACTTTTAATGCTGCTTTGATATCGTCTCCGATAACATCCATCGCTGGACAACCACTATAGGTTGGTGTTATTTGAACTTTTACACTATTATTTTCTATAACAGCTGTACGAACAACTCCCATATCCATGATTGATAATACCGGTATTTCAGGATCTGAAACTTGTTCCAGAATTGGAATTAAGATTTGGTCTATGTTTTGTTCCGTTGTTGTCATGTTTACTTTCCGTGAAAACGGAAATCTTATTTTATTGCTTCTCGATACAATTCCGATAAAAAATCGGAATCACTCGAAGTGACATTTTTTTTTCAATTTATCAGATTCGTGGCTTCGTAGGAGTTTGTTACCACTCCATATTTGGATACGCTCTTTGCATATATTGTAAATCGCTTAATAAATATCCTAAATGTTCTGTATGAATGCCTTTTTTTCCTCCTTTTTGGAACCATTTAGATTCTGGGATTTGTAAAGTAGATTCTTCTAAAACAGCATTTACTTTATTGTAATATGCCTCTTTTAACTTAGTAACATCTACACCTATTCCATCTGAAACCATAGCTATATCCGCTTCTGTTTGATGAAACAACTCGTCTGTGTACGTCCATAAACCATCAATAGCTTCTTGCATTTTTTGGTGACTTACTTCTGTACCATCTCCTAAACGTTTTATCCAATCTGTAGAAAAACGCAAATGATAGCTTACTTCTTTTATGGATTTGTTGGCAATTGCAGACAATGTTAAGTCTTTACTTTTCTGTAATTCGGTTAAAAATAAAAAGTGGTAAACATCGAACAAAAACTGACGTGCCATTGTATATGCAAAGTCTGTATTTGGTTGCTCTACCAATAATACATTTACATATTCGCGCTCTTTACGAAGCATTGCAATATCATCTTCTGTTCTATTATCTCCTGCAATTTTCGCTGCATATTGATAATAGCTACGTACTTGCCCGAATAAATCTAGTGAAATATTTGTACACGCTATATCTGTTTCTAGGCTTGGTCCATGACCTGTTAACTCTCCTAATCTTTGTCCGAGAATTAGACTATTATCAGCGATTCCTAGAATGTATTTGTATAAGTTTTCGTTTTTCATCTTAAGCGCCCACGAAAGTGGGTATCTATTTAATTACTTCTCGATACAATTCCGATAAAAAATCGGAATCACTCGAAGTGACGATTATTTTCAATTTATGAGATTCTTGCCTTCGAAGGAATTTTACATGTGCTTTACTTCGTCTGGCAAATCGTAAAATGTTGGATGACGATATACTTTATCGTGAGCAGGCTCAAACATTTCGCCATTATTCTCAGGATTTGAGGCTGTAATGTTTTTAGATTCTACAACCCAAATACTTACACCTTCACTTCTTCTTGTGTACACGTCTCGTGCATTTTCTAAAGCCATGTCTTCGTCTGCTGCGTGTAAACTACCGCAGTGACGATGTTCTAATCCGTTTTTACTTCTTACGAAGATTTCCCAAAGTGGCCAGTTTTTTTTATCAGACATAATTTATATGTGTTTTTTCATCTTGTTCTCGATACAAAATTGCAAAAGCGCAATTTCACTCGAACTGACAATGAAATTTAAATTGCTTGTTTTTGTTTTCTTTCTTGTTGTTCTCGATACAAAATTGCTAAAAGGCAATTTCACTCGAACTGACAGCACTATTAAATAGCCTGTTTTTGTTTTTGGCCTCTTTTCTTATCTGCGTAAGCCATGGCTGCATCACGAACCCATTCTCCTTCTTCCCAAGCACCAACTCGTGCTTTCATTCTTTCCTTATTCATTGGTCCATGACCTTTTACTACTTGCCAGAATTCGTCCCAATTGATTTCTCCGAAGTCGTACATTCCTTTTTCTTCGTTCCATTTTAAATCCGGATCTGGAATTGTTAATCCAATTAATTCGGCTTGAGGTACGGTTTGATCTATAAATTGCTGACGTAAATCGTCGTTAGACTTACGTTTTAATTTCCATTTCATGGATTGCTCTGTGTGAATAGACTCAGCATCTGTAGGACCTAACATCATTAAACTTGGCCACCACCAACGGTTTAGCGCATCTTGAGCTAATTCTTTTTGCTCAGGTGTTCCGTTAGCTAATTTTATCATGATTTCGTAACCTTGACGCTGATGAAAACTTTCTTCTTTACATACACGTACCATTGCTCTTGCATATGGCCCATAAGAGGTATTACACAATGGCACTTGATTTATAATTGCTGCGCCATCTACTAACCAACCTACGGCTCCCATATCTGCCCAAGTTACTGTTGGATAGTTAAAAATGGAAGAGTATTTTGCTTTACCAGAATGCAGTTGCTCGTATAATTCTTCGCGAGAAACACCTAGAGTTTCGCAAGCGGAATATAAATATAATCCGTGTCCTGCTTCGTCTTGTACTTTTGCTAAAAGTGCTACTTTACGTCGTAAAGATGGTGCACGAGTGATCCAGTTTCCTTCTGGAAGCATACCTACAATTTCGGAATGTGCGTGTTGCGACATTTGCCTAATATGCGTTTTACGATATTTTTCTGGCATCCAATCTTTTGGTTCGATTTTCTCGTCTCTTGCGATACGTGCTTCGAATTGCGTTTCTAGATTCTTTATTTGTTCTTCACTCATAATATATAGTTGTTCGTGAATATTTATTTTTTATTAATGGATTCCTATTTTAACTGGAATGATGAAATCTGTTTTATAAATTTACCTAAACTTAAGAATATTCACGATTCTTAATTGGTATGTGCGTTAAGGATTGCAGCGTTATCCTTTTTTGTTTTTCTCAAAAAAGATTTAAGCGGAAAGCCTGACCCTTTTTAGGGTAACGCCATTATTATATTTTAAACATCGAAATCGACTATTACTCTATCTGTTGTTGGTACTGCTTGACAGCTTAATACCAGGTTTTGAGAGACTTCTTTATCGCTTAATGCGTAATTTACTTTCATTTCGACTGCGCCTTCTTTGACTTCGCATTTGCAGGTGCTACAAACGCCTCCTTTACATGCGAATGGCAAGTCTGCTCCTGCTCCCAAGGCTGCGTCTAAAATATTATCGTAGTCTTTGGTCATGGTGAAAGAGAATTCTTTTCCGCCATCTACAATGGTTACTTCTACGCCTTCTACATTTTGTTTTGCTAGGCGTTCTGCTCTTTTAATATCTTCGTCTGAAAGTCCTGTTACAAAAAGCTCGAAATGCACTAATTCTTTTGGCAAGCCTGCATTTATTAGATACTCGCTTACGTAGTTCACCATTTTTTCTGGTCCACAAAGAAAGACTTCGTTAGTATCTGGAATGTCGATAAACGTTTTTGTTAATACTTGCATTTTATCGTCGTCGAACCTACCGTTGAACAACTCGATATCTCTGCGCTCTTTGGTTAAGAAATAATATATTTCTAGTCTGCCGAAAAATGCATTACGCAGTTGCTCTAACTCTTCTTTAAAGATAATAGATTTTGCAGTTTTATTTACATAAAACAGTTTGCAAGTTGCATTTGGCTCTGCTGTTAAGTGTGCTTTTATCATCGAAAGCACTGGTGTTACACCACTTCCTGCTGCAAAGAATAAGTAATTTTTAGTTTGCTCTGGTTGCACCGGAACTCCGAAGTTTCCACTTGGAGCCATTACTTCTAGTTCGTCTCCTGTTTTTAAACTTTCGTTTATATAGGTAGAAAATTTACCTCCTGGAATTAGCTTTACAGCGACTTTCCATTTTTTATCTGTGGGACTTGAACAAAGGGAATAAGAACGACGAACATCTTCTCCATTAATGTCTGCTTTTAGCGTTAAATGCTGACCTTGACGGAAAATGAATTCGTTTTCAAGTTCTGTAGGAACCTGAAAATCTATAACAGAAGTATCTTCTGTTTCTTTATATATATCCTTGATTTTAAGCTTATAAAATTGAGCCATAGTTATACTTAATATAAAAACTAACACTTGTTAGTCTGCTCAACAAAGCTACAAAATTATTTTATAACTTTTTGTTAATTCCTTGAATTAGGATTTCGCTTAGGTTATTTGCTAGATCATTTACGTTAATATCTTCTTTTTTAGGAATCCAAAGAAATAGCGATCGTAAAGTGGAAAGCATTGTAAACATTATAATTTCTGGATTGACTGGTTTTATTTCGGAAGATGAAATGCCTTCGTTAATTATTTTTATAAAAGTTGCTTCGTAGTTGTTTCTTAATGTTAAATAATAATCTGATTGCCCTTCTAAATGCATCCAATCGTTATTTAGTGATGCCATTTCGTTGGTGCTATTTGTTGTAATTTTTACGTGAAGTGCAATAACCTGACTCAACTTATCGAGACTACTATTATTTGAATTATAAATAACATCTATGCCTTTGGTAAATTCTTCGGCAATAGATATAATAATAATTTTTAATATTTCTTGCTTTGAATTTATGTGATTATACAAGCTTGCAGCCTTCATTCCCATTGCAGTTGCCAAATCTCGCATTGTTACTGCACTGTAGCCTTTCTCTTTAAAAAGTTTGGCTGCTGTTTTTATAATTTCTTCTTTTCTGGTTTGTTGCATCATATTGCGGATGAAGATAAAAAAAATATGTTGTAACTTTTGTTACTTACCTTTTGAAAAAAATAAATGTAATTTGTAGAAAAAATAAAACTATGGGATTTTTAAGCTTCTTATTTGGGAATAAAAATGAAAAAATTAAAGAATTACAGTCTAAAGGCGCAATAATTTTAGACGTTAGAACTAAAGCTGAATATAGTAAAGGCGCTATTGCTGGATCTAAAAACATACCTCTTCAAGAGCTTTCAAACAAAATAAACGAAATTAAAAAACTTAACAAACCAGTAATTACATGTTGCGAAAGCGGTGTACGTTCTGCCAACGCTGCTAGTATATTAAAAGCACAAGGTATTGAGGTTGTTAATGGAGGCGGTTGGAGCAGACTAAATAGTAAATTATAATTTAATAGTATTTAGATCTAAAACATTTAGTACTGGGTTTTCATTATACTGTAATGTCCAACCCAAAGAGTTTGTTAGAATATAAAACTTAGACAACTCGCTTATTAACCTATTTTTGGCGTTAGATTTTAATTCTGAAGCTTCAATTTTTTTTAATAACTGTTTAGTTACCGTTTCTTTTATTGTGTTGTAGTCTTTGGCTTCGAATGGGTTGAGATAATCTGCTTGAATATCATAATACTCGAAATCTGGACTGATTTTTATTTCTTCTTTTGGGATACTTAAAATAGTGAGTATTTTGTTTTCTTCGTCTATATTGTACTCTATCTTACTTAAATTGTAAGCTATAGTTACGTCTGCATTAACAACAACCAGTGCCTTTTTCTCTGCTATAATTAGATTTGCAAAAAGATCTTTAGACTTGTTATAATTAAAAACCTGACTAAAATGACCCTCAGTCACTACTAACTTCCCTACATTTTTAAGCGATTCTTGAATTAGTGCAGAGTTTTCTTTTAGCACAATTTTTTCCTTATGCTGATCTCCACAATATTTAAATGTAAAAAGAATTATTAATGTAATAACAACTCCAAAAATTATGTTCCTCATAAATCGAAGGTAAGTAAAAATTGGGCATAAAAAAACATCAATTACATTAAGAGATTGACTTCATAAAGTAATTGATGTTTTAACAAATTGATGATTAATAGCAATTAAATTTAACATTTAATTATTAAAAGCAACTATTTTATCGATTAAACATATATAAAACTGTTAAAACTACCAAGTAGAGTATAAATTCTTACAAAAGCATTAATCGAATTTTATATGCTGATAATGAGAACTTAACACGTTTTTCTTTTTCTTTAATTGTTGAAGAAACCTCTGATGCGCATCAGATTTCTCATTAAAAGGTTTATGTTGAAGTCCTTTTTGTACTGCATCGATATCACTCATTATGCTAAGTGCCTCTGAAGCCATCCAAACCTGTTGAAACTTTTGCCATATATATTCTACTGCAGTTTCATTTGGGTGTAACATGTCGCTTTTATAAAAACGATAATCGCGAAGTTCGTCTAGCATAATTTCATAAGAAGGAAAATAGGAGACTTGATTTTTAACGACTTGATGTATTGCCGAAATTAAATGCGATTTACTAAGTGTGTTTTCAACAAAACCATCTTTTATATGCCTTACAGGTGATACTGTAAAAACAATAGATGTTGTTTTGTTTACTGATTTAACAGCTTCAATAATAGATTGCAAACTCTGCTTTATTTCTTCAGTAGAAAGTAAGATTTTACGAAACTCTTTTTGACGTACTTTATGGCAATTAGCAACTATTTTATTGCTTTCAACTAATTTATAAACCCAAGATGTACCAAGTGTTATTATAATATGGGTTGCTTCTGCTATTTGCCTATTTGTTAATTCAAGATTATTATTTAACTCTTGAACTAAGGCTTCTTTTGATGCATTACTTAATTGCGAATGCCCATCGAAACAATGCCATTGTTCGTTATTAAAAAACACATCTTCTTCTGTATATTTTTTTTGTTGAATAGCCCGAACAACCAAGTTTTCAATCGCTTTAGGATGAAATAATATACCAAAAGGATTAGAAACACTTTGAAATTTAAAATATTCGAATTTATCGCCAATATTTTCTGAAAAACAGGAACCCAAAAGCAAGAGTTTAGAATTATAATCTATGAGATTATGCTCTTCTTTTTTTAGCTTTATTTGGGTTTGCAGTTTCATTTAATGCGCAGTATGCAATTTATGATAGATTTGATATGGATAAATTTCATAATAAGAATTGGCCTCCATTATAGACGACTCCTTATTATTTTGCATTTCTATAATTAATGCTTTCGCGGCTTCTTTTTCTCCTATATTCATAAGACATATAGCTTCATACCACATAGCATCGGCAAAACTAGTTTGCACCTTTAAAGACATATCGAAACTAGTTATCGCTTCTTTGTAATTACCCAATTCATAATCTGCAATTCCCAAGTAAAACCAATCTAAAAAATGAAAGGCTTCTTCTGGTAGGTCTTTAGGAAAATCACTAACCTGCTGAGCTTTACTTTTAAGTAAAAAAACCTTTGCTTCCTTAAATTTATTTAACTGAAGATAGTTTAAAGCAATATAAAAATTATAAGTATGGTCCATAACATAAGAATCTCCAAAACGCTCTTTACATTCAAGAAATTCTCTGATAGACTCTTCGTATTCTTTCGAGAAAATACACTTCATAAAAGCACTATAATCTAAATATTTTTCTGGATTATACAATACAGCTTTTGCTAGAAATGGTTTACCTAAACTGTATTTGCGAGCTTTATACAATGGCATCGCTTTTTGCTGCCAATAATAAGCATTTTCGGGATCTATTTGTAATACAGAATCTAAGTACTGCTGCCTTTCCTTTGAAAATAAAGGCACTCGACCAGATTTCTCTAAATACTCTTTCAACTTAACTGAATCTAAACTTGTAATCTGATGCTGTTTTTTAACCGTATTGTTTTTTCCATCTTTAGTATTACAGCTCAAAATTGAAACAGCAACAAAAAGACAATACATTATTTTATAAAAACTATTTTTCTGAAACATATTACCTTCAAATTAAGTATTAAATAAACTTTACCAGCTTACGAAGCCTAACTTATTCAATATAATTTTTCCCTTCACCTAAAGCTTTTTCTATTCCTTCAGGATTCCTGCCTCCAGCAGTTGCGAAGAAAGGTTGTCCTCCTCCACCTCCATGAATATGCTTACCAAGTTCTCTAACTACTTTACCTGCATCTAAACCTTTATCTGCAACTAATTCTTTAGAAACGTAGCAAGACAATAGTGCTTTTCCGTTTTGTTCTGTTGCAAAAAGCAAGAATACATTAGTTTGATTTTCGCCTAGTTTAAAACAAACATCTTTAATTCCGCTAGCATCTAAATCAAGTTTTTTAGCTAAAAACTGAATTCCGTTTATTTCGGTTAATTCATTTTTTAAATCACCAATTATATTTTTGGCCTTATCTTTTAGTAAGCCTTCAATTTGCTTTTTTAAATCGGTGTTTTCATTTTGAAGTTTCACCAAAGCGTCTTTAGGATCCTTTGCATTGTTAAGAAGTGATTTCATTTCAGAATACACTTTACTGTTTTCTGTGTAATAATCCTTAACAGCATCACTAGTAATCGCTTCAATTCTTCTTATCCCAGAAGCAACCGCACCTTCCGATTTTATTTTAAAATGCCAGATATCACCTGTATTTCTAACATGTGTTCCTCCACACAATTCTATAGATTGTCCATAACGAATGGTACGCACTGTATCTCCATATTTCTCACCAAACAACGCCATTGCTCCATCTGCAATAGCCTTATCCATTGGGACATTTCTATTTTCTTCTAATGGTAATTTACCTTCAATTCTACGGTTTACAAAGTTTTCTACCTCTTGTAATTGCTCTGCAGTTACTTTAGAGAAATGAGAAAAATCGAAACGTAAATATTTTGAATGCACAGCACTACCTTTTTGTTCAACGTGTGTACCTAACACCTCACGTAATCCTTGATGTAATAAATGCGTTGCTGTATGATTACATTCTGTTCTAGAACGTTGTTTAGTATCTACAACAGCTTTAAAAGTTTCGTTAATATGCTTAGGTAAGTTTTTTGCAAAATGAATAATTACGTTGTTTTCTCTTTTAGTATCCAAAATGTAAACAACATCTCCATGCTCATCTTCTAAATAACCTTTATCTCCTACTTGACCTCCTCCTTCAGCATAAAATGGTGTTAAGCTAAAGACTAATTGATACATTTCACCATCTTTTTTAGAGGTTACTTTTCTGTATCTTGTAATTTTAACATTAGCCTCTAAAGCATCGTAACCAATAAATTCTTGTTCTGCATCGTCTATTAAATTAGTCCAATCATCAGATTGTAACGAAGACGATTCTCTACCTCTACTTTTCTGTTTCTCTAACTCTTTATTAAATTCAGCTACATTATAAGTGTATCCTTTTTCACGAAGTATTAAATCGGTTAAATCTTCAGGAAAACCATAAGTATCTTTTAATTCGAAAACTTTAGCACCTAAAACTTCTTTCCCTTTTGTTGTTTCAATAATACGATCAAGCAATAATAATCCTTGATCTAAAGTTCTTAAAAAAGACGTTTCCTCTTCCTTAATAACATTTTCTATAAGTTGCTTTTGTAATTTTAATTCTGGAAAAGCGTCTCCCATTTTATTACTCAACACATCTACCAACCTGTAAATAAATGGCTCTTTTTTATCTAAAAAGGTAAAACCATAACGTACAGCGCGACGTAAAATCCTGCGTATTACATACCCTGCTCCTGTATTACTAGGTAATTGTCCATCTGCAATTGAGAAAGCCACGGCACGAACATGATCGCTAATAACACGAATAGCAATATCTATTTTCTCGTCTTTATTATATTCTTTATCTGTAATAGTTTCTATCTCGCGAATAATTGGCGTGAAAACATCGGTATCGTAATTAGACTTTACATCTTGCATTACCATACACAAACGTTCGAATCCCATACCTGTATCGATATGTTTGTTTGGTAAGTTTTCAAGAGATCCATTAGCTTTTCGGTTATACTCCATAAATACCAAGTTCCATATTTCTACAACTTGCGGATGGTCCATATTTACTAAATCCTTACCATCTACTTTTGCTTTTTCTTCTGGAGTACGAATATCTACATGGATTTCACTACAAGGTCCACAAGGCCCTTGCTCTCCCATTTCCCAGAAGTTATCTTTTTTATTTCCTTTTAGAATTCGATCTTCAGAAATAAATTGCTTCCAGATATCGTAAGCTTCGGTATCCATACTAAGGTTATCGTTATCATCGCTACCTTCAAAAACAGTAACATATAAAATATCTTTATCTATTTTATAAACATCAACCAACAGCTCCCAAGCCCAAGCAATTGCTTCTTTTTTAAAGTAATCTCCAAAAGACCAATTCCCTAACATTTCGAATAAAGTATGATGGTACGTATCGTAACCCACTTCTTCCAAATCATTATGTTTACCAGAAACACGCAAACATTTTTGACTATCTGTTAATCGTGTATTCTTAGGTTCTCCATTTCCTAGAAAGTACTCTTTAAAAGGCACCATTCCTGCATTTACGAACATTAACGTTGGATCATCCTTTAAAACCATTGGTGCAGACTGCACAATGCTATGTTTCTTTTTTTCGAAAAAACTTAAAAATGTAGAGCGAATATCTTGAGATTTCATCTGTTTATTTATTATTTTATTGTTTGCTAAAATGCATAAACTTCAAACTTTAGCTAACACTAAACTTTTGATAGAATGCCTTTTATATACTATTGTTAATAATCTTACTTTAACTAATCACTAACGTTAGAAAACAATTTATATATTTGTTTTACGTTTTTTTATAATGTAGCTTAATATTGAGCTTCATTTAACTGCAAAAATAGTATAATTTACATAATGAGTAAGGTAAAATATTATTATGATTCTGATACCTTGTCGTATCGCAAAATAGCACGTAAAAAACGACGTACCTTTAAGTACGCTTTAGCCTTTTTATTTTCATCAGCTTTGCTAGCTTTTTTCTTTATCTTTTTAGGAAGTCAGTTTTTTGAATCTCCTAACGAAAAAGCCTTAAAGCGTGAATTGAGCAACATGCAACTACAGTTCGATTTATTGAATAAAAAAATGACAGAAGCGGAGACTGTGCTTGCTAATATAGAGGATAGAGACAACAATATCTATCGCTTATATTTTGAATCCAATCCTATTCCAGAAGAACAAAGAAAAGCCGGATTTGGAGGTGTAAATAGATACAAAGCTTTTGAAGGTTTTGATAATTCTAAACTAATAAAAGAGAGTAACAAACGTATAGACATTCTTCAAAAAAGGATAGTTGTACAATCTAAATCTTTAGATGAAATTGCTGTTTTAGCTGAAGAAAAAGAAAAATTTTTAGCTACAATTCCAGCAATTCAACCAGTTAACAACGAAGATTTAACGCGAATGGCTTCTGGTTATGGTATGCGTACAGATCCATTTAATAAAACTAGAAAAATGCATTGGGGAATGGACTTTACTGCACCTCGTGGAACACCCGTTTATGCTGCTGGAGATGGTGTTGTTGAACGTGCGGATAGTAATAGTTCTGGTTACGGAAACCATATTAGAATAGACCATGGCTACGGTTATGTTTCTCTATATGCACATTTATACCAATATAAAATTGGAAAAAACCAGAAAGTAAAACGTGGAGACCTAATTGGTTTAGTTGGAAGCACAGGTCGATCTGAAGCTCCTCATTTACACTATGAAGTTTTTAAAGATGGTCAACGTATAAACCCTATAGACTTCTATTATGGTAGTTTAACTGCTGAAGAATATAGCAAACTGCTTGACCGTTCTTCTATAGAAAATCAATCTTTAGATTAATGCAAATCAATCTTCCAGAAAAACGTTATTACGCCATAGGCGAAGTAGCAAAAGCTTTTGGTGTTAACACCTCATTAATTAGATTTTGGGAAAAAGAATTTGATGCGCTCAAGCCTAAAAAGAATGCTAAAGGCAATCGTAAATTTACACCAGAAGACATTAAAAATCTTCAATTTATATATCATTTAGTAAAAGAACGAGGATTTACTCTAGAAGGTGCAAAAATCCATATTAAAGAAGAAAGACAGAAAAGCCTTACTAATTTCGAAATTATTAGTAAATTAGAAGGCGTAAAAGCTCAACTTATAAAACTTAAAAATGAACTATAAACAACTACCTGGAGACACAACTAAAAAATCAAGTACTATGAAGAAATGGATAATTCCAGTTATTGTAATTGCAGCACTTGCTTTATTATCAATAAAAACATATAACTCTACTATAGGTTTAGATGAAAACGCAAATGAAGCTTGGGCCAAAGTAGAAAGCTCTTACCAAAGAAGAAATGACCTTATTGGTAATTTAGTAAAAACTGTGCAAGGTGCAGCAGATTTCGAAAAAGGAACTTTAGAAGCTGTAATTAATGCAAGATCAAAAGCAACATCTATAAACATAGACCCATCTAACATTACACCAGAACAATTAGCAGCATTTAATAAGGCTCAAAGTGGATTAACAAGTTCACTATCTAGACTTTTAGTAACCGTAGAGCGCTATCCTGATTTAAAAGCAAATCAGAATTTCTTAGAGTTACAATCTCAATTAGAAGGTACAGAAAACAGAATAAATGTAGCAAGAGACCGTTTTAATGAGGCTGTAAAACCTTACAACAGTCACATTAGAACCTTCCCAAACAACTTGCTTGTGGGCTTTTTTGGGTTTAACCAAAAAGCATATTTTGAAGCTGAAGAAGGTAGTGAAAAAGCACCAGATGTGGAGTTTGACTTTAAATAGACCTATGCAAGATTCTGTAGAAGCATTTTTAACCACCATTGAAGAACAAGAGATTGTAGCAGCCATTCGTGAGGCAGAACAACAAACTTCTGGTGAAATAAGAGTACATATTGAAAACACTTTTAAAGGCGATATAGAAACGCGGGCTTTAGAAGTGTTTTCTATTTTAAAAATGCAAAACACAGAGCTGCATAATGGAGTACTTATATATCTCGCAGTAAAGGATAAAGCTTTTGCTATCTATGGAGATAGAGGTATTAATGCTGTTGTTTCCGATTCCTTTTGGGACGATACAAAAAACACAATACAAAGTCATCTTAAACAAGGAAATAACAAACAAGCTTTGGTAGATGGTATTCTACTTGCTGGACAGCAATTAAAAGACTATTTCCCAGTCTCTAAGAATGACAAAAATGAGTTAAGCAATACCATTTCTAAAGGATGAATTTGAGTAAACAATCTCCTAGCAATAGCAGTCAAAGTACCTCAGCTGTTCTCAGTCGTAATTTGTTATATCTGTTAATTGGATTCTTATTTCTTGGTACTCAAATTTCTATTGCTCAATTTAAAATCCCAAATAAGCCCGCTAAAGCTAATGGTGGGCAAACTAGTGTTTATGATTACGCTGGATTACTTCAATCTAATCAAAAATCAGCCCTAGAAAATAAACTTATTAAATACTCTGACACTACCTCTACACAAATAGTAGTGGCTATCATACCTTCAACCAACGGTGAATATATTAACTATTTAGGAGCGCAATGGGCTGACAAATGGGGCGTTGGAGACAAAGACAAAGACAATGGCATATTTATACTTTTGGCCCGAGACGATAGAAAAATTGGTATAAGTACTGGTTACGGAACCGAGCACTTAATGACCGACGCTATGTCTCGCCGTATTATTGAGCGTGACATCATTCCTTTTTTTAAACAAAATGATTACTACGGAGGACTTAATCGTGGAGCAGATGCCATATTTGAAGTCTTGCAAGGTGAATACGAAGGCTCTAGACAAAACGATGGTGGCGAGTTTCCACTTGGTGTTGCTTTATTTCTATTTCTAGTTTTCATAATTATACTAATGTCTTTCTCCAAAAACCGTCGAAGTGGAGGAAATAATGGAAATGGAATGAGTGGTAGAAATACAACAAGGGATATACTGGAAGCTATAATTCTAAGCAATTCTGGCCGTGGAGGTTACCGAAGTGGCACTGGAGGTTTTGGTGGTGGATTTGGCGGAAGCGGTTCTTCTGGTGGAGGTGGCTTTGGAGGCGGCTTCGGCGGAGGTGGTTTTGGAGGTGGTGGTGCTTCAGGTGGTTGGTAGGTTACAACCTTTATTCTGTTAACAGTTTTACTAAAAAAACACCCATTTAAACAACTTTAATCCATTTACATTCTCTCATAAAACGAGTCCATAGATTCGTTTTAAACCATTTTTAAATTTCATTTAACAGCTTTCAAATTTGCCTTTTAACATTTTTTCTAACCAGAAAGAGAGATTAAAAACATCAATTTCAAGTACTAAAATTTAAAAAATTAGTATCTTTTACTAATACTAAAGAACAAATTTTAGTAAAACATCACGGTCTACATAAACCTATACTAAAACGCCTTATTCCTTTCCTGAAAAATGAATTTTATATCTAACTAATAAATTAGCTAACACGATTTCATTATTAATAGAGGCTAATGGATTAACAATAATATTTATAAATAAGGACATAATACAAAAATTGCAACCAATTTTAATAATGACAAAACCATTATTAAACCAGTTGCAAGAGTAATTTTTGTTCTAAAATTTATAAATAATACTTATTGAAGAGTTGAGAATACCGACAACAACTTTAACATTAAGAAATAGAATTAATCAAAGTAATATCCACCATTGTCTTTAGACTCACCTTTAGATCCTAAGCTATTAAACTTCCAACTGAAACTTAACATAAAGTATTGCTCTAGCACTGTACTTTGGGAATCTTGAATATAATCTTGTGTTGCCACACGTCTAGCATTTGTATTTTGATTCAATAAATCGTACACCTTTAAAGTTACTGCTCCTTGATCTTTTAATACAGAATACGCTAAAGTAGCATTCCAAAACCAAGCCGTTTTTTGAAAACCGTCTGCGATATTTGGATTGTAATTAAAACTAATATCGTTTCTCCACTCTAATTTTTCAGGTAAAAAAGTCGCTGTTCTTATTCCTGCATCATGGCTTGTAAAGTTTCTATCCTCGAAAGCCTCGATATCATAGTTATTTCTAGTAAAAGTAACTCGGTAGTATGGTTTAAATTCTAAAACTTTATCCCAAATAAAATCAACACCTATATTTGGTGTAAGCGAAGTTACCTTACTCGCATATTGCACATCATTATTAAAGTTTATGTTTTTTGATAAATTAGTCCAAGCACCCGCTTTAACCTTTATTTTTCTAATTGAATCTAACTTAAAATCCTTACTATAACGCCCGTATAAACCTACATTATAATTACCATCAACATTTTCATACGTAGTAACCCTTTTTAGTGTTTCTGGATCTACTGTTGTTTTAGATATTACTTGATTATTTGTAATTTCCGCATTTCCATTTAAATACAGACCCGTCTTCTTTTGCCAATCGAAACCATTATACCCAATGTATATTCTATGACTATTTGCTGGCTCTAAATTAGAATTACCTATAATTGTGTTTAATGGATTAGAAACATCCGTAAATGCTTGTAACTGTCTTAATGCAGGAGGATTATTACTTAATCTATAATTAGCATAAATAGAAGATTTTGGGCTAAAACGGTAATTTACATAAGAACTAATTTGCATATTATTAAAATCACGTTCTACATTAAACTGAGACCTTAGCAAATCTTGATTCTCAAGCGTACGCATATTATAACTAACCTTAAAACGACTTGAAAACTTCTCACCTCTATAACTTAAAGCTACTCCAGGAATGCTTCTAGAATCGGTATACTCGAAATCCGTACTTAAATCGGTATTGAAATCTGCAAACTCTTGAGATGTTTCATTAAAATCGAATGTACTCTCTCTGTTTTTGTCTTTATCTCGTGCATATTCATATTCGAAATTTAAGAATAACTTCTTATCAACTAATGGTAATCTGTAAGTTAATTCGGCACTTATACCATTACTATTTTTCTCACCATCGGTAAATTGATTTCTATTAATAGTCTCTGGACTAGAACCAAATATTTCGGTATTAGAATTAAGAAAATCGTCACTCTCATTCTTATTAATACTATTTTCTAATTCAAAACGTAAAAACGCTCCTTTACTTCCAAAACGCTTAGTCATACTTAATTGGTTTGAAAATTCTCTTCCAACACTTTCTACATTAGAGTTTACTGCAGATTGATTAGTAAGCACTCTATCTTCATCTAATGTCTCATCGTTACTATTGTATAACGTTCGACTTTTAGAATAGTTAAATGATGGCGCTATATTAATTTGAAATGTTGAATCTGTTTCAATTTCAAAATCTAAGTTTGCGGTATGACTATCTGTATCGTTATCTGAATTTGAAGACGAATTTGTAAAGAATCTAGAATCAGATAATATCGTTTCACGTTGTGAAGAAGATTCGTTTGTTGAATTACTAGAAGCATAGAAATAATCTCCAGAAACATCTGTTTTCTCACCTATTTTATCTGCATAATTTAAACCTACATTTTGCGAAGTAGTAATACCTGCTCCACCACCAAAAGAACGTCCTCCAATTGAAAAAGAACCATTACCATTAAATGATGTATTTCCACTACGTCCAAACATTTTAGAAATTTCTCCAAAACTAAAACCAGGTGAATTGGTATTATTTCCTCCAGCCAATACACTTATACGCTGGTCGTTGTCAAATAAATTAACCATACCAGCAAACTCATAACGCTCGTCTGTTCCTCCTCCTGCAGATACTCTACCAAATACACCTTTGTTATTTTCTTCTTTAATAGTAAGATTTATAGTTTTATTCTCTTTATCTCCAGCCTCACCTGAAAAGGCTTCAGCTTTAGTTTTTGTATCAACAATCTGAATTTTTTCAATAATATCTTTAGTTAAATTTTTAGTAGTTATTGAAGGATCATTCCCAAAAAAAGGCTTTCCATTTACTAAAATTTTATTTACTTCCTTACCGTTTATTTTTATCTTACCTTCCTCATCTATCTCAACACCAGGCAATTCTTTTAGCAAGTCTTCAACATTCGCATCTTTTTTCGTTTTAAAAGACTTAACATTAAACTCTAACGTATCCTTTTTTATAGTTACGGGAGCTGTAGATTTTAAAACAATCTCGTCTAAAGCATTGGATCCTTCTAACTCAATTGTGCCAATATCTTGTGTTTTTTTATCCATTTTAACTTTCTTGAAATAGGTTTTAAATCCTACATAAGAAACAAACAAATTTAAATATTCATCTGAAGTTGTATTTTCTAATGAAAACCTCCCATCTTTGTCTGAAATAGTATAAGTTACTAAAGAACTGTCTTTTACACGTTGCAAAAAAACTGTAGCAGCTTCCATTGGGTATTGATCTTCTATATCTACCAATTTACCGGTAACAATAAAATCTTTGGTTTGAGAAAATGAGAGTGATACACAGAAGAGTGTTGCAAAAAAAAGTAGTTTGCGCATGGTTTGATTGGTTTAGTGATTGATGGTTATTTTAGCGTAAAATAAAAAAACGAAAGTACTACAGTTATAGTATGGAAATCTTAAAGAAATTATAAAGTTTTAGTTTGAAATGTTATTTTTAAGGATACAAAACAGTTGAATTTATTGCTTTATTTCATTTCGAGAAGTATCGTTTTTATAAGTTAAAACCTTTACTTCTTCTATATCATCATGAAACCCTATTAACTCCGTATATGCTGCTATAATTGGAAAATATTAAATTTAGACTTGAACCAAACGGTCAAATTTCTTTTATTGACCTTTAAGAATCTATTCCGTTTTTTATATAATTCTTCATTTGAAGAACCAGTAACTTGGTTTGTTATTTCTACTCTATATTTTTTTTATTGAAGTACAAAAGCATTACCCTCAAATCTATTATTCTTCAAAAATAATTGACGTGTTTTATCCTTTAAAGCAAAATGAATTCTATCCTTCGTTAAATTAACTTCGGATAGTATACGCTCTTTTGTATCTTCTAAAAAATCGAGTAAATAAACAGAAGCTCTTTAATCGTTTTTGCTTGATTTTGAATTGTTTTGGAATCTTGAAACGCGCAGCTTCAAATGCGATAAGTTAATTAAAGAGGCAGTTATATTCTCTTAAAACTTTTTATTGATTATCCCAAAAAAAGCAATCACTTCTTTATAGAAATATCTACTTAAAGCCCATATAATAACAGCGATAATTATACTTTTAAAATAATTATCGCTGTTAACACACCTTTTTTAATGCTTATTTTTTACGTAAATAAACACTAATTGGCACTCCCTTAAAATCGAATATATCACGTAATTTATTTTCTAAAAAACGTTTATAAGGCTCACGAACATATTGTGGTAAATTACAGAAAAATGCAAATTGCGGTTGCGCTGTTGGCAACTGCATAATGTATTTAATTCTAACAAATTTACCTTTATAAGCTGGCGGTGGATAATTTTCTATTATTGGTAAGAAGGTGTCATTTAAAACACTTGTTTTAATTTTCTTAGTTCTATTTTTATAAACATCAACAGCAGTTTCTATTGCTTTATAGATACGTTGCTTTGTTAATGCCGAAATAAATACAATTGGAACATCTGTAAATGGTTCGCATTGTTGGCGAATATGCTTTTCGAATGCAATAGTAGTTTTATGGTCTTTCTCTACTAAATCCCATTTATTAACTAATATCACAATCCCTTTTCTGTTTCTTTGGGCTAACCAAAAAATGTTCTGCACTTGCCCGTCAAAACCTCTATTAGCATCTACAACAATTAAACATACATCTGCATGTTCTATAGCACGAACGCTTCGCATTACAGAATAGAATTCTAAATCTTCTTTTACTTTAGATTTTTTTCTAATCCCAGCAGTATCAACTAAATTAAAATCGAAACCAAAACGATTGTATTTGGTATCTATAGAATCTCTAGTTGTACCTGCAATGTCTGTAACTATATATCTTTCTTTACCAATTAAAGCATTTATAAAAGAAGATTTCCCTGCATTTGGTCTTCCAACTACTGCAAATCTAGGTAATTCGTCTACTTCTTCTTCTTGTTCTTTTTCTGGAAGTGCTTCAACTAAAGCATCTAATAAATCTCCAGTTCCACTACCATTAATACTTGCAACTGTAAAATAATTTCCTAAACCTAAACTGTAGAATTCTACAGCATCTTCGGCACGTTTTCCATTATCTACTTTATTTACAACTAAAAAAACAGGTTTTGTAACTTTACGTAATAGTTTAGCAACATCCTCATCCATTCCAGTAATTCCATCTTCAACATCTACCATAAATATAATGGCATCTGCTTCGTCGATAGCCAATTCTACTTGCTTATCGATTTCTGCTTCGAAAATATCATCACTTCCTTTCACATAACCTCCTGTGTCTATTAAAGAAAATTCCTTTCCATTCCAGTCACTTTTACCGTAATGACGATCTCTTGTAACACCACTAACGGCATCTACAATGGCCTCACGACGTTGAATTAAACGATTAAAAAATGTTGATTTTCCAACGTTTGGTCTTCCTACAATTGCTACTATATTACTCATATTTTTCGTTTTAGTCTGCATTACATATCCTGTAAGCGCCTGCAAAGGTAGTGTTTAGTAATAGAAAAAAATGTAAATTGAATTTTTAAAAACATTAAAAATGTCATTATCTAACGAAATAATTTTAAGACCGCGTTTTAAACATGAGGTTAATGAGGATAACGAGGCGCTTTTAAATCTTTTTGAGTACTCTAAAACAACACAAAAAGATTTTATAGTTTCTAGGGTCGATGATCATGTATTTATTAGAATTCCTAAAGAACAACAACACTTTTGGTCACCTCAACTACATTTGGAGATAAATAAAAATGAAGATAAAAAGACCAGTACTATTCATGGTTTATTTGGCCCGAACCCAACAATATGGACGCTTTTTATGTTTCTTCACTTTATCGTTATCTGTTTATTTATTGGCTTCGGTACTTGGGCATATGCAAACTGGTCTCTACAAAATAGCTATTCTATTCAACTAACTTTAGCTTTTTTTATGGTTATTATTTGGTTTGCACTTTATTTTAGTGGTCGGTTAGGAAAATCTAAAGGCAATGCCGAAATGCATTTATTAAATAATTTTATGAATGGCGTATTAAAAAAGCCTTAGTAAAAACTAAGGCCTTTGTAAAATCTATATATTAAATATTACTACTGCTGATTTTCGTAGAATGTAACTGTACCACTATCTTCATTAGACACAATTAATAAATCTTTTCCATTAGGACTCTCCTCTGCAGGAACAACTAGCAAGCCTTCTGGCGCTTCGTCTCCACTATGCGACAAAATTGTTAAAAAAGTTGGAGCAGTTGGGTTTGTTATATCATAAACCATAACTTGATCTGTACGTTCTAAACCTACAAAAAGTATATAACGTTGGTTACCTATATTTAAAACATCTACACTTTCTGGCTCTGCTCCTTTATCATCGCTTCTACCATCTTCATCATTAAATTTATTTGGAGTTAATACTAATGTTTCTGTTGCAATGCTATTACCACTATCGTAAGCCAATGTTCCGTTGGTATTCCAAATACTAAAAGAACGCGCTCCATAACTGTAAATTTCGTCTAAATCGCCATCGTTATCTGTATCGCCTAAAGCAGTAGTTGTTTTTAATCTCCCTAAGTTTTCATCATTTAAATACTCTAAAGCCGTAGGGAAAATTGTTTCATCTAAAGTTAAATCTTTAAGCCTTTCTTCTTCACTAAAACCATCATAATCTCTAGAATCTCCTTCGTTTGCAGAAATCACATACTCTATTCCTCCTATATTTACATAAACAATAGCATCTGGCTGGTACATTCCTTTTACAGGCCAGTTTTTAAGCTCGGTTACAAAATCTTTATCACTTGCGTCTAAAGCGTTTTGCGCTAAACTATAATCTTTAAAGCCTAATGGATAAATAGCCTCTATCGTTTTAGTTGTTAAATTAACTTTTGCAATCCCATTGTTTTCTTGTAAAGACACCCAAGCGTTTTGAGAATCGTCTGAAATAGCAATATACTCTGGCTCAACATCTGTTGCTAAATTAGCATTTGGGCCAAAAACTCTAAAGCCTTGAGCCTCTAAAGAAGCTTCTTCTGTATTAAATGCAGAAAAATCTAATGTTGTTACAGAATCGTCATTTAGGTCGATAATACTAATTGTTCCCATAGGATCAACCGTATAATCATCGTTAGGTTCTCCCTCATTTGCTGAAACAATACTATTTCCATTGTTTGAAAACGTAACCATATCTGGAAGCGCACCAACAGTATATTGATTAATTAAAGATGCATCTGAAGTATTATAAACTAAAATTTTACCTGGATTTTGTTTAACATCAGCTTCTACAGCAATGGCAAGCTTTCCATTAGAAACCGCAACACTATTAGGAGCTCCATAAGCACTTAAATTTATTGAAGTTTCTTGTATAGGCGCGTCTAAATCTGAAATATTATAAATAGAAATCTCATTAGACTCACTATTGGTAACAAATAACTTTTTTGTTAAAGCATCGAATGCAGATATCTCTGCCGAAGCTTCACCTCCAACGTTGATTGTTGTTTTGTACTGAAAATTAACTTCAGTATTTAAGTTATTGTTTTGGCTTACAACATTGCCATCATCGTCTTGACAAGCAAATGCAAATAGCGCTAGACACGCAATAGTAGTTTGTTTTAAAAGTTTCATTATTTGGTTTGTTAATTAGCAACAAAAATGAAACTCCAACGTAAACTAAACGTCAAGCCAAAATAAAGAAATGATTAGTATTTTATAAAAACCTAGGCTTAAAATTAAGCAAAGGTTATTTAAACTTTAATTACTGGTTATACCCAAAACGCTTTAATTGCCTTTGGTTACTTCTCCAGTTCTTATTTACTTTAACATAAAGCTCTAAGTGAATTTGTTTTCCAAAAAACTTCTCCAAATCTTTTCTAGCTTCTACTCCAACTCTTTTTAAAGCAGAACCTTTATGCCCAATAATAATACCTTTTTGAGTTTCGCGTTCAACCATAATTACAGAACGAATTTTAATGATTTTTTCTTCTTCAAAAAATTCTTCGGTATCTATTTCTACTGCGTAAGGGATTTCTTTTTTATAGTGTATTAAAATCTTCTCACGAATGGTTTCGTTTATAAAAAAACGTTCTGGCTTATCTGTTAATTGATCTTTAGGATAATAAGGTGGAGATTCTGGAAGTAACTCAATAATTCTATCGAATACTTCTTTCACATTAAATCCTTCTAAAGCCGAAATAGCAATAATTTCAGCATTTGGCACTTTTTCTGCCCATAACTGTACTTGCTCTTCTAATTGTGCCTGATCAGATTGATCAATCTTATTTAATAATAATAGAACAGGTATTTTAGCATTAGTAATTTTTTTAAAAAACGCTTCGTCTTTTAATTCTTTCTCACCAATTTCTACCATATAGATAAGCAAATCTGCATCATCGAAAGCCGACTTCACAAAATCCATCATAGAAGCCTGTAACTCGTATGCTGGCTTTATAATCCCAGGAGTATCACTTAATACAACTTGAAAATCTTCACCATTTACAATACCTAAAATACGATGTCTTGTAGTTTGTGCTTTAGATGTGATAATCGATAATTTTTCACCTACAAAGGCATTCATTAATGTCGATTTACCAACATTAGGGTTACCAATAATATTTACAAAACCTGCTTTATGACTCATTATATTCTATTTAATAGACTGCAAAGTTACGACCTTGGTTTATTTATTCCTCTATCGTAAAGCACAATACTTCCGGCAACCGATACATTTAAGCTTAATTCGCTTTTAAATTTTACTAAAAAATGACTCTTCTCTATGGCTTGTTTAGACAACCCGTGATCTTCTGCTCCTAACAAGTACACACAACGTCTTGGATGATGAAAAGTTTCTAAATCTACCGCAGTATCATCTAACTCAACTCCAACCAATCTTGCGCCTTTAGGGATATTGTTATAAAACTCTTCGAAAGTATTATAATGAAAGTACGGCATAGATTTTACTGCATTATGCGTGTCGCAAGCTTGTTTAGCATAACGATTTCCAATAGTAAAAATATAACTCGCTCCTAAATTTTGAGCCGTTCGCCAGAGGACACCTAAGTTTTCTGGTGTTTTACCATTTTGAATTCCTATTCCAAAATATTCGTTTTCAAAGTTATCTACCATATTGCAAAAATATAAAAGTTAAATAAATTAGTCTTAAAAGACTTTATTATTTAATTTTAATAAAATTGAAGATGAAAAACGAAGACCTGGAAACAAAAAACTACTGGACGCAACGTTACAAAGAAGACAGAATCGGTTGGGATATTGGCTATCCTTCTACACCTTTAAAAATTTATTTCGATCAATTAGAAAATAAGGAATTATCAATTTTAATTCCTGGAGCTGGCAATGCTTATGAAGCTGAATATCTTTTTAATAATGGCTTTAAAAATGTATTTATTTTAGATATTTCTGAAATTCCTCTCGTTGCTTTTAAAAAAAGAAATCCAGATTTTCCTGATTCGCATTTAATACAAGGTGATTTTTTTTCTCATAATAAAACTTACGATTTAATTATCGAGCAAACCTTTTTCTGTTCCTTCCCTTCTTTAGAAGCAACCCGAAAAGCCTACGCTAAACAGATATCTAAATTATTAAACACAAATGGAAAACTTGTTGGTTTATGGTTTGACATTCCGCTTACAGACGATCTAGTAAAGCGTCCTTTTGGAGGAGACAAAGCACTATACTTATCTTACTTAGAACCTTATTTTAAGATAAAAACCTTTGAAACATGTTATAATTCTATTTCTAATAGAAAGGAGTTTTTTGGCATTTTTGTAAAGCAGTAAATAACTTATAATAAAAAGGCTTCCAAGTCGGACCTTTTTATTAATTTTTTATATTTTCTGGAAGCTCAATCTTAGTTTCTGGCGGAATTCGTTTTGCTAAAAACAATATCTGACCTAAATGACTAGATTGATGTTCCATAACATGAAACCAGCAGTACTCGTTTGTCCAACCAAAACTTGGCTGTTGTTCTTCAAACCATTTATCATCTCGCTTTTTTAATTCTTCAATGGTTTTTGCTCTAACTTCATTATAAATATCTAAATAATATTTTGCATCGTGACCTTTAAATTGGTCTCTACCAGCCTGATCTAAAGACATTGCTGCTCCCCATTTTTCATTTTCTTCATCATTAAAGTTTCTTCCTTCGAAAGTTGCAACTTGGTAATACGCTTCGGCAGCAGCCAAATGCATAATTAATGCACCAATTCTATTCGCATTCTCGTCGTGTAAATGATCTAGTTCATAAATAGACATATTTTTCACCCTACTTTCAACACGGTTTTTTAAATCTTCTAACATAGAAATCATATTTCCAATTTGAGGAGAAGCACCTTCGATATTTCCTATAGAGACTATTTCTGGCACAATACCGCTTCCTTCTATTAGTAAAGCGGAATTACCTTCGGCTGTGTCTATAGTTGAAGTAACGTTATACTCTTCCACTTTAACTATTTTTCCTTTTGAAACTCCTTGACTCCATTTTGGAATGACATTATTATCTACAACAGTTTCAAAACTTGCATTATCGACAGATACTTCTTCTAAAATACCTTTATCATTTTCTATAAATAGTTTATAATCATCGAAATAAAACTTTCCATTCATTAAACATAATCCTCCAAAATTTAATCTTTTTGAGCTTTTATCTATTGTACCTTCAACTGTATACGACTGCCATTCATTTGATGTAATTGGACGATCTCCCATATTATCGAAAAAACCCATCCCGCCTTCGCTATTATCTACTCTTGCCCAAACGCCAGCCCAAGCTTGTTCGTCTTCTGTTTCTACTTTTACAGAGGCTGTAACTTTGAATTTCTTTTTTGTTTTTGATTGAATATCTAGGAATTGACTAAAAGAAGTCCATTCTCTTGATACTGTTACTGACGATTGAGCAGTTACCATAATACTAAATAGTAATGTTGCAAAAAGGATTGTTACTTTTTTCATTGGTTGGTTAAATTATGTTACTATTTAAACTATACGTCTATATCTGTAATATATTGTTACGGTTTCTTTTTTTTTTTAACTTATGCTATCGATTAAAAGGATACTCGTTTATCCAATTAAAACCTCTATTCATTAATAAGAAATCTTCTTTTTGCTTAGTGTTACCAAAAGCTTTTATTGTATCTCCTTTAAAAACAGCATCAACTCTAAAGGTTGGGCCTGTATTTATTAGTTTTAAATTAAAAGTATCTGATGCATCATTGTAACTTTTTAATTTTAGACTATTGGTTAAAGAATCTATTTCTGTTTTGTAATATAATTTAGAATGATCCATAGTTTGAATCTGTATTAAACCTTCCCATTCAATAATTATATACTTCCAACGCTTTGTATTATTTTCATCTGCAGTAATTGCCTTATTATTTTTTTCAAAATAAGTAATTTCATACAAACCATAATTTTTAGGTTTTGCAGCCATGTCGCCATTGCTGTACAGTGATTTTACACCCCCAATAACTCCGTAAATTAAGACAAAACCTATAATGAGCAATTTAAAGGTTAATGCTAAAGGTTTAAACCAATTATTACTATAAACTGGTTGATTAACAGTTGTTAATCGAACAGCATTATCTGTAAAAAAGAATTGAAATAGTTTTTTAATATCATGAGATAAAAGCAACAAAGTAAAAAGCACTAAATGTGTTGACATAATTTTAACAGGCACATCGAAGAAGTAATTTACAGCCATAACATTAGAAGCCGTCATAAGCGTAATAATAACTCCTACTGTCATTGTGCGTCTAAACAAAAGCAATATTGCTAGCAACTCTGCAATTCCCATAAAAAGGTTGTAACCTTTAGAAAAACCTAGAAAAGTCCATGCTAATCCCATTGGAGAAGAATCTCCATAAGGTTCTAATAATCGATAGAAATATGGAGAAGGAAATTGTAACTTTATAACTTTTGCAAGCCCATAATTAATAAGCATAAATGCAATATAAAATCTTATTGCTAATGTTATCCAGTAATACAATGTCTTATAGTTTGGTTTATTTCTATCTGCAATTGACCAAATAACCGTAGCTATTAAAGCAAGAATAAAAAATACTAAAACACAAACATAATCGTAAGTAGTATCTCCACTTCCATTGGTAAATACCGTAATTGGTTTTGGGAGATTTAAAAATATTTTTGCAAACCAAGGGATGAACTGTTGCATCCACTCTGTTGGCTTAACCATAATGAATTCCCAAAAGGGATAAGCTCCGTTATTTTGTAAAATGATAAAAAGAGAACAATAAACAAAACTGAATCTAAAGCCTATTTTCTCTAATACAGACCATTTAACAATCGTAGTTGGGTTTTGCATATTTGGTTGGTTTTTGCTTTTAACAAGATTTAAAAATAAAAACCAATACCTAAAAACAATAGCAATTAACAGTAAGTTAACTACTTATTATTTTTCAGGAGGATAACCTTCCAACATTTTTTCTACAATGGCTTTAAAACGTGCTTCTCGTTTTTCTGGTTTTTGATTTTGTTTAAAACCAGACTCACTAGTGGCTTGCCAAAACAATCCTGTTTTAGATTCGTCTACAAACTCAACAGTAATTTGTTTATTAATATTAGGTTTACCAAAAGGAATACCTACTGAAACACCACTATAACCACCACCAACGCCTAAACCGACGCTATTGCTCGAACTCGACTCAAACTCTTCGCTTTTAATATCTATAAAAAAACTAGCGTTTTCAGTTTTCTCTAAACCCATTGCATTTAGCTTTGTTTCTAATGCTGAGATTAAACGTTTCTCGTCTAATCCATTTAAACCAGACTCTATATTACTAAAGAAATTATAGGTTTTGTACTCTGAAAAATTAGTCGCTTTTTCGTAATCGTAGTTTACGTAAATTGGTGCACAAGAAGTAACACAAATAATTAGAATTAAATATTTTAAAGATTTCATAATTGCTTTTTTTATAAAAGTAACAAAAATTAAACCGTTTATTATATCGACACAATTGTTCGTTACAATTTTAACTTTTTAATAGTATCTTACACTCTCTATTAAGAATTTAGAAGTTAAACCATATCGTTTATGACACTTTATAAACAGACACAATACGGGACATTTATCACCACTATTATTAGTGTAATTGCAATTTCTACAGGAACCCTTTTTGTTTTACAAACTGGAAACAACCCAATTTCTTGGGTTCTTTTAACATCTATCTTATTACTTTTTTTTCTTATAATTTTAACCTTTTACAAATTAACAATTACTATTGATAATGATAAAATTGAAGCAAAGTTTGGAGTCGGTTTACTTAAGCGTTCGTTAAAAATTAAAGACATTAATTACGACTCTATCGAAAATATAAAAGTACCAATGCTTTATGGTATTGGTATTAGACTAACGCCATATGGCTGGTTATACAATGTAAAGACTGGTAATGCTATTAAAATAAAGTCTAACAATAGCACCTTTTTTGTAGGCACAGAAGACTTTAAAACAATTCATAGCATCTTATTAAAGATGAAAAAATAATTATTTTACTATACATAAAAAAAGCCCTTAATTAAATTAAGAGCTTTTATATATTATTCTATTTTAAAAAATTCTAAGGATTCAACGCTCCCCAAAGCACATCTTTAAGTTCCTGTAAGCCTTGTTGCGCTACACTTGAGATAAACACATAAGGAATCGGTAATTCGTTATCCAATTCTTCTTTTAACTCAGCCTGAAGTTCATCGTCTAACATATCGCATTTTGAAATAGCAATAAAACGATCTTTATCTAGCATTTCTGGATTGTAACGACGTAATTCGTCTAATAAAATATCGTACTGTTTTTTAATATCTGGTGCATCTGCTGGAATTAAAAACAATAAAATAGAGTTACGTTCTATATGGCGCAAAAAGTAATAACCAAGTCCTTTACCTTCGGCTGCACCTTCTATAATACCAGGAATATCTGCCATTACAAAACTCTGAAATTCACGATGTTTTACAATACCTAAGTTAGGTTTTAAGGTTGTAAACTCGTAATCTGCAATTTTTGGTTTTGCAGAAGTTATTACAGATAAAAGCGTAGACTTCCCTGCATTAGGAAAACCAACTAAACCAACATCTGCTAATAATTTAAGTTCTAAAGTAATATCCTTTTCTTCCATAGGAATTCCAGGCTGTGCATAACGAGGTGTTTGGTTTGTAGGCGTTTTAAAATGCCAGTTTCCACGACCACCTTTTCCTCCTAAAGCCACAATACGTTCTTCTCCTTCTTCGGTAATTTCAAAAAGCGTCTCATCAGTTTCAGTATCTTTAACTACTGTTCCTAAAGGTACATCTACGTACATATCTTCTCCATCTGAACCTGTACTTCTTCCACTACTTCCACTTCCTCCATGACCAGCACGAACGTGTCTTTTAAACTTTAAGTGTATTAATGTCCAAAGATTAGTACTTCCTCTTAAGATTACGTGACCTCCTCGTCCACCATCTCCACCATCTGGACCACCTTTAGCAAGATATTTCTCTCTATGTAAGTGTGTAGACCCTTGTCCTCCTTTACCAGAGGTTACGTGCATTTTTACGTAATCAACAAAATTTCCTTCTGTCATAATTATTATCCTTTACTCTATTTTTGCTAATAAGCTACTACGCTTTTTTTATTCTCGTTTTTCTTCCAATAATAAAATATAAAATTGGTCCAAAAAAAGGCACAAGTAATATTACTAATACCCATATTAATTTATCGTTATTCTTAAAATTATTTGAAATAACACTAATAATTGCTAAAACAAATAAAACAATAGATAACAACATTATTAACAGTAACAAGAGTTGAAACACTCCAATGTGACTGTGTAATAAAACTAAATTCATTTTATAATTTATCTATACTAGCGCATAAACGCTCTGTAATATCCTCAACACCACCAAAACCATCTACACCATAATATTTATTTTGTGCAGAATAAAAATCTTTTAATATTGCTGTTTTTGTGTAATATTCTTTAATACGGTTTCTTATAATACCTTCGTTTGCATCATCTTTTCTTCCACTAGATTTTCCGCGCTCAAGAAGTCTTTCAACTAAAACTTCATCCTCAACCTCTAAAGCAATCATTGCATTAATTTGCGAATCTTTACTTTCCATTAGTTTATCTAAAGCTTCTGCCTGTGCATTAGTTCTTGGAAAACCATCAAAAATAAAACCGTTTGCTCCAGCATTCTTTTCAACCTCAGCACTTAACATATCAATAGTAACTTGATCAGGCACTAATTCGCCTTTATCCATAAAAGATTTAGCTAAAGTCCCTAAAGCAGTTTTATTTTTAATATTGAATCTAAACACATCTCCTGTAGAAATGTGAACTAAATTATACTTCTCCTTTAAAAAATTTGCCTGAGTGCCTTTACCTGCTCCTGGAGGACCAAATAATACTAAATTTGTCATGTGTTGTGTTGTTTTTAATTGATATACTTCTGGTAAATCTCTTCCTAACCCATCGTAATCTAAGCCATAACCTACAATAAACTTGTTAGGAATCTCTATACCAACGTAATGTAATTTAAAATCTTTTTTATATGCTTCGGGCTTATAAAACAAAGTAGCGATTAGCAATTGTTTTACACCTTCGTTTTTAAAAATACGATGTATTTCGTGAAGCGTTTTACCTGTATCTATAATATCTTCAATAATAACAACTGTTCTACCTGTTAAATCTTGAGTTAAACCTATTAAACGCTGAATATCGTCTGTAGATTTCACACCTTCATAAGATGCTAGTTTGATAAAGGTAACTTCGCATGGTTTTGGATATTTTTTTACAAAATCGCTAACCACCATAAACGAACCATTAAGAACACCAATAAAAACAGGGATTTCATCTCCTAAATCGTTAGCCAAATCTGCAGCCATTTTAGACACAGCAGCATCAATTTCTTTTGCAGAAATAAAAGGCTTAAAATATTTGTCGTGTAGCTTAATCATTATATTCGTTTTATGAAAGTGGCAAAGATACGTATTTGTTAATCGATATACGATTTTTGACTTATCATTTTAGGTCGTTTTTGTGTTTTATATTGTACTTTTGTTTGATATTTTTAACTTAAAGATTACCACTTTCGTGGCAACGTAATGAACTATTTCTCTTCAAATTTTAAATTAGGTATTCTTGGTGGTGGACAACTAGGCAAAATGATGCTTTACAACACTAGAAAATTCGATATCCAAACTTACGTTTTAGACCCTAGTGATGAAGCGCCTTCTAAAATGGCATGCAATGCATTTACACAAGGTGATTTAATGGATTTTGATACCGTTTACAACTTTGGAAAACAAGTAGACGTATTAACTTTCGAGATTGAAAACGTTAATGTTGATGCACTTGAAAAATTAGAAAAGGAAGGTGTAAAAGTATATCCTAGTTCTAAAAATTTAAGAATCATTCAGAATAAAGCAAAGCAGAAATTATTTTATTTAGATAAGAATTTACCGACTTCGGAATTTTCAAGATTTGCTTATGCTTCCGAAATTGAAGATGCTGTTTTAAATGGCGGATTAAAATTTCCGTTTGTTTGGAAAAGCGCACAGTTTGGCTATGATGGTACAGGTGTGAAAATGATACGCACGATGTACGACTTAAAAGATTTACCTAAAGGTGAATGTATTACTGAAGAACTTATCGATTTTAAAAACGAACTTGCTGTTATTGTTGCCCGTAACCCAGATGGAGACGTAAAAACGTATCCTGTTGTGGAAATGGAGTTTCACCCAGAAGCCAACCAAGTAGAGTATGTAATTTGTCCTGCTAGAATTCCTGAGGACGTTGCTAAAAAAGCACAAGATATTGCTTTAAAAGTATCCGCAGCTTTTAATCATGTTGGTCTTTTGGCTGTAGAAATGTTTCAAACTCAAAACGACGATATTTTAATAAACGAAGTTGCACCAAGACCACATAATTCTGGACACCAAACTATAGAAGCGAGTTATACTTCTCAATTTGAACAACATATTCGTGCCATTTTAAATTTACCGTTAGGCAAAACCGAAAGTAAAGTTGGTGGCATTATGGTTAACCTAGTTGGCGCAGAAGGTTATACTGGTGATGTTATTTACGAAAACATTGCAGAAATCATGAAAATGGATGGTGTAACGCCGCATATTTATGGTAAAAAGCAAACACGACCGTTTCGTAAAATGGGACATGTTACTATTGTAAATGAAGATTTAAATACAGCACGTAAAATTGCTGAAGAAGTTAAGAATACTATAAAAGTGATTGCAAAGTAATTTAGAATTTAAAACCTCTAGATAATGGGATTGCCTCACCGTTTTCCATAAAAACTTCTGTGCTTGAAAATTGTTTTATAAAATTTTGATTGACAATATAAGACCTATGGCATTTTACAAAGTTTGGTGGTAGTTGTTTTTCAATTTCCGAAACTTTACCTCTCACAAATTCCTTTTTGGCGGTTGTAAATAAATTCAAATAGTGACCATCGGATTTTACATAAATCAACTCACTTAAATAGACCTTAGACTTATTTTTTAGTAGAATATAATCGTTAGTTACTAAGGACTTTACCGTTTCTAATTCTGTTTTCGTTTTTTCATTTTCTATCCCTAAATTTCTATTTTCTGCATCTAAAAGCTTCTTATTTCTATCTGACTTCTTCCATCTTACAAATGAATATAAAGCTAATAAGAAAACCAGAAACAGCAAAACACCAAATACTATTCTATTCTTTTTTGAAGCCTCTTGAAGCAAATCTAATTCTTTAATTTTTTTGTCTTTTTCTTTAGTTTGAAAGGCAACATCTATCTCATAGAAATTACTGTTTTTCCTGAAGTCATCTACTAAACTATCGTATTTTTGAACATACAATGTTTGAATTTTTACATTCTCAACATCATTAATACTATCATAAACTCGCTTTTTAAGCCTGTGTACAATTCTGTTTATTTTAACTAAATACTTTTTATTTGGAATCGTTTCAACTTCATTTAAATTATTGATAGCAGCTAAATAATTTTGTTGATACAATTGATTAACTGCCATGTTAATTTTAGCATACGATTGATGTAGATGATCTTCATTTTGTGTTGCAATTAGATAACACTCATTTAACAAACTTGAAGCTGTCTCATAATTTTTTAATGTAATACTAAAATTACCTAACGTAGATAATGTTGCTGCTTTAAACTCCTTATTATTTTTGTAATAATTAGAATGTTGTACTGCCAACAATTTTGAGTAACCAACTTTGTAATTAGAAGAATCTACAAAATAATCAATTGCTAATTCTTGATCTGTTTTAGCTCTCCACTTATCGTTACTATCGTTTTTAGAAAGTAATATTAATTCGTTTAAAAAACGACGTGTTTCTTTATCGTAATTATGCTTACTTGTTTCTACTTTATGTAATTGGAATAGCAGTTCTTTATACTCTTCAGTTTTAAATGTTCTAGCAACTTTTTCGTGCTCGTATATTTTGTAATAAGTTGCGTAAGCAGAATCTTCGCAGTTAATACGTTGGTAGGTTTCGGCTATTTCAAACTGCTTTTTGGCATTAAATGGTTTGCTTTTAAACTGTTGTTTTAATTTTACAATTTGTTGCAACTCTTTCTCGTAGAAATACTCGTATGAGATTGAATCTATTGGCATTTGTTGGGCGAAAACAAATTGTGTAAGTAGTATAAATATTAGTTTTTTCAAAAACTTAACAAGATGTTACTCCAACTACTCCACCGTTTCCTGATTGTTTTGGCCTAATATCTTTAGAACTACTATCATCATTTATAAAGAAAGCAAAATAACCTTCTTCTACGGTACACTTTTCAAAATCGCGAAAAATTTCACATTCTTCATTACCTTCTTCTATTGCAATTCCTACCGTGTCTGATATATGAATTACTATAGATTTTAATTCTAAATTGACATTAAAATTTTTAATCTCAAAATTTTCAAAATCCATCAATTTAGAAGAAACATTTAAAAAAGTAATTTTTAATGTTTTTATTTCAGCTTCATCATTACAAATTTCTACTTTAGCATTAAATGGTTTCATCCTTTTGGTTTTAATTAGTTAGTTTATAAATATAATATTTTATTATTTAGTGAAAATATTAAATGGAATTCCAACTCTTAATCTAGCTGTAAAATTATCGTTAATTTTAGTTTTATAAAAAGCATCTTCAAATCCAAAATCAATACCTAAAATAGCTCCTTTACCATCTGAACCTATTGCTTTAAAAATTGGCCCAACGAGTGCTGTAAAATTATTTTTATAAAACACATCTTCTGGCTTGTTTACCAAATAACTATGTCGTAAATTAATATTTACTCCAAACTTTTGATTCTTTCCAAAAAATAATGCTGTATAAAAATCAAAATTTCCATATTCTAAATTTCTTTTTATCGATTCAAAACTTCCTTTAGCCTCCTCATTCTCATCATTTGACTCATCGAATATAGTTAGGTTTTTATCAATCTCGGGTGTTCCATCTATAATATTACTGCCCAAAAACGAGCCACTATTAAAACCTATTCCTGTTTTTAAATAAAAAATATAATTTTGAGATTTAAGTGTATAATTATAACTTCCAGACAAACCTACTCTTAACTTATTGAGCTCTTTATCGACAGCTAAATTTTTAAAAGCTACAGTGTCAATTTCTTTACTAATATTATCTTCATTAAATTTAAATGTTTGATTACTTAAAGATAAATCAACATCAAACCAACTCATTCTATAACCATAAGTTATATCGTTTTTTTTGTCAAATTCATAGAATTGATTTTTCACAAAATCATCAGCAGCAAGTTTCTCATCACTTAAGTCATTTTCATATTTCTCTAAAATACTTTCTAATTCTTCACTAAGATTTACTTTATTAAAGAAATCTTTTTTATCTGAATTCAATTCTGTTAGCTTTTTGGTTAATTTTATTATATCATTTCTTATATTATCGTTTACAACTTCAGAATTAACATTTTTAAATTTCTTAAGAAAAGCGATAGTACTTTCACCTTTATTAGTTTTCTCAAATTCTTTTAAAACTTTATGGTATAATTTTATTTTAGAATAGATATGTTCAATTCTTTTTAAACCACTACTTCTTGCATCTTCAGAGCTATAATAAACTGTGCTATTATTAATTTTATACAAATAACCTATATTACCTCCAACACCTTTATTCCACGAGTCATTTTCGAATAAACCAAAAGTAGAACTACCACTTCCGTTTATACCTAGTTTTAAAAAATGGTTGTAATTTTGTGTAAGATTAAAATTTGCATTAACAGAAATAGTACCTTTATCTTTATTTTGTTGATATCCTACTGATGTACCATTAGTAGCCCTGTCTTTATTAGCCAAAACTACAGTGTTAAATATATCTTTTATTTTTTCATTCATTAATTTAGGCTGCACAGCAAAATAACCTGAATCATTTCCAAAATTATATTCCTGAAGCTCACTTAAAACTAAAAGTTCGTAATTAAATAATGCTTTTTTATATTCGATAATAGTTTCACTAGAATCTTGCCCAAATCCCTTAAAAACAAATAAACAAAGCACAAATAAAATTTTTAAATTTTTCATAGGTATTGCTGTATTAAATTAATTAATAGTATAAAATTTGCAATAAAATTTAGTTGTTAAATTAGGTTACTCCTTCACAACCTTCTTCACACTCACACCGGCCTCAGTTTCTATTTTCATAAAATACAAACCAGAATTATAAGTACTCATATCTAATTGCGTTAAAGCTTGGTTGGTTTTATAAATAGTTTTACCATTTATATCGTTTAACTGTAAACTAATTATAGTTTTGTCTGTTTCAATTTTTAAGGTGTTTGTTACGGGATTTGGGTAGAGATTTATTGAAGCTTCTAAAACATTATTATCTCTTGTTGAGAGTGTATTCAAATCTAATTTTTTTATAACGTTTGAATTCCCAATATACAAGTCGTTCCCGTTTGCTCTTAAAGCTCCTATTTCGTTTGACATTGTTGCTATTTGCTCTAAAGTAGGATTAGAACTTAATAAATCTACTCTGTAGATAATACTTGGATAACTAACTGCTACATATAGATAATTATTTAAAACTTCTATGGCTTGTGTAGGCTGGCCAATATTTGTTATTACATTAGTTAAAGTTGGATTATCACTACTAATATCTATTTTAGAAACAGTCTCACTATCTCCTTCTGCAATATATAATGTACTACCAACCAAACATAAATCGTTTGGCCTAGTAACATTTAGATAATCTACTACTTGAGATGTATTAGTTAAATCTTTTTTAACAATTTTCATCTGATCTTTAAGTGCAATAAACATATCGTTATTATTAATTACTATTGAACTTACATTACTAGTGACACTAAAACCACCATTACTCGCTCCTCCCAAAGTGAAATTTTCTACTCCAGGTCCATTTCCGGCAGCATATAATATGTTTGAATTTTCTAATACTGTTAAAATATTCATGTGGTTCGCTACAACAGTTGGTGTAGGATTACTAACAGATATATTCGCTTTTAATATTCCTCCCGGATAATTAGCGATATAGAGTTCGTTACCAACAAAATACAAATCTTGAACATTGTTTAATCCTGTGGTTATAACATCTGTTGTTTGTCCATTCAAAATTGCAGAAATTGCAAGACATAATAAAGTAATTTTTAGTTTCATATATATAGTTATTAGTTACATTTTTAATTAAAACCCTCGACTTAAATTCAAGCAAAGGGCTTTAAAATAATTGATTAATAGCAAATCAAAACTGCAACAAAATCAAGGCTTATGGAAATAAATGTCACGAAATGCAGGTTATATATCACGAAATGCATTGGTTAAATAATTGCAAAAAACATTATTGATGCAGAGGTTTAAATTCCACAACAAATTTTAGAAAAAATTGAACAAAAAAAATACCCTTTAGAGGGTATTTAACTACAAAAACACTTTCAAAAATAGAACCTACAACTTCAATACTTTCAAAGCCAAATTAAAATTTATTAACTCTACTATATTTTTACACCCTGTTTTAAAGTAAATATTTTTTCTATGAGTAGACACTGTTCGTTCGGAAATAAATAATTGTTCTGAGATTACTTTTGTTGATTGTCCTTGTCCTAATAAATCTAATATTTCTTTTTCTCTTTTGGTTAAACTCTGAAAACATTGCCAATCAATATTTGATTTTTGCAACACTATAAATATAGAATTAAAAACACTCCCCAAAGCACCTAAATCGTCCATAAAGTTTGAGATATTAAAAAAATATTCTGAATTTAAATGAAGCTTATTAGAATAAAAAAAAGTCATTTTATCGCTTACCTGAAGATGTTGAGGATAAGATACTACTTCATTAAAATCTTGATTAATTTTAAATTGTTTTGCTTTTTTCTTAGCTAAGTTTAATAGTTTAGGACACGATATTTTATCCAGGTAAGTCGCTCCAACTTCTTTAAGCGTTACCATTTCTGGACCTTTACTCAACAACTTATCATTACAATAAACTAAGTCTAATGTTTCTTTATTATTAACATGAATACTATAAGGCAAATACTCTTCTAGCTCATTAAATAAATCGCGATTAGTTAAAAACAAATCGCGTAGTTTAAATGCGAATTGTTGATTAGTTATTAAAAATTCTTTTTCATTTAAAACACTCATATTGCGAATACATTATCGCACACTTTACTAAGTGTAGTATTTAATATTTTAGGCTGTTCCAAACTAGGATAATGTCCACATTTATCGATAGTAATTAATTCGCAATGTATACTACAGGCGTTAACAACTTTTTTTAAGTATTCTATGTTAACCGAAGGATCCTGCAACCCATGAATTATATATTTATTACACTTTAAACTCACGAACAATTCTCTTTGATCACTCCAATTACCACTCATAATATCATTAGCAGTATGAGACCTAACTAATGGATCTGTATCATTAAAATAACCCTTTACTATTTCTAAATGGTTTTGATTAGACAAAGTAACTTTACAAGCTTCAAGTACAGCGGCTTCATCTGGATTTGGAGTTAAGAACGTTTGTAGTGCTTCAACCGGTAAAAAAGCTTCTTCAAAATTAATAGGCTTCTCTACTGGAGGAGCACCAAAAATCATTAAACCTTTCAAAGCATTAATCTCATGAGCGATTTCTATAGCTAAATGACCACCTAGGGAATTTCCTATTAAAAATACAGGAACATTTAATGCGTTAATAAATGAAATAAGTTGTTCTTTATATTTAGTTAGTGAGTAATCTGCATTTTCTTTAACACAATACTTATCAACTTCATGCCCTGGTAATGTTATACTATATTTAGTGTATTCCGATACAATTGTATCAAATATATTAGAGGAAGAGGAATTACCATGTATACAAATTAATGCACCTCTCTTATTGCCAATAGCGACTTTAAAGTTCATTTTTAATAGATTAGGTTATATCGAACCTAATAAATTCATTACTAAAATCAAAATTTTATATTTTAAAAAGCCAAAAAATAACATTTCAAAACTGTATTTTTGTGTATATATAAAATATAATTTTTTATCAATAATTATGAGCAAAGTAGGCGTAATAATGGGAAGCGATAGCGACCTTCCAGTAATGCAAGAAGCAATAGACATTTTAAAAAGCTTTGATATAGAAGTTGAAGTAGATATCGTTTCGGCACACAGAACACCAGAAAAATTATTCGATTACAGTAAAAACGCACATACACGTGGTATAAAAGTAATTATTGCTGGCGCAGGAGGTGCAGCACATTTACCAGGAATGGTAGCATCTTTATCTCCTTTACCTATTATTGGAGTTCCTGTAAAAAGCAGAAACTCTATAGATGGTTGGGATTCAATATTATCTATTTTACAAATGCCAGGAGGTGTACCTGTAGCAACAGTAGCATTAAATGGTGCAAAAAACGCAGGCATTTTAGCAGCACAAATAATTGGATCTAGTGATACAATTATATTAGAAAAAATAGTAGCTTATAAAGAAGAATTAAAACTTAAGGTAGAAGCAGCTTCTAAGAACATAAAATAGTGTAAAATATAAAAGCCCAGTCTCCTGGGCTTTTAATCGCTATTAATCTTTCTATATATGAGTAGATCTCACATCAAAAAAACTTAAGACAAATTTCCAACTTTTGTCTCCTATTTTAATATTCTAAGAGAAAAACATCATTATAATCGACTAAAAGCACAAATAAACGCTAATCGGTTGTTTAAAGAAGAAGAATATCATTTTATATAATTAAAGGCATAAAAAAAAGCCTCAAATAAATTTGAGGCTTTTCATCGCTATTAATCAATAATTTTTAAGAGAGTAACCAACTCTCAAGAAAAAATCTGATGCAAATTTATAACTTATTTCGATTTTTTACATGTTTATAATCGAAATATACTAACAATAAAAAATAACTCATTGAAAATGAACATATTAATACCTATTTTTTCGACGAAATACAATTCAGCGCCATTCGTTCGAATTGAAAATCAAGACTATAAGCCAGCAATTTTGACTCTTATTGAAGAAACTAAGAAAGAAATTGATGCAATAATCTCAAATACAGAAACGCCATCATTTCAAAATACTATTGAAGCTTTAGAGTTTTCTGGACAACAATTAGATCGTGTTACAAGTATTTTCTTTAACTTAAATTCTGCTGAAACTTCAGAAGACATTCAAAAGATAGCTCAAGAAATATCACCAATACTATCAGAATTTGGGAATGATATTACATTAAACGAAGATTTATTTAAACGTGTAAAAGCCGTTTACGATATAAAAGACGACTTAGAACTAACTACAGAGCAGCAAACATTATTAGACAAAAAATACAAAAGCTTTTCTAGAAATGGCGCTAATTTAAACGAAGAAGACAAAACCAAACTTCGTGAAATAGATAAAAAACTATCCAAATTAAAATTAAAGTTCGGTGAAAATATTTTAGCCGAAACCAATAAATACGAATTACACCTTACCAATGAGGATGATTTATCGGGCTTACCTGATGGCGCAAAAGAAGCTGCAAAGCAATTAGCCGAAAGCAAAAAGAAAGAAGGCTGGTTAATTACTTTAGATTACCCAAGTTATATTCCTTTTATGACTTATGCAGACAGCAGAACACTTAGAGAACAACTCTCTAAAGAAGCAGGAAGCAAAGCTTTTAAAGGAGATAAATTAGACAACCAAGACATCGTTTTACAACTTGTTACACTTCGTTTTGAACGTGCTAACTTATTAGGCTATAAAACACATTCTCATTTTGTTTTAGAAGAACGCATGGCTGAAACTCCTGAAACTGTTTTAGATTTTTCAAATGATTTATTAGCCAAGGCAAAACCTGCAGCACAAAAAGAATTTAAAAATCTTGAAGATTTTGCAAAAGATTTAGATGGAATAGACAGATTAGAAAAATGGGATTCTGCTTATTATTCTGAAAAACTGAAACAAAAACTATTCAGTTTAGACGACGAACAATTAAAACCATACTTTAAATTAGAAAACGTTATCGATGGTGCTTTTATAGTTGCTAAAAAACTTTTCGGATTAGAATTTGAAGACATAAGCGACATCGACAAATACCACGAAGAAGTACTAACTTACAAAGTAACTAACGAAAATGGTGATTTAGTTTCAATTTTCTATGCAGATTTCTTCCCTAGAAAAGGAAAAAGAAATGGTGCTTGGATGACGAGTTATAAACCACAATTTGTAAAAGACGGCAAAGAAGAAAGACCACACGTATCTATAGTTTGCAACTTTACAAAACCAACAAAAAGCAAGCCTTCTTTATTAACATTTAATGAGGTTACTACGCTATTTCATGAGTTTGGACATGCTTTACATGGTATGCTTGCTAACACAACCTATCCAAGTTTGTCTGGAACTAGTGTATTTTGGGATTTTGTAGAATTACCAAGTCAGGTTATGGAAAACTGGTGTTACGAAAAAGAAGCTTTAGAGTTATTTGCTACACATTACGAAACTGGAGAGGTAATACCAATGGATCTAGTTAACAAAATTAAAGAGTCTGCTACTTTTCAACAAGGCATGCAAACATTAAGACAACTTAGCTTTGGTTTATTAGATATGTCTTGGCATGCTAATGAAGCTCCTAAGTCTATAAAAAGTGTAAAGGAATTTGAAACCGAAGCTTTTAAAGATACCAATTTATATCCAGATGTTAAAGAGAATTGCATGAGTACCGCTTTTGCACACATCTTTCAAGGTGGTTACAGTTCTGGTTACTACAGTTACAAATGGGCTGAAGTATTAGATGCAGATGCTTTCGATTACTTTAAACAAAACGGTATTTTTAATAAAGAGATTGCAACTAAGTTTAAAGACAATGTCTTGTCTCAAGGTGGAACTGAAAACCCAATGGTTTTATACAAACGCTTTAGAGGTCAAGAACCAAAACCTGAAGCTTTATTGAAGCGTGCAGGATTGATAAAGTAGAGTTTTGTCATTAAGAGTATAGCAAAGAATCTAAACATTATAACAAAACACATTAAAAGACGTTGAATTAAAAACCAACGTCTTTTCTATTTAATGAAACTAGTTAAAATATTACTTCACATTATATGGATTATCTTTCTAACTATTTTTACACAAGTTGGAGGCTTAATTTGGATTGTCACATTATTATTTTGTAAAGCAAAACAATGGAAAAAGAGATACGTTTTTTCAACATTGTATTTAATTTCCAACCTACTAATCGTTCCGCCTTTAGCAAAACAATTAGGTCGTGAACAATTACCTATTTTAAATGATAATTTAAAACCTAGAAACTTATTTTACCCATTACTATTTAGGAATTATGTTACACCAGATTTAAATGCGCTACTAAAAAAATCTTCTATAGAATTAAAAAAAGACAATATTAACATCACTTATTTAGATGCCAACTTTCCTTTCTACAACGGTTTTCCCTTGTTACCACACAGAAGTCATAATGACGGCAAAAAAGTAGACATCTCCTTTATTTATAAAACGAAAGAAGGAAGTACTACCGATAAAAAACCAGGCCTTTCAGGATACGGCATTTTTGTAAACGAAGAAAATTACTCAAACAAAAGTTGTTTAAAAAAAGGCTATTGGCAATATGATTTTACTAAATACTTAGCTTTTGGAGAGATTAACACTGTAGATTTTGATGCAATTGACACAAAAAAGGTAATACTCTCGTTCTTATCTCAAAATGAAACTCAGAAAATATTTATTGAACCTTATTTAAAACAAAACTTAGGTTTAGGTAATTACAACAAAATACGTTTTCAAGGTTGTAAAGCCGTTAGGCATGATGACCATATTCATTTGCAAGTGAAATAATTAATCACTTTTTCTCTAAATGAATTTGAAAACCTAGTACAGCTTTTATATTATTAGCTACACCATTATCTGGTAAATTTCCTCGTTCGTATTCTACAGCGAACTCTAGTCCAACTACGCTATTAAAAAATATTACTTGACCAACTCTAACGCCATAGTAATTTGAAGTTCGACTTCGCTTTCCACCTTCAACATCTGAGACCACATCAACAAAATCAAAATGAGCCTGCGCAAATAAATTAAAAGTTCTATCCTGTTCCAAAAAATAATATCTTGAAAACAAACCAATTCCATAAGTATAAAATATTTGTTGATGTTCAAATCTCAATGAAGCACCTATTGCTAACTTATCCTTTATAAAATAACCCATATTGGGTTTTATTTCAATTCTATTAATTTTAGTTTCAACTTCATTGTCAAACTTAGAGTTTCGACTAGAATAGTTTCCACTACCACCAACAAGCCAATTACCTTCCGTTAATTGAGCACTAGCATTTGTATAAATAAAAACGATTAATAAAAATAGTTTTAATTTTCTCATATTTATATCCTTTGAAGATTTCTAATATAGATCAAATTAATCATCTGTAAAAGATTTCAACCTTTCTTTCGCTAAAAACAACATTTATATACATTTCCAAAGAACCCATTCTACAAGGAAATTAGTGCTACTAACAATTTTTATTTCGAAACTATGTTTCTTATAAAAATAGAGTATAACAATAATTAAACTTTCAATAATTACTGAAAGTTTAAAAATTATCATATATTTGCTGTATGGAATACCAAGAAGCAAAAGATAAATTTATAAGTACTTGGGGAAGTTTAGGTTCTCTTTGGGGAATTAACAAGGCAATGGCTCAAATTCAAGCATTGCTTTTTATCTCTACAAAACCCTTATCTATGGAAGATATTATGGAGGAACTAAAAATTTCTCGTGGTAATACTTCAATGAATTTACGTCAGTTAATGGATTGGGGCATTGTAACAAAAACACTGGTTGCTGGCGAACGTAAAGAGTTTTTTACAACTGAAAAAGACGTACAAGAATTAGCACGAATAGTTGCTAAAGAAAGAAGCAGACGTGAAATAAAACCAGTTATTAAAGTTTTAGAAGAAGTATCCTCTATTAAAAACGACGGTACAGAAAAAAGTAAAGAACTTATTAAACAAACAAAAGCACTGTACGAATTAACAGAAACCATGGATGTAATGATTAACAAATTAGTAGACCAAAAACAAAACTGGATTACTAAGTCTGTTTTAAAATTATTCAAATAAAAAAATTTAAACTAAACTTTCAATTTTTTCTGAAAGTTTAAAATAATTAGAAATTATTAAAAAAATAATTATGACACTTATAAACGCCGATTGGAAAAATTTAGTTTTAATAAATTACTCTATAGATCCAAAATTATTAGAATCATACATTCCAAAAGGAACCGAATTAGATTTACACAATAATAAATGCTTTGTAAGTTTGGTTGGTTTCATGTTTAAAAACACAAAACTACTTGGAATAAAAGTTCCTAATCTTATCAACTTTGAAGAAGTAAATCTTAGATTTTATGTTAAGAGAAAAGTAAAAAACGAATGGAGACGTGGCGTTGTTTTTATAAAAGAAATTGTTCCAAAACATTTAATAACTTTCACAGCAAATACTTTATACCATGAGCATTATGAAACTAGAAAAATGTCTCATAAGTGGTTAAATAATGATAATTCTAAAACTATTGAATACTCATGGGAATTAAAAAATAGAACACAAACCATGTCTATCGAAACCCAAAAGACAGCGAGTTCTATACCTACCGAAAGCGAAGAAGCATTTATTACTGAGCATTATTTTGGTTACACCAAAAAAGGCAGCACAACATACGAGTACGAAGTTACACACCCAAAATGGAATCAATACAACGTTTTAAAATATAAAATAGATGTCGATTTTGAATCCAACTATGGAATTCCTTTCAAAATATTAAATAGTAAATCTCCAGATTCTGTAATCGTGGCAGTTGGTTCTCAGATTACAGTAAAAAATAAGCTAAAATTATAAAGAGTATAAAAATTAAAGGATTAACTCATATTCCAATATTAAATAGTTTGTATTATGAAATCAATAACACTAAATCACCAAGAAAAAGTAGAAAAAACGAAAATAGAAATGATAGATTTCTATAACGAAGCTACAGAAGATTACGAATTTTGGAGTAAAGATTTAAACATGCATTTTGGATATTATAGTCCGTTTAAAAACAGTCCGTTTGCTCGAAACACGATGCTTAACGAGATGAACAACCAAGTATTAAAACGTTTAAATATCCCTAAAGACAAATCTAACTTAATAGATTTAGGTTGTGGTGTTGGTGGCACTATGCGTTACGCACTTAAAAACAACAAAAACCTCACTACTTTTGGAGTAACACTATCTAGCTTTCAAGTAGAAAAAGGCAATAGCTTACTTAAAGATAAAAATGGGACTATTTTAAACGAGAATTATAATAACACCTCTTTTAAAACAAATACATTTAATTCTGCTTTAGCAATAGAGAGTTTATGTCATTCTGGACACAAAAAAGAATCTTTACAAGAAGCTTATCGTGTTTTAAATCCTGGAGGACGTTTTGTTATTGCAGATGCGTTTCTTAAAAAAGAGGAAAGCGAATTATGTTATGGCGCACATTACTCTCACCGCAGACTTTGCGACCATTGGAGTTTAACAAATTTAGGCGCTATAAATAACGTAAAGAAGGACTTAGAAAATATAGGTTTTAAAAATATTAAAATAGAAGATATTTCTTTTAGAGTTGCACCTTCTGTGCTTCATGTTCCTTTTACAATAGTTTCTTTTATTCTAAAAAAAATATTTTCATTTAAAACTCTTAAACGAGAAAGTCTGCATAATCTAAAAGGTTCTTTTTATGCATTACTTTCTGGATTACACATGAAAAGCTTTGGGTATTATATTATAAGTTGCACAAAATAATTAAACAATGAAAAACCCAATATTACACAAAACCATTACTATACTAATTGCATTAGTCTGGCTTATTAATGGTTTGTATTGTAAAATATTAAATCAAGTACCAAGGCACGAAGCGATTGTTGCACACATTCTAAACACAGAACACTCTAGAACACTAACTATAATTATTGGGTTTTCAGAGGTATGCATGGCTATTTGGATACTATCACAATACAAACAAAAATGTAATGCAGTAATTCAAATTATCATCGTTTTAATCATGAATATTATTGAGTTTACTCTTGTTCCAGACTTATTACTGTGGCAAAAATTCAATATCGTTTTTGCCTTATTATTTGTTACAATAGTATACCTAAATAATTTTCATTTTAATAAAAAAGAAAACAATGTTAGCAAAGCTTAAAAACCATCCTTTTGCTGTAGACGCTTTTTTTGAAAGCTCAACAGTCCTCACTTTTGCAGTGCCTAAAGAACAGTTAGAGAATTTAATTCCAGAATGCTTAACGCTGGACACTTTTAAAGATAAGTGGGCTTTTGTTGCAGTTGCAATGGTACAAACCAAGGATTTAAAACCAAAAGGGTTTCCTAAATTTATGGGCAGCGACTTTTTTTTAATTGGTTATCGCATTTTTGTACGCTATACTAATACCCAAGGAAAGCGCTTACGTGGCTTATACATTATAAAATCTGAAACAAATAAAAAGAAAATGGCACTAATGGGTAATATTTTCACACACTATAATTACACAACTACAGATGTTAAACAAAGCATTACAGGTAATAAAAATATAATATCCTCAAACCATTCAAACTTTAAAATAACAATAGACACAAATGAAAAAGAAGCACCTTTACCAAAAAACTCACCTTTCGAGAATTGGAAAGAAGCAAGACGTTTTGCAGGACCTCTACCATTTACTTTCACCTATAACGAAAACACAAAAGAAGTATTAGTAATACAAGGCGTGAGACAAAACTGGAAACCAAAACCAATAAAAATAGAATCTTACAACATTAATTTCCTAAACACTTTAAAACTTAAAAATCACGTATTGGCAAATGCATTTGTAATAGAAAACGTTCCCTATCATTGGAAAAAAGGAAGTATAGAATTATGGAAATAGAAAGAAAAAAATTACAAGGCGTACTTAATATTTTAAGTTTCAACAGACATTTCTATGTTATTGGATTAACAGTTTTAGCACTATTAATAGTCGTTCATTCTTATTTTCAATGGCCTAGTGCTATAATTTGGGTAATTATAATTGCCTTTATGTATGGACTTATAATGCCATTAATTGTTTCTGCTTATGTTTATGACTATTCCGGGTATTACAATTTAAATTGGCTAAGGTCTTGTGACATTGAATATACAAACTCACTAAATATTGTAAATATTAATGCAGGATTCGATGAAACTAGTTTTATCATTAAAAATAAATTTCCAGAATCTAATCTTCAGGTTTTCGATTTTTACAACCCGAAAAAACACACAGAACCAGCAATTGTAAGAGCTCGAAAAGTAAGCCTAGTGTATCCTAACACAAAACAGATAACAACTAATTATATTCCATTGCAAGATAATAGCACAGATATTGTTTTTCTATTATCTACAGCTCATGAAATAAGATCGAATCTAGAAAAAATAGAATTTTTAAAAGAATGTCACCGCATTTGTAAACCATCGGGAAAAATAATCATGGTAGAGCATTTAAGAAACTTTCCTAATTTCTTAGCATTCTCAATAGGCTTTACTCATTTCTTCTCGAAAACCACATGGAAATCTGTTTATAAAAGTGCAGGCTTTTCATCTTTTAAAGACATTAATTTCACTCCATTTATGTCCATTATTATTAACAAACCTTAATCTCAACAACCTTAGATATGGAACTTCATTTAAAAATAATAGGTATTCTTTTAATACTATTAGCACTACTACATATTCCTTTTCCAAAGTATTTTAAGTGGTCCTTAGAGTTAAAAACTCTAAGTTTAATTAATAGACAAATGATGATTACTCATACATTCTTTATCGCGCTCACTATTTTTCTTATGGGTTTACTATGCCTAACCTGTTCTAAAGCATTAATCACAACCATTTTAGGACAAAAAATAGCGTTAGGTTTTGGTATCTTTTGGAGCGTTAGATTGTTTTTTCAATTCTTTGTATATTCTACTAAACTGTGGAAAGGCAAGTTATTCGAAACAATAATGCATATTCTATTTTCTATTTTATGGACTTATTTTGCTATTATCTTTTTGTTGATATTTTTTAAATAGTTAAAAAGCAATTCTTTTTCTTTACTTTTGATGAAAATTCCCAACTATGCCAGATCACAAAATAGATCCTAATCAATGGATTGCTTTGTACTCCGATTATCTTTTTAATTACACAGTTTCTCGTGTAAGCGATAGAGACATGGCTCAAGACTTAGTTTCCGAAACTTTTTTAGCAGCCTTAAAGTCTATGAAAAACTTTAAAGGAGAAGCCAGTGAACGTACATGGCTTATTTCAATATTAAAAAGAAAAATTATAGATCATTATCGTAAAATAAATTCGAACAAAGGCAAAGCCGAAGTAAGAATGAGTTACAATAGCGATACTGAAACCGAAGGCGATTGGCTAGAAGAACGCGTTGCAGATCCATTCGATAAAACAGCAGAAGATACTATCGAGAATACAGAATTAGGCACTGCAATAAATAATTGCTTAGACAAGTTACCTGCAAAACAAGCTCAAGTTTTCGAAATGAAAACAATTTTAAATTATGAAACTGAAGCTATTTGTAATGAATTAAACATTACTGCGTCTAATCTATGGGTAATCATTCACAGAGCACGTACTGCAATGGCTGGGTGCTTAGAAAAAAATTGGTTTTAACAATGAGTAATAAGATATTTTTAAGTTGTGATGAAGCGAATCACACTTGTGACAAAACACAGTATAACGACGCTACTATTTTAGAAAAAATTAAATTAACTTTTCATTTAGCTTTTTGTGCAGCTTGCAGAAAATACACTAAGAATAATGCGAAGTTAACTAAGGTTTTTACTACAAAACCTGTTAAGTTAGATACTACAGAGAAATCTAAAATGCAATCTGCTTTCGAGCAAGAATTAGCAAAACAAAGTAATGAGTAACCAGAATATTGGAATACTTTCACCCCAAAAGGAACTGTAATAACGGTTCCTTTTTTTATTTGAAAAAACTAGAAAACAGAATGTTATCAACGCAACAATTAATGTTTTAATTATACTTCCATGGGTTAATTCATTCTTAAAAAATTCAGCAAAAAAGAAAAATATTAATAATACTAATCCAATACCTTTAGTATACTTCACTCCTATTTTTTGTGGTATTGTAGCCAACTTTAAATTATCGAATTTTAGATCTCTAATTTCAAAAGGCAACATTAAAACAACTACAAAAATAAACCTTTGAAAAGCGGTTATATAAACATCTACATTTATATTGAAGTCGTCATTAATTAAAGGCAAAAAGACAGTAACACCAGCCCAAACCAAAGCAATAACATACACTTTAAGACCGCTCACATCGCGCAGATTTTGTTGGTGATCCAAATAAAAACTTTTTGGAATAAAAGGAATGGCGTACAAAAAAGTAATAACACCAAAAACAGCTATAGAAATCAACGTTTTTAGCTGTAATTGTGTTGCATAATAGCACAATAACAAAAAGCAAACAAATGAAAAAACTTGAATAATTTTTAAAGCATCGGTTAAACTTCTATGGTGAAATTTAGCTATTCCAAAATACTTAACAAAATTGTAACCCGTTATTGTTGCATAGAAAATAAAATAAAGAATATCCTCGTCGTAAGAAATGTTGAACTGAAATAACGTTATCCAACTTAATGCGTAGACAGCTAAAGCTACGTGAATACTACTGTTCAAGTAAAAATCGATAAACTGTTTTATTATTCGCATTAAACAAAGTTAAACAAACTGTTGATAAAGCTGTTAAATGGTTAAAAACTTTAGATTTTTTTAAGAAACAAGATTTTAAATTTTCATTATTTTTGATGCTCAAAATACACACAACTACAATGAACACAAATACTTTTGCACTTCGCCATATTGGTCCAAGAGAAAATGATCAAAAACTAATGCTAGACGCCATTGGTGTCGATAGTATGGATCAGCTTATTTACGAAACTGTTCCAGATGATATTCGTTTAAAAGCCGACTTAAATTTGGATGCTGCCATGAGCGAATTCGAATATTCGTCGCACATTAACGAACTATCTAAGTTAAATAATATTTACAAAACATATATTGGTTTAGGGTACCACCCAACAATTTTACCAGCCGTTATCCAACGTAATATTTTGGAAAATCCGGGTTGGTATACTGCCTATACACCTTACCAAGCAGAAATTGCACAAGGTCGACTAGAAGCCTTATTAAATTTCCAAACTATGGTTACAGACCTTACTGGAATGGAATTGGCAAATGCATCTCTTTTAGACGAAAGCACAGCTGCTGCAGAAGCAATGAGCTTATTATTTGCTGTTCGCGAGCGTGCTCAAAAGAAAGCTGGTGTCAATAAGTTTTTTGTTTCTGAAACTATTTTACCACAAACCTTATCATTATTACAAACACGTTCTACTCCAATTGGTGTAGAATTAGTAATAGGAAATGAAAATGATTTCGATTTTTCTTCTGAATTTTTCGGAGCCATTTTACAGTATCCAGGAAAAAACGGACAAGTTAGCGACATTAAAACATTTATAGCAAAAGCAAAATCAGCAGACATTAAAGTTGCTGTTGCTGCAGATATTTTAAGTTTAGTAAAACTTGAAGCACCTGGTAAATTTGGTGCAGACGTTGTAGTTGGCACAACACAACGTTTTGGAATTCCATTAGGATATGGTGGCCCACATGCTGCATATTTTGCAACTAAAGAAACTTATAAGCGTGATATTCCTGGTCGTATTATTGGTGTATCTAAAGACAAAAATGGAAATCGTGCTTTACGTATGGCTTTGCAAACACGCGAGCAACATATAAAAAGAGACAGAGCAACATCAAACATTTGTACAGCACAAGTATTACTAGCAGTAATGGCTGGAATGTACGCAGTTTATCATGGTCCAAAAGGTTTAACTTTTATTGCAAACCAAGTACATAACACAACCTCTACTTTAGCAAATGCTTTAGTAAAGTTAGGTTTAGAACAAATAAACACTTCGTTTTTTGATACTATTCAACTAAAAGCGAATGCTTCACAAATTAAAGCTATAGCTGAAAAACGTCAGGTTAATTTTTATTATCCAGATGAAGAAACCGTTACTATTTCTATAAACGAAACAACTAGAGTTGCAGACGTTAATGAAATGATCTCAATTTTTGCTGAAGCTTTAGGTAAAGAAACATTTACAATTGATAGTATTTCTGAAGGCAATAACATTTCTGAAACACTTCAACGTAAAACAGACTTTTTAACCTTAGACGTTTTCAACACACATCATTCTGAAACAGAATTGATGCGTTATATAAAAAACTTAGAACGTAAAGATTTATCATTAAATCACTCTATGATTTCTCTAGGTTCTTGTACAATGAAATTAAATGCAGCTGCAGAAATGCTGCCATTAAGTAATCCTAATTGGGGAAGTATTCATCCTTTTGTTCCTGTAGAACAAGCTAAAGGTTACTTAACTGTTTTAAAAGAATTAGAAGACCAATTAACTGAAATTACTGGTTTCTCTGGTACATCTTTACAACCAAATTCTGGTGCTCAAGGTGAGTATGCAGGATTAATGGTAATAAAAGCATATCATGAATCTCGTGGAGACAACCATAGAAATATTTGCTTAATTCCATCATCTGCACATGGTACAAATCCTGCAAGTGCTGTAATGGCTGGAATGAAAGTGGTGGTTACAAAGTCTACTGAAGAAGGTAATATTGATGTAGACGATTTACGTGAAAAAGCAGAATTACATAAAGATAATTTAGCTGCTTTAATGGTAACATATCCTTCTACACATGGTGTTTACGAATCTGCAATTAAGGAGATTACTAAATGTATTCACGATAATGGTGGACAAGTATACATGGATGGTGCGAATATGAATGCCCAAGTAGGTTTAACAAATCCTGGAAATATTGGTGCAGACGTTTGCCACTTAAATTTACACAAAACCTTTGCTATTCCTCATGGTGGTGGTGGACCAGGTGTTGGACCAATTTGCGTTGCAAAACAACTCGTTCCATTTTTACCTGGAAATCCTGTTATAAAAACTGGAGGAGACCAAGCTATTACAGCAATTTCTTCTGCTCCATACGGTTCTGCATTAGCATGTTTAATCTCTTATGGTTATATTAAAATGTTAGGTGTTAAAGGTCTTAAAAAATCTACCGAAGTTGCCATTTTAAATGCAAACTATATTAAACAACGTTTACAAGGCGCTTTCGAAACATTGTACTCTGGAGAACGTGGTCGTGCAGCCCACGAAATGATTATTGACTGTCGTCCATTTAAAGCAAATGGTATTGAAGTAGTTGATATTGCTAAGCGTTTAATGGACTATGGCTTTCATGCGCCAACAGTTTCTTTTCCTGTAGCTGGAACAATGATGATTGAACCTACAGAAAGTGAAAGTAAAGCAGAAATGGATCGTTTTTGCGACGCTATGATTTCTATTAGAAAAGAAATTTCTGAAGCTAATAAAGATGACGATAATAATCCTTTAAAAAATGCTCCGCATACTATGGCAATGGTAACAAGCGATGAATGGTTATTACCATACTCTCGTCAAAAAGCAGCTTTCCCACTAGATTACGTACATGACACTAAATTTTGGCCAAGTGTAAGACGTGTTGATGATGCTTATGGAGACAGAAATTTAATCTGTACTTGTGCTCCAATTGAAGCCTATATGGAAGCATAATACGGGTTTGAACGTCGTAAAATGAATTAACAAATAAATTGCCTTTAATTTATACTCCTTATCTTTGTAGGATAATTGATTAAAGGCAATTACTTTTTTATATGAATATTAAAATTACTGGAACAGGAAGTTATATTCCAAGCACTGTTGAAAAAAATGAAGATTTTTATAATCACGAATTTTTGAATGCAGATGGCTCAAAAATAAATAGTCCAAATGAAATTATCGTTGATAAATTTAAAGCGATAACAGGAATTGAAGAAAGACGCTATATAAAGCCTGAATTATTAAATTCTGATATTGCTTTTTACGCTGCTGAAAAGGCTATTGCCAATGCTAAAATTGACAAAGAATCTTTAGATTATATTATTGTAGCACACAATTATGGTGATGTAAAACCTGACGCAGAGCAAAGTGACACTGTACCAAGTTTAGCTTCTCGCGTAAAGCATTTACTTCAAATTAAAAACCCAAAATGTGTTGGTTACGATTTACTTTTTGGTTGTCCAGGTTGGATTGAAGGTGTTATTCAAGCAAACGCATTTATTAAAGCTGGAATAGCAAAACGCTGTTTAGTTATTGGTACCGAAACATTATCTCGAGTTATAGACAAGCATGATAGAGACTCCATGATTTATAGTGATGGTGCAGGTGCAGTAATTATAGAAGAAACCAGTGACGAAGGCGGAATTATAGCTCATGAATCTGCAACTTATGCACTAGATGAAGCTCATTTTATATATTTTGGAGAAACTAATGATCCAAAAAATACAAGTCAACGTCGTTACATTAAAATGTATGGTAGAAAAATTTACGAATTTGCTTTAACCAATGTACCATTGGCACTAAAATCGTGTTTAGAAAAGAGTGGATATGGTATAAATGATGTCAAAAAAATATTGATTCATCAAGCCAATGAAAAAATGGACGAAGCTATTGTAAAACGTTTTTATAAGCTTCATAATATGAAAATGCCAGCAGGCATTATGCCAATGTCTATTGCTAAACTTGGAAACTCGAGTGTAGCAACAGTACCAACATTGTATGATATGATTCTAAAAGAAAAACTTGAGAATCAAGAAATTAATAAAGGTGATGTTATTATTTTTGCTAGCGTTGGTGCTGGTATGAATATTAACTGTATTGTTTATAAACATTAAAACAGCATTTCTTGTACGAAGGTAAATTTCCTCATAAAAGATATAAATTAACATATCAATTTTTAGAAAAACATATTTCTAAAAATGAAACTATTCTTGACTTAGGCGTTGAAAATCCGTTTACAGAAGTCATGAAAAAAGGTGGCTATATTTTAAATAATACTTCTGGTGAAGATATAGATGAGGATACTTCAGCTATTGAAAATTCAGATGCCACAGTGGTAACGGCTTTCGAAATTTTCGAACACTTACTTTCACCGTATACTGTTTTAAAATCTATAAAAGCAGATAAATTGGTTGCTAGTATTCCTATGCGTTTATGGTTTTCTTCGGCATATAGAAGTAAAACAGATAAATGGGATAGACATTACCATGAGTTTGAAGATTGGCAATTCGATTGGCTTTTAGAAAAGGCAGGTTGGAAAATAATTGATCGTCAACAATGGACTAACCCAACTAAAAAAATTGGTATTCGTCCAGTTTTAAGATGGTTTACTAATCGTTATTATATTGTTTATGCTGAAAGAATAAAATAATTAGGGTCATTACGAGGACGAAGGACGTGGTAATCTCATTATTATTTGGCAAATTTGAAATTAAAAATATTGAAAATCTACATTGTCATTCCTGCTCACAACGAAGAAGATTGCATTGCTCTAATGCTTGAATCTTTAACCAATCAAACACTATTACCAAAGAAAGTAGTTGTAGTAAATGATAATTCTACAGACACTACTCAAAATATTATTAATTCATTTTCAACTAAAAACAATTGGATAGAAAGTATCACTATTCAATCTTCAATAGAACACATTCCTGGTAGTAAAGTTATTAATGCCTTTTATAAAGGCTTAGAAACATTGGATAGCGACTATGATATTATTTGCAAATTTGACGCGGATATTATCCTTCCTAAAAATTACTTAGAATCTATAGTATCCATTTTTCAATCTGATAAAAAAATTGGTATTGCTGGAGGATTAGCTTACATAGAAAAAAATGGAGAGTGGATTTATGAAACTGTATCTTCTAAAAATCATGTTCGTGGCCCTTTTAAAGCCTACCGAAAAGAATGCTTTAAAGCCATTGGAGGCTTAAAACAAAGTATTGGCTGGGACACTGTGGACATTTTATTAGCACAATATTATGGATGGTCTGTAAAAACAAACCAAACATTACACGTTAAACACTTAAAACCTACCGGAAAATCTTATTCAAAAAAAAGCGCTTTGCTTCAAGGTGAAGCTTTTTATAAAATGAGATATGGCTTTCTAATTAGCGTAATCGCTGCATTAAAGAAGAGCATTAACAATCAAGATTTTTCAATATTAGCCAATGATTTAAAAGGGTATTCTAAAGCGCGACGCAAGAAAAAGGCATTTATAGTTTCGGAAGCTGAAGGACAATTCATTAGAAAAATACGTTGGAAAGGTATAAAAGAAGCTATTTTTGGTTAATTTCAATTTTTAAACGTATTCTTTGGATTTTTACATCGTCATACCTGCTCACAACGAAGCTAATTTTATTGCTAAGACTCTATCTTCGCTAGTTGCACAGACTTTACAACCAAAATCTGTTGTGGTAGTTAATGATAATTCTACTGATGCTACCCAAACTATTGTAGAACAATTTATACAACAACACCATTGGATATCTCTAGTAAATGTTAAATCTTCAAATAAACATTTACCTGGCTCCAAAATTATTAATGCTTTTTATAAAGGTTTCGAAACTTTAGATAACAACTATGATGTTATTTGCAAATTTGATGCAGATTTAATTTTTCAGGAAAACTATCTTGAAACTTTAGCCGTTCATTTTAAATCTAACAAAAACATTGGCATGGCTTCTGGTTATTGTTATGTCAAGAAAAACAACAAATGGCTAAGAGAGCAAGTTACGGGTAAAGACCATATTCGAGGTGCATTAAAAGCTTATACTAAAGACTGTTTTAAAGACATTGGTATGCTAAAAAAAGATATGGGTTGGGATACTATCGACGAGCTTTTAGCTAAATTTAATAATTGGCATATTTTACTTGATGCCAATTTAAAAGTAAAACACTTAAAACCAACTGGAGCAAACTACAATAAACAAGCCCGATTATTACAAGGTGAAGCCATGTACAAAATGCGCTATGGTTTTATACTTACTTTTATTTTAGGCACTTACAATGGTCTTAAAAGAAGTGATTTTGAAACTTTCAAAAATTTTGTTTCAGGCTATTTAAAAGCAAAAAAAAGTAATGTTCAACCATTTATTACAAAAGAAGAAGGTGTATTTGTAAGAAAGGAGCGTTGGCAAGGTTTTATCAAGAGATTAAGATGGAAATAATTTTACTTTTCGATTTCTCGGAAACAATAAATTACAAACTACTTAATTAAAACTCCAATTTTTATAACTATTCGAAGCCTCTAACCTGTTTTCTTTCTCATCTTCTAATTCTGAAAAGAAGTCTATTCCTGTTAGTTTTTCTACTTCATCTACAGATACTACAAATTTATACAAAGGCTCTTTAGACGCTTCGTGATCCATTAAAAAAGCAAGCATTTTAGTCTTTCCAGAGTTATTATCTATAATTACTTTATAAAACTGATTTGGGACAGAGACTTTTTCGCTTCCTATGGTTTTCATACTCCCTTTTAAAACACCACCAGAAACCACAAAAACACCATCGTACTTACTTGCCCAATAGCGCGTTTTTTGTTCTAAACGGTTCCAAACACCTGCATTAAACTCGTGTGTTTGTGGAGAAATATTACTAGTCAAAAAAGTTTCATCATGCGCTTCTTGGCTATATTTCCTGTCTCCTGCAGGACATAAATGTCCTCGATCGTAACCCGATTTTTTATAATTACGCCAATGTGCTGCTGTTGTTTTTACAGCATTATCTATTTCAAAATATGGACGTTTAAAATTAGTACTACTTAAATGAGATTTCTTAAGCTCGTATGCCACCCATTCTGCTTGTTCGTGTCGTTCACTATAACTTAAACTGTACCCATCGTGGTGTACAATTTGTCCTGTGGTACTTGTAGGTAAAAAGTATTCGTTTGTGTCTTGTTTTGTAATTGTTCCACTAGTTACTACGACTTCCTTTTCGTTCGCATTTAAATATTCTTTAGTTAGCAATGTTGCAATTATTACTATTGCCGTAAGGATTGAGTATTTTGTTTTATTAGACATTAGTTTAATTCTTTTAAAAGCTTTTCTGCTTTTACAAAATTAAAGTTTTTAGAATCCTTTACAATACTATTCAATGTATTTATAGTGTTCTTCTCGTCATCCATTTTTAAATACACTAAAGCTTTGTACCAATAACCTTTAGATTGATCTAGAGTATTAGAGTCTATTATCTTTTGAAAACTTTTTAATGCACTATTATAATTTTCTAGTTCCAATTGTGAAACTCCTAGATATAAAAGTGCATTAATATTAACTTCTTTTTTATTAGAAACGTAAGCATTAAAATGTTCTTCGGCTAATTTATAGTCTTTGTTTATAAAAGCAGACTCACCATTAGAAAGTAAACTAGAATTAGTTTCGCTTCTCGATACTAAAGATGGCAACTCTTCCCAAGAATTATGCTGCGCGTATATTTCCTGATTAGTTAAATCATTATTAAAAAAAGTAAAATATCCAATCAATAAAACTATTGATGCAGCTATTGCTAAAAAAGGAAGTGATTTGTTTCTTCTTATTTCATTTTCAGGTTTTACTTTATTAAAATAAAGATCTCCTGCATTTTGAATAGCTTTTTTTTTATCCTGAAGTTCGTTAGACTTCAATAACACTTCTAGCTCGTTTATTTTTTTTCTATTTTTATAGTCTTTAACAAAATCCCATTCTTCGTCACTGTATTGTAAACGCATTTTTTTATTAATTCCTAAAGCTTTTGCTAAATCAGCATTCTCTTTAATCTGCGTTTCAAAAGCGAACGTTTGAGCCTTGGTCATTGTGCCATTTAAATAGTCTTCAATTTGTTGCAATATGTCTTCAGAAAAATTCATAATTCTTTTAATTCTTTAAATCTAATATCTTCTTTAATCATTTGCGACAATTTACTTTTACATTTAAAAACGCGTTGTCTTACAACGTTTTCATCATTATAACCAAGTTCTTTAGCGATATCTTTATACGCTATCTTTTTAAAAAAACGTTTTAAAATTTCTTTACAGTTATCTGAGATTAATTCTAACTTTTCTTGAAAAAACTCCCATCGTTCTTGTTCTAAAACAGACATTGCTATGTCTCGCTCTTCACTCTTTAGTTCTATAACACCATCTATTGTTACCTCGTTTTTAGATTTATTTAATTTTCTACGCCATAAATTCTTACAAACAGTAAATAAATAGGCTTCAAAACTAGATTTAATTTCGAATTTTTCCTTTTTATAACGCACTGTTAATTGCATTAATGCTTTTTGAAAAACATCTTCTGCATCTGCTTGATTGCCTTTATTCTGAAAAACAAATCGTTTAACGTTAGGAAAAGAAGCTTCATATATTTTTAAAATTTGATTAGTATCTCCCTTTACTAAAGCCTTAAGGTAGACAGATTGATTTTTCATTAATTAAGTATGTATAAGTAATCCAAATAAAGTTTTATATTTGAATGGGTAACAAATATAATTATTTAGGAACAAGGACATATAAACTAATAACCAAAAAAAATATGAAATTTATTAAATTAACGTTACTCTTAACTTTTTGTCTTACTGTATTTAATTCTTGCACTAGTGATAATTCGTTTATAGAAAATGAACAATTACTTGACAAAAAATTGCAGGAAAACAATGCATACAAAAGTACTGAAGGAGATGGCCCCATAGATTCAGGTGTAAACATTAATACCTTAGCAGTAAACTATTTAGTAACTTATGAACCTGAAACCTCAAAACGACAAAAAGATATAGTAAGAAATAATTGGTCTTATTGTCTTGGTCTTTTATACTATACTTCTATTTCCGAATCTACAGAAATCTGGCACTTAGATCCCAATATTTATTATGATCTTTCTATAACCTGTACAACACCACAACCTGGCATACCACCTACAGGTAAAGACACTGCTGTTAATGGAGATCCAGATATTTCAATCACCAACCCTGAATATCAACCTCCACATAACTACACAAACGATAACTAAGAGGTTTGAAAAACTTAATCGCATGTTTCTTTATTTTATTATTCTACCAATCTTTTAGTCAAGAGTTGGGTATAGAAATAGACAGCCTTAATCATGTTTTACATAAAGAACTTAAGAATAATAAGTTAAAAGAATATGCTGATTTATCACATAATACCTCATTAGATTATTATTATAAAGAAAACTATACTAAAGCTATAGAATATGCATTAAAAGAAGTTAAATATCACAAATATATTAGCAGAGAAAAATATAAAAACGGCCTATTTAATTTAGGCCTGTTTTTTTTTAAAAACAAAGAATACTCAAAATCCATAATTACCTATAACAAAGTAATAGATAGTTTCAATCTAGATGAATTTACTTATCGCGCATACTGCGAAAATGCTTTAAATTTTCAAAAATTAGGAGACTACTATAGAGCTAAGATATACTTTAACAAAGGCTTAACACACTCAGATGAAATTAGCACTAAACGTCTACCTCTAATTTATCTAAAAAAAATAAGTCTTAATCAAGATATTGAGACGAATAGTTCCTTACAAGAGAATACAATATTGCTAAAAAAGGTAGATTCTCTTAGCTCAATAATTCCTTTAAACACTTCTGAACTTTACTCCTTAAATAATGAATATGGAAGACATTACGGTAAAGAAAACTCATACTATGACTATAAAAAAAGCAAGAATTATCACCTCAAAGCATTAAAAATAGCTTTAGGTATAAATGATTCTTTAAGAATTAGCGCCACTTCAAATAACATTGCGACTTTATTTAATATAGAAAAAAACGACAGTGCTCTTTATTATGCAAATAAATCAATAAAATTCTATACTTTAAATAACTCATTTATCCCAAAAGCGTATTTGAATAAGGCAGATTACTATTTTAATCAAAATAATTCACAAAATGGGTTAACAAATTTAAACAAAGCTTTACAATTAACACTTTCTACTAAAATAGACTCTTCTTTATATTATGTACCTAACTATAATATCGTTAAAAGATCAAATGATAAAACGTTAACGTTCTTAATTTTAAAAGAAAAATCAAGACATATTCTTGAATCTGATGTAAAAAATAAAGATTTATTAACATATGCATATAAAAATATTAGATTAACAGATAAATTATTAGATTTTATAAGAACTGAAAGTTTCGAAAAAAAATCTAAACTCTTTTGGCAAAAAGAAGCTTCACAACTGTATACGCTCGCAGTTGATGCCTGTTCTAAATTAAAAAAGACAGATGAAAGTTTTTATTTTATTGAAAAAAATAAAGCATTATTATTATTAGAAAACATTGTTAAAAACACAGACAACGCTTCAATACCTATACATCTACTACAAAAAGAATTAGATTTAAAAAACAAAATTTCTGCTTTAGAAAACAAAATGGAAAATAAAACTAATTACCATATTTTAGATCAATACTATAGCTTAAAAATAAAATACACTAGCTTTATTGAGGCAATGTCTAAAAAATATCCAAATCACTATAAATTAAATAAACCATTAAATCTTGTTAATCTGGAAACAGTAAAAAGTAATTTAGATGGAGACACTGCAATTCTAGAATACATATTAGGTAAAAAAGAAAGCTACGTATTGCTAATAACTAAGGATGAAATAATTTTAACCAAGCTAAACAATCACGAAATTACAAATACAAACATTAATATCTATTTAAAACTAATCGCTAATCCATTTGTTAATAAATCAGATATTAAAGAGTGCTTTACCTTAGCAAACAAATTATACAACAACTTGTTTCCAAAAAACATCCAATCTATTATCAATACAAAACAAAAGTTACTTATTGTTCCTGACAAAGCATTACAGCACCTCGCATTTGAAAATTTAAGAAAGAAAAACAAATATTTAATTGAAGACCATGAATTATCTTATGTTTATTCTCTATCTTTTTTAAATTTTAATACTAAAATAGCAAGAAATGCTAAACTACCTTTTATAGGCTTTGCTCCCAATTCTTTTGATTACGACAATCTACAAAAGCTACCTCAAAGTATTAAAGAAACGAATACTATAAGTAAACAATTAAATGGTACTTCATTAATTAATAAAGAAGCAAACAAAAGAAATTTTATTAATAAAATTAAAAAATATAAAATACTACACTTATCAACTCACTCTAACGCTAGCGATTCTATTTCACCATGGATTGCCTTTAAAAATGAAAAATTATACCTAAACGAGTTGTATACAATAAAAAATCAAGCAGAATTAGTAGTATTAAACGCATGTAATAGTTCTTTAGGAAAAATAAATAATGGAGAAGGTGTTTTTAGCTTAGCACGTGCTTTCTTCTATTCTGGAGCAAATAGTGTAGTTTCTTCACTTTGGAATGTAAACGACAAATCGAATACAGAGATAACTATTAGCTTTTATAGTTACCTAAAAGAAGGAAAAACAAAAAGTGCAGCACTTAGACAAGCAAAACTAGACTACATAGAGTCGCATTCTTTAAGTGAAGCCTCCCCATATTATTGGTCTTCCTTAATTTTAATTGGTGATAATTCGGCAATAGAACTCAATGATAATTTACTAATAAATAGCATTTTAGGTGTTTTGTTTTTATTATTCTTAATATTTAGCATAAAAAAATTAAAAATTGTGGGTAACAAATCTTAGACTTCAGGAACAGTTAAGAAAACAAACAATTCTTAATTATTTTGAAAGACACTTTATCCTTTTTAGTACAATCGCTTCTTCAAAAAAACAAAATCAAAATTGATGCTGAAGAATTAGGTTTCCAAATACAAAGTCACCCATCTTATCCGAGTTTACATGCAATAACTGGAGTGCTAAATCACTTTGATATAGACAATATAGCTACTCGTGTAGCTATAGATAAAGATACTTTAGAACAATTACCTCCTAGTTTTATAGCTCAGTTAAACACCGAGAACGATACAGATTTTGCCCTAGTTATCAAAAAAGATAAAAACTACAAAACTATATTTAGCAACAAAAAAAGTAAAACTATTTCTGAAACTATTTTTTTAGAACAATTTACAGGAATTCTTGTCGCTGTAGAAAAAGACGACACAAAACAGATTATACAAACCAATACTACTAATTTACAAAAACCTTTATTTATTATAGCACTACTATTATTTAGCGTGCTTTTTTTTAAGTCTAGCCCAAATTTCACTGAAACCTTTTACTTTTTAACCACATCGATAGGAATAACCATAACCTATTTAATCATTCAACATGATTTGGGATTAGATTCTAAAATTGTAGATAGTATTTGCTCACAAGAAAGCAAAACTACTAACTGTAATGCGGTTTTAAATTCTAAAGGTGCAACATTATATAAAAACATTAAACTAAGTGATGTTAGTTTCATTTACTTTATATCTATATGTATAGCGTCTCTTTTATTGCTTTTAACAAATATGTCATTAAACATACTGTACCTAATAAGTTTAGTTGGCTTACCTATAGTTGCATATTCTATTTATTATCAAGTAAAAGTATCTAAAAATTGGTGTGTTTTATGTTTAGGTATTGCATCTGTTTTAGTCCTGCAAGCTGCGACTTTCTTTTTTACAACTTTTAGTTTTTCAGTATTAAGTTTGACTTCAATCTTATTAATTGGATTCTCATTTATTACTATCGCTTACATTTGGATGTTTATCAGTTCTAAATTAAAGCAAGAACAAGGCTTTAAAAAATTAAAAATTGAGTCTAGTAAATTTAAAAGAAACTTCGACTTATTTAATACGCTTTTACAACAGTCTGAAGCTGTTGATACAACACTTACAAATACAACAGAAATAGTTTTAGGAAATAAAAATGCTCCTTTAAACATTACAGTAATTACCAACCCATTTTGCGGACATTGTAAAAGCGCACACAATATGGTTGAATCTCTTTTAAAAACACACCATAAAGAAATAAACATTACTATTCGTTTTAACATAAACACCAGCAATCCAGAAAGTGACGGTGTATTGGTCTCAAGTCGATTATTAGAATTATTCCATACTAAAGGTGAACTAAAATGCCTAGAGGCCATGCATGAAATATATAATAATGCAGATGCTAAATCCTGGTTAAAGACTTGGAAAAAATCTAACAATGCTGAGATATACAAAGAGATTCTTGAAGCTGAATACAATTGGTGTTTAGACAACAACATCAATTTCACACCGGAAATATTAGTAAATGGACAATCGTACCCAAAAGCATACGAAAGAAGCGACTTAACTTATTTTATTGAAGAATTAAACGAGTCTTGCCACGTAAATACACTAACAAAGCAATTACAAAACACTATATAAAACAGCAAAGCCCTAAAAAAAGGCTTTGCGTTTTGAACAAAATTTCTCTCGCGAAGAATAGACACAAACTGTGAGTGTCTTTAATGTTCATAGCAAATATAATTTATAAATATTTTAATTATGAAAAATTTAAAAAACTTAGGAAAAGCTTTATCTAGAGCAGAACAAAAAACAATTAATGGTGGGTATCCAATCATGAATATTTGTCCAGATGGTCAAAAACCGTGTCAGGTTAACTTACCTGGCTCTGAATACGGCTGGTATCGTTGCCAAGAAAGATGTAATTAATAATTAACAACAATGTATAATAAAGTATAATCAATATTTTAATGATACTACTTTTTTAAAGAGAGCGAATTAGCCTAGGCTAAACTCACTCTCTTTATTTACAATACCTCTCATTTTAGAAATATTCAACTCTAAAAAACTACACGTTTTTTGAAAAAATTCCCAACACACAAACAAGCAGAATCTAAAGACTGTGGACCAACATGCTTAAAAATTATTGCTAAGTATTATGGTAAAAACTTGTCTATTACTCAAATTAGAGAAATAAGCGAAACCACAAGAGAAGGTAGTAGTTTACTTAATTTAAGTGATGCTGCTGAGACTGTGGGCTTTCGAAGTTTGGGAGTTAAATTAACTTTAGAAGAGTTAAAAAAAGCGCCACTACCTTGTATTTTACATTGGAACAAGGATCATTATGTGGTACTTTATAAAATAAAAAAAGACATTTATTATATTTCAGATCCTGGATATGGTTTAATAAATTATACTGAAGAAGAATTTTTAAAATTCTGGATTGGTAATAATGTAACAGAAAACACACAAGATGGGATTGCATTACTATTAGATCCTACTCCAAAGTTTTACAATAATGCATTTGATGAAGACGAAGAGCAAAAATTCAACTTCACTTATTTATCAAAATATCTATATAAATACAAAAGTTTTATAATTCAACTCTGTATTGGCTTACTAGCTGCTAGCTTACTTCAGTTAGTTGTACCATTTTTAACACAAAGTGTTGTAGATGTTGGTATTAAAAACAGAGACCTCAACTTTATATACCTAATTCTATTTGCGCAAATTGCTTTATTTATTGGTAGAACAGGAATAGAGATTATTAGAAGTTGGATTTTACTACATGTTAGTACCAGAATAAACATCTCATTAATTTCCGATTTCTTTATCAAATTAATGCTACTTCCTATCTCCTATTTCGATGTTAAAATGACAGGAGATTTAATGCAACGTATTAACGACCACAAACGTATTGAACAAATACTAACTACATCGTCCTTAAACGTATTATTTTCTATAGTAAACTTTATAGTATTCAGTTTTGTACTGTGCTACTATAGCCTTCAAATATTTACCATTTTTGTAATTGGTAGTTTCTTATACTTTTTATGGATTAAAATCTTTTTAAAGAAACGTGCAACCTTAGATTACAAACGTTTTTCAGCCTTAAGCCAAGAACAAAGCACAGTTATAGAACTTATTAATGGCATGCAAGATATTAAGTTGCATAATGCAGAAAAACAAAAACGTTGGGCTTGGGAGCACACACAGGCGAAACTATTTAAAGTTTCGATAAAAAGCTTAGCATTAGAGCAAACGCAAAGTGTTGGTTCATCCTTTATAAACGAACTTAAAAATATATTTATTACTATTTTATCTGCAAAACTAGTTATAGATGGAGATATTACTTTAGGTATGATGCTAGCTATTTCATACATCGTTGGACAGTTAAACTCTCCTGTTATGCAACTTATTGGTTTTGTAAGAGAATTGCAAGATGCCAAAATATCGTTAGATCGTTTAAGCGAAATCCATAATATGGAAAACGAAGAAATCGATCCACAACAAAAAATTAAAGACATTCCTAAAAATGCAAACATATCAATTAGAGATATCTCTTTTAAATATACAGGATCAGATATTGAAGTTTTAAAAAACTTAAACCTTAATATTCCTGCAAACAAAACTACAGCAATTGTTGGTACAAGCGGAAGTGGTAAAACCACATTAATGAAATTACTTTTAGGTTATTATAAACCTAATGAAGGTGATATTTTATTAAATAATACATCGTTGCAAAACATCTCTCAAAAATCGTGGAGAGACCATTATGGAGTTGTTATGCAAGAAGGGTACCTTTTTAATGATACCATAGCCAACAATATTGCTATTGGAGAAGATAGCATTGATAAAAAAAGGTTAGCACACGCCATTGATGTCGCTAACATTAGAGAATACATAGAATCTTTACCATTATCATACAACACAAAAATAGGAACGGAAGGTTCTGGATTAAGTACAGGACAAAAACAACGTTTATTTATTGCCAGAGCAGTATATAAAAATCCAGATTATTTATTTTTTGATGAAGCCACATCTGCTTTAGACGCTAATAATGAAAAAGTAATTATGGAAAACTTAGATGTTTTTTTTAAAGACAAAACAGTAGTTGTTATAGCGCACAGATTAAGCACAGTTAAAAATGCGCATCAGATTGTAGTTTTAGATAATGGAAAAATAATAGAAATAGGAAGCCATAAAGAGCTAGTTGCAAAAAAAGCAAATTATTATAATTTGGTGAAAAACCAGTTAGAATTAGGGAATTAATGTTTGGCTAAGTATTGTCGAAGCCTCTGAAAACATAAAATAAATTCCTGCTTTTATAGGAATGATAAAAGGAATTCTCTCGCGAGGAATAGACAGAAATGGTGACTGTCTTTAAACGATCACTTTAATTTTAATTTATAAATATTTTAATTATGAAAAATTTAAAAAACTTAGGACAAGCTTTAACAAAAGCTGAACAGAAAACTATTAATGGAGGAAGAAAACATTGTAACTCACATAACCAATGTGCTTCAAATGAATGTTGTAAAGGATTGGAAAGAGATCCTAGAAACGGTTATTGTGGAGTTCCTAATAATGGTGATCCTAATAATTGTCAAGTAAGTCTTGAACCAATTAGAAATACTTTGAATTAATAGTCCATTAAAACAAAGAGCTATTAAATAAATAGAGGGATTAATTTCCCTCTATTTTAAAAAAAATTAAATGTCAAAAAAACTAGAAGAAATAGAATTAAGAAGTGAGCAGGTACAAGACATATTATCTTATGTACCTCATTGGATGATACGTTATGGCAACCTCTTATTTTTGAGCTTAATTATTTTATTTTTTGGTTTAAGTTGGCTTATAAAATACCCAGATGTTATTAATACAGAAGCATTACTAACTACACATATTCCTTCCGAAAAACTAATTGCACAATCTACTGGAAAACTAGAAACTATTTTAATAAAAGATAATGACTTAGTGATTAAAAATAGTCCTCTTGCTATTATAGAAAACACCTCGAATTTTGAGGATGTTTATAAATTAAAAGATATAATTGATACTATAAAAGTAAATACAAAATCCTTTACTTTTCCAATAGACGAATTACCTGTTTTGTTTTTAGGAGATATTGATACGCAATATGCATTATTCGAAAACAATTATATACAATATACTTTAAATAAAGATTTACAACCATTTTCTAACGAAGCATTAGCAAATAAAAATTCGATATCAGAATTACATAGACGACTAAAAAGCTCTAAAGACCAATTAGCTTTAAACCAATCTCAATTAGCATTAAAGAAAAAAGACTTAAATAGATATAAAAGTCTATTTAAAAACGGAACAATTGCACGATTAGAATATGAAAACAAGCAAGTAGAATTTCTTCAAGCTGAACAGAATTTAAAAAGTTTTGAATCTTCTATCTCTCAAATAAGAGAATCTATAAGTAATGCTAACAAATCTTCAAAAGGCACAGAAATAAATAGAACAAAAGAAGAAATGATGCTTTTAAAAAGCGTTATTCAATCTTTTAACCAACTAAAAAAAGCCATTAAAGATTGGGAAACACAATATGTTTTAAAATCTAATATAAATGGCAAAATAGCATTTTCAAACTATTGGAGAACAAACGAAACCGTAAATCAAGGCGATTTGATTTTTACCATTATACCAACGGAAAACTCAACATATATTGCAAAATTGAAAACACCTGCTACAAATTCCGGCAAATTAAAAATAGGACAAACCGTTAATATTAAATTAGAAAACTATCCTGAAGCAGAATTTGGGACCTTACAAGCGAAAGTAAATAACATAACATTAGTTCCTAATGAAGAAGGTTTTTATTTAATACTAGCTCAATTACCTAAGAATTTAATTACATCCTATAAAAAACAAATTGACTTTAAACAAGAAATGAGAGGAAGTGCAGAAATCATCACTGAGGATTTACGTCTTGTAGAACGTTTCTTCTCTCAAATAAAAGATATTTTTAAATAGCAATTAATCAATAACCAAAAAAGCCTTTGCATAATTTATGGAAAGGCTTTTTAAATTTAAGATATTCTCATTCTAAATAAATTATTATATAAACCCATTTAAGTTTAAAACTTCAAACTCTTTAGCTTCATTTTCAAAAATAATATAGGCTTTCAATTCTGGATGATTAAATAAAAATATTTTAGCATCTATTACTCCCATCGCTTGCAAAGCAGTTGCATAACCATCTGCTAACATACAAGAATCAGCCATTACCGATACACTTAATATATTTGTTTTACTTGGATAGCCTGTTTTAGTGTTGATAATATGAGCATAGCGGTTTCCATTCTCGTCTAGTTTAAACTTTCTATACGTTCCAGATGTTGCCATAGCTTGATCTTTAAGATTTAAAACAATATTAGTACTTTGGGTATCATCGAAATTAGGATTTTCCACACCTACAGTCCAACCTTTTTGTTTGTCTATATTGATGCCTTTTGTTCTTAACTCACCACCAATATTTACCATGTAATTTTTGATAGCCTTAGATTCTAAAAATTCTCCAATGACATCTACCGCATAACCTTTTGCTATAGCATTAAAGTCTAAAAAAGCGCCATTTACTTTTTTTACAACATTATCTACTAATCCTATTCTATTAAAACCAACATAGCGTTTTAAGCTATCTATTTTTGCGCTATCGAGTTTTGCAATAGGTTTTTCTGATCCGAAATCCCAAGCATTAACCAACTTACCAATTGTAGGATCAAAAACACCTTCTGTTTCTCTGTAAAGTTTTTTTGAAGCTTTAAATACTTTAGTAAAATGAGCATCTACAGTTACAGTTTCATTTCTGTTTAATTTGGAAATATCAGAATCTGCCTGATAATTAGACATCGATTTATTGATGATAAAAAACAAGCTATCCAATTGTTTTTGGTAGTTCTCATTACTTGTTGAAGCGAAAGTAACTTCGTAAAATGTTCCGAATATTGGACCTGAAACTTTAGTGTTTTTCAGTTCTTGTTTGCAGGAAACAAGTAGTGTTATTATTAATAATAATAATAAAGTTATTGGTTTCTTCATATAAAATACATTTTACTTTCTTCAAGAGATTACGACGTCCTTCGTCCTCGTAATGACCTATTAATTTAAATTAGTCTCTAAAACTTGAATACCATTGTACTCTATTAAATATTCTTCATCTAGAAAAATTGGTAAAGACTCTCCTTTTGGGTTTCCTAAACCAACGCCAGCATATAGTACTTTAGCATCATGTTCGCGAGCATGTTCTTTAAAAGACTCCATCCAAACCACATCGTAATTATTAGCATTATCTGGCAATAAAACGGCCTTAACAATGACGAAGAAGTGTTTTTTATTAGCATCCATACAAACAAATTGCGGATGTTTTTTAAGCTTACTATTTATAGCAATAAACTCGAAACCTCTTTTTTCGAGATCCTTACCAACGTGATTCATGGCAAGGTTGTGAAGTTCTTGTGGTGTTAAAGGTTTACTCATATTTATTTCCGTCTTTCGACTACGCTCAAGATATACTCCAGCGGGTATCTCATTAATTAAAAAACAAAAATACAATAAAGCATCATCAATAGAAAGTGGATTTCTCAACAAATGCTTAATGACAGAACCTATTTAAATCTAGCAAACTTAGAATCGTAAAACGTGAAGTTTGAAACAGGTATTACTGCATCCATTTTTAAATTATACCAAGGTGAAATCTCAGAATCTTCAAGATTCTTAACTAAATGTACACTTTGTGCTGGAGTATTACCTTGAAATAATAAAAATAACTTCTCACCTTTTTCATTAATTGCTTCATCTCCTAGCATTACAATATGTCCTGGACTTCCTCCAAGAATAAGCATATCGCCTAACTTTAAATCATTAATTGTAGTAACTGCTTTTAACTCTTGAGATAGTGATAAAGTACCAGAATACATATAGATTAAATTCAGGTATTTATAAAAATTTTCTTTCGAGGTATTTACTGATGCTGTTTTACTAAACGTAACTTTATTACCTTTAATTTTTGGTCTAAAACCTTGAGCGTATTTAAGCCATGAGCAATAATGTCCTGAAGTAAAATTAAAGCCTATCTCGTCCTTTCTATTAGCATCCCAAAGGTATTCGCTTCTTATTCTAATTAAAGCGTCCGCACATTGTTGTAAACCGTTTTTAGGCACAGGAATATCAAGAATTCCTATATGACCTTGTTGCCAATAATATTCGCTATCGTCGTAATTAATTATTTTACTTCCAAAAGGTTTCAACTTATAGTTACGTAAATACTCTTGAAATGATCCTTTAGCATATTTCAGACGTACATATCCTTCTGGCGTTTGCACTCTTGATTTTATAGTTAGACTATCCTTATGAATTAAATTCGGTTTTGACACCACAGCTTTAGAAACATATTCTACCGTCTCTTTTACTGGTTTAAATTGAAATGCTAATGCAACTACTGCTATAAGTAGAACAAGAATAAATAGTGTTTTCTTCATATTAATTTAAACGAAAAAACCCAACACTTTCGTATTGGGCTTTTAATTTTATTATAGTTTCTCGATAATGAGATTTAGATTTTAAATTAAATTTTAACCTCCAAAATCATCAAAACGGATATTCTCGTCATCAAGACCAAAATCTTCACCCATTTTCTGAACCGCTTGGTTCATTAATGGTGGTCCACAGAAGTATAATTCTAAATCTTCTGGAGCTTCATGTTTAGATAAATATTGATCGATTACTACTTGATGTATAAATCCTGTAAATCCATCGCCATTAGGATCTTCAACACTCTCTTTAAGTTTCCAATTATCAGCTTCCGTTGGATCTGATAATGCTATAAAGAATTTAAAGTTTGGAAAATCTTTTTCTAGTGCTCTAAAGTAATGGATGTAAAACAATTCTGCTTTAGATCGTCCACCATACCAATATGTAACTTTTCTACCTGTTTTTAATGTTCTAAACAATTCATATAAATGAGAACGCATTGGTGCCATACCTGCTCCACCACCTACATATAACATTTCAGCTTCAGACTCATTAATAAAGAATTCACCGTAAGGTCCAGAGATTGTTACTTTATCTCCTACTTTTTGGTTAAATATATATGAAGAAGCCACACCTGGATTTACATCCATCCATCCGCCTTTAACGCGATCGAAAGGAGGTGTTGCTACACGCACATTAAGCATAATTTTTCTTCCTTCAGCAGGATAAGAAGCCATAGAATAGGCTCTTTCAACAAGCTCGTCATTTTTCATGACTAACGGTCTTAAGCCAAACTTGTCCCAATCTGCTTCAAATTTATTTGGTTCACCTGGATGATCATCTGGGTGAGCAGTAACATCCATTTCTGAATATTTAACTTCACAATTAGGAATTTCAATTTGAATATATCCACCAGCTTTGTAACCCATATCTTCAGGAATCTCTACTACAAATTCCTTAATAAATGTTGCTACGTTATAGTTAGATACTACAGTTGCTTCCCATTTTTTAATTCCGAAAACTTCTTCAGGAATTGTAATTTCCATGTCTTGTTTCACTTTTACCTGACAAGATAAACGTGCACCATGCGCTAATTCTTTTCTAGAAAAGTGAGGTGTTTCTGTAGGTAACGCTTCTCCACCACCTTCTAATACGTGACACTCACATTGAATACAAGTTCCACCACCACCACAAGCCGATGGTAAGAAAATTTTGTTACTTCCTAATGTAGATAATAAAGTACCTCCTGAAGCCACTTCTATCTCTCTCTCACCATTAATTAAGATCTTTACTGGACCTGACGGTGATAATTTTTGCTTAACAAATAATAATAAACTTATTAGTACTAACGCTATTATTAAAAACGCTACTACTGTTGTTATTACTGTTGCTCCTGTTCCTGCTGCTAAAATCATATTACTCTGCTATTTTAGTGTTTTCGGCTAATACCTTAGCGTCTTCAGTTTTTACTTTTTCTACTTGAGCTGTTGGCTCAGCTGGAGCTTCTTCTTCTCCACCTGTTAACATACCACCAAAACTTAAAAATCCAATTCCCATTAAACCTGTAATGATAAATGTAATTCCTAATCCTCTTAAAGGTGCTGGCACGTTAGAATATCTAATTTTCTCACGAATAGCTGCAATGGCAAGAATTGCTAAAAACCATCCTATTCCAGAAGATACTCCGTAATTTACTGCTAAACCAAACGTTTCAATTTCACGAGATTGCATAAATAATGAACCACCTAAAATGGCACAGTTTACTGCAATTAATGGTAAGAAAATACCAAGTGAATTATATAATGAAGGTGAGAATTTCTCAACTACTATTTCTACTAATTGTACCATTGTTGCAATAGTAGCAATAAACATAATGAAAGAAAGGAAACCTAAATCCATACCAGAGAAACCTTCTCCGTTTGCACTTCCATCTGCCCAAGCCAATGCTCCAGGTTGTAATAAATATTGATCTAATAACCAGTTTAACGGCACAGTGATCGCTAATACAAATATTACGGCTGCTCCAAGTCCAACTGCTGTTGCAACCTTTTTAGAAACGGCTAAGTATGAACACATACCTAAGAAAACCGCAAACACCATATTGTCAACAAAAATTGACTTGAAAAATAATTCTAAATGTTCTATCATTTTTTTATTTTTTATGTTTTATTCTTCAGTTTTTGGTTTGAGTTAGACTGCAAACTGCGAACTGAATACTGCAAACTTTTTTAGTCTTCTATTAAATCTTTATTTCTACTACGTTGTACCCAGATTATTAATCCAACAATTATTAAAGCCATTGGAGGCATTAACATAAAACCATTGTTTTCGTAACCTAAAGCATAAACGCCTGTCATTTCAATTGGATCTCCTAATACAGGAATTCCAAATAAAGTTCCTGATCCTAAAAGCTCTCTAAAGAAACCAACAATTATTAAAATAACTGCGTAACCTAATGCATTACCAATACCATCTAAAAACGATTGCCACGGTTTGTTTGCTAAAGCAAAAGCTTCAAAACGTCCCATAATAATACAGTTGGTAATAATTAACCCAATAAATACTGAAAGTGTTTTACTTAATTCGAAAGCAAAAGCTTTTAGTACTTGATCTACAATAATTACTAAAGCAGCAACTACTATTAATTGAACAATAATTCTAATTTTTGAAGGAATGATGTTTCTCATTAAAGAGATTACTACATTACCTACACTAAGTACAAACAATACAGCAATTCCCATTACTAACGAAGCCTTAAGCTCTGCCGTAATTGCTAATGCAGAACAAATACCTAATACTTGAATAGTAATTGGGTTATTATCTGCTAATGGATCTGTGATTAACTTTGCGTCTTTTTTTGAAAGTAGTCCCATATTATTTTAAGTTTTTAAAGTAAGGTAAATACAATTTTAAATCTTTCTTTATCATTGCAGATACACCATCTCCTGTAATTGTTGCTCCGGCAAGGGCATCAACCTCATTATCATCTTTTATCTTGTTGATTGGATCGTTATTTCCTTTGGCTACTTTAATGCCTTTAAAAACGCCTTTATCATTTAATAGTTTTTCACCATTAAAATCGTCCATAAAGTAACGCTGCTTAATGTTAGCTCCTAAACCAGGTGTTTCACCAGCGTGATCGAAAAATGCACCCTGAACAACCATGTTTTTATCTAAAGCAACAAAACCCCAAATAGCATCCCAAAGTCCTTTGCCTCTTATTGGTACGATATAAGATGTTTTACCATCTTTCTCACCAATAAATAAAGGTAGACGTCTTGTTCCTCCATTTTTAGCTTTTGCTTGTTCTTTTTTAACATCAATTAAGTAAGCTTGATCATCTGCTTTCGCAACACCATTTTCGATTACTAATTGTTCTTTAATGTAAGTTGCAAATTCACCTGCAACTTTATCTGTAGACACAAAAGTAATATCTCCTGTGCCTTCATTTCCATTAACTCCCATTGCATACAGAATATTCTGCTGCTTTTCCATTCTTTTATTCTCTTCTATATTAGGCTTTAAAGACGATGCTGTAAAGGCTAATAAAGAACCTACTACTACTACCATTGCAATAGCAAATAGTATAGTATATGAGTTTTTATCTGTATTAACTGCCATAATTATGCTGTTTTAACTTTTAAACGTTTCATTCTACGTTTTACATTTCCTTGTACTACGTAATGATCGATAGTTGGTGCAAAGACATTCATTAATAAAATGGCTAGCATTACACCTTCTGGATATGCTGGATTGAATACACGAATCATAATAGAAAGTATACCAATTAAAAATCCATAAACAATCTTTCCTTTATTAGTTTGCGACGCAGTTACAGGATCTGTTGCCATGTATACTGTACCAAAGGCAAAACCTCCAATTAGTAAATGCATCCAGAAATCTGTACTCATTAAACCGTAAAACTTACTTGTTTCTGAAATAAAACCAGAATCTGCAATACCATTAAATATTAATCCCATAACAATGGCACCTAATACAGATGATAACATTATTCTCCAGCTTCCTACTTTAGAAAACACTAAGAATAATCCGCCTAATATTATTAATAAGGTAGAAGTCTCACCAACTGAACCAGGAATAAATCCGAAGAATGCATTCCATACATCACCAGCCGAGTCTAGCATACCAGTATTATTTTGGGCTAAGCTTCCTAAAATAGTTTCTCCAGACAATGCATCTGGTGTTGCTCCAGCCGCAAGATCTTGAACTCTAGGATCTGCACCATGTACCCAAACTTTGTCTCCAGACATCCAAGTTGGATAAGCGAAGAATAAAAAGGCACGTATTGTTAATGCTGGATTAAGAATATTCATTCCTGTTCCACCAAATACTTCTTTACCTATTACTACACCAAAAATAACGGCAACAGATAACATCCATAATGGAATATCGATTGGTACTATTAACGGTACTAACATTCCTGTTACTAAATAACCTTCTTCTACTTCGTGTCCTTTTATTACTGCGAAAATAAATTCGACTAATAAACCAACTCCATAAGAAACAATTACTAATGGTAACACTTTCCATGCACCAATAACAAAATTATCCCAAGTTAAAAAGTTTCCAAATAAAGACACTTCTCTTGCAACACCTGCTAATGCATCTATTGCTGAGTAGTGTTGGTAACCTGCGTTAAACATTCCGAAGATTAAACATGGTATCATAGCCATAATAACTATGTTCATGGTACGCTTTAAATCATCGGCTGCCTTAATATGAGTTCCGTTATGTGTCGTCTCATTTGGCAAGTATAAAAAGGTATGGATTGCATTAAATGCAGGCGCCATTTTAGTTCCCTTATACTTTTCTTTTAAATTGTGTAAATTACTTTTTAAACCCATTATCCTATTTCTTTAAGCATTAAGTCTAAACCTTTTCTAATAATATCTTGATGTGGTTGCTTAGACACACAAACAAATTCTGTTAAGGCGAAATCTTCTGGTGCAACTTCGTACATTCCTAAAGCTTCCATTTCATCTAAATCTTGATACATACAAGATTTTAAAATTTGCATAGGAAAAATATCTAAAGGAAATACTTCCTCATAAGTTCCAGTAGTAACAAAATTTCTATGTTCTCCGTTTGTATTTGTATTTAAAGCAAATTTCTTTTTAGGTGTTAACCATGAAAAAGTTAAAGCTCTAGAGGTTGATACTTTATTGAAAACAGGTTTGTTCCAACCAAAAAACTCGTAATCATCACCTTCTGGTATTACAGATACCACATTACTGTAGTAATCTAAAGCACCATCTGGTTTTACTTGTTTTCCAGATAAAACGTTTCCAGAAATAATTCTATCATTTCCGTCTTTATCTACACCATTATCGTAAACCATAGTTGCAATTTCGCTTCCTATTTTGGTTTTAAAATAACGTGGTTTTTTAACCGATGATCCTGCTAAAGCAACTGTGCGCTCAGCATTAAATTTACCAGTTAATAATAGCTCACCAATAATAACTAGATCTTGAGCAGCAACAGTCCAAACTGATTCTCCTTTATTTACTGGATCTATTTTATTAATTAATGTTCCAACATTTCCTGATGGATGCGGTCCAGATACATTGTGTACAGTAACATTAGATAATCCTGCCAATGGCGAATTACCGTTTTTACCAACACCAACATGTACTTTTCCTGCTGTTAATTTAGCTAAAGCTGAAACTGCTGCTTGCAACTCTGCTTCTTTACCAGCTAAGGTATAGTCTAAATCTGCAGCTAAAGGCGCACTAGCGTATGCCGAAACAAAAATTGCTTTTGGAGCAACTTCTGGATTTGCAATCACATCGTAAGGACGTTGCTTTACAAATGCCCAACAACCTGAAGCTAATAATCTTGCTTTAATATCTTCAGCTTTTGCCGAATCTATGTTTAAAGCTCCAAAATCTTCGAAAGATTGCTCTTTATCTGCTTGAACTGTTATTGAAAGAATTTTACGTTTTTCACCGCGAGCAATTTCAGTAACTTCTCCAGAAACTGGTGAAGCAAATTTTACGTTTATGTTGGTTTTATCGAAAAACAAAGCTTGTCCAGCTTTTACTTTTTCACCAACCTTAACCGATAATTTTGGAATTACACTGTGAAAGTCTTCTGGTCTAACCGTACAAGTGTTGCTTTTTATGGCATTTTCTGTTACCTTTTCTGCAGCTCCTTCAAGTTTTATATCTAGACCTTTTTTAATCTTAATGTCGTTTGACATGTGTACAAATCTATTTGTTAATAGTTTAGCTAAGTGATTTTTCAAGCGTGAAAAATCGCTGCAAAAATACGAATTAATAATAAAAACTCTTTCCTATAAAGCACACAGATAATTTATTTATAATTATTCTAAATAACAGTTTCGAATTAGGCATAGATTTTGCTTATATTTACACGAAGAAAACCCTCATTTATGGCGTCTAGCGTTAAGCATATATTATTATTTTTACTAGCATCTACTTCTGTTTTTAGTCAAGTTGAAGAGATAAACCCTACCGAAGAAATAAAAACCATCACTTTTAAAGGAGACACACCGGAAAGTCAGTTACCTATTTTAAAGCTTGGCGAATATCTTGTTTTAGAATTCGATGTTTTAAACGGAAATGAGGATGATTACTATTACGAAATAAAGCACTATAATTACGATTGGACACCTTCGGTTTTAGTACAATCTGAGTACTTAGACGGTTTTAATGAGCAACGTATTAGAATATGGAACAATTCTTTTAATACATATCAGGTGTATTCACATTTCACCCTAACCGTTCCAAACGAGCAAACACGTGGCATAACAAAATCTGGAAACTACCTAATTACTATTTATAACGAAGATGATGATATCGAATTTACCAGAAAATTTATGGTTTACGAAGACATTGCATCGGTTGGAGTAGCGATTAAACGCTCGCGAGATGTTAGTGAAATAAAAGCTAAACACACTGTTGATATTGCAATCAGTTCTTCATCTTTAATATTTAACAACCCATTACAAACTGTAAAAACAGTAATCATCCAGAATAACAATTTAAGAACCGCTATTAAAAACGTAAAACCTCAATACATACTGGGTAACGAATTACAATATAGATATGTAAAAGGCACTAGTTTTTATGCTGGAAACGAATACCTTTATTTTGAAAACAAAGATTTAAGAGGTGCAAATACAGGTGTTCAGTTTATAGAATTAAAGGATCTTTACAATAGCTATTTATACAAAAACGTCTCGCGAGCAAATAGCGCTTATACTTATAATCCAGATATTAATGGAAATTTTCTTATCACAGCTTTAGACACAGACACTCCTAATATTAGTGCAGATTACGCTCAAGTTCATTTTGCATTAGAAATAAATAAACTACAAAAAGGGCAAACACTGCACGTTTATGGTAATTTTAACAACTATGCTGTAGACGAAAGTACACAACTTACGTATATTGAGGAAGGGAGTACTTATGAAGGGAAACTGCTTTTAAAGCAAGGTTTTTATAGTTATAAATATGTTATTAAAAATGAAGATGGTAGCATAGATGAAAACGCAATTAGTGGTAATTTTCATCAAACAGAAAACAGTTATAAGGTATTAGCATACTATAGAGATTTAGGCGCTAGATATGATAGAATAATTGGTTTAGGCGAAGGTAACTCTGTCAATATTACAAACTAAATTATTGAAGAATAGTTAAAATATGTTTGAATTGACTGCTATTATTGTAATAATTGCAGTAATATTAGTACTTTAGCATAGAATACTTAAAAACAAAAATGGTTCAACAAGTAACAAGAGGCATAAAGATTTCGGTAGAAACTAATTTTGAAGGCACTTTTTATAAAAATTATAAAATACATTATGCCTTTGGATACCAAGTTACTATTGAGAACCAGAGCAAAGACTCTGTGCAGCTCAATGCAAGACATTGGGTTATTCTTGACGCGTTAAACAATGTTGAAACCGTTTCTGGAGAAGGTGTTATTGGAAAAAAACCAGTACTTAAACCTGGTGAATCTCACTCCTATTCTTCAGGATGTTTATTAACCTCTCCTTTTGGAGCTATGCGAGGACATTATAGTATGGTAAACTTTACCACCACTAAAAAGTTTGATGTAGCTATTCCTACTTTTAAACTAAGCGCTCCGTTTGCTATAAACTAAGCTTCTTTCCTATTAAATCTAAATACTTTTTCTTTTTGTTCTAAATGAAAGAAATGACAGTTAGAATAATGAATAATTTTATATTCTTCTTCGTAATTAAAATCTGAATCTGTAGCAATATAAATAGCATCACAATCCACATTTCCATGAGGAGAAATACGCTTGTATCGATATTCGTTTAAAATTTCAGTTTTATAAATCTCATACCAAGCTCCAGCTGCAATTCCAGACAACCATTGTGCACTTTCATGAAGACCTTCAACTTCTTTTGGAATAGTTGTTCCTATTTTACTTGGTTTATAATCTTTTAATCTATCTAAAAAACATTTTAGATTTTCGCTTTGCTGAGAACCTTTATATTCTTTAATTTCTCCTTTATCTGAGACTTCAAAAGGATGATCACTAGTATTAGCTAATAAAACATTTCCAACTGTACTTGGCGTAAACCATTTAGAATTTTCTAAAGCTTTTTTAGTTTTTAAATGTGTTACCGAAGCAATTAAACTGTCTGTTACAAAACGCGCACAATTACAAGCTTCTTTTTTAAAAGCAGCGTAATAAATAAAGCCACGTTCTTGCATTTCAGTAATATAAGTTCTTGCCTTGTTGTAATTTATAGTATTACAAACCGAAGCTACCATCCTTCCATCACCATGCGTGAGTTTTGGATTGGTTGCTAAAAATTTTAAAATCGCATCTAGATTTTTAATCTCACCATCTTTTATTTCCGCTTTAAGCGGAAACGACAATTCGTTATCCGTATGCTCTCCTCGAACGCGTCCATTTGGCTCTGAAGTTATATAACGCCCAAAATCGTGATATTCTAAAACACCAGCCTTATTATCTATTAAAACTAAAGCTGCATGTCCTGCGCGAACACTTGTTTTACTTCCCACTCCAACATATCTTAAATAAGGAGAGTACCACTCTTCAGCATGAGATACGATAGTATCTGGATAAGCAAGTGTTATTATTATACCTGTGTTTTCTTGTGGATTACTCATTAATAATTTCGGCAAGATTAAAAGTTTTACTTGTTTTTTCTGAAGTGTTCAAATTATTAAATCGCATTTCTAAAAAAGCATCCGTTTTTTCAATTTGAGTAATACTTGTGGTTTTCACAACACCACGATCCATAACAACACCAAAATCTTTATTACCTTTTCCTGCTGTTTTATGAAACGCTAACAAAGTACTTGAAGACAACTCGCTTTTAGATTTAAAATCTTGAAACCAATCGCGTCTTGCTTGTTTTTTATCTTCAGTATATAATGTAGAAGACGACCAAATTCTTGTTTCTAATGGTAATTGTTGAAAATGTTTTTGTTTAGCATCCCAGACCAATTCATAGAACTTTAAATCAGCATTCCAGTCGGCAATTACAATAGTAAAAGGCTCTATATCCTCCAAATTGTAAGATTCTATAGTCGCTTCAATATCTGTAGCTGTTAACAAATCTGTAACTACAACACCACGACTTTGTCTGTATGCTGTTTGTCTTTTATGAAGCGTAAAACCACCATTCAACAAACAAACAATTCTATTTTTAGCACTTGCACCAATCCAACTACCGCCAGATTGCTCATCTTTAGGCATTAATAACTCAGTAGAATTAATAGTATAAAAATCTGGGGATAAGGCTTTTCTATTTGGTGCTTCGTCTCTATTCGAGGTTAACACAAAATCATTATTTCCTTTATAAAAAATACTTACTGTACACATAACAATGATAGTCCTAAATTGTGTTGGCAACTTACAAAAAAATAAGATTTCTTTGGCATTTCCTTCAGAAAGAAATACTTAAAAATTTTGTAACTTTGTATTTCAATTTTAGACAATTAATATTAATAGAAGACTTCCATTTTTATGGAAGTTGCAAATAAATTTACAATGGGAAAAGGATTTTTTAACGTACCAATCGCAGTAAACGAACCTGTAAGAGCTTATGCTCCTGGGTGCGAATATCGTGAAGCTATTTCTAAAGCTTACAAAGAAATGTATAACAGCACTTTAGATGTGCCAATGTATATTAATGGAAAGGATGTAAAGACTGGAAACACTAAGCCAATGTCTCCTCCACACGATCACAAACATGTTGTTGGACACTACCATTTAGCTGAAAAATCTCATGTTGACGAAGCTATTTCTACAGCTTTAGAAGCAAGAACAAACTGGGCAGAAATGCCTTGGGAACACAGAGCTGGAATATTTTTAAAAGCTGCCGAATTAATTGCTGGACCATATAGAGCTAGAATTAATGCTGCAACAATGATGGCACAGTCTAAAACAATACACCAAGCAGAAATTGATGCTTCTTGTGAGTTTATAGATTTCTTACGTTTTAACGTACAGTTCATGACAGATATGTACCATGAACAACCAGAAAGTACAAGTGGTGCTTGGAATCGTGTAGAATATAGACCTCTTGAAGGTTTTGTATATGCTGTAACGCCTTTTAACTTTACTGCTATTGCTGGAAACTTACCTGCTTGTATGGCAATGATGGGTAATGTTGTGGTTTGGAAACCTAGTGATTCTCAAATCTATTCTGCAAAAGTAATTATGGATGTTTTTGATGAAGCTGGTGTACCTCCAGGTGTAATAAATGTTGTTTTTGGAGATCCAGTAATGATTACTGAAACTGTATTAGCAAGTCCTGACTTTTCTGGATTACACTTTACAGGTTCTACATATATATTTAAAGAACTTTGGAAACAAATTGGTAACAATATCCACAACTACAAAACGTACCCAAAAATTGTTGGAGAAACTGGTGGTAAAGATTTTATTGTTGCACACGCAAGTGCTAATCCTGCGCAAGTAGCAACAGCTATTGCACGTGGTTCTTTCGAATTTCAAGGACAAAAATGTAGTGCGGCTTCTCGTGCTTACGTTTCTAAAAGCATCTGGAAAGATGTTAAAGAACAATTAGTAGAAGATGTAAACTCTTTTAAAATGGGTTCTCCTGCAGACATGGAAAACTTTATTACTGCAGTTATTCATGAAGGTTCTTTTGATAAATTAGCAAAATATATTGATCAAGCGAAAGCTGATGACAATGCTGAAATTATAGTTGGTGGTGGTCATGATAAAAGTAAAGGTTACTTTATTGAACCTACCGTTATTGTAACAAACGATCCAAAATACACAACAATGTGTGATGAGTTATTTGGACCTGTAATGACTATTTATGTTTTTGAAGATGAAGATTACTCTAAAACATTAAAATTAGTAGACGAAACTAGTGACTATGCATTAACTGGAGCTATTTTAGCGAAAGACAGATATGCAGTTATTGAAGCGACTAAAGCATTACAAAACTGTGCTGGAAACTTCTATATTAACGATAAACCAACTGGTGCTGTTGTAGGACAACAACCATTTGGAGGTGCTAGAGGATCTGGAACTAACGATAAAGCTGGAAGTATATTAAACTTACAACGTTGGGTGTCACCAAGAATGATTAAAGAAACATTTGTAACACCAACAGATTACAGATATCCTTTCTTAGGAGAATAGTAATTTCTGTATTATAGATATTAAAAAACCCAAAGCAAATGCTTTGGGTTTTTAGTTTTTAGTAATATCTAACACTAAATATAAGGCATAAAAAAAGCTTCCAAATGGATCTTTTTTATTATAAATCGAAACCTAAGGTTATTTGCAACACTCTATTTCGTGGTTTTCCTTCGTCGTAAATATCACCTAATCCAAAATGATATCTTGCAGCCAATCTAACACCTGAATTTGTTTTAAAACCAGCACCAACATTTGCGCCATAATCAAACTTATTAGGATCGAATTCTTGAGAAACATCAAATAAATTAAAACTACTATCAAATTCTTCTTTATGAGAAATAGCTAAACCAACTTGTGCTCCAACTTCTAAAAAGAAATTTGGCGTTGGATAAATATTTAATGATAATGGCATGTTTATATAATTTACTTTTTGAGTAAATGTTGAGTTGTTATTTTCAATCTCATAACCTTGTTGAGAATATTGAAACTCGATTTGTATGGCTAATGCTTCACTTACAAAAGACTCTCCATAGAATCCAACATTAAATCCATGACGTTGACCTGTTTCAGAATCGCTATCAAATTTTACAGAAGCTAAATTATAACCTCCTTTAAGACCAAAACTAGACTCATTATCTGTTGTGTTTTCTTGAGCACTTACTCCAACTATTGCTATAAGTAATACTGCTAATGCTATTATTTGTTTTTTCATTTTAATATTTATTTTAATTTTATAATTATTTACCTCCATTTGCTTGAAGATCTGCAATACATTGCGCATCTAACTGTGGCGATTGACTTTGCCCAACTAAATTAGATATTCCTGAACCTGTTTCTGAAGCCCAATACATTAAACAACTCTCAACATCACAATGCTTTTCATGTTCGGCATCTTCATGAGCCGATTGTAATGGAGCTCCTAAATTAGTTAAACCAAGGATATGACCAAATTCATGAGTTATTACTGTAGTTTCTAAAACTGACCTGTTTGGCTCGAAGGCACTATTACTTAAATCCTGAATTGTTTCTTGATAGATAACAAAAGAAGTGTTTCTATAAGCTGTACCTAATACCACACCACTTCCAGAGTCATTAGCCGATGAACCATCTGCAAAAAAGGCCCAAACTGCTATTTCATTTCCCGTATTAAACTTTGTTCTATTAGCATCTTCTATACTTCTAATTTCTGTATTTGTATAAGGTGCATTGCCTGGAGATACTATTACTCTTTTTTCTACAGTAATTCCGTTTGGTTTAAATGTTCTTGCTTCTAAAAAAGATACAAAATTATCCACACTAGTTTGCGAAGGCTCAAAACCTTCTACATAAACCAATTCTACAACCATACTATTAAAGGTTGTGCTTGATAGCAAATCGTTAGATGAAGATCCTGTAGACTGTAAATGAGATGTTGGATTTTCTGTATCGTTATTTCCGGTAGTACTATTATTATCGCTATCATTATCAGTAGAACAAGACATCGCTACAATTTGCACTAATATCAATGATAAAAGAAGAGAACGTTTCATAGTTTTACTGTGTTTTATAAAACTGCCACCTGAAACAGATGACAGTCTATATTTATAGTAATTAATTTAAGAGTAGAAATATGTTTTAAATCTGAGTTAATACAAGAGTTACAGCTGCATTAGTAGTACTCTGTAAAGATATTGTTGTACTACTAAAACTAGTAACTTCCCAATTTTGATTTAATAAAGTAAAGCTAGCGTTATTAGAAAAGTTAAGGCTTAAAAACACTTCTGTTTCTGATGTTACCTCGTAAGTACCTTCAACATCTTGAATCGTTGCATTTACTGTGTTTTCTGCCACAATACTTAAATCGTTAGCAAAATCGATAGTAAACTCTACATATTGGTTTGCTGTATCAAGACCCGAATCTATAAAAGAATCTACTTGAAACAATCCATCAACTAGAATTTGTTCTAGGGTATCAACATCTGCTTCAGCATCTTCTATAACATCCTCTTCATCAACACAATCTTGAACACTTGTTTGCAATTCAATATCACTAGAAATTACTGCTGTAGCATCACTTGCTCCAGTAATTGTAATTGGATAATTAACAGAAAACAACTCGTCTTCACCTAAATTATTAGTATAGTTAAATAACTGTTCTTCACTTTCTATAACTACACTTCCTGTTTGTTCAACACTTAGGTTGTAGGTAAGAATAGTTATTGGAAAATCTATTTCTATACAAGAAATGGCGTCTTGAGCTGTAGCTTCTGCCGCTTCGCAAGCTTCTACAATAGCATCAAACTGTGCTTGATTTGTAACCACAACTTGAGTGTAGTTACTTAAAGCAACAGACACAGGAAATTGAAACACAATTGTATCATCGTCTGTATTAAACTGTCCTAAAATATTTATTACTTGTTGGTAATCTGTTTCACTTACAATAGTAACTTGTGTATTATTTATGGTAGCTGTTAACGGCAATAATAATGATGAGCATGATGTTCCGTCTAAAAAATCATCAAAAGACCCATCATACATCGATGAACGCTTTAGATTTGATGTTGTTTGCGAATCTGCCGAGTTTGTGTTCGTGTTTGGGTTTTCTCCTGTTTCATTATCAATTTCATCTTGACAAGAAGTAAAGCTTAATAAAGCTGTTAGGAATACTGTGGCAATTAATTTTAAGTTTTTCATAATTTTAAGTTTTTCAATTTAGTTTATTTTCTTTTTGTTAGCGAATTTTCATCGATATATTAATAAGACAATTAGTTTTTAATCTACCCTACCTATTATTTTATAAAATTTGATTTACTAGAATTAAAGCATATCCCAAAAGAAAAATTAACACTAGTGCTAATACAATTTCTAGCATTTCTAAAATTTTTGTTGGTATCATAATATTTAATTTTATGTTAATATGCACTTAAGACAACACGAAATAAGAATACCCTACTTTTATTCTTATTTTTTTTAAACTACCTTGCTTTCTTATTATTTTTGCCCAATGAACAATGACAAAAAGCTTTGCAATGAAGCTTCTTTTAATAATTTCTACTTAGAGCATATACAATATGCCAGTAATTTCGCCTTTTATAAATGCGGAGACAAAGACAATGCTTTGGATTTAGTTCAAGATGCATTTTCTAAAATTTGGGAAAATTGTTCTAAAATAGATTTTAGCAAAGCCAAAACGTATTTGTTTACTACGGTTAATAATTTATTTCTAAATAAGATTAAGCATCAAAAGGTCGTCATGGAATATGCAAAGGCAGCACCTTATGTTGATATCAATAACGAAAGTCCCCAATACCTTTTAGAAGAAGAAGAGTTTAAAAAGAAGCTTCAAAACGCTATTTCTTTATTAACAGATAAACAAAGAGAGGTTTTTTTATTAAATAGAATTGAAGGCAAAAAATATAGAGAAATTGCAGAAATGCTAGATATATCTCAAAAAGCTGTAGAAAAAAGAATGTCTATTGCATTAAGTATATTAAGGGAGCATATAGAAAATATATAAAAAGTAGGGTAAAGACTTTATTAATTGTCTTAAGGTTGAAGCACTAATAAAATGAAAAACGAAAAAAACATATTAAAATGGTTAGATAATGAGCTTTCTAATGATGAAATTAAGGATTTAAAACGTTCTGAAGATTTTACAATCATTGAAAAGATAGCACATTACAGTTCCCAAATGGAAGCTCCAAAAGTTAATGCGGAAGATGCATTGGCTGCTTTTCGTTCTAAACACGCAAGCAAAACTAAAGTTATACCTTTTAACTTTAAATCATTATATAAATATGCAGCGCTATTAGTCATTATGTTATGCGTTACTTATTTTTCATTTTTTAATAATGAAACGTCCTTTAACACCACTATTGCCCAAACAGAAACCATTACACTTCCTGATAATTCTCAAGTAATATTAAATGCAGTTTCCTCCTTAGATTACAACAAAAAAGAATGGGAAACAGATAGAAATCTAAATTTAGACGGAGAAGCCTTTTTTAAAGTTAGCAAAGGAGAAAAATTTACAGTAAACACAGATGCAGGAATAGTACAGGTTTTAGGTACACAGTTTAATATAAAAGAGCGTGAAAATTATTTTGAAGTACAATGTTATGAAGGCCTAGTTGCTGTAACCTTTAATAACGAAACTATTAAATTACCAAAAGGAAAATCTTTTAGAGTTATTAACGGAGAAGTACAATTGGTAGAAGATATTGATGGCTTAAATCCTACTTGGCTTCAACACGAAGCTTCTTTCGCAAAAGCACCATTAACTCATGTTATTGAAGAATTAGAAAATCATTATAATATTAAAATAACAACCCAAGGTATTGATACCAAAGTATTATTCACCGGAACATTTACTTACAACAATAAAGACATTGCACTACAAACGGTTACAACGCCATTAAAAATAAGTTACAAAGCCAAAGGAAACACAATAACGTTCTACAAATATGAAAAGTAAAGATTATTTATTTTGCTTATTTGCTCTCATTTTCAACCTCTGTTTTAGTCAAATTACAACAGAGAAAACTCCGCTTAATACATTTTTAAAATCTACTGAAACTAAGTTCGATGTTAAGTTTTCTTATGCTACAGAAGACGTTTTAGGCATAGAAATAAAAACACCTTCTACAACTTTTAATTTACAGCAAACCTTAACCTATTTAAATAACAACACACTTTTAAACTTTAAAGCTCTAGATAAACGATACATTACTGTTTCTGTTCTAGAAAAACGCATAACAATTTGTGGTCTTGTGTATGGAGTAAATAACACTCCTTTGCTTGGAGCTTCAATTGTTGTAAATAATACCCAACGCGGAACAACTACAAATACTATTGGAGCATTTAAATTAAACGCAATCCCTTTAAACTCTAAAATTACAATCTCGTTTTTAGGTTACGAAAGCCAAGAGCTTATAGCGAACCAACTGTTTTCAAAAGAAAACAATTGTACTAAAATTGAGCTATTAGAAAGTAATTTTCAACTCAATCAAGTTTATATCACTAAGTTTTTAACTACAGGTTTACAAAAACGCTTAGACGGAAGCACAGTATTAAATACAGAGCAATTTGGTATTCTTCCTGGTTTAATAGAACCCGATATTTTACAATCTATACAAGCATTACCAGGTATAGAAAGTGCAAACGAAAGTATTGCTAATATAAATGTACGTGGTGGTTCTAACGATGAAAACCTAATGCTTTGGGATGATATAAAAATGTATCATTCAGGACATTTTTTTGGTTTAATTTCGGCTTACAATCCTAATCTTACTAATAAAGTTACTGTAAGTAAAAATGGAACGAGTAGCCAATATAGTGATGGTGTTTCTAGCACAATTAACATGTCTACAAAAAACGAGCTAAGCAATTCTTTTTCTGGCGGAGCAGGAATTAACCTTATTAGCGGAGATGCTTTTTTAGAAATTCCGATTACTAAAAAATTAGAGCTTCATGTTTCTGGAAGACGTTCTTTTACAGATGTATTATCTACGCCTACTTACGACAACTACTTTACAAGAAGTTTTCAGGATAGCGACTTGAACAATAACCAATCTATTGAGAATGGTAGCGCATCATCAGACTTCTCTTTTTATGATTATTCTGCTAAGTTATTGTTCGATTTAAACGATAAACATACCTTTAGAACCAATGTTATATACATAAATAACAATTTAGATTATTCTGAAACCAATATAGATTCTAATAATAGTACAACAACGAAATCAAGTAATTTAACTCAAGAAAACTTAGGTTTTGGAGGACATTGGCAGGCCAATTGGAGCTCTAAATTTAACACTAAACTATTAGCTTATTATTCTAGGTACACTGTAGATGCTTCCGATTTAAGAGTCGAGACCAATCAATTATTACAACAAGGCAATCAAGTTTTAGAAACAGGAATTAAATTAAACAGTTTTTACCATTTAAATTCTAACTTCACACTTTTAGCAGGCTATCAGTTTAACGAAACAGGAATATCAAACAGCACGAACGTTTCTTTACCTGCTTTTGATAGAGAAAAGAAAGATGTATTGTTAAACCATGCGCTCTATACCGAAGGCGAATATAGAAAAGGAAAAACCTATATAAGAGCTGGAGTTAGAGCCTCGTATTTTCAAAAGTTTAATAAATTATTAATTGACCCAAGAATTAACTTAAGACAAAAGTTATCTAGGCAATTAGCTTTAAAAATTGAAGGTGAATTTAAAAACCAATCTGCCACCCAAAAAATAGATTTTCAAGACGATTTTTTAGGTGTAGAAAACAGACGTTGGATTTTAGCAAATGAAGAAAACATACCAATTACAACTAGTAAACAAGCTTCTTTAGGGCTAGAATTTAAACAAAACAATTTAAATATTGAAACGACTGGTTTTTATAAGTTAGTTTCAGATATTACCGCTGGAAACCAAGGTTTTTATAACAATTTTCAATACTTAGATGCTACAGGAAACTATACTGCAAAAGGTATTGAGTTTTTAATAAATAAAACAACTAACAGGTACAGTACTTGGTTAAGTTACACGTATAGTATTAATGATTACGAATTTGAGAGTTTTACACCTTCAGCATTTCCTAATAATATAGACATAAGACACTCTGCTACTTTAGCTTTTAATTATAATATTTTAGAAGATTTAAAAATATCGGTGGGTGCCTTATGGCGTTCCGGACAACCATATACTAAACCTCTTGAAGGCAACGAAACCGTGCAAGATGGTAATACACTATTTGTAAACTACGATTTACCAAACAACGAAAATCTAGACGATTTTTTACGCTTAGACACCTCTATTAGCTATTCGTTTAAGATGTCTAATGCCATAAAAGGCACATTAAATTTGGGAATTATAAATCTAACAAACCAAAATAATGTAATTAATCGCTATTACGAAGTAGACCCAAACGACTCTGAAAAGACCATTGAAATAGACAACAAATCACTAAAACTAACTCCAAACGCTAGTTTTAGAATTAGATTTTAGTAGCATACTTATTTTATGAGTTCTTAAAAATAGAATCCAAAACTTCCCGTAACACCAAACTTTCTAGCTTCCGGATTAAGCACTGGATCTAGATAGTTACCTCTAAAATTAAAGTCGATTCTAAAGACTTTAAAAATATTACCTACACCAACACTATACTCGTAATACGCTTCCTTATTTGGAGCTACATAAGTAAGTCCCGAAGCGTTTATATCTCTGTTATTTTGAGAAACATTACCCATTACACCTCTAAAGCCAACGATAGCTCTAAGGTTATACTTTTTAAGAAGTGGTATTCTTGAAAAGAAGCGTCCGTTAAAGTTATGCTCTATATGAAGTGTAGCATACTCGTCTGTTACAAACTCGTAAAAATCTAAATTTGAAAATGTATTATAGATAGAGAAATAACTTTGATTTCCTGGCACTACACTCATTAAACCTAAAGGAATATCTCCATACGTTTTACCAACCTCTATACTAGTTGTTAAGCGACCAAATCCTCCTAGAGACCATGGCTGGTAATATGAGAACTGTAATTTCTTATAATCGAAATCACTATTAAATAAAGTTGGATCTCCAACAGTAATTTGCGCAAAAATTCTGGCAAAATCATCGTTCTTATTTCTACGCTCTACTCCAAATCCTGTCATTTCGCGTTTTGGAAAATAAGATAAAGACAGTGCTGTTTCGTATTGTTTAATTTCAGATTTTGTTTCTGTCTGTGTAGCATCAGTAAAATAATCTAAGCTAAACGTTTCCGAAGCTGATTCTAGCGTTTTATAAGTTCCGCTTAAGCGTGTAATAAAATTTCTAAACGGCTCTGCTTCTATGGCAACAGTAGTTAAATTAACGTTGGTTAATTTATCGTTGGTTCCTGTACCAACTACAGATGAAGATGCTAAACTACGCCCTAAAACATCTGTAGAACTCGTTAAACTTGCTCCTATCTGCTCTACATCTCTTCTATTTCCTCCCGAAAGAATCAATCTACTTTTCTTATCGACCAACCATTTTCCAGAAATACCGTATTTAAATTTATCATCTCTAAACCCATAAGCTAAAAACCCTTCTAAACGCCATAAATCGTTCTGTCCAAAATACGTTCTTCCTCCTCCTCTTAATCTAACACCTTCAACTTCATTATATCCAAAGGTTGAAAAAATAGGTCCATAATCTAAATTCAATTCATCGAACTCTACATAGCCAGAAGCTAGTATACTTCCTAAATTATAAAGTCGTTTAAATTTTTTAGTATTCTTTAAAGAATCTAGCATTACATAAACACCCTTCTCATCTTTACTTAAAGTTTCCATTCTGTTTTTATCCCAAAAAGCTTCATCTTGATTATATAAATCTTCATCAAAACTATAAATTTTTTCTTTATAGAATTTAGGATCTTTCTTCTCGTCAAATTTATAATTATCATATAAAGTTGTACGCTTACCGTATATACCTTGTGATTTTTCTTTTTTATTAAAAGCAAAATCAGACATAAAATAATCACGTTTAATCAAGAAAGTAGAATCGTTTAAAACATCAAACTCTTGCTCTATATAAATTTCTTTTACCCAATTAATATTCGCGCTTTTAGAAGCTTGCATATTAATATTTTTAATAGCAAACGTAGTATCTGCAACCCAAAAATCTCCTTTAAAGGTCAATTCGTTTTTACGTCTTGGATAGTAAATAATATTGTAGCACCATTTGTTATCTATAAAAGAACTATCGGCCAAAACATAGTTATACGTTTGTATTCCTGTTCTAGAAATAGGACTTGTAAAACTCTTATCGAAGAACTTTAAGTAATTATCATAAACATCGTACTCGCTATATAAATCGTCAACAAAATCAATAATAATTTGATTATTACTAAATCCAGAATTTTTATTTCCTTTTAAAATCTCGCGTTTTTCCTTTATAATATTATCACCATAAACCTCTGCCGAAGACTCATTAATAAACATTGGCAAATAGGTTTTACCGGTTACTTTAGAAGTATCAACTTGCTCGAAAACAAATTCCATTCCACGGAACAATTTACTATTAATAGTAGTACTATCTATAGTGTTTAAATCGAACTCAACCTTTTCATATTTATCATACTTATATTGCTTGTACTGCTTTAATCCATTACTTCTTTTATTCGCCCAAATTTTACGTAAAATATCTATTGCAGGATTATTTTTCTTAGGTTGCTTTCCCGATACAAGCACTACTTCTTGTAGTGTTGCAGCGTCTTCTTGTAACGTAATATCAAACTTATAATTAACTTTTTGCGGCAATTTTACCGTTTCTGTTTTAAAACCAATAAAAGAGTACACAATACTACTTTGTGTTTCGTCAGACTCTATATAATAAGTACCATTTTCATCTGTAATTGTACCAATACTTGTTCCTTCAAAATAAATATTAACATATGGAGCAGGCATATTAGTATCATCATAAACATGACCACTAACTTTAGTTTGCGCTAAAGCGGAAAGACTTCCGAAGCATAATAACAAGAATAAATATTTCATTTTCATATGTCAATTTTTATTGTTTTTTTATAAGTCCTATTATAAACACATATCTAAGAACGACTTATAGATATAAATGTTTGATGAGAATAGAATAAAAACAAACAAACTTCATCAACAATTGTGCTAATGAAGTTTGATATAAAATTATTTTTTATTTTTCTATTTGTACATCACCTTTTTAACAGCCTTAATTACCTCTGTATAATCTGGTAACCATTCTGCTAATAGTACTGGTGAATATGGCGCAGGCGTATCTGCCGTGTTTATTTTTACAACTGGAGCATCTAAATAATCGAAAGCTTCAGCTTGTACCATATAAGTTATATCTGTAGAAACATTACCAAAAGGCCAAGCTTCTTCTAAAACTACTAAACGGTTTGTTTTCTTTACAGATTTTAAAATAGCTTCTTTATCTAAAGGTCTTACTGTACGTAAATCTATAATTTCGCAAGAAATACCATCTTTAGCTAATTCGTCTGCGGCTTTGTATGCTTCCTTAATAATTTTACCAAAAGAAACAATAGTAACATCTGTACCTTCTCTTTTAATTTCGGCAACACCTAATGGAATTGTGTATTCACCTTCTGGCACTTCACCTTTATCACCATACATTTGCTCGCTCTCCATAAAAATTACTGGATCGTCATCACGAATAGCAGCCTTTAAAAGTCCTTTCGCATCATAAGGATTAGATGGTACTACTACTTTTAAACCTGGAGTGTTAGCAAACCAACTCTCGAAAGCTTGCGAATGTGTTGCTCCTAATTGTCCTGCTGATCCTGTTGGACCTCTAAAAACAATTGGACATTTAAGCTGTCCACCAGACATTTGTCTAATTTTTGCAGCATTATTTATAATTTGATCAATACCAACTAAAGAGAAGTTAAAGGTCATGTATTCTACAATTGGTCTATTTCCTGTCATGGTAGAACCAATCGCTATACCAGCAAAACCAAGCTCTGCAATAGGTGTATCAATAACACGTTTTGCTCCAAACTCTTCTAACATACCTTTAGATGCTTTATATGCACCATTATATTCTGCTACTTCCTCACCCATTAAGTAAATGCTTTCGTCGCGACGCATTTCTTCACTCATGGCTTCACATATAGCTTCTCTAAATTGAATTGTCTTCATATTAATTTATATATTGAAAAACAAAAATAAGAATAACTCTAAACTAATAAAGCAGTTTTTATTTAAAATTTATTATGCATGCATAGTATTTTTTTAGAATAAAATATTTATCTTCGTAATCTTGAAAGTTGAAGCATTTAACGATAACGATTGAGTAGAGGGCTTCACAAACAAAATAGTCTTAATTTAATTATAATAAATATGAAAATATTAGTGTGTATAAGTCACGTTCCAGACACTACATCAAAAATTAATTTTACAGATGGAGATGCAAAATTCGACACCAACGGTGTTCAATTTGTAATAAACCCTAACGATGAGTTTGGTTTAACACGTGCCATGTGGTTTAAAGAAAAGCAAGGTGCAAGTGTAGATGTTGTAAATGTTGGTGGTGCAGAAACAGAACCGACTTTACGTAAAGCTCTAGCTATTGGTGCAGACTCTGCTATTAGAGTAAATACTGAAGCAAAAGATGGTTTTCAAGTTGCTAAAGAATTAGCAAAAGTAGTAAAAGATGGTGGATACGATTTAGTTATTGCTGGTCGCGAATCTATTGATTATAATGGAGGAATGGTTCCAGGCATGTTATCTGAATTAATAGGAGCAAATTTTGTTTCAAATTGTATTAGTTTAGAAATTGAAGGTACAAACGCAACAGCTAGTAGAGAAATTGATGGTGGAAAAGAAACGGTTGCTACAAGTTTACCTTTAGTAATTGCCGGACAAAAAGGATTAGTTGAGGAAAGCGATTTACGTATCCCTAACATGAGAGGTATTATGATGGCTCGTAAAAAACCTTTAAATGTTGTTGAAGCTGCTAATGCAGAAACTGAAACATCTTCAATTAAATTTGAAAAACCAGAACCTAAAGGAGTAGTTACTTTAGTTGATGCTGGTAATTTAGATGAGCTAGTAAACTTACTTCATAACGAAGCTAAGGTGATTTAATTATAGGTTAAATCATTCCGAACTTGCTTCGGAATCTTTTGAAATTAAATGAAAGATTAATGAGATCCTGAAACTAGTTCAGGATAAAAAAAAGAAAAACATGTCAGTTTTAGTATATACAGAATCAGAAAATGGAAAATTTAAGAAAACAGCCTTAGAGGTTGCTTCTTATGCCAAAGCAGTAGCAAACCAATTAGGTACTACTGTTACCGCTGTTACAGTTAATGCAGCAGATACAAGCGAATTAGCAAATTACGGAGTAGATAAAGTATTGAATGTCTCAAATTCTGCTTTAGACGCTTTTAACGCAAAATCTTATGCTTCAGTTATAAAACAAGCAGCAGAAAAAGAAGATGCAAAAGTAGTTATCGTTAGCCAAAGTGCAGATAGCAAATATTTAGCGCCTATTTTAGCAGTAGGTTTAAATGCAGGATATGCTTCTAATGTTATGGAAGCACCTTCAAGCACTTCGCCTTTTACAGTAAAACGTACAGCTTTTACAAACAAAGCTTTTAACATTACTACAATAAATACAGATGTAAAAGTTGTAGGTGTATCTAATAACTCTTTTGGGTTAGTAGAAAATAGTGCAAGTGCTTCTTCAGAAGACTTCGCTCCTACGCTTCCAGAATCTGGAGTTACAGTACAATCTGTAGATAAAGCAACAGATAAAGTGACTATTGCCGATGCAGAAATAGTAGTTTCAGCAGGTCGTGGAATGAAAGGACCGGAAAACTGGGGAATGATAGAAGAATTAGCAGAAGTTCTTGGAGCTGCAACTGCTTGTTCTAAGCCAGTAAGTGATTTAGGATGGAGACCACATAGCGAACACGTTGGACAAACAGGAAAACCTGTAGCGTCTAATTTATACATTGCTATTGGTATTTCTGGAGCAATCCAACATTTAGCAGGAATTAATGCAAGTAAAGTAAAAGTTGTTATTAATACAGACCCAGAAGCACCTTTCTTTAAGGCTGCAGATTATGGTGTTGTAGGCGATGCTTTTGAAGTTGTACCTGCACTTATCGAAAAATTAAAAGCTTTTAAAGCGGCAAACGCTTAATTTTTTATAAATTGTGCTCGTGAAAAAGCGGTTTAAATTCTATTTTACAATTTAAACCGCTTTTTTTTGATTAAAATATTTATGAGTTTAGTTAGACTAAAAATAAAAGGAATATCGTACAGCCAGACACAAAATGGCGCATACGCATTAATATTAAACGAGGTAGATGGCGAACGCAAACTACCAATAGTAATTGGTGCTTTTGAGGCTCAATCTATTGCAATTGCTCTTGAAAAAGAAATTCGACCGCCACGTCCACTAACGCACGATTTATTTAAAAATTTTGCAGACAGATTTGATATTGTTGTAAAGCAAGTGATCATTCACAAGTTAGTAGACGGTGTTTTCTATTCTAGCCTTATTTGCGAACGCGATAAGATTGAAGAAATAATTGATGCAAGAACAAGCGATGCTATAGCTTTAGCTTTACGTTTTAAAGCACCAATTTTTACTTACAAAAACATCTTAGATAAAGCAGGAATCTATTTAAAAGTAGACCCTAACAAAGATGAAAACGACGAAGATGACGATAGTATCTTAGTTGAAGATATTATAAATGAAGAATTGGAGTTCGTCGATTCAGACGATTATGATTCTCACTCATTAGAAGAGTTAAACAACTTACTTGGCGAAGCTGTAGAAAATGAAGACTACGAAACAGCAGCAAAAATTCGCGACGAGATTTCTAAAAGATAACCTTATGATTAAAAATTTACTATTAGCTGTTGCAGCTGTTTTTTTGGGGATAACTACCATTTTTGGACAAGATCTTGAAAAAAAATGGATATCTCAATCTCCTACTAGCAATTTTACAAGCCTAGAACTTAATGAAGGTGAGTTTGCTTTTACAGGAGATTCTATTCAGGATGTAAAAGGAGATTACATTTACCAAAACAACTTACTCGTATTTTATCATAACGATGTTTCAAATTCTATTAGGCATTACAAAATAGCCGAACTTACAGATTCTACGTTAGTTATTAAGAATAAAAACATAGTTTATAATTATAAAGCTCTACCTACCACTTTAGTTGAAGAAACTATCGTTTTAGAAACTACAAAACCAGATAATGGTACAATAATTCCTAGTCAAGGTTTTTCTTTAGGAAGTCTATGGCGTGGTATTTTGGGTATGATTACCTTATTATTTGTTGCCTTCTTATTTAGTAGCAACCGTAAAGGCATCAACTGGAAAACCGTTGGTTTAGGTTTGATACTTCAGCTCGTAATAGCTGTAGGTGTTTTAAAAGTAAGCTTTGTAAAAACAATATTCGAATTTATCGGTAAAGGTTTTATAGAATTATTAAGCTATACACAAGCCGGAAGTGAGTTCTTATTTGGCGGTATGCTAGATGTTACTTCTTTTGGATTTATTTTTGCTTTTCAAGTACTACCAACAATTATATTCTTTTCTGCTTTAACCTCTGTCTTGTTTTATTTAGGCATTATTCAGAAAGTAGTAAAGTTAATGGGTTTATTACTTACTAAAATATTAGGAATCTCTGGAGCTGAAAGTTTAAGTGTGGCAGGAAATATTTTTTTAGGTCAAACAGAAGCACCGCTTTTAATCAAGGCTTATTTAGAAAAAATGAATAAGTCTGAAATACTCTTAGTCATGATTGGTGGTATGGCAACCGTTGCAGGTGCTGTATTAGCAGCATACATTGGGTTTTTAGGAGGTGAAGATGAAGTATTACAACTTTTTTACGCTAAGCATTTACTAGCAGCATCTGTAATGGCGGCACCTGGTGCGATTGTAATCTCGAAAATATTATTTCCTCAAACTGAAGAAGTAAATACAGATGTAGAAGTATCTCAAGAGAAAATTGGTTCTAATATACTTGAAGCTATTGCAAACGGTACAACAGAAGGCTTAAGACTAGCTGTAAATGTTGGTGCAATGCTATTGGTTTTTGTTGCTTTTATAGCAATGATAAATGGCGTATTAGGAGGAATTGCTGGATTTAATGGTTTTGAGATTGACGCTTTAAACCTAAAATGGCAATTTACCTCATTAAATGATGTAATAGCCGCAAACACACCTTACAAAGCCTTATCATTAGAATTCATTCTAGGTTATATTTTTGCACCATTAATGTGGTTAATAGGTGTTGCCAAAGAAGATATGGCACTAATGGGACAACTTTTAGGTATTAAATTAGCTGCAAGTGAATTTATAGGATACATACAATTAGCAGAGCTTAAAAATGTAACTAATGCAACACATTTAACTTACGAAAAATCTGTTATCATGGCCACTTATATGCTATGTGGATTTGCAAACTTTGCTTCTATCGGAATACAAATAGGTGGTATTGGTTCTTTAGCACCAGGACAACGAAAGCAATTGTCTCAATTTGGAATGAAAGCTTTAATTGGAGGAACAATTGCATCCTTAATTTCGGCTACTATTGCAGGAATGATAATAGGCTAATAAATCTTTATAAAGTCAGAAACTTCTCAATACTGGAGAAACAATATATAATTAACAAAAGACTCTTAATATTCAATTAAGAGTCTTTTGTTTTTCTACACATTTTTAATCATTAAAATGAAGTCTTAAAGTGGCATCTAAGTAAATTTGTTTTAGTTATTTTTGTATACATTACGACACCATTATTAACGATTAAGAGATTCCTGCCTTCGTAGGAATGCGCGCACTATGAAACAATACCACGAGCTAGTAAAACACGTTTTAGAAAACGGAAACGAAAAAGGAGATAGAACAGGAACAGGAACAAAAAGTGTTTTTGGCTATCAATTACGTTTCGATTTAAGTGAAGGTTTCCCAATGGTTACCACTAAAAAATTACACTTAAAATCTATTATTTACGAGCTATTATGGTTTTTAAAAGGTGATACAAATATTGATTACCTTACTGAAAACGGTGTTAAAATATGGAATTCTTGGGCAGATAAGAATGGTGATTTAGGTCCTGTTTATGGACACCAATGGCGTAATTGGAATAGTGATGAAGTAGATCAAATAACAGAAGTTATAGAGACTTTAAAAAACAATCCTAATAGTCGTAGAATGTTGGTTTCTGCTTGGAATCCTTCAGTGTTACCTGACACATCAAAATCTTTCGATGAAAATGTGGCTAATGGAAAAGCTGCTTTACCGCCTTGCCATGCGTTCTTTCAGTTTTATGTAGCAAACGGTAAACTGTCTTGCCAATTATATCAACGTAGTGCGGACATCTTTTTAGGTGTTCCATTTAACATAGCATCATATGCTTTATTTACTATGATGATGGCTCAAGTTTGTGGCTATGAAGCAGGTGAGTTTATTCACACCTTTGGAGACGCTCATATTTATAACAACCATAAAGAACAATTAGAATTACAATTATCTCGTGATTGCAGACCATTACCAAAAATGAAACTGAATCCTGAGATTACAGATATTTTCGATTTTAAATTTGAAGATTTCACTCTGGAAGATTATAATCCGCATCCACATATTAAAGGTCAGGTTGCCGTATAAAAGACACTTACTAAAAATTGATTAATTATCTATTTCAAAATAAAATCAAGAGATAAATTTACCTGAGGCTATGGTGAAGAATAATGAACCAATATTTTCACCCATAACAAAATAGGCAATAAGATCGAATTTATAAAACAATGAGAATTGATTCTTAACTATATAAAACAAAAAAAAGCTTTCTCACGAAAGCTTTTTTATTTTAGATTGTTGTAAAACTATAAGTTAATTACACCGTTCTCATCTGCAGCATACTCATTCCAAGCAAAAGCATCAGCTTGCTCGTCATTTTTCCACTGTCCATCTACCAAGTATCTAAACTCGTAAGATTTATCTTTTTCTAAGTTTATAGTCCCTTTAAAGGTTCCGTTTTTTAATTTCTTTAGTGCGGTAGCTTTTGGATTCCACTCGTTAAAATTCCCAACAACTTTAACTTCATTCGCTTCTGCAGCTGGTACTGTAAATGTTACTTTACAAACTGGTTTAGATTTTAAGAATTGTTTTGTAATAGCCATATTATTAATGTTTTATAATTCAAAATTATACAACAATACATTAGTAACAAACTCTGCACCTAACATTTGACAAAGAATTGTTACATTATTAAAATACTTTGTAATATTTTAGAATAACATATTTAAAAGAGGTCTTTTTTATTGATACAGCACCTCCGTTATTTAAGTTAAAATACTGATTACCAAACGCAAACGATTGCGTTAAAATAAAAAAAACAAAAACTCACTTTAATACTTTAACTTTACCTTTTAATCAGAAATTATGTTCGGAAAAAAGAAACAAAAACCACAAATAGATCAAGAGCAGTTTGCTTTAATTGAAAATGCTCAACGTCGAGTTAAACAGAAAAAAGGATTATACATACACTTCGTCATTTTCTTAATTGGAGCCGTATTTCTAATTCTAGCAAATACAGTTTTAGGTATTGGGAAAGACGAAAAAATTCTTGGCCTCGATTGGTTTGTAATTGCTATTTCTGCTTGGTTATTTTTCTTTTTCTACCATGCCTTTAACGTATTTATTACTAATAAATTTATGGGCAAAGAATGGGAAAAGGCGCAAATAGAAAAATTAGTAGCCAAACAGCAAGATAAAATTGAAATACTAAAAACTACTTTAGCCAGACCTAACGACAGCCTTAAAATAACAACAGTTAAACCTCACAAAAATCTAACAATGATTGTTGCTGCAGGTGAAAACAATGAAATAGGAAAAGACAACGACCTTATCTGGCACTTACGCGATGATCTTAAACGGTTTAAGGCACTCACTTCTGGTCATCATATTATTATGGGACGTAAAACATTCGAAAGTTTCCCAAAGCCATTGCCTAATAGAACGCACGTTGTAATTTCAAGACAAAAGGACTACCGTGTTCCTGAAGGCGTTTTAGTTGTAAACTCTATAGAAGATGCCATAGACGCGGCGAGTAGCGATAATCAACCTTTTATTATTGGTGGTGGAGAAATTTACAAGCAAGCCATGCCTTTTGCTTCTAAAATAGAATTAACTAGGGTTCACTCCACGTTTTCTGCAGATACTTTTTTTCCTGAGATCAATATGAATGAATGGAAAGAAACTGACAGTAAAGTGCACGATAACGACGAACAACATAACCATGCGTTTTCGTTTATGACCTATGAAAGAAAATAAATCTAAATTATTTTTTAGAAGCATATTATTTACGCTTCTCGTTCTTTGCAAACTTAGTTATGCGCAATTAAAAGTATCGCCTATTTCTAATGCTAATCAATTAATGAATAGTTTACTTGGAGATACAGAAAATTTAGAAGTAAGCAATATGACTATTAAAGGTGGTAAAAAAACATTTGGTCTTTTTAAAGCAAACTTAATTTATAACACTTTTTTTAAAGAAGGCGTTATTATGAGTACTGGAATTGCTGAACATGCTGAAGGGCCAAACGATGACACTAAAAAAAGCTCTAAAATAAACTTTGAAAGCGATAAAGACATTAACGTTATTGCAGATAACAAAGGTTGTTACGATACTAGTTTATTCGAATTTGACCTTATTTCTGCAACCGATGAAATTGAATTTAAATATTGTTTTGCTTCGGAAGAATATCCAGAATACATCTTTAAAAATGTTAACGATGTTTTTATCTTTTTAGTCACAAATACAGATACAAATACTTCAAAAAACATAGCATTATTAAATGGAGATCCAAATACTCCTATTACCGTAGATCATATAAACCCAGAGGTTAATTCAGAATATTATATAGCCAATTTTAACTACAATATTTCAACAATAGAGACACTTCTTAATAATGAAAAACATTTCGAGCTAGCTAAAAGCATCCAATATGATGGTTTTACAACTGTTTTAACCGCCAAAACAAAAGTAATTCCTGATGTCAAATACCACTTTAAACTAGGCATTAGCGATGTTGGAGATCAATTATACGATTCTGCAATCTTCTTGGAGGCAAATTCATTAAAAAGTACTGGAACTAAACCAAAACTATTAGATACCATAAATAATCTGGAAACGGAAATCACCTTAGATTTTGAAATTAAATTTGACACTGGATCAAGTAAAATAATAGGAGCACATTCTTTTTCATTATTGGATGCTATTTCAAAAGCCTTATTAAATAAAACAGAAGTAAACATTAATATTATTGGTCATACAGATGTTGTAGGCACAAATCTCGATAACAAAAAGCTTTCATTAAGTAGAGCAAATGCTGTTAGAGATTATTTTATAATTAAAGGTATTAGCAATTCCCGAATTAACACAAACGGCATGGGAGAAGAACAGATGAAAAGCAGTATTTCTAAAGATAATCGTCGTGTAGAAATCGTGTTTTCAAAATAAATCTTTTCTTTTTTATTTAAGAAACACTCCTTACTAAACAAATAGCTACTATTACCAATATTAAATAAGTCGTTTTACATAAATTTTGCACTTTTTTCACATTTGTTGTACAAGACAAACATTGGACTGCACATATATTTGACAGATACTAATCTTTAAATATAATAATTATGAAAAATCAAAACATCATATTAAGTCTATCAATTATAATCACTTGTAGTTTTACTAGCTGCAATAATTCTAACGAAAACATTACCACTTCAAAAGACTTTGTACAACTTGATGTAGGCGACAAAAACATAACAACTGGCAAAAATGAGTCTGAGTATTACTACGGAATAGGTTCAAGGTTTGCACCTATTAGCAAAACAGATTTAGATAGTGCAACAACAATTTTTCCTTTTAATAATGATGACGAGAACACCCGCATTGAAAAAGTTAATGCTACTGAAATAATAATTATAGAAAAAGATAGGCGAACAGACAAGAGAGAATTTGTTAATTCGGTTAACCTAACAGGTGCTCAAAAATCATTTTTTAAATCGCTTGACTACTCTAAACACTTTTCTATGAAAACACTTTTTGTAGAAAAAAATATTGACGGTAGTATTTCTGAAGAAAAAAAATACAATCCGCATTATACCATTGTTCCAGAAACGCAAGCTTTTTATACTGAAGGAGAAGACGCTTTAATTAATTATCTTATTAAAAATACTAAAACAGAAACGGCTAATTTAAGTAATAAGAAAATACGTGCGAATAAAGTTTATTTTACAATTACAAAAGAAGGATTTGTAGAAAATGTAACCATGCATTTTTCAACCAATTACCCAGAATTAGATACTAAACTAAAAGAACTTATTGTGAATATGCCAGGAAAATGGCAACCTGCTAAAAATGCAAAAGGCGAAACAATGGAACAAGAACTAACGTTTACTTTTGGGCCTAAAGGCGGCTGTTAAAAGCTCAATATATTAAAAAGTAATATCCTATAAGATTTTTATAAACCTTATAGGATATTACTTTTTACATAAAACGTCTTAACCGTAGTCGAGAAGTCTAATTATAATTAATTTTTTACATCTAAAGCATCACGTAAAGCATTACCAATTAGCATAAATGCCATAACCAAAAACATAATACATAAGCCAGGAATAATGGCTAAATACGGTTTACCAAGAATAATATAATTATAATGATCCTTTATCATTGCGCCCCAACTTGCCATTGGTGGTTGAGCTCCAATACCTAAAAAACTTAAGCCACTTTCTATTAATATTGCAGCAGCGAAATTTGCTGCGCAAATTACAATTACTGGAGCCATTATGTTTGGTAAAATATGCTTAGAAATTATGCAAAAATTATTAAAACCTAAAGCACGAGCTGCGGTTACATATTGCATTTCTTTTGCACTAATAATCTGGCCTCTAACCACTCTTGCTACTTCTACCCACATTGTTAAACCTACAGCAATAAATACTTGCCAAAAACCTTTTCCTAACGCTAAGGTAATTGCGATAACTAATAAGAGTGTTGGTATGGACCAAGTCACGTTTATTATCCACATAATAAAAGCATCTACTTTACCTCCAAAATAACCTGCTACACTTCCCATAAATATTCCAATAAACAGGGAAATAAACACAGCTACAAACCCAATAAAAAATGAAATTCGAGCACCTACTAAGACACGACTAAGTAAATCTCGACCATATTTATCGGTTCCTAAATAGAATGTTTTTGTTGTTATTAATGTTTCCGGCTGAATGGTATTATCTTCAATAGTAAAAGATTTCTCAATACCTTTTAATCCATCGGAAGCATATTCAGTATAATGTATTGTACTACCAGAAATAGTGTGTTGAGATATTGGAATTTCTGTTACAGTATTAATATTTCCGAAGAATAATTTATCAAAGAAACCCTGTTCGTTTTCAATTTGAGAAGGCAAAACCAATAGAGCGATACTAAAACCGGGAGCTTTGGAATGTATCGAAACATGCATTTGGTTGGCGTGCCTAGAATTATCTGGAGCAAAAACATATGCAAACACAGAAATCACACCTACAAATACGATAAAATAGAAACTAAAAACGCCCCAAAAATTCTTTTTGAATTTTTGGAGCGCTAATTTACTTAATGAGTTTGCTTTCGTACTCAATGTCTTTTATTTTTTTATAGTGGCTACTTTTTTTATTTCGTAGGTCATTTTTAAATCATTAATAACATTTAATGCTTCCTCTAAATAAACATCTTTACTTAGGCTTTTGTGCCATCTATCGCGTTTTTCTTTTAAAACCGTATCTTTTTCAAAAAGAGAAGTTTCATAAGGTAAAGACTCGAATGTTAAGTTTGTTTTATATTCCGAAATCGCATCGTATTCTTTTGCTTTCTCTTCATCAGCTTTCAGCTCCGCTTTATACTTTTTATAATTTAAAGAATATATATTCTCATCCATTTGTGTTTTAATCCATTTCGCATTTTCTTCAATAAGTTTTAGTTGCGTATTGTTTTCCATACGTGCTTTACTATTACTTATAGTTGTATCGTAATCGAAATAACTATTCCACGAATCGTACTTTACAGCTTCAATTTTATCCCAAGGTAATGGATTACGTTGATCACGCTCTCCAATATCTACAAAGCTATAACGGTCTGGTACTACAATATCACTCTTTACGCCTTCTAACTGCGTTGAACCTCCATTAATTCTATAAAATTTCTGACGTGTAATTTTAATAGCTCCTAGGTCTCCATGAGAACTTTGACGTACCATACGGTTTAAATCTAATATATTTTGAACCGTTCCTTTACCATAAGTCTGCTTACTTCCAATAATAATAGCACGTTTGTAATCTTGCATTGCTGCAGCTAAAATCTCTGATGCTGATGCTGACAACTCATTAACCATGATCACTAAAGGTCCATCCCAAATAATAGCATCGTCTGTATCTTTTAAAACCTCTTTGGGTTCGTTTGTAGATCGTACTTGTACAATTGGTCCATCTTTAATAAATAAACCTGCGATATCCACAACTGTTTTTAGAGATCCTCCTCCATTATTTCTAAGGTCTAAAACCAAACCTTCCATTCCTTCTGCTTTTAATCTTTCAATTTCTTGCTTAATATCTGAAGCGGCATTACGCTCATTATAATCGGTAAAATCAATATAAAACTTAGGAAGATTTATAACTCCATATTTTTTGTCATTTTTAATAACTGTAGAGGATTTAGCATACGTTTCTTCCAACTCTACAATATCTCTTGTAATTATAATATCTTCTATTGAGCCATCAACCTTTTTAAGAGTTAAATACACATTAGTTCCTTTTGGTCCTTTTATTAATTTTATAGCATCGTCAATACGCATACCTACAATACTAACTGCTTTTTCTTCTTCTTCTTGACGCACTTTTAAAATAATATCTCCAACTTCTAAATCTTGACCTCTCCAAGCTGGTCCTCCAGAAATAACTTCAACAATTTTAGTATAATCCATCCTTTTAGAAAGTCTTGCTCCAATACCTTCTAATTTACCCGACATTTGTTGGTCAAAACGTTCTTTATCTCTTGGTGCAAAATAAGAGGTATGCGGGTCGAATTCTTCAACAATAGCATTTATATACATTGCAAACCAATCTTTGCGTTGTAAATCATCAACATAATCTATATAATATACATCTAGATTTTTTAAGGTTTCCTCGCGCGCTTCAATCTCTATTGCTTTAAGAGATTTCTTCTCTTTTATTTTACCATCTTCTGTTGCAACAGTATCTCTTTCTTGTGTTCTAATTAATTCATCGTAATTAGAAATCGTACTAAACTTTAATAATTGTCTCCAGCGATCCTTGAGTTTTTTCTTACTCTTTACATAGTCATGATTTTCGTAATCTGTATCAAAATCTTCATCTATATTAAAATCGAAAGGCTTCTCTAAAACCTCTTTATAGTAAGTTTTAGCTTCCTGCATTCGCTGTACTAAGCGTTCGTTAGTTACATTAAAAAATGTAATATCGTATGCTTTCAGTTCATCATCAATTTCGGTTTCAAACTTTTGAAATTCTTCGATATCACTCTTTAAAAAGAAACGCTTTAAAGGATCTATTTGTGTTAAATATGTTGTGTAAACATCTTTAGAGAATTCATCGTTAAAATCTTTTGGTTCAAAATGTAGCTGCTCTAAAGCCAATGTAATAATCTGTACCAAAAGTTTATCTTTATCCGGATCGTTATCCACTTTGGTAGTAAAACTACAAGATCCAAAGGCTAATAAAAGCACTAACATTAGTATATTATATTTCCTTTTCATACGTTGTTATTTATTGTTTATTACAGTAATATGTAAATCGTTATTAATCATTTCTTTTAAATGAAAATCTTTAAAACATACTTATTACATATATTATTTTATCTATTTTACTATCCTTGTTGATGGAAAAATTTCCACTAAAATAGAAGAAAAAACCGTGCCAAGTATCTGTAGACACCCTAATTTTTTGTTAAACCACTAAAATTAGCTGAATACTATAGAAATTATGTATTTTAGCTTGTTATTAAAGGCTTTAAATGAAAAACAAACCACTAATTTTAATTACAAACGACGACGGTATAACGGCTCCAGGCATTCGCACTTTGGTAAGCATTATGAAAACCTTGGGAGACGTTGTAGTTGTAGCTCCAGATAGTCCACAAAGTGGAATGGGACATGCTATAACATTAGATTCTACTTTACACATTGAAAAAATTCACGTAGAAAATGGAGACTACGATGCCTATAGTTGCTCGGGTACTCCAGCAGATTGTGTGAAAATTGCTGTAAACGAAATTCTTGACAGACGACCAGACCTGGTTGTTTCTGGCATAAACCATGGCAGCAACTCCTCAATAAATGTTATTTATTCTGGAACAATGAGTGCAGCAATAGAAGCTGGAATTGAAGGTATTCCTGCTATTGGGTTTTCACTTTTAGACTACAAATGGAATGCTAATTTTGAACATTCAAAATCTTATATTAAAACGATCACTTCAAATGTTTTAAATAAAGGTTTAGCTGAAGGTATTGTACTTAACGTAAACATACCCAAGTTAGACAAAAACGAATTAAAAGGTATAAAAATTTGCAGACAAGCGAAAGCGAACTGGAAAGAAGAGTTTGATAAACGAAAAACGCCTCAAGGCAAAGATTACTATTGGCTAACGGGAACATTTGTAAATTACGATAAAGGTGAAGATACCGATGAATGGGCCCTAGAGAACGGTTATATTTCTGTTGTTCCTGTGCAATTCGACTTGACCGCTCATCATGCCATACAACAACTTAACACTTGGAATTTTAATGAATAAAAAAGCTATTATTATTGGATTTCTTATTGGTATAATTACAACCTTTATTGGAATTTCTATTTACACCATAATTATTGGATTAAAATTAGATTTATCTTTTCAGGAAATTGGGAATAGAATATTATCTACAAATGTTTTAGGAAAGCGCGCTAGTATAGGCGTTTTACTAAATTTACCTGTTTTCTATTATTTTTTAAATAAGAAAAAAGAAGATTACTCAAAAGGTGTTTTAATTGCTATTGTTTTAGTAGCTTTAATTTTTATTATAAATAAGTTGTAAGACATTAAACATCCTAACTAAAACTTTAAATAATAAATTGTTTATTTGGATGTAATCTGCGACTTTAAAAAAACAATAATATCAACCACATGAAATACTATATTATTTCTGGAGAAGCTTCTGGCGATCTTCATGGTTCAAACCTCATGAAGGCCTTGCGCCGTGAAGATGCAAATGCCGATTTTAGGTTTTGGGGAGGAGACTTAATGGAAGCTCAAGGTGGAACGTTAGTAAAACACTATCGCGAGCTTGCTTTTATGGGCTTTTCGGAAGTAATAATGAACCTAAGAACCATTGCAAAAAACCTGTCTTTTTGCAAACAAGATATCGAAACATTTAATCCAGATGTTATTATCTACATAGACTACCCTGGATTTAATTTGCGTATTGCTAAATGGGCAAAACCTAAAGGCTTTAAAAACCATTATTATATCTCGCCTCAAATATGGGCTTGGAAAGAAGGGAGAATTAAAGACATAAAAAGGGATGTAGACCAAATGTATGTTATACTGCCTTTCGAGAAGCAGTTTTACGAAGACAAACACAAATTCCCTGTACATTTTGTTGGCCATCCATTAATTGATGCCATTGGAGACAGACACCAAGTAGACGAGTCTAAATTTAGAACACAAAATGGCTTAAGCGACAAACCAATTATTGCGTTATTACCAGGAAGTAGAAAACAAGAGATAAAAAAAATCCTCTCTGTTATGCTTAGTTTGGTAGACGATTATAAAGAGCACCAATTTGTTATAGCAGGTGCTCCAGGTCAGGATTATGAATTTTACCAACAGTTTATTAAAAAATCTAACGTTCATTTTTTAAACAATAAAACATACGATTTACTTAGTGTTTCTACAGCTGCCTTAGTTACTTCTGGAACGGCAACATTAGAAACTGCATTATTTAAAGTTCCTCAAGTGGTTTGCTATAAAGGTAGTTGGCTGTCTTACCAAATTGGTAAACGCGTGGTAAACTTAGAATATATTTCTCTCGTAAATTTAATTTTGAATAAAGAATCGGTAACAGAACTTATTCAAGACCATTTTAATACTAAAAGATTAAAAAAAGAGTTAGATATTTTACTTGATGAATACGAACGCACAAAATTCTTTACAGATTATTACGATTTAGAAAGAGATTTAGGAGGAAAAGGCGCTAGCCAAAACACCGCTAAACTTATTTACAATTCTATTAAAACTAGCGCTAATTAGAGTCTCGTTTTGGGTAGAAATCTAAAATGGTTACTATAAAATAAATAGTGCTTTTGTAGTTTTAGAGTTTTATATGAATACTAAAACTGACCACCTTTTGAAATTACTAGAAAACTAAATAAGCAAGCATGCTAAAAAAGCATGCTAGTATCGTAGGCTTAAAATTATTAAAAGAATAAGTAATGTCGCAAAATTTCAACTGTCAAAAATATTATAACAATTCAAAATAGAGTTTAACTAAAACTTAAAATAAAATTTTTACATTTACAATATGCGAAAAATTGCCTTGATCCTACTTACTATAATTACATTATTTAGTTGCGGAAGTACTAAAAACAAACGCGTAATTACAAAAAAATCGAAAACTACAAAAACGATTAAGAGAACATCAAAAAAAGTTAATACCTCCACTGTTGCTGTTCCTAAAATAGCGCAATCTATTATTAAGAATGCAGAAAGTTATGAAGGAACACGTTATAAATATGGTGGTGTAACTAAAAAAGGAATGGATTGTTCTGGTTTAATTTATACTGCATTTAAAGAAGAGAACGTTGCTATCCCTAGAGTTTCGAGCGCAATGGCAAAATCAGGAGATTGGATAGATTTAAAAGAAGTACGTAAAGGTGATTTGTTATTTTTTGCTACGAAAAAAAATAATCGTAGCGTAAATCATGTTGGTTTAGTTACAGCAATAGATGGTAGTGATGTGGAATTTATACACTCTACTACGAGTAAAGGTGTTATTACTTCAAAATTAAAAGAAAGATATTGGTATCTTGCTTTTGTACAAGCAAGACGTGTGCTTTAAGCCTGTTTCCTACACTAATAGCCTCCCCTAAAACCAAGCAAGATAGAAAAACAATTCTTTTAGATTGATTATCAGTTATTTGTAAGTTTTTATTTACTATCTTCAAAGAGTGAAACTTCTTAACTTCACTATAATTAAATTAACGGCTTGCCTAGTTCTTGGAATTCTAATCGCTTTTTTTACAGCAATTCCATTACCTATTATTTTGTGCGCAACAGTTTTACTCTTACTAGTATTAACACTTTTCTATTTTAGTTCTAAAAACAGTAAAACAAAAACTGTTTGGTTTGGAGTTACTAGCTTTTTAACAATGGTTTCTATTGGAATTCTAGTCACTGACTTCCACAACGAGAAACTAGATAAAAACAACTACACAAATATTGATTCGGCCGATAAACTAATCACTTTTAGAATTAGAACCACTTTAAAATCTGGAAATTATAACGCTAAATATATTGTTGATGTTTTGAAGGTTAATGATGCTTCCGTTTCTGGTAAAGCATTACTTAACGTTTCAAGAGATAGCCTAAATAAAGTTTTAAAAGTTGATAATATTTATATTACTTCCGAAGGATTTCAACCCATTGTTTCCACCATAAATCCATATCAATTTAATTATAGAAGTTATCTAGAGAAACAATATGTCTATAAGCAACTTTACGTTAGACCCGAGAGGCTTTTCCGCGTAAGCGAAAACAAACATACCATTTATGGCTATGCCGATTTAGTTAGAGAAACTATAAATACTAAATTAAAAATCTATGATTTTGAACCTGATGTTTTAGCCATTATTAATGCACTCATTTTAGGACAACGACAAGATCTTAGTAAGGACATTTACGATAGCTATACAGATGCTGGAGCTGTACATATTCTTGCTGTTTCTGGCCTACATGTGGCATTGATACTATTACTCCTTAATTTTGCCTTAAAACCTCTAAGACGGTTTAAATATGGCAAAGAGGCGACTATTATAATTTTAGTGGTATTGATGTGGTGTTTTGCTATAATCGCTGGCTTATCTGCCTCCGTAACTCGCGCCGTTACCATGTTTAGTATTATTGCTATTGGAATGCATTTAAGACGACCAACTAACATCTACAACACGCTTGCTATATCGATATTTGTTTTACTCCTTTTTAAACCTTTATTTTTGTTTGATGTTGGTTTTCAGTTAAGCTATTTGGCTGTTGTTGCTATTGTTGCAATACAGCCCAGATTAGTAAAATTGTGGCAACCCAAAAATTTTGTTTTATCTAAAGTTTGGGACTATTTTACTGTTGGTATTGCTGCTCAGTTTGGAGTCGTTCCCATTAGTTTATACTACTTCCATCAATTTCCAGGTTTATTTTTTGTTGCAAATATTATTATAATTCCGTTTTTAGGTTTTATTCTGGGTATTGGTATTTTGGTTATTATTCTTGCCTTGTGTAATGCTTTACCAAAATTTCTTGTTGATGCTTTTGGTTTTATTATTTCTGGTATGAATGATTTAATGAAATGGTTATCGCTTCAAGACAGTTTCTTATTTAAAGACATTTCTTTTAATGGCTGGCAAGTTATTACAGCTTACCTATTTGCAATCGCATTTGTACAATTGGCAATCCAAAAGAACTATAAATGGATGAAATTTACATTAGTTTCTGTTTTACTCTTTCAAAGTGTTAATTTCTTTACTAAATACGACAATAGCACAGAGACTCTTACTCTATTTCATAAAAGCAGGCATACTGTTATCGGGCAAAAGACACAGCATAAACTCAATATTTACTCGGACTTAGATAGTCTTTCTCAGTTTAGTAATTTAACAGATTATACTATAGGCAATACAATTACAGAACTTGATGCATTTAAAACACCATCCTTTATTAAGATTAAGAACACTACTATTCTTATAATAGATAGTCTAGGTATTTACAAAGTAAAGCGATTAAGACCTGATTACATTTTACTTATACAATCTCCAAGAATAAATATGGATAGATTAATAGACTCCTTGAAGCCCGAAAAAATTATTGCTGATGGTAGTAATTATAAATCTTACGTTGCGCGGTGGAAAGCAACCTGTTTAAAACAAAAAATCCCTTTTCACTATACTGGTGAAAAGGGAGCTTTTGTAATAGATTAACTTTAGATTACCTCTATTTAAATTCTGGCTTAAAGTTTTTAAAATACTCATTAAATTTTGCTTGAGTATCCATACCTGTATGTTCATTTTTCTTAAACATTTTCAAATACAACTCTAACTGTTGTGGTTTTTTATAACCAATAATGGGCGCTATAAACTCTGCTTTTTCATCTAAAAATAAAATAGTTGGATAAGAGCGAATACTAAAAAAACGTGCTAATTCATGTCCTGAATTTCTACGTTTTGCTTTTGCAGGATCATAACCTGGATTAGCAAATGTTTTGTCTTTAAACTTTACCACATCATTACCTTCGGCATCGAACTTTACAGCATAAAAATTATCACTTACGTATTTAGCAACGTCTTTATTAGCAAATGTATTCCTATCTAACATCTTACAAGGGCCACACCAAGAGGTGTACATATCCATCATTATTTTTTTTGGATTTTCCTTTTGAAGCTCTACAGCCTCTTCAAGTGTTATCCAATTAATTTCTTGTGCCGATATAGTAGCAGTTGCAAAAACCGTAAACAATGCTATAATAATGTATTTTTTCATTTTACTAATTTATATTTTTTATATAGTCGCAAATAGTATTCCAAAGTTACGAAAAAAACAAAACGCCTCTATTGAGACGTTTTGTTAAAATTTTATTACTTATTATTTTACACCGTGCATAAGTTTTTTTACAACTGGTGTTAGAGACATTAATATTAAACCTGCTACAATAGGCACAATAGTAAATATTAAAAAGAATGTACTCATATCATATTCTGCAGTAATCTTATCGATCATTCCTCCCATTGATCCAGCAGCTTTATTACCTAAACCTATAGCTATATACCAAAGACCAAACATAACACCAATTTTTGTTGCTGGCACTAATTTACTCACATAAGATAAACCTACAGGAGATAAAGATAGTTCACCTAATGTATGTAAAAGATAGGCTAAAATCAACCACATAATACTAACAGAAGCTGTTTTTGCTCCTTGAGGTATAGATGCAGAACCGTAAGCTAAAATCCCAAATCCTAAACCTAATAATATTAATCCAATTCCAAACTTTACAGTTGCAGATGGATTGTATTTACTTTCCCATATTTTCGACACTAAAGGTGCAAAAGCGATAATATAAAATGAATTTAAAATACCAAACCAAGAAGCAGGTATTTCAGTCGATTCTTCAGAAAATTGGTTTTTCAACATCCAAATAACAATAACCCAAATAATAGCGAAACTAGTTCCTAATGCTAAATTAGAAAACTTGTATTTACTAAATGTTATTTTAAATAATTGAAACAGTACATAGGTTATAATAATTAATGGCACAACTGTTAGTAATGTATTTGCTATTCTAAAGATAGTAGCAGAATCTCCTTCTAGAACTCTATCCGTATAATCTGAAGCAAAAATGGTCATGGAACCACCTGCTTGCTCAAATGCTGCCCAGAAAAATATAGTAAAGAAGGCCAAAATAGCTACAACCATATATCTGTCTCTTTGCACTTTAGCAGGAACAACTTCTGTTTTAAATTCTTGTTCATCGGCATCTGCGATAGCATCTACGTAGTCTACTGTTTCAGATGGAGACAAACCTATTTTTCCAAAAATCTTTTGAGCCAACCAAAATTGAATCATTCCTAAGAACATAAATATTCCAGCTAATCCAAAACCAAAATGCCATCCAACACTTTCTCCAATATATCCACATAAAAGAATACCCAAAAATGCACCAGCATTTACTCCCATATAAAAGATTGTAAATGCACCATCTTTTTTATTTTGAGCATTTACATAAACACCATTAATAATTGAAGTAATATTTGGCTTGAATAAGCCATTACCAGCTACTAAAAGTCCAATTCCTAAGTATAAACTCCATGGTGTATCGAAAGCCATTGCAGCATGACCTAAAGTCATTATTAATGCTCCAATTGCAACTGCTCTTCTATAACCTAAAAATTTATCGGCTAATAACCCTCCTAATATTGGAGAAAAATAAACCAACATTGTATATGTACCATATAAGCCTAAGGCATCTTCCCTAGACCAAGCCCAACCACCGTCGATAATAGCAGAAGTTAAAAATAGAACTAAAATTGCACGCATTCCATAATATGAAAAACGCTCCCACATTTCTGTAAAAAATAGAACAAATAGTCCTGATGGATGTCCCATTAATAATTTTCGATTCATTTCTGAACCTTCAAACCTAAAGTTAGTTGTACTCATAAATATCTCTTTAATTTAGTTTTTTAGAATTCTATTATTGTATTCCATGCATTTTCCTTTTAAGCATAGGATTTAATACTAACATAATTACTGCTGCAACAATTGGAATGATAGTAAACATTAAAAAGAAAGTAGATAAGCCATATTCTTCTGAAATTGAATCGATATAACTTCCTGTAAAACCACCTAGTAAGTTTGCAAAAAAGTTTGCTGTAAACCAAATACCAAACATTAAGCTTACAAATTTAACAGGTGCTAGTTTACTTACATAAGATAAACCTACAGGTGATACACAAAGTTCTCCTAAGGTATGAAAGAAGTATGCTATTACTAAAAATATTAAACTAACTGAAGCTGTTTTAGCACCATCCGGTATACCTGCTGCTCCGTAAGCTAAAACTCCAAATCCTAAACCTACTAAAAATAAACCAATAGCAAATTTAACTGGTCCTGAAGGATTTAATTTACTTTCCCAAAGTTTAGAAAACATTGGTGCAAATAATATAATAAATAATGAGTTTAATACAGAAAACCAAGATGCTGGCACTTCAGTTGCATCCGATTGAAACTCTCGAGTTAACATCCAAATTACAATTCCCCAAATAATTACAAAACTTGAACCTAGTAATAAATTAGCCAAAGCATATTTACTAAACGTTTGCCTGAATAACATTATTAAAACCCAAGTTATTACTAACATAGGAACTACTGTTATTATAGTATTAACTATTTTAAATGTCATGGCTGCACCTCCAACTAAAGCTCTATCTGTATAATCTGCAGCAAAGACCGTCATTGAACCACCTGCTTGCTCAAATGCCCACCAGAAAAACACAACAAATAGAGAAAATACTCCAATTACGACCATTCTATCCCTAACTACTTTAGAGCTTTCAGCCTCCTCTATTACCTCTTCTATATTATCCTCTAATTTTTCAACACTATGTTCAATAACATCTTCAAAATCTTCAGTTTGTTTTGGTGATAATCCTATTTTTCCAAAAATGTTTTGAGTAAAATAAAATTGTAGCATTCCTAAAAACATAAAAATTCCAGCAAGTCCAAAACCATAATGCCAACCAATGTTCTCACCTATATAACCACATAAAAGAATTCCTAAAAAGGCTCCTGCATTAATTCCCATATAAAAAATAGTGTAACCACCATCTTTCTCTTTTCCTTGTGATTTATATAATTGACCGACCATTGCTGAAATGTTTGGTTTAAAAAAACCATTTCCAATAATCAAAAAACTTAGTCCTACATAGAAAAATATAGAAGTAATGCCTTCCAATGCCATTGATGCATGTCCTAAAGTCATAATTAGAGCTCCAAGCACAATTGCATTTCTATAGCCCATAAATTTATCGGCAATAAAACCTCCAATAATTGGGGTTAAGTAAACTAATCCTGTATACCAACCATAAAGAACCAACGCATCAGATCTACTCCAATCCCATCCACCATCAATTAGTGTTGATACTAAAAACAGCACCAGTAAAGCTCGCATTCCATAGTAAGAAAAACGCTCCCACATCTCTGTAAAGAACAGCACAAACAATCCTGACGGATGTCCTAAAACTGTTTTTTGATTCTCTGCAGAACCTCCAAATTTAAATTCCATATATAATTATATTAGTTAGTAAATATTATCCTTTTATATTAAACTCTTTTATTCCTCCTCTTTAGTAGGCTTTATCTTATCCCCTAAAGTACGATCTATAAAATTAGTCATTTTTGTATATAAATGCTTTCTTGTATTACCTCCGTAAATACCATGATTTTTGTCTGGATAAATCATCCATTCAAATTGTTTATCGGCTTGAATTAAGGCTTCAACCATACGCATTGTATTCTGCACATGCACATTATCGTCTCCTGTTCCATGAATTAATAAAAAGTCACCTTTTAATTTATCCACATGGTTTATAGGTGAATTATCATCGTAACCACTTGCATTTTCTTGAGGTGTTGTCATGTAACGTTCTGTATAAATAGAATCGTAAAATCTCCAACTTGTTACTGGCGCAACAGCAATAGCCATTTTAAAAACATCATTACCTTTAAATAAAGCATTACTAGACATAAAGCCACCGTAACTCCATCCCCAAATACCAATTCTTGAAGCATCTACATAATTGCGTTGTCCTAATAATTTGGCTGCTTCAATTTGGTCTTCAACTTCAAATTTACCTAATTCTTTTTGTGTTACTTTTTTAAAGTCAGCACCTTTAAATCCTGTTCCTCTTCCATCTACACAAGCAACAATGTATCCTTTTTGAGCTAACATTTGATACCAATAATCGTTAGCGCTATTCCATTTATTTGCCACTTGCTGAGAACCTGGACCAGAATATTGAAACATAAAAAGAGGATACTCTTTAGTTGCATCAAAATTTGCAGGCTTAATCGTCCACATGTTTAAATCATTACCATTTACATTAATAGTAGTAAACTCTTTTTGAGAAGTTGTGAATTCTGAAACCTTCTTAGCTAAAACATCGTTATCCTTTATATTTTTTACCACATCACCATTTACAGCACTATTTAATGTGTATTTTGGAGGTGTTGCTGCACTAGAAAAAGTATTAATAAAATAAGTAAAATCGGCACTAAAATCGGCATTATTAGTTCCTGTAGTTTTTGATAATCGTTTTTTATCTGTTCCCCTAAGATTAATTGAATACACATCTCTATTTATAGAACCATTCTCTACCGATTGGTAATAAATATTATTTGTTTTAGCATCGAAACCATAATAATTAGTGACTTCCCAATTTCCTTTGGTCACTTGATTTACTAGCTTCCCTTTTTTATCGTAGTGATATATATGATTGTAACCATCCTTTTCACTAGTCCAAATAAAACTATTGTCTTTTAAAAACGTTAAATTATCTGTTACATCAACATAAGCTTTATCTTTTTCAGCAACAGCTAAATCTGCTTTATTTTTATTAGCATCAATTAACCACAGATCTAATTCGTCTTGATGACGATTCATATACTGAGCACTTAACACATCAGCATTATTAGACCATTTAATTCTTGGAATATAAATATCGCTATATGCTTTATCCACTTTTACTTCAGTAGTCTTTTCCTTCTTTAAATCGTGAATATGTAACGAAACTATTGCATTAGCCTCACCTGCTTTTGGATATTTAAAAACAGTTTGTGTTTGGTATAAATCTTTACCATAAACATCCATTGAAAATTCTGGAACATTTGTTTCATCAAAACGAATAAAAGCAATTTTATCGCTATTTGCATTCCACTCGAATGCACGTACAAAACCAAATTCCTCTTCGTAAACCCAATCAGTAATACCGTTAATAATTTTATTTTTTACACCATCTGAAGTAAACTGAGTCGTTTTTCCTGAAGATAAATCTTTTACGTATAAATTATTGTTTAATCCAAAAGCCACCTTTTTCCCATCTGGAGAAAACGTTGGTTCTTGAATTTTATCATTAGAAATTGAAGTTAAAGTATTAGTTTTAGTATTAAACACATAATAGTTCGCTAAAGTAGATCGTCTAAAAATAGACTCTTGATTAGTAGCCAAAAGCACTTGAGATTCATCCTCGCTAAAGGTGTAGTCTGTAAAATACTTTATATCTTCTAAGCTAGAAGAACTCACTAAAGTCTTAACTTTTTGTAACGTTTTATAATCGTAAATATCTATTGTAGTCGATCCATTTTCTCTATCAAAGTTTAAAACAGAGTATTCTTGACCATTCTTCATTGAATGTAAAGCGTCTAATCTTTCGGTTCTAAAAGTACCATTAGACCATATGTCTTCAAGGCCTATAGATTTGTTTTGCGCTGTAGATAAAGTAGTTACTAATAAGCAGAAAAATGCTAAATATTTAGATAAAATCATTAAGAATAATTTATTAATAAAATAATGTCAAGTTTACTAAAAAATAAGCAAAAAACCCTAATTATTAACAGTTAATTCATGTTTCAAAATGGCAAAAAATTTCAGAATTTAATTTCATCAATCTAACTCTGCAACAAAATAACCAACGTTTAGTATCTTCGCAACTATAAATAACACTAAATGAGCGCAACAATTTCTGGTTTCTCAAAACTATCTAAATCTGAAAAAATAGATTGGATAGTTACTAATTACCTATCAAACTCTGAGGCAGCAAAGCAAACTATCACACAATATTTTAATGCCGATAACAAACTACAACAGCTACACGATGAGTTTATAGAAAACACTATTTCAAATTACTATTTACCGCTTGGTGTTGCTCCTAATTTTGAGATTAACGGCAAAACATATGCTATACCAATGGCAATTGAAGAAAGCTCTGTTGTTGCTGCGGCAAGTAATGCTGCTAAATTCTGGATGAAACGTGGAGGCTTTAAAGCCGAAGTATTATCTACTACAAAAATTGGACAAGTACATTTTATGTTCGACGGTGATTTTGAAGAATTAAAGCTATACTTCAATTCTATTAAACCAAAATTAATTGCAGATACAAAAGCCATTACTGCTAACATGGAAAAACGTGGTGGTGGAATTATAGATATACAATTAAGAAATAAAACTGAAGATTTAGACAACTATTATCAGCTTCACGCAACCTTTGAAACATTGGATGCTATGGGAGCAAATTTTATAAATTCATGTTTAGAACAGTTTGCAAAAACGTTTAAAGCTGAAGCTGAAAAAAACCTGAGTGCTCCTATAGAAATTGTAATGAGTATTCTTTCTAATTACGTTCCAGATTGTCTTGTTCGTGTAGAAGTATCTTGTAACGTTGATGATTTAGAAGACAAAGGCATTAGTGGTAAAGCTTTCGCCGAAAAATTTGTTCGTGCCGTTAATATTGCAGAAGTCGAACCGCATAGAGCAGTAACCCACAATAAAGGCATTATGAACGGTATTGATGCTGTTGTATTAGCTACAGGAAACGATTTTAGAGCAGTTGAAGCCGGAGTGCATGCTTTTGCTGTAAAAAACGGCAAATACACTAGTTTAACACATGCCAAGATTGAAGATGATGTTTTTACTTTTTGGATGGAAATACCTTTAGCATTAGGAACGGTTGGCGGATTAACAGGATTACATCCTTTAGTTAAAGTCGCTTTAGAAATATTAGGAAAGCCATCTGCGAAGGAATTAATGCAAATTGTGGCTGTTGCTGGATTGGCTCAAAATTTTGCTGCTCTGCGCTCGCTTACAACAACTGGTATTCAAGAAGGACATATGAAAATGCATTTAATGAATATTTTAAACCAGTTTAATGCTACTAACGAAGAAAAGGAGCGTATTGTAAATCATTTTAAAACCAATACAGTTACGCATAGTGCTGTCGTTTTAGAAATTGAAAAATTAAGAAAATAATGCAAACCTTCTATAGTCATGGCAAATTATTACTAACAGCAGAGTATGTAGTACTCGATGGTGCAAAAGCTTTAGCTTTACCAACTAAATTTGGACAAACACTAACTATAGAAAGTATAAAAGATCAAAAACTTGTATGGGAAAGCATTGATTTTGAAGGTAATGTTTGGTTTAAAGATGAGTTTACAACTTATAATGGAAAGATTGCTTCGTCGCAAATTTCTCGCAATGAAGTAAGCCAAAGACTTATAGGAATATTGAAAGCAGCCAAAACTATTAATCCTGATTTTTTAAAAGGTAAAAATGGTTTTAAAGTAACTTCTAAATTAGAATTCCCTAATGATTGGGGATTAGGATCTTCTTCTACACTATTAAACAATATTGCGCAATGGGCAAAAATTGATGCTTTCGCGCTATCTAACGCTACTTTTGGCGGCAGCGGATACGATATTGCTTGCGCTCAAAACAACTCAGCAATTGTATATCAAATTGAATGTTCTAAACCTCTGGTTAAACGCGTCTCTTTTAATAAAGCATTTCAAGACCAATTGTTTTTTGTTCATTTAAACCGAAAGCAAAATAGCCGTGACTCTATAAAAACCTACAGAGATAATAAATCTAACAGTGATCAAATTATCTCTAAAATTAATACTATAACTTCTAAACTTATTGCCTCTACTTCTATTGAAGATTTTAATGCTTTAATTGATGAGCATGAAAGTTTAATAGGTAAAATAACAAATCAGACACCAATAAAAACACGTTTGTTTGGAGACTTTAAAAATAAAATTAAGAGTCTTGGCGGTTGGAATGGCGATTTTGTTTTAGTTACAGGTGAAAAGGAATACATTGAAAACTATTTCAAACCCAAAGGTTATAACACAATCGTTAAATTTAAAGACATGATTTTAATTTAAAATCTAAGAAGTCTCTACAATTATTAGCATAATCAATTAAAAATAAGAACAAAAAAAAAGCCTCGCAATGCGAGGCTTTTAAATTTTATAACTAAATTTTATTTCTATTGAACTGTTTTAGCTCTATAATCTTCAATTTCTGATGCTTCTTTTAAAGCATTATATAATCTAGTATTAATTGCAGTTGACTTCTCTGTAGCCACTTGGTTAGCTGAAGATTGATAGTTCTCTAATTTAACTGCTGGAGTCTTTTTAGTAACCTCTATCATATAAACACCTTTAGATCCTATAATTAATTTAGAAGACTTACCTTCTTCAAGACCAAAAGCAGTTCCAACTACAGCTGGCTCAAGTCCTGCTCCTGCAATTGTTGGGTTCTTCATATTAATGGCTACTGCTGTTCTTACTGGTTGCTTTTCTGCTGTTGCAACATCTGCAACTGAATTAGCACTAATTCTATCCTTTATTAATTTAGCTTTCTTTTCTTTTCTAATTTCTGGTAAAGCTGTTACCGATGCATCTTCAGTATTCATTAATCCAGCTTCATTTTTACCTGTAATTTGAGCTACTATATAACCGTTTGTTGTTTCAAAACGTTTTGTATCTCCAACTTCAGCATTATCTTCAAATGTCCAACGTACTAAAGTCCTTAATGGTCCAACTCCAGGAATATTTTCATCTAACTCCTTGATAGTACTTACAGGGTTAACTTGTAAGTTACTTGCTTTTGCAGCTTCTTGGAAATCTTGATTACCTAAAGACACTTCAAAATTAGTAGCTGTTCTAAATACTGCATTTTCTGTATCTACAGAAGGCTCAATAATTCTTTCTATAGTAGCTACCTTGTATGCTGTATCTTCATTTTTCTTATCGTCTATTCTAATAATATGGTATCCAAACTTAGTTTCAACAACATCTATACTTCTTGCTTTATTAAAAAACAAGAACTCTGCGAAATCAGGATCGAATCCTGCTGGATTATAATTTGTTAAACGGAACCAGCCTATACTTCCATCTTTACCTTTAGAACCATCTGTATTAATTTCGTTTGCTACTTCTGCATATTTTGTTTTATTATTTTTAACTAATGCAAAAATACTATCTGCCGACACTTTTGCTTGTTCTTTAGTTTTAGTTGTTTCTGCAGTTGCGGCTTGAGAACCTACAAAAGGAATAAGAATATGGCTAGACTGAATAGAATCTGCTAACACTTTTCTATCTAAAAGCTTAGTGATTTTAAAAGTTGATCCATCTCTATAAGGACCATAAACCGAACCAGTGCTTAATTTTGCGATACTGTCTTTTACACCAACTGGAAAAGCAGATGCATAAATAAATTTATCTTCAAATTTAACAGCTCCATCAGTTTCGGCATTTACCAATGTAATAGCTTCAGCTTCATTCATTGCTAAAAACCCAGGAGTGTTTTCTGTTTGCTTTGTTGTTTCGTTATAAACATCTCCACCTTTTATAAATGAAATCAATTCATTTTCAATAGTAGTTTCATCTTCTAAAGAAGGTGCGTTCTCAAATTTTACATATTGTATATTTCTTGATGCTTCTGCATTATACTTATTCTTGTTTTTATTGATATAAGCATTAATTTCAGATTTAGAAACTGATATTGTACTATCTGCAATAGATGTATAAGGAACAGATACGTATTTAATATCTACTAAATCACTTTGCAATTTGTGCTCTAACTCTCCTTCTGCTAAAGTAGCATTAGATGCCGCTTTAATCATGTTTATATAATTTTGTTGTAAAGCACCAGAAGCAATACTTTCTTCTCCTTGTATCCATCTGTTGTAGAAATCTCTATTTGGAGAATTCTTTAAATCTAAGATGTATTGGTTTAATAAAGACTCATCAAAAATACCATCAGCATTTAAAAATTGAGGACTATTAGCATACGTTGATTTTAATAAATCACGCATTTGCTCTCTACCAACAGTTAAACCTAACTCGTTGAATTGAGATTCCATTACAGATTTTCTTACTTCTGCATCAAAAACTTGATTCATGATTTGAGATTGCGTAGCATTTGGATTGTTACGTGCCTCTACTTGCGACATAAATGCCTGACGAGAAATATCTTTTCCGTTAATAGTTGCAACTACATCCGGAGATTTATTAAATAATGCATCTTTATTATCAAAAAGGCTCGATAGTATAAACGCGAATAGCGCTAATGCGATTACTAAAATTAGTACAACTGTTTTCTGTCTTATCTTATTTAAAATTGCCATCTGTTGAAATAGATTGTATTCTGTTATTGTTAAAATATAGTGGGCGAAAATACCATTTTCTATTTAATAATAAAAGCAGAAATTGGCAATAATTTTAGAATTTTAAAAAGGAAGGTCCTTTTTATCAAAAATATGTGATAAATGCTCGCTTTGAAAGGCTAATCGTCAACTTTAACTTTTAATGATACCAAGTCAATTTTTGTATTTGACACTTCCAAAATTCTAAACTGAAAATTATCTGTAGTCACAATATCGTTTTGTTGTGGTATTTTCTCTGTGTGATCGACAATTAAACCTCCAAGTGTTTCGTAATTCTCTCCTTCAGGAAGGTTTAATTTATGAGTTTCATTTAAATAATCAACTTCCAATCGAGCAGAAAAAATATAATTAAAATCGTCTATTTTCTCTTCTTTTAATACAACAGTATCATGCTCATCTTCAATCTCTCCCAAAAGTTCTTCTACAATATCTTCTACAGTCATTATTCCAGAAGTTCCACCATATTCATCTAAAACCACAGCAATACTCTTACGTTTCTTTATAAGCGCATTAAGTATATCGTTGGCCAGCATAGTTTCTGGAACAAACTCCACAGGCATAATCATTGCTTTAATAGTTTTTGGGTTTTTAAACAACTCGAAAGCATGTGCATAACCCACTACATCGTCTATAGTTTCTTTATAGATTAATATTTTAGACATACCCGTTTCAATAAACAAAGTACTTAAATTAGCCACAGTATCGTTAATCTCTAAGGCTACCATTTCTGTTCGCGGAATCATAACTTCTCGAGCTTTAACCTCGGCAAATTCTAGGGCGTTTTGAAAAATTTGAATTTCGGAATCTACATCATCATGGGCATCTACAGATTCCATTTGCTCACTAATATAATTACCTAGTTCTAATTTGGTGAATGCCAATTGCACTTGATCTCCTTCAGTTTTAAAGAATTTTTTAAGGACGAAATCTGAAATCCAAAGTACAAAATCTGAGATAAAAGTGAATAGCAAATAGAATACATATGCAGGAAAAGCTAAAACTTTAATAAGTGTATTACTATAAATCTGAAAAAACACCTTTGGAAGAAATTCTGCTGTAAATAAGATAACTAACGTTGAAATTATAGTTTGAGAAAACAAACTTAAATCTGTAAGCATGTATTTTAAAAAAGGATAACTACCAACTAAAGAAGCAAACCATTTTACTAATAGGTCGCCCATAAAGAAACCATAAATAACCAGCGCTATATTGTTTCCAATAAGCATTGTTGCTATAAATTTAGATGGTTTTGCTGTAAGCCTTGAAAGAATTTTTGCTAAAAAATCGTCTTGCTTTTTTTCTATTTCAATATGAATTTTATTGGCAGAAACATAAGCAATCTCCATTCCAGAGAAAAATGCCGATAATAATAACGACACGATAATAATTACGATAATTACAGTTGTGGTCATTTACTGTTTATTATTTCTGTCTTCATATTTTTTATGAAAACGTCTTCTAAAGAAAAACATAAATAGAGCTAGCGCGAATAAGAATAAAGACAAATAAGCTTGATTTCTATCTTCATTCCAAGTCATTATGCAATCGTATAAAAAAAATACACCTGCAATAATATAGATGTACTGTGAGAACTTTAAGTATTTCATTGTTTATATAAATGCTTTTAATAAGCAACACGCGCATTAACACAGTTGTTTATAAATATAGTTAATTTATTATAGTAAAGATATGTAAAATTTTAAAGTGTGCTGTAATTAATACAGTCTTGTATTATTCACTAACAGCAAAAAGACCACTTATTTCTATAACTTCGGCTTTTGTAAAATCACGATCAGAATCGAAACCTTTCCCTTTGGTGAGGTAGTCTTTAGACTTATATCTTACTGGCAAATTAGTAAATAGCCATTCTTTTTTTTGATCAAAAAATAATTGCTCTGCATACAAACTGTCTCCTTCATGTGTAGAAACTACAACATTACCTTGCAGGTCTATAACATCGGTTTCGCTATAAATTATTGCGTAATCTGATACTATAGTTGTACGTTGTTTTAAATCATTAAAAATATGTAATGTTACGCCCTCAGGAAATTCTGAATAACCAAATTTTCTGTTTTCATAATCTAATAACTTTGGGCTAATTAAATTAGCGGCTACACGACCAGAGTCTGTACGAATAACATTAATATTTACACCAACTCCTTGTGGTTCGTTTTCACTAATACCAATTTTATTTACCTCTTGAAAGTTATTTGTACATGAAAAAAACAAAGTCATAGCTAATGCTATGACTCCGTTTTTTAAAATATGTATTTTATCTATTTTCATTAAATAGTAGGCACTGTAATACTTCTTCCAATCCAACATCCAATTTTAATTGTCTGTCCAGACTTACCAGATGAAAATATCTCGGTTTTAGTAGGTGCTAATGCTTTATACTTTGCAGCAGTAGAACTACTTGCTTTTCCAGCTTCGCTTGCAGCTAACCAGTAGATTGCTCTTTTTTCGAAGTTATCATTCCCACAACTTTTCACACTTGCTTGATACATAGCCGCAACTTGTAAATAAGGCTTTGTATCTGCTGGGTTTAATTGAGCTGCTTTATAAAAATAAGTTCTTGCTTGACCGTAACTTCCTTTACCTTTAAACTCTAAAGCTAAATTATAGTTAAGCTTAGCTAATTTTAATGGATCTGTTTCTAATCTAAATATTTCGTCTAAATACTTTTGCTCTCCTGTTATTCCATATAGGTAACGTGCAACATCTGCATTTGGAGCTAAAGAATACTTTTGCTTTACAATTTTAACAAACATTGGGTCTGTTTTACAACCTTTAGCATAAAGCTTATTCATTGCTCTTTGCAACCATTGTCCATCATTTTTATTTGCTTCGTAATCTTTCTGGTATATCGGAATTAAAACTTCGCAATTTGCTCTGTCTCCTAATAGCTGCTCTAAACTTCCAGAAATTTTTTCAAAAGCGTCTACTCTTTGCGTGTATATTCTTTTATGTGTTTCTTGTTTACTAGATAAGCTTTCTCCTTTTGCTATTAGTTCGTTTAGCTTTACCGAATTCGCTTCAACTTCCGTATCAATTTTATCTACTACGTCATCATACTTATTAAAAAGCTCCTGAGGTGTTTTTTGACCTTTATCATATAAACTTACCATCATTTTAAAGTAAACATATAGATCTTTTGCGTTATTGAAGTTTTTTAAGTCTGATTTGTAAATAGCATCATACTCAGTATAAATTTGCTCATCGCTTAAACCTAATAACTCTCTATTATCATATTTAAGTTCAGTCTTTTTAGCTCCATATTTTCCTAATGGAGACTTACTTGCGTAATTTTCTATTCTAGAATCCCATAATGTAGTTAACTCATTTATGTATTCTACTTTTTTAGCATCTGTAGTTGAAGCATCATATAAACCTTCAAACATATCCTCTCCATACTTATAAATTGCAGATTGGTTAAACTTTGGACAGTCTTTTATAGCGATACGGTAGTAAGGTAAAGCTTCTGCAAATTTATCTGCTTTAACAGCTTCAACAAATAAAGATAAGTTTACTGTACAATCCTCGTTACTGGTTTGAGCAAAATTTGAATTGAGCCCTAAAAACAGGATGGCAATTATTAATGTAATATTCGTTTTCATAGTCTTCGTGTTTTTATTATTAGTTAAATTTTCTTTTTTGGAACCATCTATCGTTTAACGACAAACTTAAATTAAACTTTAGAAAATTCTCTTGAATTAAGTCTGCGTCTGTTGTACCGCGTTTTCCTATTTCAATACCTAAATTGGCATTCGAGAATGGGTTTTTTGTTGTTCCAACTGGTAGACCTACTCCAAAAGATATGCCAAACTCTTTAATCGTTTCGCTTTGCACCTGCAAACCTGTGTTTTCAAAGCGCAAACCTGCTCTATAAACAACACGTTGCCAGTAGCTTGAAAACGAATTATACTTTGGAATATAAAATCCACCTAAAGATAAAGTAGAAGCATCTACAAAAGTAGTTTCTGTATTTGCATATAGTGCATTAGAAAATTCACTAGTATTTTGTGTTGTATATTCAATTCCTGTAAACCACTTTCTAGGTGCTCCTATTCCTGCTCCAATAGATAATCTAGAAGGTAATTTTAAACTTGTCTCATCTAAACCGCTAGCAGCTAAATCTGCCTCGATAGTTTTTATTGCAAATTCTTCTCCAGTAATACCGTTTATTGTTATATTAGAAAAAGAGCGTTCGTTAGTAGAACTAATATCACTTGATGGTGAGAATGTAAAAGCAGATTGTAATTCTAACTTATCTGTAATCATTTTTTGATAATGCAACCCGAAGTTAACATTAAGTCCGCTTAAATCTGACCTGTTAATTTCGCGAGACTGTGTTTGTAATAATTCACCTTCGTCATTATAACTAAACTGAATAGTATTATTTTGAATGTTTCCGAAGTTATAATTAGCATCAACACCAACACTTAAAGCATCTGTTAATTGATAACCAAAAGATAAAAAAGCTTTATTTAAACCACCTTCTCCTCTAAAACGAGTATCTACATCTCCCACACCATTAGTTGTCTCTAGTCTATAGCCCACTGCCGTATACGGTAATAAACCAAAACCAAAACCAAGTTTCCCAACTGGTATTGACAATGCTAAATAATCGAAAGTAGAAGACCTAACTTTATCTTCACTATCATTTGTTTTCAACGTAGTAGACGTGTGACTTCCTCCAACAGTAAACTTTACAGGACGACTTTCATTATTAAAAGTCTCAATATTATTTCCTCCATAAGTTGCAGGATTTCTAAAGTTTACATGAATACTATCTTTATAGACGCTCAATCCACCCATACTAACATTCTCCACTGAACCTTTAAATTTTAAAGTTCCAATACCATAGAAAGAATATGGTGAAGCTGTTGTTTCCTGAGCGTAACTTTGAATTGCAAACAATGCAATAAAAACTAATACAAGTTTTTTTATCATTAGTGTTGATTATATTGTAAAATAAAATTCAATCCTTCTAAAAGGAAATTTGAATTCGCAAATATGCTACTTTTTAATTGTTTAGACAACATTTTGGCATCTCCTCCTGTTAAAATTACTGTTAAATCTTGATATTCTTCTTTATACTGACATATACATCCATCAATTTCGTTAAAAACACCATTTACTACGCCAGAGTGCATTGAAGTTGCTGTTGCATCTCCAATAAAAGATTTAGGAACCTCTGTATTTAATAACGGTAAATTAGCCGTTTGATTATGCATTGCTTTATAACGCATTCGAATTCCTGGTGAAATTGCACCACCCAAATACTCGTTTTTAGCGTTGATAAAATCGAAAGTAATACACGTTCCGGCATCTATTATTAACACATTATTATGCGGATATTGTTCTACGGAAGCACAAACCAAAGCAATACGATCTATACCAAGAGTGTTAGGAGTGCTGTATAAATTACTAAATGGCAACTTAGATTTGTGAGATAATAGATGAAGTTTAAACTCAATATTAAGAAACTCTAAGGTTTCTTTATCTAATTTCCCAACGGATGAAACGATAGCGGACTTAACACTTTTATTTTTTTTTGAAGCTTTATTATTTCGACTATACAATTTCTAGTCTCTATACTCGCTCTATCAATTAACCTGTTATTTTTAAAAATAGCGAGCTTGGTATAGGTATTACCAACGTCAATAATTAAATTCATATAATAATTTGAAAACAAATCTACAAAAATGAAATTATATTTTCCTCTGTAATCAATTGATATTATGACATCTGAATTACTTATTTTAGTATTTCAAAAAAAATATTAAAATTTTACAATAATTCCTTTGCAGATACGAAAATTGAAACTATATTTGCACTCGCAATTTATTGCTACTGGTGCCTTAGCTCAGTTGGTAGAGCAAAGGACTGAAAATCCTTGTGTCCCTGGTTCGATTCCTGGAGGCACCACCAGAAAAAACCCGATTCATTTGAATCGGGTTTTTTGGTTTTAAATAAATACCTACAGATATTTAGACTATTGTTTTTTACTTTTAACTAAGATATCCTCAATAAATTTACAATTGTTTTAGATTTAGGGATCGCTATTTTCCAACCAAATTAAGTGAACTATTGTCTATATCAAGGATATCGTCGTTAATTATCTATATGTAAAATCTTATAATCTATCCCACTAGCTTTACTTTTCTTTTTAAATTAACATCCTCTGCTTGATAATCAAACTCTTCTAAATACGGCCTATATCTAACTATAATTTCATCTAGACTAGCCGTTGTAAGTGGCTTATTAACAAAGCCTACACAATTGCTACTACTCTTTGCTTTTTTAATATCCTGAGAGTTAGTAGATGATGATAGCATATATATTTTAATATTCTTCTTACCTACATTCTTGAGTTTACTAAACTCTTTCAAGAATTCGAACCCATTCATTTCAGGCATGTTTATGTCTAAAAAAATAACATCGGGAATAAACATTGCTTGACGACTTTCATCTTCTAATTTTTTTAAAAAATCGAGAGCAGCATTTGCACTGGAAAAAGGTTTAATTTTACAGTTCGAGTTCACCTTTTCTATAATCTTCTGACTTACAAACAAGTCTATCTTACTGTCGTCAATTATCATTATGTTTACATTCATCTTTCAAATTTTAATTAGACATTATTCGGTAAAACAATTTTAAAAATAGAACCACTATTAATATAACTTTCAACTGTTATCTCTCCATGTAAATTATCTACTATATTTCTAACGATATAAAGCCCTAAGCCATGACCTGGCACATCGTACTTATTAGCTCTGTAGTACAAGTCAAATATTTTATTAATCTTCTTTTTACAAATTCCAACGCCATTATCTTCTATAGTCAACACCACCTTTTCTTGAGAAGTTTTTACCGCTATATTTACATACGGCCTACAATTTACATCTGGCTTTACAGAGTATTTTATAGCATTAATAATTAAATTTTGAAGAATATAGTTTATCATTTCTTGATTTGAACGAAAACCAAAAGTGTCTACTACATTAACATTCAATTTTATATTATCCAGTTTATTTTCATCACGCAGCGAAATCAATATATTATCTATAGCACTCGAAAAATCAATTTTTTTAAACTCACTTTTATTAATTGAAATATTTGACGCTTGAGAAAGATTTTCCGACAGTTCTTTTCCGTTTTTTATAACAGTATCCAACATACCTGTTAAAGACGCTACTTTATCACTGTTTATCTCTTCTTTAAGCAGATTAACAAGCCCTTCCGCAGAAGAAAAAGGAGCTTTAAGATCATGAGCTGAGCGATACAAAAACAACTCAAGATCTTTTGTTTTTTGTTCAAGCCTATTCTGCAAGGCTTTACGTTCTGTTATATCAAACATCATGGCACAATAGTAATTATGATTATCTACGCTACCACTACTTAATGCGAATTCCACAGGAAACACTTCTCCGTTTTTGCGCAAACAACACATTTCTATAATATCTACATTCTCTTCCTTTTTAATTTTACTAACAGCCCTCAACAACTCGCTAATATTTCCTTTTTTATATTTTTTAGACATTAAAACGGTTAGAGACCTACCTATTGTTTCTTTTTCGGTATAACCAAAAGCTTCCTCAGCTCCTTTATTCCATGCCGTAATATTCCCTTTTTCATCTGCTACAACAATAATTCCAACATTAATAGATCTATAAATTGACCTAAATTTAGCCTCACTATCTCTAAGAACATCACTAACACCTTTAAATTTGGTTATCTCGTAAAGCGCTATTGTAGCCGAGACAGGTTCTCCCATCTTTCTAGGGTTAGGAGAAACTACTACCGAATAGTACATTTTTCTTCCCACGGCATCAAAATCATGCAACTCAAATTGATGCGTTAATTTATCTACATAAACCTTATCTATATTCTCTTTAAAAGATTCGAAGGTTGTAGGAATAAAATAATCGTATATATAAGTACCAATTAATTCACCTATTCCTTTATTACAAAAACTCTTATTCGCATTTAAAATTTTACCATGCTTAGAAATAGTAAACACCTGCAAAGGCATTCTCTCTAAAAATTTTTCATTAACTAATGCTGTTTTTAAAAGCTGATTGTTGTTTTTATAATACTTAGTAACATCTTTATAAATAGATAGATATTTAAGCGTATTCTCTCCTTCGTTTCTTATTGGAATAATTGTAGTATCCAACCAAAATTCTATACCAGTACTAGAAAAGTCAGATAAAATACCATTCCACTTATTTCCCATTCTAATTGTTCTCCATAAATTTTTATACACTTTACCAGTATAAAGAGGAGATTTTAGTAATTCGTGAGTTTCACCAACCAACCTACTAGCATCGCATTCTAAAATTTTACAAAAATTATCATTTGCATATTCTATTCTACCCAAATAATCTGTTATCGAAACGATAGCACTATCAAGAACGTGATCGCGCATAGTCTCGTTAAAGCTAACTAATGAATTATACTTAATTGCTTCCATAAAATTTGTTTTTAGTTTCCATACAATACTCTTTTGCCGATTCTAAATCACCAAACACACAAAAAGGAGTAAGCGGCTCGTAAATTCTTTTATAAGATGCTACCACTAGCTTTATCCCGATAGAATTGAGAACAAACGCTTCAGAAATTCTTAGCTTAGACAATATTGGTGATGTGGCCAATAAATTTGATGACTCACGAGTAAAAGTCCCTTTAGAATCTCTCGAATCAATTAAAAAAGGCATAGGCTTACCATTACATAACTTATCTATTACTTTTATAAATAAATCTACAGTGCTGGACTCAAATTTAAAATTCGCATTTTCATTTCTAAACTGACAGAAAAGAATACCATTATCTGTCCAGAATTTTGAATACCCTATATTTATCGCATCTTCCATGTTAGCTGTCATAACTTACAGAATTAAAAAGCGCATAATTATTACTACTATATTCTATTGCTAAGTCCGATTCCATAAAAATTAAATTAGGCACATTAGCATCACTAAACATCACATAAAAAGAAAGAATAATTTTTTGTTTTTGATTTTCTACTAAAAATACTTTTGACAAGACAACACTTTCAAGTTTAGAACTGCATGACAACAGCTTGAATAGTTTCACCAAAACCAAACTTTTAACCTCTGTTAAATCAAATATCATAGGCAAATAAGTTCCGTTAGATAGTATTGAAATAGCTTCGTAAAAAATATCTTCAAAACCATCGTGAAAATAATTTTTATCAAAATCATTATAAAACTTACAATAAATAATATTTTGGTCTACCCAAAATTTAATATTGTCTATTCGTATTTCGTTTTTCATTATCATCACTTTTAAAAATTAATACCAATAGAGATGCCAAAATGTGTTTTTAAAGGGAAATATATTTTAAACCCTGTATTTAAGAGGCTTCACAATAATTACATTAAATTACAGCAAAAGCATACAGTGCGATATACCGCGAAAAAAAATTATGTCAAGCATTTAGATTAACGGTATTCCGTTTATTTTACAGAACTCTTAAAAACCTTAGTTTAATACCACATTTTAACTTTAATTAAAATTGATATCTATTAATGAAGCCAACCACTTATAGAGATTAAAATGATTTAAGACAATTGAATTAATTAGAATGCATTGCAACACCTAAACAAAACAAGACGATGCATTGGCTAATACTATTAACTAAAAACAACTCCTAAATATCACTAAACAAAAACCACAACTAGCTAATTATTAATAAGTTATTTTATATTAAGATTTAAAGAGAAAACAGTTATTGAAGAAAGAGGTAAAACTCCTACTAGTTTTTGTCCCCAAATTTCAACATAGTCATTTGGCTCTAACTCCACGGTTCCAGAAATTGAATTACTAGTGATATCCGCTAAGAGATTAACCCTCATTAATGTATTTGTTTCAGTTAATGTAGTCGTTCCATTTTTTCGTATAAAAAACGCATAATAGTCACCTAAATTAACATTCCCTCTAACAGATAATGAAGCACTTACTTGAAACGTTCTCGTTTTCTTACCTAAATATGTTATTCTATTATCTTGTGGTGATGATACCCTAAGTAAATTTACAGCAGTAGTAGAATTTGATCCTAAATTTCCAGAAAGATTAAATGGACTTCCTGACAAAGCAGATTGTACAAAACCCGTTGTAATGGTTCCGTCATAATAAATATGGCCCGTTGCAACCTCGTCTGACTCTACTGGTATTCCAGGACAATCTACCGTCCAAGCATTACTAAAATTATATCCAGCAAACGAACCACTAGTATATTTTTTAATATACTGAGTACTACTCCCACTAAAACTGGCTCCAGTTAATACGCCTTTACTAACTACAGGATTACTACTAACATCTACACCAATAGCAGACCCGTTTACTTCAGAAAACCCTCCTTGCTTTTCAAGAATACTAAAAGCACCTGTAAAAGTTTCATAGGTTCCTAAATTATTAGAAAACCATCCCATATTACTCAGTAGTAAATCTGTAACATTGTTATACGTTATTCCTGTTGTATTTCCTGAAAACTGAACAACACTTAAAAAAACCAATCCAAACCCATCAATCATACCAACCGAAAGAGAATTTGCGACAACAGAGTCTCTAAATACTAAGTTTTGCGCAGCATTTCCTGCCATATTAAAAATAGTTCCTCCAGGAGCAGTAAGCGTCACTCCCTTTATACTACCTCCCGAAGCCCCAACAAACATTGTTCCTCCAGATTTTACTAAAACATCTTCATTAGTGTCTAGTCCTATTATATAAGCATTATTTAAATCAATAGGTTGTGCTAAAAGGATTGTACCATTAATTTCATATAATGTATTTGTGTCTAACAAATACTTACTCCCACCTCCTGCAGTAAGCTCATCGCTTAAATCGGCTTCGGATTTTATTAATTTATGATTGTCTCGTTTTTCTACAGGCATTCTCACCCAACTACTTGAATCATAAAAATAAAAGCCCTTTTCTGTTATATCATATACCAACAAACCATCTGCTGGACTTAATATTGCAATTCTTTGAACGGTAGTCATTCTAGGTGCCAACATTCCTTTATCGGTTGAACTAATATCTAGAATTGAAGAAGGCTCTGGAGTTGCCGTACCAATCCCTACTTGAGAAAAGGCACAGAAATTAAAACTAATAACAACTGCTAATAACAGCGTTTTTAAATGTGATTTTAAGTTTTTCATAATTGTTAGGTTAAGATTGTTTGCGATTTTGGACTATTATTAATGACTTCAACATTACAGCTTGATATTTCATGTTTAGCATTAATTTTCTAAAAAAGATATTTCAATACAAATGCCAAACTTCTTTTTAAAGCAAAAAAAATCATAACAAACTAATAATTAGCTTGTTATGATTTAATTTTAAATTATCACACGATTTCAAAACATCGATATACCGCGTATTTTAAAGACGAAATACACAAATTAACGGTATTCCGTTAATTTATTACGTTTTTGAAATACCGAGTTTAGTCATTCTATCTCTTAATGTGCTAGGTTTTAAATCTAACACTACAGCTGCTCCTTTACTTCCACTAACCTTCCAATTACATTGCTCTAAAACTTGAATTATATGATTTCGCTGAACAGCGTCTAGCGATAAGTCTTTTTTATTAATAGGCGTTGCTTTTTGCGCAGAAGATTCAAACCCAGGAATGACCAACATGTCCTTATTAGACAAAATAGAAGCACGCTCTACTAAGTTCTCCAACTCTCTAATATTTCCAGGCCAATTATAACCTTTTAATTTATTCATTGTATCGTCACTAATATACTTAAGCGTTTTCCCATAAGCTTTATTAAATTTGTTTACAAAATGCTCGACCAACAATGGGATATCGTCTTTTCTTTCTCTTAGCGGAGGTACAACTATTGGAAACACGTTAAGTCTAAAATACAAATCTTCGCGAAATTGTTTTTTCTCAATCTCCTCCTTTAAGTTCCTGTTTGTTGCTGCAATTACTCTAACATCTAACTTTTTTAACTGCGTACCACCTACCACTTCTATTTCACCTTCTTGTAAAAACCTTAATATTTTAGGCTGCATATCTAAAGGCAACTCACCTATTTCGTCTAAAAACAAAGTACCGCCATCTGCCAATTCAAATTTTCCAATTTTATCATTAACAGCACCAGTAAAAGATCCTTTTTTATGACCAAACAATTCACTCTCAATTAATTCTCGAGGTATTGCAGAGCAATTAACCTTTATTAGTGGTTTCTTATTACGCAAACTAGTATTATGCACTGCTCTTGCTAACAATTCTTTTCCTGTTCCAGATTCACCTAATAATAAAACAGTTGCCGTTGTTGGCGCCACTTTTTCTACTTCTGTTAGCACATTACTAAATTCCACACTACCATACACCATCTCTTCATAATTAAAAACTAAATCTAACTCGTTTCTTAGATATACATTTTCTTGCTCTAATTGTTTTCGTAAGGTATTTAACTCACTATTAGCTAGCGTAAGTTGATTGTTTGCAACAATAGACGCTTTTTCTGCTAATTTTCTTTCTGAACTCTGAATCATTAAGGACACCAAATTAGCAATCGAAGTTGCAAACTCCTCTTCATCTGTAGTCCAAACATGTATAGCACCAACTTCTTCAAAACATAAAATTCCATACACCTCATCTATACCTTGAATTGGAATACTTAATTTAGATTTTATATTTAATGGCTTAAGATAATCTTCTACAAAACCTTTAGAAAGCTCATGATTGACAGCATCTGAGGCTGCTACTATTTTATTATTACTTAAAGCATCAAAAAACTGGTCATTATTTATTTTAGAATACACCTGCCCACTTTGATAATCATCACTGTTTTTCGTGTATAGTTTTTCACAAAACATTTCTGTATTATCTTTGTTAAACTTTAAAATACTTCCTCTTTCAACATTTAAAGTTTTTGCCGAAAGTGCCGTAATTTCGTTTAAGGCTTCTTTATAATCTGTCCCAACTAAACCTGCCAATTCGATAATAACATTTTTTCTCTCTAATGATTTTTTCGCATTATTCTGCAAAACAGTTTTAGCCCGCTCTTCTTCAGAAACATCTTTCATTGTACCAAATAAAGCTATAATCTCTCCTTTATCATCCTTAATACTTCCTGTTAAAAACGAAGCAAGAAATGTTTCTCCATTTTTTCTAATAAACTCAAACTGGAATGACGGCGCCTCTCCTTTGGCTATTTTTGCATCGATTTTTGACATTGCCTCGTAATCTTCCTCTTTTGCAAATGGATACGGTATATTAAGACCGATAAGTTCTTCTTCTGAATACCCTAAAATCGCACATAACGAATCGTTTACTTTTACAATTCTACCAGACGTATCGAGAATAATCAAGCCTTCTTGCATAGACATAACAAGCTTATCATTAAATTCTTTTGCTAGATTTAAGTCTATTTCTGCTTTTTTACGCTCTGTAATATCTTGCACTGTAGCAAAGTTTGCCGTTTTTACACCATTCTCATCATAAGTACTTGAAATTAAAACATGTACCGGGAAACGAATCCCGTTTTTACGCATATAAGTGTTTTCGTAACTCTTTTCATTCTTCCCTTCTATTAACAGTTTATATCGCCTACTGTTTGCTTCTTTTAATTCGGGTGGCAAAAATGGATATGGACGCTTAACTCCTATTAATTCTTCCTCTGTAAAACCTGTCATTTTACAAAACGACGGATTGACACTAATTATTTCTGATTCTAAATTTATAGCAATTAATCCTTCGCTCATTGACTGCAAAAGGCCTGAAGAAAATTCGTTAGCAACTTTTAAATCTAACGCTATACTTTTACGTTCGGTAATATCCTGAATAGTACCGAAGAAACTTACAGCAATTCCATCTACATAAACCACTTCACCCAAACCATGAATCCATTTTAACTGCTTATCTATTTTGGAGATAATTCTATATTCTAAATCAAATTTTTGATTAAGCTCAAGACTTGCGAATACATTTTTTTTAATGAGAGCTCTATCATCAGGATGCACTATTGTTTTCCAAAGATCAAAATCTACATCGGTATCACTATCTACACCAATAATTTGATTAAAAGTAACCGAGGTTTCCCCTAACAACTCTTTTACACTCAAATTAAAACTCCCTATTTTTGCGATTTCTTGAGCAATTAACAGCGATTTCTCACTTTGTTGTAGCTTGATTTCGGATTGCTTTCTCTTGGTAACATCCTGCATGGTACCAATTAGTTTTACTGCATTTCCTTCGGCATCATAAATCAACTCTCCTACACCATGAACCCAAATTTCTTCTTTGGTATTAAACTTTAAAACTCTATATGCCTTATTGAATCTAAACTTACTCTTTACTCCATTTGCCAAGTAACCTAGCATCTCCTCTCTTTCATCTGGATGAATAAGATCTCCCCAACTTTCGACAGATTTCTCATACGATTCATCTATACCAAAAATACCATACAGCACCATAGAACCCTCCCAAGTCATCGTATTCAAGTCGACTGTATAAGACCCTATACTAGCAACGGCTTGAGATTGCCTCAAATTATATTCACTTTCTTGAAGTTTTACTTCTGCATTTTTACGCTCTGTAATATCCTGTGTGGTTCCAATTATTTTAACAGGATTTGCATGATCATCGAAAAGCAACTCTCCATTAGCATGTACCCAAACCTCTGCTTTAGTATCTGCTTTTAATATTTTGTATTCTATGTTAATTTTTTTTCTATTTAAAACACAATACTCATAATGGTTTTCAGTCTTTTCTTTTTGACTGGGACAAATAAGGTCACTCCAACTTTTGCTTGTTTTTACGTAAGTTTCATTTATGCCATAAATTTTATCTAACACAGTGGAGCTCTCCCAATTACCAGTTTTTAAATCTACGACATAAGACCCAATACCTGCAACCACTTGAGATTGTCTTAAACTATACTCACTTTCTAAAAGTTTTATTTCTGATCGTTTTCTATCTGTAATATCTTGTATTGTTCCAATCATTTTTATAGAATTCCCTTTGGCATCAAAAAGCAACTCTCCTATACCATGTACCCAAATCTCCTCATTAGACTTTAGCTTTAAAACTCTATATTCCTTGTTGAATTTTTTATTGTTTACTACACAATATTCAAAATAACCTAATACTCCTTCTCTGTCATCCGGATGCATGCGCTCTTCCCAACTGTCCATCGTCTTTAAATAAGATTGATCATTTTGATCAATACCAAAAATATTAAATAACACAACAGAGCCTTCCCAAGTCATGGTACTTATGTCTATAACATAAGACCCGATATTACCAACTACTTGAGACTGCCTTAAATTATATTCGCTTTCTAAAAGTTTAATTTCTGAATGCTTACGATTAGTAATATCTTGCATAGTACCAATCATTCTTACAGGAGTACCTTGACTATTAAAAATCAATTCTCCAATACCGTGCACCCATATCTCTTCTTTAGTATCGAGTTTTATAAGTCTATATTCTTTATTAAACCTCGTATTACTTTCAATACAATATTCAAAATGATTTTGTATTGCTTCTCTTTCGTCTATATGAACACGATCATTCCAGTTTTTAACTGTTTTCTCGTACGACTGGTTTACTCCCAAAATAGTATGTAGAACCAAAGACCCTTCCCAAGTCATTGCTAATAAATCTATGTTATAAGACCCTATGTTACCAACTATTTGAGATTGCCTTAAATAGTATTCATTTTCTTTAAGTTTTTCTTCTGCTTTTTTTCGCTCTGTAATATCTCTAGCAATAGCAACTATCCTCCCATCCTTTCGTAATTTTGAAGATATCTCTACATCTATAATAGATTTATCTTTACACTTAAATAGCCTGGAAGAAATTACAGCTTCTCCATTACGTATTTTTTTAAGATTATTTGGGTCTTGAACAATATCACCAATATTAAAATCTTGAATTTTTAATTTTAAAAATTCTTTTTCGGTATACCCTAGATTTTGATAGGCTGCTTTATTAAAATCGTATATAGTTCCATCTAAAGAATAGGACACTATAGAATCACTTGCTTGATCTATTAAGGACTTATAGGATTCATCTTTCTTTTTAATTTCAGCAAGTATTCTATACCTTTCTATTGCAATATTCGCCAAACTTACAGCAAAATTAAGTTCTTGAACTTCATCTAAAGTAGGCGTACTTATAGACTTACTGTAAATTGCAAAAGTTCCTAGAATAGCATTACTCTTCGATAAAATTGGTATAGACCAGCACGACTTTAAATCATGACTTAGAGCTATATCTCTATGTTTAACCCACAACTTATCTATACTTATGTCTTTAACTATTACAGGTTTTTTAGTAAAAGCTGCAGTAGGACATGAACCTGAATTATTTTCGATAACTAATTCTGCTACGGACAAATTGTATGATTTGGGCAATGATGGTGCAGATGCCAAAAGGAGAAACTTACATTCTTCATCCACCAAACTAATAGCACCAAAATAACTTGGGTGCACAGACTCATAGTTTAATAATAATTGCTCAAAAACCTTATTTAAAGGTGTATTTAGAGCAATTAAATCTAATATCTCGTTTTTATTAATTAATAATTGCTCTGCTCTTTTACGCTCTACAATCTCTCTTCCTAAATCTAAACTTTTCTGTTCTAACTTATTAACAAGTCTTTCGCTATAAAGCTTCAAAACTTCATCTTCAGAGATTCTTACTTTTTTATTATATTTTGGCTTCGTTCTTACCGTTTTTAAAATATCGTTTACAGTAGAAAGCAACTCGTCATGCTCGATTGGTTTTCTTAAAAACTGAGCTGCCCCTAATTTTAACGCAAAATCTTCGTCTAACTTTTCTGTGTAATTTGAGGTATAAAAAACAAATGGTATTTTTTTAAATAAATTTTCTTTTTTACATGCTTGACAAAACAAATACCCATCCATTACAGGCATTAAAATATCTGAAATAATAAGATCTACATTACTGTTCTCGTACAACCTATTTAACCCTTCTTTTCCGTCTCCAGCCTCAACAATATTAAAACCCGCTTCTTCAAGTATTACTCGAAGTAAGTATAAGTTCTCGTAAGTATCGTCTACTATTAAAATAGTTTTTTTTGTCATTTTTATTTCTTCTTAATGATATTTTCCATTTCGCTTACAAACGTTTCTGGATTTATTGGTTTTTCTAGATAACCGTTTGCACCAGCCTCTATCGCCTTCTCTCTATCCCCACTCATTGCATAAGATGTTACCGCTATTATTGTAGTACCTTTAGGAAGACCATTGTGCCTTAATTTATTGCATATTTCATAACCGTTCATATCTGGAAGATGTATATCTATTAAAATAATTTCAGGATTATTTTCATGCGCCAACCTAAACCCATCTAACCCATTAAATGCTTCAATTACATTATAATTGCTCTTAGTAAGCAGGTAAGATAGCATATACATATTCTGCTCGTTATCTTCGATTATTAAAATTGTTGGCTTCATAAATTTATATGTGTTTAGCAAACAGAAAATCAACCTCTAACTACACTAAAATACTATAAACATTTTAACATTATGCTTTTTCTAAACTATTTCTTCTCAATAGGCTCTAATGGCAATTTAAAGGTAAAATTACTTCCTTTTTTTAATTTACTTGTTACACTAATTGTCCCTTCTAATTTTTCTATCAAACTTTTACAAATTGCTAATCCCAAACCTGTACCTTCATGACTTCTATTTAAACCATCGTCTACTTGAATAAAAGGCTGGAACAATCTATTAAGGTCTTTTTTACCAATCCCTATACCTTGATCTATTATTTGCGTTACCAGCACATTATCGATAACATCTACTTTTACAACAATAGTTCCTTGACTAGAAAATTTAATAGCATTCGAGAATAGGTTTAGCAATACTTGTTCAACCCTTCGCTCATCACTATTTAAAGTAACGTCTATTGCAGCTATTTCCGAACTAATAACAAGTCCTTTTTTAGAGGCTTGTGGCAATAAGAAGTCAATAGTATTTTTTAATGTTGTTAAATAATTAAAAGGAGAAATAGACACATTTAATTTCCCTGCCTCAATTTTAGAAATATCTAAAACATCATTAATTAGCCCTAGCAAGTTTTGCCCACTATTTTTAACCATAGTTAACTGCTTCTTCTGCTCTGTATTTAATGGCCCTGCAAACTCTTTTAATAGAATACCCGTAAACCCAATAATAGAGTTCATAGGCGTTCTTAATTCGTGAGACATGTTTGCTAAAAAGGCGGATTTCATTAAATCTGCAGACTGCGCTTTCACCTTTTCTTTTTCTAGTTCAAAAGTTCTTAATTCTACTAATTCTTCAAGATTGTTTCTATATCTTTTTAGTTCACTCTCATTATTTTTCTTTTCAGTTATATCGATTACAGTAATTAAAACATGACCTTTATTATTTAACTGAAGTGACTGCAAAGAGATTAACAGAAAAAGCTCTATTCCGGATTGCATTAGGTATTTTAATTCAATATTTGATACGTAACCTTTTTCACTAAACTCACTCCAAAGCTTGTTTTCATTTTCTAAGTTATTTTGACTGCTAAAATTGAATAACCCAATTTCCTCTGCAGTATTACCCAACATCTCCTCTCTTTTAAATCCAACAATGTTTGCCAATGCTTCGTTTACCTCAACGATTACTTTTTCTTTATTAAGTATGGCTTTTCCAGTAACATTGGAATTAAAAGCTTTAGAGAATTTTTCTTCATTTTCTTTTAACTCCTCTTCTACTTTTTTCTTATCTGTATTATCAATTACAGCAAACAGTGCATGTGCCTCTCCTGCAACATCAAGCGCTTCCACCGAAACTAAAAGATCCATTTTCTTTCCACTTATTAAAGTCCTACTCACCGATTCGTTCCTTAGGAAGCCATCCTTGAATACTTTTTCTGACAATCTCACTTTCTGACTATAATAAGCCTCGTCTAAAACATCTACTTTAGCTTCATCTAATGTTTTACCTATCAAATGCTCTCGGGTAGATTCTAGCATTTTCGCCATCGCATCATTAACCTCTATTCTTACTTGATCTTTATTTACAATCGAAAAACCTATTATGTCTGACTGAAATACTTTGGAGAATTTCTCTTCACTTTCTTTTATATTTTTTTCCGATTCAACACGTTCCGTAACATCTTGTATTAAAGACAAAACAGTTTCTATTTCTCCATTTGGAGCTTGCAGAACAGAATTATACCATTGGCAATAAATAACTTTTCCTTCTTTGGTGTTGTTACGATTAATGATCTTGTTATTTTTTACTTTACCGCTTCTCAACTCATTAGAAATAACATCAGTAGCAGGAATATCCTCTTCGTAAACTAAATTTAAATCTACTAATTGTTTTCCTATAGCTTCAGATTCTTTCCAACCGAATATAATTTCAGCTTGCGCAGACCATTTGGTAACACAAAAATCCTTATTCCATTCAACAATAGCTAGTGGTGAATTATTTAAATGTGTTGTAAGGCGTTGATGTGCCATCCTTATTTCTTCCTCTACTTTTTTACTTTCTGTAAGATCTCTTATTACTCCAATTAAAAACTTATTACCACTACTATCTATAAATCGTGTTTTTTTTGCAGAGAGAGTTTGAACGACGTTAGTTGTTTTATTTAAACTCACAGATTCCTCCGTAACATTTTCAATACCTGTTAAAAATAATTCTCTCTCATTATTTAATACTCGCTCTCTTGCTTCGGGATCAATATTTTCCATTAATGTTTTCCCAATAATAGCAGACCTAGGAAGACCAAAAATAGAACAAAGCGCATCATTTACAAGGATTAATTCGCTTTGCTCATTCTTTACAAAAACAGGATCACCTATAGTATTTATAATATTATTTAAATACTTTTCGTTTTGAATAACTTGCTCCTCATGCTCTCTACGTTCCGTAATATCGATAAGTGTCCCTATGTAGCCATACAAGTTATTATTAGCATCTAACAAGCCAGTAGCTTTAGCCGAAAGCCATGTTGTTTTTCCTTTTTTATCAAGGAACCTTAAATCTGTAATGTAGTCGGTTTTTGTAGAAATCGCTTTTTCCCATATCTTAAGAACTCTATCTCTATCCTCCGGATGTATAGCGTTAGACCAACCAAAACCCATTGCCTCTTCAAAAGATATCCCTGAGTATTTTATCCATTCTTTATTTACATAACTACAAACACCATTCTTGTCTGTCTGAAAAATTGCAACAGGTGCGTTAGAAGATAATCGTCTAAATAATTGCTCACTGTTTATTAACTTTTCTTCAGCTTCTTTACGGTCTGTAACATCCACAACTGTACCTATATAACCATATAATTCACTATCAGAATCATATAGACTAGTTGTCTTAGCAGAAACCCATTTTATTTCACCGTTCTTCTTTAACAACCTAAATACAGAAACTAATTCACTTCCACTAGAAACCGCATGCTCCCACTCCTCCATAACTCTACTTCTGTCTCCTGGATGAACAGCATTAGACCAACCAAAACCTAAGGACTCATTAAAAGTTAGTCCCGAATACTTTATCCACTCTTCATTAACATAATTACAAGTACCATCTTTATTTGATTCATAGATACCAACAGGAGCATTAGATGACAGTCGCCTAAATAATTGTTCGCTTTTTATTAAATTCTCTTGAGCCTCTATACGCTCTGTAATATCTAACAGCATTCCCACAAAGCCATATAACTCCTGATTAGAATTATACAACCCAACAGTTTTAGCAGAAACCCATGTTATTGTTTTATTTTTATGAAGAATCCTACAATCTAACTTAAACTCAATTCCTGAAGCGATAGATGCGTCCCACTCCCTAAGAACTCTCTCTTTATCTTCTGGATGGATTGTATTAGACCAACCAAAACCTGAGGCCTCCTCGAAAGTAAATCCAGAGTATTGCATCCATTCATTATTAACGTAATTACAGGCTCCATCTTTATCTGTTTGAAAAATAGCAACAGGAGCATTAGAAGATAATCTTTTAAATAACTCCTCACTCTTTATTAGTTTTTCTTCAGCCTCTTTTCTATCTGTAATATCAATAGCCATACCGATATAGCCATATAATTTATTTTGTGCATCGTACGTTTCTACAGTCTTTACAGTCACCCACAATATTGTGTTATCCTTTTTACGCAGAAACCTAAACTCTGTCTCAAGCTCACTATCATCTGATAAAACGTATTTATTCCACTCTTTAAGTATTCTTTCTTCATCATCTGGATGAACAGCTGTAGCCCAACCATAACCCATTGCCTCCTCAAAAGATATTCCTGCATAATTAGACCATCTTTGATTTACATAATTACACGAACCCTCTGTATCCGTTTGATATATTCCAACTGGAGCCTTAGATGTTAATCCTTTAAATAATTTCTCACTTTTTACTAATCTCTCTTCTGCTTCTTTACGTTTTGTAATATTTGAAGCAACAATACCCAAGGCAATAGGCTTATTTGTTGTTTTATCTTTTATCAAGAAACCAGCCATTTCTATAGGTATTAAATCACTTGTTTTTAAGTTTCTAAATTCGACCTCTCCACTCCATTTATTCTTTTTAAAAATATTAGGCATGTGCTCATTAACAATCTTCTCTTGGTATTCCTCAGGAAAAACATCAGCTATAAAACCTGGCAAATCTTCGTTAACATTTAAACCAATTAGCTTTCTACCATTAGCATTTAAATAAATAGGCTTACCCTCTAATGTTGCCAGTCCAACAAAATCACCACTTGTTTCTATTAAAGAAAGCAACATTTGATTCTTATCATCTGTTTTTTTCTTTTCGGTAATGTCTGTAAAATAAATAGTCAAGCCTTCTGGTAAAGCGTACACCCTGTTCTCAAACCACATATCTAAAGGCTCGTAATAATCTTCAAAATAAATGGTTTCTCTAGTTTCGACTGCTTCATAATATTTATGATAAAAAGGAAGGCCTACACCTTCTGGAAACTCCGTCCAAATATTCTTCCCTATTAAACTTTCTGGCGATCTTCCTAAAATTTCTGCTGCTTTTTTATTTACATAAGTGTAACACCAGTTCGTATCTAAAGAAATAAAACCATCCGAAATACTATTTAAAGAGGTTTCTAATTGAGAGGCTAATTCCTCCTTTAATTGCTTTTTCTCTGCCTTTACCTTTAAGTATTTTTTTTCATATCTAAATATTGAAAAAACATCTCGTTCTTGACTCGCTATAAAAGAGCTATCACTCTTCTTATTATCTATATATTTAACGTAGACGTATAAAATGGAAGAAAACACCAGAGCTGAAAAAACTTTACTTATAAAATCACCAACTAGCAAATTACCAAAATCTGCAGAGCCATAGTAAAGTGTTATATTAAAAATAATTGTATCAGAAATAAAAACCAGTAGTAATGAAATAAAGAGTGTAAAAAAGAAGTATCGCTTACTAATTTTTGAAATTAAAAATTGATAAATTACAACCAACCATAGAAAATCTAGCAGCAACAAGATAGTACCAGTAATAAAATATTTATCGTTTATTAAAAAAGCAAACGAAGACTCTACAGCATCTAAATTTTGCGCATTCGCAATACCAAACAATGCAGACAAAAGAAGGTTTGAGATAATAACACCTAAAATAAGAGCCCTGGCACTAGAGGCTCCTTCTTTAATATAGATTAATAAAACAGCAAATAAAAGAGAGCTAAATATAACAACAGATACTGGATAAATTGTAATTTCTTGAAAGAGAGTAAAGCTTATCCTTGTCCCCGAAAGCGCCTGCAAATACCGTTCTGCTCCCAAAAAGAGATAAAGAGGTGCTAGCCCTAATAAATTTCGAAGTTTAAACAATAAAAGAATACTAGAAGATATGAGTAAGAACTCCACGACTACTATAGTATATGCATTCATACAATGGTGTTGGTTAAGCTGGGACGCTTAAAAATACACCTTTTACTTTTAAACTAAAAAAAATAAAGGATATAAAAAATCAAAACAAGGCAAACCAATGTTGATTATCAGTTAACTATATAGGGTTCTCATAAAAAAAAGAAGAAAAACAATATAATGAGCACCTAAATTAAAAGAGACCAATAACCATCTCCATGGTTTCAAAATCTAATAATTCAAGTCGCGTATTTTTATTACACTATATTTTCTCTAAATATTTTTGTCTAATAATATCACTTACAGGCTTGTCCTCGATTTTACTTTCAAGCCAAGAAATAATATCTAAATACAAAAAGGCACGACGCTCATATGGATGGCCTTCGTATGTTTTTAAAGTATCTCGTAAAGTTCTAAAAGCATTTTTTAAATCTTGCGGATAAATATCTTGCAAGCCTTTAATAAATTTTATCATCTCCTTTTGGACTTCGTGGAGGTCATTCATTTTAATTAAAAACTTGTATGTACTTCTTAGTAAAGTATCTAAATGATAGTCTAATCCTGCTTCGTAGTGCGCTACCAAATTTAATACTCTAGAAAAACACAACAAATCTTCTCGCATCGAAAGCGATTTATTAGAAATAATTTTATCTAAATACCGTATACATTCTTTATTATTACCGACTCCAAAATGCAAGCTGGCAAACTTATAATAAAATATCATTTTATGATGCTCGTCTACTCTATTATCGAACTCAACTAAATCTGCTTCTATTTTAGGTATTAATGACAAACCATCTTGAAAACTCCCATCTATAAAATGTTTATTAATATCATGAAAATTAAGATATAAAAAAGTTAAAGACTGCACATTTTCATCTTTTGGAAAACTAGAATCCTTGATCCTAGATTGTAAATTTGAAAATGCCTCTATAAATTTTGGCTTGTTATTAACAAAGAAAATAGATTCTAACAAGTAGTTATTACCTTTTAGAAAAAACACAGGATTTAAATTCACCATATCCGGATACTGATAAAACAAATCGACCCATTTGGATGCGTATTTATAGCAGTGTAAAAAATCTTGCATTAAAAAACTGTACCACAAATGAGCTTGATAAAACCACAGTTTCTCCCTAAAACCAACCTTAGAAATCTTAAATTTCGGCAATCTATCATTAAAGTATTTGGTTACTTCATTGCTTTCTCTCTCGTTTTTTACATAACCTGTTTTTAATATTATACCATATAACTGAAGCGATAGATTAGATAATTTACTAGTAATTACATTTAACTCGCTTAACTCTTTTGCCTGTATAGTTAACTCATCGGCTCTTGTACTTATACTCCTAGTTATATATTGCGCTTCAATAATTTTTTCTAATTCTACAATTTCGAAGGCAAGATTCTTTTCTTCATTTGTAATAGCAACATCTTTTGCTTTATCTAAAATTTTCAAACTTTGCTTATAGAGTCCTTTATGGTATAATATTGAAGCAAAATCTAACTGTTCTCTTATTTGCAATCTAATATTTTGATGCGATGGATTTAGCTTTAAACTAATAAGAATCTGCTTATATAAATGGGCTTTTACATTAGCTAATTGCTGTTTTTTTATTTGAGTGGACTTTAATATCGAAACCTCATCGTAATGTTTAAGCTTATCTAAAACTGTAAATAAGTTTAAAAATTTAGAATCCGAATTCACACCCAATCGACCAACATACAATTTAAATTGTCGTTTTTCGGACTTGTTTAACGATTTAACTAAGGCGAATAAATTATCTTTTTGGTCTTTAGTCATCAACTAATAAATTATTTAAGTAATTGATTACTAGTATTTTATGTTCTATTTTAAAGATTGAACATCGTAACACTTTAAATAGTGATTGCTAGTAACGAATAACCAAAGTATAAATTAGTATTTCAATAGAAAAATAAAACTCTCTTAAATGTCAAATAATAACATACAAATTTTCGATACAACGCTTCGTGATGGAGAACAAGTTCCAGGTTGTAAATTAAATACAGAACAAAAAGTAGTCATCGCAGCGCAATTAGATTTATTAGGAGTGGATGTTATTGAAGCTGGTTTTCCCGTCTCAAGTCCAGGTGATTTTAAATCTGTTGAAGCTATTTCAAAAATAGTAAAAAATGCAACGGTTTGTGGACTAACACGAGCTGTTGAAAATGATATAAAAGTAGCTTCGGAAGCATTAAAACATGCTAAAAAGCCAAGAATACATACAGGTATTGGGACTTCAGACTCTCATATTATTCATAAGTTCAAATCGAATAGAGAAACCATTATCGAGCGTGCTTTTGAAGCCGTTAAATACGCCAAGTCTTTTGTTGAAGATGTAGAATTTTATGCTGAAGATGCAGGACGTACAGAAAACGAATACCTTGCTAGAGTTTGCGAAGCAGCAATAAGAGCCGGAGCAACAGTATTAAATATTCCAGATACAACTGGCTACTGTTTACCTAGCGAATATGGTGCAAAAATCAAGTATCTAAAAGAAAATGTAAAAGGTATTGAAAAAGCAATTCTATCTTGCCATTGCCATAACGATTTAGGTTTAGCTACTGCAAATTCTATTGAAGGTGTAATAAATGGAGCTAGACAAATAGAGTGTACTATAAATGGTATTGGAGAGCGTGCTGGAAACACAGCTTTAGAAGAAGTAGTTATGGTTTTAAAACAACATCCCTACCTTAACTTAGATACAAATATTAAAACTGAAATGCTTTACGGAATGAGCCAATTGGTTTCAGACAGTATGGGCATTTACACACAACCCAACAAAGCTATTGTTGGCGCCAATGCTTTTGCTCACAGTTCAGGAATTCACCAAGATGGCGTCATTAAAAATCGAGAAACTTACGAAATTATAAACCCTAAAGATGTTGGCGTAACAGAATCTGCTATTGTTTTAACAGCAAGAAGTGGTCGTGCTGCTTTAGCTTATAGAGCTAAAAATGTGGGTTACGAATTAACCAAACTACAACTAGACGATGTTTATGCAAAATTTTTAAACTTTGCAGATAAAAAGAAGCAGGTAGAAGATGAAGATATTCATCAAATTATAGAAACTAGCAACATGTACAGAGAAATTATCTCTGCATAATAAATTCCTGCTTAGGCAGAAATAACAAAATATGAGTAAAAAAACATTATTTGATAAAGTTTGGGATGCGCACGTGGTCGATAGTATAGAAAACGGTCCACAGATACTTTATATAGACAAACACTTAATACACGAAGTAACAAGTCCGCAAGCTTTTAATGAATTAGAAGATCGCGGAATTGCTGTTTTTAGACCAAATCAAATTGTAGCCACTGCAGATCACAACACACCAACAGAAAATCAGCATTTACCAATTAAAGATTTACAGTCTAGAAATCAATTAGAGCAACTATCTACAAACTGTAAAAAAAATAATATTACACTATACGAACTAGGTCATAAATACAATGGCATTGTACATGTCATGGCTCCAGAGCTAGGGTTTACACAACCAGGGATGACAATGGTTTGTGGCGACAGCCACACCTCGACACACGGTGCTTTTGGCACTATTGCATTTGGTATTGGAACTAGCCAAGTAGCACAGGTTTTTGCAAGCCAATGTTTATTGCTTACAAAACCAAAAAGCTTACGAGTAACTGTTAATGGCAAACTTAAAAATGGCGTATTACCTAAAGATGTTATTCTTTATATTATCTCGAAACTAGGCACCAATTCTGGTACTGGATATTTTTGCGAATATGCAGGAGATGTTTTTGAGAACATGACCATGGAAGGCCGAATGACTGTTTGTAATATGAGTATTGAAATGGGAGCTCGTGGTGGCATGATTGCTCCAGACCAAACCACTTTCGATTATGTTAAAGGACGTGAATACGCACCAAAAGGAGATGATTTCGATAAAAAAGCAGCTTACTGGAAAACATTACCAACAGACGAAGGTGCTATTTTCGATAAAGAATACGCTTTTGATGCAGAAGATATAGAACCCATGATTACCTATGGAACAAATCCAGGTATGGGAATTAAAATATCGGAAAACATCCCAAATAACAAAGACGCTTCATTTGTAAAGTCTTTAGAATACATGAATTTTGAAGCTGGAGAAAGCTTAATCAACAAACAAATAAACTACGTATTTATTGGTAGTTGTACCAATTCTAGAATTGAAGATTTTAGAGTTGCAGCTAAGTATATAAAAGGAAAACAGAAAGCAGACAATGTAACTGCATGGCTGGTTCCTGGTAGTAAACAAGTTGAAACACAAATTATAACTGAAGGCTTAAAAGATATTTTTGATGCAGCTGGATTTGAATTAAGACAACCTGGTTGCTCTGCATGTTTAGCAATGAACGACGATAAAATTCCGCAAGGCGAATACTGTGTATCGACCTCGAATAGAAATTTTGAAGGCAGACAAGGCCAAGGTTCTAGAACCATTTTAGCAAGCCCATTAGTAGCGGCTGCAACAGCAATTGCTGGAAAAATAATAGATGTCACAGAAAATATTGAAACACTAGAATTCGCATAACATGGAAAAATTTACAACATTAACCTCAAGAGCAATACCGTTAGATATTGCGAATGTAGATACAGACCAAATTATTCCTGCGCGTTTTTTAAAAGCGACAGATAAAAAAGGTTTTGGAGATAACGTTTTTAGAGATTGGCGTTATAATAAAGATGGATCTGAAAACTCTAAATTCTCATTAAATAACACAGATTACTCCGGGAGCATATTAGTTGCTGGAGATAATTTTGGCTGTGGATCTAGTCGTGAACACGCTGCCTGGGCTTTAGTTGGGTATGGCTTTAAAGTAATTGTATCTAGTTTTTTTGCTGATATTTTTAAAGGTAACGCCCTAAACAACGGCCTACTACCTGTTCAAGTTTCGAAGGCATATTTAAAGCATTTAATATCTGAGGTTAATGCAGATCCAAACGTAAAGATAAAAGTAAATTTACACGAACAACAAATTAGCATTAGTAGCAGCAAACGTTTTGAGAATTTTAACATTGATCCATACAAAAAAACATGTATGATTAATGGTTACGACGATATCGATTACCTACTTAGCAAAAAGAAAACAATTGAAGCATTTGAAAATGCAGTTGACTAGTTAGCACACTAAGGGTTACCTATTAATTCTTATTTAACAAATAGGAATCGTGCTATTTCCAAGCTGAAGACACTTTTAAATGCCTTAAATAAAGGGCAAGAAAAGCACAACCACTAGGAGACGCGAAAAAATATAATAATAAATTTCCTTTTACATGGGAACGAAAAAATAAATTTGAGATGAAATTAAATATTGCTGTTTTACCAGGTGATGGCATTGGTCCAGAGGTGACCAAACAAGCTATTAAAGTTTTAAAAGCGATTGCTTTAGAATTTGACCATACGTTTTTATTCAAGGAAGCATCGGTTGGCGCAGTGGCCATAGACGAACAAAACAATCCCTTACCAGACTCTACTTTGGAGCTATGTAAAACGAGTGATGCTATCTTGTTTGGAGCTATTGGTCATCCAAAATACGATAACGATCCAAGTGCGAAAATAAGACCAGAACAAGGCTTACTTAAACTTAGAAAAGAATTGGGTCTATATGCAAATGTTAGACCTGTAAAAGCATACGACACTTTACTTGATAAATCACCTCTAAAAAGAGAGATTATTGAGGGTACAGATATTAGTATTTACAGAGAATTAACAGGTGGCATCTATTTTGGCGAAAAGAAACTAAGCGAAGATGGAGATACTGCTTCAGATTTATGCGAGTATTCCCGCTATGAAATTGAACGTATTGCACATTTAGCATTCAAAGCTGCTCAAAGCAGAAGTAAAAAAATAACATTGGTGGACAAGGCTAATGTTTTAGAAACTTCTCGTTTATGGAGAAAAGTTGTTACCGAATTAGCGACACAATATCCAGATGTAACTTTAGATTTCTTGTTTGTTGATAATGCAGCTATGCAAATGATTTTAAATCCAAAACAGTTTGACGTTATTTTAACCGAAAATTTATTTGGAGACGTAATTAGCGACGAAGCTAGCGTTATTGGTGGTTCTATTGGATTATTAGCTTCAGCCTCGGTTGGAGATAAATATGCAATGTTCGAACCTATTCATGGATCGTACCCGCAAGCAACTGGAAAAGGTATTGCCAATCCTGTAGCTTCTATTTTAAGTGCTGCGATGCTATTAGAACATTTTGATTTACACGAAGAAGCAGATTTAATAAAAGAAGCCGTAGATAAATCTCTAAAATTAAACGTTACAACACCAGATTTAAATACTATTTACGATAACGTTTCAACTTCAAAGGTTGGGGATTTTATTGCCGATTTTATCAGCAATCCAAACGACTCAAACCTTAATTTTACAAACATCCACTTAGGACAATCCACTATCATTTAATGCCTGTACAACCTAAACTTACGCGATTTAATCAAAATGTATTATCGAAGTATCAAATATACAACAGTATATTTATGACGCTTCCTTTCGATGCGATAACAAAAACTGGTGCGCTTTTACCTCTTTTTCACGAAACTTGCGAGAAAGGTTTTGCCAAGCAAGACAATCCAACAGCTATTGTTGAAACGTTTTTTAAAAAATACCAATCTAGCCGCTCTCACGAGAGTCAGACTAATTTATTATTTAAATTTATTCAATACATAGAACGTCAAGTTGTATTATTTGATGCTATTGAAGATGCTGCTTTTCCATTAGTTAATAACATGGATGGTATTGGAACCTTGCGTAGTTTAAAAGAAAGTGTAACTGCCGAAAATAAGCTAGAAACACTTAAAACTTATTTAGAAGAGTTTAAAGTGCGTATTGTTTTAACAGCGCATCCAACACAATTTTACCCAGGCTCTGTTTTAGGTATTATTACAGATTTAACCGAAGCTATTCGTGAAAACGATTTGCTTAGAATAAATGATTTATTAGCACAATTAGGTAAAACACCATTTTTTAAACATGAAAAACCAACGCCTTATGATGAGGCTGTGAGTTTAATATGGTATTTGGAAAATGTATTTTATAAATCTTTTGGATCTATTTACGATTACATCCAACAAAATATTTTTGATGGAGAACACATAGATAACGACATTATAAACATTGGCTTTTGGCCAGGAGGAGATAGAGATGGAAATCCATTTGTAACTCCAGAAATAACTCTAAAAGTTGCCAATAGATTACGCGAAACTGTTATTAAAAACTACTATCGCGATGTAAGAGGTTTAAAAAGAAAATTATCTTTTCAAGGTGTTGAAGATCGTGTATCAACTTTAGAGCAAAAGCTTTATAAAATGATCACTAATCAGGAATCAAACTTAACTTTAGTTTCTTTTACTTCAGAATTAAAAGAAATAAAAGAAATTATTATAGAAAAGCATCAGTCACTTTATGTAAATGAAGTGAATAGCTTATTGAATAAAGTTCATTTATTTGGCTTTCATTTTGCCAATCTTGATATTCGTCAAGATAGCAGAAAACATGAACAATTTTTTAACGATATGGTAAACACTTTGATTGAAAGTGGTAGCACTATATTCCCGAAAAACTATCAAGATTTATCTGAAAAGGAACAAGTTGAAATTTTATCTAAAGTCGAAGGCAGTGTTGATTTATCTTTAATTAAAGACGAAGAAACCTTAAAGGCTTTAAACACAATGAAGGCTATAAAAACCATTCAAACTACAAATGGTGAAGTTGCCGCTAACCGTTATATTATAAGTAACAACCAAACCACTTTACATGTTATGCAGTTGTTTGCAATGTTAAAGCTAGTCGCTTTTCAAGATAAATTAACTGTTGATGTTGGACCTTTATTCGAAACGATTACCGATTTAGAAAATGCGCCTCAAGTTATGGAAGAGCTATACACTAACCCTGAATACGCTGCACATTTAAAATCTAGAGGAAATAAGCAAACTATTATGCTTGGTTTTAGTGACGGAACAAAAGACGGTGGTTATTTAATGGCCAACTGGGCAATCTACAAAGCAAAAGAAAACTTAACTACAATTTCAAGACAATACGGTATTACTGTTATTTTCTTTGATGGTCGTGGCGGACCTCCAGCTCGTGGCGGAGGAAAAACACATAACTTCTACGCCTCTCTTGGACCAACCATTGAAGACAAAGAAGTACAATTAACAATACAAGGGCAAACGATTTCTTCTAATTTTGGAACCTTAGATTCGTCTCAGTACAACTTAGAGCAGCTAATTAGTTCTGGTATCTATAATAGTTTAAGCGATAAAGATTTAAGCATGCTTCCTGAAAACAGAGACGTGATGACAGATTTATCTGAACGTAGCTATAAAGCGTATTCTGCTTTTAAGGCACATCCTAAATTCATTTCGTACTTAGAACATATGAGTACTTTAAAATATTATGCCAAAACAAATATTGGAAGTCGCCCATCTAAACGCGGTAAAGCAGAAGGCTTAGTATTTGAAGATTTAAGAGCAATACCTTTTGTTGGTTCTTGGAGCCAATTAAAGCAAAACGTACCAGGATTTTTTGGTGTTGGAACCGCACTTAAACATTATGAAGACACTAATACGTTCGAGAAAGTTCAGCATTTATTTAAAACGTCTGATTTCTTCAAAACATTGATTGAAAATAGCATGATGTCTTTATCTAAATCATTTTTTGATTTAACAAAATACATGAGTGATGATGAAGAATATGGTGGTTTCTGGAATGTTATTTATGAAGAATATAAAACTTCAAAACGTTTACTTCTAAAACTTACAGGCTACACAGAGCTTATGCAAGAAGAACCTGCAGGAAGTGCATCTATTGCTGTTAGAGAATCTATTGTTTTACCATTATTAACAATACAACAATATGCTTTAAAGAAAATTCAAGAACTAGAAAAAGCTGAAGTTAGAGATGATGCACAAATTGCTATCTACGAAAAACTAGTAACACGCTCATTATTTGGCAATATTAATGCTAGTCGTAATTCGGCTTAATCACCAACTATTAATTTAAAATAAAAACCCTCAAAATATTAATATTTCGAGGGTTTTTATGCTCACAATAGCCGTTATTGATTATAAATACAACAGAAATACATTTCAAACATGGTAAACTACTCCTTAAAATTGAGCTTACCATTATATGCTAAAGCAAACGAACTGCCCAAATCTTATAAAACTATCCCTAACAAAGAGGCGCAATAGCCTTAAAAAAAACGAAATGCACTTCTTTACTATTTAAATTTAAGAATGTTTTAAATAAAAAAAAAAGCCTCGAAGCTGTACACTTCGAGACTTTACCAATAAAACTAACTATTTTTTAATGTTCATTCAATCTAAAGTCTGGATAAGCATCCATACCATGTTCATGAGCATCAAGACCTTCTAATTCTTCTTTTTCAGAAACACGTATTCCAACTACTTTCTTCATTGTAAAAATAATTAAGAATGAAGATACAATACAAATTGCTGCATAAGCTAACACTCCGTATAACTGCGGTAAGAATGACAAACTATTTGCAGCTTCAGACACAGTAGCAACAACATCTCCATTCGCATTTAAAAATGCTCCAGCATCATCAGTTACAGCACTAAAACCAAAAATTCCTACTGCCAACGTTCCCCAAATACCACAAACCAAGTGTACAGCAATTGCTCCCACTGGATCATCTAATTTTAATTTATCTATAAAGGCAACTGCAAATACAATTAACACACCTGCTATTGCTCCTATTACAATCGCGCTTGTTGGAGACATAACATCTGCTCCTGCAGTAATACCAACTAATCCACCAAGAATACCGTTTAAAAACATAGTTAAATCTAAGTTTTTATACATAACAGTAGAGGCGATTGCAGACACAACACCACCAGCTGCTGCTGCTAAACATGTTGTAACCAATACTAAAGATGTTAATTCTGGATCTGCAGACAATACAGATCCTCCATTAAATCCAAACCATCCTAACCATAATATTAAAACTCCAGCAGTAGCTAAAGGAATATTATGTCCTGGAATAGCTTGAGGTTTTCCATCTTTATATTTTCCAATTCTTGCACCTAATAAACAAACTGCAACTAAAGCTGCCCATCCACCAACTGAATGCACTAATGTAGATCCGGCAAAGTCATAAAAACCTAATCCATCTAAAAATCCGCCTCCCCATTTCCATGAGCCCGCAATTGGATAAATTAACCCAACATAGATTACAGTAAACAACATAAATGGTCCAATTTTCATACGTTCTGCAACAGCTCCAGAAACTATAGTTGCTGCTGTTGCTGCAAACATACCTTGAAATAAGAAATCCGTCCAATACGTATAACCTCCATTATAAGTTAAATCTAAACCTCCTGCTGCTGTAAGTGGAGCATCTAATCCAAATCCTGCAAATCCTAAGACTCCCATATCACCAGCTTCAAAACCTGGATACATAAGGTTAAACCCTACTAAACAGTATAATAATAAACCAACTGTGATAATAAATATATTTTTAAATAAAATATTAATTGTATTCTTTTGCCTAGTTAATCCTATTTCTAAAAGTGCAAAACCTAAGTGCATAAAGAAAACTAGCGCTGTACAGATCATCATCCATACATTATTTGTCATTAATTCCATGTTTTTTATTTTAAAGTGTTTCCTCCTTTTTCTCCTGTTCTTATTCTGTAAACATCATCTATTTGAGAGACGAAAATCTTACCATCTCCAACATCTCCAGTTGAGCCTGATTCTAAAATGGCTTTTATAGTAACCGCTTCAAAATCATCGTTAACTACTATAGACAAATAGCGTCTTTGAATATCGCTTGTACTATAAGATACACCTCTATAAACATGACCTTCTTTTTCATTACCTAATCCAGTAACATCCCAATAAGAGAAAAAATTAACACCTACTTCGTGAAGTGCTTCTTTTACTGCAGAAAATTTAGATTTTCTGATAATTGCTTCAACTTTTTTCATAATTAGTTTTAGTTAAAATTTATATATAGCAGCAACTAGAAAAGATGCTAAACTTTCTGTTGGCAAACCATCGTTATCGTAAAATGGAGTATTATCAGACCAAGAATCGAAACGAACTTCTGGCTTAATTGTTAAATCATCTACAGTATAACTACCTGTAAGCGTTACATCGAAAACACTTGGCAAATCATCACCTTCACCGTGCATAGCAAAATACTCACCTCTTAATCCAAGAGAAAAATCATCACTTAAAGTATACTGAGGATATAGTGCAGCACCATAAAAACCAGCACCATCATTATCTTGATACGCAGCATTAATTCCTAAAAACATGTCATCAGAAACATCAAAACCACCAGTAAAATCTATTTCAAGACCTAAAACAACTCCAGAATCATAATACACATTCAAGTATTGATCTGAATAACCTAATTGCGCTCCAAAGGCATAATCTCCTGTTGTATTATTATTTGTATCCGTAGCGTTCATTGCAGATACCATAAGTGAAAAATCTTCAGACAATGCAAAATCTGCTTTTAGTCCAACATGAGAAAATGGTCCACTTGCAAACAAATAAGAAGTACTGTAATTAAAATTTCCTACAGGAGAAATAACTTCATACCCTAAGAAAGTATTAAAACGTCCAAAAGTTAATGTCGTTTTTTCAGACACATTCCAATATGCATAAAGTTGATTTACATAAAGCACATCTGAACCCACAGCTTGATCTCCTCTTGGTCCAAAAACCAAATCAGCAACAGCTCCTACTTTTCCAGATTCATAAGAACCTATGAAATTTGCCATTCCTAATGCAAATCCTGTTTGATTAGCGAATGAAGCAGGCGATTGAGCAATAGTATCTGTGGCAGTTAAATTCGTTCTATAATAAGCATCTACACTTCCTTCGTAAGAAAATTTCTTTTTAGGTGCTTCCTCTGCATCTTGAGCAAAACCGATTGATGCTACTAACAACACAAATATTAGCGTAATTTTTTTCATAATAAACTTGTTTTTTAATGATTATAGAAATCAAATCTATGTAAAATGTAATTACACCCTATCAAAATGATGGGTTTAAAAACAATTTTTATGAATTTATGCGTTTACACCCTTGAATTTTTAGGGTTGAATTATTTTTTTATCTTTTTTTGACAATTCAGCAATTACACTTTTAAGAATTATCAAAAATTTTACAAATTATATGCGTTATTTTCAACACAACGTATTCACCGCAAACGTTTTCGCAACATTTAACATTCTATTAATAAATTATTAACATTAGCTTATATTCATTATATGACTATAAAATTGTAGAATTTTCATTAAGTCCATCGTTAATTATCGATATCGGAAAAGTGTTTCCTTCTTTTTTTTAATCAAAAAATAGCATCTATATTACAGATGTAATAAGGTGTAAAAACCTTTAAATTTTCTGAATTATGTTGAAGAAACAAGGACTTTATTTACCAGAATTTGAACACGATAATTGTGGCGCTGGATTTATATGTAGTTTAACAGGAAAACGCTCGAATGATATTATTCATAAAGCGTTAGAAATCCTAGTAAAACTAGAACATCGCGGCGCAGTAAGTTCCGATGGTGTTACTGGTGATGGTGCAGGTATTTTAATCGATATTCCACACAAATTTTTTAAGATTTTTTGTGAATTCGACTTACCCGAATCTGGAGAATATGCTGTTAGTAATGTGTTTCTTCCTAAAAAGGAAAATCAACGTCAATATTGTATAGATATTTTCGAAAAAGAAATCGAAAATCAAGGCCTTAAACTTATTGGCTGGAGAGATGTACCTGTTAATAGTAAAGTATTAGGTAAAGTAGCTAAAGTTACAGAGCCTTTTGTTAAGCAAATTTTCATAGGAAAAGCTAACGATAAGCAAACAGACAGGGAGTTCAATATAAAATTATTCGCTGCCAGAAAAATTTCAGAACATACTATATATGGTTCTAAATTATCTGAATCTAAGTTCTTTTACCTTCCAAGTCTTTCAACTAAAATCATAATATTTAAGGGCTTATTAATGCCTGAACATATAAACGAGTACTATTTAGATCTATTTAATTCTGCTTTAGATACTAGATTAGCATTGGTACACCAACGTTTTTCTACTAACACATTCCCTACTTGGGATTTAGCACAGCCTTTTAGATACATCTGTCATAATGGAGAAATAAACACAGTAAGAGGTAATGCTTCTAGAATGCTTTCTCGTGAAGAAATCATGGAAAGCCCATTATTTGGTGATGATATTAAAAAAATAATACCAACTATTTTAAAAGGAAAGTCAGATTCTGCAACTTTAGATATGGTTGTTGAATTATTATTAATGACAGGTCGCTCACTTCCTGAAGCTATGATGATGCTTGTTCCAGAAGCTTGGGAAAAAAACCCGAACATGTCTGACGCTAAAAAAGCATTTTACGAATTCAATTCATGCTTAATGGAACCATGGGATGGACCAGCTTCTATACCTTTTACAGATGGTAATTTTATTGGAGCCGTTTTAGATAGAAATGGTTTACGTCCTTCGCGTTATACGGTAACGAAAAAAGGAAATGTAATTATGTCTTCGGAAACCGGAGTTGTAGATATTAAACCTGAAAACATTGAATACCATGGTCGTTTAGAGCCAGGGAAAATGTTTTTGGTAGACATGAACGAAGGCCGAATTGTTAACGACGAAGAAATAAAAGAAGAAATAGCTTCTAAACATCCTTACCGCAAATGGTTAGATGAAAACTTAATTCATCTAAAAGACCTAGAAGCAAAAAAAGGACATATTGATTACGATGAAATTGAATTAAAAAAACGTGAAGTTGTTTTTGGTTATACAGAAGAAGATTTAAATACAATTATTCGCCCAATGGCACAATTAGGTAAAGAACCTATTGGATCTATGGGAACAGATACACCAATTGCTATTTTATCTGAGCGTCCGCAATTAATTTACAACTACTTTAAACAAATATTCGCACAAGTTACCAATCCACCATTAGATGGTATTCGTGAAGAATTAGTTACAGATATTAGTTTAACTTTAGGAAGTGATGTTAATATATTCGACATTAATGCAGACCATTGCAAGAAACTAAAAATACAAAATCCAGTTATTTCAAAACACGATTTAGATAAGATTAGAGATTACGATACCAATCCTGATTTTAAGGTTGAATCTATTTCAATGTTATATGAAGTAAATCGCGGATTAAACCAATTAGAAGTTGCACTTGAAGGTTTAGTTACTAAAGCATCAAAAGCTATTGATGGTGGTGCAAATATTATTATCCTATCAGATAGATATGTAGATAAAAATCATGCGCCAATTCCAGCATTACTAGCATGTTCTTACTTAAACCATGCATTACACAAATTAGAAAAACGTTCAAGAATTAGTTTAATTATTGAATCTGCAGAACCTAGAGAAGTACACCACTTTGCCTTATTATTTGGTTATGGTGCAAGTGCTGTAAATCCTTATATAGTAAATGAAATTGTACAAAAACAAATAGACAATTTAGACCTTACGGATTTAGAATACTTAGCAGCTATTAAAAACTACAATAAAGCAGTAGGAAAAGGTATTTTAAAAGTGATGAACAAAATCGGAATTTCAACATTAAATTCTTATCGTGGTTCGCAATTATTCGAGTGTATTGGAATTAACACCACAACAGTAGAAAAGTATTTTCCAAATACTCCAACACGTATACAAGGTATTGGTTTAAGAGAAATTGAAAAAGAAATTGCAAAGCGCCATAAAAAAGCATTTCAAGCAAACGAAGCCAATATCGACCTAGAAATTGGTGGAGAATACAGATGGAGACGTGGACAAGAAAAGCACATGTTTAATCCATTAACGGTTGCAAAACTTCAAGAATCTGTACGCACAAACAAAGCGTCTACATTCAAAGAATATTCAGATTTAGTTAATGATCAATCTGAACAATTAATGACTATTAGAGGTTTATTTGAATTCGATCAATTCGATCCTATCCCTTTAGAAGAAGTAGAACCTTGGACAGAAATTGTAAAACGTTTTAAAACAGGAGCCATGTCTTATGGGTCTATTAGTAAAGAAGCCCACGAAAATTTAGCTGTTGCCATGAATAGAATTGGAGGTAAATCTAATTCTGGTGAAGGTGGAGAAGATCAAGAACGTTTTTACAAAAGCTCGCAAGGTGATTGGAAAAACTCTGCCATTAAGCAAGTCGCTTCAGGTCGTTTTGGTGTAACATCAAACTACTTAACAAGCGCAAGCGAAATTCAAATAAAAATTGCACAAGGTGCAAAACCTGGTGAAGGCGGACAATTACCTGGACCAAAGGTTAATAAAGAAATTGCAAAAACAAGAAACTCTACACCTTATGTAGGCTTAATTTCGCCACCACCACATCACGATATTTACTCTATTGAAGATTTATCTCAATTAATTTACGATGTAAAATCGGCAAATAGAACTGCTAGAGTTAATGTTAAATTAGTCTCAGAAATTGGTGTAGGTACAGTTGCTGCAGGAGTTGCTAAAGCGAAAGCAGATGTTATTTTAGTCGCTGGTTTTGATGGAGGAACAGGTGCCACACCTTTAACATCACAAAAACATTGCGGTTTACCTTGGGAATTAGGAATTGCTGAAGCACAACAAACTTTAGTAATGAATGATCTAAGAAACAGAATTGTTTTAGAGTGTGATGGACAATTAAAAACTGGTAGAGATGTCGCAATCGCCTGTTTATTAGGAGCAGAAGAATTTGGTTTCGCAACTGCACCACTAGTAGCTTCTGGATGTATTATGATGCGTGTGTGTCATTTAAATACATGTCCAGTAGGTATCGCAACTCAAAATCCTGATTTACGTAAAAAGTTTAAAGGAAAACCAGAACACGTTGTTAACTACATGTATTTTGTAGCACAAGAACTACGTGAGATTATGGCTAAACTTGGGTTTAGAACCATTAATGAAATGGTTGGACAATCTCAAAAATTAAACAGAAATAAAGCAATAGAGCATTACAAATCTTCAGGTATAGATTTATCTCCAATTTTACACAAAGTAGAAGTAGCAGACGATGTTAAATTATACAACACATACTGTCAAGATCATAACCTAAATGTACATTTAGATTTCAAGATTATAAAACAAGCACATCAAGCTTTATTTAGAAGACAGAAAACACACTTAGAAATGCCTATCACCAATATCGATAGAGCCGTTGGAGCCGTTGTAAGTAACGAGATTTCTAAAATTTATGGAGCAGAAGGCTTACCAGACGATACTATTAATATTGATTTTACCGGTTCTGCTGGACAAAGTTTTGGAGCATTTGCTACAAAAGGATTATCCTTCACAGTACATGGAAATACAAACGATTATTTAGGAAAAGGTTTATCTGGAGCTAAATTAATTATTAAAGTACCAGCAAAATGTACAATAGTGCCAGAAGATAATATCATTACTGGAAACGTAACTTTATATGGTGCAACATCTGGTGAAGTTTATATTAATGGAAAAGCAGGAGAACGCTTTTGTGTTAGAAACTCTGGAGCAATAGCAGTTGTAGAAGGTATTGGAGATCATGGTTGTGAGTATATGACTGGCGGAATAGCTGTTGTTCTTGGAGCAGTAGGACGAAATTTTGGAGCAGGAATGAGTGGAGGAATCGCCTATGTACTAGATGAAGATGGTACGTTTACACAAAACTGTAATGCAGAAGATTTAAATATCGATCCAATAAATAACATAGATGACGAATTACAGTTACAACAACTTATAGACAATCATTTTCAAGCTACTGGAAGTCCATTAGCAAGACGTATTTTAGATAACTGGAAATCATATCTTCCAATGTTTAAAAAAGTATTACCAGAAGAATACAGAAAAGCCTTAGTAAGGTTAGAACAAGAACAATTAGAAACAGCTTAGATTATGGGAAAGACAACAGGATTTTTAGAGTATAAGCGCCAAGACGAAAGTTACACTGCGCCAGAAAAGCGTATTGAAAATTATAAAGAATTTACAATTCCTTTAAAAGAAGAGAAATTGAAAGATCAAGGCGCACGTTGCATGGATTGCGGTATTCCGTTTTGCCATAGTGGTTGCCCACTTGGAAATTTTATTCCAGATTTTAACGACAAAGTTTTTAAAGGAAAATGGAAAGAAGCTGCCGAGATTTTACATAGAACAAATAATTTCCCAGAATTCACAGGTCGTTTATGCCCAGCACCTTGCGAAGAAGCCTGCGTACTAGGTATTAACGAAGATCCGGTAACAATAGAAAATATTGAAAAAAACATCGTTGAAACTGCTTTTAACGAAGGTTGGATTACAGCAAATCCTCCACAAATAAGAACAGATAAAACAGTAGCAGTTATTGGCTCTGGACCTTCTGGCCTAGCAGCTGCACAACAATTAAATCGTGCAGGACATAACGTAACTGTTTTTGAACGCGACGAAAAAGTAGGCGGCTTACTACGTTACGGTATTCCAGATTTTAAAATGGAAAAAAACGTGATTGATAGACGTGTTGCTGTTTTAGAAGAAGAAGGCATTACATTTACAACCAATGCACATGTTGGCGTAAATGTTGACGCAAACAAACTTAAAGACGATTTTGATGCTGTAGTTCTATGTGGTGGAGCAACTGTAAGAAGAAGCATTCCAATACCAGGATCAGACTTAAAAGGTGTTACACAAGCCATGGACTTTTTAAAACTAAACAATCAATATGTTGATGGTTTAGTAGAATTTAAAGATGTGATTTCTGCAGAAAAGAAAAACGTCATCGTAATTGGTGGTGGAGACACAGGAAGTGATTGTATTGGAACTTCTAATCGTCACGGCGCAACATCTGTAACTAACTTTGAGATTTTAAGTAAACCATCAGAAGGTCGTCCAGCACATCAACCTTGGCCGTATTGGCCAATGAAGCTAAAAACAACATCATCTCACCAAGAAGGTGTAGAACGTTTTTTCAGCGTATCGACTAAAGAATTTTTAGGAGACAAAAACGGAAATTTAATAGGCTTAAAAACCGTTGAAGTAGAATGGATTTTTAAACCTGGAGAAAGACCTCAATTAAACGAGGTACCAAATACTGAAAAAACTTGGGAATGCGATTTAGCATTACTCGCACTTGGTTTTACAGGCGCTGAAAAAACTTTAGCTGATCAGTTTGGTTTAAACATGGATTTTAGAACCAATATTGAAGCTTCAACTAAAGATTACAAAACTAATGTTCCCGGTGTATTTGTTGCTGGAGATATGCGTCGCGGACAATCTTTAATTGTTTGGGCAATTTCTGAAGGAAGACAAGCAGCACATCATATAGACAAGTGTTTAATGGGAGAATCTCACTTGCCTTTAAAGGATGATAGTGATTTACCTAGAGCTTAATTATTTTTACACCCAAATTATACGAATATTAATTTTATAATATTCACTTAGGACTATCTACAATTATTTTATTAGTCTATAGTACTGAAAAAGCACCTTGAGAAAGGTGCTTTTTTTATTATAAAGTGCTTCAGTAGTTTTAAGTTCTATCCTTAATCCCATCAATCTTACCAAAAGAAGCAATCATACCTTGAATTAAAGATGAGCTTAAACCTTGGTGTTCCATTTCATTTAAACCTTCAATAGTACAACCTCTTGGCGTTGTTACTTTATCTATTTCTTCTTCTGGATGATTACCTGTAGCAATCAACAAACCTGCTGCACCTTCTGCAGTATGCATTGCTAACAACTGCGCTTCTTTAGCATCAAAACCAAGTTGTATTGCCGCTTGTGTTGTTGCTCTAATTAAACGCATCCAAAAGGCTACTCCACTTGCACAAACCACTGTCGCTGCTTGCATTTGTTTTTCAGGTATTACTAAAGTAGTTCCTAAAAGATCAAATATTTTTCTAGCAGTATTTAATTTTAATTGTGCTTTTTCGTTGCTACAAATACAAGTCATAGATTTACCAACTGCAATTGCAGTATTTGGCATAGCTCTAATTACAGAGTATTCATTACCAATAATAGCTTCAATTTTTTCAATTGAAAAACCCGTAATAGTAGATATCAAAGTATGTTTTTGCGTAATAAATTGTTGATTTTTACGCAATACAGCACCTAAATGATTAGGTTGAACAGCGAATATAATAATGTCTGAATTTGAAATTGCCTCTCCATTATCACTAGTAATAATGACTTTTTTATCAGATTTTAAACCTTCTAATTCGTTAATATGACGCTTTGTTAAGTATAACGATGTTGTAATATCACTTGCTAATAATCCTTTTGCGATAGATAACCCAAGGTTACCAACTCCTATAATTGCTATTTTCATTATTTAAATTTTATAAATTAATATACTATTACTCAAAACCTAAGACAAGTTCTATTTAGGATACTTATCACTAATATTCTTTAAACACAAATTACCAATACTACCAACATGCGTATGTTGTTTTGATGTATCTGGTTTATATGTTCCATTTTCTACTTCGCCTCCAATTTTTTGATACGCTTCTCTAAAAGGCATACCATCGACTACTAATGTATTTATATTATCTACAGTAAATAAGTATTGGTATTTAGCATCGTTTAAATCTACGTGCTTTACAATAACTTGTTGTATTGCATAATTAAAGATGTCTAATAAATCTTTCACATCTTCTATTGCTGCAATTATGTTTTCTTTTAATAACTGAAAATCTCTGTGGTAACCACTTGGCAAATTATTAGTTATTAAAACCATTTCGGTATGTAAGGCTTGTATTTTATTTGCTTTTCCTCTAATAAGCTCAAATACATCTGGATTTTTTTTATGAGGCATAATACTGCTTCCTGTAGTTAATTCGTCTGGGAATGCTATAAAGCCAAAATTCTGACTATTATACACACAAATATCCATTGCAAAACGCGCTAATGTATTACAAACACTTCCTAAAGCTAAAGCAATAGTACGTTCGCTTTTTCCTCTGCTCATTTGCGCAGCAACAACATTATATTTTAAAGTTGAAAAACCCAGTTCTTTGGTTGTTAATTCTCTATCGATAGGAAAAGAACTTCCATAACCAGCTGCAGAACCTAACGGATTTTGATCTACTGTTTTTATAGCTGCATTTAACAAGTAAACATCATCAATTAAAACCTCAGCATAGGCAGAAAACCATAAACCAAACGAAGATGGCATTGCCACTTGTAAATGTGTATAACCAGGAAGTAAAGCGTTTTTATGTGTTTCGGCTAAGCCTAAAAGTGTATCGAAAAACGTCTTCGTTTTATCGTTAATTTCTTTTAAGTTCTCTTTGTAATATAATTGAAGCGCAACTAAAACTTGATCGTTTCTTGAACGTGCTGTGTGAATTTTTTTTCCAACATCACCTAATGTTTTTGTTAGTTCATATTCCATTTTAGAATGTACATCTTCAAAAGAAGCTTCAATAACAAACGTTCCGTTTTCTATGGTTTTAGCAATTGCATTTAATCCTGTTTTTAATTGCAATAATTCTTCCGAAGAAATTATACCTATAGATTCTAACATGATAGCATGCGCTAAAGATGCTTGCACATCGTACTTTGCAATATGTAAATCAATTTCTCTATCGTTACCAACAGTAAATTGTTCTATTTTTTTATCGATACTTATTCCTTTGTCCCAGAGTTTCATAGTTTTCTTTTTTAATTTGATCTTTGTCACTTCGAGTGAAATTCTTTTTTAGAATTTTGTATCGAGAAGTTTTTAAAAGTTCTCGATACTATTCTCCTTCGTCGAATCACTCGAACTGACGTAAATTTTAAAGCACTTTTTCCAGTAATTCTATATAAATCTTAATCCCTTCTTCTATTTCATTAAGGTAAATAAACTCATCTGCAGAATGTGATCTTGTACTATCTCCTGGTCCTAATTTTAAAGACGGACAACTTAGTACTGCTTGATCTGAAAGCGTTGGAGAACCATAAGTACTTCTTCCAATCTCTACTCCTGCAATTACCAATGGATGATCGATTGGAATTGACGATGAATTTAATTTTATACTTCTTGGAGTAATACTATCACAAGGTGCTTCCTTTTGTAAAATATCTACAATATCTTGATTTGAGTATTTGTCGTTTACACGAACATCTACAACCATTTTAACATCAGCAGGCACTGCATTATGCTGCTTTCCTGCATTAATTTGTGTAACAGTTAATTTTACTTCACCTAAAGCTTCAGATTTTTTATCGAATGTGTAGTTTTTAAACCATTCTAAAACTGGAATGCTCTTATAAATAGCATTATCGTTATTAGGATGTGCAGCATGACTTGGTGTTCCTTTTACTACTGCATCAAAAACAACCAAACCTTTTTCGGCTACTGCCAAATTCATTAATGTTGGTTCTCCAACAATAGCAACATCTACTTTTGGAATAACACTTAACATACTATTTAAACCGTTATCTCCACTGCTTTCTTCTTCCGCTGAAGCGACAATAACAATATTATAATTTAAGCCTTTTTTGTTATAGAAATACGCAAAAGTCGCTAACAAACTCACTAAGCATCCTCCTGCATCATTACTTCCTAAACCATATAATTTTCCATCTTCAACAATGGCTTTAAATGGATCTTTAGTATAACCATTATTAGGTTTTACAGTATCGTGATGCGAGTTTAATAATAATGTTTGTTTGCTCTCGTCAAAATGGTTGTTTGTTGCCCAAACATTATGTCGTGTACGATTAAAAGGAACATCTTGTTCTACAAACCATTGTTCGATATGTGCTGCTGTTGGACCTTCTTCTGAAGAAAAAGACTGCGTTTCTATAAGCTGCTTTAATAAAGCAATTGCCCTTGTTGTTAATTTTTCTATCATTTTGTAATGGTTGTGTGTTTACTATTTGTATTAAAAAGCATGCTTGATTTCCCAATACAAACTCTACTAACGTGATGATTTATGGCATGAAAACAGTTGTCTAATTTTGGAAGCATACCTTCAAAAATTATTTTCTCTTCTTTTAGTGTTTTATAGCTTTCTGTATTGATATTTTCGATTACAGAATCGTCATTATCGACATTTTCTAAAACACCATTTTTTTCGAAACAATAATATAATTCTGTTTTATAAGTAGAAGCAAAACCGATTGCTAATTCTGAAGCGATAGTATCTGCATTTGTATTTAACAACTGACCTTTTTCGTCGTGAGTTATAGCACAAAAAACAGGTGCCACATTATTATTTAAAAGTATTTCTAAGACTTCTGTATTTACTTGTTTTACATCTCCAGCAAAACCATAATCGATAGGTTTTGAAGGTCTTAAATTTGAAACTATTGTATTTCCATCTGCTCCTGAAAAACCAATAGCATTACACCTATTCGCTTGTAATTGCGCAACAATATTTTTATTAATTTTTCCAGCGTATACCATAGTAATAATATCTAACGTCTCTTGATCTGTTACACGTCTTCCATCTACCATATTAACTTCAACTTGCATTTGCTGTGCTAGTTTTGTCGCTAATTTTCCACCTCCATGAACTAATATTTTAGGAGAATCTATAGTTGCAAAGGCTTTTAAGAATTGTTGTAAAGCACTAACATTATCTATAATGTTTCCTCCTATTTTTATGATTTTTAGTGTTTTCATAATTATAGGTTCTCTAAAATTTGCTTTAGCACAATCTGTGCTGCAAATGTTCTGTTGTTTGCTTGTTGTATTACTACCGAATTATCACCATCTAAAACAGCATCTTCAACTACAACATTACGTCTTACTGGTAAACAATGCATAAATTTTGCGTTATCTAACTTCTCGCTAGTCATCATCCAGTCTTTATCTTGACTTAAAATTTTTCCGTAATCATTATAACTACTCCAATTTTTAACATACACAAAATCAGCATCTTTTAAAGCGGCTTCTTGGTTGTGATTTATTGGTGTATTTTTCGTGATTTCTGTACTTAACTCATAACCTTCAGGATGTGTAACAGTTAAATCTACATCCATATTTTGCATCATTTCTACAAACGAATTAGCGACTGCATGAGGCAAAGCTTTTGGATGTGGCGCCCAAGACAACACGACTTTTGGTTTCGCTTTATTAGATAATTCTGAAATAGTAATAGCATCTGTTAATGCTTGTAATGGATGCGCAGTTGCGCTTTCCATATTAACCAATGGTGCAGTTGCGTACTTTACAAAGCTATTCATTATAAATTCTGCTTGATCTTTTTCTTTGTCTACTAAACCAGGAAACGCTCTTACTGCAATAACATCTGCATATTGCGATATTACCTGTGCAGCTTCTTTGATATGCTCAGAAGTATCAACATTCATAATTGTTCCATCTTCAAACTCTAAGTTCCAAGCATCATTAACATTTAAAATCATGACATCCATGCCTAAGTTTTTCGCTGCTTTTTCTGTACTTAATCGTGTACGCAAACTAGAATTAAAAAACAGCATGACTAAGGTTTTGTTCTTTCCTAACTCTGAAAACTCATAAGGATCATTTTTTAACAAAATAGCGTCCTTTATAGTTTCTTTAAGATTTGATATATCTTTTATGTTGGTGTATTTTTTCATGATAAATAAATAGGTCTCGACTACGCTGGACCAGACAAACATTTGTCTCCTCGAGCGCAGTCGAGAGGTTTTTATAATTTTATCTCTTGTTTTAAAGCTTCAAAAAACAAATCGACATGTTCTTTTTTAATAGTTAAAGGCGGAAGAATTCTTAACAACTTAGGATTCTTAGCACTTCCTGTAAATATTTTATGTGTAAAAATTAACGCTTTACGAAGGTCTGCAATTGGGAAATCGAATTCCAAGCCTAACATTAAACCACGTCCTTTTATATTTTTTATTGCTGAAATTTCATTTGCTTTAGCAATAAAATATTCAGAAATGGCTTTTGCATTTTGCATTAAATCCTGCTCTTCTATAACTTCTAAAACAGTTGAAGATGCTACACATGCTAAATGGTTTCCTCCAAAGGTTGTACCTAATAAACCAAAAGAAGCTTTAATCTCTGGATGAATTAAAATACCTCCAATTGGAAATCCATTTCCCATGCCTTTTGCAATAGGAATAATATCTGGAGTGACATTATGTTTTTGAAAAGCGAAAAAATCTCCAGTTCTACCAAAACCAGATTGTACTTCATCTGCAATAAAACAAGTATTATATTTTTTACACAACGTTTCAATGCCTTTATAAAATGCTGTTGTACTTTCATCTAATCCTCCAACGCCTTGAATACACTCAATAATTACAGCACAAACATCGTTTTTAGCTAATGCTTTTTCTAAAGATTCTAAGTCACCTAATTCTAAGATTTCTACTTCTTGTTGCGCATTAATTGGTGCAATTATTTTAGGATTATCTGTAGCTGCTACTGCTGCAGATGTACGACCATGGAATCCATTTTTAAAAGCTACAACTTTTTTCTTTCCATTATGAAAAGACGCTAGTTTTAATGCGTTTTCATTGGCTTCTGCTCCAGAGTTACATAAAAATAATTGATACTCTTTACAGCCTGATAATTCACCAAGTTTAGTGGCTAATTCTACTTGTAAAGGATTCTGAATAGAATTACTATAAAACCCTAATTTAGCCACTTGATCGCTAATATTTTTTACATATTTAGGATGCGAATGACCAATAGAAATTACAGCATGACCACCATATAAATCTAAAAACTTGGTGTTATTTTCATCATAAACATAAACATCTTCTGCTCTTACAGGTGTGATATCGAATAATGGATATACGTTAAATAAACTCATATTTGGTCTTCTTTAATACTGTTAATTTTATTGAAAGATGTAATCATACCTTGAATTAAAGACGAACTCAAACCTTTATGTTCCATTTCGTTTAAACCTTCAATAGTACATCCTTTTGGTGTTGTTACACGATCTATTTCTTCTTCTGGGTGGTTTCCGTTTTCTATTAATAAGCTCGCAGCGCCTTCACTAGTATACATTGCTAATTCTTGTGCTTCTTTAGCATCAAAACCTAACTGAATAGCAGCTTGTGTTGTTGCTCTAATTAAACGCATCCAAAAAGCAACACCACTTGCACAAACCACTGTTGCAGCTTGCATTTGGTTTTCTGGAATATTTATAGAATGTCCTAAGCGATTAAAAATAGCTTCAGCAATTTTAACACGTTTTTTACCTCGTTCGTTACTACATAAACACGTCATCGATTTACCAACGGCAATTGCTGTATTAGGCATCGCACGAATAATAAATTTATCTATTCCAACTATAGCTTCAATTTTAGGAATTAAAAAACCAGTTACTGTAGAAATTATCACATGCTTTTCTGTTAATTCCGCTTTTATATCATTTAAAATAGTTTCAAAATGCTCTGGCTGAACTGCAAAAATAAGAATGTCTGATTGCTTTACAGCTTCAATATTATCTGTTGTTAAATACACGTTCTTATAACCCTCAAAATCTTGAATCTCTTCTAAATTTCTTTTGGTTAAGTATAAGGTTGTAATCGCATTGTTATTTATTAAACCTTTTGCAATAGACTTCCCTAAGTTTCCTGTTCCTATTATTGCTATTTTCATCGTAGTGACCGCGAAAGCGGTTATCTTTTTTATTATTTATTTTTTTTGGCGTTACCACAAGGGTCGCGATTTCCGTTATATCTTTTTATTTGACAACTTCTCGACTGCGCTCGAAGAGACAAATAAAAAGGATGCCACTGCAATCACTAACGCAGCACAGCTTAACTTCTAAAAATAACTAGCTTTTAATTTTAAGCCTTCAGACTCTTCAAAACCATACATTAAATTCATGTTTTGAACTGCTGCTCCAGAAGCACCTTTTAATAGATTATCTATTGTACTTGTAATTAGTAATTTGTCTCCATGTTTTTCAAGACTAATAATACATTTGTTAGTATTTACTACTTGTTTTAAAAATATGCTTTCATCAGAAACACTAGTAAATACAGCATCTTTATAATATCCTTTATAAAGGGCATTTGCTTCCTCAAGTGAGCCTTCAAATTTTGTATACGCAGTAGCAAAAATTCCTCTAGAAAAATCACCTCTATTTGGCATAAAATTAATTTCGGAATTAAAGTTAGTCTGTAACTGGTTTACAGTTTGGTTAATCTCTCCTAAATGTTGATGATTAAATGCTTTGTAATGCGAGAAGTTATTATCTCTCCAAGTAAAATGTGTTGTTGCAGACAATGATGTTCCTGCTCCAGTTGCACCAGTAACTGCATTTATATGCACATCATTAGTTAATAAACCATTTGCTGCTAAAGGCAAGATTGCTAATTGTAATGCTGTTGCAAAACAACCAGGATTTGCAATGTATTTAGCTGTTTTAATAGCTTCTTTATCTAATTCAGGTAATCCATAAACAAATTCTTTTCCTTCGAAATTTTTATCTGCAAGTAATCTAAAATCATTACTTAAATCAATAATTTTAGTATCCTTAGAAAACGTATTCTTTTCTAAAAAAGCTTTAGAATTTCCATGACCTAAGCATAAAAATAACACATCTACTTCTTTATTTATCTCACTTGAGAATAACAACTCTGTAGAACCTACTAAATCTTGATGTACTTTATACACTTTATTTCCAGCATTAGAAGTACTGTACACAAAATTAAGATTCACTTTATTATGATTAAGCAATAACCTAATTAGCTCTCCTGCAGTATAACCTGCTCCTCCAATGATTCCTATTTCTAAATTTTTCATATCTATTTCCCACGCAAGTGGGAATCTTATTAATTAAACCTAACTTTAAGTTTTAAACCTATAAGGTTTTTGAAACCTTGCAGGATAAAGTGATTTTTTAGGCCTGCTAGGTCTATTTTAATTATTTACTTGTCTGTATATTTTATTTTGATTTCCTATAATTTTAATAAAACCTTTAGCATCATCTGCTGTCCAAGCTTTATTTTCTTCACCATAAGTACTAAATACGCTAGACATTAAATCGTGATCAGACACAATACCATCTAGAGAAAAGTGATACGGTTTTAAAGTAACCACAACATTACCCGAAACCATTTTTTGAGAACTTTGTAAGAAAGCTTCTGTATCTCTCATTACAGGATCTAAATACTGACCTTCGTGTAAATGCATACCGTAAAAACTAGACAAATACTCTTTGTGCTGTAATTGCCATTTTGTAAGCGTATGCTTTTCTAATAAATGATGTGCTTTTACTGTAATTAAAGCAGCAGCAGCTTCAAAACCAACTCTTCCTTTTGTACCTACAATAGTATCTCCAACATGTATATCTCTACCAATGGCATATGCTGAAGCTATATTATTTAAGTTTTCAATATTTACTTCTGGTGTGTTTTCTTCTCCATTAAAAGCAACAAACTCTCCGTTTTTAAAAGTTAATGTTACTTTTTCTTCTCCTTCTTTTTCTAATTGAGAAGGATAGGCTTCGCTAGGTAAAGGTTTTTCAGATTTTAAAGTTTCTACACCACCAACACTAGTTCCCCAAAGTCCTTTGTTTACAGAGTATTTAGATTTTTCCCAAGGCATATCTACACCTTCAGATTTTAAATATTCTATTTCTTGTTCTCTTGTTAACTTTCCATCTCTAATTGGCGTGATAATTTTAATCCCTGGAGCCAACGTTTGAAAAATCATATCAAAACGCACTTGATCATTTCCTGCACCTGTACTGCCATGTGCTATATATTCTGCATCAATACTTTTGGCGTATTCAATAATTTCTATAGCTTGAATAATACGCTCTGCACTTACAGACAATGGATACGTACTATTTTTTAATACGTTCCCAAATATTAAATACTTTACTACTTTATTATAAAAAGTAGCGATAGCATCTATATTTTTATAAGTAGAAACACCCATTTTATAGGCATTACTTTCTATATGTTTAATTTCTTCTGTTGTAAAACCTCCTGTATTTACACTTACTGCGTGTACATCGTATTCTTTTGATAAACTTACTGCGCAATAAGAAGTATCTAAACCTCCACTATATGCTATAACTAGTTTTTTATTCATTTTTCTCCTTTATTTTTTTTCAATTGTAAAATGTGTTCGCATTAGAATGCTCGGTTCATTTTTCTCCTTTATTTTTTTTCAATTGTAAAATGTGTTCGCATTAGAATGCTCGGTTCATTTTTCTCCTTTATTTTTTTTCAATTGTAAAATGTGTTCGCATTAGAATGCTCGGTTCATTTTTCTCCTTTATTTTTTTTCAATTGCAAAATGTGTTCGCATTAGAATGCTCGCATCATTTTTTATTTTCTTTTTTAAGAAATAATGTTTGTTTGATGTTTTTTAATCTTGTCCACACTTTTTTATCATGCTCTTTCGTTTCAGACTTAGCTTCTACCTTTTTTAAAGGATCATATAACATTCCTGTACATAAACACATTGCTTGTTCTGTTCGCGTTAAAACATCGAAATTCTTACAGGTTTGACAACCATTCCAAAAAGTTTGATCTTTAGTTAATTCTGAAAACGTAACCGGTTTATAACCTAAATCACTATTCATTTTCATAACCGCTAAACCTGTAGTAATACTAAACACTTTAGCATTTGGAAACTTGGTTCTAGAATGCTCGAATATTCTTTTTTTGATTTTTTTTGCTAAACCTAAATTTCTAAAATCTGGATGTACAATTAAACCCGAATTAGCTACAAACTTTCCGTGACTCCATTGTTCTATATAACAAAATCCAGCAAACTTATCGTCATCTAAAGCAATAACAGCATTGCCATTCTCCATTTTGGTAATGACATATTCTGGCTTACGTTTAGCAATTCCAGTTCCTCTAACTTGAGCAGCATCAGCAATAGTTTCGCAAATAATGTCTGCGTAAATACTATGCGATTTATTAGCAATAACAATTTCCATTGTAATTGGTTTTTAATTTAAAAATGTAATGAATTTGTTTTGTTTGAAAGCAGAACCGGACTCACCTTAGTTCTATAGATATAAGTACACCCTAAGGGCGACGTGTAAAAAATCGGCGTACACTTGGTCGGTTATTGATTTCAATAACTGTGTTTAAAAAGGGAGATATTTGTTTTGGATTGTTCAATGTAAAAAAAATAAAAATAGATTAACTAATTAACTTAAAGTGTTAGCATTAGCGACGTCGTCTGCGCGTTGGCAAACTCATGGGTCTTTCTATTTTATTTTTCTGAATTAACATAGTACTAAACTACATATTAAAATTAAACTAATAACATATAATTCTCATTTTTAAACGAGAATTATGAATTTGCAAATAATCAACTTTATAATTGTAAATATCTCATCTATAAGGTGTTTAAATTATAAAATATAATCAGTACTCACAAAATTAGAAGCTCTAGACTCTAATAATTCCTTTAAAATGGCATTATTATAATCATTGTCTTTAGAGGCTACAAAAGTTCTAATTGAAAAAGAACGTAAGGCATCATGCACACTTAATGTTGCAACAGCAGAATCTTTACGACCTGTAAAAGGATATACATCTGGTCCACGTTGGCAAGAACTATTTAAGTTTACACGACACACTAAGTTTACCAAAGTATCTATTAATGGCGCTAGAGTTTTAACATCTTGCCCAAATAAACTTACTTGTTGTCCGTAATTTGAAGCAGCCATATCATCTAAAGGCTCTTCAATATCATTAAAAGGGACAATTGGGATAACGGGCCCAAATTGCTCTTCTTGAAATACTCGCATATCTTTAGAAACAGGATATAATACTGCCGGAAAAATATAGTTCTCAGTCGTCTCTCCTCCTTTTGCATTAATAACACGTGCTCCTTTTGCAGTAGCATCGTCAATTAATTCTTGAATATAAGCTGGTTTATCTGGCTCTGGCAATGGCGTTAATTTAGCACCATCTTCCCATGGATTCCCAAATTTAAGCGCATCTACTTTTGCAGAAAAACGCTTATTAAATTCTTCTATAATATCTTGATGAACATATAGCACTTTTAGCGCTGTACAACGTTGTCCATTAAAAGAAGTAGAACCTGCAATACACTCGTCTATTGCTAAATCTAAATCTGCGTCTTTTAATACTATTGCTGGATTTTTAGCTTCTAAACCTAAAACAGAACGCAATCTATTACTTTTAGGATGCTGACTTTGTAATGCATTTGCAGACTTACTATTACCAATTAAAGCTAAAACATCTACTTTACCAGATTGCATAATTGGAGCCGCAACTGTTCGTCCTCTTCCGTAGATAATGTTCACAACTCCTTTTGGAAAACTACTTCTAAAAGCTTCTAACAAAGGTGAGATTAACAAAACACCATGTTTTGCTGGTTTAAAAACGGCTGTATTACCCATAATTAAAGCAGGAATAAGCAGTGCAAAAGTTTCATTTAAAGGATAATTGTAAGGTCCTAAACAGAGAACAACACCTAAAGGTCCACGACGAATATGTGCATTTACGCCTGCATTCTTTTCAAATTTAGCACTGTCGCGATCCATTTGTTTATAATCTTCGATAGTATCATAAATATACTCAACTGTTCTATCAAATTCTTTTTGAGAATCTGGCAAATTTTTACCAATTTCCCACATCAAGAGTTTTACTATTTCCTCTCGCTTGGTCTTCATTTGCTCTACAAACTTTTCCATACAAGTAATACGATCTACCACTTTCATAGTTGGCCATACACCTTGTCCTTTATTATATGCTACGCAAGCAGCATCAAGTGCTTCTAAAGCTTCTTTTTCTCCTAAAGTTGGAATACTACCAAGAAGTGTAGGCTTATAATCTGTTGTTGAAGAAATTGTAGAATACACTTTAGAAGTTTCTCCTTCCCAAGATTTCAATTCTCCTCCAACTAAATACGTTTGTTGGTTTAATATGTTTTTGATTTGATACTGTTCAGGAATATTCATAATATATTTTTTTTAAACTAAGAATTGAAATAAATCGGGTTTATCGTTTAAGTAATCTCCATAAAAATTATGAAGCTTCATTTTCGTGATTAAAGGCTCTAAATCATCAGGTGATTTTAATTCTAAACCAACGACGGCAACATCATTTTCACGATTTGCCTTTTTTGTGTATTCAAAATGGGTAATATCATCTGTAGGTCCTAAAATATCGACCACAAATTCTCTTAAAGCTCCTGTTCTTTGTGGAAATTTAACAATGAAGTAATGTTTTAAATTTGCATATAACAAGGCACGCTCTTTAATTTCCGCAGTACGTGTAATATCATTATTACTACCACTAATAACGCAAACCACATTTTTACCTTTAATTTCTTCTGAAAATTGCTCTAAAGCAGAAATACTTAATGCTCCTGCTGGTTCTACAACAATAGCTTCTCTATTATATAACTCTAAAATAGTCTGGCAAATCTTACCTTCGTCTACAGTAACTACGCGATGTAACGTTTCTTTACAAATTGCAAAATTTAAATCTCCAACACGTTTAACTGCTGCGCCATCAACAAAACTATCTATGGTTTCTAACGCTGTATTTTTATTATTACGTATAGAAGTTAGCATAGCAGCTGCTCCTTTTGGTTCTACACTAATTATTTTTGTTTGAGGTGATAAAATTTTAAAAACTGAAGACAATCCTGAAGCAAGACCTCCTCCTCCAACTGGCACAAAAACATAGTGAATAGGTAATTCTATGGCCTGATCTATAATTTCTAAACCAACAGTTGCCTGACCTTCTATTACCTTCTCATCGTTAAATGGATGAATGAACGTTTTATTTAATGCTTCGCACTGTTTCATTGCCTCATGGTAAGCATCATCGAATGTATCACCAACTAAAACAACTTCTACATAGTCCTCGCCAAACATTTTTACCTGTTCTATTTTCTGACTAGGCGTTGGTGAAGGCATAAAAATCGTGCCTTTAATTTTTAATAATTTACATGAAATAGCAACACCTTGTGCATGATTACCTGCACTCGCACAAACAATCTCATTTTCTATTTGAGACTCCGTTAATGTAGAAATTTTATTATAAGATCCACGAATTTTATAAGAACGAACTTCTTGTAAATCTTCTCTTTTAAAGAAAATATTAGCGCCAAATGTTTTAGAATAACGTGCGTTTTTAACTAAAGGCGTTACAGTTGCAATACCTTTTAATCTTTCTGCAGCAGCTTCGATAGCTTCTATTGTTGGTCTATATATTGTCGTGGTTTCTTTCATATTAGCTTCCCATAAAATGAGAATATTTTTCTTATTAAAAACACTTGCAAGGTTTTTAAAACTAAAACAGATTCAGTTTTAAACCTTGCAGGATAGTTTATATTTTTCTTAAAACAAAACCTTAATTTAAGCGTCTGTTTTTACTGTCTTCATCGCTGTCATTGCAGCTCTTAAACGTTGACCAACAGCTTCGATTGGATGATTTCTAATCGCATCGTTAACAGCAATTAATTCAATATTATCTACTGCATTTGATGCAGAAAACGATTTACCAATAATATCTGTTTTTACAGTTTTCATGAAATCTGTTAATAATGGCTTACAAGCATGATCGAATAAATAACAACCATATTCTGCTGTATCCGAAATAACTCTATTCATTTCAAACAATTTCTTTCTTGCAATTGTATTTGCTATTAATGGTAATTCATGTAAAGATTCATAGTAAGCTGAATCTTCAACGATACCTGCACTAATCATAGATTCAAAAGCTAATTCTACACCTGACTTTACAAAAGCAACTAATAACACACCATGATCGAAATAGTCTTGTTCAGAAATAGCCTCTGTAGTTAACTCTGTTTTTTCAAATGCAGTTTCTCCTGTTGCAGCTCTCCATTTTAATAAGTTAACATCATCATTTGCCCAATCTTCCATCATTGTTTTAGAAAAATGACCAGAGATAATATCATCCATATGCTTTTCGAAAAGTGGACGCATGATATCTTTTAATTCTTCAGATAATTGGTATGCTTTTATTTTTGCTGGATTCGATAAACGATCCATCATATTTGTAATACCACCATGCTTTAAAGCTTCAGTAGTTGTTTCCCAACCATATTGAATTAATTTTGCAGCATAACCCGGCTCAATACCTTCTTCAACCATTTTATCGTAAGATAAAATTGCTCCTGTTTGTAACAAACCACATAAAATAGTTTGCTCTCCCATTAAATCACTTTTTACCTCAGCAATAAAAGAAGATTCTAAAACACCTGCTTTGTCACCTCCAGTTGCTACGGCATAGGCTTTAGCTTGCGCCCAACCTTTTCCTTCTGGATCATTTTCTGGATGCACAGCAATTAATGTTGGCACACCAAATCCACGTTTGTATTCTTCACGAACTTCACTACCTGGACACTTAGGCGCTACCATAATTACCGTTAAATCTTCACGAACTTGCGTTCCTTCTTCAACAATATTAAAACCATGAGAATAACTTAAGGTCGCTCCTTTTTTCATTAATGGCACAATAGCATTAACTACAGCTGTATGTTGCTTATCTGGCGTTAAATTTAAAACCAAATCTGCAGAAGGTATTAACGCATCGTAAGTACCAACTGTAAAGTTATTTGACGTTGCATTATTAAAAGAATCTCTTTTTTGGTCGATTGCTGCTTGACGTAACGCATAAGAAATGTCTAAACCAGAATCTCTCATGTTTAATCCTTGATTTAAACCTTGAGCACCACAACCTACGATTACGATTTTCTTTCCTTTTAATGCGCTCACACCATCTTCAAACTCTGAAGCATCCATGAAACGACATTTTCCTAATTGTTCTAATTGTAATCTTAATGGTAATGTGTTGAAATAATTTGACATTGTGTTATTTTTATTGATTGAATGCTGATAGCATTTTTGATATTTCCATTGGCTCTTTAGTTACTGCAATTCGTCCGGATCTGGTAAATTGCATAATCCCAAAAACAATTAATTCTTTATGTAATAAATCTATTTCTTCTTTTCTTCCAGATTTTTCAATAACAAAAAACTCTTTGTTAACTGTCACAATTCTAGAATTACTCTCCTTAATTATATTTTGAATTTGACGTTCATCAAACAACAAATCCGATTTCATTTTAAAAATGCATGACTCCTGATAAATTGTCTCATCTTCAGTGTGATAAAATGCTTTAATAACTTCTATTTGCTTTTCAATTTGACCAATTATTTTTTTCATTTGATCCTCAGGAAGCTCAACTACCATTATCCATTTGGTAACATTTTCAATTTCTGAAATAGATGAATTTATACTTTCAATATTGATATGCCTTCTTTGAAATATAGCTGAAATTCTATTTAATAATCCTATATTATTTTCGGTATAAATAGAAACTGTAAATAATTTATTTTCGCTCATAACTATTCTAATCTTATATCTGAAACACTCGCTCCTGTTGGTATCATTGGGAACACCTTACCTTCTTTTTCTACACAAACCTCTAAAAAATAAGGACCATCTGTGTTTATCATTTTTTCTACCGCGTCCTTTAACTCTTCACGTTTTGTTACTTTTTGAGCATCTATAAAATAACCTTTTGCAATAGCTACAAAGTCTGGATTTGTCATTTCGGTAGATGCGTAACGTCTGTCGAAAAACATCTCTTGCCATTGACGCACCATACCTAAAAACTCATTATTTAAAACCACGATTTTAACTGGTACTTTTTGCTGAAAAATAGTACCTAATTCTTGAATAGTCATTTGATAACCACCATCTCCTGAAATTGAAATAACCTCACGCTCTGGAGCTGCCATTTTTGCTCCAATCGCAGCAGGCAAACCAAAGCCCATTGTCCCTAATCCACCAGATGTAATATTACTTCGGGTTTTATTAAATTTAGCATATCGACACGCTATCATTTGGTGCTGACCAACATCTGTTACAATTGCTGCATCACCTTTTGTTTGAATATTAATTTCGTTTAAAACCTCAGCCATTGTCAATCCTTCTTTTGTAGGATGCAAATCATTTTTAATCACTTTTTCATATTCAATAGCATATAAATCTTTAAATTTCTGATGCCATTCCGTATGCGTATTCTCATCTAAAAGCGGTAATAGTGCAGTTAAACTTTCTTTAGAATCTCCTATAACAGCCACATCTGTTTTTACATTTTTATCTATTTCTGCTGGATCAATATCAAAATGAATCACTTTTGCCTGCTTTGCATAAGTTGCTAGATTTCCTGTAACACGATCGTCAAATCGCATACCAATAGCAATTAAAACATCGCATTCATTAGTTAATACATTTGGAGCATAATTACCATGCATGCCAACCATACCAATATTTAAAGGGTGAGCTGTTGGTATTGCTGAAGCACCTAAAATGGTCCAAGCAGAAGGAATTCCTGCTTTTTCTACCACTGCCTTAAATTCAGCTTCTGCTTCACCTAAAATAACACCTTGTCCCCAAACTATCATTGGTTTCTTAGCAGCATTAATTAGTTTTGCTGCAGCTTCAACTGAACTATGATTTAGTTTTGGAATAGGAATATAACTCCTTACGCCTTTACATTTTTCATATTTAAAATCGAATTCTTCAAACTGAGCATCTTTAGTAATATCAATTAAAACAGGTCCTGGACGCCCACTTCTAGCTATATAAAATGCTTTAGCCATCATTTCTGGAATCTGAGAAGCTTTAGTAACCTGACAATTCCATTTTGTTACTGGAGTTGAAATGCCAACAATATCAGTTTCCTGAAAGGCATCACTACCTAATAAATGAGAAGCCACTTGACCTGTAATACACACCATTGGCGTAGAATCTATTTGTGCATCTGCAATTCCTGTAATTAAGTTAGTTGCTCCTGGTCCAGAGGTTGCAATTGCAACACCAACTTTTCCAGAAATTCTTGCGTAACCTTGTGCAGAATGTGTAGCACCTTGTTCATGACGTGTTAAAACGTGATGAATTTTATCTTGATACTTATAAAGCTCGTCGTAAACTGGCATTATTGCACCTCCTGGATATCCATAAAGAATATCGACACCTTCCGCTAATAAGCATCTAATTACGGCTTCACTACCAGAAATACGTTCTGTTTTCTGAGTGTTTTTAGGTTCTTTTTTTATTGTTTTTGTATCCATATTAATCTTGTTAGGATTATTATATTTCTTTAATTGAGATCCTTCTATACTTAGACTGTGCTCAGCACAGGATTACTCAGGCTTACATTTACTTTAATTTCTCTGTAAAGAGATATTTATTCGTCGGTAATACATCCTTTAGACGCAGACGCTACCATTTTTGCGTATTTATATAAAATTCCTTTATTATGTTTTAATGGCGGTGCAACCCATTTTGCTTTTCTTTCTGCTAATTCTTCTTCAGAAATTAAAACGTTTATCGAGTTGTCTTCTGCACTAATTCTAATTATATCACCAGTTTCTAATACTCCTATAGCTCCTCCAGATTGTGCTTCTGGCGTAATGTGCCCTACAACAAATCCGTGAGTTCCTCCCGAAAAGCGACCATCGGTAATTAAAGCTACAGATTTACCTAAACCGGCTCCCATAATTAAAGAGGTTGGCTTTAACATTTCTGGCATTCCTGGACCTCCTTTCGGACCTACATATCTAATAACAACAACATCACCACGCTCTACTTCTCCGTTAGAGATACCTGTATTTGCTGCTTGCTCTCCGTCATAAACCACTGCTTTTCCTTCAAAAAGCAATCCTTCATTTCCAGAAATTTTTGCTACAGCACCTTCCTCTGCAAGGTTTCCGTATATAATTTGAATATTTCCTGACGATTTTAATGCCTTATCTTTTGGATAAATAACATCTTGATCTTCAAACTCCATAGCTTCAACATCTGCCAAATTCTCTGCTAATGTTTTTCCCGTAACAGTTAAACAATCACCATGTAAATAGCCATTATCTAATAAATATTTCATGATTGCTGGAGTACCTCCAACACTATGAACATCTTCCATCAAGTATTTTCCCGAAGGTTTTAAATCTGCTATTAAAGGTGTTCTATCACTAACTTTTTGAAAATCTTCTAAAGTAAACTCGATATCTGCTGCATGTGCAATAGCTAAAAAGTGCAATACTGCATTGGTAGAACCACCTAATGCATTTACAATAGCAATTGCGTTTTCTAAAGATTTTTTAGAAATAATATCTAAAGGTTTTAAATCTAATTCTAATAAGTTTTTAATTGCTATTGCAGTTCTTTCTGATTCTGAAAGTTTATTAGGATTTTCTGCAGGAATAGAAGAATTATAAGGCAAAGCAAAACCCATACATTCAATAGCAGAAGCCATAGTATTTGCGGTATACATACCACCACAAGCTCCAGCTCCTGGAATGGCTCTTTTTATAATTTCTCTATATTCTTCTTCCTCAATTTCACCAGCTACTTTTTGTCCTAAAGCTTCAAATGCTGATACTATGTTTAGTTTTCTACCTTTATAATTCCCAGAAGCAATGGTACCACCATACATCATAATTGATGGACGATTTAAACGCAACATAGCAATTACTGCTCCTGGCATATTTTTATCACAACCAACTACAGATATTAATCCATCGTAACTTTGTGCATTCATTACAGTTTCAATAGAATCTGCTATAATATCTCTTGATGCTAATGAATAATTCATACCTGAAGTACCCATAGAAATACCGTCTGAAACACCAATAGTATTAAATCCCAAACCAACTAAGCCTGCAATTTTACATTCTATTTTCACCTCTCCTGCTAATCCATTTAAATGCATATTACAAGGATTACCATCGTAACCCGTACTTGCAATACCAATTTGCGCTTTCTGCATGTCTTCATCTGTAAGACCTACTGCATATAGCATTGCTTGTGATGCTGGTTGAGATTCGTCTTGCGTTAATCTACTACTATGTTTATTTAATTGACTCATAATTTTATTTGCTAAATCTAAAGTACTTGTTTGTTTTTCTATCACTTTAACGGTAATTGAAATCAAGCTAAACTCAAAATCACACACAACTATCTAAATTACTGAAAATTAGATGTTTAGATACAAAAATGTATGATGTTCAATCCTGCTATTTTTTTGACAATTAACTAATATTCTTCCAGTTTTATATTGAAAGAAAACATCTCTTTTGAAAAAGAATAAAAACTCACTCTTTTTGGTCGCTAATATCTAACTTTTACCGTCTAGCACGAAGATATATTTATTTGATCGATTACTACTAAACAGGCACACATCCTCAAAAAACAACCGAAGCGTTATCTTTGGTACAATTAAATTCTTAAAAAACGTTTTCAATTTTCATTTAAGACATCAGAATTCAATCCCACACAAAAGAGCCTCGATATTTAACAAAACTTTACATTTAATATATTTATAGAGCACGTATCTATAATTATTATACTATAAATTTGTAAATTAATTAAAACTAAAAATTGAAAGCCTCAACAACTGATAACAAAGCAACTAAGACCAATAAAAAGTATCGTATTCTAAAAATTATTGGAAAAACGCTTTTGACCATTTTTGTGTTATTATTTTTGATTATCCTTTTTATCCGAAGTCCTTTTGGTCAAGATTTTATAGTTAATAAAGCAACTGCTTACGTCTCTGATAAAACGAATACTATAGTTGAAATCGAAAAGCTGTTTATAACTTTCGATGGCGACATTAAACTTGATGGACTATATCTTGAAGACAAATCTGGAGATACATTGGTCTATTCTAAATCTCTAGAAGCAAATGTGCCTTTATGGTCTATGATTCAAGGCAAAAGTCTTGGTGTAGATGCTTTAGACTGGGACGGTTTACGCGCTAATATTATTAGAAAAGACTCTATTAGTGGCTTTAACTTTCAGTTTTTAATTGATGCTTTTGTTTCCGAACAAAATACTACTGTAGACACCACATCTACTCAACCTTTAAATATTGTTTTAGGCGATCTTAACTTTAAAGATTTTGACATTATTTATAATGATGCAATTACAGGAATAGATAGTAGATTTGATATAGGTGCTCTTCAATTAGACATGAAACAAGTTGACATAGAAGCTATGAATTTTAATGCTTCTGAAATTGAATTATCTAACGCTAGAATTAAATTTTCCCAAACATATGTGCCTGTCGATCCTAACGCGGAATCTACAGCGCTACCAAAGTTATCTGCTGAAAAATTAAAATTAACAAACGTCTTTGCTAATTACAAATCGCAAGCCGATAGAATTGCGGCAAACATAGAAATCGCTAATTTATATACGGAAATTCCAGTAGCGAATCTAATAGATAATACTATTGAAATAAACACCTTAGACTTAAAAAACTCAGTCATTACAATATACACCGAAACGGAAGACAATGCCATAACTAACAAAACTAAGGAAATTGCAGACGACATTAAGCAAGACATTAAGGTCTTTGAATGGCCAGATCTACGTGTATCTCTAGACGAAATTAATCTAGAAAACAACAACATAAGTTATTTTCTTGGCAATGCAAAAGCGAATAAAAATAAGTTTAATCCTAACGCTTTGGTTTTTAACAACCTTAACTTAAAAGGACATTCAATATTCTTAGAAGATAAAAAAGGCGGATTGAATATTGACACCTTCAACTTCAATGAGGTTTCTGGTTTCAACCTAAAAAACTTAGCTCTCAATTTCAGTATTACTGATAAAAAACTAAATATTGATAATTTAAATTTCAAGCTTAATAATAATGCTTTAAGCGGAAACATAAATCTGGATTACAATTCACTCGTATCACTAATAGAAAAACCAGAGCACTCAAAAATAAATTTAAATCTGCCAAATTTCAATGTAGACTTAAAGGAGGTTTTTAAATTTCAGCCAGAGCTAAAAACTAACGAATATCTAAAAATTCTCAGCAAAAGACCTATCAAAGGAACTATTGCTGCAAATGGATATTTAGCCAATATTAATTTACAAAATGCTTTTATTAATTGGGGAAATAGTACAAGAATTTCGGCAAACGGAAACATTTTAAACGCTACTAATCCCGATAAATTGCAGTTAAATATTCCTGATTTCTCTGCTAAAACTATTAAATCAGATCTAACTCAGTTTCTAAATGAAAAAGAATTAGGTGTATCGCTGCCACAGAATATTCAAATTACAGGAAACATAAAAGGCAAATTAGACAATATTACAACTCAATCTAAAATTACAACATCGCAAGGTATCGCAACTGTGGATGGGACGTTTAAAAATACAGATACAATTACTTTTGACGCCAAAGTTAAAATTGAAGATTACAACTTAAGCGAGTTACTTCAAAATGAAACCTTAGGAAACCTAACCTTAACTATAGACACCAACGGAAAAGGAAAAACCATAAACACTTTAGATGCTAATATTGAAGCTATAATTTCAAGCTTTGATTATAACAAATATGCAATTAAAGATCTTAAATTAAACGGAAACATTAAGGACGGAAAAGGAAAAATACTATCCAAGTACAAAGATGAAAATCTTAATTTAGATTTAGATGCGTTAGTAGTTTTGGATTCTATTGCGCCAGAAGCAAAAATTAATTTAGACATAATTGGTGCAAACCTACAAGGCTTAGGAATTATAACAAGAGACATTAGAACTGGACTAAAATTAAAAGCTAATTTTAAAGGTAATACCGAAAAATATAAATTTGATGCTAACATCGAAGATGGTGTCGTTATTTACGATAACAAAACCTATTTATTAGGTAGTATTGATGCTTCTGGTTTTGTAAGAAAAGATACAACTTCGATAAAGTTTCAAAACAAATTGGTGGATCTAGATTTACAATCTAATACACAGCCGCAAACTTTTGCAAGTGCCTTACAAAAGCATATAAATAGTTATTTTTATCGAAATACTGAAACCATTGATACCATTGTAAAACATGTAAATCTGCAACTAAAAGGCCACATTGCTCAATCTCCGTTATTAAATGATGTACTCTTGGTTAATGTAAAAGATCTAGACACCATTTCTATAGATGTCGATTTTAAGCAAGCAGAACGTAAGTTAACAGCAGATATTACTGCACCACACATTAATTATAGTGGTTATGAATTAGATAGCTTAGCCTTTAAAATGAACACTAACAAAACCGATTTAAATTTCGATTTTGGTTTTAAAGCCTTTAAAGCAGGCCCAATAGACATACAACGCACAAGGATTTCTGGAGACCAGAAAAACAACGAAATGTTGTTGACAATGACAGCATACAACGCGGCCGAAAAATTAATAAATGTAGTCTCCCGAATTACTGGAGATAGAGATGAACTAAAGTTTCATGTACTACCAGAAGACCTAACTTTTAATCAAGAACCTTGGATGATTCCTACTACTAACGAAGTCATCTATACGCAAGATCATTTAGAATTTAAAGACTTCGTGATTAGTAACAATAATCAATCTGTAGCGCTTACAGATAATTTACGAAATATCACTAAAGAACACGTTGCGTTAGATTTTAAAAGCTTTAATCTAGGTGATTTTTTAAGTTATTTTAACACTGAAAAAACCTTAGCATCCGGAATAATAAACGGCGACTTTATTTTAGAAGATCCATTTAAAGACACTGGTATTTTAGCAGATGTTGAAGTGAGCCAATTAGAAGTCTTAAAAGCTAATTTAGGAAAACTAGCAATTACAGGAAGATCTCTTGGCGGTAACAGTTACGCTTTTAACTCCACGCTTAAAGGAGGTGATATAGATTTCGATTTAATTGGTGATTATGATGCTAATAAAAATGGTGCTAATCTAGATTTTCGCTTAGATATTAACGAATTTAAAATGATGGCTCTTGAAAAATTCTCTCAAGGTTATTTAAAAGACTCCAATGGTAATTTCTCTGGAAAATTCACGTTAAACGGAACTTCTGCAGAACCTAAATACGAAGGGAATCTAAACTTTAATAATGCAGCTTTTAATGTCGCGATGTTTAATGCTGCTTTCACCTTAGAAAACGAAGCGCTTTCTGTTAACAATGAAGGTTTCAAATTATCTAATTTCACCATAAAAGACAAAGACAACAATAGTTTAGTTATTTCGGGAGATATTGGCACAGAAAAATTTATCAATCCTACTTTTAATTTAGATTTAAAAGCAAAAGATTTTCAGTTTATAAATGCCTCAAAAGACGATAACGATTTCCTTTACGGTACCGCAAGTTTTGATGCGGACGGTAAACTAACCGGAGATTTACAAATTCCAAAACTAAATGCAAATGTAACGGTTGGCTCGAATACAGATGTTACTTACGTTATGCCTTCAGCAACTGTAAATGTCGAAAAACGTGATGGCGTTGTAGTGTTCGTTAACCGTGAAAATCCCGATGCCATTTTAACCCAAACCGAAGAGCAAACTGCAACCATAAAAGGTTTCGATATTAAGACCTTTTTAAAAGTTGGTAAGAAAGCAACTGTTACCATAATTATAGACGAAGATACTGGCGATTATTTTAAGGTTTCTGGTCGTGGTGATTTCGATTTTACCATGAAACCAAATGGACGAATGAATCTTGTGGGCACCTATAATGTTGATGCTGGATTGTATGAAATGAACCTCTACAATATAGTAAACCGAAAATTTGAGTTAGCACGTGGTAGTAAAGTTAGTTGGTCTGGCGATCCATTTGATGCAACATTAGATGTTCGCGCTATTTACGATATAAAAGCATCTGCCTCCTCTTTAATGGCCTCACAACTTTCTGGCGCAGATGAGTCTACAAAAAGCAAATACAGACAAGTCCTCCCTTTTTATGTCTACCTAAATATTGATGGCGAATTACTGTCTCCCAAAATTTCATTTAAATTAGACATGCCAGAAAATGACCAAGGTGCCATTGGCGGACAAGTTTATAGTCGTGTACAACAAGTAAACCAACAAGAAGGTGAATTAAATAGGCAAGTATTCTCGTTACTAGTTTTAAACCGCTTTTATCCAGAATCTGGTAGCGATGGTAGTTCTGGTGGTTTTGCAACGGTTGCTAGAGATAATTTAAACGATGCCGTATCAGATCAATTAAACGTGTTTTCTAACAAACTATTGGGTAATTCTGGATTCGAACTTGACTTTGGACTAGACAGTTACACAGACTACCAAGGTACTGCACCGCAAGACAGAACACAATTAAATGTAGCAGCACAAAAACGCCTATTCGACGATCGTTTAGTGGTTAGAGTTGGTAGCGAAGTAGACATACAAGGTAGTAGTTCTACAGGTGAATCTTCGCCACTAATTGGCAATGTGAGTTTAGAATATTTATTGACAAAAAACGGGAGGTACAAGCTTAAAGGTTTCCGAAGGAATGAATTTGAAAACGTAATAGACGGACAAACCATTGTTAGTGGAATCGGCCTTATCTTTACTCAAGAATTCAATAAATTTAATGAACTTTGGGACGCCATATTGTACAATGAAACTAAAGATGAAAAGTTAGAAAAAGAACGTTTAAAAAAGGAACAAAAACTTAAAGACGAGGAAGAGATTGATCCTAAACAAGAAGAAATAAAAGAAAACTAGTGATTAAAATTTCAGTATATAAAACGGTTTTAAATTTGAAGGACTTCAAAAGTATTTCAGTACTTTTGGTTGTTCTTTTTTTAATACAATCTTGTGCCGTAAAAAAATTCATTCCAGAAGGCGAGTTTCTATTTACAGGTGCAGAAGTAAAAATTAAAGCAGATAGTTTGGTTAAAAATCCGCAGGATTTAAAACCTGTTTTAGAAGCCACATTAACTCCACAACCTAATTCCAAGTTTTTAGGCATGCGTCCTGGCTTGCATTATTATTACAAAGTACAAAAAGAAAAACCTGGCTTTATTAATAAATGGCTTTATAAACAGTTTGGAGAAAAGCCTGTATACCAAAGCGATGTTAAGCCTTACGAGGTAGAAGATGTTTTGGTTAACAAACTAGAAAACAATGGTTTCTTTTACAGTCGAGCAACTTCAGAATTTACTGAAGACGAAGACAACAAAGAAGCCACTATTACCTATACAGTAACTGTGCCTACATCTTACAAGATTGAAAACTATAAAGTAGATTCAATACCATCTCCTTTATACGAAGAGCTTAAAAATAGTGTTGACAATTCAAATTTTAAAACAGGTATTCGCTTCGATTTGGAAAGTATGAAATTAGAGCGTCAACGCTTAGATGTTATTTTAAAGAAAAAAGGATATTATAATTTTAATCCAGAATTTTTAATTTTTGAAGCCGATAGCAACCAGTATGACAATAAGCGTATTGATTTGTTTTTGAAACTAAAAAAAGATGTTCCAGATAAAGCAATTATTCCTTATCGCTTAGGAAAAGTAAACATCTATCCAAATTACGAATTACCAAAAGACTCTAAAATATATGATAGTGAGCGTTTTAATGAAAAATCCTATATTCAGGATCCAAAATTCTTTCGCACAGATCGTTTAGACCCATTTATTACTTTAGCAGAAGGACAATTATATAATCCAGAGACATCTAAAAACACAGCGAGACGTCTGTCTACCATTGGTGCCTATAAATTTGTAAACATTCAATATAAAGAAACCGATTCTGTAGCAACAGATGGTTTTGGCATTCTAGATGCAAATATCTACTTATCGCCATTAAATAAACGTGCTATTCGCGCAGAATTACAAGCAGTTACCAAATCTAACAACTTTGCTGGTCCAGCACTAGTTTTAACCTATAGTAACCGTAATTTATTTGAAGGCGGAGAAACACTAAACATTAGTACAAACGTTGGATACGAAACCCAAATTGCTAGTGGCAACCAATCAGGATTGAGTAGTTTAGAATTGGGACTAAAAGGAGAAGTCATCTTTCCGCGTGTATTATTCCCTATTAAAATTAGCAGTAATTATTTTAAATATTCTATTCCAAAAACAAAAACATCATTAGGCTTCGATTACTTAAACCGAAGTCAATTATACACCTTACTATCTGCAAATGCATCTTTTGGTTATGTTTGGGATGCCAATCGCTATGTAACACATACTCTTAATCCTATTTCTGTTAACTACACCAGACTTTCCAATACTACCGAGGAATTTGAGCAAATACTAACCGATAATCCGTTTTTAAAACGCAGTTTCGACCAGCAGTTTATTTCTGGTCTCACCTATTCTTTTACGTATAACGAATTAATAGATACTAATAAAAAACATCAATTTTATGCTAACGCAACATTCGATATCGCAGGAAATTCAATTGGATTATTAGGACAGGAAGGAGAACCAGGACAGCCTAAACAATTTTTAGGTTTAGAATATGCTCAATATGCCAAAGCAGATATAGATTTACGCTATCATTATAATTTTGGTAAAGACCAAAAAATAGCAACTCGCCTATTTGCTGGATATGGATTGGCTTATGGAAATTCAGATGTCATTCCGTTTACAAAACAATACTATTCTGGTGGACCATACAGTGTTCGTGCTTTTAAAATTCGTTCACTTGGACCAGGTACTTATAATGAATTAGGCAGTGATGACGGTACCTTTTTTGATCAAACAGGAAACATAAAGCTAGAAGCCAATATAGAATATCGCTTTCCTATTTTCGGGTATTTTAAAGGTGCTGTTTTTGCAGATGCTGGAAATATTTGGAATTCTGAAGAGAATCCTACTTTAGAAGGTGGAAAATTCTCAAGTAATTTTTTAAGTGAATTAGGAATGGGAGCTGGTCTTGGTTTGCGTGTCGATGTTCAAGGTTTTGTTATTCGTTTCGACTTGGCAGCACCTTTTCATGATCCTGATTTACCTGAAGGTGAGCGTTTCGATTTTAAAGTAGACGAACCTATTTTAAACTTTGCTATTGGTTACCCTTTCTAATTTCAGAAATAGTTTAAATAAATCTCTTTGATTTTCTTTGACCTTCTTATTTTTGAATTTAATACCTTTATTAAAATACAATTAAAAAAAACAAACAATTATTATATATGATAAACAAAGATGAATTCATGAAAGAAGCTGTAAACGCAGCTTTAAAAGGAATGAATAACAACGAAGGAGGACCGTTTGGTTGCGTTGTAGTAAAAGATGGAAAAATTGTAGGACGCGGAAATAACAAAGTAACCTCTACTAACGACCCAACTGCACATGCAGAAGTTACAGCTATTAGAGATGCTTGTAAAAACTTAGATTCATTTCAACTAGATGGTTGTGAAATTTACACTTCTTGCGAACCTTGCCCTATGTGTTTAGGCGCTATTTATTGGGCTAGACCAGATAAAGTCTATTACGGAAGTAACCAAGTCGATGCTGCAAATATTGGTTTTGATGATGAATTTATTTACAAAGAAATTCCATTACCTTATTCTGAAAGAAGCATTCCTTTTGAGCAACTAGCGCGTGAGATTGCCTTAGAGCCATTCCAAGAATGGACTAAAAAAATGGATAAAACGGAGTATTAAATTATAGATTACGTCTGTTCGAGTGTTTTAAGTGAGCTATATATGTATCGAGAACCTTTGTACTTAAAAGCTTCTCGATACAAAATTCTAAAAAAAAGAATTTCACTCGAAGTGACGATAAATTAAGTTTTTGGCTCACAGATTAACAGAACTATTGAGAACGATTTTAAACACATGATAACCTTCATCTTAAATAACAAAACCATTAAAACTCCAGAACATTCTGGAATAACCTTATTGGATTTTGTTCGTTACCAACAACGCCTTACAGGAACCAAAATTGGCTGTCGTGAAGGTGATTGTGGTGCTTGCACAGTTTTAGTTGGCACTTTAACCAATAATACTATGGAATACCAAAGTATTACTTCATGCATTTCTCCTTTAGGAAATGCGCACGGCAAGCACATTGTAACAGTTGAAGGCACAAATTTAAAAAACAAATTAACCGCAGCCCAACAAGCCATGAAAGCAAATTACGCAACACAATGCGGATTTTGCACTCCAGGTTTTGTGGTTGCTTTAACAGGTTTTGCGTTGTCAAATTCTGAAAACAACTACAGTAATGCAATAGATGCCATTAGCGGAAACATTTGCAGATGCACAGGTTACAAAGCCATTGAAAAAGCAGCACACCAAGTGGTTAAAAAATTAGAGAATCAAGAAAAAAATACTTTCAAATGGTTAATTGAAAATGAATTTATTCCTGATTATTTTGAAGGTATTCCAGAACGATTAAAAGATTTAGAAACTAAAGATTTAAATCAGCCTAAAGGGAAATATGTTTCTGGCGGAACGGATTTATACGTACAGCAAGCAGATAATTTAGCCGACAGAACGGTCCATCTTATTGCAGAAAAAGACTATCTGAAAGGTATTTCTATTGAAAATGGAAAGTGCACAATTGGCACAAACATTACGGTTTCAGATTTATGGAATCATAAAAAACTAAATAGTCTTTTACCAAACTTAAGAACACATTTAAAACTGGTGTCTTCAGAGCAAATTAGAAACATGGCCTCTTTAGGTGGTAACCTTGTTAATGCATCACCAATTGGCGACATGACCATTTTCTTTTTAGCTCTTAATAGTGAAATTACGATAATAAATTCCGAAGAAAAAGAACGCACCATTCTACTTAAAGACTTTTATCAAGGTTATAAAACTTTTGATTTAAATGAAAGTGAACTTTTAAAAGCAATCAGCTTCAAATTACCAGCAAAACATTCTTTTTTCAATTTTGAAAAAGTTTGCAAGCGAACACATCTCGATATTGCGAGCGTGAATTCTGCTATACATCTTTCAGTAGAAAACGAGACTATTACAGAAGCTAATGTATCTATTGGAGGCGTTGCGGCAATCCCTAAATATCTACATGATACTTCAGCTTTCTTAAAAGGAAAACAATTGAATACAGAAACGATATTGGAAGCTAACGCCATGCTTCAAAAAGAAATTGCTCCAATTAGTGATGTTCGTGGTACTAGCGATTACAAACGCTTACTAGCAAGACAATTATTTTTCGCACATTTCACGACATTGTTTCCAAATAATTTCACCTTAAACGATTTTGTTCAGCATGCATAAAAACAAATCAAATAAAGTTTTAAACTCCAAATTGGACGCTGTTTCTATCGCTTTAAAACGAAGCATTAAAAACTTAGATTCTTACACACATGTGCGTGGCGAGTCTTTATATGTAGATGATATAAATATTAGACAAGGTACTTTTCATGGTGTTGTTTTTGATTCACCAAAAGCCCACGGAAAAATAAAAAGTATCGATTATTCTAAAGCAGAAGCTTTGGAAGGTGTGGAACGTATTTTTACTTATAAAGATATTCCTGGTAAAAACGAAATTGGTGGTATTATTCCAGACGAACCTTTATTTGCTGAACATGAAGTCCATTTCTGGGGCATGCCAATTGCATTAATTGTTGCCGAATCGGAATTTATTGCAAGAAAAGCAAGAAGCTTAATAGAAATCAATATTGAAGATTTACCAGTAATCACCACCGCAAAAGAAGCCAAAGCAAAAGGTAGTTTTATTAATGCACCAAGATCTTTTAGTCTAGGTAACACCGAAAAAGCATTCCAAGATTGCGAGTATGTTTTTGAAGGCGAAACCTTTTCTAACGGACAAGAACATTTATATATTGAAGCGCAAGGCGCCTATGCCGAACCTTTAGAAAACGGTAATATAAAAGTAACATCATCCACACAAGGCCCAACTTCTGTACAGAAAACAATTGCTCAAGTTTTGGGTGTTGCAATGCACAAAATTGAAGTAGATGTTATGCGACTTGGCGGAGGTTTTGGAGGGAAAGAAGACCAAGCAACACCATGGGCGGTAATGGCAGCTTTAGCGACTTACCATTTAAATCAATCGGTAAAATTAATATTGAATCGTCATGACGATTTACGCATGACAGGAAAACGTCATCCTTATGAAAGCACGTATAAAATTGGCTTATCTAAAGACCTAAAAATTCTAGCGTATCAAACCGAGTTTTTACAAAATTCTGGAGCTGCAGCAGATTTATCTCCTGCAATTGCAGAGCGCACACTGTTTCATGCTACCAATAGCTATTTTGTACCAAACGTAACAACCAAAGTATTAAGTTGTAAAACCAATTTACCACCAAATACAGCCTTTAGAGGTTTTGGTGGACCACAAGGCATGTTTGTTATAGAATCGGCTATTGCAAAAGCAGCTTCTAAAATTGGTGTGAGCGCAAGACAAATTCAGGAAATCAATTTACTAGAGGAAAACGACACGTTTTCTTACGGACAAATAGCAAAAAAAGTAGAAGCCAAAAACACCTGGAATTCTGCTAAAACCATATTTAATAGTGATGCTTTAGAGCAAGACGTTACAGACTTTAATAAAAACAACAAAGCATTTAAAAAAGGTTTGTCTTTTATGCCAATTACCTTTGGTATTTCGTTTACCAATACACCTATGAATCATGCACGTGCTTTGGTGCATATCTATTTAGACGGAAGCATCGGAATTAGTACGGCTGCTGTAGAAATGGGACAAGGTGTAAACACGAAAATGATGCAAATTGCTGCCGATGTGTTTTCTGTTTCCATTGAAAAAATTAAAATAGAAACCACCAATACAACCAGAGTTGCAAACACCTCACCATCTGCTGCCAGTTCGACCGCAGATTTAAACGGAAAAGCAACCTTAATGGCTTGTCATTCGCTTTTAGAACGCTTAAAAATAGTAGCTTCGGAAGATTTACAAGTATCCAAAGACAGTATTACTTTAAAAGAAGAAGCTGTTTTTGTAAACGGAAACAAATCCGAATTATCGTGGACAAACCTCATCAGTTCTGCCATGTTAAAACGTGTGGCTTTAACCGAAAACGCGCATTACGCAACACCAGAAATTCACTTTGATAAAACAAAAGAAAAAGGACATCCTTTTGCCTACCACGTTTATGGCACAGCAATTACAACTGTAACCATAGATTGTACTCGTGGCACTTACGAATTTGACTCTGTAAAAATTGTACACGATTATGGGAAAAGTATGAGTGAAGGTATTGACTTAGGACAAGTGGAAGGTGCGTTAATACAAGGTATTGGATGGATGACGATGGAAGAAATTGCGTATAATAAAGAAGGCAAATTATTATCTAACGCTTTGTCTACTTACAAGATTCCTGATATATTTTCCGTTCCTAAAACGGTAGAAGTAATTCCTGTAGAAACCGAAGGCAATGACATGGCTATTTTAAAATCTAAAGCTGTTGGCGAACCGCCTTTAATGTATGGCATTGGTGCTTATTTTGCACTTCAGAACGCTATTAAAGCGTTTAATCCTAACCATGCCCTAGAGTTTCATGCACCAATGACGCCAGAAAAAGTGTTGATGGGCTTGTATAAAAACTAAACATATAATTGTAAATATCCTGCGAGGTCATTTTTTGACCTTGTAGGGATAAAAAAATAAATACCTACAAGGTTTTTGAAACCTTGCAGGATAATAAAATAAGCTATCGCACTACATTACAAAATACAAAACATCCTTAAAGGAGCACTTATTTATAGTGCTGGAGATACAACAGCAGCTTTAATAGTTGACGAATTTTCATGGCATCGCTTACTGGGCATGGCATTTATTGGCGCCACTTTTTATGCGTTCGAGATCCCTAACTATTTTGATTGGATTGTAAAAAAGACACAGTTTTTAAAAGGAGCACGAGCTGTATTAACAAAAACAGGTTTAGCAATAGCCTATTTTAATCCGTTATGGGTAGCACGACATTTATTGTTTATTAAACTATTTTCAGGACAATTTGAGGCTATTGGCTTTAATCTTATAGAGATTGCTTTCTGGTCGTTCTTGGTAAACATCCCTATTTCGTTTTTAGCAAACTATGTTATTCAAAATCGATTTAAGCTTAAATGGCGATTTCTCGGAAGCGCTGTATACTCAGCTATTATGGCAATTTATTATGCTTTAGGTGAAACTATTTTCAGCTAAAGCATAATACAATTACAAATGTTACTCTGTGATGTGGCATGCCAAATTACTTTAATAATCCTAAATCTTCTTTTTTCAGAATCACATATTGAGAGATGTCATACTTTATCAAAACAGCTTCCAATAAATAATCACGAACTACCAAAATGATATGTTCGCTTTTATTGAATTCATATTCCGGAATTATTTTTTCAGCAGCACGATGTAAACCTTCATTTTTTAATTCTAATTTTCCGAGTTCATCTATAATTACGTAAAGGTTTTGAGTTTCTGAAGCAATTAAAAGTAAATAATCATTTGCTTTTTTAAAAGCAGATTGTAAAAATTTAAAGTTTCCTATTTTAAGGATTGCTTCAATTTCAGTTTCAACTTCAAACTCAAATTCTTCTTTCGTTTTAACTTTCAGAAAATAGCGTTTTCCCGCTTCATTATCTGGACATAATAAACCATCGACATCGTTTCGAGCATTGGACCAATTTAACAAAGCTGTTGTTTTCCCTGTACGAATGTTTCCTGTAAGAATATAAATCATTCCGAAGGCGTTTTAAAATGAATACAATTAGAAATGCTATTCGCAATAAAGTATTGAAATCTTACATAACCTTTTAAAGGCCTAGTTTCATTCCATGTAAATAAAATTATCTGTCGGAAATAAGGAAATAAATCCATGGCATTTGTAATGTCCTCCTGGTATTTAGATTCTTTTTTATGCAAGTATTTTCGTATTACTTTTAATAAAAACGGGCCTATAATTAAATACCAAAGCATTAAAATTAAGAAGCTTCGTAATACAATATAAATAGCCTTTTGCCATCCAAAAAGAGGTCCACCAAATATCGAAAATGCTAAAACAATAACCGCAACCGTTATTAGCCAAACCCAAATAATTTTTGTTTTAAAAGAAACTTTTTTATTTTTAATATCGGCTTCGCTCTTTTCAAGGTTGAGATAAAAATCAGTTTCAGTTTTATTTGAAATAATTTTAATGGTGTTTTTTATAAAAATCCCTGCTAAAATCCCACAGATTCCATAAACCAAAAGGTAGGTTGTTACTATAAAGGATGTTGTAGATGTCTCGGATAAAAAATTTAATTTCTTTTGAACCCATGCTCCATAAATATCAATAGCCTCCCAAAGATTGGTGCCATAAACAATTGTTAAAATTAATAATTTTTGAAGTGCCGATTCTAGAAATGTCACCATTCCTAAAACCATTATTGTTAGACCTTTCCATGAGAAATTAGAAAATAAAAGCGCACCTAAAACAGCTTGAAAACTCACCGCTACATAGGCTCCAAATGGCGAATATGGACTCACTGCCATTTTTATAATCAAGACAATTACCAAAGCTTTTAAAAGTGTTTGCCATTTGTTTTCGGCATAAAACGCAATTAAACTAATAAGTAATATGGATAGTCCTCCAACAATTAAACCTGTAAAAGGTGAGTTAAACACATGCAAAAAACCTCCTAAACCAGACTCATTTAAAGCCCAAAGTGCAGTTAGTTTATCTATAATGGATTTATTGCTTTTCATAAGACAAAGATTCTTCGCTATACTCTTTAGCGACAGCTGCTATTTTTATTCTTTATTTACAGACAAGTAGTGTACTTGTAGCAATTGCGCAACTACGCTAATGGCTATTTCTTTTGGTGTATCTCCTCCAATGTCTAATCCTATTGGGCAAACGACATTAGTCATCCCTTCAGGAATATTCATCTCTTTAATAAGCATGTTATTAAACCTTACTTTTTTTGTTTTACTTCCTATTAATCCTAGAAATTTGGTTTCATTTTGCAAAGCCATTGTTATAATATCAAAATCGATAGCATGATTGTGTGTCAACACTAAAACATAACTATTGCTTCCCCAATTAACAACCTCTTTAAATGTTTCAAAATCCGTTTCTGTTGTTTGATGCGTAGTAATACTTTCGTCTAATTCTAAATTAGAAAACCAGCCTTCACGAGAGTCAATAACATTCACTTTAAAAGGCGTATCTACTAATAATTTAGAAATTTCAACACCAATATGTCCTGCTCCAAATAAAAATAATTCTGGTAATTGATTCATAGGTTCTATTATAAATTCTACTTTTCCGCCACAACATTGTTCGAACTCTGGCCCTAAAGTGTAACTAGATTCTATAATTTTATTTTCTTGCAATGCGATAATAGCTTCATCTATAGCTTTAAATTCTAGTTTTCCTCCTCCTATTGTTCCATGAATAACCTTGTCTTTAGTTACTAGCATTCTGGAACCAATAACGCAAGGTGTTGACCCTAAACATTTGGTTACAGTTATAAACGCAACAGGTATTTGTTGTTTTTTAAATTCAGCTAAAAGTGTAATCCAGTTTTGCATAAAGATTATTTAACCTCTAATTTTTTAATAAGTTTACCTACTGTCAATCCTTGAAATACTATAGAAAAAACAACAACGACATACGTAATCACTAAAAACAAATCACGTTCCATAGCTTGCGTTAAACCTAAGGCCAATGCAATAGAAATTCCACCACGTAATCCTCCCCAAGTCATTATTAAATTTGTCTTGGGAACAAAGTTTAATTTCTTCTCAAAGAACTTTATAGGCACTAACAATGATAGGTATCTGCACACTAATACTAAAGGTATCGCAATTAAGCCAGCCATTAAATACTCCATCTTAAATGTAAGCACTAACATTTCCATTCCTATTAATACAAATAGAATGGTATTTAAAAGAATATCGATTAACTCCCAAAACTTATCTACATAAGTCTCTGTAGTTTCCGACATTGCATTTTCTCTAACAGTATCATTACCTACCACTAATCCGGCGGTAACCATAGCTAAAGGCGCCGATATGTGTAGTTTTTGTGCTAAAACCGTTCCTGCCATAACTGCTGCAAGTGTTATAATTACTTCAATATCATAATCGTCTATAGACTTCATTAATTTATAGGTAATCCATCCTAATACTAAACCTAAAGCTATACCACCAATAACCTCTAAACCAAACAACTCTACAACCTCTAAAGCACTTACGTTTTCAATTCCTAAGCTTGCTATTTTATAGATGGTTAAAAATATTACAACGCCAACGCCATCATTAAATAAGGACTCTCCTACAATCTTTGTTTCTAATCTTTTTGGTGCACCGGCTTTTTTTAGAATACCTAAAACAGCTATAGGATCTGTTGGTGATATTAAGGATCCAAATAGTAAACAGTAAATAAAATCTACATGCAAGCCTACAATTGGTAAAGCATAAAACATAATCAAGCCAACCAAAAATGTTGATATTAAAACACCAAATGTAGCAAATACCAAAACTGGCCATCGTTGTACTTTAAGCTGCTCGAAATTAGTATGCAATGCACCTGCAAAAAGCAAAAAACTAAGCATAATATCAAGTAAAACAGTCTTAAAATCTATTTGAGTAATAATAAACCGCTCGGCATTAAGCAATGTATCATCAAAATAACTAAGTACAAATACAGCAAATGTAAATACAATTGTAATTAACATTAGGCCAATAGTATTAGGCATTTTTAAAAAACGAACATTTAAATACCCAAATACAGCTGCCATCAACACTAACACAGAGGTAATTACAAAATAATCCATAGAAAAATATATTTCCTGCTAAATTAAAGATTTATATCTCTTAATTACTATTAATTTATTTTTATGAAAAAGCTAATATCGATTTATATTGGCACTCTAAATTGAAGTCTTTAGTAAAGGTTTAAATTAAGAATTAGTAACACAATACTTTGAACCTAAACATTTAAAAACTTAAAATAAAGCGATAGTTGTTTGATTTTGATTAAAAAAAAGGCTTTTCTAAAACCAATCTCGCCTTCTCAATTCTAAAAAATCAACTTAAATCTTTGATTTTTTAATTTAAAATAGGTGTAATTAACGAAACAAAAACAAAGATTCTTATTTCTTCTTTCGGACTAAAACCGACACCATTACTACTAATGGTTTAATATTCCATACAATAGAATTAGTTTTCACAATTAGAGAATCAATTTTTATTATGACTAAATACGTATATATTGAATATATTTCGTTATTTTGTGATTTAAATACAAAAAAGAATTTTATGGAAACGTTACTTATAGAAGCTCAAGAATTTGAAGATATGAAAATGAGCAATATGTCAACTAGTGATCGTGTTAAAGCCTCAAGAAAAGGCAAGTCAATTATATTAGGTTTAAACGAATTTTATAAAGAAAGTAAAGATGAAAAGATTATGGACGTTATGAAACGAGTTACTGAAAAGAAACAAAAGATCGAAAAACGTCTTAAAGGAAGACCTTCTTCTTAATAAAAAGATTACTAAATTTACAAATGGATTTAACTTTATACCAAAAGTTAAATCCATTTTTTTTGTTAGGTATACTATTTATATCCGACAACAAGCTATAGATTTATATCTTAGCACAAACTAAAATTATAATGAGCAAAACGTATTACGATCCAGCAGATTTAAGAAAATTTGGAAAAATAAGTGAATGGAATCAAGAGCTAGGTGATAAATTTTTCGACTATTACGGTAAAGTCTTCGAAGAAGGTGCTTTAACAGCAAGAGAAAAATCGCTCATAGCACTCGCTGTAGCGCACACAGAACAATGTCCTTACTGTATAGATGCTTATACTAAAGACGGATTACAACGCGGTATTACCAAAGAAGAAATGATGGAAGCGCTACATGTTGGTGCTGCTATAAAAAGCGGAGCAACTTTAGTTCATGGTGTTCAGATGATGAATAAAGTGAATAAATTAGAAATGTAAGTAGAAATCATTTTTTACTTTTTTAGCAATACATCTAACGACCTAAAACTATAACCTCAAATTTTACGTAAACAGTATAGTAAAACTTAACAATGGGTAAATTAAAAACACAGTCATTACAGAAAAGAGATAGCGATTTAGCAAAAAGCAATAAGCAATTAGATATTTTATCTAATGGTATTTTTGCGAATGGTGAATTACCAACATTCAAGAATAAGATTTCGGAAACAAATCAGTTTCCTTTAAAAGCGAAAAAGCTTGAAATTTTACAAATTAATGTTGGCTATATGTGCAATCAAGTTTGCGAACATTGCCACGTTGATGCAGGTCCAGACAGAAAGGAAATAATGACGCGTGAGACCATGCAACAAATTCTGGATGTTATAAAAACTACTGGAGCGCACACGTTAGATTTAACAGGTGGTGCACCAGAAATGAACCCACATTTTAGATGGTTTGTTGAGGAAGCCTCTAAAGTTGGTGTTAAGGATTTTATTGTACGTTCTAATTTAACCATTATTCGTGCTAATAAAAAGTATTACGATTTACCAGACTTCTTTAAAAAACACAACATACACGTTGTCTCTTCTATGCCACACTGGACAAGAGGAAAAACAGATAAACAAAGAGGTGAAGGTGTTTTTGACATGTCTATAAAAGCGTTACAAGAATTAAACGAACGTGGTTATGGTATGCCTGGTAGTGATTTAAAGTTAGATTTAGTTTACAATCCTAATGGTGCATATTTGCCTGGTGACCAAGCGACAATGGAGAAAGATTTCAAAAAAGCATTGATGGAAGATTTCGGAATTAATTTTCACAGTTTATTTGCCATCACAAATTTACCAATCGCTCGTTTTCTAGATTATTTAATTGCTTCAGAAAATTACGAAGATTATATGTATGCTTTAGTTGAAGCTTATAATCCGGCTGCTGTAGAAAACGTAATGTGTACAAATACATTGTCTGTAAGTTGGGATGGTTATTTATTTGATTGTGATTTTAACCAAATGTTAGAATTACCAGTGAATAGTAAATCTAGACACATTAGCGAGTATCAAGAAGAATTATTGGAAGGTAGAAACATCGTGATTTCTCAACATTGTTATGGTTGTACTGCTGGAGCAGGAAGTAGCTGTCAAGGTGTTGTAGCTTAAAATTAATCAAAATATTATCGCTTACGCGGAAAAAAAAACACATAAAATCTCTATTATTATGGAGATCGTTTATGACAAATAAAACAGCCATATTAATATTTTCAAATTCTGCAAAAGCGGAAGGTTTAAACAAACCTTTCCCGCATGCTGCTGTATTATTTCAAGAATTAAACACACAAATAGAAGCTAAAGTAAAGCAAACAAAATTGCCTTATTTTATTGTTTCTGAAACCCAACAAATAGGAAACACCTTTGGAGAGCGTTTTACAAATGCTATTCAATCTGTTTTTAATAAAGGTTTCGACAATGTAATTACTGTTGGTAATGACACACCACATTTAAAAGTGAGTCATATTAATAGTGCTTACAAAAAACTTAAGACTAATACTCTGGTTTTAGGCCCATCTCAAGATGGCGGTTTTTATCTTATGGGAATAAGTAAAGAACAATTTAATGTTAATCATTTTATTAATTTACCTTGGCAAACCTCTAAATTAAGACAACGCATAACCAATCTATTATCTTTAAAAAGTATTAAAGTTTCTTTATTAGAAACACTTACTGATATTGATACTTTTTCTGATGCTAAAAAAATCACAGACAGTTTTAGAAGTATTTCTACTTTAATTAAAAGTATTTTATTATTAATTATTACTTCCGCGAAAGCGAAAACAACACATATATTTCAGTTCCTAAAACTGAATTTAACAGCTTTAAATTACAACAAAGGCTCTCCATTTATATTTTCGGCATAGACATATAAAGAAACGATACACTTCGTTTCAACTTTAATAATCTATTGAAAATATATTTTAATGAGACACATTTACTTGTGTGCATTGCTACTTATATCAAGTTTTAGCTTTGCACAAATTATAATTTCTGGTACAGTAACCAGTAAAAATGATGGTACCACTTTACCGTTTGTAAACATTACAACAGAAAACAATCAAGGCACAACAACCAACGAAGATGGTTTTTATACTATTGAAGTTAGCAATCAACTAAGCCAATTACAGTTTTCTTATTTAGGTTTTAAAACACAAACAATCACTGTTAGCAGTAACACACAAATTGATATTAAATTAACCGAAGATGCTTCTGCCTTAGACGAAGTTGTAATTACAGCTTTAGGTCTTGAGCGCGATACCAAAGAATTAGGTTACGCTGTACAATCGTTAAAATCTGAGGACATAACAGAAGTAAAATCCGTTAACTTTCTAGATAACTTATCTGGAAAACTAGCAGGTGTTACTATTTCTCAAGGTGCAACCGGAGTTGGCTCGTCTTCTAAAATAACCATTCGTGGTGAAGCTTCATTTTCTAACAACAACCCATTATTTGTAGTTGATGGTATTCCTATTAATAACAACACCGTTTTTAATTTTACAAACGAAGCTGCTGCTGGTTTTCAAGAAATAGATTTTGGAAATGGTGCTATGGAAGTTAATTCGGACGATATTGATGAAGTGTCTGTATTAAAAGGTCCAAGTGCAGCTGCATTGTATGGCTCTAGAGCATCAAATGGTGTTATTGTAATTAAGACCAAAGACGGAAAAAAAACCAAAGGTTTAGGCATAAGTATTAACACCTCTTTATTTGTAGATTCTGCTTTTAGATTGCCTGATTTTCAAAACACTTATGGTCAAGGAAATTCTGGACAGTTTGAATATATCGATGGCCTAGGTGGTGGAGTAAACGACAACATTTCCTATTCTTGGGGACCACAATTAGATGCTGGTGTTTTTGTATCTCAGTTTGATAGTCCTGTTGTTTTAGACAATGGTACAATTGTTCGTGGTGGTGACACGGCTTTATATTCTGGTAATGCTATTACACCCACAGAATTAAAATCTAACCCAGACAATCTTAAAGATTTTTACAAAACAGGAATTACAACCATTAATAATATTGCCATTTCTAATGGTTTTGATAAAGGTGACTACAGATTATCTTTTACAGATTTAAGAAGCGAATCTATTATTCCTGGTGTTAATTTAGATAGGCAAACAGTAGCTACAAAACTTAATTTTGAGCCTACAGAAAACACCACTTTTTCTTCTTCTATTTCTTATACAAATTCTAGTAGTGATAATAGACCGTCTAATGGTTATGGTAGCGAAAATGTAAATTATTCTTTAGTTGCTTGGGGACCACGAAGTCTTAACATTAATAATTTACAAGACTACTGGCAACCTGGTTTAGAAGGCGTGCAACAGTATTCTTTTAACTATACTTTTTTCGATAATCCTTATTTTATTTTATACGAAAATAGGAACTCTTTTAATCGTGATCGTGTGTTTGGAAACCTTGCCTTAAAACATGAATTCTCAGATAATTTTAGTTTACAAGTAAGAACAGGAATGGATTATTCTTACGAAAACAGACAACTTATACGCGCCTATTCTAGTAATCGTTTTCAAAGTGGTGCTTATGCAGAGCATGATGTTTCTTATAGAGAGGTTAACACCGATTTCCTTTTTAATTACAACAATAACTTTGGCGATTTTAAATTAGATTTTTCGTTTGGTGGTAACAGATTAGACCAAAAAGCTTCTACAAAACAATCGCAAACCGTAAGTTTGGCGCAACCTGGCATTTATAATCTTAATAATGCAGCATCTCCTATTGAAGTGTTTCAGTTTGAATCTCAAAAACGCATTAATTCCTTCTACGGAATCGCTAAATTAGGCTATAAAGATTATTTGTATTTAGATATTACTGGTCGCAACGATTGGTCGAGTGCATTGGCGACTCCTTTTTCGGTAGACAATACGTCTTTCTTTTATCCTTCGGTTTCAACAAGTTTTATTCTATCTAATGTTGCAGAGTTACCAGAAAGTATTTCATTTGCAAAATTAAGAGCGAGTGTTGCACAAGTTGGTAACGATACAGATGCTTACCAAACGTCTGGTGCTTTTGTATCTCAAACTCCTTTTAATAGCGAACCAACATTTAGCAATCAAAATTTTATACCGAATGCAGATTTGAAGCCTGAGAGTACAACCTCTTATGAGTTTGGAGCAGATTTACGCTTTTTAAAAGACCGTTTACGTTTCGATTTCACATACTATAACGCAACCACAAAAGATCAAATTATTTCATTGCCAATCCCTATTTCTTCGGGTTACGAACAACAAGTTGTAAATGGCGGAAAAGTACAATCTAAAGGAATAGAAATTATTGCAGGAATAACACCAATTAGAACTAATGATTTCTCTTGGAATACCACTTTTAATTTTGCGACAAACACAGCTACTATTAAAGAATTACCGCAAGCAGATGGTAGATTAACATTAGCATATAGCAGAATTTACGATAGCCAAAATCAAACGGTTTGGTTTCAAGTGGAAGAAGGCGGTAAAATTGGTGATTTTTATGGAACTGGTTATTTAAAAAATGACAATGGACAGTTTATTATTGACAGTAACGGAAATTATATAGCAGATAATAATTTACAAAAACTTGGAAACTACAATCCAGATTTTACTTTAGGATGGAATAACGATTTTAATTATAAAAATTGGAAAGCAAGCTTTTTATTCGATTGGAGACAAGGTGGAGAAATTGTTTCTAGAACAAGCGCTTTAGGAAACGTTGGTGGACAATTAGCAGAAACAGAATACAGACCAGATGGTGGAATTGTTGCCGAAGGTGTTACTGAAACAGGAGAACCAAATACAGTAGCCATCTCTGCCGAAAGTTATTACAGACAGTTTTATGATAGAAACCATGAAGAAAACAATGTATACGATGCTTCGTATTTAAAATTACGTCAATTTTCAATTGGCTATGCTTTTGAATTAAAAGATGGTTTTTTAGGTTTAAAAGAAGGCGGTACAATTGATCTAGCATTAATAGGAAAAAACCTTTTCGTAATTACCGAGAATCCGCATTTTGATCCCGAGCAACTAGCTGTCCAAGGCACTGGCTTTGTAAGTGGTGTAGAAGATATTAGTTATGCTTCATCACGTAGTTTTGGTTTTAAAGCAAGTTTAAATTTCTAAAAAGATACAAATGAAAAACATATTATACTTATTTAGTTTTTTTGCGCTTGTTTTAACAACAAGCTGCACAAAAGATTTTGAAGACATTAATACAAATCCTAATGCACCAAATACAGTACAACCTAGTCTATTACTAAGACAAGTGATATATGATTTTGGAGAGCAAATGAGTTATGAAGGCTTTGTTGCTGGCGATTTATTATCGCAACATAGAACCGCTTTAGATTTTAACCTATTCGATCGTCACGCCTTAAAATCACCACAATTAGGTGGTAATCCGTGGCCTGTATTTTATACTAATTTACGCGACAATGAAATTATTTTAAATCAGTCTAGAAGCATCAATACGTTTGCAGTCTACGAAGGTCCTGCTCTAATTTTAAAAGCCTATATGGCCGCTGGCTTAACAGATTTATTTGGAGATGTCCCTTATTCTGAAGCTTTTAATGGTATTGAAGGCACTGTAACACCAACTTACGATAGTCAAGAATCTATTTATATGAACGACAATGGTATTTTGGATAATTTAGACAAAGGTATTATTGCCATAGAAAACTACTCGCAAAGTATTGCTTTAGAAGGTGATATTTTATTTAATGGTGATTTAGAATCTTGGGTTAAATTTGCAAATGCTTTAAAAATTAAAGCGTTGCTAAGAATATCGGACAAAGTAGATGTTTCTTCACAACTACAAGCTATTGCAACAGAAGGAAATTATATTTCTTCAAATAGTGAGAATGCTATTTTTAATTTCACCAATACAGACCCTAATAGTTTTCGCTTAGCGCAATTACGTATTGGAGATTTTAATAATTTTGTTTTATCCGAAACCATGGAAAACATTTTAATAGATTTAGATGACTCAAGAATAAACACCTTTTTTAAACCTTTTGCAAACGCTGCAGCATCTGAGTTTAATGGTTTAATTAATGGTATAGACGCCTCTTCTACTTCTATTGCTTTATCAGATTATTCTTTAGCAGGTAGTGCTTTTAGAGAAGACACTTCTGTTTTAGATGCTAACTTCATCACTTCTTGGGAAGTCCATTTTGCTTTAGCAGAAGCTGCCCAAAAAGGATTAATAACAGGAAATGCACAAGACCTATACGAAATCGGAGTAACACAAGCCTTTGAGTATTGGCAAACAGAAATGCCTATAAATTATTTAAATGGAAATGCAGCTTTTAATGCTATAGGCACAACACCTTTAGAGCAAATTATTACTCAAAAATGGATTGCAAATATTATTAATGGTTATGAAGGTTGGGTAGAATACAGACGTACCGGTTTCCCGGAATTTAATGCTATTTCTGCTAGTTTAAATAATAATTTAATTCCTGTTCGTATGCCTTATCCGGCAGAAGAAGAAGCTTTAAATGCCGAAAACTATCAAGAAGCTGCAAGTGCTACAAATAGCAACAGTATAAATTTCCCAGTTTGGTGGGACGAAAACTAAAAAATGAGTACCGAAACATGGCAATGGATTTTAGTAGTAGGCTCAAGTTTAATCTTGTTTCTATTGTCTCCGTTTGCAAAAACTACAGATGAATTTTTTAAGGCAGTCCATAAAAAGAAAGCTCCAAATACTTTAGTGCTTACAGGAAGCCTTATTATCTCTTGGATTTTTGCAAAAAGCATAACCAATGCCGCAAATTTAGGTTTAGATTTTGGTATTGTTGGTGGCGTAGCTTATGCTGGTTATTATTTATCCTTTGCAGTAGCCGGTTTACTTATTTATAAAATGAGAACTGTAGGTGGATTTGAAAGTATTCATCAGTTCTTAACTACAAAATTTGGAAAAGGAGCTATGGCCTTATTTTCCATTCTTATTGCTATTCGTTTATTTAATGAAGTTTGGAGTAACACCATGGTTATTGGTAGTTATTTTGGAGAATCCGGTAGTAATAATTATTATTTAGCCATTATCTTATTTACGGTATTAACTTTAGCTTATGCTATTAAAGGCGGTTTAAGCAGCTCTATTTTTACAGATATTATACAAATGGCACTATTTGCTGTTTTACTAATTGTCATTCTATGGAATATTTTTTCAATCGAAGATTTTAGCACTTCAGACATAGTTAGCTCTGGTTCTTGGACTTTCGAATTAGGGTTGAACCTATTTTTCGCAGCCATTATTCAGTCTTTTAGCTATCCGTTTCACGATCCCGTTTTAACAGACCGAGCATTTATAAGTTCACCAAAAGTAACACGTAAAAGTTTTTTATGGGCCAGTTTACTCGGTGCTGTTTGTATTATCCTTTTTAGTATCATTGGCGTGTATGCGCAAACTCAAGGTTTTAAAGGCCAAGCAGCTGTAGAAGTTGGTAAAGCATTTGGAGTCGTTATATTATTAGTTATTAATTTTATAATGATAACCTCTGCTGCATCAACTTTAGACTCTACATTTTCATCATTTTCAAAATTATTAGCGATAGACTTAGGCATGGTAAAAGACCTCACTTTTGGAAGAGCATCTATGGCTGCAATTGCAATTTTAGGAACATTACCGGTTTTTTTAGATGCCGAAATTCTCTCGGCAACAACAATTTCTGGAACCATGGTTATTGGTTTAACACCAGTTTTTCTGTTTTGGAATATAAAAGTTCCAAAAATTAGTTTTTACCTAAGTACATTTTGTGGCTTAATTTTTGGTTTTCTATTAGTTTTTAAAGCCTTTCCTGACGCATTAATTTTTACAGAAGGAAAATATGCCGATTTACTTTGGGTAAATGTTTGGGGCATTATAAGTTGTATTATAGTGTATTTTATACCAAAGTGGATAATTAAATAGATATGAACAAAAGGATAACAGATTTAGGCGTACTAAAAGGTAAAACACTCCTCTTTGGTGGTGTTTATAGTAATCTACAAGCACTTGAAGCTTTAAAGGCCATTGCCGAAAAAGAAAACATTCCTGCAGAAAACTGTATTTGTACGGGAGATATTGTTGGTTATTGCGCGCAGCCTGAAGAGACTGTACAATTATTAAAAATATGGAAAGCAAAAGGTATTTTAGGTAATGTAGAAATACAATTAGGCGAAAATGCCGAAGATTGTGGTTGCGATTTTACCGAAGGCTCGCGTTGCGATGGTTTTTCAAAATTATGGTATCCGTTTGCGCAGAGTAAACTATCTAAAAATTCAATAGAATATTTAGCAACCTTACCAGACCATCTTACGTTTACTTATGCTGGAAAAAAAGCAATTGTTGTACATGGTGATTATTTTAATGTTTCAGAATTTATTTTTAAGTCTACCGATTGGGAAATAAAAGGCAAAAACTTTGAAGAAACGCAAAGCGATGTCATTATTGCTGGACATTGCGGATTGCCATTTAACCAAGAAAAAGACGATAAATTATGGTTAAATCCTGGTGTTATTGGCATGCCTGCAAACGATGGTTCTCCACAAGTTTGGTATGCTATTTTAGACGATAGTAACGGAGAAATGAAATACTCGCACTATAATCTCGACTATAACTATAAGCTTACTAATAAACTCATGCAAAATGGTTTATTACCCGAAGAATATGCCAGAACAATAATTACTGGTATTTGGGATAATACCGAAATATTACCTGCTATAGAAAGTGGACTGCAAGGTTTTGGTATTACACTATAAATCATTATTTTTAATTATTATGAAATACATACTGATACTCTTTTTTACTTTTTTTTCCGCGGAAGCGATAGCTCAAAAAAGTATTAGCGACCTTCTTAAACAATACAATGACAAAGGCGTGCCTTATATTACAGTTGAAGAACTTGCAATGCCAAAAACTGAAGCCATCCTTTTTGACTCCAGAGAGCCTAAAGAATATAAAGTTAGCCATATAGAAAATGCTATTTGTGTGGGTTATGACAACTTCGATATTGCTTCAGTTGAAAAACAATACCCTAATAAAGATGATAAAATAGTAGTGTATTGCTCGTTAGGCATTAGAAGTGAAACCGTTGGTGAAAAACTAAAAAAAGCAGGTTACACAAATGTTTATAATTTATATGGAGGGATTTTCGAATGGAAAAACAAAGATTTCATTGTTTTAGATTCCGAAGAAAAAGAAACAGAAAAAGTGCATACCTTTAATAAAGCATGGAGTAAGTGGTTAGAAAAAGGTGAGAAAATTTATGAAGAAGCGCCTAAAGCAGAGAAGAAAAAGAAACGGTCTAAAAAATAATTAAACGAGAATGCATAAAAACCTCATCATTACATTTACTAGAAATCCAGAATTAGGTAAGGTGAAATCGCGCTTAGCAAAAAGAATTGGAGAAGCTTCTGCTTTAGAAGTTTATAAATTTTTATTAGAACACACCAAAAATGTGCTTTCTAAATTAGATTGTGATAGAGCTGTTTATTATTCGGTTAAAATTCGAGAGAATGATATTTGGGATTCAGAAGTATTCTCTAAACACAAACAATTTGGTGATGATTTAGGAGAACGCATGAAAAATGCTTTCGAAAATGGGTTTAAAAAAGGTTACGAAAAAATAATAATCGTTGGTAGCGATTTATACGACTTAAATACCGAAATAATAAATCAAGCTTTTAAGCAATTAGATACTAACGATAATGTTATTGGTCCTGCAGAGGATGGTGGCTATTATCTATTAGGCATGAAAACACTTAACCCATCTGTTTTCGACATTGAAAATTGGGGAACCGAAACGGTTTACAAACAAACCATCTCAAAATTAACATCTAGTCTGTATGTTTTAGAGACTTTAAACGACATAGATTATGTCGAAGACTTAAAGCCTTACGATATTTTTAATAAATATTTAAAATAAAACAAAACGACTATGAAAACAAAACTACTTTATTTAGCTGCATTTTTTGCGGCTTTTTTTCAATTAACACATGCACAATGCGTAGAAAACGTAAGTGGCTTTAATAACAATACATCTGTACCAATGTACAATATATCGGGAGATGTTAATGTTACAGTAAACCCTGACAATACTGTTACTTTAGATTTAGGCGACAATTTCATGACTGCCGATGGTCCTGATGTAAGAGCATATCTTGTAAAATCTAATGGCGCATCGGATGCCACTTTAAAGAACACACAAATTGCTAATTTAGATACTATAGAATTTGGAATAGTTGGTGATAATACAACATCTATTAATGGTGCCAAATCATTTACAATTTCAATTCCTAGTGGTGATACTATAGAAGATTACGACAAAGTATTTTTTTACTGCTTTTCATTTAACCAATTTTGGGATCTAGGAACATTTACTTCTTTTAACTCAACCAATTGCGCTTTATTAAGTGTTAACGAAAACGAGTTATTAAACAACGTCTCTTTTTACCCAAACCCTACAAACAATCAAATTGAGATTTCGAATCCTAAACAGTTAAATTTAGATATAAATCTATATAATGTACTTGGTAAAAAAGTATTAGAGGCAAATACAGTTTCTTTAAGAAATCAAACTTTAAATTTATCTTCATTAAATTCTGGCGTATATTTGGTAGAAATTAAAGCCGAAGGTAGAAGCATTACTAAGAAGCTTGTTAAGCAATAAAATTAATGATTAAATATATTAATGAAACTGTAGAATACCTTCAAGAGAAAGGATTTAAAAGTCCTGAAATTGGAATTATTCTAGGAACTGGTTTAGGACAACTTATTAATGAGGTTGAAATTATTGAAGAAGTAAGCTATAACCATATTCCAAACTTTCCTACTGCAACAGTAGAATTCCATAAAGGCAAATTAATTTATGGAACCTTAGAAGGTAAAACAGTAATTGTTATGCAAGGCCGTTTTCATTTATACGAAGGTTACACGTTACAAGATGTAACATATCCTGTGCGTGTAATGGAGAAACTAGGTATTAAAACATTATTAGTTTCTAATGCCTCTGGAGCCATTAATCTTGATTATAAAAAAGGTGAATTAATGCTTATAGATGACCATATTAATTTACAAGGTGGCTCTCCATTAGCATTTAAAGGTGTTGAAACATTAGGCGAACGTTTTGCAGATATGAGTGCGCCTTACAATCTAGAAATCAACTCAAAATTTAAAGCCATTGCCAAAGCAAATAACATAACACTACACGAAGGTGTTTATGCAAGTGTTGTTGGTCCACAATTAGAAACAAGAGCAGAATATAGAATGCTTAAACTTATTGGTGCAGACGCTGTTGGAATGAGCACAGTACCAGAAATTATAGTAGCTAATCATTTAAATTTAAAAGTAGCTGCAGTTTCTGTATTAACTGATGAGTGCGATCCAGACAACCTTAAACCTGTAGATATTAGCGAAATTATTGCTATGGCAGGCAAAGCAGAGCCTGATATGATTACATTATTTAAAGATTTAATAAAAAGTTTATAACGTCATTTCATTCTTCGCAATGACAAAAAAATAAAAAAATGAGCTACTTAGACGCAACAAACGATTTATACAAAGAAGCGGCACTAACTCCAGATGTTGGATTATGTTGTACAACCAATCCTATTTGGGAATTACCAGGTTTAAAAATCCCAAAAATAATGCAGGAAATGAATTACGGTTGTGGTAGCACTGTAAATGCAAGAGACTTAACTAATAACCCAAAAATGCTTTATGTAGGTGTTGGTGGTGGTATGGAGTTGTTGCAATTCGCATATTTTAACCGTCAGAAAGGAGGCGTTATTGGTGTAGATGTTGTAGATGAAATGTTAGAAGCTTCAAAGAAAAACTTTTTAGAAGCCGAAGCACAAAACGATTGGTTTAAAAGTGATTTTGTAGACCTTGTAAAAGGAGATGCTTTGAATTTAAATGTTGAAGACAGTTCTATTGATGTTGCAGCACAAAACTGTTTATTCAATATTTTTAAAGCTGAAGATTTAAAGAAAGCTATAGAAGAAATGTATCGCGTTTTAAAACCTCATGGAAAACTAGTAATGAGCGATCCTACTTGCGAGCAACCAATGAATGACACTTTACGTAACGACGACAGACTACGTGCTTTATGCTTAAGCGGAAGCTTACCAATTGCCGAATACGTAAAGGCGTTAACAGATGCTGGTTTTGGAACTATAGAAATTAGAGCCCGTAAACCTTATAGAATATTAGATCCTAAAAATTATCCTACCGAAGAATTAATTTACATAGAGTCTATTGAAGTTGCAGCCATTAAAGATCCAATGCCAGAAGATGGACCATGTATTTTTACAGGTAAAGCAGCTATTTATTATGGAAGCGAAGATTATTTTGATGATAAAAAAGGACACATTTTATTAAAAAACCAGCCTATTGCTATTTGCGATAAAACAGCAGGCGATATAGCCGCTTTAGGAAGAGACGATATTTTTATTAGCGAATCTACTTACCATTACGATGGTGGAGGATGTTGTTAAGAATCAATATTATATTTAAAAACAAAACACATATGTAAATTACATATTGGGTTTTGTTTTTAATAAAGGTTTATAATCGTTTCTAAAATTTAATATTTAAAGCTTCAAATAAATGGCTCATTGTCCATGCAGGCCCAATCATTAAAAACTGAAGGTCTTTTAAAAAAGACGGTTTCTTTCCTTCGTGGTTATGACCAACAAACTGTACAATCCAAGCGATTACAAAAATGGCTACCATTATTGCCCAAACAGGAGCAATATTAGCATTCGCAATTACATTTATTCCTAAAAGCACTAAAGCTGAAAAAACTAACATGCCTATAAAAAGCGTAACAGACAAGCGTAAGTAATAAAACAAACCTAAAACTATTATTAGCGTTCCTAAATGCATAAACGGCGCTAACCACACTGGCACAGCTTCTTGTAGAGAAGAACCTATTGGTATCGCTGAAAATAATCCTATTAGACTAAAGAAAATAGCTGGCACACAAAAGTAGTGTACAATTTTATTAAATCGCGTTTGGTGACTTTCTCCGTATTCGGATAACAAACTATCTATTTTTCTCATGACACTATTAATTTAATGAATGATTATTAAAAAAACTCGAAACAAAAATATGTTATTTTTACTTTAAATATACGACTGAACAATTTATATGGAAAAATATATAGACATTATTAAAAATGCCTATTCTGGCTACTGGAACTACCTTAAAAACGAGATTATAACTATAAACCATTGGGATAATTACTTTTATGGCTTAATAGCAATATCTTTAATTGTATGGTCATTAGAAATTATTTTTCCGTGGCGAAAAAATCAATCTATATTTAGAAAAGACTTTTGGTTAGACACCTTTTACATGTTCTTTAATTTCTTTATTCTAAACCTTATTGTTTTAATAGCATTAACAGATACAACAGCTGCTTTTTTTAATGATATTTTAGGTGTTGTTGGTCTTTCTATTTCTAGTTTTCAACTTTTTGATGTCGACAATTTACCACTCTGGCTAGGGCTATTTATCTTTTTTATTGTTAGTGATTTTTCACAGTGGAATACACACAGACTGCTGCACCGTTTTACATTTCTATGGAATTTTCATAAAGTCCATCACAGTGTTAAAGAAATGGGTTTTGCAGCACATTTACGCTACCATTGGATGGAACCAATAGCGTATAAATCTATACTTTATATTCCTATTGCTATTATTGGTGGCTTTGATGCACAGCATGTTGCTATCGTTCATTTTATTGCTATAACGGTTGGCCATTTAAACCATGCTAATTTAGGCTGGGATTATGGTGTTTTAAAATATGTTTTTAATAACCCAAAAATGCATATTTGGCATCATGCAAAAGAATTACCAGAACATGCAAGGTTTGGTGTTAATTACGGACTAACCCTAAGTATTTGGGATTATCTTTTTAAAACCAGCTATATACCTCACAACGGAAGAGATATAGAACTTGGTTTTGATGGAGATGAAAAATTCCCGAAAGATTTTATTAGTCAAGAATTATATCCATTAAAAAAATGAAACACTTAATATTATTAGCATTAACAGCATTCTTATTTTCTTGTTCTGGAGCAAAAAAAGTAATAGAAAACAGCCCAAAAGAACAACCAAAAGAGATTGTGGCTTCTCCTGTTGAAACAACACCAGAAGTTGTAATAGAAACTCCAATTAAGGTAGTAGAAACAGAACTTGAAATTGAAACAGAAGAGATTATTGAAACTGCTGACGTTATTAAACATGAAACAATAATTGCAAATCCAGAAACTTTTAATCACGAAGCTTGGAATAGTTTATTACAAGACTATGTTTCTGATGCTGGAAACGTAAACTACAAAGATCTTAAGTCTAACAGAAAAAAGTTAACTAATTATATTGCATCATTAAGCGATAACATGCCTAATGACACTTGGAAAAAAGAAGACAAACTAGCCTATTGGATGAACGCCTACAATGCCATGACAGTAGATTTAATTCTTAGAAACTACCCATTACAAAGTATAAAAGATATTAAAGACCCTTGGGATCAGCGTTTATGGAAACTTGATAATAAATGGTATAATTTAGAAGAAATAGAACACCAAATACTTAGAAAAATGGACGAACCGAGAATTCATTTCGGTATTGTTTGTGCTTCATTTTCTTGTCCGAAATTACAAAACGAAGCGTTTACGGCTTCTAATTTAGAAATGCAACTAACTAATGCTACGAGAGAATTTTTAGCGGACAAAAACAGAAACATAATTTCTAAAAACACTTTAAAACTATCAAAGATTTTTAAATGGTTTAAAAAAGATTTTGAACAAAATGGTTCTTTAATAGATTTTCTAAACACATATTCTGATATATCAATTTCAGAAAAAGCCAACAAATCTTATTTAGATTATAACTGGGATTTAAACGATTAATTTAGAACTCAATAAAGCTAAATCACAAGCTATCTAACTTAAGAGCACTAACTTAGCTTCCTAACCGAATAACACTATTTTACATGAAAAAAGCAATTGGATTATTAATAATTACTTTAGTATTAAACAGTTGTTTTTCGGCTAAAGGTCTACCTGTTAAAACTGTAGGAGAAACGAGTACAAATAACACTTCAAATTCAATTACAATAGATCATTCTAATTTTGATGCACTTCTAAAAAAGTACGTAGCAAAAAATGGAGATGTAGACTATAAAGGTTTTAAAACTGAAACAGATAAACTAAATAGTTACATTTTAAATCTAGAACAACAATACCCAAGTAAAGATTGGAGTGTAGAAACCCAATTAGCTTATTTTATTAATGTTTACAATGCAAATACTATAAAGTTAATTATAGACAACTACCCAACAAAAAGCATAAAGGACATTAGTAATCCGTGGTTAAAAAACAGATTTACAATCGGAGGAAAAGATTTTTCGCTTGCTGCTTTAGAAAATGGCATTTTACGTAAAATGAATGAACCTAGAATACATTTTGCTATTAATTGCGCCTCAGCATCTTGTCCTAAATTATTCCCAATGGCTTACACCGAAAAAAATGTAATGGACTTAATGGAAACTGCTACAAAAGAATTTATTAATAATTCTGAAAAAAATAAATTAACTTCGAACACTGCTAAAATATCAGAAATATTTAAGTGGTATGAAAGTGATTTTACTAAAAATGGGACTGTTATAGATTACATAAATAAATATAGTAACACCAAGGTAAATACAAACACCAAAAGCGAGTATTTAGATTACGATTGGAGCTTAAACAAACAAAACCAATAACCACATATTTGCGTAAGTAATTCTATGATTAGCATAGTAATTCCCATTTTAAATGAAGCCGATACTATTGAAGAACTCCTTTTTCATTTAATCGACAATGCTTCGTTACAAAACATACAAGAAATTATTGTTGTCGATGGTGGCAGCACAGATGGTTCTCAAGAAATTGTAGAAAATTTAGATTTAAAGGTGAGACTTATTCACTCTAAAAAAGGAAGAGCCAGACAAATGAATATTGGAGCCAGTGTTGCAAAAGGTGAAATTTTATACTTTTTACATGCCGATTCTTTTCCGCCAACACATTACGACAAACACATTATAGATGAAGTAAAACAGAATAATCAAGCAGGTTGTTTTCGTTTAACTTTCGACAATAACCATTGGTGGTTGCGTATGGCAAGTTGGCTAACACAGTTTTCTTGGCGCGCTTGTAGAGGTGGAGATCAAAGTCAATTTATTACCAAAGCTTTATTTGAAGACATTGGTGGTTTTGATGAAGGTTTTACAATCTATGAAGACAACATTTTAATTAACGAACTTTATAAACGTAAGGAATTTGTTGTTATCAATAAAAAGATAAAAACATCTGACAGACTATACCAACGTCACGGTGTTTTTAAGCTACAATTTCATTTCTGGACTATCTATGTAAAGAAATGGTTTGGAGCTAGCGCCGAAGATTTACATGCTTATTATATAAAGCATATTGCATAATTATTAGATTAAGCACAGTTGAAAAACTAATCTGTTTCAAAAACCTTTCGACCGTGCTTAATGCAATAACATAAAATTATTATTCTCTAATTCGTGCTCTAATTTCGGTAAGTGAAGTATCTATTAACAATTTCCCATCTCTGTAGACTTCTTTTAATTCGCCTTGTTTCTCTTCTTCCCAAGACACTTGGTCTACTAATGTATAGCTCCCGTTTTCTTTAACAATTTTTAATAAACCTTTCGCAGATTTCTTTGTTCCATCATCTGTAATCGGATTTTTATAGATCTCTCGTCCTTCTCCATCGACTTCTCCGTAAGTTGCCTTCATTGCAAAACCAAAAGTATCTCTTGTGTTATATTGATAAGTAAAAGAACCAATGCCCAAGACTACATTTGTAGAGGCAAAACCATTTTCTTTTAAGCGTTCACAAATTTGTGTTGCACGATCTATAGTAATACTATCTCCATAAATAGCACCAATATGCGAGTCTAATTCTTTATAACCTTTACTATTTGTTTTACCTCCAAAAACCTCCCAAAGTAATTGAATCACTCCTTTTTTTTCAGCTTCATTTTTACCATTTGGGTTACCACAAATAATAGCGACTGGATCTCCACTGTCTGGTCTTATAACCACCTTACCATCACGAGCTAATACTTCTTCTTTTAAATTAGGAAGGTATTCTGTGAGTACTTTCCACAAATCCCAAGTATCTGAAACTATAGACACAATACCATTAGGATAAACTTCAGAAATTAACCTCTTAAACGTTTCCTGTTCACCTGTATTTGTTCCCATACACATTACAGAATGTTCTGTTGCTGCAACTGTTCCTCCTACAAGTTCTGTGTCTGAATTCGCATTATAATACGTTTCTAAAAAATCGATGGTTGGTATCGTATCTGTTCCTGTAAAACTTAATAAATGTCCTGCAGAAGATACTGTCGCAGCTTCTAATCCTCCCATGCCTCGCATAGAAAAATCATGACCTTGCCAATCTACAAACTCCGGAACAGAAGATGTTTCTTTTGCATATTGGTCTAATATTTTACGGTATTGTTTTGCTATTGTTGCAGAGTTACATGGTAACCATAATGTTGTAGATAAAATGGTTTCGAAATAATTAGTTAGCCAGAAAAATTCTGCTTCCGTATTATACATCGTTAACATTGGCACACGAATTGGAACCGAAACACCTTCAGGCAATGCTTTAATTACCATTGGCAAATAACCAAAATCGTGTAAATCTTCTATATGTTTAATACCAACCTGGTTTGCTCCTAAATAATTATTGATTCTGCGTTGGTATTTTTTGCAAACTTCAGCTTTTGATTTATTGAAGAAATTAGTTTCGAAATCTTCAATTAAATATTTTTTAATAAAATATTGTAATCCAAAAAACACAACCTCATCAACGTCTTTAATACGACTCATTCTTGGTGTCCAATTCGAATACACCAAGGTTGTTTTGTTTGGATATTGTCTTCTGTGGTCAACTTTGTAACCGTCTGTATATAATAGTGGATTCATAGTTTTATGTTTTTAATTAATTTTCATTTATTAAAATTCTTTCTTTAAATATTCGATAGCTTCATCAAAACTATCAAAAAAAGGCGTGTTATACTTATTGCAAAGCACATTTATATAACGTCTTTGATAAAATTTATTTGGACAAACAACCACCAATTTAGAAGATTTTACATACATCCCTAATTCTAGTATAGAGATGGGCGACTTAGAATCTTCTTTAAAATTTAATATAATCTTATCTGATATAATTAAAGCATCTAATTCCCATTCAATATGTTCTTTCATTTGAGAATCGCTAAAATCGTTATGCTCAATTCTAGTAGCATCTAAAAAATGAACCAAATGTTTCATTTCTTGCATTATTTTTTGCCTCCAACTATTAGACTCATTAAAATCCATACTTCCTGCTAAAAAATAATATTTTTTACGCTCTTCTTTTAATGGCAATATGTTTTTTGACGTATAAATCATTATTTATTTCGTCCTATTTCGTTTGGGTATAATGTGTATACGTTATCACTTTGAAAAACATCTTTAGTATCAATATCTATTGCTGATAACTTACCTTTAAATGCTGCTCCGGTATCGACATTCCATACATTTATAGCATTAATTGGAGTATCTATATTAAAATTAGTTGTTGGTGTATGGCCTATATAAATTTCGTGATAATGCTTTAGCCTTTTAGGATAAAAATTTGAGTCTGTTGTTATGTTTTTATCCATTGCTAAAGCCATTTCCCAAAGTGTTCTATCGTAATAAACATTTTCTTTATTAACTTCTTTTTCTACACCATTTAATGATGTAAAACCTGCGTGAAGGAATAATCGATTTTTATCATCAAGAATATAAAGCTTCATGTTTTTGAAAAAACTAAGATGTGTCGATTTTTCAGCTTCAGAAAACCCATCGTAACTCTCCATAGTTTCTTTTCCTCCATGTTGAAACCAGACCGGATTTACCTCTTCTGTCTCTAACCATTGCTCACACCAAACATCATGATTTCCTTTTATAAATTTACAATTGTATTGTTCTGAAAATTCTATTAAAAACTGAATAACCTGAGCCGCATCACTCCAACCATCGACATAGTCTCCTAAAAAAGTGAAGCTATCGTTTTCTTTAATTTCTACACGTTCTAATAATTGCTCTAAAGCTTTTAATCCGCCGTGGATATCTCCTATTGCTAATGTTCTATTCATAATATTAATGATGCCAAATTAATCCATTTTCATTCAAGTCGAACTGAAATCGTTGTGCGTCTCCAAATTCTTTAAAGACTCTTTTTTTGCCAAGAATTATTTCTTCATAAGCAAGGTACATCTGGTAAGCCGCAATATGAAATGGCATTCGACCACATCCAGTACATAATCCAGGAATACTTACTGAGTTGATAGCATTATTTTTTTTACAAGCTATTAATATTCCTTTCATAGCTAAATATGGATTTACAGAAGTTGCTATATTAAAATTCATTGGTACTCGCATTGTTGGAGCTGATATTAAAAACGGAACTTTTGAATCTCCTGTTTCTAAAGTTATGGTTTTACCTACTAACAATTCACCCTCATCAGATTCGTAAATCAATTTTTTAAGACTATCTTGAATGTGCCAACCAAATCGTTCAGACAACACATAGTCTAAACTTCCATCCATAAACCCAAATGAATTAGCAGGACTTACCACAGCATCGCACTCAATTTTAGAAATATCACCTTTTATTATTTCTACGTTATCAATTTCAGAAAAATATTTGCTCCAAGCCTTTCCTAGAAACTCATCTATAAATACAAGTTTAATTTTCATAATTCAATTTTTAAAATTAATAAACTCTATTGGAACTCTATCTGTTAACCAAACATCATTTTTTGATTGGTAGAATTTAAATCCTTTTTTAAACATGTCACCTGTTCTCACACTTAAAACCAATGGTTTTCCTCGTCTTGACCCAACAGTAATTGCTGTATCTATACTTTTACTTAGGTGCACGTGTTGCCTACTCCTTTTTTGTAGTCCTTCTTTTCTAATCGCTCCTATAAACTTAGAAACCGTCCCATGATATAGGAACATTGGTGGTTCTACTGCTTCAAATTCTAAATCAATAGTTTTTACTGAGTGTCCTTGATTTGCCCTAATTTTTGTTTCATCCTCATTAAATGAGAAACGTTGCTTATCATTTGTAATAACAATTGTTTTTAATTCTTCTACTGAAAAAAAAATCCTTCTACTTTTAGATTTTGTTTGTAACTCATCTATAATTGCCCAACCGTTTTTATCAAGTCTTAAATCTATATGCTCTGGATCGTGTCTTAAAACTAGGCTTAAAAATTTGCTTATTCTTTTTTTATCTTTCTCATTCATTATAGTAAATTTTGATAAATCTCAAAGTTTTCATCATCAAAGCAAACAAAAATCACCTTTTCTAAATCATTAAACTCTTTTACTGTTTGCATCGCTATCTCTGCAGCTAATTGTTTTGGAAAACGATATATTCCTGTACTAATGTTTGGAAAAGCTATCGTTTTTAAACCATGTTCTTTTGCTAACAATAAGCTGTTTTTGTAACAATTAATTAAAGCCTGTTTTTCTTTTTCCAAACGTTTTCCTCCATTATAAACTGGACCAACTGTATGTATTACTTTTTTTGCTGGCAAGTTTCCTGCTGTTGTAATTACAGCCTCTCCTGTTTTACATTTTCCTTGACGATTTCTAATCTCTTGACAGGCTTCTAAAATATCTTTTCCTCCGGCACGATGTATTGCACCATCTACTCCACCGCCACCTAAAAGAGAAGAATTAGCCGCATTTACAATAGCGTCTGCTTCTACTTTAGTGATGTCTCCTTTTATTATTTTAATTCTTAATTTCATTTTAATAATTCTTCTAATTTAACAACCTCAACACCTTCATCAATTGTTCTAAAACTATTGGTAGAATATATTTTAGTAAACGTTTCATTTAACTCATCAACACCTTTACTAAAAATACCGTGACTTACTGCTAAGTAAAGATTTCCTGCATTTTTATTTTTAAGTTCTTTAGCCAAACCTAAAAAGGTTCCACCTCCATCGCAAATATCATCAACTATTAAGCAGTCTTTTCCTTTTAAATCGTCTTCGTAAACTTTAAACCCTTCTAGTTTTCCGTTTTTTACATTTCGTTTTTTAGAACACTCTACTACTTCAACACCTCCTAAATATTCTGAAACTTTATATATTTTCTTTAAGGCACCTCCATCTGGTGAAATTAAAATTAAATCTGTTCCTATATTTTTTATAACCTCCTGGATAAAAGTATGGTTAGAGATAGATTCGCAGTTGTTTAGTACAGCAGATGTTACTTCGGAATGTGCATCGAATACCGTTACTTTATTTAAGTTTAGAGCATTTAAAATATCTGCATATACTTTTACAGATAATGGTTCGCCTTGCACCATAACACGATCTTGCCTCGCTGCAGGAAAATAAGGAATAAACACATTAATTTTCTCTATTTGAAATCTTTGTAAAGCATCTATAGCTAATAGCAACAAACCAAAATCGTTAAAAGATTTTGTTCTTGCTGTTACTGTAACCTCTTTAATATTTGATAAATCTGATGTGATTTTAATATGTGGTTCTCCTCCAGAAAAAGTAAAAGATTGAAATTCTATACTATTTTCTTTACCAAAAGGAGCGAACTGAGAATCTAAATTTAAATACATTTGCGTTGTTTTTACACAAATATAAAAGATTTAATGGTTGCGGCAAAACATTTTGTGTAAAATTTACACAAACTTAATTTCAAAATGAAAGCCTTCCTTTAAAAGACTATCATATTTTGTGGTATTAAACTTAAATAATTTAGCAGGTCTTCCACTTCCTTTTTGTGACATCTTATTTGTTTCTTCTAAAATGCCATAGCTCATTATTTTCTTACGGAAGTTTCTACGATCTATTTCTTTTTCAAGAATTGAAGTATATAAATGTTCTAAATCTGAAAACGGAAATTCCTTATTAAGCAAGTCGAAACCTATAGGTTGGTATGTTAATTTAGACTGTAATCGTGACTTTGCCATTTCGAAAATTGTTTGATGATCGAATGCAAGATTAGGTAAGTTATCTACAGAAAACCATTGTGCTTCTTGAGCATCTGTATCTGCTTTTATTGTAAAATGATTTGGCTTTACTAGTCCGAAATAACTAATTGAAATTACGCGATTTCTTGGATCACGATTTGGTTTCCCAAAGGAGTATAACTGCTCTAAATAATCTATAGTAACTCCCGTTTCTTCTTTTAATTCTCTCTTTACAGCGTCTTCAAGTGATTCGTTTTCTAAAACCAACCCTCCTGGTAACGCCCAAGAATTCTTAAAAGGCTCGATACCTCTTTTTATTAATAAAATGGAAAGATTTCCTTTAGACTCGTAACCAAACACAACAGCATCTACTGCAACTTTGATATCTTGTTTTACAGACATATATTTTGTGTATTATCAACACAAATATAAACATTAATTAAAGACTATAAATTAATGCAATTATAAATTAGGGGCTTTTTGAATGTGTTGCGCGTGCAAAATCTGCTTAAAACAAAGCGCTTACAGATTTCCAGTTTTACTAAAAATACTGACCAATACCAAAAACCAATCCTTGTGTATCTCCATTGGTTACACCAAAACCATAATCGATTCTAAAAATAGCATTAAAGATACGTTTATGTATAAAACGCAAACCTAAACCAGGGTAGATTCTAATATTTTGTGCGTTTCCAAAATCTCCTAAATCACCTCCTGGATTTCTCCATGAGCCAGCATCTACAAAAGCATTACCTTGAAGTGCAAACCAATCTTTTTCGTAAACAGTATGTCGATATTCGGTATTTAAAACCACAGCTCCTGTGCCACGATCTATTGTATTACCAACACCTCTTATGTTTAAATTATTATCTACAGAAAACGGTGCAAAAGGTGTATCATCATTAGAAGAAAAACCAACTCGTAATCTACTTGCCCAATTACCTTTATCTCCTACTCTTTTGTAATAATGAAAATCGTTCCAACCAATTATAAATTCTGGCAAATCATCACTTGTAGAGGTGACATATTGCAGATTAAACACACTTTTAAAACCTGAGACATATTGGTAGTAATAATCTAAATTATTAAACTCATAAATACCTTTGTATAAGAGTTTTTTTACTGATAGCGCTTGTGGTACAGATGGATTTGTTGCTCCTGCTAAATACTGATATTCTTCAAGAAAGTAATTAATTCCAAATTCAAAACGGTTCTTAAAATTTGGTTGATACAAAGCTAAAACCTCATAAGATTTATTTCTATATTTATAATCTGAAGTTGTATTATCGAAAAAAACTGGCTCTTGCGTGTTTAAATCTTGATGATTTAATGCTAAACCCAATTCACGACTAAATAAAAAAGGAGCTCTTAAATTAATACCGTAAGAGCTGAAAATATCTTTCTGGTAAAATCCTCCAAAAGTAATGTTTTGTCCTAATGCATTAAATTCGTATAAACCTAAACGATACGCAAACTCATCGTCGTTAGTTGTATATACATTTACAGATGGAATAATAGTAAAATTCTCTTCAACATTATAAAACACATTGTAATTATTATCATTAGATAAAAATACTTGATAATAAGCATGCGCCACAGCTGGCAACCGTTTTAGTCGTTTTATATCTTCTTCTAAAATAGTTGAATCTAAAACGGCTCCAGCTCTAGCCTTCGCTATTTTTTTTATAAAAGAAGATTTAAGTTTTTTATTGCCCTGAATTTTCAAGTCTAAAATTACGTTCTCTTGCGCGCTGGTAGTATTGAAAAAAATTCCGAATATAAAAAGAAGAGCTATGTTATATCTCATGGTGTATTAAAAGCTTTTTGAGACACTAAATTAACCCAATTATCAAGGCTAACGTCCATTAAAGTAAAATTGTAATTTGTATTATTTTCTAATACAGGAATACCTTCTGTTATGTTCAAAACCACATTTGCGGTGTCGTAAAATTTAAAATTAGCGTCGTATGTATAAGTGCCAGAAACTAAATCGTTATTGGCATTAGACACTATTTGAAAATAAATAGCATTATCACCAAACGCATTAGCTTGCCATAAAAAATGAGGCATTAACTCTTGGTCTAAATCAATATTAACATCTGTATTCCAGACCGTTGGTTTTTGTATTTGTTTTGTACGAATAGGATTAGATATTTTAATATCATTTCCTAATTCGTAAGTAATAACTATCCATTTTTCTATATCGGTATGTCTTGTAAACTTTCCTAAAGATCCATTAAAAAACGGCTCACTTTCTAAAACTAAGTGCTGGTATTTGGTGTAATCTAATTTATTAACAGCTGCAGTTTCTGTTTCATAGTATCTAACATTTGTTGCTCCATCTTCTGGATAATAAAATGTTAAAATAGCATTAGAATTTTCGTCTTTTGCTGCACAAGCTATAACTGCTCCTGTTTCTGTACTATTATTCAACAAATAATCTGCTAATACATTAGATACCGCAGCACTGTCATCATCACTAGAACATGATAATATGGTAAAACTAATTATAAAGATTATTAACTGTTTCATTATTGCTTTTTAAAATGGGCTTTAATAATTTCCTCAACAGGCTTGTTTTGCGGTGTAAACTGACTATTATTCTCACCACCTACAGTATCATGCTCAATAAACCATTTCCATACAAAACCACCAGCAAACCAATCTTCTTTCCAGAAGGTTTCAAACAAAGCTTTAGTTGTATTATTCTGTGCTTCTAGATTTACAACATTCATGCTTCTTTCGGATTTCCAAGGTTCTTTACCTGCATAATCAACACTTCTGTATCCATATTCTGTAAACAAAATTGGCTTTTTGTATGTATCTGAAACCTCCTTTATTACAGGCTTATGTACTTTCCAACCTAACAAACATTCTTCAACCGTTGGCGTTTTACTATCACTAACAGGAAAATAAGCATCTACTCCAATGTAATCTAACTCACTCCAAAAAGGAGTACGTTTAAACTCGTCCCAATTTGCGGCATAGGTTAGTTTTCCTTTATATATTTTTTTTATCTCTATAATTAACGCATTCCAATACTCAGGTCTGTTGGCTACAAATTGCTCTAACTCTGTACCAATACAAAATATATCTGCATTAATTTCTTGAGCTAAATCGGCATATTCTAAAATAAAACTCGAATAAGAGGCTTCCAGTTTTTGCCAATCTTCTTCAACTTCCATTTTTATGTAACCCGTAAATTCTCCACGCCAAACCCAAATTTGAGGTTTAATCATTATTTTTATGCCTTTCGCTTCTAAACTATTAGCATATTGTTTAACACCTGCTCTAGATTCACCAAACCATTGCCTGTCTGTATTATGAACAATCTCTGGGTGTTTTAGATCTTTAATAAACCCAAAAGGCATAACAGTAGCATAATTTGCATTAACGGCTACAACTGGATTTACATGTTTGTCTGTAACAGGAATTCCCGCAGCAACAAAACTTACACCATTAATTTTAGTTTGCGATGTGCAAGATTGCAATACACAAATAAGACATAAAAAAAGGAGATTAATGTATTTCATAGTGTTTAATTATTTACGAAATATAAGAAAAAGATCCCGCTAATAATGCGAGAGACTTTATCTATACCTTTTTATCTTAAAATTTAATTTACTAGAATAATGCTCTAACTCCTAAGCTAAACGTATTACCTAATCCTTGAAAATTATTACCTCTTACTATTTTTCCATAAGATGCCTCAAGATTTAATGTTTGTGTTAATTGGTATTTACCACCAAAACCTAACTGTGTATAATTCTGTTCGAATTCATTCCCTAAATCGATTAAAAATGCTTGTTGTGCATTTACAAATAATGTAGATTTAGCAGAAGGAAAATAACTTAAAAAGGCACTTACTGGTAAAAATAAACTGTTGTTTGCAAAACGCTCTCCAATATTAACGGCTTCACCACTTTCTACAGCATCTGTAGAAGATTCTCCAAAGTTAAAACCAAAATCTGCTTCTGTAAATATTTGCCAATCTCCACCACCAAAGGTTTTATCGTAGAAAAATTTTGTTTCCCAAAACGTACTTCTCTTATCTAAATAAGCAGGTACTGCTTCATCTTTAAATATTGGTAAGTATAAAGAACTTGTAATAGAAAAATTAGGCACACTAGCAAAAGGCTGAACTCTTATAGATGGAGCAATAGTTGTAAAACCACTTCTTGAATCTGTCCCATTATTATCAAAATCGAAGACGCTAAAAGCATTTTGTCCACCGTAATTATTCGCTCTTATTTGAACAATTAAACCCACATTTATTCTTGAGTTATTACTTACACCTGTGTAAACTTCTGTGGTGTTTGTAAAAAAGTTCTGTCTATCAATATCAAAAGATTCTCCTGTACCAGCTCCAGTTGTTTTTGTTTGTGTGTAAAGACTATTAAAAAACTTAATATCCCATTGTCCTTTATTTAATAATTTACTTGGTGTAAATTCTTGAACATTACTTCTAGCTGGCTCATTGTCTTCTTGTGAAAACCCTATAAATCCTACTGCTAATGTTATTGCTAATACTATTACTTTTTTCATTTCCTTGGTTTTAATTTTATTCTTAATTAGTTATTGTTTGTTTATTTTCCAGTTGTAATCAAAATACGAGAGCTTATAATCTGTTGGAATTTTCTCTGTTCTAAACGTATTAATGTATTCTATCTCTGTTGTTCCATTCATAGTAAAATCTTCTTTATACCATTCTAAAATCTTAGAACCTTCAACACGTTTCTTTTTAGCATTAACTTTAATAAAGTAATCACCATTAAAAGCTAACTTCGCTTGTTTTTGTAATTGTGCCTCTAATGTACTTGGCAAATAAGCCTTTCCTATTAATGGAGGGCAACCTACAGCCCCACATACTAAAACAAAGTGAAAACGAGGGTCTTTAAATTGTGCTCTTAAAAGTTTGTGCTCTATATCGTTTAACACAATACTCTTGCCTGCTAAACTGTGCTTTGTTTTATCGAAAAAACCTTTATCATCTAAAGGTGAATTTGTTGGATAATTATCTATTAATCCTTTAATTACAGATAAGTTATAAGCATTTATCCAAAAGGCTTGATAGTTTTTAGCATCACTTTTAGAAACTGTAATACCTTCGGCTATTTTTAATACTTCATCAAGAGTACTTGTATCTTTTTTAATGGCATCGTAGGCCACTTTTCCGTTTAAAACATTTGCTTTTAAAAATGCATCTGCTTGTTTAAAGAATGTATCTAAGTTTTGCGCTTTCGCGGAAAAGCCTCCTAATAAAATTAATGCTACTACTATTATTTTTTTCATTTCAATATTTTTTAACCTATTATTATTTCTGAAAAACTTCAGATAAAATTTACATTCTAATTGTTATAACTTTTGCTTCAGTCTAAAACTCTTTCAAAAACTTTCAACAACTTTCAAAAAAATGTTAAAAAATTAACGTCTCTTTATCGCATTAAAACTTACAATCATCGGTAATTTATATCTATTCTAAATATCTTTTTGAAATTAAGTTTTTACCTTGTCAAGCGACCTACTGTAAATAGAATTAAAAAAACAAACCAAAATATGGAACATGTAGTTATTATAGGAAATGGAATTTCGGGTGTGACTGTAGCCAGACATATTAGAAAAAATTCTGATAAAAAAATCACCATTGTCTCTGCCGAAACCGATTACTTTTTTTCCCGTACTGCTTTAATGTACATATACATGGGACACATGAAGTTTGAACATACGCAACCTTACGAGAATTCGTTTTGGAAAAAAAACCGTATCGAACTCAAAAAAGGTTTTGTAGAAACAATAGAAACAACCTCTAAAACACTTCATTTTACAGGAGGTGATATTTTAGAATACGATAAATTAGTAATTGCAACTGGTAGTAAACCAAACAAGTTTGGTTGGCCTGGACAAGACTTAGAAGGCGCACAAGGTTTATACAGCAAACAAGATCTTGATAGTATAGAACGTAATGCACCAGACAATAAAACCTGTAAACGTGCAGTAATTGTAGGCGGAGGATTAATAGGAATTGAATTAGCCGAGATGTTAAATTCTAGAAGCATACCTGTTACCTTTTTAGTAAGAGAAGACAGTTTCTGGAACGGTGTTTTACCTAAAGGTGAAAGCGCAATGATAAACAGACACATTAAAAACCACCATATCGACTTACGTCTATCCACTAATTTACAAGAAATAAAATCTGACGAAAACGGCAGAGTAAAATCTATAGTTATTACAGAAACAGGAGAAGAGATAGAATGTAATGTTGTTGGCTTAACTGCAGGTGTAGCACCTAATATCGATTTTCTTAAAACGTCTAATATTGAAACTAACAGAGGTGTTTTAGTTAACAGACAATTAGAAACAAATATTCCAGATGTTTATGCTATTGGCGATTGTGCAGAGCAACGCGATGGTGGTATTGGACAACGTAGGACAATTGAAGCCGTCTGGTATACTGGTAGAATGATGGGAGAAGTATTAGCACAAACCATTTGTGGCAATCCTCTTGAGTACAAGCCAGGACATTGGTTTAATTCTGCTAAGTTTTTAGACTTAGAGTATCAAACTTACGGTTGGGTATTTGCAGATCGCGGGCGTCCGGAATACGAAGAACATTTTCACTGGATCCATGAAGACGATACAAAATGTATAACCGTAGCTTACCATAAAGACACTAAAGCCTTTTTAGGCATTAATACTTTTGGTATTAGAATGCGACACGAAACATTCGATCGCTGGTTAACCGAAAAGCGCGATGTAGATTACGTTATTAAAAATCTACCAGAAGCCAACTTCGACCCAGAATTCTATAAGCATTTTGAAAAAGACATTCTAGCCACTTACAATAACAGATTACAAACCGTATAACCCCCAAAAAATGAGCAATAAAATAGATCATAGTATGTCTTTAGCATCACCAGATGCTTTAAACATAACTACAAAACAAAAAATAGCCTTAGCCTTTGGTTTAGTAGGATTATTTATACTAGTACTCGCTTTATTTAATGTAGACTTCCCAAATAGAGCCGTATTTTTAACACTTTCACTAGGCTTAGTTATTGGTGGTACAATTGTATATTCTAGAGAAGCCTATCTAACAAAATTAGAAGGTATTAAAAACGATGGTGTTTGGTTTAAATCTTTAACCTCTAGAGGTGTTTTAGGTTGGGCATTAGGTATTGTACTAACTGTATTTTACATTGTACTTTACTTTTTTCCTGCATTATTAGGACTAGGAACTAATGGAGAGGCAAATACGGGATTAGTTGCACTGTTCGACCCTTTAAGTAACCTTTTAAGTGGTAACAATGCTAGCCAATGGTTTGTTTATGGTACTTTATATACTGTCGCTATTTTAGCATTTGGTTATAAATTTATGCTAAAATACAGACATAACCGTTACCAACAATTACGTACCGGGTCTGTAATGTTTTTTCAAACAGCATTCGCTTTTGTAATTCCAGAATTAATGGCACGTTTAAACTCAGATGATTTTTCATTACCATATAACGACCTTAAAAACATGTGGCCTTTAAACTATTATGCTTTCGACCAATGGAGAGTAGACCAGTTTATAAATGCACAAACAGTTGGGTTATTTTTCTTAATCTTAGGTGTTGTAATGGTTTTTGTAATCTCACCTTATTTAACATACAAATACGGTAAACGTTGGTATTGTTCTTGGGTTTGTGGATGTGGAGGATTAGCAGAAACAGCAGGAGATTCTTTTAGGCAATTAAGTAATAAAGGCGTTAAAGCATGGAAGTTTGAAAGATGGATGATTAATTCTGTCCTTGTTTTTTCAATAGTAACAACAGTAGCTGTAATCTCAACATTTTTAGGTTACGACTCAGAAAAATACTGGTTTACAAAAGGTGTATTTTTAATTAGTATTGGTGTATTCTTAACACTATTATTAGCAGGTATACTATACTACAAAAGAAAAGAATTAAACAAAAGTGCTTTTAGAGGTGCTATTGGTTACTACATTTTAACCATTGCATTTTTAGTATTCTATTCATTTTTCGATTTAAGTCAAATAAAAATTAATGCTAGCTATTTCTCTTTTGGCTTAAACCAAAACACTTACAATTTCGACAGTGCATTAAGAAGCTTTTACGGATTTGGAATTGGCTCAATATTCTCTGGAGTAATTGGTACAGGATTCTATCCTATTTTAGGAAACAGAGCTTGGTGTAGAATGGGTTGTCCAATGGCAACAATTATGGGAATTCAACAACGTTTATTTTCTAAATTTAGAATTACAACAAATGGAGGACAATGTATCTCATGTGGAAATTGTTCTAACAGTTGCGAAATGGGAATCGATGTGCGTGCTTACGCTCAAAAAGGAGAAAACATAGTACGTTCAAGTTGTGTTGGTTGTGGTGTTTGTAGTGCTGTTTGTCCAAGAGGAGTATTAAAATTAGAGAATGATAGTATGGATGGAAGAATAAATCCGACTGAAGTATTATTAGGAAACGATGTTGACCTAATGGACTTTGTAAATAAAAATTAAGTCTAAGTAGTTACGCCACTACCTTTTAGCCCAAAATGAGAAACACACTATTCATATTAATATTGCTTATAAGTTTTAACGCTTTCGCGGAAAAAACCTACTCGAAGGCACATTATAATGATGGTACTTTAAAAGCTGAAGGCTGGATAGAAAACAAACTTAAAACAGGCTATTGGAAATTTTATCATCAAAACGGAAACTTAGAAAAAACAGGTGAATTTAATAACGATTTACACACCGGTTTCTGGAAGTTTTATCACGAAAATAGTAACCTAGAAGCAGAAGGTCATTTTTTAAATAGTAAACGCTCTGGTTTTTGGGCTTACTTTTTTAAAGATAAAATGAAAAACAAAGTCGGCTATTTTGAAAACGGACAAGAAACAGGTTTTTGGAAAGACTATTACACCAATGGTAACATTATGCGTGAAGGTTTTTACAGTAAAGGTCTTTTTAATGGGTATTGGAAATTCTATCACTTTAGTGGTAAACTAAAAAAAGAAGGTAACTTTGCAAACGGAAAACCATTAGAATTCTGGAAAAACTATTATAATAATGGCAATATAAAATCCGAAGGCTTTTTTACTAACGGGCAAAAACATGGTTTCTGGTCTTATTATTTCGATAATGGAAAGCAAGAAAAAACAGGATTTTACAAAGCTGGGCTAGAAACCAAATATTGGACGTTTTACAACAGCAATGGCACTAAAGAAAAAGAAGGTCGTTTTGTAAATGGTAAAAAAGCAGATTGGTGGTTGTTTTACGATAGTATGGAAAAAGTAAATCATCGTTGTCAATTAAAAGACAATCAAAAAAACGGTTATTGCTTAATGTATAAAAACGAAAAACTAGTAGCTGCCAGTAAATTTTCCGAAGGAAAAAAAATTAAAACGTGGACAGATTTGGCCACTTTTAAAAAAGAAAATAAATTAAGTGATCTTAAGTAAATGTCTAAAATAAAAGTAATTATTCCTGCTTATAACGAGCAAGATTCCATAGCAAATGTTATTCGAGACATTCCAGAAACTGTAGAAGAGATTATTGTAATAAACAACAACTCTACAGACGATACCGTTAAAAATGCTAAAAATGCAGGCGCAACAGTACTAACAGAAAACAATAAAGGCTACGGCTATGCCTGTTTAAAAGGCATGGAATACATTGCTAAACTTAACGAAAAACCCGATATTATCGTTTTTTTGGATGGCGATTATAGCGATTACCCAGAAGAATTAACCAAATTAATTGCACCAATACTAAATGATGATATAGATTTTGTAATTGGATCTAGAGTTAAACGACTTAGAGAAGGTGGCTCAATGACACCGCAACAAGTTTTTGGTAATTGGTTAGCTACGTTTCTAATGACATTGTTTTTTGGAGCTAAATACACAGATTTAGGACCCTTTAGAGCCATTAAATATAATAAGCTACTAGGTTTAAACATGGAAGACAAAACCTATGGTTGGACAGTAGAAATGCAATTAAAAGCATTAAAACAGAAATTATCGTACGTAGAAATACCTGTTAAATACAAACAAAGAATTGGAGTAAGTAAGGTCTCTGGAACAGTAAAAGGTACTATATTTGCAGGTTTTAAGATATTAGGATGGATTTTCAAATACAGTTTTAAAAAGTGATTTATTTAAACTTAGTTATTATTATTATTTACTCTGTAGCACTGCTGCTTATCTTTATGTATGCATTGGCTCAGTTAAATCTGCTCTTCAATTATCTCTCTGCTCAAAAAAAGAAGGTAAAAACACCGCATTTAGATTTTAACAATCCAGATAAAGTCCCATTCGTAACCATACAGTTACCTGTTTTTAACGAGGAATATGTAATGGAGCGTTTACTTGTAAATATTGCGCTTATGGAGTATCCAAAAGGCAAACTAGAAATTCAAGTTTTGGACGATTCTACAGACAATACTGTAGAAACTACATGTGCTCAAATTAATGCCTTAAAAGAACAAGGATTAGACATCGTGCATATTTGTAGAACCAATCGCCAAGGTTTTAAAGCCGGTGCCCTAAAAGAAGGCTTAAAAGTTGCTAAAGGCGAATTTATTGCCATTTTCGATGCCGATTTCCTACCTCAAAAAGACTGGCTAAAAAAGACCATACCACATTTTGTAGATCGTAATATTGGTGTCGTGCAAACCCGTTGGGGACACATAAATAGAAACTATTCTACATTAACAAAAATTCAAGCCTTTGCTTTAGATGCACATTTTACATTAGAGCAAGTAGGTAGAAACTCTAAAGGTCATTTTATTAATTTCAATGGTACTGCTGGCGTTTGGCGTAAGCAATGCATTTTAGACGCAGGAAATTGGGAAGGCGACACATTAACCGAAGACCTAGATTTAAGCTACAGAGCACAGCTTAAAAACTGGAAATTCGAATACCTCGAAGATGTTGTAACTCCTGCCGAATTACCTGTGGTTATTAGTGCAGCACGTTCTCAACAATTCCGTTGGAACAAAGGTGGCGCAGAAAACTTTAGAAAAATGATGTGGAGAGTTTTAAAAAGCAAGAACATTTCCTCAAAAACAAAACTACACGGTTTACTACATTTACTTAATAGTACTATGTTTTTAAACGTACTTATTGTAGGTATATTAAGTATTCCAATGCTCTATATCAAAAACGAATATGCGCATTTAAAACCATACTTTTATGTTATGAGTTTCTTTGTGGTTAGTACCATCATTTTCTTTATTTGCTATTGGACAATGTATAAACGTTCTTATGGCGGAGGCTTTAAAAACTTTGTGCAATATATTGGTATGTTTTTTACCTTTTTCTCTATCGCAATGGGCTTTAGTTTACATAACTCTATTGCAGTAATAGAAGGCCATATAGGAAAACGAAGTGACTTTGTACGTACACCAAAATTCAATATTAGTAGCATTAAGGATACCTGGAAAGGCAACAAGTACTTAAAGAAAAACGTCTCTGTAAACGTTATTTTCGAAGGCTTACTAATGTTATATTTTGCATTTGGTATGTACAGCGCATTTATAGTTGGCGATCAAGGTGGCGATTTTGGTTTGTTCCCATTTCACTTAATGTTAACTGTTGGTTTTGGTTTTGTATTTTTTAAATCCTTAACTTCTAAAGCATAATTTTATTTTTGGTTTGCAATAAACTTGCTTAATTGGGCGTTTCTTTTCACTCATACCTACAAGGTTTTAGAAACCTTGCAGGATCGCAAAAAGTCGCGCTTTCCGCTATATCTTTTTTAAGAAAAATAAAAAAGGATGCCGCATTAATCGCTAACGCAGGTTTACCAAAAGCAAATTCTTAAATTATAGAATTTATATAAAACCCATGTTCAACGCTTCTATATTTAAAATAAAAAAACTACAACTGTTACTAACCATAATAAGCGCCGTTCTTTATTTTGTGTTCGCTTATCATTTAGAAAGAACAGAGCATTTTAAGCTTGTATTAATTTACACAGTACTGTTTATTTCTTTTTATGTGTTGCTTAAAAACAATACCGAGAACATCAAGTTTCTTACAGCAGTTGCCTTTATATTTCGAGCTATTTTTATATTAGCCATTCCCAATTTATCTCAAGATTTTTATCGTTTTATATGGGATGGACGTATGATTCTCGAAGGCTTAAATCCATACTTATACACACCAGAATCTTTTATATCACAAGGTCAATTTCCAGTAGCTCAAGCTCAAGAATTGTATGTTGGTATGCGCGAACTTAACGCTAGCCATTTCACCAACTATCCACCAGTAAACCAATTGTGTTTTATTATTGCTGGTATTTTTGCTAACAAAAGTATTGTTGGTGCCGCAATGGTTTTAAGACTACTAATTATTGCTGCAGACTTTGGAACACTTTATTTTGGAAAAAAGCTTTTAGAAAAACTAAAACTACCTGTACATAATATTTTCTGGTACATTTTAAATCCCTTTATAATAATAGAACTCACAGGAAACCTGCACTTCGAAGGTGTCATGATTTTCTTTTTAGTTTGGAGCTTATACTTATTACATGCTAACAAATGGAAATTAGCTGCAGTAGTTTTTGCATTATCCATTGCAACCAAGTTAGTACCACTTATGTTCTTACCATTATTTTTTTGGTGGTTTTATAAACGTAAAGACCAATCCCATGCCATTAACAGCGAAACGAAACAATCTGTCAAAAAGAACGAGATCGACACACTTCCACTTCACTCAGTGCAGGCTTCGCAAACTCTTGGTAATAACATTTGGATAGGAATGACAAAACTAATAACCTTCTACACCATAGTTATAGCAACAACCTTGCTTCTTTTCGCTCCATTTTTCTCAACCCAATTTATAAACAACTACTCAAAAACGGTCGGTTTATGGTTTGGAAATTTTGAATTTAATGCCAGTATTTATTATATTCTACGCGAAATTGGTTATTGGTTTAGAGGCTGGAACGAGATTGCTATTATTGGTAAAGCATTACCTATAATTACCGTTTTATACATTCTATGTTTATCATTATACAGAAAAAAAACAGACGTAAAAAAATTAATTATAGCCATGCTATTTAGTTTTACTATTTACTTATTTTTAAGCACAACTGTACATCCTTGGTACATAGCAACTATTCTTAGTTTAAGTGTGTTTACAAACTATAAGTTTCCCTTAGTGTGGAGTTTTATTGTTATTATTAGCTATCTCGCTTATGCAAACGCAGCCAACACCGAGAATCTTTGGATTATTGGCTTGGAGTATTTGGTCGTTTTTAGTGTTTTTATTTGGGAGGTTTTTATTAAAAATAAAAAAGAATTACAGTAAAGTTTCATTTTTAAGTAATGTCCTAAAACAATTATCTTTTAGTAGTTAATAACAAAATTATGATGATTTGAATACTTGCCCTAACATCCGAATAAAACAAATAGAATTATCAAAAAGATAGTAATAAACAAAAAAAATCACATGTTCTCACATGTGAATTTTTTTTATAGATATAAACTTAATACTAATTAACCTTTTGTAGTTTCGTAATAGTAAGCACTTCTGTTTCACTCTCGAAACCGTCGCTATCTTCTTCAGTTTCAATAACAGTTGTATAAGTCACTTGCATAGTTACACCTAGAAATGTATCAGACTTTAAATCGAAAGCCTTTAAAGCTTCTTCACTAACATTCTGAAACGTTATTGTACTTTCATCTTCATCTTCATTTGTGAAAATAAAATTATAACCATAATCTTCTGCTCCATCAAAAATGGCTGTAATGGTATTAGAATCTTGACTAGAACCAGTAATTATTGTTTCAACTTTAAAACTTGATAACGCTAACATAAAAACCGCTACCAATACTACTTGAATTATTTTTTTTGACTTCATTTTGAATAGTTTTATTATTATTTAAAAATCTTTGAAAACTTTATTTTACTCCAAGTAAAATAAGCTAATCTCTTGTCTAAAATAGTAGATGTTATATGCTCGCTTTATATTGTTTTTATATTATTAATTATAAAAAACATCGTTTACTAATCTTCATCGTTATCTTCCATTTCTGGATCTTGTACAGCTTCTGGATCATTATCATCGAAGTCTTCGTAATCGTCTTCATCATAATTATCCATAGTTACTTCAAGCTTCTCACTGACTTTTACCAAATACTTTGTGTCTTCAGTAATAAGTTCTACAGCTTCAATTAACTCATTTTTGGCATTTTTAAACGAGACAATATCGCGATCGTCATAACCATCTGGAAACTTGTCTACTAACATGGCTAGAATTTCAGGAGTCAATTTTTTAAAATCGACTATCACTCGTTTTAAATTTTCGTGTCTGTTTTTCATTACTTATTATTTTTAATTCTGCTTTAGCAAAACTATCATCTTATTTTATATAAAAATACTATTTACTATTATCAATTCTAACAACATTGTAAAAATCTTTTCGTCTATCCTTTAAATTTTTTACAGCTCCAAAAGAATGTAATTCTCTTAGCAAACTTAAATCTACGTCTGCAACTAAAATCATTTCTGTATTTGTTGTTGCTTCTGCCTTAATTCCATAACTTGGAAACGAGAAATCGCATGGTGTAAATACGGCAGATTGCGCGTATTGGATGTCCATATTATTCACGTTTGGTAAGTTACCAACAGAACCTGCGATTGCAACATAACATTCGTTTTCTATTGCTCTTGCTTGAGCACATAAACGCACACGAGAATAGCCATTTTGAGTATCTGTTAAAAACGGAACAAATAAAATATCCATACCTTCATCTGCAAGTAAACGAGATAACTCTGGAAACTCAGAATCATAACAAATTAAGATTCCTATTTTTCCTGCATCGGTTTCGAACGTTTGTAATTTATTACCACGTTGCATACCCCAAACTTTTGCCTCGTCTGGTGTAACATGTATTTTCTCATAACGTTCTAGACTGCCATCTCTTCTACATAAGTAACCTACATTAAATAACTTATCCTCTATTAATTCTGGCATACTACCAGTAATAATATTAATGTTATAAGAGATAGATAATTGCTGCATTTTCTCGACAATTACCTTTGTATATTTCGCTAATTCTCTAATAGCATCCGGCTCATGTAAATGGTTATATTTAGCCATAAGTGGTGCATTAAAGAACTCTGGAAATAATGCAAAATCTGATCTGTAAGCAGCTACACTATCTACAAAATACTCTACTTGTTGCATTAACTCTTCCAAGCTATTGTAAGTACGCATTTGCCATTGTATTAAACCTAACCTCACAACAGTTTTTACTGTACTTGCCTTTTTGCTTTTCTTAGTATAATAGATGTTATCCCACTCCATTAATACTGCATATTCATTTGATGCAGTATCACCTTCTAAATAGCCTTTTAAAACACGAACAGGATGAAAGTCGTTAGAAATTTGAAAGTTTAAAACAGGATCATGAATTTCTTTGCGTTTTACTTTTTCAATATATTCTTTAGGTGTAAACTCTTTATGTTTATGATAGTTTGGCATTCTACCGCCAAAAACAATGCCTTTTAAATTTAAGTTTTCACAAATTTCTTTTCTATAATCATACAAACGTCGTCCTAAACGCAACCCTCTATACTCTGGTTTTATAAAAACATCAATACCATAAAGCACATCGCCATCTGGATCATGATTTTTAAACGAATCGCCTCTAATTATATCTGCATAGGTATGCTCATCGTCTATCAAATCGTAATCAACAACAAGAGACAAAGCGCAACCAGCTAATTTTCCATCGATTTTTATAACCACTTGCCCTTCAGGAAATATAGTAGTTAAACGTGCGATGTGGTCTTTCTTCCAAAAAGAATCAAGAACTCCACCATAAGACTCAAGTGTTGCCGATTTTAATTCCTCAAAATCATCAACAGTTAAGTACTTTAATTCGATGTTTTCAATTTTATGGTCTTCCATTATAGGTTTAAGAGGTAAGCAAAAATTAATGGTGCCACAATTGTAGCATCACTTTCAATAATAAATTTAGGCGTATCAATATCTAGTTTTCCCCAAGTAATTTTCTCGTTTGGTACTGCTCCAGAATACGACCCATAACTTGTTGTAGAATCACTAATCTGACAGAAATAACTCCAAAAAGGTGTTTCTGGGCGCTCCATATCTTGGTATAACATTGGTACTACACAAATAGGAAAATCACCTGCAATTCCACCTCCAATCTGGAAGAAACCAATACCTTTAGATGAATTATCTGTGTACCAATCTGCTAAAAACGTCATGTATTCTATTCCAGATTTTACTGTACTTGCTTTTAATTCGCCTTTAAGAACGTAACTTGCAAAAATATTTCCCATCGTACTGTCTTCCCAACCTGGACAAACAATAGGTAGGTTTTTTTCGGCAGCTGCATACATCCACGAATCTTTTAAATCGATTTCGTAGTACTCCTCTAAAACGCCAGACAATAACATTTTGTACATGTATTCGTGTGGTAGAAAACGCTCTCCAGCAGCTTCGGCATCTTTCCATATTTTTACAATATGCTTCTGCAATCTTCTAAAGGCCTCTTCCTCTGGAATACATGTATCTGTAACACGGTTTAATCCTTTTTCCAACAAATCCCATTCGTCTTGAGGTGTTAAATCGCGATAATTAGGCACACGTTTGTAATGTGAGTGCGCTACTAAATTCATGATATCCTCTTCAAGGTTTGCTCCAGTACAAGAAATAATTTGCACTTTATCTTGTCTAATCATTTCAGCAAAACTTTTACCAAGTTCCGCAGTACTCATTGCTCCTGCAAGCGACACTAACATTTTAGCTCCACTTTCTAATTGCGCCTCGTAACCTTTTGCTGCATCAACCAAAGCTGCTGCATTAAAATGTAAATAATGTTTTTCTATAAATTGTGAAATTGGTCCTTTAGTACTCATCGTCTTCGTTGTATTTTGCACTGTTATTTTTTTCTTTTAAAGTCTTGAATTCATTATCAAAATCATCTCCTGCATCATCACTTTGAAATTTGTAACTCAACATTTTGTAGTATAATTTAGCTGCTAAAAAATCTGAAGATTTCTCCTCTTTATTCGGGCATAATTCTACTATATCGAAACCTACTACATTTTTTTCTGTAAAAACCTGCTTTAAATATTCTAGAGTTTCGTACCATAATAATCCTCCTGGCTCTGGAGTTCCTGTACTTGGCATAATTGAAGGATCGAAAACATCTAAATCTATTGTAATAAAAACATTCTCCGTCATTTGATCTATTGAAGAATCCACCCAAGTATCATCCATCGCCATTTCATGCGCAAAATAAGTTTTCTCCTTGTCCATTACAGTCGTTTCAATAACGTCCATAGAGCGAATTCCAACTTGTATTAAATTTGTTGTTTGGCTAGCTTCGTAAACCGCACAAGCATGGTTACATTTTGAACCCTCATATTCCTTACGCAAATCTGCATGTGCATCTAATTGTAATACCGTTAGGTTTGTATACATCTCGTTAAACGCGCGAATTGTACCTATAGAAATTGAATGTTCTCCACCAAAAATAGTAACGAACTTGTTCTTTTTAATATAACTTTTGGTTGCTTTATGCACAGCCTCTACCATTGCTTCCGGTGAGCTATTTTCTGTTACTGCATCTGCAAGGTAAACACCTTGTTTATAAACTTCGCTCTCAGTTTCAATATCGTAAAGCTCCATGTTTTCTGAAGCACTTAAAAAAGCCTCAGGACCTTTGTCTGCTCCTTTTTGCCAAGTGCTTGTACCGTCGTAAGGCACAGGAATTAATACGATTTTTGCTGTTTCAAGTTTCGAAAATTCTTCCGAAATACCTGCATAAGATTTAGTTTGCATAGCCTAAAATTTTAAGTAAGTCTTCACTTTTTTGTTGTTCACTAAATAATTTTGTTGTTATATTTCCGTCTGTATCTTTATCTATTAAAATGTGTTTTGGCGACGGTATCAAGCAGTGTTGCAAACCTCCAAAACCACCTATAGTTTCTTGGTAAGCACCTGTGTTAAAAAACCCAATGTATAATGGTTTTTCTTTATTGTACTTTGGTAAATAAATGGCGTTCATGTGCTGCTCGCTATTGTAATAATCATCGCTATCACACGTTAAACCACCAAGTAGAACACGCTCGTAACTAGACTCCCATCTGTTAAGCGGCAACATTATAAAACGCTTGTTAATTGCCCAAGTATCAGGCAATGTTGTGATGAATGATGAATTTATCATGTTCCATTTCTCACGATCGTTTTGTTGTTTTTGGTACAAAATCTCGTAAATGGCTCCACCGCTTTCTCCAACTGTAAAGCTTCCAAATTCTGTAAAAATATTTGGCACATCTACACCTTCTTCCTCACAAGTTGTTTTAATTTGGTTTACTATTTCGTCTACTAAATACTCATAATCGAAATCGAAAACTAATGAGTTTTTTATAGGAAATCCACCACCAATATTTAAACTATCTAAACTTGGACAAATTTTCTTTAAGCTTGTATAGACCTTTAGACATTTTTGTAATTCGTTCCAGTAATAAGCATTATCTCTAATTCCTGTATTAATAAAAAAGTGCAACATTTTAAGGTTTACTTTTTTATTATCCTGAATTTGATTCTTGTAGAAAGGCACAATATTTTTGTATCCAATCCCTAAACGCGACGTGTAGAATTCGAATTTTGGCTCTTCTTCTGATGCTATACGGATGCCGACGTTAAATTTACCTTTTACTTGTTCGGATAATAAATCTATTTCCTCGTAATTATCAATAATTGGGATGCAGTTTTTCTGTCCTCCATTTATTAATCGCGCTATGTTTGTAATGTATTGTGCGCGTTTAAAACCGTTACTAATAATAAAAGTATCGTTATTTATTTTGCCTTCAGCTTTTAAGTTTTCTACAATATCTATATCGAACGCAGATGATGTTTCTATATGAATATCATTTTTTAAAGCTTCATGTAAAATATGTTTAAAATGTGAGCTTTTTGTACAATAGCAATAGTTGTAGTTTCCTTTATAATTATGCTTTTCTATCGCCTTTGCAAACCAGTCTTTTGCACGCTGAATATTATTAGATATTTGTGGTAAATAAGTAAATTTTAAAGGGCCACCATATTCTTCTACTAATTTCATAAGATCGATATCATGAAATTGTAATTGGTTTTTTTCTAGTTTGAATTCCTCTTGTGGGAAATCGAAAGTTTGATTGATTAAATCAATATATTTAGTATTCATTATTATTTAATAAAAATGTTAAAATTGAAAACAGTTAAAAAAAGGCTGAAATCTAGTTCAGTTTAAATAATAGTGAGGAATTCAGACCTGTATAATTAGGTCTGTTGTAGGCACAAAGCCGTAATTGTGCTGGCTAGCAACAATTGTCGTTAAAGCGGAAGTTAGCTCTAAAATTCGGTTGCTTAATCGATAAGCTGCTTTTGAAAATGACTTCCTAATGTCCAAAAGCCCGAACGTATAAACATGGTTCAATTTGTTCAGCTATAATACTTGCTAAAAAACAAGTGTTATTTTTGTCGTGACAAATGAAATACTTTTTTTTCAATTAAAAATAAAAAAGTTATTATTTTTTTATGATTTTTATAAAATTATTTCAAAATACCCTAACGCACTAATAATCTTCACATTAATACAAGTGAAAATCACCTATTATTTATCTATATTCTGGATTCTCGAAAGCCCAATGCGTGCCATCATCCCATTCTTCTCTAGAATTCCCATAATTATCATAACCATTATTTGCTTTCATCATTTTAGCTAAATGCAGTAAATTATAGGTCATAAAGGTGGTGTTTCTATTGGTAAAATCTGAATCGAAACCAACTGGCGATTTTAGTTTCTCTCCTCCAAACTCTGTATCACCATAACTTGGCCCAGGACCTACTTTACCTATCCAACCAGAATCTGCTTGCGGAGGTATTGAATAACCTACATGTTGCATGGCATACAAAATTCCCATGGCACAATGCTTCACTCCATCTTCATTACCAGTTACCATGCAACCTCCTACTTTCCCGTAAAATATGTATTGTCCCTTATCATTAGTTTTAGAGCTCATTGCGTATAAGCGTTCTATTAACTTTTGAGCTTCAGAAGATTTCTCACCCAACCAAATTGGAGTTCCAATTATTAGCACATCTGCAGCCATTACTTTATTAAAAATCTCAGGCCAACTGTCTTTATCGAAACCGTGCTCTGTCATGTCTGGATAAACTCCTGTTGCAACATCCTCGTCTATTAATCGAATAGTTTCGAAAGCAACATTCTCTTTTTTCAAAATGCCTTGAGACACCTTCATTAAGGTATCTGTATGACTTTTTTGAGGTGATTTTTTTAAAGTACAATTTATGTACAATACTGAAAGGTTAGAAAATTTCATAGAATTATTTTTAAGTTAAGAAAGCATTATCCTTTAATACTAAACCAAGATAATAATTTAAAATGCTATCTAAAACTACATAAAAATGATGGTTTTCATGTGCTCATATCATTTTAAAACTAGTTCTTAAGAGAGTTTTAACTTTTTATTTCGCTAATATTAACATGATCTTTAAATTCAACTAACCATAAAACACCCAAATAGTTATTGCTATATAACAACGACATTTAATACTTAATAACTTCTTTTAAAACAAAAAAACCGAGCAAGGCTCGGTTTTTCTTCTAATCTTTCTTGACAGAAAATCTACATCATCATTAACATCTGCACTTCTTGCTCTGTTAATATTTTCCAGTTTCCTCTTGGAATATCTTTTTTAGTTAAGTGTGCTATTTGTACACAATCTATTCTCACTAATTCGTGCTTGAAATAATCGAAAATAGTATGTAACACAGTATTTCCTGTATTCTTAATTTTTATCCCTATTTCGTTTTTCTTATCATTTACGTAGTCAATTTCTTCTACAGTAATTAACTTACCTTCAATACGAATACCTTCACGAATTTTCTTTAAATCGTCTAGCTTTAGATTGCTATCTAGTTCTAAATGAAACAAACGCTCTACACCTTTGTTAGAACTTGTAAAACGAGATACAACTTTCGCATCGTTTGTAAACAATAATAAACCAGTAGAGTTCCTTCCTAAACGACCAATTGGCTTTATACGAGATGGTGTTGCATTTGCTACTAAATCCATAACCGTTCTACCTTTATGCTCACTTGTAGTGGTTGCAAAACCTTTTGGTTTGTTTAATAAAACGTATGCTTTTTTCTCAGGATTAATTCTTGCGCCATCGTAACGTACTTCGTCATCCAACTTCACTTTATAGCCCATTTCAACGACTACTTTCCCATTAACACTTACTAAACCAGTTGCAATATGCACATCTGCATCACGACGTGAACATACACCTGAATTAGCTATATATTTATTTAAACGAATCTCGTCTGAAACAGCTCCTTTTTTAGGCTGAGCTGCTTTTTTCGCTTTAGGGTTTGCGTTATTTATTCCAGTATTATCTTTTCCTGTATTATTCTTGTAAGCTTTCCTTCCTCCATTTGGAGCAGATTTTCCTTGTCTTTGTCCGCCTTGTTTACTCATTGCTTATAATTTTATTCTCAACTATTTTTGAGGATGCAAAGATAGTTTATAATTTAACATGTGCTATACTTAATTAATGCTTTGTTTAGTAAGGACCTCGATACAATCTATTGATTATTAATAATTAAGACTACACCTCGTTTTATTCTCTTAAATAACCAGAATAATTAATCCTTATATTCTACAGTAGATTGCCTTTCTCTATTTACAGTAAGTTTTGTAACGTCGGGACGCGAATAATGACCCACTGGATCAAAATTTTGACGCTCTTCGTATACTCGATTAAAGTCTATTTCTTGTATTATTAATCCTTCTTCATGCAATACAGGTTCTATAATCCATTCTCCATCTGGTCCTGCAATACAACTGCCTCCATTTGCCAAAACATCTGGACAGTCTTTTAATATTGAATCAAGATGAGGCATATTTTTTGGAAACATTTCCTTAGTCATTAAACTAGAAACAGACACCACAAAAGAGCGCGATTCTCTTGCTATAAAACGTGTAATATCTTTTGTATTATGGTCGCTTCCTGGCCAAACTGCAATATGAAGATTCTCTCCTAAACCGTATAAAGCTGTTCTTGGTAAAGGCATCCAGTTTTCCCAACAATTAAGTCCGCCAACTGTAAATTGTTTTAAACTATGCACTTTTAATCCGTTGCCATCTCCTGGAGACCACGTTAATCTTTCGTCGTAAGTAGGCTGTAATTTTCTATGTACAGATTTTATTTCACCTAAGGCACTAATATAAACTAGTGAAGCATATATTGAATGCCCTCCTCTATTTTTAGCACGCTCCATTATACCTAAATAAACAGCAATATTATGTTGCTTTGCTAATTCACAAATAGAATCCAATTCTCCGTCTTCTATTTGAATGGAGTTACGTACATATTCAGCATGTAATTCTTTATTAACTTTTGTATCCCATTCTGCTCCTCCTGTTAAAGCTACCCAAAACGGATAACCAGGAACTAGAGCTTCTCCAAAAACAATAAGTTCGCATCCCTTTTTACCAGCTTCGGTAATAGAATTTGCAACTTTTTTTAACGTTTCAGTTTTATTTAATAACACAGGTGAAATTTGTGCCATTGCTATTTTTAAAATGTTTTCCATTATAAAATACGTTTAAGAACTAAATCTACATCAATTAATAAAATACTAAACACACCTGCAACAATAATAACTTTAAGGATATTATGAAGTATGATATAATGTGTTTTTGTGGTTGACTTCCATAACAAAGAAAGGAAGATAATAAGTAAAATTATTGCGCCATAAAAGTAATACGTCATGTAACCAATTTCGAATTTGGTAATTAACAAATACAAAGGAAGAAGCGTTAAAATCATTAAAAAAGTAATCATTTTTTTTGATGTTACCTCTCCGTAAACTACAGGAATAGTTCTATAATTTAATGCCAAATCACCTTTCATATTTTCTAAATCTTTTGCTAGTTCTCTAATAGAAATAATTAAAAATAAAAATGAGGCATGCACAAAAATGACCGTATCAAAATTTTTATAATAAATAAAAATAGCAAAAAATGGAGCGATAGTCAAAAGTGCAGAGACGATATTACCAACTATAGGTAACTTTTTTAGCTTATGCGAGTAAAACCAAATAGCAAATATATAAGCAGAAAAAAACAACACAGGATTAAACGATACGTAACTTGCCATTACTATTGCCGAAAAATTCAATACAAAGTAAAATGATAATTTGGTATTTTGACTTACCAACTTATCTAACAAAGATTTGTTAGGCCTGTTAATTAAATCCTTTTCAGAATCGTAAAAATTATTAATTATATAACCTGCCGCAACAACTGCTGCCGAAGCTAATACAAGCATTAATAAATTTAAATCTAAGAGTACTTTTTTAACAGGTATATTATGTGCGAATATGTAAACAGATGTTAGATATTGCGCAATTACAATAACAAGAATATTATAACCTCGAACAACGGAAAACAAACTAAAAAACTTGATTAGAATGTGTCTCTGCTTTCTAGTGAACATAAAGTATTAAAGCTAATTTGATGAAATAATGATTACTCTCGAAATTTCAAGACTATACAAAAAATCGTTACTTAGAAATTGTATACCACTTCTAGTTTATAATCTTTAAGTGACAGTTCTGCTTTAGATATATCTTGAGTAAAGCCTAAAATATAACCTCCTCCTCCAGAACCACATAATTTTAGATAATAGTCATTAGTATCTATACCTTTTTTCCAAAGTTCATGAAACTGACTTGGAATCATTGGTTTAAAGTTATTAAGGACCACTTTAGACAATTGTTTTGTATTACTAAAAAGAGACTTAATATCTCCCTTTAAAAAATCTTCAACGCAAGCATCTGTATGCTTTATAAACTGTGTTTTTAACATTTTACGAAAACCTTCTTGCTTCATGTTTTCCATAAAAATACTTACCATTGGCGCCGTTTCTCCTGTTATACCACTATCTAATAGAAACACTGCTCCTTTGCCAGAAGTACTCTGTGTTGGTATTCCTGTAGCTTCAATATTGTCTTTAGAATTAATAAGTATTGGCAAGCTTAAATAACTATTTAAAGGATCTAAACCTGAAGATTTTCCATGAAAAAAAGATTCCATTTCAGCAAAAACAGCTTTTAGTTGAAGTAACTTTTCTCTTGTAAGATTTTCTAGAACTGTAATTTTATTAAGTGCATACTTATCGTAAATAGCAGCAACTAATGCACCACTACTTCCTACACCATAACCTTGAGGTATTGACGAGTCGAAATACATTCCAGAAGCAACATCTGCTTTTAATTTTTCAATTTCAAAAACTACTAAATCTTCACTTATATTATTTAAATATGAAGTAAACTTCTTTAAGCTTTCGTTTGATTTTATAGCAACTTCAGAAGGATTTTCATCTGTCTTTAAAGCTCCATTATAAAAATTATATGGAATAGATAATCCTTTGGAATCTTTAATGATTCCGTATTCTCCGAAAAGTAGAATTTTTGAATAGAAAAGTGGGCCCTTCATATAGTATTTAAATTATTGGTTTCAATTTACAATTGTTTTGCACCAAAACCAATTCTATCGCAAATATAATGACCGTTTTGACAATATGCAACTAACTCTGTCTTAATGAAATCAAGAATTGCATCACTTTCGTTCTCTGGATACAAAATATGCACATTTGCTCCAGCATCTAAAGTAAAACTAATATGTAGTCCTGTTTCTTTTCTAAAGCTCCATATTTTATTAATTATTTCAAGCGTATCTGGCTTCATTAAAATAAAATAAGGCATACTCGTCATCATCATAGCATGTAGCGTTAATGCTTCGTTCTCAACCAAGGCAATAAAAGCATCTAAATCTCCAGATTGAAGAACTCCTTTAATCTTATATATATTTTCTTCAGCTTGCTTAAAACGTTCTTTAGCAAAAGGATGGCCATGCATTAAATTATGACCAACAGTACTACTTACTTGTTTTTCTCCTTTATCTACAAGTAAAATAGTGTCTTGGTAATTTTTAAAATTTTCATGAACTTGATAAGGATATTTAATACCAAATAAATCACTACTACCTTCAATATCGTTATGTTTCCCCCAAACGACTAAATCGCCTTCTAAACTTCTGCATGCACTTCCAGAACCTAGTCTTGCTAAAAATGATGCTTTCTGAATAAAATATTCTTGATATTCCTGGTTTTCACCTTGACCCACCGAGAGTTCCTTTTCAATACTCATTAAACATAGAGCCAATGCACTCATGCCAGAAGCAGAAGATGCAATACCAGAACTATGAGGAAATGTATTCTCCGTTTCAATTTTAAAATGAAAATTTTTCAAAAAAGGCATATAGATTTCAATTCTTTCAAAAAATATCTGAATTTTAGGTTCGAAATCTGGTTTGTGTGTTTTATCTAAAAATACTTGAAAGGAATAGTCTTTACTTTCACTTTCCTTTTTAGAGTAAGTTAACTTTGTTATTGTTTTACAAGCATCCAGCGTAAAACTAATCGATTGGTTCTCGGGTATTTGATTCTCTTTTTTTCCCCAATATTTAACCAAGGCTATATTACTTGGTGAAGACCAAGAAGTTTCACCATTTATTGGTTTATTTGATAAATTCGTAGGAATAAACTTACTTATAGGCATGCGAAAATGAATTTCTACAAATATAGTTTTTAATTCTATTTAAAAATCTCTATTTTCGCCTCATAATATGAGAATCATTCGGTTTAGTGATGTTTACCGATTAAGTTTACTGAATAACACTAAATTTAGGTCTCAAATTATATTAATTGATTGTTGATAAAATAAACTAACATAAGCTTTTAGAGATCCCTTAAACTCTCTCAACTCGAAGCTTAAAAAACCCTCTATAGGGTATACTATAATGGACAAAAAACAAAGAATTATTCTAACAATGCTAGAACTAGTTGTAGAACAAGGTGTGCACGCAACTCCCATGTCTCAAGTCGCAAAAGAAGCTGGTGTCGCTGTTGGAACTATCTATCATTATTTTAAAAATAAAGAACAGATTATAGAAGAGATTTACTCAATGATATGCCAAGATTTTGGCGTTGTCCTAATGGCAAACGTGCCCGAAAATGACGTAAAAAAGCAATTTGAAATTATGTGGATTAACCTATACAATTACTTTGTAGGCAACCCATTAGCGTTTAAATTTATAGAATTTGTTGGTGTACCTCCTATTATTTCATCTGAAATAAGAATTAAAAGTATTCCTCATTTTATTCATATTAGAGACTTCTTTTTAGCGAGCATTTTAAGCAAAGATCTTAGAGATGTTAGCTTAAGATTAATTATGCAAATGAGTTTTGGCAACGTAATATCTGCTACAAGGTTAAAATTTAAAGGTGAGTTAGAAATGAATAGCAAACAAATAGCTGATGCTCTTGAAATGTCTTGGGATTGTATTAAGAATCCACAAAAACATTAAGCAAGTTCCAGTAGTTTAACGATTGTTTTAAAGTTTCTAGAGGTTGCATTTACTTTTAGCTTTTTTTCGATGCTATTCATATTAAATTTTGTTCGACCGTAACCAGTTGATGAATAAAAATAGAGACAATCTCTTACGATAGAGAATTCTTCATTTTCAAAAGTAATCGACTCCACCTCTTTTACAAGATCTGAATCTGGTATATCATCAAATAAAACGAAGTAACTTTCTCTCTTTTTTTCATCGGAAAGATGGCACGAATCAAAAATGAATTGTAATTCTTCTTTCGTTTTTACTATTACAGGCACTAAAAAACTAAAATAAGATTCTATACTTTTTTGAATTATACGCTCTATAGTTTTACTATTCTTCTCTGTAGACTTAAAAACTATATTTCCGCTTTGTATATATGTTTTAACATCCTGAAAATCCGCCTTATTCAATACATCTCTCAATATTGCCATAGGCACTTTTTTATGCCCACCAACATTTATACCTCTTATTAAAGCAACGTATGTTTTCATAATATTAATAATTATGGTTTTTTAACTAGTGACTTTATTTAAAAATATTTTGAGAAACAATATATGCTCCAGTCCATGCATTTTGAAAATTAAATCCACCTGTAACGGCATCAATATTTAACACCTCTCCAACAAAATATAAATTCTCATGTAATTTACTTTCAAAGGTTTTAAAATTTACTTCTTTTAAATTCACGCCTCCTGCAGTAACAAATTCTTCTTTAAAAGTACTTTTACCATCAACGTTAAAAATAGCCTCTGTAAGCTGTTTTGCTAAATTATCTATTTGAATTTTTGTACAATCTGCCCAACGCGTTTCTAAACTTATTTGAGAGGCCAATACTAATTGATACCATAAACGTTTTGGTAAATCGAACTGAGCATAATTTATAATCTTCTTTTTGTTTAACTCCTTCTTAATATCGTTTAATTGTGATATTGCAATATCATAATCTATATTAATAAAATTAACTTCAATAGCAAACTTATATGCTCTTTTTGCTAATTCTAAAGCGCCAAAAGCAGAGAGTTTTAGAATAGAAGGTGCACTCATTCCCCAATGCGTAATTAATAGCGGACCATCAGATTCTAAATTTGAATCTACCACTTTAACATTAACATTTTTCGCAACAACACCAGGTATATCCTTTATGCGATCATCTTTAATATTAAAAGTAAAAAGAGATGGAACAGGTGAAGTTACCGTGTGCCCTAGATTCTCTAACACTTTCCATATTTTAGGATTACTTCCTGTTGCAATAATTATTTTTTTACAAACAAGACTATCTGTTTTAGTATTGACTACCCAGCTATTATCTTGATGCACCAAACTTACAACAGGCTCATTTTTTAGCACTTCTACATTGTGCTTACGTGCCTCGCTAAGAAAGCAATCAATTATAGTTTGAGAGCTATTGGAAACAGGAAACATTCGACCGTCTTCCTCTATCTTGAGCTCGACTCCTCGCTCCTCGAACCAAGCAATAGTATCTCCAGTCATAAACGTATGAAAAGGTCCTAATAACTCTTTTTCACCTCTTGGATAATTAGTGACTAAATCTTGAGGAACAAACTCAGCATGCGTTACATTACAACGTCCACCACCAGAAACCTTCACTTTAGTTAACACATCCTTTCCGCGTTCTAAAACAGCAACCTTTATATTTGGGTTTTGCTCTGCTATGTTTATTGCTGCAAAAAAACCTGAGGCTCCTCCTCCTACTACTATTACGTCTTTTTCAATCATAATCTATCTGGAAAATCACTAATTATTGCATTAACATTATAATATTTCATCCTTTTTATCGCTTCAGGCGTGTTAACTGTCCAAGTATTAACATTAAAGCCTTCTGCTTGAACTTTCTCTACATTTTCCTTTGTTAACATTGTGTAGTCTGGATGTATTGCGGCAGCGTTAATACTTTTTGCAAAAGTTATTGCCTTATCAAAATCGGACTCCATAAGAACGCCTAATGGAATTTTTTTATTGATTTCGAAAACTGCTAATAATTCTTCATTTTTAAAACTTGAAACTAAAAAATCACTGTAATTCCAGTTATGAACCTCTATATAGCTCTCAATTACAGAAACTGTTTCAGAAGCTGTATTTGTTCCTTTTAATTCAATATTAAGAAGACACCTTCTATCGATTACATTTAATACTTCGGTTAGAGTTGGTATTTGATAGTGAATTGAAACGGTTAATTTTTTAATTTCTTCAAAATTGAAGTTTCTAATTTCACCAGTTCCTTTAGTTAGTCTATCGACCGTAAAATCATGAAATACAACTAATTCTCCAGACCTACATTTGTGTACATCTATTTCGATACCATCCACTCCAAACTCGATTGCTTTTAAAATAGATTCAATTGTATTTTCTGCAACATGTCCTTTTGCTCCTCTGTGCCCAAATTTTAAAGCTCCTGACATTTTAATATTATTTTATGATTTAATTTATAATTTTGGCTTAATATATGCGCTACAAATATAAATTACAATTTATGACATTTACATTAAAACCTTTATTCATTTTAAGTTTACTTTTCTTTTCGTGTAACACAGGAAACCTAGAAGTTTTAGCTGATATAGATAGATCTTTAGAAGAAGTTTCTGCCGTGGCTATAATAGAAAACTCAAATTTATACTGGGTAATTGAAGACGCTGGGAACGATAATAATTTGTTCGCACTAAATAGCAAAGGCAATATTGAAAAAACCATCACTATTACTAATGCTAAAAATAAAGATTGGGAAGACTTAGCAACAGATAGTGAAGGAAATATTTATATTGGTGACTTTGGTAACAACAACCATAAAAGAAAAGAATTTGTAATTTACAAGGTTCTGAATACCAACCTCTCTCAGGAGAAAACTGAAGCGGAAATAATTACGTTTAAGCTACCAAAAAATGGGAAATCTCAAGATTTTGAAAGTTTCTTTTTATGGAATAATTATTTCTATGTTTTTTCTAAAAACGAGAAGTACACAGATGTTTTTAAAATTGAAAATAAAACTGGAGATCATGTAGCAGAACTAATAGCTACGCATAAGTTTAAAGGAAAAAATAACAAAATCACCTCTGCTGATATTAGCAAAGATGGCAAAACAATTATTTTATTGAACCACGATAAAGTCTGGAAATTATCGAATTTTAAAGCTGAAGACTTTTTTGGAGGAGAAATTGAAGCATTAGATTTTAAGCATGATTCACAAAAAGAAGGTGTGTATTTTTTAAATAATAAAACCATCATAATTACTGATGAGACCAATAAGCATGATGGTAATATTTATAAATTTAATCTTTAAAATGCAATTCCGAAACCAAAAGAAAACCTCAAGCCTTCTACACTATTAAAGAAATTAAAGGTTCCTTGAACAGAATCTGCTGCAGACACCCAGAAACCACCTCCATAATCGTTGTGCCATTTATCTGAGTAGTCACCTTCTAACCAAACTCTACCAACATCTCCTCCTGCAAACACTCCAATTTGCAATGGTAATGTTGATGTTCTAAAAGATTTGAAACTATATCGGAAATCTGCACTACCTACAAGGGAATTTCGACCTGTAAAACGCTCTGTTCTAAATCCTCTTAATCCGTTTTTTCCTCCAATATTTGCTGCTTGATAAAAAATAAGATCATCTCCAATTCTCACTTGCCCTCGCAAATCTGTTTTTAAAACCAATCTTCTATTTTTAGATAATGCATTATAAAACCCTAAATTAGAATTAAAATAACCATAAGTATTTTTAGTTTCCTCTGGTTCTGTTTTAAAACCTGTTTCAATATTAAAAGTCATTCCACGAGTTGGCACAATTTTATTATCGAAACTTGCATAATTATAATTAGCTTCTATTCCTGTAAAAAAGCGCCTTTCATAAAACCCTTTATTTATAGTTGATGGTGTAAATGTCTCAATAAAACGATCTGTTGATTCACCAATTTCAATAGCCTCAGCAATAACCTTAAATCCATAATCTCCACCAAAATCTCCTCTTTTAAGGAGACCTACACTTGCTTTATAGATACTTGTTTTAACTCTGTTGTAATCTAAATCTAATGCATCATCATTATTAACAGTTTCGTTTCCGTAGCCAAAAAAGTTGTTGGAGAAATTTTCACTTGTTATTAATCCGGAGACATGTAAATTCCAATCTTTATAAAGGTTAGCAAATTCACCTTCGTAGCCAACACTAAAGCCATTGGTAGCAAAATAATAACCACCTTTAAAACGATGTTGCTGTGTAAATGGATTACGCTGAAAACCTTTAGTTGTTTTAATTAATGACACACCAAGCGAAATCCCATCGTCTGGATTATAAGCAAAACTAGGCGTGATTGAACCTGTTTTTACAATGTTTTTATTAAAATCGAATAGGTTATTATTGTAAGTATCTGTAAAATTGATTTTTGCACCATTATTTTCTTGTATCGTATTTGGTTTAGATTTATGATCGTAAACACGAACACGTCTTCCATTTTTAATAATATAGGTGTCGTTATTTTGACCACCAATTATTCTTGTAAAAATTAAGTTATTAGCTTTACCTGTAACTTCAAAAATATCGTCATCATCTAATCCATAAATCCATAATTCTTTTGTGATGTCTTTATTAAAAGTTCTATCTACCAAAACCTCTCCTTTTTCGCCACCAATAATTCTTGAAATTTTTACATTTGTTTCGTTATCACCAATTCTGTTAATTTCAAAATAATCGTCTTTATCTGTTCCTGTAACAATTACTAATTCGTTTAAATAATTGTAATAGCGCTCTGCGATGTCAAGCATATTTGCACGTCTTCCTTTAAGAAGTTCTTGAATTTCAGTTAACGACTCGTCTCTCGCTTCTTCTGGAACTTTTGAAAAAGCCGTAGCAATAACATCATCAGTAATATTATCCATTAAATACTTAGCTTGCTTTAACCACACTTGTTTGTCTGATTTTTGAATTAAAACTTTATCAAGTTTTATCCCTGCACTATTCATCCATTTAATGTCTTTTAATTCTGCATCGTAAACTTGAAGTTGTTTTGTAGAACCAGATAAAACTTTCATAACATCCAGAATCGCGCCATCAAAATTTGAAAACACCTGATCTCGATCTCTTGGAATTGGTCTAAATAATTTATCGCCATTCTCTTGATTAAACTGAGCCCAACGCCATTGGTCTTGATGTCTATCCCAATCACCTAAAAGCATATCGTAAAGCCTAGCTCTAACATATGCGTTTTCGTCTATTTTATACTTTTCGTCTTCTCTTATTTTAACGATAATATCGTGAGTACTTTCTATATCGTCTGCATAACCAAAGTTCTTTTCATCACTATAGTTTTCTTCAGGTCGTTCTTCTATCATGTACAACTCATCTCCATAATCTGTATTATAATCACCTAAAAACTTATGTTTTGGAATGTAGAACAATTCAGGATTTGTATGGTAAACACCAGCTGCATGAGACAAATCTGGAACAACAAAAAATGCATATGGATGAGCCGCAGTATAAAAGTCTAACACAAAATTTTCAACTTTCGTTTTTTCGAAATCATCTTCTACATAATTATCTTTAAACAATACAGTTTGTAAGTATTGTGTTGCACTTTTTCTAAGCGCTCTCATATTTAATTCTCGACCATCCTTTGTCTTTAACCTTAACGATCGTGTTTGATGTCCTCCACCGGCTCTTACAATTTCTAAACCACCATAAAGCGTATCTAGAGTGGCAACTTTTGCTGTTATTTTCTTACTATATAACTCACGATATCTGTCCCCTAATAATGCTGTATGCAGACCTGTTTTATCTGTTTCTTCTTTAGTATATATTGAGGCTTGAACTGTTTGCGGAAACGTATCCGGAAGTGTTTCTACATTAAATACATCTCTGTTTTTTGGCAAAACTTCTTTTGTAAACATAAGTTTTGGTTCTCCATTTTCTGACACATACATACTTACCCAAGTACTTCCATCTTTAAATATTGTTAACTCTGCAAAACCTTGCTGACCTACAGAAAACAATCCATTCTTGCTTAATGCGGCAGCAGATTTTTTAGCACCTGCACCAGAAACAATTTGCTTAATTCCTCCATTTTCTATGTATTGTAATGAGTGTTCGTGTCCAGAAGCAAATACAATATTATCGTATTCCAAAGACAACGTTTCAATACGACTCATTAACTCATTATACCTTTCGTTAAATCTATCTTGTATAGAAACACCTCCTTGAGTTCTTACCTGCGTAAGTAATGACGCTAAAATAGGTAGCGGTATTTTACTTTGAGTTGGGTAAAGATGCTTACTAGCATCGTAAAAACCACCATGCGAACCATTAGTATAAATAGGATGGTGCATTGCAAAAACCACTCGTTTATTTTGTGCCTTTTTTAATTCACCTTCTAATTCTTCAAAAAAACGTTTACGTGTTTTAATCTCACACTCGTCGTTAATTGTTGGATTTTTATTCCAATCTTCTAAATACCATTGACTGTCAACGATAATTAACTGTACTTTATCACTTACATCTATGCTTTCTAATGGGCAACCATTTTCGGGTTGAAAAGTATTTTTACCTAAAGCATCTTCTATATATTTCTCCTCACTTTTTACACCAGACACACCATTTGCGTACCAATCGTGATTTCCAGGAATCATAACAGTATTGCCTTTAAATCCTTCTACAGATGAAATTTGTGCGTTTAGTGCATTCTCCGCATTTTCTCTTCCTTTACTCTCTTTCTTTACTAAACCATCTGGATATATATTATCTCCTAAAAATACAACGTAATCCTTTTTTGTATCTGTATTTAAAATGTGCTTATTAAAAGCCTGTAATCCTAAAGACATTCCGCCAATTGGAGATTTACCAGCATCACCTATTAAAAAAAACTTTCTATTTATTTCTTTATCAGGAAGTGGATTTATAGTTTTTTCATCGTCTTTATATTGCGCTTTAAACGTAGCACAACTTGATAGGGTTAATAATAAAATTGTTAGAATTATGTTATTTTTATTCATAAGGGAACTTTCTGGATTAATTTTTAGTAATTTGGTTATCTTAAAATCCTTAAAAAAATATGTCTTTAATTATTGAAAAAGCCGAAATGTTTGTTCTAGAACTTTTTAAAGAACAACTTCCAAACACTTTTATTTATCACGATTTTACGCACACCAAACGCGTGTATAAAAGTACAAAAGAAATAATTGAAAATTCTGAAATTAATGTTAATGAGGAAGAAATATTATTGTTAGCAGCTTTATTCCATGATACAGGCTATATTAAAACCAGAGAAGGACACGAGGAAGAAAGCGTTAAAATTGCTACAGCATTTTTAACCACTGAAAAAATTGACCAAGATATAATTGATGCCGTAAACGAATGTATTATGGCCACAAAGTTTAAAGAGGTGCCAAACTCTAAATTAGGAGAAATTATTCGTGATGCAGATTCTTCTCACTTTGCTAAAAAATATTTTAATGAAGCAAGCGAATTCCTAAGAAAAGAATACGAAGTACAAGGCATTAAAACATATACAGCAAAAGAGTGGAGAGCCGAAAACATTGAAGTTTTAACTGAAAAACACCGTTACTATTCGCCTTACGCCATAAAAAATTGGCAACCTGAGAAAGACAAGAACATCGCTAAACTGATGAAGAAAAAGAAGAAGAATAAATTTAAAGATAATAAAGAAAAACTAAAAGCAAAGTACAAGGCACAATACAAGAACGAAAGTCCGGAACGCGCAATACAATCTTTTTATAGAACAACTTTAAAAAACCACATCAAACTAAGTGACATTGCAGATACAAAAGCCAATATTCTTTTATCTGTAAATGCCATTATTATTTCTGTTGTTTTAGCAAATTTAATTTCAAAATTAGATACTAATCCTTACCTAACATGGCCAACGGTAATTTTTACTTTATTTAGTGTTATCTCTATGGTAATGTCTATAATTGCGACACGACCGAATGTAACGAGTGGTCAATTTACTAAGGAAGATGTTATAAATAAAGAGGTTAATTTAACCTTTTTTGGTAATTTCCATAAAATGGAACTAAAGGAATTTGAATGGGCTATTAACGAAATGCTTAAGGATAAAGATTACGTTTACAGCGCTTTAACAAAAGATTTATACTTTTTAGGAAAAGTTTTGGAGCGTAAGTATAAAATATTAAGAGTCACTTACACCATATTTATGATTGGTATTATTGCGTCTCTAATTGCTTTTGGAATCGCTGTGAAAAATAATCCTGGAGTTAATTTAGACGATGTATTAGACACTAGTTCTCAAATACAATCGACTCAGTCTAATGCTGTTAATAAAGATACTTTTTTAGTTAATTTTTAATCTCGCTCATTAAATCTTCGTAGGTGTAAAACTCCTTTTTATTAGATTCTTTTTGATACAGAATATTAACGCGTAACGCTTTTAAACCAGTTACACCTTGTAAATCTTCAAGCTCTAAAATCTCAACCTCATCACCTAATTTATGCTTAGATTGCAAGAAGTTTATATATTGTAAATACTCAATTTCATCCTGCTTTTGGGAGTAAACTATAGCTAATTTCCCTTTTACTGTTACACGTTCTGTTGTACCTTTTATATTGGCTTTATCTACGCGTTTTTTAACGACCTCGTATCTTGCATTATAAGTTCCGTCTACATCAAAATGCTTTTCGTCTGTTCTAAATCTAATGGATAATGGTTGATTAAAAACTAAAATCATAGAAGCAACATCTAAAGCAAGTGGATATTTATGTTGTTTGTTATAAAAAGCTCTTTCCATTTCCAACATTACTTGAACTTGCCATAAACGTAAGTTGTATAGATAAATTTCGCTAAAAGAATCCTCTTTTGTTATAGACTCTCCAATGTACATATTGTGCTCTACTCCATCTGTTTTAAAACGTTCGAAAAAGTGAGGATACATTGCCTGTGCTTCAACTTGCTTTTTATCTAATAAAGACGACATGTTTTTATTAATTAAAGCTATAGTATCGTCATAGTTTTTACGATAGAAATAAATAACATCCAAATCTTCGTCTATCTTACTGTAATAATCTTCAATTTCTTCTGATAAATACGTTTTTGATTTTAATTGAAATTTAAAAAGTGTTTCAATTTCATACTTAAAAAACTTAGTAATTTTTTGTTCGCTATCAACTTTAAAATCGTCTTTTAATGCTTTTTTATAAGTTTTAATTTGAAATAAGAGTTGCTCGAAAATAGGCAGCTTCTCAACTTTAAAACCAGATTTAATTATCCTTTCCACCATTTTAAGCTGAAGTGATAAGTCTTTTTGAGTCGCGTTATTTCTAGCTTCAGATGATCCTTTTACATCTATTTGACCAAACAAAGGATACACATTAGCAAAGCTTATTTTATTAAATGTTGGGTTATCTCCTCCATCATATTCCTCTTGCATAAACTTTCTTGCAGCACTTTCAAATTTCCATTTAACACTTGGATGGATGGATGTACACTCTCGTTGAATAATGGCCTGTATCAGGTTTTCTTCATCTCTTTTAGAGCGTTTTACAGCAGATAATATAAACGGCATCACATCTGCCAACTTATTAGAATTAATGCTATTTAAAGCTTTTGGTGTTCTAGAAACTAGTTCTAAAACAGCTAATAACTCACCGTTCTCTGCTATTGGAGCAAAAATAGCACTTTTTAAACCTTGCTCTTTTAAAACTTTTACTTGAGCAGACATGCCTTTAGATAACTTAAAACTCTTATCAACATCTGATATCGCTAAATTAGTTTTCTCTTTTAAAATCTTATCATAACTGTAATGACAAAATAAATTTTCGCACTTAAATTCTTCTTTAGCCTTTAACAAATAACTATTTATACTAGAATCGTGAACCTTCATCAAGGTGTCTTCTGCTTTATTATATATAGAAAAACCGACATCTAAATCTGTTATATTTAATAACGAACGAAATACCTTTTGGAAATCTCCCATAAAGCCTTCGTTCTTATGCTTATTATTTCCTATTAAAGTGGTTTTAATATTAGATATTGATTGATCGTCTGTAACATCAAAAATATTGGAGATTACAAATCCTTTGGAGATATAACTATTTGGTGGGAATTTTTCTTTCCAAAGTCCTATGTTATCAAAGTTATCTAATAACTCATCAAAATCTTCTTCTGTTAATTTTGGCGCTTTATCCGTGGCTATAATTTCCATAAAATCTGCATTATACAAGATTTTATAAATTCTTATAATACCATTAGCATCTGGAATTTCATAATATAATGGTCGCTTAAAATTAGTGTTATAATTATAACAAAAATTCATAATAATAGTACAACTTAGAATATACCAATCGTTTTCTGGCATATTTTTAATTACTAATTCAAAATCTGGCCCAGCCGTTTTTATAATATTTTCAAAACGCTTTGATGCATTAAAAATAAAATTATGATAAGGTACACTTGCTGTCTTTATTTCGTTTAAACTTAAAACTTCACTAAAAGAATCTTGCAGTAAAATCTGAATTTCTTTTTCGTATTTTTTTAAAACTGATATTTCACTAAAACCATCTCTTAATACAGGAATAGACTCTTGTGTTTTTAAAACACGACGTGCTTTAGCGGCAATAAATTGATCATCGCTTTTAGCCAATTCCTCATAGCGCTCAATTAGCTTATTAAAACTAATTTGTAGCGAGAAAGGCAAATTTATGTTATCGTTAAGGTCTTTAATCATTGTTTTAAAATTATACAAAAATACGCTTTATAATGCTTAGTCGTATTTTCTTTAACAAAATGACGTCGTATTAAAACGAAAGAAACCAATCTCTAATTTGGTTAATAGATTAAAGTCACGAAGACTTAATACTTAAAATAGATTTTGACAGAAAAACAAGTCTTTAAATACGCTTTTGCTCTTTGGCAATCTGGGCACCATTCTGCGCCATAAAAATCTATAGTATTCATATATTTATTGTTTTAATTTTATTAAAATGCTAGACTTAGTAAAATATTTAATCTTCCGCCTTCGTCTGAACTAAAATAACCAAAGTTTGCCGTTGTAAAACCTGCAATATTAAAGAATACACCTCCACCTGGCGATGTATGCCACTCGCTAGAGTTATCATTATCTAACCAAACACGACCATAATCGAATCCACCATAAAACCCGTAAGAGATTGGAATAAATGCGTTTCTAATTTTCCCGAAAGACACTCTTAAATCTGAATTATGATAAAATGAATTTTTCCCGCTAAAACGCTCTTGTCTATAGCCTCTTAAACCATCACCATCACCAATTGATGCTGCTTGATGAAATTCGAATGCATTACTTAAATTAAGATGTCCCTTTAGTTTTGTTGCGTATACTAAAATCCCACGTTTATCTATCTTTTTTGTCAATCGAACTTCTGGGATTATGTATGCAAAACCCCTATCTTCATCAAAATTAGCTTTATAACCAGCAGTCAATTTAAATCCAATTCCTGATTTAGGCATCGCTGCATTATCAAAATTTTTATATTCGTAAGACGATTCTACACCAAAGAAATCTTGACCTTCGAAAACATTAGGGTTAACACCAGCTATTTCTATAAATCTTCCAGTCGTTTTTTCTGCCTCAATATTCTCATAGCTAACTCCTAGTTTTATAACGCTTCCATAATAACCTCTATATATAAGAGAAGGTGCAAATGATAGTGTTTGTAATCGTACTCTATTAAAGTCTAAATCTAAATCATCTTCAAAATTGGGTGTTTCATTTCCAAATCCGAAAAAATTATCAGTATAACTTGAAGACGAATATCCAGCTTCGATACCAAGGTTTATCTTTTCAAAAACATTTGCAAACTCTCCAGAATAAGTAACCTCTGCTCCTGATGTTTCTGTAATATAAGCAACACTTAAACTGTGTTTTGCCGTGAACGGATTGCGTTGTAATGAGTTTTTTGTATAGTTAATAGTGGCTCCTATTCTTAATCCATCGTCTGGGTTCGATGCTATAATGGGCAGTATGTTTCTTATGTCTCTGCGGTTCTTTTTAAAATAATACGTGTTTAAATCGTAGTCATCTGAAAGTGTCTTACTTACTGGTGTTTCAAAAGTATTTGGCTTTGATTTTTGATCGAATACACGAAGATTTCTCTTATTCTTAATACGATAGGTATCATTATTTTGACCACCAATTATCTTAATTTTCACGTATTTATTACTCTTACCATCAACTTCAAAAATATCTTCATCGTCTAAACCGTAAATCCATAACTCGTTAGTAATAGACTTATCGTAATCCACGTCCCAAAACTTATCGGCTTTCTCTCCTTTTTTAATACGGTAAATACTCACGTTTGTAATGCCTTCAGGTTTTCTGGTTATCACAAAATGGTCATCTTTATCTGTACCTGTTATAACTACACAAGAGCGAAGATATTCGTACATGCTTACCGCATTCTCTTCAACTTTAGAAATCCTACCCAATAAAGCCTTTTTAGTTCTTGCAACCTTTGCCTGATCAATTTCTTTAGGAAAATTACTAAAAGCCTTATCAATAACTTCTTGGCTTAAATTTTCTTTTATAAAGCGCGCTTCTCGCAACCAATCTTCTTGCGTGTGGTTTGCTAAAACTGCAAAATCGACATCATCACCAGCATCATTAAACCATCTAGTAGAATTATAAGTCCCATCGTAACGCTGCATAAATCGCATAGGCGGACTTAAAGCTGTTAAAGCACCTAGCATAAATCCATCAAAGTCTGAAAACACCTGATCTCTATCTCTCGGAATTGGTTCGTAAAGATCCGTTCCATCTTCTTGTTTTTGCACAGCCCAACGCCATTGGTCTGCATGCCTATCCCAATCTCCAACAATATTATCGAACAAACGGGTTCTAATATAGAGGCTTTCGTTAATAGCAATTTTATCTTTTCTACGAAGCTTCTCTAACAAATCTGTTGTACTTTCTATTTTATTAGTACCACCAAGGCTGGCTACATCTCCATGTCCATCTGTAATACGTTCTTCAATAAAATAAATTTTATCGCCATAAGCTTCATTATAGACATCTAAAGCTTTTTGCTTTGGGATATAATACATTTTTGTGTTGGCATGATAAATATTTAAAGCATCAGACATATCGCCTATGGTTAAACTCCCGTAAGGATTTGCTGTAGTCCAATAATCTTGTAATAGTTGAATAAAGTACGTATCCTCAACATCTGGCTCTAAATATTGTGTTTTGAACATAAAGTATTGTAAAAACCGCAATGCACTTTTTTTAGCAGAACGCATTGCAAATTCTCTCCCATCTTTTGTTTCAAGACGCAATGAGTTTGTTTGGTGTCCACCACCTTTTCTTATAATTGATAATCCACCATACAATGTATCTAAAAGAGCCGTTTTAACATTAATAGCCGTTGCATAGTCCTTTCTAAAATGTTCTCCCCAAAGTTTTTTATAAAAACCGGAGCGGTCTAATTCTTCAGGTTTGTATATAGAAGCTTCGATATATTGTGGTGTTTTTGTTTCATCATAGTCTGGAATTGAAACTGCTTTAGTTGGTGCTATAATTTCTGAAACAAATACAGGTGAAGTAAAATTATTTGAAGCACCATAAAAAGCCACCCACATAGAACCATCTTTATATTCTGTTATTTTTGTAAACCCATTTTCATTTAATGCTACTTTACTTTTTAAGCCTTTTTTCGCTTTCTCAATTTCACCACCTGCTCCACTTATAATTACGGGTATCTTTTTATCTACAATAAATTGCATATTCTGCTCGTGACCAGAAAGAAAAACTACGTTCGTAGATTGCTGCGCAATAGTTAATAAACGCTCACTATATTCTTTATAATACTTATTATTTAAATTTTGAGGATTGATACCAAATGACAACGCATTACCATATTTTCCGTAAGTAGCAATAGGATGATAAACGGCTATTAAAACAGTTTTTCCTTGACTTTTTACAATTTCGTGTTCTACTTCAACATAAAACTCTGTCTTGTTTTTTATATCGCAGTGATCATTAATATTTGGAATATTATCCCAATCTGATATTGCCCATTGCGAATCTAAAATCAATAGATCTATATCATCATTAATTTCTATTTTCTCAATAGGACAACCTTTTTCTGGTTGAAAAACATCCTTGTTATCGAAGATGCCTTCCAAATAATCCTCTTGTGCTTTTAAACCTTTTAATCCTGCTTTCCAATCTGAATATCCTGGAATAAAACGCATACGGTTCGAGAATGGCTTCAACACACCGGCATAACTATCTATATTTAGTTTACCTGCAGTCCTTTTTTCCGAAAAACCGTTGTTTGATGCATTGTTTCCCAATAACAATAGCGTAGCATCACTATCATTTTTCATAGCTTTGGAAAGCGCAGCTACAACACTATTATTTGCATTATTATTGGAAGTCCCAAGGTTTCCTGTAGCATAAAAAGAATGAGACTTTGCTTTATTTGGAAGCTCCTTCCCATTTTGGGCGTAAGCAAATCCGAAGACAAAAAGGGATAGTAACGAATTAATTAATACTTTATTCATGTGTTAGTTATTGGTTGTTATGGCTGTATCATTTATAAAATGATTGGTATTTGTAGTTTACAAAAAGACAAGATATAGGTAAGCTGTTTAGTTCTTTTCTTAAAAACTAATGTTGGGTTAAAATGTCTTTATTTTTATTTTATGTTTTTAATTTACGAATAATTTGTGTCGTTATTTCATTAGCATCATAAAAAAGTAATTCCTTTTTTCATTTAATGCATTACACTGAGCACTGTTTTTTATTGATGTGCTACTAAATTACTTCACGCCATAAGTGTTAACAGTTCTAACAATACAATAGACGTAATTAAATATTTTAACTAACAAAATGGAGCTTTCTTTATAAATAAAACACTAAAAACTAAAGTAAACGCAAATTTAGGGTGTGACAACTGAAGCTTAAAATGGCATTTTAGAGCATTCATTTAAAAAAAAGATAACCTTGAGAGTTAAGCCGCACCTATTAACAGCAAGAACATATTGTTAAAACAAAAAAAAGCTTCAGTATAAACTGAAGCTTTTTTACTCTGTACGGGCGGAGAGACTCGAACTCTCACACCTCGCGGCACTAGATCCTAAGTCTAGCGTGTCTACCAATTCCACCACGCCCGCAACTTATTCCGATAATTTTCGGATTGCAAATATAAACAATAGTTTGAATATTCATAACAACCGTAAAAGAAATTATACTCTTTTTTGTATTTTTACATAAACTCAATTATTTTTAATGAAAAACATAAAAACTTACGTGCAAGAAAACAAGCAACGTTTTCTAGACGAACTAATAGAATTATTAAAGATTCCATCAATAAGCGCCGACTCTGCTTATAAGGAACACACTATCCAAACAGCAGACGTTGTTGCAAAAAGCTTAACAGATGCCGGATGCGATGTTGTGGAAATTTGCGAAACAGAAGGTTACCCAATAATCTATGCTCATAAAATTATAGATAAAAACTTACCAACAGTTTTAGTTTACGGACATTACGATGTACAACCACCAGATCCATTAGAGTTATGGACCTCTCCACCATTCGAGCCTGTAATTAAAGCAACAAAATTACACCCAGAAGGTGCCATTTTCGCTCGTGGTGCTTGCGATGACAAAGGACAAATGTACATGCACGTTAAGGCCATGGAATACATGACAACACAAAACCAACTCCCATGCAACGTTAAGTTCATGATAGAAGGCGAAGAAGAAGTTGGTAGTGTAAACCTTGCAAAATTTGTAAAACAAAATCAAGACAAACTAAGTAACGACGTTATTTTAATTTCAGATACTGGAATGATTGCAAAAGACACACCGTCTATTACAACAGGATTACGTGGCCTTAGTTATGTAGAAGTAGAAGTTACAGGACCAAATAGAGATCTACACTCTGGTTTATATGGAGGCGCAGTAGCAAACCCAATAAACGTGTTAACTAAAATGATAGCTTCGCTTCACGACGAAAACAACCACATTACCATTCCTGGTTTTTACGATAATGTCGAAGAATTATCTTTAGACGAACGTGCACAAATGGCAAAAGCACCATTTTCTTTAGACGATTATAAAGCAGCATTAGATATAGACTCTGTATACGGCGAAGCGGGCTACACTACAAACGAGCGCAACTCTATCAGGCCAACCTTAGACGTTAACGGTATTTGGGGAGGCTACACAGGAGAAGGCGCAAAAACAGTAATAGCAAGTCAAGCTTTTGCAAAAATATCTATGCGTTTAGTACCAAATCAAGATTGGGAAAACATAACCGAGTTATTTAAAAACCATTTCGAAAGCATCGCTCCAAAAGGTGTAACCGTAAAAGTAACACCTCATCATGGTGGACAAGGTTACGTAACACCAATAGATAGCATTGGCTATAAAGCAGCAAGCAAGGCCTACGAAGACACTTTTGGTAAAACACCAATACCACAACGTAGTGGAGGAAGTATTCCTATTGTTGCTTTATTCGAGGAAGAATTAAAAAGTAAAACTATTTTAATGGGCTTTGGTCTAGATAGTGATGCTATTCACTCACCAGACGAACATTTTGGCGTATGGAATTACTTAAAAGGAATCGAAACCATTCCAGGATTTTATAAGCATTTTACAGCATTATCTAAGTAATATTTTTTTATGGTGTAACCACCTTTTGCTTTTAAGTAGCAAAAGGTGGTCGCGTCATCCGTTATATCTTTATTTTGCCATATATGGCAGCAAAATAAAGGATGCCACTTCTACCACTTACACAAACCAAGTGAAAAACCAACACTTAAAACACGTTTTAGAACTTACATTTGCTACTTTTTTAATAAGTACATCTGGTTCTTTAGGGCGTTTTATAGACATGCCAGCTCCAGTAACCATTTGGTGGCGAAGTGCATTAGCCATGTTATTACTACTCGCGTTTTGTAAGTACAAAAAAGTAAATCTTAAAATTCAATCTAAAAGAGATTTAGTCGCTTTTATATTTAGCGCCTTATTTATGGCCTCGCATTGGATTACCTATTTTATAGCCTTACAGCTTTCAAGTGTTGCCATAGGCATGCTTGCTTTATTTACTTTTCCAATAATGACCACCTTTTTAGAACCTCTATTCTCGAAAACAAAATTCGATTATATGCATCTTGTTTTGGGTGCCATGGTCACTTTAGGTATTTATATATTATCTCCAGAATTAGATTTTGAAAGTGACTCTGTAAAAGGTATTCTATTTGGTTTATTTTCAGCTTTTTGCTACGCCATGCGTATTTTAATACTAAAACAACATGTTACAAAATACAACGGAAGTAGTCTCATGTTTTTTCAATTACTAATCATAAGTATTCTTTTATCACCCGTCCTTTTCTTTTTAGACACCACAAATATTACCACACAATTTCCTTATGTAATAATTCTTGCATTAGTAACTACAGCATTAGGTCATACCTTATTTGTACAAAGTTTAAAACACTTTAAAGTAAGTACAGCAAGTATTATAGGTAGTACACAACCCATATTTGGTATTATTATAGCCTTTTTCTTTTTAAACGAAATCCCAACTTGGAACACCTTTTTTGGTGGTTTATTAATATTATCTACAGTAGTTATAGAAAGTTTACGATCCAGAAAAGCTTCATAAAAACCTTATTCTTTAACTATCTTTTGAGTTAGTACCTTTCCATCAACTTTTAAATTAACAAAATAAATACCGTTTGTTAGTGCAGATAATTTCACTTTAGTCAATCGTTCTTCAATAGATTGTTTTAAGACTACTTGACCATTTATATTAACAATTTTCAACTCTGCTTTACTAAATTGAGGTAATTCAATATTTAAAACAGTTTTTACAGGATTTGGAAATATTTTAAGACCATCTATACTAAAAGCTTCAACACCTAAAGTATTTACAGCAAAACACGTACTAATTTCTGTACAGCTACCAGTCGTAATTTCAACTTTATAATTACCATTAACCACCGGAGTATAACTTTGGTTAGTCGCACCAGCAATTACTGTTTCTGTATCGCAATTAGACCATTGATATGTAGCCGAAGATTGACTTGCAGTTAAAGTACTTGCATTTTGGGTCACCGTATTATCAATATTTAAAAGACCTCCTTTTGTAACCATATAACCTGTAATTAATTTAGCAAGCTCATGATAATAAGGAAAATTTAAAGTACTATAATCGTCACCAGAACTATGATAAAAAGGAGTCTGATCGTTAGTTTCCCAAGATTCGCCAACCAAAACAGCAGTATAACCTTGATTCCAAAAACGAGCATGATCACTAGCTGTAGTTCCAGGATTAACAACGTTTACATTTAATGTAAAACCATATGTTGGATTATTTAAAATAGAAACAATATCATCTTTCATTGCAATAGAGTTTCCAAAGTCTCTAACATCTATATCAAAATCGTTATCATTATTTCCATCATAACCCATCATATCAATATTTAAAACACCCAAGATATTATCACCATTAGCAGCAGCTTGAGTTGCATAATAATTAGAACCTACAAGCCCAATTTCTTCTTCATCCCAAAGCGCATAAACAATAGTATTATCTAAACATTGTGTAGATAGTAGTCGTGCAATCTCTAAAACGGCTGCTGTACCACTAGCATTATCATCGGCACAATAATCTGCAACCGAATCGTAATGCGCACAAACAATATAAATAGCATCTGGATTTGTTTTTCCTAATTGTGTAGCAATAACATTTCTGCGTCCGGCTTCTCCGTTAATTAATTGATTACTTACTGTTAGATTGTTTAAACCATCTAGTTTTTCGAATAAATAATCTGCTGCCAAATCATTATTAGATTGCACTCTATTTTGTATCGTAACAGAATTACCATTGACAATAGTAGTTTGTTCTCCAGTAAATTCTCGTAATGTTAATTGTAAAGAGTCTAAACTAACTTGATTAATAATCTCTGCAATACTTTGACCTGCGACCAAATACATCATGAAAAAACATGCTAAAAAACTAATTAAATTCTTGCTCATTACCTTTCTTTATTATCATTAAACACTACTCAAAGGTACTATTTTAAAATAAAAAAACAGCTCTACATTTGTAGAATAGAATTATTTACTCTACATTTGTAGAGAACAATCTAAACTTGTAGAACATGCAGCTTACAAAAACTGAAGAAGATTTAATGAATTACCTATGGAAACTTGAAACCGCTTTCATGAAAGATTTACTAGAATCATATCCAGAACCAAAGCCTGCAAACACAACCGTTGCTACACTTTTAAAACGCATGGCAGACAAAGGCTTTATTGGTTATACTAAGTTTGGAAACTCAAGACAATACCATCCATTGGTTAAAAAAAAGGATTATTTCTCTAAGCATGTTAACGGACTTATTAAAAACTTCTTTAACGATAGTAGTTCTCAATTCGCTTCATTTTTCACAAAAGAAACCAACCTTTCTAAACAGGAATTGCAGGAATTAAGAGCAATTATAGATACCGAAATTCAAAACAAATAATTATGGAACTACTAATCTTAAAATCGGCAGCATGCTTAGCTATTTTAATAGCCTTCTATAAATTGTTTTTAGAGCGTTCAAGCATTCATAAATTTAAACGTTTTTATTTATTAGCCGCATTGGTTATTTCAATTGTGATTCCGTTTATTACGTTTGTAGAATATATAGAACCTGTTTACAACGTTGAAACTTTCGTAACAGATTCGTTTACTCCGCCTCTATATTTTCCAACAGAAACAATAATAGAAGAACCAACAAATTATTTACCAATACTATTATGGAGTCTTTATGGGCTTGGTGCTTTACTTTTTGCATCAAAATTTGCTATAAACCTATTTGGTATCGTTTCGAAAATTAATAGAAACGAAAAACAAAAACATAACAATTTTATTTCAGTTTTATTAAACGATTTAATAGTACCTCACACCTTCTTTAGTTACATCTTTTTAAATAAAACAAAGTTTGAAGCTAAAGCCATACCGCAGGAAGTATTATTACACGAGCAAACACATGCAAGCCAAAAACACACCTTAGATATTTTATTTATAGAGCTTTTACACATTGTATTTTGGTTTAATCCATTGCTCTATATTATAAAGAAAGACATTAAACTTAATCACGAATTTCTAGCAGACGACGCTGTTTTAAAGCAAGGTATAGACTCATCAACTTACCAAGAGACATTGCTTCAATTTACTTCGAATGCAAACCAAATGCCTTTGGCAAATGCCATCAATTATTCATTAATCAAAAAACGATTTACAATTATGAAAACACAAACCTCAAGAAAAGCCATATGGCTTAGAAGTTTATTATTACTGCCTCTTTTAGGCGGATTACTTTTTAGCTTTAGCGGAAGAGAACAGGTTGAGAAGGACGCTGAGTCTGCTATGCATTTCCCTTCAGAAGAGCAAGTTAATAACACAAATCCAATACTTGAACTAAAACAAGACAACACAGATTCTGAAATTGAAAAATCTCAAAAAGAAGCAACACCTGAACAAGTTATAGAATACAACAAGTTAGCAAAACACTACAATGCAAAAATAAAGAACAACGCTGTAATTAAATTAAAAGACTTTAACCGCATTAAAGAATTATATAATTTATTAAGTGATGCTCAAAAAAAGAAGGCAGAACCATTTCCTAATTTCCCACCTGCTCCTGCTCCACCTGCTCCGTTAACAAAAGAAGAAATAATTAGTAGTGAAAGTGGTTTTATAAAATACATGAAACAAACTGAAGCAAATAAAGACGCTATTTTTTATAACGGTAAAAAAATTACGTCTAAACAAGCGACAGCCATTTATAAGAAAGCTGGTAAAATAGATATACTAACGCAACAAATTGGACAAGGAGAATACACAGTAAATCTTTCTGATGCTAAAGGAGCTGCTACTACAATTAAAGCAGAAAACCTTACTAAAAGCAACACTCAAAAACAACTAAGTAATGAAAATGAAGTCCAAACCACTTTTGTAACTATAAATGGTAGTACACATTATAAGGTTACACATTCTGGCAACACCAAGTATTATAATAGAAAAGGCTACTTAACAGATGAAAATGGTAAATTATTATCTAACAAACCTGTAAATGGTGACCAAGTTATTCCTGGCCAAAACATATCTGAAGTATATAAAGACAATAAAGTTGTTGTTGCATTTAAAAAAACTGAATCACAATTACCACCACCGCCTGCGCCTCCAAAAGTAAAAAAGGGAGAGGTTTCTAATATCCCGCCACCTCCTGCTCCTCCTGCTGCTCCAAAATCTACAGTTGAGCATGCAAGAGAAATGGCTAATATAAATGCAGATTTTTATTATAATGGCGAATCAATTTCATCTAACAAAGCAATAAAACTTTTAGAGAACAACTCTAAAATGAACATTTCAACCCATAGTAATAATGGAAAAAGAACTGTGAATCTATCAAACAAACCTATTACGACAGTAAATGGTAAAGTTGTTAATAATAAACCCCAAACAGGATCTCTAGATATAAATGGAGAAAAACATTTTTATTCTACTAAAAATGGAATAACTCGATACCATAATACATCTGGTGATGAAGTTGATGAAAGTGGAAAAAAATACGGAACTATAGAGTCTATTAAAAACATAAAAGGAAACAGTAATGGCTATATCCGAATAAAAAATAAAACGTGTTATTATGTAAAAGAAGAGGATACAATTAAATACTATAATCGTTTTGGAGTTTTAATAGACGAAAATGGTAAGGCCCTAAAAACTTCTAACAAAAACAATAAAGACTCTTTTTTTGAAGACAGAAAAAGCACCTACCAAAATGAAAAAAAAGCTAGGCTTCAGGAACGTAAGAAAATCCTTGAAGAAAGAAAAACATTAGTTGAAGACAGAAAAAAAGAAAGAGAAACATTGCTTGAAGAAAGAAAAGAAATACTTAAAAATGCAGCCTCTCCTACTTCAAATAGAGAACAAAAAACACAAAGTCTTAAAACTTTAAAAGAACAAAAAAGGACACTCATAGAAGAAAAAAAAGAAGAAAGGAAAGCTATGATTGAGGAAAGAAAAGAAATACTAGAAAACAGAAGAAATCAAATTAGAAGACCTCTATCTGAACAATTTAAAGGCATGGAAGACAATGGAACAACCTTTTTCTACGAAGGTGAAAAAATTTCTGAAGCCAAAGCTATTGCGCTTACAAAAGAAAACCCAAAACTAAATGTATCGATGCAAAATAATAATGGCGTATCTACAGTTCATTTATCTAAAAAAGGAATTAAAACGGTTAATGGTGAAATAGTTAAAGAATAACCAACTAAAGTGCAATTATTAAAAGACCTGTAACATTTTAAAATGTTACAGGTCTTTTTTTGTCAAAAATAATGTAACAAAACATACGGTTTTGCGTTCTAATAGATAATCAATTCTTTATTAATTTAAAGAATCATCAATCAAAATCAATCCTCATGCTTAAACAATTCTTCATCATCTGCTCTGGAGCAGATACAGACCTTTTAAAAAACAGCGCCAATGGCGAACAAAACAAATATGCTGGCATTGGTGCTACTGTGTTTTTTACCGCTGTAATAGCTTTTATAGCATCGTCTTATGCATTATTTACGGTTTTCGACACTCTATATGCAGCCATTGGTTTTGGCTTAATTTGGGGATTATTAATTTTTAATCTCGATCGCTTTATTGTCTCAACCATTAAAAAAAGAGGTTCTACTTTAGATCAAATCATTCAAGCGTCTCCAAGATTAATCTTAGCGGTTATTATTGCTATTGTAATTTCTAAACCTTTGGAGTTAAAGATTTTTGAAAAGGAAATTAATCAGGTTTTATTAGAACAAAAAAACGAATTAACCTTAGCGAATCAAGACCAAATTGCCCTTCAGTTTAATCCAAAAACTGAAGCACTTGAACAAGAAATTGTTACACTTGAAAATGAAATTATAACTAAAGAAACAGAAGTTAATGCACTTTATGATGTTTTTATAAATGAAGCCGAAGGCACTTCTGGCACAAAACGCTTAGGAAAAGGACCTGTTTATAAAGAAAAACGAGATAAGCATGATGCTGCGCTTTTAGATTTAAAATTATTAAAAGAAACCAATGCAGAAAAAATTGCAACTATTGAAACTGCAATTACTACACTAAAAACAGACTACGACACACAAGTTGCTACAACACAACCTATAATTGATGGTTTCGATGGTTTAATGGCCAGAGTTACGGCTTTAAACACCTTGCCTTGGTTACCTTCGTTTTTTATTTTCTTATTGTTTTTAGCTATTGAAACGTCGCCAATTTTTGCAAAATTAATGTCGCCTAAAGGTGAGTATGATTTTAAATTAGAAGATCAAGAAACGGCTATTAAAACTTTAGTGGACCAAAAAGTACAAGAACGAAAATTAGCCTTAAAAACGGATTTTATTATTAATGATCGCGTTTATAAAGATATCGCTGAGGAAGATGAGTTATATGAGTATAAGCGTAAAAAAGCAAGAGAACTTATGCAATTACAAGCGGATGCTTTTTATAATGGACAGAAAAAATTATTGTAAAAGAGTAAACTGTTTACAGCTGTTGTATTAATTTTTAATTCTGAAATAGTGTTTTTTAAGATGCTCTCGCGTTAAGGATAGAAACGGCATCCTTTTTTATTTTTCTTAAAAAAGATATAGTGAATAGCCTGACCTATTGTAATACTAGAAGCCTTTTGCTTGTAGTATTACAATAGGTAACGCCATAATATTAAAGTTTCTTAACGTATTCTGTAATAATAACTGTTAAGGTTGGACCTACTTTACCTTCTATATAAGTTGCATTTTCGCGGTCTAAACGTATGTTTCTAACTGCTGTACCTTGTTTTGCTACTTGGCTAGATCCTTTAATTTTAAGGTCTTTAATTAACACGACAGAATCTCCGTTATCTAAAATAACGCCATTTACGTCTCTGTGTATTATTTTATCGGCTTCGTCTTCATGCTCTCCTGTTGCTCTTGCAATGGCTAGATTATCGTCGTCTAAATACATCATGTCTAACAAATCTTTTGGCCAACCTTCGCCTCTAAGTCTTTGTAGCATTCTCCAAGCCATAATTTGCACAGCTACATGCTCGCTCCACATACTATCGTTTAAACATCGCCAATGGTTAACATCCATTTCTGTTTCACCTTCTATTTGGTCGTTACAGTTTTTGCAAACTAATACGCAGGTATCTACAGTTTCGGTTAATGATGGTGGTATATTATATTGTCTTGTATCTATAGTAGAAGTACATAACTCGCAAGTTGTATTGCTTCTATCTTGTAACATTTGAAGTACGCTCATTGTCTATTTTTTTGATATTTACAAAGATAACAATTGCGTTGTGTTATGCTATAAAAAGATGATTAAGATGCACGCTGTATACTTTCTGTTAAACCTTTATCCACAAAAACCTCTAATAACTTAGCATTATCTGAATTAAATGTAACGTCCTGTGTGCTTGCAGGAATTAATATGGTTTCTCCCATTTTTAGGGTTTCGGTATGTAAACCTGCTGTTATTTCCACCATGCCTTCAACACACATAAAGACTACAAACGAATCTAAATTAGAATATGTTTTAATTTGACGCTTTGAAATATTTAAAATATTAGTTGTAAAATACTCGCATTTAACCAGGTTAGTTTTTGTGTTTGGTTGTAAAGTATAGTCGGCTTTTCCGTTGGAATCAAATTGTTTTGTTGCTTTTTCTGCTAGTTGCGTGTGTAGATCTCTCTTTTTACCCGAAGCGTCTGTTCTATCCCAATCGTAAACGCGATATGTAATATCTGAGGTTTGTTGTATTTCTGCTGCCAAAACACCTGCTCCAATAGCATGTATTTTTCCTGCTGGAATAAAAAAACTATCGCCTTTTTTAACTAATTCTCTATTAAAAACTGAATCTACATTTTTTGAGTTAATATGGTTTAAAATTTCGGGTTTTACTGTTTTATCTTTTAAGCCTAAAACAATATCTGCATTAGCATCACTATCCATAATGTACCACATTTCTGTTTTCCCAAAACTATTATGATGTTTTTTAGCCATTTTATTATCTGGATGCACTTGTACAGAAAGGTCTGTTTTTGCATCTAAAAACTTAATTAATAATGGAAAATTATAACCAAAATTCGCAAAATTATCTGCTCCTAAAAAATCGGCTTCGTGTTCTGCAATAAGACTTTTTAGACTAGATCCTTTGTATACTCCATTACTTACTTGAGAAATGTTTCCGTTAACATCAGATATTTCCCAGCTTTCACCAATATTATCTTTATTTGTTTCTTTTCCTAGCAAGTTCCCTAGTTTACTTCCTCCCCAAATTTTTTCTTTTAATATTGGATTGAATTTTATTGGATATACTTTCATTATTATTATTTTTAATGACCTCTTTGGTACTGAAGATTAATAAACTTATTCTCAATTTTTAGGTTTTTTAAGTAACCGATTACAGAAAACAGACTCTGAAATAACGTTTGTTTCATTTTATGCTTTTTTACTGAATTTTGGTTGTAATCTAAAATAAACTCTTCATTTTCATTAATCGCTTTTATTAAACCATTTAAACCATGATAACGAATGTTTAATAAATTAGTAGTGACATATCCTAAATGATTTAAATCAAACTTATTAAACATAAATCTTGCACCAGATCTTACTGCAGAGTTATCAGGTTTAAATTTCTTGATATTAACTACTGACACGTTATTACAAGCTTCTGTAATCTCTTTTAATAATTTATACGTATTGTCTTTACTATCGTTATTAACTAAACAGAGTTCTAAGTTTTTAGTTTGTTTTATTTGTTCTATAAAAAAAGAAGTATCAATCTCTTTTTCGTTATTATGAAATATTATGATAATTCCTGTTTTCATGATCTAAAGGTTTCTAAAAATTAATAATTATGCTACTTTTAATTCTGACGAAATCACAACTTTAGTGTCTTGTTTTTTTGTTCTATAAACCCAAGCAATTTGCCCTAATTGTCCAACAATTTTTACCGAGTCTTTCATAGATAATTTAGAACCATCTGCATGAATCCATCTTTTTAAAGGTTGCTCGCAAAGCATTGCTTTAGCTTCTTTTAAGCCGAAACGGATACTCATTCTTTTAAAGATTTCGACATCAAAAATCCATTGTGTTACAAATTTCTTTGCAAAAGCAACCTCAATAACATCTTTATGGAAAATTTTAGCACCACATTGTGTGTCTTTAAAATCCATTTTTAAAATCTTTCTGATTATAAAATTAATAGTTAAACTAATTATTTTTCTAGCAGATTCTTTAGTAATATTTGCTCCCATTCTTGAAATACGAGAACCACTTACAATTTTAAAGTCTGAAGTTTCAATAGTCTTTACCAAATCGTCAAAATCTGCTAAGTCTGTAGATAAATCTGCATCTAAAAACCCTATATAATCTAAATCTTCTTTTTTAGCCATGTGCAACATTCCTAAACGTACAGCTTCTGCTTTTCCTCCATTTTTTTCACAGTCGTAAACTGTAATAAAATCTTCTCTTCCTTTTTGTAAAGTTTTTAAAACGTCTAACGTTTTATCTTTACTGCCATCATTAACAAAACATAAGTGGTAACCAGAATTTTTATCGATATAGTTAATAAACTCTTCACTTAACAAACGCTCTTCTTCATCATAACAAGGGATTACAACACCTACACAACGTTCTTGGATCATCACGTCGCTTTTAGTTACTCCATTTTGCACTTCTGGCGCTCCAATTAAACGTTTTACACGTGCACTAATCTCGTTTAAGCTTAATGGCTTTTTCATGTAGTCATTAATTCCTAACTCAAAACCTTCAGTTATTGTTTCATCTTTTGTATCTCCAGATAAAACCATTATTGGTGTTTGAGAATTTTTAGTAATTCTTATGTGTTTAACAACTTCTAATCCAGAAATTCCTGGCATATTAATATCAACGATTACTAAATCTGGATTAAAAGATTCGTATAATTCTAATCCTTTTTGTGCATCTGTTTCAATTTTTACTTCGTAACCTAACTCAGCTAATCTCTTTTGTAAAGGCAGTAATACTAATTGTTGGTCGTCTATTGCTAAAACTTTCATAATAAGTTGTTTTGTTTGTTATTGATGGTACAAATGTACAAGAGAAAGAGACCTTAAAATTCTTATTTAGACTAAGCGATATTTAAGTGTCGACGAATGGTAGATTGCTATAGATAATTAAAAATTGAACCGCTATTATATTTATTTATCTTTACCATAATATTATAGCTCAGGCTTTAAATGAAGGAAACCTCAAACAAATACTTAATCGTTGCCATCTTATTAGGATTGGCATTTCATGGTAGTGCCATCTTTTTTACTTTGGAAACTACTTATGATGCCTTAATACACTTATTTTTTGCAGATCATTATGCAAATAGCTGGTTTGAGCCTTGGAATTACGAATGGTATACAGGTTTCACAGTACAAAGCTACCCACCTTTAGTCCACCAAACTATAGGTTTATTTTCTTTAATAGGAGGCTTAAAGTTTGGTATGTTTAGCGTCGCATTAATTGCCATTGTACTTTTTATAACAGGAGCTTATCGTTTTTCATTAATGATGACAGCTAACAAAACAGTTGCAGGTTATGCAGCCGTTTTAGCTGTATTCTCATCGTCTTTTGTAGAAACGCTTCACATATTTGGGCAATTACCAAGTATTATAGGTGTTTCTGTATTAATGCATGCCTTACCAGAAATCTATTTGTGGTTAAAAACAGGTAAGAAATGGTATTTAGCAACCTCGTTATCTTTAATTGCAGTAACGGTTACTTCACATCATGTTACACCTATTTTTGGGATGATATTTTTTATATTTCCATTAATAGGAATGGTAATTATGGATGTTTCACGTGAGCAAGTAAACACCATGAAAGAGGTGACTTTTAAAATATTTTTAAACAGTTTTTTTAAACTTTTTAAACGTATTGTAAGCTTCGGTATGTTATCGCTAGTATTAATTGTAGGTTGCATTTTTCCATATTGGCTAAACTCTAAAGCCAACCCAATTACGCAAGTTCCCATTCCGCATGGTTCTAGAGATAATTTTTTAGAAATTACATCGTCAGGTTTAGTATTCTTTTTAATTCCTTGGGGAATTTTACTAATTTTACTACCATACATTTTTTACAGATATTACAGCAAACGCTACTTGTTTTTCGGTTTATCTATCACCATTTGTACTATATTAGGAACTGGAGGAACCACGCCTGTGCCTTTAAAAATGTTAGGAGAAACTGCTTTTAATATTTTAACCTTAGACAGGTTTACGCTTTGGGCTTCTATTCTATCCATACCTATAATGGGAGAGTTTACCTATCGTTTTGTTGAAGGCGATTTTAAAGCACTCATTCAATCTAAATTTGGTGCCATTTACCATCGTATTATTGGTGGAATATTAGCAGGACTTATGGTGTTTATGGTAGTATTTACAATGAGTTTAAACTATTTTAGACCATCGCAACCACAAAAAATAAAAATGTTACCTATTGTGAATTTCTTAAATCAAGACGATCACGATAAATGGCGATTTTTAACCTTAGGCTTTGGTGACCAAATGGCTTGGTTAAGTGCACAAACAAATGCCATGACTGTAGATGGAAACTACCATTCTGCAAGACGTCTACCAGAATTAACCACAAGACCAATAGAGCGTTTAGAAAACTCTAAATTTAAAGGCGTTGCAGGAATTGGCTCTTTACAGCAATTTTTAACCACACCAGAAAAATACAATCTCAAATACATATTTTCTAACGATAAATTTTACGATCCCATTCTCTATTTCTGTGGCTGGCAACGTTTAAGGCAATTAGAAAATGGCATTATGGTTTGGGAACGACTTAATATTCCTCCTGTATCTTCTATTTTACCAAAAGAAGATGTTGCAAAATGGCTAAAAATAATGTGGGGAATCATACCATTTTTAACCGTTTTAATTGCTTTTGTTTTAAACATACAAATGCTTTGGGTCATTGCTTTAAAATCTAAAATTAAGCCTATTCCAGATTTTTTAAAGTTTCCAACAACTTATAATAAATTTAATCGCAATGTATTACGAATTACGCATATTTGGTCGCTAATTTTAGCAATAGCTGTATTTTATGGTATCTATTTGTTTTACCTAAAAAACGATTCGCAACGCAGTCCAGAAAATGCTATTATTGCTTATTATGATGCGCTAGATTTTAAAGAATTTGAAAAAGCCCATAGCCTTATAGATCCAGAAAGTAAGTTGCCCATTGCACAATATATGTTAGAAATTTCTGTAACAGATGGTTTATTAAGTAGTTATGCAAAAATGGATGCTATTGAAACTGAAATAACAAAACATAACGACAGTACAGTATCTGCCAAGGTAACGAGCCAATGGATTACACCTTTGGAAAAGATTGAAAAAGTAGATTATAAATCGTTATCTAAACATAAAGATAAATGGTATTTACAACCAGACGATTTAAATAACGACTTACCACCAGATCAACTGTATTCTGCTAACGCAACCAAGTATTTCAACCAAGGTCGTAGACGTATTACAACCGAAGCAACGCATCACGAAGATATTTTAAAACAACCTGTTTTAGAAGTAGTTTCTGCTAAACTGGTGCAGTATGATGGTAGTTATGCTATAATTGGAGAAGTGCAAAATATAGACAACGTTCCAGCAGATGTTATTTTAAAAGGAACACTTTACAACGATGATAATAAACAACTAGCAACCTACAACGCCAAATACCATATTAAGCATAAATTAATGCCTAAGGAATCGAGTAGTTTTCGTATTAATTTTGAAGGCATTGCTTGGTCAAGAACTCAAGATTCTATTCCAGACACTTTTAATCCAGACGAATTTACTCCAATTGAATTTGAAGAACAACCAACAAAATTCAACTTACAAGCAGCAGGAAATGTTTCAGGATCGGATTTATACAAAAATGTAGTATTAAGCGCTATTGATATTAAAGATAAAACTATAAACGGTAACTTATTTAATAGTGGTATTCAGGAAATTACCATTCCACAGTTATTAATCACCTATTACGATGAAAATAAAAACATGGTTTGGGTCGATCATTTATTTGTAAAAGAAGGTGTGAGACAGCAACGTAAACAGGATTTTGAATATCAAATTTTGAAGGACGGAAAAGTAAAAATCATAAATTCAGACATGAAAAACATCTTTGTAAATGGTTTACCAAACGATGCCATTGCTGGAAAAATAGTACCAAACAGAATTGAAAACCATAGTGATGCGCAATTACAAAAAATTGACCATCCTGATTTTAGTTATATTAAAATAGAAATTAACACATACATAGGAAGCCCTAATTAATGCAGTTAAAAAAAACATATCTGTTGTTTTTAAGTTTGATTTTTGCATCATCATTTGCTGTCGCACAACAAAGTGGCGCTTCAAATAAAGTTAAACTATTAACTACGCAAACAGATTTTGAAGTTGGCAATTATATTATTTTAAAATTTTTAGTTTCTGCAGAAACTAAAAATCCTATATTATATTGCTCTAATAGTTATGGATCGACTTTAGTGTCTTCCAACATAAAGAATAATTTTATCGAATTTTACATCCCTGATAATATCACAAAAAAAACAGGAATTGTTAATTGGACCTTGGTCGAAGAGTCCCAGAACTTGTCTGGTAAAATTAACATTAATCCAAAAGCAGAAGTTGCCACTATGGAAACTTATATTGGGCCTCCAAGTATTGAAGCTGGAGGAACAGATTACACTATGTTGGTTGTTATTCCAACAGATTCTTTAGATAATCCTGTACCAACAAATACAATGGTAAATGCTAAGTTTCAGTTTTTAGCTTCAGAAGAAAAAGAAGATATTTTTACTAATAATTTAATTGCTTACAGGAATATAAATTCTAAAAGAGAAAGTGGTCGTATGCTGGTATCTTCAGAAAGTTTAGGCATCAACTCAAAAGAATTCACCATAAATGTTACAGCCGCAATTCCTACGGATTTCACTATTTCTGCCAAACGACCTCATGATTATTCCGATGGAAACCAAATTACTACATTTTTTACTTCAGTAATAAAAGACAAACAAAATAATGTGGTAAGTGATGGTACTTTTGTAACGTTCTTCATTAAAAATAAAAATGAAAATATTTTAAAAACCACAGGAACAACTATTGAAGGTGTTGCTCATGCAAAAATGATTCATCCAGATTATGAAGACAATTGGAGCATTAAAGCTTATGTAGATGGCATGTCGGAAAGCAATACTATTTCATTAAACTATAAACAAGTTATTGAAGATTTTAAAGTTGTCTTTTCTAATAACAATAGAGCTATTGTAGTTGGTCCTTTACAAAGTTTTATGCAGCAAATGATTCCTGATGGATTGCATGTAAAACTGAATATTTACAAAGACAATACATTGGTAGATTCCGTTATAAAAACAGCGTATAATGGTTATGTAAATTACACTTTAAAACCAGCTATTTATAAAAATGGAGTGTATCGTTTTAGTATTGAAACCGCAGGAAAAACAAAAGAATTTAACACTAAAAAGCTATGGTAGGTCTAAATAAAAACATACTACGTACCATATTAATAACCTCGTATATTATGATTGTAGCCTTAATTATTTCTGGTATTAGCGCATTGTTTAGCTATTTAAACACTGGAGCAGATAGGAGCACAATGCTACATACCGAAATACAGAAAGTAGAACAGTATTTGCCAAAACTGATTTGGGAACCTTTAAATAACGAAGGACGACCAATGGATAATGAGAATTTAAATGCCTTACAAAACGATTATTTAGATGCATGGTATGTAAAGCAAATTGCCTACAAAACCAATAAAACTGCTGGAATAAAAGATTATTACACAGATAGTGCAAGACAAAATTTATATGGTTTTATTGAAATGAATAAAGCCGAAAATATTACTATTGAAGCCACAACTTTAAAGCATAATCCAACCTTAGAGTTTTTTAGTGAAGATGGACAACTAGCTGTTATTACAGATCGAGATGTTGTAGAATACAAACGTATTTTTAAATCTGAAAAATTAGTGCTTGAAACCACAGAAACGTCTACATATAAAATGGTTTTTTTATTAGAAGATGGTTTTTGGCGCATTAGGCATTTAGTGAAAAAAAACAGCGAAGAATATAGTCCAGAAATTACAAAAATTGAAACCGACAGTTTAACTATTAAAGGCATAAATTATTATCCACAAGCCAATCCTTGGGATATGTTTGGAGATGGTTTTTCTACAGATACTATATCAAAAGACTTTAAAATAATTAAAGATGCTGGTTTAAACTCAGTGAGACTGTTTGTACAATATGATGATTTTGGAAAAGCAGACGTTATTCCTAAAAAGCTCAAAAAACTTAAACAAACTTTAGATTTAGCTGAGACTCACGAATTAAAAGTAGTCTTAACACTTTTCGATTTTTATGGAGACTATTCGGTTATGAGTTGGACGCTAAACCAACGTCATGCAGAAATAATAGTAGAAGCTGTAAAAGACCACAACGCATTAATAGCGTGGGATATTAAAAACGAACCCAATTTAGATTTTGAATCTAGAGGAAAGGAAACGGTTATTGCTTGGTTAGATAATATGATTGATTTGGTAAAATCTGTAGATGCTGTACATCCTGTAACCATTGGTTGGTCTAACACACAAAGTGCTTCTATTTTAAAAGACAAAGTAGATATTGTATCGTTTCATTATTATGAAGACTTAAGTAAGCTGGATGCAGCAATTAAAACCATGAAAACAGAAATACCAAACAAGCCTTTAGTATTACAGGAATTTGGCATCTCATCATATAGCGGTTTTTGGAAACCTTTTGGAAGCTCTAAAGACGACCAAGCCAATTACCACAAAAAAATCCAAGAACTCATTGCAGCTAATAATTTGCAATTTATGTCTTGGACTTTATATGATTTTACTACGGTACCAAAGGACGTTGTAGGTAGTCGTCCTTGGCGTAAAAACACTCAAAAACACTTTGGTTTTATTGACAAAAACGGAACAAAAAAGGCTTCGTTTAAATACATTACTAACTAATTGTTTGGGACAAAAAAGGCAGTGTTTAATTCTGTTATTCTGTTATTGTAGGTTGTAGTATAACTGTGTCTTGAGTTGTTGTTCTTGTATTCTTTTTAGTGATAATTCTATTAAAACTACTTAAATACATGTTTGCTATTTTCTCCATTGGATATGCTGTTGCAGCTTCGTAATTAGCTTTTCCTAAAGCAACTCTATGCGCTTCGTTTGTTACAATAGCTTCTATTGCAGCTGCTAAACTTTCTACAGATGTTGGCTCGAAAAACTCACCTTTATAACCTTCGTCTTTTACTAATAAAGCAAGATCTCCTAAATCTGGCATCACTACTGCTTTACCATAACTTCCTGCTTGGTGTAATACTCCAGAGCTTCCTGTTGTAGAGGTATAAGGAAAAACAACAACCGCACTTTCTTTAAATAAAGTTGGTACTTCGTGTTCTTCTACATAACCTGTAAAACGTACTTGTGATACATGCTTATAGTCTTCTTGTACTTTTGCTAAATAACCTGGTACATTTGGATTATCTGTTCCTGCAATTACAACTTCTAGATCTAAACCTGTTGTTGCTCTTACTTTTTCTACAGCTTCAATCATAGCCTCTACTTTTTTGTAGGTTCCAAATTTTCCAAAAGTCATCACTTGTATAGGTCCTTGAGGAATACTGTATTCAGGTTTCTCTTCTGAGATTTCAAAAGTACCATGCGGAATTAATGTTACATTTTTAGCATTGTATTTTTTCTCTAAAACGTCAACATACTTTTGCATGGTTACTGCAACCGTATCTGCTTGTAATATTAATTTAGTTAAGCTGGTTCCTATAAAACCATATAACTTTTGCATTAATTTGTTACTTGTAAATCCTGCTGATCCTAAATCTACTTCTTCTAAAATATTATGCAATAAGACAATGTTTGGTATCTTTTTTAATTTGCAAACTAATGGTAACATTAAGCCTAAAGCTGCTGCTACTTTTTTGTCTCCAAATTTCATGAATTGTAAGTTAAATAATACTGAATCTGGTTGTGTGTTATTAATAGCTTTAGTAACATTTATTATGTTTTTGTAGCTATTAAATTCCCAACATTCTTTTACTGTAATTTTACAACCGTCTTCTGTAAAAGCAATATCTTTTGCTCCTTCCGTTTTATCTGTAAGCAACACTATTTCAGTAACACTTTCTTTTTGTCTAAAGTGCTTTACTAAATGGTAAGCATATTCGTTTAATGTTACTTTACTTGGTGGATATGCGGTTACGATTGCTAGTTTCATAATGTATAGTTTTAAAGTGTTTGTTAATATGTTGTTTGTTAATTACACTACAAATTTGCGTTATAAAAGGCAGTAAAATGGTCAACTTTAGTTGGGTTGCAAGTTGCTATCGACGAATGGAATGAAGGTGTAGATTTACCATTTACCGATAGTTGAATTATAGATGTAAAACAGAAAAAGCTGCAGTATAAAACCACAGCCTTTTCCTATATTTTAGACTAATAAAATAAATTTGTTTTTAAGTCCTATTTTTTCAATTTAGAATCGAAAGCGAAGAAGATCATTTGTATAAACAGTAGTAAAGACATTGCTATAATTTGCATGTGTACTACCTGCTCTAAACTGTCGTGAAAAAAGACTACTAATACCATTTGAAGCATCCCGAAAACTCCTGAAATTACTACAGGAATATATCTGTCTAACGATAAGTAGTAGTAAGCAAATATGTTTGATATGGCAAACAAACCAGTTGCTAACGCGTATTTCCATAATAAAGGCGCCATTGTTAAATAACTTTTTCCAAATAATAGTGTAATTGCTGTTTCGGGAAACAAAGCACAACCAATTACTATTGCAGTTGCAATTGTAGCAATGTAACCAACATATTTAAATAATATTGGAGCAGTTGCTTTCCCTTCTTTTTTAAGTTGTACTACTGTTGGTAATAATAACATTACAAACATCCAAGCTACGAAGTATACTATGCGGCCTATTAAGGCTAATGAAGCATATAATCCAGCATCGTAAGCATCGAAATAATGTTTTACTAATAAGATGTCACTATTGTTAATAATAATTTGTGTTAACTCGTAAAACGCAGTGATGATAAAAAAGTTTTTAACCTGTTTCGCTTTAGTTGCTTCAATAGCAATTGTCTTTTTAAAGTTTAAATTTTTTATTTTAAAAGGCACTAAACCAAAACCAAAAGAGATTAAAATACCAATGGCAATAACAACCGAAGATTGAATATTAAACAAGAATATTAAACCTAAAGTAATTATTAAACGACTTAACATTTCGGCTTGATATGTTATCGATAACCATTTAAATTCTTTTTTACCTTGAAACACACCTCTGTTTACACTCATTAAAAAATATAAAGGCACACCAATGCCAAAAATGGTAAACATACTAGAAGACGATGTATTAAAAACGGCTTGTAATTGTTTTGCAAATACAATAATTAAAGCACCTAATCCTAAACCTACAATAGTTGCATTTTTATAAATTTTAGAGACAAAGTTTGTAAAAGTTTCGTTTTCAAAAATAACCGAGAATTTTGCAGTTACCAATTGAAACGTCATGGCAACAAAAGATAGTACCAATAAAAAAGTGATTAATACTGCAGCATCTGCAAATTGTGCTGGACCTAAAACACGACCTAAAATAAGATTGTACAAATAGTTCCCTCCATTTACAGCTAATACGCTTAGCATAAATAATTGCTCTGGAGAGATTGTTTTCTTTTTTAAAATAGATAAAGCGTGCATCTTATTTGGTGTGTTTGGTGTTATTTAATTAGGCTATGTTCGAGAATTGAAAATCTTCATAAACCTCTTCACTTCTTTTTCCAACTATAAAAAATGGATTTAAAGACAAAGCTGCAGTTCTATACATTTCTTTTAAAGTAAATAATGCTGAAGCATCAATTTCGCATACATTATCAATATCAATTGTAAAGCTTTTAAAAGGGCTTTTAATAAAATCATAATGTGCTTTTAAGCTATTTACTGTTAAAACATTTAATGTTCCTTCTAAAGAAATAGTTGTGTCTTGTTGTGTAATTGTAAGTGCCATAGTTATTGTTTAATTAGGTTAAGTTCTATCTTTAATTATGCTACGTTTTGCGTTAATAGTTCTTCGTAAATTTCTTTACAACCGTTACCAACTATTGCAAATGGTTTGTTCCAAGATTTTGCATTATTATAAATAGACTTAATAGCTTCAACGCCATTAACATCAATTTCGGTAACCTTACTAATATCTATTGTTAAGTTTTTTAAAGTATTAAGTGTAATATTAAAATGTGCTTTAAAACTGCCTACTGTACTCGTGTTTATTTTTCCTTCTACTGTAAAAGTGTTATTGTTTCTTAATATTGTAAGTGCCATAATTGTTATTTTTAATTTGTTTCTGTTTAATTTCTGATACAAAGGTGCAACACAAACCTCTGAGAGACTGATGAATTTCGACGAGTGGACCATTGCTGTAGACGAATGATTGAATATGATTGCTTAACTTGCAAATGAATAAAAACTAGAACATGAAACTCAAATCGATACTCCTACTAACCTTATTATTAACTGTTGTCTTTAGCTACGCTCAAGACATGCAAGAAGGCTTTACTTATTTAGAAACTGGTAAGTATGCTAAAGCGGAAACGTTTTTTAAAACAATACTAAAAGAGTACCCAAATAATAAAACTGCAAGACTATGTTATGGTCGCGCTATAGGCTTAAACGGAAAACCTGAAGCAGCAAATACTTTATTTACAAACCTACTAGCAGATCATCCAGATGATTTTGAAGTAAAATTAAATTACGGTGAGTCTTTATTATGGAATAGCAATTTCCCTAAAGCTAAAACTTACTTTAAAGGTTTAATAAATGAAGACCCTAAAAGTTTCCCAGCATTATTAAGTTATGCCAATACATTATCTAATTTAAAAGAATACGAAGACGCATTAAAATATGTCGATAAAGCTTTAGACGTTTTACCAGGAAACCCAAATGCATTAACCTCAAAAAAATACATGTATTTAGGTTATGCTTACCAAAAGCAACAAGCACAACAGTATGACGAAGCTGAAGCATTATTAAAACAAAATCTAACGCTTTTTAATAACGACAAAGACACTTTATTAAATTTAGCTAACTTATATTTAATTGCAAATAGATATGACGATGCTAAAGCCACTTATAACATTTTAATAGAAAATCCTGAAAACAAAATCACAGCATTAAACGGTTTAGCTTTAGTATCTCACTTAAAAGGAAAAGAAAAAGACGCACTCAACTTAAGCACCGAAGCTTATAACAGTTTAAATAAAAATACAGGCGCAACACTTACACAACAAACGACAGAGCGTTATGCACAAGCTTTAATTTGGAATAAAAAATACAAAGCTGCAGATACACTTATTGCAAAATTAATTGAAACAAAACCTAACGACAATTGGGTTTTAGCTTTACGTGCAACGCTAAATATTTATAAAAGCGACTTTAAAAAGAGTGTTACAGATTACAATAAAATTTTAGTAAATGACAGCACATCGTTTGATGGTAACTTAGGAAACGCAAATGCTCTTAAAGCTATAGGAAAATATGATGCTGCTTATAAGTCTGCCGAAAACACTTTAAAATTTTACGCCAACCAAAAGGATGCAACTAACTTTATAAAAAATCTAGACAATACATTTACACCTACTTACGAAGGAAAAACATCGTATACTTTTGATAATGGTGACAATGAAGCATTTGCATTTAATAATAATTTAGAGTTTCCGTTTTCTACAAAATTTAAAGCCTTAGCAAGCTATAATTACAGAAGCACAACAAATCCTGTGACTAATAACGATGCAACCTCAAACGATTTTAGTTTAGGTTTATCTTACCAATTATTGCCTAATCTAACGTTTAAAGGTACCGCTGGATTAACCTCAGCAAAAGCAACGACTAACGATTACACACAGTTTTTAACAGACGTTTCTTTTAACATTAAGCCCTTTAAACTACAGGATTTAACTGTTGGTTACAAACGCGAATTACAAAGTTTTAATGCCGAATTATTAGATCGTGAAATCGTGCAAGATAATTTTTACGCTAATTACAGCTTAAACACCAATTTTAATTTAGGTTGGTTTACACAATATTTTTATACTAAACAGAGTGATGATAATGCAAGAAACCTCCTGTTTACTTCTTTGTACTATAATATTTTACCAAAACCATCACTTAAAGCAGGTGTAAATTACCAATACATTACTTTTAAAAACCAAGTCCCAACCATTTATTTTTCTCCAGAAACCTTTAATGCAGCAGAAGTATTTGCAAATATTATTAAAGATGAAGCGGTTACAAAACCTAAAGAATGGTTTTACGAACTAACAGCTGCAACAGGATTACAATTTATAGATGATGACAGTAGCCAAAGCACTTATCGTTTTCAAGGTAAATTAGGTTATAAATTTAACGACCGTTGTTTGGCAAATTTATTTGCTACGCGAAGTAATATAGCCTCTGCAACCGCAGCTGGATTTACTTTTAATGAAATAGGCTTACGTTTTAAATGGCTATTATTCGACAAACCTGTTTTTAGAGACTAACAGTAGTAACATTAAAAAAAAGCATAAAAAAACACAAGCATTACACTTGTGTTTTTTAAGTATAAAATACTTGGCTATCAATTATGCTTTACTTGCCTTAATTGGGCAACCTATAGCTTTAGTAATAGTAAGACTTGGCTTCTTACCAGCTTCTAATGCTTTAATGGCATCTTCAACATACTTTGTTTTTACATCTTCTGGAGCTTTAGAATTATCGTCTATTGCGCCAATGTATTGTACTTTTCTATCTTTATCTAATAAGAATACGTGTGGCGTTCTTACTGCTCCATATTGTGGATAGATTTTTTGTCCTTCGTCTACTAAGTAAGCAAAAGGGAATCCTTTTTCTTTTGCTCTAGCTTGCATTGCTGCATAACCTTCCTTTTCGTTTTCTGGGCTATTTGGGTTAATAGCTATTACAGAGTAACCTTGTGGTGCATAGGCGTTATGCAATTCGATTAAACGGTCTTCGTATAATTTTGCAAAAGGACATTCGTTACACGTAAATGTTACAATATAGCCTTTAGCATTATCTATACTTGCTAAAGATACCATTGCACCATCTACATTTTTAAGATTAAAATCTGTAGCGACTTCACCAATTTTATAACCTCCAATTTCTTCTAATGTTTTTGTTTGCTCTGGTCCTCCTCCGCTTGGTGGTCCTTTTCTATCGCCTCCATGTGGTGGTCCTTTTCGGTCTCCTTCATGGTGTTTTCCTTTTCCATCTCTTGGTGGATGCTCTCCATCTGGCCCATGTTTATGGTCGCCACGTTCTGCATGCTCTAAAGCGGTCTCTTTTTTATTGCTTTCTTTGTCTTTGCAAGACACTAATACGATTGCCAAAACCGCAATCAAAGCAAATACTACTCTTATTCTTTTCATCTTAAATTATTTGTTAATTGTTTTATTTATTTCGGCTTCTAAGTCTTCTGCACTTTCAAAAGAACGCTCGTAAAATGCACGTTTTTTATTATTAAAAATGATTGTATATGGTATGGCTCCAGACCAATTAGGATCTATTTTATCGATCCAAGTGTTGGAATCTGCATCGTCTAAAACCACCACTTTATTGGTTATGTTTTTTTGCTTTAAAAAAGGTTTTAGCTTTGTTTCTTTGTCTTTAGGAAAGTCCATACTTACTAATAAAACCTCAACCTCTGGATGTGCATCTGAATAGGCTTTAATATATGGCAACTCTTTTACACATGGTGCGCACCACATGGCCCAAAAATTAACAATGTATGTTTTGTTGGTATTTGTATATAGTAGAGGTTCAATGTCTTCAAAATTATAAACAGGAATACTATCGTTAATAGTCGTTACTGTTTTACTTGCTACAGAAACTTCTTCTGTTTTTGTATTGTTACAACTCACAAAAAAACACACTACTAATAGTGTGTAAAATAACTGCTTTATCTTTTGTTTTGAAATGATAGTGTTTCTCAAAATCTATTGGTTTATTTTTATTAGACTTTGAAAAATAGAAAAGGTTTAATAGGGATTATTATTTTTTGAACGTTGTTGTATAAGAATAGTTGCGGGCTTGTATGCGAGGTTTTTCTGAAGGAAAATCAGACGTAACAAAAGTACAAAACCGTAATTATTGTTGTAGGGTGTTTTTATTTCCGATAACCCTCTATAATTATAGTGTTCAATTCCTCATAGAATTCAATATTCAGTTTTTTCAATTCAGTTTTTAATTCCGACGTACTATTCAGAATTAGTTTCTCCAATTCCAAGAACTCGATAAAATTGCCAGAGTAGTCAATTAGAATAGAATTATGTTCAAGTTCAAAAATGTCGTTAACTTTTTTTATATCAGACGTAAGCAAAGTTTTTAATTCAAATTCAAAATTGTTCTGTTCAATCCATTCAAAAATTCGAAACCATTTTTGATTATTCAATAGACTTCCGTAGTTTTTTTCGAGTATAAAGTTCAGAGTTTCTTTAATTCGAGAATCTCTCTTTTCTTTATTTCTTAAATGATACGTTTTGCTTTTTTTCGTCATTTCTCAAATTACCTAAAACGTTGTTGTATATGGTTTGTTGCGTGTTTCAAGCAACTAATTTAGTAAATAATTACTGACCAAGAAAGTCCGCGAGGAATTTCGTAAGTGGGCGAGAAGCGAGCAATAAATTATATACGGTGTTAGCATTTCGTTATTTTAGAATTTCTAATTTATAAAGTATAAATCCAACAAGAAAGAATAGTACTATTCCAACCCACAAAGCATATTTTTGAAATTTCTTTTTCTTTTTTAGTTTAATAATCTCTGTATCAACATATTCGGCTTGATGTATTTCATTCATTGACTTTAACTTAATGACGCATTGTTCTAATTTTGTCAAACAAGCGTCAGAAAGTAAATTAATATGCTCTTCATTATTTCCTGCTTTCCATCCGTTTGATTTAATGGTAGATAACATTAAATTAACAAAATTCATTATTTCGTCTGCGTTATTTGGAATATAGGTAGCAATTACATCTTCTTTTTTTGAATTGAATTTTTTAATTTGTTCTTTTTCTTCTAAATCTTCCTCGTAAACATCAGAAAAAAAATCTTTTCCTTTGCTTAATAGGCTTTCCTTGTTTTCGCTTTTGTATTGACCTTCTGTTCGATTAACGTCAACTCTATGTGGTGTAGAATGTCCGTCTCCAAATACTTTATTACTGACCCATTTTCCAGTATTTTTTCCGATTTCACGCTTAAACGAATCTGTAGCTTTCCCCATCTTTTTTTTCTTTTCTCTATAATTAGCAATTTCCTTATTGTATCCTTCTATTATTTTTTTTTGATTCTCAATATTTCTTTTTCCAGATTCTTGATAATGTTTTGGAGCTTTATTAGTTCTCTGTCGAGCCATATTTTCTCTGGTACTTTTTATAGCTTGACGTGCCGATGCTATACTACTTTTAAGGTCTTCTATTTCTCTTTTGTACATTTAATATTAATGATTGGTTTTTTTAATGAATGCTAACTCCGGACAAAAAGAACAAATTCTTATCATCCAGAAAACTAATACCATAAATGTACTATTTAAAAATTCGCAAATATTGAGGTTTCCCGTAATTGCTATTAAAAGTTTTTAACAAGGTGCAATTGCTTTGGTCATTTTAGATAAAATTCAAGAAATTATTTAGTCATTTAATAAGAACTTAGATGTCTCTTGTAAATAACAGATAGGTTTCTTCCTATTAACAATTCACATTAAAACAAAAAAATGGACAAAAGATTACTCTTTTGCCCATTAGTAGAAACCAATATTAAATTGCTATTATAAACCCTAGGTTTCTACGCTATCAATCAAAAAAAACTAAATAAAAGTATTACTTTACTAGTAACTTCAAGGGACTGTAATGTGTTTGTGTACTCGATAATTTACAAATGTATAATCCAGTACTAAGATTTTGTTTACTTATTGCTATTTGGTTTTTACCAGGTTGTGCCTTTGCTGTTGTCTGGTAAACCATTTTACCTAATTGATTGTAGATAATTAAGTTTACTGTTTCGCTTTGGTTAGCCGTATAGTGTATGTTTGCGTTATTTAACATTGGATTTGGAAACACTGCTAGTGAGTTTGTTGCTGTTTCCGTTTCAAAAGCATTAACAGACAATGTATTACCTTTAGAGAAACGTACATCTTGCAATTGCATTTCGTGTGTTATACTTGTTCCATTTTTACTTACCATTGTAAATACCATGGTTACAATATCGTTAGCATTTAATGCGGTTCCTAGAGACGATGTAAAATCTTGAAATGCTATAACATATTCTTGATTTGTTTCTGTTAAAGCTATTGTTGCCTTGTATTGCTCGTCCCAATTGGTTAGGCTTTGTTTTACTAGTGTAATCTCTAAATCTCCTGTTCCGTTTGCTTTTAATTTAAGGTTGTTATACGCTGCTAAATCTACAGCTTTAAAACGTGGTGTTAACGCTCTGTAAGCTGCAAAATAAGTGCTTGTTGTTGCATTAAGTGTTAGATTTCTTTCTACAGGAAAATCTTCGGTTTCAAATGTGTTTGTGTTGGCTTCAATAGTATAGTTATTTACTGTTGTACTGTCTTGAGAATCATCGACTCCCCAAGGACCATCAGACATAAATAAATCGTCTGGTGTATTAATGCCATCTCCTATTCTAAAACCAACATCAAATAAATGCCCTGTTGGCACTGTAATATTTGTAATGTAATTTTGGTTTAAGTTAAGTGTAGATGTTGTGTAATTAAAATCGCTAGTTTCTGTTACTCTGTATCCCGAATCGAAATTAACAACATTGGTTGCATTGGTGTTTATAATTTGAAGATCTAAAGCGCCATTATTATATTTTCCTTTTCTTACAAATACTGTTGGTGGTGTAGATAATTGGTAACCAGATATTGTTTTTTCGGCATTTAAAAGATTTAAAACTTCTTCTGCTAAAAGGTATAAATCGTCTATAGAATCTGACCAAATTTGAAAATTATAGAAGGTTACATTCTCTTGGTACAAATCTAAATTCCAGTGGCTTTCTATAGCAAAATTAGTGTCGTTATTTTCTACTTTAGCCGAAAGACTTAGTACGTATTCAAAAGAACCATCGGCATTTTTAATAATCGATTTTATAAAAGGCTGGTCGTTAATACTAATAGTAGAAACTGTAATTAGTTCTGCACCTAATAATCTGTCGCAAATATACTTTGTGTGTTCATAGACACCGTTTTCTGTTTTTAAAGCTAATACAGAAGCAATTGATGCATCGTTTTGCATGTAATCTACAGAGTACACTTCTGTTGCATTTGTTATGTTTAGTAAATCTTGTGGTGTAGAGTCTATTGCATAATCCTCGTTAATGGTTGTTAATGGCACAAAATCTTGTAATTGAAAACCTGTAAATGATGTTTTGTTTGCAGCATTACTAGTATCTCTAGTGACACGTTTTGCTGTTTTTTGGTTAAACTTATAACTATGTTTAGCACGGTTATAATTACGTTTGTTAATGGCATCAGATAATCTTCCGTTGCTTTCTAAACCGCCATCATTAGCTGTAGAAGGTGGCGCGATTACAGCACAGGTACCAAAACCTGAACATGAAGGATCTTCGCAATCTATTAACCCATCACCATCGTCATCTATACCATTATCGCAAATTTCTTGTGCTACAGGAGCTGTTGGGCAACGTGCTCCATCGTTACTAGCACTTGATGGGCCGAAAGCAAATAAATTAGAGTCCATAATAGATGTTGCCGTTAAGTCTTGCACATTTTGAATAACATAAATCGTTCCTGTTTGGTTTGCAGACACATAAAAACGACCTGAAGCATCAAAATAAACGGCACCATAAGTATAATTAAGTCCTGATAGAATTGGAACTGGACCTAAAGCCTCTACAACACTTGTGTTTGGATTAATACGATATAAAATATTAGTACCTTTTGCTACTGCATATAAGTTACCATCTACGGCATTAAAAGCCCAATCGTGAATGCTTATATTTTGAGATAATGTTTCTGTAGATAAGTATTGCGTGTAAGTTGCAGAATCTGGATTTAAATCTACTTTATAATAAGTTGTTCCTCCTGCTTTAAAATAATAAATACCGTTTGGACTAATATCGCCTACGTATTTATTACCAGTAGTTAATTCTGGAAGCGTAAAGCTTGTTGTTTGAAAATCGTCACCAATTCTTACAATCGTTCTAGAAGGTGTACTTAAATATCCCCAAATATAACCGTCTGCAGGATTATAAGCCGTTGCGTTTATATTACCTGCTGTAATATCTGAAGCTGCAAGGTAAGAATTACCAGATGCAAGATCTATTGCGTATACATCGTTATATTGAAATAAATAGGCACTAAAATCGCAATTAAAAGGATTATTTTGAGCTTGACTTGTAAAACCAAAAAGTAATATTACTATTGTTACTATTTGATTTTTAACGGTGTGCATTTTTGTTATCATATTATGCTTATTTCTTATTTACAAGACAAATTTACTTTAGAAACTGGTCTTAAAATGTGTTTTTCGATTACTGTAATTTTAGTGTAGACGAATGGTCATTTCCTGTAGACAAACGATTTTACCTTATCTTTTAACAAAGATGTTAGTAAAGTAGTTTTTACCATTAGCATCTTGTTTTGTAGAGATTCCAAAATCTGTAAAATCTGGGTTTACCATATTTAATCTATGCGCTTCACTGTTTTTCCAGGCATTAACTACAGACGTTGCTTTAGTAAAGCCATAACCTACATTTTCTGAGACATTTATAGCATTAACTGCTGTTTCTAAATTTTGTGATCTTAAATAAAAATAATCATGACTTGTTACACCTTTATTAACCATGTATTGATTATGTGTAGAGGCCTCATTAGAAGCTTCGTTTAAAATATTTAAGGCATTAAGACCTTGAGAAATTCTGTAAGTATTAATAAGTTCTGCTATTTCATAATCTAGTTGCGTGTATTCTGCTGTTGTATTATTAGAATTGTACTCTTCTGGAATATTATTATCCTCTTCTACTGAACAAGACATTAAAAACGTACTAAATAAAACGGCTACTAAAACTAATTTTCTCATCGTGGTTGGTGTTATTTGATGACAAAATTAATTTGAAAGACTCTAGATTTTTTTCTTTTTCGATTAGGCGCCTTTTAAATGTAGACGAATGGTTAAACAAGGCAGTTAAACCGATTTATTTGCGTTTTTTAACGACTAAATGCAAATTAATAATACAAAAGCAACTTTTCATCGTTATAATAGACCAAGTATCGACAACTAAAGCACTCTATTATTTAAGATTTAAAAAAGAGCGCTCTAATTATTATTGCATAAAAAAAAGACAGAAAAATTAATTCCTGTCTTTTTTTTACTATTAATCAATCATCCCTAAGTGATTATACTTCAAAGGTAATTTGATTAAGAGTTATTATGTTTTTTACAACGTCTTCTAAAACAACTTTAAGATTAACGCCTTAAATAACCGTCGAAATACATGCTTATAGTAAGTTTAGACGTTTCATTAATTCTGGCCTGTTAGATCTACTTACAGGAATCACATCTTTTTTAATTAAAACACTATTATCTTCTATATCTATAATTTTTTGAACGTTGATAATATAAGACCTGTGTACTTTCAAAAACAAACTATCTGGTAGCTTGTCTGCTATTTTTTTTAATGTAGAATGTACTGTGTAGTTTTTATCTTCTGTTTTAACTTGAATATAATCGCCTTTTGCTTCTACTAAATAAATACTTGGGATATCTATTTTAATTAAGCGCCTATCTATATTTACATATAAATCGTTACCAGAAGTAGCTTCTACCTTTTCACCTTTCGAAACCGTTTCACTTGGCTTATTTTGTTTAGACTCTGCCTTTTGTATGGCTTTATCAAAACGCTCTTGCGTTATTGGTTTTACTAAATAATCTACAATACAATCGTACTCAAACGCTTGAATAGCAAAGTTAGGATCTGATGTTGTTAAGATTATTTTTGGTGGATTTTTAAGCGTTTCAATAAAATCGAAACCTGTAAAATCCGGCATATGTATGTCTAAAAATATTAAATCTACTTCGTTTTGATTTAAATACTTTATGGCTTGCATTGCATTAGGAAATTCTTCTAAAACGTTAAGACTTGGAAGCTTTGAGCATAACTGTGTTATAATCATTCTAGCAGTAGCTTCATCATCAATAATAATGCAATTCATAGGCTATATTTAAAGTGTCTCTAGATATTTTGTTATGTTGCTAAGTATCGCTTCAAATTGGTCTTTACCTTCGGTTTTCCCTTCTTCTAAGTTCTTCTCGTAATTTACAGCGATTTCATACCCTTTTTCAAGGCCTAAAATACTAATTTTATGTTTAAGTTTATGCACGTTGCCTGCTGTTAACTTAAATTTTTTAGCGTTGTAATTATCAAAATAGATTTGTTTCTCCTCTGGGAACTCCATTTTAATAATTTCAATTAATTTTTGTTTAAAAACCTCATCTCCTCCCGAAAGGTTGTTAATATAACTTTGGTTAGGTTGTTCCATCACGATTTTTTTTTAAGGTGAAATAAAAAGTAGTTCCTATATTTACTTGAGATTCAAGCCATATTTTACCTTCATATAATTCTACAATTTTTTTAACAATAGATAGACCTATACCTGTAGATTCTGGGCTGTTTTCTAACTTTATAAATGTTTTAAAAATTTTATTAAAATAAGTTTCCTCAATACCTTTTCCATTATCGCGTATATAAAATTGCCAATATTCTTGTTGGTCTTGGGCAACTATCTCTATAGTGCCTTTTTCTTTATTATTATATTTTATAGCATTGCTAATTAAGTTTTGAAACAATTGTTGCAACCTATATTTATCTCCTTTTATAATTGGCAAATTTATTTTTGTAATGCTAATATTTTTGGGAATATGCATGCTATTTAATATATTTTCAATTAAACCGTTTACATCAACATTATAAATTTCTACTTGGTCTTTTCCAATGGTTGAATACTCTAAGATACCATTAATTAAAGTATCCATTTTTTCTACATTATCTCTAATGAGACTTAGTGTGTTTTTTCCGTCATCGTCAAAAGCATCCTTATAGTCTTCAGATAGCCAAGTAGTTAAAGCATCTATACTGCGTAATGGTGATTTTAAATCATGAGACACCATGTGTGCATAATCACTAAGTTCCTGATTTTGATGCGCTAACTCATTTAACATAGATTGTTTTTGTTTATTAACCTCAACAATTTCCTTGGTTTGGCTATCTATAAAATCTACTAAACCCGAACCTGTTAACTCAACGTCTTCTAATTTCTCATCTTCTTTTAAATTATAAAACTTTAAAGTATTAATAACGCTTTTTAACTTATCGATAACTTTTTTTTGTTCTTCTGCTTCGTTTTGTAATTTTCTGTTTGCAGCATATAACTCGTCTGAACTAATAGCCATAGCTCTTTGAATCATTGTTGATTGTTCCTCAAAATTGTTGTAAGAACTATCTACAGCGTTAAGAAATACAGCTAACTCTTTATTTTCTTTTAATTCTTCGCTTAAAAATTTGCGTAGTTGTCTTTTTAATAATGAATTCATTATTCACTCATTAGCGTTATCGTCATTGTTTGGTTGTGTAGTTGGCATGCTACTTCTCCATGAAAAGGCGCTATTTCACCATAGGAATAAAAGCCACTCGTTACAGTATCTGCACCTAAGACCTCTATAACCTCCTCTATTTCTTCTTCAACACGTTGATCTAGAACTAATTTTCTACCTATACAACTTACTAAAATTGCTAATTCCGGCTTGTTTTTTCTATATTCTAACGCTTGCCTTGCTGCACGTTCTGATGCATTTGCAATATTATCGACATTAGTCATCATGAGCTGTACTTTAGAGTTTTGCTTAATATCTCCTGCTAATATTACAGTATTTTCTTCTTCATTTATATTTAAAATAGATCTTACAATAGATTGCTTTTCGTCTATAGATGTAACGTTTAAAGGATATAACAAAGCTGCACCAGGAAGGTCTTTTGCTTTGTCTCCTAAGTATTTTTTATACAAATCTAAAGCTGGTTGCCCATCTAACTCATAAAGTATGTTGTTTTCAGATTTTGTTACAATACGTTCAGGCCCAAAAGGTGTCCATCCACCATGTATTGAAAAAGATATTTCGAGTGTATCGCCATAAAAACCAATAGCAACTAACTCTCCTTCTTTAGGGTTTTCGTTGTAAGATGCTAGTGTTTTTTCAAAACGAGCATCGTCACCACATAAGCCACCAGTTATTAATAAATTGTTTTCTGTTGAATTATTCATTCCTTTGGTAAGTTGGCTACCATTAATAAAACTACCTTCCGAAACTACAAACACATATTTTAGTCCGTCTTGTGGTAATTGTTCAATAAGGTTTTTTCCTGTTTTAAAACTATCTAAATCTGTATTTAAAATATTACTAGTTTTAATTACAAACTTACTTTTTTCAAATTCTATTGCTGTAATTGTAATACTATCTTGGTTTACAGTATTAGATGAAATTTCGGCACATGAAGAAGCGAAAACGATATGTCCATCTGGAAAAAACTGCTTAACTTCTGCATAAACAGTAGGCTCTTCTAACATAAATCTATTACCAAACACTAAAACTAAAGGTTCTTTTATCTCTTTATTTTTAGTAACATACTCCCAATTTTTATTTTTATGTTTTACTAGCTGTACTGTTTTCATTTTTATTTTTTTAATGTGAAATAAAAGGTGGTACCTACATTGGGTTCACTATCTAACCAAATTTCTCCTTCATGTAAATTGACAATCTTTTTAACAATAGACAAACCTATTCCTGAAGAATCTTTACTTTTCTTTAAAGAATGAAAAATTTTAAATATTTTATCGTGATACTTTTTATCAATACCAATACCATTATCTTGTATTGAAAATTTATAATGGCTTTTTAAATCTTCTACATCTATTATAATATTTCCATCGTCCTTATCTATAAACTTAACCGAATTACTAATTAGGTTTTGAAACACTTGCTGTAATTTTGTTTTATCGCCTTTTATAACAGGTAAAACATTGCATTTTTTTATAATAATGTGCTCTGGAATATATAATATTTTTATTAAGTCATTAAACATAGTTTCTATGTCTACATCTTCTTTTTTTGATGTTTCTGCACCTACACTAGAATAATTTAATACATCTGTAATTAATTGTTCCATCTTCTCTAAAGTAGTTTCAATAAGACCGAAATTTTGAAGACTTACAGCATCTAACTTTCCTTTATTATCTTCTTTTAACCAGCTAACTAAAGCATCGATACTGCGTAATGGCGATTTTAAATCATGAGAAACGATATGCGCGTACTCTTGTAACTCGTCGTTACTTTTTTCAAGTTTTTCTAATAATTTTTCTTTTTGAAATTCTAGATTTTTAGTTTCTGTTACATCTAAATGTATTCCAATAGAACCAATTATTTCACCATCTAAATTATAATTTGGAGCTCCACTTACCAACCAATATCTTCTCTTTCCTTTTTTACAAATGGCTTCAAACTCATAAGAATTTGATTCACCTTTTTTACGCTTCTCCCTTTCTTCTTTTAATAACCCAGCACCTTCTTTAGACGAAAAAAGTGTTCTTGCATTCTTTCCTATAACTTCAGCCTCAGTATAACCAGACATTTCCTCAAAACTCTGGTTTACCATTAGGATTTGGTCGTTATTATTTAACTCTACCATTCCTAAATTCATATTCGCAATAATATTATAATATTTTTGCTTCTGTGCCTCAAGACTCTTTCTATAGGTACGTTTTAAAGTAACATCGGTAAAGGTCCATAAAAACCCTTTAGACTTCTCTCCAATTATTATTGGCATATAATTACGCTCTAGAATTTTACCATCTACCATCTCTAGTTCGTCACCAATAACCACTTTCTTTTCTAAATCTATAGCGCGCATTCTATTTAAAAATCCTTCTGGATCTTTAAACAAAACTTTGTTACGCTCTGAAGCAGCAACACAGTCCATACCAACTAAATCTTTAGGGTTTGCATCTATACCAAAAAGCTCACAGAACTTATTATTTGTGAGTACTATATTTCTATTTTCGTCTTCTAAAACAATACCACTGTCTAAATTAACAATAAGAGATGCTAATCTATTTTCTGACTCTATTAGTTTTTCAGCAGATGCTTTTTGTGCTGTTATATCCCTAACAATTCCTTGTGCGGCAATTGGCTTTTTGTTTTTATCAAATACAATACTTCCATTAATATGTACCCATTTTACTTCCTTAGACTTGGTGTAAACTCGGGCTTCATAATCTTTAAAAAAACCTTTAGTCTGTAAATCTAAAAAAGAAGACATCGCATATTGATAGTCTTCTTTGTGTATAAGGTGTGTTACATTAATTTTATCTCGAGTTATATCGTATCCAAAAAGTTTAGTAGCAGCTTCATTAAATTTTATAAAATCGCCTTTTAAATCTATAACAACATAGGCATCTAAAATGTTTTCGAAAATACCTTCTAGTTGCGAAGATTTCTCGTCTAATAGCTCCTCTAGTCTTTGGGAGGTTAAATAGAGTTCTCTTGATTTTTCTTCAAGAATTTTCTCAGCAGCTTTTCTTGCCGCCTTTTCTCTTTTTAAAGCACGTTCTAATATTTCCGTTTGGTTTACACTCATTAATTTTTATGAATAACAAATCTAACTTCCGTTCCATCTTCTTTAATTTTTTGCAATTCTATTTTAGCCGTTGAATTAAAATGCTCAAATGTTTTATTCATTAATCCTAAACCAAAGTGATGCATTGCTCGACTAGATGTATAAATCATTATTAAAGAATTTTTTGTCTTTTCTACAACTTCAAAAGTTGGAAGCTCAGCATCTGGATATATTTTCCTGACCTCTACATGTATGTGATTTTCTATTGAAGAAATCATTTCAATAGGATCTTTATAAGTTGCTAAAAGTCCAGGATAACTTTTTTCTATAACACTAAAAAAGTGCTCTGCATAAACTAATAATAAATTATCTATAGAAATACCGGTGTTTTCACTTAAATGCCCTAATAGTTGTAACATTTCTGAAAAACTATAAGTTCCTACAGAGGTATAAACACCTTCAGATTCTAAAGTAGAACTGGTTATAATATTATCGACCATTTCAAGACCAAACTTATCTTCTACTAACTCTAAAAATTCTGTAAAAACTATTCCTTTCATACTTTAAACTACAATTAATTCATTGACACTCCAATATGCTAATAATTTTTCAATTTTACTAACATAATCTTCATACTTTAATGGTTTTATTACATAACCAGCGACTCCTGTTTTGTAACATTCTAACAAATCTTTTTTATTATTAGATGTCGATAAAATAATTGTTGGAATGTATTTTAAAACGTCGTCGGCTTTTAAAATTTTTAAAAACTCAATACCATTTATTTTGGGCATATTTAAATCTAACAAAATAATATCTGGCAGATTATCTTTTTGCTCTAAAACTTCTAATGCTTCTTCTCCATTATTAGCCTCAACTATAGTGTGATCTAGTTTCAGTCTTGAAATTGTTCTATTCAATTTCATGATCTCTATCATATCGTCTTCTATAAGAAGTATTTTAAGTTTTTTCACCATTACGAGGGTTTTTGTTTTAATAATTACAAAGCTATCGTAATTGATAATTTTAAATTTTAAATTTCGTTTAGAACGATTTAAGTGTCGACGAATAACGCTTAAGTGTCGACGAATGGAAATGTTTTTTTTTAAGTTTTAAAAAACGCTATAGCCTCAAGAGTATTTAATTCTGCTCTATCTTTAACTGCGTTTAGCTCTTGAAGAAAACTTAAAGAATAACTATTTTCTTTTCTACCATCCAAATACATTTCAAAACAAGAAATAAACTCTAATTGTTTTAAATTATCATGTAGATATTTACAATGTTCTTCCTTCTTTTCTAGCTCAGTCTCAAGGCTCTTTCTTTTTTCTACAACGGTGGTATTCTTTTTTAATAGTATTGAAAAAATAGTGTTCTTAAAAAAATTCATATTATCGAGGGCTAAAATTAATTATACCACGAAATTAAATTTATACACTCTCTTATTTATTAAAATTCTTTCTATCCAAATTATTGTGTCGTTAAATAGCCATTATCTATCGACCAGTAGTTTTTACAACTGTATTTCCTGACGTCTTTTCTTGGTCATTCCTTTTACAACCATAGCATAAGAATGGTCTATTAATTCCAAAATAAACTTAGGTTGTAATTCGCCTTTGTAGATGTAAACAGAATTCCAATGCTTTTTACTCATGTGAAATCCTGGCTCTATACTTTCGTATTGAGCTCTTAGTTCTAATGAATAGTCTGGATCTGCTTTTAGGTTTAATGAAGCCGAACCTTCTTCCCATTTATTTAAAGGAGCTAGAGCAAACATTTTTCCGGCTACTTTAAATACTAATGTGTTTTGATCGAACGGAAAGGTTTCTTCTGCTAGCGGTTTACTAAGACAATACGCTCTAACTTGTTCGATATTCATGACATAAATTTATAAGAAAAAGAATTAATTTTCTTCTAAATGGTTATTTTTTGATTGTGTTCTAGATGAAGATTTTCGGGGATTAGAATTAGATCTTATACTGGTATGTATATCTAAACTTTCTAAAACCTCATTAATGTATTGTAAAAATTTGTTCATAATAGCTGGGTTTAATTATTATAACAATAAAACTATATTAATAACAACTAACTATAACATTATCATAGCACTACAAAAATATATTCGATTAAGTGTTATTAACACCGCTAAAATACACATAATAAAACATAATTCAATATTAACTAATTGTTAATTTCTTTCTTTACGGTATTTCCCACCTCTAATGCAGTGTAATCGAGTTTCCAACCAATGGTTTGCACAATTCCCTCTATAATTAATATTGAATCTAGCGCTTCTTTTTGTGCAATTTGAAACAAGCCGCTTTGCGGTACTTTTTCTCGAATATGAAGTTTGGCTTCGTTATGCAAGTCTGTTAAATCGTTAGCCTGAAACTTATTAAACATCCCATCTTGCTTATCGTAATACTTTAAATTTGTTTCTATTGAAAGTATTTCCGCTTGCGGAAAATGTTTTAAAGTTACCATTTTAGTTTCCGGATTAGCATCCATAGCTATTTTAGATAAATCGAAACCAACATGTGCTTTTGCATCTATAATTACTAACGCTTTTTTTCTACTCGACACGAGTTTTAAAAATCGTTCTTTTACATCTTCGTAATGGTAGATTTCTGCAAAATCACCTTCAACACTTATAATTTTACATACCTTTTTAATCTTATCTAAAAGGATAACAGATTGTGTTTGCGCTAACTTTTTGCCTTGAATGTGTTTAACATATGTAGACACACCTAAAGCTGACAAACCTCCAAATATGATTCCAAAAATTATTTCCATATTATTCTATCTTGTATAAAACAGGTTTGCTAGGTGTCGCATCGTTCTCTATAGGTGCAATTTGTAGGTTTAAAATATAACTACCATCCTCTACTTTATTGGGTACATAAATTAACTCTGTAATTGTAGCATTGGTTCTTATTTCTCCACTAACATCCCAAAAGGCTTTGTGTGCCAATAGTTTTCCCTCGTCTTTTTCCTTATCTATACTTGGCAAATCTATTAGCAAATGTAAGATGCCTTTTTCTTTTAAAAATTGAGCAGCTTCCTCTGTTAAATAAGGCCAATTAGTATGCGAATACTGTCTCGATTTTTTATCTTTTGTATTTGGCATTGTACGAATAACCAATGCTTCTGGAGATTTCCTTTTTAGTAAATATTGAATTTGTTTTTTAGATATCACTTTATCTTCTCCAACAACTTCTGGTGCTACAGTAATTACTTCGGCTGTAAACATAAAACGCTTTAAGCATTTATTTATGCTATAAAACTTCTCTGTAATATGCCCAACACTTTCTGTATGCGTACCATGAGCATGTGGATTAAAAGAGATATTATTAAAATTAATAGCTGCTCCTTCTTTTACACTAGCTATCCAGTTATCTATAACTACGGGTTCTATTTTTGGAGCATCTACATACCATGCATTTGCATTTTTAATAGAGGCACGTAAAGGCATAGAAATATCTAATGGTTTAGATAAATCTATTTTAATTTTTCTTGATTTTATTTGTATTGTTGCTAGCATTTAATCTTTATTATCTTTCGAAACTGTTGCTATAGGTCGTTATACCCATATCTGACGTAACAGTTGTTTTTATTGTTAAATTGGCATCGTTTAAGGTTTCTATTATATGTTCTGTTGATGAATTGGCTTCAAAATCTTGAGTTGTTAAAGTAGTACCTTGTATAATAATCTCGTCTGTTTCTTGGTTAAAAAACAACTCATTATTAATAATATTATAATTACCTGTGTATTTAAAAGTGTTAAACTCATTATCGCTACACGTTATATTTCCCGAATCTAAAAGTTCATAGTCCAGGTTTGTATTAAACGTGTAATTGTTCTGTTCCTGGCATTGGCCAACTTTATACCAAACGCCAATTATTTTTGCTTTATTAATAATAGTTGTATCGTTATCTCCATCATCGTCTGAACCACAATTAAAGGCTATAATAGAAATAAAAATTAAAAATACTAATCTTGTAAAGGTTCTTTTATTCATTTTTATAAATCAATTTTAAACAAATCACTAGCAATTCCATCACTCAAGAATTTGCTGTTTTTGGTCACTTTTAGCGTTTCATCCTCAATATACAACAAATGTTCGTTTATGTGCTTTTGCGAATGTTTCAATAAATAACTTTCAAAAGTAATGCCAAAATCTTCACGTACTTTTTTAATTGAAACTCCCCAAGCCATCCTTAAACTTATCATAATATACTCGTTATACTGATCGTTTAGCGATAAGGTTTCCATCTCTATTGGCAACTCATTATTTTGTATCGCTTTTATATACTTTGTATTATTCTCTACGTTCCAACCACGCTGTTTCCCGTTAAAAGAATGTGCAGATGGACCAATACCAATGTAATGTTTACCTTGCCAATACGCAGTATTGTTCCTGCTAAAATAACCAGCTTTACCAAAGCTTGACAACTCGTAATGCTCATAATTATTAGCTTCTAACTTCTCTACTAAAATATGAAATTGCTCTTCTACTAATTCGTCAGGAGTATTTTTAATAACACCTTTATCTATAAAGGATTTTAAAGCCGTTTTAGGCTCTACCACTAATGCATAACTAGAAATGTGTTTAACGCCAAAACTTAAAGCCGTATCAATATTCTCTATCCATTCTTGGCTAGTAGTGCCTGGAATACCATAAATTAAATCGAGCGAAATATTATCGAAATGCTTGACAGCTTCTTCTAAACACGAATGTGCTTCGGAAGTGTTATGTGCACGATTCATGAGTTTTAAATCTTTTTCTAAAAAAGATTGAATACCTATTGACAGTCGGTTTACTGGACTTTTAGATATTTCAATTATGCGACTATTAGTTAAATCGTCTGGATTGGCTTCTAAAGTAATTTCTGGTGTGTCTGAAACTTTATAATTTTTGTAAACCGAATCTATTATTTTTTTTATTTCTTCTGAAGACAACAATGAAGGTGTTCCGCCTCCAAAATAGATAGTTTCTACGGTTACATTTTTAAAGTCGTTTTTTCTCATTTCAACTTCTGAAATAAGCGCATCAATCATTTCTTCCTTCTTTTTCAATGATGTCGAAAAATGAAAGTTACAGTAATGGCAAGCTTGCTTGCAGAATGGTATGTGTATGTATATTCCGGACATCGTTAGTTTTCAGTCGTAGTCGCAGTTTTCAAGTTGTAACTAGACTTAAATTTATTTTCGTTTAATTTGATAAAATCTAGAATAGATTTATACTCGTTTGGATTATAATAATAATATTTAATATTCCAAGCCATATTTTGCGCAAAGACAAAACTTACTTCTTAACTCTCTTCTCATTCTGCTTAACAAAAGCACTCCAACCAGAATAACTTTTACCAATCTCAACACGACCTTGATTATAAAAATGGCAAACTGCTGCAGCTAAACCATCCATAGAATCTAAGTTTTTAGGTATGGTTTTTAATCCAAGCATACTTTGCAGCATTTTAGCAACCTGCTCTTTACTTGCATTACCATTTCCTGTAATTGCCATTTTAATTTTCTTTGGTGCATATTCCGTAATCGAAACTTCGCGAGACAAACCTGCTGCCATAGCAACACCTTGCGCACGACCAAGCTTTAACATACTTTGTACGTTTTTACCAAAAAATGGTGCTTCTATCGCTATTTCGTCTGGATGATGCGTGTCTATTAACTCGATAGTACGCTCGAAAATAAGTTTAAGTTTAAGATAATGGTCATCGTACTTTTTTAGATCGAGTTCGTTAAGTTGCAAAAAATGCATCTTTTTATTCACTACTTTTATAAGTCCGAAACCCATAATTGTAGTTCCTGGATCGATACCTAATATTATTTTTTCTTCTGCCATTTAATTACAAGTTCTACAACCACTTAAAGAAATTGAAGCGCCAACAGTTACGTTAAGCATATTTCCATTAAAACTACCTGCACCATCTATTACCGGATCGAATTCTTTTGCAAATCCCAAAATATAAGAACCATCTACAAATAATGAAACTGTTCTAGAAATACCATAATGTAATTCTATTCCTGCCATTGCATTTAAATATGAATTTGTATTTTCTCTATAAATATCTAAAGGTTTTATCATGGTGTAACCTGGACCTGCATGCAGCATAATACCCATTTCTATTGGAAGAAAAGTAAAATCTCCTGCTGTATCGTAAACAAACTGCGCATTTATTCTAGTGTAGTTTACTTTAAAATCTAATGTATTGTCCGCATTCGAAAAACGGTTATAACCAAAATCAACCTTAACACCTAATTTGGGTTTAAACATATGTTGTACACCTAAGTTAATGGTAGGAAAATTAGCTCCTTTTGCTTCAAATGGTTCTATTAAGCCTGATTGCGACGGACTATTTAAACCTACTGCAAATATTGCTTTCCATTTACTAGTTTCTTGTTGAGAGAAACCTAAAGTACTCACTAAAAATAGGACTAAAAGACAATAGTAATTAAATTTGGACATCATTCTATAATATTTGGTTTAATTTGCAAGCACCATTATATAACGCTTTGCACAACGCTTTATCATACAAAACTAAACAATTCTTTTTTGTACTTATTAAATTAAGCATTGTTGTTGGTGCTTTTTATTTTATTTACAACAAATTAGTAAATAACAACTCTTTAGATCTTTCTGAATTTGCCACCTTTTTAACTGAAAACAAGATTTTTTCAACTAAAAATATTATTTCATTACTGTTTTTAAGTGTTATTAATTCATTTTTAGAAATATCGAAATGGAAAATATTAGTTTCTTCTATTAAAAAAATCACTTTCCCTGAAGCTTTACAACAAAGTTTAGGATCGCTTACAGCATCACTCTTTACACCAAACCGCATTGGCGAATATGGAGCAAAAGCCATCTATTTTAAAAAGCTTTATAGAAAGCGTATTTTACTTTTAAACCTTATAGGTAACATGATGCAAATGGCAGTTACTGTTATTTTAGGTACTATAGGCCTTATATTATTTCTGCAATATTATCCTATTGAAATTAACACGCACAAAGTTTCCAAATTCCTTATTATTATTCTCGTAATTTTGGCCTTTCTACTCTTCGGTTTAAAACAGAAAAGGTATAGGATACAAGGAATTTTAATTAAAAAAGTAAAGCGGTTTATTACAGAGTTGCCCTTTAAAATTAGTGTACTTACTTTTCTAATTTCAACACTACGCTACTTAGTATTTTCGTTTCAATTTTATTATTTATTACATCTTTTTGGAGTGCAGCTTAATTATAAAGATGCTATGATAATTATAACTTCCATGTACTTATTAGCATCTGTTATTCCTTCAATATTTATATTCGATGTGGTTGTAAAAGGTAGTGTTGCTGTTTATTTATTTTCTTTTGCAGGTGTGAATGAATTTACTATACTCTGTATCATTACAACCATGTGGTTTTTAAACTTTGTATTACCAAGTATTTTTGGAAGCTATTATGTGCTTAGTTTTAACTTTGATAAACAAAACGATTTATAATGATTTCTACTTTAATAATCATAACTATTTTCTACTTGCTATTAATTTTATGGCTTGCTTTTGGTTTTGATAAAGTTGAAGATTTTAAAGCTGAAGACTTAAAACCTGAAACTAAATTCTCGGTCATCATTCCGTTTAGAAATGAAGCTAAAAACCTACCAGATTTGCTTGCTTCAATCAACATATTGAATTACCCGAAATCGCATTACGAATTTATTTTTGTCGATGATGAGTCTAATGATGCTTCAGTTAACTTAATAATGCGCTTTCTCACATCATTTCCAAATGACTCACAGATAATTAATAACGTTAGAGTATCAAACTCACCTAAAAAGGACGCCATTACTTCGGCCATAAAAACTGCTAAACACGATTGGATTGTTACTACAGATGCAGATTGTGTACTCCCAAAATTTTGGTTGGACACTCTGGATCATTTCATACAAAGAGAACAATGTAAAATGGTTGCTGCTCCTGTTACTTACCATGAGGTCAATTCATTTTTAAAACGATTCCAACTCTTAGATTTTTTAAGTTTAATTGGTGCAACCATTGGTGGTTTTGGTATAGGCAAACCATTTTTATGTAATGGCGCAAATTTGGCTTATAAAAAGGATCTTTTTTTAGAACTTAATGGTTTTAATGGCAATAATAACATTGCAAGTGGAGACGATATTTTTCTACTTCAAAAAGCAATTAACAGCAATAAAAATGATGTTCAATTTTTAAAATCCAAATCTGTAATTGTAAAAACGAAAGCGCAACCAACATTTAAAACACTAATAGCACAACGCAAACGTTGGGCAGCAAAAACATCTAGTTACAATTCTGTTTTTGGCAAAGTAGTTGGATTAATTGTGCTGTTAATGAATGCTGTTTTAGTTAGTAGCTTTACTTTTGTATTACTTGGATTACTTCAACCTAAACCATTACTTTATGTTTTTATAATAAAAAGTCTAGTCGATTTTTTGCTTCTTTTTAAAACTGCACGCTTTTTTGAGCAAGAAAGCCAACTATCAAGTTTTCTATTTTCTAGTATTTTATATCCTTTCTTTAGCGTTTATATTGCCTTTATATCTTTATTTACAACGTATAAATGGAAAGGTAGAAGTTTTAGGAAGTAATATAAAAGTCAGTTTAAATTAATACATTTACCCTAAGAACCAAATCTATTTTATTATGAAAAAATTCATCTTGTTACTCGTCTTTCTATCATTTACCACATGGACCTTTGCACAACAAACCTACACTGTTGGAAATGAAACCTTAGCACTTAAAACTGAGACAGAAGGCACTTTAGACTTACTTTGGAATACCATAAACGAGCAATATCGCTATTTCATAAAAACCAAAAACGGGAAAATTACAGAACTTAACAATACTAAGGATACGGATAATAAATACCAAGAAGAGTACAAATCTGTACTCGAAGACTTAACGTCTATGAATACCTCTAAAGTTAAATTAACAACTTATAGCCTTAAATCGTTTATTGATAAATACAACGGCTCTATAGATTCTAATTACGTTTCAAGCGAACCAAAGTCTAAAGTAAAGCTTAGGCTAGGTATCTTTGGAGGTGTTACTAATAGCCCATTTAACAAAAACCCTAACAACCAAAAAACAGCACTTTTTGGAACAGAACTTGAAGCCGTTTCGGACAATGTAGCTTCTAGGCATGCTGGTTTTTTAAATGTAAGACATACAACGGATAATGATGATTTTAAATATTCTGCTACACAGGTCGCTTTGGGATATCGCTTCCGTTTTATTAGTAAAGCGAGTTTTAATATTTATGCACAAACAAAATTTGCCACTTTTACAAGCTCTAAAATAACATCTACAATTGCAGATCCAAGTGATTCGAACGCTTTTATAACAATTGAAGATACCTCTACAGCTTTCGACGTTCCTTTTATTTTTGGTTTAGGCGCAGATATTAAACTAGGCAAAGGCTATTTAACTTTAGTTTACGATTCTATTATAGCGGCTGCTTTAGACTCTCAAGACAACTTTCCTGTTGACTTTGCCGTTGGGTATAAGTTTAACTTATAGTTCGCTTTTAAAATATCTAATCCCGATTTTACTCCTTATTTTGGGAAGACAATTATACTTCAAAAAGAAGAATGACGGTTTCTGCTATTATGATTAGCATTATAGTTTCTGTTAAGGAAAAATGAGTTTACAAATTAGTGCCATTATATGCTATTGCAAAAGGTTTTTTCTTGGTGCTTTTAGTTTACTGCAATAACAATAGGTAGTTTAAACTCTGTTCTTACTGGCTGGTTACGTTTAATTGCTGGAAAAACTTGAGGTAGCGTATTTAGACTACTTGCTATCATGTTTTTAATTTCAGGAATCTCTAAGACTGTAACTGCGTTTAAATTAATGTGTTTAACTGTAATCTCTCCAAGTTCAGAAATCTGAAACTCTAACACCACAGTATCTTCAATATCTTGAGAAACTACAATTGCTTCATTTTGCAAGCTTGAGGTAATGTGTTGTGATAATGTATTTTCAAAACACGTTTTCTTTTCATTCTTTGTTTCAAAAGTATCGCAGACAGAAAAGGTTGGATAGGTATCTACAGCATTCCAATTAACCATTTTTAATTCTTCATTATAGATCGATTCCGATGTTATTTTTTTTGCATTAAAATACTCGCAAGAAGTTGCGGATATAATTAATAAAAAAACAAATAATTTTTGCATGGCTTTAATTAACACCAATTTAGATTGATATAAAACCGAAAAGTACAATATATTATCTTAAAAATAAAAAAACCAAAAACTTATGCCTTCGGTTTATAGACACTTAGGTTAAACAACAATAATTTACAATAAAAAACATATAGAATGTAGTGCCTAAATTAGTAAGAATATTACCGCTCTTCTTTATGCTCTTCAACTTTTAAAAATGCTTCTTGTTTTAGTTTTAATCTTTCCCTTTTTGCATATTCTACAAACATACTTTCTGGGTTGTTTTTAATGTAAACATTAAACAACTCAATCTTACTTTGCATGTCTTTATAGTAGCTCGATTTTGCGATTACAAGGTAGAATTTAGCAAACTCGTCATCTGGATTTTCTTTGAGCGCCTTTTTAAAATATTTAATTGCTATCTGCGGTTTTTCTAGGCGATTATAGACTGTTGCTAATTTTCTATACTCATTATTTAAAGGCACATCTTGAATTTCAAGTGATTGTTTTATATACTTTTCGGCATTTTTATAATCTTTAACCAATTGGTACAAACCTCCTAATTTGTATAAGTTTTCTGCATTTTTAGGCTGAAAAAGCAGAGCTTGCTTTAGGTTTTCTATTGCCTTTTTGTACTCTAAATCTTTACGATAAGCGAAGCTTAATTTCTCGAAAATAAACTGACTTCTTTCTCCTAATTCTAATAAGTTTTCGAACCAAACAATTGCGTTTGTATAATCTTGTAACAAATACAAGCTTTGTGCTTTTAAACTTGTTAAAGCTGCATTTTTAGGATAACTATTTAAACCCACAGCAACTAAAGTATCAAGCCTTTCGAAGGCTTTACTTTTAAGACTATACTTTGCTAGTTTATAAATTGCTTTTTGGTGTGTTTTATCTAACTTATAAGTTGTATTAAAACTGTTTTGAGCTTCTTCTGTTTGTTTTAAACGCTCTAATACTACTCCTAATTCGTAATGGTAATTTGGATTTGTACTATCTGTTGCTTTTAGATTATTAAATATAGTAACAGCCTCTGTATTCTTTTTTACTTTGCTTAATAGTTTTGCATATTCGTATTGTAATAAGGTGTTCTCTGGTGTGCTTTCTATCGCTTTTTTAAAACTTAGAATAGATTTATCGTAATTACCAATAGCATTGTATGCTCTTGCTAATCTGTACGCGGAATTTTCGGTGTTACTATTTTCAAGTAATGCTATAGCTTTAGAGAAGTTTCCATTTGCCATTAAACTATCTGAAACAGTTAAAACCGAAGTTTGAGCTTCGGTTTTAAAGGTTATTAGGACTAATAGTGCTATTAAAATGTTTCTCATCCTTGGATATTAAATTGTATCGGCAAATTGTATAAAACATTAACAGCTTCTCCTTTTTGCTTCCCTGGTTGTAATTGTGGAATTAAACTGATTACCCTGCGTACCTCTTCTTTTAGTTTTGGGTGCTCTGCTACTACTTTTAGGTCTTCTATATTTCCTTCTTTATTAATTATAAACTTAGAATGTATTTTTACTATTCCAGATAAACCAAGTTTTTTACCAAGATCTAAATCAAAATTTTCACGAACTAATTTATTTATTTTATCACTAAAACATTTTTTTTGTTCTTGGTTTGAAGCAGCCGAATCACAATCTGAGTGTGTTGGTGAGACTTCTAAAATTTCAAAATTAACTAACTCACTTTTATCTTTTTCAACGTCTACTTGAGAATAACTAGGTGCACAAAACAACATCCCTATCATTATTGTAAATAGTGAAAAACATTTTGCTCTTTTTTTATTGTTTAATTTGTTTAACATAATCTTCTTTTTATTAATTAAAATGGTTACTAAAATTTTTATTACTCTAGAACATTAAATCTTATTGGTAAATCGAAAGTTACATTAACTAGCTCTCCATCTTGTTTTCCAGGTTCAACTTGTGGAATAAGTTTAACGACTCTCCTAGCTTCTCTCTCTAATTCTGGATGTGGAGCTCTAGATTTAACATTTGTAATATTTCCTTCTTTATTAATAGTAAACCTTACATATATTTTCTGTTTACCAACTAAACCAAGTGTTTTTCCGAGGCTTAAATTAAAATTCTCTCGAACTATATTATTTATTTTATCACTAAAGCATTTTCTTTGTATATCGTTTGAAACTGAAGTATCACAACCTGGAAAAGCAGGAACTTGACCGATTACTGCGAAAGACATTTGTTTACCAATAATTTCTTCATTATTATTTTGAGTTTTAAACTCTCTTTTCTCATGTCTTAATCCATCAGAAATAATTTGAGTATGATAATAGCTATCATTATTTATTCTAACCACTTGATCATCAATTATTTTTTGTTCTTCAATAGATATATTATCTAAATCGACTACCAACTTCCTAATTTTTCCATCACTAGAAGTATTTTCCCAATCCTTCATTGACTTCTCTGTTTTCTTTTTAGCTAAATAAGTTTCATAATTTTTATCACGGATTTTAGTTAGCATTGTTTGCGACCAAGAAAGCTTAACTGAATCTTCGGATGCTTTTGAACCAAACCTTTCATAACCATTTATTTTAAACGCTTTATGTCTAGCAAATTCATCTAAATTTTCAAGATAATTATTACTATTAAGAATCAAATGATAAGGTTTTGTTTTATCATTCTTTATATTATAAAAATAATCGTCATTACTTAATATTCTAACCTCTTTTAAATACTTTTCTACTAATTCCTCTTCCGATAAACTAGAATTTACTTCTACATTCTGGTTAATTTTCTCATCATTAGAACAAGACGTATAAAACAGCATGCCAATTACCATTGGAAATACTAATAAATACTTTGCTAAATGAATTTGTTTTGATTTTGATTTGCTTAACATAATGATTCGTTTTTTGATTAATGATTGTTTAAAAAATGGATTGATGAATGACACTTTTTTGGTATCGAAAACTTGTGATAACAAGTTTTGATAATAACTAACTTTATTCGTTGACTTCACAGCTTTAGAATCTGCTACAAACTCATGTAAATTGGCTATTCTTTTTTGGTACATATAAACCAATGGATTAAACCAAAAAATAATTTTTAAAATTTCGAAAAATAATAAATCTAAGCTATGTTTTTCTTTAACGTGTTGTAACTCGTGCTCTAAAATGGATTGCCTATCTTCTGTATTAATGTCTCTTCCAAGAAATATATAATTAAAAAAAGAAAAGGCATGTTTACTATTTACTAACTCTACTAAAAAGGCTTTTTCAAACTTAACTTTCGGATTTTTATAAGCCATTACAATTAACTTATAAAATTTAATAGTAAATAATACTAAGGCAATTGCGCAACCTAAGTAGATTAAATAGCTCCAATTAAAAGAAACACTAGATACTGTTCCTGCTGTATTTAGAAGGGCTTCATTAGTAACTGCCGTCGCACTACTTTTTCCTAAAATAACTTCTGGCAAAGTATAAATGTATCTTTCTGGTATTACAGTTTTAAAAGCATCAATCTTTACAAATGGCAACATTATAGACAACACAGCCGAAACCAATAAATAAAACCGATTCCAATTAAAGAAGGTCTCATTCTTTAAAAACAAGTCGTAAACCATTAAAAACAGCAACTGAAACACGATAGTTTGTAAAATATAATGTAGCATAATTTTATTTTTTAGTGTCTTTATCTATTTCCTCTAAAACGGATTCTAATTCGTTTAAATTGATATCGTTTGTTTTCATAAAAAACGAAACCATACTTTTAAAAGAACCTTGAAAATAATTATCGACGAGTTTATTAATAGACTGGTTACTATAGTCTTGCTTTTCTAATAAAGGAAAATAAATATGACCTTTTCCTTTCTTTTCATAATCTACAAAACCTTTGCTCTCTAAGATTCTAACAATAGTAGACACTGTATTATAAGCTGGTTTTGGCTCAGGAAATTCTTCTATAATTTGCTTTACATTGGCTTTTTTTAATTGCCATAGCACTTGCATAATATCTTCTTCGGCTTTTGTAAGTTGTTTCATCTTAAATTGGTGTATTTTTAATTCGGTTATTGCAACATTAAACTAAATACTTAGTTCAAATATAACTATTTTTTTAGTTTAAACTAATTTTTTAGTTACAAATGTAACTTTTAAATATTTTAAGCGTCTTATAACAAAACACTGCTATGGACATATTTTTAACCATTCTTGGTTTCCTTTTTATAATTGTTGGACTTATAGGTAGCTTTCTACCTATATTACCAGGACCTCCTTTAAGTTGGGTTGGATTACTATTACTTTATCTTACAGATGCTATACCTAACAACTGGACTTTTTTAAGCATAACATTAGCCATTGCATTACTCGTTTTTGCTTTAGATTATGTTATCCCGGCAATTGGAGCAAAAAGATTTGGAGGAACAAAAGCAGGAATGATAGGCACTACAATAGGTCTTATTGTTGGTATAATAGCCCCAATTCCTGGAGGTATAATTATAGGTCCTTTTGTAGGCGCCCTTTTAGGAGAACTATCTAACAAAGCAGATTCAAAAACGGCTTTAAAAGCAGCTTTTGGTTCTTTTCTTGGGTTTATTACGGGTACTTTTATAAAATTTATTGTTGCTATAATATACTTTGGCTTATTCATTAAGCTTTTTTGGGATTATAAAAGTGTGATTTTTTAAAAAGAAGAAACCTTGTAATTCCATTAAGAAAATACAAGGTTTGTGTAAATGTGCTATTACCAACTAAATCCTAATTGAATTATGAATTCAGTCACCTATGATTGTTGATAGGGTAAATTTAAGTGATATGTAATTATACAATTACGGTGTTTACCGTAACAATAAGTTTTAAATCTATAAGAAACTTAATAAAACCAATAGGTTTAAGGTTTTAAAGATAATCGTGGATGTTTAAAATTTTAACATACATGTAGGAAAAAACTTTATTTAACTAATAAAACCATAGCCTCGTGCTTTTTCAATTAGTGTTTTCTCATCACCTTCTTCAACTTTAAATATTTCTTTTAGAAGCTTCTTTTTCTTCTCTATACTACTTAAAGACAACTGCATTTCTTTTGCTATGTCTTTATTTTTAATTCCTCTAGAAACTAAATACAAAATACGATGGTTAACTTCGTCTACTTCTAAGTTACTAAATCTCGTTTTCTTAATGATCTGGTTTACTGTTCCGCTATAAAAAGGCGGATTTTTTAATACTGCTTGAAATGCACTAGCTAGTTCTCTTGATGTTAAATCACTTTTAATTAAAAACCCTTCAGGATTAATATTATTTATTATACTATGTATACGATAAGACTCATCGAACATAGTAAGCATAACTATTTTAGATCTTGGAGATTTTTGTCTAACATACATTGCTAAATCTTGACCAGATTTAATTTTACCGTCACTAGATGGTGGCATACTTATATCAAAGAAGTAAACCGTGTAAATCTCTCCTAGTGCAATAGATTTATTTATTAAACTTAAAGATTCGTCACAGTTAGTAGCAAAATCGATGATAAGATTTTGAGACTCTTTTTTAGTTGCTAATAATGTATTTTGATAACCCTCAATAATCATTGGATGATCATCTGTCATTAATATTTTAATGGTTTCTTGTGCCATTTTCAAACTGGTTTCTATGTTAAATTGGGATTTCTATATTTATTGTTGTGCCTTGATTAATTTGAGAGTCAATAATTTGTTTTCCTCCTATAGCACTCACTCTAGATTTAATATTTTTTAAACCTATTCCTTCCTTTTGTTTTGATTTATCGTAACCTACTCCATTATCTATTATCGATAAAGATATTAAATTATCCTCTTGTTTCAAGGTTACATTTATAAGTTTCGCTTTGGCATGTTTATAAATATTCTGAAGTGACTCTTGTACAATTCTATAGATATGAATCTTAGTTATATTCGTTATATCATCCCAATTAATTTTATCAGAAATAGTTGCTTTATAATTAATTTTATAAGCATTACACTGCGTTGTAATAAGGGTATTTAGCATTTCAGAAAAACTTGCCTGGGTAATAAAATCTGTATTTAAATCGTGAGATACTTTTCTAATATCTTGCTCAATTCCCTTTAATTCATCTATATAATTAAACCTATTGTTTATAGCCTCTTCTGTAGTACTATAATTTAAACTATCTAAACTTAAACGCGCTCCAAAAAGTCTTCCTAAAATACCATCGTGTAGTTCTTGACTTATTCTTTTCTTTTCGATTGCTCTAGCTTCGTCCATTTTATCTTGTTGAGATAACATGAGGTTATAAATTTCTTCATTAGCCTCTTGCTGTTGCTGTACAAGTTGTAATTCTTTGTTTTTTTCTCTTTGCGTCTTGATAATATATAGAAGTAATATAGATAGCAAAAGGCCTATAGAGGTAATTAGTAACCATAAATTCTGTCTTGAAATAGCTTCTTTTTCTTGTTTTATAACATCAGTTTCATAATCTATCCTTGCAAACTTGTTTCTTATTGAACGCTCTGCTGTTATTAGACTGTCGTTTAATTTTATATATTCATTTAAAAATAAGTTTGACGAATCCTTCTCAAGTTGAGATTTCACTTTTAAGGTTTGAAAAACAAAGTCGTTCATATTTATATCCTTAGCTATTTTGTATGCTAAGTTTACATATTTTTTAGCCGAATCTTTTTCATTTTCTTTGTTCAAAAATTCTGAATAATAAGCACTAGTAGCCATTATTTCTATTTTATCATCTAATACTTTTGCTAACTGAAACGACTCTTTAAACAATGCATTAATCGTTTCTTTATTATAATTTCCACTTAAAAATTGAGAATATCCTAAATTAGCCGTAATATTCGCATAACGCAAAGAATCGCTGGTCTTTAGGATTTTGTCTTCTAATATTTCATTAAATAATTCTACCGCCTGTTTATAATCTCCTGCTCTTCGATAAATAGAAGCTATATTATTCTTTGAATAAACGCGATAAAAATATTCCTTTGGGTGTCCTTTGATAACATTAAAAGCTAGTTTATGATATTCTAATGCTTTCTCATAATTTTTAAGCTCGCCAGAAATTATACCAATTAAATTATATCTAGACCATTGTAACTCAATATTGTCATCCGTTTTGGGCAGGTCTTCTAATGTTTTTAAAGCACTTACCGCATTAATTTCTGCACCTATGTAGTCTCGTTCGGTATGCTGAATATCACTCATATTAATCAGCACATCTAAATAGCTTTTAGTTTTACCAATAGCCTTAAATTGCTTTACTGCTTTTGAATAATAAAAATACGCGCTATCTAATCTTAGTTCATCATGATAGGCAAAACCTAAAATATAATTTGCATTGGCAGACACTGTAGTATCTCGATTCTTGTCTGCTAATTTTAAAATTTTAAGATTAACCGATTTAAGATTCTCAATATCCCATTCATTCAAATAAACGGAGGATAATGCTTTATAACTTTTAATTAATGTTGAATCATTACCAAAAGAATTAGAATAACTAATGGCCTTATTAGCATAAGCAATGCGCTCATCGGAAGTGAAACTCACATCTTTTGAGCCCTTAATAAAAGCTGAAATAGAATCTAAAGTCCTATTCGATAATTTTTCTTGTCCAAAAGAAAAAAAAACAGAAAAAAATAAAATTAAAAAGATTGAATGTCTCAAGGTTGAGGCTTTGGTTTTATCAAATTTAAACTAAATAAAACAAAAAAAGCAGCCGTAACTATAAAGGACAAAAAAATATTATCCTTCGGTTGGAACGCGCTTTTTAGCTTTAATCTCAATAAATGCTGTCATATCTATATTTGGCTTAGATAATTCGTGGTTTGCTGTTTCAACTGTTGGCTCTGTTTCGTTAGATGGCAAAACTGCAGTTAATAATGAGATAGAGAAGATGGCTACTAATGTTAGTTTAAATAATTTCATATTGATTGTGCTATTAAGGGAATTAATTATGTAGAAAGGGTAGAATTAAAAAAGAGCTTATCCTTCGGTTGGAACGCGCTTTTTAGCTTTAATCTCAATAAAAGCTGTCATATCTATATTTGGCTTAGATAATTCGTGGTTTGTTGTTTCAACTGTTGGCTCGGTTTCGTTAGATGGTAAAACTGCAGTTAATAATGAGATAGAAAAGATGGCTACTAATGTTAGTTTAAAGAATTTCATATTGATTATGTTATTAAGGGAATTAATTATGTAGAAAGGGTAGAATTACAAAAGAGCTTATCCTTCGGTTGGAACACGCTTTTTAGCTTTAATCTCAATAAAAGCTGTCATATCTATATTTGGCTTAGATAATTCGTGGTTTGTTGTTTCAACTGTTGGCTCTGTTTCGTTAGACGGTAAAACTGCAGTTAACAATGAGATAGAAAAGATGGCTACTAATGTTAGTTTAAGGAATTTCATATTGATTATGTTATTAAGGGAATTAATTATGTAGTAAGGGTAGAATTACAAAAGAGCTTATCCTTCGGTTGGAACACGCTTTTTAGCTTTAATCTCAATAAAAGCTGTCATATCTATATTTGGCTTAGATAATTCGTGGTTTGTTGTTTCAACTGTTGGCTCTGTTTCGTTAGACGGTAAAACTGCAGTTAACAATGAGATAGAAAAGATGGCTACTAATGTTAGTTTAAGGAATTTCATATTGATTATGTTATTAAGGGAATTAATTATGTAGTAAGGGTAGAATTACAAAAGAGCTTATCCTTCGGTTGGAACGCGCTTTTTAGCTTTAATCTCAATAAAAGCTGTCATATCTATATTTGGCTTAGATAATTCGTGGTTTGTTGTTTCAACTGTTGGCTCTGTTTCGTTAGATGGCAAAACTGCAGTTAATAATGAGATAGAGAAGATGGCTACTAATGTTAGTTTAAGGAATTTCATAATTATTTATTTTATTGTTGCTATTAATTCAAATATAAAAAAATGGCAAATGATACCATTTTATTAGTACAACAAACAAATAATTAGTAAAATAGACAGAAAGTCTATACAATGGATTTCTTATTGACACATATTACTGTGAAGGGATTCAACAAGAGGCGCTAATATATTATTAACAAGCAGATTAGATCAATATAATCGATTAAATGCATAAATGCAAGGATTAAGTGTGCAATTGTTTATTTTATGATTTAAAACAACGTTAAACTGTAAAAAAAACACTATAAATAAAAAAAACATCCCGATTTTCTTTTCCGTAAACGGAAGAAAAAAGGAAAGCTTCTCATCGGTTTAAGCTATTTACCATATTGATGGACTATTATGCTCATCAAAACAAAACAACTATTTTTTTTGCAAAAAAAGAAAAAATCTTCTAACACTTCCTCTTCTATATTTTGTTTGGTTTTTAAAATTTTTCAGAAATCACTGTTTTATATAAGTGAGCTTACTTAGAACTAGAATCAAAACTCTATAAGCCTACAGGTACTAAAAGACAACCTTTTTCTTTTGAAGTATCATAGCTATGAATTGTTACTATTTTTTTTAAACCTATCAATTATGCTTACATCTATATTAATATTGTCATTTGATTGAGAAGTTGTAAAGGATAATTTTTGTCTCCCTTTGCTACTTAAAGCATGATTAATACTTGTAAAGTTCTTATAAGGATTGTTGTTATCATTTTTGGTGTAATATTTTTGTCTAACGATAATATCATTTACCTTTATTTCATAATAAGAATAGGTTAAAAACGGTTCAACAAAATAAACTAATTCCTCAGTTGGATGGTTACCATTTTTAAGTATTAAATTAATGTACTTCTCATTTCAATTGAATGCTCTTCAAAACTATTTTCATCTTTTAATTTTGAGCATGCAGTAAAAGAGAGCAATAAGAATACTAACCTTAAATTACATTATTCCACTCCATTTAATAAAATTTCTTCTCTAAAAACATCTGTAGCTAATTCTAGTTTATTAGAACCTTTAGGTTTATGGAACATTATATATATTTCCATTTGTTTTTGAGGTACAAGTCCTTTATCTGCTACTAAATATTCTTCTTCTTCAATATTAAATGTTTCTGGGAATACATCTAAATCTTTATTATAAACTATAGACAATGCACTTTTACTGTAGCTTAAAGGATTTTCTTTTTTCTTTTCTAAGGTTACCAATTTGCCATTAGCGTAAAACTTTAACTCGTAATTATTATCTAAAGTTGGTATAGATTTATAGAAGAATGGATACATACGCTTTAAATTTAATTCGTAAAGTAACCTGCTCTTTTTTTCGGCAGTAGCATAAACTGATTGTGCTTCGTCTTGAAAAATAGGTTTATAGAGTTTTAAAAGGTTATCTATATCTCCATCTGCATATAAATTCATGATTTCTTTATATGCTTCAAGCACTTCTTTTTCTATATTTTTTTGTTCTTTCAAATTTTCGGAATCCGACCAATCAATTACTTTTTTGTAAGGTAATTTTGCCTCAAACTCAAAACTAGATTTATAACTCTCTAAACCTATAAATTCTGAAAGCTCATCTTCATTTATTGGAGCTTCGTAACTATAAATTGTTTCTGTATTTCTAAATTTATCAATTGTGCTTATATCTATATCAATGTTATCATTTGATTGAAAAGTTGTTTCCTTTGAAGGATAAGCTATAAAAGATAATTTTTGTTTTCCTTTGCTATTTAAAGCATTATTAATACTTGTAAAATTTTCATAAGGATTATTATTGGTATAATATTTTTGTCGAACAATTATATCATTTACCTTTATTTCATAGTAGGAATAGGTAAAAAAGGGTTCAACAAAATAGACCAACTCTTCCGTTGGATGTTTAATATCTTTAAGTATTGAGTTTATATAGGTGTCTATTTTTTCTTGCAATAGAGATCTAATATTTACGTCATACTTATTCTGTCCACATGACGTAAGGCAAAATAGAGAACACAAAAGCAAAAACACACTTGAAAAGCTTTTATTAAGCATTATCTTATAATTTCTAATTTATTACTGCCTTTTGGTTTGTGTAGAAATAAGTATCTATTCCTTTTGTATTTATAGCTCTGTTCATTTTTTATTATTTCAATACCATAATTTAAAGGAGATCTACCACGATGTTCTGTACTTTTTAAGGTCACAGTTTTGCCATCTTTAGAAAATAACATTTCATAATTATCTAAAGGAAATTTTTCTTGAAAGTCACTATCGAAGGTTACAGTAAAATCTTCAATTCTTGCCTTTAATTCTTCATCATTATTATCGTTATAAAATACTGCCTTGAAATACTCTTTTTCCCTAGTTTCTATTAGCTCAACCCAAGCTTTTTCATCTTGAGTGTTAATAATGGTGGCATAATTTTCATAGAAAGCTAATATTTCTTGTTCCAGGACGTCTTGATCCATATCTGTTAAAACTTGAGAATTACTCCAACCTTCTAATGTATAAGGTACTTCTACATTAAAAGTAATAGTTTCTTCAAAATAAGGGACACTTGTTTTTATATCTACCTTATGCTCTTGTAAAAAATCATAATCGAAAGCTTTATAAGGTTTAAGCTTGTCGCGAGAAAATATTTTTAATCTAAAGCTATCGTCTGGATCTATAGTAGTATAATTTTCGTCTTCTATTTCTCCTAGCGGGAACAGTTTAATAGTGACTTCTTGCAAACCACTTTTTAAAATATCATCATTTATTGGTACCGCATGATTTGATAAACCCACATTTTCGTAATGTTTAAATACCATTATTCCATTAACGTATAACTCGTAATAGCATCCACTTTGGTAGCCTTCTATATAATATTGTGGCATTGATGGGTAGTCTAATTGTTTTTCGTTCTCGTAGAGTTGAGTAATTGGTCTAGTATTTACGTCTTGCTTCTTCTGCCCACATGCTGTAAGACAAAACAGAAAACACAAAACCAAAATTACACTTGAAAAACTTCTACTAAACATTATCTTATAATTTCTAATTTATTGCTGCCTTTTGGTTTGTGAAGAGCTAACCCATGAAATATATATGCTTTTCTCGGTTGTCCATTAGAGTCCCTTTCCTCTATAGAAATTAATGCTGATTTTTTTTTAAATTTTTTACTCTCTAGTTTTACAATTCTTCCGTTTCCATAAAAAACCATATTATAATTTTCTATTGGTAAGACTTCTAAATATTCGGACTGTAAACTTAAGGATAAATCATCTGCAATTCTTTTTGAATCATCCTCGTTAAAATATCTAGAAAAAGCAATTTCTTTCTCTCTGTTGTAGATTTCATTTTCCCAAACTGATTTTTCTTTTTTCGAAACAGTATTTGAAAATTTGTTATAAAAAAGTAACACCTCTTGTTCTAAAACGTCCTGATCTATTTCTGTTAATACTTGAGAGTTACTCCAACCTTCTAAAGTATAAGGAACTTCTGCATTAAAAGTAATGGTTTCTTCAAAATAAGGGACACTTGTTTTTATATCTACCTTATGCTCTTGTAAAAAATCATAATCGAAAGCTTTATATGGTTTTTGCTTATCGCGTGAAAATATTTTTAATCTAAAGCTATCGTCTGGATCAATAGTAGTATAATTTTCACCATCTATTTCTCCTAGCGGAAAAAGTTTAATTGTTATTTTTTGAGGCCCACTTTTCAAAATTTTAGAATTAATTGAAACCGCATGATTGGCCAATCCGACATTTTCATAATGTTTAAATACAAGAAAATCATTAACATATATTTCATAATAACAACCACTTTGGTAGCCCTCAACAAAATATTCCGGTTCAGTATTATAATGTTTAACCTCTGAGTATAAATTTCCTATTTTACTAAAATAATTTTTCATTTTCTTGTTTTTTGTGTTCTGCCCACATGATGTAAGACAAAATAGAAAACACAAAACCAAAATTATACTTGAAAAGCTTTTACAAAACATTATCTTATAATTACATTATTCCACTCCATTTAATAAAATTTCTTCTCTAAAAACATCTGTAGCTAATTCTAGCTTATTAGAACCTTTAGGTTTATGGAACATTATATATATTTCCATTTGTTTTTGAGGTACAAGTCCTTTATCTGCTACTAAATATTCTTCTTCTTCAATATGAAATGTTTCTGGAAACTTATCTAAATCTTTATTATAAACTATAGACAATGCACTTTTACTATAGCTTAACGGGTTTTCTTTTTTCTTTTCTAAGGTTACCAGTTTGCCATTCCCATAAAACTTTAATTCATAATTACTATCTAAGGTTGGTATAGATTTATAGAAAAATGGATACATACGCTTTAAATTTAAACGGTATGTTAACCTATTCTTCTTTTCGGCAGTAGCATAAACTGATTGTGCTTCATCTTGAAAAACAGGTTTGTATAGCTCTAAAAGATTGTCTAAATCTCCATCTGCATACAAATTCATAATTTCCTTATAAGCTTCAATCACTTCTTTTTCTATATTTTTTTGTTCTTTTATATTTTCAGAATCCGACCAATCAATTACTTTTTTGTATGGTAATTTTGCTTCAAATTCAAAACTGGCTTCATAACTTTCTAAACCTATAAATTCTGAAAGATCGTCTTTCCTTTTTGGAGCTATATAGTTATGAATAGATTCTGTTTTTTTAAACTTATCAATAGTTCTAATATCAATTTCAATATTATCGTTAGATTGAAATGTTGCTTCCTTTGAAGGGTAAGCTAAAAAAGATATTTTTTGTTTACCATTGCTATTGAAAGCCGTATTAGGATATGTAAATTTTTCAAAATAAGATTGTGATTTGTTTTCTAAAAAAAATTACTGTTCAACAACAATATCATTTAACCTTATTTCAGAATAGCTATCCGTTAAAAATGGTTCGATATAAAAAACCAACTCTTCCGTTGGATGTTTAATATCTTTAAGTATTGAGTTTATATAGGTATCTATTTTTTCTTGCAATAGAGATCTAATATTTACGTCATGCTTATTCTGCCCACATGATGTAAGACAAAATAGAAAACACAAAACCAAAATTATACTTGAAAAGCTTTTATTAAACATTATCTTATAATTTCTAATTTATTGCTGCCTTTTGGTTTGTGTAGGAATAAGTAAGAACTTGTTTTAATTTTTCTTTGCTTTCCATTATATTCTTTTCTAACTCCATAAGAAAAAGCGGATTTCCCTTTTCTTTCTAAACTTTTTAAGGTCACAATTTTACCATCTTTAGAAAGTAACATCTCATACTTATCTAAAGGAAATTTTTCTTGAAAATCACTGTCGAAGGTTGCAGTAAAATCTTCAATTCTTGCTTTTAATTCTTCATCATTATTATCGTTATAAAATACTGCTTTGAAATACTCTTTTTCCCTAGTCTCCATTAGATCAACCCAAGCTTTTTCGTCTTGAGTATTAATAACAGTGCCAAAATTTTCATAGAAAGCTAATATTTCTTGTTCCAGGACGTCTTGATCCATATCTGTTAAAACTTGAGAGTTACTCCAACCTTCTAATGTATAAGGTACTTCTGCATTAAAAGTTATAGTTTCTTCAAAATAAGGGACACTTGTTTTTATATCTACCTTATGCTCTTGTAAAAAATCATAATCGAAAGCTTTATAAGGTTTTTGCTTATCTCGAGAAAATATTTTTAATCTAAAGCTATCGTCTGGATCTATAGTAGTATAATTTTCGCCATCTATTTCTCCTAATGGAAATAGTTTAATTGTTATTTTTTGAGGCCCACTTTGTAATATGTTTTGATTAATATTAACAGCATGATTTGATAAACCTACATTCTCGTAATGTTTAAACACCATAATACCATTTATATATAACTCGTAATAGCATCCACTTTGGTAGCCTTCTATATAATATTGTGGCATTGATGGGTAGTCTAATTGTTTTGCGTTTTCGTAGAGTTGAGTAATTGGTCTAGTTTTTACGTCTTGCTTATTCTGCCCACATGATGCAAGACAAAATAGAGAACACAACACCAAAATTACACTTGAAAAACTTCTACTAAACATTATCTTATAATTTCTAATTTATTACTGCCTTTTGGTTTGTGTAGGAAAAGAAATCTAGAAGATCTAAGTTTTCCTAACTCATCTTCAATACCAAACGAAAAAGCTGATTTCCCTTTTCTTTCCATACTTTTTAAGGTCACAATTTTACCATCTTGAGAAAATATCATTTCATACTTATCTAAAGGAAATTTTTCTTGAAAGTCACTATCAAATATATTTGTAAAATCTTCAATTCGAGCCTTTAATTCTTCATTACTATTATCATTGTAAAATACTGCTTTAAAATACTCTTTTTCCCTAGTTTCCATTAATTTTACCCAAGTTTCTTCATCTTGTGTATTAATAATAGTGGCGAAATTTTCATAGAAAGCTAATATTTCTTGTTCCAAAACGTCTTGATCCATATCTGTTAAAACTTGAGAATGACTCCAACCTTCTAATGTATAAGGAACCTCTGCATTAAAAGTAATGGTCTCTTCAAAATAAGGAACACTCGTTTTTATATCCACCTTGTGTTCTTGTAAAAAATCGTAATCGAAAGCTTTGTAGGGTTTTTGTTTATCGCGAGAAAACATTTTTAATCTAAAGCTATCGTCTGGATCTATAGTAGTATAATTTTCGCCATCTATTTCTCCTAGCGGAAACAGTTTAATAGTGACTTCTTGTAAACCACTTTTTAAAATATTATCATTTATTGGTACCGCATGATTTGATAAACCCAAATTTTCGTAGTGTTTAAATACCATTATTCCATTAACGTATAACTCGTAATAACAACCACTTTGGTAGCCTTCTATGTAATATTGCGGCATTGCTGGGTAGTCTAATTGTTTTGCGTTTTCGTAGAGTTGAGTTATTGGTCTTATTTTCATAGTATCTGTATTTTTTTTATCTTGACCACAAGCTATACACATTATAGAAAGACTTAGTATGGTCAATATTCTTTTTATTTTATTCATATCATTATTTTTTTGCAAAACTAAACATTTCAAATAAATAGGCTCTACCTAAAGAAGCAGTGACATATCCAAATTTAGGAATATTTTTAGTTTCGCTGCTAGGATTAGAATTATACAAATCTCTATCACTATCAACTACTTTCACAACTACTTTCTGAAAATACTCACCTTTTAAACCATCGAAAAATAAAGTGTCTTCCATAAAAGGCCCTCTAACATTATCGACTCCTAACTTACGTGTAATTCCTGCTGCAGTTTGCAACTTTATTTTACCATGTATTGTTGTTTTAACTATAGGTAAAAATTTCCATTTAGATTTAAACTCTTTTTCCAGTTTACCTTCCGCTTCAATTTCCATACCAACAAGGCCTTCCATTTGTACAATATCACCATTTTTAAAAACATTTTCTCCACCACCTTTTTGTTGCTTAGCATTGTTAGTTAAGCTAAACTCGCGAGTTAGCGTGTTATATTTAATGTTTATATCGAATTTAACAACACCTTCTAATTTGGCTATTAACTCAAATTTTTTAAGTGCTGAAGGTAACTGCTCTGGCGCAAACTTATATTCTGTGTCAATGCCTAGAAAAGGATCTGCTTTTAAATTGTACTCAAAAATAATAGCTATTCGTCCAAAATCTTGCTGTTCTTTGTAAATACCAGCATTCATAGTTATTTTTGGCATTTGAAAACTTAAATCGTACTTATCTTTAAAGTTGTTTAATTGTTTTTGTGCCTTTTCTATTTTTCTAGCCACTTTTGCAAACTTAGCCATACCAGGTGAAACTTTGCCTCTTGTTAGATAAATCATTAATAAATCTAACACTAGGGTTAAAAGTGCTACCTTAAAAATCTGGTAATGCAATATGGCTTTATAAGGTTGAATATCAGCATAATTTATCACTTCTTCTCCATCATAAACGGCATGAAATCCTACGGCAATAATGGTATTCGAATCTTCAACAAAGTCATTGATAATATCTTGTACAACTTTCCAACTCTTCTTTGCTTCTGCATTATTTTTTATTACAAATTCTTCTATAAAAGGTTTTACTTTTTTATTAATCCAATCTACACCTTCACCAATGTATGACATATATGTACCATGCCCTTCTACTAATTTTATATTTTCTCCTTGAAAATATAACCTTTCGGCTTCAACAACATCGTAGTTAAGGTGCATTGCCCATTTTACATCTGGATGAACTAAAAATTTAGGAGTACGCACATAACGACAACTCTGTATTGAGATATCTAAAGGCTCTGGCTTTAATTGGAACGTTAAATACCTTAATAAAAAAGTGGTATTACTATACGAATTATAAGGATAGGCTATTGTAAATTTTAATTGATCTTTTGTTCTAGTTTCATTGCTATAAGGTTGCACATTACCAAAAATATTATTTTTAGTATTTGCTATTTTTTTTATCTTTCCCCAGATAGTATCTTCGTAATCTTTTTTATAATCGTATATTTTTACGCTTGTGGTGTTAAACACGTTATTAGGATGTGTGTCGTGGTCTTTGTGAGAGTATTCGTTTACACATTCATCTACACCAGTAAAATCTTCTCCACCAGATGAAACATCTATAATTATTTCCTTTGTGTTTTTGTTATTTCCAGCAACAAATTGATAATATGGTGTTTTATTATCTGTTAGAGCACCGCTATTACTTTCTTGTAATAAATATTGAGGGTTTGGTTCACCTTGCAGCGTAATTTTTATTTCTGTATACTTACACATTTCATAAGATTGAGAAACCACTGGAGGCTGCTTAACCTTAACTATATTGGTTAAATATTGTGGTTCGTGCTCGTCTGGACTAAAATTTTCTTTGTAATTTACAGTAAAGCTAATCTCGCGTGTGAGTACTTTTCTAGTGTCATGGCTTTTATATACAACGCCAGCCATATCTCTACGCTCTCTATTAGAATTAACAGGCGTGAGCTTAAGCTTCATTTTATATTCTTGTAAAGAATCTTGGTTGTTTTCACCAACAGCATGATTGCTTTTATTTGCCCAACGAAAATCGGCTATAAGCTCGTCTATAATTTCAAGATTATAATATAGCGATGGATTTTCAATTTTATATTGGTCTAACAAAGAAATTACTTTTACATAATTTTCTCCTTCGCTATTAACATCCATACTTTTGTCGCCGCAAAAAATCTCTAAATCTGCAACATAATCGAATACATTATGCAAACAGATATGTAAATCCATAACGTCTCCATAAATTAATTCTCCTTCTACTTGGTCGCAGTTTTCTTTTTTAACGCCTTTAGCGTCTACTTCTGCTTCTTTCATCACTCTTTTTTCTGCAAAAAATGAAGTGATTTCTGGTTCTCCTACAGCTACAATAAAAGCACCTTGCGATAAAAACTCTGCTGAAAAATTAACACCTTCAATCCAGATGCCATGTCCAATTTTATCTGTTTTGTAAACTAGATTACCCAAAAGAATATCGTTTTCAAGTACTCTTTTAGTGTCATTATCTAAATAAGGATTGGTTGCTCTATATTTAAGTCCAACGTAATTTGTAGTTTTTAAGGTGTGTAAACTAAATTTAGTTTCATCAAATCTAGGATTTGGTTTGCCGTCTTTTAAAAACGGTGGGCCATAAGCAGTCCCTTCGTTTAAAGAATTCAAAAACTCGTGTAATTGCAATTTATTTTCAGTGCCCTTAAACTCTAAGAAGTTTCTAGTTCCAAAATCTTTATAATCTTGCGCCACCCAATAGACATTATCTCTAGTAGCCTCTTCATTACTCGCTTTAAATACTTTTAAACTAAAATAAGCCTTTTTGTTTACTTCAATTTCGTAAAAATAGTAGCCACCATAGTTGGTACGAAACATGATACTATCTTCTGGCTTTGGCGTACGTTTGGTACTTGGAACAATTTCTTTTTGATAGGTTCCTCTACTTCTCTTAATTGGAACAATTTCTTTGTCCTCTTCTATGTCATTATTAGGTATTGAGTTTGGCATAGTTTAAGTAATTTGGATTGTATGAGTTGCTTCTTGCTCTGGAGCACCTTGAGGGTTTGCTAATGGGTTTAGTTGTGCGTGCACTTGCTCCTCTGCTTGTTGCATTTGCGAAGCACCAGGTACGGCAACTTGCCCATGAAATGTAATTTCTACACAAGGAGCACCAGCAATGGCACAAATAGCTTTACTATCTTCTGTTAAAATTTTACCCATGTTGCTTAGGGTTACTTTATCGTAAAAACCTTGCCATTGTGTAATGGCTGGTACACATGGTAAAAAACCTCCAGTTGTTGGTTGCAGCTTGCACTGCCCAAATGTTTTTACTAAAAAAGGTTGACCAATATCCATGGTTGTTGCAATCATTTTTTGGCTACCACTTGTTTCGTTTACAAATTCTTTATGAGTACTTACAATTTCTATTTGGTCTGGTGTATTACCAAACTTGCATTTACAAAGTGCTCCTTTACATACTATAGCTACATCACTCATAATTTATACAGTTTTAAAATAACCACCATTTTTTCTTCTTCTTTTTAACTTTAACATCAATTTCTTCCTCTTTAGGCTCTAAGTAAAAGTTAGAATTACCATCTTCCCTCTCTTTTAGCCTAATTAACGTATAATTTACATTATTTTGTGTAGAAACACATTTATAACTCGCTTTTATTTGTGCTAATGAAGCATCATTACTATAGTGCCATTTACTAACTTCTAGCGTGTTCTTTTGATCATCTTCACCTTTAAAATAAACACCTGCCATTTGTGCCTTTCTCTCTAAGTTACTACACGTTCCATAAAACTTGTTTAATGGTTTAAATGGATCGGTTGGAAAGCTTATTACCATTTCTTCCTTACTTAAAAATAAACCCATAAAAAGTAAACTATATAAGAAGTCGTTTTTTAAAGCTTCTGAAAATTGCTCTTTACTTTCCAAATTCACTGCCATTTGCGCTAAATAGGCATTGACTTGATCTCCTTTATATTCTTGTCTAATTTTAGGAATTCCTTGTTGCCATCTTTTCCGCAAGGCTTCAAACCCATAAAAACTAATAAATTCTCCTTTTCTTGTAACCAAACATTCAATTGGATATAACACTTTCATGCAAGCATCTGCCAATTGATCTACTACTTTTTTAGGCTCCACGCCGTTTATAAAAAACTTTTTCCTATTAATTTTTACTAAAAACTGTTGTTCTGTAAATTCGTTATAAGTACAGGTTGCTATATAATTTACACTTTTTTCTTGCTCAATGCCATAAGTGGTTTTAACTCCGAAATAGAAGGTTTTTCCAGCAAAATCGTATGTTGAAACATTTTCATTCATATAACTATCTAAAGATATCTTGTTAAATTTAAAATATTTGCTTTTTTTTTAAGGAATTAAAGTTTCTAAACGAGGTATTGTATTTTTAAATTTCACTCTACTTAATGTATACTTTTAAAGGTTCCTAATGTTACTTTTTGTAATTGTTTTTGATTACTTCCTACTTTTAAAAAGACATCCACATCTTTTTTTGCGTTGTACTTAAAAATAAGTTCACCTTGTTGTGTTTCAGGCTCAGTGAATAACTCATTAAAAACGTCGAACATTTCTTTTTCATCGAATTCAAATTCAGATTTTAATCTATAACCATCTGGACTTCTTGCCCAATTAATATAAATACTTTTAGGGATGGTTCTATTTCTAAGAGTAAAATTATTTGCTAGTTTCTTTACTAAAATTTCTAAATCATTATTATAATATATTAATTCCGTAAAGAAAGCGTGATCAACAATATCTCCTTCAATTTTAGGTTTCCAATTAAACGTTTTCGCTTTAGTTTCCCACGATTTAAAATCTATAGGTTTTGCAAGTTCTTGTGGAGACACTCTTCCTGCCGTAATTTCTGTGACAAAACGATCACGATCTTTTATACCATTAGGGTTAAAAGAAGCAAAATCTACTTCTGTTTCTTCTCCGTAAAATGTTGCTATTTGAATATTAAATCCTATACCATTTAACCATATACCTACAACTCCACCAGGCCCAACACCAACGACAATTTCATCGTAAGTTTTTTTTATTTTTTCTTTAGACTTATCTGAAATATCTAAAAAACCTTCTTCAAAAAGCTGTTCCATTTTAGCTTTAGGCAATTCGAAACTACCTCCATAAAATTTATCTTCTCTTAAAGACAACCACACAATATCTAATCTATGAGGTACTTCTCTTGATGTTGCTCTGGAATATACTGTTCCTCTATTTCCCCAACCATTATTAATAATTTTTCCATTTGGAACGGCAGCTCCACTTTTATCTCCGTAATGTAAACTCCCTCTATATATGGATGCTGGATAATTTTGTGGAGCACAATCGGAAACTGCCCATTCAAATTTTTTCGTTTTTTGTGAATTACAGGCGGTTATATTTAATTGAATAGCAGCGCATATAATTACAATTCCTATTCTGCGAAAAACGTGATTTGAAAAGAAATTAACTTTGAAAAAACTAGGTATTGTATTTTTAAATCTCACTCTACTTAATGTATACTTTTAAAGGTTTCTAAGGTTACTTTTTGTAATTGTTTTTGATTACTTCCTACTTTTAAAAAGACATCCACATCTTTTTTTGCGTTGTACTTAAAAATAAGTTCTCCTTGTTGTGTTTCTGGCTCAGTGAATAACTCATTAAAAACGTCGAACATTTCTTTTTCATCGAATTCGAATTCAGATTTTAATCTATAACCGTCTGGACTTCTTGCCCAATTTATATAAATACTTTTAGGGATGGTTCTATTTCTAAAAGTAAAATTATTTGCTAGTTTCTTTACTAAAATTTCTAAATCATTATTATAATATATTAATTCCGTAAAGAAAGCATGATCAACAATATCTCCTTCAATTTTAGGTTTCCAATTAAACGTTTTCGCTTTAGTTTCCCACGATTTAAAATCTATAGGTTTTGCAAGTTCTTGTGGAGACACTCTTCCTGCCGTAATTTCTGTGACAAAACGATCACGATCTTTTATACCATTAGGGTTGAAAGAAGCAAAATCTACTTCTGTTTCTTCTCCATAAAATGTTGCTACTTGAATATTAAATCCTATACCATGTAGCCAAACTCCAATAACACCTCCAGGACCAACTCCTATAATAATTTCATTATAAGTTATTTTTACATTTTCGTTAGATTTATCATAAAGATCTAAAAAGCCTTCTTCAAAAAGTTGTTCCATTTTAGCCTTAGGTAATTCGAAACTGCCGCCATAAAATTTATCTTCTCTTAAAGACAACCACACAATATCTAATCTGTGAGGCACTTCTCTTGGTGTTGCTCTGGAATATACTGTTCCTTTGTTTCCCCAACCATTATTAATAATTTTTCCATTTGGAACGGCAGCTCCACTTTTATCTCCATAATGCAAACTCCCTCTATAGATGGATGCTGGATAATTTTTTGGAGCACAATCGGAAACTGCCCATTCAAATTTTTTCATTTTTTGTGAATTACAGGCGGTTATACTTAATTGCAACAGCCCTATTATAAGTAATCTTATTATGTTAAAACCTGTTTTTTTAACCATGAAACACTTTTCTTTTTCGTTTACCATTTTCTATATTTGGGCTCATACCAGGACTTAGTACACTATAATCTGAAGAAAAATGTAAAAATTGATTTCGTAAAACAAATAAATTATCACTATCTTTTTTCATGTTTATATACTCTAGGTCATTAGCACGTTTTATCAATTCAGATTGACTATAAAATTTCATAGGAGTATCATTTTTTAAAACGTAGTCACTTAAACGTCCTTTTACATAAGTCAAAAGTTTTTTTTGTTCGGCTTCAAGCTCCTTTACTTTTTTATTATCAGCATCTCTGTTTGGATCCAACGCGTGAATATTATAAATTTTTTCAAGTTCATCTAGTTTAATAATAATCTCAGTCTGGGCATCACTTAATTTACCCATAAGTTCTAAAGGTATAAAGCTGTAATTCTTAGATAGTAATCTAGTACCAGAAAGCATGACTTTTTTCACCTTAATTACTTTACCGTCTTTATCTTTTTCTTTGCTTATGACAGTAGTCTCAAGTTGTGCGCTTTTATACCAACCTTGAGTTTCAAGGCGCGTTATTTCATTTTTAATTATAACTGGCGTATCGCTTAAAATAACACCTACCGATTCTTTACTATTAGTGTAACAACCTCCAACATCTGAATGGACACCAGGAAAATATTTTTGTATTCCTTTAGAAGTAGTTGTAAGCGCAAAATTTTTACGATGCTCATCTTCTGCAACAAAATGGACTACTTTTTTGGCTTTATTAATTGCTTTTAAATGTAGCTCTTCTACATCATCGTGCGCGTCTTCAAATATACCTTTATCGATACCGTCCATATCATGTGCAGAAACTGTGTCAAACAAGCCAGCAAAATTAATTGTCATTTTTTCTACTTTAGAAGTATCTATTTCCTCTCCTAATAAGCCAAATTTATTATCGAAATTTACATTTTTTGTAAAAAAATTTTTTTCTTTTAAAGCCCCCTTCTCTTGTGTTACTTCATGCACAAAATTTCGTGCTGTAGCTGCTCCTCTACTAAAACCGTAAACATTAAAGGTGAGTTCTTCAATTATTTTCCCACCTGAAATATCTTTTATATTAGTGCCTATAGTCGTTATACTACTTTTTATTTTTTCTCGTATTCCTGAAACTCCTTCTCCGTCTTTTGCACTTGTAAGATCATCATTATCTCCATCTTGAGTCCCTACGCCCTCAACATAAACCTTAGACACGAAATGTGTTGGTGAAATTTTTTGAATATCATAAAATTTTTCTAAACGAGCGACATTAGACAAGTCATTTTGAAAACTCCCACCCCAAACATTACCCATTGTACCATAAATCATTCCCTCATATTCATCGGCATGCTCATTTTCGAGATCAGATAACACTTCTTTGTCATACTTCCGTTTTTTGTAGAACCAACGTGCTCGAGTATTGTAACCATTATTTCCTGTACCATCAAAAAATACTGCTACTGTTATTTTTACTTTATCTTTGTTACTGCCAGATTCCTCCTCATCAACTTCTTCTGTTGGAGCATTTTGGTTCTGTAATGCATTAGGTGTATTTGAAAAATTGTTTTGCGGCAATACTTTTTCATAAGACGTTGAATAATCAGGAAAATCAACATCAGGCATTTCCCAAGATGCAGATTGTGGTCTTCCAAACACAACACCACCATCACCGGTTTCACCTACACTACCACCAGCGTTAGTGTTAATATTTTTTGCATAATAGCTAATGTCATTTTCCGCTATTTTATGCAAACCGCCTTTGGCTATTTTAACTATTCTATTTGCCATACTTTAAAATAAATTGCCTTGTTCTCCACTATTATTATTAATTTTTCCACCTGCTTGCTTATTTACATTACCGGAGGCACTGCTAATACTAATATCTGCAGCGGCTTGGTTTACAATGGCGTCTGCTTTACTTTTAATTTCTGCAGATGCCGATTCGAAAATATTAGTAGCCTCTAACATATAATTACCACCAATTTGGTTTATTTTATTTTTTCCTGCAGCCACACGAATATTTTCCGTTGCTCTTATGTCGATATTTTTAGCTTGTAAGATTAAATTTTCTGGTGCAGAAATAACAATAGAACTTCCGTTTGTATCTAATTGAATAATATTACTGTTTTTATCTGAAATGGTAATCATTTCACCACCTTCAGTATCTCTTAACTCGATACTGTGACCGCTTTTAGTGGTTATTCCTTTAAAATTATTTTTATCACTTTGCCAATGACTATGTTTGTTTGTATTTGTGTATAAAGAAGATTGCACAAAAGGACGTTCTACATTACCGTTTTCGAATGCGATTATTACTTGATCTCCAATTTCTGGAATAAAATGCAACCCTCTATCTCCGCCAGCATAAAGTGTAGCTACTCTTAACCAAGGTGTCGTTTTACTTTCTGCTTTTTGCCAAGGAAATTGTACGGTTATACGACTCATACCTTCTGGATCGTTAGTATCCATTACGGTTGCTATTTGCAACTCAGATTTATTTGTCCAACCAATATTAGTAAGTGGATAAATATCTATTTCTGTAGGTACTGCGACAAAAGTATTTGTGTATTTACCGTGTTTATCGCAGTGATGCAATACTTTGGTTATACGAAACTCTCCAAAAGAGTCTGACTCACTTTTTACATTTATTAATTTACCTAGCGTAACTCCCGTATTTGTGCTTAATCCTTGTAAAGTAACTTGACTTTGCTCTTTAACTTTTTTCTGTAATTGTACTGCTTTATCCAAACGCTCTTGCATATGTGCATCTTCATATGTTGGAAAAAAAAACTGTGATGCTTCAACTTGAACTTGCTGGCTAATTCCAGAAGCAAAAGCACTATAACCAGAACCAGATGATCCCGAACTAGATGATGCCGTTGTTTGGCTGTCTGAGTAATAATCATTATTACTATACTCAAATTTTAGAGATTGTGTTTCTAAGCCTAATTTAAAATCCTCTAAGTCATACCCATATCTTAAGTTAATAGGTTCACCTAAATTTGGCTTGCCAAAATAAAGCGTTTGGCTATTATATAGTAAATACTCTCCGTTAGTCGCTGCTAAATATTGAAGATATTCGAAAGCACTTTGTCCGTTTTGAACGCTGTAAAATAGGTTTTTATCATCTTCTGGACTAATATCTACTTCTAGTGCAGCTCTATCATATTGGCTTAGCACTCGATCTATAATATCTCCTAAGGTTTGCCCATTATATGAGTTCATGAGACTAAAATTATCTAAAATAAAGCTAGCACTCTTGCCTGTAATTACGATATAGTCTGCCAAACCTTTTTCATCATCTCCTTTTCTACCTTCAACATTCGTTATAATACCCTTAAAATATAAAACGTTGTTACCTCTATCTTCTACATCTTCAATCTGCAAGCTACAATTTCGTCCTAAAAACTCTTTAGAACTATTTAAAATAGATGTTTCGGAGCTATTATTTTCTAAATAATCTCCACGAACTTTAAAAGAAAAACTAGCATGTTCTCCTACTTTTTCATTGAGATAGAAATCATCTACGTGTAAAACATTTGTTTCACCTATAATAGCAGTAATATTAGCATGTAATGACATAGTATTTATTTTTTAATTTTGAATACACTTATTGTTTTCGAGGCCAATTATTTGTAAATTTAGTTCCCCTCACAATTAATTCTCTAGATGAAATTACCACTTTACATTTTAGAGGGTCAGTATTTTCTGCATCAAAAATCTCTCTAAATTCAATACAATACGCTTCCTTAAATTCTAATATTTTAAAACTAGAAATATTATCACGCTTAAAAAAAGTAACTTTACCATCTTTAGTTTCTTTACTTTGTGCTGCCCAATCGAAGAAATCTACGTCTATGGTAGATTCTATTAAAAGATCAATTTGCCCTCCTTGTGGCCGGCCGTCTGGAGCACCTCTTGAATCAATACTCTGCTTTACATAATATTCAGCTTTTAGAATATTAAAAGTTTCACCGTCTACTTCTAATTTTGCTATAAATGACATACTTTTAAGTAGTTTTAAATTAGTTTATTAAACTAATATACGTACTAAAGCACTAATTTCGATGTCGTGTAAACAAAAAAATCTAACAATTACTGTTATATTAATAGTTAAAGGCCGCTTTTATAAATTCATAAGTTTATGAATAAAACATACTATTAATTAATAAAATATTAACCTCTAGATTCAAGTTAGAGCTGCAACCTAAATATTTAAAGCCACTGGTTTTAAAATCAATATTTATATTCGCCTTGTATAAACAATTCACCTTAAAACAAAGGTGTCAAATTCAAAAGCCTACTGCAACCGGTGATGGATCACATTAGTTGATATTAAGAATTTAAAGCCTTCCGGTTTTTTAATAATTCGCTAGTAAAAGTGGAGATTAATTTCAATATTATGCTTTTTAAGATTAAAATAATTTACTGGCATCTTATTGAATTTATACTAAAATTTAAAAATTGCTGCACAAACAAACTGTTGTAAAACAAAAAAGCATCCCGATTTTCTTTTCCGTAAACGGAAGAAAAAAGGAAAGCTTCTCATCGGTTCAAGCTATTTAACTAGCTCTCTACCAGCTTGATGGACTACTACACCCATCAAAACAACACAACTAAATTTTTCGCCAAAAAAAGCTTCAAATTTCTTTGAAGCTTTTAAGCAATTTGCGGTCTGGACGGGACTCGAACCCGCGACCTTCGCCGTGACAGGGCGACATTCTAACCAACTGAACTACCAGACCGTTGCGTATTGCGAGTGCAAATATAAGACGCTTTATCAATACCACAAACATTTTTTTTGTTTTTTTTCAAAAAAAAATCAAATAAATTTTTGACGCTCTAACATATAGCTAGTTAGGATTGCATCAAAATTTTTATTTATATCTGCTTCAACGTACTTTATACGGTTTTGACCGCATTTTATTCGCAACTCATTAAAATAGTCACCAACTAAAGCTTCATAATTAGCTTTTACTTGGTCGCTATGCAAATTAATATACTCTCCAGTTTCAACATCAACAAAACGTTTTGGCTTATTATCGAAATCGAAAGCAAGTTCTTTACTTCTATCAAAAACATGAAAAAGCACTACTTCGTGTTTATTATGCTTTAAATGTCTTAGAGCTTCAAACAACTTTACCTCATCGGTAGACGTTTGAAACATGTCTGTAAATACAAAAATTAGAGAGCGTCTGTGTATCTTCTCTGCTATTTGGTGTAAGTATTGGTATGTTTCCGTTTGCTTGTTCTTAGACTTGCTTAAAGCCGCGTTGCTCAACTGTGCTAAAAGCATTTGATGATGGCGCTCACTTCCTTTTTCGCTAGAATAAAAATCATAAGCATCACTATAAATACTTAAACCAACAGCATCTCGCTGCTTTTTAAGAATATGCATTAACGAAGCTGCTGCTAATGCAGAAAAAGCAATTTTATTTAAATGGTCTATCGAGAAATTTTTCATTTCAGGATAATGCATCGAACTACTATTATCTAAAATAATATGACAACGCAAGTTTGTTTCGTCATCATAACGTTTTGTATATAACTTATCTGTTTTTGCGAAGAGTTTCCAATCTATATGACGCGTACTCTCTCCGGGATTATAAATTTTATGCTCGGCAAATTCAGCTGAAAATCCATGAAACGGACTTTTATGCATACCAGAAACAAAACCTTCAACAACTTGTTTTGCCAAGTGTTCAAGATTTTTAAATCCGCCTGCTTTATTTAATTCGTCTTGTAAATTCATATATCTCACTGTTGCTTTAAAGAGTAAAGAGCGCTTCGCTTATAGAAACAAGAACAAAGACTTGTTTGCAACTATTTAATAACCATAAGAGTTTTAACTCAATCTTTTTCCACTTATGCATGTATAGCTTAAAGAGCGCTTCTGTTGCAAATTCAAGAACATATACTTGCTTATAACATTCCATCAATTAAAAAAAGAGACAAGACAAAAAGTAATATTAACCTTTTACGCTCATCTCTTTTATCTACTCTCTATCTTCTTAAGTCTTGCAACTTGGTTCTTGCATCCTTCATCTACTCAATAATACCATCTACAATTCCGTAATCTAAAGACTCATCTGCTCCCATCCAATGGTCACGATTAAAATCTTTCATTACTTCCTCGTATTTTTTCCCACAATTATCTGCTAAAATTTTAGCACTTAATTCTTTTGTTTTAACAATTTCTTTAGCAGTAATCTCAATATCACTTGCTTGCCCACGAGCTCCACCACTTGGCTGGTGAATCATTACTCTTGCATGAGGCTGGATAAAACGTTTTCCTTTAGTTCCTACAGATAATAAAATAGAACCCATAGAAGCTGCCAGACCAGTACACACCGTAGACACATCACTTTTTAAAGATTTAATAGTATCGTACATAGCGAAACCAGATGTTACATAACCTCCTGGACTATTAATATATAAAGTAATGTCTTTAGTCTCTAAACTATCTAAATACATTAATCTATCGATAACGTGCTTTGCACTCTTATCATCTACCATTCCCCAAAGAAATACTTTTCTTTCGTCTAATAATTTACTATCTATTGCGTCTTGCGCTTTTGTTATTTTGCTCATTATAATTTACTTTTTTACTAAAATAAAAAAAGGTTTGCTATTACAGCAAACCTTTATCAATTCTTTATGAAAATATATTTCTATAGTAAAGCGTCGATAGCTTCAGCATATGCTGTTTTTGGTGCTACACCAACCTGCCTTCCAACAACTTCTCCGTTTTGAAAAACCAATACCGTAGGTATGTTTCTTACTCCGTATTTAGCTGCAAATTCTTGATTTGCATCTACGTCTAGTTTACCTACAATAGCTTTACCTTCGTACTCATCGCTAATTTGATCAATAATTGGTCCAACCATTCTACATGGTCCACACCAAGCTGCCCAAAAGTCAACTACTACTGGCTTATCGCTCTTTAATACTGTCTCTTCAAAATTTGCATCTGTGATTTCTAATGCCATAATATTTATAATTTAATTGTGTGTATTCACTGTTAATATACAAACTTAGTCAAAAATTCTGCCAAACCTTACAACCTTGCAATTTGTTTAACTTATGGCAGTATTGATAGTGCTTATTTTAGTTGGGCGCATAAACCAGGCTTTCACTACTCGCTCTCTGCGAGGAGCTCAAACATACCGTTCAATCCTTTGCGCGAGCATCCTGATGGCTTAAAAAGATTCCTACGCTTTTTTTTCTATTGAAAAAGCTCTGAATGACATTTCTATTTTTATTTAAGTATTCAACTTATAAAGCACCTGATCTTCTTCCAAAGCGCCCAACAATTCTTGAGTCACTTTTACTTTCTGCTTTCTACTTGGCATTTCTAATTTAATTTGTTCTCTATTATCGTACACCACAAAATCAAGCAAATGATTTCCTGGATGCATAGAAATTAGATCTTTTAAATTTCTAATTTTATCAGCATCTAATTCTTTAATATTTAATTGTATCGTTAATTTCCTAACATACTTATCCATGACATCATGCAACAACTGAAAACTATTAAATTGCAATCTAGGATCACTCTTTTTACCCGTATCTCTATTCACCCAACCATCTCTCACAAAACTCTTAACGTGTACAAAAGTATTTTGTAATAAAAACGGACGGTGTTTTAAATAGTCTTCTCCAAAAATTCTAAACTCGTAACTATCTGTATAATCCTCGATAGTAAATAGAGCCCAACCTTTTCCTTGTTTACTTACGCGATGTTGCACATCTGTAACTACACCTCCAAACGTTATATCTTTATTTACATGTGCTGCCAAGTCATAGAAATAACTAATGGTTCCTGTACAGAAACTCTTCATTTCTGTTTTAAAATCATCTAAAGGGTGACCAGAAATATAAACACCAACAACTTCACGCTCTTGTGCTAGTTTTTCCATAGTTCCCCAAGTTTCGCAAGGTGGCACTAATGGCTCATCTATTTGCACTTCGCTTCCTCCACCAAACAAACTCACTTGAGACGAATTTTCATTCTCTTGATGCTTTGCACCATATTTAATAGCCTTCTCCAAGAAGGTTAAATCACTACCTTCTTTTTGAAAATATTGTGCGCGATGCACATCTTCAAAACAGTCAAAACCACCAGCTAAAGCCAAGTTTTCGAAAGCTTTTTTATTAGCGGCACGCAAATCTATTCGCTTAGAAATATCGAAAATAGACAAATAAGGCCCATCGTCTTTTCGGTTATCAACAATCGTCATTACTGCTCCATGTCCAACACCTTTTATAGCTCCCATTCCAAAACGCACAGCATTGTCTTTGTTTACCGAGAATTTATAATAACTCTCATTTACATCTGGTCCAAGTACTGGCAACTTCATACGTTTACACTCCTCCATAAAGAAAGTAACCTGCTTAATATCGTTCATGTTATTAGACAATACAGCAGCCATATATTCTGCAGGATAGTGCGCTTTTAAATACGCAGTTTGGTATGCAATCCAAGCGTAACACGTAGAGTGCGATTTATTAAAGGCATAACTCGCAAAGGCTTCCCAATCCTTCCAAATTTTTTCTAATTTTTTAGGGTCATGTCCTTTTGCACTTGCTTGCTCGACAAACTTAGGTTTCATTTTATCAAGTACAGCAATTTGCTTTTTACCCATAGCTTTACGCAAGACATCGGCTTCACCTTTGGTAAAATCTGCCAGTTTTTGAGACAGTAGCATTACTTGCTCTTGGTAAACCGTAATACCATAGGTTTCTTTTAAGTACTCTTCCATTGCTGGTAAATCGTACTCAATATCTTCGTCACCATGTTTTCTTCTAACGAAACTTGGAATATATTCCATTGGTCCCGGACGGTACAAGGCATTCATGGCAATTAAATCATCAAAAACAGAAGGTTTTAAATCCTTAAGGTGTTTTTGCATTCCAGGAGATTCATATTGGAATACACCAACCGTTTCTCCGCGTTGGAATAACGCATAAGTCTCTTCATCATCCAACGGAAAACTATCTGGATCAAGCAAAATATCATGTTTTGCTTTTACAAGTTTTACAGTATCCTTAATTAAAGTTAGTGTTTTTAATCCCAAGAAATCCATCTTTAATAAACCTGCGTCTTCAACGACAGAGTTATCAAATTGGGTCACATATAAATCGGAATCTTTTGCTAAAGCAACAGGTACGAACTTGGTAATATCGTCTGGTGTAATAATTACACCACAGGCATGAATTCCTGTGTTTCTAACCGAACCTTCAAGCGATCTTGCAAGGTTTACTGTTTCGGCAGATAAATCGCTTCCTTCAGAAATATTTATAAGCTCGTTTATTTTTTCTAAATCTTCAGCTCTAAACTTTGCGCCTAATTCTTTTTCAGATAAACCAAAAATCTTACCCAACTTAGACATTGTCGGAATTAGTTTGGCAATTCTATCTGCATCAAAAAGCGGCAAATCTAAAACACGAGCAGTATCTCTAATCGATGACTTTGCAGCCATTGTTCCATAGGTAATAATCTGTGCTACTTGACTACTTCCGTATTTATCAATTACATAATCCATAACACGACTTCGACCTTCATCATCAAAATCAATATCAATATCGGGCATACTTACACGATCCGGATTCAAGAAACGCTCAAAAAGTAAATTATATAATAAGGGATCTATATTGGTAATCCAAAGGCAGTATGCAACTACAGAACCTGCTGCAGATCCACGACCTGGACCAACCGAAACATCCATTTTTCGTGCTTCACGAATAAAATCTTCAACAATTAAAAAGTAACCAGGATATCCTGTTTTTTCTATAACGCTTAACTCGAAATCTAATCGTTCTATAACAACATCAGAAAGCTCCTCGCCATAACGTTTCTTTGCTCCAACGTAAGTTAAATGACGTAAGAAAGCATTTTCTCCACGTTTACCTCCATCTGCTGTATCTTCTACGTGAACAAACTTTTCAGGAATATCGAACGCAGGCAATAAAACATCTCTAGCCAGTTGATATCCTTCAATTTTATCGACTACTTCTTGAATATTACTTATAGCTTCTGGCACATCTTTAAAGATGTTTTTCATGGCTTCACCAGACTTGAAATAATACTCTTGGTTTGGCAAACCGTAACGATAACCACGACCACGACCAATTGGTGTCGCTTGCTTTTCACCTTCCTTTACACATAATAAAATATCGTGTGCATTCGCATCGCTTTGCTTTGCGTAATAAGTATTATTTGAAGCTACAAGCTTTACATTATGTTTTCGAGCGAGTTTTATTAATACTGGATTAACACGGTTTTCATCTTCCTGATCATGGCGCATTAACTCCACATACAAATCGTCTTTAAAAGTGTCTTTCCACCAAATTAAAGCTTCTTCTGCCTGATTCTCTCCTACATTTAAAACTTTACTTGGCACTTCGCCATACAAGTTTCCTGTTAAGCAAATTAAATCCTCTTTGTATTGTTCAATAAGTTTTTTATCAATTCTTGGCAAATAATAAAATCCACTTACGTAAGCATGCGATGACAGTTTTGCTAGATTATGATATCCATTTTTGTTTTTTGCCATTAAAACAATTTGATAACCATTGTCTTTTCGACTTTTATCTAAATGGTCTTCACAAACAAAAAACTCACAACCAATAATTGGCTTTATTTTTTTAGCCGAACTTGTATTCCCTAATAGCTCAGCTTCTTTTATTTTTGCCTCAACGCCTTTATTATGCTTATTTGCTGCATTAACAAAGTGAAAAGCACCCATCATGTTTGCGTGATCAGTTAAAGCAACTGCTGGCATACCATGCTTTGCAGCTACAGTAATTAAATCCACAACACTCATTGTAGATTGTAATACCGAAAACTGTGAGTGGTTATGCAAATGCACAAAATCTACAGATTCTAAATCTGCTATATTTTCTTTTATTTCTTCTGAAGACAAATCGACTGCTTGAGCCTTTTGTAATCTCTCATTAATTTTAGCACTCTCCTTTTTAAGGTTAATATGCTTTAAACCTATTAATTTTATAGGCTGAGGATTCGCTTCAGAGAAATTTTTAAAATAATCTAAATCAACATCAAGCTGCTCTTTTGTAAATTGATGTCTTCTTATTAACTCTAAAAAGCAACGCGTGGTTGCCTCAACATCTGCAGTTGCGTTGTGCGCTTCACCAAAAGGCTGGTCAAACAAATACTGATGTAACTCTGTTAATGTTGGTAATTTAAACTTACCATAACGTCCTCCTGGAAGCTCACATAATTTTGCAGTGTGCTCTGTACAGGTATCTAAAACTGGTAGTTCTTGTAATTGGTTTGTAACGTCTCCACGCACAAACTCTGCTCCCATAATATTTAAATCGAACTTTACATTTTGTCCAACTACAAACTTGGTTTTACCTAATGCAATATTAAATTTCTCTAAAACTGTACTTAAAGCAACACCTTGCTCTTGAGCTAATTCTGTAGAAATACCATGTATTTTCTCAGCATCATAAGGAATATTAAAACCTTCTGGTTTTACTAAATAATCTTCGCTCTCGATACAGTTTCCCATCTCGTCATGCAATTGCCAAGCAATTTGTATACATCTAGGCCAATTGTCTGTGTCTGTATATGGTGCATCCCAACGTTTAGGTAAACCTGTTGTTTCTGTATCAAAAATTAAATACATAAGTAGCTGTTATTAAGTCGATTTAATGATAAATCTATGAGAAATTACTAGCTTGTAAAAGTACGCAAAATTGGTAGTTTTAAAAGTTAAAAATCACAAAATATTACACGCATAAAAATAGCAGCCCAAGGAGGCTGCTATTTTTAATATCTAAAATTAGTTAATGATTATGCAATCAATTCTAACTGAGCTTTCTCTGTATTAATGGCGGCTTGAATTGCATTTCTATGCTTCGCTATTAAACCGTCTATAGTCGGTGGCAAATTTCTTGCTGTTATTAAAGTGTTGTACTCTTCTAGACTTGCTTCTTCTCCACGAATTGCTTCGTTTAAGATAGCTTTTTCATCGTTAGACGTAAAAGTAGTCTTTAGATTCATCCAATTTCTGTGAAGCGTTCCTTTTAATGTACCCGAATCTGTTGGAATTTGTCCATATTGTAAGATTTCGGTACGTAACTCTTTAGCAAATTCACTCCTCTCGGTAGCTCTTCTTTTAAAGAACATTTTTAAATTATTACTCTCTACGTTTTGGGTAGCATCTATATAACCTTTTTCAGCGTCATAATTCTTTTCTAATAATTCGTTTAACTTGTTTGAAATTTCTTCTGTGTACTTCATAATATCGTTGATCATTTAAATTTCAATACCTTCTTTTAAGATGTGTATTGTTTCGCATCTTCCTTCTCAATATACAAGAAACAAGAAGCTATGTCAAGCGATTTAACAGACTTTATGAGTATTCACAGCTAGTTTAAGAGTTTTTAACAAAAAAAAGCGCAGACTAAAATTTAGTCTGCGCTTTATAATATGTTATAAATATGTTTACATACAGCTTAAGCCGTCTATAGTTGCTTGAATAGAACCGTCTCCATCACCACAAGCCGCTTTTTGAGTTGTAAGTGCTGTTTTATACGCATTACAAATATCTACATAACTAGCATCTCCCGGCCCAACACTATTAAAATTAACCAAAGTTGCCGCTACCACAGCAGAAGCTGTAGAACATGGCACACCAACGCTTCCTGAACCAGCCGCTGCACCAATTAGAGGTACTCTATGAAAAAAACCTTTATTTATATTTACTGAAGTTAATCCAGAACTATTATATGCATTAAAATAAAATTCTCCAGAAACATAACCAGCCTCAGTGCTCACTTCTTTAAGATCTATTTGTCCTGCAGCAGGATATAATGACACACTTGGATCTGGAAAATTATTTGAAGAGTAAAGAACATCGTCTATATCTAATAATGATCCAGCTGAAGATGACTCGGTAACATCATGTATACCTAAAGTTAAAGAATTAACTCTTAAACTAATAGTTTCAAAATTATTTGATCCCACAATTGTTAACTCACCAGCACTATTTACATTAGCTCTAAAAGTTACAGCTTCCCATAGGTTACCATCTTTCTCACCTTGAAATGAGGGCGTATTAAATTCTAGGTCTTCTCCACATCCAAAAAAGGTAAAAGTCACTAGAATTAGAGCAATAATTTTTTTCATAGTTTTTTTGTTTCGAGAACTCAAAAATAAAATAAAAAATCACAATGACATACAATTACATTAAAAACTTGGTGTTTAAATAAAATTTGTATATTTGCGCACTTATTAATAATAGAGGTCGCGAACCTCACAAATTAATTTTTATGCCTGTAAAAATAAGATTACAAAGACACGGTAAGAAAGGAAAACCTTATTACTGGATCGTAGCAGCAGATGCTCGCGCGAAAAGAGATGGTAAATACCTAGAGAAATTAGGTGCTTACAATCCAAACACTAATCCTGCAACTATCGAATTAGATGTTGACGGAGCAGTAAAATGGCTACAGAATGGTGCACAACCAACTGATACTGCCAAAGCATTATTATCTTACAAAGGAGCTTTATTGAAAAATCACCTTGCTGGTGGTGTTCGTAAAGGTGCTTTAACTGAAGAGCAAGCAGAGAAGAAATTCGCTACTTGGTTAGAAGAAAAAGGTGGTAAAGTTGATGCTAAAAAAGATGGTTTATCTAAAGCGGAAGCTGACGTTAAAGCAAAAGCATTTGCAGCTGAAAAAGCAGCTAACGAAGCAAGAATTGCAGCTAACGCTCCAGTTGTTGAAGAGGAAGCTCCAGCTGAAGAAGCAGCAGCAACAAACGAAGAAGAATAGAAAATTAATTTTTTATACTTTTAAAACTCCGATAATTTTTTATCGGAGTTTTTTTATGTGAAATAGTATTCTGAAATTGCAGAACATACCATTACACATATCCTGTTAGAAAATAGGATCTATATACTAATAAGATTTCCGTCTACGCGGAAACAATAAATAAATTTTTAGATGACTAAAGAAGAGTGTTTCTTTTTAGGTAAAATTGTAAAAAAATATAGTTTTAAAGGCGAATTGCTAATAAAGCTAGATACAGACGAACCTAATTTATACGACGATCTAGATGCTATATTTATAGATTTACGTGGTAATTTAATTCCGTTTTTTATTGAACGCTCTCAATTACACAAAAGTGAATTACTTCGAGTAAAATTTGAAGACGTCGATACTGAAGCAGATGCAGATGCATTAATGAAATGTGAATGCTACTTACCTCTAACTTTTCTTCCGGAATTAGAAGATAATAAATTCTACTTCCATGAAATTATTGGTTTTAAAGTAGAAGACAAAAAATTTGGACATGTTGGTGTAATTAAAGGCATTAACGACTCTACTTCTCAGTCGCTTTTTGAAATAGATAGAGATGGTATTGAAATTTTAATACCAATGAATGATGAGTTTATCTCGAAAGTAGATAAAGTGAATAAAATTATATATGTTGACACTCCAGAAGGACTTATAGATTTATATTTAGAAGAATAATCCCATACTAAATCCTTCCCAAAAGGAAGGACTTACACGCTTATGAATAAACCTTTCACATTCAAACAATTTGCAGTAAATCAAGACCAATGTGCCATGAAAATTGGTACAGATGGCGTTTTACTTGGCGCATGGGCTTCTATAGACAAACAACCTTTTGCTACGTTAGATATTGGAGCAGGAACAGGCATTCTTTCTTTAATGCTGGCACAACGCTGTGACGCAGAAGTTATAGATGCATTAGAAATAGATGAATTGGCTTACGAGCAATGTGTCGAGAATTTTGAAGGCTCACCTTGGAGCGATCGCTTATTTTGCTACCATGCGGATTTAGCAGAATTTACGGAAGAAATTGAAGATGAATACGATCTTATTATTTGCAATCCACCTTTCTATTCTGAAGATTACAAAACAGAAAATGAACAAAGAGATTTGGCACGTTTTCAAGATGCCATGCCTTTTGAGCATTTGGTTGCTAGTGTTTCAAAACTATTAATAGAAGATGGTACCTTTTGTACTATTATTCCGTTTAAGGAAGAAGCCAAATTTATAGCATTAGCTTCGGCTGTAAATCTAAAAGCAAATAAAATTACTCGCGTTCGAGGCACTAATACTTCTGAAATAAAACGGTCTTTAATCGCGATGTCTTTCCGCGAAAGCGAGATAGAAATTAACGAACTTATTATTGAAAACGCACGACACGACTACACTGAGGACTACATAAACTTGACTAAAGATTTTTATCTTAAAATGTGATATTTATATTGGGCAATGCAATGGTTTTCGTTATTTTTGTTAAACTAATAAAATAACACCTTCATTTTTGAGAATCCTCTAATTGTGAAGACATAAAATATATTTATGAAACCAGATTTATTCGAAGCACCAGATTATTACAATCTTGACGAACTTTTAACAGAAGAACATAAATTAGTACGTGATGCTGCCAGAGAATGGGTAAAGCGTGACGTATCGCCTATTATTGAAGAAGCAGCCCAAAAGGCCGAATTTCCAAAATCTATTATTAGTGGATTAGCAGAAATTGGAGCTTTTGGTCCTTATATTCCTGAGGAATATGGAGGTGCTGGATTAGACCAAATTTCTTATGGTTTGATTATGCAAGAGATTGAACGTGGAGATAGTGGCGTAAGAAGTACTGCCTCTGTACAAAGTTCTTTAGTGATGTATCCTATCTGGAAATACGGAAACGAAGAACAACGTAATAAATACTTACCAAAATTAGCTAGTGGAGAATGGATTGGAAGTTTTGGTTTAACAGAACCAGATCATGGCTCTAACCCAAGCGGAATGGTAACAAACTTTAAAGATATGGGTGACCATTATCTTTTAAATGGTGCTAAAATGTGGATCTCGAATTCGCCATTTTGTAACATAGCTGTTGTTTGGGCAAAAGATGAAAGCGGTCGTATTCATGGTCTAATTGTAGAACGTGGAATGGAAGGCTTTACAACACCAGAAACTCACAACAAATGGTCTCTTAGAGCAAGTGCTACAGGAGAACTTATTTTTGATAATGTAAAAGTTCCTAAAGAAAACCTATTACCAAACAAATCTGGATTAGGAGCACCGTTAGGCTGTTTAGATTCTGCTCGTTTTGGTATTGCTTGGGGCGCCATTGGTGCTGCTATGGATTGCTACGATACTGCTTTAAGATACAGTAAAGAGCGTATTCAATTTGGTAAGCCAATTGGACAGTTTCAATTGCAACAAAAGAAACTTGCCGAAATGATTACCGAGATTACAAAAGCACAATTGTTAGCTTGGAGACTTGGTGTTATGCGCGAAAACGGAACAGCGACTTCTGCGCAAATTTCTATGGCAAAACGTAATAATGTGGATATGGCTTTAACTATTGCTCGTGAAGCAAGACAAATGTTAGGTGGTATGGGAATTAGTGGAGAATACTCTATTATGAGACACATGATGAATCTTGAAAGCGTTGTTACTTATGAAGGTACTCACGATATTCATTTACTAATTACAGGTTTAGATATTACAGGTTTAAATGCCTTTAAATAAGACTTAACTAGCGATTTCCAAACGGAGTGGTTGCGTTAAATTAAACGGTATTTTGAAACTTAATTTTATTAATACAATATCTCTAAGTTAAACTGAAAACCAAAGACTACAAAAATGCGTTTCTATATGAAACGCATTTTTTATTTATGAAAAAAACCTTTTTAATATTTACCTCTATTTTGTTTTTCTGTTGTGGAAGTTCGAATAAACTAACTATAGAAAAACATAATGATTCTAGAAAAACATATTCAATTTTAGCGCTAGGAGACAGCTACACCATTGGAGAAAGTGTTTGTGAAACTTGTAGATTTCCAGAGCAACTTAAGAAGCATTTGGAAAACGATAATACTATCAAACTTGATATTATTGCAGAAACAGGCTGGACAACAAGTGATTTAAAACTTGCAATTACAAAAAAGAAGCCTGCAAATAATTTTGATTTAGTGACTTTACTTATTGGTGTTAATAATCAATATCAAAAAAAACCTTTTGCTCTTTATAAAAGCGAATTTCCAGAATTAGTTCGTACCGCAATAATAAAAGCAAATAACGATAAAAATAAAGTTATTATTATTTCTATTCCAGATTATGCTTTTACACCTTATGGAAAAGAGCGCACTCAAATTTCTAGAGAAATAAACCTCTACAATGCTTTCGCAGAAAACTATTGCAAACAAAACGACATCTCGTTTATTAATATTACAGACATTACAAGACAAGGTATTATTGAGCCTAATCTGGTAGCAAATGATGGTTTACACCCTTCACAGATTGCTTACCAGAAATTTGTAGAACGCTTACTACCTAAAGCAAAAGAAATACTTAAATAAGTTAAGTTTTTTCGCTAATTTCGTTTAAACTCCTTATATGTTTTCAGCTAAAAAGAAATTAGATCGCGCGTACAGAGAAGCTAAAATTGTCGATTTTGATAATGATAGTAAGATTGTACTTTTTAGCGATTGCCATAGAGGTGACAATAGTTTTGCTGATGATTTTGCGAATAATAGAAACATCTATTTTCATGCCTTAAAACAATATTACGCAGAAGGCTTTACTTACTGTGAAATTGGTGATGGCGATGAACTTTGGGAAAACATCTCTTTCGAATCTATTTTAAATGCTCACAAAAACGTCTATATGCTTTTGAAACTGTTTCATAAGGATAATAGATTACACATGATTTGGGGAAACCACGATATGGTTTACCGTGATCCAGAGTATGTGAAAAAACATTTATCTACTTATTTTGATCCTAAAACTGGTGAAGATGTCGAATTGTTTAAAGATATTAAATACCATGAAGGCATTATTTTAAAACATTGCCATACAAACCAAGAACTTTTTTTAACACATGGCCATCAAGCCGACTGGTGGAATTATACGTTTTGGAAATGGAGTAGGTTTATGGTTCGATTACTTTGGAAACCGCTAAATGTTATGGGTATTGCAGATCCAACTAGTCCTGCAAAAAACTACAAAGAACTTATAAAAGTAGAGCGTAGAACAAAAAAATGGATTACGGAAAACAATAATTTAATGACTATTGTTGGACATACACACAGACCACGTTTTCCAGAACCTGGAGACATTCCGTTTTTTAATGATGGAAGCTGCGTACACCCAAGAAGTATTACAGGAATGGAAATTGAAAATGGAGAAATCTCTCTTATTAAATGGCAAATTTCTACAAGTGATGATGGTAATTTAAAGATTGTTCGCGTCTTGCTAGAAGGACCTATTGCCTTAGTAGACTACAAAATTAACTAAATAACACATGCTTTTTACTCACATATTCTGCTCTAGCCATACTTAATCTAACTCTATTTAATTTTTCTTCCACAATAGATTTATCAATATATGTTTTACTTCTTCCAAGTACAGTATTTGTATTAGGATTTTTTAGATAAAAACACCAACTACCGCAGCTAAGTTGTTGCAATTCGAAAGCCGTATTTTTAACACTATTTTGTCTAATAGATGCTATTAATCTAAAACACAAGTTTTTTGAAACACAGGCTACACTGGTAAATTCGGTTGCGTCTGTACTATTGTACAGCACTCTAAAATCTGTAGATTTAAAGGATATAATTTCGAACGAGGCCATAATATTTAATTAGACCTTATTTACGAAAAAAAGATAGTTATGGTTTTGAAATGATTTAAAAAATTAACTTTCAGGAGCCAACACAACCTCCAAGCCCTCCATTTCAGGAGTCATTTGTATTTGACAGCCAAGACGTGAGTTGTCTTTAACATCGAAAGCCTCTGAGAGCATCGCTTCTTCGTCATCTTGCATTTCTGGAAGTTCTGTATCACTTGTAACATAACATTGACAAGAAGCACACATGGCCATACCTCCGCAAATACCTATTGTACCTTCTGGAGCAAGCTCGTAAGATCGAACAACCTCCATTAAATTCATAGCCATATCTGTTGGAGCTAGAATTTTATGTACTGTTCCTTCTCTGTCTGTTATTGTAATATTTATGTCTTGTTCCAAATGTTTTATTTTTAATCCATTAAGACTAAAGCAAGTTTTATGCCTTTTACTCTATTTTTTTAACCACTGCCTTTGGTGATTCTTTTCTTGTACCATCAAAACCATCGACTCCTGCAACTGTTGTGTATTTCATAACATAACGTTTTCCTGGATTAATAATTTTATAAGCCGATTGACACATTAATGTTGCTTCGTGGAAACCACATAAAATCAACTTTAACTTTCCTGGATATGTATTAACATCTCCAATAGCATAAATACCAGGAATATTGGTTTGATAATCTAAACTGTTATCTACTTTAATCGCATTTTTCTCGATCTCTAATCCCCAATTTGCAATTGGGCCTAATTTAGGAGATAATCCGAATAAAGGAATAAAGTGGTCGCATTCCAACTCAAACTCTTTTTCTATATGTTCGGCTTGTTTTACAACAACACCTTTTAATTTATCGGTGCCAAGGATTCCAACTATTTCTGCTGGAGTTACAAGGTTAATTTTACCTTCATTTTTTAGTTCTTGAACTTTATCTACAGAGTCTAAGTGTCCACGGAATTCATTTCGTCTGTGTACTAAAGTTACCTCTGAAGCTACATCACTTAAAAAGATACTCCAATCTAAAGCAGAGTCTCCACCACCTGCGATTACAACCTTTTTATCTCTATAAAATTCTGGATCTTTAATAATGTATTCTACACCTTTATCTTCAAATGCTGCGATGTTATGAATTAGAGGTTTTCTTGGCTCAAAACTACCTAATCCACCTGCTATTGCTACAACTGTCGCTTGGTGTTTTGTACCTTTATTTGTAGTGACAATAAAACTACCATCCTCTTGCTTATCTATTGTTTCTGCACGCTCTCCAAGCGTAAAACCTGGCTCGAATTGCTTGCATTGTTCAAGTAATTTATGCGTTAAATCTCCGGCAAGAATTTCTGGATAAGCCGGAATATCGTATATGGGTTTTTTAGGATATATTTCTGAACATTGACCTCCTGCTTGAGGTAATGCATCTATTAAATGGCATTTTAATTTTAATAAACCTGCTTCGAAAACGGTAAATAAACCTGTTGGTCCGGCACCAATAATTAGGATATCTGTTTTAATCATATTTTCCTGCGTAGGCAGGAATCTCTTGATTGCTACCTATTATTTTAAACCCGTATAAACAGGTATTCTTTAATATTTTTTGAAGATTACAAAGGTCTAATAATGATTTATGACATTACATGACAATTATCACCATTTTAGAAACTCATTAATTTTTACCAATACTATAATTAACAAGATTCTTGCTCTCGTATTAATTAAGCCTCGACATTAATAACTTGTTCTATTTGAGGTGCATACTTTTTAATTGTCATTTCTACACCAGATTTTAGTGTCATTTGGTTTACACTACAACCAACACAAGCACCTTCTAATTGTACTTTAACTACTTTATCCTCCTCGATAGATAACAATGAAATATCTCCACCATCGCTTTGTAAAAACGGACGAATTTCATCGAGCGCTTTCTCTACATTTAATCTTAATTGTTCACCTGTCATATTTACTTTTTTACAGCTGAACATCCAGCCATTGTTGTAATTTTTATTGCTTCAGTTTCTGGTAAATTTTCGTTTCTATTTACCACTTCTTGCACTACGTTTCGAGTAATGGTTTCGAACGCTTTTTCTAAAGGTGTTCCTTCCTGCATAGCTGCTGGCCTACCCACATCTCCTGCTTCACGAATGCTTTGCACTAATGGTAGCTCTCCTAAAAGTGGTACATTTAAATCTTCGGCTAAATGTTTTGCGCCTTCTTTTCCGAAGATATAATATTTATTATTTGGCAACTCTTCTGGTGTAAAGTAAGCCATGTTTTCTATAATTCCTAAAACAGGAACATTAATACTGTCTTGTTGAAACATTGCAACACCTTTTTTGGCATCTGCTAATGCTACATTTTGCGGTGTACTAACTACAACGGCTCCTGTAATTGGAAGCGACTGCATAATACTTAAATGTATATCTCCTGTCCCTGGAGGCAGGTCTAATAATAAGAAATCTAGTTCTCCCCAAGCAGCATCGAAAATCATTTGATTTAATGCTTTTGATGCCATTGGACCTCTCCAAACGACTGCTTGATCTGGTTTTGTAAAGAAACCTATTGATAATATTTTAACGCCGTAATTTTCTACAGGCTTCATTTTAGACTTACCATCTACTGTTACAGATAATGGTTTCTCTAATTCAACATCGAACATAATTGGCATTGATGGCCCATAAATATCGGCATCTAAAACACCAACCTTAAATCCCATTTTTGCTAATGTTACAGCTAAATTTGCTGTAACTGTAGATTTTCCTACTCCTCCTTTTCCAGAAGCAATAGCTACAATGTTTTTAATACCAGGAATCGTTTTTCCTTTAATTTCGTTTGTAGCAGCCTTAACTGGCGCATCTACTTTTATGTTTATTTTTACCTGCGCTTTTTCATACACTTTTTCGTGAATGGCCTTAAGTATTTCTACCTCGGTTTTTTTACGTGCTTGTAACGCTGGATTAGTAATGGTAATATCTACTATAACCTCATCGGCAAAAGTAACAACATTTTTAACTGCTCCACTATCTACCATATTTTGTCCTTCGCCAGGAACTGTTATCGTTTTAAGTGCGTTTAATATATCTTGTTTTGTAATTTTCATATTTTATTATAGGCAATAGAGAAGAGAAAAAAGAAGACATACTTCATTTTCTTATTCTGAATTTTATTTTTACCAACCTCTTATTCAGATTGATTCTAAGAGCAAAGATACTATTTAAAGACTGAAGAATAAAGTAGTTGATTTGAAGAATTTTATATGATACAATAATTAAAAACAATTATAAAAAACATCTAAAATTTGTAAGTTTTGCAACTTTTATAAAATAATAGCTAACATTATGCTATAGCAACTCTTTAGACGGATCCCAATACACCGTTTTTAAATCTTGAATTTGATTTTCGATAACAACTATTCCTTCACTCTCTAAGAGCTGTTGCATTAAATTTGTACCATCAAAATGATGCTTTCCTGTAAGCAAACCTTTTCTATTAACCACACGATGTGCAGGCACGTCTTTTTCGTGAGAACCATTCATGGCATAACCAACCATTCTTGCACTTCTTGGTGCTCCAAGATAATTACCAATAGCACCATAACTTGTAACTCTTCCATAAGGAATTAGCTTTGCTACTTGATACACTTTTTCGAAAAAATTGAGAGTTTCAGGCTTCATTTTGGCGGTTAATAATGTTATATAATTGTAAGTTGGTATTCCTTTTAAATAGACTTATAGTCCAAATTCACTTTTAAGGAATGGTACTTTAGATTACATTTCTTTAATAATATTAACTAAAGTAATTATAGAAATTACACCTGTAATCATACCAATAGTTAAATTCATTCCTTTTTGAGATTTTATTCTCTTACTATTTATTTTTTCGAAAAAGAAAACATAAATATAAAGCATAACAAAAGTTCCTGTTGCAGCTCCTGCTACGTATGCCGAAATACCTACTGGATCTAACTTAATCCATGTAAAAGACACAAAGGTAATAGCCATATAGGCTTGATATGGAATTGGAAATACATTTAATGCAGATAACAAAATACCTTGAAAAAAGCGACTCTTTTTACTTTTAACGTTAGTCTCTACATTAGGCTTATCGGTTTTTTTTGCAACAACCAAAAAGTAAACAGTAAGCAGTACAAAGAGTACAAAAGCCACGCGCTGCATAATATCTACAACATCTGGATGGTTACTTAAATACCTAGCAAAAACCAGTGCTATTAGTGTTTGCAAAACAACAATTACACAAACACCAGCAGAGAAAACCAAACCTCTGGTATGCCCTTCTTTTATGCTAACTTTAGCCGCAGTCATGTTTAGTAATCCTGGTGGAATAACACCAACAAAAGCTACTAATAATGCAATACAAAAAGTAATTGTTATCTCCAATTCTTATTTAATTTTGAACCTAATATACGTAATTGGTTTGTTTTGTTCCAAATAGATACTTTCGTAATGCGTTTGTATGCTTGTTACTTCTTCTGGACTTCCTTCTTGTTTATACACATTATGGTTTGCATATAACACCTCATGTCCAGCACCATGTAATAACCCAAGTGTATAACCGTGCATAAACTCGCTATCGGTTTTTAGGTTCATAATACCATCTGCTTTTAAAATCTTTTTATAGCGTTCTAAAAACACAGCATTCGTCATTCTATGTTTTGTACGCTTATATTTTATTTGAGGATCTGGAAAAGTAATCCAGATTTCGTCGACTTCATTTTCTGCAAAAGCATGATCGATAAGTTCTATTTGCGTTCTTAAAAAAGCAACATTAGGAATGTTTTCTTCAATTCCTGTTTTTGCGCCTCTCCAAAAACGTGCTCCTTTTATATCGACACCAATAAAGTTTTTGTTTGGGTATTTTTTTGCAAGATTTACAGAGTATTCTCCTTTACCACAGCCTAATTCTAAAATTAACGGATTGTTATTTTTAAAATATTTTTCGTTCCAATGCCCTTTCATTTCGTAATCTGGACCTACTAATTCTTCTCGTGTTGGTTGAAACACATTAGAGAACGTTTCGTTTTCGTTAAATCTCTTAAGCTTATTTTTACTTCCCACTGCTGTAAATTAATTTTTGGCAAAAATAAAGAATTTTTTGAAACCAACTATCTTCTAGGCAGAGCAATAAAGGGATTACTTGGTTTCACATTTATCTACAGTCAAAAAAAATGGCTTTATATATTTTAGAGCCTCAATTTTAAAAGCATACGATAATCATTATCTTTGATATTTATATATGAAGAAAAGAATTCTAGTCGCTCCACTAAATTGGGGAATAGGCCATGCCACAAGATGTATACCTATAATTAACTGGCTTTTAGATTGTAATTTCACTCCCATTATTGCGAGTGATGGTGACGCTTTACTTCTACTTCAAAAGGAATTTTCTAGTTTAGAATCTATTACACTCCCTGCTTTTAATATCCAATATCAAAAAAAAGGAAAGAATTTAGATTTAAAACTCTTTACGCAATTACCACATATTTTAAAAACACTTAGGGCCGAAAGACAAAGTATTAAACACATTATTAGCACTCATAAAATTGATGGCATAATCTCCGATTGTCGTTTTGGTATTTACAGTAAAAACATACCGTCTGTAATTATTACCCATCAACTAAATGTATTAAGCGGCAGCACTACTTATTTTAGTTCGAAATTAAATCAGCTTCAGCTTAAAAAATTTAAAGAAATTTGGGTTCCCGATTTTAAAAATGAACCCAATTTAAGTGGACGACTTGGGCATCTTTCAGAAAAAACGAAACTAAACATTACGTATTTAGGACCTTTAAGCAGACTTAATAAAACGGAAGCTAAAACGGAGTACAATCTTATGGTATTATTATCTGGCCCAGAACCACAGCGGTCTTTACTAGAGAATACACTAATAAAAGAATTACACTATTATAAGGGTTCCGTTTTGTTTGTAAAAGGAAAAATTGAAGCAAAACAAACTATAAATACCACTGGAAACTTTACTATTTATAATTTTATGACTTCTGAAGCATTAGAAAAAGCGATAAATAGCAGCGCTATTATTATCTGTCGTTCTGGTTATACAACAGTTATGGATTTAGCCAAATTAGGAAAAAAAGCTTTTTTTATACCCACGCCAGGACAATTTGAACAAGACTATTTGGCCAAACGTTTTAAGGCTTTAAATCTTGCACCTTCTTGCCATCAAAAAGCATTTAATTTATCTGAATTAGAGAAAAACGAAAACTTTAAAGGACTAAATTTGGAATACAACACTCCAAACCTCGATACTTTATTCAGTCTTTTCTAGCGTAAAAGAAAACTCGCTACCAACACCAAATTCACTTTCTATATATATTTTTTCGTCGTGTGCTTCTATTATATGTTTTACAATAGCTAAGCCTAAACCAGAACCTCCTTCTTTTCTTGAGCCACTTTTATCTACTCTATAAAAACGCTCGAACAATCTTGGCACATTCTCTTTAACGACACCCTCGCCATTGTCGGTAACACGAATAATTACTTTATTTTTAATAAGGTTTTCTACACTAATTTCTGTAGTTCCTTTTAATCTGCCGTACTTAATAGAGTTTACAACTAAATTTGAAAGCACCTGTTGTATTTTCTCTTTGTCGGCTTTAACCATAATAGGTTTTAAATAATCTCTATCGAAGGTTAGTGTTATTTTCTTTTTTGCAGCCTTCATCTCGAACAAATCGAACACATCTTCTATTAACTCAATAATATTAAAAGACTCTATTTCAATTCTAACATCACCTGCTTCGAGCTTAGTAATCATATCTAAATCTTTTACAATATAGATTAGTCTTTCTACACCTTTGTTTGCTCTATCTAGATATTTCTCTCTTATTTTTTTATCCTCTGCGGCACCATCAATTAACGTTTCTAAATAACCTTGTACCGTAAATAATGGTGTTTTAAGTTCGTGAGAAACGTTTCCTAAAAATTCCTTTCGGTATTCTTCTCGAATTTTAAGCGTTTCAATTTCTATTTTTTTATCTCTTGCAAACCTATCAATTTCTTGAGTAAGCGTTGCCATATCTGTAGTAACAGGTCTTTTTCTAAATGTAGTAGATTCTAAAAGCGTAAGATCTTCGTATATTTTATTTATACGTTTATAAATAAAATTTTGAGCACGGTATTGTATTACACAAAAAGCCAAACCGTAACAAAAACAGATAAATAATAAAATATGAAACCAGTTTATTCTATAAAAAGTATAAAGAAAAAGACACATTGCCAGTGCTAGTACAACTGTAATGTATAACGATGTTTTAAAAGCAAATTTATAAGTCTTTTTAATTTTCATTTATTCTACAAACTTATACCCAACACCCTTAACGGTTTTAAAAGAGGCGTCTCCAATTTTTTCTCTAAGTTTTCTAATATGCACATCTATTGTTCTTCCTCCAACAACAACATCGTTTCCCCAAACTTTATCAAGAATATCTTCTCTTTTGTAAACTTTTCCAGGCTTAGATGCTAATAAAGACAGTAATTCGAACTCCTTTCTTGGTAAAATAATTTCTCGTCCTTTAATAGATATTTTATACTCTTCTCTATTAATAATAATATCTCCAATTTTTAATACAGGAATACTAGCATCTTCAGTTTTTAAGCGTCTTAATAAAGCCTTTACTTTACTAACTAATACTTTTGGCTTAATGGGTTTGGTAATATAATCGTCTGCTCCGGCATCGAAACCTGCAACCTGAGAATAATCTTCTCCTCTAGCCGTTAAAAAAGTAATTATTGTATGTTTTAATTCTGGAATCTTTCTAATAAGTTCACAAGCTTCAATACCATCCATTTCTGGCATCATAACATCTAAAACAATAAGTTGAGGCTTTTCGGCTTTAGCTTTTGCAACGCCTTCTAAACCGTTATTTGCTGTAATAACTTGGTAACCTTCTTGCGATAAATTATACCCAACAATTTCTAGAATATCTGGCTCATCGTCAACAAGTAATATTTTAATGTCTTTTTTATTCATTGAAAATGTTTTAGTATTAATTATTATTCATGCCAAAGATAAAAATATTAAAATACTTCTATAAAAATTACAAATTAGTAACATTATAATAACATTGAAAAAAATTTCACTTCAAACGCAACACATTATTTTATTTTTACGTTATTTAATGGTTAACCCAAACACATAACTACCTATATATTAGAACGAAACAATAAATTATTTTTAGACTTTCACCTTAATATAATCATGAAAACAATTTACTATTTATTATTCGTGATTTTAACAAACTAACACTTTTTTTAGATAGGCTTTAGCCGAAAATTTTAATTACGGTACAACCGCCATAAATTTAACCGAAGCTAATACCGTTGCATAGTCTGTACTCACCGGAAGCAACATACACAGGTTTTACAACTATTAATACTATTGCAAATACGCCAATTAAAGTGGTTAATTTCTCTACTTTAGGACAGTAAGTTATACCTCAAACGGCAAACAACACTGCATTAAATATTTCTAGTTTAAACAGTAGCATTTACGTTTTATAAATAAGCCAAAATGAAGCAACAACTACTAAGAAATTAGTAATTAAACCACCCAATATTAAGTAATTGTTAAAAGGTACGTTTTTATTTACAGCATTCTTTTTTATACATATATTTGGCCTAATTAATCTATAATATATTTAACATGAAAAAAATTTACTCTTTACTTTTTACTTTAACTGGTTTGCTAACCGTAAACGCTCAATTACAAACTGGAGACATTGCTTTTACTGGTTATAATTCAGATAGCCCAGAAGGCTTCTCGTTTATAACTTTTGTAGATATCCCTGCTGGAACACAAATAAATTTTACTGAGAATGGATGGCAATCAAATGGTGAATTTAGAGATAATGAAGGAACTGCTTTTTGGACATCTCCAGGTACAGTTTTACCTGCTGGAACACAAGTTTTAATTAACGATGTTAATGGGAATGCTTCAACTGGTATAATTTTTACTGATGGTAATTTCTTTCTTTCTAGTGGTGGAGATCAAATATTTGCATACGATCCTAACAATACACCAGGAGGCGGAGATGAAACAGGTTTTTATGCTGGAATCCATATGAATGGAAACTGGGATACTAATTCTACTAGCTCAACTACATCGGCTCAACCAGCATCTTTAGTTGGTTTTTCTATTGCTATAAATCCAGAAGTAGATAATGCTATTTACGATTGTTCTACATTTGAAGGTACCGTAGACGAATTAAGAGCTGCAATTAACAACCCAGATAATTGGACTACTAATAATGCAATATTAACATTAACGCAATGTAACTTTACAATAACGACACTTTCAACGCAAAACTTCGAAAAGACTACTTTTTCTATGTACCCAAACCCAACTTCAAATGGTTTTGTAAACATTAAAACAAGTAACAACGAAGCAACACAAGTTGCCGTTTACGATATTTTAGGAAAGCAAGTTATTAATACTACTTTAAGCGCACAGCGTTTAAACGTATCTTCTCTTAAAGCAGGAGTTTACGCAGTAAGATTATCTCAAGGTAACACTGTAACTACTAAAAAATTAGTGATTAAATAATTACTATTTATTTAACATAATAAAAAGGCTGATAATATTTTATCAGCCTTTTTTTATATCTATTTTCGCGCACTATTAATTAAACCATAAAACAATTATGAAAAAAATCTACCTTTTGGGATTTTTATTAACTTCCCTCTTTTACACAAATGCACAAAACATTATTTCGAATTCCGGATTCGAAAACTTTACAGGAAACACTCCAGATTCATGGACACTAGAAACAGGTTACAGCACAGCTCCCGAAAGCTCTATTACTATTGAGGGTTCAAAATCATTAAAAGTTAATTTAACCACTACAGATTCTGAAAACACAGATCTCAATAAAAGTGTTACTGTAATAGGTGATAAAGTATATGATGTATCTGTAAGTGTTTACCATCTATCTACAGATAATGACGCAAGAGTAGCATTAGTTGTAAATGGCTTTGAAACCTATTCGGACCCAACAATTACAGACCAATGGCAAACAGTTTCTACTACCTATACGCAAGCTGCAAATGCTTCGATACAAGTAGGTTTTAGATTTCTAAGTTTATCTGGTTTTGATGGTTCGTCTACAATGTACATAGATAACTCATCTATGATAGAGAAAGCAACATTATCTACTCAAAATTTCGAGAAAGCAACGTTTTCAATGTTTCCAAACCCAACAACGGATAGTGTTAACATTAAAACAGCTAGTAATGTAGCAACACAAGTTTCAGTTTTCGATATTTTAGGAAAACAAGTTATTAATACTACTTTAAATACAGAACGTTTAGACGTTTCTGCTCTTAAATCTGGTGTTTACACGGTAAGATTATCTCAAGGTAATACTACATCTACAAAAAAATTAGTGATTAAATAATTACTGTTTTTTTTATACTTTTTAAAAGAGCGTTGCCATTGGTAACGCTCTTTTTATATACTTTTGTATTTCAAGTTTAAAAATGATAGACCAAAACCAAATTTTCAATATTAAAACCGAAGACGAGTTTAACGCTTTAGCTTTGCAAGTTTTTAGGTTTCAGTTTGAAAACAATCCTGTCTATCGTTCCTTTTGCGATTTACTTTTTAAACATCCTAGCGCTGTAGAAACAATTCGGGAGATTCCGTTTTTACCTATTCAGTTTTTTAAGTCTCACCGTGTTATTAGCTCGCAACAAGATATAAAAAAAACATTTTCTAGTAGTGGCACCACAGGCAGCATAACTAGTAAACATTATATTACAGATCTTGCTATTTACGAAGACAGTTTTAACACTGCTTTTAATGCCTTTTACGGCAACATTAAAGATTATGTTGTTTTGGCATTGCTACCAAGTTATTTAGAGCGCGAAGGTTCGTCTCTTATTTATATGGTAGATAGTTTGATTAAAGACTCTAACCACCCAGAAAGTGGGTTTTACCTGGATAATCTTTCCGCGTTAAGCGACACCTTAAAACGTTTAGATGCCAGCGGAAAAAAAGTATTACTTATTGGTGTTTCTTTTGCATTGCTAGATTTAGTTGAAGCCTATACTTTTAACCTCAACAATACCATTATAATGGAAACAGGAGGCATGAAAGGCAGACGTAAAGAACTAATTAGAGAAGAGTTACATGGTATTTTAAAAACAGGCTTTGGTGTAAATGCAATACATAGCGAATATGGCATGACCGAGTTATTAAGTCAAGGCTACTCTAAAGGTAATGGTGTTTTTAATTACCCAAATTGGATGCGCATTATTACACGCGATACCGAAGATGCTTTAACAATACTAGACAACGGAAAAACTGGTGGTATTAATGTTATCGATCTCGCAAATATTAATTCGTGCTCCTTTATTGCTACTCAAGATTTAGGTCGTGTAAATAAAGACGGTTCTTTTGAGATTATTGGACGTTTTGATACTAGCGATATTAGAGGCTGCAACCTCATGGTTTTATAAAAACTGCTAAAAATAAAACCGCCTTTGTAAATTCTCCGTATATATTTCGACAAACTGGATATGTAACAAGCTGTTAATAATTTATCGCTAAAAAAAATAGTAATAGCGAACAGCATGTGACCATAAAAAAGCAATCAAAATCGCATGAAATATATACTATATCTTTTTTTCTTCGGAATAATAACAACCCAAGCACAAACAGATTACAACACAAAAAAAGGTTTTGTAGCAGAAGGTTACGATGTGGTTTCTTATTTCGATAACAAAGCAGTAGAAGGACATAAAGACTTCACCACAACACACGATGGTGCAAAATATAAATTTGAATCCCTTACACATTTAAACACTTTTAAAGCAAACCCAAATAAGTATGTCCCTCAATACGGTGGTTATTGTGCTTATGCAGTTGCCGAAAAAGGAAAGAAGGTTTCTATAGACCCAGAAACATTTGAAATTAGAGACAATAAGCTTTATTTATTCTATAATTCTTGGGGAAATAACACCTTAGAATCATGGTTAGAAGAAGATGTAAACGGTTTAATAAAAAAAGCCGACCACAGTTGGAAAACTATTGGCAAAGAAGATTAACGCATTGATTGATAAGTAATAAAAAATGAAAATTAGTTTTTAGTTGGTTAACTAATTTTTTATAAAAAGTCCGAATGCATCTTTGCATTCGGGCTTTTTTAATTATTTGTAAGGTTTAATAAAAAAAGTAGACCAAGGTTGGAAGACTATTAGTAAAGAAGATTAATTTATTGATTTGTTAATTGAAAATCTTATAGTTATGAGAAAGAAAAATTAGTTTTTAGTTGGTTAACTAATTTTTACAAGTCCGATTGCAGTTTCTGCATTCGGGCTTTTTTTGTTATTAAATTCTAAGTTTTATAACAACCATCCATTTTAAATTTCTGCAACACTACCTTTGGTTTTAATTTCGTTATTTTACTACAACTATTACACTCTATAAATGAATACTCCTAATATTGGTATAGCACTTTCTGGTGGCGGTGCTCGAGGCGCTGCACACATTGGTGCATTACAGGCACTAAACGAAAACAATATATTTCCTACTATGGTTTCTGGCTCTAGCGCAGGTGCATTAATTGGTGCTATTTATTGTAGTGGCTATACGCCTTTAGAAATGCTAGCGCTTTGTAAGGAACATGCGTTTTTAAAAATATTTAAAATTGGTTTTACCAATAAAGGACTTACTGAATTAAAATATTTAGAAGCTTTTTTAAAAACGCATTTAAAAGCAAAAACGTTCGAAGATCTTAAAATACCGCTTAGCATTGGTGTTACTAATATAAACACGGGCATGTTTGAGGTACGCTCTTCGGGAGATTTAATTAAAACCATATTGGCATCCTGCTCTATTCCGTTACTTTTTAAACCCGTAAAACTTGATAAAGACGTTTATATTGATGGCGGCGTGTTAAACAACTTACCTATTGAACCTTTACAAGAAACCTGCGATAAAATAATTGGTATTAGCGTTTGCCCGCATGTTTACAAAGAGAAAGTTGTTGGTATAAAAGATATTGCGGAACGTGTGTTTCATTTAGGCGTTTGGAATACTATGGAACATCGTCTTAAACAATGCGATGTTGCTATAGAAATTGAAGGTGCTTTCCAGTTTGGTATTTTCGATTTAAAACATGCTTCTGCCCTTTTTGACACTGGTTACCAAACCACTATTGCTAAAATGAACATGATAACGGAAAATATTGCTTCAGATAAAAAGTGACCTTCCTAGAATTTAAGTATCTTATTATTAGCGTGTAAACAAATAATTAATTCTATCTTATTACTTTTAAAAATCTTTAATATTTTAAAAATACACGCAAAACACTAGAGTCTTTTGCTCAAAAAAAAAGTAATATCTTCGTTTATGGCAACACCATTTTAAATACAACAAGACTTGCCGATAAATCTAAAATTATTAAAAAGTAATTTAGACAACTATTAAAAAAGGAAAAATATGCTAAACGATCTGGATTTATTTTCTTCTACAGCTTTAATAAAACAAATAGAAGATTATAAAAAAGTACTAGAAGATGCGACTTCTAGCGATGGGCTTTCTAAAATAATAACTAAAGATTTTTTAGAAGTCGTTACTTATTATCAAGCTGTCGCTAACCAGGAATTTAAACACGTTGAAGATAATACAGAGGTAAATAAACAAGACGTTTACCTATTACATTATGCTATTTCCGAACATTTTAAAGATCTATTTCTACTGCATAGGGATGTGTTACTTCAATTACAAATAGCTGCGAATAAAAAAACAGAAGCACTTGTAAATGATACGGACTTAGAGCTTCATTTTAATAATTCTAAAGCATTACTTTTAAAAGCTACAGTATTTAACATTAAGCGTATAATAGAAGAGAACGACGCTATAAACGCTGTTAAATATCCTAAAAAACTTATTAATAGTATCAAGCATAAAAAGAATGCTTGGCCTATTTACAATCAGCAATTTGAAGATATAAAAGCACAGCTAAAAGATATTACAAAAAGTAATTTGCCTATTCAAAAAGCAATTCAATCTTTTAGTTCCATTAGAAAACACACTGTTGCTACTGTTTTAGAAAACACAGAAGCCTCTGCAAAACTTAAAAGTTTAATGGGAGAAGCCATTAAATCTATAAGCAAAATGGAAACAACTAGTGAAATTCCAGAATTAATAAGCTGGATTGACCGTTCTATTATTGAACGTGAACATAATAACGATGCCCAAACTAATTTTACAGTAATTCTTGAAGACAAAACAAAACCTTTAAGCAGTGCAATATTTCCAATAGCAACAGAAAATGGCACATTGCTAACAAGGCAAATAGACTTTAATAAAAACGTGAAAAAATGGTTTGACTATGAAATTATCCCACTATTTATTGATTTGTGGGAACAAAAAACAACTATGGGCTCTTTTTTTAACCATAGTTTACTTAATTTAAAAAGTAGTTTATTAGTTGAAAAAACTAACGACTCGTTAGAAGCTGTATCTTCTCAATTAAAAACATTAAAAAGTGCACACCAAACACTCACAAAAAATGATGTTGAAATTACTAAAATTGCAGATGAAATAAGTGCCAAAATTGACACTAAATTTCTAGCGACACACCTCTATAATAATGATGCTTTTTTAGAAGTTTCTATACAATCCTCTTTATCGCAATTTGCTTATAGTCATGGTAACTTTTTTACTAATGCACGAAAAAGTATTGCTAAAAAAATAGCCTCTTTTAATTCTAAATACGAAAACGGTGCTTTATTTTCTAACCAAAGTATAATAGACCAATCTATAGCCTGTATTTCTTATAGAATGTTTAAAGAAGCTAATGCGCATTACGACACACTATTTTTAAACAAAAACTTTATTGGCGATCTATTTATTATTCCTAGAGCATTGCTTGAAGCCGATTTTGTAAAAGCAAAAACCGACTGGGACAATGGTTTTAATAAAGCCATCGTTTTAAATGGGAAACCATTAAGCGGCAAGTCTACTTTTTTAGAGTTTGTCTCTCAAAAATATTTTAAAAAGAACACTGTTTTTTTAACCATTAATAGTACTATTTCTTTTAAAGGTCGAAAATTTAAAACTACAAACAATTTACAAGAAGCCCTTTTAAATATTAAGAAAAACCTATCTGGCGAAAGACCATTGTTGGTTATTGATGCTTTAGAATTATGGCAGGATAGCACGCATACTTTACTAGAAAACACAAGAGCTTTGTTAAAGTTTATAGAGTCTGAATCTAATAACGTGCTAGTTATTATTAGTCTCTCTAAACACATGCAAAATCTATTAGACCAACGTTTACCTTTCTCTAAAGGCTTTAGCACAACCATAACAACAAATAAGGCTTCTTTTGAGGAAATCTACAAAGCCTTATTATTAAGACATGGTGCTTCTCATAAAATATTAGTTTCAGATAAAAAAGAAACACTTTCTAAAAAAGAGATAGAAAAACAAGTGGCTAAACTAACAAGAGAATGTGGCTACAATATTGGTCAAGTATTACAGTCTTGGACTTATGGCACCACCATGATTGAAGAAAACCAAGTGCAATATCTAAACAAAAACTTACAGTTTAGAGACTTTTTTAGTTTAGAAGAGATTATTGTACTAAAATTTATTTTTCTAAATAAAGAGATTAACGAATTACAATTAAAATCTTTTGTAGGCTTGCAATTTGAAAACACCTATAAATCTAGCTTAAAAAGATTAACAAATTTAAAAGTATTATTACGAAATCAAGACGCGCAACTCTACATTAATCCAGTATTGATTAATGATATAAAAGATATATTAATTTATAGAGGCACACTAAGCTAATGGAAACAATGGAAAACATAAATACTTGGAGAGGTTTTTTAGCTTTACTTATTTTACTAATATTATGCTATTGGTTATTTAAGTTTCTAATACATATAACGATTCATTTTACACGAAAAAATGCAACTAGCAGAAGAATAACAAGACGATTACATAAAGTTTTAATTGTTTTTAAACCTTTGGCTGTCTTTTTATTGCTATTACATCTTATCTCAATAAACCCAATAAACCACAGTATATTATTGGTGGTTATAGGTGTATTCGGCTTTAAGCCCATTAATAATTATATAAATGGTATTATTTTAAAAATGAATCCATTAATAGAAATAGGTGCTTTATTAGAAACCAATACTTACCAAGGTGAAATAAAGAAAATGCTACCTTTTGGATTGGTTTTAAATACCGAAATTGGTGAGCGTTTTATTAATTACAGCAAAATTGAGAACAAAGGATTTGCTGTAAAATCGAACAACAAAAGTCTTTTACGTCAAACTTTATATATAAAATCTCAATTATCTAAAGAGAAAATATTAGATCTATTGTTTGATAATCCTATCTTGAATAATGCCGACTTTCCAAGTTTAAAAAACACCGAAGAAGACGAAGTTTATAAACTTCAATACTCTTTAGAAAACGGAGCTTCTTCACAAGAGTTAATTACCTTTTTAACTGAAAATAAAAGCATAGCAACTACAACTTATAAACCAACTAACTAATGGAAATATTATCATCATATAACATTATAATCGCGGTATCGGTAATTATTATCGTTTCGTTTTTATTTAACAGTCTCTCAAAAAAAACAAATGTACCGGCAGTATTAATGCTTATTGTATTTGGTGTAGGACTTCAGTATTTATTAAAATCATTTGATGCTGGCGAACTCAATTTTCTACCCATTCTAGAAGTTTTAGGTATTGTAGGTTTAATAATGATTGTACTAGAAGCCGCATTAGAACTCGAACTTAAACGCGAAAAACTAATGCCCATTCTAAAATCGTTTACCATAGCAATTATAGGTCTAATAGCCTCGGCTTGGGTTGCGGCATTAATTCTGTACAATTTTATTCCGGAAATGACAATGCAGTCTGCATGGTTATATGCTACGCCTTTATCTATTTTATCTAGTGCTATTATTATTCCAAGTGTTGGTGGATTAAAAGGCTCTAAAAAAGAGTTTCATATTTACGAAAGCACCTTCTCTGACATTGTAGGTATTATGATGTTCTATTTTTTAACAGGAAAATTAAATCCTGCTGAAGATTCGGGAGTTGTAGGTTTTGCAGGTAATATTATACTAACTATTGTAATTTCGTTAGTGGCTAGTTATGTTATTATATTAATATTTCAGAATATAAAGAGTCAAGTAAAACTCTTTTTACTAATTGCAGTGTTGCTATTATTATATGCTTTAGGTAAGAAAATGCACTTATCTTCTTTAATTATTATCTTAATTTTTGGATTGGTAATCGCCAATATGAAAGTGTTTTTTAAAGGTAAATTAAAGCAATTTTTAAAATATGATAAAGCACACCACATCTATCATGAGCTACACACCATTACTGCAGAAACAGCTTTTGTAGTGCGTACGTTCTTTTTTGTAGTCTTTGGTATTACTATAGTTGTAGCCTCTCTATTTAATTTAGATGTTGCCATTATTAGCATCTTAATTATTGCTTCTATTTATGTTATTCGTTTTGTAATTCTTAGAATTTTTGTTGGAAAAGATATTATACCGCAGTTATTTATAGCACCAAGAGGCTTAATTACAGTGTTACTTTTTTATGCTATTCCAGCAGAAGCACAAATCTCTACTTTTGAACCTGGTATTCTATTATTTGTAATTATAGGAACGAGTTTAATTATGACAGGCGCAATGATTTACGACAAAAAAAGAAGCTCTGAAGCTGTAAATACAGCAAACAAAAACAAGGTAGAAACAGCAAAATGGAAAGCACCATCTATAGACCAAAATAATAGTTAAAAAACAAAGTGTTAAGTACAAAAAAAAGCCTCTTAAATTCTAAAACTTAAGAGGCCTTTTTATATGTATTACAAGATTAAACCACCTTTAAAATATAGGTATTCTTCTTTCCTTTATTTAATACTACGTACTTATCGTGTATTAAATCGTTAGCAGTGATTTTGTAGTCTTCTTTTACTTTGTCTTTGTTTACAGACACAGCGTTTTCTTTAAGCGCTCTTCGTGCGTCGCTATTACTTTTTAGAAAGTTTGTTTTATCAGCTAAAGCTGCAATCATATCTAATCCTTCAGCTAAATCTGCTTTAGTAACCTCAGCTTGAGCTACACCTTCAAAAACATCTAAAAATAAGTTTTCGTCTAGTGTGCGAATGTCTTCATTAAAGTTTTTGCTAAACAAAATTTCAGAAGCTTTTTCAGCATTTAAAAAATCAGCTTCAGAATGTACAAACGTCGTAACTTCTTTAGTCAAACGCTTCTGTAATATACGTAAATGTGGCGTTTCTTTATGCTCTGTAATTAAAGCTTCGATAGTTTCTTTATCTAAAAACGTAAATATTTTTACATATTTTTCAGCATCATCATCTGTAGTATTTAACCAAAATTGGTAGAATTTGTAAACCGATGTTTTATCTGCATCTAACCACACATTACCACCTTCACTTTTACCAAATTTAGAACCGTCTGCTTTAGTAATTAACGGACACGTCATAGCAAACGCTTTCGCTTGGTCTTCACCATCGTGCATACGTCTTACCAACTCTGTTCCTGTAGTTATGTTTCCCCATTGATCGCTACCTCCCATTTGAAGTTTGCAACCCATTGTTTTATATAAATGATGAAAATCGTAACCTTGTATTAATTGGTAGGTAAATTCTGTAAAACTCATACCCACGTTTCCTTCGTCTCCAGACAAACGTTTTTTAACCGAGTCTTTAGCCATCATGTAATTTACTGTAATACGCTTACCAACGTCACGCGCAAAATCGATGAAACTAAAGTTTTTCATCCAATCGTAGTTATTTACTAAAACTGGAGCATTTTTATTAGAAGAGTTAAAATCTAAAAAACGAGATAATACACTTTTAATTCCGGCTACATTATGTGCCAAAGCTACTTCGTCTAATAAATTACGCTCATCGCTTTTTCCCGAAGGATCACCTATCATTCCTGTAGCACCACCAATTAAAGCAACAGGTTTGTGTCCTGCTTTTTCTAAGTGGACTAATATAATAATTGGTACTAAACTACCAATATGTAGCGAATCGCTAGTAGGATCGAAACCTATATAGGCCGCCGTCATTTCCTTATTTAATTGCTCTTCTGTTCCAGGCATGATATCGTGTAACATCCCTCTCCAACGTAATTCTTCTACAAATGTATTAGCCATTTTATACTTAATTTTGTGTATTGAGCTGCAAAGATAAAAATAGCTATATAATTTAAGATGCTATATTGAATATTTATTACCTTCGACTTATGATTTTAGTTACAGGAGGAACAGGCTTTGTAGGTGCACATTTACTTTTTAAATTATTAAATGAAAAGCAAACGGTTCGTGCTATTTATAGAAATGAGAAAAAATTTGAAACTATAAAGCGCATCTTTTCTTATTACACTACTAATACTGAAGCACTTTTTAATGCCATAGATTGGGTTGAAGCCGATTTAAACGATGTTCCAGCTTTAACTGAAGCTTTTAAAGACGTTACACATGTTTACCATTGTGCTGCGTTTGTCTCTTTTGAACCAGATAAGTTTGATTTATTACAGAAAACAAATATTGAAGGTACTGCGAATATTGTAAATCTATCTATTGCGTTTAACATCACAAAGTTGTGTTATATAAGTTCTATTGCTGCTATTGGAGAACCTAAACCTGGAGAAATAACAACCGAAGACACAGAGTGGAATCCAGAAGTAGATAATAGTGTGTATGCTATTACAAAGCATGGTGCTGAATTAGAAGTTTGGCGCGGTACTCAAGAAGGATTAGATGCTGTTATTGTTAATCCAGGCGTTATTATAGGTCCTGGCATTTGGAATTATGGAAGTGGTTCTATTATTAAAACAGTACACAATAATTTAAAATATTATACTTCTGGAAGTGTAGGATACGTTGCTGTTAACGATGTTGTAAATGCGCTTTTTTCTTTAATGCAAAGCGACGTAAAAAACGAACGTTTTATTTTAGTTTCTAAAAATTGGACTTATAAAAAATTCTTGATTTTTTGCGCTAAAGCCTTACAAGTAGATTCTCCTAAAAAGGAAGCTAAAAACTGGTTACTACAAATAGGCTGGAGATTAGATTGGTTAAAACATAAAACCACAGGTAAAAGAAGAATCTTAACCAAGCAATTAGCAGAATCGTTAGTATCACAATCGCAATTTAATGGAAGTAAAATAAAAGCGCATTTAACGTTTGAATATTCAAATTTAGAAGCCGAAATAAAAGAAACTTGCGAACTCTATTTAAAAGATATCTAACTTTATTTTTTTACCGGTGTTACTAACGTAGTCTTTTCGTTGTTCTTTCGTTTTTCAATATTAACCTTTGCCCTTTTTATAGAATCTTTAACTTCTTTTTCTTTTTTCTCTTTTACATCTATAGCTTTGTACTTATCTCGCACAACCACTAAGCTATCTTTAACTCGCTGATAAATAGCATCATATTTTTTAATATCATAAGCATAATAAGCATTGCTTTCTGAAAAAGAAAGACTGTCTATATTATTTTTTTTGTAGATATATTCGTCTGGAACAATACCACTATCCTCTATCTTACTTTTATTAACGCCTTTAGCGGATGACATAATAGCCATATCTACCAAGACATTAACCATAGCGTCTTCAGAAATAAGATTATCAGGCTTATTTGGTTTTTGAACGTTATAACATGAGCTTAATGTTAAAAACAGTACTAAAAATGAAACGTATTTTATTTTCATGTGTCTTATTTTATAGTTTTTTACACTCACTTGTAGTTCGCTATTTATGATTCTGTTTTGTGATACAGCTTTTACTAAACTTCTTTTATCTATCGAAAGTTAATTGCTTTGCATATTTAGTGTCATAAAACTTAAAGTTTTTATAAGCTAGTCCACCATTTACAAATGTTTGTGCTATTCGAGATTTAAACGTTGTCCCTTCAAAAGGAGACCAACCACATTTATATAAAATATTATCTTTTGTTACTGTCCACGGATTGTTTAAATCTACAACAACTAAATCTGCATAATAGCCTTCTTTAACATAACCACGTTTTTCTACATTAAATAATATAGCAGGATTATGAGCCGTTTTTTCTACAATTTTTTCAATTGAAATTTGTCCGCGATGGTGCATTTCTAATAACGCAGGCAGAGCATGTTGTACTAAAGGTCCTCCAGAAGGCGCTTTAGTATAGACATTATTTTTTTCGTCGAAAGTATGTGGTGCATGATCTGTGGCTATAACATCAATTCTATCGTCTAACAGAGCTTTTAGTAACTGAGCTCTATCCTTTTCAGTTTTAACTGCTGGATTCCATTTAATTAATGTTCCCTTTTCGTCGTAATCTTTATCGCTAAACCAAAGATGATGAATACATACCTCTGCCGTAATTTTTTTATCTTTTAACGGTATTTTATTACTAAACAATTCCGTTTCTTTTCCCGTAGACACGTGAAACACATGTAGTCTTGCTCCTGTTTTCTTTGCTAATTCAATTGCTTTAGACGAAGACAAATAACAAGCTTCTTCACTTCTAATTATTGGATGAAAGTTAATAGGAATATCGTCGCCATAGCGCTCTTTATACACTTCAGTATTTGCTCTAATTGTTGCTTCATCTTCACAATGAACAGAAATAAGCAAATCTGTACTTTTAAATATTTTTTCTAAAACCTCAGGATTATCAACCAACATATTACCAGTAGAAGAACCTAAAAATAATTTTAAACCTGCAACTTGCTTAGGATCTACTTTTAAAATCTCTTCTAAATTATCATTAGTACCACCAAACATAAAAGAATAATTAGCATAAGATGTTTCTTTAGCTATCGCAAACTTATCGTTCAACTTCTCTATAGTTGTTGTTTGCGGGTTTGTATTTGGCATTTCAATAAACGAAGTAATACCTCCAGCAATTGCTGCACGAGACTCTGTTTCTATATTTGCTTTGTGAGTTAAACCTGGCTCTCTAAAATGCACTTGATCGTCTATCATTCCAGGAATAACATACTTGCCTTCTGCATCATACACATTAACATCTGCCGACTTTGCACTTATAGACTCTGCTATTTGGGTAATAAACTCACCTTCAATTAAAATGTCTCCATTAAAAATGGTGCCTTCATTTACAATCTTGGCATTTTTAATAAGTGTTATTTTATCGCTCATTATTCTATTTATTAAATAAACTTTTAAATTTCATTGAAATAACCCCAAATATAGCTTCAGAAATAATACTTGAGCTTAATTTAGATTGTCCCTTTGTTCTATCTGTAAAAATTACTGGTACTTCTACTATTTTAAATTGCTTTAAATAAGCTTTAAATTTCATTTCTATTTGAAACGCATATCCTATAAATTTAATATCATCAAAATTAATACTTTCTAGCACACTTCTACGATAGCAAATAAAACCTGCAGTACTATCTTTTACGCGCATTCCAGTAATGGTACGTACATAAATAGATGCACCATAAGACAATATAATTCGGCTTAAAGGCCAATTAACAACATTAATGCCTTTAACATAACGTGAGCCTATACTTAATGCGGCACCTTTTAAGTGGCATGCATTATAAAGCCTTATAAGATCTTTAGGGTTATGAGAGAAATCCGCATCCATTTCAAAAATGTATTGATACGTTCTTTCTAAACACCATTTAAAACCATATATATAAGCCGTACCTAAACCTGATTTCTCTTCTCTTACCTTAAGAAACAATCTTGAAGGATATTTAAGCTGAAGTTCTCTAACTTTATCTGCTGTGCCATCTGGAGAATTATCATCCACAACCAAAATATGAAACGCCTTTTCTTGACTAAACACAGCGTCTACTATAGCTTCTATGTTTTCAATTTCATTATAGGTTGGTATAATTACAACAGCGTCTTGCATTAACAGCATTTAATTTCAGGCAAATGTACATATTTTGCCAATTAGTTTTTTATAAATATTTCTTAATAAATGATGCATCGCATTAAGAATTTTATAATAATTTTACAACATGCTAAGAGAAGCCCTTTCAACCGAACTTTATACAATTTCATTAATAATTTGTCTTGTTCTTGTTGCAATCGCTAAACTCTTGTTTCCAAAGCGCTTTCAAGATTTTCTAATGCTATTAATAAACTTTAGATATTTAAAAGTGTACTCGAGAGAACAAAAGTTTATTGATATGTTCGAGGGCTTACTATTTACTAATCTTATTATAGGTCTATCGGTTTTTATTTTATTATGCTTTAACCTAAGCACAAATCTACCGCAAGCCGATTACTTAATACCTGCTAAACTAGCTTTTGGTATTGGCATAATAATACTTGTTAAAATATTATTAGAGCGTTTAGTAAGTAGTATTTTAAACATGGATTCTATAATCGATAACTACCTTTTTCAAAAAGTAAGTTATAAAAACTTCTTAGGCCTACTGCTAATTCCTATCAATGCTATTCTTATTTATTCTTGGTATCCAACCCAAATAAGCACGACACTATTTATCCTTATTTTGATGTTAATTAATGTCTATGGTATTCTAATATTTATAAAAAATAATCTTAAAACTATAAAAAAGAATTGGTTTTATTTTATTTTGTATCTTTGCACACTTGAAATTTCACCTTATCTAGTTTTATATAAGATATATACACTACAGTAAGGTCCTAAAAACGCTATTAGAATATGAAAGTGAAAACAATTTTAGTATCCCAACCAGAACCTAAAATAGAAAATTCGCCATATTTCGATTTGTCTGAAAGACAGAAAGTTAAAATAGATTTTCGTCCATTTATTCATGTTGAAGGTGTCCCTTCTAAAGAAATTAGACAACAAAAAATTGACCTTAGTAAGTTTACTGCTATTATATTAACTAGTAGAAACGCCGTCGACCACTTTTTTAGAGTAGCCGAAGAAATGCGTTTTAAAGTTCCAGACAGCATGAAATATTTCTGCCAGTCTGAAGCTGTGGCTTATTACCTTCAAAAGTATGTTGTATATAGAAAACGTAAAATTTACGTTGGTAAACGTACATTTACAGAACTCTCTCCTTTAATTAAAAAATATAAAGATGAGAACTTTTTACTTCCTGCTGCTGATAAATTAAAAGCAGAAGTTCCTGAGGTTTTAAACGAGTTAGGTGTAAAGTGGAAAGAAGCTGTTTTTTACAAAACTGTAATTAGCGATTTATCCGATTTAGAAAATGTAACTTATGATATATTAGTATTCTTTAGCCCAAGTGGAATTGATTCTTTATTTCATAATTTCCCAGATTTTGAACAAAAAGACACGAGAATAGCTGTATTTGGAAACACAACAATTAAAGCTGTAGAGGCAAAAGGACTAAGAGTAGATATCTCTGCTCCAACGCCAGAAACTCCTTCTATGACAATGGCTTTAAAGAAGTACATTACAGAGGCTAACAAAAAATAAAAAAATTATACTATTAGATATAAAAAAAGGCTTCTCAATTGAGAGAGCTCTTTTTTTATTTAGTATTACTAATTAAATTTAGTAAGCATAACGTTGTGGTCCACCACGTCTTATTTCTTCGCTAGCATTATCTTCAAACTGTTCAAAGTTTTTTCTAAACGCATTTGCCAATTTAAAAGCGGTATCATAATATGCTTTATCGTCATTCCATGTTGTTCTTGGACTCAATACTTCGGTTGGAACACCAGGACAAGATCTTGGTTGTGCAACTCCAAATACAGAGTGTATATGGTAATCATCGTAGTTATACAATCCTAAATCACCGTTTAAAACAGCAGTAATCATAGCACGAGTATATTTTAGTTTCATACGTTTTCCAACACCGTAAGCACCACCAGACCAGCCAGTATTTACTAACCATACATTTACGTTAGCATCTAACATTTTCTTGCTTAACATCTCAGCATATTTTGTTGGATGTAATGGCATAAAAGGCGCTCCAAAACAAGCAGAAAAAGAAGGTTGAGGCTCTTTAACTCCAGCTTCGGTTCCTGCAACTTTAGCAGTATAACCAGAAATAAAATGGTAAGCTGCTTGAGCAGGTGTTAACTTAGAGATTGGAGGCAAAACACCAAAGGCATCGGCCGTTAAAAAGAATATATTTTTAGGATTTTTTCCTATAGATGGTACTTTTATATTTTCAATATGGTGAATTGGATAACTCACTCTTGTATTTTGAGTAATAGAAGTGTCTTCAAAATCGACTTCTCCTTTATCATTCATTACTACATTTTCAAGAATAGCTCCTTCTTTTATAGCTGCATATATCTCTGGTTCTTGCTCTTGAGAAAGATTAATTACTTTAGCATAACAACCACCTTCAAAATTAAAAACTGTATTTTCTGCAGTCCATCCATGCTCATCGTCACCAATTAAACTTCTATCTGGATCTGTAGAAAGCGTTGTTTTCCCTGTTCCTGATAGTCCAAAGAAAATTGCAGTATCATCATCCTTACCAACATTAGCACTACAGTGCATTGGTAAAGTATTTTTAAATACAGGAAGAATAAAGTTTAAAGCAGAAAATATTCCTTTTTTAATTTCACCAGTATATCCGGTACCACCAATTAAGGCTATCTTTTTTTCAAAATTTAGTATTGCAAAATTATGCTGTCTTGTACCATCCTCTTTGGCATCTGCCATAAAACCTGGAGCATTTACAATAGTCCACTCCGGTTCGAAGTTTTCTAACTCCGCTTCAGTAGGACGTAAAAACATGTTATAAGCAAACATGTTACTCCATGGACGCTCATTAATAACACGAATATTAAGTTTATAATTTTCGTCTGCACAAGCATAACTATCTCTTACAAACACTTCTTTTTCAGATAAATAATCAACAACTTTATCGTAAAGTTTATCGAATTTATCCGGATCAAAAGGAATATTTATGTCTCCCCACCAAACGCGATCTTTAGTAATATCGTCTTTTACAATAAAACGATCCATTGGAGAACGACCTGTAAACTCGCCTGTATTAACAGCTAAAGCACCGGAAGATGATTTTACACCTTGACCTTTCTCTATCGTAATATCTTGTAACTCTTGAGGAGATAATTGGTATTGAACATTAGCATTCTTAATACCGTATTTTTCTAACGAAATCGATTTCGCAGATTGTGTATGGTCTACCATAATTTAGATTATTGTTTAGAGTGTAAAATTACACATAAATATGAGATACTGATAAAAATACATGTTATTTATCTCATTTTTTTACAAATTTAATAAATAAGACTGCCCAAGATGTAATAAGTAATAATCCGCCAAGTGGCGTAACAAAACCAATAACGCTAAAATCAAAACCAGTTAAACTATTTGTAGCTAAGCAGTATATTGATCCTGAAAAAAGCAAAACACCAAAGCCCACTAAATAGAATAGTATTCTTTTCGTTTTATCCAAAATGCTATCCATATTACCTACAAGCAGTAATAATAACGCATGATACATTTGATATCGCACTCCTGTTTCAAAAGTCTGTAATGAGGAAGTTGAAATTTTAGGCTTTAAGCCATGTGCTGCAAAAGCACCAATAACTACAGCCAAAAGGCCCAGAATAGAACCTAATACAAGTATCTTTTTGTTCATATATCTTTATTATTTGAGTTTAAATAACGCTATCATTTATTACATTCGCATTATAAACACAAAATTACTTAACAATTCTTAATATGAGAAATATTTTAGTTATTGGTTCAGGAAAATCTGCATCATATTTAATTAAATACCTTTTAGACAAATCTGAAACTGAAAACCTCCATATAACTGTAGGTGATTTAGATAAAGAAAACGTATTAAAACTTACTAATAATCATAAAAACTCTACCGCTATAACCTTAGATGTTTTTAATGAAAAATCAAGAGTTGATGCTGTAAAAGCTGCAGATATGGTAATTTCAATGCTACCAGCACGTTTTCATATAGAAGTTGCAAAAGACTGTATTACCTACAATAAAAACATGGTAACAGCATCTTACGTTAGTGATGAAATGCAAGCTCTAGACGCGCAAGCCAAAGAAAAAGGCTTAGTTTTCATGAATGAGATTGGTGTAGATCCAGGAATCGACCACATGAGTGCCATGCAAGTAATAGACAGAATTAAAGCCGAAGGTGGAAAACTAATTCTGTTCGAATCTTTTACAGGAGGTTTAGTTGCACCAGAAAGCGATAATAATTTATGGAATTATAAATTCACTTGGAATCCTAGAAATGTAGTATTGGCAGGACAAGGTAGTGCAGCCAAGTTTTTACAAGAAGGTACGTACAAATATATTCCTTACAACCGTTTATTTAGACGTACAGAATTTTTAGAAGTCGATGGTTTTGGTCGTTTTGAGGCTTATGCTAATAGAGACTCCCTAAAATATCAAGATATCTACGGCTTAGACGATGTAAAAACATTATACCGTGGAACTATAAGGCGTGTAGGCTTCAGCCGCGCATGGAATGTTTTTGCTGCACTTGGCATGACCGACGATAGTTATACAATAGATGATAGCGAAAACATGAGCTATCGCGACTTTGTAAATTCCTTTTTACCTTACAGTCCAACAGATTCTGTAGAAATAAAATTTAGACACGCGCTAAAAATAGATCAAGATGATATTATTTGGGATAAATTTGAAGAAGTCGATATCTTTAGCCCAACAAAAATGGTAAATCTTGAAAAAGCAACACCTGCTCAAATATTACAAAAAATATTAATGGATAGCTGGACATTAGATCCTACAGATAAAGATATGATTGTGATGTATCATAAATTTGGATACGAATTAAATGATAAAAAATATCAAATAGATGCCACTATGGTAACTTTAGGAGAAGACCAAACCTACACTGCAATGGCAAAAACAGTAGGCTTACCAGTCGCTATGGCTGCAATGGCAATACTAAATAAGAAAATTACTACTCCAGGTGTTTTAAGACCTATAAACAAAGAAGTTTACCAACCTATTTTAGAAGAACTTGAAAATTATGGCGTGATTTTTAAAGAGAAAAAAGTGCCTTACTTAGGTTACAATCCTTTGCACGTCTAATACTATAATAATAATGTGGGCGTTACCACACTCATACCTACAAGGTTAAAAAAACCTTGTAGGATTGTTTAGGTCAGGCTGTACGTTATATCTTTTTTTGCCATATATGGCAGCAAAAAAAGGATGCCACTTCCATCCTTAACGCACTTACCAAAGTATCGTTTTAAACAAAAGGTTTCAGTTTCATACTATTTCAGTACTTTTATGTTTTATTTTATGATATAATTTTAAATTAGTCATAACAAATTCAAACATAATCCCTTTTCTGTACTCACCGAAAAGAGAAAAAGAACACTTATTATGAAAGTTATAAATCAAAACATACACATAGATGGTATCGATAAAAAGATACTTCGGGCTTTAATGGCAGATGCCAGAACATCGGTTTTAGAAATTGCACGTCAAGTTGGTATTTCGGGAGCAGCAATACATCAACGGCTAAAAAAGCTAGAAAAATCAGGATTAATTACTGGCTCTAAATTTATTATCAACCCAAAAGTGTTAGGCTATACAACAATGGCCTTTATTGGTGTTTATTTAGATAAAGCTGTTAGTAATCCTCAAGCAGTAAAACAGTTAAAAAAAATACCTGAAGTTTTAGAATGCCATTACACAACAGGTAACTGGAGTATTTTTATTAAAATACTATGTAAAGATAACGAGCACTTAATGCACTTACTTAATAACGACATACAATCTATAGAAGGTGTTTCGAGAACAGAAACCTTTATTTCTTTAAACCAGCAAATAGAGAGACAAATTAAAATATAGGCAAGCAAAATTTATACAGTATTTACGATAGATTACTTTGGTTATGCTAATTCCAAATTATCTAAATATAATTTAGCATTAACAGTCTCATCTTAATATCTACTTACTGCACTATTAACATTATCTAATAAAAAAAGCGCTCTTATTAATAATAAAAGAGCTTTCCTTAATAATTTAGTAAGTTATATTATTCAATAATTAACTTCTTAACGGTAGTGGCATCTTCAGCAGCAATAGTCATAAAATATAATCCTGAAGATAATTTAGAACTTAAATCTAAGTTCTTATCTGTAGTAGCTCCATTTAAATTTTGAGTTAAAATTTTATGTCCGTTAATGTCCGTAATTGTAATACGCTGTAAAGGAACTCCAGTGTTTTTAATTTTAATGTTTCCGTTAGACGGGTTAGGCAGCACAGAAACTTCATTATCTAAAGATGTAAACGTCTCCGTTGTTAACGTATCTAGCACATCTATATTAATATTATGAAATGCAAAATCGGTATTATCTGTCACATCAGGTTGTATAATTTTAAACTCAGTAATATTTGCTGCATTACTCGCATTAGTTATAGTAATTGCACCAGATCCAACTAAATACTCTTGGTTTGCTGAAATCTCATTGTCGTCTTGATTTACAAGTGAAATAAACCCATCCTCCACCGTATCATAATCCATACCATTTAATTTAAAATTAGTAGGATTACCGTTTTTTGTAAGCGTTATAATAAATGGATTTGTTGTCGTTCCATTACCTAGATAAAAAATTAAATCTGGCACACCCGGAGATAACTCAATAATAGTCTCAGCTTCTGTGCCAGCAACGTCAATTACCAAAACATAAGTATCAGATCCCATTGTAAGTGTTTCAGTAATACCAACACCATCATCCACAGCGGTATCAATAGTAAAGTTTAAATTCTGTCCAAATGCAGAAAAACTAAACAGCACCATTAAACACCAAAACTGTCTGCTTATTCTAATAATTCTTTTTAATGTGTAGTTTTTTTTCATGATAATAAAGTTTATTTGTTAAAACCAAAGGCAAGAAACAACAGCTCAAGCCTTTGATTAATTTATTGATTATTAACTTCTTGGCGGAAAAAACCCTTCTAAAGCAATAATATAATTTACTCCTGTAAAAGGTTGCATGTTATTTACATCTTGATTGCTTCCTGTACTACCAACAATAATTGAATCTGTTGCCATTTGAGCATTTGCACCACTTGCATATACACCTCCTTCTGCACTGTACGTACCTGTTGGATTTGCTCCAACAGTTACTCCACGAAGAATAGGACTTACAGCTTGTAAAGTAGCACTGTGCTTGTGCGCTGGCAATTGACCTTCTGTTAGTTTATTAGTAGCCGTACCACCTTTTTGCCCTAATCTTACAGCAGGTAATCCAGGTCCAGCACCTTGATGAACCGGTACCCTTCCTCTTAAATCTGGCAATCCAAAAGTAGTTCTTCCATCTCCTCCATAATTGGTTCCTAATATTGAAAATAATGCAGAATACTGCGAGATCGCCAATAATTGTCCGTCGCATAATGCCCAATTTCTTGGTGCGAAATTTCCTCCAAACATCATAATTTGTCCAATAAACTGTTCCATAATTTTAAATTTTGTTGATTAATAACTGTCTCAAAATTAAATCATTAACTCAAAATAAAGAACAGAGTATCTACTTGAAGATAAAATCAGGTACTTCTACGCGATTTTAAAATACACCCTTATAAGTATTGTTTTATTCAGTAACTTTAAATTCTATTAATCAACAAAAACTTAAAAATTATGAAAGCAAAATCAATCAAATTTAATCACGCCATAACCTATGCAAAGAAATGGCAAGGCGAAAACGAAACACATGCTAAAGGCTTTTTAATTCCTTCTAACGACTTAATTGCTTGTTTAGAGGAGATGAACATATTAGTAAACGATGGCTCTGGTAAATACACATTAAATGATGATACTAATTCTGGAGTTCGCGCATATATGGCTATAAAAAGACCTGATGGGACACCTGCCACTGCACAAACGGAAAAACTCCTTCTTGTAGGCACAATACAAGATTGCAACGGTATACATAGAGACATTGTCCATGATGAAAAGTCATCTGGATGCACGGACAGAAAAGTAGAAATTGCCGTCGCTAATTTAAATGGTGGAAGTGGTATTTTTGATTTTACTGCACCTTGCCCAGATAACTGTGACCCTAACAGCCCTCTAGTTAATCCTTAAAATTTAAATGAAATTAATTGATGAATTATTTAAAAACCTTGGAGTACTACTACTATTAATTAATGCCATTCTATATAGTTATACTTATTACAAAACCAAAAAGAATACAGCACTTGCATACTTTGCTACTTATCTCATTCTCACTTTTTGCATATTAAGTTTAAGTATAATTATTGTTGAATATTTTGGAGTAAAAAACAACTTATTTTTATCGCATTTTTACTTTCTTTTTCAATTTATCTTTTTATCACTTTTTTATAAATGTTTATTTACTAAAAAACAGAAAAATTGGGTTAATATAATTTTTGGGTTGGTGGCTTTAGTTTTAAGCATTCAATATTTTAATAATTCATCATTATTTACAAAATTTAATTTATTAGAAATCCTACTAACCTCACTTCCTCTAGTGCTATATTCAATTATTCACTTGTATAATTCACTAGGACGAACAAGAAAGTACATGTATATAAATTCAGCCGTCTTAATATATCTATCAGTAAGCGCCCTTATTTTTATACTCGCCAATTTAATTATCACAATTGATGATGCCTTATCAATTAATGTGTGGTTTTTAAACAAAGTATTTTATGTAGGCTATTTAATATTAATTTTAATAGAATGGAAAACGAGTTTATGGAAAACGAAAAATTAATAATTCAGGCTTTAGTTTATGGTATCATTTTCTTGGTTTTAATAACCACTGGATTAATTTTGTTTTTTCATTATTCGAGACAAAAAATAGTTCAAAAAGAATTAGAAAAAGCTGCGTTAAAACTAGAAAGTCAGCACAAAATATTACAAACATCAATTGCTATTCAAGAGGCAGAGCGTAAACGAATTGCACAAGACTTGCACGATGCCATAAGTTCTAAACTTAATATTGTTAGTTTATCTACTAACGTGCTTTTGGCTGATAAATCTTTAAATGAAAAACAAAAAGCATCGTTAAGTCATATACTAGAAATCACCTCAACAACACTTGAAAGTTCTCGAAAAATTGCTCATGATTTAATGCCTCCAATTTTAGACGAGTTTGGTCTTAATGTCGCTTTAGAGGAATTATTTGACGATTTTTCTGCTAACACCACCTTAGAAATTGAGCACAATATTGAAAACTTAACTCAATTATCTAAGACCAATCAATTACATGTATTTAGGATTATTCAAGAGTTAATGAACAATTCTATAAGACATGGAAAAGCTAAGGAATTAGCAATCTATATGGAAGAAAGCACTACAGGTTTTAAAATACGATATCAAGATAATGGCATTGGTTTTATTGTATCTGAAATTGAAAAAAAATCTGGAATAGGGCTTCAAAATATTAAGAGTCGTGTAAAAATTTTAAATGGAATATTAAAGATAGAAAGTACTAAAAACAATGGTAGTCTTTTTATTATAAAATGTAAATACCATGAATAAAATAAATATAGTATTAGCAGACGATGAACTTCTCTTCCTGCAAGGTCTAAAAGCTATTTTAGGAAACGAAGAGCATATAAATATTCTTTTTGATGCCAAAGATGGTGATCATTTAATACAACAATTACGCGATGCAAAAACGCTACCAGAAATTGTAGTCACAGATCTTAAAATGCCTGGTTTAAATGGCGTTGAAGTTACTAAGATTATTCATAAGGAATTCCCGAACATCAAGGTTATTGCATTAACTAGCTATTTTAGTAAGCCTTTTATTTTAAACATGATTTCTATTGGAGCTGTTGCTTATTTAGCAAAAAACAGCACACCTGCACTTATGATAAAAACCATAGAAGAAGTCTCTAAAAAAGGCTTTCATTATGATGAGCAAGTAATGAAATATGTACATGAAAGCATTACAAATCCTAAAGACAAAAAAACCAAGTCTACATTTGATGCTAATTATTTTACCAAGCGTGAAATTGAAGTTTTAGAACTTATTTGTAAACAACATACAACTGCAGATATTGGTGAAAAACTATTTATAAGCCCAAGAACTGTAGAAGGCCATCGCAACAATTTGCTCTTAAAAACTGAAGCCAAAAATGTTGCGGGACTAGTAATCTATGCTCTAAAGAACAAAATGGTCTCTATTGAAAACGACAGTTTATAAAAACAAAAAGCTCCTCGATTAGAGAAGCTTTTTATTTTTATCGTTTTAAAAGAAATTAATCTCTTGACATAAATATTCTTAAAATATACCAGAACAATAACATTAACGAAGCAAATAAACCTAAGGCTGCGGGAATATAATCGTCTACAGTATACTTATTTACTAAGTTAGAAGTTTGATACAAAATAGAACCTCCAGCTAATAAACACATACCTACAGAAAACCATAAGCCCATATTAAACCCAAAAAGCGATCCTGCAACTATTAACCCAAGCGCAATAAAGAAACCTATTGTTAAACCCGTTTTTAAGAACGAAAAATCCTTTTTTGTTACAAACACTACGGCTGTTAAACCTGAGAATAAAGCTAGAGTAACAATACCTGCTTGCTGTATCATTTCTGATCCTTGTGGAAGGAAATTTAAAGCAATATGAATCATTGGTATAAAAATAAATGCTTCAGCTAAAATGTATAGTCCAAAAGCTAAGTATTGCTTGTTTTTATCTGGTGTTTTTAATGCCATATTCTCGGCATAATTTGTAATAAACATAAATCCACCAAGCATTAATAACCACTTGAAACCTGAAGTCATTGACATAGTAAAATTTACTATGGTATCACTTTGTAGTAAAAGGTACTCAAAAAAGATAAACACTAATACCCCTGCAGCAACATGCCCATAAGTTTTTTTATAAAATGCCACGCGCTCTTCTTCAGCTATAGCACTTAATGGCATATGCTGTTGTGGCATATTATTTTCAAAAGAATTATTCATATAATCGTTTTTAATTGTTTTTAATTTTAATCTCTAGAGCCAAATATTCTTAAAGCAAAATACAATAAAGAAGCAATTGCTCCAAGTGCAGCTACCAAATATGTTCTTGCTGCCCATTTAAGTGCATCTTCAGAACCTTTATACTCATCAGGAGTAAGCATATTTTTATTCTTTAACCATGCCAATGCACGATTACTAGCATCATACTCTACAGGCAAAGTTACTACGCTAAATAGTGTTGCAAAACCCATCATTATTAAACCAGCAATAGCTACATATTTACCAGCAGCGCCCATAGCCTCAGTTGCCATTAACGCTATACCTCCAAAAATAACCCATTGAGAAATATTAGATGTCACTTGAACAACCGGTACTAATTTAGAACGCATAGTTAAATACTTATAAGCTGTTGCGTGTTGTACAGCATGACCACATTCGTGTGCTGCTACAGCCGCTGCCGCTGCATTACGTTCTCCATAAACAACTTCACTTAAATTAACCGTTTTATTTGCAGGATTATAATGGTCTGTTAATTGTCCGGGTGTAGAAATAACCTCAACGTCTCGAATACCATTATCTGCTAACATTTTTCTAGCAATCTCCGCTCCACTCATTCCATTTTTTAAATGAACTTTAGAGTATTTAGCAAACTTCTTTTTTAATTGATTACTTACAAACCAGCTTACCACAGATATTATTCCAATAAGAATGTAGTAACCCATATAACTCGATCCCATCATAATTTTAAAGTTTTAATTCTAGCTTAAAGATAACAAAAAGTGAGCCACTTTTCGTACAAGAAATTTTTGTCAGTTTATTGTTTAAAAAAAAATCACTTTTATGCTCATAGTTAAAAGACAACTTACAACCTAAGTAACATCCTCTATCGATTTTGTAGTTTTAACCACCACTTTACCAGAGGTTATAATTTAATAATGTCCAAATTACTCAAATTCGTTATAAGGGTCGTAAGGAATACTTGTAAACTCTAATAAATCTTCATCTCCATCATCATCATAATCAAATCTTACTTGGTACGTAAAAGAAGTTTCATTGACTTCAATTATTTTATAAATTAACACTAATGGTTCACCAAAATAAAATTTTATAATATCACCATCTAATTCCCATCTCAAATTTGTTGATGACGAAGCACATTCTGCACAGTTATCACAATCTAGAATAACTGTTTCCTCAAAATCAAATATTTTTCCTGGTTGGTTGTAAAACTGAAAAAGATCTTTTGTACAATTATCTACATGATCATACAGATATGTTTGCCCATCTACAACAACAGTATCATAAGCCCATGAACCTAGAATTGCTTCTTTATAATAAGCCTCTAAAGGATCTACAGTATCATCGTCTTTACTAGAGCATGAGAAGGTAATAACAGCAACGAGTATAACAAAAAATCTCTTCATAATATTACTATTTTTTAAACCTTTTTTATGCCCTAGAATAACTTAAATCATTCATTTATAAAATGAATAAAATTCCTAATATTTTTATTCCTGAGATTGAATCACTTTAACAACTCTACTCTCTTCAAAAATAATTACAAGCTTTTCTTTTTTAGTTTCAAAAAAACTAGGAGGTGTTCCCAACGGATAAATTAAATGCTCTCCGTCATCAACCTTTAAAGATCTTACAGTATTACCTAACAGTAAAATAACCTCTTGTTTCGATTTTCCTATTAACAATTTATTGTCCACAATCTCATCAGCCATTTTGTACCGTTTCTGCGGATACGATTGCCAATGTTCTTTAGTAAAACGCTCTTCAAATAACCATAATAACGAAGCGCTTAAAATCAATGCTACAAATAAAAAAGCACCAATTTGATCCACCTTACTCACTTTTAAGCGTGTTAAGCGACTAATAAAAATTTTAATTCTTTTTATAATCGTATCATTTCCACCTTCGTGGAAATTAGCCAACAATATTCACAATCTTTCCAGGGACTACAATTACCTTTTTAGGAGTACGCCCTTCTAATTGTGCTATGGTTTTTTCGTGAGCCATAACTGCTTTTTCTATTTCGTCTTTACTTAAATCCATTCCTAATTCTAACGTAAAACGCATTTTACCGTTAAACGAAATTGGATAATTTTTGCTACTTTCTACTAAGTGGCTTGCCTCAAATTCTGGAAAAGCAGCAGTAGAAATAGATGCACTATTTCCTAATTTACTAAACAGCTCTTCTGCAATATGTGGTGCATAAGGCGATATTAAAACCAATAAAGGTTCAAGTATTTCTTTACTTGTACATTTTTGTGCGCCAAGTTCGTTTACAGCAATCATAAAAGTAGACACCGAAGTATTAAAAGAGAAATTCTCGATATCTTCCTGTACCTTCTTTATGGTTTTGTGTAACGTTTTTAAATTGTCTTTTGTTGGTTCTGCGTCGTTTACTTTTAAACCATTATCGTCTACATACAATTTCCATAGTTTCTTTAAAAAATTATGAACTCCTGTAATACCTGCAGTATTCCATGGCTTGTATTGTTCTAATGGACCTAAGAACATTTCGTATAAACGAAGACTATCTGCTCCGTAATCTGCAACGATGTTATCTGGATTAACAACGTTGTATTTGGATTTCGACATTTTTTCGACTTCGCGAGAAACTTTAAAGACTCCATTGTCGTCTCTTAAGAATTTAGCATCGTTAAACTCGACTCTCCAGTTTTTAAATGCATCAATATCTAATTCATCAGATGCATTTACAAAAGATACATCACAGTGAATTAATCTTTTTGTAACCTTTGAAAAATCCTCTTCAGTTAAACCTTTGCTTTTATATATTTCTCTTAAATCATTCCATTTAGGATCTTCAGAAGTTATAGAATTTGGCCCATCTAATAGATTAAATGATTCATAAACATTCAGAGTTTTCCCATCATATAATGCTTCAACAACAAAAGCACTAGTCCCAAGAATCATTCCTTGGTTTATCAACTTCTTAAAAGGCTCTTCAACATTTACAAAACCTCTATCTTTTAATAATTTTACCCAAAAACGAGAATATAATAAATGACCAGTAGCATGCTCTGCTCCACCAATATATAAATCTACATTTTCCCAATACTTCAATGCATCTTCACTTGCAAAAACATCTCCTCTATTGGCTGCTTCTTCCATATAACGGAAAAAGTACCATGAACTTCCTGCCCAACCTGGCATTGTGTTTAATTCTAATGAAAACACAGTTTCATTATCGATAGCATCGTTAGAAACGACTTTGTTATTTTTAGTATCCCAAGCCCAAACATCGGCACGACCTAAAGGCGGCTCTCCTTCTTCTGTTGGTAAATACTTTTCTACTTCTGGTAATTGTATTGGTAGATGTTGTGCATCTATCATTTGTGGCATTCCGTTTACATAATATACTGGAAATGGTTCTCCCCAATAACGCTGTCTTGAAAATACAGCATCACGTAATCTATAGTTTGTTTTACCTTCGCCTTGACCTAATTTTTCTAGTTCATAAATAGCTAATTTGCTTGCTTTTTTGTAGTTCATTCCGTTTAGGAAATCGCTATTAGCAATCTTTACATTGTCTTTTCCAGCAAAAGCTTCTTCGCTAATATCTTTGTCTTCAAAAATATTTGGAATTTCAATATTAAAGTGGTTTGCAAAATCATAATCACGTTGGTCACCGCAAGGTACAGCCATAACTGCTCCTGTTCCATAACTTGCTAATACGTAATCACCAATCCAAATCTGCACTGGTTCTTTAGTAAAAGGATGTTCTGCATAAGCACCTGTAAATACACCAGAAATGGTTTTTACATCTGCCATACGATCGCGTTCACTACGTTTTGCGGTTTTTTCAATATAGGCTTCAACAGCTTCTTTTTGTTCTGCTGTTGTTAATTTAGACACTAATTCGTGTTCTGGCGCTAAAGTCATGAAACTTACTCCAAAAATAGTATCTGGTCTTGTGGTGAAGACTTCTATTTTCTCATCATGATCTTTTACATTAAAAGATACTGTTGCTCCAACCGATTTCCCAATCCAGTTACGCTGTGTTTCTTTTAAAGAATCTGTCCAATCAACAGCTTCCAGTCCTTGTAAAAGTCTTTCTGCATAAGCAGAAATACGCATACTCCACTGTGTCATCTTTTTACGTACAACTGGATGTCCACCACGTTCTGAAACACCGTTTACAATTTCGTCGTTTGCCAAAACGGTTCCTAAAACAGGACACCAATTTACTTCGGTTTCAGCTAAATATGTTAATCTGTATTTTAATAGTATTTCTTGTTGTTTTTCAGTTGAAAAACTATTCCAATCTTCGGCTGAAAACGCTTCAACATCATCATCGCACTCAACATTAGCATCTTTGTTTCCGTTGACTTTAAAAACATATATTAATTCGTTTATATGCTTAGCTTTATTATCATTATTGCAATAATACGATTCGAATAATTGAATAAATATCCATTGCGTCCATTTATAATATTCTGGATTAGAAGTACGTACTTCTCTACTCCAATCGAAAGAAAAACCAATTTGATCTAATTGTCTTCTATACGTTTTTATGTTAGTTTCTGTAGTAATTGCAGGATGCTGCCCTGTTTGTATTGCATACTGTTCTGCAGGCAAACCAAAACTATCATAACCTTGTGGATGTAATACATTAAAACCTTTATGGCGTTTGTAACGCGCATAAATATCACTGGCAATATAGCCTAAAGGATGCCCAACGTGTAATCCTGCTCCAGAAGGATAAGGAAACATATCGAGAACGTAATATTTAGGTTTATCACTATTATTTGAGGCTTTAAACGTTTGGTTTTCTGCCCAATATTTTTGCCACTTGGCTTCTATGTCGTTAAAATGATATTGCATGGTGTTATTTTTCCGCTTATAATGCTTCAAATTTAAAGGTATTACAACAGAATTAAAAGTTTAAACGTTGTAAAGTAGTATTGTTTGAATTCTTTATTATTTTTACACCATTAACTAAACTCTTTTTATGAGCTCATCTTTTGATAAATACCAAAAACGTCGTTTAATCTCTTCATACTTTTCTGTAGTTTTAAGTATAGGTCTTGTCTTGTTTTTATTAGGCTTACTTGGCCTTTTGGTATTGAATGCAAAAAAAGTAGCCGATCATTTTAAAGAACAAGTTACCGTTACTATTTTCTTAAAAGACACTGCTAAAGATGTTGAAATAAAACAACTCGAAAAAAGTTTAGCGATGGCAGACTATGTAAAATCAACAACTTTTGTCTCTAAAGAACAAGCCGCCGAGTTTATGAAAGCTGAAAGTGGTGAAGATTTTATGGACTTTTTAGGTAGCAATCCTCTAAAGAACTCAATTGATGTTAATTTAAAAGCAGACTTTGTAACATCTGAAAAACTACAAATTATTGCAGATGAAGCTCTAACAAAAAACTTTGTAGAAGAAGTTAGTTACGATAATGACTTAGTAAACTTAATGAATGATAACGTTAAGAAAATTAGTTTTTGGGTATTACTGTTAAGTGCTCTATTTACAATAATAGCTGTATTATTAATTAATAGTTCTATTAGACTCGCTGTTTACTCTAAACGCTTTACCATAAAAACCATGCAAATGGTTGGAGCAACAAAGCGTTTTATTAGAAAACCATTTATTTTAAGAAGTGTAAAACTTGGAATTTTTGGAGCAATATTAGCACTTATTGGAATGGCTGTTGTATTATATTATATTGATAAAACTTTTCCAGAGCTAACCTTACTAAGTAAGCCTATTCTTATTATAGGTCTCTTTTCTTTCGTGTTTTTTCTTGGTATTTTTATTACTTGGATTTCTACATTTTTCGCTACTCAGCGTTTTTTAAACCTAAATACAGATAAGCTGTACTATTAATTAATTGTCTTCATTTAATTAATCATTTTAATTCCTCAAGTTTAACATTCTTTAACTTAAGCCTTAACAATATTTAAGGGTTTAAGCGGTTATATTTACATAACCAAAACATACATATACTGACTATACCATTACATTTAAAAATCTCTCAATTTAAAATTATGAAACGAGTAACATTTGTATTTATAGGTATTGTAGCAATCACAACTTTTGTATTGTTATCGCAAAAGAAAATAGAAGACAGATCGATTGTTAAAGTCGATATGAGCAATCATTACGTAAAAGGAATTTACGACTAAAAAGGTTTGAACCTATCCAAAAACACAAAAGATGGAATTGTAATATGTTTTGCAATTGTTGTAATCTCATGGATTTTTTTCTTGAGTTACCGACTAGTTGTGTCTTTTAAAACAGATAACTTAGTTGTTAAAAACAATAAAACCACAGCGCTATATGAAGCATCGACTTTATATATTATGTTTAGGAATAATCACGACATTATTAGTACATAAATTACAGACTTTAAACAGGTTTAAATTTAAACCTATTAAAAGCAAAAGTTTTAAATAAAACCGTTACTTTGCAACTACGAAGTGAATTTTTAAATGGTTATTTTAAAGTTTGTTTAGTATTAAATATTTTTTTTACAGCATTAAATTAAATCTACTTAAAGTGGGAGAGCAAAAACGCAAAGAAATCGGTTCAGAGAATAAAGGTGAATTTATCTTTGGAAAACGCAACTATAAATTTATGTTTATTGGTCTAGCCATTATTGTACTTGGCTTTATTTTAATGTCTGGTGGCGGAAGTGACGATCCAAATGTGTTTAATGAAGACATATTCCATTGGAGACGTATTCGTTTAGCTCCAGCTCTTGTACTTATTGGTTTTGGAATGCAGATTTATGCGATTTTAACACGTAAGGAAGATTCAGATTCTAAAAAATAACTACAAACGACCTTTTGGTCATTCTATTTTGATATTTTTGCCGGATGGACATTATAGACTCAATCATTTTAGGCATTATTCAAGGACTAACAGAATTTCTTCCTGTATCTTCTAGTGGACATTTAGAATTAGGGAAAGCCATTCTTGGCGACAACTCTGTGCCTGAAGAAAGTTTATTATTTACAGTAGTCCTTCACTTTGCAACAGCATTAAGTACCATCGTAATTTTCAGAAAAGATATTATCGATATTATAAAAGGTTTATTTAAACCTGGTATTAATGAAGACCAGCGCTTTGCTGGAAAAATTATAATCTCTATGATTCCTGCTGTTATAGTAGGACTATTTTTTGAAGAACAACTCGAGCAACTTTTTGGAGGCAACATTATGCTAGTAGGTTGCATGCTTTTAGTCACTGCAGTTCTTCTGTTTTTAGCAGATAAAGCTAAGAGCACAAATAAGGAAGTCAGTTTTAAAAACGCGCTTATTATTGGTATCTCTCAAGCCATTGCTATGCTTCCAGGAATTTCTAGAAGTGGAGCAACAATTTCTACATCTGTATTATTAGGTAACGACAAAACGAAAGCTGCACGTTTTTCGTTTCTAATGGTTGTGCCTCTAATTTTCGGAAAAATTGCTAAAGATCTTGTAGGTGGAGACTTATCTTTCGAAAGCCAGAACATTACAGCTTTAGGCGCTGGATTTGTTGCTGCATTTATATCTGGATTATTTGCTTGTACTTGGATGATTGCTTTAGTAAAGAAAAGCAAGTTGTCTTATTTTGCAATTTACTGTGTTATAGTAGGATTGATTGCTATTGGTTTTTCACTTTTAAATTAAAATTATGACTGTTGAAGATTACCAAGCTGGACAAGTTTTACTTATAGATAAACCCTTAAACTGGACCTCTTTTCAAGTGGTTAATAAACTGCGTTGGGAAATACGTCAGACATTTAACATCAAGAAAATAAAAGTAGGACACGCTGGAACTTTAGATCCTTTAGCAACTGGATTGTTAATAATCTGCACTGGGAAAATGACCAAGCAAATTGATACTTTTCAAGGTCAAATTAAGGAATATACAGGAACAATAACTTTAGGTGGAACCACGCCTTCTTTCGATTTAGAATCTGAGATAAACGATACATTCCCAACAGACCATATTACTGAAGCTTTAATACACGAAACCACAAAACAGTTTATTGGAGAAATAGACCAATTTCCACCTGTGTTTTCTGCATTAAAAAAAGATGGTAAACGCTTATATGAATATGCAAGAGCAGGTGAAACTGTTGAGATAAAATCGCGTAAAATCACTATAAACGCGTTCGAAATCACTCAAATTAATGGTAATTCAATCGATTTTAGAGTTGTTTGCAGCAAAGGTACCTATATTCGTTCGTTAGCAAACGACTTTGGAAAGTCTTTAAATTCTGGTGGACACCTTTCGGCTTTAAGACGTACAAAAATTGGTGATTTTCATGTTGACAATGCACTTTCAAAAGAAGATTTTATAACCTCTTTACCTCAACAAGCGAAATAGCTTATAAGCTACATCTATAATACAGATTGAAACGTATATATAATACGAACAAGCCTAATGCGTATTATAAATTATTGCTTTTGAACTTAAATAATTCTCACAAGGCGTTAGCCATTTCATTATTAATTGCAGGAAGTGTAATCCTTTCACTTTTTAACTTCTCCCTTATTAAGCAAAATGAAGTTGTAGCTGAAACATTAATAGATATTACACCACCAGATCTATTTATTGAAGACGCTCGAAAAGACACTGAACCAAAAGACAACTCACAAAAAACTAATAAAGGTTATAACAAAACTAAAGACTATAAGCATTTTACTCAAGCCTTTAAACCTATTGCTCCTCCAAAAGATTATGATGATCCTAGATTAAAAAACATATCAAAAAAAATTTCAAAAGAAAAAGAAACACCAAAAACTAATGGTAATTCTAAAAGCAATACTAAAGAACTTTCTTCTTTTAAAAGCGTAAGCGCTATACTAAATAAACGTAAAAAAGCCACACAACAATCAAGTTCTAAAGCGTCGGCAAACAAAAATAGTTCTATTATATATTCTTTAAAAGGCAGAACGGATACAGCGTTACCTATTCCAATTTACCTGTGTGAAACTCAAGGGAAGATTGTAGTAAATATTACTGTTAATGCTTTTGGTGAAGTTGTTTCGACCGCTATAAATTCTACCTCGACCTCTAGTAATGCTTGTTTACAAAAGAACGCTTTAGAATTTGCGAAAGAAGCACATTTTGATGTGTCTAAAAAAACCTCCCAAGTTGGCACGATTACTTTTACTTTTGAAGGGAAGTAACAGATGTCTTAACCTCTAGTGATTTTTATTTTTATAAAAATTTTGCATCGAGAAGTCAACCTTATTATTCGGTTATTCTCGATACAAAATTATTAAAAGGATTATGTATTGAATTGACAAAAAAAACTAATGCATTAAATTAACCAAATCGTCAATAGCATTTTGTCCTTTATTCTTATTATACCAACCTTGTAAATCTTCTTTAAATTCAGGAGTTAACGCTCCATGTTCTGCCTTATAATCGTTAACTAATTTAGTTGCCTCTGTTGGTCTTGGTCCAAACGTGTTTATAACTTCATTAGTATCATTATCAATCATAATTAACTTAGGAATGGCCTGTCCTCCATTGGTTAAAAACGCATTCATTAAGGCTTGATTTTCGTCTCTCAGGACAACTTTAAAATTGATGTTATTATTCAATCCAGCAACTTTATTCATTACAGGCATTAAATGTGCAGCATCTCCACACCAACTTTCAGTTAATACTAACCAAGTTTGATTGGTTTTTAAAGTTGAAATTTTATGCTGTGCAGCTTCCGAAACTTTTACTGTTTTGTCCCAACGCTTCATACGCCTATCGTTAAGCATTGTATAATTTGCTAAAGCTTCATTTTTTTCAACTCCAGTAGTAGATTCTTTTGAAACCAAATCGATTACGAGTTCTCTATAATCGTGATAAGAAATAGCATTCTCTAAACTATTGTTTATTATATTTTTTAATTCTGTATTTTGTAGTGTTTCCATAGTATAAAAATACTGATACCTTGGTGATTATTAAGTAACAGTTGTTACATTAGTAGTATAAATTTAAAATCCTTACAATCTATAGTGAGTATTAAATAAAATACCATGACAAAACATAAATGCGGTTGGTGTGCTGGCGACGAATTATACGAAGCTTACCATGATAATGAATGGGGAGTTCCAGTATACGACGACCACCAATTATTCGAGTTTTTAATTCTTGAAACCTTTCAAGCTGGCTTGAGTTGGATTACTATTTTACGTAAACGCGAAAATTTTCGTGAGGCTTTCGATTTTTTCGATTATAAAAAAATTGCCAACTATAATGAAGATAAAAAAGAAGAGCTGCTTCAAAATGCTGGGATTATTAGGAATAAACTAAAGGTAAAATCTGCTATTACAAATGCGCAGGCATTTATAGAAATTCAAAAAGAATTTGGCAGTTTTAGCAAATACATTTGGGCTTTTGTAGATGGTAAAACGATAAAAAATAAAGTAAGAGTTTATAAAGAAGCTGCTCCAAATACTCCTATAAGCGATGCTTTGAGTAAAGATTTAAAAAAGCGAGGCTTTAAATTTGTTGGTAGCACAGTTATGTATGCTTTTATGCAAGCCACTGGAATGGTTAATGACCATGAAGTTGGCTGTTTTAGATATGATGAAGTATAATGAAATAGAAAATTATTGTCATTTCTACTCATTTTTAAGCATAAGAAATTCCATCGAGAAGCTTCACACCTTTATGGTTCTCGATAAAAAATTCTAAAAAAGAATTTCACTCGAACTGACATATTCTTACTTTAAATATTCCATAAACTCATCCCTAGAAATATCCTTTGCTCCCAGGCTTGCTAAGTGGTTTGTGTACACTTGGCAATCGATTAATTTATAATCTGTATTTTGAATAAAAGTAATAAAAGCAGCTTTGCTTGCATTACTTTCTTTGGCAAACATACTTTCACCGCAAAACACTCCATTGTTTAAATCTACACCGTAAAATCCTCCTACAAGTTCGTTGTTTCTCCAAACCTCAATAGATTTTGCAACACCTTGCTCGTGTAGTTTACAATAGGCATCAATCATGTTATTTGTAATCCAAGTTCCAGCTTGCCCATCTCGTTTTGCCTTAGCACATTCTATAATTACAGATTTAAAGTCTCTATTTATAGTAATCTCGTAATCACAGTTTCTAAGAAATTGCTTCATGCTTTTAGACACCTTTAACTCATTTGGAAAAAGTACAAATCTAGGATCTGGAGACCACCACAAAATAACTTCATCCTCGTTAAACCAAGGAAAAATACCACTTTGGTAAGCTAACAATAAACGCTTTACGGACAAATCGCCACCAACAGCAAGCATACCTTCTTCGTCGGCTTCTTGCACGTTTGGGAATACTATATTTTGGTTTAGTATATGCATGTGTTAAAAATAAAAAAACCTCGACAACTTATTACGTTATCGAGGTTTTTATATGAAATTTCTGCTTCCGTGGAAACAAAAAAAACGATTTAGAAAGGTAAATCGTCGTGATCTTCTTCTTTTAAATCTGTTGCTGGCTCAAAAGCTGCAGCTGGAGGTGTTTCTGGCATTCCTGCAGGAGCTCCTGCTTGTGCACCTTCAATTCTCCAACCTTGAATAGAGTTAAAGTATTTTGTTTCTCCTTGAGGGTTAACCCACTCTCTACCACGTAAATTGATGTTTACTTTAACATCTTGACCTGCCTTATAATTGTTTAATAAATCGCACTTATCTTGAACAAACTCCACTAATATGTGCTGAGGATACTGCTCATCAGTCGTTACAACTAATTCTCTCTTTCTAAAACCGTTACTTCCAAACGTTTGTGTTTCTCCTACTAATTTTACTTTACCTTGTACTTCCATTATCTATATAATTATTAAATATTCGTCTTATTTATTATTGCTATTTTACGATAACAATACTTTCCATGCACTTTCAACATCACCAAAACTAAGCAAATTTTGTGCCTTCTTATGCTTTTCCTCTTCAGTTAATGTAATATTGTCATGTTTTTCCGCGAAAGCGTTAATAGCTTCTTTGGTTGGTAACGCTTCTACATTACCCAGTAAACCCAAATCGTTTCCTGTTAAAACTGTACTATTTTTAATAACTTCTGGCAACACATCTACTCCTATTCCTAAGGTAGATAATGGTTTCGGAATTTCAAAAAAACCAGTTTTTGCTCTACTATAATAACTTCCGCCTGCACGAGCAACTAAGTCTAACTTTTCTTGGTCTATGCTTCCGCTTTCATTTAAAACAGTATCATTAATATGAAGCTTTACAACTTCGCAAATAATTAAATTACCTGCTCCACCTTCTGTTCCTAACTTTATAATTTCGTTTATTTTACACTCAAATTGCACAGGTGACTCTGCAACACGAAATGGTTTTACAATATCGCTTTTAAGCATTGTTAAACCTGCTTTATCAAACTCGTTTACACCTTCGGCATATTCTGTACTACTTAGCGACATTTGTTGTACAATATTATAATTTACAACATTTATCACGACCTCTTTTGTGCTTTCTGCATTTTCCAAAGTATGTTTTGTTGTATTATCTCTAACACGCCTCGCAGGAGAAAAAATTAAAATAGGCGGATTGGCACTAAATACATTAAAAAAACTAAATGGCGACAAATTTGGATTCCCATTCTTGTCTATAGTACTCGCAAAAGCTATTGGCCTTGGTGCAACTGCACTTAACAAATAACCATGTAATTTTGCTGTTGATAAGTCTTTAGGTTCAAAAGATGTCATTAGCTCTAATATTTTCCACAAATGTACTTAATTAACACCCGAACTAAAAGAAGATTATTATACGTTTGTACAATATTATTAACAATAGCCCATTATATAGTTTTTAATTATCTTAACACAAAAATTACTACATGTTTTTCACTAAAAACAGACAACTTGTTCGCTGGATTATAATAATCGCTTCTTTCGCAATCATTTCTTTGATTCTATGGAATACCTATACATTCTTTCAAAAATTTAAAGATGAAGAACGTGCTAAGATGGAAATTTGGTCTAACGCCCAAAAAATATTTTCTAACGACGAAAACAATCCAAATTTTAATTTTCTAATTAAAATTCTAAACAGCAACACTACAACTCCCATTTTAGTTGTTAACGTCGATGGTACAATTAGCAACTTTAGCAATATTGAATTTAATGGTGAAGACGGTTCTAAATATGTTGAAAAAAATAAAGAAAAGTTAATTAGGCAGTTTGAAGCTGAAAACTTGCCTATTGAAATTTCATATATAGATTCTAAAACACAAAAAAAAGTACTTGCCAGCAAATTATATTATGGTAATGCTCCATTATTAAACAAACTAAAATTTTACCCTTTAGCGCTTTTACTAATTATTTTCTTATTCGCTTCTGTAGTTTATTTCTTTTACCGAAGCTCTAAAATTGCTGCACAAAATAAATTATGGTCTGGCATGGCAAAGGAAACTGCACATCAAATTGGAACGCCTTTATCGTCTTTAATTGGTTGGGCTGAAATTTTAAAAATAGAAAACGTAAACCCAGAATACATTCTAGAAATAGAAAAAGATATTGACAGATTACAAACTATTACGGAACGTTTTAGTAAAATTGGCTCTCTTCCAACCTTAAAAAAAACAGATATTGTAAAAGAAACTCAAGATACTTACGATTATCTTAAAACGAGATCTTCTAAACTTATTAATTTTACTTTAAAGCTTCCGGATGCTCCAATTTATGTAAATTTGAATCCGCAATTATACAGTTGGACTATCGAGAATTTAGTAAAAAATGCTATCGATGCAATGAAAGGTAAAGGCGATCTTACTATAGTAATGACACAGTTAGAAAACAACGTAAAAATTAATATTATCGACACAGGAAAAGGCTTAACTAAAAGTCAGTTTAAAAGTGTTTTCGAACCAGGTTACACCACGAAGAAACGTGGTTGGGGACTTGGTCTATCTCTTGCTCGACGCATAGTAGAAGATTTTCACGACGGTAAAATTAAAGTTGCTCAATCTCAAATTGACAAAGGAACTATAATGCAAATTGCATTAAAAACTGTTTAGTTATGGGAGAAAAACTTATTACTGTAAAGGAAGTATCCTTAAACAATAACTGTCCAGAATGTTTTAGTAAAGAAGGTTTAGAACTTACTTTTAAACAAAAATTTATAGAAACTAAATTTTCTAAATCTATAACTCAAGAGATCGCTACAGAAATGCATTGTAATGTTTGCGATACAACTATTTACCCAGTAAATTGGACTGAAGATATCGAGCGCATTTACGAGTACCAAATGAAGGCTTTTGTTCCTAAAAAAGCATCAAAAAAATACAACTCCTTATTTTGGATTATTATTGGAATTACTGCTGCTGTAATAATCGCTGCAGTTGTTTTAGTGCTTATAAATTTGCCTGTATAGACTTAGCTAAACTTTTAAACTCTGCTTTTTCAAGCGATACTTTATTAGTAAAACGAGCATCGTCCATTGTATTTAATGGTATTAAATGTACGTGAACATGTGGTACTTCTAAACCAATTACAGAAACACCAACACGTTTACACGGCACCGTTTTTTCTAAAGCAATTGCTACCTGTCTAGAAAACTCCATTAAACGAGCATATTCCTCTTTACCTAAATCGAAAATTTTATTAGTTTCCTTTTTAGGAATACATAATGTGTGTCCTTTAGCATTTGGATTAACATCTAAGAAAGCAAGAAACTCATCAGTTTCTGCAACTTTATAACAAGGAATTTCTCCATTAACTATTTTCGTGAATATAGATGCCATAATTTTATTTTTAAATATATTTTCGACCTACATGGTCTTTTGAGAATTCAAGATAAAAAAAAGAATCCTGCTAAACTGAAAATTATTTCAGAATAAACAGGAATATTATTTAACACATAGTTTTTCCGCGAAAGCGAAAGACTAAAATTATCTTGAAATTTCGATAATATCAAATTTTATAATACCACTTGGCACTGTTATCTCTGCTACATCACCAACAGTTTTACCTAATAAACCTTGACCTATTGGAGAGTTTACAGATATTTTACCAGCAGCTAAATCTGCTTCTCCGTCTGCAACCAATGTGTAATTAAGTTCCATACCATTGGTTTGGTTTTTAATTTTTACAATAGAAAGTACCAAGATTTTTGAAGTATCCATTTGCGACTCATCAATAACACGAGCTCCAGCCAATTGGTCTTCTAATTTAGAAATTTTCATTTCTAGCATGCCTTGCGCTTCTTTGGCAGCATCGTACTCGGCATTTTCACTTAAATCACCTTTATCACGTGCTTCTCCAATTGCATTACTAGCCTTTACACGCTCAACATCTTTTAACTGCGCTAATTCTGCTCTTAATTTTTTTAAACCTTCTTCTGTATAATATGATACTTTACTCATAATTTTTTCGTTTAGATACTATATCTAAATCAATTTAAGTCTTTGCTTTTGTGTTATTCAAAACAAAAGGTATCAAAATTGATTCAGCATAAAAAAAATCTCGCATACACGAGATTGTAATACAAATATACAAAATATTTAATTCGCAACTTACTTTTGTTGTAAATTGCACTGCTATAAAAAAGTTAAAAAATGAAATTTAAAACACTATTATTCTCCTTATTTATTGGTCTTATACTTAGCTCTTGCAGTAAGAATGATGACAACCAAAATAACAATCCTTATATTCCAAATGCTAGTTTTAATACGGGAAACCAAATTAACATGCAGTTAGGAGGGATTTATGGTCAATTAGATTTTGACACTAATGCTATATATGTTCCTAATTACGGTATAAATGGCATCGTGGTAATAAATACTGGTTTCAATAACTACAGTGCTTTCGAATATAGTGATCCTAATCACCAAATAGCATCTTGCTCTTTATTTGAACTAGATAATCCTGGAACTATAGCATCAATAAGCACAGTAGCTACTTGTTCTTGTGACGACGGTAATTCTTACGATATTTTATCTGGCGGAGTCCCACTGTCAGGTACTACAGGACAATACACAATGGTTCGCTATCGCGTAGAAGTAAACGGAAGTATAATTCGTGTTTATAATTAATTAGAGCAAATTTTCAATGCTATTAGTAGCATTAAAAAACAGGCTATCCGTTATATCCTTTTTACTTGTCTTCGATACATTTTGATCATGCTTCACAAAACACTAGAACTGACATAAAAAAAGATGCCATTTCTATACTTTTTACAATAAAAAAAGCGGCATCATGCCGCTTTTTCTATTAAAGTAATTTTCTATTTAGAATTTTAGTGTCATCCCTAATAAAAAATTTGTTTTTGCTTGAGGATAATAAAAATTCTCAGTCACTGCTGCATCACCAGAATTTTCTGGTCTATAAAAATAACTATACGTGTAACCGTTAGACACATATTCTTTATTAAAAATATTATTTACCAATAAATTAAAGGCAATTTCCTTTATCCATTTTGGATTAATTTTATAAGATGCATTAATATTATTTACTAAATAAGAAGGTATGCTTTTAGAGTCGCTAGACGTATTATCTAAAAACTGTTTCCCTACATACTTAGTTACAAATCCTAAATTAAGATTTTTAACAGGTGAATAAGTAAGCGTTCCACCAGCAATAACACTAGGTGAAAATGAAATATCCGTATCTTTAAAATTAGTTACAACCGGCTCGTAAGACACTGTCGAAAACGTATCTGCATCGTACTGCGTATCGTAAACAATATAATCGAAATCTTCAATTTGGTTTTGGCTAAATGTTGCATTAGCATCGATTCTTAATTTATTACTAAACTTATAACCAGCCTGTAATTCTATACCAGCTCTAAAACTTTTATCTACGTTTTGTCTAATAGGATCTCCAACATCGTCTAAATCTCCGGTAAGTACTAATTGGTCTTTATAACTCATATAATACAAATTAGCATTTGCATAATAATTAGCATCCTTCAGTTTATAACCAAACTCAAAATCGTTTAAACGCTCGGCTTTTGGAGTGATTGGATTTTTAGTTAAATCATCTCTATTTGGCTCTCTATTTGCAACAGCAAAAGATCCATAAATACTACTATGGTTATTAATATTATAGGTTAAACCAAACTTAGGATTAAAAAAACCATAGTCTTGCTTTACATTAATATCTACCAAATCTGAACTCGTACCAACTGACTCATAATCTACCGTTCTATATTGTAAATCTACAAAAGCGAATAGGTTTGAGCTTAAATCGTATTCTGCTTTTACATAAGTACTAAAATCTGTTTTTTTACCAACCGAGAAATAATATTGATCTCTAATAGGTATTGCTGTAGCAAAAGAATCCCAAATAACTTCACCAAAGTGATCACCTTTATAAGTATTAAAACCACCACCTAAATACAGGTTTAGTTTTTCTTTCTTATAATTTAAAGAATAAACAATAGCTGTAAAATTGTTGTCTAACCAACGTCTTCTAATAACATCTCCTTCATCTGACGCATTAGCACTGTTTGGAAAATAATCTCCTAATTTTTCACCATCCTTATATTGCTCGAAGAAACCATCTCCTTTTGTAAAGTTCCCAGAAAGACTACCAGAAAGATTAGTATTAAACTGATGAGATAAATGCAATTGATAATGTGTTTGCTCATAATTATCAACCTCATTATCGTAGGTGTAAAAATTATAAGTTCGTCCTGAGTTTAAAAGATTTTCAGCCTCTGTATCAGACGGAAAGTTTCTATCGATAAAAGCCTGAATACCTTCTCTGTCATTATTAACAACAGCTTCTGGCGTACCATACCATGATTGATAAGTAATTTCTTTACCTCCAAAAACAATAGCTTTTATAGATGTATTATCATTTATAAAACCTGCTTCTGCGTAATAAGAAGACAAATCTGACGATGCACGATCTATGTAACCATCACTTTTAATTTTAGATAAGCGTCCTTCAGCATAAAAATTATTATTTATACCAGAACCAAAACTTACATTATGCTTGCTCGTTCCATAAGAACCAACAGTGTTTGTAATAGAAGCATATCCTTTGTTTGAAGGGTTTAAAGTTTTTAAGTTCAAACTGGCACCAAAAGCACCAGAACCATTTGTAGAGGTTCCAACACCACGTTGCAATTGGATATCTTCAACCGAAGACACAAAATCTGGCATATTCACCCAAAATGTACCTTGGCTTTCGGAATCATTATATGGAATACCGTTAATAGTGACATTAACTCTTGTAGCATCACTTCCACGCACTCTAATTCCAGTATAACCAACACCTGCTCCAGCGTCACTAGTTGTTACTACCGATGGTAATTGGTCTAAAAGGATAGGTAAGTCTTGTCCTAAATTGGTAGATTCGATTTCTTCTTTTGTAATGTTTGTAAACGCAAAAGGAGACTTATCTTTTACTCGTGTAGAAGACAATAACACTTCACTTAAGGCTTCTACTTTTGTTGAATCCTGTTTAATTTCTTGCGCAAAACCATTTAAAGTTATTGCAGTAAATACTAAAAATAAAGTTGTGTTTTTTACTATAGATTTCATTCGAAATACATTTAAATCACGAATAAAAAGAGGTAATTATTCTATTATAATAATTAGTTTTTGAAATACTTAAAACACATTACTGCGTTAATTTATAAAAATTCCTACCTATGGATAGACAGATTTATAATAAATAAAGTATTTCTTCAAATTCCTAAACAGCATTACCTGTTCTAGGTTCAATGGGTATGATCTCAGCCGATTTTAAGGCACCCCTTTTTTGAGAACAGCGCAAAGGTAAGTCTCTTTTTTGAATTTACTAAAACCTTATTACTAATTTTTAATCTAGATTTGGCTTACGTCGGTTTGCCTTACGTTCTTTATTATGGCGCTTCTTTTTTAACCTTTTCAAAATTACAGATTTAGGTGTTTTTGTAGGAATACGTCTTTTCTTTATGTACAAAGTCGATTTAAGTACTTGAATTGCTCTAACAATCGCTATATTCTTGTTTCGATGTTGACTTCGACTTTCTCCACACTGCATTATTAACAAGCCTTCTTTTGTTATTCGATTTGATAATTTGTGGAGAATGATTTCTTTTTGTTTCTCATTTAAAACTAAAGATTCTTGGATATTAAAGGACAATTCAATTTTTGAAGACACTTTATTTACATGTTGTCCTCCTGCTCCAGAACTCCTAATACCCTTAAAATTAAATTCGCGTACAAGTTCCTCCTCGTTAAACATTAATCTTGATGCATTACTTTTAATAAATCTGTCACTGTTTTTACAGGATTGAAAGTAGCAAGAGGGACTTCAACAAAAATAGTGTTCCAATTTGCCATACTACCATTCCAAAGGCCAGGAGATTCGAGTGCTTTTATATCTTTTCCTGTTTTTGTTTTCATGGTAATAAATGCCGTTTTGGGATCGACATAATTAGAGAGATCAAAGGTTTTCCCTTTATAATTTTTTATACCACAAACTAAATCTACGGGATTAAAATGAGTTGCATTTTTTAAAATATTTTTTTGATGTTTGTTCTTTTTATCCACCTGGGCAGACTCAACAATTTGTAACGAAACCGTTCCATTTTCACTCTTTACCCAAAATGGACCACCACCAGGTTCTCCTTCATTTCTAACCATTCCACAAACACGAATTGGTCTATTAAGTTTGTTTCTTAAATATTCTATTTGATATTTTATAGAATATTTTTCGAACTCATTAGAGACAATAACATTTAACTTTTTTCTTAAAAATCGTGCTATCTCCAATAATTGAATTTCGGTTTGATTTTCGTTTTCCAACTGTTCTAAATAAGAAAAAGCCTGTTGCTGCTCACTTAATAAAATACCTGCTAGTACTTTTTTATACTTTGCTACTTCTTTTTGATATTTGTAAACGACAACATTGTCTATGTTTTTTATAAAAAGAATATCGCCTTCAAAATCATTTAAATTACATAATAATGCGCCATGACCTGATGGTCTAAAATATAATGTTCCGTCAGGATTCTCTATCGGTTGGTTTTTTGTATTTACGGCAATAGTATCTGTTTCTTCTTTTTGGTAAGAATAGGTAATATTAAATGTTGAATTGGTTTTATGTTCTACAGTCTTTTGAATACGCTTAAATTCTTCATTAAAGATATCTTTATAAATTTCTGAAATAGTGAAATGAATACTCACTTTACTTTTAGTAGATGTGTATAAAGCTGCTTCAAATAGATGTTCCTCGAAAGCAGTTGCAATATGATCTTTATATTTATGAAATGGCAATAGTCCTTTAGGAGAAAAACCATAATTTAAACGGTCTTCGTTTAGCATTGTTTTTATAAACTCTAAAGCTTTTAAATCTGCTGATAGGGAGTCAAAATTCGAAACATATTTTTTAGTTTCATTAAAAACAACGTCATAAAAAGGTAACTTTTCAACACCAACTCCAAATACTAATAACTCGTTTGCTTTTTGTTTATTTACAAAACCATTAATGGTATCCTTTTTAGGATTATAGGTGTCTAAAAATTCAAATAAAAACTTGAACATTCTCGTTGCTGCACCAGAGGCAGGTACAAATTTTACAATATTTAGATCCTCTTTTTTAGTATCATAAAACGTAGCATATTCTTGTTTTTCTTCTTCAGAAAAACTAAAAATACCATGACCTAAAATAGCCGCAGATTCTAAATTAATTAAAGGCAATCCTGATTTAAAAGTCTCTATTTGCTTTAAAACTTTCTCTACAGTTAACCCTTTATCTTCTATCTGTTTTATTTGTGCTTTAGTGAAGTTCACTTTTTATTTTCATTAATTTATCTATATGCTTTACGGCAATTTCGAGACGTTTATTCTTATCTCCCTTTAACAAAACATAAGGTCTCTTATATTTTATTAAAGCCTCCTCAAACACTTTAAACATCGCTTCTCTTTCTTCAGGCTTATCTCTTAAATCGTCTGCTTCCCAAGGCGTATCAATATACGTTAAAAAGTATAAATCGTAAGTATTTTCTACTGCATATTTTTCTAATTGTGGATCGCAAGTTCCAGAATAATAAGCTTCGGAGTATACTTTGGTTTCTAACAAATCTGTATCACAGATAAGTACTGAGTCTGTTTTTTTTGCCGATTCATTTTCCAAAAACATTTGTCCTTCAGCAATTGGCAATAAATCTTTAGCTTCGCAGGTTTTACGCTCGTTATTCCATTTATCTTGTAGATATTCGCGAGCATATTCACGAACCCAAACTGAATTATAATAACGCGCTAAATGCCTTGATAATGTTGTTTTTCCAGTAGATTCCGGACCAAACAAAACTACTTTTATGCAATTTGCGGGTTGTTGTTTATATTTTTCTTCCATGCTAAATAACCAAATATTGCAATAATTGTGAATCCAAAATACTGAAAACTTGTAAAAGTGAATCCTTTATACAAATATAAAGGAACGGAAATTAGATCTCCAATAATCCAAAATATCCAATTTTCTATTTTCCGTTTTGCCATTAACCACATACCTACAAAGAAAATTGCCGTCGTAAACGTATCTACATAAGCAACCCAACTAGTCCATTTATCAAATACATTATAAACCGTAAAAACAAAAAACAAAGTCGCAATAAAAATACCTAAACTTATTTTTTTCTCTTTGAGAGTCGTACTTGATATTGGTGTAACATGCGTTGCGTCCACCTTATTAGTCCATATAAACCAACCATAAATGCTCATTATAAAATAGTATGCATTTATCATCATATCGCCCAAAAGTTCCCATTTTAATAATAGGTAAACAAAAATAAGCGTGCTTATAATTCCTGTTGGAAATACAAGTATATTATTTTGTTTAGAAAACCACACAGACAAAAAACCAAAAATAACAGCTATAATTTCTAAAGCAATATCTAAGGTTTCATATTGAGCGTACTGACTAAAAAGTAAATCAAAAATGTGGCTCATAATCACTTCTGTCTGTTTTTACAACTTTCATTGTTAATACTGAAATACCTACTGCTTCAAACGAACGTTTTATCTCCTTATTTAAAAAAGGCATTAATTTATCGTAATCCCCATAAATTTGAGTGCTTAACGGGTTTTCTAAAACTGTAAATTCTGAATCACGAAGTGCTTTTATAAAGTCTATAACGTGCTTTTCGTAATCATCTTGTAAAGGTGACAATGTTAAGTCTACTGATATATTCATCTTTAGTTTCCGCGAAAGCGGTCATTTTTTAAATTAATAATATATTTTAGTTTGATTCTTGAGCAGGTTCAGCGAAACAATTTACTTTAGCAAATCGTCAAAAAACGATTCATCTTCCTCAAAAGCAGTACCTATTACAACAACATTTGCTCCAGCACTAAACGCTTTTTCTATTGCTAATTTACTTCTAATTCCGCCACCAACTATTAATGGAATATTAATTTCTTTCTTTACTGCATTTATTATTTCTGAAGCAACAGCTTGTTTTGCACCGCTTCCAGCCTCTAAATACACCAATTGCATACCTAATAACTCTGAAGCTTTAGCAGTATCAACAATCTCTTGTAATTTTATTAAAGGCTTAGTATTCGTCACCTTTTGGGTTGATGTTTCTTTTTTACCTTCAACTAAAACATAACCTGTTGGTATAATTTCTAAATCACTATTTCTCAATTTAGAAACCGCTTTTACTTGCTGACCGATTAAATATTCTGGATTTCTACCAGAAACTAAAGATAAAAACAGAATAGCATCTGCCTGCTCAGAAACCTGAATAACATCTCCGGGAAATAAAACAATAGGTAATTTTGTTAATGGTTTTATAGCAGAAATTAAAGCATCTGTTGCAAAAGCATCGACAATACTTCCGCCTATAAATATATGGGTTGCTATAGATTTGTTTACTTTATCTATAAATTGCGATGCGTTTTTTAAATCAAATTTATCCGGATCTATTAAAACAGCAAGACTTCGAAATTCTGGACTTTTTATATGTTTTAGAATAGACTTCATACTATCCCAAAACATAAGCACACGTGAAACCTTCAAACTCTAGAAAGTATGAATTGTATCTGTATTTCTTCATCTTATAATCTATCCAACATACAGTTTCAAGATCTTCTATCATAAACGGAATCACTAAAAAATGTTCTCTAAACAACATACCTGGAGTTGCAAACAATTTATATAAAGACTCTTTAATTCCCCATATAACCGTTAATCTCCTAATATAGTTTTCGTTATTCTTAGATAAATATTGAAACTCATAATCCACAAACTTCTTTGCTATAACGGCTATTTTATCACGTTGTTTCTCTATATCAATACCCACTTCGACATCACTAATAATAACACCAGAAAATGTAAAACTATGTGTTATAGAAATGTGTTTACCATCCTTTAAATGCGGCTTACCATTATCGTCGTAAAACAAATCTTGATCGGTATAACCAAACTCTCGTAAAAGGTGTCTTACACTTAAAAATCCACGCTGATGCAACTCGCTTTTCATACCTAAAACACGAGTTAAACTTGTTGATTTTAAGTCTAATGCAGAAAATAACGTATCGTAAGATTCTTCAATCTTCCAGATTTTAACAGTAGTTTGTGAGTTTACACTTATGGTTTTATAAAGAGGCATTTAATATTCTAAATGTTATTGATTATCTTTGCAGTGCCTAAGGCGAACTTAGTACTTTCAATGGCGAATTTAACTATTTTAAGTCCTAAATCCCAAAGGTGTTTCATTTTATAAAAAACAAAAAAAAGAATATGACTAACAAAACAGTTGCTTTTGTACCTAATAAGGTAAAAGATATGTCGCTTGCGGCTTGGGGAAGAAAAGAAATTAATTTAGCCGAAGCAGAGATGCCAGGTTTAATGAGTTTACGTGAAGAATACAAAAACGAACAACCATTAAAAGGTGCTCGTATTGCAGGATGTTTACACATGACTATTCAAACTGCAGTTTTAATTGAAACTTTACAAGCTTTAGGAGCGGAAGTAACTTGGAGTTCTTGTAACATTTTCTCTACACAAGATCAAGCTGCTGCAGCAATTGCAGAAGCTGGAACGGCTGTTTATGCCTGGAAAGACATGACAGAAGAAGAATTTGATTGGTGTATAGAACAAACACTTTTCTTTGGTGAAGACAGACAACCATTAAACATGATTCTTGATGATGGTGGTGATTTAACAAATATGGTTTTAGACCGTTACCCAGAATTATCTGCAGGTATTAAAGGTTTAAGTGAAGAAACAACAACTGGTGTTCACAGACTTTACGAGCGTGTAAAAAATGGAACATTAACAATGCCAGCAATAAACGTAAACGATTCGGTAACAAAATCGAAATTCGATAACAAGTACGGTTGTAAAGAATCTGCAGTAGATGCAATTCGTCGTGCAACAGATATTATGTTAGCAGGAAAACGTGTAACTGTTTGTGGTTATGGTGATGTTGGTAAAGGTACAGCAGCCTCTTTTAAAGGAGCTGGAAGTATTGTAACAGTAACAGAAATCGATCCTATTTGTGCGTTACAAGCTGCAATGGACGGTTTTGAAGTTAAAAAACTAGAAACTGTAGTTGGAAATAGTGATATCATTATTACAACAACAGGAAACAAAGATATTGTACGTGCTGAGCATTTTGAAGCAATGAAAGACAAAGTAATTGTTGCTAACATTGGTCACTTCGATAACGAAATCCAAGTAGGATGGTTAAACGAAAAGCATGGTCACACTAAAGATACTATCAAGCCTCAAGTTGACAAATACAACATCAACGGAAACGATATTATTCTACTTGCTGAAGGTCGTTTAGTAAACTTAGGTTGTGCAACAGGACACCCTAGTTTTGTAATGAGTAATTCATTTACTAACCAAACTTTAGCACAAATAGAACTTTGGAAAAACAGTGCAGCATACAAAAATGATGTTTACATGTTACCAAAGTATTTAGACGAAAAAGTAGCTAAATTACATTTAGCAAAAATTGGTGTTGAGCTTACAGAATTAGCAGAATACCAAGCAGATTATATTGGTGTAAAAGTAGAAGGACCTTATAAGCCTGAGCATTACAGATACTAATTGTCATCCAGAGCGAAAGCGAAGAATTTCAAAAATTAATTATATTAAAATCCCAAGCAGCAATGTTTGGGATTTTTTTATGTTTTGGGCAATTTGTTTTTGGTAATAAAAACCAAAACCAACCACGCTTTTCACTATATCTTTTTTATGAAAAATAAAAAAGGATGCCGTTACAATCCTTATTGCAAGCTAGTCAGTAATTGTCACATCTTATTCGGTGTCATTGTGAGGAACAAAGCAATCTTTTCTTAGGTTATCCAAAGCAAAATGCACTTCGTTTATTTTAGTACAAACCTTCCGAGTTTTATTTCACAATAAAACCCACCTTCCTTTAACTAAAGGAAGGAGCGCTTACTCAATTTTACTCTTATTATAATTTACTAACTTCACCATCTTAAATAACAACCTCATGAGTCTTAATAAAGTAAAAAGCGCACTTAACAACTTAGAGTCACATATTAAAAACTACAATACATCCAACCCTAAAGTCTCTAAAAGTGGCGTTGCATGGCATTTAGACCACAGTTTAAAGGTTATTAACGGTGTTTGTATTACACTTCAAAAATCGGATCCAAGATTATATAAAAACAACTTTAGTTTTTTAGGAAAGGTATTCTTTACACTTGGTTTTTTCCCAAGAGGAAAAGCCAAAGCACCAAAACAAGTAAAACCACCAGAAATTGTTTTAAAAGAAGATATTATCTCGCAACTACAACTGGCAAAAACCAATGTTGATAGTATTGCAAATTTAGACAAGAATGCTTTTTTTAAGCATCCTTTATTTGGAGACGTTAATACCGTAAGAATTTATCGTTTTTTAGCGCTTCATACTAATCATCATTTAAAGATTATTGAGGATATAATGAAGAAATAAAATTTAGTACCCAGTAACTAATAGGTTTCTAGCGCCTCGAATTCCACATTTTTGGTATTTATGATAAGCTTGAGCTGCTCTTTCTCTAATCTGTAAATCTGTTTCATTTAAAATCCATCCATCAATAGCCGATTTTAAAGTATACGCTTCAGGTGCCATTAATCCTGTTGTCCAAACTAATGGATTAGACTGCGTCTTTTCGAGATAAGACTTAAAATAATTTTTACTTATACATGCCAGAATTATAGCATCTCTTTTACTAGTATTAGATGGAGTAAATCTTCCTTCTACTTCAAACTCCATTAATCCATCATGGCCAACGTAACTTAAAAGATTAGCATCTCCACCAAAACAAAGTTCATTACTATTATATTCAATTTTTATCCCATTATTTCCAGCATTTGCTTCAAGAAAATCAATAGTTGTTTGCCTAATATACTTACCGTTATATGCATCTGCTAACAAATAAGTATTTGACATTTTATGTTTAAACAAAAGACGTTCGAGAATGTTTTCTTTAGGATTTAGTGTTGTAGACAGTAAAACCCAATCTTTACTTCTTTTAAAATAAGCTTTAACGCCATACATCGCTCCCCAATAAAGATTGGAATTAACATCTTGGCCATTACCTAATTTTTTTGGGACTGGTACAATTCCTTGATTTACATTATCGCAAAGCGCTACAAATACATGAATAGTTTTTGCGTTATTTTCTGACTGACCCATTGACAAAAAAGGAATAACTAATAAAATAAAGAGTAGTTTTCTCATGCAATCCAAACGTAAAATCTTTGGTTTTATTACAAACAAAAAAAATGCCTTTCCAATGGAAAGGCATTTTTAATATTTAAAAGAAAATTATTTCTAAGCTTCGAAAGGCTCAATAGACACATAAGATCTATTGTTTCTTTTCTTTGTAAATTTTACAAGACCATCTACATATGCATGTAAAGTATGATCTTTTCCTTGGTATACGTTTTCACCTGGGTGATGCGTGTTACCACGTTGTCTTAATATGATATTTCCAGCAATAGCAGCTTGTCCACCAAATATCTTAACGCCTAAACGTTTTGATTCTGATTCTCTACCATTCTTCGAACTACCAACTCCTTTTTTATGAGCCATTGTCTTAAGGTTTTATTTGTTAATATTAAGTAGTTAGCGATTAAGCTTTACCACCGTCTAATTCGTCTTGCCATACTTTCAACTCATCCCACTTACCATCAGCAGCCATTTGAGCTTGTGCTGGCCAAGTATCAGTTACGTGGTTTCCACGAACACCTGCGATGATTTCAGAAATTTTAGCTGCATCAATTTTTGCTAATTCAGCAAAAGTTGAAATTCCAGCTTCTACTAACGTAGATGCTATTTTTGGACCAATACCTTCAACTTTTTTCAAGTCGTCAGCTTTTCCTGTTGCTTTAGCAGCAGCTTTCGCTTCTACTTTTGGTTCAGCTTTTTTAGTTTCTTTTTTTGGAGCAGCCTTTTTTGCTGGCTTAGCTCCTGAAGCTACAATGCTCTCAATAACGATTTCAGTTAAGGCTTGTCTATGACCATTTTTAACACGGTAACCTTTTCTTCTTTTCTTTTTGAAAACAATAACTTTGTCACCTTGAAGGTGCTTTAAGATTTTCACACTTACTTGTGCTCCATCTATAGCTGGGGCGCCTAAAGTAACATTGTCACCATCTGCAATCAAAAGAACATTATCGAAAGACATAGTCTCTCCTTCTTCTGATGCTAAACGGTTAACAAAAACTTTTTGGTCTTTTTCAACTTTAAATTGATGCCCTGCTATCTCTACAATTGCGTACATTAGCGTAACGTTTTTATTAATTTGTTATTAAAATACTTACTTTCTTCACAGAAAGCGGATGCAAATATACTTCTAATAAATTAATTTGCAAACGTTTTTACCTATGATTACTAATATTTTAGCTACATTTTCTTCATTTTATCGCTAAACATATTACTTAATAGATAACTTATTAGCTTAAAAACGCATTAAACCGCTAGTTATCCTTTCTTAATGGTACTTCAAGCTTGTTTTTAAAATTCATTATTAAAATAAATAATTAGTTTAATAAAAGCAGATTCTAAAATTAACGGTTTTCGATTTAATTACTAAAACAGGTCAAATCATGAATAATTGATTGTTAATTTTTTAACATATAGCCTACTTTATATTTAACTATTAGTAATTTTGTTAGTAATCTGTAACAAATTATCTAAGTTAGAGACCTATAAATCAATTAACATTAAACAACTCAAAATGAAAAAAAATTTATTCTCGTTAGCAGCTTTGCTCTTGGCTGGATTTGCCGCTAATGCGCAAGAAGTTAAATTTGAAGAGTACGATTTAAGTAACGGAATGCACGTTATTTTACATCAAGACAAAACTGCTCCAGTAGTAACCACTTCAGTAATGTACCATGTAGGCGCAAAAGACGAACAACCAGACCGTACAGGTATGGCTCACTTTTTCGAGCACCTTTTGTTTGAAGGAACAGAAAACATAGAACGTGGCGAATGGTTTAAAATTGTAACTTCTAATGGAGGAAGTAACAATGCCAATACTACAGATGATAGAACGTATTACTACGAAGTATTCCCTTCTAATAGTTTAGAATTAGGATTATGGATGGAGTCTGAGCGTTTAATGCACCCAATTATTAATCAAATTGGTGTAGATACTCAAAACGAAGTTGTAAAAGAAGAAAAACGCTTACGTGTTGATAATTCTCCTTATGGTAAGTTTATTGAAGAAATTAAACTTAATATCTTTAAAAAACACCCGTATAAAGGAACGACTATTGGTAAAATGGCTCATTTAGATGCTGCTTCTTTAGAGGAGTTCCAAGCTTTTAATAAAAAATTCTACGTGCCTAATAATGCTGTTTTAGTTGTTGCTGGTGATATAGAAATTGCTTCAACAAAAAAAATGATTGAAGATTATTTTGGACCTATTCCAAGAGGAGAAGATATTGTTAGAAATTTCCCAAAAGAAGATCCTATTACAGAAACTATTAAAGCTAAAGCTTACGATTCTAATATTCAAATTCCAGCTATTATGGCTGCTTACAGAACTCCTGCAATGACAGAGAGAGATGCTTATGTTTTAGATATGTTATCTAGTTATTTAAGTTCTGGTAAAACTTCAAAATTATATAAAAAACTTGTTGATGATGAAAAGAAGGCTCTTCAAGTTGGTGCTTTTAGTCAAAGTCAAGAAGATTACGGAACGTATATTTTATTTGGCCTCCCGTTAGGTGATAATTCTTTAGAAAGCTTATTAGCTGGAATAGATGAAGAATTGGTAAAGGTTCAGAACGAATTAATGTCTGAAAGAGATTACCAAAAACTTCAAAACCAATTTGAAAATGATTTTGTAAACTCTAACTCTAGTGTTTCTGGTATTGCAAATTCTTTAGCACGTTACTACATGTTATATGATGATGTAAACTTAATTAATAACGAAATTAATATCTACAGATCTATTACAAGAGAAGAAATTCAAGCAGCTGCAAAAAAATATCTAAACCCTAATCAACGTGTGGTTTTAGAATATTTACCAGAAGTTAAAGAAGAAAAATAATAAATTTAGAAACATCATATTATAATGAAAACAAAAATAACAGCAATTATAGCACTGTTTTTACTATCCATTTCTGCTACTGCTCAAATAGATAGATCTGTGCAACCAAAACCAGGTCCAGCTCCATCAATTACATTGGAAGTTCCTGGTGAATTTGAACTTAAAAACGGACTTAAAGTACTTGTGGTAGAAAACCACAAACTACCAAGAGTATCTTATTCTTTAAATATAGACAACCAACCACAAGTTGAAGGTAACATAGCAGGAGTTTCGGGTATACTTGGAGCAATGATGGGTAATGGAACAACTTCTATCTCTAAAGATGAATTTAATGAGGAAATCGATTTTCTTGGGGCAAGTTTAGGCTTTGGGTCTAGCAATGTATCTGGAAGTTCATTAACTAAATATTCTGAAAGAATATTAGAATTAATGGCAGATGCTACAATGAATCCTTTATTAACAGAAGAAGAATTCCAAAAAGAGAAAGACAAAGCCATAGAAGGTTTAAAGTCTAGTGCAAAAAGTGTAGACGCAGTAGCCTCTCGTGTTGGTGGCGCATTATCTTACGGTAAAAAACATCCTTACGGAGAGTTTCTTACAGAAGAATCTTTAAATAACATTACGCTTGATAATGTACGTGCTTTTTATCAGAAGAATTTCAACCCAAACAACGCTTACTTAGTTGTTGTTGGTGATGTAGATTTTAAAACTGTTGAAAAGCAAGTGAAAAAATATTTCAAGAAATGGGATAAAGGAATTGATATCACTAGAAACATGCCTGAAACATATAAAAATGTTAATGCAACAGAAATTAACTTTATAGACATGCCAAATGCTGTACAGTCTAATATATCTGTAACAAGCAATGTAAAATTAGAAATGGGTGATGCAGATTATCATGCCGTTTTAATTGCTAATAAAATTTTAGGTGGTGGTTTTAACTCTTACCTTAACATGAATTTACGTGAAGCTCATGGTTATACTTATGGTGCACGTTCAAACGTTGGTACAAGCCGCTATGGTGCTTCTCGTTTTACAGCCGGAGCTCAAGTAAGAAATGCAGTTACAGATAGTGCTGTTGTAGAGTCTTTAAAAGAAATTAAAAGAATTAAAAGTGAAAAAGTTTCTGCTGAAGATTTAAGAAATGCTAAAGCAAAATACGTTGGTGACTTTGTATTAGCTTTAGAGCAACCATCTACAATTGCTAGATATGCTTTAAATATTAAGCTAAACAACTTACCAAAAGATTTTTACAAAACGTATTTAACAAAAATTAATGCGGTTACTGTTGACGATGTACAACGTGTAGCGAACAAATATTTTACCGAAGATAATGCTAGAGTTATTGTTGTTGGAAAAGGTAGCGAAGTAATTTCGAACTTAGAAAAAACAGGAATTCCTATTAAATATTTTGATGTATTTGCAACTTCTGTAACAAAGCCAGTATTTACTAAACCAGTTCCAGCAGGAGTTACTCCTCAAACAGTTTTAGATGGTTATTTAAAAGCTATTGGCGGCGAAACTACATTACAAAATGTAACTACTTTAGTTCAAGAAATGAGTGCTTCTTTTCAAGGACAAAATATGGCAATGACTGTTAAGCAAAAAAGCCCAAACCTTATGTCTACAGATGTTAGCATTATTGGAATGGGATCTGTTTTCAAACAAGCTTTTAATGGTGAAACTGGTTACATGGCACAAATGGGAAACAAACAACCCATGCCTGCTGAAGCTATCGCTAAATCTAAGGCCAAAACAGCATTATTTGATGAATTAGGTCTAATGGCTAATTCTTCATTAAAAGTATCTTTAGATTCAATTGAAACTGTAGATGGTAACGATGCTTATGTTTTAGTAATTGAAGATAAAGATGGAGAATCTACTAAAAATTATTACGATGTAACTTCTGGTTTAAAAATAAAAAGTGTTTCTAAAGAAAAAGGTCCAGGAGGACAAGAAATTACTCAAGAAAGAACTTTTGGTGACTATAAAGAAGTAAGTGGTATTAAATTTCCACACATAACTTCTGTACCAATTGGAGGACAAAATGTAGAGCTTAAAGTAACTACAATTAAAGTAAATGAGCCTTTAACAGCTGCTGACTTTGAATAAGCAAAAAGTTATTTAATATCTTTACTCAAATCTGAAGTCGAAAGGCTTCAGATTTTTTTTGTCTTTTTATTAGCTAAATAGACTCCAAATAAAATTATTATAGAGGCAACTATTTGCAATAACCCAAAAATTTCTCCATCTATTAATCCCCAGGTTAAAGCTACAATAGGCATAATATAAGTTACCGATGAAGCAAAAACAGGTGTTGACATTTGTACCAGTTTAAAAAACAAAACCTTAGCAATTGCAGTACCAAATAAAGATAAAATAGCAACATATAAAATAGACATCCTAAATTCTGACTTACTAAATGCTTCAGCAGAGAAGAAATCTGTACAAAACAGAACTATAAGCCCAGGTATAACAATAGGTACATAATTTCCAACAGCAATAGTTAATGGTTTCACATCTTGTAAATAACGTTTTATAATATTTACGTTAGCAGCATACATTAATGTTGAAGCGATTATAAAACCCGCAAATAAGTAGTTTTGACTAGGATTAAGCTCAGCACCTTTTAATATTAACAAAGCTGTGCCAATAAAACCTATAATTACACCTAAAATCTGTCTTTTTGTAGAGGTGATTTTAAAAACAGCCAATCCCATTAAAACGGTATTTAATGGTACCAAAGAGTTTAATACAGAAACTACAGCACTATCAATTTCTGTTTCTGCAATTGCAAAAAAGAAAGCAGGAATAAAAGAGCCTAAGAAACCTGAAATTATTATCCACTTCCAGTCTGCCTTTTTAATGGTTTTTATTGTATTAAATCCTGCAGCAAATAAAAACAAACCTGTTAATACGGTTCGCAAAGCGCCTAATTGATAAGGATTTAAACCAATTAATGCCTTTTTTATTAGTATAAAACTTGTTCCCCAAATTATAGATAAGATAATGAGGTAAGTCCATTTAGATGCTTTCATTTTTGTAATGCATTGATTAGCTTATGCAAAAATCTAATTTTTAACGCAATAAATAGATATAATTGTTAATTTTGTAATTGATAACAGAATAAAAAAAATTGATATTTATGAAAAATTTAAAAAACATATTAGCAATAGCTATTATTACCATTGCAGCATTTAGTTGTAAAAATGAAACACAACCAGAAGTTAAAACTGTAGAAACGGTTGAAACTGAAATTAAAGCAGCAAAAGCAGAATTAGATCCTAATGCAACTTATGCTAAAGCAGAATTTAAAATCGAAGGTATGACATGTGCAATGGGTTGTGCAAAGACTATCGAGAAAAAAATGGCTAAAATGGAAGGTGTAAAATCTGCAATTGTAGATTTCGACAGACAATTAGCTATGGTAGAATACGATGAAGCTAAGGTAACACCTACAAGCTTAGAAAGTACAGTAACTGGTGTTTCTGACACTTATAGCGTAAAAGACATGAATACGGTTGAATCTTTTTCGAAAGAAGAGAAAAAAGCATGTACTGCAGACTGCAAAAAAGACTGCTGCAAAAACAAAACTGAAGGTGAGAAAGTAGCTTGTGCTAAAGATTGTAAAAAAGCATGTTGCACTAAAGAAGTGAAAGCGTAGTTTCTAAAACCTACAAATAAAATAAAAAAACTTACTTAACATAATTTATTTTTTTATTTAAAACCAGATTTTTTTTAATTTCAAGATATAGATTAACCAAGTATTAAAAGTGATAAAAAGCATCCTCTAAATGCTCAATCTTAAACTGTTTATTATCCTTAACAATAGCAATTACATCAAAACGAACTTCTACATCTAAGCTATTTACGTTAACAAATTCATCTATTGCTTTTACTAAACGTTGAATTTGCTTAGGCTTAACGAAATCTTGAGGATTACCAAATTCCACAGTCGATCGTGTTTTAACTTCTACAACAGCTAATGTATCTTTTATTTTTGCAATAATATCGACTTCAGATTTCTGGAAAGTATAGTTTCTTTCTAAAATTTCGTAACCTTTTTTTAATAGAAAATCTACAGCAAGTTGCTCTCCTTTTTTCCCTAATTCGTTGTGTTGTGCCATGATTTCGTTTTTAGTGCTACAGAGATAATAGATTTAATCTATAAAATTAAGTCTCGCCTTATTTATAGAATCAATTATTACACCATTAAAATTGGTATTAATTTCAAGTACTATTTTATGACTTTACTCTTCTAATAATTTAATATCACATTGAAAAGCTCCTATTCTTCCCATTTTAGAGTTAGGATTAAAGAAAATTTTAGATTCTTTTTCAGCAACAACTTTTTCTAAAAAGTAATATTTCTCAATTAATCTGTAACCGTAAGCGTGTCCAATAATATCATATTGAGTATTCGGTATGTTTTTTCTAAAACCTAAATAGGAATTATTAGAATTGAAAAACTGGTAACTTAAAACTATAATTGGAGCAATAGCAAGTATTGCTGCATAAAACTTCTTGCTCGTTGTAAAAATTAAAAACAGAGCGCTCATTAAATATACTACCCAGAAAAAAAACCTATAACTAACAAATATTTTAATTTCAAAAACAATGTTAACAATCAGTAAAACCAAACAGAGAACGAATACTATTTTAATAATCGAATTAAAAATTGATTTTAACTTCATTTCATTTAAATAAATAGAATTTACAATTCTCTTTTTCGTTATTTACTCTTGAAAATTAACTATTGATTTCTCTTTTTTTACATCTAAATCAATCGTTCGTCCCATAATCATAGCACGATTATCTTTTTCATGTCCTGCCGGCATATTAAAAGCAATAGGAAAATCATAGTCCGATAAAGCATCTATAACAAGTTGTTCTACACTCGTTCCCCAAAGCGTAGTGTTTTTTCTCATTCTACTCATACCTCCAACAATTACACCATTACAGTTATCAAAATAACCAGCACGTTTTAAACTTTGTAACATACGGTCGATATGGTATTTATATTCACCTATTTCTTCAATAAACAAAATTTTACCACTAGTATCTATACTTGTATTAGATCCCAACATAGTATGTAATATGGTTAAGTTTCCACCAACCAACTCACCTGAAGCTTCACCTACTCTATTAAACTCTGATCCTTTTAAAGTATAGTTAATAGGCTTACCAAAAATAGCCGCTTTAAAAGTCTCTATACTTTCTTTAATGTCTTCTTGATCTTCGGGTAAACTCACACACATAATAGCATGAATGCTTTCTACTCCTTTTGTATGCAATTGATTATGCAAAGCTGTAATATCGCTATAACCAACAACCCATTTTGGTTGTTGTAAAAACTTAGAATAATCTAATTTATCAAGTATTCTAACCGTTCCATAACCTCCTCTTGCACTCCAAATGGCTTTAATTTTTGGGTTATCTAATGCGTTTTGAAAATCTTCACAGCGTTCCTGATCTGTACCGGCAAAGTGATCATCTCTACTAAAAACATGTTTACCAACAACAACATTTAATTGCCAACTTTCTAATAGTTTTTTAGCACGTGCAACTTCTTCTGTTCTGTTTTTTAAAACACCAGATGGTGCAACAATAGCAACAGTATCTCCTGCTTTTAAATAAGATGGTTGCATCAATTTAGACGGTGTTTTAATAGTTGTGTTTTCTTGAGCCGAAGCGTTAATACTTCCGAAGAGAAAAAACAAAGTGATAATAAATACTTTTTTAATCATACTGTAAATGTACACGATATTTTGTAAAATTATAATGAAGTATAAATTTAATAAACACTTTTTAAAAACCAATGAACATCATAAAACAGCACTCGTTTTTCACTTTTATTCTCAATTACATTAAAAAAGCATCGGTTTTCATCAAATCTGAGGTTAAGAATTCAATTTTAAAAAAGGTAATGGTTATTTTTGTTCAAAATTACTAGAATTCATGTCGAAAGATCCTAAAAGATATACAATTACTGCAGCCTTACCATACACGAATGGACCAATACATATTGGTCATTTAGCTGGTGTTTATGTGCCTGCAGATATTTACGCGAGATATAAACGTTTAACCGGAAACGATGTTGCTTTTATTTGCGGAAGCGATGAGCATGGTGTGCCAATTACTATTAAAGCAAAGAAAGAAGGTGTAACGCCTCAAGAAATTGTAGATAGATACCACGCCATTATTAAGCAATCTTTTTTAGACTTCGGAATTACTTTCGATAATTATTCACGTACATCTGCTAAAATCCATCATGATACTGCGTCTGAATTTTTCATGAATTTGTACAACAAAAACGAATTTGTTGAAGAAGTTTCTGAACAATTATATGATGCTGAAGCAAACCAGTTTCTAGCAGATAGATTTGTTGTTGGTACGTGCCCAAAATGTGGTAACGAGGAAAGTTATGGCGATCAATGTGAAAAATGTGGAACGAGCCATAATGCTACAGATTTAATAAACCCTAAATCGGCAATAACAGGAAATGTACCATCTTTAAAAGAAACAAAACACTGGTTTTTACCATTAAACAAACATGAAGCCTTTTTAAAAGAATGGATTCTTGAGGGACATAAAAAAGATTGGAAAGCTAACGTTTACGGACAATGTAAATCTTGGTTAGACGATGGTTTAAGACCAAGAGCTGTAACACGTGATCTTGATTGGGGAATTCCAGTTCCTGTTCCAGGCGGCGAAGGCAAAGTATTATACGTTTGGTTCGATGCACCTATTGGTTATATTTCTGCAACTAAAGAATGGGCTGCAAGAGAAGGTAAAGATTGGGAACCATACTGGAAAAATGAAGACACTAAACTAGTACACTTTATTGGTAAGGATAATATTGTGTTTCACTGTATTATATTTCCAGCAATGTTAAAAGCTGAAGGCTCTTATATTTTACCGGATAATGTACCTGCAAACGAGTTTTTAAATTTAGAAGGCAATAAATTATCGACCTCTAAAAACTGGGCTGTATGGTTACCAGACTATTTAATAGATTTTCCAGACAAGCAAGATGTCTTGCGTTATGCATTAACTGCAAATGCACCAGAAACTAAGGATAACGATTTTACTTGGAAGGATTTTCAAGCAAGAAATAACAACGAGTTAGTTGCCATTTATGGTAACTTTATTAATCGTGTAGTTGTTTTAACAAACAAATATTACGATGGTATTATACCAACTCCAAGTGAGTTCTCTAAAATAGACGAAGAAACTCTAGCAACTATTAAAGCATTCCCAAGTGTTATAGAAAGTTCTTTAGAGCGCTACCGTTTTAGAGAAGCATCTCAGGAATTAATGAATTTAGCGCGTTTAGGAAATAAATATCTTGCAGACGAAGAGCCTTGGAAATTAGTAAAAACTGACGAAGCACGTACTAAAACAATTATGTATGTTGCTTTACAAATAGCATCTGCATTATCAACATTATGCGAACCATTTTTACCGTTTACTTCTACTAAATTAAAAAATATTTTAAATAGTGATGAGAACAAATGGGAAGACATTTCAACTAAAGAAATACTAATTCCTGCTGGACATCAAATAGGAAAAGGAGAGTTGTTATTCTCTAAAATTGAAGACAGCGAAATACAAGCACAGTTAGATAAATTAGAAGCTAGTAAAAAAGCAAACGAAGCAGCAAATAAAGTAGTAGAACCACAAAAAGAAACAATTGCTTTCGATGATTTTACAAAACTAGACCTACGTGTTGGAACCGTTTTAGAAGCTGAAAAAATGCCGAAAGCAAAAAAGCTTTTAGTTTTAAAAGTAGACACAGGAATAGATGTTAGAACTATTGTTTCTGGTATTGCAGAAAGCTTTACAGCTGAAGAAGTTGTTGGTAAAAAAGTAACCGTTTTGGTTAATTTAGCACCAAGAGCATTACGTGGCGTAGAAAGTGAAGGCATGATTTTAATGACTGAAAATGCAGAAGGTAAATTAGTATTTGTAAATCCCGATGATGATAATGTTAGTAATGGATTACAAATAAGCTAAGCTATGTTTAAAAAGTTGTTTTTCCTTATTATTTTTTCACTTCTTAGTACAATCGTTTTTGCACAAAGAAATTGGATTGTTATTGAAACAGGTTTACAAGACGAATATGTAAACCTTAAAGATGCCTTACCAATTGTTGATGTAGAAACTGGAAATATTGCTTTCTTTCTAAGAGAGAAAAGGCAAATAACAGCTTATTTGTACAATGGAAGTCAAGAACTAATATCTAAAATAATTATTGACGATATCCCTAAAAAAAGCAGGAATATCATTGGACATTCTATAAAAAACGACAATTACCTACTTTACTTTAAACGCAATTCTGGATTAAAATTTGGATACTTAAAAATAGACTTTAAAAACAAAACCTTTAAGTTAGTTGATGACATTGATATTAGTTTTGAAAAAGAACAATTTATTGAAAGTTTTGTAGAGAAAGATAAATTTTACATTTTAACTTCGGTAAACAAAAGCTCTATTCTTAATCTATATACATTAGATAATGAGGGTAGTATTACTAAGAAAGAAATAATACTTCCAGAAAACAAAATTAAATCTGACACAGACTTAGTTATTGATTTTAGTAGTATTATTTTTTCTTATCGATCTCAAATAAAAAAACTTGATATTGGAGAGCCTTTGCCATTAGAAAATGTTGCTGCTCAAACTAAGGTGTTTTGTAATAATGGTAAAATAGTTCTTACCAATAATTTTTTTGGAAAGCGTACTTTCCTTTTAGACATAAATCTATCTGACGGTGCAGTACAATTTAATGCCTTAGATAATTTAGGTTTTATTAAAGGAGAGTTAAAGTCTGGAATTAATTCTTTTATTTTCGATAATCACTACTTCAATGTTTATGCTACTAAAAACAAGCTTCTCTTCTCCATATATAGCTACCCAACCTTAGAGATGGTTAAAAGCTATAAGGTTGAAAAACATGAGATAATAGATTTTAAAAACACAAAAATTACACAAAAAGTTGGTGATGGAAAATATAGTGTTCGTGAACTACAAAACACCTCACAGTACTTACGAAAAATAGCTAACAAAAATTTGGGTATTTCTGTCTATAAAAACAACAATGATTACGTTGTAACTCTTGGATCTAGTAAAGTTGCTACTGGAGGAACGATGTCCATTGTTGGAGGTGTACTTGGAGGCGCTGTTGGTGGTGTTTTATTTTCTACTTTCGATAATTATAATAAAACAAAATCTGTTCAAATTCAATGTTTATTTGATGAAAACTTCAACCATAACTCAAATCTAATTCCTGAAAATGGTTTCGACAAAATAAACAAATTCACAAAAGACTTTAGTCACCTAAAAGCACAATCTGTATTTCGTTATAAAGAGGATTATGTTTGGGGATCTTTTAATCATAAAACCGGTTTATATAGACTGTTTATATTCGATTAGAGCCCATTTAGATAAAGTTTTATCCTTATTATCACGACTTAGTTAAATATTTATTAATTGAGATTTTATTAATACTATTCCACTTTCTTGATTGTACATTTGTTGTATAAAATCAAAAACTAAACCATGAAAAAACTAATATTACTACTAATTACTGCAACTTTCTTGTCTTGTGGTAGTTCTAAAGTTGTGAGACAATCTCAAAAAACCATTAAAGGAGATTGGACACTAAATAACATAACCTATAGTGAATCTGGCAACTACAATGTTATGCTATTAAATGATGTATCTAAAGCGTGTTTTGAAGGCAGCACTTGGTCTTTTATACCAAACAACAATACTGGCATTTACACCATTAATAACGAAAATTGCACTACAGGAGACAGAAATTTTGTGTTTACAATACAAGAAATAGATGAACAAACTGGCTTGTACGACTTTTTATTAAAGCCTACAGATGCCAAAAACAAATCTGTAACCAATCAAGGATTTAGATTAGAATTATCTCAATTATCAGACTTTGATATGCAATGGCAACAAACCGTATCTGTAGACGGAAAACCGTTTACAATTAACATGAACTTTTCAAAACTATAAAAATTATGAAATCAATTATATATAAATTTTCAAGTACAGCATTTGCAATATTATTAGTACTTAGTTTAACACATTGCAGCTCTGTTAAAAATGCAAATAACAAACAAAAAGGTGGTGCAATTGGTGCTGCTGGTGGTGCTCTTTTAGGTGCTATTATTGGTAACAATGTTGGCAAAGGTGGTAATGGCGAATTAGGAGCCGTTATTGGTGGTGTTATTGGTGGTGGAGCTGGTGTGCTTATTGGAAATAAAATGGATAAGCAAGCAGAAAAAATTGAACAAGAAATTCCGGGAGCAACAGTAGAACGTATTGAAGATAAAATTGTAGTAACATTCGATGAAGATAGTGGTGTATATTTTGACACAGCTAAGTATAATGTTAATACAGCATCCCAAGCAACACTTAACAAGCTAATAAATGTTTTTAGAGAATATCCTGACACAAACATCTTAGTTGTAGGACATACAGATAGTGTTGGTAACGACGAAAACAACATGACGCTTTCTAAAAACAGAGCGAATGCCGTAACGAACTTTATTACTGGCCAAGGTGTAAGTAGTGGTAGATTAACTACAAATTGGTTTGGAGAATCTCAACCAACACACGATAACACAACAGCCGAAGGACGATCTAAAAACAGACGTGTAAACATTGCTATTTTGCCAAATGACAAAATGATTGATGACGCGAAAACAGAATCTGGAGAAAACTAAAAATCTTTTGTGTTTTTCTTCGGAATAATCCCAAGATTAAATATATTACAAGACCTTATTTTACTTAAAAAATAAGGTCTTTTTTATGCTTTTAAAATACATATTATCTCATACTAACTTACCTGAATCTTCAGTTAAGAACACTATTAAATTACTTAATGAAGATTGCACAATACCTTTTATTTCGCGTTACAGAAAAGAAGCGACAGGTAATTTAGACGAAGTGCAAATTGGTGACATTGTAAAATTTAAAGAACGCTTTGAAGCTTTAGAAAAACGTAAAAAAGCCATTATTAAAGCTTTGGAAGAGCAAGATGCGTTAACCCAAGAGTTAAAACAAAAAATTGAAACCTGTACAGACTTAATAGCACTTGAAGATCTTTACTTACCATTCAAGAAAAAACGTAAAACTAAGGCAGAGACAGCACGTAAAAATGGTTTAGAGCCATTGGCTAAAATAATAATGAGCCAAAATGCAAGTGACGTAGAGTCTATTGCTTTTAAATATGTAAAAGGTGATGTTACTTCTGTTGATGATGCTTTAGAAGGCGCAAGACACATTATTGCAGAATGGTTAAACGAGCGTACAGATATTAGAAACAACCTAAGAAACCAGTTAGAGCGTCATGCTCAAATTGCTACAAAAGTTGTTAAAGCAAAAATTGAAGACGAAAAAGCTCAAAAATTTAGAGACTATTTCGATTGGTCTGAAAGTTTACAACGCATTCCGTCGCACAGATTACTAGCCATTTTAAGAGCCGAAAACGAAGGCTTCATAAGAGTTAAAATTGAAATTGATGCTATAAAAGCGCTAGAAAATATTGATAGAAAAATAATTAGAAGTAAGAATGCGTGCGCAGATCAAATAGAGCTAGCCATTTCCGATGCTTACAAGCGTTTATTATTTCCATCCTTAAGCAACGAAGCCTTAAGTCATGCCAAAGAAAAAGCCGACGAAGCTGCAATTACCGTTTTTGCGAAGAATCTAAAGCAATTGTTATTAGGCTCTCCAATAGGTGAAAAACGAGTATTAGCTATTGATCCTGGTTTTAGAACAGGCTGCAAAGTCGTTTGTTTAGATGCACAAGGTGCCTTTTTACATAACGAAACTATTTATCCGCATCCACCAAAAAGCGATAGTACTGGAGCTATTAAAACAATAACCGCTTTATGTGAGACTTACAAAATTGAAGCTATTGCTATTGGAAATGGAACAGCATCTCGAGAAACGGAAGCCATTGTAAAACAGGCTCAGTTTAAAAATGATGTACACGTATTTATTGTTAGTGAAGCTGGAGCAAGTATTTACTCAGCATCTAAAATTGCAAGAGATGAGTTTCCAGATTACGATGTAACCGTTAGAGGTTCTATTTCTATTGGACGACGTTTACAGGATCCGCTAGCAGAACTCGTTAAAATTGATGCTAAATCTATTGGTGTTGGACAATACCAACACGATGTAGACCAAAATAAATTACAAAAACAATTAGATGTTGTTGTCGAGAATTGTGTGAATGCTGTTGGTGTTAACATTAATACTGCAAGTGTTCCTTTATTGAGTTCGGTTTCTGGAATTGGACCAAAGCTAGCTGAAAACATTTTTAATTATAAGAACGACAATGGTGTTTTTAAATCTAGAAACGACATAAAAAAAGTACCACGCTTAGGCGGAAAAGCATTCGAACAAGGTGCAGCTTTTCTTAGAATTAAAGATGCTAAAAATCCATTGGACGATTCTTCAGTACATCCTGAAAGCTATAAAATAGTCGAAAAAATGGCTAAAGATGAAGGTGTTTCAATTTTAGAATTAATTGGTAACGAGGCCATTCTTCAGAAAATAAATTTAAAAAAATATTGCACAGAATCTGTTGGATTATTAACGCTTGAAGATATTATTAAAGAACTTAAAAAACCCGGATTAGATATTAGAGAGACTGCTAAAGCATTTAGTTTCGATCAAAATATTAAGTCTATAACCGATTTGCATCCCGGACAATTATTACCAGGTATAGTAAATAATATAACCGCTTTTGGTTGCTTTGTGGATGTTGGCATTAAAGAAAGTGGATTGATTCATGTCTCTAACTTGTCGGATAGTTTTGTAAAAGATGTTAATGAGCATGTACATTTACACCAGCAAATTATTGTAAAGGTTCTAGAAGTAGATGTTGCTAGAAAACGAATTCAATTAAAGTTAAATAAATAATATAAAAAAGCATCAACCTTATTAAAGATTGATGCTTTTTTAACACCTCTTAAACCAATAAATTAAGATGCTTTTTTTAAAGCAATATTTATATTCTTATTAATTATGTTGTTCCATTTTTCGACTCTAAGCATTTCGTAGTCCTCTGTAAAACCATCATTGGTATTAAAAAAGTTTAAAATCACTTCTTCTTTAAGGCTAGAATAAAACGCAATTTTTAAATCTAAATACTGTAATCTAGTTACTTTATCTTTTCCTGTTTTATAATTGGTAATCAATTCGCAAGATTTAATTTCAGATAATTTTAGATTAAAAATCTTATGCTTGTCTTCATTAAACTGAATATAAGTTAACATATTATCGTCCTCCGCAAGTCCAATAAATTTATTGGTCCAAACCTCTTTTAACTTATATACAAAACCACTTAGTTTTGTTATTTTTTCTGCTTTTTGCTTTGTTTTCGAAGTACTGTTAAGTCCTTTATAAATGAATATAAAGAATGGTACAAAAACGCTTGATACTACTAATATTTCTATTAAAGTGAATGATAATTTCATTGTTTAAAATTTTTGATTTAATGTATAATAAATCAATACTAAATCTTTACATAAAAGATTTAGTATTGCAAGAGTTTAAAAAAACCTATTGCTTTATGTAAACCAATGAAATGGGAAAATAATTTGTTTTGTAGTAAGCCCAACATCTATAAGCTGACTTGTTTTATGATACACCAAGTAACTTTCTTGCTGTTCCTTGCATACTGCATTTAATAAACCTTGTTGTTTAAAAAATGTAATGTTATCCTCTTGCGAAGCATCAACTGTAAAATCTACATGTGAGTCTACAATTAAACCTTTAGTATTAGAAGAAGTACTTGCTTGTACTGTAGGTTGAGGTGAAGTATTATGGACACTAGTAATCTTACTTTCTGTAAAGAAGAAAGTGGAGATACTTAATAAAAGCGTTATAACTAAATAGTTAAACTTTGCCATGTTAATACTTGAATTTAAAGTACAAATTTATATCATTATTTGTTAAGAAAATACTAAACTTTCATGATTCACAATTTATTTTAACTAGCCATTTAATTAAAACACTTGCCTATTTTTTTAATTGCTCTAAAAATTCTTGTCTACGATTTCGCGATACTGGAATTTTAGCATTTCCAGTTAATACTACATAACCTTCGTTAAGGTATTTTTCTATGTAGCTAAGGTTTATTAGGTGTGATTTATGCACCAAATAAAAATCATTATTCTCAAGCATTTTATTAAAATGTCCAATACTATTAGAACTCATCATCGATTTTTCATTTTTTAAATGAATTTTAGTGTAGCCTGTTTCTCCTTCGCAATGGATAACATCTTCTATTTTAACAAATTCTAAACCCTCCACACTTGGTACAATTATTTTCTTTTTTTGAAACGTTTGTGCTCCTAAGTTTTCTATTAACTGTTTGTTTTTAATTAGTGCTGTTTTTTCTTCAATATTATGTTTTGCGTTTTTTACAGCATCAACCAAATCACTATTATCTACCGGTTTTACTAAATACCCAATAGCACAATGTTTTATAGCTTCTATTGCATAATTATCGAAAGCAGTGGCGAAAATTATTTCAAAATCTGGTTTTTCAAACTGCTTTAAAACATCGAAACCACTTAATTCAGGCATTGCAATATCGAGGAACACTAAATCTGGTTGCAGTTCCTTTATAAGAGCTATACCTTCTTTAGGGTTTTGTGTTTCGGCAATAATCTCAATTCCTGGGCATAAGCGTTCTAACTTATTCTTTAAAATAGCTATAGCTTTACGCTCATCGTCTATTAATATGGTTTTAATCTTCATTTTCTCCTGCTTTAAATACTAAAGTTACTCTTGTTCCTGTTTGGTTGTCTTCACTTTCACTACGATCTAAAATAGAAAAATCGATGTCCCAATTATTACTTTCTTTTAGTAAAGCTAAACGTTCTTCCAGTACGAAACTAGAATGCTCTGTATGTGTTTGCTTTTTATTTTTAGATAATTCTCGTGCTTTATTTACACCAATACCATTATCTATTACTTCTACTTTAAAACTATTATCGTTAATATATGTAAACTTTAATTTTAATGTTCCTTTTCCTTTTTTATGAAATATGCCATGGTTTACAGCATTCTCTAGAATTGGTTGTAAAATCATTGGTGGTAAAAGCAAATCTGCGGTATCTAATTTTCGGTCGACCTCAACGGTGTACTCTAAGTTATCTTCGAACCTTAATTTTTCTATTTCGAGATAATTGTTTAATAGTATTAATTCATTTTCTAAAGAGATACTCTGCTTTCTTGAATACTCGAAAAACAGTCGCATTAATTTTGAAAACTTAGCGAGATAGTCTTCACTTTTTTCAACTTCGTTTAACTGAATATAGTATTGAATAGCATTTAGTGAATTGTGTACAAAATGCGGATTCATTTGTGCTCGTAAAGCATTTAATTCTAGATCATGTTGCCGTTTTTGGTTATCTAACTTAGTCGCTAACTGTTCTTGTATTAGTTTGTTTTTTCGGTTGTTAAAGGTTATGAATAGGATAACTACCGCAATAATTATTAGTAATGCAATTGCAAAAAGAATAAATAATACCGAATTTAAATCTTTACTCATCTATTCTATGTTTACTGACTACAAAACTATAACTGTAGCATCCATATAAAATTAAATTTAATATTAGTATTGCTGATTGATACTCCACAGTATTAGCTTTGATAATAGCTATAAGTAAATGCAGTGGCAAAAATCCAATGTAAAAAATTAACAACCCTACTACTATCCAAAATCGTTGTGACTTATAATAATTAATAACATTATTATTATTAATTAACTCCATAAAGTATAATATTGAACAAATTAAAATAATGATAGTTTCAATCGTTAGTAAATCGGTAAAAAAATAATCATAAAAATTTAAACATATCAGGGATAATATTGTTGAAAAGCTAAATAAGGCAACCAGTAATTTAATTAGTTTTTTGTTGTTGATAATTTTACTAAACCAGTATAAATAAAAGAACCCTAATACTATTATTAAAATATTATATAAAAAATTAACTCTATACTGCAAAAACATACTAAGTAACAATGCTCCTTGATCTATTAAGGAAGAAAATATTATTAAAAACAAAAAATAACGTTGATTAGTATTTTTGTAGCTATTCCAATAGTTAACAGCAAAAAAAATTGCTGTTAACTGAACAATAATCAGCGCTATTTTAAAATATATCATCATATTAGTTTCCTCCTGAAGTATGTTCGAAAGCAGGCATTCCACTGTTTCCAAAATTTAATCTATCAATCCCTGGTGTATTACTATTATCTTGTACTGCAGCTCTCGTACCCTCTCTATAAGTTGGTGTAAAAAACACAGTTGTCTTTACATTACCATCTTCTTTTGCCGCAAAATAAACTCTTAAACCTAAATTCTCATATCCTAATTCTGTAGATTCTGTTTTTACGTAATTTAGATAGTTTTCTAAATTTTCTAAATCGAACCAAACTTCACGGTTTTCTGATCCTACAGGAATATTTGCAGCAGCTAATTGCTGTTTACGTATTTCTAGCTGCATAATTGCATCTTGATTATCTAAATCATTATTTAATACTTGCAACAAAACATTGTTTTTAAGCATTTCTTTATTTTTAAAAGTTTCCTCTTTTAACTCTGCTTCAACTTGTGTTATTAATCCTGTTGGTTCTTCGTAGCTACAGTTGTTATTCTTATTTGCTTCACACTCTTTAAAAAGTAATACAGCTAAAGCTATACAAATAACAAGTAGGGATTTTGATGCTAAATTTTTCATTTTAATATTAGTTTAATTAATAGTTAGAATACTAAGGTAAGTTTTTACAGGTTAATACAGGATCTAGTTTTCTTGTTAGTTCTTTCTAGAATCTTGAATCATTTTTTTATTAGGCTTGATAGTTGTTACGAGATTTAAAATATTCTTGATTTGAATCGTTTAGTAAAGCAATAGTGTAGTTTCCTTTTATTTCTCTTTTTATTGTCTTAACGTTTTAAATCTTCCGCAAAAAACTAATAGTGCTAAAAGGCACGGTATTATTTTTATTTTAAAAAATTTCAAATTAAACTAAATTGTTTTATTGAATTGGACAACATTGTTTAAAACAGAAGTTATCGAACCACCATTGCTCTGCTGGATTACTGCCTTCATCTATAGCAAAATAGACACCTTGGGCATTTTGAATTAAAGTATTAAAACTTGCAACATCTGCAGCAGGAGTTGTAGATGGACTAATAACCCATGTTCCAAAACTATTAGAAGGTAAAACTACACCTGATGCTAAATCTAACGGAACTTGAATAGTTGTAGGAGCATTACCTGAAACAATAAGATTTGAGGCGTTTAATACAAAAAACGCTCTAACGGCTGCACTTAACGGATCTGTATCACTATAAACACCTATCCCATTATCTGTGGTATTTCCGTTACTTCCTCCAGATAAATATTCAATATCTAAATTAAGTTCACACCCTTGAGCATTTAAATCGCTAGGAAAATCTACTCCATTATATGCAATTGTTCCTCCTGATCCATCTTGCACATAGAGCACTTGAGAGCCTCCTCTAGTTTGAAACTCCACATTATTTGTTGTAATACCTATCCAGTTACCTTGTGTTCCTAGAATTTTATCTTCAAAATCCTCGAACACATCACATGATTCTGTACATGGTATTACATCATAATCACAACCTTCATCACTACATGATAATGGTATTGATAATATTAACGCTAGTAGTACTAATTTAAGTTCTGCGAAAAATCTTGATTTTAAATCTCTATTTTTCATTATTCTATTTATTGCATTCATTTTAATTTTATTTTAAATAAGCCAAGATTTCATTTAGAATATGAAATAAATCCATCTTGGCTTGACATTGATTAATAGCCTCTTTTATACTTTTAGATTATTGAGGACAGATAACTTTAAATTCTGTTCTACGGTTAATTGTGTGTTCACTTTCTGGACATGTTACTCCATCTGCACAACGGTTTAACAATTCTGTCTCTCCTGCTCCACGTGCCACTAAACGATCTCTAGTGATACCTTTAGTCATTAAATAGTTTACAGTAGATTCTGCTCTTTTTTGAGATAGTGTTTGGTTATAAGGATTGCTTCCTCTAGAATCTGTATGCGAAGACATTTCTACACTTACAGTTGGATTATCTTGCATTAACTTAACAACATAATCTAAATCTGGTTGTGCAGCTGGAAGAATATCCCATTTATCGAGATTAAAAATAATATTATCTAATTTAATTGCTTGACCACAAGGGTTTACACACATCTCGAAATCTATAAATAATGATTCACTTCTATCTAATCCTGATGTAGTAACCTCAACTTCATTAGAAAAATAACCATCTTTTCTTCCGTTTAATCCATAAATTGATGTCTGCTTTAAGTGAAATATAAAATCTCCTTCGGCATTAGACAATGTGTTTTTTTGACCAGCATTATTTTTATCTTTTAATAATATATCTACACCTTGAATACCTATTGCTGTATTACACTCGACTACATCTCCTTTTAATATAAAATTTAAGTCTCCATAAAAAATCTCTTTTTGAATACTATTTCCTTCTTTTTTACAATCAATAAATTCGCTTTTAGAGATAGAAGTTTCAGTTAAATCTACGTTGTACAATTTTGCTTGTACTATATAATCATCTGCAGAGACATCGTTAAACACTACAACACCATAGGAATTAGTTGTTCCGGTTTGTACTATGTTTTCATATAAATCTGTTAGTACAACATCTGTATTTGGTAAAATTTCGAATGTAAATTTATCTTTAGCAGTAATTGTTACAGTACAACCGCAAGTTGCACAACATCTTGGCATATGATCTTCTCCACAAACCTCGCAAACATCGTCCTTTTTATTTTTACTAAATTTATAAGTAATGCCAGCAAATAATCCAACCGAAGAAATATCGCAATCACATGCTTCTTCTCTTAGGTTAACTTCCTCTAAACGCTGTCCAAATTCTCCTGTTGGACCTGTAAATTCTACGGTATCATAATAAGCAGCAGAAATCCCTAAGGTTGGATCTACTAATTCTTGCGCACCAAAGTGGCGCATATAATAAGCTCCAGCATTAATACCAAAATTATTATTTAACATGTAGGTAAAACGTACTTGACCCTTAAAGGTAAATACTCCAGAATCTTTATAACCCGCATGAAAATTTAACAATTCGTTTGGTGCTGCTGCATTTTCAAGAAAAGTTCTACCTCCTTTAATAGATGCTAAACCAAAGCGCGTATTAATTTCGGCTACAAATTTACCTGTCTTACTTCTAAATTGAGCATTGGGTCCAATACCATAGAATATTCTAGAAATACCATCTTCTGAAAGGTTAGTGGTAGAAATTAATATCCCACCACTATTATAAAGATTATCCGTTGCAAAAACACTTTCTGGTTGATTTTTAATGTAATCGAAATCGAAACCGAATCCAAAGGTACTCCAATAGTAATCTAAAGAAAGACCTAAATTTAGTCCGCCATTATAATCTATTGCTGGTGTGTTATTATTATAAGTTGGGAAATCGTAACCAATTCTTGGTGACAACTGAAAATAATTAATATCATTATCTAACTGTTGTGCGTTAGTAGTAAACGATAAAGCGCATACAAATGCAACAACAAATAGTTTAATAGTGTTTTTTAAATTGTTCATTATTTTAGGTTTAATTTGTTTATACATCTTTAGATAACTTTGGTTACTATTTTGTTACCCTCTATTTTAAATTAGTCCTACAGAGTATAGTCTCAAGTAATTTTATTTAGCAAATATTGAATAAGTTCTTACCTAAACATATAGCAACTGCACCACTAGTATTGTTGAATCTATTATTAGTAATCTTGAGTGTATTAACTAAAAAAGCCCACTCATTGAGTGGGCTTGTATTTTTTAAAAGAAAATGTATTTATAGCGCTTGAAGTAATAAGAATCCCATTCCTATACAAATAAATGGAAGTGCCAGAAGCAGGAGTGCATTATATTGTGGTGCTTTCTTTTTATTGAATTTAGCATTCATCACTTTTCTAGTCTTACCGTTGTAGCCTATCCAATTCTTAAAATGAATAGCGAATGCTAACATTATAAAAAGTGTCCAAGCTTTACCGCTAGACATGGTATCGACATGTAGTTTGTTTAAAAATGCTGCAAAAAAACAACCCAATAAAAAAGCTAATGCTATTTGTAATATAGATATGTAAAACAACGCAATTGTATTAGCTTTTTGTTTATACTGCTTTTTATATTTAGAAAATATAAAGAAAAATAATTGATCGAAAATTGTCATTTCTCAAAAGTAAAAAACCTGCCAGTAAAAACGATTAGATTTTAATATAATGTTTAAATAATATTTATTACATCTCTGCGAATACAGAAAAATTATCTATTTGGTAAGCCCCATCTAAATCTTCATCTGTTCCAGAACCTGTATACTTAAATGCAACATGTAATGTCCCTGAATATGAAGATAAATCTACTAAACCTGAATTAATAAATTGGTACCATGATGTTGCTCCTGAAGGCAAGGCAACTGAAATTGGCGCCCAAGTAGCAGTCAATACATTAGTTCCGTCAAAATCTGTAGATACAAATACCTCTAAAGTATTTTCATTGCCAACTAAATTATGTTGGGCAACTTCAAAACTTACAAACTCTAAATCCTGAGCATCTACATTAATTCCAGGAGAGACTAACCATGCAATGTTAATAGCGTCATTAGACAAATATCCACTTAACTCTGTATATCCGTTACCATCTTGCTCCTTTTCTCTCCATAATCTAGATCCCGTTTCAGCAAAATTAGTCCAACCATTAATATCTAAATCTGTATTGTTTGTAACAGATTGAAAATCTTCACTCATGATTTCAGAAAAATCTGCAGGATCTAACACCAAACAACGAGAAGATTCAAACACTACATCATCGATAGAATTCAAAACTAAAAGTATTGTATCACCTGTATAGTTTTTTGTAATTACACCCGAAATAGAACCATTTGATACAGGTAATAATTCATTTTTAAAACTAGAAAAAGCACTCGTTTCTAATATAAATTCTGAATAAGCAAAACCACCACAAGATTGTAAAACTCTTTGAGTATCGAAATCTTGAGAAGGATCAAAATAACGTTCTCCAGATAAGTTATTTGCAAACTCTACATTATTAAATTTAACAAACACTCCAAGAAGATCACTTGTTACATCAGAAAAAGAGATGTTTAAGGGTACAATAGCCTCAGTATTTGGAGATCTATACATTTTAGTACTTTCTTGACTATTTGTAATTGGCGTTACAGTTGTACCATATTGGTTTGACTCTGTTCCTCCTCCAATAGTTGTTATTCCATTACCTACTCTTGTTTCCCCAATAAATAAATCTTTTAGTTTAATGTATATCTCTCGTCCTTTATTAAACTTATTATAAGTGTCTGTCGTGCTCATTAAAATTTGTAATCCACTTGTAGGATTTTCTGGAGCATCTTGGATATAAAACTCTTTAAAAAAGTTACCAGTAGCATCAGATGAGCTTACATATCCTTTTACAACTATGTCTGTATCTACTTCAAATGGATCTATAGAATTGTACATCATTTTAACCTCTGCGATAGATACTACCTGAACATCACCTACTTCAATTTCAATTAGCAACGCATTTAATGCTGCATTTTCTTCAGCTCCTTGAGATTGTGGTACTGAATAATCATCATCCTCAATACAAGACGACACAGCTATTAAAGCCATAAAACTTAATACCAGTGTTATTAATTTATTCGTTTTCATAATTGAAATGTTAAAAATTACTGCTTTTTCTTATTTTTTAAAACCTAAGATACACATTTACAAAGTAATTAGCTCCTCTTCCATACCAATACTTAGCTCCAAAAACTCTCTTATCAAGACTTACATCGTCTCTTAAAGCTCTGTAATCTGCACGCCTTCCTTGTTCGTAACCTCCTGTTTTGTATTCTTTATCTAACAAATTTCCTACGCTTGCAAAAAAGCCAATATATTTTCCGCCTATTCTCCAAGACTTTCCTCCAACAAGATTTACAACCATATAGTTATTAAATTTCTCTTGTTTTAATAAGCCTTCTGCTACTTCTGGATCATAATCGTTAAAAGGCAATCCATCTGCATCTGTGTAAAACACATCTGATCTTGATAATGGACTTATGTCTACATAAGCATTATCAAAAAAGTTTGCAGTTGCACCAAACCACCAGTAATCTGGATCCCTATATTCAAAACCTACAGAATATGCAGTTTGTGGCCCAGCTGCTACTTTATAATTTTTCAAATTAGATATTGTAACTGGAGTTACAAGGTTAACCTGACCTTGTTCATCAACAAAATCTTCTGATGTTGAATTGGTGTATAAATTAGGGTTATTATCGTAAGTATATTGTCCTACAGAAGCTGCACCTTTTAATTTAATAGTTGGCGTTACTTGTGCTTCTATACCTAATTCTCCTCCAATATGCCTTTTTTCAACACCAGTTAGTATTTCTTGAATAAATCCAGTATTACTTCCTTGTGTAAAGAAGAAAGAGATTTCATTCGCATCTTCTATTTTAGCATAGAACCCTGTTAGTTTTGCTTTAATTATTGGAGATCTAAAAATATAGCTTGCGTCTAAAGACATTATTTTTTCTTCAGTAATATCAATACCATCTTCTTTTTCTCCAAATCTTACACCAACATAATCGTGGCTTTCTCTTGAGTTTGTATATGTGTTTCTAATAGAGGGTGCTTTTGTAATATAACCACCATTAAAATCTAATAAATGCTTGCCAGTAATTTTATAAGTAAACCCTCCTTTTACTCCAATACCAGTAAACGCTAACTTATCTCCTTTTCCAAAAGAATTATCAAAATTATTTCCATTTTTAAATAATCCTTCTCTTTGGTAATCTGTTTTTGTTACGCTTCCTGCTATATAAAAATCTACTTTATTATAATTAAACTGTGCTTGTGCAAAACTAGACAGCTCGTTTACGTTTATATTATAGTTATATCTAAATTTATCGCCTTCAAAAGCTATATAATCTGGATTGTTAGCATCATACGCTCTTTGACTAAATGCATCTATATTAGAAGCTCCAGTAGTGCTTCCTAATAAATCGATAATTTCAGCAAAATTTTCAGAATCTAATTTTCTGTAATTAATTCCTGCATTGAACAATATGTTTTCATTTAACTCAGTATTAAAAATAGTATTTAATGATAGTGTTTTATCATCATTTCTATCTTCGTACAATGCGTAAGCCGCGTTTGAACCAGAAATATTATTTGTTACGTTAGCATCGATAATTCTATTCCAATCTATTTGCCCATCGTTTAAAAACTCTTGCTCTGCCGCATATGCTCCTGCTACATCTCCATCTTCTAAGTAATCACTTGGTAAATCTTGATAATACGCTGGACTTGGATTTGCACCACCTGCATAATCCAAACGACTGTTTCCAATTTTACCAAACTGGTATCCAACATTAGTATTTAACGCGGTTTTAGATGAAATATCCCAAGTATGATTTAACATTAAAATGGGTTCTTCTACTTCTTTTATACGCGAGTTTTTTTGTTCGCCGTTTAAAATCCCCCAAAACTCGTTATACTTAATTCCTTTTAAATCATAAACTTCTTGTGTATTAGAAGAAGACTTTCCTCTTCGGTTAGGTGCATAAATTGAAGTAAAATTTAAGCTATGTTTATCGTTAATTTTCTTTTCAACTGAAGCAAAAAACGAATTAGAATCGTAAAGAGAAGCATCTTGATAACCTTCGTCTCCCCAACGTCTCCCTATCATAAGTACATAAGCCCAACCGTTTTCTATTAAACCAGTAGCATAACTAGCCATTAAACGGTTTGTATAACTTCTATTAGAAGAGGAGTATGTTATACGCCCACCTTCTCTATAAGAAGAAGCTTTTGTATTCATGTTTGTTGCACCTAAAACACCACCAAAGGTGTATGCTGAAGGTGAAAGCCCTTGAGAAAATTCTTGATTACGAACAACATCGTTTAGTCCTCCCCAATTACTCCATTGCGGTCTACCTGTATCGAATTTATTCATTTTGATACCGTTTATTAGTACCGTACCGTTGTCTGAATCTAATCCTCTTACTCTAAAGAAAGAAGAACTAAACTCGAAAGCAGCAGTTCTTTGAAAAATATCTCTTGAAGATGATAATAAGCCTGAAATATTATCAGAACCGCTAGTGTCATCATTTAATTCATCATCCGAAAGTGTGATGGTAAATAAATCTGCTTGGCTACCAAGATCCACCTCAAGAGTCATATCTTGAATATCTACCACTTTTCCTTCATTTACTATAATAGAATATCTTTTTGGTAAAAATCCAGACTTAGAAATTTTAAGCATTTGTTCTCCAAAAGGAACTGCTGTACTAAATTTAAATTGCCCTAGCCCGTCTGTAGTTTCAATCTGTCCTGTTTCTTCAACCATAATAGTAACTTCTGGAAGAGGCTCATCTGTAACAGCGTCTTTTACGCTACCTTTTACAATCGTTTCTTGAGCTACCATTGTAAAAACAGAAAACAAACCGAATAAAAAAATAAGTAATTTTATTTTCATGCAATAAAAAACAGTTTAAACCTTAAATAACAGCTATTTAAGTCTATCAAATTTACATTATTTATTAGAAACATCTACCTTTGGAAAGAATTTTGAATGCATGCATAACATTATAACTAATGAAAAATTTTAAACTTTGGCTTTTTGTTGCACTTATCTCTGCTTTTATAAGCGTTAATGCTCAAGAGGAAAAAAAATATAAAATTCACACGGTGGCTTTTTATAATCTAGAAAATTTGTTTGACACTGTAAATGATACAGAGAAAAATGATGAAGCTAGTCCGATGATGGAAATTAAAGCGGGTCGTGAAGCGGTTTATAAAAAGAAAGTACACAACATGGCGCGTGTAATTGCAGATATTGGCACTGAAACTACCGGTAATTCACCTGTTATTATTGGCATATGTGAGGTTGAGAATGTTGATGTTGTTGAAGATGTTGCTAATGACTCTTTATTACTAGTTAAAGATTATGGCATTGTTCATTTTGAATCACCAGACAGGCGTGGTATTGATGTTGGCTTAATGTACCAAAAAAGATTATTTCAACCCATTTCTAAGAGTGCACATACCCTAAGGATTTATGATAATAATACAAAAAAACGTATTTACACCAGAGACCAACTCTTAGTATCTGGTAAATTAGAAGGCGACCTCATACACATTATAGTGAGCCACTGGCCTTCTCGTAGCGGTGGTGAAGCTAAGAGTCGTCCAAAACGTGTAGCAGCTGCAAAGCTTAACAAACGCATTATTGATTCTTTACAAGCACTAAATCCTTATGCAAAAATTATAACGATGGGAGATTTAAACGATGACCCTACAAACGCCAGTATTAAAGATGTTTTAAAAGCAAAAAGGAAAAAGAAAGATGTTAAAATAAAAGGCATTTACAATCCTTTTATAAATATGTTTAAAAAACAAGGTCTAGGAACTACAGCCTATAGAGATGCATGGAGTTTATTCGACCAAATTATGGTTACAAAACCATTAATTGAAACCGATTTTTCTTCATTTAGATACTATAAAGCAGGAATTTACAATAAAAACTATTTAACAAATAAAAAAGGGCGTTATAAGGGCTACCCATTTAGAAGCTTCGCAGAGGGAGGTTTTACAGATGGTTTTAGCGATCACTTTCCTGTATACATATATTTGATAAAGGAAACGAATTAAAGGTATTAACTTTATACATTTAAAACATGAACTCTAATGAGTTAGTGTTTTTTTTTATTACATTCTTTTATGAAAAATATATTATTTACGGTTTTTTTCTTTTCTATATTTTTCCTTTATGGTCAAAAAATAGAAAATAAAACAATAGAAAACAGTAAGATAGAATCTATAGTTATTGAAGGTGATGCTATATTTAAAATAGAAATAAATTCGACTACCTCAAAAACTATTAATATAACTTCTAAAATAGAAGGTGAGTATGCAAAAAGCACCAAAGTGATTACTCAAATTAAGAATAACTCCCTTTTAATAACATGCGATTATCCTAAATTAACATATAAAACAGACGATAAATTAAATGCACATAAAGTACACTCTATAGAAATAGCTCTTGAAGTTCCTAAACATTTGAATCTCTATATTAAAAGCGCAATAGCATCCGCCAAAATTAATGGCACTTTCAAGTATCTACTTTTAGAATTAAATCAAGGCAATGTAGAAGTCTTAAATTTTAAGGGAGATGCTACAATTAACACATACAATGGTAATATTGATGTAGAAACTAATAATGGTATAATTGATGCAAAAACTAAAACAGGAATTTTTAAAAGCGAAAAAATAACTGAATCGCTAAACCAAATAAAGATCCGTTCTATTAACGGAAACATTAACATCTATAAAACTAAAAAATAACCTTATTTTAGCTTCAAATTATTGCAATGTCTTTAAAGAAAGCCTCTATTTTAATAATCATCATATTACTAATCGACCAGATTAGTAAACTGTATATAAAAACACATCTACAGCTACACGAATCGCTCGAAGTTTTTAGTTGGTTTAAGATTTACTTTGTAGAAAATGATGGCATGGCTTGGGGAACCAAATTAAGCGACTTCGCTCCAAATTTAATAAGCGATCGAACAGCAAAATTATCATTAACTACTTTTAGAATTCTTGCCATTCTAGGTATAGGTTATTGGCTAGTGAACTCTATAAAAAAGCACCAATCTAAAACACTTCTTTTAGCTTTAGTTTTTATTTTCGCAGGAGCTCTAGGAAACATTATAGACTCTGTTTTTTATGGTGTGTTTTTTAACGACAGCTTTGGTCAAGTTGCCACATTTATGTCAAAAAATGGTGGTTATGACGACTTACTATACGGCAATGTTGTAGACATGCTTTACTTCCCAATGTGGCAAGGTAATTTACCAGAGTGGTTACCACTTTTAGGAGGTAAAAACTTTGTTTTTTTCGAACCTGTTTTTAATGTAGCCGATGTCGCAATCGCAACTGGGTTTGGTATCTTACTGTTCTTTAACAAGAAGGCGTTTCCTAAGAGAGAAGAAAATGCTTAAAATGTATATATATTTTGTGGAGTAACACAATAATCTAGTGCAATATCACTTTCTAAAATGGGAAAAACAGCTTCCTCTACTTCATAAAAAGATAAGCCTATTTTAAGAGTTTCAGGTTTACAATTTGCTAAAAAAGTATCATAAAAACCTTTACCATAACCAATTCGATTTCCTTTTTTATCGCAAGCCAAAAGAGGTACAAATACAACCTCTATTTTAGAGTTGTTAATTTCAATACCATCTATAGGTTCTGGAATATTATATTTATTTAGTTTAATTTTTGTTCCATCTGTTAGCAAGAAATTTTGAAGTGTTCTCGTTTCGAAATCACTTTTAGAAATCACAATGTTTTTATCTTTTCCAGATAAAATACTCAAAATAAAATCTGTATTTATTTCTTTTAAGCTTGCTATTGAAAGAAAAACATGATAAAATTCATAGTTCCAAATCTCTAAACTAAGTAGCTTATTTGCAATGTCAAGACTCAAATTATTTATAACATCTTCGGTCAATTCATTCCGAAGGTTTCTATATTTTTTCCTTAATTCATCTTTGGTAACCATTACTAATCATTTACTAATTTAGTTGAAATATGAAAAAGTGCATCACCTTGATAAACAATAGGCGATTCGTTTACATTAATTACATAGCCACTATTAGAGGTTTTTACAAAGTGATTAAACTTACCATAAGGGTCTGTTATATGTCCAATAACCTGACCTTTTTCTACTTTAGAACCAATAGCTATTGAAGCCTTAAACATTCCAGAATAACTAGCACGAATCCAACGGCTTTCATTTATAAAAACGACAGATTTTTTGGGCTCAGACACTTTAAATTTTCTTTGAAGCATTCCAAAATGAGCTAAAATACGCTTAGCTCCATTTACACCAGTATTTGTAACATCATTATCTATATGAATTGATTTCCCACCTTCAAATAGCAAGATTGGTTTATTCATACGGTTACAAGTGTTTCTAAAAGATTTATTTAAATTCTTAGAATAGAGAACAAACGGCGCACCAAAAATTTTGGCAGCAATATTTAACTCTTCGTTACCTTCAGCAATTCTTATTTGTGGTGCATTAAAACGCAAAGCGCCACCGGTATGGAAATCCATTATAAAATCGGCATGAGGTACAATTTCAGAAACTAAAGAATATGCAACTCGGCTCGCTAAAGAACCCGATTTACTACCAGGAAACACGCGATTTAGATCGCGTCCATCTGGAAACTCACGTTCCATATTAATAAATCCAAAAACATTTAAAACAGGAACGCAAATTATAGTTCCTATTTTGGGTTTATTAATTCCTTTTGAGATAATTTGACGAACAATTTCTACTCCATTAATTTCGTCTCCGTGAATACCTGCCGTAAATAAAATAACAGGTCCTGGCTTTTTAGAGCGCTCCACAATAATTGGGATATCTACTAGTGTTCCAGTGTGTAATTTGGCAACATTAAAGCTAATTTCTACGCTTTGTCCAGGTTTAATTGTTTCTCCTAAAATGTTTAAATCGTTATTTTCAATGCTCATAATTAAACGTTACGTTCGATATAACGAATAATAGTAGATGCAATATCTTTTTTTGTAGCTGCCTCAATACCTTCTAATCCTGGAGAAGAATTAACCTCTAAAATTAACGGTCCACGAGCAGATTGTAATAAATCTACACCACAAATACCTAAACCAAGAGATTTAGCAGCTTTTAAAGCAGCATTTTCTTCTTCGTCTGTAAGCTCAATTATATTAGCACTTCCTCCTCTGTGTAAATTAGATCTAAATTCACCTTCTTTACCTTGACGTTTCATAGCGCCTACTACTACGCCATCAACTATAAAAACACGGATATCTGCTCCTTTAGACTCCTTAATAAATTCTTGTACAATAACACGCGCTTGTAATCCATTAAAAGCTTCTATTACAGATTCTGCTGCATTATTTGTTTCAGCTAAAACAACACCTAATCCTTGTGTTCCTTCTAATAACTTAATAACTAATGGTGCTCCACCAACATAATCGATAACACTTTGAACTCCATCTTTTGCATAGTTAGAAAACACCGTTTTTGGCATTCCTAAACCTGCTCTCGAAAGCACTTGCAAACTACGCAGTTTATCACGAGACCTTACTAAAGCTTGAGATTCTACAGCTGTAAACACTTTCATCATTTCAAATTGTCTTACCACAGCAGTTCCATAAAAAGTTACAGAAGCACCAATTCTAGGTATAACAGCATCGCATTCTAAAGTTCTTCCTTTAAAGATAACCTTTGGGTTTTTCTTTTCAATAACAATATCACACATTAATGGATCGATGATTTCAACTTCGTGCTTACGCTTTTTAGCGGCTTCTACAAGACGTTTAGTAGAATATAAATGAGCGTTTCGGGATAAAATTATTATTTTCATTATTTTATGTTGATGTATTATTATTTATCAAAAATAGTATTATTTACTATACTTAAGGTTACTTTATTTAGAGAGCTCTTTATTTAAAAAGGATAAGTTTTTTAAATTAATATCTACAAGAAATTTCTTGGAAAGAAATTTTCGTCCAATTAAAATAGGATATTTCATTTCAGATCTAGTACTTAAGGTAAGATCAATTTTATATTTCTTCTCAAAAAGAATAACAGATGTTTTAACCATATATCTTTTCTGAACGATTCCATTACTACTTTTAACTTTCGTTGTAGAAAAGGTTTTAAAGACTATAATTTTTTTATTATAATTTGGATGTTCTTTATCGAAAAACAAGCATTTTAATAAATTATCTTCTTCAATTACTTTGTGACAATGCATAGAAGACGTAAAAGCTCCTGTGTCTATTTTAATATCTATATCAAATAAATCAAGAGTCGGAAAGTCTACTTTATCTACTCTGCCTATAATTTTTTTTGGCATTTTTAAAACTTAAATTTATGGTGCAAATTAACAAAAAAGTTGGTTTAAACTAATCTTGTAATCATAATTACTATCTAAAATATTTTTTAAGTATTATCTTTGGGTTAATGGATAATCCTTCACTAGAAATACAGTTAAAAACCTTACCTAATTCTCCAGGTGTGTATCAGTATTATGATGCAGAAGGTACGATTATATACGTAGGTAAAGCGAAGAATTTAAAAAAACGAGTTACCTCTTATTTTACAAAAACCCACGACAACGGAAAAACTAGAGTTTTAGTAAGTAAAATATCTAATATAAAACATATTGTTGTTGAAACTGAAACCGATGCTTTATTATTAGAGAATAACTTAATTAAAAAACACAAGCCGCGCTACAATGTTCTATTAAAAGACGACAAAACCTATCCGTGGATTTGTATTAAAAACGAACGCTTTCCAAGAGTATTCCCTACACGTCGCGTTATTAAAGATGGAAGTGAGTATTTTGGACCGTACACAAGTATGAAAACGGTTAAAACCTTGTTAGGCTTAATAAAAGGACTTTATAAATTACGAACCTGTAATTATAAATTATCTCAAGAAAATGTAAACTCAGGAAAATTTAAAGTCTGTTTAGAATACCATTTAGGAAATTGTAAAGGTGCATGTGAAGGTAGAGAGACTGAAGGAAGTTATCATGAAAACATAGAAGCAATTAGAGCCATTTTAAAAGGAAATTTTAAAGATTCATTAGAACAGTTTAAACATCAAATGCATTTATTCGCCGAAGAAATGTTATTTGAAGATGCCCAAAAAATAAAAGAAAAAATTGAAGTCTTAGAAAATTACCAAGCCAAGTCTACTATAATAAATCCAAAAATTAGTAACGTGGATGTCTTCTCGATTGTAAGTGATGAAATATATGGTTACATAAATTTTCTTCAAATATCTTATGGTTCAATTATACGTTCGCACACCTTAGAAATTAAAAAGAAATTAGACGAAACCGATAAGCAATTATTGGAGCTTGCTATTATTGAAATACGAGCGCGTTTTAATTCAAATTCAAAAGAAATTTACGTCCCATTTCTTGTTGCAGTAGGCGATGAAATAAAAGTAAGTCTACCACAACTAGGAGATAAAAAGAAAATTTTAGACCTCTCTATTCGTAATGCAAAATATTACAGAATGGAACGTTTTAAGCAAGTTAAAATTACAGATCCAGATCGACACGTCAAGCGTATTATGGCACAAATGAAAAAAGATCTACTTCTAAGCGAAGAGCCTAGACATATTGAATGTTTTGATAATTCTAACATACAAGGTACTAATCCTGTGGCTGCATGTGTCGTTTTTAAAAATGGTAAACCTAGCAAAAAAGATTACAGGAACTTTAATATTAAAACCGTTGTTGGCCCAGACGATTTTGCATCTATGGAAGAGGTTGTTTTTAGACGCTATAAACGTTTACTCGACGAAAAAGAACCTTTACCGCAATTAATAATTATTGATGGTGGAAAAGGACAATTATCTTCAGCTTTAAAAAGCTTAGACGCTTTAGGATTGAGAAATACTATAGCAATTATAGGAATTGCAAAACGTTTAGAAGAATTATTCTATCCGGACGACCCAATTCCACTATATTTAGATAAAAAAAGTGAAACACTAAAAATTATACAGCAATTAAGAAACGAAGCACACCGCTTCGGAATAGAGCATCACAGGAATAAAAGAAGTAAACAAGCATTAAATACAGAAATGGAAAGCATTCCTGGAATTGGAGAAAAAACCATTATAGATTTGTTAAAAGTTTTTAAGTCTGCCAAACGAATTGCTAATGCAAAACTAGATGAACTTGAACAAGTTGTTGGTGTTTCTAGAGCAGAAAAAATTTATAGCTATTATCATAAAAACGAAAACGAATAAATGAAATCATTTATCATCGCAACATTATTTTTAATCACCTTTTGCACGAACGTACTTGCACAAGAGAAACCTATAAAAGAACCAAAAGTTGGTTTAGTTTTAAGTGGTGGTGGCGCAAAGGGCTTAGCACATATTGGTGCTTTAAAAGTTATAGACAGCTTAGGTATTCGTATAGATTATATTGGTGGCGCAAGTATGGGATCTATTATAGGATCACTCTATGCCTCTGGTTATTCTGGCAAACAATTAGACTCTATTTTTAAAGGTGTAGATTTCGATAAAATTTTAAACGACGAGATTCCAAGAGGTGCAAAAACCTTTTACGAGCGCGAAAATCACGAAAAATATGCGGTAATACTGCCTTTCGATAAATTTAAGGTTCACCTACCATCAGCCTTATCTAGAGGTCAAAATACCTTCAACCTATTATCGAAACTTACATTACATGTTAATAATGTACATGATTTTAGTAAACTCCCAATTCCATTTTTCTGCATGGCTACAAACATAGAAACAGGACAACCTGTTCTATTAGACAAAGGTAATCTAGCACAAGCTGTAAAAGCAAGTAGTGCATTTCCTTCGTTATTTCAACCTGTAATGATAGATGAGCAATTACTAATTGATGGTGGTGTAACTAATAACTATCCCATAGACGAATTACGTGCCAAAGGCATGGATGTTATAATTGGTGTAGATGTGCAAGACGGACTTGCAAATAGAAGCGACTTATCTTCTGCTCCTGCTATATTATTTCAAATAAATAATTTTCGTACCATAAACGATATGAAGATTAAAGCGACTAAAACAGATATTTATATTAAACCTGATATTACCAAGTTTAACGTTGTGTCTTTTGATGCTGGTGAAAAAATAGTTGAAAATGGAGAAATTGCAGCAAAATTAAAAAGTTATGAATTAAGCGATCTAGCCAAATTACAAACTAAAAAGAGAAAGAATATTATAGAACCTAAAACACCAGATAGTCTACAAATAAATCAAATATTATTTAAAGGCCTAGACAACTATACCATCTCTTATGTTTTAGGTAAATTAAAACTAAAACCCTATGAGAAAGTAAGCTATAATCACTTTATAAGTGGAGCAAATAATTTAGTTGGCACAAATAACTTCGACAGCTTTACCTATAAACTAATTCCATCAACTATTGATGGTGTTGATGGTTACGACTTACACACAGAGATTAATGAAACTAGCAAAACAACTGCTCTAAAATTTGGTCTTCATTACGATGGTTTATATAAAAGTGCACTCTTAGCTAATATTACCAAAAAGCAAGTATTATTTAAAAGTGATATTATGTCTTTAGATTTAATTGCAGGAGATAACGTGAGATATAATTTTGAATATTATATAGACAAGGGATTCTATTGGAGTGTTGGTTTAACCTCTCGCTATAACGAGTTTAACAAAAACGTTGCTGCTTCTGCCTTATTATCTCAACAGGCTATAACCGCTGCAGGAGTAAACAAACTAGGTATTAAGGCCACAGACATTACCAATAAAATATTCGTACAAACACAATACAAAAACGATTTATCATTAACACTTGGAGCAGAGCATAAACGCCTAAAATTAACGTCGGAAACCCTATTATCATCTTCCAACCAAAGTGAAACGACCTTCGATAAAAGCGATTATCTAAGTGCCTTTGCTAATTTAAGATTCGATTCTTTCGACAATAAATACTATCCTAATGAAGGCTTTTATTTTAATAGCGATTTTAATCTGTATATTTATTCTTCAGATTTCAACAAGAATTTTACTCAATTTTCAATTATAAAAGCAGGTTTGGGTTATGCGTATTCTTTCTCTCCAAAACTAAGTACGACTATAAGTAGTGAAGCCGGTACCAAAATAAATGGAAAAAACACCAAATACCTCGATTTCGTTTTAGGAGGCTATGCAAATAATTTTATAAATAATTTTAAAACCTTCTATGGTTACGATTATTTATCGCTTCCTGGAGATAGCTTTATAAAAGGAACTATAACTTTAGATTACGAAATTTTTAACAAAAACCATATAACGCTAATAGCAAATTACGCTAATGTCGAGGACGACTTATTTAGTTCAGAAGATATAGAATGGTTTTCTCTCCCAGACTACTCAGGTTATGCCTTAGGATATGGAGTGGAAACATTTCTAGGACCTATAGAAGCAAAAGCGAGTTTCTCGCCAGAAACAAAAGAAACCTACTGGTTTTTCAACCTAGGTTTTTGGTTTTAAAAATTACATTTTTTAAACTCCAAAAATTTCACGATATTTGTTAATGATGAATCACTCTTGGCAAGACATATTAACCTTCCTAAAATTTCTTATTAAAAGAAATCCAGAGTAGCCTGCATTTTCCTTTTTCCGCATTTAGTAAAGTAAAAAGTCTCACTTAATACTTTAAATTTTTAACTCAAAAACTTAAAAAATGCCGTTTTATCACAAATTAGGAAACATACCGCATAAAAGACACACACAATTTAGAAAAGAAGATGGGTCTTTATATTCCGAACAACTTTTTGGAACCATAGGTTTCGATGGTATGAGCACAAACTCTTACCACGAACAACGTCCAACACAAGTAAAAGAAATAAAAAAGCAATACAGTGTTGCACCTAAAATTGCAAAAGAAAACCACATACAATCCTATCGTTTTAGAGGCTTTCAAGTAAAACCAGAAAACGATTACCTAGAAAGCCGTAAAGCCGTTTTAACAAATAGCGATTGTACCATAATTTTAGCAGCACCTAAACACTCTACAACAGACTATTTCTATAAAAATTCTGATGCAGACGAAATGATCTTTATCCACAAAGGCTCAGGGAAATTGAGAACACATCTTGGTAATCTAGACTTTAAATATGGAGATTATTTAATAATCCCTCGTGGTATAATCTATAAAATAGATTTCGACACCGAAGACAACAGACTCTTTATTGTAGAATCTCGCAGACCAATTTACACACCAAAACGCTATAGAAATCACTTCGGGCAACTTTTAGAACATTCGCCATTTTGCGAACGCGATATCCGCAGACCATACGAATTAGAAACCAATAACGAATCTGGAGATTTTTTAATGAAAGTTAAAAAACAAGGCGACATTTTCGATATGGTATACGCCTCACACCCTTTCGATGTTGTGGGCTACGATGGTTACAATTACCCATACGCATTATCAATTCACGATTTCGAACCCATTACAGGTCGCATACACCAACCACCACCAGTACACCAAACCTTCGAAACAGACGCCTTTGTAATCTGTAGTTTTGTACCACGCATGTACGATTACCACCCACAAAGTATTCCTGCACCTTACAACCACAGTAATATAGATAGTGACGAAGTATTGTACTACGTAGATGGCGATTTTATGAGCCGTAACGATATAGACCAAGGGCATATTTCACTGCACCCAGCAGGTATTCCACACGGTCCACACCCAGGAACAGCAGAGAAAAGTATAGGTAAAACCAAAACCGAAGAATTAGCAGTCATGGTAGACACTTTCAAGCCTTTAATGGTTACAGAAGAAGCCATGAAAATTGCGGATGAAGATTACCACAAATCTTGGTTAGATCATTAGAAGCTATTTCCTGCTTTACACTATATTTTTTTTTGAGAAAAACAAAAAAGGATGCCGTTTCAACTGCGAAGCAATCACTAAACTCCATATAAATAAGAGTCTTGTGAAGTAATCAGGGCTAGAATACTTGTAAGGTAATAGTAAAAACAATATAACAATACCAACTTATTAAGTTGGTTCTCTTTCAAACGAAAGAATAAGACATAAATATTATGAGTAAAAAAGAAGTAAAATCAGTAAACTACGGTTTAGAAAAAATATTTGAAGGTGCACAAGATTTCCTTCCGCTTTTAGGAACAGACTACGTAGAATTCTACGTTGGTAACGCCAAACAAGCAGCACATTTTTACAAAACAGCATTTGGTTTTCAATCTTATGCCTATAAAGGATTAGAAACAGGATCTAGAGACTCTGTTAGTTATGTATTAAAACAAGACAAAATTCGTTTAGTTTTAACAACACCATTAAACAGTAAATCTGAAATAAACAACCACATTGTAAAACATGGAGATGGCGTAAAAGTCGTTGCTCTTTGGGTAGATGATGCGAGGAAATCTTACGAAGAAACCACAAAACGTGGTGCAAAATCGTACATGGAACCAACCGTAGAAAAAGACGAATTTGGAGAAGTAGTAAGAGCAGGAATCTATACTTATGGAGAAACTGTGCACATGTTTGTAGAACGCAAAAACTATACTGGAACATTTATGCCAGGATTTCAAGCATGGGAAAGCGATTACAATCCAGAGCCAGTAGGTTTAAAATATATCGACCATATGGTTGGTAATGTTGGTTGGGGACAAATGAACGAGTGGGTAAAATGGTACGAAGATGTTATGGGCTTTGTAAACTTTTTATCTTTCGACGATAAGCAAATTCACACAGAATACTCTGCTCTTATGAGTAAAGTAATGAGTAATGGAAATGGTCGTATTAAATTTCCAATAAACGAACCTGCAAAAGCTGCTAAAAGATCTCAAATTGAAGAATACTTAGACTTTTACGAAGGTTCAGGAGTACAACACATTGCTGTAGCAACAGACGATATTATTAAAACCGTTGCACAATTAAAAGCTAGAGGAATAGAATTTTTACCACCTCCACCACAATCATATTATGACGATATCCCAAACCGATTAGGTGATCACATGGACATGATGAAAGAAGATATTGGCGAGCTTCAAAAACTATCGATAATGATAGATGCTGACGAAGAAGGTTACTTACTTCAAATTTTCACAAAACCAGTCGAAGATAGACCTACTTTGTTTTTTGAAATCATACAACGTATGGGAGCACAAGGTTTTGGAGCAGGAAACTTTAAAGCGCTATTCGAATCTATTGAGCGAGAGCAAGAAAAAAGAGGAACACTTTAATATATAATCTGTCAAAAAAAAATCATTAAAAAATACCGTCTATTATTTAGATGGTATTTTTTTGTTTTATACTTTTGGAATAGTAATTGTAATCTTATGTTTATAATGCAATAAATGCTTTAAAATAAAGTTGATTATAATAACTCAAATCTTATGAAAAAATTACTACTTATATTACTCACAATAGCCTCAATAAATATTACTTCTGCACAAGACGGTGCGTTTGGAGATGGCGAATGGTTCAAATTTAAAATGAGCTACAGTAATTTCTTTAAAGCAGGAAATGCAACTTTATCTGTAAAAGAAAAAGATCTTAATGGAAAACCTGTATTTCATGTTGTTGGAAAAGGCTGGACCACCGGAATGGCAAAATGGTTTTTCAAAGTAAAAGACCGCTACGAGAGCTATTTTGATGCAGAAAAAATGATACCATATAAGTTTATTAGAGATATAGACGAAGGAGGACACACTAAAAAATTAGAAATTGATTTCGATCATACCAATAAAACAGCCCAAATACATAACAAAAAACACAACACTAAAAAAACGGTAGACATCAAGCCAAATGTTCAAGACATGGTTTCTACATTCTATTATTTACGTAATAAGTTGGATGTTTCAAATTTAAAAGCTGGAGACGAAATAAAATTAGATATGTTTTTTGATGAAGAGAACTATGGTTTTAAATTAAAATACTTAGGAGAAGAAACTATTAAAACAGAGTTTGGTAAAATTGAAACTCTAAAATTTAGACCTTACGTTATGGCTGGTCGCGTCTTTAAAGAGGAAGAAAGTTTAACGCTTTGGGTTTCTAAAGATAAAAATAAAGTACCTTTACGTATTAAGGCAGACTTAGCCGTTGGTTCTTTAAGAGCAGATCTTGAGGCTTTTAAAGGATTAAAACATCCGTTTAAAATTGTAGTTGATAATTAAATGAGTATAGATAATAAAATAACCGACCAACTAAAGAATAAATACGAAGCAATAGACCAAAATGTAAATACTCATTTGGAAGGTTTATTACATAGTAAACCAATAGACTATTGGGATTATATACAAACAGACGCTCTATTAAATCTACAAATACAACGTACAGTATTTCCAGACGAAATGGTGTTTTTAATGTACCACCAAGTAAACGAATTATTATTTAAAATGATTCTTTGGGAAATAGATCAAGTCGCAAAAAAAGAAGACATCACTGCTTCCTTTTTTGAAACAAAAATAATGCGTATTAGTCGTTATTTCGATGTACTTACATCTTCTTTTACTGTAATGAAAGATGGAATGGACGTAGAGCAATATAATAAGTTTAGACACACTTTAACGCCCGCTAGTGGTTTTCAAAGTGCACAATACAGAAAAATTGAATTTGCCTCTACAGAACTTATCAATCTTATAGATAATCGTTTTAGAGAAAGCATAGACAGAAACACACCTTTTGAACATGCATTTGAACACTTATATTGGCAAGCAGCAGGTAAAGATTATAAAACTGGTAAAAAAACGTATACATTAACAGTTTTCGAAGAGAAATACAAAGACGAATTTATTAGATTTGTAAAATTCACTAACACACATAACTTGTGGTCAATTTTTAAAAAATTACCAAAAGACGTTAGAGAAGACAAAGATTTAATTAAAGCAATGCGTCATTACGATTACACAGTAAACATTACTTGGGTAATGGCACATTATAACACAGCAAACCACTATCTTAACATTGGTGGAAAAGCAGTAGAAGCAACAGGAGGAAGCGAATGGGTAAAATATATGCATCCAAAGTATCAAAGAAGAATATTCTTTCCAGATCTATGGAGTCAACAGGAACTAGACGATTGGGGAAAAAATGTATAATAGCAGTTTTATGCTTTATTTCTATTTTAAGCTGTAAAAAAGAGGTCGAAAATAGCGACGCTCTTGACACAGCATTAGTTGAAGAACCCAAAGAAATTTTCGAATTTGGATTTAATTTAGAAAATTATATCGTTAAGAAAGATACTATTAAAAATGGTGATACTTTCGGAAAGATTTTAGAGCGCAACAACATTTCTTATCCTAAAATTTTTGAAATAACAAACAAATCAAAAGATAGTTTTGATGTAAGCAGGAATCTACAATTAGGTAAGCCTTATACCTTATTATGTTCTAATGACTCTCTTCAAAGTCCAAAATGTTTTATTTACCAGCCTACAAAAGAACGTTATGTTGTTATAGATTTTCAAGATTCTATTAAAACTTATACAAGTTACAAACCTATTAAATATGTTGAAAAAACAGCTTCAGGAGTAATTACTTCAAACATTTCTCAAGCTATGAGCGACGAAGGCAAGCCATTTATGTTAGCCTTAAAAATGAGTGATATTTATGCTTGGACCATAGATTTTTCAAGACTTCAAAAAAATGATAAATACAAGGTTGTTTATACTGAAAAATATATTGATGATTCTATTTACGCAGGAATTCACGAAATAAAGGCAGCCTATTTCGAGCACAACAAAGAACCATTTTACGCATTTAATTTCGAAACAGACTCCGTTTTAGGTATTCGCGATTATTTTAGTGACGAAGCTAAAAATTTACGTCGTGCCTTTTTAAAAGCACCAGTAAATTTTAGTCGTATTTCATCGCGATACAATCTTAAAAGACGTATTGCACATTATGGATATCGAATAAAAGCACACAGAGGCACAGACTTTGCAGCTCCTAATGGAACACCTATAATGTCTACAGCAAATGGAACCGTTACAAGATCTGGTTATGGTTTAGGTAATGGTAAATTTGTTAAAGTAAAGCATAACGCAACTTACAGCACGCAATACCTTCATATGTCTAAAAGAAACGTAAAGGTTGGTGATTTTGTAAAACAAGGAGAAATTATTGGTTATGTTGGAAATACCGGAAGCTCATCTGGAAACCATGTATGCTATCGTTTTTGGAAAAATGGAAAAGAAGTTGATCCCTTTAAAGAAAAACTACCAGAAGCCAAACCAATTTCCGATAGCCTAAAAATTAAATTTTTAGAGCACATAAGACCAATAAAAACTCAATTAGAACAATTAGATTATCCAAAAAAACTTATAGAACCCGATAGTTTGAACACAGAACTAGACGAACACAAACTAATTACTTAGACCACTACAAAAATGGCACTACCATCAATCAACCCAACAACTACGAAAGCTTGGAAAGCATTACAAAATCATTTTGATGATGTTAAACAAGTTAATATTAAAGAACTGTTTTCTTCAGATAAACAAAGAGCAGATAACTTTAAAATAGATTGGGAAGATTTTTATGTAGATTTCTCTAAAAACCGTATCACAAAAGAGACCTTCAAACTCCTTTTAGAACTTGCAGATCAAGTAAAACTAAAGGAAGCTATTACGGCTTACTACTCAGGAGACATTATAAACAAAACTGAAAACAGAGCCGTTTTACACACTGCCTTACGCGGAAAAGAAAGCGATGTAGTATTAGTAGACGAAAAAAATGTTATGCCAGAAATTTTCGCTGTTAAAGCAAAAATGAAAGACTTTACAAACGAAGTTGTATCTGGTAATAAAAAAGGATATACCAACAAACCCTTTACAGATGTTGTAAATATTGGAATTGGAGGTAGTGACTTAGGTCCTGCCATGGTGGTAGAATCTCTTCAGTTTTATAAAAACCATCTAACTACTCATTTCGTAAGCAATGTAGATGGCGACCATGTTAACGAAGTTATAAAAAAGTTAAATCCTGAAACAACTCTTTTTGTTATAGTATCTAAAACTTTTACAACACAAGAAACCTTATCTAATGCAAATACACTTCGAGAGTGGTTTCTAAAACATGGCAAGCAAGAAGATATTGCTAAACACTTTGTAGCAGTATCAACAAACACTGAAAAAGTAAAAGCTTTTGGTATTGAAGAAGCTAATATTTTCCCAATGTGGAATTGGGTAGGTGGACGCTTTTCTCTTTGGAGCGCTGTTGGTTTAACAGTAAGTCTAGCTGTTGGATTCGAGAACTTTAATAAGTTATTAAAGGGAGCCAATGAAATGGATATTCATTTTAAAACCGAAGAATTCGAAAATAACATTCCTGTTGTTTTAGCTTTAATAAGCGTTTGGTATAATAACTTTTTTGGAGCTGAAAGCGAAGCAGTAATTGCTTACTCTCAATATTTAAATCAATTTGCTACTTACCTCCAACAAGGTATTATGGAGAGTAATGGAAAATCTATAGACAGAAATGGAAATAGAGTAAATTATGAAACAGGTACACTAATATGGGGAGAACCAGGCACTAACTCTCAGCATGCCTTCTTTCAACTTATACATCAAGGCACAAAATTAATTCCAGCAGATTTTATTGGGTTTGCAGAAAGCCTTCATGGCAACAAAGACCATCAAGACAAATTAATATCTAACTATATTGCCCAAACTGAAGCACTTTTAAACGGTAAAACCGAAGCGCAGGTACTAGAGGAATTAAAAGGCCAAAAAATATCAGATCAAGAAATAAAAGATTTACTTCCTTTTAAAGTTTTTGAAGGTAATAAACCTACCAACTCAATCTTCATTGAAAAATTAACTCCAGAGAGCTTAGGTAAGCTAATAGCCATGTATGAGCATAAGATATTCGTACAAGGAATTATCTGGAATATATATAGTTATGATCAATTTGGTGTAGAGCTTGGAAAACAATTAGCTAGTACAATTTTAGAAGACATTAAATTTAACACTTCAGAGAATCATGATGCTTCTACCCTAAATCTTTTAGAATACTTTAAAAAATTTAGATAATAATTGTTAAAAAAACTGTTAATAGTTTTTTTTATTAATAATAAAATATCCGCTAATAAAAACTATCTTTAAAAAGTGAAAATTTGTTAACATTAAGTTAATATTAAAGGCTTTATTATCCCTATTTTTGCAAAAAAATTAAAACATATTAACTTTAATTAAACCAAATGAAAAACACTATTAAAATGTTGTTTTTTGCAGTAACTATCTTAAGTTCTGCAATTACTATGGCTCAAAGTACAGTAACAGGAACTGTATTAGATCCAGAAACTAATTATCCTTTACCTGGTGTAAACATTTTAGAAGCAGGTACTTCTAATGGGATTTCTACAGATTTCGACGGTAATTTTAGCATTGTAACTAAATCTAAAGACGCAACAATAATTGTATCTTACGTAGGTTACTTATCTCAAGAATTTACAATTACAGGTAGTAAAGACCTTGGGAGTATTACTTTAGCTCCAAGTGAATTTGGGTTACAAGAAGTTAATATTATGGCATCTGTAGCTGTAGACAGAAAAACACCAGTTGCAGTATCTACTATTAGAGCAGCCGATATTGAATTAAAACTTGGAACTCAAGAATTTCCAGAAGTTTTAAAATCTACTCCAGGAGTATACGCTACTAAAAGTGGTGGTGGTTATGGAGATGGACGTATTAATTTACGTGGATTTACATCAGAAAACGTTGCTGTAATGATTAATGGTGTACCAGTAAACGATATGGAAAATGGTCAAGTATACTGGTCTAACTGGGCTGGATTAGGAGACGTTACTAGTTCTATGCAAGTACAAAGAGGATTAGGAGCTTCTAAAGTTGCTGTACCTTCTATTGGAGGAACAATAAATATTATTAGCAAAACTACTGATACGGAAGAAGGAGGAAATATATACACAACTTTAGCTAATGATGGTTATAAAAAATTCGGTTTCACTTATTCTACTGGATTAATGGAAAATGGTTTTGCTGCTACAGTATCTGGATCTAAAACAGATGGTGACGGTTATGTAGATGGAACAGAGTTTAATGCAGTTTCTTATTTCGTAAATATTTCAAAAGAAATAAACGACAACCATAAATTATCTTTTACTGCTTTTGGTGCCAAACAACGTCATGGTCAAAGACAAAACAGAAACACTATTGAAACTTACACAGAGAGTGAAAGAGGAAGAAAGTTTAACCCAGATTGGGGATACAAAAACGGAGAAGTAACTCACGTTGAAGATAACTTTTACCACAAACCGCAAATATCTTTAAACCACTATTGGACAATTAACGATAAAACATCTGTGTCTACTGCAGCGTATGCATCTTTCGGATCTGGAGGAGGTGGCGGTACAGCTGGAGAAGAAAGTTCTAAATTTAATTTAGGAAGTTCAGATTATAGATTAGGAAATAAAGGTCCTATTGATTTAGATAAAATTGTTGATGAAAACATTGCAAATGGTGCAAATGGTTCTACAGCAGCATTAAGAGCATCTAGAAACGATCACGTTTGGTATGGTGTTATCTCTACATTAAAAACTGATTTAACAGACGAGTTAGTGCTTTTAGGAGGTTTAGATTATAGAAACTATAAAGGAATACACTATCAAGAAGTAACAGATTTATTAGGAGGACAATACTTAGCAGACGATAGCAATGTAAACAACCCTAATGCAACATTACAAGTTGGTGATAAAAGAAGTTATTCTAACGACGGATTAGTTGGATGGTACGGAGCATTTACTCAATTAGAATATTCTAAAGACAAATTAGCAGCATTCGTATCTTTATCAGCTTCAAACACTTCTTATAAAAGAGTAGATTACTTTAACTATTTAGATAGCGATCCATTACAAGAAACAGACCGTTACAACTTTTTTGGTTACGGAGCAAAAGGAGGAGCTAACTATAATATTGATGACAACCATAATGTTTTTGCTAACATAGGTTACTTTGAAAAAGCACCACTTTTTGATGCTGTATTTACTCAGTTTGATAACGAGCATATTATTGAAGATGCTGAAAACCAAAAAATTACTAGTTTTGAACTAGGTTATGGTTTTAGAAGCGAAAAATTAACAGCTAACGTTAACATTTACAGAACACTGTGGAAAGATAGATCTGAAACTGTATCATTCGATCAACCAGATGGAACATTTGCATCTGCAAACGTTTTAGGTGTAAATGCTATTCACCAAGGTATTGAAGTAGATTTAAAATATAAAGCTACAGAAAAATTAACATTAACAGGTGTTGCTTCTCTTGGAGATTGGAAATGGGATAACAACGTAGAGAATGTTCAAATTTTTAACGATGACCAAGAATTAGTTAAAACTGTGAACTTATTTATTGAAGATTTACATGTAGGTGATGCTGCGCAAACAACATTTGCTTTAGGTGGTAGCTACAAATTAGCTCCTAAAACAAGATTTATTGTAGATTATAACTACTATACTAATCTATATGCAGATTTCGATCCTAGTGATAGAAATGATCCAAGTTATACAGAAGATGCATGGGAACTACCTGCTTACGGTCTTTTTGACACAGCACTTAGCCATGGTTTTGCTTTTGGAGGTTTCGATGCTAAATTAACAGGTAGAATAAACAATATTTTCGATACTGAGTATGTTTCTGATGCTAGAGATGGTTCAAATTCTAATGCTCAAACATCTACAGTATTTTATGGTTACGGAAGAACATTTAGTGTTGGACTGAAACTTAACTTTTAAAAAAATAAAAATGAAAAAAATAGTTTATTTATTAGCAATTATTGGAGCATCTGTTTTAACAGGATGTAATCCTTTAGAAGATATTAATAACGATATCGACTCAATAGAAAGACCGATTGTTGGCGACGATGTAATTACATTAACAACTGACGACTATGCAGCAATAGTTGAGCAAGGTGAAGATGACGAACCAGATTATTATGAAACATTCGAAGCTTTTAGCTCTGTAGATGATGCAAAAAATATGCTACCTCCTTTTTTAAGTAGCAAATACCCTTTATGGGGACAAGGATCATCTGTGTTAGTTAATTATAATTTATATGATGGTAATCCTTCAGATGTATCAAGCTTTGTTAATGCTGATAGTTATACATTAGTCTCTGAAGATTACCCAATTGAAGGTGCAAATGCTTTTTATCAAAATGAAGATTCACAAGCAACTATTAGTAATCTTCTATTAAATGAAATTGCAACTCCAGAAATAGGAGATGTTGTAAGAGCTCAATACAGACAATTTACAGAAGAACCAGTTGTAGGTTTTGCAGCGTTAGAAGAATATGTTTTTGAAGACAACTTAGCGGGTTGGAGTACAGAAGAAGTTTCTGGAAACGATTCTGTTTGGTTAACAAACTCAAGCTACATTCAAGGAAATGGTTTTATTAATGGCGCAGCTTCTGCTAACGAAGAATGGTTAGTTTCTCCGGCTATAGATTTAGCAGGTGAAACAAATGTAAAATTCCAAATTGCACATGCAATTAAATATGCAAATGATCCTTCTGTACTTAAGATTTTAGTATCTACAGATTATGCAAATGATATTGCTACTGCTACTTGGGATGAAATTACATTAGCTACACCAGCATCAGAAGATGACTTAGACCCATCTGAAGATTACGACTTTTCAGCTTACGATGGTCAAACAGTAAACATTGCATTAAAATATGTATCTACACTTACTAACGCAGGACGTTGGAGAGTAGCATCAGTAACACTTAAAACAGTAGGTATTGAAGGTGATACACTAACAAAATCTGATTACTACCAATTTTCTGAAGCTGGAACTTGGGAACTTGTTAATGATGTAAGATATTTAACATCTGATGATTATGACTTCATGGGTGAAAGCCAAGGACAGCCAGGACAGTTTAATAACTTTAGTGGATCTTTATTAGCTAGCGATTACTTACCAGCATTCTTAAGCTTAAAGTACCCTTTTGCTCAGGAAGAAGATTCTATGTACATAATGTACAGGTATTATGCAGGTAGCACAATACAAACTATAACAAAAGGTAATTTGTACACTGTTATTAATGGTGTTTGGACGCCAAGTATAGCTTCTCTACAGTTTGGTTTTGACAATGGAATCTGGGTTCCAGATAACACTATTAAATATACTTTAGTATCAGCAGATTACTCTTACGCAGCTTCTCAACTATTAACAACAGAAGGTTTTGAGGCAGCAGCAGCAAACTTAAACCAATACGGAAACTTTAATACCGCTACAGGTACTTCTGGGTGGAGTACTGAAATGGTTGCAACTGCAATGGCAATATTATTAGATAACCTATATCCAAATGCGGAAGAGGCTCAAAAATATCTTTTAACATTCGATATTTTTAATGCAGGTCCTGGAGTACAAGACATGCATCTTATTAAAACAAATGGCGAGTGGGTACTATTTAACTAATACCTATCACTATATTATTAAAAACCGCTTATTTAAAGAAGCGGTTTTTTTATGACTAATAATTACTACATTTGTTATATAACTAATTAAAACACAAATTATGATTAAAATGTTGCACTCTTATTGGGCATATCTCGTCTTCTTTATGATGATAACAGCCGCAGGAAATGCATTAATAAAACATTTTGGAAAAAAAGAGTACGAGCCAAGAGATTTTAGAATTGCCTTATTCACTTTAATCGTATCGCATATCCAATTACTTATTGGTATTGTATTATGGTTCTCACAAGATTATTTTGGAGAGCTTTCTGTAGGAGAAGTTATGAGCAATAAAGCAATACGCTCTAATGCTATCGAGCATCCTCTTGCCATGATTTTAGCAGTTGCATTCATTACAATTGGTTATTCTAAACACAAAAAGAAATTAACCTCAGCTGGAAAACTAAAGCCTTTGGCTATATTTTATACGTTAGCACTAATTTTAGTATTAGCAAAGATTCCTTGGAGTATTTGGTTCTAATCTTTACTATTATAACAAACAAAAACGCCAACTAAATTAGTTGCGTTTTTTGTTTTAAAATAAAATTCTTTAAGACTTCTGTATATTTTTAGCTTCAATACTTAAGGTAGCATGTGGCACTAATTCTAATCGCTTTGGATTAATTAATTTACCAGTTACACGGCAAACGCCATAGCTCTTATTCTCTACTCTAATTAAAGCATTTTTAAGATCACGAATAAATTTCTCTTGTCTAATAGCTAAAGCAGAATTAGATTCTTTACTGTTAACCGCACTACCTTCATCAAAGGCTTTAAATTGAGGCGAAGTATCTTCTGTACCATTATTATGGTCATTCATGTACGCACTTTTAATAAGCTCTAAATCGTGCTTTGCGCTCTCTATTTTTTCTTGAATTATAACTTTAAAAGCTGCTAATTCCTTATCTGAATATCTTACTGTGTGTTCTGATGACATACTATTAGTGTTTTGTGATAAATAACTTAGTATTTATAGTGTCGAATGCAATATCTATACCATTATCTAACTGTTCTACAATCTCAAGACTATCTGTTAATGTTTCGGCCTTAATATATTCTAAATTTGTTTTCACTGCTTTAGTAATTTCTTCATGTTTTTGCAATTTAACAGAAATACGATCTGTAACCTCAAAACCTGAATCTTTACGTAAATTCTGAATACGATTTACAAGCTCTCTCGCAATACCTTCTTCTCGTAAACCTTCAGAAATTGTTACATCTAAAGCAACTGTTAATGCGCCTTCACTAGCAACAAGCCATCCTTCGATATCTTGAGAAGTAATATCCACATCTGTACGTTCTAAAGTAATGCTTTTTCCATTACACTCGACATCGATACTTCCGTTTTGTTCGATATTTTTAATGTCGTCTGCATTAAACTTCTGTATTTGCCCAGCAATAAGCTTCATGTCTTTTCCAAAACGTGGTCCCAATGCTTTAAAATTAGGTTTTATTTGCTTAACTAAAATATCTGAAGCATCTTCTATTAGCTCCACATCCTTAATATTTACTTCACTCTTAATTAAATCTGCTACCGCTAAAATTTCTTCTTTCTGTTCTTCTGAACTTACAGGAATCATTATTTTTTGTAACGGCTGACGTACTTTAATTTTTTCTTTAGCTCTTAAGGATAGCACCAAAGAACATATTGTCTGTGCAGCCTCCATTTTTCGTTCTAAAGCTTTATCTATAAAGCGTTCATCACTTACTGGGAACTCTGCCAAATGTACACTTTCAAAGGTCTCTGTATGTGTTGTATTTGTTAAGTCTAAGTAAAGTTTATCCATAAAAAATGGTGCAATTGGCGCTCCAAGTTTTGCTATGGTTAACATACAAGTATATAATGTTTGGTAAGCCGAAATCTTATCTTGTTGATAATCACCTTTCCAGAAACGTCTTCTACTTAAACGTACATACCAGTTACTTAAATAATCTTGAGTAAAGTTGGAAATTGCACGTGCTGCTTTTGTTGGTTCGTACTCTGCATAGTACTCATCTACTTTTTGAATTAGTGTATTTAATTCTGAAAGTATCCATCTATCTATCTCAGGTCTTAATTCTAGAGCAACCTCATCTTCAGCATAAGTAAACTTATCAAGGTTTGTATATAATTGAAAGAATGAATAGGTGTTATAAAGTGTTCCGAAGAACTTACGCTTCACCTCTTCTATTCCTTCTAAATCGAATTTTAAATTATCCCATGGATTTGCATTCGCGATCATATACCAACGCGTAGCATCTGCTCCATAAGTATCTAAAGTTTCGAAAGGATCCGTTGCATTACCCAAACGTTTAGACATTTTCTGCCCGTTTTTATCTAACACTAAACCATTAGACACTACATTTTTATACGCTACAGAATCGAATACCATAGTTGCAATCGCATGAAGTGTGTAAAACCATCCACGTGTTTGGTCTACACCTTCCGCAATAAAATCTGCTGGAAACGATTCGTTACTATCAATCTTCTCTTTATTCTCAAAAGGATAATGCCATTGTGCATAAGGCATAGAACCAGAATCGAACCAAACGTCTATAAGATCGCTTTCACGTTTCATTGTTTGTCCGCTTTCTGAAACTAATACAATCTCATCAACAATGTTTTTATGTAAATCTATTTTAGCATAGTTTTCTTCGGAATTGTTTCCAACTTCGAAATCAGCAAAAATATCTTCAGCTAAAACACCAGCAGAAACTGCCTTTTTCATCTCAGCTTTTAATTCTTCAACAGAACCAATACAAATTTCTTCTTTACCATCTTCGGTTCTCCAAATTGGTAATGGTATTCCCCAATAACGAGAACGCGATAAATTCCAATCGTTTGCGTTTGCTAACCAGTTTCCAAATCGACCTTCTCCAGTAGATTTTGGTTTCCAATTAATACTCGTGTTAAGCTCGTGCATACGACCTTTAACATCTGTAACTTTAATAAACCAAGAGTCTAATGGGTAATAAAGAATTGGTTTATCTGTACGCCAACAATGTGGATAACTGTGCTTGTATTTCTCAACCTTAAAGGCTTTATTTTCTTCTTTTAACTTAATAGCTAACTCAACGTCTATTGAACGTTCTGGCGCTTCACCATCGTTATAATATTCGTTTTTAACATACTTACCACCAAACTCTTTCATCTCCGGTCTAAAACGACCTTGTAAATCTACAAGTGGTACTAAGTTATCGTTCTCATCTTTTACTAAAAGTGGTGGGATTTCTGGTGATGCTTGTTTTGCTACTAAAGCATCATCTGCTCCAAAAGTTGGCGCTGTATGTACTATTCCTGTACCATCTTCGGTAGTTACAAAATCTCCTGCGATAACTCTAAAAGCATCTTGAGGATTATCGTTTGGTAAAGCGTATGCTAATAATTGTTCGTATTTAATACCAACAAGATCTTTACCAACAAACTCTTTTACTACAAAATATGGAATTACTTTGTCTCCATCTTTGTATTCTAAAAGTGCTGCTTTATCTTCAACCTGATTGAATAGTTTTCCAGCAAATTGTTTTGCGACCAATAGTTTGGCCATAATCACATTCATTGGTTTGAATGTGTACTGGTTATAAGTCTCTACTAAAACATAATCTATTTTTGGCCCAACAGTTAATGCTGTATTACTTGGTAATGTCCATGGTGTTGTAGTCCATGCTGTAAAATGAATATCGCCTTCGTTCTGTAAAAAATCTGGCAATGTACTTTCTATTGCTTTAAACTGAGCAACAATAGTTGTATCGGTTACATCTTGGTATGCACCTGGTTGGTTAACCTCGTGAGAACTTAAACCTGTACCTGCTTTTGGTGAATAAGGCTGAATAGTATAACCTTTATACATTAATTTCTTAGTGTATATTTCTTTCAATAACCACCATACTGTTTCCATGTATTTAGGTTCGTAAGTAATGTATGGATCCTCCATATCTACCCAATAACCCATTTTTTGAGTTAAATCGTTCCAAACATCTGTATAACGCATAACTGCTTTTCTACAAGCTGCGTTATAATCTTCTACAGAAATAGTTTTACCAATATCTTCTTTGGTAATACCTAATTCTTTCTCTACACCCAATTCTATTGGTAATCCATGCGTATCCCAACCTGCTTTACGCTTTACTTGGTAACCTTTCATGGTTTTGTAACGTGGAAAAATATCTTTGATAGCACGTGCTAAAACATGATGTACACCTGGTAGCCCATTTGCACTTGGTGGTCCTTCGAAAAACACATAAGGTTCTGCATTTTCACGAGTAGTTACACTCTTTTCGAAGATGTTATTTTCTTGCCAGTATGCTAAAATTTCTTCTGCTACGTTTGGTAAGTTAAGTCCTTTATATTCAGGGAATCCTGCACTCATTTTTTCTAATTTCATCTATTTGTATTATTTTCCTATAAAGTCACATGGAATAAGTCAATTGAGACCATTTCTAACCATCAAATTACTAAGCATTTGACTTATTTCTAATAGGAAAAGCGAAATTAAGAAATTCTACTAAAAGGACTGCTTTTATGGCACAAAAAAAGCTTCAGTAAAAAACTGAAGCTTTTAAATTAAAATTAAGGGATCGTTATTCTATTATTATCTTCTTATCTATTATAGTATTATTTTCTGTCTTAATACTAACAATATATAAACCTGTGCTTAAGTTTGAAATTGAAATACCGTTTGCTAATGTTTGTGCACTTAAGTCTTGTTTATTAAATACATTTTGACCTAAAGTATTATATAAAACTAATTGCTTTACATTATCTTTTAATCCTTTTACAAATAGAGATTCTTGAGTATTGTTATAAAAAATAGTAGTGTTTTCTTTTGTATCGAAATCTTCAGTGTTTAGCGTTTCTCCTGGTGTAAATACAATTTCAAATCGATTAGCAACAACACCTGCTTCTACTGTTACTGTATATGCTAGTGTTCTAAGATTATGGTATGTATCATTATCTTTTAAATAAATGTCTAAAGATGGATCTACATTTTCTAATGCATCAATACCTATTTCTATAATACCTCCATTTTCCGTTTTAACAGTTAATGGCAGAGCTGTTGTTGGTAAAGTTTCGTTTGTTCCTTGTATTACAAATTTCTCATTTGCAAAATTCCAATACATATCTTCAATATTAACTTCGTCTATTTTAGCATCGTATCCCCAATTATAATCTATACTTGTATTTTCGTCGATGGTTAAAAGAATTTGTCTTTTATAAGTTTCGGGAGATTTATAGCCAAATCTAAATTTAGATCTTAAATCCTCTACTGCATTGTCTTCTGTATTAGTAACAGAAGTAGTATTATTCTTAAAAAACCATGAATTTGCATTCCCTATTTCTTTAACAAAAATTCTTTGATCGTTGTCAAATTTAATATCGCCAGAACTTAATCCTTCTACAAAGAACCCTTGACCTACAGGTATGTAACGTCTTGGTGTCTTTATACCAGTACCTCCTGATGCATCTGTTCCTCCTGTTGTATAGTTGTGCTGTATTGCAGGAGCTCCGCCCGAAAGGTTTCGTACTCCATAACCTCCTTGGTATCCTACAGTATTGTGTGTACCTCCTGCAAAATGCTCCCAAAAATAAAGCTTTCCAGTAAGATTTGGATTGTCATTAATAAATTCATGAGCATCTATTGCAGATGCGTATGGGTTACCAACTAAGTAAGTATTACCTGTCGTTATTGGCAATAGTATTGCACCATTGTTAGGCTTACCAGAAAAAGTATAATTTTGTTCGTTGGTAACAGCTCCTAACCCAGGTCCTTTCATCGAGTAGCCTTCTCCAACTTTAAGACTTCCATTATCTGAGACATGTTGCCAATTATAGTAATCTGTTGCAAGGTTTCCGTATTTCCATAGCCAATAATTAGCAATTTTAATTGATGAAGTACTATTATCTCCATTATAACCACCAATAAAGTCGATTGCTATTGGATTAGTAGGATCTGTTCCATCCATCATAACATTACCTATAGTGTAAATTTCATTTCCATCTACTACCGAGTTGGTATCACTAGAATGTACTGGAGACGAAAAATAATTATAAGTATATAAATTTTCTGTTCCTTGTTGATCTCTTTCTATTCTACCATTAGTACCAACAACTAACTCACTATCGTTAGTTTGAATTAATTGAGAATCATTCTCAAGATCTATAAAGCCATTTAATTCTAAATACCACGTGTTTTTAAGTTCGTTATTTGCAATTTCTAATTCTTTATTTGCATCTACTAACAAACCTAGCGTTGTATGATTTACAGCTGTATCTACATTATTTTTTACACTTACAATAGACCAGTCTTTATTATTTACTTCATCTGTAATATCCCAAACATCTCCATGAAGCCATGTTGCTGTTGTTGACCAATTTCCATCTGCTATTGTTTGATAAGGCATTGGAGCTGTTTGCTCTTGAACGCTTGTGATATTATGAAGTTCTAAGTTATTATTATTTTCGGAATAATCAGATGTTGTATTACTAATTATGTTAGACATTGGGTAATATCCTTTTAAACGACTCCATAATACCTTTTCTGAAGTACTAAAATCTTGAATATCTTTTGGTATAACAGTACCTCTTAAAACTCCTGAGTTATTCTCAATTTCTTGATATACCATTTGTTTTATTTGATCGTTTGTTAATGCAGAATCAAAAATTCTAACTTCATCAATATCTCCTTTAAAATGACCAAAACCAGCTGTGCTTGTATTTGTTGGATATCGTCCTATTGTAAATCCTCTTTGTGAATAAATATGAGGAGTTCCATTAAAATTTTTAGTTAAAAGTTCAGAATTTAATCTTGAATCTGTTGTTGTACCAACCAATTCTCCATTTAAATACAATTTAACTGTTTGGTCTGAAGAATTAAATACTCCTGTTAAATGATACCATAGATCATTTTCTAATTTAATACCTAATGACGAATCTGGTTGAACCTGTATATTAGAAGGATAGTTACTAGAAGCTGTTACTTGATCTTGAGTAATAACATAAAAAGCAGGTGTCCTACCATTAGTTACGTATAACCTCATATTTTCCTGACCTGCAACACTATATAAATTTGGAAGGTTCCCACTTGAAGTATGACCAATTTTTACCCATCCCATAACTGTTCCTGCTGTCCAGTTTTCTATGTAAGGTGCTGTATCTAAATAATCATCTATTCCATCGAAATCGATAGTTGCTGAAGATGGTGGATTAACATTAAAAACATCTCTATAATCTAAATCACCAACTGTAAATAAATCTCCATCTGCATCTGGTAAAACTGTTAAATTAGTTGGATCATCTATCTCATCGTTATAATCTAAATCATTAACATTAGATCCTTCAAAAGAATCATCTAAACCATCTAAATCTGTATCTACACCACTTGCTACATTAGCCATTCCGTTTTCTTCAATATCCAACATTTGATCGTTGTCTGAATCTAAATCTAAATAGTCTGGAGTACCATCTCCATCTGTATCTTCTATGTTTACAAAGCCTTCTCCATAATTATCGTCAACTCCATCATTATTTGCATCTATCATTGATGCACCATTACCACTTGGAGCAATATAACCTATTGTTGTTTGAGCTTCTACATTATCTGGAATACCGTCATTATCACTATCTATGTCAATAAAATCTGGGATATTATCTCCATCTAAATCATTACTACAATTTAAGCCATAACCCGTTGCATACAAAAATGTAGGTCCTTGAACTTTTTGTGTAACCTTAACAGTATTTGTTGCAGACGAATTCCATGTTATTGTATTAAACTGTGGATGAGATGGGTCTATAATTAAATCTTCTAATATTGAAGTTGCTGTACGTTTTCCCTGAATAGAAACTTCTCCGTTTGGAGATATAAAAATTCTTAATGAAATGAATAACGGATTACTATTATTATAATTTATTGACCAAACATTAGAATTACCAGACTGACCATATAAAGAATTATCTGAAGCAAAACGTACTAAAGACTCTCCAGTTGTATATGCCCACGTATTATCAAACTGAATTTCATCAGGCACTAATTTGGTACCGTTTATAATTAAATTAAAACTATTGTCTATCGAAGAAATATCAATTACATAACCACCTGTTGAAGCAGTCAAGTTAAAGGTTTGAGTGTTTCCGTTTGTAACAGAAAAAGTACTAAATTCTACTCTTCCACATTCATCAAAGTCTAGTATACCATCATTATCATTATCAAGATCACAACTGTTATTTAACCCATCTCCATCTGGATCATTAGTAGTTGCTGTACCTAAAATAGCACCATCTACACAATAATCAATTAGTGTTCCGTCAAAATTTCTACAATCATTATCTAACATTAGAGTTTGTGAACAGTTACCATAAGCAATACAAGCTTTAGAAACATTTGCTAACTCTGTAGAGTTATTAAAATTTTGGTAGACATTAGCTTTGTCTGCTGCATTTGTTCCTGGATAATACTCTAAATCAAGGTTTGGGCCTATTGTACCACTATTAAAAGTAGCTTTTTGTCCAAATCTTATATATCCAAGTTTAGAGTTACTGGTTGGACCTGCAAAAACACCATTTGTAACATTAACAGTACTTTTAATTGTCATTTCTCCTTCATTATAAAGATAATCAGAACTTGAAGACATATTCATACCAGAATTAAGATCCATAGTTGCATAATTTTCTAACACACCTCCATTAAAGACAATAGTCCCCGATTCTGTTATAAAAAGTCCAGTATTAATTATCTTTCCTCCATCTAAATCAAATCCTTGTTCTGTAGTTACATTACCACAATTACTAAATATAACATTAGACTTAAAAACAAAACTTAATCCTATATTCAAATCACCTCTATTTCTAAGGTTAGTTGCACCTTCTAATACTATGTCTTTATTAATATCGAAAGTCCCAAAATTTTCAATGAAATTATTAGCAGAAGGGCTATCAAATTTTAAAGCTCCCATTTCTATTAAGCCATAATTTACAATACTATTAGCTCCTGAACTATTGAAATCAAAATCTACATTTCCAGATGTTCCGGTTTTTAAATATCCCGTTGCCGAAACAAATAAATCTAGTTCACTTTTAAATTCAACAGGTTGAAAAATAATAAAAGAACCTTGTACATCAATATCTACGCTGGTATTTATCGTTGTTATTATAGTACCATTTATAGTTACTGTTATACCTGGTGCAATACAAACCGAACTATTATCATGAAAAGTAACATCGGTAAGTGTTGCATTTGCTGTAAAACAAGTTTTAGTATTACTCGCAAAAACAAAATTACCTGTTGTAGGACCAACAACATCACAATTATTACATTGTGAGTAAATATTATTTATTAAAAAGAAGAAAAGTACTAAAAAAGCACTTTTAAGTAGTGTTGTATTCATAGGTTAAATCATTAATTTCCAATAGACTTGGGGAGTCAAAGGTAAAAAGTAGGCGCAATATTAGTTTAAATAACAAACACAAACATTTATTATTCGATTAAATGCACAAATTATCGTTTAGTTTATGCATTAACGCATTTTAAACTAAAAACGAATAACTACTTGATTTAATAACTGTTAAGTTCGCTTCGGCAACTTAATTTGCTTATACATTTTTACACAATAAAGTCTACCAAATCTTCAATTTTAGAGATGAGTTGAATTTTTATTTCGGTATCTTCAAGTGAAATTTTATTGTATTTTGAAACGAATATAGTTGAAAAACCAAGTTTCTCAGCCTCAAGAATACGTTGTTCCACGCGTTGAACTGGACGAATTTCTCCAGACAAACCAACTTCTGCAGCAAAACAATAATTTGATGGTAAAGCTTCGTCTTCGTTTGAAGATAATATAGAAGCTACTACTGCTAAATCTATAGCCGGATCATCTACGTTAATACCACCTGTAATGTTTAAAAATACATCTTTTGCTCCTAAACGAAAACCAGCTCGTTTTTCTAAAACCGCTAAAAGCATATTTAGTCGTTTAGCATTAAAACCTGTTGCACTACGTTGCGGTGTTCCATAAACCGCAGTACTTACTAAGGCCTGTACTTCTATCATTAAAGGTCGAACGCCTTCTAAAGTTGCAGCAATAGCATTACCTGAAAGTTCTTCGTCTTTTTTTGAAATTAAAATCTCGCTTGGATTACTAACCTCTCTTAAACCTGTCCCTTGCATTTCATAAATACCAAGTTCGTGTGTAGAACCGAAACGGTTTTTTTGAGCACGTAAAATTCTAAAAACATGATTTCTGTCTCCTTCAAATTGTAAAACAGTATCGACCATATGTTCCAGAATTTTTGGACCTGCAATATGACCGTCTTTAGTAATATGACCAATTAAAATTACTGGTGTATTGGTTTCTTTAGCAAACTTAATAAGCTCTGTTGTACATTCTTTTACTTGCGAAATGCTTCCACTAGAGGATTCTATATAATCGCTATGCAAGGTTTGAATAGAATCTATAATAACAATATCTGGCTCTAAAGCCTCAATTTGCTTAAATATGTTTTGCGTTTTGGTTTCCGTAAGAATATAACAACTATCGTTCTCTGGATTAATACGTTCGGCACGCATTTTTATTTGTTTCTGACTTTCTTCACCTGAAACATATAACGTCTTGTATGGTAATTTTAGTGAGATTTGAAGTAGTAATGTACTTTTACCAATTCCTGGTTCTCCTCCTAAAAGCGTTAATGAGCCAGGTACAATTCCGCCACCTAAAACACGATTAAACTCACCATCTAAAGTATCTAATCTTGCTTCCTTTGAAGAATCTATTTCTTTTATTGTTAGCGGTCTAGAGGTACGTTTTTTTGTATTTGTAGGCGTTTTCCATTCACTTTTCTCTGGTTTTTGAACGACTTCTTCTACAATAGTATTCCATTCTTTACAGGCTGTACATTGTCCTTGCCATTTAGAATATTGTGTGCCACAACTTTGGCAAAAAAAGGTGGTTTTTACTTTAGCCATAATTGCTTTCGTCTTTGTACTGAAACTATATAAGAAACAGCAGAAATCTCTTTATTTTAGTTAATTAATCCTTCCGCGAAAGCGAAAAAAATCTTTTTTATTAATATCCGAAATCGGCTTTAATTTGCTCAGACAATTCTAACACGTGATCTTTTGTAATACCGCCTATTTCCTCTAATATATAGGCTGACTGGTACGTTTTCATTGCTTTTTTTGTAGCCCCAGTTTCTTCATAAAAGCGTCCTAAATAGTAATTTCCTAAAAGTGTATTTGGATATTCCTTTCTAGCTAATTTTCCTAGAGGCTCAAAATACTCATACTTTTTAGACTTGTTTATTGCTGCTGCTATCGCTCTAAAATCGTTTACTAGTATTGGCTTTTTTATACCGAAAAGATCGTCGATCATTTCATATTTTTCTGTTAAATAATCTACAGGAGATGTTTCTAGTTTTAAAATGGTCTCTTTATATTCTTCCTTAGAAATTGGTTTAAAAACAAAGAAAATACTTTCTAACGCTTTAGGTATAGCATGTGCCGGAAGCGAATAATGCGTAGGGCCTTCAAAATTATCAAACGTGCTTAATACATTTTTATTATCTATTCCTTTTATAGCCGTATTTAAAGCTTCTGTATTTGCCTTAATGCCTTTAATATCGTTATTAGATGTTGCTAAATAATAGAATGTTTTAGTCGTTATATTAGGAAGTCTTTCGGTTAAAAAGGTTTGCATATCTGGAGCTAGTTCTGGACTTAAACCTATGTACGCATTAAATAAAGGAACTTCTTTAAATAAATAGTAATTAATAAAGTTTGCCGTAATTCCATGACCAACAGCTACTTTAAATTTTTCTGTTCTGTAGGTTTTTTCTATGTAAGGCATTAATTCCATGCCAATAAAGTCGAAAAAAGCTGCACCTGTTTCTATAGGTAATGAATTTTGCTCAGAATACATAGTGTCGCTTTCTCGTTTATCGAACTGATTAACTCCAACGACTATTGCCTCTGGAATATCTTCCCAATAGGCTGCGTATTCAACATTTCCTGCTACAATTTCGAACATATAATCACCATCTAAAACTACAATTATAGGATAACTTTTATCGCCAGAATCGTAACTTCTTGGTAATTGAATTTTAACTTCTCTTGCCTCTCCAAGTTTTTCGGAATTAAAATTTTTATAAGTGACTTGAGCACCAATAAATTGGGCTGAAAAAAGTATAACGAAAAGGTGTAAAATACGTTTCATAATGGTTTATATAAAATTAAAATGCAATGTACAAATTATTTTTTTCTATTGTAAATAGGCAGAACCAATAGAGACAAGCCTCCTAAAAGGATAATCATTACGGTTTGAGATGTCCACATAATCCAGCCAAATGCAATACTTGGTGTTTCGGCAATTCCAAAGATAGCAAAGGCACCAAAAACGGCTACAGGATAAGAACCTAATCCTCCATTTGTAGCAGCAATACTAAAACTCGCAGCTATAAAACCTATTAAAATGGCTCCAAATGGAATAGGCTGCAAACCTGTAATTGCAAAACTCGTAACGTAAAACATAAGCACATACATTCCCCAAATAAAGAAGGTGTGAAAAATGAAAGCCCATTTTTTCTTCATTTTAAAGATGCTAAGAGCGCCTTCAATGAGCCCGTTAACAAACGTCTTAATCTTTAATGCTATTTTAGATGTACTTTTTTTAATGTAAAAAATAAAAAACAAGCCTAATGCAACTAGCACTGAAAAGGCTATTATAACTTTTAGTGGATTAAATCTTTCTGCAAAAAAATTATAGATAAAATCGAACTCTAAGAACAGTGTAATAGCTATAATTAATAACATCACTAAAACATCTGCAACTCGCTCTGCAACTATAGTTCCAAAACCTTTTTCGAAAGGGACTCCTTCGTAATTAGTTAATATTGATGCTCGTGCAACTTCTCCTGCACGTGGAATAGTATAATTAATTAAATAAGTTGCAAAAACAGCCATTAAACTATTTCCAAACTTTACTTTATAACCAAGTGGCTCTAACTGAAATAACCACCTGTAAGCTCTTGATAGGTGACTTAACAACCCTAAAAACATACCCAAAGTGATATAAAGATAATTTGCAGATTTAAAATGTTTTACAAGTTCATCTATAGAAACCTTTGATAGAGAATACCATATTAAAAAAACGCCCAATAGAATTGGGAGCGAAATTTTTAATATTTTAAGAAGACTCTTATTCAATTGTTATTTCAATAAATTAGTAGCTTCATCGGGAAATACCAATGACGGCTTAAACACTTTAGCTTCTTCAATATCCATAAAACCGTAGGTAATCAAGATAAGCACATCTCCAGGAGACACTAGTCTTGCCGCCGCTCCATTTAATGTTATTTCTCCGCTATTTCTTGGTCCAGGAATAGCATAAGTTTCTAATCGAGCTCCATTATTATTATTTACAATCTGAACTTTTTCTCCTTGAATAATATTAGCCGCATCCATTAAATCTTCATCGATAGTAATACTACCAATATAATTAAGGTCTGCGCCTGTTACTTTTACTCTATGAATTTTTGATTTTACTACTTGTATTTGCATGGTACAAAGATAATTAATTTAGTGCTATATTATCTATTAATCTTATGTCATCTGCATAGGCAGCAACAAACGCACGATACGTTTTAGATTTAGACTTTCTTTTTACTGTTTTTAATGTTGTAATATCTGCAATTATAAAATATTCGAGTTCTAAAAACTCGTTTTTAGCAAATTGTTTTTCAACCCATTTCGTTACTTCATTAGCACTTTTTGTGCCAAACTTATCTTTAGCAGCCAGGAGTGTTTGAAAGATAAATGGTGCCGCCGCTTTATAATCTGGTTTCAACCTAGCATTTCTAGAACTATATGCTAAGCCACTACTTTCTCTATAGATTTCACAACCTTTTACATTTACCGGAATACCGTGCTTTTGAGCTAGCTTTTTTACGATAGCTAATTGTTGAAAATCTTTTTCTCCAAAATAAGCATTTTCAGGTGTTACTATTTCAAAAAGTCTTTTTACAATGGTACCAACACCATCAAAATGACCTTTACGAAATTTGCCCTCCATTTCGAATTCTAAGCCATCAAAACTAAAATGCCCTGCTTTTGTATTACCTTCATAAATGTCTTCAACTGTTGGAGCGTAGACCAAAATATCCTTAGAAATTGTTTCCAAAAGCTTTATGTCTTCTTCCAAAGTTCTTGGATACTTTTCCAAGTCATCTAGGTTATCAAACTGTGTAGGGTTTACAAAAACACTAACAACACAAACATTGTTTTCTTGCAATGCTCTTTTTACTAAAGACATGTGACCATTATGCAATGCTCCCATGGTTGGCACAAAACCAAAAGTTATTCCTTTTGCTTTTTCCTTAGAGATATGATCTTTAATTTCGGATTTATTGGTAAAAACTATCATTTTTAATATAAAATTAACGCGTGCAAACATAATATATTAGTCGCAATCTGCATAAAATTTTGTACTTTTGCGTGTTTTTTAATTTCATTTTTTAATGTTGAATTACTTTTTAAGTCTTTCAATCTAAAAGAAAACTATAGAAAAACTAGAATATAAATCGATTAAAACTAACGTATGAAAGATAAGAGAATATTATATGTGTCGTCCGAGGTAGTACCATATTTACCAGAAACAGAGATTTCTTCAATGGCGTTTGAAACTCCTAGAATGGTAAACCAGCAAGGAGGACAAATTAGAATATTCATGCCTAAATATGGAAATATTAATGAAAGAAGACATCAGTTACATGAAGTAATTAGACTTTCTGGAATTAATTTAGTGATTAATGATTTAGATATGCCACTTATTATTAAAGTTGCATCTATACCTAAAGAGCGTATTCAAGTTTATTTTATAGATAATGATGAATACTTTAAAAGAAAAGCAACTTTAACAGATGAAGATGGTAAACTATTTTCAGATAACGATGAACGTGCAATTTTCTTTGCAAAAGGTGTTATTGAAACTGTTAAAAAATTAAACTGGTCTCCAGATATTATTCATGTACACGGATGGCTTGCTTCCTTGCTACCATTGTATTTAAAGCAGTTTTACAAAGACGAACCATTATTTAACGAAAGTAAAATTGTAACCTCTGTATACAATCAAAGCTTTGAAGACACGTTAAATAAAGACCTAATTAATAAAGTTGCTTTCGATAATATTGATAAAGACGCAATAAAAGATTTAAAAGAGCCTACTTATAATAATTTAATGAAGGTAGCTATAGATAACTCTGATGCTTTGATAATTGGTTCTGAAGAAATACCAAAAGAACTAAAAGATTATTTAGAAAAGACAGACAAACCTGTTTTAGATTATAAAGAAAAAGACGAGTTCGCTGAAGCTTATACTACGTTTTATAATGAAAGTGTTTTATAATACACGAAGAATAAAATTTTATGAAAAAAATGATTAAAAGCCTTAAGTCTTATGTCCTACTTGGCTTAATTTTAGTGATTTCAATATCTTGTGATAATGATTTTACCAATATTGAAAGTGAAATTCAAGGTATAAAAAACTTTGAAGCCGCAAGTAGATTATTTCCATTTATTACAAAAACACAAACTTTTACTCCTTTCACTGCAAGTGGAGTAAGTGATGAAGTTGGTGTGAAAAGCAACAATTTAAATGGTAATCTTTTTGGTGTTTACACTAACCCAACTGCAACTTTTGGAACAACAGTAGCTAGCGTTACCGCTCAAGTTGCACCAATTACATATAACCCAGACTTTGGAGACGACAACAGAACCATTGAATCTGTATGGTTAAACATTCCTTATTATTCTACATTACAAAGCACAGACGAAGCTGGAAACAATACCTACACATTAGATTCTATTATAGGAAATAGCGATAGCGACCAACAGTTTAAACTCTCTGTCTACAGAAGTAACTATGTTCTTAGAGATTTAGACCCTAATTCTGATTTTCTGGAATCACAATGTTACTATTCTAATCAATCTTCTTTATTTGAGTCGAACTTAACAGCTTCAGATTTAATATATGAGGATTCAGAATTCACTATAAATGCTACCGAACACACTACAACAGAGCTAAACGCGGATGGTGAAGCAGAAACTACACGCTATCCTCCTGCAATTAGACTTAATCTATTACACTCTGGACCAGCCAACGCTAATGCGAATTTAAACATGTCCCTTTGGCAAAGTATTTTCTTTGCAAACCAAGGCACTAATGTTTTAAGTACGAAAAGTAATTTTAAAGATTTCTTTAAAGGTTTAATTTTTAAAGTAGAACCATTAAATTCTAGTTCTCCTACTGGAAGTTTAACTTATTTAAATTTTAATGCTGCAAGCATTCTTTTCGACTATACAAATCAAGAAGAATTAGATGCTGAAGAAGAATATGCAGACAGTGCAGCAACGGTATATAGGTTAGAGTTCAACGATAATATAGTTAATACATTTAACCAAATTAATGTTGAAGATCACGATCAAGATCAAGACAACCTTTACTTAAAAGGAACTGAAGGTTCAATGGCTGTATTAGAATTATTCTCTGGAAATATAGAAAATGAAGATGGAGATTTAGTACCTACTTTCGATTATTTCTATAGCAAAAAGGACAAATGGTTAATTAATGAAGCTAATTTGGTTTTTTACGTAAACAATGATCTTCTTAATGACAGTAGATCTGAAAATGACGAACCTAACCGCCTAACACTATACGATTTAAAGAACAATACACCAATTCTAGATTACTTTTTAGATGGCTCTACAAATACCGTACAACCTACTTTATCTAAAACTGGCTTTTCTGAAGTACTTGAAAGAGATAGTGATGAGAAAGGTGTTAGATATAAAATTAGACTAACGGCACATATTACAAATATATTACAGAGTGATTCTACAAATGTTAAATTAGGCTTGTTTATTGCAAACAACGTTAATATACTAGAACAATCTAAAATTCAAGGCAGAAACAACGATAATGATGATAGTACATTAGATATTGTACCAAGCACAAATGTTTTAAGCCCGAAAGCAACAATTTTGCATGGTTACGACGCTAATATTAGCGAACCATTAAGAGCAGAATTCGAAATTTTTTATACAGAACCAGAAAACTAAAAATATATGTGTGGTATAGTTGGCTATATTGGCAAAAAAGAAGCATATCCTATTATTCTTGAAGGACTAAAAAGACTTGAATATAGAGGGTATGATAGTGCAGGAATCGCTTTATACGATGGCGAAAACTTAAGACTATCTAAAACTAAAGGTAAAGTTGTAGATTTAGAAAACAAGATTAATAAAGAAATGCATACCAGCGGTACTGTTGGCATTGGGCATACACGTTGGGCTACACATGGTGTTCCAAACGATGTAAATTCTCATCCACATTATTCTAATTCTGGTGACTTAGTAATAATCCATAATGGAATTATTGAAAATTACGCTTCCATAAAAAAAGAGTTAATAAAAAGAGGTTATACTTTTTCTTCGGATACTGATACTGAAGTATTAATCAATCTTATTGAAGACGTAAAAAAGAACGAAAAAGTAAAACTAGGAAAAGCAGTACAAATAGCATTAAACCAAGTTGTTGGAGCTTACGCTATTGCTGTTTTCGATAAAAATAAGCCAGACGAAATTGTAGTGGCAAAATTAGGAAGCCCACTTGCCATTGGTGTTGGTGAAGACGAATTTTTTATTGCTAGTGATGCTACTCCTTTTTTAGAATACACTAAAAAAGCCATTTATCTTGAAGATGAAGAAATGGCCATTGTACGCCTAAAAAAAGGCATAAAGATTAGAAAAATTAAAGATGACTCTTTAGTAGCTCCATACATACAAGAATTACAACTTAACTTAGAGCAAATTGTAAAAGGTGGTTACGACCACTTTATGCTTAAAGAAATACATGAACAACCAGAAGCGATAAAAGATACTTATCGTGGTAGAATGCTTGTGAAAGAAGGCATAATTAGAATGGCAGGAATAGATGATAATCTTGAACGTATTCTAAATGCAAACCGAATTATTATTATTGCTTGTGGCACATCATGGCATGCAGGTTTAGTTGCAGAATATATATTTGAAGATCTAGCTAGAATTCCTGTTGAAGTAGAATACGCTTCAGAATTTAGATATAGAAATCCTGTTATTACAGAAAAAGATGTCGTTATTGCTATTTCTCAATCTGGAGAAACTGCCGATACGTTAGCAGCTATAAAATTAGCTAAATCTAAGGGTGCATTTGTATTTGGTGTTTGTAATGTTGTTGGTTCCTCTATAGCAAGAGAAACACACGCAGGAGCATATACTCATGCTGGTCCAGAAATAGGTGTAGCATCTACAAAAGCTTTTACAACACAAATTACTGTTCTAACATTAATAGCTTTAAAATTAGCTAAAGAAAAAGGAACAATCTCTAAGTCGGATTTTCAACTTCATTTACAAGAACTAGAGCTAATTCCAAGTAAAGTTGAAAAGGCACTCTTACAAGACGAACATATTAAAGCTGTTGCTGAAATATATAAAGATGCTAAAAACTGCTTGTATTTAGGTCGTGGTTATAACTTTCCAGTTGCATTAGAAGGCGCTTTAAAGTTAAAAGAAATCTCTTACATTCATGCAGAAGGATATCCTGCAGCAGAAATGAAACATGGACCAATTGCTCTAATCGATGAGCAAATGCCTGTTTTTGTAATAGCAACGAAAAAAGGTCATTACGAAAAAGTAGTAAGTAACATTCAAGAAATAAAATCTCGTAAAGGAAAAATAATAGGTATTGTTACTGAGGGAGATCAAGATGTAAAACAGCTTGCAGATCATATTATCGAAGTACCGGAGACAATAGAGTCTTTAACACCTTTATTAACAACTATACCTTTACAGTTATTATCGTACCACATAGCAGTAATGCTTAATAAAAACGTGGACCAACCTAGAAATCTAGCTAAGTCTGTTACCGTAGAGTAATATTACTATTCGAAATTTAAAGCCATCGCTTCAAATTATCAAATACTCATAAATCATTATCTTTTTTTATACTATTAATAAAAAAAGGTGATGATTTTTTTTATATTTTTTATTATGCATGCATAATTTTGTTAACTTTTTTTTAAGATATACTTAAAAAACGTATATTGGCACATAATAAATTAACTAAATCTAAAAAATGAGAACAATTTTATCAATTGTATTGTTGTTTTGTTGCACTCTTACTTTCGCGCAAACTACAATAACTGGTACTGTTATGGACAATAACGGTTTACCTATTCCAGGCGCAAATGTAATTGTAACAGGAACATCTTCAGGAAGCGAAACCGATTTTGATGGAAAATTTACTGTTACAACAGATAACAACCCTCCATTTTCAGTACAAGCTAGTAATGTTGGCTTTTCTACTGAAATAATGGATATTGCTTCAAAAAATCAAAACTTAAATTTCATTTTACAAGAAGGAAGTATCCTCGATGAAGTCGTTCTTTCAGCTTCTAGAACTCCAGAACGTATCTTCGAATCTCCTGTAACGGTTGAACGTTTTGGCTTAAAAGAAATTAAAAACACAGCTTCTGCAGATTTTTACGGTGGTTTAGAAAACCTTAAAGGTGTAGACGTTAACACAAATAGTTTAACATTTAAGTCTGTAAACACTCGTGGTTTTGCAACTTTTGCAAATACACGTTTTATGCAGCTAGTAGATGGTATGGACAACTCTACTCCTGCTTTAAACTTCCCAATCGGAAACTTAGTTGGTATGGTTGAAACAGACGTACAGAGTGTAGAATTATTACCTGGAGCATCCTCTGCTCTATATGGTGCGAACGCTTTTAATGGTGTTTTATTCATGAGAAGTAAAAACCCTTTCGATCATCAAGGAATAAGAGCCTCTCTTAAAAGAGGTATCACTTCTCAAGAAGCATCTGGAGACAACGAATACACCGACGTTGGTGTTAGCATGGCTCACAAATTCTCAGATAAATTCGCTGCAAAAATTAATTTTGGTTACTTAAAAGGAACAGATTGGGCTGCTACTAGCGAAGTAGATAAAATTAATCCTAACAGAACACGTGCAAACACAAACTACGATGGTATTAATGTATATGGTGACGAAGTTTCTACTAACATCCGATCTGCTTCTGGCTTAGGAATTATTCCAGACGTCGTTGTGAGTAGAACTGGTTATAACGAAAGCACTTTAACTAACTACAATGCAGAGAGTATTAAAGCAGATTGGGGATTCTATTACCGACCAATTACAGATAATAGTCTAGAGCTTTCTTATGTTGGAAAAATAGGAACAGGTTCTACAATATACCAAGGAACTAACAGATATAACATCAATGGCTTTTTTCAAGAACAACATAAATTAGAAATAAAAAATGACAACTTTTTTGTTAGAGCTTATTTAGTTGCTGATAAAGCAGGTGACTCTTATGACATGACTGTTACCGGAATTCAAATTAATAGAGCATTTAAAAGTGATAAAGATTGGTTTGGAGATTATATTGCAACTTACGCAGGTATAGAATTAACAGGAAACCCAACAGGATTAACAGATCAACAAAAGCATGATACAGCCAGAGCTGTTGCAGACACAGGTCGTTTTGAACCAGGTTCAGCAGAATTCAAATCGGCTTTTAATACAAGTATTAAAGATCCAAACTTAGCAACAGGTTCAAGATTTCAAGATGCCTCTAAATATTATCATTCGGATGTAAATTACAACTTTAGCCATTTAATAGATTTTGCAGACATTCAAGTAGGTGGCTCTTTTAGAAGCTACGACTTAAATTCTGGTGGAACTATTTACACAGATAGAGATGCTGCAATTAGATATTCAGAATTAGGTTTTTATACTCAAATTCAAAAAAACTTTGAAATAACAGAAGATATGGCGTTAAAAATAACAGCTTCAGGGCGTTATGATAAGTCTGAATTATTTGATGGTTTCGTTTCACCTAGACTATCCGCAGGTTTAACACTAAACAGAAATCACAACGTTAGAGCTTCTATTCAAACAGGATTTAGAAATCCAACAACTCAAGATTTATTTATTGGTTTAGATTCATCAGATGCTATTTTAATAGGTTCTGCTGTGGATAATTTAGATCGTTATTCAGGTGACTATTCAACAAACAACACTAGTCAAGCAAATGTAATTACACAAACGGGTGCTGCAGCATACAACAACTCTTACAGCGAAACTTCTGTCAACTCATATCTAGCATCTGGAAACATCAATGACTTACTAATATCAAACCCTAATTTAGTAAAGCCAGAACAAGTAACTTCTGTTGAAATTGGATATAGAGGAAAGTTCGATAACTTAATAGTAGATTTTAGTACTTACTATAACAAGTATCAAGATTTTATTTCTCAAGAAGTTGTAATCGCTCCATTATACGGTGTAGTTGGTGATGGAACACTTTCTGTTGATGCACTTGATTTTGATGATGTAAAGAAATATAGTACGTATACAAATTCAGATGTGGATGTTAATTCTTATGGAGCTTCTATAGGACTATCAACTAAAGTTTTCGACAACTATGATTTGAGTGGAAGTTACACCTTCACAAAACAAGATTTTGACAGAGCTGCTAATCCAGATTTCGAAACAAATTTTAATACACCAGAGCATAAGTTCAAAGCTTCTTTTGGTAATACAGAGGTCTTTAAAAACTTCGGTTTCAATATCGCTTATAGATTTAGTGATGATTACTTCTGGGAAGCAACCTTTGGAGACGGTGTTGTACCAGAATTTCATACAGTAGATGCACAAATAAACTATAAAGTACCAAGTTTAAAATCTGTGATTAAAGTAGGAGCTACAAACCTTACAGGTAATGAATACTTTACAGCATTTGGAACAGGATTTATAGGATCTATGTACTATGCGTCATTAACCATTAATAACTTATAAAATGAAGACATTTAAAAACTTAAAATATATTGGACTTCTAGCTATAGCTATTGGTTTTACTGCTTGTAATGATGAAGAAGATTATGAACAATTCTTAGAAGAACCACCAGTAGATGCGGTAACTTTACCAACATTAAATGCTGGCTCTGCCGACTTCTCTAACTATATCGCTGTAGGTGCTTCATTTACTGCTGGTTTTACCGATGGCGGATTATTTATGGCTGGACAAGAAAATTCATTTCCTAATACATTAGCAAAGCAATTTTCAAATATAGGTGGAGGAACTTTTACACAGCCCTTAACTGCAGATAACTATGGCGGATTAACGGTTGGAGGAAGTAGAATTCAAAATCCAAGATTAGTTTTTGGAGGTGCTGGACCAGTATCTTTAGAATCTGTAATTGGATCTGTAACTGTTGGAACCGATTTATTATCTCCTCCAACGGGACCTTTTAATAATTTTGGAGTACCTGGAGCAAAAAGTTTCCATTTAATTGCTCCTGGATATGGAAATCTAGCAAACCTATCAGCTGGTTTAGCAAATCCATATGCAGTGCGCTTAACAGCTGCAACACCAGATGCCTCAATGGTGCAATTAGCAGTAGCTCAGAACCCTTCATTTTTCACACTAAGTGAAATTGGAGGAAACGATGTTTTAGGCTATGCTACGACTGGTGGTGATGGAACAAATCTTATCACACCTACTGCTACTTTCGATTTTGCATTAACAACAATAGTAACTTCTTTAACCTCGAACGGTGCCAAAGGAGCTATTGGAAATTTACCAGATATTACAAGCTTAGCTCACTTTACAACTGTACCACATAACCCTTTAGACCCTTCGAATCCAAGTTTTGGACCTCAAATACCATTACTAAATTCAATATTTGGAGCTTTAAATCCAATATTTAATGCTGTAGATCCTGCTAGGGCAATTGTTTTTTCTGAAACAGAAGCAAGTGCGGTTGTTATAAAAGACGAAACCTTAACTGATATATCAGGAGTAATAGCGGCACAATTAAATGCTAGTCCTACATTTCCTGCTTTTATAGCTCAATTTGGATTACCTCCTGCGGCAGCTCCATTAGTAGCGAACCTTTTAGGTACAACTTACGGACAAACTAGACAAGCTACTCAAGAAGATTTATTCGTACTACCTAGCTCTTCTATTATAGGAACTGTAAATACAGCAAATGTTGTAATCTTAATGGGTCAAGGTCTTCCTCAGGCTTTAGCAGGACAGTTTTCTGTAGAAGGTGTTACTTTACCTCTTGAAGATAAATGGGTATTATTACCAAGTGAGCAACAAGAAATTGCTACTGCAACTAATGCCTTTAATGCAAGTATAGCCTCTATTGCCTCGAGCAATGGCTTAGCTTTAGTAGATTTAAATACTATTCTAAGTCAAGCTGCTTCAGCAGGTGTTCAGTTCGATGACTACAACTTAAGCACAGGTCTAGTAACTGGTGGTTTAATAAGTTTAGATGGTATACACTTAACAGCCAGAGGTTACGCTTTAATGTCCAATGCTTTCTTAGATGCAATAGACACTACATATGGATCTAACTTTATAGCTTCTGGTAACGTAGCAAAAGCTGAAGATTTCGGCATAGCTTATTCTCCTTTACTACAATAAGAACAATAAAATATAATATTCTAAAACGCCTTCAATTTGAAGGCGTTTTTTTATGCAGTAAAAAGCTTAACAAACCACTTTTATTTTAAATTAAATCCACTATCTTTGCACGCGAAAACCAGAGGTGTTTTCAAACAATTAAGTCGCATAATATTAAATAGATAAGTAATGTCAAAAGTTACAGGTAAAGTTGCACAGATAGTAGGTCCAGTAATCGATGTAGAATTCGAAGCTGGTTCTGAACTTCCAAAAATTTACGATTCATTAGAAATTAAGAAAGCTGATGGTTCATTATTAGTATTAGAAGTACAATCTCACATTGGTGAAGATACAGTACGTACTATTGCTATGGATTCGTCTGATGGTTTAAGTAGAGGAACAGAAGTTAACGCTACTGGAGCACCAATACAAATGCCTATTGGTGGAGATATTTACGGACGTTTATTTAATGTAATTGGTGATGCCATCGACGGTTTAGGAGATTTACCTAAAGCTGGAGATGCAGGTTTACCAATTCACAGAAGCGCACCAAAATTTGAAGATTTATCAACTTCTACAGAAGTTTTATTTACAGGTATTAAAGTAATTGATTTAATCGAGCCTTATGCAAAAGGTGGTAAAATTGGTTTATTTGGTGGTGCTGGAGTAGGTAAAACAGTATTAATCCAAGAGTTGATTAACAATATTGCAAAAGGACACGGTGGACTTTCTGTATTCGCAGGAGTAGGTGAAAGAACACGTGAAGGAAACGATTTACTTCGTGAAATGTTAGAGTCAGGAATTATCAAGTATGGTGATGACTTTATGCATTCTATGGAAGAAGGTGGTTGGGATCTTCAAAAAGTGGACAAAAATATAATGAAAGAGTCTAAGGCTACTTTCGTATTCGGACAAATGAATGAGCCACCTGGAGCACGTGCACGTGTTGCATTATCTGGTTTAACAATTGCTGAGTACTTTAGAGATGGCGCTGGAGATGGACAAGGAAAAGATGTACTTTTCTTCGTTGATAACATTTTCCGTTTTACTCAAGCTGGTTCAGAGGTATCTGCCTTATTAGGTCGTATGCCATCTGCCGTAGGATACCAACCGACATTAGCAACAGAAATGGGAGCAATGCAAGAGCGTATTACTTCAACTAAAAAAGGTTCTATTACATCTGTACAAGCGGTTTACGTACCTGCAGATGATTTAACAGATCCAGCACCAGCAACAACGTTTGCTCACTTAGATGCAACAACAGTATTATCTCGTAAAATTGCAGAGTTAGGTATTTATCCTGCCGTAGATCCTTTAGATTCTACTTCAAGAATTCTTACTGCTGACATTTTAGGTGATGAGCACTACGATTGTGCACAGAGAGTAAAAGAATTATTACAACGTTATAAAGAATTACAAGATATTATTGCTATTCTAGGTATGGAAGAATTATCTGAAGAAGATAAAATGGCTGTAGGTAGAGCAAGACGTGTACAACGTTTCTTATCTCAACCTTTCCACGTAGCTGAGCAATTTACAGGTTTAAAAGGTGTTTTAGTAGACATTAAAGAAACTATTAAAGGATTTAACATGATTATGGATGGTGAGTTAGATCACTTACCAGAAGCAGCGTTTAACCTTAAAGGTTCTATTGAAGATGCTATCGAATCTGGAGAAAAAATGCTTGCTGAGGCATAAGCCAAAGTAAGTGCTGAATTTATTTTCGGCCTCTGTTTAATAAAAATGAGACTTTCGATTACTCGGAAGCTTTTAAATAAAATTTAAAAGATGTATTTAGAAATTGTATCACCAGAAGCGACTTTATTTAGTAGTGAAGTAGATGCTGTAACTGTACCAGGAATGAATGGCGAGTTTCAAATGCTTAATAATCACGCAGCTATTGTAGCTGTATTAGCAGAAGGTACTGTTAAAATTAACACGCACTCTCAATCTCATCTTGTTTTTGATGATTTACATGGTAGTGTTGTACCTCATTTCGATGATAACAAAGTATTGACAGTAAAAATCAAATCTGGAACATTAGAGATGAAAGATAATAAGGCAATTATTTTAGCTGATTAATTAGCGATTGCTTTACAAATTATAAAAAACGCTTCAGATGTATCTGAAGCGTTTTTTTTTTATACAAATTTATCATTACTCTTAAAAAAATATAGCTTAATTTAAAACTTACATTGATTGCTCGTTTTATATATTCATTTTTTATGAAAACACTAGAAGACAAATTAGAAAACCCTGTTTGGTATTCATTAAATGAAACTCACAATAAATTTGTTATACCACACGACAGTGTCCAATTCTACCAACCAGACGTATGTAATTTCGGAGCCGTTTTAGACAGTACTAAAACAGAAAAATCATTAAACGCATATTCTAAATTAGTTGAAAGTTTCTTTATAGTTTCTGAAAACAAAACGCCTATTATAGATACCGAGACTGTTGTGTTAGAGCGTAAAATTGACGGGTGTCAAATGGTTTTAGAAAACTTTGTAGATATTAAAATAACCGAAGACATTGTACAACTAACAGAAAACTATATAGATGATGTCTACAATCTAATATGGTTAGTAATGCCAGGATTTTACAGAAAAAGAGGTTTCGAAATGGGTAAATATTTCGGTATTTTTAAAGACAATAAACTTGTTGCTATTACAGGTCAAAGAATGCAAACTGACGATTTTATTGAAATTAGTGGCGTTGTTACACACCCAGATTATACCGGAAACGGATTTGCGAAGCAATTAATTACGCACACAACAAAAGCTATTTTAAAAGAAAACAAACTCCCTATATTACACACCAATAAAGGGAATTTAGCCATTCCTCTTTATAAAAGATTAGGTTTCAAACTAACCAGAGACATGAACTGGTTACTATACCGTAGAAAATAAAAACCCAATAAAAATAATGGGTTTATACTACTAAATAATGCTATTGCTTAAGCCAAGCCTTTCTTTGTTTTTCAGCCTTTCGGTTTTTATCTTCCAAAGAAATACTAATGGTATATGTTGGATCTGGAACCAACTCTAATTTTGCGGTCTTAGTTTCTTTATTTCTAAGATACTCAATATCCAGTGCCGTCTTTTCCGAAGCTTTAATAATAGTCTCAACGGTATTCGTTTCATCTATTTTAATGCCATTTACGCTCGTTATTTTATCTCCTTTCTCTAAACCTGATACATAAGCTGGAGATCCTATTTTAGCACTCCTAGACACTATATTCTTATCTAACGAAAGACCCGTAAAGTTCCTTTTAGAATCTTGCTCCATTTTTAATCCTACCGTTTTAAACAAAGACGCGTAGTCTGGCATTTCGCTTTTATAAATATAATTTTTAAAGAACGCATTTCCGAAAGCTTCATCAGCATATGTATTTAATAAGTCGTTAAGGTTTTTAATAGTATATGGTGTTTCTGTTTTTCCGTAAGTAGTCCATACTAGTTTCATATAATCATCTAAATTCAAACCTTTTTCACGTAAAGACAAGTCTAATGCTAAACCTAAAACGCTTCCATAAGAATAATACGAAATAAAAGTATTGTCTCTATTTACAGGATCTATTGACGATGCAGCATCCACAAATGGTGCTTGATAACTCATTTCAATAGGATTAAAAAACTCTCGTGCTGGAGAATTCCATACATAATTAAAAGTTCTATTTAATCCAGAAACATACGCTTCTGGCGTAACTACTCCTGCTCTACATAAAATAAGATTGGTATAATAACTTGTAAAACCTTCAGCAAACCAAAGTTCTCCACTCATGTTTGCTTCTTCAAAATTAAAAGGCTCAAGTGACTGAGGACGAATACGCTCTACATTCCATGCATGAAAAAACTCATGAGAAACAGTACCTATATTCCCTTCCATTCCGCCTTCGGCTAAACCTTCTTTATCTGTTAAAATAGTAGAGTTTCTATGCTCCATTCCATCGCCACTTACATTACCAATATAGCATGCTAAAAATGTATATTTCCCGTAATCGAAACTTGGTAACTCACCATACACAGCTTCTTCTGCTAAAACAACTTTCTTCACTTTTTCGAAGTAAGTATCTAAATCCTTTTCCGATCCTTTGTGATGCAATACAAACTCAATCTCTTGATTTTTAACTTTAAAACTACGTTTGCTATAGTTACTTAATTCTGTTGGACTATCCATAAAATACTGCAAATTTGGGGCAGTATAAGTAGTTCCGATTTTTAAAGGTAGCTGTGTTGCTACTTTCCAGTTTAAATCTGTTCTAGACTCAAACGTTATTTCCATAGCATTTTCACTTAAAGCTGGCGCATACATAAATGTTGCTGGAGCATTAAGATGTGCATGAGTTTCGTCTACTTGACTGTATGTTCCATCTGCTCTATTTGCAAATAAAGTGTACGAAATATTTACTGTACTATCGTGATTTAAAATTTCCCAAGCTTGCGGGTTTACACGCTTAATTTCTAAAGCCTCTCCTTTACTATTTAATGCTTTTACATTATACACGTTTTTTGCAAAATCATGAATAGCATAACGCCCTGGAGATGTACGACTCATTTGAACCAACAGAGAACTGCCTTTTAGGTTTTTATATGAAATATTAATAGACGCTTCATGATGTACTGCGTTTTCAAAACTTATAGAATAGTTTATGTCTTGAGCAAAAAGAAATGTTGTTAAAAAAAAGGCAAGAAAAGAAAAGAGTGATTTCATTTTTTAAATAATATAGCTGTTAAAATAGTAATTAGTTAGACCTTTTTAATCACATTTGTTACAATGCCCCAAATAAGAAAGTTATTATCTTCAGTAATATTTATAATAGGATAGTTAGGGTTTTCTGGTTGTAGCCAGATTTCATCTTTGGTAACTCTTAAACGCTTAACAGTAAATTCACCATCAAGAAAACAAACTGCTATTTTATTGTTTTCGGGTTGTAAACTTCTATCAATTACCAATAAATCGTTATCATCTAATCCTGCACCTATCATGGATTGTCCGCTTACTTTAGCATAAAAGGTGGTTTCTTTATTTTTAACAAGTGTATCGTCTAAAGACAATCTTTGTGTAGAAAAATCTTCAGTTGGCGCTGGATAACCAGCAGAAATACCCGTGTCGAAAAATGGAATACCTTCTGTAACCTCACTTTCTGGGTTAAAAAACGTTATACTATCACTACTTTTTGGAACAATCATAATTTCTACTTTGTATTTAATAATTCATTTTAAATATACTGCTTTATATTAAAACATTACATTTTTTTTATAGCTTCAAGTTCAACCTTAAGTTCTTGAAATAAATTCATGATACTACTTAATTTAAGTTCTTTCTCGTCGTATTCTTGAGTATTAATACAACACGTGAACTCCCATAATTCAAGTATTGACTCATATTGTACCAAATAAGGTTCGTACGCTTTATTGTCTGACGATAATAACAACGCATTCTCATTATCCTTCGTTTTATAAATACGTTTATAGACCAAGCCATCGTCTTTTGTAAGTAAAATATAAGTACGTCCGTTTTTAACGTCTGCAATAGACTCAACATATTTAGCCACAATAAAAGCACCATCTTTTACTGGTAACATAGAATCTCCTTTTATTGGAAACGCACGATGTGTTCCTGTGGGCAAAAATGGCAATTTAATTTTTTGTAGATGCTCAATATATTCTGGATCGGCATAGCCTTCTAAATAACCTGCAGATGCTTGTGTTGGTATTATTTCTATTAAATCTTCGTCCATTTCATTTACCGTTACCGGAAACAATATACGCTTGCTTCCTATTTGTATAAATGAGGTATCCTTGGCAGAGCGCAAATCGTTCTTCACCAAAATATCAATAGGTATATCAAAAAAATTAGAAAGCTCGATAAGGCGTTCTATTGGCGGTTCGCTTCTACCTTCTTCGTAAGACCCAACCATAGAACGTGACCATTTTAGCTCTTCGCCAAAACGCTCTTGCGAAAGCTTTTTTAAACTACGCAGGTGTTTTATGTTGTGTTGTATGTATTTCATTTTTAACATTTATTACTACAAATATAAGCAATCAAAACTACAATATGTAGTTAATTTTGTAGCCACCTAAAAATTAATATTCATGCTTTTAAATTGTCATAGCTATTTTAGCTTACGTTTCGGGACTATAAATCCTGAAGAGCTACTTGCTTTGGCTGCTAAAAATAATCACAAAAACTTAGTACTAACAGATATTAATAATACCTCTGCTTGCCTTGACTTTGTTAGGATTTCTAAAAAATATAATATCAAACCTATACTAGGCGTAGACTTTAGAAATAGTGCAAAACAACAATTTATAGCGATTGCAAAAAACAACATAGGCTTTGCTCAGATTAATCGCTATCTCTCTCAATTTCTACATGATAAAACATTAAAAATACCCGAATTTATAGATGAAGAACTCCAAGACTGTTTCATTATTTATCCTTTTGATTTTGAAGTAAATTATCAATTAAAATCTAATGAATTTCTTGGTATAAAACCAGACCAACTAAGCCGATTACAATTTTCTAAACGAGAAATAGACCTTGAGAAATTAGTAGTACTAAAAACGACAACTTTTAGAAATAAAAAAGATTTTAACACACACCGACTCCTTCGTGCTATCGATAATAATGTGTTATTAAGTAAGCTCCCAAAAAGTGAACAAAGTGACGCAGATGCTATTTTCCAGACACCTTTAGACATTGAAAAAAGATATGAAACGTTTCCTGAAATTTTAAAAAACACTGAAACACTTTTACAACAGTGCAATATTGATTTTGATTTTTCAGACAACCAAAAACCAGCAAATAAACACTACTTTTTGCAAACTGCTGAAGACGATTATAAACTATTAAAAACATTGGCTTATAATGGTGTTGCTTATCGTTATGGCACATTAAATAATAACATTAATTCGCGTATAGAAAAAGAGCTTCACATTATAAAAGCAAAAGGCTTTGTGTCCTATTTTTTAATTAACTGGGATATTTTAAAATATGCTAGAAGTAAAAATTATTTCTATGTTGGTCGTGGTAGTGGCGCCAATAGTATTCTCGCTTATCTATTACGTATTACAGATGTAGACCCGATAGAATTAGATCTCTATTTTGAGCGATTTATAAACATGTATCGCACCAATCCGCCAGATTTTGATCTTGATTTTTCATGGCGAGATCGCGACGATATTACACGATATATTTTTAATAAATATGAAAACACCGCATTAATTACCGTTTACAACACCTTTAAATTTAAAGCAGCTGTTAGAGAATTAGGTAAAGTTTTTGGGCTACCAAAAAGTGAATTAGATAAACTAAGTAGAGGAAAGTATGATGTAAATCAATTAGATCAACTCTCTAAACTAGTCTTAATTTATAGTCAATATATTCAAGGTTTTCCTAATTATTTAGGTATTCATGCTGGTGGTATTTTAATTGTCGAAAAACCCATACACCACTACACAGCTACTTTTTTGCCTCCAAAAGGCTATGCAACCACACATTTTGATATGGTAATTGCAGAAGACATAGGACTTTATAAATTCGATATTTTAAGTCAGCGTGGTTTAGGTAAAATTAAAGAAGCTGTAGAAATTATTGATGCCAATTACACCAATCAATCGCCTTTAGATATTCATGATATTAAACGGTTTAAGCAAGATAATCGCATAAAAAACTTACTCCGAAATGCACAAGCAATTGGTTGTTTTTACGTAGAATCTCCTGCCATGCGCATGCTCTTAAAAAAACTGCAAGTGGATGATTATTTGGGTTTAGTTGCAGCCAGTTCTGTAATAAGACCAGGTGTTTCTAACTCTGGGATGATGCAGCAATACATTATAAGGCATCGCAATCCTGAGCGTAGAAAAGATGCACATCCTACTTTACTTGAAATAATGCCAGATACTTACGGCGTTATGGTTTATCAAGAAGATGTTATTAAGGTAGCACATCATTTTGGTGGTTTAAATTTAGGCGAAGCAGATATGTTAAGACGTGGTATGTCTGGTAAATTTCGCTCTCGTGAAGAGTTTTTAAAAGTAAAACAACAGTTTTTCGATAACTGCAAAAACAGCGGAAAAGCAGATGCCTTAGCGCAAGACATTTGGAGACAAATTGAAAGTTTTGCTGGTTATGCTTTTGCTAAAGGCCACAGTGCTTCTTATGCAGTAGAAAGTTACCAAAGCCTATTTTTAAAAGCCTACTATCCTTTGGAATATATGGTGGCAACCATTAATAATTTTGGAGGTTTTTATAGTACCGAATTATATATACACGAAGCTAAAATGCACAATGGTATCGTTGAAGCACCATGCGTAAACCGAAGCAATATAGAAGCCACCATTAAACAGAAAACCATCTATTTAGGCTTTATGCTTTTACACGCTTTTGAGCAAAAAGTAAGTCATCGTATTTTAGAAGAAAGAATAGCAAACGGAAACTTTCTCTCTTTAGACGATTTTATAGAGCGCGTTCCAATTTCTATAGAACATATTGCCATTTTAATAAAAATTAATGCTTTTAGATTTACCAAAAGAAATAAGCGAGAACTCCTTTGGGAAGCACATTTAAAACTAAACAAAGCAAGAACCGAAGCACCAGAAATTACACTTTTTAAAACCGAACGCAAACATTACAACACACCTAATTTACCAAGTACGTTAACAGAAAATGCGTTTGATGAATTAGAACTTTTAGGGTTTTCATTGTGTAACATATTTAATCTTTTACAGCAACCCATAAAAAGTAAATTGCGTGCGAAGCATTTACTTCAGTTTAATAAAAGACTTATTAATATTCAAGGCTATTTAATCACTTTAAAAAACACACGCACAGTAAATAATAAAAACATGTTTTTTGGAACGTTTTTAGATTATGACGGCAATTTTATAGACACGGTTCATTTTCCACCAGTTTCAGCAAAATACCCATTGTCAGGATCTGGTATTTATGATATTGTTGGCACGGTTAGCATATCATTTGGGTGTACAACTATAGAAGTGAAATCTATATACCGACTAGATATTATCGAAGATCCACGTTACGCCATTGCACCTGTAATAGTACCAGAACCCAATTATAACAAACCTATATGATAGATAATAAGCGTGCAATAGTGCACATGGATTTAGATACTTTTTTTGTATCCTGCGAACGTAAATTAGACAGTCGTTTAAATAACAGGCCTGTATTAATTGGTGGCACAAGCGATCGTGGTGTTGTGGCAAGTTGTAGTTATGAGGCAAGACGTTTTGGTGTGCACTCTGCCATGCCAATGCGTTTAGCAAAACAACTCTGTCCAGAAGCTATTATACTTAGAGGTAACTCTGGTATTTATTCTAAATTTTCAAATGAAGTCACCGATATTATTAAAGAAAGTGTTCCTATTTACGAGAAATCTTCGGTAGATGAGTTTTACATCGATCTTACTGGAATGGATAAATTTTTTGGTTGTTTTAAGCAAGCTTCAGAGTTACGCCATCGTATTATTAAAGAAACAGGTTTACCTATTTCCTTTGGTATGTCTATTAATAAAACGGTTTCTAAAATTGCAACTGGAGAAGCAAAACCTAATAATGAAATTCGTATTATTTCGGGAAACGAAAAACTCTTTCTTGCACCACTTTCAGTAAAAAAAATACCAATGGTTGGTACTGTTACTTACAAAACCTTGTGCGACTTAGGCGTTAAACAGATTAAAACCGTACAAGAAATGCCAATGGAATACATGCGCAAAGTACTTGGCAAAAATGGATTAACCATTTGGCAAAAAGCAAACGGTTTAGATAATAATCCTGTAGTGCAATATCAAGAACGTAAATCTATTTCTACAGAGCGTACTTTTGAAACAGACACAATAGATGTGCACAAACTAAAAAGTATTATTATTGCTATGACCGAGAATTTGGCGTTTCAATTACGTCGTGGTAATAAATTAACGGCTTGCGTAGGTTTTAAAATTAGATATTCAGATTTTCAAACGTATACTTTACAAAAACGGATTGCCTACAGTTCTTTAGACGACGATTTAATAGCCATAGCGCTAGCACTTTATACTAAATTATATAACAGACGTTTATTGGTTCGATTAATTGGTATAAAATTTAGCCATTTAGTAGAAGGCGGACACCAAATTAATTTATTTCAAGACAACCAAAAACAACTTAACTTAGTTGAAGCCATAGATGGTTTACGCGAGCGTTTTGGAGATAGAAGTGTTATTAAAGCATCTGGAATGGAAGCAAAATCTATTAGTCGCTGGAATCCTTTTACGGGTGAGCCACCACCTTTATTAGCTAATAGAAGACAGTAATTAATTAACAATTTTCTTCAAAAACTACCACTTACAAAAAGGTGTTTTACTTAATTGTGAATTATAATATTTAGCATCTCCTGTTACTTCTTCTCCTAACCAATTAGGTTTAGTAAACGCTTCTGTTTCATCGTTTAATTCTACCTCAGCAACAATTAAACCTTCGTTTTTACCAAAAAACTCATCGACTTCGAAGGTGTGATTATCTACTTTAACTTCATATCGTATTTTATCGATCATGCCTTTTTTACAAAGCTTTAAAAGAGCTTCTGCTTCTATTTTAGGAATTTCTTTTTCCCACTCGAAACGAGACAATCCGTTTTTAGAAGATTGGCCTTTTATAGTTAAAAAACCAATATCACCTTTTAGCCTAACACGAACCGTTCGTTTTTTATCTGTGCTTAAAAAGCCTTGTACAATTCTGGTTTGTTTGAAAGCTTCAGTTTTAAAAGCATGAGACTGGACTAAAAATTTACGTTCTATTTCTATCATATTAATTTAAACTTTCAATTTGCTTATTATGAATTTTACTTAAGAAAATTAGCGCACAAATGGCTCCAATAGTTGCGTATAACATATCACTTTGTGTATCCCAAATATAACCTTGAGTTCCTAAAAACGAATCGCCTCCTTCTCCTGTTTGTAAGGATATAAACCATTCTATAAACTCGTAAGTAACACTAATTGCCATGGCAATGCAAACCACTATAAAATTTAACCAACTATTACTATTTACAACCTGTTTTCTTATTAGTATCTCTCGAGCAATCATAGCAGGAACAAAACCTTGCGCAAAATGTCCAAGTTTATCGTAATTGTTTCGGCTTTGGCTAAATACTTCTTGAATGTAATCGAATAAAGGCACTTCGGCATAGGTATAATGGCCTCCAATAATTAAAACAACACAGTGTAAGAAAATTAGAATATATACCAAGTTGGTAAACCTAAAACGATTAAAGGTAAATGCCAATATTAAAACGCCTGAAACGGCTGGCAAAACCTCTAGAAACCACGTAAAATGTTCGAACGGATTAATTGCAGACCAGATAAGTAGTACTATAATTAAAGTAAGAAGCGTGTATATAAGTTTCATGGTTTTGATGGTCTAGAAAACCAAAGATATTATAAATTTGTGTTATGTCTGAAAGCTTACCATTAAGAAAGATAATTCATGTAGATATGGATGCATTTTATGCATCTGTAGAGCAGTTGGATAATCCTGATCTTATTGGAAAACCTTTAGCTGTTGGTGGTAGCGGAACACGAGGTGTTGTAAGTGCTGCAAGTTACGAAGCTCGAAAATTTGGTGTGCGCAGTGCCATTAGTGGTGTAAAAGCAAGACGTTTATGTCCAGAATTAATATTTGTGCCACCTCGATTTGATAGGTACAAAGAAATTTCTAAAAAAATTAGAGCCATTTTTTTAGATTACACAGATCTTGTAGAACCGTTATCTCTAGATGAAGCGTATTTAGATGTTACCGAAAACAAAAAAGGAAATCCTAGTGCTTCGCTTATTGCCGAAGAGATAAGAACACGCATTTTTAATGAGGTTGGTTTAACTGCATCTGCCGGCATTTCTGTAAATAAATTTGTTGCCAAAATTGCTAGCGATTATAATAAACCTAACGGACAAAAAACAGTAAATCCTGAGGAGGTTTTAGACTTTTTAGAAGCTCTTGACATTAGAAAATTTTATGGTATTGGTAAAGTTACTGCCGAAAAAATGTACCAAAAAGGTGTGTATACAGGTCTCGATTTAAAATCTAAATCTTTAGAATTTTTAGAGAAAAACTTTGGCAAATCTGGTACGCATTATTATTACATTGTTCGTGGCATACATAACAGCGAGGTAAAACCAAACCGAATAAGAAAAAGCTTAGCTGCAGAACGTACTTTTAATAAAAATTTATCTTCGGAAGTGTTTCTTCTTGAAAAGTTAGAGCATATTGCCGAAGAAGTTTCTAAGCGTTTAAACAATAGTAAAGTTGCTGGAAAAACAGTAACACTTAAGATTAAATACAGTGATTTTACACTGCAAACACGTAGTAAAACCTTGCCTTATTTTATTAGTGATAAAAGCGTGGTTTTAGAAACTGCTAAAGATTTACTCTATCAAGAAAAACTAAACAACTCTGTTCGGCTTTTGGGTATTTCGTTATCGAATTTAAATACCGAGAAAAAGACTAAAAAGGTGGAACAGAAAAGTGTTAGTGCACAGTTGAAGATTAATTTTTAGATATCGGTAATTTTATAAACTTCTCGATACAATTTTCTCGTGCCTCAAAAATCACTCGAAGTGACACGGTGTTTGCTAAAAATAATAGTCTTCTGTCAGTTCGAGTGAATTTTTCGATTGCAATGAATAAAAATTTGTATCGAGAACATTTGTTTTACTTATAAAATAGTTCTCGATACAATTTTTCTCCCGAAAGCTTTCGGGATAAAAATCACTCGAACTGACATTACGATTTCAAATAAAATAAAGTGTTTCTAGTTTTTAACGTATTCTAAAATATCACTTGGTTGGCACTCTAAGGCTTCGCAAATAGCTTCTAATGTAGAAAAACGGACTGCTTTTGCTTTACCAGATTTTAGTATCGATAAGTTAGCTGTTGTTATACCTATAATTTCTGCCAAGTCTTTGCTTTTCATTTTACGCTTAGCAAGCATAACGTCTAAGTTTACAATTATTGGCATAGTTATATTGTTAGGTTGTTTTCTTGTTGGATTTCTCTACCTTTATTTAGAGCTTTTGAAAAGATAATTAAAAATAGACCTAAAATCATAAGTAAAATATAAAGCGGTTTCGAATCTATATATAAATAATCCTGTCCATGATAATCTTTTAAAATAACAAAATTAATTACCTCGAAAATTGATGTAATAAAACCAAGTATTCCTGATATTAAAAAGACTCTTCCCGATTTCAGGAAACAATTAATTAATTCTAAATTAAAAAAATCTCCCGTTATTAAAAGTCTAAGTTTTTTTATTAAAATAAAAACAGCTGAAACAAATATCAACAATGCTATTGCTTTAAAAATAAATAATACTTTAATATTTAATGATACTCCTATTCCAGAAGGCAACATTGCACTAGAAACATCTTGATTAAAGAATAAACCAAGTGTACACAAAATAATGTCACCAATATTAAATATCGCAAGTGATATAAAAAGTACCGTTATTATAATTCTTCTTGTTTTCATAATTATATAGTTAAATCGTTTTCTTGCTTAAGAATGCTCCCATTTTCTACAAATTCTATAATTACAAAAAGTCCAAAACCAATCATTATTAGAAGAAAATATGTTGCAAGGTTTGTATAAAAGAACTGAGAATTTGGATTTTCACCATCTCTATTTAATATTAAGATATTAAAAACAGTGCTCCCAAAACCACAAATTAAAAAACATGCACCAGCTACTTTAAAACTCTTTGCTACAATGGTATTAAAATATCCATTTTTTATTATTTTAAATAATGCTCTTTGAATAAAAAATAAGCCTACACATATTAATAACGAAAAACCTGATGTTACTAAAAAGTCCAAATACAATTGTCCTTTAAAATCTTTAAAAACATAAAAATTAGTTAAGAAGCCTATTGTAAATAACACTAACAAAATGACTAAAAAAACACGGAATACTTTTATTTTCCTCATAATTAAAACTTTAATATTATCGTTTAACAATAACAAATATATAAAAATTATTGATAAACAATAATAAATTATTAAAAAAAGATAAAATTACGTTTTTAGACCTGTCAGGTTTTAAAAACCTGACAGGTCTTTTTTAAAAGCTTTATTTATATTTGAACAATGGATAAAAAACACATTATTATCTCTGAAACGCCAAGACCATTTTGGCAATTAGTAATAGCAGCATTAATATTCACAGTTTCTATTGCTGTTTTATTACTTACGTTTTTTACAATGCATTTATCTTTTCAAGGATTTATAGATACTATATATATTATTTCTTTTTCCGTTTTTATTTCTATAGTAGCTACAGGATTTTGTTCGCAAAAAAGAGTGTATTTAGATTTAGAAAACTCAAAATTTAAACCTTCTCTAGAAATAGGCTTTGTAAAAATTGGTAAATGGAAAACCATTAATAATTACGAATATGTTTCAATATTTCATGAACCGTCTACATTAGAGTCTCATCAATTCGAAGTTAATTTATGGTACGATAGGAACAAACATTTCGAGTTATATACAAGAAATAATTTTGAAGATGCAATTTCTGTTGGCTTTGACATTTCAGAAAAATTAAACATCGATTTATTAGATGCTACTATTCCAAATAATTTTAAATGGATTGACAAGGAAGCGTTGAAACAAGGCACATCTAAAACAAAAAAAGGTTAACTTTAAAACAGAAAACAAAAAATTTAAATGGATGGATAGAGATCTATATAAACTGGAGAAACAGTTTATATAGATTAAGTATTGGTATCATGAAACCATTTTAGTAAATTACATATTATTAATATTAAACACAAGATTCCCATTTACATGGGAATTATAATGAGCGATACTTTTAAAACCATAGCAAGCTTTCAATACTCTACCGAAGCTCAAATAATAAAAGGCCGTTTGGAAGCCGATGGTATTCAAGTATTTTTAAGCGATAACTTTACCATAGATACAGATCCATTAGTAAGTAATGCTATTGGAGGCGTAAAACTAAAAGTGTTTGCTAAAGACGCAATGCAAGCGCAACACATACTAGAATCCATTTCTAAATATTCTCTGGACGATGAAGGCAATACTATACATTGCCCAAATTGTAATGGTGAAAAAATAGAATTATTTTCCACCATAAAAGACTTTAAATCTTTCTTCGGGTTTATTTTCGGAGTGCTATTTGGCACCTTACCAATAAGCGCAAAACATAAGTATAAATGCGAAACGTGTAAAACGGAATTTGAGATTCCGCGTTCACAAGCATGACACTTCCAATAGAAACCGAGAAGCAAAGCTTAAAACAATTATTCTGTATTAAATAACTTTTTAATTATCGTCTAACAATTCTTCATCTTCTATTTCATCTTCTTCATAATAGTCCTCATGCTCTCTACTATCACTTCCTTCCAAATAAATAAGTTCACTTTCACCATCTATTTTCACATAAAGCGTATTATAAGCCCATTCATTATTAATTTTTTCGGCTTCAACAATAATTTCACCTTCATCAATCGATCCTTTTATTGGTATAGTTAAACTAACAGTGCTTTTTCCATTTGTAGTTCTATAACTAGTACTTCCCATACCATCACTCTCGATTGGCTCACCTAAAAAACCAACAACTTCCTCGTTTTCTATAGCCTGAGAAAAGGCATAAGTATACGGTTCGGATCCGGAAATAGAATCTGATATTTTATAGAACGCTCCAACAATTACTAATACTACAACAACAATTATAGATAAGCAACCACCACCAAGTAACCATCCCCAATTTCTACTAAACCAACTCTTTTGTCCTGCTTCTTCCATTATTAATTTTATTTAAAAATTGTTTCCTTTTTTATTCTTACTAATTCTAATCTTCAATATAAGTATTCCTTTTTCAGAATTAGTTACAAGAAAAACAAAAAGAACTATAAAACTAACAATTACAAAAGTTATAAAAAAAATTTTGTAACAAAACACCTACATTCACTACATATAAATAGAAAGCAGAATAGCTCTCATTACTTTCAAAAAGTAGTATATTTCATTTTTCTAACTAACAACGCATTATCATGACAGATTGGTTCTTTAGCCTAGAATTTTTTCCAAAAATATATTGGAGTATTGCATTATTAGGTTCAGTTATTTTCATTTTTACCACAATTTCTACTTTTATTGGTGGTGATGCAGACGATTTTGGAGATGTAGACTCAGATATTGAAGGAGATACTGGAATCGGTTTTCAATTTATAACCTTTAGAAATTTAGTAGGCTTTTTTACGCTGTTTGGCTGGAGTGGTATTGCATGTATAGATGCAGGATTCTCTAAACCATTAACAATAATTATCTCTTTAATTTGTGGATTAATTATGATGACTATAATGGCTGCCATGTTTTTTTACATGAACAAACTTAGCGATAGCGGAACCATGAAATTTAAAAATGCCATAAATGAAGTTGGCGAAGTGTATTTAACCGTTGGAGCAAAACGCTCTACAATAGGAAAAGCACACGTTAAAATTCAAGGTGCACTAAGAGAATTAGAAGCCTTAACAGACAGCGAAACCGATTTAAAATCTGGCACAGTAATTAAAGTAAAAGACATTACCGATAACGGAATATTAATAATTGAAAAATTGAACTAAAAACCACAAAACTTATGATGCTAACCATTCAAGATGCTTTTAATTTAGGCTTCCCAATCGCAATTATTTTTGCAATACTATTTGTTTTTGTATTTCTAATAGTACTTGTTAAACGCTATAAGCGTTGTCCTTCAGACAGAATTCTAGTTGTTTATGGTAAAGTAGGTGGCGGACAATCTGCCAAATGTATCCATGGTGGAGCAGCCTTTATTTATCCTGTAATTCAAGATTACCAATTTTTAGATTTAACACCAATTTCTATTGAAGTTAATTTAGTAAATGCTTTATCTAAACAAAACATTCGTGTTAATGTACCATCGCGTTTTACTATTGGTGTCTCTACAGAACCTGGTATTATGCAAAATGCTGCCGAAAGACTTTTAGGTCTTAACCAAAACGACATTCAAGAACTAGCTCAAGAAATTATTTTTGGTCAGTTACGTTTAGTTGTAGCTTCTATGGATATTGAAGAAATTAACAACGATCGCGATAAGTTTTTAACCAACATTTCTCAAAGTGTAGAATCTGAACTTAAAAAAGTAGGTTTAAAACTAATTAACGTAAACATTACAGATATTGTAGATGAGTCTGGATATATAGAAGCTTTAGGTAAGGAAGCTGCAGCTCACGCAATAAACGCAGCACGTAAATCGGTTGCCGAGAAAACTAGAGATGGATCTATTGGTGAAGCAAATGCTGTACAAGATGAAAGAACCCAAGTTGCTGCAGCAAATGCACAAGCAGTAGAAGGAGAAAATACAGCAAAAATTGCAGTTGCAAATTCCGATTCTTTACGTCGTCAACGTGAAGCTGAAGCAGAACGTGTAGCAATAGCATCAGAAAAAGTACAAACAGCAAAAGCTTTACAAGAGTCTTATGCTGCAGAAAAGGAAGCAGAAACAGCGAGAGCAGACAGAGAGCGTTCTTCTCAAGAAGCAGATATTATTGTACCAGCAGAAATTGATAAAAGAAAAGTAGAAATTGATGCTGAAGCTGAAGCTGAACAAATAAGAAGACGTGCAAAAGGTGAAGCAGATGCAATACTATTTAAAGCACAAGCCGAAGCACAAGGTCAGTTTGAAATCTTAACCAAGCAAGCCGCTGGTATGGAACAAATTGTAAAAGCTGCCGGTAATAACTCTAAAGACGCTGTATTATTATTAATTGCAGATAAGTTACCTGAGTTAGTAAAAATGCAATCTGATGCAATCAAAAATATTAAAATTGACAAAGTTACTGTTTGGGAAAATGGTGGTGGAAAAGACGGAAAATCGTCTACTGCGAATTTCCTTTCTGGATTATATAAATCGGTACCACCTTTACAAGAAATGTTTAATATGGCAGGAATGGAATTGCCAGAATATTTAAAAGGTAAAGATGTAAAAAGTGATGCTGAAGCGGAAATTATAGAAGACAATAATTCGAAAGCATAATCAATATTAAATTTTAGAGGCTATTTAAAAATGTTATTCTGAATAAAATGAAGCACCTGTTAAAACACTTCACTTTACTCTAAATACTATTTTTAAAAAGCCTCTTTTTCTATACAATACATTTAAAGTAAATACTTCAAGTTAAAAAATGAAGAAAAAAAAAGGCAGACAACAAAAAAAGTATAGAAAAAGGTTGAATCCAACTCAAAAAATAGTTCTTACTATATTAAGTGTATTTGCTATTGCTGCAATTTTTGCTGTTATTTTTCAAAATCCAGAAATTATTCTTTTTACTTTCTTTCTTGGGTTTCCAATAGCTTTTGCACTTGTAGGAATTTATATTTTACGCTCAAGAATAAGTTTTATAAAAAAGGCGGACACGTTTTTAGATACTTTTATGAGTTCTAATCATGATAATATTATTGCTCCTAATCAGCAATTCTATTTAAATCCAATGTATTATCATCTTTTCTTAATACTACTGGCTTTATTAAATATCCTTTTTTCAGAATTAGGAATGGAAAAATACAACGATTCGTTGTACAACCGTTTTTATGACGATGTTTCTTTTCAAATAACAATTGCCTTTTTATTCGCTATTATTGGTTTTTTTAATCCTTATTTAAAAATTCCTCTACGTGTAAAAGACGCCATTAGAAAACGATATAAAAAGTTAGATAACTTTCTTTCAAATGACAGAAAAATATACACCTTCAGAATTTTAGCTTGTATTATTGTTGTCCTATTTTTTATTTATAAGGAGTGGTTAATCTTTCCTAACCTATTTCAAGATAATTTAATATCTAAAGGTATTGATATCACTCTATTATTTTTTGTGTTTAATAGTATCATTCAAATGATTAGAAATGCAAAACAATTTTTACTCAGTAATATATTTAGAGTCATTAAATTATTTACAATTCTTACTTCTTCTCTATTCGTACTAGTGCCTTTGGTTCCTTTAACACTAATTTCGCTTCATCTTTTAGATATAGATGAAAGAAATATCAACTTACTACCTTTTCCTTTTATAGGTTTTAATATTATTATGGTTTATGTAGAATACACTTTAAACAAAACAAATAAAGAGTCTAAAACAATTACTGAAACTAAATAACTTTAAAGACTGAAAAAGCTTCGTCAAAACTGATATAACGCACCTTTTAAATAATAAATATTTTCACAAATTATACTAATTAACTTAATAAAAAAATGCTTCGATTTTCATCGAAGCATTTTTATTTGAAATAGGGTAAACTTATTTACAGTTTCCTGACATTTCTAATTTTTCAAATCCTACAATAAAAGCAGTTGCAGATACTGTAGTAGTAATATTTGTTACACCATTAGTACATTTACCGTTTAATTCTGCCATAGCAGTTTTTGCCTCTTGCTGAGTATCCATTGGTGTAAAACCAAAAATGTTAGTTGATTTTTTTACAACTTTCACTTCTTTCCCTGCAGATACATACTCTGAAGGTGTTGAAACTAAACCTGCAACTCCACAACTTGACATCATAACTGCAACAGCCATTAATCCTAATACTTTTTTCATCTTAAAAATTTTGATTTGTTAATATTGATAATCAAACATAATTCTTTTCCATTTAATAAATGAGTAAAAGGAAATCTTATTAACTGATTTATTTTCACACTAAATAACAAACCTACTACACTACCTCATTAAAAGAAACTTTTAAAATTTTAATAACGCTTTCAATTTCATCTTCATTTAAATGTCCAAATCCTAATCTAATAGCACACAAGTTCTTATTTTGATACAATATGGTTTTAGGCAAAAACAAATCGTGTGCTTTAGCCTTTTCAGCCAATTTAATAAGCGGTATTCTAGATTCAAAATTTAACCAAACTGCCAAACCTCCTGTTGGCACTTGCCAAGTGGCATAATCTTTAAAATAAACACTTAAACAAGCACACAAATAATCGCGCCTTTGCTTATAAATAGTAATGTTCTTTTTAATCAACCGGTGTATTTCTCCCTCACTAATAAGTTCGGTTAGTATCTGTTTTTGTATTAAGTCTCCTTGTTTATCTAGTATTTGCAAATAGTTTTTGGCTTCATTAATAATGTTTTCTGGAGCGACTACAAATCCTATTTGAAAACTTGGAAAAAACGATTGTCCTAATCGTCCTAAATAAATAACTACACCTTGTCCATCGGCACTTGCCATAGGCACCATTGCAGAGCCACTAAACTGAAAATCGTAATCAAAATCATCCTCTATAATAGCAAATTTATATGCCTTTGCTAGTTGTAATAATTTTAAACGTCTTTCCGCAGTAAGCGTTACCGTGGTTGGATATTGCCTATGTGCACAAACATACACACAACGAATACTATTTTTTGTAAAGTTTTTTTCAATAAAATCCACATCAATACCATGCGCATCTACAGGAATCGTTATAATGTTGGCTCCAGCTTGCTGAAAAATCATATTGGATTTATAATGACTTAAATTACCAACAAGCACAACATCGTTTTCTTGTATTAAAAGTTGAGAGACAATATATAAGCTCATTTCAGTACTTCGTGTACTTACAATGTTGCTTGGTTTTATATGAAATCCTCTCGTAGCATTTAAATAATTACATAACTGTTTACTAAAAGTAGTATTAGATTCCGCTTGTGCTTGATTCCACTTCGAAACTAACGAAGCACGTTTCATAGACGCGCTATACCACTTAGAAAACTGATGCGTAGGATGCAATCTTAAATCGGGTTTCCCATCGTTAATTACATATTTACGTATTGAAAACTCTTCGGTAGATGCTAAATTAAAAGACGATTGAAACGGAAATCCTGCTATTTCTGGATAGGATTTTATTTTTTCTAAGCCTTGAACCACAGCTTTTATTGCAGCAGTTTTTCTTTCTGGCATTAAAACAAATGTTCCTTTATTAGCAACAATATCTACCCAACCTTGAGAGGCTAGTTCATCGTAAACTGCGACTGCGGTATTTCTATTAATAGACAATAACGCACTAAATTTCCTTGTTCCTGGTAACGCAGTTCCTTCTCGTAAATAGCCACGCTGTATGGCATTAATAATTTCTTGAGCTATTTGAATATAGATTGCAGTATTCGGAGATTTTTCGAAATTAATTAAAGATTTTAATATGTCATTAACCGGACTACTCATTGTTTTAAAACTGGACTACTTTAATGATCCGGAAAGTTACGAATTTTGCCGCGTTAAAAAACACCTATATATTTTATTATGAAATTATCCTTTTTATCAATTTTGCTTGTAGCATTTACTATAACAGCACAAGCTCAAGAATTAGACAAAAATCAACAATTAGATTCTGTAATTATCTCATCTACCAGAATAGACTTACCTTTTAAAGAAAACTCTAGAACGATAACGGTTATTTCGGCTTCAGACATAAAAACCAGCGCAGCTACAAACGTTGCCGATTTATTACAACAAGTTGCAGGTGTAGATATTAGACGTCGTGGTACAGCTGGTAGTCAAGCCGACTTATATATTAGAGGTGGTGGTTTTGACCAAACACTTTTACTTATTGATGGTATTAAAATGGACGATGCACAAACTGGTCACCACACCATGAATGCCGCATTACCAATTGAAGTAATACAACGTATAGAAATTATTAAAGGTCCTGCAGCTAGAGTTTTTGGACAAAATGCATTTACAGGAGCCATAAACATTGTAACTAAAAAAAATCTTGAGAATTCGGTTTCTCTTAACTTAGAAACAGGATCTTTTGGGCAATTAAACGCAGGAGTTACTGTTGGTACAGAATTAGAAAACTCATCGCATATAGTGCATGTTGGGAAGTTAACGTCTGAAGGTTATAGAAATAATTCGGATTATGACAACTCTAACTATTTTGTAAAAAGCACATTCAATAAAAAAGCACAAGCTATAGAAATGATTGCTACTTTTTTCGATCGCAAGTTTGGAGCTGAAAACTTTTACACAACCAACCCTGATTTTAATGAATATGAAGAGACTCAAAACAGTTTAATAGGTTTTACAACCACTTTTAAAACAGAGAAATTTAAAATTAAACCTCGTATTTACTGGAAACGTAACGAAGATTTATTTTTATTAAAACGAGAGGATCCTTCTTTTTTCAGAAACCTACATATTACAGATAAAATTGGAGCCGAAGTTAATGCATCTTACACTTCTGAAGCAGGAGTTACTGGTTTTGGTGTGGATGTTTCAAAAGTATATTTAAGAAGTAACAACTTAGGAAACCGTAACCGATTCATGACTAACGTCTTTTTAGAACATCAGTTTAAACTATTAGATAACAAATTAGATATTACTCCTGGTATTGCTGTTTCTTATTTTTCTGATTTTAAATTTCAAGCCTTTCCTGGATTAGACGTTGGATATAAAATTAACAACAACTTAAAAGTTTATGGAAACATGGGCTACACATACAGAATACCAACATATACAGACTTATTTTACAACGATTTTAGAACTACTGGAAATGCAGATTTAGAACCTGAAGAAGCATTTGCTCAAGAACTTGGTATTAATTACAACACCAATACATTCTCTACATCTTTAGCCTTTTTTAATAGAGACGCTAAAAACTTAATAGATTTTTTAAGACCAAACACTACTGAAGAAATCTATACTGCAACAAATATTACAGAAGTAAATACTAAAGGTTTTGAGTTTGATGCTTCTTATAACTTTAAAATAATTGATTTTAATCAGACACTTGCTGTTGGTTATACGTTTTTAGAAGACGATATTCTAGACCAAAATAAGAACTTATCACGCTACTCTTTAAACACATTAAAACATCACTTTACAACACGACTAAGTACTCAATTGTTTAAAAACTTAAGACAAAATATTATTTACAAACATGCAGAGCGCACTACCGGACAAAGCTATAATGTTTGGGATGCCTCTTTAGTATTAAGTTTAAAACAAGTAGAATTAACAGCTACTGCAAGCAATATTTTTGATGCAGATTATATAGAAACTGGGTTTACACCTATGCCTCCAAGTAACGTGTTATTTGGATTACGTTATAACTTTAACTAAAGGAGCACCATAACTTAACCTAACCACTTTAAGCCCTATAGTTTTAAAACAATAGGGCTTATTATTTTACATAAAGAAACGGAACCTTAAAATTATTTTATTTCCTATGAGCAAAATTAGACACAACTGGACAACGGAGCAAATTCTAGATATTTACAACAAACCAATGATGGAATTGCTCTATGAAGCTGCAACCGTACACCGTCTACATCACGACCCAAATACGGTTCAAGTTAGCACTCTAATATCTATTAAAACCGGAGGTTGTTCAGAAGATTGTGGCTACTGCCCACAAGCAGCAAGATATCATACAGATGTAGAAGGAAATGACTTAATGACTATACAACAAGTTAAGGCCCAAGCTCTACGCGCTAAGTCTGGAGGAAGCTCCCGAGTATGCATGGGCGCTGCTTGGAGAAATGTTAAAGACGGAGCAGAATTTGATCAAGTTTTAGAAATGGTTCGTACTATTAACAAACTAGATATGGAGGTGTGCTGCACCTTAGGAATGGTTACCGAAAATCAAGCCAAAAGGCTAGCCGAATCAGGTTTATATGCTTACAATCATAATTTAGATTCTTCTGAGGAATACTACAAAGAAGTCATTTCAACTCGTGGTTTTGAAGACCGCTTAAAAACGATAGAAAACGTTAGAAAAACAAATGTAACCGTTTGTTCTGGCGGAATTATTGGTATGGGAGAAAAAACCGAAGACCGAGCAGGAATGTTAGTCGCATTGTCTACATTAAATCCACAACCAGAATCCACACCAATAAATGCATTAGTAGCTGTAGAAGGCACTCCGTTAGAAAGCCAAAAACCAATTAAAATCTGGGATATGGTTAGAATGGTAGCTACTACTAGAATCGTGCTACCAGAAACACAAGTGCGTTTAAGCGCAGGTAGAACACAAATGTCTAGAGAAGGACAGGCCATGTGCTTTTTTGCTGGAGCGAATTCCATCTTTGCTGGAGATAAATTATTAACAACTCCTAATCCTGAAATTGAAGGAGATATGGAACTATTTAAAACTCTAGGCTTAAAGCCACAAAAACCATTTACAAAAAAAGAACAACCACAAACTATTGAAGCAAGAGATTCTAAATTTGAAGCCTTGGGAGAAAAACCAAAATGGACAAGACCAGACCATAAAATAGCACGCAATGAATTAGCAAAGCACAATAGAAAACCTTTAAAATAGTTAAAGTACTTTATATAGAATTTTAGTTTTGTTAACTTTGTTGGCTAATTTAACAATACTTAAAGCTTGAATATTAAGAATATACCACGTGTAAAGACTATTACAAAAGAAGACTTTATACGTCTTTATTTTAAGCCACAGAAACCTGTGGTAATAGAACACGGTATAGAAGATTGGCCTGCTTTTACAAAATGGAATTTAGACTATATAAAAAAAGTTGCAGGTGACACAACAGTCCCTCTATACGATGATAGACCTGTAGACTATAAAGACGGATTTAATGAACCACATGCTAAGATGAAAATGAGAGACTATGTAGACCTGCTTAAACGTGAGCCTACAAAGTTTCGAATTTTTTTATGGAATGTTTTAAAAGAAGTACCTCAGCTTCAAAAAGATTTTAAATTTCCAGATTTTGGCATACGTTTAATGAAAGGCTTACCAATGCTCTTTTTTGGTGGTAGCGACAGCCACACTTTTATGCATTATGATATTGATTTAGCTAATATTTTTCATTTTCATTTTGAAGGCAAGAAGCAAATTATTCTATTCGACCAAAAACAAAATAAGCATTTATATAAAATTCCACATTCACTAATTGTTAGGGAAGATATAGACTTTTCTAACCCGGATTTTAAAAAATGGCCAGCTTTACTAAAAGCTAAAGGTTGGGAATGCGAACTTAATCATGGAGAAACCCTTTATATGCCAGAAGGATATTGGCATTACATGAAATATATAACTCCCGGATTTTCAATGAGTTTAAGAGCTATAGCGAGACGTCCAAAAAACTTAGCAAAAGCTATTTATAATATAATTGTAATGCGTAATTTTGACAACTTAATGCGAAGTCTAAAAGGTCAAAAATGGATTGACTGGAAAAACAGACAAGCAATAAAAAATACTAAATAAATTAAAAATGAAAAAAGTACTATTTGTATTAGCGATCTTAAGTGTTTCGTTAATAAATGCTCAAGTGTTTGAAGGTAAAGGAGATCAGAAATTTCAAATTGGAGCTAACCTTCAAGATTACGCCTCTGGATTAAATATTAGTTACGACTATGGACTTGGAGAAAACATTTCAGTAGGTGTATCTACAACATATGCTTTAAATGTTAAAAATAACAACGTCATTGATGCCGATTTTGGAGATCGTTTTGATATTAAAGCACGCTTTAATGCTAATTTAGGAAACGTTATTAATATTGATGATAATTTCGATTTTTATCCAGGTTTAAGTTTAAGTACTAAAAACTTTGGTGGGCATTTAGGTTTCCGTTATTTGTTTACTAATGGTTTTGGAGTTTACACTGAGTTTAATACAACGCTAGCTAAATACGATGAAAACCCAATTGGAGCAGAAAATATTCACAATCAATTTACGGTAAATTTAGGAGCTGTTTTCAACCTATAAACCGAACATAATATTTACTAAAAAGCCTTTCAGAATTAAAACTGAAGCTTTTTTTTTTGCTTTATTTTATCAATTCGTTCACTTTATCGTAAACCAGATAAGACTCCCAACCTCGGTACAACAAGTAGTCTATTAATTTCTTTTTTTTCTTCAATTTATTAGACTCAAGTATCATATCTGCTTTTTTTTCGGCTAAATCATTGAAAACACCGATGTACTCATCCTCATCTATTTCCCTGAGTGCGAGATTTATATTAATTTTGGAGATATCCTTTCTCTTGAGTTCTTGAGTTAACCGAAAGCGTCCCCATTTTTTAATGTTGAACTTTCCTCGAACAAAGATTTTGGCAAAACGTTCCTCATTAAGATAGTTGTGCTCCAAAAGATGAACTACTATAATATCTGTTGCTTCAGGTATCATATTTAAATCTCTTAATTTTTGCCTAACTTCTTTATGACAGCGCTCTTGGTAAGCACAGTAATGTTCTAGCTTTTTTTTAGCTTCATCTACTGTGAAGGATTTAAGTTTTTGGTGCATGCATCAAAAATACGCTATTAATATATAAACATAAGTTCCCTCTATTATGAAAAAATTTACAATTCTTTTAATTATATTATTTGTTTTTAGTTTTGGTTATAGCCAAACAACTATTTATAGTGAAGATTTTACTGGGCAACTTGGAAAAGGAGCCTCATACAATACAACAACAGGAGTAACAGAAACTGATCTTTCCGGAGTAAATTGGACTATAGATGTTAGCGCTACCAGTTTTGTACAAGTAAGTGATTGGTTTCGAGTACTAGGAGGAAATCGCTACCTTGAAGCAAGAGACGTAGATGGTACTGCTATCTGGTACTCTCCATTAATTAATATAAGCGCTTTTTCAAATATCCAATTTTCATTTGATGCTACAGAAAGCTCACCAACAACTAATAATCTTGAGCCTACAGATACCTTTAGGACTGAGTTTAGAATAGATGGTGGAGCATGGACGCAAGCAGGAAGTAATGGTTTTATCCAAGATGACTATGTTGCTACTGTAGTATCGCATAATGCATTATTAAACGGGAATACTATAGAACTTAGAATGCTTTTTACAAATAATGATCAGCAAGAACGTATGCGTATAGACAATATCTTAGTAGAAGGTATTACTCCTACAACACCAACAATTACAATTAATCCGGGTACAAATACTATTCCCACATTAAGTAATATTGAAAATAATGTGCCATTAATTTCTGAAACTTTTACAGTACAAGGTTCTGCATTAACAAATGATATTGCTATTGCCGTAACACCTCTATCAAATTTTGTTATTGCTACAGCTATAAATGGGCCATACACAAATACTATTACGTTACCACAAGTTGCCGGAACAATAAACACTACTACAATATACACACAGCTAGCCTTTGGTCTACCAGTAAACACCTACAATGAAAGCATAAGTATTAGTAGCACAGGAGCAACAACCGAAATGGTTACCGCATCAGGGACAATAGTTCCTCATTCACCTGCTTTAAGTTGTAACGAGCTATTAATTTCGGAATATCATGAAGCTGATTCAGGTACTCCTAACGAACAATATATAGAACTTTACAACCCAACAAATACTGCTATAACCTTATCAAATTATCAAATTGCTCGATTTAGAAATGGTAGAGTTAACTTTCGACCAGACATAAGAACAATACCGGCTGGACAAGGTACAATAGCACCATATTCCACTTTTTTAATAGCTAGAAATAATTCTACATTATGTAATAATGGTATGGCAGATTATTGCAATGGAAGTAATGTTATGAATTTTGATGGAAACGACGTTATTGCACTCCAAAACTCTAATGGCGTAAACATAGATGTAATTGGCGTATTAGGAGTTAATAACCAATTTGGTGAAAATGTTAATTTAGTAAGGAATTCGAATATTCAAGTAGCTGAGGTTACATACAATGCTGTAGATTGGTCTTCAACTCCATCAAACAATACATCTATGTTAGGTTGGCACATTAACGATTGTCAATGTCCATCGACTACAACATGGGAAACTACAGGATGGGATAACGGTATCCCTAATGCATCTACTGCAGCAATAATTAATGCGCCATATACTACCTCTAGCACAACCAATATTACAGCTTGTTCATTAACAGTTAATAACGGAATATTTTTAACAGTTACAGACTTTACATTCTTAGATATAGAAAATAATATTATTGTTCTTGGTAACGGAAATATTAATGTTCAAAAAAATGGTTCAGTAGTACAAAATAATCCAAATGCAAGCTCTATAATTACAGATCCCTTAAATGGAATTATTAACGTAACCAAAGAAACAGCGTTTATAAAGGCTTGGTATGAATATACCTATTGGAGTTCTCCTGTTGTTGGAGAAACAATTGGAAACACTTTTTCTGGAACCAATTTAGATCGTCGTTTTACTTTTAATGGAGGTGACTTTGCCGATGAATATGCTGAGGACATGAATGATAATAACGGAACTGTTTTAGGGCAAGACGACGTGGATGATAATGGAAATGCTTGGCAACTAGCTAATAGCGCCCAAGTAATGCAACCAGGAGTTGGATATGCTTGCACGCTTTCTCCTGCATCTTTTAATGCTGCAAACAGTTTACCTGGAGGCCCATTTCTAAATGGTATAAAAATTAGTCATATTTTTAACGGTCCTTTTAACAGCGGTACAATAAACACTCCAATTGAAAGAAATAATACAACAATGGCAGATAATAATTGGAATTTTATTGGCAACCCATACCCATCTGCTATATCAATAGATAATTTCTTTACATTAAATGCTTACAGCTTATCAAATACTGCGGGAACTATTGATGGTGCAATTTATCTATGGTCGCAAGACACTGCTCCTTCCGCTACTACTAATGGAAATTCAGCACTTAATTTTGACACATCAGATTATGCTATAGTAAATATAACAGGTGCTACGGGTGCTCTAGAAGTTGAGGGAGGAGACACAGTAATACCCTCAAGATTTATTCCTTCGGGACAAGGTTTTTTTGTTAATTACAATAACTCAGGAGCCTCAATCAATACTACCGCAGGAGTTTCTAATGGTGAAGTGATTTTTGATAATTCAATGCGTGTAACTGGAAATAATGATCAGTTCTTCAGAAACAATCAACCTATTCAAGATAACAAAATTTGGTTAGAATTAACTAGCGATAATGGTGTTTATGGACAAATTTTAGTAGGTTATGTACCAAACGCAACAGATGATGATGATGATATGTCGTATGATGCTGTAAAAAATAAATCAACAGGTTATGCTTCTTTTTTATATTCAACTATTCCGGGAAGTGATAAGAAATTTGGTATTCAAGGAAAAGCAATCTCTAGCTTAGATTTAAATGAAGAGATACCGCTAGGCCTTTATACTACTATTACAGAACCTACGCTTTATAAAATCTCTGTATTACAATTTGAAGGTGATTTTTTCGCAAACAATACAGTATACCTAGAAGATGCTTTAATGAATACGATTCATGATCTAACAAATAGTGATTACACTTTTACTTCTGCGGTTGGAGAGTTTAATGATCGTTTTAAGATTGTTTTTAATACCAATACACTTTCTACCGAAAATTTCGAATCAAATTCACAAAACCTTTCTATTGTCGAACTTCAAAATAATGATGTAAAATTCTCTATCGCATCAAAAGACTTAACTATTAAAAGAGTTAAAATACTAGATGTTTTAGGTCGCGAGATTTATTATTTCCGTGGAAGCGAAAAAACAGAGACTTATAATCTTTCTAACTTAAGTAGTTCAATATATATTGCTAAAATAGAATTATCTAATGGTAGTATAATTACCAAAAAGGCAATTAAGAAATAATCTTAAATAAAATACAGCGCAAAGAGCTCCTTAATAGGAGCTTTTTTTTATAGACTATATTTTAAAGCAACTATTAAATTTCTACCTGCAGCCGAGATTCCAGAAGAATACGTTCTATAACGTTGGTCCGTAATATTCTCAAGACTTGCAGTAATACTTGTGGCTTTATTAAGCTGATACTGCGTTCTAAAATTTAAAGTGTACCAAGATGGCGAATATGGGTTTCCATCGCTATCTGAAGCATACAAATAAGCTTTACCTTGCTCTGAAGGTGCTAATTGATTAAACGATAATGCATTATTATAGTTAATAAACGCATCTGCTTTTAAAGTTTTGTTTTGCCAAACAAAATGTGTGTTTCCAAAATTTGGAGAAACATGTCTTACAGGTACTTCTACACCATCTGTCTCCTCCGTACCTCCAACAACATTATATTGGGAAGTTAATTTAAGTGTTTCGCTAAAATTAATTTTTGCTCCAACCTCAAAACCATAAATCCAAGATTTTGATGCATTTTGAATAGACTGCACATTACTTAATTCTCCATCGTAAAATAACTCACTTTCTCCGTTTAAATCTCCATCTCTACGAACTAAAGCATTATCTAAATAGGTATAATAAGTTGCTGTATCAAAAATTAAAACATCATTAAAATTAATAGCTAATCCTAATTCACCACCATAAGCGTATTCTGGATCTAAATTGCTATTTGGTACAACAACAGAACCAGGTTCGGAATCGAAGACTTTACCAATATCATCAATATTTGGAGCTCTAAATGCAGAAGAAAAATTAAGCTTCCATTGTAGCGTTTCGTTTGGAGCCCAACTTACTCCGGCCGTACCTGTTAATGCACTAGAATTATTATTTGCTTCTGTAAATGGCAAATTAAGAAAAACGTTATTGCTTGTAAAATCTGCTTTTGAAACTACATTATTATAACGCAAACCTGTTTGAAATACAACATTAGTATTTGGTTTGTATTTTAAACTTGTGTAAATAGCAGCAGATTGCCATGTAGAACCATCTGGATAGCGAGTAACAGTTGGAGCGCTGGTATTTGTTAAAATATTCTCTTCGAAACCAACAGAACTAATGGTATTGTGAACGTACTCTACTCCATAGAAAAGCTCTGTGTTTTTAGTTAATCGTTTTTCTAAATCTAAATTAAATGAAAAAGCATCGACTCCTTCTTCTCTTACGTTTCTGTTCTCTGACTGGTAATTACGATCGATTCTACTCTCGTGAAAATTTTGATAGGCAACTGTTCCTTTAATTTTATCATAAAGATTAGAATTACTGCTTAATTTGGTTACATTTAAATTCGTCATAAACCATTTTTGTGGTCCATAATACCATTCTGCAGAACGTAAATTACCACCCTTGTAACGTATTAATCTATCGTATCTTGGTGTGTTTGAGGTTTCTGTATAAAAGACACCTAAATCGAAACTTAAATTCTCTTGAGCCTCATATCTCGCCTTTTGCATGATATTAAATTGGCTATATCCAGAGAATTTTTGAATGTTAGGATTACTATTTTCTACTATAACATCCTCACTATTATTTGTAACCACAAATTCTGGTCTTAAATAATCTTCAGGCCCTTGACTTCCCATCCTTAAATCACCAAAATCTGTATAGCTGGCATTGGTAATAAATGCCCATTTTTTAAAACCATAATTAACATCTAAATGCGCCGTTTTTTCCTGACTAGCAGACGCATAACGTAGTACAGCATTGGTCTTAACATATGTAGAATCTGTAAAAGATACTTTTGGTGTTTTGGTATAAAAACTCATAACACCTCCAATCGCATCGCTGCCATAGATTACGTTTCCCGCACCTAAAGAGACTTCTGTAGATTGGATAGAAAACGGATCGATAGATATTACATTTTGTATGTTTCCTCCTCTAAAAATAGCATTATTCATTCTAACACCGTCTACAGTAATAAGTAATCTATTGGTAGAAAAACCTCTTATTATTGGGCTTCCTCCTCCCAATTGACTTTTTTGAATATAAACTTGACCCGTAGATTCTAAAAGATCTGCACTTGTTTGAGGGTTAGCAAAAGCAATCTCTGCTGCACTTACACTAGAAATTTTCTTGGGAATATCCCTTTTATTTTCTTTGAACTTAGATCCAGATATTACAATCTCGTCCAATCCTTGAGCTATGGGATTAAGCGCTACTTTTCTATTAGATATCATTATTTTTCTAACTGAAAATATTTTAAAAGACAAGTGCTTAAAGTATACAACTTCGGATGATTTGAAACCATTTAAATTAGCTTTCCCATCAAAATCGGTAACAACACTTTTAGATTTAGTTTTGTTATAAATTGCAACTCCTATAATTGGTTCTTGTGTTTCTGTATTTACAACAGTAATTTCCTGAGCTTTAGCATAAAAACTAAAGCAAAAAACAATAAAGAAAGCGAGTAAATATTTTTTGTTTTTAACTAAATACTTCATTAAATATCTGTAGTGATTTTGGTTTTTTAAAACTCCCCAAATGTAATTCAAAATATACTAAAATGAGATTTAAAAAAGATTGTCTTTGTTTGGCGTTAATTTTAACATTTTCTAAAGCATCAAATGTTGTGCCTAACAACTCTTTTAGAAGTGTTAAATTTTCATTAGAGATAGAGTATTTACTTTCTTTTTCATCTTGAAATTTCCCTGCTTCTAAATTAAAATATGCCTTATCAACTTTTGAAACATCCGGATAAAACCCTAAATGTTTTGTTAGATTTAAAAGAAATAGCAAATGAAAATTAGCAAAATTATCATGTACATCTAACCATTGTAAAGTTGCTTCTAGATAGTTATACAAAGTATCGTTCTGTTCTTCTTCTTGAAGTGAGCTAGAAAGCACTTCTGCCAAAAACATAACAATAGCACTTTTTAATACATTGGTATGCAAGCTAGAATAAAGATGATTAATTTTTACTTCTTTAATATATTGAAGTGACCGTGATGGTTTAAAATCTGTTTCTAACTGAAGCTGAGTAAGTAATTGATAATATGCGACTTTCGAACCTTTTTTAGACTTTAAAACACCTCTTAATAGATAACTTACTACACCTTCTTTTTGGGTGTAGCATTTAATTATCAAATCGTTATCTCGATACTTAAGTTTGGATAAAACTATTGCATTTGTAGTTAGCAACATTATCTCACAACCATTAGTTTAAGCACCTTTGTTTCGAAGGAATCTAAATCTGCGAGCATAACCAAATAAACACCGGTTGCAACTGTTTGTCCAGACATGTTTTTACCATTCCAAAGTGCGGTTCCTCCATCTATTTCAAGATTATAACCACTAAATTTTGTATTTGTTCTTGATTCGGCTTCTGTAACAAGGTTACCTTCGATATCTGTTATTTTTATATTCACATTTCCAGTAATACCTTTAATTTTAATTTTTTTATCGTTAATATTAAAGTTTGGTCTTACAGGATTTGGATACACATAAGCCTCTTGGAGGTCACTATCCGGAATAGACGTCTCACTATTAAAAGAAACAAGCCCTTTATCTGTGGCTATGTACACAATACCATTTGTTTCATCTAAAGCAACATCTACAACGTTATTAGACGGTAATGGAGAATTATCTGTTGTGAAATGATAAATAGTTTCTTGTCCATCTGAAGACAAATAATACACTCCAGTATCTAATGTTGATATCCATTTATTATTTGCTCCATCGATCTCTATATCTGTAATATATTGTTGAAACAATAATTCGCTAGCCGCTCCATCATCAAGTACAATTATTTCTGAAAGCTCATAAGAAGGGTCATTAAAAAAAGCTTCAGTATTATATATTATACGCAATCCTTTTACTGTACCAAGCCATACTTGATTTTGTTTATCAACCTTAACAGATTCAACAGAAGGAGATGGAAGATTTTTTTCAACAGATTCAATATTGTATATTTCTCCTGTTTCTGGCTTATAGCCCATTATGCCTTTTCTATGGCCTCCAATCCAAATGACTCCATTTTGGTCGAAATCAATGGATGTGTATCCAACCTCTGTATTATTATTTATAATTATCTCACTAAAATCATACGTTTTCCACTCTCCCGTTTCAATATTATATGATTTAAGAGGATCTAATCGCTTAGCATTTGTACACCATAATATTCCGTTTTTATCAATTTTAGACCCTTTATTTCTCAAATCAGAAACATTTGGATTACTCGATGAAGACTCAAAAGTACTATTACTAGCGTTAAAAATATTTGTTGATACATCATCTTTAACCTCTAAGAGCCCATCATAAAAAGAGGATATAAAAATCTGTGAAGGATTAAAGGGATTGACATTTATTTCATTTAAATTCCTTGCTCCTAACAAGCTGTCGTATGGGGTATTTAACCACTCTTCGCCTTTTAAATGACTATACCCTCTACTTCTTAAAGGAAATGCATTGTAAGACACCGTATAACCTCCATAAGTCACCCATGCATTATTGTCTGAGGCCTGAATTTTAAATGCATTATTTGAAAGCGGACAAGTAGGGTGAATTACTTCGAAGTTTGAAATATCTGAAAGATTTGCTTTGAGCAATCCAAATCCAGATTTTCCCGTAACGAAAACACCTCTAGTTCCAAAAAAAACATCGCCATTTCCATTAAAAGTAAAGGCTGAAATGATAGTTTCGACATCATTAGTTACAGGCACATTTAATATTTCATTCAAGTCCTCGTCATAAACTAGTCCATTATTGTTAGTTCCTACTAATAAATTTTCATTAACTCTTCTAAAGTCAACAACAACGTTAGGATAGAAAGATTGTTTAAAAACTATCGAAGTATTAATTACTTCATATATCCAACTATTACTCCTCATAGCATAAATTTTCTCTCCAACAAACTCAATTCCAATCCAATTTATTCCAGAAATAGTTTGCCATTGTTGATAATCAATTAAATTAGGATTATAAACCTCTGCTTTTTTTATTCCATTAATTGTTGCTGCATAAATATGATCTTGAAATACAGTTGTATGATTAACTTTTAACTGAGAGCCATTTGGTCCAAAAAAATAAGTATCTCCAAATTCTAAAGAATCGATGTTATAAATGGATATTCCATAATCAGTAGAAATGTAAGCTAGACCATCATAAACATTAAAATGATTAATCCTCTTATCTGTTGGAGGAATTGTTGGTTTATTTAAAATATCGACTACAGTTTTTATCTCTTGACTAGATTCTAAGTAAACTTGCATTAATCCATTTTCAAAACCTATTAAAAGCAATCCATTTTCTTCGACATAATGTATACTAGAAATAGCCTCTCCAGACAAACCATTAATTGTTGTTAGTTCTTCTATTTCATTAGTTTGAGTATCATAGATAAAAATTGCATTTTCAGCTGCTCCAAAAACCTTAGAAGACCCTTGAGCTATATCACTTATATCTAAATAAGAAAAATAACCTTTCCAATCTCTTGAGTACTCTTGAGAGAAAAGTGAAATTGGAAAAAATAATATTAATATGAGGTGTTTTATTTTCATAATTTATAATTACGCTTAATATAACGTAGAATATTGCAAAAATATATACAAAAACAAAAAAAGCCTCCTAAAAGGAAGCTTTTTTTAATGTAATAAATTATTGTTATACAACTCCTTGAGCTAACATAGCATCTGCAACTTTAACAAAACCAGCGACATTCGCTCCTTTTACGTAATCTATGCTACCGTCTTTTTGGGTTCCATATTTTACACAAGATTCATGAATATCGTTCATAATCTGATAAAGTTTAGCATCTACCTCTTCTCTTGTCCAATTATATCTTAAAGAATTTTGACTCATTTCTAAACCAGAAGTTGCAACACCTCCTGCATTAGATGCTTTTCCAGGTGAAAATAACACTTTTGCTTTTTGTAAAACTTCAATAGCTTCAGGTGTTGTTGGCATGTTTGCTCCTTCAGCAACAACAATAACATTGTTTTTTACTAAAGCTTCAGCCTCTTCTTTGTTTAATTCGTTTTGTGTTGCACATGGCATAGCCACATCGCAATCAATACTCCAAGGTCTTTCTCCTTCGTGGAATGTTGCCGAAGAATATTTAGCTACATATTCACTAATTCTTCCTCTATTTATATTTTTAATTTCCATAATAAAGGCTAATTTCTCAGCATCTATTCCATTTTCATCATAAATATATCCAGAAGAATCAGACATTGTAACTACTTTTCCACCTAATTCAGTAGCTTTCTCACAGGCATACTGTGCAACATTTCCTGATCCAGAAATAACAACCGTTTTACCTTCAAAAGAATCGTTTTTAGTCGCTAGCATATTTTTTGCAAAATATACAGTACCATATCCTGTTGCCTCTGGTCTAATTAAAGAACCACCATAGCTTATTCCCTTTCCTGTTAATATTCCTGTAAATTCGTTTGCTAATCGCTTATATTGACCAAACATGTAACCAATTTCACGGCCACCAACACCAATATCTCCAGCAGGAACATCTGTATTTGCTCCAATATGTCTAAACAATTCTGACATAAAAGATTGACAGAAACGCATTACTTCGTTATCACTTTTTCCTTTAGGATTAAAATCACTTCCTCCTTTTCCTCCACCCATAGGTAAAGTTGTAAGAGAATTTTTAAATACTTGTTCAAAACCTAAAAACTTAAGAATACTTAAATTTACAGATGGATGAAAACGTAAGCCACCTTTATATGGTCCTATAGCAGAATTAAATTCTACTCTAAAAGCTCTATTTACTTGAGTATTACCTTTATCATCTATCCAAGGCACTCTAAAAATTATTGTGCGTTCTGGTTCTACCATACGCTCTAATAACATTTTCCCTTGATACTTAGGATTTTCTTCAATAAATGGGATTACAGTCTCTGCAACCTCATGAACAGCTTGTAAAAATTCTGGTTCGTGACCATTTTTTTCTTTTACTAAATCTAAAAATGCTTGAATTTTATTTTCCATTTAACCTTTTAATTATATTTTTAACACTAGAGTTCCCTCTTTTGTACAACAAAGATACATTATCTATAAAAAACATATCTCTTTTTTTTAATTTCACAATCAATATTTTTTATTTCAGTATTGCTAAAATAATATTACACTGCATTTTATCTATAATATTTGTTTGTTCATCGTGTTTTTATATATTTGTTCACTTAATGCTTTTAATCACTTGACATAACTATGCTTAATCCAAAACATATAACGAAGCTAATTATAATTCTTCTTACTGCTCAAGTTTCTTTTGCACAATTAGGACTTTCTCATGAAATAGGCATTATTACTGGTCCCGTAGCCTTTAAATCTGATTATGGATTAAGGAGCGAGTTCGAAACAAATGCTGGAAACACCGGTTTTGGTATTGGTATAGTTCACTATCTAAATTTCGCTTATCAAGCAAGCTGTAACTGCTACACTACTGATAATTATTTTAACGACCACTTTAAATTAAGAACCGAATTATCTTATAATAAAACAAAACTCGAACATTTTGGAGAATTTGTAGATCCGGAAAGAACAAGTGAAAATTCTAAACAACTAAGAGGACATAAAGGTGAAGCTAATAATTTTGATATTGGAATGCAAATTGAATACTTCCCACTAAGCATTCGTTCTTTTCAAGCTTTCTCTTACAAATTAGCTCCTTTTATAAGTTTTGGTGCGCACTACGTATCCTTCAACCCTAAAGTGAGTACTACTTATGGCGATGGTAATAGCGAGAATACTCTTAATTATTATCAACCATGGTATACGCAAGTTCCAGACCCTATAAATACTAAACCTGTAGATGTAAGTGGCGGTAGCACATGGTCTGTAGTATCAAGTATAGGAGCTCGTTATAAATTAAACACCTCTTCAGATTTAATGATAGATCTTAGAGGTCAATATTATTTTAATGATTTAATAGATGGTTTAGACCATGATTTAGAGTTCAATAAATATAATGATTGGCTAGTATGGCTTAACTTTGGGTATATTTATTATCTAGATTAAGCTCAAATAAATGATAATAAAAAAAAGCTCAAGTTTAACACTTGAGCTTTTTTTTGTTTCTACAATATGCCGTTCTACCCTAAGGCCTGTTTTAAATCGTTTATTAAGTCTTCTTCATCTTCGATACCAACACTTAGCCTAATTAAAGAATCTACAACACCTATTTTCTCACGTTCTGCTTTTGGTATACTCGCATGTGTCATGCTTGCAGGATGTCCCACCAAAGATTCTACGCCACCAAGAGATTCTGCTAATGTAAATATTTTTAAATTTTCGACCACTTTTATAGCCTCTTCATAATTATTTCCTTTTGTATTAAAAGAAAGCATGCCACCAAAATCTTTCATTTGAGTTTTTGCTATATTATGGTTTAGATGATTTTTAAAACCTGGCCAATATACACTTTCAACTTTTGGATGTGATGCTAAATATTCGGCTACAGCTTTTCCATTTTCACAATGACGTTGCATTCTAACGTGTAGTGTTTTAATTCCGCGTAGCGCTAAAAAAGAATCTTGTGGACCACATATTGCACCACTAGCATTCTGTATAAAATACAACTTATCTGCCAAATCTTTATCCTTTACAATTAAAGCTCCCATTACTAAATCGCTATGTCCACCAATGTATTTTGTTGCAGAATGCATAACAATATCTGCACCCAAATCTAATGGTTGTTGCAAATAAGGCGTAGCAAAAGTATTATCGACAGAAAGTAAAACACCATGCTTTTTTGCAATTAGAGCAACCGCTTTAATATCAATAATATTTAACATTGGGTTTGTAGGTGTTTCTACCCAAATTAATTTTGTTTTTTCGTTTATATAGTTTTCAATATTTGCTGCATTTTCCATGCCTACAAAATGAAATTTAATACCAAATCCTTCAAAAATTGAAGTAAATAAACGGTACGTGCCACCATAGAGATCGTTAGTAGAAATAACCTCATCTCCAGGTTTTAATAGTTTCATAACAGCATCAATAGCCGCTAAACCAGAACCAAAAGCCAATCCAAATTCACCATTCTCTATACTTGCAAAAGCGTTTTCTAATGCGTGACGTGTAGGATTATGAGATCTTGAATACGCAAAACCTTTATGTCCTCCAGGTGTTGTTTGCGCATAAGTCGAGGTTTGGTATATTGGTGGCATTACTGCTCCATAAGCTTTGTCTGGATGCTGTTTACCATGTATGGTTTTTGTGTTAAATTTCATGTGTTCTTCTTTCAATTAAAAAATAACTTTCAGTTTTTTTGATTAGAACAAAAATAGCCTTTAATTCGTTGTATATAAATTGCATTAAAACCTTTAGTCAATGTTTAACAGTTCATCTTTTAGATTAATAAAAATTTTTAGCCTCATTATCCTTTCAAGCATTTGTTTTTCTTGTAAAGATGAAGTTACCCTTAATTTTATAGAAACGTCTATTATAGATGAAGGAGAAACTACTATAGAAATAAACATTCCTAAAGCCGAAGGTAAAACTGAAGCTGCAAAACAAATTAACAAAACACTTGCTCAATTTGTAAACACAGCACTAAACATTGAAGCTGTTTCTGAAACAAAGCCAAGTACAGAGGAAAGTATTGAAGACTTTAAAAAAGCTTATAAAGACTTTAAAATACAAATAGGAAAAACACTGTACACCAATTTACCACCTTGGGAAGTTTTAATAGATGGTGAAATAGTTTACGAAAGTGAAACTTTAGCTTCTATAGCCATGAATTCTAGCATAAATACCGGAGGAGCGCATAGCAACTTAGTCTTTAGGTTCTATAATTTTGATGTTAAAACAGGTCAAGAACTAAACACTAAAGACTTATTAAATGATGTGCCTGCTTTTACAACATTAGCCAAAAAGTATTACGACAAAGAATTACTTTCGGCAAACAACGACCGTATAGAGGCCTTTGATGCCGATACTTTTACACTACCAGAAAACCTAGGTTTTAGCGAAGATGGTGTAATTGTCTTCTACGACACCTTTAATTCTTCTTCTAATAATATAATAGAATTTACAATCCCATATACTGTTGCAAATAACTATTTAAACTTTTAAAGCACGCAACATCGCTAAAATATAACCAGCATGCATCCCTTCGTGAATAAGTGCAAATTGTATGGCTTGATTTACGTTTGTTAATGTATTACCTGTAGTAGATAAAGTATATTCGTTAAACGTACTAAATACTTTAGAACCAAAATCTGCTTTGGTATGCTCAATTGTAGAAAAAGACAAGGCTTTTAGTTCGTTAACGTCTTCTTGCGTTGCATTACCATCTGGAATAGTTCCTTTTTTATATTTCTCGATAAGCGCTTCACTTACATTAGGTTTTAAACCCGAAAGTTTATAAACTAATATTTGCTCTGTCACAATACTGTGTCCAATATTCCAGATAATATTATTATTAAATCCGTTTGGTATAGCATTAAGTTGTGCTAATGACAATTCTTCTAAATACGCTTTAAAAAAGCCTCTTGTTTTCGCAAATACATCGAAAGTAAAATCCATAATTCAAATTTTTTATAAATATAGTAGAATCTGTTTTAAATAAATTTAATTTGCAGTGTAAAACTATTGTAATGACTAATAAAGTATATTATTTAAAATCGTGTAGCACCTGTATTCGTATTTTAAAAGAGCTTGATCTACCAGATAACGTAGTACTTCAAAATATAAAAACTGAAGCGATTACAGAAGCTCAAATAGAAGAGATGAAAAACCTCGCAGGAAGCTACGAAGCTTTTTTTAGCAAAAGAGCAACACTTTACAAACAACGCGATTTAAAAAATCAGAATTTAACTGAAACAGATTACAAAAATCTAATTTTAGAACATTATACTTTTTTAAGCCGACCTGTTTTTATTTTAAACGATAAAATCTACATAGGAAATTCTAAACAAAATGTTGAGGCTGTAAAAAATGCTTTAAATGAAAACTAGATATTGGGCTTTAATTGCGGCGCTTGTCGTTCAGTTACTTTATGGTTTAACTTTTACTTTTGCTAAAGATGCTATGGCAGGAGGCTATATAAAACCTTTTGGTTTTATATTAATACGTGTTGCAGGTGCAACAGCTTTGTTTTGGACCTTTAGTTTTTTAGGACCTAAAGAAAAAATAGACACCAAAGATTACTTAACCTTCTTCTATGCTGCTATTTTTGGCGTTGTACTAAATATGCTTTGCTTTTTTAAAGGTCTGGAATTTACAACACCTATCCATGCTTCGGTAATTATGATAATAGTACCAATAATTGTATTGGTTTTGTCATCCTTCTACTTAAAGGAACGCGTTACAATATTAAAAATTTTTGGTGTTATTCTAGGCTTTTCAGGTGCTTTGGTATTAAGCATTTATGGCAAATCTAACTTAGAAGGAGATAATGTTTTATTAGGTAATCTACTCGTTTTTATTAACGCAGTTTCCTACAGTATCTATATTATCATTATTAAAAAACTAACCAACAAATACCATCCATTTACGTTTATACGTTGGTTGTTTTTATTCGGATTAATTATGGTAATTCCTTTTGGATATAATGATGTTGTTACTGCTCAATTTTCAACGTTTACGCCATACATTTTATTTTCAGTACTATTTGTTGTTATTGGTGCAACATTTGGAACATATCTATTAAACCCTTTAGCACTTAGACATTTAAAAGCTTCTACGGTAACCACATTTATTTACATACAACCAGTTATTGCTGGTGTTTTTGCAATTATTATGGGAAGTGATACTGTTACTCCTGTAAAACTAATAGCCTCTGCATTAATATTTTCAGGCGTGTATTTAGTAACTAAAAAGCCAAAAGAAATATTAGAGGCTTAAATTTTTTGGTACGCGACCGTTTGCTCGCGTGTCTTCTTTTGTTAGAATTTTATAGTCTTCAGATTTTGGAAACTTATCTGCTAAATCTGAAAGTACTTTTGGCAAATTAGTCATCTTTCTAGCTTTTAAATCTATCCAAGCGCCAAGCATTTCGCAAAATGCAATGTTTTCTCCTTTATGATTATAAAAATTATGATCGAACTTAAAAAACATTCCATCTTCGCTCAATCCTGAAACCTCTAAAGACACAGTAATAGGTTGTCCCATAAAAGCTTCTTTAAAATAGTGCATGTGCTCGTAAAAAACTACTGGTCCAATATTATTAAGGGCCAATTCTTTCATAGTAAAACCATGTTCTATTAAAAAAGCCATCCTTGTATGACTCATAAAATTAGTATAAGCAGAATTGGCTAAATGCCTATTAGCATCTACATCACTCCAACGAATTTCGAACTCTTTTTTGTACATTTTTACAGATTTTGAAATACAAAGCTATATTATTTTCTCTTAATAGCTATAGCATTAAGTAAAAACAATATGGAGTTTTCTAAGGATTCTGTTTTACTTATCTTTGTGCAACTTTTATAAAAAGCATATGATACATTCAATGACAGGTTATGGTAAATCTGTTTTACAATTACCAACAAAAAAAATTACAATTGAGCTAAAATCGCTTAATAGCAAAAACCTAGATTTGAATGCTAGAATGCCTTCTATTTACAGAGAAAAGGAACTTTACTTGCGTAAGTTAATGGCAAAAGAGTTAGATCGTGGAAAAATAGATTTCTCTATTTATGTTGAAGCTATTGCTGAAGACACCTCTACTAAAATTAATACTCCTGTTGTAAAACAATACATGCAGCAACTTAAAAACGTTGTTGACGGTAACGAAATCGAGCTTTTAAAAATGGCGGTACGTTTTCCAGATGCTTTAAACACGGAGCGTGAGGAAATAGACAATACCGAATGGGCACAAATTGAAGCTGAAATAAAAGTTGCTATTACTGCTATTAAAGGTTATCGCTTAGATGAAGGAAAGGTTCTTGAAACCGATTTTAAAAATCGTGTTGCAACTATAGAAAACTTATTAGAACAAGTACTTACTATGGATCCAGAACGTGTTGAAGGTGTACGCGAACGATTAAAGAAAGGTGTTGAAGACCTTAGAGAAAAATACGATGAAAACCGTTTTGAACAAGAATTGGTTTACTACATAGAGAAGTTTGATATTACAGAAGAAAAAGTGCGTTTAAAAAACCATTTAGAGTATTTTATTGAAACATTAAACTCTAAAGATTCTAATGGAAAAAAGCTAGCTTTTATTGGCCAAGAAATGGGAAGAGAGATTAACACCATTGGCTCTAAAAGTAACTACGCTCCAATGCAACAGTTAGTTGTACAAATGAAGGATGAGTTAGAGAAAATTAAAGAACAGTTACTAAACGTTCTATAGCATAATAAAGAGCTTACAAAAAAAAGAACAAAGACGAGTAAAATATCTAAACGAGTACCAAAGAGTACATTAAAAGCATAAATTTTGAGTAACAAAGTTCTAAAAAAACAAGGTAAACTAATTGTATTCTCTGCTCCATCTGGCTCTGGAAAAACAACTATTGTTAGACACTTACTAAAACAAGACACATTAAATCTAGCGTTTTCTATTTCTGCTACTTCTCGCGAGAAAAGAGGTACAGAAGTTCATGCAGAAGACTATTACTTTTTATCTGCTAACGATTTTAAGCAGCATATAAAAGACGACGATTTTTTAGAGTGGGAAGAAGTTTATAGAGATAATTTCTATGGCACCTTAAAAACGGAAGTCGAAAGACTTTGGGCTTTAGGCAAAAACGTTATTTTCGATATTGATGTTTCTGGTGGTTTACGTATAAAACGAAAATTCCCTGAGCAAACGATAGCCATTTTTGTAAAGCCGCCTAGTATAGACGAACTAAAGATTAGGCTTAAGAAAAGAAAAACAGAAAGCGACGATAAAATTAACATGCGCGTAGCAAAAGCAAGTGCAGAGTTAGCTACCGCTCCTCTTTTTGATGTTATTATTGAAAACGATAATTTAGAAAAAGCCTTACAAGAAGCAGAAAATATAGTTGGCCATTTTTTGATAACAGAAACTGAAAAATAACATCATACTAGCATGAAAATAGGTCTCTACTTCGGTTCTTTTAACCCAATCCATATTGGACACTTAATTATTGCCAATCAATTAGTAGAGAATAGCGATTTAGACCAAATTTGGTTTGTAGTGACGCCACACAATCCTTTTAAAAAGAAAAGCACGCTATTAGATAATTTTCAGCGTTTGGAAATGGTATATCTTGCGACTAAAGACTACGATAAGTTAAAGGAAAGTAATATTGAATTTAATTTACCACAACCAAACTATACCATAAATACACTTACATATTTACAAGAAAAACATCCAGACTACCAGTTTTCTTTAATTATGGGAGAAGATAATTTAAAGAGCTTCCATAAATGGAAAAACTACGAAATTATCTTAGAGAATCATAACATCTATGTTTATCCTAGAATTTCTGAAGGCACAACGGACACTCAATTTAGTGAACATAAAAAAATCCATAAGGTAGATGCTCCAATCATGGAAATTTCTTCAACCATGATTAGAAAAGCAATTAAAGAGGGTAAAAACATTAAACCTTTATTACCAATAAACGTTTGGGAGTATTTAGATGAGATGAATTTTTACAAATAGCCCGAAATTCAGCTTTAAAATTATGCCTGATTTTATCTTTTTAAAGATAAACTACTACAAAACCTGAAACCAATTCCTACAAACGAAAATAATTACGGTTTTTACCGTAACGCAAATTGAACAAAATCGCTCTTTTTCGATGAAATGCACAAAATCATGGAAAATAATTTTGTGAGCACTCTTACTTTATTCTAATTTTGAAATAGAATTAGTTACAACATCTCTTTTTTAGATGTTTTATAAAAGCAAAACAACATACTTTAATAATTAGTAATTTCTAATCTATTTAAAGTTTACTCTTAGCAAATAATTTTTAGGTATTATTTGTTATTTTTGATTAATAGCGAAAAAAAGCCAACTCTCTCGAGTTGGCTTTTTTATGTAATATATTATATGTTTCTAGTCTAAAGCAGGAATACGCAATACTTGTCCTGGATAAATTTTATCTGGATCCTCTAACATTGGTTTGTTAGCTTCAAAAATTGCAGGATACTTCATGGCGTTACCATAAAACTTCTTTGCAATCTTACCTAAAGTATCTCCGCTTACAACAGTGTGAAACTGTGCTTCTGGCTCCACGTGCTCAACAGTCATTTTATCGTCTACAGTAGCAATACCATTACTGTTCCCTACTACTAATATAGCTTTTTCACGTGTTGCTTGATTGTATGCCAATCCAGAAATAGTTGCAGCATCATCATCAATGTGTATAATTAGTCCTTCAACTTTTAAATCTAAATCTCTAATTGTTTCTTCTAATTTTCTTGCAGCAGCCTCTTCTAATTTTACCTCTGCAGCAGCAGCTTCAGCAACTTCTTCAGCATCTGTTTTTCCTATTCCAAAAACTTTAGCACCTGCATTTTTAATGAATGAAAATAATCCCATAATTTGTATTTGTTTTTATGTATTAATTGTTAAACGTACTATTGTAAAGTTGGAAAAAATCTTCATCAATTGCAACTTATCACTCTTATTATTATCATAAAAATCGGTATAAAGCAAAAAGAAACTGCTTAATGTCTATCAATTAAACAGTTTCTTAACTTTACTATTATCTTTATGCTTGTAATCGAGTATTATCCCTACTGTTTTCCTTTTTATCTTTTCGTTGCTTACGCTTCTTTTCTGCAGAGGTTTTAGACTTATTTAAAGCAGTTCCCTCTTTTAAATATTCAATATAGCCTCTACCTGTAAACTCGTATACTGTACCAGAATCTGTGTGAAGCAACTCAATTTTCTGATCATTAATAACACTTAATTTAAAAAGTTCATTATCAAAATAATCGTAATCTAAAGTTAACGTTTTTAAGTACATATTACCATTAACATCACCTACTCCATAGTTTCCTGTAAAATCCCAATATAAATTATTTGGGTTTGTTCCATATTGGTCTTGAGAACTTCTAAACGTATTATCGTTCCCTCCAGATAAAAACTGTAAGAAGTTTTCGTTATCAAATTCGTTTAACGCACCATAATCGCTAGTATATGTTTTTTCCCAAGCTTCGTATTCTTGCATAAAATATTGGATATTATCATAAAAAACATAATCATAATCAAAATTAGAGCGTTGGTATCCATTTAAAAAATAAGACGTATCGTTAAACGGATTGTATAATTCAATAGTATTATTATCTACTTGATAGACATCAAAACTATCATAACCATCTATATCATGATCGATATCTAAAATCATATCATAGGCATTATAACCTCCTATTGGTATTCCAAATCCATTCCCTTGACTACCAATACCAACTAAATTATTGTTTGCATATAGTGTTCCATTTCTAAAAGAAACCGTAAAGGCTATTTGTAAAAATGGAGACTCTCCATAACCAATTGTTTCGTTAACATCTACATACCATAATTCGTAAGCATTTAATAATTGATTTACAGATATCGCTGGTGTTGTATTATTTACGTAGTCGTCTTCTACTATAACTTCAGTATAACAAGACGTTAGCAATGTTGTCATTAAGGCAAATATCGAAAGTAATTTTAATGTCTTCATAATCGTTTCATTTTAAAGGATTGATACTAGACTAATTTCAAAAGCTGTGCCAAAAACATTAACTACATGGTTTCAAGCTTCTTATTAATAATTATTAATTCCGTAGTTTTGTTATATAATCGCATCAAGTTTATGGGTAAAGAATTAAAATATGCTGTATTTGGATCTGGTAGTTGGGCAACTGCCATAGTTAAAATGCTATGTGAGAACCAAGAAAAGGTAGGTTGGTACATGAGAAGTGTTTATACTAAAGAACACTTGCTTAAAGAACAGCACAATCCTACGTATTTAAGTTCGGTAGAATTTCACTTAGAACAACTTAAATTAAGCAACGATATTAATGAAATGGCTGAGTATGCTGATGTACTTATTTTTGTAGTACCATCTGCATTTATACATTCAGAATTAGAAAAATTAACTGTAGATATCACGAATAAAACAGTAGTCTCTGCCGTAAAAGGTATCCTTCCTGAAACAGGAAAACTATTAGGCGAACATTTTCATGATAGCTATAAAATTCCTTTTGAAAACATCGCTGTTATTGCTGGGCCTTGTCATGCAGAAGAGGTTGCTTTAGAGCGTCTCTCTTACTTAACAATATCTTGTGTAGACCAGAAAAAAGCACAAGCCATTGCCGATGCTTTATCGAGCGACTATATAAAAACAAAAACTAGCGACGATGTTATTGGTACAGAATACGCTGTTATGCTTAAAAACATATATGCTATTGCCGCAGGTATAGCACATGGTTTAGGCTATGGAGATAATTTTCAAAGTGTATTAATGAGCAATGCTATACGCGAAATGAAACGCTTTATAAAGAAAATGCACAAAATGAAACGTAACATAAACAACTCGGCTTACTTAGGCGATTTATTAGTTACAGGTTACTCTACATTCTCTAGAAACCGTATGTTTGGAAACATGATTGGCAAAGGCTACACAGTAAAATCTGCACAAATGGAAATGAGTATGGTTGCCGAAGGTTACTACGCTTCAAAAAGCGCACATTTACTTAACAAAAAAAATGTAAAAAAAACACGCTTACCAATAATTGAAGCTGTTTACGATATATTATATGAAGGTAAAGATGCAAAAAAAGTGTTTAAAAAATTAACAGATAAATTAGATTAAAATAGTCCCTTTGAAAAAAGGGATTTATTTTTTTTAGCGTTACCTAAAGGTCAGGCTTTCTACTATATCTTTTTATCGTACCTCAAAAAAGGATGCCGTTTCAATCCTTAACGCATGTATTTACTAAAGTTTTTTTTAACCACAAATTTCAAGTTTACTTACCAAGGTAATCCTTCTTTTTTAATATTTATTCTAACACTTTTAAAGGCACGGTTTGCACAACATCTACCTTTAAAATTTTAGCAAACCTATCGTTTGGGTTATCTAAAACATACCAAGTGTGCTGTGTTGTAGCTTCTAGTTTTTTTCCATCTTTAGATTGTCCTTTCCAATAGAACTCTACCTTCATTTCAAACTCATTTTCAATAATTTGTTTCACTTCAAAATGCTTAGGATAATGCTCGCTATTAGACAACTGTATTGGCGTCCCTTTTAACCATGTCTCTAATTCTTTAATAGAAGTCATTCTACTTTGCGTAGAAAAATTCAACACAAAACCATCTGCTAAAACCTCCTTAAAAGGTGAAACATCTCCATCTAGGTTTTCCATAGATGCAATCCAGTAATACATTAAAGACTTTACTCTGTTAGTTCCATAAGCATCTTCAAAGTTATCATTAGTTTCTCCTGTAGGCGTTATTTCAATAGACGAAAACTTAGGTAAATAATCCTCACCATTAATCAGTTTCGTGTTGTAATGTATCGTGTAACTTTTCTTTTCACCATCTGGTCTTATATTTTGATACCTAATATCTGCTTCTAATTTTAATCCATCTTCTATAGTTGTAACATTTACATGCTCTACATGGTGTGCATTTTGCCAACCTTTATAAGCCGTCAATCTTTCAGGATAATTCGCTTTTCCTTTCATTTCACCTGCAGCAGATTTCATATAAATAGCATCGTCTAAAATATCTAATTGATTGTTTATACGTTTCTCATTCATCTCTCTTTCATATAACTGATACCATCTGTGCAATTGTACTTTAGCTAAATGTTGTTCTCTAGTTGTTGGTGCTGCTGCTTTCATTTGTTTACTTTTATTTTGAATAAAACTGTTAATACTTGTTGCTACAACTTCTGGCACTTCTAATTGTGGCGAATGTGAAGCATTTTCTATAATTTCGATTTCAGATAATGGTATATCTCTTTTGTAACGCTCTGCTACATTAAACTTTACAACAGCATCGTGTTTCCCCCAAAGAATTAAAGTTGGCGCTTTTATTTGGTTTATGTTATTTTTTAAATCAAAATATTGACCGTTTTTTATTTGAGGAATAATATTATTGTTTAAAAAATCGCGACTCTCATTAATTTGAGAGATGTACATTTTTTTTATAGGACCAGGTAAATCTGGCACTTTATAAAATACGCGAGACAAAACAGCGTTTAAATCGGTTTCATCTTTTAAAACACTACCAAATCCAGAATACACAACATGATCATCTAACGTTAAACCTGGTGCATTTAAAAGTACTAACGCATTTACTTTTTTGGGATATGCAATAGCATAAGCAGCAGCCACATGTCCTCCCATAGAGTTTCCTGCTAGACTAAAATTTTCAACTTTTAAATTGGTTAAAAACTGATTTAAAAAATCGACTTGACCTTTAATGCTTAAATCTGAAGTGTTATCTTTTTCATTCTCTCCCGAAGCTAAAAGATCTGGAATAATTAAATAATAATCGTTAGTTAAAAATGCAGCCGATTGCACAAAGCTATTTTTATCATCACCAAGTCCATGAAGCAATACTAATGTATCTTTTGCAGTAGTATTATTGTTTGTATAATAATGAGTATTATAACCATTAACAGTTATTGTCTCAGCTGTTAATTTCGCTGCACTTGCATTTTGAGAGTAGGTGAAATCTACAATTTTTTGAGGAAAAAAGAAATAGATTATCCCTATTCCAACTATAAGAAGTACTAGAATACTGCCAATTACTTTTAATATTTTTTTCATAATAGTTTTATTAATTATTATGATACAAATATCTAAAGGATAGCAATGTTATCCGTTGCCAAATGACAACTAATACTATTTATTAGCTATTTGATTACGAATTCTACTTAACGAGAATTTTGTTATTCCTAGAAATGAAGCAATATGAGTTTGAGGTACTCTATTTATAATGGATGGATTTTGTTCTAACAAACTTAAATAAGAAGCTTTAGCATCTTGGTTTATTAGCCGGCGCTGAAAATTAGTTTTTTCCAACAACGTCTTTGAGGTGATTTTTGAAATAATACTATTCCAGTTTTCAATTTGCTCTGCAAACAACTCCCAACCTTTTCTATCTATAATTAATACAAGACAATCGGTCTCTGCGGCAATAGTTCCAGAACTAAACGTGTACTCGTTAAAGCTAGTAATATTGGTTACAAATTGGCTTTCAGACATAAAATACGATGTAATCTCGTTACCTTGACCATCGTAAAAAAAATATCGAAATACACCTTCGATAATAAAACCAACTTGATTAGCTATTTTTCCAGTATGCAAAAACACGTCTCCAGCTTTGTACGCTTTAAACTCGACATTGTCTATTAGACACAGCTTATCTTTACTTGTTAAAGCTCCAAAGGTTTCTAGATATTCTATTAACTTATTGTTGTCCATACTTTTATTAATTAGGTTTTACAATCTAATGTAAAAGTATCTAAATAATCTACTTTACCAAAACACCACGTGCTTCCATTAAAGGAAGAGCCTGTAAAGCCTGCAGATTAATCGTGTTTTTTCTAAAAGTATATGTTTTATCGAACATTTTATTATCCTGAAAAAAAGTAACCTTAAATTGATTGTTAAGCGCAAATAAGTCTTCCTGCATCAATTCTATTTTAGCGTAACTTTTTTTAGGAAGCTTGTCTAGTTTTTTTCTAAAAATAGAAGTCATTTTCTTTTCAGAATAACCACTAGTAACAATAAGCACCATTTCTAAATCAACATCTTTATCATTAATTATATAAGCGTTCCAATCTTGAGTTTTATAAATGTCGTTGTACTCGTTTACAATAGCAACGTAAACGCCTTCAACTTTTGGAATGTCAATGTCTTTTTTCATATTGCAAAAATACTAAACTATTCAAAATAAGAATTAGAATAGTTACTTGTAATTACACCTTTTAAATTATAGATCACTAAATACTTAAACAACTCTTCTTTTGGATACAATTCAAACAAATTATTCTTCTTAAATATAAGGTTATCAATCCTAAAAAAATAGACTTTGGTCATCAATTCTATATTAAGATCTTGTTTAATATCACCAGATTCTTTTGCATTTTTAAGAAGCTTGTAAACGATATCGTTTGATAATTCTTCGGTAAAATCATCTACCAAATCAGCTGCTTTTGGGTAGTACTTTTGCAATCCAAATAAAAAAGAGGGCTTAAAGTATTTTAAATACTCAAACCCTCTACGGTAAATTAATATAACACATAAAATAGGATCTTTACCATTGCTATTAACAATCCCATTTATATCGTCTCTATACTCATTTAATAAACTTTCAATACTAGATATAACTAAGTCTTCTTTGTTATTAAAAAACGTATAAATTGTTTTTTTTGATATACCAAGCGTATTTGCTATCTCGTCTAAAGTAACATGTTTGCTACCAAATTGCGTAAATTTTGAAATAGAACATTTTAATAACTCTGCTTTAGTAATCATTTTAATTTATTTTATCTCCATCCACCACCAAGTGCTTCATATAAATCTACAATAGACACTAGTTGTTGTAATTTACTATCGATTATATTAAGCTCTGCACTTAATGCGCTTTGTCTTGCTGTTAATAAGTCTAAGTAGTTAGCATAACCATTTTTAAGTAAAATATCCGAATTGCTTTCTGCTTGACGTAAAGCCTCAACTTCATTCTTTCTAAATTCGAATTTTTTAGTTTCAGATTCATAAGAAAATAAAGCATTGGACACTTCGGTTCCAGCTATTAACAATGTCTTTTTAAACTGAAGTAAAGACTGCTCTTGTTGTGCAATAGCTACTTCTTTTTGCGTTTTTAAAGCACGTTTGTTAAATAATGGCTGCGTTAAACCGCCAACTATATTTGCAAATAAAGAGTTTGCATTAAACAATTTGTCTATTTCCAAACTCTGTAAACCTCCCGAAGCAGTTAATTTTAAAGATGGATATAAGTTACTTTTAGCAACGTTAGTTAACTCAAAAGATTGAATTAAATTATACTCTGCTGCCATAACATCTGGCCTATTACTAAGCAATGTTGCCGCTACTCCAAGTTTAAGTTCCTCTTCTATTTTTTGAATATCCAAACTACTTCTTTCAAAATTTTGAGCAGATTTACCTAACAAAATACTAAGTGTATTTTCAGTTTTAAAAATAGCAGTTTCAATATCTACCTCTAATGCTTTTGCACTATTAAATTGTGCCACATTCTGATCTACAGCAACCTGTGTTACCTGACCAGCATCTTTTAAAGCCTTAATAGTTTCTACACTACTTTCTCTGGTTGCAATGGTTTGCTTAGTTATTTCTAATTGCGCATCTAAAGCCAATAAACTGTAATACGTATTAGCAATACTAGAGATTAGTTGCGTTTTTACGGCTTGATGTCCGGCTACACTTTGTAAATAAGCTGCTTGAGTTGCTCTTTTATTACTTCGAATTTTTCCCCAAATATCTGCTTCCCAAGATAGGTTTGCTGTTACATCAAACTGATCTGTAGAAGTGTCTGTTAAAAACGCTCCAAACTGCGTGTTTTTAGACAGTTCTTGGTGTGTCCAATTTGTACCAACACTTACAGATGGTAAGTAACCTGCTTTGCCTTGTTTTGCATAAGCTTCGGCAGCTACCATTTGTTGTATTGCAATACGAACATCCATGTTATTTTGCAGACCTTCCTCTATATATTGTTGAAGATATTGGTCTGAAAATAAGGTTTTCCAAGATACATCTGCAATAGATACGCTGTCTGTTGGCAGGTTATCTGTTCTGTAAAGTGCTTCAGTTTCTATATCTAATTCTGGTCTTGCATAATCTTGCGCCACAAAACAACTTTGTAACGTAAGTGCAACAACTAAAATTAGTGCTCCTTTACTAAAATTTCTATGTTTTATAATTGATTTCATCGTTTTATTCTTCTATAGTTTGTACTGCTGGTTTACTAGACATTTTTTCTTGTAACCACTGAAATAATATAAATAAGATTGGAATAACGAAGACTCCTAAAATAGTTCCTATTAGCAATCCACCAACGGCTCCTGTACCAATGGATCTATTTCCTTCCGATCCTACACCTTTTGCTAACACTAATGGCATTAAACCTAGAATAAAGGCAAACGAAGTCATTAAGATTGGACGTAAACGAGATTTTGCTCCATCTACAGCAGCCTCAACAATGCTTTCTCCTTTTCGTCGTTTCTGCAGTGCTATTTCCACAATAAGTATGGCATTTTTGGCTAATAAACCAATAAGCATAATTAAAGAAATTTGGAAGTAAATATTATTCTCTAGTCCTAAAAACTTAGTACTTATATAAGCTCCAAAGACTCCAAATGGTAATGATAAAATAACTGCAAATGGTAATAAGTAACTTTCGTACTGTGCACTTAATAAGAAGTATACAAACAGAATACTCAATCCAAAAATAAAGGCTGTTTGGTTTCCTGCACTTACTTCCTCTCTTGTTAAACCAGAATAAGCAACCGTATAATTATTAGGTAATTTTGCAACTTCCTCTTCAATAACTCTAATAGCATCACCTGTACTAAACCCATCGTTTGTAGCACCAGTTATAGAAGTAGAATTAAATAAGTTAAAACGTGTTACCGATTGTGGACCATATACACGCTCTAATTTTACGAACTGTGTAATTGGTGTCATCTCACCAGAATCTGTACGAACGTACATACTATTTAAATCGTCTACATCTGCTCTATCGTCTGGTAAAGCTTGGATGTATACTCTAAACTGTTTCCCAAATCTAGAGAAATCTGAAGCGTAAATTCCACCAATATAACCTTGTAAAGTTGAGAATATACTATTAATAGGCACGCCTTTTTCCTTTGCTAATGGTACATTAACTTCCATTTCGTATTGTGGATAGTTTGTACTAAAAGATGATTGTGCATATTTTACTTCTGGATGCGACATTAAAGCCATTGCGAAATCTTTATTCGCTTGATCTAAGTCTTTAAACTCGCCACCAAACTTATCTAATAAATTAACCTCGAAACCAGCTGAGTTACCAAAACCACGAATACTTGGCGGTGAAAAGAAAATAATATTTGCTTCTTTAACTCCTGCTGCAGCACCAAATAACTTGCCTGTAATGGCTTGTACTGATGTTGAAACATCCTCACGGTCTGCCCAATCTGCTAATTTTATAATACCAAAACCATAGTTACTACCAGTACCATTAATTAAACTTCTACCTTTAATAAAGTTTACTGCAACAATACCATCGATATCTTTTATTTTATCGTATAAATCTCTAGAAACAGCATCTGTTCTATCTAAAGATGATCCTTCTGGTAATGCAATGTTTGCAAAAATAATTCCTCTATCTTCATTTGGTACAAATCCTGTAGGAGTTGTAGAAGATGCCCAGTAAATTCCAGCAAAAGCTAAAATTAATAATAAAGGAGAGATCCATTTTACTTTGTATAAAAAATGAAGTGATTTTCCGTAACGTTTTATTGTTGCATTAAATCCGCGATTAAAAAGTTTATAAAAACGTTTTAATGGACTCTTACCTTTCAACTCTTCGTCATCTTTATGAGGCTTTAATAATAGCGCACATAATGCTGGACTTAAAGTTAATGCATTTACTGCCGAAATTAAAATAGCAATAATTAAAGTGACACCAAATTGCTCGTAAAACACACCTGTAGGTCCTGTTACAAACGTTACCGGAATAAATACTGCTGACATTACTAAAGTAATAGATATAATAGCTCCAGATATTTCATTCATAGCAGTAAGTGTCGCCTTTTTAGGATCTTTTTCACCTTCATCTAATTTAGCGTGTACAGCTTCTACAACCACAATAGCATCATCCACCACAATACCAATGGCGAGCACTAACGCAAATAGCGTCAACAAGTTAATCGAGTATCCAAAAACATTCAAGAAAAAGAACGTACCAATAATAGAAACTGGAACCGCAATTGCCGGAATTAAAGTAGATCTAAAATCCTGTAAGAAAAGGAATACCACTAAGAATACTAATACAAAGGCTTCTAATAAAGTACTTATTACCTTTTCTATAGAAGCATTTAAAAACAAACTCGTATCGTAAGGCACAAAAACATCTAATCCTTCTGGAAGGTCTTTTTTAACCGACTCTAAAGTCACTTTAATGTTTTCAATAATTTCTCTTGCATTAGATCCTTTGGTTTGGAAAATACCCATAAAAACCGCTGGATTACCCATACTCATGGCGTTAGCCGCATAAGACTGTGCATCTAATTCTATAGTTGCTACATCGTTTAGACGTAGAAACTCTCCATTTCCTAAAGCCTTAATAACAATATCTGCATATTGCTGCTCATGTTTAAAACGACCGCTATATGTTAACGTATATGAAAATGCTTCTCCATTATTCTGACCTAAAGAACCTGCAGCTGCTTCCAAGTTTTGTTCTGCTAAAGCTGCTGTAATATCTGAAGGTATTAAACCATAGGTTGCTAATTTTTCTGGTTTCAACCAAATACGCATCGCGTAATCTTGTTGAGAGAATAAACTAACATCTCCAACACCACTAATACGTTGCATTGCAGGTACTACATTTATTTTTAAGTAATTCTGAATAAATGTAGCATCGTAGCTCTCATTTTCAGAATACATAGAAATAAACATTAAAGCACTTGTTTCTTGCTTTTGTGTTATTACTCCTGTTTGAAGCACCTCTTGAGGTAATAAAGCATTTGCTCTTGATACACGATTTTGAACGTTAACCGCAGCAATATCTGCATCTACATCTTGATCAAAATAAACTGTGATTTCTGCTGTACCTGTATTAGATGCTGTAGAAGTGATATAACTCATCCCTTCAACACCATTAATTTGTTCCTCTATAGGAATAATTACACTCTCTAAAACAGTTTCTGCATTGGCTCCAGCATAAGATGCCGTTACCTTAATTGTTGGCGGTGCAATATCTGGATACTCTTCTATGGGTAGACTTGATATACTAATAAAACCAAGTACAACTATGATAATAGAAATTACCGTTGAAAGAACAGGTCTTTCAATAAATGTTTTTAACATGACTACTATTTTTGTTAGTTACTAGTTTTTAAATAATACAGCTACAGGCTTAATCGCTTCATCAAAAGGTGTGTCTTTTGGAGCAATAGCCATTCCTGATCTTAATTTCCCTACTCCAGAAACAATAAGCTTATCGCCTACCTTAAGTCCAGATTCTACAACATATAAGTTACCTACAGTACCTTGTACCTTTATGATACTAGATTTTACCTTATTATCTTTATCAACAGTAAAAACCATGATATCTTTTTGCTGCTCGAATGTTGCAGATTGTGGTACAACAATAGCATCTTTATACTCTATTGGAAATCTAATTTTACCACTATTACCATTGGTTAAAATTTCGTTTGGATTATTAAAAGCGGCTCTAATTTTTATAGTTCCAGTCTTATCATTAATTTGTCCTGTACTGGTTTGAATACGTCCAGTTTCAGAATACATTTTTCCATTCGCTAAGACTAAACTTAAGTCTGGCGAATTTTTAATACGCTCTGCTTTATTTTGTCCTTCAGATCTTTGTAAAAGATCGATGTATTGCGCTTCGTTAAAACTAAAAAAGGCATACACTTCACTAATATCACTAACAGTAGTTAGTGGGTTGCTATCGTTAGGACTAATTAAAGTTCCTTCTCTAAAATTAATAGCACCAACATAACCATTTACAGGGCTTTTAATAGTAGCATAACCAATATTAGCAGAAACACCACTTAAAGAAGCTCTTGCTTGTGCTAGATTAGCTTTCGCTGTTTCTAGTTGCACACCACTAATAATGTTTTTTTCTACTAGAGGAATCAATTTATCTACCTCAACTTGTGCTACATTAACACGTGCTCTTGCAGCTCCTGCATCTTGACTTAAAGATTGCGTTTCTAACTTAAATAAAGCTTGACCTTTACGTACTTTTTGACCTTCGTCTACTAATACGTTTTGAATATATCCTGAAACTTTAGCTCTTACATCACTATTTACTACACCTTCTATATTTGTTGGGTATTCTTGGTATCCTGTTACCGTTTTTGTTTGCATACTTACTACTGGAAACGATGCTGGAGGAGCTGGTGCTGCTGCCTTTTGCTCTTTATTTTTTCCACAACTTGAAACCACTAAAAATAAGGTTAGTGCTAGTAACGTGTATAATCTATTGTTTTTCATTATTACTTTAATTTAAATATCGAATTTATTATTTGCTAGGTTTGTTTTTAATTCTTCTACAGAGGCTTTTGCGCCATCTATAAATTTTATATAATCGTCATGAAACGTTAAATCGAATTTCTCATTTTCATTTTCAATTTTACTATTGTTTATCGTTTCCTTGTACTTTTTGATCTCTAAATGCATTTCGCGTTCTTCTGACCATTTATTTATCATGCTATCGATATGCTGACCAATCATATCCTTATTAATAATAAAGTACTTTTTGCGATCTCCCGTTTTTGTGAAGTAAACAATTTTTTGTAAATCTTGTAAATGCTTAAGATGTGTAGAAATTGTACTCTTACTTGCACAAAGTATAGTAACCATATCTTCGAAAGTGGTTCCTTTTTTACCTGTAAGAATGATATAAGCTAGAATACGTGCAGCAACAGGAGCTAGTTGCTCTCTATCTTCTAAATGCACTCCTAGTTTTTCAACTAAACCCATTTTCTCTTTGCAGATATTTTCTTTCATTTTTAATAATTTATTACTGCCTCTTGAGACTAAAAAAAATCTCCTTCCAGTAAAATTCTTTGCAAAGATACTTTTAGGTTCGGAACAATCCGAACTAATCGAAGTTAAATTATTGTTAAATAAAAAAAGCCACTCTATTTAGAGTGGCTTTTAATACTGTTTTATGGTTTCTTACCAGATTCTAACACGTTCCTCTGGAGTAATAAACATTTTATCCCCTTCTTTAATGCCAAATGCTTCGTAAAACGAATCAACATTTAAAAGTGGTTGTACAGCTCTATTCATTCCTGGAGAATGTGGATCTGTCTTAATTTTTGTTTTTAAAGCATCATCACGCATTTTAGTCCTCCATACGGTCGCCCAACTCATAAAGAAACGTTGCTCTGCAGTAAAACCATCTATTTTTTCTGGTTTAGCGCTGTCTTTAAAGCTTAATTGTAAAGCATCGTAAGCAGCTAAAACACCACCTAAATCACCAATGTTTTCACCTAAAGTAAATTTACCATTAATGTTTACTTCTGGTAACACTTCAATAGCACTATATTGCGCTGCAAGGTCTGCACCTAAACCTTCGAATTTAGTTAAGTCTTCTTTTGTCCACCAATCGTTTAAGTTTCCGTCTTTATCGTAACGCGATCCAGAATCATCAAAACTGTGCGAAATCTCATGACCAATAACAGCACCAATTCCACCATAATTAACTGCATCGTCTGCATTGTAATTATAAAAAGGTGGCTGTAAAATAGCTGCAGGAAAAACGATTTCGTTAAACGCAGGATTAAAATAAGCATTCACAACTTGTGGAGCCATATACCATTCGCTTTTATCTACAGGCTTTCCTAATTTTGCAATATCCTTTTTAAAATTCCAAGCACTTGCATTTAATGAATTTTGAAGGTAAGAACCGCCTTCTTCTGTACTTGCAATATCTAAAGATGAGTAATCTTTCCACTTATCTGGATAAGCAATTTTAATTTGCGTTGCTTTTAATTTCTCAATTGCTTTTAACTTGGTTTCAGGACTCATCCATTCCAAATTATTTATTCTGCCTTCGAATGCTAAAATTACATTCTTTATCATCTTTTCTGCCTTTGCTTTAGCTTCTGGCGGAAACTTTCTATCTACATATAATTTACCTAAAGCTTCTCCTAATGTACCGTTTAAACTTCCTAAAGCACGTTCATCTAGAGCTCGTTGTTTTTTTGATCCGTTTAATGTTTTTCCATAAAACTCCCAATTTGCTTTATCTAATTCTGTAGATAAACTTCCGGCTGCTCCATTAAAAGCAGACCATCTTAAATAGGTTTTCCAATCTTCTACATTTCCCTCAGCTAGAATTTCTTGTAAACGCGTAAAATATCCTAAATCTCCAACAATAACAGTATCTAATTTTGTTGCACCAATGCCATCAAAATAATTTCTCCAGTTTACTGCTGGCACCATTTTTTGTAAGTCTGCTATAGACCTTGGATTGTAACGTTTACGAGCATCACGTCTTTCTACTTTATCCATTTTAGCCTCTGCTATACGCGTTTCGAAAGCTAAAATATTATCTGCTTGCTCCTTTGCTTCAGCTTCATTATCTCCTAAATACTGTAACATTTTAGCAACATGCTCAACATACTTAGCTCTTTTCTCTTTAGAATCTGCATCATCTTTAACATAATAGTCCCTATCTGGTAAGCCTGTACTTCCTCCTCCAACATAAGCAACATTTCTATTACTGTCTTTAGGATCACTACCAACACCAAAACCATACAAACCACCACCTCCTTGAGGCTCCATTTCGATCATGTATGCTTGTAAATCTTCACTGTTTTTAATAGCTTCTATTTTAGCTAAATATGGTTGTAATGGTTTTAAACCTTGCTCATTTCTTCCCACTGTATCCATTATTGTTTGAAAATAATGAACAGCCTTTTCTTGATCTGATCCCGGAAGCACCTCAATAGTTTCGAAATCTTTATTTGTATTCATTGCTGCTTTTAAAATAGCCAAAGCATCTGCATCTGTATTTTTTCTAAGTTCAGCAAAACTTCCCCAAGAAGATCTATCATCTGGAATCTCATTAGTTTCTAACCATTTTCCATTTACGTATTTAAAAAAATCGTCACTAGGCTTTACATTTGTATCCATTAAATCCAAATTAATGCCTGGCGTTACTTCTAATTGAACCATTTCTTTTTTTGGCTCTTCCTTACATGCCATAATGCTTGATAAAGCAAATACACCAAGTAATGAAACTGTTTTAAAATTAGTTTTCATTTTATTACTATTCTTTAGTTGATTATAGGCCTCTAATTTACACAGATATTTTTATGTAACCTTTTCATTTAACATAAAAAAGCGCATCCCGTTTAAGAATGCGCTTTGTAAATTACTTTTATTTTGTTCTTATTTAAGCATTAGTTTTTTAGTGTATAAACTATCAAAATCTGTTTTTAATTTTACAACTTCGGTAACATTCTCATTTGGAATGGTTATAGACAAAACATAATGTGCTATTTTCCATTTACCATTTTCTAACTTTAATATTCCAGAGCCTCTACATAGTTTCATTTGCGTGTCTAACAACTCATCGAACCAAGCTAGTTTTTGATCTTCATATATATAAATATTTCTTTCTACTGATGTAAAACTCCAAGCTTTTCCTTTATCGAAATAAGGTTTTGAAAAGATTTTAAAAGCTTCATTTTGCCAGTTTTCAGTTGCATCTGTACCAATAAACACACCTTCTTTTGTCATTAAATTAAAGTAATTATCGAAATTTGCTTCGGCTGCAGCCTTATGCCAAAGATCTAACGAGGTATTGATACTTTTTTTTATCTCTTCAGTTGAAACACTTTCCGTTTCTATATTATCTGTTTTAACCGCTGTTTTACAAGACAACGAAAGTATACACAATAAAAGGAATGTAATTATTCTCATAAAGAATCTGGTTTAATAATATTTTGTGCTTCTTTTTCAAACTTCTTGTTTATTTGAAGTGTAACGTAAGAAAACGACTGAAACAATTCTTTTATAGCTATCAATTTATCCTTTTTATTAGCAGTGTTTAAATTAATTACTTCTCTAAACTTTAAAAGTTTAGTTCTTAAAATTAAAACTCTAGCTTTAATTGGCTCGCTATCTATGGTTTCTGGAGTTGTTGTTTCTATATCTTTTAAAGTAGTATTAAAAACCTCATCATCTGTTTTAAAGAAGGTGAAATCTCCTTGTTTTAAGGTCTCAATAGCTCGTGAAATCGTATTGTAAGCCTGCCAAGAATCTAATGTTTGTTTTGCTTTATTATCTATACCATATTCTATATAGTTAATTTTAGAAATATCTTCTTTAGTTACTTTTGTAGAGTCGTTGCTAACCAAAGCGCTCTCTGTTTCAGGCTTTACCTCCTTTTTACATGCCGAAAGCATAACTAGAAATATGAGTATTAATAACTTTTTCATTAAATAAAGTGTCTTTTATTGTTACAAATATATTGTATTCAAGCTTTTAAGCTCTTACTAATATCATAAAAATATACTCACGCTGTTAATATTCTATTTTTAACTTGAAGTTGAATAAAATCTTATTATTTTTGATTCACTTTATATACAACAATACTATGTCATCAAAAATTTTAATTATTGGAGCTTGTGGTCAAATAGGCTCAGAACTTACTTATAAACTTAGGGAAATCCATGGAGTCGATAATGTAATTGCAAGCGATATTAATACTAGAAAACTAGAACTTGTAAGTTCTGGTCCTTTTGTTATTCTTGATGCAAAAAACTTTAATGCTATTAAGGATTGTTGCTTAAACAATAATGTAAAAACCATCTATTTAATGGCTGCTTTACTGAGTGCCACAGGAGAAAAATATCCTATGGAAGCTTGGGATTTAAATATGAATTCTTTATTTCATGTTTTAAACCTTGCCAAAGGAAAAGTTATTGATCATGTATTTTGGCCTTCTAGTATTGCTGTTTTTGGACCAACAACACCAAAAGAAAACACACCACAATATACCTCTATGGAGCCAACTACGGTTTACGGTATTACCAAACAAGTTGGTGAGCGCTGGTGCGAATATTACCATAATAAATACGGAGTAGATGTTAGAAGTATTCGTTATCCTGGTATTATTAGTTGGAAAACATTACCAGGTGGTGGTACTACAGATTATGCTGTAGAAATTTATCACGAAGCTTTAAAAGCTAGTAAATATGAATGTTTCTTATCTGAAAACACAGCATTACCAATGTTGTTTATGGACGATGCTATTAAAGCAACGGTAGATATTATGGCTGCAAAGCCAGAGACTATAAAAATAAGATCGGCTTATAATTTATCTGGAATTAGCTTTACGCCTAAAGAAATCGCAGCGTCTATACAAAAAGTTATTCCTGAATTTAAAATGACTTACAAGCCAGACTTTAGACAAGACATTGCAGATTCTTGGCCACAAAGCATTGATGATACCGAAGCTAGAGAGCAATGGAACTGGAAACACAGTTTTGATCTTGAAGCTATTACTAAAGAAATGTTGACACAACTAAAAGCTATTAAAAAATAGCTTTTAGTTGCATAAATATTTAATATCCAACTTTAGCTCTTACACGTTTTAAAACAGCATCTGCAACAACTTTAGCTTTTTCTGCTCCTTTAACAAGCGCTTCGTCTATTTTATCAAGATTATCCATATAAAAATAATAACGTTCTCTTTCTGTTTCAAACGTTTTTAAAATTAATTCGAATAAGGCTTGCTTTGCATGACCGTAACCGTAATTACCGTTTTCGTAGTTGGCTTTCATAGTTGTTATTTCTTCCTCCGAAGCCATTAAACTATAAATAGCAAAACAGTTACAAGTAGACCAATCTTTAGCATCTTCAAGAGCAGTACTATCTGTTTTAATAGTCATTACTTGCTTACGTAGTTTCTTTTCTGGTAAAAATATATTGATAATATTACCTTTACTCTTACTCATTTTAGCACCATCGGTTCCTGGAATAAGCATATTACTTTCTTGTATCTGACCTTTAGGCATAACAAATGTTTCACCCATTTTAGAATGAAAACGAGAGGCTACATCACGCGTCATTTCTATGTGTTGTAATTGGTCTTTTCCAACAGGAATAATTTCGGCATCATATAATAAAATATCTGCTGCCATAAGCATTGGGTAAGTAAATAAACCTGCGTTTACATCTTCTAATCTGTCTGCTTTATCTTTAAAACTATGTGCTAATGTTAAACGTTGGTATGGAAAAAAACAGCTTAAATACCAAGACAACTCTGTTGTTTGTGGTATATCACTTTGTCTGTAAAATATTGTTTTTTCTATATCTAAACCTAAAGCCAACCAAGTTGCAGCAGTAGAATACGTGTTATTTCTTAATGTTTCACCATCTTTAATTTGGGTAAGCGAGTGCATGTCTGCAATAAACAAAAACGATTCGTTTGCTGCATCGTTAGCTAATGCCATTGCTGGCTTTAATGCGCCTAATATGTTTCCTAAGTGTGGTGTTCCTGTGCTTTGTATTCCTGTAAGTACTCTTGCCATAATAATGTATGTGACTTGACTCTGCTATCTATAAATTAAGCAGTAATCGCTTTTAGGTTAATTAAAAAACAAAGGTATTTTTTTTCAATTAAAATAGCTCAAAACAATTATGTATTTTTGGCGCTTATGATTGTTTTTAAAAAGATTTTCTGGTTATTCTACCGTATTTGGTTTTACGTAATGGTTGCATTACCTATAATTATTATGTTTCCATTTCTAATAGTCTCGATTTTAAAAGAATCTTGGTATCCCTACTTCTTTAAACTCGCACGCATTTGGGCACGTTGTATTTTAATAGGCATGGGATTTAATACTAAAATAATAAGAGAGCAAGTACCCGAAAAAAGCAAGAGTTATATGTTTATTGCCAACCATACCTCTATGTTGGATATTATGCTAATGTTAGTTACTGTTAAAAACCCATTTGTTTTTGTTGGTAAAGCTGAACTCGCAAAGATTCCTTTATTTGGTTTTTTCTACAAGCGTACCGCTATTTTAGTAGACAGAAATAACCCAAAAAGCAGACAAGCCGTGTTTTTAAGAGCGCAAAGACGTTTAAAGCAAGGTTTAAGTATTTGCATTTTCCCTGAAGGTTTGGTACCTGAAGAACACATTCTTTTAACCGATTTTAAAGATGGTGCTTTCCGTTTAGCTATAAATCATCAAATACCAATTGTACCGATTACTTTTGGAGACAATAAAAAACGTTTTTCTTATACTTTTTTTAGTGGAAGCCCTGGACAAATGAGAGCGAAAATTCACAAATTTATTGAGACTGAAGGTTTAACAAAGGATGATGCTAAAGCTATTAATGCACAGTCTAAGTCTGTTATTTATAATCAATTGTTGGCTTTTGGGAGTAAGTAGGTTAAGTTAGAAATGTCATTGCGTGTGAAGCGTGGCAACCTCTTAAATATATCGATTACTTCATGAGATTACCATGTAACAAAAACGCGTTGCAATGACGCTAAAAGAATATTAGAATGAACTATTTAAATTTTCTAATTCCATTTTAAGCTCTTGAATTGTTACTTCTTTGAAGTCTAGTTTCAAATCTGGATTCCTTTTTGTTTGCATCTCTTTTTTAGCTAAATACAACTTGTCTTTTGTTTTTTTAATAGCTATTACTATAACTTCTTCATCTATAGGAAGAAGCCCAAAATCGAATTCGTCTGCAAACTTTTTACTTGGTAAAATAGAACTCATGCTTTTAAAAACCATTTTTACATTAGTTCCATTAGGGTCTTTAATTTTTAGTTTAAATTTTACTTTTTGTTTTTTAGAGTTAACAAATCTATCACAGTTTATCCAACCTAGTTTTGTGGTTGCAAAGGCATAGCGTGCAATATGGTCATTACTTATTGTTCCAAGGATTCCATTTGAAGATTCAATAGAATCTAAACGTTTTTCGAAAATTTCTATAAATTTTTTATCACTTTTTACAAAAACAACTGAGTTTGATTCTGTATTTTCACCTTCCAATTGAATATTAAAAACTAAAGAATATCGAGTTCTTACAGGCTTACCTCTTTGTTTACCTGGAATAAATTGTGGTAAAAATTCTATAACTCTTACAGCTTCATCTGCTACTTCTTTTCTTGATGCTCGTGCATTAACTTCACCTACATTTCCCTTTTTGTCTATTCTAAAATCTATAACAATTTTTTGTTTTCCTTTTAGCCCTAAATTTTCAGCAATTTCCATATCAAACTTTCTAGATACAATCTTATTTATTGCATCATTCATACATTTTCTCTTATCATTATTTGAAAGATTTTCGCATCCAGGATAAGTTGGAACTATTTCTATTGTTGAAAAAGCGACTTCAACATCTTCTTCTATACTCTCCTTTTTTTCAGTTTGTAATTTCCAATTCACACCTTCATTATTCTCTTCACCAGAAAATAATTGCATGCCTTTTTTGCCTTTACTATTAAAAGTCATTTGTATTCTTCTTCCTTTTTTTAATTTTAGTTTTTTGCCTTTTTTATTAGCATCTAAATACAACATGCCTCCAGTTTCCAATTGCTTATCATCTGCTTTTGTTGTTAAATTACCAATTAACATATCAGACAATTTATAGTATTCTGTAACTTCAAGACTAATTATTCCTGTTACTAATTTTGCTGTTTTAGCATCTACAAAAGATTTTGCTGGAATGGTTAAAATGGTTCCTTCTTTACAAGTAACAGTAAACTCTTTTTCTGTATTTACTTCTATTATTTGAGGTTGTTTTTTATTTAATTTGAAGAATGCCTTTAATTCTGTTGCCATTGGTTCAGGCTTTGTTTTTTGAGAGACTTCGTCTATTTTTACAAGTGACTTTTCTTTTGAAACTGCTTCTTTATTTACAACCTCTTCAATCGATACGTCATTGCGAGTCGCTTTTCGAGACGTGGCAATCTCATCATCTATTTCTATTACTTCTTTTAACTCTTTAGGGTCTTCAATTAATTTTTTTAAAGATTTTTCAACAGTTTCTACATCTGTAATAGCTTCAATTTGATTGTTTATTTTTTCTGTGTTTTTAGTTATTTCAGTTTTAAAAACTAAACTAAAAATCACAACTGAAACTAAAACAACACCAACCGAAATTCCAATATATTTCATCCACTTCCCACGAACGTAGCTTTGTTTTGCTGCATTAATTTCAGCTTTTAAACCTACTCGATTAATGCCTTCTAAAATTGCTAATTGCTCGTTATAAAGTTGTTTAAATTCTGAATCTATTTCTAGTCTTTTTTCAAAAATTAATTTTTCGTTTTTTGAAAGCGTATTGTTTAAATAAGCGTTTATTAAGTCGGTATTTTCTATATATTTTTCCATGATTGTTTCGAATTAAGATTGAACGGTTTTTAGTGTTGTTCTGTAGATGTCTTTTGCTTTTTGTAAGCATTTGTACTTTTGGTTTTTGGCAATTTTTTCGCTTTTAAATTGCATAACCTTAGCAATGTCTTTAAAAGACATTTTTTTGAGGTAAAACCGTTGTAGTAATTGTTGACATCGTTCTCCTAATTCGCGAAAAGCTTTTTCGGCAAACTGGTATTTTTGTTCCTCTAAAACGTTATGAAATATAGAAACCTCATCGGTACTTAACTTGAGTAGTTCTTGTTTTGAAAACTTATTTTGCATGTCTTTCCATACAAAACGCGAAACGGAATATAAATAAGTATAAAATGAAGATGTTAATGTGAAATCTGATTTTTCAAGATTTCTATTGAGTATAATTAGCGCTTCTTGAAACACATCGTTAGCATCTGCTTTTGTCCCTCCTTTAGATAGAATAAGTTTTTCTATTCTTGGATAGAGTTTATATAACTCTTTAAACGCCTTACTTCGCTTACCATTTTTAAAAAGTTCCAATATTTTTTGATCGCTCATAAATAGTTGTTTACTTATTAATGGTCATTTTATGGAAAGGTCTCCTATTTTTTTTTAATTATTTTAAGTGTAGTACTAAATGACAATTAAAATAGCTTCGCATTTTTTATCAAACTCTCCGATTTCGGTTAAACCGAAACCACCTCTCTTTAACTAAAGAGAGGAGCTGTAATTAGTAGTCTCATTTTAAATTGCTTTGTAAAAACTTCACTTACAACCCGCGTTCCTTTTGCAACTGCTCGTAAGCCATTTGTACTTGTTTAAATTTTTCTTCGGCTCCTTTTTTGTGTTCGTCTCCTAAGTGTTCTACTTTATCTGGATGGTATTTTTTAGCCATTTTTCTGTAGGCTTTTTTAATTTCATCTGCTGTTGCAGATTTGGTGATTTCTAATATTTTATAAGCATTATCACTACTGTTATAAAACATGGCTTTAATACTATTATAATCGCTAGAACTAATACCTAAATAACCCGCAATGGTGAAGATTTGGTTTACTTCGTCTTCGGTTACCATACCATCTGCCTTTGCAATACCAAATAAGAAATGCATTAATTGTAAGCGAGACGAGTGATCCATCATTTGCTGTATTTGCATACATACTTGACGTAATGGAATGGTTTGCTGACTTACTTTTTTAAATAAATCGAAAGCTTTGTTGGCTCTCTCTTTGCCATACATACCAACAAATTGTTTTCGTACAAAATCTAGTTCTCTTTGGTCTTGTACACCATCTGCTTTTATTACTACAGTTGCCAGTATTAGTAAACTAACTTCAAAATCTCCAGATGTTGTTTGAGATCTTCTTTGTTGCTGCGTTCTATAATGTGGTCTTCCACCTTGTTGCTGTTGCGAATCATCGCCTTGACCTAAAAATATATTTCCTTTTCCTGATGCTAAAGCATCTCCTAAACTACCTAATGCTAATCCTATTATTGCTCCTATTGGTCCTCCAAAAGACCATCCTAATGTGGCACCAATCCATTTTAATCCGCTCATTCTCTCGCTATTATTTTTTAAGATTGTAAATATAATACTTTGTTAGTTGTCAATATGTTTGTTTTGTTACGACTATTAGTAAGTAAGTGCGTTAAGGATGGAACGGCATGTTTGAGCTCTTTTTTGTTTTTCTCAAAAAAAGCGAGTAGTGATAGCCTGACCTTATGGCACGATAGTGATATAAGGTAACGCCATAATAATAATTGCATGGTTTTTGATTAACTTTGTACAAATAGAATATTAATATAAAAATTAGAAGATATGTATCCAGCAGAAATGGTAAAACCTATGAGCGAAGATTTAACAAACGCAGGTTTTGAAGCATTACATACAGCAGCGTCTGTTGACGAGGCTATAAAAAGAGAAGGAACTACGTTAGTGGTTGTAAATTCGGTTTGTGGTTGTGCAGCAGCAAATGCGCGTCCAGGTGCAAAAATGAGTTTAAATAATGATAAAAAACCTACTAATATTGTAACTGTATTTGCAGGTGTAGATAAAGAGGCGGTTAACCAAGCAAGAGGCCATATGGTACCTTTTCCTCCAAGCTCGCCTTGTATGGCTTTGTTTAAAAATGGAGAATTAGTACACATGTTAGAGCGCCATCATATTGAAGGTCGTCCTGCAGAATTAATTGCAGAAAACCTTGTAGATGCTTATAACGAGCATTGCTAGTAATTAAATACACTTACAGTATTTAATTCGCGGTTTTTAAAACTAAGTATTATAGAAAAACCACGTTTTTTAAACGTGGTTTTTCTATTTTTGACATATAATTAGCTTGTCGAAAATGAGAAAAATTTTAGCATATCCATTAACTTGTTTGTATTACCTATTTTTTGGGTTGTCGTTACTTGTTTTTCATCCAATACAATGGTTCTGCTTTAATGTACTGGGCTACAAGGCACTTAAAAACAGTGTTGATATTTTACAGTTTTTTTTAATGCGTTGCTTAAATTGCTTAGGCACTTGGCATACTTTTATAAACCCATACAAATTAGACACTTCTCAGCCTGTAATTATTGTTTCTAATCACCAGAGTATGGCAGATATTCCGCCATTAATGTGGTATTTTAGAAAACACCATGTAAAATTTGTTAGTAAGAAGGAATTAGGAAAAGGTATACCGAGTGTATCTTATAATTTAAGACATGGAGGATCGGCTTTAATAGACCGCAAAAACCCGAGACAAGCTATTGTTGCTATTAGAAAATTTGCAGATTATATAGAAACTACAAACAGAGCAGCTGTTATTTTTCCGGAAGGCACTAGAAGTCGCGATGGAAAACCAAAACATTTTCAAACTAAAGGTTTGGAAACACTAATAAAATATATACCAAGTGCTGTTATTGTTCCTGTAACGATTAATAATTCTTGGAAAAATTTACGCTATGGAAAATTTCCTATGGGTATTGGTAATCACTTAACTTTTGAGGCTCATAAACCTGTTAAACCAAGCGATTTTGAAACACAGGAATTGTTATTAGCACATATTGAAAACACTATAAAAAACAGTATAAAACTTTAAGATTATGTCATTAAAAAATGTAAGATTAGAAGTGATGTCGTTTTTAGAAAAAGACATAGAGTCACTAATAGAAAAATATTTAATTCCGCCTGAAACGATATGGCAACCTACAGATTTTTTACCAAATTCTGAAGGTCCAAATTTCTTGGAAGAAGTAAAAGAAATTAGAGAGCTCTCTAAAGAATTACCATACGATTTCTGGGTGGTTTTAGTTGGTGATATGATTACCGAAGAAGCATTACCAACCTACGAATCTTGGTTAATGGATGTTGAAGGTGTAGACCAAGGTGGTAGAAACGGTTGGGCAAAGTGGATAAGACATTGGACTGCTGAAGAAAACCGTCACGGTGATGTGCTTAATAAGTACTTATACCTTTCTGGTCGTGTTAATATGAGAGAAATAGAACAGACCACACAGCATCTTATTGCAGATGGTTTTGATATTGGCACAGCTCAAGACCCTTATAAAAACTTTGTTTACACTAGCTTTCAAGAGTTGGCAACATACGTTTCTCACAACCGTGTTGCTAAATTAGCGAAACAAAAAGGTAATAAACAATTGTCTAAAATGTGTAAGATTATTGCTGGTGACGAAATGAGACATCACCATGCTTACAGCGAATTTGTAGAACGTATTTTTGCTGTAGATCCAAGCCAAATGATGCTTGCTTTTCAATACATGATGAAGCAAAAAATTACAATGCCTGCTCATTTTTTAAGAGAATCTGGCGGAAAAATAGGTACTGTTTTCGAAGAGTTTTCTAACACAGCTCAACGTATTGGTGTGTATACTTCTTTAGATTATATTGAAATTTTAGAGAAGCTTACTAAACGTTGGGAAATAGACAAAATTACTGGTCTTACTGACGAAGCTGAAAAAGCACGTGACTACTTAATGAAATTACCTTCAAGAATGTTACGTTTAGCAGATAGAATAAAGATTCCTGAAAACTCTTACCAATTTAAATGGGTTGAACCTGCAAAGTTATAGCATGATTAACCTTGTTTTAATAGAAGCTACCAAAGCATTTGTGAAAAAAGAATTAGCAAATGCTGAAGGTGGGCACGACTGGTTTCATATAGAACGTGTTTACAACAATGCTTTACTTATTTCTAAAGGCGAGGTAGTAAACTTAGAAATAGTCGCTTTAGGCGCTTTATTACATGATATTGCAGATAGCAAGTTTCATAATGGAGATGATACTGTTGGTCCTAAAAAAGCACGAACATTTTTACAAGAACACAATGTAGACTCTTCTATTATTGAGCACGTAGTAGCTATAATTGAAAACATCTCTTTTAGCTCTAATATTGGTAAAACGGACGCTTTTAATTCTATAGAATTACAAGTTGTTCAAGATGCAGACCGATTAGATGCACTTGGAGCTATTGGTATTGCAAGGACTTTTAATTATGGCGGGTTTAAGAACAGAGCACTTTATAATCCAGATATTAAGCCTAATCTTAATATGACTAAAGCAGAATACAAAGCCTCTACTGCTCCAACAATTAATCATTTTTATGAGAAATTGCTGCTATTAAAAGATACAATGAATACTAAAACCGGTAAAGAAATTGCTCTAGAACGCCATAATTATATGTTTTCGTTTTTAAATCAATTTCATGCAGAAGTTAATGGTGAAAAATAGCTTAATTTTCCTTCGCCACTTCTAATGCTGTAATTTTATATTTTAAAATTATTGTATTATCTGTTTTATCTCACTTCTATATTTAGAAGCATTCTTACCTGTTATTTCTTTAAACAACTTATTAAAATGTGAGAAATTATTAAAACCACATTCAAAACAAACATCTGTAATACTCATTTGGCTTTCAGATAATAGTTTTGTAGCATGCACAACTCTATATTCATTAACTAGCTTTGTAAACGTCTTACCTGTTGCTTTTTTAAAATAACGACAAAAGGCAGGAACAGTCATACTTACTTGCTCTGCAATAGTATCTAAACTTATATGCTCTTTAAAATTACTATAAACGTATTTAAAAACAACATCTATTTTAGTATTGTCCTGTAATTGAGCTTCAAAGGCATAACCGTCTGCATTTAACAACACATAATCTTCTGCCTCTGCTAAAATATGAAGTATTTCGAGTAACTTAATTACTCGTTTAAAACCTTCATACCTTGGTAATCTTGTTATTTTCTCTCCTACCTTCTCTTTTGTTTCTGGCTTAAAAAGTAATCCCATTTTAGCACGTTCTAAAAGCAACGAGATACTACTCATTTGTGGTAAGCTAAAAAAATCCTTACCTAAGAAATCTGGATGAAACTGTATTAGTGTTTCTTTCCCTTTGGCTGTTAGCCTATTTTCGAATCCGTTATGAGGCAAATTAGATCCAACTAAAATAAGTTGACTGTTATCAAAATAAGACATGTGGTTTCCAATATGCCTTCTTCCCTTTCCTTTATTTACATAAACCAATTCTATTTCTGGATGAAAATGCCAAAAGGCTTGGTCTCTCTTCCTTTTCTTCAATTTATTAACTGCAACAATGGAGTTTCCAAATCCAGGTGAAATTTTCTCTAATGTAGGCTTGTTTTTCAATGCGTAATTATTTTAATGTAAAATTAATTGTTATTCTATTTTTAAATATATGCTAAATTACCTTTTTTATTATCAAAATTACCTTTCATACATGCCTAATTATATCTATCTGTTAATTTAGTACACAAATAAGCCAAAATAGACGTTTTCTACATGAACCTTTGCCTCTATCTTTGCAGAGTAAATATTAAACAAATAAGATTATGAAAAAAGCAATTCAAAAAAGTATATTATTAGTTGCTGTATTAGTAACAATGGTAAACTACGCAAACAATGTTTCTCCATTAAATGAAGATGACAACATTAAAAAAACAGTACTTACTTTAAATAACGTAAAAGAAGGTCAACAATTATTAATTAAAGATGCAAACCAGGTTATTCTTTACAAAGAAGACATTACTAAATCTGGAGATTATAAAAAAGGATTCGATTTAACTGCATTACCAAATGGAGATTATTATTTTGAACTTAACAAAGACATGGTAATTGAGGTTATTCCTTTTAAAGTAGACTACAATGTAGTAACATTTAATAAGAATAATAAAACTGAGATTTTTAAACCTTTCGTATCTTCAAAAGAAAACACTGTTTTTGTATCTTCATTATCTTTAAATGCAAAGCCGGTTAGCCTATCTATTTATTATGACAACGATGGCTCTATGGAATTAATTCATAATGAAACTATAAGCAACACTGTAAACATTCAAAAAGCTTACGAGTTAGACGCTACAAAAATAGGAGAATATGTAGTTGTAATTAAAACAGAAAATAGAACATTTTCAAATAGCATAAACCTTTAGACTCTAATATTGGTTAGAGTTTAACACCCAATTAATTTAGTTAGTTAATTAAAAAAAGTGAGCCTTTCGGCTCACTTTTTTATGTTATATACTCTTCTTAATTAATTTACAATCTTAAGTTTATTTCCCAGGAAACTCAGCCTTACGTTTTTCTAAAAACGCTGTTGTTCCCTCTTTAAAATCTTCGGTTCCAAAACAATTACCAAACTCTTCTATTTCTGTTTCAAAACCATTAACACCATCCTTGTAGTTAGCATTTACCGCTTTTATTGCTTTACTAATAGCTACAGAAGAATTGCGCATAATCTTACTAGCAATCTTTTCGGCTAATGGTATTAATTCTTCTTGAGAAACTACATGGTTTACTAAACCATAATCTTTAGCCGTATTAGCATCTATCATTCCTGCAGTCATTATTAACTCCATAGCACGACCTTTACCAACTAATTGTGGCAAACGTTGTGTTCCTCCATAACCAGGTATTACACCTAAAGAAACTTCTGGCAATCCCATTTTTGCATTATCGCTTGCCACTCTAAAATGTGCTGCCATAGCTAATTCTAATCCTCCACCAAGTGCAAAACCGTTTACTGCCGCAATTACTGGAGTGCTTAAATTTTCAACAAAGTCAAATAATAACTCTTGTCCTTTAGCTGCTAATTTACCTCCATTATCTACATTAAAATTTGCGAATTCACTAATATCTGCTCCCGCAACAAAAGCTTTTTCACCACTTCCTGTAATGATTATGACTTTAGTAGAATTATCATCATTCGCAGTTTCAAATGCGTCATGAAGCTCTTTAATAGTCGCTTTGTTTAAAGCATTTAACTTTGAAGGTCTGTTGACTGTTATGGTTGTAATTCCATTTTGAGATGCTGATAGTATGTTTTCGTATGCCATTTTAAAACTGTTTTTTATTTCCGCGGAAGCGAAAAATTTAATATTTATATTTTATTTATTTGCTCCAAATTTAAACAAGGATGACAAACAGATTTATTTATACTTTTGGAAAAACAACTGTAAAAGTTGTGCCTTCATTCTTTTGTGAAACAAAGGTAATAGTTCCATGATAAGTTTCTACAATATTCTTAACCATTGCAAGACCTAATCCCATTCCACTAGATTTTGTGGTAAATTTAGGTTCAAATATTTTAGATTTATTTTCTTCTGAAATTCCAATTCCGTTGTCTGAAACTGTAATTTTTATATTTTCTTCTTCTTCATATACATTCACAGTTATTTGAGGCAGCCTCTCTTCTGAAATGGCTTGAATTCCATTTTTAATTAAATTGGTAACAACTCGAATAAGCTGTGTTCTGTCAAAACTCGCTATAATTTCCTTTTTATCAGATTGAAATGTTATATAATTTTCGCTAAAAATATCAAGCGTTAAATCAACAACTTCAACTACGTTAAGCATTTCGTTTTTTTGAGCTGGCATTTTAGCAAAGTTAGAAAAAGCACCTGCAATAGCACTCATGGTATCTATTTGCTGAATTAAGGTTTTAGAGTATTCATCTAATTTTTGGTGAATATTCTCATCTTCAGGATCAAATTTTCGTTGAAAACTCTGTACGGTTAATCGCATTGGAGTTAACGGGTTTTTAATTTCATGCGCTACCTGTTTTGCCATTTCTCGCCAAGCCTGCTCCCGCTCGCTTGTTGCCAATTGCACTGCACTTTCCTCAAGCTCATCAATCATTCTATTATAAGAATTTACAAGTGTTGAGATTTCTTCGCTCGTGTCTTCAATGTTAATTTTTTCATTACGCTTTTCTAAACGTGTGGCATTCATTTTTTCACTAATGGCCTTAATTGGTTTGGTAATATATCGTGATAAGAAAAATGCCAATATAACTGCCATCAATAACACAACTAAGGATGTATAAGTTAAACGCTCTAAAAATTCATTTAATTCTTTAGCAAGAAAATCATCTTTCTCTAAATATGGAATGTTAATAATAGCTAAGTCTTTAAATTTTGAATCTGTAATAAAACGATAACTTGATCTAAAGATTTCTTCACCTTCTTCTCTTCTTTCTTCAAAACGATGTTCCGCAGTATTAGATAGGGTGTTTAAAACGTTAGGGTTTAAACATTTTGCAATAACTTCTTCATTAATATCTGCTTTAGACGAAATAAGCAATGACCCTTCTAAATCGTATAGGTTAATTTGAATATTATGCACCTCTGCTACTTCATAAATTTTCATTTTAAAAATAAGAGGAACGTTTTCTGTAATAACAGGAAAAGAAGTTTCACGGATAACAAAGTCCAGACTTCTAATTATAGCTGTTTCTTTTCGATCTAAACGTTGTTTATGGTAATCTTGAGTTTCTTCGTTATATTGATAGATGGCAACCGCAGCTATTAATACTGAAGATATTAATACCAGCAAAATCATTGCTATAAATATTCTAAGACGTAAAGACAGTTTCTTTAATTTCATCATTATTTTCTGCTTGTACGTTTTGCTTTACGGTCTTGTTTCTTTTTAAACTTTAAGTATTTATGATGTGCTTTTATAGTCTTTTCATCTAAAATACCATTTGCTGCCAAAGTGTAACCTAAATCTACTAATTGCTTTTGATATGTAATAAATTTAGTAGTTTCCTCATCTGTTTTTCTAACATGAAAAACATTTACTCCGTTAGACCCAGTAGCTTTAGATTTTTTACAATCAACCTCTTTCCATTCTATAGGCTTATCGTAATAAAAGCAGCGTTCATAGCATTTTCCAGGTTTTGGATTTTTTGGTAAATCAACATTCTGAGCTATTGCGCTGCTAAATGCAAAACATAGAATTGTAGGAATTAGCAGGAATCTCATAAATTAAATTTTCTTAAATATAGCAATAATCAAACCAAACGCGTGGTCGGTAAATTTCAATATTTCTATAATAGTATAACTTTAAGCTTCTGGATTTTTATTACGAATACGCTTATAAGATTTAAAACCTAACATTAAAAGAAGCCCTAAAACAAAAATACCAATAACTCCAAAAATCCAATTAAAAGCACTTTTTAAAAGCACTAAAAAGATAACTGCAAAAAGAATAAATGTTGCACCTTCGTTCCATAAACGCATAAACCCAGAGGTTTTTTTTACGATACCATTCTGTAATTGTTTAAAATAAACATGCGTCTGTAAGTGATAAATTATAAGCAAGACAACGAAGCCAAGTTTTACTTGCATCCAATCGTTTTGTATAAGGTATGGATTTAAATAAAATAAAGTCAACCCAAAAAATAGTGCTAAAATAGCAGAAGGCCAAGTAATTATAGTCCATAAACGCTTGGCCATTAATTTTAATTGTTTGCCTAAAATCTCTTTATCTGGCGATGGCTTGTGAGATGCTTCTATTTGATACACAAACAGTCTTGGAATATAAAACAAGCCAGCAAACCAAGTAATTACAAAAATAAGATGCAGTGCTTTTATGTAATTATAATACTCCATAATTAAGCTTGAGCGGGATTTTTAGACCATTCGTTAATTTGATTTGCAAGAAACGAAACCCAATCTTTATTGGTGTTTAAACATGGTATTGTTGTAAAATCTTTTCCACCCATTTCATGAAAAATCTCTTCACCCTCCATAGCAATCTCCTCTAAGGTTTCTAAACAATCACTAACAAAAGCAGGTGTTGCAATCGCCATTGTTTTAACACCTTTTTTACCTAAACGTTCGATAGTTCTATCTGTATAAGGTTGTAACCAAGGATCGAAACCTAAACGCGATTGAAACGATGTAGAATACGTATCTGGTTCTAACTTTAAATACTCACCAACCAAACGTGTTACTTCTTTACATTGGTGACGGTAGCAAAACTCGTGTGCTTTACTTGCTGTTTCACAACAACTACCATCTATTTTACAATGCGATTTTGTAATATCGCTTTTACGAATATGTCTTTCAGGAACTCCATGATAAGAAAACAATAAATGTTCGTATTTTTTATCTTTTAAGTCGTCTTTTATACTGTTTGCTAAAGCAGAAATATATTCAGGATTGTTATAAAATGGCTTTATTGACTCAATTTTTAACTTCGGAAAATATTCTGCTCTAATTTCTTCGGCCAAAACAACAATAGTCTCTACTGTTGCCATTGCAAATTGTGGATATAATGGAATTAAAAATACTTCATCACAACCTTTGTCTACCAATTCCTGCAAGCCTTTTTTAATAGTCATACTTCCATAACGCATGGCTAATGCTACAGGAAAATCTACTTCTTCTTGCACCTTTTTTTGTAAGCGCTCAGACAGCACTATTAATGGAGAACCATCTTCCCACCATATTTTTTTATATGCAGCAGCAGACGCTTTAGGCCTTGTGTTTAATATTATTCCTTTAACTAAAGCTGTTCTAGCTATTAATGGAAGATCTATTACGCGTTCATCCATTAAAAATTCGCCTAAATATTTTTTTACATCTTTAGGTTCTGGACTTTCTGGCGACCCTAAGTTTACGAGTAGTATTCCTTTCATTACTATTTATTTTTCTTTTCCACAGAAGCGAAAATTTACATTTTTCTTTTTACAAAAATACAATACTAAAACATATTAAACCACAGATTAAAACGTTGCATATGTTATAAACACGTTAAATTACTAAATAATTAAACTTAAATAAATATATTTATAGTTCATTTCACACCTATTTATGCACAAATATTTCGCTATACTAACCACGTTTTTTTGCTTTTTAGGTTTTTCTCAAGAACAAGAACAGAGTTTACTTTGGGAAATTTCGGGTAATGGTTTACAAAAACCATCTTACATCTACGGCACAATGCATGTTAGCAAAAAAGTGGCTTTTAGACTAGACGATGTGTTTTTTAATGCCTTAGCAGAAAGCGAAGTCATTGCATTAGAAAGTGACCCTTCTACATGGTTGGACCATAGTTATGAAGCTGTAACTCTATCACCTCAAAACCTTAGTAGTAATCATAGAGATGGTTTTTACACCTCTAAATTTAGCTTAAAACATCCAAACGAATTATTAATTAGAAGTGCCATTCGCCAAGATAACCGTATGCTTAACGGTTATTTATATAGAAAGAATTCACAAACAGATAATTTTGAAGAAGAAACTTATCTAGATATGTTTATTTATCAAGCAGGTAAAAAGAAAAACAAACCTATTGTAAGCCTTGAAGATTTAAATGAAGCTGAGTATTTAACTACCAAAGCAAGCACGAACGCTTACAAGAAAAAAACAGATCCTTGGTTAACAGAAATTTACGAAAAAGAGAGTCCTAATTTGCTACAAGAAAACACATATCGAGAACGTAATTTAGCACTTTTAGATTCTATTGGAGAGGCCTCTAATACGCAGTATTTTAGAGAAAACATGCTATACATTCGTAATGACAATATGGTGACCGTTTTAGACAGTATTATCCAAAAGCAAACTGTTTTTGCCGGTGTTGGCGCAGCACACTTACCTGGAGAACGTGGCATGCTAAAATCGCTTAAAGACAAAGGCTACACCGTAAAAGCACTATTGAGTGAACAAACACAAACTGGGCAAACAAAAAAACAAGCGATAGAAGATTTTATTGCACCTCCCATTTTAAAAAGCTACACTACTACAGATGGCTTCTTAACAATAAAAAGCTTTAGTGATTTAAAAGAATTTTTCTACAACGGACAAAAATTTTCTGTTTCACCAGACATGACTAATGGTGCTTTTTTAACCATTAGCAAGTTTAATTTATTCGATTATTTACCAAGCGAAGAAGACATTTCGTTAGACCGATTAGAAAATTTTCTGTTCGAGGATATTCCTGGAGATATTATTTCAAAAGAAAAAATAACAACACCTTTTCCTGGTTTAAGCATTTTAAACAAAACAAAAAAAGGAGATTACCAGAAGTATCATATTTACAAAACACCTTTAGAAATCGTTGTTATAAAATTTGGAGGCCCTAAAAACTATGTTTTAGATTATGAAAAAGAAGTCTTTCAATCCATTAGCTTTAAAACACCATCAAAAACTATAGAGACCTTTAAATCTCCATATGGCAAATATCAAGTTTTGTTACCTAAATTTAACACGCAAGACAATCTTAAAAATGCTGGAAACAAACTAATTCAAGGGAATATTGATGACGATTACTATTTTGTAAAAGAATCTGTAAATCAAGACACTTATTATATTGAAGAAGATGCCTTTGAAGCAAAATACATAACAGAAAGCTTTTTTAGAGATTTAAAGATTGAGCACTCTATGTCTGGCAAATTTATTAATGGAACTTATAAAAGCTATGAAGCTGTTGCTAAGTTTGATAGTATTTCAGATAGAGAAATTCATTTAAAAACCATTGTAAAAGATGGTAGTTATTACTTATTGGGTTATTCTGGTAAGCAGAAAACGAAAGCGACTGCCTTTTTTAATTCTTTTAAATTTAATAAAATTAAGCATGACAACTTCGAAACAAAAACAGATACTTCTCTTCACTTTACTGTATTAACAAACACAAAACCCGTAGTCTCAGGTTATAATCGGTACAACAAAAATAAGCGAAAAGACTACGAACCAGAAACAAAACAAGCTAGCTATTACTCTAAAGCAAACGAACACGTATTTGTTATAAGAACCAAGTTTCATGATTTTCAAATGTATAGCAATATTGATAGCTTGTGGCAAGAAATGGATGATGCTAGATTACCTAAATATAAAAGTGATGAGGCTAAACTTTTTAAAATTAGTAATAAGAAGAAAACAAAAAAAGACGACACCTATACTTACAGCTACACATTAACAGATTCGCTTAGTGTAAAAGAAATAAAAGTGAAGCATATTGTTAAAAAAGGAGTCTTATTTACCATAAAATCTTTAAACGATTCTAAAAATAAACCATCGCCTTTTATTACCAATTTCTACGAAACATTTAAACCTATAGATACTATTATGGGAGAAACGATTTTTAAAGATAAAACACAACGGTTTTTTGAAGCATTAAAAAAAGACGACAGTATTGTTATGAATACTTACGATCTATTAAAATTTAATACATCGCACACCAATACTATTATGGATCTGATCACCAATTTCCAGTTCCCTGAAAACAAACAAACTATAAAAACAAATTTAATTAATGAACTTATTAAGTTAGACGATACTAAAACGATACCTTATTTAAAACACTTATATGCACACTCGTATTCTAGTCCTAGAATTCAAACTACCATTTTAAAGGCACTTTTAAATAAGAAAAACAAAAAAGCTTACAAGGATGTCTTAGCTTTAATGCAAAAAGACTTACCATTAGAAGAATACGACGTAAAATCGCTTTTCTACACTTACCAGGACTCCTTAGAACTTAAAAAGGACTTGTTTCCAGAGCTTTTAGAATACACTAGCATTCAAGAGTACAAAGAACCTGTTTACAAATTACTAGCGCGATTAAAAGACAGTAGTATTATAAAACCAAAAGATTATAAAAAGTATAAAAAGACTATTATTAACGATGGAAAAATTGAAATTAAACGCAGTTTGAGTCAAAAAACCAGCTACCAATCTAGAAACAGCGCGCTATATAGTTATGTAAAATTAATTTTCCCATTTAGAAAAGAATCTTCAGCCGAAAGTTTTTTCGATAAATTAATAGACAGTGAAAATGCCGAAGCGCTAACGACCTATTATTCACTTTTAGAAAAAGCAAAAGAGCGTATTCCTGTAAAGCTTAAAAATAAAACATTAGACGACTATAAAAACCAAGCGCTTCTAGTAGATAAACTGTATGCTTTAAACCTTAAAAATCCTTACTTAACTCAAGAAATAACACAGCATAAATACGCTAAATCCTATTTATTTAGTACTGTAAAAATTGAAACAGGAAGAGATTCTATTTCCTTTTTAACTCAAAAACAATTTGAGACAGACAGCGGTAAAAAAGGAACTATGTACTTTTTTAAACTAGACACTAAAAACGAGTATGGTGATTCTAAAAAACTATACTATGTTGCTTTTTTAGAGCCTAAAAAACAAAATGAGTTGGTTACAGATATCTACTTTCAATCTGGTTATAATGGTAATTATATGGATGAGAACGAAAAAGAAGATGAGCTTATAGAAGACATTTTACACGTGGTAAAGTATAAGACCAGAAAACGTATTAATAGAAGGTAAAGTACAATTTTGAAAGCAGCCAAAACATATTTAAAAGGTCAATCTGTATTTATTATTTCGATAATTGTTATACTAATCACCATTCTTACTGTTTACCTAAATGGCGAAAATCATGACCGATCTATTACTTCCAATTTTTATATTTCATTAGCCATAATTGGAACGGTTCTATTTTTATTTATGACCTATGGTCTCTATAAAGGAATTGGCCTAAGAGATAATTTCCCAAATTTTAAAAGTTATGAAGTTGGTAATTACATTCCTTCATCTGGAGAAATGCCAGACCTTCCGTTTTTCGAAGGTGGTGATGGAATAGGTGGAATTATAATATCCGTCTTAGTTTGGGTAGCAATGACAATATTAATTTTTCTATTACTCATTTTAATAGAAATTGCTCTTTGGTTCTCTATCTTTATAATAATTATGATGCTCTATTGGTTATTTTTTAGAGCCTTGAAATTAGTTTTTACCAAAGCACCAATCACTAAAGGAAAAATAAGAATTTCTATGCTTTACTCCTTAGCATATACCATACTGTATTTAGGCTGGATATTTATACTCGTTTATTTAACCCAAAAATTTTAACCCACAGACTGCACATATTTCTTTGGTGTAGTCCCATACTTTTTCTTAAAAGCAGCAATAAAATGACTAGACGTACTATAGCCAATTTTTAAACCCACCTCATTAACATTATGGGCACCAGATTCTAAAAGTTTTCGAGCAACTTCCATTTTATAATCTAATAAAAAACTAAAGACAGAATCACCATAAATTTGTTTAAAACCTTCTTTTAGCTTTTTTAAAGTCAAACCAATTTCATCTGCCAATTCTTGTAAACTTGGTGGTTCTGCCATTCTAGAAATTACAATATCCTTTGCTTTTCTAATTTTTAATACATTAGACTCATCTACTAAAAATGGACATTGCTCAATATCTGCCTCCTCATTTCTATTAAAATATAAGCTCAAAACTTCGTATGCTTTAGCTTTAAAATAGATGTTTTTAATAGAGGCGTTTAAATTATAATTCACCAACTGGTTTAATGCAATTGCCATTGAAGGTGAAATTTTACCATCTTTATAATATTTTTTATCGCGATTATCTCCACTTAAAAATGTAATATAATCCGCTTCTTGAGAAAATAATCCGTGAAATTTTTTAATAGAAATTAACACCGAAACTAACCAAGAATTAGGTTTTACCTCCAAATGTATTGGCAAATCGCGTTCAGGGTTGTATAATAATAAAGAAGTCTCCTCGGCTACATTTAAAGTATAGCTACCATTATTAAACAAAAACTGACTCTCTCCCTTTAAACAAAAATGAAACTGAATAAAGCTACTATCTATCTCACGCTCAATAGTCTTAACTTCCTGTGTATCATTTTGGTGCGTTAAAATAAAAACACCATCATCCGCACGAGTTTCAATAAAAAAACCTTTAGCGATACTTTTGTCTATTTTGTTTTCTGAATGTAACATAACTCTATTTAGATTTGTTCTAAATTACAAAACGAATAACGCTTGCAACGTAAGCAAATATAGTACTTTTCATGATTTTAATTAAAAAACAACGCAAAAAAACCACAAGCGACACTATTAGTTCTTTTAGCGTTGTTTTATAGCAAAGTGAGATATTAATTTTGCTAAGGATAGATTATGAAACAATATCACATTTCAAAAGGAACAACATTTTATGCGATTGGCTTAAGCTATAAAAAAGCTGATGCCAAAATTCGTGGTAATTTTAGTTTAAGCGAAGACGCAAAAAACAACTTACTAAATCAAGCTAAGACCAATGGTATCGAGAGCTTAATAGTAACATCTACATGTAATAGAACAGAGATTTTTGGCTTTGCAGAACATCCATTTCAGCTCATCCAATTACTTTGCGATAACACAAAAGGAACTGTTGAAGAGTTTCAAAAAGTGGCGTATGTTTACAAAAACAAAGACGCCATTTCTCATATGTTTCGCGTTGGTTCTGGTTTAGATAGTCAGATTTTAGGTGACTTCGAGATAATAAGTCAGTTAAAAACTGCTGCGAGAATTTCTAAAAAACACGATTTACTTAATCATTTTATAGAAAGATTAGTAAATGCGGTTATTCAAGCAAGTAAACGTATAAAAACAGAAACCGACATTTCATCTGGTGCAACCTCTGTGTCTTTTGCCTCTGTGCAATACATAATGAAGCATGTTGAAAATGTTACAAATAAAAATATTCTACTTTTTGGTACCGGAAAAATAGGCAGAAATACTTGCGAAAATTTAGTTAAACATACCAAAAACGAACATATAACTTTAGTTAACAGAACTAAAGATAAAGCTGAAGCCATTGCAGGAAAATTTAATTTAATTGTAAAAGATTATGCAAATCTTCAAGAAGAAATTAATGCTTCAGATATTTTAATTGTTGCAACAGGAGCTCAAAATCCTACAATCGACAAGCATATTATTCAATCTAAAAAAGACTTATTAATTTTAGATTTATCAATTCCGAAGAATGTAAACGAAAACGTTCAAGAATTAACCAACGTTAAGCTTATACATTTAGATGATTTATCGCAAATTACCGATGAAACATTAGAAAACAGAAAACAACATATTCCATTAGCCGAAACTATTATTAAAGAAGTAAATACTGAATTTAATAGTTGGTTGGAAACTAGAAAATTTGCTCCTACAATAAAAGCGTTAAAAACAAAATTACAGTCGTTTAAAACGGCAGAATTAGACACACAACGCAAAAAAATAGCAAATTTTAACGAAGAACAAGCAGAGTTAATTAGCAATAAACTCATTCAAAAAATAACAAATCACTTCGCTCACCATTTAAAAGACGAAGCAATTTCTACAAACGATAGCCTGGAACTTATTCAAAAAGTGTTTCAGTTAGAACCAATAAAGAATGTCTAGAATAATAAGAATTGGAACTCGCGATAGTGAGTTAGCGCTTTATCAAGCCAGAGCTGTAAGACAACAATTAGAACATTTAGGACATAAATCTATACTTGTTCCTATAAAATCTACGGGCGATATAGTTTTAGATAAGCCTTTATACGAACTTGGTATTACTGGAATCTTTACAAGAACTTTGGACATTGCTATGCTAAATGGCGATATTGATATTGCTGTGCATTCGTTAAAAGATGTCCCTACAGTTTTACCAAAAGGTATTGTACAGGCTGCAGTTATGAAACGTGGAAACGTTCGTGACACTATCGTTTTTAAAGGTACCGAAGAGTTTTTAGGTGGCCGTGAAGCCGTAATTGCTACTAGTAGTTTACGTAGAAAAGCACAATGGCTAAACCGTTACCCAACACATACTATTGTAGATATTCGTGGAAATGTAAACACGCGTTTAGAAAAATTAGATAGTAGTGAAAATTGGGATGCTGCTATTTTTGCAGCTGCTGGTTTGGGTCGTTTAGATGTACGTCCTGAAACTGCAGATAATTTAGAATGGATGGTTCCTGCTCCTGGTCAAGGTGCAATTATGACAACTGCTCTTGAAGAAGACGAAGAGCTTTTAGCTATTTTAGCTGAAATTAATGACGAAGAAACAGAAATTTGTACGCAAATAGAGCGTGAGTTTTTAAACCGATTAGAAGGTGGCTGTACCGCTCCTATTGGTGCATTATGTTACATAAAAGATGAAGAAGTACATTTCGAAGGTATTTTATTAAGCCCTAACGGAACTAAAAAAATTACTGTAGAACGTGTTAAAATATTAGGAGAGCATAGAGATATTGCACAATGGTGTGCAGACTATGTAATAGGTAAAGGAGGCAAGAGTTTAATGGATGCTATGAAGCAAACTAGCAGGCCAACAAACATCTACTCTACCAAGTCTTTTACAGAAGATCAGCGCTTATTATTTCACGAAAAAGTAACTGCTGAAAGCAGTGATTTTGTTAAAATTAATTTAAACAGAATTGCTCCAAGATACTTAAAAAACGAAATAGAAAATGTTGTAATCACAAGTCAAAATGCTATTGAAGCACTACTTACCAACTTTTCTCCAATAGAACTACAATTCAAAAACATTTATTGTGTTGGTCGTCGTACAAAACGCATGATAGAAAAAAGAATTGGAGAAGTTAAACACAGTGAAAACAATGCTAAGAAATTAGCAGAACACTTAGTTGAGTTTATGGATGGTAGCGAAGTTACTTATTTCTGTAGTGACTTAAGGTTAGACGATTTACCAACTATTCTTAAAGAAAACAACATAAACGTTAACGAAGTTGAAGCCTACCAAACAAAGCTAGACAGCGTAAAGGTTGATGATTCTGTAGAAGGACTTATGTTTTACAGTCCATCGACAGTAAAAAGTTATAAGCAAGAAAATAACGTTGGAGATAAAACCATTGCTTTTTGCATTGGAGAATCTACAGCAAAAGAAGCTAGTAAACATTTTAAAGATGTTAGAATTGCAAAAGTACCAACGGTAGAAAGTGTTATCGAGTTGGTAAACGAGCATTACGTTTAAAATAAAATAGAGAGTTGACAGAGTGGCCGATCGTGCTACCTTGGAAAGGTAGTGTGCCTGCAAAGGCACCAAGGGTTCGAATCCCTTACTCTCTGCAAAAGTAAAGTACAATAAAAGAGATTATTACACAGGCAAGAATAACAGAGCGATGATTAAGAACGATTTATTTTTAAGAGCATTAAAAGGAGAAACAGTAGACCGTCCACCAGTTTGGATGATGCGTCAAGCAGGTCGTTACCTTCCAGAATTTATGGAAATAAAGGCTAAATACGATTTCTTTACACGTTGTCAAACTCCAGAGTTAGCAAGTGAAATTACAGTACAACCTATTCGTAGATACGGAATGGATGCTGCAATTTTATTCTGTGATATTTTAGTGATTCCTCAGGCAATGAACATCGAAGTACAAATGAAGCCGGATTTTGGACCTTATTTACCAAATCCTATTCGTACTCAAAAAGATGTCGATACTGTTATTGTACCAGACGTAAAAGAAAGCTTAAGCTACGTTTACGAAGCCATTAAAATGACTAAAGAGAAACTAAACGACGATATTCCATTAATTGGTTTCGCTGGTTCTCCTTGGACCATTTTATGTTATTGTGTGCAAGGTCAAGGTTCTAAAAACTTTGATAAAGCAAAAGAATTTTGTTTTACAAATCCTGTTGCTGCACACCAATTATTACAAAAAATTACAGATACAACAATTGCTTACTTAAAAGAAAAAGTAAAAGCAGGTGTTAATGCTGTTCAAGTATTCGATTCTTGGGGAGGAATGCTTTCTCCTGTAGATTATCAGGAGTTTTCTTGGAAATATATTCAGCAAATAATTGATGCTTTAAAAGACATTACACCGGTAATTGCTTTTGGAAAAGGATGTTGGTTTGCTTTAGATGAAATGTCTAAATCTGGAGCTGCGGCTTTAGGTGTTGACTGGACATGTTCTGCAAGAAACGCACGTTACTTAACTGGCGGTAACATTACTTTGCAAGGTAATTTTGATCCTACACGTTTATTTTCTCCTCCTGCAGAAATCAAAAAAATGGTACACCAAATGATTAATGAGTTTGGTAAAGATAAATATATTGTAAATTTAGGTCATGGTATTTTACCTAACATTCCGTTAGAAAATGCTAAAGCATTTATAGATGCTGTAAAAGAGTACAAAGCTAATTAGTTAATAGAACCTGTAACTTAATCTTGGTTTTTGCGTCTTTTAAGCATGTTTAATTAAACACCTATTTAATGATTAAAAACATTTTAAAAGGTATCAAAGCCTATACAGGAACATTCGCATTAATTTCAAAATTAAAGCTCTGGAATTACTTTTTAGTGCCAATCATCATTAGCATTATAACGGCTACAATTGTTGGTTTTACTGCTTATGCCTTATCAGATAACATTGGTAGGTTTATAGCCAAAATATGGCCTTGGGAAACAGGAATAGAAACCTTTACCTCTATTTCAAGTTATTTAGGTGGAGCCATTATTATTCTTTTAGGTTTTATACTTTATAAGCATATTGTAATGGCATTGTCTGCTCCTTTTATGAGCCCGGTTTCAGAAAAAATCGAATTACATCTTACAGGAACAACAAAACACGATCATAGAGCGACCTCTTTTAAAGAACAACTTTGGAGAGGTATTAGAATTAACGTTCGAAATCTTTTTAAAGAAATACTCTTTACTATTCCCTTAATTATAATTAGTTTTATTCCTGTTATTGGTATTATAGGCACTATTCTTATATTCTTAGTTCAAGCGTTTTATGCTGGATTTGGTAATATGGACTACACTTTAGAACGTCATTTTAAATATGAAGAAAGTGTTAATTTCGTTAGAAAAAATAGAGGTTTAGCAATAGGAAACGGTATTGTTTTTATGCTATTTTTATTAATTCCAATAATTGGAATTATTATAGTATTACCACTTTCCGTAACAGCAGCAACCACTAAAACAGTAGAAGCTATTAAAGCCGAAAACAAATTACTAACAGCACAAAAAATGCCTGCAGTTTAAATACTTAGCGTAAAATTAAATAATGATTCTACAGTTTGACGACTTCGAAATTAGCCCAGTTAAAGAAACAGATGCCTGGAAGCTTTGTGACTTTATGGTAACAAATTCCGATCGTTTTAAACGCTATTTCCCTGGCACTTTAAACGAAAACTCGAACCCAACATTATCGCAGTTATTTGTTGAGACTAAAGTGAAGCAATTCAATAAAAAAGAAGAGTTTCTATTCACTTTAAAACAAGCTCAAAATAACAAACTTGCAGCAATTATTTACATAAAAGCATTAGACTGGTCTAAAAAACAAGGTGAACTTGCATACTGTATAGATTACAATTTTAAAGGTCAAGGCCTTGTATCTAAAGCTATAAAAGCATTGTCTAATTATAGTTTTAGCACATTAAATTTAGAGACACTTCAAATAATTGCACACAAAGACAATTTACCAAGTGTAAACGTGGCTTTAAATAATGGTTTTGTTTGGCAAAAAACGTTGCTAAAAGAATTTACTCCAATAGGTGAAGAACCTCTTGACATGGAGTTATATGAATTATACAAATAAACAATTATGCCACATTTTGTAATAGATTGCTCTGAAGATATATTAAATAATGTTGAAGCAAAATCTGTTTTAACCAAAGTACACAACACAGCAAATAACAGTTTATTATTTGATGAAACAGATATTAAAGTGCGCTTAAATCCTTTTAAAGAAAACTATTTAGTTGGCGGAAAAAAGGAACCTTTTATTCATGTTTTTGCAAACATTATGGAAGGCAGAACAACCGAACAAAAAGCGAAGCTTTCTAAGAGTATAGTAACCGAATTAAAATTAATGTTTCCTGAGATTCCTTTTATTGCAATTAATATAAGAGATTTTGAAAAGGTAACATATTGTAACAAATCAATGGTATAAAAATGAAAGACAAATTTTTCAAATACATACATCAATTACAAGACACTATTACAGCAGGTCTAGAAAAAGTTGACGGAAAAGCGACTTTTCAAGAAGACATCTGGAAACGACCAGAAGGTGGTGGCGGACGAACAAGAGTTATAGAAAACGGAAACGTTTTTGAAAAAGGAGGCGTTAATATTTCTGGTGTACATGGAAAACTACCAGACTCTATGCAAAAGTATTTTGGTGTCGAAGATGCAGATTTTTTTGCCTGCGGATTAAGCCTTGTTTTACATCCTAAAAACCCAATGGTTCCAACGGTACATGCAAATTGGCGCTATTTCGAAATGTATGATAAAGAAGGAAATATTGTAGACCAATGGTTTGGTGGCGGTCAAGACTTAACACCTTATTATTTGTTTGATGAAGATGCTACACATTTTCACCAAACCTGCAAAACTGCTTGCGACAAACACAATCCAGAATTTTACCCTAAATACAAAGCGCGTTGCGACGAGTATTTTTACAATGCACACCGTAACGAAGGACGTGGTATTGGCGGTTTATTTTTCGATTATTGTAAAGCTTCAGAAGACATGAGCATGCCAAATTGGTACAACTTTGTTACCGAAGTTGGAGATAGCTTCCTTGAAGCTTATGTTCCTATTGCCGAAAAAAGAAAAGATTTAGAATACACAAAAACACAACGCGATTGGCAAGAAATACGTCGTGGTCGTTATGTAGAGTTTAATTTAGTGCATGATAAAGGCACACTTTTTGGCTTGAAAACTAACGGAAGAATAGAAAGTATATTAATGAGTTTACCTCCTCATGTACAATGGGTTTACGACCACCAACCAGAAACTGGTAGTGAAGAAGAACGCTTAGTAGAAGTATTACAGAATCCTAAAAACTGGATATAATTATGAAATTATTTAAACGTGTTTTTTTAATAATCAACTGGAAAACATTTGTAATTACGGCTTTAGCTATAGCTTCGACTGCATTTTGTATTCATTTTGAGATTAAAGCAGACTTTCCCTTAACGCTTATAGGAACAGCAATTGTATTTCCTATTGTATTCTCTATTGGAGGTGCTTACAAACGTCGTGAAGTTGCCTTAGACGAATATGGCTCTATAAAAGCGCATGGTCGTGCTTTGTACTTTGCAGTATCGCATTGGTTAGAAAATCCGCCAGAAAATCTTAAAGCAGAAATTAAAACCAATCTAGAGAATTTACTAAATTCTTTAACAGACGTTTTTACAAATCCTATTAGTGATTTAGAAAACACAGAAAAAAAAGTATACGAGAATTTTAATACTATTTCTCAGTTTATAAAAACCTTAAGGTCTCATGGCTTGCCTTCTGGAGAAGCTTCAAGATCTAATCAGTTTTTAAGCAAAATGATGATTTCTTTCGAGCGCATAAAACACATTTACCAATACAGAACACCAAGAACATTACGTACTTATAGTGATATTTTTATTATTGCTTTACCTATAATTTACGGGCCTCATTTTGCACATAGTGTTACAAGTTATAATTACGGTTTACAATATGCTGTGCCAATAATGTTTAGTGTTATTTTGGTAGCTTTAGATAATATACAATCGCATTTAGAAAATCCGTTTGATCAACAAGGTGAAGATGATGTAGAAATAAACGTAGAAAAATTTATAAGAAATTTAGACTAGTTTTTTAAATATGAATTGCTACTGCGGAAACAATAAAACCTACAAAGCATGCTGCGAAGTATTTCATTTAAATAATGGAAAAACAGAAACAGCTCAACAATTAATGCGTTCAAGATATAGCGCTTTTGTTCTAGCTAATGGCGATTATTTAATGCATACACACCATAGTTCTACAAGACCAATAACCGAAAAGAAAGCCATTGTAAAGTGGGCAAAATCTGTAGAATGGATAAAACTTGAAGTACTTGAAACTACTAAAGGCTTAAAGAATGACGAAGAAGGTACAGTAACATTTGATGCTTCATTTTATGAAAATGGAAGTGTTGATGTTATTCATGAAAAGTCTGCTTTTGTGAGAGAGGATGGAAATTGGAAATATTTAGGGCTTTTTAAAGATTAAAAACTACTTCCAAACCACAACCTCCTTTGTCATCTTACTAAAAGCATTATAAACATGAAACAACCTAGCTTTTAAAAGCAGTTTTCTACCATCAAATTGTCTAGTGTATACTAACTTGTTTTTTCCAAGATAGTTGGTCCAATGCTTCTGAAACAAAACAGCGTTTTCTTTCTTATCACCAAAAACATCTGGAACAGGATAAAAACTCTCTACATCTAACTTTTTTCTAAAGATATTTGTTTTAATAATTAAATAGCGAGGCGAATCTATTGGCTCTAAAAGTTCTGTAAGCGCATTAGAAAATATTGAATTTTCTAATGCATTTGCGCCAACTAAGTTGCAAACTACATCTCCTTTATTTAAGACGTAAGAATCTACAGTAATATTACTTTTATTAGTAGTTAGTAACTTTAAATCGTCTAAAGTATCTAGGATTACTAATCCCATTTTTTTTATTTTTTTGTACAAAAAACCATATCGCAAATACAACTTAATCGCTTTGTAAAACTTGTATCCAAAAGCACCTAAAAGCGCAATTAATAATGAGTATAAAAAGTACAGAACACCTTGATGTAAAGCAATAGCTGCGCTTTTAATTATAAACTCTACATAGAATACCATAAAACCTAAAAGTAATTCCACAGTAAAAAAGCGTAAAATATCAAAATAGTAAATCTGTTTTTGCTTTTTAAAAGGCACATTTTTATAATGAATAAGTTTTACTTGTTTGGTCAATTTTGTTCCACTACCAATACTACTTTTCCATTTTGCAATAACATTACTCCTCTGCTTTGCTTGATCTAATGTATGCGTGTTTAAGGCTTCAATAGTATCTGGTTTTATGTTTTTAGGAAAGTACAAACGTTCAAACCCATTAGAAATAAACGGAATTGCATTATTGGTTACACCAACAAAAGCTTCAAAACGTCGTTTTAATATTTCAACCTCTCTTCCACCATCATCTTGCGTTGGATCTATACTTGCTAAATGCCAAATGCTTCCTGTTTTATTGGGAGTATTTGCATCTGTTCTAATAGCTCTACCTCGCATTTGGTTTGAGGACACAAACGAACCTACAAAAGAAGCTAGAATTAAACTGTTTATTGAAGGTGCATCCCAACCTTCGCCTAATAAAGATTTTGTACCAACAAGTACTTTTATCGTTCCGTTTTCAAACAGTTTTGTAATACTACTTACTATGGTTTTTTTAGCTGTTGTATTCGGTGTTACTTGCAAAAAAGAAGCGTCAATTTCTAATGGTTTAATAGAAAAGTCGTCTTCGCTTTCTATAGTAAGCAATGCGTTTACAATAGATTTATGAATTATAATAATACTACCAGAAAGTACAGCAAGCTCTTCTTTATTACCACAATAACATCTAACGTATTGAAAGATAGAAATAACACCTATTTTATCTATCTCACTAATGTCATTCACTTTTGTCGTTAAAAACTCTTTTCTTATATAATCTGTAAGAATAACACAACGTAAATTTTCTTTTAAATGTGTTCTTTCACTATCAATAATACTTACAATACTTTTAAGCTTACTTGGACTATTTGATAACGATTTGTAAATTAAATCATCACCTCTAAAGTCTACTTTATTACGCTCGAAAGTATTTAAAAGGCGTAACTGTTTTTCTAAAGTTTTTAAATATTTTTCATCCTCTAAAAGCTCCTCTCTATCTTCAACTAATATATTTTGAAGTAAAACTTGAAGCCATTCTAACTCAAACTTAGGAAGCTTAATCGCTTCATCTTTATTGAAACCAAGGATTTCTAATTTTTCTAATTCTATTGAAAAACCACAGGCATGTAAAGCAATTAATATTGAAGAAAAGTATTTAGTGTTAGCGTACAAGGCATCTAAATTCCAGTTCGGATTTTTATAAAACCTATGATTTAATAAAAATTGAATAAAACTGGCATCTTCCAAAAGGTTATCCTTAAAATCTGCAATTTTACGTCTATAATCTACTATAAAATTAATCTCTAAATCGTCTGGTTTCGAGAAATACACATAATCTTGATGTGCGCACAAATCGCCTTCCTTTACTAAATCTGGCACAGCAATTTCATCGTCTACCTCACCACACAATGTAAAATATTTAGAAACTTCTGCTCTACTACTATCGTAAGGAGGAGTTGCTGTTAGCGAAACCATATAAAACGAACTGTTGTTTTTCAAGTCCATTAAACACGTCCACCATGCATTTTTTAAATGGTGTGCTTCATCTAAAACAAGTGTTTCAATATCATGCTTTTTAAAAAACTTATAATAGTCGTTCTTGTCTTCGAACGTTTTATAAAAAGCGTGAAGCGATTGATAGGTAGAAAAAGTAACATCGCTTGGTTCTTTAATATTAAAAGAGAAATTACTAAATGTTTCACCTTCAGAAAAAAACGTTTGCAATCTATCTTTCCATTGATTTCTTATGGTAAGCGTTGGAGCAAGCACTAAAGTCTTTTTTCCTAAACGTCTAAGAATTTCAATTCCTAAAATTGTTTTACCAGAACCTGGAGGTGCAATAACGTGAAAATGATTATCTGCCATGTGGCTATCAAAATGCTTCAATAACTCTGCTTGATAACTTCTCCAAGGAAAAATAAATTCTAATGTATCTAAAGATTCAATCAATTATAAAATGGTTTAATTCCAATAAATAAAGCAAGCCTATTAATTTAAATAATGTAAGCTTCATTTCGCTTGTTAATTGGTATAATCATTAACTTTGTATTCGTTAAAAGTAATAAAACTATGTATCCAATAAAAAGAAATAGAAGATTAAGAACTAACGAAGCCATAAGAAGTTTAGTTAGAGAAACTATAATATCTCCAAACGATTTTTTAGTACCACTTTTTGTGGTTGAAGGAAAAGGTATAAAAGAAGAAATTGCTTCTATGCCAAATTACTATCGTTACAGCTTAGATTTATTACAAGCCGAAGTTAAAGAGCTTTGGAAGCTAGGTTTAAAATCTGTATTACTATTTGTAAAAGTACCAGATAATTTAAAAGATAATAAAGGAACCGAGGCTATAAATCCTGATGGATTAATGCAACGTGCTATTAAAACGGTAAAAAATGCTTGTCCAGATATGCTAGTGATGACGGATGTTGCACTAGATCCTTACTCGGTTTACGGACACGATGGTATTATAGAAGATGGTAAAGTAATTAACGATGAGAGTGTTGATGTATTAACAGAAATGAGTCTTTCTCATGCCGAAGCTGGAGCCGATTTTCTAGCACCTAGCGACATGATGGATGGTCGTATTCTATCTATTCGTGAAGCTTTAGAAGATGAAGGTTATACTGATACAGGAATCATGAGTTATTCAGCTAAATATGCCTCTGCTTTTTATGGTCCTTTTCGTGATGCTTTAGACTCTGCTCCTGTAGATGCTTTAGATATTCCGAAAGATAAAAAAACATACCAAATGGATTACGCAAATCGTTTTGAAGCGTTACGCGAAACCGAAATGGATATTGATGAAGGCGCAGATATTGTTATGGTAAAACCAGGTTTATGCTATTTAGATATTGTACGCGAAATTAAAAATGAAGTCGATGTACCTGTTGCTGTCTATCAAGTTTCTGGAGAGTACTCTATGCTTAAAGCTGCTGCCGAAAAAGGTTGGTTAGACCACGATGCTGTTATGATGGAACAAATTACAGCCATTAAACGTGCTGGTGCAGATATAATTGCGAGTTATTTCGCAAAAGATGTAGTAAAATTAATATCGTAAATTAGCCACAAACAAACCAAAATCAATTCATGGGATTATTATTATTTTACGGCGTTATATCTATTTTCTTTTCTTTTTTATGCTCTATTTTAGAAGCTGTACTTTTAAGTGTTACACCAACATTTATTAACTTAAAAAAACAAGAAGGAAAAGCTTTTGCCGAAAACTTAGAAGAACTTAAAAAAGACGTAGACAGACCATTAATTGCTATCCTTACTTTAAACACTATTGCTCACACCGTTGGTGCAATTTTGGTAGGTAAAGAAGCCGAAGGCCTTTACGGAAGTGGCGATGGATATGGTGTATTTATCGTTTCGGCAGTAATGACTATTTTAATATTAGTAGCTTCAGAAATTATCCCAAAAACTATTGGTGCAACTTACTGGAAAAGTTTAGCAGGTTTTACTACTACCGCCCTTAATATTTTAATTTTTCCTTTAAAATGGACAGGTTTATTATGGTTAATGCAGTTAACTACAAAGTTAATTGGTGGTAAAGGTCATGGAAGCATTTTAAGTCGCGAAGGCTTTTTAGTGATGGCAGACATGGCTCATGAAGAAGGTGTTTTTGTAGATAACGAAAGTAAAATCATAAAAAACCTATTAACTTTTAAAGACATAAATGTTAAAGATATCATGACTCCTAGAACGGTTATGAAAACTGAAAATGAAAACACAACCGTTGAAGATTTTTTTAACGATAATCTGAATCTTAAATTTTCTAGAATTCCTGTGTTTTCAGATTCTGAAAACAATATAAAAGGAGTTGTTCTTAAAGATGAAATCTATAAAGAAATGGCCTTAGGAAATGGCTCTAAAAAACTATCAGAATTAAAACGTGATATTATTATTGTAGAGCGTAATACGCCTATTCCAACTTTATTCGAAAAATTAGTTGAAAGCAAAAATCACTTAGCTTCTGTAGTCGATGAGTATGGAACTGTAAGTGGTATTGTAACAATGGAAGATGTTATAGAAACGCTTCTTGGTTTGGAAATTATGGACGAAAGCGATACTATAAGCGATCTACAACATCAAGCTAGAAAAAACTGGGAAGTAAAAGCTAAAAAACTAGGCATGATAGAGAATATTGAAGAAAATCAATAATGAAAGAAACCTGCTATATCAATTCGCCTTTAGGCATTACCAAAATTGTTGGTGATATGGATGGTATTGCTTCGGTCTCTGTATTAAACTCTAATGAAAAGGTTTCAGATATTATTCCGGAAGTTCTAGAGGATTGCGTGCTTCAGCTTAACGAATATTTTAAAGGCGAGCGTCAGCAATTTAGTTTAGAACTAAACCCTAAAGGTACTGTTTTTCAAGAACGTGTCTGGGATGCTTTAAGCACTATTCCTTACGGAAAAACAACTTCATATTTACAATTATCTAGACAATTAGGCGACGAAAAAGCCATTCGAGCAGTCGCAAATGCGAATGGAAAAAATCCACTATGGATTATTGTACCATGTCATCGCGTTATTGGCAGCAATGGAAGCTTAACTGGTTATGCAGGAGGTTTACATAGAAAACAGTGGTTATTAGAACATGAAAGCCCTTATAAACAACACTCTTTATTTTAATGTATAAAATTGCAACCGAGTTTTTAACACGCTTTATAAAACCAGCTAACATCTACAAATATGGCTTTAACTGGTCTCCAATGTACAGACGCACAACCGCAAAACTTATTGAGGTTAGCGACGATTTACACTACGTAAAAATTAGACTAAAACTAAATTGGAAAAACCGAAATTATGCAGGCTCTATGTTTGGAGGCAGCATGCTTTCTGCTACAGATCCTATTTACATGATACAGCTTATTCAAATTTTAGGAGACGAGTATGTGGTTTGGGATAAAGCGGTAACTGCACAATATAAGCGACCGGGAAAAGGCACTATTTATGGAGAATTTATTTTTACTGCTGAAGAAATAAAAACCATAAAACAAAACGTGGTAGAACAAAAACAGTTTGACATTGTTAAAGACATGACTTTAGTTAATACTAACAATGAAACTGTTGCAGCGTTTTCTAAAACACTTTACATTGCTGATAAAGCATTTTATAAAGAAAAGCTTAAACAGAGACGCTCTCAATAAATCAATATCCTTTTAAATTTTACTATATTTAGTTTTCTAATAAAAATCAATCCATGAAATTCCTTAAAAACTTTTTCAAAGTAGTAGTCGTTCTTTTCGGTTTACTAATCGCAGTTCTATACATAACAGATACCGATTATTTAATAAAAGCTGTTCGCACAATATACATGCGAGGCTACACAACAGCGTTTTTAGACGATTATAAAAAATTCGACAATAGAACCATCGAAATAGGAACACCTCAACCTTGGGAAAATCATAAAAATTACAATTCAGTAAAAGAAACTGAGACTTTAAGTAAAGCCAATAAAGATTGGGGAACCATTGCTTATGTTATTATTAAAAATGACAGCATTTGGTTCGAAAACTATTACGATGGTTACACTGCCAACTCAAAATCGAACTCATTTTCTATGGCAAAAAGTTATGTCTCTGGATTAATGGGAAAAGCCATAATGGAAGGTTACATAAAAAGTGAAGATCAGCCAGTTTGCGATTTTCTTCCAGAATTCTGTGATGGCTTAGCATCAAAAATGACGGTTGGAAACTTATCGACTATGAGCTCTGGAACCAATTGGGACGAAGCTTACTATTCGCCATTATCTATAACAACACGTGCTTATTTTGATGATGATTTAGCAAAAGTAATGAATGGTTTAGAAGTAGTTACAGAACCCGGAAAAGCATTTAAATACGCCAGTGGAGACACACAAATGTTAGCCATGGTTATTGAAAAAGCTACAGGTAAAAAATTATACGATTATTTTGAAGAAAGCTTCTGGAAACCTTTAGGTAGCGAAAACCAAACACTTTGGCAAGTAGATAGCGACGATCACGATTTAGTAAAAGCCTATTGCTGTATTGCTAGTAATGCAAAAGACTTTGCGCGTTTTGGAAAACTATACAAAGACAACGGAAAATGGAATGGTAAGCAAATATTAGATTCGGCATTTGTAGCTAAGTCTTTAACACCAAAATTCGATCCTATTTATGGTTACGGTTGGTGGCTTAAAAAACATAATGGTAAAGATTTCGCGATGATGCGTGGACACTTAGGACAATACGTAATTGTACAGCCTGAAGATAATGTTATTATTGTACGTTTAGGTCACCAGAAATCTCCAGATGCTGGCATTGGTGCTTATACTAGTGATATTTCACTTTATATTGATGAGGCTTATGAGATGATGAATGCAGCTAAAAATTAATTTTTAAAAAGACTTTCGCTTTCGCGGAAAACACCTATGATATCTAAACTCAACCTAGAAAACATCTTATTCCTAGACATTGAAACGGTTCCAGAAACTCAAAATTTCAATGAACTCGACAAAACGAAGTAAGAACTTTGGGAAGCAAAATCGCGTTACCAAAGAAAAGAAGAATTTTCGGCTGAAGAATTTTATGATCGCGCAGGTATTTGGGCAGAGTTTGGTAAAATAATTTGTATTTCGGTTGGGTATTTTACTAATCAAGACGAAACGCGTTTGTTTAGAACCACTTCTTTTTATGGTGAAGAACCAACACTTTTAAGAGACTTTAAAAACTTAATTATTTCTCACTTTAGCCAAGCTAAGCATTTATTATGTGCACATAATGGTAAGGAATTCGATTTCCCTTATATCGCGAGACGCATGATTATTCATAATATAGAATTACCATATAAATTGAATCTCTTTGGTAAAAAACCTTGGGAAGTGCCACATCTTGACACTTTAGAATTATGGAAATTTGGTGACTATAAAACGTATACTTCTTTAAAATTAATGACTCACGTTTTAGGTATCCCATCTCCAAAAGACGATATCGATGGTAGTGAAGTTTACAAAACTTATTATGAAGATAACGACATTAATAGAATAGTCGTTTACTGCGAAAAAGACACCATTGCTGTAGCTCAAATATTCTTGAGGCTACGTGGAGAAAGTATTTTGCAAGATGATGAGATTATACATGTATAGTTAATAAAAACCTTATCGCTTATCTAACAAACAATTGCACACTATTAACCGCTTCAGAGTTTGAAGGTATACCTCCATTCCATACATTTACACTACCTATAGAATAAAACCAATTCCCACTACTTACAGTACCATCTAAATAAGTATTTCCTCCAGACAATTCTAGACCTCCCCAACTATTATTAGTCATCGCAATATCTATTCCAACATAGCCAACTACTGGATTAACACCTGAAGCTCCACTTCTAGGATCGAAAGCCTGGCGCCAATGATTAGTTAAATCTAGAGTAGGATAATGCAATCTAAACTCATAATTAGCAGTACTTTTTATCTCATCTAATTTACTTAAAATAGAATATTTAGCAGTTGTTAAACCAGGAGAACCTACATTAAACTCACTCGATTGCACATCATTAGTCCAGTAACCACCTGAAGTATTATGATTAAACACTAAAGTCCATCCACCACCATTATTAGTCATATCGCAATAACAATCGTAAGAATTAATAGGCCCAGCGCCATCAGGATCGATAGTATAAACACCATCTGTAGTAGCTCCTATATTTAAATATTCTAAACAATTAGAAAAAACAGTTGTAATAGCAACGTCTGTAGTACAGACATCTCCATTATTTGCAAAAGTAATAGTAAAAGTATCTGTTTGATTAGCAATTGGAGTACCTAATCCTGTTAAAACAATCGTATTTACACCAACTGAAGTAAAATTACCAGATCCAGAAAAACTGTAACCATTTACTGTATTTGTACTAACGGTATAAGGCTCTATAACATTTACAAGAACATCTATTGTTATTGTATTACTAGCATTTAAAGGTGTCTCTGTATGATAAGAACCTGTTGCTGCTGAAGAACTACAATCTAGAGCATTAGAAGCCATCTCACCTAAACAATTAGACCATGAGGTACCTTTATAGTATTGAAAACAGCTACTATCCAAATTATAAATAAACAAACCTTCGGCAGGAGATGCAATATTATCCCTTTGTAAAGCGGTCATTCTTGGAGGCAAAAAACCTTGCTCTGTAGATTCAACATGCAAAACAGAAGAGGGATCTGGAGATGTAGTACCAATACCAACTTGACAGAAACTATAACCGCTGCAAACTAATATAAGTAATAATGTAAATCTTAATTTGTACATTTCTTTTTTTTGCAAGTAAAGCTACGTATTATATGTAAGTTAATTTCTACAAAATAAAAAAAACATAAAATTTATTCTTTATTACTAATTTATAGGCTTAAAATTTACGATTTCCATATCACACAATTCCTTTTATTAACTTTGCTTAATCACCTGTGTTACAAACAATTTTAAAAATGAAAAAATTTCTAGGAATATTATTAGTACTCATTATTGCCTTTTCTTGTAAAAACAAAGAACCGAATATCATAATAAAAACTGAATTTATAGAAATAATAAAAGAGGACTATGTATTAAATAAACCAGTTAAAAATACCGAAGCAGTCTTAGTCGTTTTTGGTGGTTTTCCAGAAAAAGCAGATGACATTAAACGTGAGTTTAAAATAATTGAAAACGCTGAAGAAAATAACATTGCTGTTTTATATATGAATTATAGCCGAAAAATTTGGCTTACAGAAAATGAAAAAACACTTTTAAGCGAACAACTTAAAAACATATTTGAAGACAATAAATTACCTATTAATAACGTCTATATTGGAGGCTTTTCAAGTGGCGGAAATATGGCTTTATTAATTAGTAATTATATAACACGTAAAAATTCAAGCATCATTCCAAAAGGTGTTTTTATAGTCGATTCTCCTCTTGATTTATCCGAATTATATACTGTTGCACAAAAAAATGTAGAACGTAATTTTTCAGAGCCTGCTATTGAAGAAAGCACTTGGTTAATTGAAACTCTTGAGAAAGAATTAGGCATACCAGATGAAGATATTTCGAAATACGAAGCGTATTCTGTTGCTACTTTAAGAACAGGCAATATTGATAATATTAGAAATTTAAAGGAAACTAAAATTAGGTTTTATACAGAACCTGATACACTTTGGTGGAAAAAGAATAGTTTATCTAAATACGATGAAACGAACGCCTACTATATTAAAAAACTTCATAAAAAATTAAGCGAATTGAAATTTAAAGCTGTCGAATATATTCCTACAGAAAATAAAGGTTATCGTGCGAATGGAGAACGACATCCTCACAGTTGGTCTATTGTTGATAAGGCAGAGTTAGTACGTTGGATGCTTAATAAATAAAAAACAATTAATGAAAGAAGAATATTCAATATTTAGAAAATTTCCTACTTTAGAACAAGCTATAGAGCTGAGAGATTTATTGAAAAAAGAGGATATTGAGACTATCCTTGAGGACAACGTTCCACCTGTAGATATTACTTTTTCGGGAAGCACTTTAAATAACCAAATTGAAATTAGAATAAAACAATCTGACTTTGAAAAAGCTGAAAGCGTTTTAGAAAAAGATGCTGAAGGTTTAATTGATGAAATTGATAAAGATTATTACTTATTTAAATTTACAAACGAGGAACTTTATGAAATTCTTTTAAAATCTGACGAGTGGAGTGCTTTAGACTATACTCTTGCTCAAAAAATATTAACACAAAGAGGCAAACCTGTTGACAAAGATTTACTTAATTCTCTAAAAAATGAACGCTTAAAAGAATTAGCAAAACCAGAAGGAAACCAAAAGCCGTGGATTATTGGTGGTTATGTTTTTTCTTTTTTAGGTGGCTTTTTGGGTTTGATTATTGGTTATTTTCTTTGGACTTCGAAAAAGACTTTGCCTAATGGCGAAAAAGTGCATTCGTATTCTGCTAACGATAGAAAACACGGGAAATATATATTCTATATTGGTTTAATAATAACGCCTATAACTTCTTTTTTAAAAATATTTAATTTCTTTTAAAACTGTTCTCTCGCACAAAGGATAGAACGGTATGTTTGAAATCCTTTTTGGCACAAAAAGATTGAGTAGTGATAGCCTGGTTTTTGCTTTTTCTAGCAAAAATTTGCTCTAAAAAACATTGAAATTTTTATAAATTAAAAAAGCCCAAACTTACGTTTGGGCTTTTGGTACTAAGCTATTTTTTTAAGGGATAAAACTATTGCTTAATGAATTTTCTTGTTTCTAATGTGTTATTTACATTAAACTGAATCATATATAATCCTGCTTCAAGTTTTGCAACGTTTACTCCATTTGTAGATGCTCCTTTTGCTACTTGTTGTCCTAGCATATTTACAATCGTAAATGGCAAGTTCTCTATACTAGATTTTACATATAACATATCTCCTTTTACAGGATTTGGATATAATGAGATTTCTATTGCATTTGGTGGGTAGTTAACATCTTGTGCTAATAATGTTGCTGTTGCTCCACAAGCTCCTAAATTAGTCCAGCTAGATGCAGTTCTCTCGAATAAATTACCTTGATAAGTTACACGGTCTCCTGTTGAATAACTTGTTGAACTATTATACTCAGACACTCCAGAACATGGGTCTGCAGTTGCTGTTGAATTAAGTAGTTTTACATTGTCGATTGCAATATCTGCTTGCCATGTATCTCCTGTTACACGTACAAATCTTAATTGCACAACTCCTCCAACATAAGCCGATAAGTCTAAATTAACAGATTGCCAAGTATTACCTTGCGATGTCCCAGATGCATTCCAAATTGATGCCCATGACGATCCATTATTACTACTTGCTTCTACTGCCACACTTCCTAAATTATTTGCTCCATACATATGGTAATCGAAGCTAAATACTGCTGTAGATACACTACTTAAATTAAAACAAGGTGAGTTTAATATCGCGCTTTTGTTTGGATTATTTGGAGACGAAGCTTCCACAAATAAATACCAAGATCCTGCAGATCCAGATGATGGTCCTGTATTAGATGATGGTGTTCCTGAGCTATCACGAGTCCAATCGATATCGTCACCAGATGCTTGAGACCATGAGCCTAATCCGCTTTCAAAACTTTCGCTATATGGAAAAGAAGAAATTCCTCCTGTACAACCTCCAGATGAAGCCTCTGCTAATGTTGTTCCTGTTGCTGTATTACTAAACCCAGACGCGTTGTCTTCTGCATCTTTTGCTTTTACTCTAAATGAGAATGATGTGTTAGCTGTTAATCCAGTAATATTTGCTGTTGTTCCTGCTACCGTTCCAATATTAGTAGCTCCGCTATAAATATCGTAACCTGTAACACCAACATTATCTGTAGAAGCTGTCCAGCTTAAATCTACTGTTGTTTGTGTTGCATTAGAAGCAGATAAATTTGTTGGATTACTTGGTGCTTGCGTATCTACGGCAGTGCCACCAATATTAATTGTATAATCTTCTACTTCTCCATAAGTAAAGGACTGACATGCTGTAGGTACTGCATTATATTGCATAGACACACGCATTCTTGTAGCTGTTGCGCTGGCAGTATTTGGTACCGTAAAAGTAATACTTGACGTTGTATTTTGATTTGGAGCTACTGTACCAATTTGTTCTCCTGCATCATCAAAATCTTTATCATCATTATAATCAATCCATACTGAAATAGCTTCATCGTATTTAGTACCTGTCCAAGTTGGTGTTACCGTAACGGTATAAGATGTTCCTTTAGCTAATGTTGTAGCAATTGAAGTAAAGTCTGAATAATTTTGAGCTCCAGAAGTATTATTAATTGTATTTAATTGTACACGAGAGATATACTCATCGTTTGTATTAGAACTTGTAGAAGTACAATATGATGCTCCTCCACCTCCTGTTGGATACGCTGCTCCAACACCTACTGCGTGCCATGCATTTGTTACTCCAACTTCTTCTACTCCACCTGCTCCATATAAATCTATTGCAGATTGAATAGCTCCTGCTCTTGCATTCGCAAATGTAGAGTTTGAAGATAAATATTGTGTTAACGTTCTGTATGCAATTTTAGCAGATTTAGTCATCCCTATTCCCGAAACGCTAAATGCGCTACCGATATCGTTAGTTCCGTTTCCTCCTGCTACAGATAAGTAAAACCAGTAGTTTAAAACACCAGAATTTGTATGTACTCCACAATAATCGTTAGCACGAACTGGTGTACCGCAATTAGGATTCTGCCAGAAAGTTCCACCATAAGTATCTGGTTGATTTCTAGAGTTTGGATTACTCATAGAACGTAAAGCTGAAGAGCCGTTTCTTCTGTCTATCTCATCACCAATTAACCAAGTATCTGCAGAAGGAGAGGCATTATTTCCATTTCCTTTAGCAAAATGCTCTACTGCTGCTCCCCAAATATCTGAAAATCCTTCGTTTAAACCTCCCGATTCTCTTTGGTAAGCTAAGTTAGCAGTACTAGATGTTACCGCATGTCCTATTTCGTGTGCTGCAACATCTAAAGACGTTAAGGCGTCAAAATTTCCGTTACCTTCTGCTCCTGTAGAAGTACCATCTCCATAAGTCATTACACTTCCATTCCAGAATGCATTATCATACCCTAATCCTCCAGGAATATCATCGTAGTGCACCCAACTATTTATAGCTGCTCCAGAGCCATTGTAACTATTTCTACCGTGTACAGAAGATAAATAATCGTAAGTCTTCTCTGCTCCCCAATGCGCATCTAATGCTGCATTATCTTTATTACTGTTATTAAATTCTGCAGCTGTCCAGTTATTATCTGCATCTGTGAAGTTTGTAGATGGGTAACTGTCTTGTCTACCACTATTATAAGTATTAACACCTCCGCCACGCGTATTATCTCTTAATGCGTAACTAGAACCAACCACACGTGTAGTAATGGTTTGCGTTCCACTATAACGCGTCGCTGCATTTGCTGTCGCTCTAAAAGCCGATACTTTAGATGATTTATTATTATTCTCAACAGAAATTAAGTTTTTTGAAGCGTTTGCATGCTCATCTAAATGCTTGATAATACTATTGTAAAAAAGCACCTCTCCTGTGATAGCATCTATGTATATTTCTCCTCTGCCTACAGGTTGTGTAGCATAAATATCATATTTATAAGCTAACTGTGCATTTTTTGAAGCATCTTTTCCTTGTGCACTCAAATTTGGTAATAAAACCAATTCTCCCTGAGGTTTTGTGTAATCCATTTGATTAGCAGCAGTAACATTCTCCCATAAATAACTTTGTGCTCCAATATGGTTTATTGCAGATTGAAAACCTTGTTCTTTATTTAAAGTTGGTGTAACGTTAATACCATCCAATTCGTAATATTCTCCACTTATAGAAACTACTTTTCCATTTTTACCATGAAAAGTATAAGTTGCAAATTCTACAGGAATACCATTATAATGTTGTTGGTATTTTTGATGCAGAAAGCCAATATCATCTGTTTCAGATTTTATTTGAGTAAAACTATCGCTATTTCTTGTCTTTAACTGCTCTGCCAAAACAGTATTTACATCTTGCATAGAGTATGATGCGTCTTTACTAAAGACAACTAGACTTGGCTGACCGTTGTCTCCGTTTACTTTTTGAGCTACTCGATCTTGTCCGTAACTTGAAGCACAAACTAAGGCTGCAAATCCGGAAAGAAGTAGTGTTTTAAAGGAATTTTTTTTCATAATTAATGATGATATAAATTAATATTAAACTAGTAATTTTTGAATAATTTTAAATTATTCTTATTTAAACTATTAAAATACTAATGATACCGAATAACTATTCATTTATTTTCGACGTATAACATCGATAAAAAAAATGTTCGGCTGTATTTACGGTTTTTACCGTAATTTTTTGAAGTATAAAAATGAAAAAGCCTCGAATATTTCGAGGCTTTTTTTGCAATAATTTTAGTTAGTTTAAGGGATAAAATTTACTGCTTAATGAATTTTCTTGTTTCTAATGTGTTATTTACGTTAAACTGAATCATATACAATCCAGCTTGAAGGTTTGCAACATCTACACCGTGTGTAGCTGTTCCTTTTGCAACTTGCTGTCCTAACATATTAACTATCGTGAAAGGTAAGCTTTCTATATTAGATTTAACGTATAACATATTACCTTTTACTGGGTTTGGATATACCGAAATTTCAACTCCTAAGTATTGAACAAAACCTTCGTTTGCTACTCTTGCTGTTCCGCAAGTTCCAAGGTTAGTCCAACCAGAAGCTGTTCTTTCATACAGGGAACCGTTATAAGTTACTTGTTCTCCCGTTGCGTACGATTGCCCACTAACATAAGGTGAAACTCCCGCGCATTTATCTGAAGAAGCCGATCCAGCAGAAATTACTATAGCATCTACAGCCATATCACCTTGCCAAGTTGTACCTGTTGTACCATCGAATCTTAATTTTATTGTTCCTGAATAAGATGATAAATCTATTGATGCATCTTCCCATGAGTTTCCTTGGTTTCCAGATCTTGTCCATAGTGTAGACCATGAAGAACCATTGTTTGTGCTTATAGCCACATTTAAACTACCCATGGCAGCTGCTCCATACATATGATATTTAAAACTAAATGATGCTTGAGATACGCCTGATAAATCAAAACATGGTGACTCTAAAATAGCACGTTTAGTAGCGTTATTTGGTGCAGAAGATTCCATATACACATAATAAGAACCTGAACTTGCACTAGAAGGACCTGTGTTACTTGATGGTGTTCCACTTGCATCTACTGTCCAATTAAAATCGTCTCCTGTACCTTGAGTCCATGCTCCTAGCGTGTTTTCGAAACTTTCGCTATAAGGGAAAGATGAAATAGATCCTGAACAACCAGATGTACTTGCTGGACTTACTACAATACTTCTAGAGACTTGGTTTGCTGCATTTCCAGCTGCATCACCTACGTTATAGTTTCTTGTATAAGTTCCTGCAGAATTAGTGTTTACCGTTCCTGTTGTAACAATACTTGATGTTAAGTTTCCGTCTATATTATCTGTTGCAGTCGCTCCTAACTCACTGTAAGTATCTCCAACTGTAAGATTAATAGTTGCGCTTCCTGTTCTCGTAATTACCGGCTTAACAGTATCTGCTACTCCTGTAACAATATTAACCGTATAGTCTTCTACTTCACCATAACCAAACGTTTCGCAAGATGTTGGTACACCGTTATATTTCATAGAAACTCTCATTCTAGTATCTCCAGAAGACGCTCCTGTAGGCACTGTAAAGCTTCCGCTTGCTGTTGTTCCGCTAGATGCTGCTTTAGAGAAAACCTGTTCTCCAGAATCTGTAAAATCGCCATCCTTATTATAATCTATCCAAACGGCATAGCCTTCAGAATACGTTGTACCAGTCCAAGTTGGAGTAATAGTAATTGTGCTTGAAGCTCCTTTGGTTAGATTAGTAGAAATACTTGTAAAATCTGAATATAACTGTGCTCCAGAAACATTATTTATACTTCCTAATTGCACTCTAGAAATATACTCATCGTTTACACTATTTCCTTGAGATGCGCAATATTGTGGCCCAGTAGTACATGGTGTACAAGAACCTCCACAATCTACTCCTGTTTCTGTTCCGTTTTGAATACCGTCTGTACATGTTGGTGTTGTTCCAGTACTTCCACATTTATCTGATAACGCTAAAGTACGTCTCGCTCCTCCTGCTTCTAATACTGCTCTCATTCTTGTTTTTTGACCTTGCGTAAATAGGTTCATGCACGAATCGTTTGTGTAATCCATATAGTTTTCTACCATATCTGTAGAACCACATGATGTTTGACCTGTTGGACAACCTCCATTAGAAGTTTGATGTGTTGGTGTATCGCTTACAAAATCGTTTCCACAGTTACTGTCACCCCAAATATGACGTAAGTTAAAATAATGACCAATTTCGTGAGTTGTTGTTCTTCCTCCATCAAAAGGAGCTGTAACAGCGCCAGTTCTTCCAAAATAGTTATATCCCATTACAACACCATCTGTTGCAGCACTTCCACCAGGAAATTGAGCATAACCTAATATAGTGTTACCATTACTTATCATTTGAGGTACTATCCACATATTTAAATATTCGCTTGTATTCCAAGGATTAATACCTCCTGTTGAGGTTCTTTTCATGTCGTCACTTGTTCCCCAATCTTGTCTAGTTGTAGACTTTCTAGTAATACCAGTAGTTGTATTTCCGTTAGGATCTACGGTTGATAAGCAAAATTCAATTTGTGTATCTGCAGCTTGAGACCAAGTATTATCTGCATCTGGATTTGTACGTCTAAAATCTTCGTTTAAAACGTCTAATTGAGACTGTATTTGAGCAACACTAATATTCTCTGTAGAGTTTCTATATAATACATGTACCACAACAGGAATTGTAATAAGATTTCCTACAATTTTGTTTTGTGAGTTTTCAGATTGAGAAACTTTCGCTTTAGTAAAGGCTTCAATATCTGCCATACGTTGCTCAAGATTTGGATCTTGTTGTTTTCGATATTCTAAGTTTTCCATAGATGCGCATTCTCGTTGTTGTTGAGCAAATGCGACAAACGTAAATAAAAAACATAAAATTGATAGTGTAATTGTTTTTTTCATGTGAATAATTTAAAAAGTTGATTGTTTTACTACTGAATTGACAATGAAAGTATTAAAATATTAACAACTACCTGTTTTGTTTTAACTAAAATCGTTAAAATACTAACTAAAAAATAACATTCGGCTTAGAGTACGGTTTTTACCGTAATTTTTTCATCTATAATTCCTACATTTACAGAATATGAGTCACTTACTAGCTATAGAAGATTTATCCATTTCCTTTTTTTCCAACGGTGAAGAAAATGAAATCATTCATAATATTTCTTATCATTTAAACCCAAATGAAATACTTGGTATTGTAGGAGAATCTGGTTCTGGTAAATCGGTTTCTTCTTTAGCCATTTTAGGACTGCTTCCTAAGAAAATATCAAAAATAACATCTGGTAGCATTATTTTTAATGATGATGATTTAACTAAAATAACTTCGAAAGCCTTTCAGAAAATTAGAGGACAAAAAATAGCAATGATTTTTCAAGAACCTATGAGTTCTTTAAACCCATCGACCACTTGTGGAAAGCAAGTTGAAGAAATGCTGTTCCAACATACTAAACTGTCTAAAAAGGAAATAAAAGCAGAAACGCTCTCACTGTTTGAAAAAGTTAAATTACCAGAACCTGAGCGTGTATATTCGGCTTATCCTCATGAAATTTCTGGTGGACAAAAACAACGTGTCATGATTGCTATGGCTATTGCATGTAAACCACAAATTTTAATTGCAGACGAGCCTACAACTGCATTAGACGTTACAGTTCAAAATGATATTATAGACCTACTAAAAGAATTACAAGCCGAAACCAAAATGAGTATTATTTTTATTACTCACGATTTATCGTTGATTTCGCAAATTGCAAATCGCGTCCTTGTTATGTATAAAGGTAATATTGTCGAGCAAAATACGGTGGAAGCCATTTTTAAGTCACCTCAACACAATTACACAAAAGCCTTAATAAACTCTCGACCATCTTTAACCACAAGACTTAAAAGATTGCCAACCATTACAGATGTTATGAATAATAATGTAAGCAATACGGTTATTACTTCTGAAATGAGAGCCGTTCAGCATAAAAAAATATACAGTCAAGCGCCTTTACTAGAAGTTATTAATCTTGAAAAAGAATACATTTCTAAGTCTGGACTATTTTCTAAATCTGAAAATTTTAAAGCCGTAGATAACGTTAGTTTTAAACTATATGAAGGAGAAACTTTAGGTTTAGTAGGAGAATCTGGTTGCGGGAAATCCACTTTAGGAAATGCTATTTTACTTTTAGACAGACCAACAGCTGGAACCATATTATTTAAAGGCAACGACATTACAAAACTTAATAATGCTCAAGTAAAAACACTTAGAAAAGACATACAGATAATATTTCAAGATCCTTATTCGTCACTAAATCCAAGATTAACTGTTGGACAGGCAATAATAGAACCTATGAAAGTTCATAATCTGTTTTCTAGTGATACTGAAAGGCAAGAAAAAGCAATAGAAATCTTAGAACGTGTTGGTTTAGAGGCGTCACACTTTAATAGGTATCCACACGAATTTTCTGGAGGACAAAGACAACGTATTGGAATTGCAAGAACGATTGCTTTGCAACCTAAATTAATTGTTTGCGACGAATCGGTTTCTGCTTTAGATATTTCTGTGCAAGCACAAGTACTGAATTTACTAAATGAATTGAAAGAGAACTTTGGATTTACCTATATATTTATTTCACACGATCTTGCCGTAGTAAAATACATGAGTGACCAATTACTGGTTATGAATAAAGGTAAAATAGAGGAGTTGGATGATGCTGATGCTATTTACAATACACCTAAAAAAGAGTATACTAAAAAATTAATAGACGCTATTCCGAAAGGATTATAGCATAAAAACCTTTTTAGTTAAATACATCATCTTTCCAACAAATTTAAATGTATCCTTAATCTTTTGGTATTGCTTTAATAAAAATAAATCTGAATTCATAGGTAGGTTGTTTATGATAGATTTGGGCTTATACCGATTCTACTTTGAAATTGTACTTAGATTCTAAAATAATTTCAAAGTAAAACTAGTATTACATAACAAAGCTATTAAGCTAATGGTACATTTGGGTTATAAAAATTCGATAGGTTTGGGACTGCTAATATAAAAATGAATTTAGAATAATCTGCTTAAAAGCATTATTATTCGATGAAATGCATATAATTTTAACATTTAGAGCTTTATTTACTCTTTTTAGCACGCTTTGTAGTTAAAACAGATTGTGTTGGATAATAACTTCTGCCATAATTACTACGCCTATCTTCACCTAAACGTTTTGCTACTTGATTCGTCATTTTAATAACAAATACTTCCTCTGCATTAGGGAATGATAAATCATGACCATCTGCATCTATTTTTTCACCTTTAGAGGTGTGATTTTGTTTACGCTTATGATAATCTTCTGCATCGAAAATTTCATTATAACAATGTATCAACTCGTGAGATAATAAAGCTACTGGAGAATTATAACCTTTGTTACTTCGAAACCATCTCTTTTTATGGTTTTTTCGGAATACAACTCCATGCGTATCATAAAACAAAACAGTATTGTGAGACGGACTATATGCATTTTTTTGTCCAGGCATAATAGTAATATTGTTCTCTACATCTGCAACTAACACATCGATAATATCAATCACTTTAGGCACACCATTATCTATAAAACTAATAGTAAGCGCACTTGTTCTAACCAAAAAATCTAACGCAGTGGTTGTATTTTTAAGAAAACGATCTTCTATTGTATTATAATCTCTTTTTTCTTGATATTGGTAGTTTACAAAGGTGTTTTTTAATGTTTTAATTCGCATGAAACACAATTACAAACTCATCTCAGGAATATCACCTTCAATAATAAGCGTGCCTTCTGTAGCGTTCTCAATCTCTTCTACCGACACTCCAGGAGCACGTTCCAAAAGTTTGAAACCTTTATCCGTAACTTCTAAAACAGCCAAATTGGTAACTATTTTTTTAACACAACCAACACCTGTTAATGGCAAACTGCATTGTTTAAGTATTTTAGACTCACCTCTTTTATTAGTATGCATCATAGCAACAATAATATTCTCGGCACTTGCTACTAAATCCATTGCACCGCCCATTCCTTTTACCATTTTACCTGGTATTTTCCAGTTGGCAATATCTCCATTTTCAGAAACTTCCATAGCTCCTAAAATGGTTAAATCTACGTGTTGTCCGCGAATCATGGCAAAACTCATTGCGCTATCGAAAAAACTAGCACCTGGAAGTGTTGTAATGGTTTGTTTTCCAGCGTTAATAATATCTGCATCTTCTTCGCCATCGAATGGAAATGGTCCCATACCAAGAACTCCATTTTCACTTTGAAACTCTACTTCTATATCGTCGCGTACATAGTTAGCTACTAATGTAGGAATACCAATTCCTAAGTTTACGTAGTAACCATCTTGTACTTCTTTTGCAATACGTTTTGCTATTCCTATCTTGTCAAGCATACTGTTTTCTTTTTTATCATTCCTGCAAAAGCAGAAATCTTATATATTAACCTAAATAATGAAATGTGGCTTCCTGCCTACACAGGAAAGGTAAGACTAACTTACTCTTTAGTTCTAACCGTTCTTTGCTCTATACGCTTCTCATACTTTTCTCCTTGAAAAATACGTTGCACAAAAATACCTGGAATATGTATTTGATTAGGATCTAATTCGCCAACAGGCACCAATTCTTCAACCTCAGCAACTGTAATTTTTGCTGCTCCTGCCATACACGGATTAAAATTTCTAGCCGTTCCTTTAAAAACTAAATTTCCTGCAGCATCGCCTTTCCAAGCTTTTACAAACGCAAAATCAGCTTTAAAAGCATGCTCTAAAACATACATTTTACCATCGAATTCTCGTGTTTCTTTACCTTCCGCAACTTCGGTTCCATAACCTGCAGGTGTAAAAATTGCTGGAAATCCTGCCTGTGCAGCACGACAACGCTCGGCTAGTGTGCCTTGCGGTATTAACTCTACATCTAATTCTCCCGAAAGCATTTGTCTTTCAAATTCATCGTTCTCACCAACGTAAGATGACACCATTTTTTTAATTTGTTTTTGGTGTAGCAATAAACCTAAACCAAAATCGTCCACACCAGCATTATTACTAATACAGGTTAATCCTTTTATATTACTTTTAACTAAAGCCGCTATTGCGTTTTCTGGAATTCCAGATAGCCCAAAACCACCAAGCATAAACGTCATGTTATCACTTATGCCTTTTGTAGCGTCGTTAACCGAGTTTACTTTTTTATTAATCATTGTTGTATTTTTTGTTGTGGCTTAAATTTATGAAATAAAAAACCATTCGATAATGAATGGCTTGTAAATATTTATTCAGAGTATTATTTTAATATTAATCTGCCATCATTTTTTTTAAATCGTTAGTATACGATGGATAAGTAAAAATGAGCTTCTTAAATTCTGAAACAGTCATTTTGCTATTAATTGCCATCGAAAAAATATTAATATTCTCGTTAGCTTCCTCACCTAAAATATGAGCACCAACAATTTCTTCTGTCCGTTTATTAACAATTATTTTATAAGCATAAGTATCTTGGTTTGCCTTCTTGGCATTAAACCAATGCGCTGCATCACCCTTGTAAACTGTTATGTTTTTGTAACGTTGTTTTGCTTCGGCTTCCTGCATACCAACACTAGATAAATTGGGTTGCGTAAACACCGTTGAAGGTACTAATGGAAACTGAAATTCCTTTGTGTTTCCTTCTATTATATTTGTACCAACAATATGACCTTGCAGTCCAGATAATGGCGTTAGTGGTAAAGATAAATTAGAAACATCTCCACAGGCGTAAACTTTTTTATTGGTTTTACTTTGAAGAAAATTATTTACAATAACACCCATTTCATCAACTTCTACATTTGCGTTTTCTAATTTTAATTGTTTTACTGAAGGTACGCGTCCTGCTGTATTAAAGACTTTTCTGCTTTTATGTCGTTTTCTATTTCCGTTTACCGAATATTTAATTCTTATATTTTTATTTAATTTTTCAACTGAAGCAACCTCTGCATTAAATATGAATTCTACACCAATAGATCTCATTTTATCGGTTAGTTTTTCAACTAAAAAAGAATCGAAATTTGAAAGCGGCGCATTACCATGTTCGAAAACGGTTACTTTACAACCTAAAATGGCTAACATATTTGCAAACTCCATGCCTACGTATCCTGAACCTATAAAACTTGCTGTTTTTGGTATTTTTTCAAGATTGAGAATTGCATCGCTAGTTTCAATAAATTTACTACCTTTTATAGCTAATGTTCTTGGCGTTTTGCCTGTGGCAATTATAAAAAAATCGGCAGAGATGGTTTTTCCTTCAACTAAAATCTCATCTTCATTTTTAAATTCTGGTGATTGGTGGTATAAATCTATTCCTAAATTTTCTAAATCTTCTTCTGTTCTAGTAGGAATTACATCTACATAGTTATTTTTCAAGTCTTGAATTTGTTTCCAATTAATTCTTGGCAACTTTTCAATTCCTAAATGTTCTAACTGTTTAGATTTCTCTAACAAATCTGAAAATTGAAGCATCATTTTTTTAGGGTCGCAACCTCTATTAGCACAAGTTCCTCCATATTCTCTATTGTCTGCAATAGCAACGGTTAAGTTTTGCTCTACACAGGCCTTGGCAACGGTTTGTCCTGCAATTCCAGAACCAATAACAAATACATTGTAGTGTTTGGTTTTCATAACTTTCAGTTTAAAAACTGAAGTTATTAAAGTACTATTGATTTTCTATTAACTAAAACTTAAATTTTTGATGTTATCACAATTTATAAGCCACTTTAAACATGATAATTCTTGGTAGAATAAAAGTTTGACTGTCGGTAATTTAAGTATAAAAAATACAATATAGATTCTTACAATGAAAATCTAACTTTAAATAATACTTGTGATGGTCTTAATGAAAAATTTGTTTCAATATAGCTAAAATCATCAATGTTTACTGTTCGATAGTTTTTAGTGTTAAAAATGTTACTCCATTCTAATTCAAAATCTAAGTTTTTCTTTTTCCAAGTATAACGATAAACTAAATCTGAAAATAAATTTTTTACATTTTCTGAAAACAAATTCATTTTAACATATTCTGATTTTAAAGCAATGTATTGATTTTCTTTTGGATAAATATTAATGTTAAACTTATGAAATTGTTGTGTTATAGTTTGATTATTTTGTCCTTTAATTTCACTGTTTGAGAATTGAAAAACAGATTCTAATTCTGTATTCAACCAATCCGTTATATCAGTGTCTAATTTACCATTAAAACGCCAATTTTGATTTGAAATATCTGTTATATCACTATTTAATATCTGTTTAAAATCTTGCAAACTATAATTTGCACTTAATGTAAAACTAGTATCAAAATCACTAAAGTATTTGCTTGCTCTTGTCATAATATTATGACTATAGCGCATATTATCTTGCTTAATAGCTTGTAACTCCATTGTTCCGTTGTCTAAAATCTGATTGTTATAAAGTAAATTATTTTCGGTAGTTGTATTGCTATAAATCACACTAAAAAACAATGATTTTATAGGGTTTCTATAACCTAAAGATGCCGAATAACCAAGGTTTTTCATTTCAGGTAATGGTGTATCTATTCTTTGTAAACTTCTATAATTCTGTAAAATATAATTGTAATGTACTTGATTTATAGTTCCAAATTGGTTACCAATATTTGCAGATGTACCAATGCGCCAAAAAGAAGTTAGGTCATAATTTAATGATAATCTAGGCTCAAAATTTACACGATTTAAATTTTGTTCTCTCTGCAACGGCTTATCTTCTAATTGATAATTATGAAGATTGATAGGTGTGGTTAATTCCATTCGCCATTTATCTTTTTCATATTGTGTCTGTAGTTTAAAGTACAGTTTTGAACGTGTCCAAGCCAAATTATTTTCAAAGTTATTAAATGTATTTTCTGAAGTTAAAATGTTACTTTCCAAATTCTGTTTTTCAAACTGAATACCCAACTTTGGACTAAAACTAAATTGTTTCCAACCTTTTGTAAAACCTAACGAATTGTTAGTGTAAAATGTTTGTAAATCTATGTTTTGTGTTACTTGGTTGTAATTATTTCCATTATTAAGTAAATCATTAAATTGGCCAGGATTTACAACTAATGATTGTGGTGTTTTATTTAAGCTTACATATGAATTAAGAGTTGCAATTTGTTTACCTAAAGGAAATAAGGTTTTAAGATTGTTTGATAATTTAAAATAACGATTGCTTAAATTTTGAGTAATATTAGCAGTATTTAATTGAACATTTCCACGTTGAATATCCCAAAAACCTTGAAATTGCAAGCTGTTTTTTAAGAAATTTTTGTCTGTATTTTTTTGAAGTGTTAAGTTGGTTTCTAAAGTACTTGTATATAGTTGATTGTATTTGTTTTCAAATAAAACAATAGTATCGTTTGCGGTAAAGAATTGCGTATTTGTAAAACCATTTTGTTGTTGATAGTCGTTTAAATAGGACATATTTAAACGTAATTCATAATCGTTTTTAAGTTTTTGCAAATAGTTTGTAGTAATTAAATGGATGTTATTATCTAACCAACGCTGTTCTGAAAAATTGGGCACTGTTAATTGCTGAATAGACAACCAATCTTGCTTTTCGTCATTACGCTCAAACTGTTCTAAAAGCTCATCAATAGTTAATTTTTTTAATTGTTTAGCGACATTATTACCGGTATTATTGGTTTGATAAGAACTTAGCATTTGTCGTTTTTTAGAGAATAACATTGGTGTTACATTAGTATTCCAAAGTAAAGGACTTATTCCTGATCCAACTTTTGCTTGACCAGTAAAGGTGAGACTGTTTTTAAGTTTAATATTAATAGCTGCTTGGTCTGAATATACTAAACTATCTAATAACTTTATAGGTTGATGATTTTCTAAAACCTGAACTTTTACAACTTCTTTATGTGGTAGGTTACTGTTTGCTAGGTTGTATTTACCTTCTAATAAATCTAAGCCTTCAATATAATACTTATTAATAGGCTTACCTTGATATAAAATTTTACCGTCAGATAAAACTTCAATTCCCGGCATATTTTTTAATACATCAGCAATAGTTCTATCTTCTTGTTTTGTAAACGCATTAACGCTATAATTAATGGTGTCGCCTTTACGTGTTATCGGGTTATTTTTAATTAAAACTTCTTTAAGTTCTGTTCTTTCTTCTTTTAAAATAAAGTTTAAGGTTTGGATTTTGTTATCAATTATTTTAACAACAGTTCTAAAACCCATTGACCTTATATTGATTTGTAAGTGTTCAATTTTACTATTTAGTGAAATGGAAAAACTACCATTATTATCAGAAATAGCATAGTTTAAAATATTGTCCGTTTGTAATTCTGTAATTGTTATACTTGCTCCAGAGATTGCCTTGTCATTCACTGTTTTTAAATTTCCAATAATTTTAGTCTGAGAAAAACAACATATATAAATAAAGAAAACAAAATATAATGTTAAAATTTGCTTCATTTATCATCTTCATTTAATTCCAATGGGTTGTTTTCGTATTTTAATTTTTCTTTTGCTCTTCTATCTGCTTTATCAAGCAGTTCTTTTGGTAGTTGTATACCACTTGTATTCATCATTGAAGATGGTTTTTTAATAAATTTATTTTCAATGGTTTTATACTCATCATAAGATGTAACTATGTTTGAGTAGATTGGGTCTTTTGTATCAAAAAAGGCATTTGTGTTTTTAATACTAATAATTTCAAAGGAATATTGTTTTTTAGTGTCATAAATTAAAAATATGAGACCTGGTAATCCGTTAAATTTGTAAGGACCATCAGAGATAGGAATGTCAACAGCGTACCAAGCAGTGTAATCTCTGCCTGCAAAAGACGTAGTCGCTTTTTGGCAAGAATATCCTATTATGTCTTTTTTCTCATCATTTAGAACCCATTTAAATGAGTCAATTTTTTTTGAGTAAGAAAAATAATTCATTCCAAACATGTTACTAAAAGTCATTTCGTTTTTTACATAATTTTTCAAAATAGTATGATGTATTTTAGCTCTTGATATGGAATTTAAGTTAGTAGGCATTTTTTTAGTTTTTTCAAATGCTTCAGACATTTCACGAATCCTCATACTATTTAAAGAGACATAATATGAAAAATCTTTTGAGATTTTTAAAATCATGTCTTCTGTTTTTAAGCTAGTTGTATCTTTATCATTCTCTTGATAAGAATATTTATATATTACTTCGTGTCTTAACGAGTCTTTTAAATTACTTTGTGAAAATAATAAAGAAGAAGTGAAAAGGCACAACAATACTATAATTGAGAATTTTATTTTCATAATATTTATTTTTTGATAATAATAAATGAGGCTATTTTGTTTTAATACAGCCTCATTTACATTAATCTATTTTAACAACCAGTTAATTGATTAATTGCGTTACCTGCTATAATGAACGCATTGAAATCACTTATTTCCGAATCATTGTAAGTAACTGTCCACCAATTACCACAACCATCTAAATAATCTACTGACTTTACTTTAAAGAAAAAATTAATAAATTCTCCTTGTTCGATACTACCATTTTGTAGCATTTCCTTGAAAGAAGAGTAGTCAATCTGATTTACTTCGTTGTTGTTTGAAACTTCAATAGTTTCTTCTACATTCAGTTTTGCTTCATCTAAATTGTTTGCAAAAGCAAACGTTCCTACTAGCATAAAAGCTAGTGCAAAAAATACATTTTTCATAATTTAAAATTTTAAACCAGTTTTTAGTTTTAACTGGTTGGTTAATAAAATTTAAGAAGCTAAGAAGCATTTTTTAAGAAGCTATATCATTGATAAATAAACCTGCGCAGGTTATTAAGTTGCAACCATATTCTCTATTAATGTGAGGCTTCTTAAAACTCAACTTAATATTGAATACTTTGTAAACCTAAAAAAAAAATAGCGAGCCTCACAAATTTTGGTAGGTGTTTATGTGTATTTTATCGAAAACGTGTGTATTTAGTCAATTTGTGTTACGGTAAAAACCGTAATTGGAGTGGAAATTCTAGTTTTCTACGAAATGGTTTTAACAACTTTTCGTAACCATTTTATAGCCAACACCTTAAACAATGAGTTTCAAAACAGACCTTTAAATTTCATAGTATTCATGATTTCTTCCTAAATAAAACTAATGAGCAATATCTACAATTTATAAGCCACTTTAAACATGATTATTCTTGGTAGAATAAAAGTTTGGCTATCGGTAATTAAAAAGTCGCTAAAACTATTGTCTTGTTTAAATTTGGTGTTAAACACATTAGTTGCGTTAATCTCGAATCCCCAAGCACTATCTTCTACTTGGTAAAAAAGTGATGCATTGGCAGTATCGAAAGTGTTTTTAATATTTAAACTTTTGTTTTGGTAGTTATCTAAATTATAATCTGCTTTAAAAATAAAATCATTTAAAAAATCGTATTCAATGTTTACAAAAAAGGCATCGTTTTCGAACTTAGAAATGCTTCCGCTTGAGCGATAATTATTAAAATCTTTAGTGTAACCAATTTCTATGTTTGGATGCTTTTTAAAAGATGTTTCGGCACTTAAAGTTCCAGATACATTTTTAGATATGTTTTTATTGGTTTCGGTATTTACAATTTGAAAGAAATCGCGATAGCTATAACTGCCTCTAAACTTATATTTAATTTTCTTTATCTTTTTGGCTATTCTACCACTTACATTCCAACTGTGTTCTGGCTGCTCGAATAAAATTGATGTGTTAAACTGATTAATACCATCTAATTGTGTTACATTTTTATAATCCTTAACTTTTTTATTAAAGCTTGTACTCAAGTTTAAATTTAAGTTTTTAAACAAACTAAATTTGTAATATGTTAAACTTGCTGAGTGATATAACGTATTATCTAAATCTGGATTCCCACGAGAGACACTATTAAAACTAGATAACATAAAATTGTTTACCAAACGGTTTACGGTTGAAAAACGTGCATTTAATTTATACTTGAAATTTAATTTCTGACTAGAATTAAACTCCGTTTTAATGATAAGCTGTGGTAAAACCAGAGCTTTTGTTTTACTAATTTGAGAGTCTTGCTGGTTAACTTGCCAATTGTAAAAATGATAATATAAAGCTGGCTTAAAAGTAGTAATACCTGTTTGGAATTTATACTCCAAACCTACAAACGTATCTATAAAATTGTACTTTAAAGCGTTACCAAAACCAGCTGAGTTAAAATTATTAATTTCTCCATTACTTAACTGTTGTACATCTTGATTCTCGAAACTATTGAATGCTGCATTTACACCTAAACTCGTATACAAATGGTTAAAATTATTTACAACCCAATAGTCTTTTACAATAGCACTTGCATTGTGTGTGTTTACTGTTTTGGTTTGCAAAATATTAAAAACAGCATCGGTTTGTAATGGTATTAATCCTGGTAGTATTTCTTGATTGGTAAGCCAGTTTACTAGAGGCTCGTCGTTTTTATAATTGTAAGTTGCTTCTAGCGTTCCTGTGTGTTTTTTAGAAAGTTTTCTACTATAACTTACGTTTTGCTTAAGATTTAATCCTACAATATCTGTAAGTGTATTGATAGTATTATTCTGGTTTATACTATTAGTATTTATTAAACCATTACTAGTGTTATTAGTTACTTTTACAAAGCTATTATAAGCAAAGTCCTCTTTGTATGTTGGATCATAATCTATGGTTACTTTACCAATTGTAAAAAAGGTATTGGCATTATTTGTAGTTATTCTGTTTTCTGTAAAAGGTTCTCCAAAATTGTATTGGTTAATGGTGTTGTTTTGGGTTTCTACTTTTGCTTTACTAGAAATAACATAACCAGAAATATCTGTAACATCGCTTATAGCTTGCCTTATGTTTAAAGCACCAAATTGGTTAGTATTGCTTTTAAAATCTTGGTTTGCTAAATACTGCGCAAAATCGCTATTAAATAAATTAAAATAACCACCAGAGTCGCTCATTAGTTTCCCAAAACCACTTTCGAACTCTAAATAATCTCTAAACGTAAAACTTTTTGTGCCTGTATTATTTAAATCGCCAATAAGGTTAATATTAGTTTTTGGACTGTAATAAAATAAGTTTGGGTGTATTACATAACGATCTTTAATACCTGCTCCAACCTCAACATCTCCAAAGGCAAAGTTTTTTTTGTCTTCTTTTAGTTTAATATTCATGGCAAGGTCTTCGCTATCTTGCAAACCTTTTAGCATGGCAACATCGTTGTAATTATCTAAAACCTCAACCTCGTCTACAGCATCTGCCGGAATATTGTTTACGGCAAGCTTGCTGTTTCCTGTAAAAAAAGTTTTACCTTCTACTAACACTTTGGTAACTTTTTTGCCTTGTACAGTTACATTACCTGCTCTGTCGACCTCGACACCTGGTAATTTTTTTAAAACATCTTTTAGTTTACGTTCTTCTCCTGTTACAAATTTATCTACACGATAAGTTGTGGTGTCTTTTTTAACTGTAATTGGTGGTGTGTAGTTTAAAGTAACCTCGTCGAGTTGATTGTGGTTTACTTGTAGTGTAAAGTTTTTAGTTAGGTTTTCTATAGTTGTAGTAATAGCTCTTTCTTGAGGTAAATAGCCTAAATAACTTACTGTTATTTTATAGGTTTGGTTTTGCTCTAGTTTTAATTGGTAGTCGCCATTGTCTTTGGTTATGGCAAAACGAAGTTCGCTATCGCTTTCTGGTACTGCTAAAATATTAGCGTAATCTAATGGTGTTTGTAGGCTGTCTTGTACTTTACCAGAAACGGTTATGTTTTGGGCGCTTAGAGAAAAGCCTCCTAAAAACATTAACACTACATGAATTTTTATAAGTGTATTCAATAATCTGTGCTAATTAATTATTGTTTGCGGTATTTACTAATAGCATTTTTCATCAAGTCCTCCTCAGTCGTTTTTATGCCTTTTGATAAGGGTTTTATTTTCGTCTCCTCTTTTGTGAATTCTAATTGCGCTAAAGTTATTCTTCTTTGTTTTTCGTATACATCTACAACAAGACCAGGTAAACCGCAATAACCATAAGGCCCATACGGTATTGCTATTTCTGGAGCATACCATACCACAATCTTATCTAAAGATGTGCTACCAGATAAATTATATCTTTTTTTGTAGGCTTCTGCTTTATAACACGTGTAGCCGTTTATAATTCTTTTTTCATTTACTAGCTTCCATTTTAAAGAATCGCTTTTAGATTCTATTAAATATGTTTCTCCCAAAAAATCCTTTTGTTCAATAATTTCTTTAGTAGACCTGTTAAAATAGAATTTACTTTTTGCTTTAGAAAGGCTTTTTAGAAATACACTTTGCATTTCTCCTTTTTCTCCAACACTCAATCCCTTCTCTACTTCAAAATGTGATTCCTTTTTATTAAAATTTAAAATAAATTTAATATTAGATCCATCATCATTAAATAAATCTTTTACTATGGAAAGCACCTCTTCTTTTTCATTTGTTAGACCATCTGAATTAATTAATGAGTCTACTTTTTTTAAAGATTTAGAGTTATCTCCCGAACTAAAGAAATACTTAGCAGTCCCGTTTTGATTTTGAGCACTACCAACTAGTGTTACTAATATTAATAATAGAAAAAAATGTAAATTAAATCTCATGTAATTGTTTTAATATATAGGTTATTCTAGTTATAATCTAAGGACATTTCTAATCCAATGACATCAAACTCTTCTTTTGTAATTGCTTTTCCTTTTGTAGGTTTTGTTATTTCTACAATACGCTCTGGATTAATTACAACTTTAAAGGCTTTGTAACTTAGTTTTCCTTTTTGTAATTCTAAAATTAAACTTGGCAAATGACAATATCTAGAAGGACCAAATGGAACAGAAACTTGAGGCGTATACCATGCAACAACCTCTTCTTCATGCCTTCCTTTTTTATTAACTACAACATTAACTGTTGTTGCTTTGTAGCACAAATATTGGCCTATAGTTTTAGTTTCTTTATGCAGTTTCCATACCAAAGAATCTGTGCTTCTTTTAATTAAAAAATCTTTTCCATAAGCATCAATTGCTCTTAATTGTTCTTTAGATTTTATGTTTGTATAAATAGTTCCTTTTCCTGCTATAATTGAAGTTATATTAAGTTTTTTATTCCCTATTTCCATTTTCTCTTCTTGAAAAAATAAAGATTCAGAATTAACAACCTTTAAATAAAGTTTAACCGGTTCGGTTGCGCTTATTATACTTTTAAGTGTTTTTGCATAAAGTGCATTTGTATCTTTTTTTATTATTTTTTCGAAACCTTCATTTAGAGACTTATCGTCTAATGTTGCTTGGTACTCTACTAATATAGTTCTATTTGTTTGAGAAAAAGCAGAAACACAAATAAGAGAAAGGTATACGTAAATGAGGTGTTTCATATAAAAAAGATTCAAATTTCTAATGTTATTTATTTTAAAAATATTAAAAAGCATGTCAATAACAAAAACTAATGACTAGTATTTTGTGTTGTTCATCGAAAACATAGATTTTTACTCAATTTAGGTTACGGTAAAAACCGTAATTGGAGTGAGAAACATATTTTCTACAAGATAGATTTAACAATTTTCTGCAGATCAAGCACAACCAACTCCTCGAACCAAGGGTTTTTACTTCTCCAAAATCTATTGATTGGTGAAGGATGAGGCATTGGAAAGTAGCTTGGTAAATACATTTTATACTCACCAACAGTTTCGGTAAGGTTCTTTTTAAAACTATCTTTTAAATAATATTTTTGAGCATAAGCACCAATTAGTAATACTAATTCTACATTAGGCATTTTATTAAGTAACTGCTCATGCCATTCTGGAGCGCATTCTTTTCTTGGTGGTAAATCTCCTGTTTTTCCTTTGCCTGGATAGCAAAATCCCATTGGAATAATCGCGAAGTTTTTAGTGTTGTAGAAATCGGCATCGCTAACATTTAACCATTGCCTTAATTTCTTACCGCTTTGGTCGTCCCAAGGAATTCCAGAATCGTGCACTTTAGTTCCTGGAGCTTGCCCAATAATTACAATTTTAGATTCTGGATTTGCAGTTACAACCGGTCGTGGACCAAGAGGTAAATGGGCTTTGCAAATAGCACATTGTCTAATATTGTAGAGCAAAGTTTCCACCTAACTACTTAAGCTATTAATATTGTTTGCAGTTGTTATTTTTATACCGTTTTGAGCTTTTGAGATATCTTCACTTATAATAGAATTATCTTCAACCATATCTTTTGTGGTATCCAAAGCTTTAATATACCACTCCTTCCAGGCTTCTAAAATAGCAACTTGTGTTTTTAAATCATCTCCTTTTTCTAAGGCTAAACGCCCTTGATTTAACTCTACGTTTAATCTTTTTATTGCAGAACTTTCAATTTGTTTTATTATTTCTCTAGCTAAATTTTCATCAGCATTTAAAAGCTTGTAAGCAGATATCAAAGAAGCAGTTCCAACATTTTTAAGCGTAGTTTTCGAGACTTTATCTAATCTATCATTATCTGTATGATAAAATTGATCTGTAAAATGCCAAAAAAGAACACCTGGAATGTTTGCTTTCAAAAATGGCGTATGATCACTTCCTCCTTCATAAGGATTCGTTTCTACAACCCAATTGGCTCTTTTGCCTTGTTCTTTAAAAATATTGATTAAAAAATCGTTTAAGTAATGAGGTTTCATTTGGCGTAAGCTCATTTTACTTCCTCCCCACTCTGTATGCTTATCATTTCCTCTTGTCCAAATTGCACTTGGATCTGGCATTTTCTCAATTAAAAACGTACCGCCAGTAATATTGGTGTCTTCACCTACCATATCTAGGCTAATTCCCCATTTAATATCTTTTGCTCTGGTTTTATCTTCTTTAACATAACGTTGTGTTGAAACTATTTCGTCTCCCCAAAGAAAGGTTAATGTTCGATTGTTAGACCACTTCCCGTCTTTAATAAGTTTTGCTGTTACAGTAGCCATTTCTAGAGCGACTCCAACTCCTGTTGCGTTATCATTTGCTCCAGGCTCTTGAATATGCGCACTAAAAACTAAACGTTCTTTTGGATTTTTAGCTCCTTTAATTTCTGCAATAATAGTAAGTTCTTCAGAAGGATATATTTTAGTTTCTATAGCAACGTTTACATTTACTTTACCTTTTCCTAAAGCTAATTTTAATCTCTCTTTTGCTTCGTAAGACAATGCAATTGCCCATGGTTTTAAATTTTGATTTAAAGGCATTGAGCGAAATTGGATTGACGTCGTATTTTTCTCTGGTTGTAAATATTTAGGATTATCGTAAGTCATCATCCCAACTGCTCCACCTCTAACAAGTGCTGCATGAAACACTCTAAACGGACTCGTTTCTGCAAACACTATTTTCCCTTTGACATCTATGTCTTTTAATTTCGAAACATCCGCAATATGTATAACTTCTGCATTTATGCCTTCTCTTGGTGTGCTATAAGAATTTAACATCACCATATTTCTATTTGTGTCTTGATGAAGCAATGGCTTATCTTCTCCTTCTATTTTCACAATTGCAGAAACGGGTTCCCAAGTTGGATTTTTAAGCGCTCGTTTTTCTATTCTATAAGTAAAAATAGTTTCAGGAACCGCATTCTCTTCATTTACATATCCTGCTTTTTTAAGCTCTCTTTCTATTTCGTAAATACTAGCATCGAAACCTTTATTACCAACTACTCGCCAATATTTTTCAACAAACGCCGTAGTTTGATATGATAAATCACCTGTGAAATTATTACTTACAAGCTTAGAATAATCTGGGTTTTTAGTATTTTGCGACTGTATTTCTTTGCCAATTTTAGTAGTATTACAACTTATAAATAAGATTGCAACAACTAAAATAGAAATCTGCTTTTTAAACATTTATTTTGATTTTAACATTTATTTCTTACCACCAACAACAATAACAATCTCGCCTTTTGGTGGCTTATTAGTATAATGTGCTAAAACTTCTTTGGCTGTGCCTCTAATGGTTTCTTCGAACATTTTGGTTAATTCTCGAGATACAGAAACTGGTCTGTCTTCTCCAAAATACTCGCAAAAATGACCTAATGTTTTTATTAGCTTATGCGGACTTTCATAAAAAATGATCGTTCGCGTTTCTTCGGCAAGTAGCTTTAAGCGTGTTTGTCTTCCTTTTTTAACTGGCAAAAAACCTTCGAACACAAATTTATTGTTTGGCAAACCAGAGTTTACCAACGCTGGAACAAAAGCGGTTGCTCCTGGTAAGCAATCTACCTCGATGCCGTTTTCTACACAAGCTCTTGTAAGCAAAAATCCTGGATCACTAATAGCAGGTGTTCCGGCATCACTTATAAGCGCAATAGTTTCACCACTTTTTAAACGCTCGACCAAACGCTCGACCGTTTTATGCTCGTTATGCATGTGATGGCTTTGCATTGGTGTTTTTATCTCGTAGTGCTTCAAGAGTTTCCCTGAAGTTCTGGTGTCTTCAGCTAAAATAGAATCGGCAGATTTTAAAACCGAAATGGCTCTAAAAGTCATGTCTTCAAGATTTCCTATTGGTGTTGGTACTATATATAATTTACTCATATTTATTTTCCGAGACATCGGAAATCTTTTTAAATTCTTGTCTAACTGTTTTACCTAAAAAGTAAGATATTAGAATTAATGGAATCACTACATAGGATAATCCAATGTCATGACCTGCATTATAATGCGCAGCACTTGCTAAAACCGCATTAAAAAAGAAACCTGCATAAGCCCATTCTGTTAACCAATTACTTTTTCTCCACAGAATCATACTAACACCAATAATTTTTAGTGTTGCTAGAGGATAAACAAGATACGAGGGATGATTAAGCATCTCAAAGAAGCCTTTTACCATATCGTATTCTGTAAAATACATAGCTGCCGAAAATAGAAATATACCGCAAACACCTAATGTGGCAATCCAATAAATTATTTTTTTAATAGTCATTAAAATCTCTTAATTAAATCTTGATTCGATAATTAGCATAAAACGCTCAACATACTCATCTTTACCTGCCCAAGACCTATAATCTGGTTTTACATTATTTTCTATAAAAGTATTAGCTTCCTTAAAACTAGACATCGTATTTAATTGAGAAATGACACGATCATAATCTTCATTTTTACCATCGAACAAGTGCTTAATAAAAGCCAATTTATCATTTAAGCCAATAGTTAATCCTCCAGACTTTAATTTATCGTTTAACGATTTTTTTTCAGTAGTCTTAACATCACTTACCTTATCAAAAATCGGACTTTCGTTAAAATCTGCAGTAATCTCTTCAAAATCATTTTTATGGTATTTAGGCTTTAATGCTTCGAAAATAGCATCAACCTCCTGTGTTTCTTGAGGCATCTGCGCAACCATATCCTTAATTTTCTCCATTACTGGCTCCATTATTTCATCATCGTCACGCTCATCTAAATCAATATATGTTTTACTCCCAACCTCTATATTATCACTTACAGTATTATTAAAAGCAGTATCTAACATACCAAAAAATGAAGAATCATTTCCTATTGTAGGCAAATGGTCATCAAAATTTTCTTGTGCAAATTTTAAAACGGTAAGTTTTTCGTATAAAGCAGCAACTTCAGCATGCATTCTATTTACATCTTCTTTCCCTTTTAGTTTAAGAATCTTGTGAGCAATGCTCATCAATTCGGATTCTAACTTCTTCTTCATAGATTAAAATTTTTATAATTATTCAAATTTATACAATTTAGGCTTTTGATTTTTAATAAATTTGAGCCACCTTTATACCAACGAGAAATTTATCTTGTTGGTGTGTTAAAATTACGAAATGTTTCTTGAAAATACAGTAAATCAAAAAGAACAATTTGGTTGGATTGAAGTTATTTGCGGTTCCATGTTCTCTGGAAAAACCGAAGAGCTCATTCGAAGACTAAAACGCGCTCAGTTTGCAAAGCAAAAAGTAGAAATCTTTAAGCCAGCAGTAGACGTGCGATATGATGATGAAATGGTAGTCTCTCACGATGCTAACCAAATTCGCTCTACACCAGTTCCTGCGGCGGCTAATATCCCTATTCTAGCAGATGGTTGCGATGTGGTTGGTATTGACGAAGCTCAGTTTTTCGACGACGAGATTGTACGCGTTTGTAACGATCTAGCAAACAAAGGTATTCGCGTTATTGTTGCAGGCTTAGATATGGATTTTAAAGGCAACCCATTTGGCCCAATGCCTAATTTAATGGCAACGGCTGAGTATGTTACCAAAGTACATGCCGTTTGCACTCGTACAGGAAACCTAGCACAATTTAGCTATAGAAAGAATAATAGTGAGGACCTTGTATTATTAGGTGAAACCGAAGAATACGAACCCTTAAGTCGCGCAGCATACTACAAAGCAGTCACAGGTGAAAAAGTAAAAACCATGAAAGTGAATGATGCCGAAGAGCTAAAATTTAAAGATAAAGATGCTTAAATCTCAGGAAACCATTCTGGAAATTGACTTAAGCGCTTTAAAACATAATGTTACTTTTATAAAATCTAAACTTAAAAGTAATACCAAATTTTTAGCCGTAGTAAAAGCTTATGCATACGGAAGTGATGCTACAGAAATAGCAAAGTATCTTGAAGATTTAAATGTAGATTATTTTGCTGTTGCCTATACAAGCGAAGGTATTGCACTTAGAGATGCTGGAATAAAAACACCTATTTTAGTTTTACACCCTTTACCAGAAAACTTTAAAGTAATTATAGAACGCTGCCTAGAACCAAGTATTTATTCTCAACGTGTTTTAAATGAGTTTATAGCTGTAGCTGAAAACTTAAAACAATCAAACTATCCTATTCACATTAAATTTAATACCGGTTTAAATAGGTTAGGCTTTACTGAATCTGAAATTGAAAACATTTTAAACAGCTTAAAAACTTCAAAAACAACAAAAGTAAAATCTCTCTTTTCGCATTTAGCAGCAAGTGAAGATGAAAATGAAAAAGAGTTTACAATAAATCAAATTGAAAGCTTTGAGCGTATTTCAAAAAAGATGATAAATAACTTAGGTTACCAACCGCTTCTGCACCAAAGTAACACCTCTGGAATACTAAACTATCCAAAAGCACATTTTGATATGGTTAGATGTGGAATTGGATTATATGGTTTTGGCAATAACCCTGAGATTAATAAGAGCCTAAAACCAATAGCAACCTTAAAAACAAGCATTTCTCAAATTCACACTATAAAAAAAGGAGACAGCTTGGGTTACAATCGTGCATTTATAGCTAAAGAGCAAACTAGAACAGCAACCTTACCTATTGGCCATGCAGATGGTATTAATAGACTCTTTGGAAATGGAAAAGGATTTGTTTTTATAAATGGAGAAAAAGCACCTATTGCAGGTAACGTTTGTATGGACATGATTATGGTTGATGTTACAAATATACCTTGTAAAGAAGGTGATGAAGTTATAGTTTTTGGCCCTGAACACTCTGCTGAAAATTTAGCTGCTAGCATAAACTCGATCTCTTACGAATTACTAACATCAGTATCTCAACGCGTAAAACGAGTGTTTTGTCGATAATAGACTTTTTTACACACTACTATTTAGAGCCTTTTGTTAAAATTTTAACTAAATTTAACAAAAGTTAATATCAACTAATTAAATAAAACAAAATTATGCTTAAAGAATTTAAAGATTTTATTATGACAGGAAACGTGATTGATTTCGCTGTTGCTGTAATTATGGCTGGTGCATTAGGCGCAGTTATTAATGGATTTGTATCTAAAATCGCTATGCCACTTATTGGTTTAGTAACTGGAGGAAAAAGTTTCTCTGACCAATTCTGGACTCCTGGAGACGAAGTATTCGCAACTGTTGCTGCTGCCAAAGAAGCAGGTATTGCTGCGGTAGAATATGGTGCTTGGATTGACACTATTATTAGCTTACTTGTTGTTGGTTTTGTAATGTTCTTACTTGTTAAAGCATACAATAAAACTAAAAAACCTGTTGCAGCAGCTGCTCCATCTGGACCATCTGATAATCAATTATTAATGGAAATTAGAGATGCTTTAAAAAAGTAATCTATATTTTTTATAAATATTATCTGAAAAACCGATTTTGTAATGCAAAATCGGTTTTTTTTATGCCAAATTTTTACGAAAAAATTAATACGCATTTAAACACAAGCTATTTAAAATACTATAGCTTTGTTAACTATATTTTTTTGAAAAAATTTATTATTTATGAAATTAGCAGTTATTGGTGTTACAGGTATGGTTGGAGAAGTCATGCGTAAAGTATTAGAAGAACGTAATTTTGAAATCACAGAATTTATTCCTGTTGCTTCAGAACGTTCTGTAGGTAAAAAAGTAACCTTTAAAAATAAAGAGTTTACTATTGTAAGTTTAGCAGATGCTGTTGCAATGAAACCAGATGTTGCCTTATTTTCAGCAGGAGGAAACACATCTCTAGAATGGGCTCCTAAATTTGCAGAAGTTGGTACTACAGTAATCGATAATTCTTCGGCTTGGAGAATGGATCAATCTAAAAAATTAATTGTTCCAGAAATTAATGCTGGAGAACTTACTAAAGAAGATAAAATTATTGCAAACCCTAATTGCTCTACTATACAAATGGTAATGGCACTAGCACCTTTGCATAAAAAATATAAAATTAAACGTATTGTAGTTTCAACATACCAGTCTATTTCAGGAACTGGAGTTAAAGCTGTAAAACAGTTAGAAAATGAAATGGCCGGAATAGAAGGAGATATGGCTTATAACTACCCTATTCACAGAAACGCCATTCCGCATTGTGATGTTTTTGAAGAGAATGGTTACACCAAAGAAGAAATGAAATTGGTTCGTGAAACTCAAAAAATTCTTAGCGATAACACTATTGCAGTTACAGCAACTGCTGTTAGAATACCAACAGCCGGCGGACATAGTGAAGCTATAAATGTTGAATTCGAAAATGATTTTGATGTTGCTGAAGTAAGACAATTACTTACCCAAACAGATGGTATTACAATACAAGATAACTTAGAAACAAACGAATATCCAATGCCTTTATACGCCAATGGAAAAGACGATGTTTTTGTTGGTCGTATTCGTAGAGATGGTTCTCAACCTAATACATTAAACTTATGGGTTGTTAGTGATAACCTTAGAAAAGGAGCTGCTACAAACACAGTACAAATAGCAGAATATTTAGTAAAAAATAATTTAGTATAAATTATACTAACAATAATAAACATTCTAAAAAGTGCTTACATAATTATGTAAGCACTTTTTTTGTTTATTTTTATGCTTATTAAAACAATCAACCATGAAAAAATTAGCACTTTGCTTATTAACACTTTCAATATTTATGTCTTGTAAAGAAGAGAAAAAAGAACGAGAAGCAATTATATTAAATTATCCTACAACTAACACTGGCGATGTTATTGATAATCATTTTGGCACAGAGGTAAAAGACCCATACAGATGGCTTGAAGACGATAGAAGTGAAGAAACTATGGATTGGGTTAAAAACCAAAACAAAACAACCTATGGCTACCTAGATAATATTCCGTTTCGTAATGAATTAAAAGACAGATTGACCAAACTATGGAACTACGAAAAAATAGGTGCTCCATTTAAAAAAGGAGATTATACTTATTTCTACAAAAATACTGGACTTCAAAACCAATATGTTATTTATAGATATAAAACAGGTGAAGATTCAAAAACCGCAACTGTATTTTTAGACCCAAATGGATTTAGCGACGATGGTACAACTTCTTTAGGTGGCACAAGTTTTTCTAAAGACGGAAAAATACTAGCCTATGCTATTTCAGAAGGCGGAAGCGATTGGAGAAAGATTATGATTATGGATACAGAAACTAAAGAAATAATTGAAGACACCATTGTAGATGTGAAATTTAGTGGGATGTCTTGGTATAAAAACGAAGGATTTTATTACTCTAGTTACGATAAACCAGAAGGCAGTGAGTTGTCTGCAAAAACAGATCAACATAAAGTATATTACCACCAACTAGGAACATCGCAAAAAGACGATAAAGTTATTTATGGTAATACTCCAGAAGAAAAACACAGATACATTTACGGTAGTGTTACAGAAGACAATAAATACCTATTAATCTCTCCTCGCACCTCAACATCGGGAAATAAATTATACATTAAAGATTTAACAGTAGCTAATGCTCCTTTAGTAGAAATTATTGGTAACACAGATAGCGACACATATGTTTTAGAAAATGTAGATTCAAAATTATTTTTAGTCACAAATTTAAATGCACCAAACCAGAAAATAGTTACCGTTGATGCTTCAAATCCAACACCAGAAAACTGGGTAGATTTTATTCCTGAAACTAAAAATGTATTAAATCCATCTACAGCTGGTGGTTACTTTTTTGCAAACTATATGGTAGATGCTGTTTCTCAAATTTTTCAATATGATTATAACGGAAAATTAGTACGAGAAGTAGAATTACCAAGTATTGGAAGCGCAGGAGGTTTTGGATCTAAAAAAGAAGAAACAGAATTATACTACTCTTTTACAAACTATGTTACACCAGGAAGTATTTATAAATACGATATCGAAAAGGGAGTTTCAACTTTATTTATAAAACCAGATATTGACTTTAATTCTGACGATTATGAAAGTTCACAAGTGTTTTACCCTTCAAAAGATGGTACAAAAATACCAATGATAATCACTCATAAAAAAGGCCTTGAACTTAATGGTAAAAATCCAACAATTCTTTACGGTTATGGTGGATTCAACGTTAGTTTAACACCTAGTTTTAGTATTACAAATGCAGTTTGGATGGAACAAGGCGGTATTTATGCTGTAGCTAATTTACGTGGCGGTGGAGAATACGGTAAAGAATGGCATGATGCAGGAACACAATTAAAAAAGCAAAATGTGTTCGACGATTTTATCGCTGCTGCGGAATACCTTATTGGTCAAAAATATACATCATCAGACTACTTAGCAGTTCGTGGTGGATCAAACGGTGGCTTATTAGTTGGTGCAACCATGACGCAACGCCCAGACTTAATGAAGGTAGCATTACCAGCAGTTGGTGTTTTAGACATGTTACGTTACCATACTTTCACTGCAGGAGCTGGATGGGCTTACGATTACGGAACAGCAGAAGACAACAAAGAAATGTTCGAATATTTAAAAGGTTATTCTCCTGTACACAACGTTAAAGAAGGCGTACAATATCCTGCAACTTTAGTCACAACTGGAGATCATGATGACAGAGTTGTACCTGCACATAGTTTTAAATTTGCTGCAGAATTACAAGCAAAACAATCTGGCACAAACCCAACTTTAATTAGAATAGAAACAGATGCTGGACATGGCGCAGGAACACCTGTAAGCAAAACCATAGAACAAGCTGCAGATATTTATGGTTTTACGCTTTTTAATATGGGCTATGATGTATTACCAAGTAAAATGAAAACCGAGTTTAAAGATTAAAACAACAATAAAGCAAAGACCTGTAAACCTTAAAAAGCATACAGGTCTTTTTATTTATAAATTAGTTTTCTTCTTAAAGAACACTTAAAAAGTAACCTTTATTTTGGTATTATAAATCTATTGGTATAGTTTTGCCTTCGAAATGAAAAACACCTTCAGTAAATATTTCGCGTTAACAGTAGTCTTGTTACTAGCAGGACTTACTAATACATACGCAAATACCACTATTGAAAACGGTGATTATTACTATAGCAGTAATGATAATTCTGAAGTTTCAGCTCATTTAAACACAAACAATTCTTCTTTATTTTCTTTTCAAAAAAATGAAGACACTCAGCTTTTATTCGATTATACAGAAGCCGAAGAAGTAGAAAATGAAGAATCTGTTTCTACTACAATTAAAACGTTTAGTAGTTATATTTCAACTTTTTCTGAAGCACAATTATTAAGCGATCTATCCTCTAAACTTCAAAAAGAGGTTAACAGTTTCACCTATACGTTTTGTCAACCTTCGACAAAGCTTCATGTTAGACTATCAGTTTTCATAATCTGATAATACTTTCTTTTTTGCAAATCAAATTTCTATCGATTTGCTACTACATCACACTAATTAATATAACACAAACAGCCACACCTATCCTCTATTTGCAAGGTTTGGCTACAATCACATTTTATTTTACCAATTTACTTCAAATAAAAAATTATGAAAAAAATATTCATTTTCATGGGTTTATTCGCATGTCTATTTCATACAAGTTGCGAAACTAAAAAAGAAAAAAAAGAAGAGCATGTTGCTTTTCTTGTTACAAATCCTATTAAAAAAGACACCACTATAACCAAAGATTATGTTAGTCAAATACACTCAATAAGACATATTGAGGTAAGAGCTTTAGAGAAAGGCTACTTAAAACATATTTCTGTAGACGAAGGACAACATGTTAAAAAAGGACAAGCCATGTTCCAAATCATGCCCAACATTTATCAAGCAGAATTACAGAAGGCTAAAGCAGAATCTAACGCAGCAGAAATCGAACTAAAAAACACAAAACTATTGGCTGATGGTAACGTTGTTTCTCAAAACGAATTAGCCATGGCAAATGCTAATTTAGATAAAGCTAATGCTGAAGTTTCTTTAGCACAAACACATTTAGGTTTTACTAGAATTACAGCGCCTTTTGATGGGATTATGGATCATCTTGAAGCTAGAGAAGGTAGTCTTTTAGACGAAGGCGAATTGTTAACTACGCTTTCTGACAACAGTAAAATGTGGGTATACTTTAACGTACCAGAAGCAGAATATCTAGATTACATTACCAGCACAGACAAAGATGTTAAAAAAGAAGTTGGTCTATTAATGGCGAACAATAAGCAATTTAACCAAAAAGGAATTGTAGAAACTATTGAAGGAGAATTTAATAGCGAGACAGGAAACATTGCTTTTAGAGCAACATTTCCTAATCCAGATGGTATTTTAAGACATGGTGAAACAGGTAGTATTTTAATGAGTGTTCCTTTTAAAGATGTTATTATAATTCCTCAAAAAGCAACGTTTCAAATCTTAGATAAAACCTATGTTTTTGTTGTAAACAAAGACCATGTTGTTAAGCAAAAAGAAATTACTATTGGTGCAGAATTACCTCATCTATTTATTGTCAACGAAGGACTTACCGAAAACGACACTATTTTATTAGAAGGTATTAGAATGGTTAAAAACAACGAAGAAATAGAAACGAAGTTTTTAGAACCAAACAAAGTAATGTCTGAGTTAGACTTATACGCTGAATAATTTTAGAATTTAATCTACAAAAGACATGTTTAAACAATTTATAAAAAGACCCGTTCTGGCTATTGTCATTTCGGTTATCATCCTATTTTTAGGAGGACTTGCCATTAAGCAACTCCCGATATCGCAGTTCCCACAAATAGCACCAACAACCGTAAACATTTTTATTGCGTATCCAGGTTCTAGTTCAGAAGTATTAGTAAACTCCACATTAATACCATTAGAAACAGCCATAAATGGTGTGCAAGACATGCGTTATATTGCCTCTGATGCCACTAGTGCTGGTGAAGCAACCATTCGTGTAATTTTCGAACCAGGCACAGATCCAAACGAAGCGGTAGTTAGGGTAAAAACACGTGTAGATCAAGTGATGCCACTACTACCCGAATTAGTGCAACGTGAAGGTGTTATTATATCACCTGTGCAACCTAGTATGTTGATGTACGTCAATCTATCTAGCTCAGATAAAAACAATGACGAGAAATTTTTGTACAACTACGCATACACCAAAGTTATACCAGAAATACAACGTATTAAAGGAATTGCCAGTGCACAAATTTTAGGAAGTAGAAAATACGCTATGCGTGTTTGGTTAAAACCAGATCGTATGCGTGCATATAATATTTCGGCAGAAGAAGTTTTAGAAGCCATGGAAGAACAAAGTATTCTTGCCAGGCCAGGTCGTTTAGGTCGAAGCTCCGGGATGACCTCGCAATCTTTAGAGTATGTATTAACCTATGAAAACCGATATAACGAACCAGAACAATACGAAGAGATTATTATCCGCGCCAATAAAGAAGGAGAAATTATTCAATTAAAAGATATTGCCGACGTAAAACTAGGGAGCGAATTTTTTGATATTTATTCTAATTTAGACGGAAAACCATCTGCATCCATCGTATTAAAACAAACGTTTGGGAGTAATGGTAGTGATGTTATTGATGCTGTAAAAGAAAAATTAAAAGAATTAGAAGTCGAACTTCCTCCTGATGTAGACTTTCAAATTAGTTATGATGTTTCTAACTTTTTAGATGCGTCTATAGAGCAAGTATTACATACCCTTAGAGATGCCTTTATATTAGTTGCTCTTGTGGTCTTTTTATTTTTAGGAGATTGGCGCTCGACGTTAATTCCAATTATAGCTGTACCAGTTTCGTTAATTGGAGCCTTTTTTGTGATGCAATTATTTGGACTGTCCATTAACTTAATAACCCTATTTGCTTTAGTACTCGCCATTGGTATTGTCGTCGATAATGCTATTGTCGTCGTGGAAGCCGTCCATGTTAAAATGGAGGAAGAACACCTCACGCCCTACAAAGCGTCTTCTGAAGTTTTAGGCGAAATTGGTGGTGCCATTATAGCCATTACATTGGTTATGGTTTCTGTGTTTATCCCCATTTCATTTATGTCAGGTCCTGTCGGCGTTTTCTATAGACAATTCTCTATCACAATGGCTGGATCTATTGTTATTTCGGCAATTGTAGCCTTAACCTTAACACCTGTTTTATGTGCTATTTTACTTAAAAACAATCATGGAAAAGCAAAAAAATCGTTAATCGATAAGTTTATTAATTGGTTTAATAATGGTTTCGAAAAACTAACTGGAAGCTATGTAAAAATCCTTAATAAAATTGTAGCCAGACGTATTGTAACCTTTGGAATATTGATTGCTTTTTGTGTCGGAATTTTTGTAACCAACAAAGTGCTTCCTGCTGGATTTATACCCAATGAAGATCAAGGGATGATTTATGCTATTATCCAAACACCTCCTGGAGCTACGTTAGAACGTACCAATGAAGTTGCTAAAAAACTTCAAAAAATTTGCGAAGAAACGGAAGGCGTACAATCGGTATCCTCTTTAGCGGGTTATGAGATTATGACCGAAGGTCGCGGATCTAACGCCGGAACTTGTTTAATTAACCTAAAACCGTGGTCTGACCGTGAACATTCTGTACACGAAATCATGGAAGAGCTGGAAGAAGAAACTAAAGATTTAGGAGCTGTTATTGAGTATTTTGAACCACCTGCTGTTCCTGGATTTGGATCTTCTGGAGGGTTTGCTCTACGTTTATTAGACAAAACAAACTCTACAGATTATCATCATTTTGAGGAGATCAATAATAGCTTTATTGAAGCCTTATCTAAACGTAAAGAGCTAACGGGATTATTTACTTTTTTCTCTGCAAATTATCCACAATACCAATTAAAAATAAACAATAAAATCGCCATGCAAAAAGGCGTTAGTATTGGTAAAGCAATGGAAAATTTAAATATTTTAATTGGTAGTACTTACGAACAAGGATTTATTCGTTTTGGTCGCTTCTTTAAAGTATACACGCAAGCAGGACCAGAATACAGACGTTTACCATCTGATTTAGAAAAACTTTTTGTTAAAAATGAAGAAGGTGAAATGGTACCATATTCTGCGTTTATGACCATCGACAAAAAACTAGGCCCTAACGAAATTACACGTTATAACCTTTACAACTCTGCCTCAATTAGAGGTTTACCTGCACCAGGATTTACCAGTGGTGATGCTATAAACGCCATTAAAGAAGTTGCTGCAAAGGAGCTTCCAAGAGGTTACGACATTGCATGGGAAGGCTTGTCTTACGACGAAGCAAGTAGAGGTAATGAATCTACTTATATTTTTATTATCGTATTAATTTTTGTCTATTTTGTTTTAGCCGCACAATACGAAAGTTTCTTATTACCATTTGCTGTAATTCTATCCCTACCTGTTGGTGTTTTTGGATCGTTTTTCCTATTAAAATCTATGGGATTAGCCAACGATGTATACGCCCAAATTGGTGTTATCATGCTGGTCGGGTTACTTGGTAAAAACGCAGTATTGATTGTAGAATTTGCAGTACAAAAACAACGGGAAGGTGCAACAATACTAGAAGCTGCAATTGAAGGTTCTCGAGCAAGATTTAGACCTATTTTAATGACGTCCTTTGCTTTTATCGCAGGATTAATTCCGTTAATTATAGCAACAGGAGCAGGTGCAATTGCCAATAGAACTATTGGTAGTTCTGCTTTAGGAGGAATGCTTATTGGTACACTTGGTGGTGTGTTAATTATTCCTGGTTTGTACTACATTTTCGCAAAAATGGCTGAAGGAAAAAGTCTTATTAAAGACGAGTCTCATGAGCCTTTATCTGAAGAAATGATTAGAAATAGTGAAAATCCTAATCAGCAAACAAAAGAGAATACTCAACAAATAAGTAAACTGAAAAGTCTATTTAAAAAACTAAGTAAAAGAAACAAAGATGAATAATATAAAAAAACATATTAAGATTAGAAAGCTCTATGCAGTTGGTGTTTTAACATTAGTTTCCTTGTATTCTTGTGTCCCAACTAGAAACGTTAGAGAAGAAAATAAAACGGTTCCTGAGCAGTACGAAAGCCAGACAGCAGACACCACTAACACTGCTAACATAGAATGGAAAAACTTTTTTTCGGATGCTAATTTAGTCGCTTTAATAGACACTGCATTAGTTAACAATCAAGAGTTAAATATGATGCTGCAACAAGTAGATATGGCAAAAAACGAGATACAAGCCAAAAAAGGTGAGTATCTTCCATTTGTTAGTGCTTTTGCTGGCGCTGAAGTTGAGAAAGCAGGAGAATATACTAGAAATGGTGCAGTAGAAAAACATCTAGACATTCGTGAAGGTGAAGAATTTCCAGAACCATTAACTAATTTTTCAGCAGGACTTACAGCTTCTTGGGAACTGGATGTTTGGAAAAAACTGCGAAACGGAAAAAAAGCAGCAGTTTTAGAATATTTAGCTTCAGTTGAAGGTAAGAATTTTATGGTAACACAATTGGTTACTGAAATTGCTAGTTCATATTACGAGCTGATGGCATTAGACAATCAGTTGGGAATTATCGAACAAAATTTAGAGATTCAACAACAAGCTTTAAAAATGGTAAAACTTCAAAAAGAAGCCGCCAGAGCAACATTGTTAGCCGTAAGACGTTTTGAAGCCGATGTTTATAAAAACCAGAGTAACAAGTTTCTAATTCAACAAAAAATAGTGGAAACAGAAAATTTGATTAACTTTTTGGTTGGTCGTTATCCACAAACCATAACTAGAAGCTCTAATAATTTTATAACCACTACGGTAGATGTTATGTCTTCTGGAGTCCCTGCTCAGTTATTAGCTAATCGTCCAGATATTAGACAAGCAGAATATGAGTTATCTGCTTCAAAATTAAATGTAAGTGTTGCTAAAGCTAATTTTTATCCTTCCATTGGTCTTAAAGCCGGTGTTGGATTAGAAGCTTTTAAACCTAAATATTTAACAAGCACTCCAGAATCTTTATTATACAATTTAGTTGGAGATGTGGTAGGCCCTTTAATTAATAGAAATGCGATTAAAGCAGAGTATAAAAATGCTAATGACAGACAACTGCAAGCTGTTTTTGAATACGAAAAAACCATTTTAAATGCGTTTATGGAAGTTCAAAATCAGTTATCTAATGTAGATAATCTTAAAAAAAGTTATCAGCTTAAAGAAGACCAAGTACAAGCACTTACAGAATCTATAGAATTATCTCTTAGGTTGTTTAGATCTGCAAGAGCAGAATACACAGAAGTGTTGCTAACACAACGCGAAGCATTAGATTCTAAAATAGAAATTATAGAAACTAAACGCGACCAATTATTAGCTAACGTAAAACTGTATCAAGCTTTAGGTGGCGGTTGGAATTAACTCAAACTATTTACTAAATTTAAAACCGCTCAATAAGTTGAGCGGTTTTTTTTGTGTTATTTTTGTAATATGCTAAACGTAAAAAACCTTTCATTTTCTTACAAAAAAACACCCGTTTTAAAAGACCTTTCTTTTAAAGTAAAGCCCGGAGAGTATCTTGCAGTAATAGGTGAAAGTGGTTGTGGAAAAAGCACACTTTTAAAAGTACTTCGTGGAGAATACGATTTAAACAAAGGGACTGTATTCTGGAAAAAAGAAGAAATCCTTGGTCCAAAACACAATCTTGTTATTGGTTATGATTTTATGAAGTATGTTGCACAAGAGTTTGAACTAGAACCTTATATTTCGGTAGCAGAAAATATTGGTCAGCATCTTTCAAACTTTTATAAAGAAGAAAAAAAGGAACGTACTGCAGAGCTTCTTGAAGTTGTAGAACTCACAAATTTAGCATCAACTAAGGTTAAATTATTAAGCGGCGGACAAAAACAGCGAGTTGCCTTAGCAAGAGCTTTAGCAAATGCACCCGAAATATTGTTACTAGACGAACCATTTAGCCACATCGACAACTTTAAAAAACAATCGTTACGTCGTAATATTTTTAAGTATTTAAAAGATAAAAATATTACATGTATTGTTGCTTCTCACGACAAAGAAGATGTTTTAGGTTTTGCAGACCAAATGATGGTGTTAAACGACAATAAAATTGAAGCTTATAACACACCTGAACAATTATACAACACACCAGAAACACCTTTAATTGCTTCGTTTTTTGGTGAGTTTAATGTAATAAATGATACTATTGTTTACGCACATCAATTAAAAATTGTTGAAAAATCAGACTTAAAAGCAATTGTAAAAAACAGCTATTTTAAAGGCAATCATTATTTAATTGAAGCGGACTTGGATGGTGACATTGTGTTTTTTGAAAACGAATGTTCATTAGAAAAAAAACAAAGTATTTTTCTTAAAAAATTATAAAATTGTTCTTAAAATTTATAATTATAATAAGTCTATAAAAAAAAGCCAGCACTAAAACAGTACTGGCTTTGGAAATTACTTTTTTAGCTCTTTATTCACAAACAACACCAGCATCTTTAACTATTTGAGTCCCATAATTAGTTTCTAAATCGCAAACTACTTGTGGTATTGATGTTAATTGATTGTTTACTAGTTGTAAATATTGTAGATTAGTTAACTGACCTATTTCTGTAGGTAAAGAAACTAAACTATTTCCTGCTAAATGTATAGCAATTAAGTTACTCAATTGACCCATTTCCAGAGGTAAAGTAACTAAATTATTACTCTCTAATCTTAAGTTTGTAAGATTAGTTAGTCCCCCTATTTCTGATGGCAAAGCTGTTAAACCATTATTATTTAACCATAAGTGGTCTAAGTTACTCAATTCGAATATTTCTATCGGGAATGTACTTAAACTGTTATCATTTAATACTAAATTTGTTAAGTTACTCAATTGCTCTATTTGAGATGGTAAAGCTGTTAAACTATTTCCTTCTAACCTTAAGTCTGTAAGATTAACTAGTTGCCCTATCTCTGATGGTAATATAGTTAAACCGGTATTGGCCATATTTAACTTTTCTAAGTTGCTAATTTGCAATATCTCTGGTGGAAATGTATTAAAACTATTATTCGCCAAATACAATTCTCTTAAGTTGTTCAATTGCAATATTTCTGTTGGCAATGTCGTTAAACCATTATCTGCTAAACCTAAAACTTCTAAGTTATTCATCTGAAATATTACTGATGGTAAAGCAACTACACTATTACTATCAAACCATAAAGTCTTTAAGCTACTCAACTGTACTATTTCTGACGGTAATGTTGTTAAATTATTATCATCTAAATCTAATTCTTCTAAACTACTCAATTGCCCTATTTCTGCTGGTAATTCAGTTAAACTGTTTTCCCATAAAGACAAAGAATACAAGTTAGTCAATTGCCCTATTTCTGGAGGCAATACAACTAAACTATTATTTTTTAAATACAAATTCCCTAAGTTAATTAACTGCCCTATTTCTGGAGGTAAAACTTCTAAATTCTTACCTTCAAGATCTAGTTCAATAATTTTTCCTTGAGTATCAAGTGTTACACCTGTCCAGTTTCCATAATCGTTAGAAGTTAAATCCCAATCCAAAGTATTGTTTGGGTTCGCATTATAAATAGCCTTTAAAATATTAATTTCCGACAAAACAACACTTACAGTATAATCAGCTGTTGTACCATCTTGTGCTGTAACTGCATAAACTACAGGACTTGTGAAATTTTGCGCGCCTTGTGGTGAATAAATCGCATTTGTAGACACTTGAACAACTGGCAATAGAGCTGTTATTTCTGCTCCTTCTGGTACAGTGAAGTATATTTTTTTACTGCTTTCGTCTATATCACTTATAATGTTTTCATCAAAAGGGTTATCAGACAATAAAAACTGAAAACTTGTTATTTGCTTTCCTGAACTTTGTGAGACACTATCATCGTCTCCACTACATCCAAATAGTAGTGTTAATAGTAGTATGGTTAATACTTTAATTGATTTCATAACGTTTGTTTTTAAATTTAAAAATTATTGACGGGCTAAGTTAAACATTTTCTCAGATAGGTGAGAGTTTTCTTATGTTTTAAAAAGAGACAATCATCCACTTAGAAATACGCTTATAAATCTTCTCTCTCCGCATACTCCAACCCATTAGGCAACTCAATAGAAGAAAATTCTAAATGCAAAACACGACGCCTTTTTTGAACCGTGGTTTTAGACGAAGCATGTAATAACAATGGTTTTAATAATTGCACACCACCTGCTGCTATTTCACTTACAAAAGGAATAGAATTAGTGCTAATTAACTGTATTTCATCGTCAGATAAGCGCTTGTTATGCGAACCTGCAATTACCTTTAAAGCACCGTTTTTGCCTGTGGTATCGTCTAAATGAATACGCATAGAAAAGGTGTTTTTAGAAATCGCTTCTGGAGGACAAACACTTACTACTCCTTTTTTATTAGTCCAAGATACAAAGCCTTCTACATCCTTTTTTTCTAATACATTTATTGGCACGTCTTGATGCCAAGTTACATACCAGTTATCACTTGGCGATTTATCAAAATATATCGCTTTCGTTAAAAAAGCATCTTTATCTATAGCTTTTATCAGTTTTTTAAAATTCTTATTAATCAGGATTTCTTTTAATTCCGGCATCTTTTTAAGCACTTCTCTCATACCAAAAGCTTGCTCGTTATTCTGCTTTATATAATTATCAAACCTTGCCTTCAATTTTCTTATATCACGCTTAGTATATACCTGATTTAATAAACCGAAACCTTTGTACTCCAATCGTTTTGCAATCGTACGTAGATTTTTATCATTAATCTCTGTTTCGTAAGCGTCTACAGCGTCATATAATCGCTCTTTTATCTGACGTTTTAAACGCTCTGGAGCAACAACTTTTATACCTTCACCTAAACCAAGAATTTCTTTTTCCAATTCAAAATTAAGTTGCACATCTAAAGAAATAGTAACACCATAATTATCTTTTTCTACTTCCTTTTGCGAATGATGAAAAGGCTTCGTTAACACATAAGGTGCTTGTTTATGGTTTATATATAATAAAACGTGTTCTGTTTCTAATTGCGGACTAACAGAAACACCAATAGCATCTTTATAATAGGTTTCCGAATTAAATTCAGGATCATACACAAAAGGTTTTTCACTCTTTTCAATAGCAATAATTCTATCTAATGCTAAATTCATTAAGCCTTCATTTTTTCGTCTTTTCCCAATAATAAACCACCTGTTTCTAAATTCTTTTAGTAAATATGGGTAATAAGTAAATGTGTTTTCTTGTCTCGCTTTAAACGACTGATACGTAATTTCAATGGCTTGTTTATTTAAAATGAATTGATACAAAACATCCAAAAATCTTAATCCTTTTAAATTGTCATTCTTTTCGAAATCTATTAATGGTTTTTCCTGTGTTTTTTGAGTGTGAACATGATCTTCCAGTTTTTGAACCATACTACCTAATTCTTCAAAATGCGAAAAACCTTGAAACTGTTTTAAAAAAGAAACCGCCTCAGATAATTTCGTTAAATCCTGATTAGAAATTGGACTGTTAGTAATACTATAATCATCTTCATCGTACTTATAATACTTTCTATTGTAAACTATAATTGGCGCATTATAACCTAATTTATCGCTACGCATCATTTGTAAATCTAACTGTACAGTACGTTTACTAACATCTACATCTTTACCTTCATATTCGTAAAGAGCATCGGAAACTGCTTCAATTAAATCGTTAAGCGTCCATTCTCTAAACTTATTCTGAAGACATTTATCTATGGTTTTATATCGAATTAATGCGTTTTTATTGACTGCCATTTTAGAAGATTTATCCTCTAATTTATACTAAAAAAATTAGTACGCAAAAAGATTGCGTATTTGCGTCTAATATTTGTTAGAAATTAGAAACAATGGAAGTTTTAAAATTAAAAATATTTGATGTTTTAACTGAAAAAATAAGCGTTTCAGAATTTGAAAATTGGTTGTATGGTTCTGAAGAATTTGTGCGTCAAATAAATATAAATTCATTTTATTTCGACCTAATTTCAATTAATTATAAAAATGAAGAATGGCTTAAAAAATTTGAAAACATTCTAATTCTACACTTTGAAAATAATGAGCTTATAAAATTTATAGTAATGAACACATACACAAAACTCAAACATTCAAAAACATCAAAAGAGTCTTTTTTAATATTGAAAAATTTTAGTAATTATTATAACTTCCAAACAGATTCAATTATTCAAAACCAATTATACTATTTGTATTGTGATTTCGATTTATTAGACATTGGAGTTTACGATGAAATTGAATTAAATCATATTGTAGAATATACCTCAAATGATATTTTAAAACAATTTAATTCTTACGCAAAATTAGAAGAAAAAATAGGTTTTATAAATGAAGAAAACACAATTGATAATACTATATATACCGTTCAAAAAACAGAAAAATCAACCTTTAAACAAAAATTCCTTGCTTTTTTCAAAAAAATATAATACTTCGTATTATGCAAGCTGATTTTCAAGGAAATAAAAAATAAATTTTGAAAAGTCGAAAATAAAGTTAAATCTTTGCAACGCATTTCAACCAAAATAGAAGTTGAATTAAAAATTAGAAACCATGAGTTTATTTATAACATATCAAAACGATCCTAAAGGCATACTGCCTTTTGTGATGCTTCGTGATTATCGTTAGATAAACTTTTCAATTTTATAAATAGAAAACCCGAAGCAATTTAAAAACTGTTTCGGGTTTTTTGTTTTAAATAGTTAGCAGGCCTGCTAATAAAAAACTCCAAAATAGCAATTACAAAACTAAGATGCATACTGCATGCTAATCTTTCCTAAACTGAATTCAGTCAAGGATAGAAGTGCCATATGCTATCGTTAAACAAAATATCTAGCAATACTTAAAATACCAAGTTCTGTTAGATATCAACAATAATACACCATGGGAAAACCATTAATAAATACTAAAATAGTACAAATAACCTCAGGTCGAGGTCCAGCAGAATGTTGTTGGGTTGTCGCTCAAATTCTAAAACGTTTTTTAGAAGCTGCAAGCAACAAAGGCATAGAGTATAAAATATTACATCGAGAAAAAGGTATTGAAAACAGAACATTACAATCGGTATCAATTCAATTAAAATCAGAAAATCTGAGTCGATTTTTAAGTCAATGGACAGGAACAATACAATGGATTGGAACCTCAACTTTTAGACCTCAAAACAAGCGTAAAAACTGGTTTATCGGCTTGTACGAAATAAGAAAAAGCGAACAGTTTCAAATTCTAGAAAGAGACATTGCTTATCAAGCCACACGAAGCTCTGGACCAGGAGGACAACATGTAAACAAAGTGAGTTCTGCTATTAGAGCGACGCATTTACCAACAAAAACACAAGTATTGGTTATGGATAGTCGCTCGCAACATCAAAACAAAAAAATAGCAAGAGCGCGCTTACAAGAAAAAGTAGTAGAGCTACAATTAGAAGCCTTACAATCTGGCATAAAAGACCAATGGAAAAACCACTTAACATTACAACGTGGTAATCCAGTACAAGTTTTTAAAGGCACAGATTTTAAGAAAAACAGAATTGTAAAACATTACAAAAAACAACGTTCCGCATTAAAAAACGAATTGCGCGAACAATTAAATAATTAAAAAAATGAACACGAATTTGTTAAACAATTACGTGCTTAAAGCCATAGATGCTTATCCATACGAACTAGAAGAAACTGTAGAAAATCTAAATTATGCCTTGTCCTACGAAAGCGAAAATGTTTACGCTTTGTATTTAATGGGACGTTTACAAGCCGAACAATTTGGCGATTACGAAAAAGCAAAACAGTATTACGCTGAAGCTTTGGCTAATAAAATGGATTTTCTAAAAGTGTACAAACACTACATTTTTGTTTTAATATGGAATGAAGATTTCGAAGAAGCTCAAAAATTAATAGACTTTGCCTTTACCGTAAAAGGTTTAGGTAAAAGTCAAGTTTGGGTATTACAAGGACAACTATTTGAAACTCAACAAGCATACAAAAAAAGCTTAAAAGCATTAAAAACAGCAAAACAATTTGCTTACAATAACGATTATACAAGTTTTATAGTTTCTGAAATAGACAGAATAAAAGACAAGGTAAAATCAAACAAAAAGAAAATGGCTAACAGTAAAACGAAGAAAAAAATAAAGAAAAATAAAAAATAATTTAACTACGCAAAAACATTGCGCAATAGTGCGAAATATTTGCAGAGTAATTAATAAGAAGTCTTTTGGAATCAGACTTTAAAAGTAGTGCTCCACCAGATAATGAAGCTGGTGGAGTTTAGTAAAAATGTCATTCAGAGCGAAAGCGAAGAATCTCATAAAATGGAAATATTGAGCAATTGGTTGGCTCGTCAGACTGAAATGCTTTTTTAAGCATTCAACGAATCCTATTTAATAAAATAGATAAGTTGAGTTAAAATCTGATTTCATCATGAACATGTAGGTTCGAGTCCTACTATTTCCACATCAAGCGAGTCTTGTTAAGTGTTTCGGTATAGCACTATTGCATAAATCCTTGCCAATTGGCATGAGGTTTTTATGTTCAACTTGACTTGAAGGTTTGACTGTTATCCAAAAAATGGTCTCACTCTATTTACACAGGTTCGAATCCTGTCTTCATTAATTTGAAGTAGCTAAGTCCGGTAAAGCAGTAGAACAAGTGTAGGTTCGAATCCTACCTAGATCAGAAGGTCTAGTGGCGAAATTGGTAGACGCGCTGTATTTAGGTTACAGTTTGAAATGGACTCAAAATCCATCTTTAGAAAAAGAAGGTTAACTTTTAAAAAAGACCACCAAGTGAGTCGCACTTAAATCGGCAAAAACAAAGTGAAAGCGAATGCGCTTAAACAACTTGTTGTTAAATACTTTTAAGTCTAAACAACTTGTTGTTAAAGCAGTCCAGAAAACACCTTGAGATACAGTAGTATTAAAAGCCGTTTTGTGTTTCCTTTTTAAGGGTTTATTTATTACAAAATATGTGAATGCACATTAAAAACTAATAAATCATAAATAGAAACGATCTATAAAACACTTTAAAAATCGCTTGTATTTCCGTAGTCAGAAAGATGATTTTCTTTCGCTTTGTTTTACTAAAAATAGTCATTCTCTAAGGAAGAGAAATTTATTATAAATGTTTAATCGTTCTGAAATAAAAAAAAAGCATCAGAACTAAAAAATTAGAAATCATAAACCATCCATAACTAACAGTTAGTAGTTTGGTTTATAACACAAAATGGATGTACCATTTGACAATTAAAAAACAATAAAAACAAATCAAATGAAAAGAGTAAGAATTCATGCAGGAAACGTAGGTTTAGTATTTAAAAACGGAAATTACCAACGCGTAATTAACCAAGGAACACATTGGTTAGGCTTTAGCGAATGCGCAATAAAGTACGCTTTAAACACACCATTTCAAACGCCAAAAGCATTAGAAATCTTACTTCAAGATAACGCTTTAGCAAATATGTTAACCATTATAGAAGTTAAGGATAACGAAATTGTTTTGGTTTACGAAAACAACAACTTTAAAAGCGTTTTAACAGCTGGTCGTTATGCGTACTGGAATACCTTAATCAATTACAAATTTGTAACTGCAGATTTAAACAAAATCGAAATTACAGAAGACATTGATAAAGCTATTTTCAGCAAACCACAATTAAGTAAATACATTAGAGTTTTCGAAGTTGCCGCATACGAAAAAGCCATTTTAATAGTAAACGATACGTTCGAAAAAATTGTAGAACACGGTACATACCGTTTCTGGAGAAACGATCAAACCATTAAAATTGCGAAAGCAGATTTACGTCAATTACAATTAGAAATTGCAGGTCAAGAGTTGTTAACTAAAGACAAAGCAAGCGTACGTATTAACTTTTACGCACAATACAAAGTTACAGATATCGAAACGGCGTTAATGCGAAATAAAGAATACGAAAAGCAATTGTACATCACCTTGCAATTGGCATTAAGAGCCTTTGTTGGTGCTTACACCTTAGACGAATTGTTAGAGCAAAAAGAAACCATTGCCAACGCCGTTTTACAAGATGTAAAAGCACAAGCCACAAAACTGGGTGTCCATGTATTGCATGCTGGCATTAGAGACGTCATTTTACCAGGCGACATGAAAGAAATCATGAACCAAGTATTAATTGCACACAAAAAAGCGCAAGCCAATGTGGTAACAAGACGAGAAGAAACAGCTGCAACACGTAGCTTATTAAACACCGCAAAATTAATGGAAGACAACAACATGTTGTTTAAATTAAAAGAAATGGAGTATGTAGAGAAAATTGCTGATAAAATCGGCGAAATTACAGTGGCTGGAAATGGTAATGTAATCGAGCAATTAAAAGATATTTTCTCGGTAAATAAGTAAGCTTATGGCGTATCCCAAACCAAAAAAAGGTTTGGGTCGCGCTTTCCGCTATATCTTTTTAAAACGTCATTGCGAGGACAAAGTACGTGGCAATCTGCCAAATTCTACTTCTTAATAATGTTAGGTTTTAAATCGTTTTAAAAAGGATGCCGCATCAATCGCTTACGCGGTGTATGCTCGCTATAAATAATTGTCATTCTTAACATGCTCATACTTAATTTATTTCAGTATTGCAGAATCATATTAGCTTTTACTCCTGCAAGGTTTCCAAAACCTTGTAGGTTTAATAAACATAAAAACCACACCTACAAGGTTTTGGAAACCTTGCAGGATAATTAAACATAACTACGCAAAAACATCGCGTAGCGCACTATCATATTTGTAGTGTCATTAAGAAATTAGAAAACATGAACACAAAAATAACAGGAAACCACTTATTAGAGTTAGGTTTCAGACAAGGAAAATGGATGAAAGACGCCATTACACACATTAACGAAAACAACTTAGAAGACGACGAAATGATCACATATTTAGAGCAATTTAAATCGCCAGATCCTATCGCATTACATAAAAGTCCAATAAATTTTTCTATAAACATTAAAGCAGAAAACGAAGAAGAAAAAGACAATGTTGCCAAAGTAGTAAACTCTATGCATACCTTAATGAAAACACCAACATTAGTCGATGGTGCAATCATGCCAGATGCTTGTCCTGCAGGTCCAGACGGAACAATCCCAGTTGGAGGCGTTGCTGTAGCAAAAAACGCCATCCATCCAGGAATGCACAGTGCAGATATTTGTTGCTCTGTCATGTTAACAGATTTTGGTAAAGCAGATCCAAAAGATGTTTTAGATGCCGCACATGCAAATACACATTTTGGTCCAGGTGGAAGAGATAGAGAGTCGCAATTTAGATTCCCAAAAACATTATTAGAAGCTTTTGAAGCCAACTATTTCTTAAACGATGGAAATATGTTGCAAATAGCGAGATCACATTTAGGAACTCAAGGCGATGGTAACCATTTTTTATTCGTTGGTAAATCTAAAAAAACAGGAAATACCATGATGATTACGCACCATGGATCAAGAGGTCCAGGCGCAAGATTATACACAAAAGGTATGAAGGTTGCCGAACGTTTTAGAAAAGAATTATCGCCAGAAACAAAGAAACAAAACGCATGGATTCCATTTTTAACCGAAGAAGGAAAAGCCTATTGGGAAGCCTTACAAACCATTAGAGATTGGACAAAGGTAAACCATGAAGTGATTCATAATTCGGTAGCCGAAACCTTAGATATTGCAATTGAAAACAGATACTGGAACGAGCATAATTTCGTTTTTAAAGATGGCGATTTATTTTACCACGCCAAAGGTGCAACACCTTTAGACGCTAAGTTTATGCCAGATATTACTGGTCCAAGATTAATTCCTTTAAACATGAGCGAACCGATTTTAATTGTAAAAGGCGATACAACTAAAACCAATTTAGGTTTTGCACCTCATGGAGCTGGTAGAAACGTAAGTAGAACACAACATAGAAGAAGCAAAACAGGCACAACCATGCAAATCTTTAAAGAAGAAACTAGAGGTTTAGATATTAGGTTTTTCTCTAAAGAAATCGATATTACCGAGTTACCATCTGCTTATAAAAACGCAAATAGCGTTAGAGCCCAAATGGAAGAGTACAACTTAGGTAAAGTAATCGACGAGGTGATGCCTTACGGTTGTATTATGGCTGGAGATTTTCAGAAAAATGCACCTTGGAAGGTTAAAAGGGATAAGAAGAGGTTGAGGAATAAAAGTAGAACTTAGAAAGGTGAAAAGTGGACTGACGTTAGTTGGTCTGCTTTTTTATTTTTCACAAATAAACAAACCCAGAAAACCGACCACAATGCGTCAAAGAAAAGTTAATAGGCAACCTTTTTAAGTCACGATAAACTTTAGGAACTCCAACTTCAGATTTTTTAATCTTTAAAGTCTTTAGGTTGTAATTTTTATTTTTAGCAACAGATTTTAAAAACTGTTGTTTTAAAACTTCAGATTGTAATTTGTAGTTTAATTTCTTCGCTTTAAAACAATGCGTTTTAAAACTACTTTCTTCTTTTAAGGTTGCAACAGTATATACATAATCTTCGGTTATTTTAGAGCTCGTAAAATAGGTTTCGATATCAATTTTTACCATTCCTTTTTCATTAGAAACAAGCTCACACTCCAACCGTTTTGGGTTAAAAAATCGTTTCCCAAACTGCTGTACATTCACTTTATAAGCCGCTTCTTTCATGCTCCAAAGCAACCAAACCGTTTGGTGTTTATCTTCCGAAGCTATAATAAGGTCTTGTTCTTTTACCGTAAAAACTTTCTCTAAAAACCGCAGATGCCTTTTGCCATCCGGATAACTATCGGGAGAATCTAAGGCTGCTTGTTTTAAATCGACAATATCATTGCCTATCATTTTTCTGCTAATTTCTCATTAACAATATCCATTGCTGCTTTTACAGACACCATTCTTTCCATATCGTCATTTTCAATTCTAATATCAAATTCGTCTTCGACATCTAGAATAACATCTACTAAATTTGCAGAATTTATTTTTAGATCGTTTATAAAATCTGTGTTTTCAGATAAATTATTAAACGCCTCTTCATTTTGAATATAAGGCTGAACGATCGTTTTTAGCTTGGCAATTAATTCTTCTTTTGTCATGTGTATTTATCAATTAGTAGTTTAGTAAAAAAAACGAAACACTTCAACAAGCTCAGTGTGACAGTTTATTTCAAATTTGGCAATACTCAATACTTTTTAAAGATAACACAACCATTTACATCGCCAAAACCAAAACTGGCTTTAGCAGCAATGTTCACCTCTGTCTTTAAAAGTTTTTTTACAATTTTTTCTTCGGAAATTAATTGTGAAATATCAGGATGCAAATCGTCACAATTAATATTAGGAAACACAAATTGCTCCTTAATTTGAAGTACTGTTGCAACACTTTCAATGCTTCCTGCTGCAGACAAACAGTGTCCAACCATAGATTTTAAAGAATTAATATATGGAAAGTCACCACCTTTTCGGTCTAGTGCTTTGGTCCAGTTTTCAATCTCTAAACCATCTTTAGAAGTTGCGGTTAAATGACCATTTATTACATCAATCTCCTTAGCAGTAATCCCTGCATTTTTTATAGCATCTTTAATACAACGTTGTACAGCTTTAGCATTTGGCGCGGTCATGGTTCCACCATTTCTTTGTCCTCCTGAATTAATATTACCTCCTAAAACCTCAGCATAAATTGTTGCGTTACGCTCTAATGCAGTTTCTAAAGACTCTAAAACCAAAGCACCTGCTCCGGAGCCAGGAACAAAACCTGATGCACTTGCACTCATTGGTCTTGAGCCTTGTTCTGGTGATTCGTTATGTTTATAAGTCATGACTCGCATGGCATCAAATCCACCCCAAATATATGGACCATCGTCACTACAACTACCAACAAGCATCCGTTTTGCTTGTCCGTTTTTAATACGCTCGTAACCCATTAAAATGGCTTCAGTTCCTGTTGTACAAGCTGAGGAATTTGTAGTTACTTGGTTTCCTAAACCTAATATTCCACCTAAAAAAGCACTAACGCCACTTGCCATGGTTTGCACAACGACTGTGCTTCCTAATCGTTTTACTTGTTTGTCGTCGAGCTTGTAAATGGCTTCTCTAAATTTTTCTACGCCAGAGGTTCCTGTTCCAAAAACGGTTCCACTATCGAAGTCCAAATCGCTTTCTGAGTCTATTTTAAATCCTGCATCTTTCCATGCATCCATTCCAGCCATGCAACCGTATAAAATACCAGAACTATTAAAACCTCTAAGTTGTAAAGGTGTTAAATACGCTCCTTTTTTTTCTTCGGAAATTTGAGGTATTCCACCAATACAGCACGAAAAATTTAAATCGGCTAAATTTTGATGAAATGTAATGCCCGATTCGCCATTTTTTATGGCTTTAGTAAACGCGTCTATTCCCACACCATTTGGTGCAACGACTCCTAAACCTGTGATTACTACTCTCATTTATTTCTTTTTTTCATTTCCGCGAAAGCGAAAATCTAATTTTCATGCTTTTAACATTCCCGAAATTTGTCCACGACAAACCAACTCGCCTTTTTCATTTAATAACTTTACTTTACATTTTAATTTATTAAATCTGAAGACTTCTTTTTCTGAAACCACAATCACTTTCTCTCCCGGAAATACTGGTAAAAAGAAGTCCACTTGACTAGATGTTAAGGCTATTTGCGGCTTATTTTCTTCATTGATTTCATCTTTCAGCATATAAATACCTAAACACACAACACCAATTTGCGCCATACATTCGGTTAAAATAACACCTGGAGTTATTGGGTTATTTTTAAAGTGCCCTTTATAAAAATACTCATCGTTTTTAAAAGTGTAGCTTCCTGTTATGCCTTCCGAAGAAAACGCCGTTAATGCATCAACGAACAGAAAGGGTTCTTGATATGGTAAACATTTTATTATTTGGCTTGCTGTCATTGTCCTAGTTTTATTTAGACCTCACACGTTTTTAAAACCCATAAAGTCAATTACTCTAACTTATATGTTCGCCACCATCCACCGGAATTACGCAACCATTAATCCAACTGGCTTCATCTTTACATAGTAAATAAACTGCATTCGCAACATCTTCCGGCTGTGTTAACCGTTTAAATGGATTACGTTTTAAACTGTGTTCTTTTATTTGTTCGCTTCCAGGAATCATGCGCAAAGAAGCAGTATCGGTAACTCCTGCTTGAATACAATTGGCTCTAATTCCAAAAGGCGCAAACTCTAACGCAATGTTTCTTGTTATGGCTTCTAACGTTACTTTTGCCGCAGATACTGCTGCGTAATTTTGCCACGCTTTGGTATTCCCTTCACTTGTAAAGCTAATAATTCGAGAATCCTTTGCAAATAATTTAGCTTCAAAAAGTGCTATAGTCCAATCGTATAGACTAATTGCCATGGCGTTAATTGTTAAATTAAAATCATCGTTTTTTAACGTTGGCTTGCCTTCAGAAATCATTGGTTTTAAATTTCCTTTAGCAACGCTATGCACTAAGGTTCTAATTTTACCTTTACTTCCTAAAATAGCTTTTAATTCTGAAATGGTTTGTTCTCGTTTTTCAACCTTAAAAGCATCTACGTTATAAGATTGAAACTGCACACCTTCCGTTTTAATACTGCTAAATGCTAAAGCTATTTCTTCTTCTTTCGCTCTAGAATTTCTATGAATTATACAAATATTCATACCATGTTTCGCTAGCTTTTTTGCTGTTGCCAAACCTAATCCACTTGAGCCTCCTAAAATTAAGGCCCAATAGTTTTTATCTTGAAAGTCTTTATTCATGTTTTCTTAATTAATGAGATACTGTATCAAATTCAGGATGACAAAACTTCTTTTTGTTACCACTCTAATAAAATGCGTTGAGCCGAAAAACCTGGCCCAAAACTTAGCATTAAACCTCTATCTCCTTTTGGTAATTTTTTATCCATAAAACGTTCTAAAACATACAAAACTGTAGCACTACTCATGTTTCCGTATTGTTTTAACACGTCTTTGGTGTCGTCAATATTCTTTCCAAGAGATCCAAACAAGTCTTCGACGGTTTGTACTATTTTTTTTCCACCTGGATGAAAAATTAAATGATCGATATCTTCAATCGCCATATTATTTCGTTCTAAAAACGGATGTACAATCATAGGAAAGTGTTCTGAAATAGTTTCTGGAACAGCCTTATCTAAAATCATTTGTAAGCCTGTATTTACGAGTTTAAAACCCATCATAGTTGTGGCATCGTAAAAATGATACATGGCTTCGTCAATAATTTTTGGTCCTTCCTCATCTTTATAAGACGATAAAATAACACTGGAAGCTCCATCACCAAAAATAGCAGCACTTACAATATTAACCATTGAAAAATCATCTAACTGAAATGTTGCTGTTGGAGACTCTACAGCAATAACTGCTGCGCGTTTATTTGGGTTTGCTTTTAAAAAGTTTTTAGCATAAATAATACCTGAAACACCTGCAGCACAACCCATTTCTGTTACTGGAAGTCTTACGATATCTTGTTTCATTTTTAGATTATTAATCAGGTAAGCGTCCACAGAAGGAATCATAATTCCTGTACAACTAACCGTAATAATATAATCTATATCTGTAGGTTTAAGCTTAGCTTTATCTAATGCTTTTACCAAAGATTGCTCTGCTAATTTAACGACTTCGCGAGCGTAGATATCGTTTTTCTCTTGAAAAGAGGTTTTAAAAAACACTTCTTCGGCGTCCATTATAGAGTAACGTCTATCTACTCCTGCGTTCTCAAAAAGCTTAATCACTTTACGCTGAAAACGCTCGTCTTGGCCTGTCATCCATAGTTTTAAATACGGAATAATATCCTTAGTCTCTCTTGTGTATTTTGGTAATTGTTTGGCTACTGCTGTTATTTTTACGCTCATACTTTTTTGTTACACAGCGTTTCGCTGAATTATCACAGAGATTCACTGACGTTTACTTGCCAAGCAATGCGATTGCAAAGCCGATTCTTATTATTTTAAATTATTTAGTTTCTGTTTTTTAAAATCCATTGAAAACGAAATGCCCATTTCCATTGTATTTGATACGCTGCATTTATTTTTTCTGAAATAGCTATAAGTTCGTTTCTTTTAAACCCTCTTAATACTGAAGTCAATCCGTCTTCAACAATAGTCTTATTCTTTATCGTTGTGCATAACAACTTAAACAAATAATAAGCTAATTTATGTCTGTGTAAATCATTAACAACTATTCCTAATTTGGCTTTTTCTAGCACTGGTTTTAAAAATGAAACCAATTGGCCTTCTTTAAAATGATGAAGGAACAATGTTGTTAATACTAAATCGTATTCTAAATTATTAAAAGCTTCCGAAAAAATATCTATCTCTTGAAACTCTACATTATCGTAATTTTGCGATAATTTATTAGCGTAATTTACGGTGTGTGGATTGGCATCTATACCTATTAATTTAAACTTGTAATTGTTTTTTTTTCCAAATAGCGAGACCGCTCTTAAAATGTCACCTCCACCGCAACCTAAATCGATAATAGTAATCGTTTCTGTTTTTGAATGTTGTTTTAATGCTTTTTTCAATCCGTTTATGGTGACTATATTTCCACCTAACCACTGGTTTATTTTTGCTAACTTATTTAGAGCATCATGTAATATTGGACCATTATAGTCCAAATCGTCCATAATCTCTTCCGCTTCACTTCTATATTTTGTGTTAATCAATAGACTCATTTAACGTTCATTAATTTACCATGTGTTCGCTTAATAATTTGTGGTAGAATAAAAGGAAACCACTTTACAATGCTAATTAACACTTCGGCTAATTTGTTTTTACTAAATAAATTAGCAACAATATGACCTGTTGTTAGACGCAATTTAAACTCTGCATTCCACTCTCTAATATACTGCTTTTCTAAAGTTTTTCGGTTTTTTATTTCACCATTACAAAACTTAATAATAAGTAGCGATGCCATTTGAGCACTGCGTATTGCCATGCTCATTCCATTTCCACATAATGGATGAATCATGCCTGCTGTATCACCACACATTAACATATGGTTTTCGATTGGATTTTTAGTTTCAAAAGAAATTTGACTAATACTTAAAGGTGATTTAAAGACTGGTTCTGAGTTTTTAAAAATAGATTTTAGAGCCGTATTTTTAAAGACTACTTTCTCCTGAAACTCGTCGATATCTTTATACTTTTTAAAGGCTTCGAAGTTAGTAATGTAACAAACGTTAATACTATTGTCTTCCACTTTTGAAACTCCGCAATAACCGCCTTCAAAATTATGAAGCGCAACTAAATCTTCAGGAAAATTGCCTTTTACATGTGTTTTCACAGCTAGAAAAGGCGATTTGTTCTTTATAAAACTTCGTTTAAGTTTAACATCTAAATTCGCGCGTTTGCCGTAAGCACCAATCACTATTTTTGAGGAGTAATTTGCTTCTTTTGTTTTAACTAAAAATGCATTGTTTGCAAAGGTGACGTCTTCAACAGTGTCTTGAATAACTACTGCTTTATTCGCAATCGCTTTTTTAGCAAGATCATTATCTAAACAAAACCGACTGATCCCGAAACCACCAAGTGGTAAGTTTGCTTTTACTAATTTATTTTTGGGTGTGGATAGCTCGAATTTATTTATTCTTTTAGCTCCTAATTTAAAAACATCGATTCCTAAATAATAGAGATAAGGTAAGACTTCGTTTGATATATATTCGCCACAAACTTTATGTTTTGGATACGTGTTTTTTTCGATAACCAAAACGCTACAATTATTTTTAGATAAATGGATAGCACTACTTAAACCTGCTAATCCACCACCAATAATAATGACATCAAAATTTAAGGGAAGTGTATTCAACTTTTTTCTAATTCAATTTTACTAAAGATAACCCGAAAATTGTTTATTTAGAAGTTAGTTAACATTTGTTATAGTAAATTCTTGATTTCTAAACTTAATTTGGTCTCCCGTTTTTTTTCCTAATACTAATTGTGCAATTGGAGTATTGGCTGCAATAGCGTAGAATTTTTGATCATTAAATTCTAATTCACCTGCACTAATTGCTATATAATAATTAGCGTTTGTAGTGAAGACAACACTTCCTAAACCAATAACATTAGACGTTTTTTCTGTTCTTATTTTAGCTAATAAGTGATTTACTTTCTGAATTTCGGCTAATTGCTCTCCTGCTTTTTCACGTTCTAAATGAACCATTGCACGACCAGTTTCGTGCTTATCTCCTGCGCTGCTTTTGGTTTCGGAGGTTAAAGATTCTTGTAATTCTTCAATTGTTTTATTAATTGTATCCAGTCTGTTTTTTGTAAACTGAACACACTTATTATAGAGTACTTGCTTTATATTTTCTAATTTATTCATCTTTAGTTTTATAATTTAAAACACCGTAAAAATTCATTTGATTTACAATCCATTGTTTCCTTTTCTCAATGTATTGGGACGCTGGATTTGCACGATACTTTCTTGGGTTTGGCAATATAGATGCTATTGCTGCTGCCTCGTAAGCTGTTAATTTAGCTGCTGGTTTATTAAACCAATAATGAGATGCTGCTGCAATACCATAAATACCATTTCCCATTTCTATACTGTTTAAATAGACTTCAATAATGCGTTCTTTACTCCAAATTTTTTCAATTAAAAAAGTAAAATAGGTTTCTAAACCTTTGCGCAACCAACTACGGTTTGGCCAAAGAAACACATTTTTTGCTGTTTGCTGACTTATAGTGCTTCCTCCTTTTATGCGTTTCCCTTTTTTATTGTGCTCGTAAGCCTTTTCTATAGCTTCAATATCGAAACCATTGTGGTTTAAAAACTTTTGATCTTCGGTACAAATTACAGCTAATTGTATGTTTATAGAGATATTTTCTATGGGTTCCCAATTGTGTTTCCATAGTTGTTTTTCTGAAGGATTTTCAAAATAACGAATCACCATTAGTGGTGTTATTGGTACTGGCACAAACTTAAAGACAACAACTAAAGCAATAGAAGATGCTACGCTCCAAAAGAAAACTTTAATTATAAACTCGAAAAATTTTTTCATTTAGTTACAAGTAATATCTGCTAATTGTTTTCCAATAGTGCTACCTATTGCAACTCCCATTCCTCCTAATCTTACTCCACAAAACACATTATTGCTTAACTGTTTTACTATTGGCTTTTTCTGACTTCCAACGCCCATAATTCCGCTCCATCTATGTTCTATTTGAAAAGGTGTATTAGGTAATATTGTGGTTTTAAGTATCTCTTCTAACTTATTTTGAATGAGATCTGTTTGTGATAATTGGGTGGTTTCTTCAGTTTTAAAATCGAGGTTTCTTCCGCCACCAAACAATATTCTATTATCTATGTTTCTAAAATAGTAATAGCCTTCATCTAAATGGAACGTTCCTTTTATATGTAAGTTTTTAATTGGTTTTGTTATTAATACTTGAGCTCTTGCAGGCTTTACGGTTTCTTTTATTAATTGTGAGGCGAAACCATTTGTCGCAATTAATAGTTTAGATGTAGTAAATTCGAATTGATTTGTTTTAACATCTACTGAACTTTTATTGTCTAAAAACGAATCTACGGTAATATTATTTAATATTTTAATGCCTTTTGCTTGTACTTTCTCAAGTAAGGCTTCCATCATTTTACCTGTATCTATTTGTCCTTCGAACTTATTGAATATATAATTTTCTTTTATATTTTTAAATTGAAAAGTGTTTGGTTTTAAACTGAAAACATCTGCTTTAAATAATGGTTTTAGTAATTGATTTACCTCTTCTCTTTTAGAAAGACAGTCTTGGAATAATGCATTGTCTTTTTCTGAAAACAATTCGTAGCCTCCTAATGCTTTATAATCTATTTTAATATCTCCTAAAGTTTCTCTGAGACGTTTTAAACCTTCTTGTCTTTGCTTTATTAGTTCTAAGACTTCATCTTGACTATGTTGTTTTAAATCGCTTAAAATCTCACTTAAACTACCAAAACAAGCAAAGCCTGCATTCTTTGTACTTGCGCCTTGTGGCAGAAAGCCTTTTTCTAATATAAGAATGTTAGCTTTTGGGTATTTTTCTTTTAATTGTAATGCACAATTTAAGCCTACTATGCCGCTTCCAACAATTGTATAGTCTATGTTGGTTAGCCATGTTTTTATTTCCCAGTAAGATAAATTCATGATGCTAAGTTATTATTTTATTTTTAAGTGTGGCGCTGTGTTAAGGATAGTAGTGGCATCCTTTTTGTTTTTCTCAAAAAGATATAACGGATAGCCTGACTTTTGCTATTTGAAGCAAAAGTAACACCATAAAAAAACTCCGAAATTGCTTTCGGAGTTTTAAATTTATTTTAAGAAAAGAAGATTACTCTACAATAATCTTTTTTGTTACTGTTCTTCCTCCATCGTTTACATTAAGTAAGTATAGTCCAGATTGAACATTTCCTATGTTAATGTTTTCGTTGAATGCTCCTGAATTAGAATATGCTTTATTAAAAACAGAACGTCCTCTAACATCATATACTTTAACACTAATGTTATTTGATGTAGACGTAAGCTTAACATTAAAACTTCCGTTGTTTGGGTTAGGATAAATCTCGAAAGAATTATCAAAACTAACGTCGTTTGTAGATAATAATGAAAATTGAGTACCAAAGTAATATGTTCCGGCAACTCCTGTATTAAATGTTCCTGTTAATTTACTACCTGTTCCAAATGGAGTAATACTTAATGACGTTACATCAGCAGTATCTTCATTTTTAGCATATAAATCATTTCTACTATTTCCTGTAACCGTTTCCCAACCAGAAATTTCACTTTCTGTAAAATAAAAAGTTACAGTTGTTTGATCTGTAGTATTTGAATTTACAGATGTGATATCAAATGTTTTAGCGGTTACAAATGATGAAGGATCTGTTCCTCCAACATACATTACAGCATCTGCACCAGCAGTTGCAGCGTCTCTTGAAACTTCAGCTGTTGTACAAGCGTAATCGAAACCTCCCGTGTTGTCTATATCAAGCATAATGTTTCCTGATGCAGTATCTGTGTAAAAAGCATTTCCTGCTGCATTAAGATTATTACTAGCTAAAGTTCCATTATTTACAGTCGTTTGCACGTCTATTCCAACAGTTGAAGTTACTGTTACATCATCTATAGAAATAAAATCTTGATCTGTAGTGTCCCAATGTCTAAAGGCAATATAAACTTGTGCCTGTCCAGCCATTGCAGAAAGGTCTAAAGTATGTGGTGTTGGTGCTCCAGTATCGCCTGCATCTCCTAAAGTTTCTGTTAAAGAAGTTGCAGAGTTAATTAAAACACTGATATCGTTAACTGTACCAACGTGTATACTATATTTTTCTAAATCAAATGATGCCGCAGCAACTTGTGTTATCCAATTTAATGTTATAGCACCACTAGCTGACGATAAATCTATTACTGGTGAAACAGCCCAGTTATCTGGTGTTAATGGGTTAGTTTGCCATGATCTTGAAATTAATGATACTGGAGTAACTGGAGTACCAGCTGTATTATTAATAGCAAATATATCGCCCCAATTGTTACCATCTCCATCACTATCTGTTAATGTCCAATCTGAAACATCTTCATCATCAAAATTGTCACTAAAGTGAGTAATTTCTGCTGTGTCTCCTACTGCAAAATCATCATTAAGAATAGTAGTAATATAATTATTTGTACTTGCAACAGCATCTCCTGTAGTAGTTACGTTTATTGCTATATTAATAGTTTCGTCTGCTTCAACAAAACTATCGTTAAAAACTCTTAGTGTTATACTATTACTAGTAGTTGTTGCTCCTGCCGCTATTGTTACAGAGTTATTAATGAATTCGAAATCTTCATTTTCTGTAGCTGTTCCAGAATTTATTAAGTTAACTGTTGCTGTTGCAGAAGCTGCAGTAGCAATACTTAAATCTATTACAACATCTGTAAAGTCACAATCACTACCTTCATTAATATTTTCTAATAATGTAGAAGATATATAAATAGTCGGTTCTACTGTACAAGCTGTAGATGTGTTTAATTCTACTCTTCTAGGAGAAGCTCCCATAATAGCTTGGATTCTATCTTTTTGATTTTGAGTAAACGTATCCATACATGCATCATTTGTATAATCCATATAGTTTTGTACTTGATCAATTCCTGTAGAACTTGTACATGAATCTGCCGTTAAATCACAAGTATAATTAGGATCTGCTGTATTTGGCGTATCTGCACAAAAATCGTCTACACCACAACTACCTGTTTGTGGCCCATCTCCCCAAATATGTCTTAAACCAAGCCAGTGTCCAACCTCATGCGTCATTGTACGACCTAAGTTGTATGTTGGATTTAAAAGAAAAGTACCATCGTTAGAATCGTTAGTTCCCATGGCGTCGAATGACGCTACTACACCATCTGTGTTTGCAGATCCTCCCGAAGCATTTATACCGCCTATTCCTGGAGTATTGTCTGGAAATTGCGCATAACCTAAAAGACCTGATTGACCTCCACTATTTACCGGTAATCCTCCTGCTCTAATAGTCCACATGTTTAAATATTTTGTTGGATCCCACTGCGTTGCAACTTTCATTTGCTCTGTGTCTGCACGATTCTCCCAATCTGCTCCACCAGCTCCATCTGCAACATCGTTACTATATGGTGTTATATTATGCCTTACAACACCTGTTGTAGCTGCTCCACTTGCATCTACTTGTGCAATACAAAAATTTAATTCTACATCCACAGCTACACCAGTAGTATTGGATCCTCCTCTTGTTCCTGCTAACCTTCTAAAATCTTCATTCATTACTTGAATTTGTGATAAGGCTTGAGCATCTGTAATGTTTTCTCCAGTTCCAATAGCATCTCCATTGTGAATAACATGAATAACAACTGGAATGTTAAAAACTGCCATAGAAGTTCTTCCTGCTAACCTATCTGCTTGTATTTTAGCTACTTTAGGCGCTAACCACTCTTCAAATTCTTGAGTTGTTGAACGGTTAGGAAATTGCTTCCTTAAAGCTATTTCATTCTCATCTGTTAAACAACGTGCATAACCTGTTGTGTTAATTGAGTTAATAGTTTCTGCTGTTAATTCAAATTCTTGATGCGAATTTTTAGATGTTTTTTGATTACTATTTTTTTGTTGTGCTAAAGAAGTAAGACAATAAAAAAACATTAAACATAAAGTAAATGTAGTTTTTTTCATGATTGTTTATGATAATATTATTTAAAGGCTGAAAGTTAAAAATAAAACTGAAGGTTTTGTGTTAAAATTCTATTTAATATTCATTCTATAGCCCTACAAAACCTATAGATTATTAGGTTTAAGAAACTTGATTTAAAAAAAATAAACTACAGAATAACCTACATTATATTCTGATGTTTTTAATCCATAAAAAAACTCCGAAATTGCTTTCGGAGTTTTTAAAATATTGAAGAAAAGAAGTTTTACTCTACAATAATCTTTTTAGTTGTTGTTTGTCCGTTCGTTTCTATATTTAATAGATACATTCCAGATTCTACATTACCAAGATTAATGTTTTGATTAAAATCTCCGTTTGCTTTATAAGTATTTGATAATACACGTCTTCCTCTAATATCGAATACCTCAAGGTTAACGTTATTTATAGCATTTGCTAGTTTTATAGTAAACTCTCCATTGTTTGGATTTGGAAAAATAGATAATGAATTATCTAAATCAAAATCTTCAACGCTTAAAGGAGCAAGCTCTAATGTACAAATTTCTAAATCTACAGTATTAAAAACCATATTACTTGAACCTAAGTTTGCTGTCATAAATCTCCATGTTCCATTCATTTCTTGACCATCAAAACCACTTAATGGCTCTGGTGCTGCAATATTAGCAGGTGTTGCAATTCCGGTTAAAGGATTTGTACCACAAACTATTGCTGCTGTTGCTTCATCATCGAAAGTTACTTGCATATTAGCACTACCATCTGCTCCTGTACAAGGTCCAGCTGCATATAGGTATGAACGAATAGCTGTTGGACTAATTATAGCCATATGCAAATCTGAAAGATTAGATGTTGTTATATCATATTTTACGTTAACATCTGAAATAATTCCAGAATCTGTTACATCTTCATCAAAAAACTCAAATGCTGTTGCATTAGGTGTAATAGTTTGATTAATAGCATAAGAATAAGTTGTACAAACTTCTGTAAAACCAAACCCTATAGCAATTCTAGCTGAGTTAATATTAAAAAAGATATTACCACTTCCTTTTACCATTATTCTACAATTCCCTTCTACAATATTAGGAACTGTCATACTATATGTTCCGTTATTAGGAACAGCTGTTGCTATAGTAGTATTATAAGTTAAGCCTCCATCAGTAGATAATAAAACATCTACATTAGGTGAGTTTACTACTCCTGCATTTGTACCTGCTACATCCCATGTAATAATTTCTGTATCACCTCCAACCCAAGATGTTAATGAACTTTGAGAAGTAACAGCAAAAGGTATTGTATTCGCATCGTTAACAGTAATTGTCATTTCATCTACAGCCGTTTGACCTCCCGAAACATCATTATCTCTCACTGTAAGTCTAAATTTTTGCGTTCTTGCAACCGAAGCTAATTTTTCCCAAGTTGTAGAAACACCTCCAGAAATAAGGATATCTTCCATTCTAGGAACAAATCTTGTTTGGCTTGATGTTCCTGTATAAGATCTTACCATTGGTCCAGAAGTATTAGTATCTAAAGGTAATCCTGCTGCTCCTAAATCGTATTGTTCCCATGTATATGTATGTGTTGCTATTCCATCAGCATCTGTAGAAGTACCTGTTAACATATAAGGAGTAGAGCTTGGAATAGTATAATCTGCTCCAGCATTAGATGTAGGTGCACTGTTACCTGTATTAGTTGTTGTAGCACATTGACTATTACCAATTGTAACGTTGTCCCAAATCATTTGTAAACTCTTTTGGTGAAAATAGGCATCACTATTATTTTGTACATTTTGAGGTGCACAAATACCAGCATAAGCCATGATGGTAGATCCACTTCCTGGTTCATAAGCATTAGATGCTGTTCTGTTATTGCCTGCACAGTTACCTTCATTACCATTAAATGTATGAGGTCCACCAAATTGATGTCCTAATTCATGTGCAACAAAATCTATATCATAAGCATCACCTACTGGAGATGGTAAACCTGTAATACCTTTTGCTTTATTTCCTGTACATGGAGAATTTAATTGAGCTAGACCTCCACCACCTGTGCTAAAAGTGTGTCCGATATCATAATTAGAAAATCCAATCGCACCATCTATTACCGTTTGACTTTCATCAATTAATAAATTTGCGGTATCATTAGAAAAATTATCAGAATCTATAAAAACTATAGAATCGTTATTTCCAACCAGTGTCATTGTAATAGATAAGTCTCTTTCGTAAACTTGATTGTTTCTATTTATTGTTACAACAATAGCAGCCATAACAGCAGTTCTTTTAGCCGCTTCTGAATCTGCTGCAGTAAGCCCTGCTGCCATCCAATGAAATGAAGAGTACTCTATAGTCGTTGCTACGGCTAATCTAAAGTTTCTTAATAAACCATCGTCGGCATTTCTTTGTGCATTAACGCTTAAACCTTCAGTTACTTTAGTAGCCTCACCATCTACAACACCACATTCCCAACTTTGATCTAAAAGCGGTAAATCTTTTTTTGCGTATACAATATATTCATTACCATTTTGTGTATAAGGATCTATAAACTGTGTTCCCTTACTAGACATAGACATTGTATGCAAACCTTGAGGAGTAACACTAAAACGAATGGCTGCTCCAGGAGTGCTTACACTCTCTCCTATATAAGTGCGGATATTTGGATACTTATTTTGAAGTGCTTCTTCCATTATTGGCGCCTCTTTTACTCTATAAGATTCTAAAACTCCTTCTGCTGTAGGAAAATCTATAATAACATTTGAGACTCCAAAAAAAGTGTTTCTATTTGGCACTAATTCAAGCTCTGTTTTTAGGGCATTAATATTTAATTGATAGAAATCGGCTTTAATAGGTTCTGTTTTTCTAAAAACTAAATCTTTTTTTGACGCTTTATTCTCGTCTGTTTTAACCCATAATTTTTTTCCACTTTGAGAAAAAGCAGGTAATGTTAGCAGCATAGATAGTGCTAATGTAAAAACCCACCTAAAGTAATTCTTTTTCATATATTCCTTGTTTAATATTTTTTGAGCTCTAAATATATTCAGATATGAACAAAATAAAAAATCTTTGGTGTTAAATTATGGTTTTACTATATTTGATTATGAAAATTCACCAAATTTTATTGCTTTTTTTTATCTCTTTTTCCTGTAATGCGAATAAGAATTTAAAACCTGAACAACTAAATATTACAAAACCTATATCTTGTCCTGAGGATGGAGTTTGTACATTTCAAGTTTTAAAGAATAAAACTTATACAATAAAAAAAGATGAGTTTGGAAATAGTTATTCTGAAATTTTAAATGGAAAAAAAACGGTTTTAAAATTTGAATATAAACGAAACGAATTGAAAGGTGTACAAGATTCTAGCTATAGAGAACTTATATATGTTGAAATTGATCCGGAGAACTTAGAACTAAATTTAACAAATGAAAATTTACAAAAAGCAAATATTGGTTTCGAAAGACTCTGCTTTTGTAGAGGTCAAACAGGCTCTTATGTTTTGACACAAGGCCACTTATTGATAACTAAAATTCAAGACAACGAATTTAATATAACTCTAGACTTTAAAACCGATAAAGTACCACAGGTTATAACTTCGATTAACGAAAATTTTAAACTATAAAAAAAAGCGACTTGAAAATTTCAAGTCGCTTTTTTATTTTAATCTTCAATTGGTTTTTGCATTACAAAATCTTCCATAAATTTTGTTGTATAGTTTCCAGCTAAATAATCTGGATGATCCATTAATTGTCTATGGAACGGTATTGTTGTTTTAATTCCTTCTATTACAAATTCGTCTAAAGCGCGCTTCATTTTATTGATAGCTTCTTCTCTTGTTTGCGCTGTTGTAATCAACTTTGCAATCATAGAATCGTAATTTGGCGGTATAGAATACCCTGCATACACATGAGTATCTAAACGCACTCCATGACCACCTGGCGCATGTAATGTTGTTATTTTACCTGGTGAAGGTCTGAAGTCGTTAAAAGGATCTTCAGCATTAATTCTACATTCTATAGAGTGCAATTGTGGTAAATAATTTTTACCTGAAATTGGCACACCTGCAGCCACAAGAATTTGTTCACGAATTAAGTCGAAATCAATTACCTGTTCGGTTATTGGATGCTCTACTTGAATACGTGTATTCATTTCCATAAAGAAGAAATTTCTGTGCTTATCTACTAAAAACTCAACAGTTCCTGCGCCTTCATACTTAATGTACTCTGCTGCTTTTACCGCTGCATCTCCCATTTTTTTACGCAAAGCTGTCGTCATAAATGGAGAAGGTACTTCTTCTGTTAATTTTTGATGACGTCTTTGTATAGAACAATCTCTTTCTGATAAATGACAAGCTGTACCTCTTGAATCTCCAACAATTTGAATTTCAATATGGCGAGGCTCTTCAATAAGCTTTTCCATATACATATCATCATTTCCAAAAGCAGCTTTAGATTCTGCTCGAGCAGATTCCCAAGCGTTTTGAAGATCTTCTGGCTTCCATACAGCACGCATTCCTTTTCCACCACCACCAGCAGATGCTTTAAGCATTACCGGATAACCAGTTTCTTTTGCTATTTTTTTGCAATCTTCAAATGTTTCTATAACACCTTCACTTCCAGGAACACATGGTACACCTGCTTCAATCATTGTTGATTTAGCATTTGCCTTATCTCCCATACGGTCGATCATCTCTGGAGAGGCGCCAATAAACTTAATATCGTGTTCGGCACAAATTTTTGAAAACTTAGCATTTTCTGATAAAAACCCGTAACCTGGGTGTATTGCATCTGCATTTGTTATTTCTGCAGCTGCTATAATATTTGACATTTTTAAATACGATTCGCTACTTGGTGCTGGACCAATACAAACCGCTTCGTCTGCAAATTTTACATGAAGACTTTCTGCATCTGCAGTAGAATAAACAGCTACTGTTTTAATGCCCATTTCTTTACAGGTTCTAATAACACGTAGTGCTATTTCTCCTCTATTTGCAATTAATATTTTTTTAAACATAACTTTTAAATTTTTAAAATGCTCCCATATTTTGCGCCGAAACGCATAATTATTGGGAGTAATTGGGATTTTTAATTGTTATGATGGGTCTACTAAAAATAATGGTTGATCAAATTCTACTGGAGAAGAATCGTCTACTAATATTTTAACTACTTTACCTGAAACTTCAGATTCTATTTCGTTAAATAATTTCATAGCTTCAATTATACAAAGTACATCTCCTTCTGCAATTGTTTGTCCTACCTCTACAAATAATGGCTTATCTGGCGATGGTTTTCTATAAAAAGTTCCAATAATAGGAGATTTTACAGTTATATATTTAGAATCTTCACTTTCTACTGGTGCTGCTGGAGTTACTGCTGCTGCTGGAGCTTGTGCCATTGGCATTTGCATTTGCGGCATTTGACCCATTGGCATTTGTTGTACAATTGTTGTTTCTTCTGATCCCGTTTTTATTGTAATCTTAACGTCATCTGTTTCTAATTTAACCTCACTTGCACCAGATTTTGCTACAAACTTGATTAAGTTTTGAATGTCTTTTAAATCCATAATATTAGAGTTATTAAGTGTTTTTTTTAGTTAGTTTATTTTAAGAATTGTAAGCCCATTTTAAATATATTGAGCCCCAAGTAAAGCCACCTCCAAAGGCAGCAAAAATAATATTATCGCCCTTTTTTAATTGCGATTCATAATCGTTTATCAATAATGGTAATGTTGCAGAAGTTGTATTTCCATACTTTTCTATATTCATCATTACTTTTTCGCTATCTAATTCAATACGTCTTGCAGTGGCATCAATTATTCTTTTATTAGCTTGATGCGCTGCTAACCAAGTAACATCATCATTTGATAAATTATTTCTTTTAAGAATTTTTTCAGCTACATCTGCCATATTAAATACAGCGTTTTTAAACACTGTTTTTCCATCTTGAAAAACAAAGTTTTCTTTTTTAGCTATAGTTTCGGCAGTTACAGGATAAGAAGAACCACTTGATTTAACTTGTAGAAATTCTCTACCAGACCCATCACTTCTTAGATACTCATCTTGTAAACCTAAACCTTCTTCATTTGGTTGAAACAAAACAGCTCCTGCTCCATCTCCAAAGATGATGCATGTTGCTCTGTCTTCATAATTAATCATTGAAGAGTTTTTATCTGCTCCAATAAGTAAGACGTTCTTGTAACGTCCTGACTCAATATATCTAGCTGCGGTAGACATGCCAAATAGAAAACCTGAGCATGCTGCTTCTAAATCGAAAGAGAAAGCATTTACTGCTCCTATTTCTGTAGCAGTATATGCAGCTGTTGATGCTGCTTGCATATCTGGTGTTGCAGTAGCTACTATTACAAGCTCTATGTCTTCAGGGTTTGTGTTAGATTTTTTAAGAAGGTCTTGTGCGGCTTTAATAGCCATATAGGAAGTTCCTTTGCCTTCTCCTTTTAAGATGCGACGTTCTTTGATACCTGTTCTCGAGGTTATCCATTCGTCGTTGGTATCAACCATAGATTCTAAAATCTTATTGGTTAATACATATTCTGGCACATAAGCGCCTACAGCTGTAATTGCCGCAGAGATTTTACTCATACTTTTAAGTTAATTTGACCAAAAACTGCTCGGAATCGCCAAAACAAGGCAGATTTTTATTAAAAATAGCTAATTCTGGTTAATAACGTGCAAATTAAGTTGTTTTTAACTGAAAGAAAAATATATCACAAAAAAAACGCTCACAAGTGAGCGTTTTTCTATATGCATGCATAGTAAATTATGCAATATTCTCTTCTGCAACAGCATTGTCAATTAAAACTTGACCTCTGTAATATAATTTACCTTCGAACCAATGTGCTCTATGGTATAAGTGCGGCTCACCAGTTGTTGGGCAAGTTGCAACCTGTGGCGCAGTTGCTTTGTAATGTGTTCTTCTTTTATCTCTTCTTGTTTTCGAGATTTTTCTTTTAGGATGTGCCATTTTATTATTTTATTTATCCGTTAATAGTTTCTTTAATGTATTCCAACGAGGATCTGTTTCCTCTTGGTCTTCTTTTATATCCTTTTCTTTAGGACTTAATTCTTCTAATTTTTCGAGTATATCCGAATCTAATGTACCATCTTCAATTCCAGGATGAATTCGTTTTGTTGGCATAGCTAACACTATAAGTTCGTATACATATTGTTGTATACTAATTTCGTATTCGCCATGAGAAATAATAAGAATATCTATATTCTCATCATTGTATTCCTCTCCAAATTTAACAACCAAATCAAAAGCATTTTCAAGCGCTTGATCGTAAGGTTCGTTAGTAACGTCGCAATTAACGTTTACTGTTCCTGAAACTTCAAAATGTAATTCTAAAAGTGTTGACTTTTTTACAAATTCAACATCAACTTTTAAATTACTACTATTAAAGTCTTCATATCCAAAATATTCAAAGAACTTATTGTCAATATCAAAATCAAAATGATGCTTTCCTACTTTTAAACCTACAAATGGAATTGTAAACTCTTTCAATGGCTTCATTATCACATCTATTTTGAGCCTGCAAATATACAATTATTTATTTATTGAGCAGACTTATTAACAATTTTTTGTTTACTTCTTTTTTGATTCGTATTTTCTCTCATCAAAACGCTTCCTTTTACTAACAGCTAAAGGGTTTTTAGTGAGCTCTTCATATTCTTTTCTATTATTAAAAATACTAACTGCGGTAAAGAGCGCTTCTTTAAAAGAACTAGTATCGGCTATACCTTTACCTGCAATTTCGTAAGCCGTACCGTGATCTGGCGAAGTTCTCACCCTATTTAATCCTGCTGTAAAGTTAACTCCTTGACCAAAAGACAGTGTCTTAAATGGTATTAAACCTTGATCATGATATGAGGCAATTATAGCATCGAAGCTTTTATAATTATCGCTTCCAAAAAAACTATCTGCTGCATATGGTCCAAAAACTAATTTACCACTTTCTTTAATTTTTTTAAGTGTTGGCCTCATTACGGTATCATCTTCCGTTCCAATAACACCATTATCTCCCGTATGAGGGTTTATACCTAAAACTGCTATTTTAGGCTTACTAATTCTAAAATCCTTTTTTAAAGAATTATAAACGGTATCTATCTTTTTTATTATTAATTCCGGAGAAATATGACTTGAAACATCTTTTACTGGAACATGATCCGTTAACAACCCAACTCTTAAGGTATCTGTAACCATAAACATTAGGCTATCTCCTTCTAATTCTTGAGCCAGGTAATCTGTATGTCCTGGGAATTTAAAAGTTTCAGATTGAATATTACTTTTATTTATAGGTGCCGTTACTAACACATCTATAGTTTCTTCCTTTAAAGCTTTTGTTGCAGCTTCTAAAGATTTTATAGCGTACTCACCAATTTTAGTGTCTTCTTGACCAAATTTAATGGTTACATTTTCTTTCCAACAATTAAGTACGTTTACTTTACCATGAATAATTTCGTTTGTATTATTTATGCTATTCAAATTAATGTTTAGCTTAAAATGGTTTTTAACAAAAGTCATTGTTTTAATAGATGCAAAAATTACTGGAGTATAAAAATCCAACATTCTATTATCTTCAAAAATCTTTAAAACAATTTCTGAACCTATACCGTTTAAATCTCCTATAGAGATGCCTAAAATTATTTTTTCTTCTCTCTTCATTAATAATGCTAACTATTGTTCGTAATTTTATACACGCAAATTTAACCAAATAATATAGTTAAAAGTATGTTTACAGGAATTATTGAAACCTTAGGTCATGTTACAAATCTTAAACAGGAGCTAGAGAACCTACATATTACAGTTGAAAGTACAATTACTAGCGAATTAAAAATAGATCAAAGTGTTGCACATAATGGCGTTTGCTTGACTATTGTGAATATTGATACTAATTGCTATACCGTTACTGCTATTAAGGAGACTTTGGACAAAACCAACATTGGAAATTTAGAGCTTTTTGATACCGTTAACTTAGAACGTGCAATGAAACTTGGAGACAGGCTTGACGGACATATTGTACAAGGTCATGTGGACCAAACAGCAGAATGCATAAGCATTAAAGAAACCCAAGGCAGTTGGCTATTTACTTTTAAATATGATTCTACTCTTAATAATATTACAATAGAAAAAGGGTCTATTACTGTAAATGGAGTAAGTTTAACTGTAGTTAATTCTAAACGCGATACGTTTAGCGTGGCCATAATTCCTTACACTTATGAGCATACCAATTTTAAAACCTTCAAAATTGGTTCTATAATAAATTTAGAATTTGATGTTATTGGAAAATATGTTTCGAGACTAAACGCCCTAAAGAGTTAAAGCCTCTTTTTTCTAAGCGTATACATTTTATAAATACCGTAAAGAATACCTACTGCAAATAATAGTACTAAGCCACTATCTATAGGTAGACCAGGAGGTCCTGGAGGTCCCGCTGGAGGTGGAGGAGGCATTTGAGCAGAGCACACAAAACTTATTAATACAAATAAGATTGAGGCTAATGTGTTTTTATCTTGTATCATAATTCAGTTTGTAAATTTATAAAAAAAACTGTCTTAACAAAACTTTTAAGTACTTATTCGGTAAAAAAAATCTACGAACTGTTCTTTTTTTTCGGTAAAATACCGAATTCTAGAAAAATTAGTCACTCTTTTTATTTTATAAATTTATGAAAAAGAGAAATATAAATTGCTTTATACAACTCATTTTTAAAGAAGAACAAGGCGCAATACGGGATGTTTACCTATAAAAAACAAAAAAGCCTTTCAACTAAATGAAAGGCTTTACAATTTTAAGTGGTCCCACTTGGGCTCGAACCAAGGACCACCTGATTATGAGTCAGGTGCTCTAACCAACTGAGCTATGGGACCAAAATTGGTTTGCAAATCTAATATTAATTTTAAAAGGTCGCAACATTTTATTTCTTTATTTCTTCCTTTATTTCTTGACACAGCTCTATAAGTACTCCATTACAGGACTTTGGGTGTAAAAAAGCTACTAATTTATTATCCGCACCTTTTTTTGGAATTTCGTTTAAAACTATAAAACCCTCAGATTTTAATCGTTTAATTTCGGTTACAATATCATCAACATCGAAGGCTATATGGTGGATACCCTCACCTTTCTTTTCAATAAACTTCGCTATTGGGCTATCTTCCTTAGTCGCTTCTAACAATTCAATTTTATTTTCACCTACTTGAAAAAAGGACGTATTTACACCTTCGGACTCTACTTCTTCCAATTTATAATGTGGTTCTCCAAATAATTTAGCAAACAAACTATTTGAATCTTTTAAGCTTTTAACAGCAATACCTATGTGTTCTATTTTATTCATTTAATACTTTGTTTTTTTTATTTCCGCGTAGACGGAAACCTCTTTTTTAAATTTATTTAAGTTCTAATCGTTAATTAAGGTACAAAACTTGCATTCAAAAATACTATAATATTTAAAAAGCGTATTTTTGCAGTCCAATCTTTAATACTAAAGTGTTGGGAGTAATACAATAGATGAAAACAGAAGAAAGTCAAAGACAAAAAAAAATAGGATCGGTTTTACAACGCGATCTAGTAGATATACTACAAACAGCAGCTACTCAAGGTGGTATGCGTGGTGTTATTATTTCGGTATCTAAGGTTAGTGTAACCGTAGATTTATCGGTAGCGAAAGTGTATTTAAGCATTTTCCCAAATAATAAAGCGAAGGAATTGGTAGAAGGCATAAAATCTAACCAACCTTTTATTCGTCATGAATTAGCCCAACGTACAAGAAATCAATTACGTAGAATGCCACAACTTTACTTTTTTGTGGACGATTCTTTAGAACATATTGACAAAATTGAACAATCTTTAAAGGGAGAAGACAACCCATTAAAAGATCCAGACCTTTTTAAGAAACGCAAAAAATCCTAAACTGTTTGAGCTTTCCACTTTACATCGCAAAACGCTATTTACGGTCTAAAAGCTCTAATAATGCGATTAATTTTATCACTTACATTGCTATTATAGGTATTGTTTTAGGCTCTGCTTCTTTATTTGTTGTACTCTCTGGTTTTGCTGGTCTTCGCGAATTTACGCTTCAGTACACAACCATAATAGATCCCGATTTAAAAGCTGAAGCTACTATTGGTAAATCTTTTATTTTAGAACCAAATACCCAAGAGAAATTAAATGCAATTTCAGGTATTGCAAGTTATTCTAAAATAGTAGAAGAGCGTGTTATTGCTTCTTTCGATGGTAAAAAACAACCTTTATTTATTAAAGGTGTAGATGCTAATTACACAAAGCTAAACGTAGTAGATTCTATTTTATGGGAAGGCAGTTGGTTAACCGATAAAACCAACCAGGTTGTAGTTGGATATGGCGTTTCTAATAGTTTAAACATAGGTCTTTTAGATTATGGAAAGCGAATTACGCTATTTGTACCTAAACCTGGAAAAGGACAAATTACTTCTATAGAGCAAGCCTTTAATCAAGTACAAACTACAAACGTTGGTGTATTTACTGTAAACGAAAAATTAGACGATAGTTATATATTCTCGTCAATAGAGGTTGCACAAGAATTACTAAGTTTTAAAGACAGCCAAATTACAAATATTGAATTTAGGTTAAAAGAAGGCGCAAACGAAGACGAAGTAAAATCTCAAATTCAAGCCATTTTAGGAGATAATATCACATTAAAAAATACAGCACAGTTAAACGATGCTTTAAACAAAATGTTAAACACCGAAAACCTAATGGTTTATCTGCTGCTTACATTAGTTTCTATTATTTTAATTTTTAATGTTATTGGTTCTATAATCATGATGATTTTAGACAAAAAAAGGACTCTAACCACGCTTTATAGTATTGGAGCAACACTAAAAGATATACGACGTATTTTCTTTATTCAAGGTGCCGCAATGACCATTATTGGTTCTCTTTTAGGCTTATTTATTGGTTATCTGGTTTCCCTAAACCAAATATACGGTCCCGAATTTCTAAAAGTATACATTACTAGTAGATTACCTTATCCACTTGCTATTAAGTTTGAAAACATCCTTCTTGTTTTTATAACTATTACCGTTTTGGGTGTAATAGCCTCAAAAATTGCTTCTGCAAGAATTACTAAAGAGATGGTAAAAACAGGTTAGAAATTTTTTGGCGAGTTGCCTAAAAATTGTCTATTTACTTAAAACTTTGTTGTTCTTTGCAGCTTCCCGCAACTCGCAAACTCTCCACTTTTAATCTAAGATTAAAACCGCCTCTTTAACTAAAGAGAGGAACCATTAAATTTATCTTAAAATATAAAAGAAGAGGTTATTAAACTCTATTTAGAACTGAGTAAGTTTTTGAAATTTGTGGTTAGGTTTTGAAATTTGACTTTCCACTATTCCGTAAACTGAAAATCTCCAAACTTTTCTAAAACCTCATCGAAAGCAGCAAAAACATCTACAGATGCGTCACTTGTAACCATTTTCATTCGGTGTTCCTTAAAGTGTGGAATCCCTTTAAAATAATTTGTGTAATGTCTTCTAGTTTCAAAAACACCTAATATTTCTCCTTTCCAATCTATAGACATCTGTAAGTGTCTACGCGCAGCTTCTACTCGTTCTTGCATAGTAATTGGCCTGTAATGCTCACCTGTTTCAAAAAAGTGTTTTACTTGCTTAAAAAACCAAGGATTTCCAATAGTAGCACGACCAATCATGCAACCATCTAAACCATATTCGTCTCGCATTTTCATAGCAAGCTCAGGCGTTGTAACATCTCCATTTCCAAATACAGGAATATGCATTCTAGGATTGTTTTTTACGTCTGCAATTGGTTTCCAATTGGCGTTACCTTTATACATTTGCGCTCTAGTTCTACCATGAATAGCAATGGCTTTACAGCCTACATCCTGAAGTCTTTCGGCAACCTCAACAATTCTAATAGAATCGTCATCCCAACCTAAACGGGTTTTTACTGTTATTGGAATATTGGTACGTTTTACCATTTCGGCAGTTAGTTGCTCCATTAAACAGATGTCTTTTAAAATACCTGCTCCAGCACCTTTACTTACTACCTTTTTTACGGGACAACCAAAATTAATATCAATAATATCTGGCTTAGAAGCCGTAACAATATCAATAGTTTCTAACATACTCTCCATATTAGCTCCAAAAATTTGAATACCAACAGGTCTTTCTTTTTCGTAAATATCTAATTTCATAACGCTTTTTGCAGCATTACGAATCAAGCCTTCACTACTTACAAACTCAGTATACACAACATCTGCACCTTGTTCTTTACATAAAGCGCGAAAAGGTGGATCGCTAACATCTTCCATTGGTGCTAAAAGTAATGGGAAATCCGGAAGTTCAATTGTATCTATTTTTACCAATGTGTTTGTTTTTTTTTGGCAAAATTACGGTTTTTTCTTAAACCTTTATATCTCTATTAATTCGGTTTAAAACCCAAAGTCCATAAAAACCTAAAAAGAGTTCTGCAATTACCCCAAAAACATAACCAAAAGTTGGTATTCCATCTACCATAATACTAACTACTCTTCCAAAACCTAAACCAAGCATAAAAATAATATTGGTTACAATAGCTACTTTAAGATAACTAGCTTTTAAAACACCACATATCCATAACATCGAAAACCCCAAATACAGTCCCATGACCGCTTTATAAAAATTATGCTCGTCTGTAGTTTCTAAAAACATATCGAAGCTTAATTCTGGTTTAAAACCATATATTATTGCTGTTGGTACGACAATGCTTACCGAAATTATAAGGTGAATTTTGTTTATGAAATCGGTTTTAGATTTAATCATTTTTTAATCTATTTTAAAATAAATTCGATGACAAATTGTACTCCTTTATTTTAATAGAAACACTAGTTCTGGATGTAATAATAAGTTATTTATTACTGAAAGATAGCATTCGTGTTTATATAAAAAAAGCACTTTTACTAATCTCGCGCCTGTATTCTATTACGTTCTTTATTAGATTTATCTTTCTCGTTAGTTTCAAGTGTTCTATTACCAAACTTGTAACTAAAACCTAGTTTAATGTAGCGATTATCTTGGTCTGCAAATCGCGTATTACTTTGGTTTAAAAAATTAGAAGTAGTCTTAAAATCTTGTGTATTAAACAAATCTGAAGCAACTAAAGATATTGCTCCTTTTTTATTCCAAATGGTTTTAGAAATAGTTAAATCTGAATAAAAACTCCCTTGATGCACTTGAAGTCCTAATAAATTTTTACCCACATATGTTAAAGATATATATGCAGATAAACTTTGATCTTTTAAAAAATCCGCACTTCCTGCCAAGTAAGTATAGTTAGACCATTGACTTAGTTTTATATTTTGGTTTTCTATTTTTGTTTTTTCTGTTGCATTATAAATCTCTGTTCCAAAATAAAAATAACACTTATCTAATAGTGTAAAATCAGTCTCGTAACTAAAACCTAAAGTTGTTGTTTTACCAATGTTTTCGGGTGTAAATGTTATAATATTAGTTGTATTATCTTGTATAGGCAACTCGTTAATATTTCCGTTTGTAGTTGTTAAGGTCATATAAACTTGATGTTTATTATTTATAACAGTACCAAAATTCCATTTATTACTAAATGATGGTTGTAAGTTAGGATTCCCAGAAACAATAACATTATCATTTAAAAAATATTTGAAAGGGTTTAGCGATTCATAAACAGGTCTTGAAATAGATCTTTTATAAGTTGCATATAGTTTGGCCTTTTTAAATGTTTTGTGGTTTAAAATAACTGTTGGAAACCACTCTAAGTAATCCTGCTTATTTAAGGTGTTAAACGATTCTCCTTCAAGATTAGTTTGTTCCACTCTTAAACCTGTAGTAAAACTAAAATCTCCAAATTTATCATCATAGCTTACATAACCAGCTAACACGTTTTCTTTATAATCAAAAATATTAGACGTATTTAAAACTTCTTGACTATCAATAATATCAAACTGCGTTAAATCGCTATTTGTATATACAACAGCATTTTTAATACCAAAAGATAAAGAAGACTCTTCACCAAGTGGTTTGTAATAATCCACCTGAGACGACGTTAAATTAATTTTTTGATTAGAATTAGTTTTAAAAGCGGTATCAAAATCAAAACTATTATCTGCTAAAAAATATTGACTATTTACGCCTTGTACTCTAGAGTAATCATAGCTTGTATAATTTCCGTTTACAGATAATTTATCGTTATTTTTAAACTTACTAACATAATCTACATCAAAAGCTAAATTGCTCTTATCATCTCTTGATAATGTATTAGCATTAAAACTGGATTGCAAATCTGCTTGATTATTAAATATCGACGTCTTGTTTCTTGTACTATATTTAAAGTATGGTGTTAAGCTTATCTTTGAAGATAGGGTAACAGTATTGTTATCATCAATAAAATAATCTAAACTCGTATTTATATTATGCGTTTCTAGCGTTGTATTTCTATTTAAATTAGAATCCCATAATTCATTTAGCGAATTATCTGAATCTAAATAACTAATACTATCGTCATTATCACGATTAATCTTATTTTTAGAATAACTGTAATTTGCAGAAAGGCTTATTTTTTTAGTTTTATAAAAATTAGAAATACCACTAGTGTAACTAGGAAAAACACCTTGTTTATAACTACCAAAAACACGACCATTATAACCTATAGTAAAATTTTTACCCATTACAATATTTAAAACAGCTCCACCTGAAGCATCATACTTTGCACCCGGAGTTGTAATAGCTTCTATAGATTTTATACTATTTGCAGGTGTGTTATCTAAAAATTGAATAATATCCTCTCCAGATAAATTTACTTTTTTATCATTTATATACACTGTTGGGTAGTCTCTTTTAATTTTAATGGTTCCGTCGGAAACAAAAACAGATGGTGTGTTACGTAAAACGTCTAAAACATTACCTTCGGTTAACGCCGTACCTTCAACATTAAAAACTAAACGATCTGCCATTTTTTTAATGGTTGGCTTTTTAGCTACCAGAGTAACCTCGCCTAAGGTTTGGGTTGAGGCTTTTAAGGTCACCTTTCCAATATTGGTGTTTTTAGAAAGTGTTATTGCTTGACTTGTTTCAACAAAACCAAGAGACGATATTTTTAAAATATAATCTCCAGCAATTAGATCTTCAATATTAAATTCACCTGCTTCATTGGTACTTGAGCCTGTAATAATATTCGATTCATCCGAAGAAAAAATAACAGCATTAACGTAAGCGATAGGTTTTCCAGATTCTTCTGTAACAGTACCAAAAATGGTGAATTCTTGTGCTATAATTTCCGAAGAAAAAAGAAAAATAATTAAGTATAATATATATTTCATTTGATTTTTTAACGAAAAAGCAAGTTACTAATAGTTTTTCATTTTTTGTTACGGTAAAAACCGTAAATTTTAACTGTTTACTAAGCCGAAGAAAACTAAAAAAATCGCCAATAAATGCCTTATATTTGCAGTCTCTCCATTTTTTTGAGAGCCTATAGATTATGAAGCACATTAGAAATTTTTGCATAATTGCACATATTGATCACGGAAAAAGTACACTTGCCGATCGTTTACTCGATGCAACAGGCTCTGTTACCGCACGTGAACAACAAGCGCAACTTTTAGATACAATGGATTTGGAACGTGAACGTGGTATTACCATTAAGTCGCACGCCATCCAAATGGAATATACTTACGAAGGTCAAGAATACATTTTAAACTTAATTGATACACCTGGTCACGTAGATTTCTCTTACGAAGTATCGCGATCTATCGCTGCCTGTGAAGGTGCATTGTTAATTGTAGATGCTGCACAAAGTATTCAAGCACAAACGATTTCTAATTTATATTTAGCCCTTGGCAATGATTTAGAAATTATTCCTGTTTTAAATAAAGTAGATTTACCAAGTGCAAACCCAGAAGAAGTAACAGATGATATTGTAGACCTTTTAGGTTGTGATCCAAGTGAAGTTATTCATGCCAGTGGAAAAACGGGTTTTGGTGTCGAGAATATTTTAAAAGCAGTTATTGAACGTATTCCGGCTCCAAAAGGAGATCCAGATGCGCCTTTACAAGCCTTAATTTTCGATTCGGTTTACAATACATTTAGAGGTATTGAAACGTATTTTAGAGTTTTTAACGGAGAAATTAAAAAAGGACAAAAAATTAAATTTGTTGCTACAGGTAACGAATATAACGCAGATGAAGTTGGTACTTTAAAACTAACTCAAGTTGCAAAAAAGAGTGTTAAAACAGGAGATGTTGGGTATTTAATTACTGGTATTAAAACAGCAAAAGAAGTTAAGGTTGGAGATACTATTACAGATGCAGTAAACCCAACGACTAACATTGTTGAAGGTTTTGAAGATGTAAAACCTATGGTTTTTGCAGGTATTTACCCTGTAGATACAGAGGATTACGAAGAGCTTAGAAACTCTATGGAAAAGCTTCAGTTAAATGATGCGTCTTTAGTGTTTGCTCCAGAAAGTTCTGCGGCATTAGGCTTTGGTTTTCGTTGTGGATTCTTAGGAATGTTACACATGGAAATTATTCAAGAGCGTTTAGAACGTGAGTTTGACATGACTGTTATTACAACGGTTCCCAATGTATCGTACAATGCATTTACAAACAAACATCCAGACACACCTTTTATAGTAAATAACCCAAGTGATTTACCAGATCCTTCTACAGTAAATCGTGTTGAAGAGCCGTTTATTAAAGCAACCATAATTACTAAAGCCGACTTTGTTGGTAATGTTATGAGTTTATGTATTGAAAAACGTGGTATGATTACTAACCAAACGTATTTAACAGCTGTGCGTGTTGAATTAACGTTCGAAATGCCTTTAGCAGAAATTGTTTTCGATTTTTATGATCGTTTAAAAACAGTATCTAAAGGTTATGCTTCTTTCGATTACCATCCAATTGGTATGAAAACGTCAAAATTAGTACGTTTAGATGTATTATTAAACGGTAGTCCTGTTGATGCGCTTTCTGCGCTTATACATGCAGACAACGCTAATAATATTGGTAAAAAAATGTGTGCTAAGTTGAAGGAATTAATTCCACGTCAACAATTCGATATTCCTATTCAAGCAGCAATTGGAGCAAAAATTATTGCTAGAGAGACAGTAAAAGCTGTACGTAAAGATGTAACGGCAAAATGTTATGGTGGAGATATTTCGCGTAAACGTAAGTTACTAGAAAAGCAGAAAAAAGGTAAAAAACGTATGCGCCAAGTTGGTAATGTAGAAATACCTCAACAAGCATTTATGGCTGTTTTAAAGTTGAATGATTAATTCGATTATTAACAATTCGAATTTTAGATATAAAAAAAACCTTCAGTTTACGCTGAAGGTTTTTTGCTTTATTGCTCTAACCATTTTCTAAACTCTGCTGTTGTAGAAGAACTGGTCATTACTTTATCTTTTAAGCCTTTTACTTTAATTAGTAATCGGTTTTTAAAATGACTTTCTAAATTTTCTATGTAATCTATGCTTAGAATCTCGCTTCGGTTTATTTTAAAAAATTTAGTTGGATTTAATTGTTGAAGAATTGATCCTAAATTTTGAGAAATAATGTGCCGTTTTCCCTTAAAATCTGTGGCAATACAAAAATCTCCTGAAGCTTCAATTACACTAATTTCTGAAACATTTAAGAGTTGAATTCCTTTTGCTTTTTTAATTACGAAACGTTTTTTGTAGCTATTAGATTCTTCTTTTAAAGCAACTTTAAGTTCTGTAATTGTTTCGCTAGAAAGTGAATTATAATCGCCTTGTTTAAATAAAGACTGATATTTTTCTATAGCCTTTTTAAAATCTGTTTGCGTATACGGCTTTAAAATATATGCAATACCATTTGTGTTGAAGGCTTGAAACAAATAGTCGTCGTGAGCAGAACAGAAAATAATTGGAGAATCGATATCTATTTCATTAAACAAATCGAACGAGACGCCATCTAACAATTGGATATCCGACAAAATAAAGTCGTACTTATTGTTTACCAGAAACACTTTTCCTTCTGTATTAGATCTTGCCCAATCGTGAGGAATATGCTCATTAAAATAGTCGTTTACAAAAGAAACTAATTTTTGATATGCTGGTATTTCGTCTTCTAGAATTAAAATTTTCATTGTTCTAATTTTCGTCAATTAATTTAATAATTGGAATTGAAATAACAAATTCTTTATCTGTATTTATAATTATTACTTCCTTATCTGATAATAATTTATATCGTGCTTTTAAGTTTTCTAAACCTGTTCCAAACGATTCGTCTTTAGATAAGATTCCAGATTTTGTATTTGTTACTTTAAGCGTGTTTTCTTCAACTAAAATAGTTGTTGCTATTGCTTTGTTGTTTTGTGGCTTATTGTGTTTTACAACGTTCTCTAATAAGGCTTGAATTGCTCCTGTTGGAATAAACCTATCTGTAATGTCTGTGTCTCTTTCAATTTTAAAATCGTAATCGTTTCCAAATCTCGTTTTAATTAAAAACATGTAATTTTCTGCCAATTCAATTTCTTCAGACAACTCCATGACCTCAGCATCTTTAGTCTTTATTAAATAGCGATAAATTAACGATAGCCTATTAATATATTCTTTCGCTTTATCTGGATCGCTATCTATTAAAGAGTCTAATGTATTTAAATTATTAAATAAAAAATGAGGATCTATTTGTGAACGTAATAATTTGAGTTCGTTTTCTTTTTGTTGTTTTTCTATAGTAAGAAGCTGTGTTTGGCTTTCGTAAAATTTCTTGGTTAAAAGCAACCCAAAAGGCAATCCCATTTGGTTTGCGCTTATGGATATAGATTCAATAATAAACCAAAAGGTTGAAGGGAATCGACTCCAATCATTATCTCCAGACCAGTAACCAACAACTTTATCTATACCTCCAATAACAATCATGGCTATAAGACTAAAAAATATAAAATTGAAATACTTTTTTTGCTCTATAATATATTTAGGTATTAGCCAATACATAAATATTGCAATTAATGTAAGAATCATTATTATGTCTACAGGGAAATCGACCCAATATTCCCTTGTTAATGCCTGACGATCGTAATAATCTAACGCCTGCATTGCAATGGATATTACAAAATAGATAGTCAGTAATATATAATCCGATTTGTTTAGTTTTGTATTCATTCTAAAACGAATGTATTAATTATTATCATCAATTCTATTTTCTTCGTCTTTAGAAGCATTACTTCTGTTCTTCTTTTTTCCGTATTTAGAACCAAAACTATACGTTGCTCTTAACTGAATATTTTGTCTTGATTGGTTGCTTTCCACATCTGCTTGCAAGTTATTATAGTTTATTTCACCTATAAAACCTCTATTTAGCATTTTATTGAAGCCTAAGTTTAGTTTAAGGCTTTCGTCTAAAAATTTTTTTCCAAAAGAAAAATCTAGTCCTGCAAACCAGTCTGTATCTATACCACCTTCTAAAGCTCCCGTTCCATAGTTTGCACTAAGTTCTGCACTAATTTCCCATGGCAGCTCATAACTCGCTTGAGAAAACCACATTAAACTCCATTTGTCTAGGTTTAAATTGTTTGGGTTAGACTCAAACTTATTATAATTTACAATAAAACCGGTATAACCTTCTACACCTTTAATAAAACTTAAAGGTCCAAATAATCTAAAATTCCAGTTTTTACTGTCCGATAAATTAATGGTTGTTCTACTTATTTCGGCTGTATCATTATTTTGCGATATAAACTGAAACATAGCATCTTCGGTTTCGCTATAACCAACCGTAAAAAAAGGTTGCCCATCGTAGGTTAAATTAAACTGATAATTATTAGTAAAAGCTGGCCTTAAATTTTGGTTTCCAACATCGGACGATAACGGATCGTAATAGGTTACAAATGAATTTAAAGTATTATAATTTGGACGGCGAATTCTATAACTATACGCAATACTTCCGCTTAAGTTTTCGTTTATTTTTCTACTCAAGGAAGCACTTGGAAATAGTTTAGAAATTTTACGCTCTCGTGTTTCGTTATTACTGCTTGATGTGCCTTTAGTATTACTATCTTCAAAACGTAATCCTCCAGAAAAAGACCATTTTCCTTTGGTTAAATTTAATTTAGAGTAGAGTGCAAAAACAGTTTCATCTACTAAAAATCGATTACTTGCATTTGCATTAAAATCAAAATTTCCGTTATCGTTTTCGGTAAAAGACATTAAATCGCTATCTGTATTTACATTTGAAAATTTACTACCAAAACTGACTTTAAAATCTTCAGAAAACAGTCTTGAATAATCTGCTTTATAGGTTTTAATTTGATACTCTCCATCTTGTAAATAACGTTGATTTGTGTATGGAATAGTACTTCCTAAAACTGAAGAAATAGTGTTTTTATTAGTGTTAGAATAATCTACAAAATTAAAATCCATGTTAAATTTATGAGCACCTGTTTTATACTCATAATATGGATTTACATTAAAAACAATTTGGTCTCTATCGTAAGTGTTTTGAGATAGTAAAAAGTCTGTTGCAGTTTCACTAGTAATTATGTTTGAACTTTGAGAGGTCCTATCGGACTTTGTTGTGTTTCTTCTTACACCAATTCCTATAGTATTATTATCGTTTATGTAATAATCTACGCTACCTCCTAATCTAATACTTTGTGGATTATAAGCTTCTATTGTAGCTTGATCGTATGTGTTATTACCAACAGTTCTTTTAATAAACAAATCTTCCCGCCAAGTAGGACTTGAATACCCAATACTTGTTTGCCAATTTAGTTTGTTTTTATAGCTCGCTATCGAAGCACTTGTTCCATACTCGATACCTTCGTCCTCACCAACCCAACCTACAACATTACCATGTGTACCTAATTTTACATTTTTCTTTAAAATAATGTTTATTATTGGTCCAGAGCCTTCTGCATCGAACTCTGCTCCTGGTTGTTCTACTAGTTCTACTCTTGCTATATTATCGGCTGGCATATCGCGAAGCAAAGTGTCCATATCCATGTACTCGGTAGTCTTGCCATCTATTAAAATTCTAATATTGCTTTTTCCTGCGTAGCTTATTCCATTATTGGTTACAATAACACCTGGAACACGTTTCATAACATCTTGTAAATTAGAATTTATCATTTCAGAATTTTCTAAATCTACTATTAGTTTTTCTGCCGTTTGCCTAATAACTGGTCGTTTGCTTTTTATAACAACTTCTCCTAGCGTTTGGGCTTCTTCCTTTAAGGTGAAGTTTACTGTTTTTGATTCTTGTACGAGTTGAAAAACGTCACACTTTTCGGTTTTAAAACCTAATAAAGAGATTTCTAAACTGTAACTACCTTGCTCTAGATTTTTAAACTCGTACTTTCCGTTATCATCACTAACGGTTCCTGTTAAAGGACTAGTGCTTCCTTCTTTATAAATAAGAACATTAGCAAAAGGCTGTGGTTGATTGGTATTGTCTAAAATAGTTCCGGTTATGTTTTGCGCGAAACTCAACGTAATTCCGAAAAGGAAAGACAGAATAAATAATAGATTTAATTTCATAATTGATTCGTTAAAGATTGATGACGTAAATATAAAATCATCAATCCTTTAATAGAAATACAATATGCCGAAATGGGTTAAAAACAAGATGAACTGGTTTTTTTAAAATTAATTAAATTAATTAGGCTTCTTCATTAGCAACCTCTTCAACATCAAAAGGTTTACCTAAATACACTAAATGGCAATTTTCACCTATTTCTTCAACATCTTTGTTATGGGAAGAAATAATTTCTATCTCGGATGCTTCATTCTTAATAAATAGAGGGATAATATCTTTATCGTTATTAGCCATTTCAATTAAACTATCGTAATGTGCTTTATCTCTTAATTCAATTTCTTGAATACTTGGGTATTTTCTAGTGACATTACTAAGTGTGGTATAATCGTCTGTCTGAGAAAACAAGCCTTCTTTTGGGTTGCTTTTTTCATCTTGCATTTCATCTACAGAAACTAATCTAAACGATCCATTTTCACCAAACTGCTTACTAAACTTGTTAATAGCATACTTATTAATATCATTACTTCCTGTTAATGCCATTAAATAACCTACATCGTTTAGCTCTATATTATCCATTAAAGTATCAGAATAAATATTGGTATTAAAAGCTTCTAAGCCTAATTCTTTAGCTTTTACAATATTGCTTTGATTACTATCTATTAATACAACGTGCCTTCCATTAGATTCTAAATAATGACCAATTAATCGTGATACTTTGCTGGCTCCAACAATTAAAATACCATCAGATTTAGTTAAAAACACTCCAACTAATTTAGCAAATAATCGTGCAGTTGTAGCGTTTAATAATACGGTTCCTAAAACAATCATAAACACCAAAGGTGTTATATACTCTGCTCCTGGAACGCCTTCTTTTGCTAATTTTAAGCCAAATAATGAAGCAATACCTGCTGCAACTATTCCTCTTGGTCCTACCCAACTAATAAATATTTTTTCGTTAAGCTTTAAAGAAGAGCCATGAGTACTTAAAAACACACCAATAGGTCGAATAATAAATACAACTGCTGCAAATAATACTGCTGTTTTCCAGCTGTAAATTAGATACAATTCTTCCATGTTAATATTCGCTGCTAAAAGAATGAATAAAATAGAAATTAACAAGATACTTAACGACTCTTTAAAGTAAAGAAGCTCTTTTAAATAAGGAGCATTAGAGTTTCCTAAAACCATTCCCATTACTACAACAGCAAGTAAACCAGATTCATGTGCAAAAGTATCAGACAATACAAAAACACCAAGTACTGCTGCCAAAGCAAACACATTTAATAAATAATGTGGTACTAGCTTTTTATTAACTATAAAGTTCATAGCGTGTGCAAAAGTGAAACCAAAAGTACTACCAAATAATACAATTTTACCAAACTCTATTAATGCTGTTTTTGTAAACTCTCCACCGCCATCTACACTTATAAACTCGAAAACCAAAACAGCGACCAATGCTCCAATGGGATCGATTAAAATACCTTCCCACTTTAATACTGTAGAAATATCTTTCTTTAACGGTATGTTTCTTAAAATAGGTGTTATTACTGTTGGTCCAGTAACTATAATAAGACCTGAGAATAAAAACGAAATCTCCCAACTTAAATTAAAGGAGTAATGTGCAGCTACTGCCGCTCCAAAAAATGTAACCATAGAACCTAAAGAAATAAGCTTTGTTATTACTGGTCCAACATTTTTTATTTCGCTCATTTTAAGCGTTAGTCCTCCTTCAAAAAGAATGATACTAATAGCTAATGAGACAAAATAAAATAAGCTTTGTCCAGGAAATAAACCTTCTTCTCCATTCCAAATTGGTTCTATCCATTTGGTACCATCTTCACTTAAAAATTCGGCGGCAATTGGTCCTACTAAAAGTCCTATTAAAATTAAGGGTAAAATAGCAGGAATCTTAAATTTCCAGGCCACCCATTGTGCTAATATTCCAAGAATAATAATACCTCCTAATTCTACCATATAATATCGCTTATATATTTAAAAGGCTAAAGTTATAAATATTTAAATCATTTCTTTAACTCTATCAACAATACTTCAATGTTTGTCAGGTATTATGAAAAAAACTATCTTCACTTTTTTCGAAACTATTTAACCGTGATTCAAAAACCATTCAAAACCATAGGCTTAGGTATTGCCTTCTCTCCAAATTTAAAAGCAAACCTTTATGAGGCTGCACGTTTGGCGCTGTTTTTTGAAAGTAAATTGGTTTTAATTCACGTTGGTAATGCGTCTGAAGACAAGCTAGAAAGTTTAAAAAATATTCTAAATACCTTTAAAAAAGACAATTTAGATTACGAAGTAATTTTTAAACCAGGAGATCCTGTTGAAGTTATTTTGGGTGCTTCCGAAGAGAAAAAAGTAGATTTATTAGTAATTGGTGCTGCAAAAAGAGAAAAAATATTTACTTATTACGTAGGTTCTATTGCCCGCCAAATTACTAGAAAAGCCAAGTGTTCTCTTTTATTGTTAATAAACCCATCTATTGAGCGTTTACCTTGCCAACATATTGTTGTAAATGGTTTAATAGATCCAAAAACCGAACAAACAATAGCTACAGCTTTTTATGTTGGCTCTAAATTAAAGGCCGAAAAATTAACAATTGTTGAAGAAATAAAACAAAACGAAATTGCAGTTAAGTTAAATGACGATAAATCGCTTAGAAAAACAACAATTCTAAAAGAAAGACTTAGAAACCGCGAACGCTCAAGAATTAATCATATTATTGAAGATATACCTGAAGAATTTACAAAAGATATTGTTATAAAATCTCAACCAATTTTTGGTACACAAGGCTACTCGATTGGTCATTATGCTCAAATTGCAAGAGCCGATTTATTAATTATGAATGCGCCTACAAAAATGACTTTTTGGGATCGTTTGTTCCCACACGATATTGAACATATTTTAACCGAATTACCAACCGATGTTTTAATTATTCAATGAGCCAAAAAAAGAATAACATAAAAACGTTTTTTCAAGCATTACCAAAAAATATTTTTTCTGGTTTTGTAGTAAGCCTCATTGCATTACCTTTAGGTTTAGGACTTGCAATGGCTAGTGAGGCACCTCCAATATCTGGTGTTATTGCTGCTGTTGTTGGAGGTGTTTTAGTCTCTATTTTAGGCGGTAGTAATGTTACTATTTCAGGACCAGGTAACGGTCTTGTTGGAGTGCTTTTAGTCGCAATTTCTACTTTAGGAATAGAAAGCGCGTATGCAGCCATAATTTGTTCTGGTGCTTTACTTTTAATTCTTGGCTTTTTACGCTTAGGAAAATTAGCAGACTTCTTCCCTTCTTCGGCAATACAAGGAATGTTAGCAGCAATTGGACTTATTATTTTAGGAAAACAGTTTCATATTATGCTAGCGCACCGTATTAAACGAGAAGACACTATTGATTATTTATTAGAAATTCCTTTTACCATAAACGACGCCATACATTATAATAATACAGGCCTTCTTTACGCAGCGGCAGCTGGAGTAATAAGCTTTGTAATCATGATTTTCTATTCTAAAATTAGAAATAAATATTTACAGCTTATTCCTGCTCCAATGTGGATTGTTATTTTATCAATTGCATTTAGTTATTATTTCGAATTAGTTGCTCACCAAAACAACCCAATTGCGCTTGAATATATGATTTCTGGTATTCCTGAATTCTCAGAAATTATTGAACAAATTCCAACCATAGACTTTAGTAAAATTGACTCTTTACCATTTTGGACAAGCGTTTTGGCGTTAACCTTAATTGCTAGTATAGAATCCCTATTAAGTATAAAAGCTGTAGATAAACTCGATCCAGAAAAACGAAGAAGTAATGTAAATCGAGATTTAAAAGCACTAGGTTTAGCGACCATTGGAAGTGGTTTTCTTGGAGGACTAAACGTAGTCACTGTAATTGCTAGAAGTTCTGTAAACGTTAATAATGGTGGAAGTAACAGGTCTTCAAACTTTTTTCATGCTACTTTTTTAGTTGTTTTTATAGTGCTATTTAGTTCGCAATTACAACGTATTCCACTACCTGCATTAATGGCTATTTTGGTTTATACAGGTTATAAACTAGCATCACCAGAAAATATTAGAAAAATTTTTAAAATTGGTCGAGAACAGTTAATAATTTTCTTTGTTACATTACTTGTAACCTTAAAAATAGGTTTAATTTCTGGTATTGCTTCTGGAGTTGTAGTCACCTTTATTTTACACCTTATAATTAATAAAAGTTTTAGTCTTTTTGGAAGAAACCTTTTAAAACCTAATGTTTTAATGTTTCAGGAAGACCGTAATTATTATGTAAGTGTAAAACACTTTTGCAGTTTCCTAAATTTTTATAAACTAAAAGCAAAATTAGATGCAGTTCCAGAAACCGAAGATGTAATCGTAGATTTTTCACTTTGTAAATTTGTGGATCATACTGTTATGGAAAACCTCAACAATTATCAAGAATTATTTACAAAAAGAGGTGGCCATTTTGAGGTGCTTGGTCTTGATTTACACGATACAGATTCTAAACACCCATTTGCTTTACGTCGTCTATTACCCGTACCAAATGTTATTAAAAAGAGTTTAACGCGTCGCCAAACAACCATAGAAGAGTTAGCAAAAGACTACCAATTAAGCTACGTATCTAAAAAGGAAAGAGAGACACATTTCTTAGATAGTTTCTTATTCTTTAGAGTAAAGAGTATAAACTACATTTATAATCAATTATCTAATAAAAATGAAGCAATAAACACTTTCGATATCGAGTTTTCTGAAGGTGAATTTATTGCTAAAGAAGTCGTTAGATCAACAATGCTACATATAAAATTAGACAAAAGTATTCCCGAATTTACGTTAGACCGCGAGGGTTTCCTAGAAAAGGTATATGCATTTGCTGGTTTTAAAGATATTCCTATTGCAAACCATACCGATTTTTCTAAAAGGTTTTATTTACTTGGTGAAGACACCAAGGCTATCCAAGCTTTTTTTACAGATGAAATTACCCATTTTTTCGAGAGTAACCCTTACTATCACGTAGAATCTAATGGTCACGATTTACTTATTTTTGGTCGCGAAAGATTAGCTAGTATAAAAGAAATCAAGGCACTATACGATTTTGGTAAACGTTTACAACAAGTAGTTTCTTAATAAAAACTTAACGTCTACTCTCAATCCCTTAGTTTTTCATAATTTGCAGTTATGAATTTATATCCAATAAATGCAGGGAATTTTAAGCTCGATGGTGGTGCTATGTTTGGTGTTGTGCCAAAATCACTATGGACAAGAACCAATCCTGCAGATAGTAATAACATGATTGATATTGCTGCACGCTGTTTATTAATTGAAGATGGAAATCGTCTTATTTTAATAGATACAGGAATGGGAAACAAGCAAAGCGAGAAATTCTATGGCTATTATCATCTTTGGGGAGACGATAGTATAGATAAATCTCTTGCTAAATATGGTTTTCATCGCGATGATATTACCGACGTTTTCATGACGCATCTCCACTTCGATCATTGTGGTGGATCTATACAATATAACAAGGACAGAACACTTTTAGAACCTGCTTTTAAGAATGCTCATTTTTGGAGTAATCAAAAACATTGGGATTGGGCAACAAAGCCTAACCGTCGTGAGGTTGCTTCATTTTTAAAAGAAAATATTATGCCAATGGAAGATAGTGGACACTTAAAGTTTACTAAGCTTCCACAGAGTCCTTCAGAAGACATTCTAAAAAATTCTGCTTTAGGCTTCGATATCTTTTTTGCTAATGGCCATACCGAAAAACAAATGATACCAATGATCAATTATAAGGGTAAAACCATTTGTTTTATGGCAGACTTATTACCAACAGTTGGTCACTTGCCTTTACCTTTTGTAATGGGCTACGACACAAGGCCACTATTAACCCTAGACGAGAAGGAAAAATTCTTGAATCTCGCAGCAACTCATAATTATTACTTATTTTTGGAACACGATGCGCATAACGAAATAATTACTGTGCAACATACCGAAAAAGGTGTGCGCTTAAAAGACTCTTTTTCAAGCAACGACATTTTTAATCTTTAAATTAACAACTAAACATTTTATAACATGAAATTAATTAATAAAACACTTTTGTTTTCTGTATTTTCAGCTGCAATATTATCTAGCTGTGGTGGTGGTTCACCAATTTTAACAACACCTGTTGAAAACATCGACACTTCACCACTTAAAGAAGCTGCTTTAACAGAATCTGAAGCACATAATTGGGGACACTTAGACCTTGCAAAAGACACTATTCCTGGTATGAGTGTTGATAAAGCTTACGCTGAAATAATAAAAGGAAAAAAAGGAAAAAAGGTTATTGTAGCAGTTATAGATACTGGTATTGATTTTAATCATGAAGATTTAGATGGTGTAATCTGGACTAACAAAAAAGAAATTGCTGGTAATGGGATAGACGATGATAAAAACGGTTATGTAGATGATATCCACGGTTGGAATTTTCTTGGTGATGGCTATGATGAACAGTTAGAATACATTCGTTTAGTAGCAAGTGGAGACACAAGTGCACCCAGATATGCTGAAGCAAAAGCTAAATATGATACAGAATATAATGCAGCTTTAGCTGGAAAGCAACAATACGAAGGTATTTACAACTCTGTTGAAGGTGCACATAAAGCATTAGCAGCTCACTTTAAAAAAGAAGATTATACCTCTAAAGAAGTAGCAGCTATTACAACCGAAGATGCAACATTAAAAGCCGCCGCAGAAACTGCTACTGATATGTATGGAAGAGGTGCTAAATCTTTACCAGAAGTTATAGAGCAAGTTAAAGGTGGTGTAGACTATTATGGTGATCAAGTTGCTTTTAACTTAAATAAAGATTTTAAGGGAAGAACAACAGGAGATAATCCAGACGATTTTAACGACAAGCCAGGTTATGGAAATGGAAACGTTATGCCTGTAAAAAAATCTGAAAGCCATGGATCACATGTTGCTGGAATTATTGGTGCAGAACGTAACAATGGTTTAGGAGCAAATGGAGTTGCGAATAATGTAGAAATTATGAGTCTTCGTACAGTACCAAATGGAGATGAGTATGATAAAGATATTGCTAAAGCAATACGTTATGCAGTAGATAATGGTGCACAAGTAATAAATGGAAGTTTTGGTAAAAGTTTTTCTCCTCATGCTGATTGGGTTAGAGATGCTATAAAATACGCAAGTGATAACAATGTAATTTTTGTACACGCTGCAGGAAACTCTAGTGAAGATGTAGATACAGAACCTAACTTCCCAGATGATAATGTAAATTATGTAGAAATTAGTAATACTTACATTCGTGTTGGTGCATTAGCTCCTAAATATGGAACTGCAATGGTTGCTGGTTTTTCTAATTACGGAAAACAAAACGTAGATGTTTTTGCTCCAGGAGCAGCAATATATTCTACAACACCAGAAAACGAATACAAAACTATGGGAGGAACTTCTATGGCGTCTCCTGCTGTTGCCGGTGTAGCTGCATTAGTTTGGTCTCAGTACCCAAAGTTAACTGCTGCACAGGTTAAGCAAGTTATTATGGACTCTGGTTTAGCTATAAATGCTAAAGTTACTGTTGGTGGTAATGGAGATGATGTAAGAGATTTTAGTACTTTAACTAAATCTGGTAAAATGGTTAATGCTTACAATGCATTAATTATGGCTTCACAAGTAGCCAAGTAAAATAATAATCTTAAAAAGCCTCAGTAGTTATTAATTACTGAGGCTTTTTTATTTAAAAAATATTAAAATGAAAAAAGTTCTTCTTTTTAGCCTTTCAGCTTCATTGCTTTTTATGGGTTGTGGTTCATCTAAAAGTGTATCTGCAACTTCTACGACACAAAGTAACACAACTACTAACTCATCAGCTTCAAAATCTACTTATTGGCAACAACATGTAGATTATAAAATGGAGATTGATATGGATGTTAATAACTACCAATATCAAGGAAAACAAACGTTAGTTTATACTAATAATTCGCCAGATGTATTAAATAAAGTATTCTATCATTTATTTTTTAACGCGTTCCAACCAGGAAGTCAAATGGATGCAAGATTACAATCTATTGCCGATCCAGATGGTAGAATGGTAACAGAAGTTAATGGTAAAAAACAAAGTAGAATTAGCACATTAAAACCTAATGAAATAGGTTATATTAATGTAACATCTCTTAAGCAAAATGGAGGTATTGTAAAACATACAACTGCTGGAACTGTTTTAGAAGTAACTTTAAACAAAGCAATTCAACCAGGAGAAAGTGTTACTTTCGATATGGTTTTCGATGCTCAAGTTCCTGTACAAATAAGACGTTCGGGTAGAAATAATGCAGAAGGTGTTGCGTTATCGATGACACAGTGGTATCCAAAACTATCTGAATACGATTTTGAAGGATGGCATGCTTACCCATACATTGGAAGAGAATTTCATGGTGTTTGGGGAGATTTTGATTTAAAACTAACTATCGATAAAGACTACGTTGTTGGTGGAACAGGATATCTTCAACCAAATCCAGTTGTAAACGGTAACAAGAAAACGCTTCATTTTAAAGCACCAAACGTTCACGATTTTACTTGGGCTGCAGATCCAGATTATATTCACGACACTATGCAAGTCCCTAATGGTCCAATGCTTAATTTCTATTATAAAAAAGATTTGCCTGCAGAAAACTTAGAAGGTTGGAAGAAACTTCAGCCTAAAACAGTTGAAATGATGCAATATTTTAGTGAGAATATAGGTAAATATCCTTACGAGCAATACTCTGTTATTCAAGGTGGAGATGGTGGAATGGAATATGCCATGTCTACTTTAATTACTGGTAAGCGTAAATTTGGTAGTTTAATGGGTGTTACAGCGCATGAATTAGCACATACATGGTTTCAGTTCTTATTAGCAACAAACGAAGCGAAACACGAGTGGATGGATGAAGGTTTTACTAGTTATATTAGTGACCAAGCAATGGATGTTATTGCTAACAAAAATGCCGATAATCCTTCGGCTGGAGCTTATAGAGGTTACGATTACCTTGCTAAATCTGGTAAAGAGAAACCACAATCTACGCATGCAGATCGTTATGAAACTAATATGGCTTACGGTATTGCTGCTTATAATAAAGGTGAAGTGTTTTTGTCTCAATTAGGTTACGTTATTGGTGAAGACAATTTAAAGAAAACCTTAAAACAGTATTTTATAGATTGGTCTTTTAAACACCCAACACCAAACGATTTTATTCGCGTTGCCGAAAAAGTATCTGGCTTAGAATTAGAATGGTATTTAACAGACTGGACTATGACTACTAACACTATAGATTATGGTGTAAAAAGTATAAATGGTAATATGGTTACTTTAGAGCGTATTGGCGAAATGCCAATGCCTATTGACCTTGAAGTTACTTATACAGATGGTTCTACAGAAAGTCTTTACATTCCATTACAAATGATGCGTGGAGAAAAGCCTACAACAGCAACTACAATTGCAGATTGGGCTTGGGCTCACCCAACCTATACTTTTGAAGCTAAAAAGGCTGTAAAGAGCGTAGAAATTGATGCTAAGAATTTAATGGCAGATATAAATAAAGAGAATAATAAAAAGTAATCTAAATATTAGATTAAAAATCACACAAAAAGCTACACCTTAGGTTGTAGCTTTTTTTATAAAAAAATTTAAAACGCTTAGAGATGAAACAAATTTCGATATTATTAATTATAATTATGGCCTTAAATTGTAAAAATGAGACTAAACCTGTAGCAATAGAAAAAACAGTTACAACTGAAACCTCTATACCAAAGCCAATTGAGAAAGTTGTTACTAATACAGCATCTATTCCTTTTCTTGAAGACGTAAGAAGTATAGAGAAAGAGACTTCTAAAAATCCTATTGAAGCTTTTAAAAAAGACGCTAACAGTATAGCTAAAGAAGTTATTAAAATAAATAAAGACAATATAAAGGAGTCTTTAATAAAAGCGAAAGATTATAAATATGCCATTATTATTGTAGAAGACCATACAATTATTAAAATTACAGATTTAAATAATTGTAAACCATCGGGTGCTTGGAGTGCTTGTATGCCAAATGGAGAGGGTTATATTAAAAAAGGTGATTTAGAATATAAAAACGATTACATAAATAATATTATTGGGTTACCAGATAGCAAAGAGCGTTTATTGTATTTGTTTTAAAACAAAAAAACCTCATCTTTCGATGAGGTTTTTTTGTAAATATATATCACTTTAAAGCACTTCTAATATTGCTGATGGATCTGCACGTAATTTATAATCTTCTTGTAGAAAATGATAAATAATTTTTCCGTTTGTATCTATAACATATGTTGCTGCAATTGGTAATTCGGAATTTGAGTTCCCTTGACTATCATCCAAACTAAGTCCAAATTTACTATATAATGCTATTAAATCGTCTGGTAATTTATAAACTAAACTTAAGCCTCTTGCAAAGCTGTTGTCTTTATCTGTAAGGACTTCAAAACTTAAATCATTTTTTTCTTTAGTAGTTAAAGAGTTATCAGGACTTTCTGGGCTTATAGCGATAAGTTGCGCTCCTTTCTCTTGAAGTTGAGGTAATACATTTTGTAAAGCCTTCAATTCAATATTACAATATGGGCACCAACCTCCTCGATAAAACGCAATAACCAATGGCCCTTTATCTAATAAAGTTAAAGAACTAATAACTTCTCCTTTTGCATTTGGTAAATTAAAACTCGGGAAAATATCACCTGTTTTTAACGCATTAGTAGTTAGTTGAGACTGTTCTAAATCTTCAATAGCATTTTGCATTATAGCTTTAACCTCTGCTGGAAATTTTGCTGCAGATTCTTCTGCATGATCTTTTAATAATTGTGTTAATGACATTGTTTTTCTTTTTTATTCTCAGTCTCAAATAAGAACAAAACATTACAATTTAAACATCTTTTAAATAGTATGTAAAAGGTGTCTTTTTAGATTTTTTTATTTCAATAGCATTACTACCTTTGAAAAACTATGAAACTGACTTATAATAAACACGAAAAACTAAAAAGCCAGAAAACCATCGAGAAATTATTTCTTGATGGAGAATCGGTTTCGGCATATCCTTTGAGGTTAGTCTATTTAAAACATGGAGAATCTAGAAAGGTAGCCGTTTCGGTTAGTAAACGAAATTTTAAACGCGCTGTAGATCGTATTCGTATAAAACGCTTACTTCGTGAAGCTTATAGATTAAACAAAACCATGTTAATTAATAAAGAAGTTAACGATTATGCGTTAATGATTTTATATATTAGTAAAGATATGCCAGATTTTGAGTTAGTAAATACCAAAATGAAGAAAGCATTAGAAAAATTTACAGACACAATTTCTAAAAGTTAGAACAATGAAAAAATTATTAAAACGAAAAGTGCTCATTCCGGTATTAGCGCTTACATTATTACTTACAGGTTCTGCTTTTAAAACTTATAACAACGATTTTTTTGAAATCGCTAAGCAAATTGAAATATTCACCACTCTTTTTAAGGAGTTGAATATGAATTATGTAGATGAAACAAATCCTGGCGATCTAATGGATAATGCCATTAAAAACATGTTAAACGAACTCGATCCTTATACTAAGTTTTATAACGAGCAAGATGTTGAGGCAGCAAGAATTCAAAGAACAGGAGATTATACTGGTATTGGCGCTCAAGTACGCATATTAAAAGATAAATTAGTAATTATAGAACCTTATAAAGGTTACCCAGCAGATAAGGCAGGATTAAAAGCTGGAGACCAAATTATAAAAATGGATAACCAAATAGTTGCAGACTATAAGGATGATGCTAGTAATCTACTTAAAGGTGTCGCTAACTCTATTGCTCAAGTGACTTATGTAAGACAAGGTAAAACTGCAAATACAACTGTAAAACGAAGTGAAATTGAAATTGATGCTGTACCTCATTTCTCAATGATTGATGAAACAACAGGTTATATTGTATTAAAGAAATTTAACGCAAAAGCATCGCAACAAACAGGTTACGCTTTAAAAGATTTAAAAGCACAAGGAGCCAAAAGTATTATTTTAGACTTACGTGGAAACCCTGGTGGCCTATTAAGAGAAGCTGTTAATGTTGTTAATTTATTTGTACCTAAAAATCAATTAGTAGTAACAACCAAATCCAAAGTAAAAAAATACAATAGAACATATTACACTAAAAAAGATCCAATAGACATAGAAATTCCTGTAGTTGTACTTATTAATGGAAGTAGCGCTTCGGCAAGTGAAATTGTTTCTGGTACCTTACAAGATTTAGATAGAGGTGTTGTTGTTGGCTCAAGAAGCTTTGGTAAAGGCCTTGTACAGCGTCCTAAAAAATTAACCTATGGTACACAGTTAAAAGTTACAATTTCTCGTTATTACACACCTTCTGGTCGTTGTATTCAAGCTTTAGATTATTGGAACAAAGATGAAAAAGGAAATGCAGTGCGTGTAAAACAAAAAGATTATAATGTCTTTAAAACTAAAAATGGTAGAAAGGTATTTGATGGTGGTGGTGTTTTTCCAGATGAAGCTTTAGAGAATTCTAAAACCTCTGCAATTACCAAAGCTATTTTAAATAATCAAAGTATTTTCGATTATGCTACTAAATACTATTACAATAACCAAAACATTAGTGATATTAACAGCTGGGAACTATCAGACTCAGATTTTCAAGATTTTAAAAACTTCTTAAAGTCTTCAGATTTTTCTTTTGAAACTGATACAGAAAAATCACTTAATAAAGCTTTAGAAGTTGCAAAAACAGAGAATTTAGATCATGATATTCAGCGTGATTATAATAATTTAATTAAAAATTTAAATCATTCAAAATTAAAAGCTATCGACGACAATAAGTCTCAACTTATGGGTTTATTAAGCGACGAAATTATAAAACGCTACGTTTATAGAGAAGGGTTATACGACTACTATAAATTACATAATAAAGAGATTAAAAAAGCCACAGGTATATTAGCAAACCCCAATAAATACAATGGCTATTTAAACTAAATTATAAGTTATCAAAAAATGAAATACTTAATTACCATACTTCTATTTGTAACTCAATTTGGGTTTTCTCAAAACGAATTTACTCATGATGTTTATTTTGATACAGATAAATATATTGTACCATTAACCGAAGAGAATAGGCTTTTGCTATTTATCTCTCAATTAGACACTATTCCCATAGGAAAAGTCTCTATTTATGGTTTTACAGACGATAGAGGTTCTAATAAATATAATTTAGAACTCTCTCAAAATCGTGCAGATGCTATAAAAGAAATGTTTGCAGGTTATGGTATTGATCCATATTTAATAACAAATGTTAATGGTAAAGGTGAAATATTATTAAAGATTTTAAATGAAGAAGAAATACACCAAATTCGTGGATTAAATCGTAAAGTAGAAATAATAGTTACTCTAAAGAAAACGAAAGAGCCAATTGAAGGTTCTGTAAGTAGTACTGAACAAGATATTGTATTAGATGAAGGCCCTAAAGAGAAAACAACAGAAGACATTAGTAATGGCACCATAAAAAAAGGTGATAAAATACGATTAGATAAAATATATTTTAAAACTAGTTATAGCTATGTAACATCAGATTCTAAAAAAACATTAGAAGAGCTCGCTAAAATTATGGCTAAAAATAAGAATATCTATTTTACCATTCAAGGTCATGTTTGTTGTACTCAAAACAGTCGTGATGCCGTTGATAAAAAAACTAGAAAACGTAATTTATCTGTTGCTAGAGCAAAATATATCTATGATTATTTAGAACGAAAAGGCGTGGATAAAAGACGAATGAAATTTGTTGGTTTACGAAGAAAATTTCCTCTTGGTGGCGAACCAAAATTAGATAGACGTGTAGAAATTTTAGTTACATATGTTGGAAAAACTGAATAATAAAATGCTAAAATTATAAGTAAAAAAACCATCTAAAATAGATGGTTTTTTTTATGGCTCATATTTTACAAATCCTTGAAACGTCAATAATAGCGGTCAATTTACATTACTGCTTATCGAACGCTTTTGCTTTTTGTTTACGTTTATGTTTTTAAACAAATATTTAATGACACAGGTCTAAAATATTTCTTATAACTAATTGATATACCTATATTTGTACAATAATTTAAAGTTTTACAAAATTATAATATATTTCTAAGTAAATAATTTTTAGTAGGGTTTTTTACTTACAAAGTCAGCGCAATGCGCTGACTTTTATTTTTTACTATAAAGCATTCCAATATGTGGGATTCCATCTTCTAGATACTCCTCGCCTATTTCTTTAAAATTTAAGTTATTATAAAAACGTTTTAAGTAACATTGTGCCGAAATTTTTATTTCGTTTGTATTGTAATTTTCTTCGATTGCTTTAATTGAAGCTTCCATAATATCGTAACCATATTTATGTTGTCTTTCATTTTCTGCAACCACTACTCTACCTATACTTGATAAATTAAAATAATCTCCAGGTTTAAATAAGCGTGTATAAGCTACTATTTTTTTATTTTTAATACCTAATATATGTAATGCCTTTTGGTCTTTATTATCAACGTCTTGATAGACACATTCTTGTTCTACCACAAAAACTTCACTTCTTAATTGAAGTAGGTTGTAAAGCTCTATAGTTGTTAGTTCTTGAAACGTTTTAATTTTAATTTCTAGCATTTTATATTATGTGTTTTATTTCATATTTTTTCGATAGAAAAAAGCGCGATAATCTGTTTAATATATTTGTTTTATGAGATTGACACGTCATTAAAAAACGCCTGGCAAAAACACTTATTATTAATCCTGTACAATAACATCCTTAGTATCATCTTTACCAAATTCGGGTTGAATATTAATATGATTAATTTGAAATTTAGTAAACAAAAGTCTTTCAATTTTAGAAAGAATAACATCAAACGCTGTTAAGGTAATGTCTTTTTCAAAATCTATGTGCGCCTCAAAATGTGTTTCATCTTCATTTAATTGCCAAACATGTATGTGGTGCACGTTTTTTATTTCCGCGAAAGCGTTAATCTCTTTAACAATTTCATCTATAGGAATGGTATCCGGAGTAAATAACATTAATACTTTTGTAGATTCTTTTAACAAATCGAAACCCATCCATATTAAATAAACAGCAATAGCAAATGTAAGTACGCTATCTACCCAAAACAATTGGTAAAATTTCATTAAAAGTCCACCTATTAAAACAGCAACACTAGCCATCATATCTGTGATAAGATGTAAATAGGCACTTCTCATATTCATATTAGATTTACTATCTTTTTTAAGTAGTAAAACACTAAATCCATTACCTAAAATAGCAATAAATGCTAGCCAGATAACCAAGTTACTTTCAATTTCTTGTGGATTTTGAAAACGCTTAATAGCTTCAATAATTAATAAAATAGCTACTATTATTAAGGTTGATGCATTAATAAAAGCAGCCAAAATTTCGGCTCTTTTATAACCGAATGTTTTATGTATAGAGGCTTTTCGTTTAGATAATTTTTCGGCTATATAGCTAATAACAAGGGATACAACATCGCTAAAATTATGTAACGCATCACTTAATAAGGCTAAACTTCCAGATAACAATCCACCAATAACTTGCGCAACAGTAATAACTATATTTAAAAGGATAGAAATTAATAAATTTCTACCTTTTAAATCGTTATGATCGTGTGTATGGTTATGTGATTTATTGTGTGCCAATTAGCAAGGTATTTTATCTACACGGTTTTGGTGTCTTCCGCCTTCAAATTCAGTTTCTAAAAAGGTATCAACAATAGCAATAGCTTGTTGTACTGCTGTATAACGCGCAGGAATACAAACAATGTTTGCGTTATTATGCTGTCTTGTTAATTCTGTAATTTCTTTAGTCCAGCAAATACCAGCACGAATGCCTTGGTGTTTATTAGCCGTCATGGCTACTCCATTTGCGCTTCCACATATAAGGATACCAAAATCTGCTTTTTTATTTTCTACATCGTTTGCAACAGGATGAACAAAATCTGGATAATCTACACTATCGTTAGCATCTGTTCCATGGTTTGTTACTGTAATTCCTTTTGATTCTAAATGCTTAATAATAGCAAATTTGTAATCTGTTCCTGCGTGATCGTTTCCTATTGAGATTGTCATAATATTAGTTGTGTGTGTTTTAAAAAGGTAAAGTTAATAATTGCTTGCAACTATTAATAAGTAATACTAATGAACTTATTCAAAATTTATAGGTTTGAAAATTCAACTTAAAAATAGTGTTTTATATGGTTGTTAACAACTGTATGATTTTATAGTGACTACTTGTTAATATCTTATCATTGTTTTTTAAAACTTTTCTTAGGATTATCCAATTAATTTTCCAAACCAAAATTGGTTATTAACAACCTAAAAAGTTAGCACTTATTTTTTGGAGACTTATCATTAAAAAAAATACACATACAAACACAAAAAAATAAATTACTTATTAAAAATAGGTTGTGAACATAGGTTACTAACAGTTGTTAATAACCTAGTTAAATACAATAAAAATCAATACTTTAATATGTTTATAAAGTGTTAATACAAACAGAAAAGTAACATACAAAACTAAAACTCAATAAAGTTATACCGCTATTCACAAGCTATCATAATCACTATTTTTTTTTAAAATTTTAAAGAAAGAATAATAATATATAATGTAAATGTGGATAAGTCTAAAATTAAGTTTGTTTCAATTCTTTTTTAAACGTGAAGACTAAATTTATTAAAAGTGTTTATTTAAAATTAAAGATGTGTAAAGTAAAATTTAGTGTGGAGACTTACTTTTAAACATATAATAACTAAACCTATTAAGTTAACTTAATATTAAAGAAACATCGATTTAATATTAAAAACGTAGCTTTGCATAAACCAAATAGCAAAATATCTTCTTCTAATTGCTATTTATTATCAATTATTTAATATAATAATTGATGTTAAAATCAAGAAATTCCAATAACTTTAGGAATTCATTACATTAAAACATTACATGAGTAAAAAGAAACACAGGAAACCAAGTCATAACAAGATTTCCAACCTTACAAATACAATTCTAAGTATTTTAAAAAAAGATAGAACCAAATCATTTAACTATAAACAAATTGGAGCAATACTAGATGTTAACGATGCTAGTAGTCGCAACCAGATTATAAAAAAATTACAGTTACTTAAAGCAAAAGACGAAATTAAAGAAGTCGATCGTGGCAAGTTTCAAATAAATAATAATACAGTGTATCACACAGGAATTTTTGATGCAGCACAACGTGGCAATGGTTACGTTATTAGCGACGATTTTGAAAAAGATATTTATATTGCTTCAAACAATGTAAACAAAGCTTTAAATGGTGACGAAGTAGAACTTTATGTTTACAAACGCAGTAAAAGTGGTAAACAAGAAGGCGAAATTACCAGAATTATTAAGCGTGCAAAAACTGAATATGTAGGTATTATACAAATACATACTAAAAAGAATTTTGCCTTTGTAGTAGTGGATGGAAACAAAATGAAAACAGACATTTTTGTACCAATCAATAAAACGATGAATGCCGAAGATGGTGATAAAGTACTAGTTTCTATGGAAGAATGGCCAGAAAAAGCCGATTCTCCAAACGGAAAAGTAATTAAAGTTCTAGGAAAAGCTGGAGAACATAATACTGAAATCCACGCTATTTTAGCAGATTATGGTTTGCCTTATGAATTCCCAAAAGAAGTAGAAGACTATGCCAATAACATAGATTTAAACATAAAACCAGAAGAAATTAAAAAGCGTCGCGATATGCGAAAGGATTTAACTTTCACTATCGATCCAAAAGATGCTAAAGATTTTGATGATGCCTTATCGTTTACCGTTTTAGAAAATGGTAATTACGAAATAGGAATCCATATTGCAGATGTGTCGCATTATTTACAAGAAGGCACCATTTTAGATGATGAAGCTTACGAACGTGCAACCTCTGTATATTTAGTAGATCGTGTAGTACCAATGCTTCCTGAAGTTTTAAGTAATGGCGCATGTTCTTTAAGACCACATGAAGAAAAGTATACATTCTCGGCTGTTTTTGAATTAAACGCTAAAGCGGAAATTAAAAACGAATGGTTTGGTAGAACAGTAACCTATTCTGATGCACGTTTTGCATACGAAGAAGCTCAGGCTATTATAGAAAATAAAAATAATACCATTCCTGCCGAAGTGTCGCTTACAGGAAAAGAATACAAAACAGATCAAGCCATTGCAGATGCTGTTTTAAAAATGGATGAACTGGCAAAAATTATGCGTGGAAAACGTATGCAGTCTGGCGCAATATCTTTTGATAAGGTTGAAGTAAAATTCGATTTAGATGAAGAATCTAACCCAGTTGGCGTGTTCTTTAAAACGAGTAAAGATGCTAATAAGCTAATTGAAGAGTTTATGTTATTGGCAAACCGAAAGGTTTCAGAATTTGTAGGAAAGCAAAAACCAGAGAAAACATTTGTTTACAGAGTGCATGATGAGCCAAATGAAGAGAAATTAATGGCTTTACAAGGCGTTGTTTCAAGATTTGGACATAAGCTTAACTTTAGTGGTAAAAACGGTGTAGCATCTTCTTTAAATAAGTTATTAAGCGATGTACAAGGTAAAAAAGAACAAAATTTAGTTGATACTTTAGCTATTAGAACCATGTCTAAAGCAGAGTATACAACCAAAAACATTGGTCATTACGGTTTAGCTTTCGAATATTATAGTCATTTTACATCACCAATACGTCGTTATCCAGATGTTATGGCACATCGTTTATTACAGCGTTATTTAGATGGCGAAAAATCTGCAAATGCAGACATTTACCAAGAGCGTTGTAAACATTCTAGTAACATGGAATATTTAGCAACAAAAGCCGAAAGAGATTCTACTAAATACATGCAAATTCGTTTTATGCAAGATCATCAAGACGAAGAGTTTTTAGGTGTTATTTCGGGTGCTACCGATTGGGGAATTTATATAGAAATTATATCTAATAAATGCGAAGGTATGGTAAGAACTAGAGATATAAAAGGCGATTATTACGAGTTCGATAAAGAGCAGTTTGCATTAATTGGAAAGAAAACAAAAACCATGTACCAACTTGGAGACGAGGTTATTGTAAAAGTGAAAAATGCTGATTTAGTAAAGCGTCACTTAGATTTCGAATTAATTGGTAAGCCAAAAGCTTAATATTTTTACTTCGAGTTATTTAACAAAGGAAAATTGTATCGAGACGCTTTTTATATATAAGTGTCTCGATATTTTTTTATTTAAATTCTTACGTAGTTAAAAAATAAATACTGTAACATTTTTATAAAACAGTCAACTAATAAAAAAACAAACAACCATGATTTTAACAACAACAAACTCTATAGAAGGATTTAGAATAATTGAATACAAAGGCATTGTTACAGGTGTAAGTGTAAATGTTAGAAAAGCATCGTTTAGCTTTAAAATGGAGAAATATTACGAATCTGTAGAAGTAACAATGAATGAAGCTCAAGAGCAAGCATTTCAAAAATTAAGTGATAATGCAGCAAAATTAAATGCAAATGCTGTTGTGGGTATTAGGCTAGATTTAGAAACAAATTCTAATTCAGGAATGACTATGGTATCTGTTACAGGAACAGCTGTACACGTAGTTTCCGAAAAATAATTTTTACAAACTGTAACACTTCTAGTTTTTTGTACTCTTTAAAGAAACACTATTTACAATGAAAAAATTTGCATCAGTATTATTCCTTTTTATAACAATTTCTGTATTTTCTCAAGATCCAAAAGAGATAAATGTAGGCGATTTTACAACGGTTAAAGTTTTCGATTTAATCCATATAAGTTTGGTTAAATCTGAAGAAAATAAAGTTATTGTGTCTGGTCAAGATGCAGACGACGTAGAAATAATAAATAAAGATGGTATATTAAAAGTACGCATGAATTTAGAACGTACTTTCGATGGTACTAAAACATTTGTTGCAGTACATTATAAAACACTAGAAGTTATAGATGGTAATGAAGGCGCTAAAATTTTTGGTAACGAGTTAATAGTACAAGATAAAATAGAACTTCGTGCTCAAGAAGGTGCTATTTTAAAAATAGGATTAGACGTTAAAAAATTAGAAGTAAGAGCTGTTTCTGGTGGTATTATTGAAACCAAAGGAAAAGCCAAATCTCAAGACATTACAATTAATACAGGCGGCATTTACGAAGGTCGCGAGTTTATAACTGAAAATACTAAAGTTAAAGTAAGCGCTGGAGGAGAAGCAGAGGTTAATGCAAGTGAATCAGTAAATGCTAAAATAACTGCTGGAGGAGATATTTATATTTTCGGAGATCCTAAAAATGTAAAGAAGAAAAAAACTTTTGGTGGTAGAATTAAGATGAAAGACTAGAGTTTAAGAATTATATTATTATAAGAGCTTCAGATTTATCTGAAGCTTTTTTTTATATAAACTTATCTCTAGCACACTAAAAACAGTTAATCCTTTACTTTAACCACATAATTTCTTTACTTTGTATTAACACTTACATAGTTTTTTATGATAGAAGATATTCAGGCAGCAATACCATTAGGCTTTTTTTTAGCTTTCATGATTGGTCCTGTGTTTTTTGTACTTATTGAAACTAGTGTAATAAAAGGTTTTAGAGCAGCATTAGCTTTCGATTTAGGTGTTATTGTTGCAGATATATTATTTATCGGTATCGCGTATTTTTCAAGTTTTCAATTATTAGAAAATTTAAGTAACCAACCAGGACTTTATGTTTTTGGTGGTACTATTTTAGCTGTTTATGGTTTTATTATCTACTTTAAAAAGCAAAAAAAGGAAGCGATACAAACCATGAAAATAGTGATTCCTAAAACCAACTATTTCAAATTATTTATAAAAGGTTTCTTTCTTAACTTTATTAACATTGGAGTTTTAGTTTTTTGGTTAGGTATTATTATAGTTGTTGGACCTAATTTAGATAACGATCCTAATAGATTTATACTCTTTTTTGGTGCTATGATTGGGGCTTATTTTGTAACAGATATTATTAAAATTCTATTAGCAAAACAATTAAAAAATAAGTTAACACCTCAAGCTATTATTAAGGTAAAACGTTTTTTAGGACTTATTCTTGTAGTTTGTGGAACGGTACTTATAATAAAAGGTTTTCTTCCAAAAGATAAACTTAATCCTCAAGAAATTTTCGAGCAAATAGAAGAGAATACGCACTAATAATTACCATATAATTCATGGAATCTCAAGAAAAGATTAGACTTAAATACTGCAATAAGTGCATTAATAAAAAAGTAGATGATCGTTTTGGTATTTTATGTGGTTTAACAAATCAAAAACCACATTTTAAATACACTTGTAAAGATTTTGTTAAAGGGAAACCTAAACAAAATTTTACTACTACTAATACTTCTACTAAGCCTCAAGAACGCCCAATAGCGAAACCTAAACAAGTTTACACTAAACCAATTACAGCCAAAACAAAAAGTAAAAGTCCATTCTGGATTGGAGGTTCTATTGTGTTAACGGTTATTATTTTTATTTTTAAAATAGGACGTACTGTTTCTAGTTTAGGTAATGATAATTCAAGTACTCCTCAATACGAACACGATTATATTAGAGAATTACAGAAAGCGCAAGAAAGACGTAATAAGATACCAACTATAAATTACTTAAGCCATAACAATAGTACAGCAGAGTTTTCAAGAAAAATGGAAACAGATACGGTTTTAGTTTTAAATCCAAAAGTTACATTAAGACTACCGAGACGGTTTCAATTAACGATTTATAATGAGGATAGCGAACTCCCAATAAAAGCAACGTCTAGAGGTTATTATTTTATTTATAATAAATTAAAAATAGATAAAAATCAAGACCAGTTGCAACAATGGAAAACACTTAGAAATCAACTTATTAATAACTATCCTGGAAGTACATTAATAATAAAAAAACCATTAACAGTCAATACAGCTACAAACGATTTAGATAGAATAAATTTTGAAATAAAAAACAATTCTAAAAGAAATGTAATAGGTACTGCCAGAATAGTAGATTATAAAAGCGAACGTTACTTTTTTCAGCTAGTATCAGACGCTTCAAATGCAGATCATACTATTACTAACAAGTATTTAAGGTATTACGTAAAGGTTAAATAATTTTTTTTAAGATTTTATTTTTCAATAGTTTAGTAAAAAAAATGAAAATTTTAAGTTTAACATCAATAATTGTTTTGTCTTTATTTTTTGGTTGCTCACAAAATGAGACAGAAAGTAATGCATCAATAAATTCTAATACTACAACACCATCACCAACAACTCAAAGTAATCTTCCCGGAGAAAACTTTAATTTAGAGACGCTACAAATAGAAACCAGTTGGAACACACCAGACAGATCTACAGTGTCTGAAACAGCTTCTACTTTTAACCCAACCGCTTTTTTCTATATGGAAAATAATAATATGGTATTTGAAAGTAAAGAAAGTGATGGTAAAAGAACAGAACTTAAAGAAGCACCAGGTCAAGAAAAAGCACTTAGTATTTATAAAAAACTAGAGTATACTGCAATGGTAGATTTAATTCCAGAAAATGGTGTTACTATCGCACAAGTTCATAATAGAGGTAATGGCGTACAGAGACCGTTAGTACGTGTTTATATAGACAACGATCTTAAAATTAAATTTAAATTATCAAATAACCCAGTGGGCACTTCTACTTATACAACTATTATTGGACCAGATTATATTGAAGGTTCTATATTCGATGTCGCTGTTTTAATTCAAAATGGAGTTGCTGAGTTTTCTGTAGTAACAACAAATGGTACACAAAGCCATACTTTTACGCCATCTAGTAATTGGTACTCCTATTCGTCATCGTATTATTTAAAAGCTGGAGTTTATACAGAAGGAAATGATACAAGACCAAAAATTAGTTTTAGTGATTTTGTGTTGACTAAATAAACATAGGTTTAGGATGCTGTAATATTTAATAAAAGAAGAGTTACTTTTTAAAGTAACTCTTCTTTTATACTTATAGTAGATTATAACTAGTGAATGACATTACTTTTAATTTTTCAAAAATTTGAAATAAAATAACCTACAATTGGCGTTGAAGGTTTCTTTGACGCTTCTATCAGATTCGAACTGCTACATAACATTACTATAAATTTTCATAAAATTTAAGACATAAAAAAAGAGCTACTATAGATAGTAACTCTTCTTTTGAGGCTTCTATTAGATTCGAACTGCTACATAACATTACTATAAATTTTCATAAAATTTAAGACATAAAAAAAGAGCTACTATAGATAGTAACTCTTCTTTTGAGGTGTCGAGCAGATTCGAACTGCTGTAGATGGTGTTGCAGACCACTGCCTAGCCACTCGGCCACGACACCCTAATTAGGACAGCAAATATAAAAATATTTACCATTCTAAACTATATCAATTAACTTTTTCTTTTTTCAGTCAATTCAATAGTTACCATTTCAACGTCTCCACTAATAGGTGGATTAATTTTACTTACAGCAACTGTTGCGATACTAACTCGTTTAGATTCAGATAAGATACGTCTTAAAATACGCTTTGCAACATGCTCTAAAAGTGCACTTGGAGTTGCCATTTCTTCTGCTACAATTTTATTTAAAAAAACGTAATCTACAGTATCATTTAGTTCATCTGTACTTGCACTTTTTTCTAAATCGGCTTTTACTTTTAAATCTACGCGGTAATCACTACCAATAGCTGTTTCTTCTTTTAAACAACCATGATTAGCATGTATACGGATATTTTCAACTTTAATTATTCCCATTTTCTTTATTTTGAATGGCAAATGTACTTAAAAAAGAGGCTTTAAATAATTATAAATGACTTCCAATTTATTTCAGAATAAAATTAACTAATTTTACAATCTATTTTTAAGTTGATTTAATAGCATAAAATCAACAGAATTAAAGAATAAACTTATGTCTACAGAAACAAAATCGCTCAATTTTTTAGAGCACATTATAGAAGAAGATTTAGCAAACGGATTATCTCAAGATAAATTACGTTTTCGTTTTCCACCAGAACCAAATGGTTATTTACACATTGGTCATACAAAAGCTATTGGAATTAGTTTTGGTTTAGGTGAAAAATATAATGCGCCTGTAAACCTTCGTTTCGATGATACAAATCCTGCAAAAGAAGAGCAAGAATATGTAGATGCTATAAAAGAAGATGTGTCTTGGTTAGGTTATAAATGGGCAGAAGAGCGTTATTCTTCAGATTATTTTCAAGAACTATACGATTGGGCAATTTTACTTATAAAAGATGGAAAAGCTTATATAGATTCTCAGTCTAGCGAAGCTATGGCAGAGCAAAAAGGAACACCTACACAACCCGGAGTAGATGGACCGTATAGAAATAGAACAGTAGAAGAAAATCTTGCCATTTTTGCTAAAATGAAAGCAGGAGAATGCAACGAAGGCGAACATATTTTACGTGCTAAAATAGACATGCAACATGTAAATATGTTAATGCGAGATCCAATTATGTATCGTGTATTAAAAAAAGACCATCATCGTACAGGAAGCGATTGGTGTATTTACCCAATGTACGACTGGACACATGGAGAAAGTGATTATATAGAACAAGTGTCGCATTCATTATGCTCACTTGAATTTAAGCCTCACAGAGAGCTTTACGACTGGTTTAAGGAGCAAGTGTATGGCTTTGCAGAAAACAAGTACCCAATGCAACCTAAACAGCGTGAGTTTGCACGTTTAAATCTTACTTATACTATTATGAGTAAACGTAAGTTGCTTAAATTAGTAGAAGATGGTGTAGTTTCTGGATGGAATGATCCAAGAATGCCAACCATTTCTGGTTTACGTAGACGTGGTTATACACCACAATCGATTCGAAAATTTGTTGAAACTGTTGGTGTTGCTAAGCGCGAAAACCTAATCGATGTATCGCTTTTAGAATTTTGTATTCGTGAAGATTTAAATAAAAAAGCAGACCGAGTAATGGCTGTTTTAAATCCTATAAAAGTTGTTATTACTAACTATCCTGAAGATAAGGAAGAATGGCTTGAAGCCGAAAATAATCAGGAAGATGAGACTGCAGGTTCTAGAAAAGTACCTTTTTCTCGCGAATTATACATTGAGAAAGAGGATTTTAAAGAAAAAGCAAGCAGCCAATTTTTTAGATTAAAATTAGGCGGAGAAGTTAGATTGAAGAACGCTTACATTATTAAAGCAGATAGTGTAGTAAAAGATGCTCAAGGTAATGTAACCGAAATTCACTGTACTTATTCTGAGGATACCGAAAAGAAAGTAAAAGGAACCTTACATTGGGTTTCTATAAAGCATGCTATTAAGGCAGAAGTTCGTGAATATGATAGATTATTTACAGACGAAGCACCAGACAGTCATGGAGATAAAGATTTTATGGAATTTATTAATAAGAATTCTTTAAAAACAATTGAAGCTTTTGTAGAACCAAGTTTAGCTGAAGCTAAAATAGGAGCACAGTTTCAGTTTCAACGTTTAGGTTATTTTAATGTAGATAACGATGCTACTAAAGACAATTTAGTGTTTAATAAAACGGTTGGTTTACGTGATTCTTGGGCAAAGGTAAAGCCTAAAACAGCGAATGATAATCAACAAAAGCAAGCACAACCAAACAAACGTTCTGCAATAGACCAAATTAAATCTTATGGTAAGAAGTACGATCGTATGAAAGACGATCAACGTGAAAAAGCGAAAGCTGAAATTCAAGAATTAGCTAAAAGCGTATCTTACGAAGATTTAGAATCTTTATTTGGTACAGCCGTTAAAAAAGCAGGAACGCGTATAATTACAATAATAAGTTTGGGTGTTTTACTAAATAACGGATTAGAAAAAAATGATGCTATAAACGATTTTATTTCTAAGGCTTTAGAAGATAAAAACGATTTATTAGTAGAAGAAGCTAATGCAATTGCATAACTTTTTCCTGCAGATTTAAAAACAAACACTGCACTTATAAATTACTTTGTTAAGTACTTTTTATATAGGGTATATTGATTTTCTTAACTGTTATAATGTTAACTATTAATAGCGACATAATTTATGATATATTCTATAGAGGTAGTAGTGGTAATTTTAATACTTATTTTATTATTTGTTTTAATTAAGAAAACAAATTCTAATTTCAACACTCTAAACGAGAACAATAAGACCTTAAATGAAAATATAAAGGTATTAAACAAGAAGATTATTAAGCTCACAGAAATGGTGTCTTCTACTGGAAATACGGCACCTATTGTTCAGGCTAAAATAGAGCCATCAAAAGAAGTTGTACCAATTCCAATACCAGAGCCTATTGTTCCAATAATTCCAGAAATTGTATCTAAGCCAATTCCAGAATCAATTCCAGAACCGGTTAAAGAAACTATTAACAAAACTATAAAGGAGGAACCTAAACAGGTTATTGAAACTAAAGCAGCAGATACTACTAAAACGTATACTATAGAAAAGAAATCTATTGTAGACAGTACAACTAAAGAAGAAGAGACTTTTAAACCCGACAGTAAACCACTATGGGAACGTTTTAAAGAAAAAAACCCAGATTTAGAGAAGTTTATAGGTGAGAATCTTATTAATAAACTTGGTATATTAATTCTTGTTTTAGGTATAAGTTATTTTGTAAAATTTGCAATTGATAAAAATTGGATAAACGAGCCAGCGAGAGTAGGAATAGGTGTTTTATGTGGTTCTTTAGTCATGTTAATTGCTAGTAAATTACGAAAAAAATATGCAGCATTTAGTTCCGTTTTAGTGGCAGGAGCTATTGCTATTTTCTACTTTACAATAGCTATAGCTTTTCATGAATACAAGCTCTTTAATCAAGAAGTAGCATTTGCTATTATGGTTATTATTACCATTTTTAGTTGCTTAGTATCTTTATCTTATAACAGAATAGAGCTTGCTGTATTATCACTTATTGGTGGTTTTGCAGTACCTTTTATGATAAGTACAGGCTCAGGTAACTATATCGTGCTCTTTACATATATTATTATCTTAAACATTGGGATAACACTTTTAGCGTTCTATAAAAAATGGAGTTTAGTAAACATACTGGCATTTATTTTTACAGTAATTTTATTTGGAGGTTGGTTTATACAAGACAACCAAAGCGAAGCACCTCATTATTTAGGTGGCTTACTATTTGCTTTTGCTTTTTACATCATATTTGTAATTACAAATGTTGTAAACAACCTAAGAACTAAAACTATTTTCACAAAAGCGCAATTAACAATGTTATTTGCAGCGACAGCTTTCTTTTTTACTGTAGGTATGGTAACATTAAACAATTATCATCCAGAATTTAAAGGATTATTTACAGCAGGTTTAGCGGTACTTAATTTAGTTCTAGCTTGGTTCTTATATAAAAAATTTAGCCTTGATAAGGTCGCTGTTTATATGTTAATAGGTATAACATTAACGTTTATTACGTTGGCAATCCCTATTCAGTTTGAAGGCAACTTTATTACATTATTTTGGGCTGCAGAAGCTGTTTTACTAATGTGGTTAGCTAAAAAATCAACTATAAAAAGCTATCGTTTTGCTTCTGTAATTGTTCATGGTTTGGCTATTATAAGTCTTGGTATCGATTGGGTACAAAAATACAATGATGAAGCGGTTTTAAATATAGTACTAAACCCAATTTTTGGAACTGGACTTTTTGTAGTAGCCTCTTTATTTGCTGTTTTCTTTTTACTTAAAAACGAAACATTACGTTTACCTTTCTTTGAGACGGAATTTAATGCTGTTAATTATCGTAAATTCACTTTTGTTGGAGGAATTATTCTTTTATACATAGTTGGTATGTTAGAAGTAAGTTTCCAATCTGTATATTATATAGATAACTGGGATTCTGCTTTAGCAATACCAGTTATATACCATTTATTATTTACGGCTGTTATAGCCTTTATTTTATTCAGAAGAAAAAAACAATACAATTTAGAGATTGCAAATATAATTGCATGTGTAAATATTGTTCTTTTTGCCTTTGTATTTTTAAGTTTACCTTTCTTAGAAAACAGAGCATATGTAGATGGAACAAGTGTTTATAGAATAGCTTTTAATTTGCATTATGTTATGCTTGCTATAACAGTATTTTTTAGTGTTATTGTATATAAATCTAATAAAGAAAAACCTGTTTTTGGAATTTTTAATAATAAAATATTTATTTGGGTTGCTGCTTTTGTATTAGTACTTATTGCTAGCAAAGAAGTATTACTACATGGTTTAAAATTATTAACAGAACCCGTATTATCTCAAGATGTATCTTCTTACAAACAAATAAGTTTAGCCACTCAAAAAGTAATTAAAACAGCATTTCCTGTACTTTGGGGAATATTAGCTTTTATATTTTTAATCTTTGGTATTAAAAAACAAATTAAAAGCATAAGAATTATTGCTTTAGTGCTTTTAGGAATAACGATAGTAAAGTTATTTACTTACGATATTAATAATATTTCTGAAACAGGTAAAATAGTTGCTTTTATACTACTTGGTGTTTTAATCTTGATTATTTCGTTTGTATACCAAAAGATAAAAGTATTGGTTAGTGATGATCCTAAAGAGGACATAAAAGAGGAAACTAAAGAAGCTATAAATGAAGATACTGAACAAACAGATTAAACTTTTACTAGCATTAGCATTTGTTAATGTAGCGATTGCGCAAAACACTACAGGAACAATTGAAATTGCTAAGGAAGATGGCTTATATGAAATAAGTTTACCAAACAAAATCCGTTCATTTTCTAATAGAGATCTAAGCGATTTTAGAATACTGGATAGTAAAGGTAAAGAGGTCGCTTATTTTGTTCGAGAGAAAAGAAGTAGTGTAAGAACGAGTTCTTATGCAAAGTTCGAAATCCATTCAAACAAAGTAATTACCAATAAAAAGACCTCTATTATTTTTAAGAATCCATATAAAGTAATAGAAGAAATTATTTTAACTACGGCTAATTATTCGGGTTCAAAAAATTATAAAATTTTAGGAAGTAACCATCTTAAACAGTGGTATGGTGTTTTAAATAATGGATATTTATCTAATATAAACGCTGTAAATAACACGAGTATAGATAACGTTATTTCGTTTCCTAAATGTAATTACAAGTACCTTAAAATTGAATTTAATGATGTAAACTCATTACCAATTAATGTTTTACAAATTGGAAATTTAGATAGCGCTATTACCAATAGAGAATTGCAAAACGTTGCTGTTAAGTCTATGACCACTGTAGAGTTGGTTGAGGAGAAGAGAACACAAATTCATATAACATTTGAAAATAAAGAAGTAATAAATCAACTTCATTTTAAAGTTGTTGCTCCAGAGTTTTTTAATCGAAATGTTATTATTTATAAGAAAGCTTCACGAAAAATAAAGAACAAAGAAGAGGTTTATAATAAACGTTTAACGAATGTTCGGTTTAATTCAGATTTGGACACTAATTTTACAATACCAGAAATTTTTGAAGATGATATCTATATTGAAGTTGAAAACAAAGACAGTAATAGCTTAAGTTTTGCTGGTATTAACTTTTATCAAAAACCATTATATGTAATTTCATCGTTAAAAGCTAATGAAAAATATACCGTACAAACAGGACGTAAAACAATGGATGCTCCAGAGTACGACCTTTCTTTTTTTAAACATAATATTTCCGAAAACTTACCACGATTAGAGATTTCAAACGTTCTTAAGGAAGAAGTAAAGCAAACAGTAGCAAAAGAACAATCTTTCTGGCAACAACCGTGGTTTATGTGGGTTTGTATTGTGCTAACAGGATTAATTATAATATACTTTTCTTCTAGTCTAGTAAAGGATTTAAAAAAACAATAAACGTAATTTAGAACGTATTAAATGTTGAAAAAAATAAAAATAGTAATTCTCCTTGTTTTTGCTAGTATTCAACACATAACAGCACAAGAGTATCCTGTTATATCAGATATGGTAACTGATAACGCTGCTATTTTTAGTGTAGATGAAGCACAATATTTAAGGCAAAAACTTACAGCTTACGAGGCTAAAACATCTCATGAAATAGTTATTTTAACTATAGATAGATTAAATGGGAATAGCATTGAAAGTTATGCATATTCCGTATTTAATCAAGAAGGAAACAGCTTTGGTAAGAAAGAGATTGATAATGGGCTTTTAATTTTAATCTCTCGCAACGATAGAAAGGTTAGAATTGAGGTTGGTAATGGTTTAGAACCCATAGTTACAGATGCTTTGGCTTCTAGAATTATAAGAAATATTATAACTCCAAATTTTAAAGAGAGCAATTATTTTAATGGTATTGATGTTGCAACATCACAGTTGATTAGACTTATAGATAATCCGCGTTACGAACAAGAATTTTCTAATTATTATCCCGAAGTAGAAGAAACTTCTTCTAGTGAAGTAAGTAATGTTACTAAATTCTTTGTTTCTTTATTTCTAACAGTTGTATATTTTTTATTAGGATTTTATGGCTATAACAAACTTGTTGTTAAAAAGGGTAAACGAAAAATTAAAATAAAGCAATTATATCAAGATCATAAAACTAAGTTTCTTATCTATTTAGGATTAGGATTTTGTGTCATCCTGTATTTCTACACCTTTTCCGTTTCATTACTTTTAGGTTTAATATTTGTTGGTTTTTTATCCGTTTTCGTTGCAGTTGGTGTGTTAGTGATATTAAAAATGGCCTTTAAATTTGCGATTAGTGTTTTTACTAATTTATTTACTGGTAAGCTAGGTATCTTAAATTTTCTGTTTGTTTTTCCTTTTACACTTTTTCCATTTTTTGGTGGTTTTGCTTTTACTTTAATGCCTCTTTTTTTTATGGGTGTAGCTGGAATTCAACTTTTTTTTAATAATGATATTAATGCTATTATGTCCAGCCTAACACCGTTGTATTTTTTAGGGTTTATTATAGTTATCTATATAGTGGTTTATATAATCTCTATTTGGATCGCTATTAAAGATATTAGGGGCAGTCAGAAACTTACCTTCGGTTTTTCATTCTTTAAAATGGCAGGAAGTTTGTCTGGTTTAGGAGGTGGAGGTTCTTCTAGAGGTTATTCATCTTCAGGATCTTCAAGTTATTCGTCTTCATCATCTTCAAGTAGTAGTTATTCTGGAGGAGGAGGAAGTTCTAGTGGAGGTGGAGCTAGCGGTAGTTGGTAGACGTATTCTACTTTTTCGTATATTTAAAGCAACTAACTAATACATTACTAAATATGGAATTTAATTTTTTAGCAATAGCCGTAGCTGCTATAGCACCTATTATTCTTGGATTTTTATGGTATAATCCTAAGCTTTTTGGAAACGCTTGGATGCGCGAAGCAGAAATGACACCCGAAAAAATGAAAGGCGGAAACATGGCTTTAATTTTTGGTCTTACTTTGTTACTCTCTTTTGTTTTAGCATTCTTTTTACAAAGCTTAACAACGCACCAAATGGGAGCATATAGTTTAGCGCAAGGAGAATTGGGAGAAACTATAAACTATAAAGCGTTTATGGAAGAGTATAAAAACGAATTTAGAACTTTTGGACATGGTGCTTTACATGGTGTTTTAGCAGGAGTATTTTTATTCTTTCCAGTAATTGCAATTAATGGAATGTTTGAGCGTAAAAGTTGGAAATACATTTTTATAAACTCAGGTTATTGGATTGTTTCTTTAGCAATTATGGGAGCAATTGTTTGTGGTTGGAGATAATATTGTAATTTTATAAAATATTAAATGAGACTGATGGATTTACCATCAGTTTTTTTATGGACAAACTACACATTAAAATATACAATAAAGTTAAAGAGCTACCAGAGTCTTGGAATGCTTTACCTACTAATGATGTGTTTTTAAAAACAGCATTTTTAAGCGCCTTAGAGCAATCTTCGCCTAAAAACATTACTTCACAGTATCTTGGTGTTTTTAAGGAAGAAGAGCTCGTTGGAATAGCTATAATACAACGTGTAGAGATGTATCTTGAAGATATTTTTAGAAATGCTAACGATAAACTAATCACCAGAAAATCTAAACAGCTTATATCTAAAATAGTAAAAGGTAACACCTTAGTTATTGGTAACATTATGCATACTGGACAACATGGTTTGTTTTTTAAAAGTGAAGCCATAAGTTATAAACAATACCTAGAGCAGTTATCTATTGCAATTAAAACCATAACAGTAGATTTAAAAGAGAAGCAGAGTAAGAAAGTAAGACTAATTGCCTTTAAAGACTATTTTCAAGAAGATACAATTCATAATAATCAACCCTTTTTTAAATCTAATAAACTATACAAAGTAGAAGTGCAGCCCAATATGGTTTTTAATATTCCAGAATCTTGGAATGCTTTAGAAGATTATACTGCTGCTTTTACCAAAAAATATCGCGATCGTTTTAAATCGGCTAGAAAAAAAGGAAAAGGAATAGTAAAAAGAGAATTAACGGCTGAAGATTTAAATACTTTAGAGTCAGAAATATTTCAATTGTATAAAAATGTATCTGATAATGCACGTGTAAATTCTTTCATTTTAAACAAAAATCACTTTAAACTTTTAAAAGGAGAACTTAAAGATAACTTTAAAGTTTTCGGTTATTTTATAGATGAAGTACTCGTGGGTTTCTTCACCTTAATAATTAATAACCAAGCGCTAGAAACTTACTTTTTAGGCTATAATCCAGAGTTTCAATATAAGCATCAATTATATTTAAATATGCTGTACGATATGGCGCAGTTTGCAATAGAGAACAATGTTAAAGCTATTATATATGCAAGAACAGCAATGGAGATTAAAAGCTCTGTAGGAGCAAAACCCAAAGCTATGTTTATATACATGAAACATACTAATTTTATAGCAAACTCCGTACTTCAAATAATTTTTAAGTATCTAAATCCAGTCACAAAATGGGTAGAGAGACATCCTTTTAAATAATATATTTAGTAATTATATTTTTAAAAAGTAGGGTAATCATATTTTAGATTGTCTTACTACTTTAAACTACTAAATATAAATATCATGACTACAAATAACAGAAAGCAATTAGGAAGAGGATTAACATTATTAGCATTAATTATTTTCGGATTTGGATTTTACTCAATTAAACCGGATCCAAAAGTAGATACCACGCTAGAAACCGAAAAACAACTTGTTTTAAAGGAGTTACAGCACATGCATAAAGCATACGATTGGGCTATTATTGAAACTGAAGAAAAGGATGTAAAGCTTGAAGCTGCTAAATTAGAAATAGAAAATTTAATAGATTCTATAAAAGTTATAGAACCAACCTACAAAGCTTTAATCCAACTTAAAAGGAGACAATTAGAACTTGATAGCGAGTTTAAAAACTTAATAAGAGAGAATAAAGAATTAAAACAAGATAACAGCTTACTAGTAAAAGCGATTACTAAACGTAGGAAACAATTATCGAATTCTAAAGAAATAAATACTGCGCTTACTAAAGAAAAAGAGGTTTTAGCTGAAGAGAAGGAAGGTTTAACTAAAAAGATAGAAGAAGCTAATTTTTTAAATTTATTCGATTTAAGAATAGAAGGTATTAAAGAAAAGTCTTCAGGAAAAGAGGTTTTAACAGTAAAATCTAGACGTGTAGATAAATTTAAAATTTGCTATTCTATAGCTAAAAATACTTTAATTAAAGAAACTAATAAGGCATTATACATTCAAATATTAGATCCAAATAATACTGTAATTGTATCTAAAGATCAAGCTTTAATAATAGAGAATAACGATAATGAGTATTCTTATAAAACAACATTTCTGTATAAAAATGAAAATTTAAAGGTTTGCGATTATTTTACTTTTAATAAAAATAACGATATAGAAAAAGGAACTTATACTGTTAATATTTTTGATGGAGATTTATTAGTGACTACCTCTAAAATAACTTTAGAATAGTAGAGATATTATACTAATACAATAGAAGTTAAATTAATTATATTTTTTTAAATACTGAAATTCAAGGTATTAATGATTAATTTTTAAGTATTAATTAACAGCTAAAACTTTATTTGAAGGCATTTTTTTTATAAATTAAGTAGAAATATTTAAATTATGAAAAACAGAGAACTGCTTACTAAAATTAGTACGATAACAAGAGAGATTGAAACTAAATTTCCTGAAGTTTACGAACATTTAGATGAAATTCCTCAAACCATTCCATCAAAGGAAAACCCGGAAGTAGAAAAACAAGATCTAGAAAACTATTTAGATAGTTTACAAACCATATTAGATAAAGCAAAAAAAAACCAGAAGTAGTTACTTCTGGTTTTTTTATAAAGCTTATTTAAGCTAGAGTTATCTTATTCTTTATCTAACTTATTATTCTCTTTATTAAGCTTAGCCTCTTTCATGGCTTCACCAATTTCGTTACTAGCAGCAAAACTAGCAACCATATCGTTTAACATATTACTTCCTGCTTGAGGTGTATTAGGTAATAAAATTAAGTTACTATTAGTTGCGCTACCAATAGCTTGTAAAGTATCATAATGTTGTGTAACTACAATTAAAGCAGAAGCTTCTTGAGAGTTAATACCAACTTTATTAAGCACTTCTACAGATTCTTCTAAACCACGTGCAATTTCACGACGTTGGTCTGCAATACCTTGTCCTTGTAAACGTTTACTTTCTGCTTCAGCTTTTGCTCTTTCAACAATTAAAATTCTTGCAGCATCACCTTCATATTGTGCAGCAGTTTTTTCTCTATCTGCAGCATTAATTCTGTTCATTGCCTCCTTTACTTGTGCATCTGGATCGATATCTGTAACTAAGGTTTTAATAATATCGTAACCATAGTCAGACATTGCTTCGTTAAGTTCAGATTTTACTGCAATGGCAACATCATCTTTACGTAAAAACACATCATCAAGTATCATTTTTGGTACTTCTGCACGTACAACATCAAATACATAAGAGGTAATTTGATCATGCGGATAATCTAATTTGTAAAAAGCATCCTCAACTTTATCTCTAATAACTTTGTATTGTACAGAAACTTTTAAACGTACAAATACATCATCTTTAGTTTTTGTTTCTACAATAACATCTAATTGTTGAATTTTTAAACTTAAACGCCCTGAAATTTTATCTACAATCGGAATTTTAAATTGTAATCCAGATTGACGAATACTAAGAAATTTACCAAAACGCTCTACAATAGCTGCAGTTTGTTGTTTTACAGTAAATATTCCCGAAATTAAAATGATAAGACCGAAAAGTATAATCGGAATAAGAATAATTTTTCCCATAACAGTTTTTTAAATGGTTAGATAAAAGCCAAGCTTTCAGCTTTTAAGGTTTATAAAAATTGAAATACTAAATTAAGTTATATTTGCTCGTAAACACCCAAATTAAAGATGAAAAGAATACAACTTTCCTTATTAGTAGCACTTATGCTATGTTTCGTTACAAAAAGTTTTGCGCAACATAAAAATTATGACATTAAAAACGGCTTCGGTTTGTTTGGTGGCTTAACGCAATTTGATATTATTACAGATAATTTTCAAACCACAAAAGGTGATGGATGGATTGGAGGAATGAGCGCTACCGTAGACATTCCGCACAAATGGTACAACGCAAGTTATGGTATGCAACTTTCAGAGAATACTATTGGAATTTCTGGACGCACAAGCAATACAGACTTATCTACAAAAGAATTGGAATACAAGGTTTTTACTGCACAACTTGCCTTTTTGTGGCATGCTAAATTAGCCGGAAGCTACCTAACGTTAGATTTTGGACCAATGTTACAATACAACAGTGATCTTGAGTTAAAAGACGACCAACAAGAAAATTTTATAATTTCTAATTACAATGCTTTAACAGCTAACGATATTACAGATATCTCAAACTTTAATGTAAATGGAGCAATAGGCTTAACCGCAGGATTTAGTATAATTAAGTTTAAAGCCCAATATATTTATGGTTTCTTAAACACCTTAAATGCTCTAAATTCTAATAATGATTTAGACTTATTAGGAAGTGATAAGAAGTTTAATGGTAACCAGTCTATGCTTACTTTCTCTGCCATGATTACGTTTTAATAAAATGTAACTAACTTGCAAATAGTATTTTATATAAATAATTCAAGTTTTTTAAAATGAAGAATAAATTACTTTTTACCGTATTTACACTTTTAAGTTGTGTTACAATTTTAGCACAAAGTGAAAAAGAAACCATTGCGAGGAATTGGTTAGAAAATAATAAGCACGAATTAAATATTCAAGATAATCATACGTTGGATATGCAATTTAGCAGAGCTGGTTTGTCTGGTGAAACATTTCGTTTTTATCAAATGATGAATGGAGTGCAGGTTTTCAATGCTGAGGTTACTGTTCATGTTTCAAATAATAAAAAAGTGTCTTATCATGCGAGTACTTATGATGCTTCTATTGAAACAATTAATATAACACCAAGTCTTTCAGAACAGCAAGCGTTCGATATTGCTTTAATAAACCTAAATGCTGGAGTTGTTGATTTTGAGAATAGAGAACTTTTTATTTATAATAAAACAGGAACCACTGTTTTAGCTTATGTTATAACAATAGAACCAAAGGAAACACCATTAGGAAGTTGGGAAGTTGTGGTAAACGCGCAAACAGGAGAAATACTAAGTGTAATTGATAGATCTCATAGTTATAATGACAAAAAAGATAAAAAGAAAGAAAGAGCTATTGAAACAAACAGTATAATGTTGATTAATGGTAGTGGTTTTGTTTACGAAACAGATCCATTAACAGCAACTACAAGTGCTTATGGCGGGCAATATATAGATGGCAATGATGCGACAAATGCAGCTTTAGATGCTGCTAGAACATCTGTAACATTGTTAGATATTACTCAAACAGGAGGACAGTTTTTTTTAACTGGCCCTTTTGCAGAAATTGTTGATTTCGAGTCGCCATCTAAAGGCCTTTTTAGCCAGTCTTCAAGTACATTTAATTTCAATAGACAGCAAGATGGTTTTGAGGCTGTTAATGTGTATTATCATATTGATAAAAGCATGCGATATATTAATAATACATTAGGGATCGGTTTAATGCCAAATGCATACAATACAGGTGTTAGAGCTGATCCATCAGGGCAGAATGGTGCTGATAACTCTCGATATTTTCAAGGTTCAGAGAGATTAACTTTTGGTGAAGGTTGTGTTGACGACGGAGAAGATGCCGATGTAATTTTACACGAATTAGGTCACGGTTTACACGATTGGATTACTAATGGAGGTTTATCTCAAGTAAACGGTTTAAGTGAAGGTAGTGGAGATTATTGGGCTAACTCTTATAAAAGAAGTTTAGGACAATGGTCTGCTAGTGATGCTGCTAGAAATTGGGTTTTTGGATGGGATGGACACAACGCTTGTTGGCCAGGAAGAACAACTGTTTATACTGGACAATATCCAACAAATTTAACAGGGCAAATTCACACAGATGGACAAATGTGGGCAACGACATTAATGGAAATTTGGGAAGATATAGGTCGTGAAAAAACAGATAAAGCTTTTTTAGAAGGTCTTGGTATGACTAATAGCGGAACCAACCAACAAAACGCTGCCATTGCAGTAAGACAAGCGGCAATAGATATGGGAACTGCTCATGGTTATACTTGTGACGATATTCTAGCAATAACAAATAGGTTTACTGCCCAAGGTTATAATTTACCTGCTTACACCTGTAGTTTAAGTGTAGATGAGTTTGCTGTAAATACTATTTCAATATTTCCAAATCCTACAAAAGGCGTAATAACTTTTAAGAATATAAAAGAAGACTATAGCGTTGGTGTTTTTAATATGTTAGGTCAAAAAGTAAAAGACCAAACAATAAATACAACAGCTAATACAATGGATGTTTCTAATCTTTCTACAGGAACTTATTTTATTAAGTTTAATGGAGTAAATGCTGTATTAAAATTTATTAAAGAGTAAATATTAGATTTTGTAAAAAGAAAAAGCGAGCCATTTGGCTCGCTTTTTTTATACAATATATTTCTGTTTTTTATAAAACTGAAATCACTTTCTCAATACGCTTCACCGTTTCAGCTTTACCAATCATGTACATAATATCAAAAACATCTGGACCTTGTAAAGCGCCAACTAAAGCTAAACGTAAAGGCATCATTACTTTTCCAAAACCAATATCGTTTCCAGTAATCCAACCTTTTATTTCTGTTTGAAGTGTTTCTACTTCAAAATCTTCAATAGCAGACACTATCGACACTAATTGCGTCATTAAGTCTTTAGTTTCGTCTTTAAATGCTTTTTTAGAGGCCTTTTCGTCAAAGCTTTCTGGAGCAACAAAGAAGAAGCTACTTAAATCCCAAAAGTCGTTTACAAACGTTGCACGCTCTTTTACTAAAGCTACAACCATTGCAATATAACTTGTATCAATACTTTTTAATTCAGAACGGTTTGCTTGAAAAGCTTCAGCCAATTCATCATCACTTTGCTCTTGCATATAATGGTGGTTAAACCATTTTATTTTATCTGGACTAAATTTTCCTCCAGATTTACTCACATTTTTTAAATCGAAAGCTTCAATAAGCTCATCTAAGTTAAAAATCTCTTGTTCTGTACCAGGATTCCATCCTAAAAAGGCTAAGAAATTAATAACAGCATCTGCAAAATAACCTTCTTCTTTATAACCTTTAGAGACGTCTCCATCTGGAGAAGTATATTCTAATGGAAATACAGGAAAGCCTAATTTATCTCCATCACGCTTACTTAATTTTCCTTTTCCTGTTGGTTTTAATATTAATGGTAAATGTGCAAATTCTGGTGCTTCCCAACCAAATGCAGTATACAATTGCATGTGTAATGCTAAAGAAGGTAACCATTCTTCACCACGAATAACATGAGAGATTTCCATTAAATGATCATCTACAATATTTGCTAAATGGTACGTTGGCATACCATCACTTTTAAACAAAACTTTATCGTCTAAAACATTAGTATCTATTTTAATATCTCCTCGAATAATATCTTTAAGCCGTAATGTTTGGTCTTGAGGCGATTTAAAACGAATAACATAATCGTCTCCATTATCTAATTTAGCCTGTACTTCTTCAGCAGAAAGCGATAAAGAGTTACTAAGCTCTAAACGGTTGTGCCAATTATAAATAAAAGTCTGTTTGTTTGCTTCGTATTCTTTTCTTTTAGCATCTAAAGTTTCAGCAGTATCAAAAGCATAATAAGCATTGTCGCTAACAATTAATTGTTCAGCATATTGCTTATATAAATGCTTACGTTCACTTTGTTTGTAAGGTCCAAATTTTTCATTTTTACCTGGTCCTTCATCAAAAGGAATATTACACCAGTTTAAAGCATCTACTATATATTTTTCGGCACCTTCAACATAACGGTTTTGGTCTGTATCTTCAATACGTAACACAAAAGTTCCGTTGTGTTTTTTAGCGAATAAATAGTTAAAAAGAGCAGTTCTTACTCCTCCAATATGTAGAGGTCCTGTTGGACTTGGTGCGAAACGCACACGAACGTTTTTAGACATTTTGTATAAATTAATTTACAAAGATATGTTGATATGTGTATAGTACAAAAAAAACGGAACACTAAGATTAAATTAAAAAACCGATTGAAGCGAACTTCAATCGGTTTTAATTAATGTGTGTTTTCAAATTACAAACGGTCAACCTTTTTTAGATGACACAATATTAAAATTTATTGTTTTATAAACTTTAGTGATTGTATGTTTCCATCTTCGGTTTCAATATTTATAAAATACATATTACTTTGAAGACTAGAAACATTAATTTGTTTCTTATCTGTAACATTCTCTATAACTTTTTTTCCTAACATATCAAAAATAGTATAAGATTTAATAGCCTGTTTAGATTTTATATTTATTACATTATTACTCGGGTTTGGATATACACTTAAAACTCCTGTTTCGTCAATAGACTCCGTATTATCTTGATTAAATTCTCTAAACATAGACCTTAAGTAGTCTCTAGCTTCTTTTGTAAAAATAGTATCACCATTTGTTCCGCTTGTTTTTGCGCCATTTAATGTTAATTGGTAAGCCCAAGCCTCATCATAACAACTCTCGCAACAAGAAGGAACATACATACCAATAACGTATAACTTATTGTTTTCAAAATTATAATTTTGAAAGTTTGTAGTTAAACTCCATGCAGGATTTGTTGATGATGCAGGTAGTCCTTGAGAACTAAAACCACCTAAATTACTAGACCAAGACCAAGAGTTTGGTGCCATATTAGAGTTATCAATTGGTGGGTTAAACGGGAAAGATGTTAGCTCGTAAACAAACCAGTAATATTGATTTCCATTAGTCTGTTCTAAGCATTGTTCACCAACTAATAGCACATCGTCTGTATTAGAAATACTGTTAATAGATGCTGTAGTTTGTTGTGGGTATCCTTGATTTTGAACCGTTAAACTAAGTTCTTGATTTAGTTTTTCTTGTATAGAAATATCATCTATAGCTAAATCGTTTCCATCTCCATTTCCATCTTCTTTTAAATGAATTTTTACAACTAGTTCTTCGCCGTTTCCTGTAAAACATTCAGAAATTTGTTGCCAATCGCAAGGATTTGTAGCATCCGTATCAATTTTAGTCCAAGGATATAATGCACCATTAATTTCAATTTGAATTTCTGGAAATATATCAAAAGTACATTGTGGCATATTCTTAAAATTAGCACAAAGTTTATAGTTTTTTTCAGGTTTAACAGAAATGGTCTGTTCCCATATTACAGATGTTGTTCCAGTTGGTTGTTGCGTTCTTCCATTTACAACCATAAAGTTTTCGTTATTAGCATATAACGTAGAATCTTCACAAAAAGAATGGTCTGTAATAGACGCATTAAAATTAGATGCAGAGGTTACTACATCATATTCTCCAGGATATGTTGCAGTGGTTTGGTTGTATTCACTCTTAAAGTCGGTATCGCCAAATTCAAAGTTTCCATTTTTTACTAAATTTTCACCTTCACAGCAGTATGAACCTTCATTTGTAGGTTCGTTTACAACTAATGTACTATCACAGTCTTCGCTTATACAAATATTATCTACACCGTATATTTCGTTTCCGCTACCAACGTCTATATAATAACCTATTCCTTTTACATTTGTAATTAAGTTATCCCAATCTAACGAACTCGAAGTATTTATTACCCATTGCCCATCACTATTACTTGGAAGGTTTCCTGAAGAATCACTTAATCCTATAGGAGCACAAATTCTTACCCATCCTAAGCTTGTATCTAAAGGTATACTTAATACAAAAGTTGCTATTAACGTTGTATTAAGTGGATCAGAGCCATTATATATTCTTAAAGAATTTCCGTTTTGAGTTCCAACTTGAACATGAAACGATTTAAAATCATAACAAAAACATCCATCGTCTTGAACCATTTGCATCCAGTTTCCCGAATAATCAGTAGAATTATATGCCCAACTTCCACCATTACCACAGCTTCCATCATCTAAAATTAAAAAATTATCTCCAGCTCCATTTTGGCTACCGGTGTTTTGATATTTAAGGCCAGCATTAATTGTTCCCCAATTGTCAAGGACATTGTTTACGGCTGTACCTGTGCATCCAGGATATTGTAGTCCTGTTGTTGCATTTTGGTTAAATTGCTCACAAAAGGAGTTTTGTGCCTGCAGTGTCATTATCGACATTATAAATGCCAGATAAAATAATAGTTGTTGTTTTTTCATGATTAATAGTTTTAATTTACCTACTCTATAATTTTGGCTTTTCGGTTTCCGCCACAAATCAAAAGTCATGATAATCAAGTGGTTATGAAACAATTAATTTGTAAACCGTTTAGTTTAGTTTATTAAATTACAGTTTCAATAGATTAAGTGTAACAAGTAATAATCTTAATTTTTTTAAACAAAAGAGATCGTTCTTTACAATAGAAGAAGTTTTAATGCATATTTGTTAAAAGAAAAAAATAAAACTGTATTTTTAGCTGTTATCAGATTATAGTAAGAACAAGGAATGAACAATTTTAAAAACATACAATCTAAACTAGAGCAGTTTATTAGAAAATATTACACTAATGAGTTAATTAAAGGTGTGATTCTGTTTTTTAGTATTGGCCTGTTGTATTTACTTTTTACATTACTAGTAGAGCATTTTTTATGGCTTAGTCCAATAGCAAGAACCATTTTATTTTGGTTGTTTATAGTTGTCGAAATTGCCTTGTTTTCTAAGTTTATCGCGCTTCCTTTAGCAAAATTATTCAAACTTCAAAAAGGAATAAATTTCGAAGACGCTTCTCAACTTATTGGTAATCATTTTCCTGAGGTTAATGATAAATTATTGAATGTACTTCAGCTAAAAAACACAAATTCAGATTCTGAGTTGTTATTGGCAAGTATCGATCAAAAATCTGCCGAATTAACTCCAGTTCCTTTTAAACTAGCCATTAATTTCAAGAAAAACGCTAAATATTTAAAATATGCAGCCATTCCGTTGCTTATTATTTTAATTACAGCCATTTCTGGAAAATTAAATTGGTTTAGCGATAGTTATGAGCGCGTAGTAAATTACCAAACCGCTTATGAACCTCCAGCACCTTTTCAGTTTTTTGTTTTAAACGAAGATTTGCAAGCGGTCGAGAATAAAGAATTTCGATTAATTGTTAAAACAGCAGGAGACGTTGTCCCAGAAAATGCGCAAATTTCTTTTAATAACGAAACCTACTATTTGCAACAACGTGGAGTAGGAGCATTCGAGTATGTCTTCGAGCAACCTAAAAACAATATCACTTTTAATTTATCGGCAAATAAAGTAACGTCAAAACCATATACAATAACGGTTGCTCCAGTACCAACTTTATTAGGTTTCGATATGGTTTTAAATTATCCAAATTATACAAATAAGCGAGATGAAGTATTAAAAAGTACAGGAAACGCGGTTGTGCCAACAGGAACAAGTATTACTTGGAAATTAAGAACAAAAGCAACAGATTACGCTACACTTTATGCTAAAGACACTACGCAGTTTAAAAGCAATGAAAACGGACAGTTTTCTATAGGAAAACGCGTGTATCGTAATTTAGATTATAGTATTGCTACAAGCAATAAGCAACTTAAAGATTACGAGAATTTGGCCTTTAATATTCAAGTGGTTCGCGATCAATATCCAGAGTTAAAACTACAGTCTAAAGTAGATTCGCTAGATAAGCAATCTTTGTATTTCTACGGAAAAGTTAGCGATGATTACGGACTTAATAAGTTACAATTAGTTTATTATCCTACCGGAAAGGATACCGATAAAAAGATTGTTCCTATTACTATTTCAAAATCTAATTTTAGTGAGTTTGTAAGTGCATTTCCAAATAATTTAGATATTACTGAAGGTACCAGTTACGATTTATACTTCGAGGTTTTCGATAACGATGCTGTAGCGAAAAATAAGAGTACAAAAAGTAGTGTCTTTAGTTATAGAAAACGAACAGCAGACGAGGAGGAGAAAAAACAGTTGCAAGAGCAAAGCGAAACGATACAAGATTTAAATAAATCTTTAGATAATTTCGATAAGCAACAAGAAGAGTTAGAAGAGTTATCTAAAACGCAAAAAGAAAAATCTGAACTTAATTTTAATGATAAGAAGAAGTTTCAGAATTTTATGAAGCGTCAAAAGGAGCAAGATAAAATGATGCAGAAGTTTAATAAAAAGCTTCAAGATAATTTAGAAGAGTTTCAGAAGGATAATGAAGAGAAAGATCAGTTTAAAGAAGATTTAAAAGAGCGTTTAAAAGAAAATGAAGCGCAGCTTAAAGAAGACGAAAAACTAATTAAAGAGTTAGAAGAATTAAAAGATAAAATTAATAAAGAAGAATTTACTGCGAAATTAGAAAAGTTAGCAAAGAAAGCTAAAAGCCAAAAAAGAAGTCTGGAGCAAATGCTTGAGTTAACTAAGCGTTATTACGTGAGTAAAAAGATGGAAAAGATTGGTAATGAGTTAGATAAACTTGCGAAAGAGCAAGATAAGTTGGCTAACGAAAAGCCAAAGGAAAACACGAAAGAGAAACAGGACGAACTTAATAAGAAGTTTGAAGACATCCAAAAGCAGTTAGACGAATTAGAGAAAGATAATAAGGAGCTAAAGAAACCGGTAGATTTACCTAGAGATGAAAATAAAGAGGATAATGTAAAAGAAGATCAAGAAAATGCCTCAGAAGAATTAGATAAAAAAGAACAGTCGCCAAGCGAAGAGCAAAAGGAGAGCCAGAATGGTAAAGCTAAGAAAAAGCAAAAAGCAGCTGCTCAAAAAATGAAAGAAATGAGCATGAAAATGCAGGCTCAAATGGGACAAGCTTCTAAAGATGCTTTAGAAGAGGATATTGAAATGTTACGTCAAATTTTAGATAATTTAGTATTGTTCTCCTTTGATGAAGAAAAATTAATGAAACAGTTTAGAAGTATAGAGGTTAACCATAATGAATATGCTACGTATCTAAGAAAACAAAAAGATTTGCGTACTCATTTTGAGCACGTAGATGATAGTTTATTCGCAATGGCACTGCGTCAGCCAAAAATTTCGGAAGAAGTAAATAAAGAGATTTCTGATGTTTATTTTAATATTGATAAGGCTATGGCAGAGTTATCAGAGAATAATATTTATAAAGGTGTAGCTTCCCAACAGTATACTGTAACTTCTGCTAATAATTTGGCTAATTTCTTAAGTAACGCTTTAGATCAATTACAAAACGCGATGGGAATGCCGTCACCAGGACAAGGTCAAGGAGAAGGAGGAATACCACTTCCAGATATTATTATGAGTCAAGAGGAGCTTAATAAAAAGATGGAAGAAGGTACAAAGAAAGGTGAAAGCGGTAAGCCTAAGGATGGAGAAGGAAGTGAAGCTGGAGATAAGCCAGGAGATAAACCTGGAGACAAACCTGGAAAAGGGAAAAAACCAGGTGACAAAGGTGAAGGTGGAGAAGAAGGAGAGAATGGTAAAGGAGGAAAAGGGAAAAAAGGGAAAGACGGAAAAGGTGAGGGCGAAGGAAGTGGAGAAGGTAATGGCGAAGGTAAAGGTGGTCAAGGAAAAGGGCAAGATGGCTTTAATGAAGATGTAAATGGTGAGTTATATAAAATCTACCAACAGCAACAAATGATTCGTCAAGCGTTAGAAGAAAAGTTAGCTCAAGATGAAAAGGCAGGCAAAGGAACTTCTGCTGAAGCTAAAGAACTTTTAAAACAAATGGAAGATGTAGAAGGTGATCTTATTAATAATGGTTTTACAAATGAAACGCTTTCTAAAATGAATAATATTCAGCATCAGCTTTTAAAACTTGAAAAAGCGGCTTTAGAACAAGGACAAGAAAGTAAGCGTAAATCTGGAAGAAATAAAAAGGAATTTTCAAATAATACGAACAATCAAATTCCAAAAGCTAAAGAATATTTTAATACTACAGAAATATTGAATAAGCAAGCTTTACCTTTGCAACAAATTTATAAACAAAAAGTACAAGAGTATTTTAAACAGAAAAATGATTAGTTTTAACTACGAAAACGATTTTAAGCTTCCTAACGAGACTCAAATCTCTAATTGGATATCTACAGTGATAACTTCTGAGAACTGCAAAGAGGACGAGATAAACTATGTGTTTTGTGATGATGATTATCTTCATAAATTAAATGTAGACTTTTTAAACCACGATACATTAACCGATGTTATTAGTTTTGACTACTCAGTAGGAAAAACGCTACAAGGGGATATTTTTATTTCTACAGAAAGGGTAGCGGATAATGCAAAAGATTTTGAGGTAACTTTTCAAGAAGAGGTTCATCGTGTTTTGGTTCATGGTATTTTGCACTACTGTGGATATAAAGACAAAACAGAAGAGGAAGCAAAGTTGATGAGAGAGAAAGAAAACTTCTATCTTAATACGCTTAAATAGAATTCACTAATTCGCAGTATATTTGCGAACTTTTATGTTTTGATAAAAATTGTTTCACGTGGAACAATTAATATTAAAATCTAAATTATTTAATATAAAACCACATTAGAAACTTTGATTTGATCAAATGTTTCACGTGGAACAATTACAGAAATTTATGTTTAACGAAATTTACGACGTTATTGTTGTTGGAGGTGGTCACGCAGGAAGTGAGGCTGCTGCATCGGCTGCAAACATGGGAAGCAAGACTTTGCTTATTACGATGAATCTACAAAACATCGCACAGATGTCTTGTAATCCTGCTATGGGAGGAATTGCAAAAGGACAAATTGTAAGAGAGATTGATGCGCTTGGTGGTTACAGTGGAATTGTTAGTGATACTTCTGCTATTCAATTTAAAATGTTGAACAAATCTAAAGGACCTGCAATGTGGAGTCCTAGAGTGCAAAGTGATAGAATGCGTTTTGCAGAGGATTGGAGATTGCTTTTAGAGAAAACTAAAAATCTTGATTTCTATCAAGAAATGGTTTCAGGGTTAATTGTAGAGAACGGAAAAATTGCTGGCGTTAAAACATCTCTAGGAATTGAGGTTCGTGCAAAATCTGTAGTGCTTACTAATGGAACTTTTTTAAATGGCTTAATTCATATTGGAGATAAAAATTTTGGAGGAGGTAGAGCAGGTGAAAGAGCTGCAACTGGAATTACAGAACAGCTTGTTAATTTAGGTTTTGAATCTGGTAGAATGAAAACTGGAACACCTCCAAGAGTAGATGGGAGGTCATTAGATTTTTCTAAAATGGTAGAACAGCCTGGAGATGCAATTCCAGAAAAATTTTCTTATTTAGATATTACAAAACCATTAGAAAATCAACGTTCTTGTTATCTAGGTCATACTAGTGAAAAGGTTCACGACTTACTTCGTGAAGGCTTCGATCGTTCGCCAATGTTTAATGGAAGAATTCAAAGTCTTGGACCAAGATATTGCCCGAGTATAGAAGATAAAATAAATAGGTTTGCAGACAAAAATAGTCATCAGTTGTTTGTAGAACCTGAAGGGTGGAATACAGTTGAGATGTATGTAAATGGTTTCTCAACATCCTTACCAGAAGATGTTCAATTTAAAGCCATGCGTTCTATAGTTGGATTTGAAAACGTAAAGTTTTTTAGACCTGGTTATGCTATCGAATACGATTATTTTCCACCAACACAATTACAACATACATTAGAAACTAAGCTAGTAGAAGGCTTGTATTTTGCAGGCCAAATTAATGGAACTACAGGTTACGAAGAAGCAGCTTCTCAAGGTTTAATGGCAGGTATAAATGCAGCTTTAAAAGTTCAAGAAAAAGATCCTTTTATATTAAAACGTAATGAAGCTTATATAGGTGTTTTGGTCGATGATTTAATTACTAAAGGAACAGAAGAGCCTTATAGAATGTTTACATCGCGCGCGGAGTATAGAACGTTATTAAGGCAAGATAATGCAGATATTAGGTTAACGCCAAAAGGTTTTGATTTAGGATTAGCAAGCGAAAAACGTCTTCGTAGAATGGAGGAGAAGCATAATGCTTCTGATAAATTTGTACAGTTTTTTAAGGACACAAGTGTTACAAAAGAAGAAGCAAATCCTGTGTTAGAAGCCAAAGATTCTGCGCCTGTAAAACAGCAAGGAAAGATGCATAAAATATTTGCTAGACCAAATATTACTATTGATGATATGCGTAAAATTGAATCGGTAGACAGTTATATAAATGAACATAATTTAGATAGAGAGGTTATAGAACAAACGGAAATTCAAGTTAAATATGCAGGTTATATTGACAAAGAAAAGAACAATGCAGACAAACTTTCTCGTTTAGAAAACATAAAAATTCCTGCTAATTTCGACTACTCAAAGTTGCAATCGATGAGCTTAGAAGCAAGAGAGAAATTAAACAAAATACAACCTGTAACTATCTCTCAAGCGTCAAGAGTAAGTGGTGTTTCACCAGCAGATATTTCTGTTCTTTTAGTTTTTATGGGTCGATAAATAGGTGGTTTTTAATTATTGTTCCACGTGGAACAGATGTCGGTTTTAAATGAATTTTAATAAATTTAGTCTTCGTAAATCAATTAAGACTAATAAAAACAGTGATGAATTATTGACCTGTTTAAGACGATTTAAGAGTAGTGAAACGGTAATTATAGATGACACGATTGTAATTAAATATCAAGTATTTTATAATTTCACTTGTGATTTAAATGATTCAGAAGTAGAAATAACAGCTAAATTTAAAGACTATATTTTGGTTTTTTGTATTCTGTTTTTCTTTGTTTTTATGTTTGGAATGATTCAGAATGTTGGTTTTGCTTTCGGAATAATATGTCCATTAGTCTTCTTTTTCTTCGGTTATTATGTACACAAAAAAATGATGGAATCGATTATTGATGAAATTTCTGAGTTTATAAAATAAATTAAAACACTAAATAGATATATTATTTCTGTGAATAAGGTAAACAAAACATATATTAAAGTTAAAGATCATTCTGTTTCAGGAGAAGAATTTCAGTTAATAATTAACAAGGAATTTGGCTTTTTAGAAACAACGCCTCAGCCATCTTTAGACAACCTTTTTGGTTATTATGAAAGTGAAGATTACATTTCTCATACAAATAGCAAGCGTAATTTGTTTGAGAAAGTGTATCATTTTATTCGTAATATTTCATTAAAACGAAAACTTAAACTTATTAATTCATTTCAATCCGAAGAAAAAAAACTGCTAGATATTGGTTGCGGCACAGGAGCGTTTTTAAAAACGGCACAAGATAATGGCTGGAAAGTTTCGGGAATAGAACCTAATGAAAAGGCTAGAGCGATAGCAAATAAAAGTTGTAGTAATTCTGTTTTAGATACAGAAGAACTTAAAAATTATATAAATGAAAGCTTCGATGTTATTACATTATGGCATGTTTTGGAACATTTACCAAACTTAGAGAGCCAAGTCGCAACATTAAAAAAACTATTAAAACCAAATGGAACTTTGGTAATTGCTGTCCCTAACTTTAAAAGTTACGACGCATTGCATTACAAAAACTTTTGGGCTGCTTTCGATGTACCAAGACATTTATGGCACTTTTCTAAAGATTCAATTTCTAAACTTTTCTTAAAAGAAGGCATGAAAGTAGAGAAGACACTTCCTATGGTTTTCGATTCTTTTTATGTTAGTTTACTTTCAGAAAAATATAAAAGAAGTTTCTTAAAACTATTACCAGCATTTTTAATTGGTTTGCGTTCTAATATCAAAGCAAAACGCTCTGGAGAGTATTCTTCGCTTATTTATGTGATAAAAAACAGTAAAAACTGAATATTAGACATCTTAATTCTTTTGTTTTGTGTTCATTCGTATATTTAGTTGTCAATTTTTAGAAAGAGCCTTAAAACGCTTTATTTGAGCCCGTTTTTGATAATAAAAAACTATTGTTGCTAGAAATGTCTATAATAAATTCTTATAATAGCCTTTTAGTAAGATTTTTTGCGAATAAATTACTTCTCTTTTCTATTTTTGCTCAAAACATAAAATTATTTTAAAATGAAAAAAATAGTATTAGCGGTTATCGTTCTAATAACATTCGCATCTTGCCAAGAGCAAAAAATTGGATTTGTTGATAATGCAAAAGTGATTAACGATATACAAGAGAAAAAAGATATTGAGTCTAAATACGATGTTTTAAACGAATCGTTTAAATTACGTGCAGATAGTATAGGTAAAGGTTACCAAACCGAATATTTAGCACTACAAGCAAAGGTGGCTAAAATGTCTCAAAGTAAGCAGCAAGAAGCAGTTCAAGCGTTTCAAGCAAAGGCACAGCAGTTTCAGCAAATGATGCAAACAGAACAACAGCAATTGCAAACAGCTTACCAAACGGATATAGACTCTGTGATTTCTAAAATGAAAGTTACAGTAAAAGATTATGGTAAGGCAAATGGCTACAAATTTATTATTGGAGCTAACGAATCTACAGGTAACATCCTTTACGGTGATGAAGCATCAGATTTGTCAGGCTTAATGATTAAAGAAATAGACTCTAAGTATAGAAAATAATTAGACTATATTACTTTTTATTAAAAGCGCTAAACTACCATTTAGCGCTTTTTTTATGCCTTAAACTCTTATATTTCAGTACTCTTAAATAATTACCTATATTTAACGTAATAATTTAACGCTATTAATTATTCTATTTAAGATGATGAAAAACTGTTTACCATTCAGTTTCATTGTCTTTACTTTTTGTGGGCTTTTATATGCTCAAGAGGCTGTTCCTTTTAAAGTTCAAAACGAATTTTATATTTATGGGGACGCAACTGTTATAGGAAATAACATCTTAAGTAAAGACGTAAAAGAGCCATTTAACGATACATCTCTAACCAATGATGATATTGATATGGTCTTTGTTGATATTGATAATGATCCCTCTACTTTTAGCTCCAGTTCTGCGAGCCTTAAGCTACCTGATAATCATAAAAAAATTATTTATGCTGCGTTGTATTGGAGCGCAACATATAGTTATGAGCAAGGCTATAGACAAGAATCTAATGGTCAGTTTTTGTTTCAAGGTAAGCGAGTTCGTAAACGAGATGCTATTGACAACGTTCAATTAAAATTGCCAAATGGTGATTATAAAAAGATTAATGGAACTGTAATTTTCGATGGCGATCAAAACACGGATTTTGCTTTAAATTCACCTTATGTGTGCGTTGCAGATGTAACTAGATTACTTAAAAATGCTGACACAGTAAATGGAGACTATACAGTTGCAAATGTAAAGGCAACTAAAGGTTTCGTTTCTGGTGGAAGTGCTGCTGGTTGGTTGTTATATGTTGTTTATGAAAAGCCTTCAGAGAACCCAAAATATATTACCACTTATAATGGGTTTGCGCATGTTAATAATGCACCTCTAAAACTAAAATTTAATAATTTTAAGGCGTTAGAGAAAGGAGAAGTAAAGACAACACTCACGTTTGCGGCTTTAGAAGGAGATTCTGCGTTAATAGAAGATGAGTGTCTTTTAGTTAATCCTTTAGCGAAAAGAGTATCGCTTTTAAGTACGGAATTAAGGCCTAGTAATAATTTTTTTAATAGTAAAATAACGTACGATAATGAGGGTTTTAATAATAGATATCCTAGTAGTGAAAACACCTTAGGTTTTGATATTGTGTCTATGAATGTACCAAACGATTCTCAACCTATTATAGATAATACAACTACTGAAATTGAAATGGCGTTTAATACCGAATCTGATAGGTTTTATTTGTTTTTTGCCGCTTTTCAAACCGAGATTAGTAAGTCTTTTTACGAAGAAAAAAATAGTGACGCAGTAGTAGAAACGATAGAAGTAGAACAAACAAATAGGGTTGTTAATAATCAACCAGAGAAAAAAGAAAAGAGTCAAAAGAGTCAAAAGGGCAGAAGAAAACGAAGCAAGCCAAGGAAAGAAAACAAAGAAGATAAGGTAAAAAAGAGTGAATCTAGGGTAGAAGAAGAATTAGCTTTAAAAGCAAATGAAGTTAAAGAAACAGAAGTAAAACCGTCACAAAATATAGCGATTAAAGAAGTAGAAAATACTATAAAACCTTTATCTGTAAAGCAGGATGTGTATACCTCTAAAGCGGAATTATCTGAAACAAAAAACTATAAGCCAGTAGAAGTAGAGAAAGATAAACCATTGCCAATTTGGTTACAGAAAAAACAAAATGTAGAGATTATTTCTACCATAAATAAAAATGTTTATCAGCCAGATATTACTTTGAAACAATCAAATTATCATACTAAGTCATTGATAATGAATAGGGAGAACTACGAAAAGCTATTAACCAAAGAAGATTATGTTTACGAAACCCAAAAATTTAAGCGTATTCTAAATCAAGAACCATCATTAATTAACGGAGTAGAAAAAGGATATTATATAATTGCAGGTTTGCTATACAATCTCGACTATGCTATAAATTATCAAAAAGAGCTTCAGGATAAAGGTGTAAATTCTAAATTATTTAAAGATGTTTCTGAAGGTAAATTTTATGTTTATCTTTTTAATTCTGAAAATTTTTATGATGTTTTCATGCTTAGAAAAGCATTTATTAAAAGCGAATTTTTAGAGCAAGTTTGGATCTTGAATATTAATATAGAAAAACAGGTTATTAAAAAATTATAAAGTATTAAGTGTAGAAAGAAAAAGCCTGTTTTAAGATAGATATATTTATATTTTCGGCATTAAAAACTTCACCATCTGTTTGCATATAAAAGTCTTTCGTTCTTTTATTGCTTAGTACTAAAATACTATCTGTTTTAAACGTGTTTACTTTTTTAGCAGCTTGTACTTTCCCATTATATAATTTAGGTAAATTTTTAATAAAATCCCACGTATTAAAATTGGTTACATTGCTTATATCAAATAAACCATCTTTAGGATTTGGAGTATCTGTTAGTCGCATACCTCCACCAGAATAGGTGCATAACCCAACTAAAACCATTAAAGATCGTGTTGTAGACCTATTGTTTTTATATATAATCTCAACCTCAAAATTATTGAAGGTCAGTAAGGATTGACAAGCAGCAATAAAATAAGAAAGCTTTCCAAGGTGTTTTAGTTTTTCGGTTTTTTTAGCCACCAAACCATCAAAGCCAATTCCAGCAAGATTGTTAAAGTATAAAGACGGTTTCTTAGATTCTAAAAAATCTATTTTACCAATATCCTGAACTTTTATGGTGTCCTTTTTTATAAGCAGAATAGCCTCTTTTATTGTATTTGGAATGTTATACGTTTTTGCCCAATCATTACCTGTACCAATAGGAATTAAGCCAACATAAATAGCTGAAGATTCTACTTTTTTTTGAAGCATTAAGCCGTTAACAATAGCATGTAAAGTCCCATCACCACCAACGCAAATAATATTTCTAAAACCTTTATTCGCTGCGATTTCAACTAGTTTTGTTGCATGATTTCGATATTGAGTAAAAGTAAATTGAAAATTAAAATTGCTAGTTTTTAATAACGCTTCTATTTTTGGCCATAGTTTTAGGGCGGATCCATTTCCAGCTTTCGGGTTAATGATAACAAACCAATTGGAATGTTCCATTATTCAGATTTTTTATGAAGTAATCTAGTAAGTTTAATGGATAAATCGGTAAGAATTATTTTAGAATTACCGTTACGCTCGATATGGTAAATGGCATCTTGTAGTTCGTTAGAAATATCTAAAATATTATTGTTGTGAACAAAAGGAGCGAAGTTCTCAAGTTTAAATTTTTCACTTTTAATTTCCATATAAACTAAAGCGTCTGCATTATAATTTAGTAACAATGCTTGACGAAAAAAGTCTAAACAAAAATTTAAAAAATGTTTTTGTGTTTCACGACCTGTTTTAGCAATATCCTCACTCCATTTTATTAAATCGTGGATAGCAGCTTTATTTCCTTTAGCTTTAAAAGCAGCACGAATCCAGAAAATAAACCAGGTTTCAAACTGGGTGTCTTCACTATCATTGTAAACTAAATCGCAGGCTTTATTGTAATTTCCGTTGGCTTGATGGGCTATTTTGATTGCTACAGCTTCATTTAAACTATAGTTTTTAATTAGTGCATTTTTTATATCAATTTCAGCTAAAGGAGGGAAATGTAATAACTGGCAACGCGATCTAATGGTGTTGATTATTTGTTCTTCTTCTTCAGCAATTAAAATAAAAACAGTCTTGTTTGGTGGCTCTTCAATTAGTTTTAAAAGTTTATTTGAGGCTGCAGTATTCATTTTATCTGCCATCCAAATCAACATTACTTTATAACCACCTTCGTAAGATTTTAGAGCAAGAGATTTAATAATATCTTGCGCTTCGTCCACACCAATTTGACCTTGTTTGTTATCTACACCTAATTGCTTATACCAATCGAATAAGTTTCCATACGGTTGTTTGGTTAACAAATCTCGCCATTCTTCTAAAAAATGATTAGAAACAGGATGTCTTTTTATTTTATCGTTTGTAGTAACTGGAAAAGCAAAATGTAAATCTGGATGCGAGAAGTTTTTAAATTTCAGGTTACAAGCATTACCTTCTTGGCTGTTTTCTCCATCGCTATTAGAGCATAAAACATATTGCGCATAAGCAATTGCCATTGGTAAAGTTCCAGAGCCTTCCGGACCAATAAAGAGTTGAGCATGAGGTATACGACCATTATCTACACTTGTAGTAAGGTGTTTTTTTATATGTGTCTGTCCAATAATTTCACTAAAAAGCATAAAGCAAATATAGTTTATACTAGTTATAGTTTAAATTTAACGTAAAAGAAATCGCTTATTTTTATAAAGTATTGGCTTAAACGACAATTTTAAACACTTTATCCCAAAACGGTGTCATAGGATTTATATATATTTGAAGTGTAAAAAAAGTATCGCTATTTTTTTAAACATGAAATCAATATTTAATGAAGTTATTATTACTAATTTGTTTATCCTTTTTGGGATTTATTAACTGCTATTCGCAAGAAAAAGAGGCAGTTAAAGAAGATTTAGATTATGATGGTGTAGATTTTAAATCTGTAAATGAATTTTATATTTATGGCGATTCTAAAACTATTGGAAACAGTATTTTAGGGGAACATAAAACGGACGATTTTAATGATATGAATGTTATTAATGACGATGTAAAAATGAAATACATTGATATTGACAACGATAAATCGACCTTTAGCTCCAGTGCTGCCAAATTAAAACTTCCAGATAATTTAAAGAAGATTACTTATGCTGCGCTTTATTGGACAGCTACTTATAGTCTTGAACAAGGGAAAAGAAGAAAATCTAAAGATAGCTACGAGTATAGAGGAGATTTTAGACAAAGTAGTGCAATAGACACAGTTAAGTTTAAGACACCAAATGGTGAGTACCAAACCATTGGTGGAAAAATTTTATACGACGGAGCAAAAAATCCAACGCACGCCATAAACTCACCATATGTTTGTTTTGCAGATGTTACAAAAATACTTAGAGATGCCGAAGAGCAAAATGGAGATTATACTGTCGCTAATGTAAAAGCTTCTCAAGGTTATATTTCTGGTGGTAGTGCCGCAGGATGGATGCTTTATATTGTGTATCAATCGCCTACAGATAACCCTAAATATATAGCGTCTTACAATGGTTTTGCTTTAGTAAATAATCTACCTGTAGATATTACATTTAAAAACTTTAAGTCTGTAGATCAAGGCGATGTAAAAACATCTTTAGTGGTTTCTGCATTAGAAGGAGATATTACTTTATTGCAGGATGAATGTGCTATTATTAAAAAAGATGGCTCGTACCAATCACTTAGTAATGGTGTTAGAAATCAGCAAAACTTTTTTAATAGTAGTATTACAAATAATAGTCTACTAAATACCGACCGTATACCAAGTAGTAGAAACACCTTGGGTTTTGATATTGCAGAATTAGAGATACCTAACTACAATAACTCGATTATTGACAACAACATGAGTTCTACGACTTTGAGATTAAAAACACGCTCAGATCGTTTTTACATGTATTTTGCTGCATTTCAAACAGAAATTAGTCAAGACTTTTTTGAGGATGTAGTTGAAGAAAAAGAACCAGTTAGTAAAGTATCTATAATTGAACCAGAAGTTATTAGAACAACTCAAGCCGAAGTTAATAAAAGGAAATATGTTTGGAAACCACCAGGAAGGAAAGGTTTTAATTCTAAAGCTTTTAAGATATTGGTGGCAAAGCGTTCAGTACTATTTAGTGATGTTAGTAATGGATATTATGTAGTTACCAATGTGTTTTCAGAGCGGTCGCGTGCTAGAAAATGGGAAGGGTATCTTATTAAAAAAGGCTACACACCAATTACTATTACAAATCCCAGAAATGGCTGGCAATACGTAGCTATAATGCAAACAGAAAGTGCTAAAGAAGCATTTACAAAACAACAAGAATTAATTCAAGACTATCGTTTTAGAGATACTTGGATCTTAAAAGTAAACTTAGACTAAAATATTAAAAACACGATATGAAGACTTTAAACGATTTCAATTTTAATAATAAAAAAGCATTAATTAGAGTAGATTTTAATGTGCCATTAGATGCTAACTTTAAAGTAACTGATGCTACGCGAATTTCTTCTGCTAAACCTACTATAATTAAAATTTTAGAAGATGGCGGAAGCTGTATTTTAATGTCACATTTAGGACGACCAAAAGGAGCTCAAGACGAATTTTCTTTAAAGCATATTGTAAGTAAAGTTGAAGATATAATTGGTGTAGAAACTAAGTTTGTTTCTAACTGTGTTGGTACAGAAGCTGAAGAAGCTGCTGCAAACCTAAAACCTGGAGAAATATTAATTCTAGAAAATTTACGTTTTCATGAAGAAGAAACAAAAGGAGATCGTGACTTTGCAGAGAAATTATCTAAGCTTGGAGACATCTATGTAAACGATGCGTTTGGTACAGCACATAGAGCACACGCTTCTACAACTGTTATTGCTCAGTTTTTTCCTGAAAACAAATGTTTTGGTCTATTACTAGAGCAAGAAATAAATAGTATTGATAAGGTTTTAAAGTCAGACGATAGACCTGTTTTAGCAATATTAGGTGGTGCAAAAGTATCCTCTAAAATAACAGTGATAGAAAATATTTTAGATAAAGTAGATGATGTAATTATTGGAGGAGGAATGGCATTTACATTTGTGAAAGCACAAGGCGGAAGTATTGGAGATTCCTTAGTAGAAGACGATAAGTTAGAAATGGCTTTAGATATATTAAAGCAAGCAAAAGCTAAAAATGTTAATATTCACCTTCCTGTAGACTCTATAATTGCCGATGCTTTTAGTAACGATGCAAATATTAAAGTTTGCGATATTAAAGTAATACCAGAAAACTGGATGGGATTAGATGCTGGACCAGAATCTAGAAAGCAATTTCACGAAGTTGTAATGAAAAGTAAAACCATTTTATGGAACGGACCTTTAGGAGTTTTTGAAATGGAAAATTTTGCTAATGGAACTATAGCGTTAGGAAACTCAATTGCCGAGGCTACTAAAAAAGGAGCCTTTTCTTTAGTTGGAGGAGGAGATTCTGTAGCTGCAGTAAAACAATTTGGTTTTGAGAAAAAAGTAAGTTATGTAAGTACTGGAGGAGGAGCAATGTTAGAAAGTTTAGAAGGTAAAACATTACCAGGAATCGCAGCTATTTTAGAGTAAAATAGCGTTTATACCATTCCTGATATTATTGCGTTATAGCAATTTAAATACAATTTTTTTTAAATGACATTAGTTTCAAAATATATAGGTGTATTGTTTTTTGTTGTCTTCGGATTTCAGTTGAATGCGCAAGATTCTTTAACCGTAAAAACGACACGACTCTCCGAGTCTGAATTAATTGCAGGCGAGAGTTATGTAATAGACACTATAATGGATGGTAAGGCCTTGTATAAACAATCTATCGAACCGATAAAGAAAATAGATTTAACCAAGGAGTTAGTAGACCATGAATTTGCTTCAGAAATAGATAAAAAGTGGATGGAAGAGCTGTATAGCACGTCTCTTTTCGATACTATTTATCGTGATGTAACAGATTTAAAATATGAAGCTGTTTACTACCCAGAACTATCTACCGATACTTTAAAAGCAAGGTTAGAGCGCTTAAATGCTAGAACACCTTTTAATGTAGAATACAATCCGCAATTAGAGAATTTAATTAAGCGTTGGTTAAAGACAAGACACCATTCTATGGAGCGTTTAATGGGATTGAGTAAGTATTATTTTCCAATGTTCGAGCGTGAGATGGATAACTACAATATTCCTTTAGAGATGAAGTATCTCTCGATAATAGAATCTGCATTAAAACCAAGAGCAAAATCACGCGTAGGAGCAACAGGTTTATGGCAATTTATGTTTGCTACAGGAAAACAGTATGGTCTTGATGTTAGTAGTTATGTCGATGAACGTAGCGACCCTATAAAATCTACAAAATCTGCAGCAACATATTTAGCAAAATTATATCAAATTTTTGGCGATTGGGATTTAGCATTAGCAGCATATAATTCTGGACCAGGAAATGTAAGTAAAGCCATAAGACGCTCTGGTGGATATAAAAATTATTGGAATATAAGACCAAATCTTCCACGTGAAACAGCAGGTTATGTTCCTGCTTTTTTAGCAACAATGTATATTTTCGAATATGCAGACGAGCATGGTTTTGTGCAACATAAACCTCAGTTTAATTATGTAGAAACCGATACGATTCATGTAAAACAAATGATTACTTTGGATCAAGTTTCGGAGTTTACAGGCGTAAAAATGGAGACACTGCAATTCTTAAACCCGTCTTATAAATTAGATGTTATTCCATACATAGAAGGAAAGAATTATACTTTAAGACTACCTAGAAATGTAGTTGGTGTTTTTGTAAATAATGAGAAAGATATGTATGCTTTCGCTAAAGAGGAATTCGATAAACGCGAAAAACCTTTGCCGCAGCTTCAAAATTCAGATACTAAAACACGTTATTCTGTAAGACAAGGTGATTATTTAGGTAAAATTGCAAGAAAATTTGGTGTTCGAGTTAGTCAGTTAAAACAATGGAACGGTTTACGAAGTAATAACCTAAAAATAGGGCAGAGACTAACTGTATATCCTCGAAATCCTTCTTCCGTAACAAAGACAGCCAGGAAACCTAAAAACACGGCAAACTTCACCGGAAAGACTTATAAAGTTAAGGAAGGAGACTCGTTATGGAGTATTTCGCAAAAGTTTTCTGGTGTTTCTGTTCAAGATATTAAAGATTGGAACGATATTAGTGGTACTAACTTAAAACTAGGCATGACTTTAAGGGTGTCTAAAAGTTAGTAATTCATCAAAAAAAACAAATTATGCGTAAACTTATTCTATTGGTAGCTATTGTAGCCACGACATTGTCTTGTAATAATACCAGTAAAGAGGGAGTGAAAATTCTTCCAGATTCTGCCGGACCAGTTAATAAAATTGCTATTGTAGTCGATAACGAGTTATGGAAAAATAGTGTTGGAGAGACTATTAGAGCTGTTATGACTCAGCCAATAGATGGTTTAAATCAGGTAGAGCCAATGTTTTCTCTATCTCAAATACCAACTCAAGTTTTTACTGGTTTCGCTAAGCAGAGTAGAAGTATTTTAAAAGTAGAACAAGGAGAAGCAGGTTTTAGAATTGAGAGAGATGTGCATGCTAGACCTCAAAAAATTGTGACCGTTTCAGGGAAGGATATTGAAGAAATTAAAGCAGAAATAGCAAAAAATGCGGACAATATTGTTGATGCTTTAAAAACGGAAGAAATAAGATACAAGCAAAAGCAAATGAGCAAGTCTTTATCTAGAACTACAGATGTTCAAGAATCTTTAGGTATAAAGGTAAAGTTCCCTTCTTATTATAGAGTAACAAATACTACAGCTAATCCTGAAGATAAGTTTTTTTGGATAAAACGAGATATACCAACAGGTTATACGAATGTTTTATTTTATGAGATACCCTTAAATGCTATAGAGAAGGATGATAGCTTGGTTAGTCAAATAATTAAAACTAGAGATTCCATTGGTGAAAAATATATTCCAGGACCAGTAGACGGAAGTTATATGGCAACAGAAATGGCTTATGCTCCACATGTTTACGAAACTATAGTTGATAATAAGCCAACAATAGAGGTTAAAGGACTTTGGGACGTCAAAAATCAGTTTATGTCAGGACCTTTTATTATGTACCTAATTGAAGATAAGGTTAATAATAGATATTTAGTTGCCGAAGGTTTTGTTTTTGCGCCATCAGTATCTAAACGTAATTACGTTTTTGAGTTAGAATCTATTATAAAATCTATTAGAATAGATTAGTCGTAAAGGAATGTAAAACACAAAAAAAACCATCGCAATGCGATGGTTTTTTAATATAGTTTAATTTGTGAATTTACTTTTTTTCTTCAGCTTTTCCCTCTTCTTCTTTACTTGCGTCTTTAAACTCTTTAATACCGCTTCCAAGACCTCTCATCATTTCAGGTATTTTTTTACCTCCAAATAACAACAAGATTAAAACGACTACTAAACCAATTTGCCAAGGGCCAATCGCTCCTAAAAATATGCTTAATGATATCATAATATATGTATTTAAAAGACAAAGTTAGTAATTAAAGTTTAATTATAGCGTTTTAAAGCTAACTTTAGCATATTGTTAAATAGGTAAAGTTATATTTTTATTTACTTTTGTTTTAAGATAAACAAGCATGGCTAAGAAGATTAAAAAAACTAAAAAAATATCGAAAAAACTACTTCATAAGTACCGTTTAGTCATATTAAACGAGGAGACTTTTGAAGAAAGATTAGCTTTTAAACTCACGCGTTTAAATGTTTTTGTACTTCTTGGTATCTCATCAATCGCATTAGTTTCTTTTACCATTTTGCTAATCGCTTTTACACCTTTAAAAGAATATATTCCAGGTTATTCCTCTACGGCATTAAAAAAGCAAGCAGTAGAGCTTAATTATAAAACAGACTCATTACAACAAATTATTACTTACAACGATCAATATTACGCGTCAATAAAAAAAGTTTTAAAAGGAGAAGTGAGTGCGATGAAGTTTAATAGAGATTCTATAATCGAAGCAGCAAAAATAGATACAAGCGAGATCGATTTATCGGCAAGCGAAGCAGATTCTATTTTAAGAGAAAAAGTAGACAAAGAAGACAAGTACAATCTATTTGAAACAGCAAAATCTAAAACTAATTTTGTATTATTTCCACCAGTAAATGGTGAAATTAGTGAGCATTACAATGCTAAAAAGAAACATTACGCGGTGGATATAGTCGTCGCTAAAAACACACCAGTTAAAGCGACAGCAGATGGTACAGTGATTTTTGCGGAGTGGACAGCAGAAACAGGTTTTGTAATTTTAATAGAGCATAGTTACGGGTTACTTTCTGTTTACAAGCACAATGCTACGCTTACTAAAGAGCAAGGAGATTTAGTAAAAGCAGGAGAAGTAATAGCAACCTCAGGAAATACAGGAGATTTTTCAACAGGTCCACATTTACATTTCGAATTATGGAGTGATGGTTATTCTGTAAACCCAACTAATTTTATAGATTTTAAGAAATAGTGAGAAGAATTCCGGTACTAGTAGTAAATCTTGTAATTATCATCATACTTTTTTCTTGTAAAAATGAAGAGGTAAATACTTTTCATAATCAAATTACCTCTCAACAGCTTTTAAATAAAACAGAAATGTTTAATCTTGAAGGTGTAGATACTTACAAAATTAAGTATAAATCTGAGGGTTTAAATATTGAAGGCTTTATAGCCAGACCAATGCAGTACAAATCTAGTACTAAGTTGCCTGTAATAATTTATTGTAGAGGCGGAAACCAAAGTTTTGGTATGATTGGAGACTTTCAGCTTAAATTGATTAATCAACTTGCTTCAAAAGGTTATGTTGTTTTAGCTTCACAATTAAGAGGTAATTTAGTCAGTGAAGGCATTGATGAATTTGGAGGAAAAGATGTAAACGATATTTTAAAGTTGATTGATATAGCAAAAGAATTAGATTTTGTAGACGCTAAAAACATTCATATTTTAGGATATTCTAGAGGAGGAATGAATACGTATCAGTTATCTAAGTTGACAGATGATATAAATAGTATCGCTGTTGTTGGAGCGCCAACAAATCTTTTTGAAGTTGCTAAATTTAGACCAAGATTATATAGAAAGGTTTTTGAACCGTTAGTTGGTGATTCTATTAGATTTAAAGATGAGTATAAAAAACGATCATCTCTATATTGGTTTAATAAAATAAACGAGCCTTTATTAATACTTCATGGTACAGATGATGTTGCAGTAGCGGTAGAAGAGCCGCAAAAATTAATAGATTCTTTAACAGCATCAAACAAAGAAGATTTTAATTATAAAATATTTGAAGGTGGAAATCACGGCTTGTCAAATTTCAAACAACAAAGAGATAGTTTAATTATTAACTGGTTTAAAACACATAACAAATAATGCTATCACTAAAAGCAGCGTTGGCAAAACCATTTGCAAAAAGAGTTTATAAAAAAGTTCAAAAATGGGCTAATAATCCTATTGAAACCCAAGAAAAGGTCTTTCGAGATTTAATTAAAGGAGCATCTGAAACAACCTTTGGAAAAGATCATAGTTTTAATACTATAAAAAATCATGACGATTTTATAAAGCATGTTCCTATTCGCGATTACGAAGCGCTTAAACCGTATGTTGAAAGAGTGGTTGCAGGAGAAAAAGACATCCTTTGGAAAGGAAAACCATTATATTTTGCAAAAACATCTGGTACAACATCTGGTGCAAAATATATTCCTATTACAGCCGATAGTATGCCTAACCACGTAAATGCGGCTCGAAATGCCATCTTGCTTTACATCCATGAAACTGGTAACGCTAAGTTTGTAGATGGTAAAATGATTTTTTTACAAGGTAGTCCAATTCTAACAGAGCAAAATGGCGTACAATTAGGGAGATTATCGGGTATTGTTGCGCACTATGTACCAAAATACCTTCAAAAAAACAGGTTACCATCTTGGGAAACTAATTGCATTGAAGATTGGGAGACTAAAGTAGATGCTGTGGTAGAAGAAACATTGCCAGAAGACATGACTATTATTTCGGGAATACCGTCTTGGGTACAAATGTATTTTGAAAAACTAGAAAAGAAAACAGGAAAAAAAGTTGGAGATATTTTTAAGAATTTCAACCTTTTCATTTTTGGAGGCGTTAATTATGAGCCTTACAGAGCTAAGTTCGAAAATTTAATAGGACGAAAAGTAGATAGTATAGAATTATATCCAGCAAGTGAAGGCTTTTTTGCTTTTCAAGATAAACAAGATGAAAAAGGGATGTTGCTTCAGCTTGATTCTGGAATGTTTTATGAGTTTGTATTAGCTGAGGATTTTTTTGAAGACAATCCAAAGCGAATCACCATAAAAGATGTTGAGGTTGGAAAAAATTATGTTTTAATAATCTCGACAAATGCGGGATTATGGGCTTATAATGTGGGAGATACTGTAATATTTACAAGCACAAAACCATTTCGTGTTATCGTTTCTGGGCGTATAAAACACTTTATCTCCGCCTTTGGAGAGCACGTTATTGGTAAAGAAGTGGAACATGCCTTGCGCATAGCTACGGAAGGCACTTCGGTTAGAATTAACGAGTTTACGGTTGCTCCGCAAATTAATCCAGATTCTGGTTTACCATATCATGAATGGTTTATCGAGTTTGAGAACGAACCAGAAAGTCTTTCCGCTTTAGCGCAAAAAATAGACGCAGCTTTACAACAACAAAATAGTTATTATCTAGACTTGATTGTTGGTAAGGTTTTACAGCCATTAAAAATATCTGTAATAAGAAAAAACGGGTTTCAAAACTACATGAAATCTATTGGAAAATTAGGCGGACAAAATAAAATTCCACGTCTTGCAAACGACCGTATTATAGCAGATGCGTTAAATGCCGAAATAATAATTAAATAATACTATCTTTGCTAGCTAAGGAAATTACATGAGTAAGATAAAAAAACACGAAAGAACAAGAGCGCAAGAAAGCTCGAATGCCATTGAAAGAATGTACATTACAATGAGACATTTATTCAACCGTGGCTTTTATAAGCCTATGGGAATTTCTGGGGAAACCTTAAGAGAAGCGCTTTTGGTTTTAAGACCAGAAATTTATGGATCGATTGCAGATGAAAAGGCCGAGTTAGAAGGGCTTTTATATGTTATAGATAGACTTCCAATTGGTATAGAAGAATGTCGTTTTATTAACCTTACAAGCGATGAAGGTTATGCCGATTCTCATTTTGAAGCTATTATTCCACCAAAAAGAAGACGTAATTGCTACCGTATAGACGAGGAGCAAATGAATATTGAGATCACGCGTGGACGCAGTGAAATCTACGATATTTTAACGCACTTAACGTTTCTTTTTGTAGAATCACATAAAATCTTTAAGCGAGTAGTTATAGATGATAACGGCTCTACAACTAGAGATTGGATTAAATTAGAAACAGCTGTTTTAAGCAGCAAGAAACTAACTAATCAGGAGCGTGAGATAGCCATAACACATGCAGCAAATATTCTAGGACGTACTTTTAAAGAGATAACAGATGTTTATGGTGTATTTGCTACAACTAAGCATCCAGAACGCTTATTAGAAATTGTTTACTGGTTAGGGAAACTGGCAATAGATGAGGTTATAAATAATAACAAGCGCACAGTTACTTTTAGTCCTGTATTACGAGAACGCTTAGGTCACCACATCCATGGAGAGCGTTGGGCAGATACTATTAAAGAAACACTTAAGAAAAACGATTTATTATCTAGACCAATACATATTATTAGTGCCAACTTACATAGTGTAATGAACACCTTGTATGCACCACAAGCATTAAAAACATTAACTTCTAAAAAAGATATTTTTGAAGTTTATGAAGCGTTAAGTAGTTCTGAAAATGAAAGCTTACGCAATAAGGTAACGCAAAAAGCGTTACAGCAAGGCATGATATATATCAAAGACACTTCTGGAACTAATATTAATGTTCAGATTTTTGATACAGCAAAATTAGACTTAAGTCATACAGATTTGGGACTTAGTAAGGCCGAAAAGGACAGCGAGAAACCTGTACTTTTTGTTATGGACTATGCTTTTGGAGAACAAGCTTACGAGACAATTGATGAGTTTTTAAAACCTTACGGAACTGGAAAAGATAAAACACATTTAAATATCGAGTCTATCTCAATTATGGGAAAAGCTGGAATTCTTGAAGGTGGTAAAGGAGATATAATGATTCCTTCTGCACATATTTTTGAAGGAACAGCTGATAATTATCCTTTTAAAAATGAATTAGGTAAAGAAGATCTAGAAGGACAAGGTGTTGAAGTTTTTGAAGGAAGCATGATTACCGTTTTAGGTACATCTCTTCAAAATAAAGATATTTTAAAGTTCTTTTATAACTCAACATGGAATGTTATCGGTCTAGAAATGGAAGGCGCACATTACCAAAAGGCAATTCAAGCAGCGTCTAAAGTAAGAGGAAGTATTAATCCAGACGTAAAGGTAAGATATGCTTATTATGCTAGTGATAATCCTTTAGAAACAGGAGGTACTTTAGCTTCAGGAGGTTTAGGTACATCGGGAGTTAAGCCAACATATTTAATTACACGAAAAATATTGCAACAAATTTTCAATTAACCATTATTATAAATTATGAGTCAAGAATTACCATCGAATAAAAACAACAATGAAGAAGTTGATTTAATTGTGTTTTTTAATCTTATTGGAAACCTTTTAAATAAAGTATATATTTTTATATCCTCAGTTGTTAAAGCTGTTTTTTCTTTTATAATTAGCGCTCTTAAAGTTGTTGTTAACGGCTGGAAAGTAATTTTAGGTGTTTTATTACTTGCTTATGTAGCTGGTTATTTTCTAGACAAGTCCAAGGTTGATGTTTACACTTCAGATATGTTGGTAACACCTTACTCAGGGTCTAAATTTCAATTGGTTACTAATATTGGTTATTATAATGCGCTAATTGCTAGTGGAGATTACGATGCTTTAAGTAAAATATTTAATGCAGAAGGCAACAATGTAGATGTTAAGTCTCTATTAAGTTTCAAGATTGAGCCAGGACCCGAGACAGAAAATGATAGAGTTCTACAATATCAAAATTTTGCAAGACAACTGGATTCTTTTGCACTTAACAAGACCTCTTATGAAAAATTTATTGAAAACAGAAGTATCTTTACGGGAGATGTTTTTTTAATAACAGCAAAATCAACGAAGAAGGATGTTTTTAAAGAGCTAGAAGATGGTATTAATGTTGCTTTTAATACAGAGTATTCAAGAACTAAACGTAGAAGAGATTCTGTTTACTATGAACTTGAAAAAGATAATATAAAGTCTGCTTTAAAGAGGGTTAATGAGTTACAGACAATATATATAGACGTCTTACAGAAAGATGCTGAAAACCTTACATCAAGTTTTAGAGTAGGTGAATTACCGTTAACGCAAGAGAAGCCAGACACAAAAGAATATGAGCTACTAACAAAAGAACTTGAGTTACGAAATAATCTTAGAGGCTTAGAAGAAAAGAGGATCACACAAGATGTTTTAGCAGATGTTATTTCAAGCTTCCAACAAGTTGGTAATAAAGTTACAGTTTGGTATAAGAGCTACACTACTATTGTACCTGTTTTAGCGTTATTATTACTGACTTTCTTTTACATAATCAGGAAAACAGTAAGCTTTGTAAATAACTATGAAGAATAAAAATATATTAATTACTGGCGGAGCAGGTTTTATTGGCTCTAACTTCATACCTTATTTTTTAGAGAACAATAAAGATACTCATGTTGTAAACCTAGATAAGCTTACTTATGCTGGTGATGTTACAAACCTAAAAGAGATTGAAGCTAATACAAATTACACCTTTGTGGAGGGAGATATTTGTGATAGATTATTAATCGAAGAGTTATTTAATAAATACAAATTTCAAGGTGTTATACATTTTGCAGCAGAATCGCATGTAGATAATTCTATAAAAAATCCAGGTGCTTTTGTAGATACAAATATTACAGGAACTTTTAATTTATTAGACGTAGCAAAACACTTCTGGATGTCTGGACCAAACCAAATAAAAAAGGGTTTCGAAAACGCTAGATTTCATCATATTTCAACAGATGAGGTTTATGGTACTTTAGGAGAAATAGGTTTGTTTACAGAGAATACACCTTACGCACCTAATAGCCCTTATAGTGCATCTAAAGCAGCGTCCGATTTTATTGTGCGTAGCTATTTTCATACCTACGGAATGAATGTTGTAACTACCAATTGTTCTAACAATTATGGCCCAAAACAACATAATGAAAAGTTGATTCCTACCATAATAAGAAAGGCAATTTCAGGAGAGGATATCCCAATTTATGGTGATGGTAAGAATATTCGCGATTGGCTATATGTTTTAGATCATTGTAAAGGAATAGAATTAGCTTATAAAAGTGGGAAATCTGGAGAAACTTACAATATTGGAGGAAGAAATGAAAGAGATAATTTATCTATTGTAAATACAATTTGTAATATTTTAGACGAAGTACAACCATCTAAAAATTCATATAAAAAGCAAATTACTTTTGTTAAAGACAGACCAGGACACGACTTTAGATATGCTATTGATGCTGATAAAATAGAAAGTGAATTAAGCTGGAAAGCAGATGAAAATTTTGAGTCTGGAATTCGAAAAACAATAGACTGGTATCTAAATAAATATAATTCATAGAATGAAAAGAGCATGCTTAGAGTAATATCGCTAAATTAAAATATTAATAGCGAACAGCATGTGTCCGTTAGAAAAGAATAAATATAACACATGAAAGGAATAATATTGGCTGGAGGATCAGGTACACGTTTACACCCATTAACATTGGCGGTAAGCAAGCAATTAATGCCTATTTACGATAAGCCAATGATTTATTATCCTTTATCTACACTAATGTGGTCTGGGATAAAAGATATTTTAATAATTTCTACACCGCATGATTTGCCTCTATTTGAAGCCTTATTAGGAGATGGAAAGAAGTTTGGGTGTAATTTTCAATACGCTATTCAAGAAGCTCCTAATGGACTAGCCGAAGCTTTTATTATTGGAGCAGATTTTATTGGTAACGATAAAGTAGCTCTTATTCTAGGAGATAATATTTTTTATGGTACAGGCTTAGAGAAATTGTTACAAGAGAATAACGACCCAGAAGGAGGCGTTATTTATGCTTATCATGTACACGATCCAGAGCGTTATGGTGTAGCCGAGTTTGATGATAGCGGAAATGTAATTTCGATAGAAGAAAAACCAGAGAACCCAAAATCTAATTACGCTATTCCTGGTATTTATTTTTACGATAACGAAGTTGTTAATATCGCTAAAAATATAAAGCCTAGTCATAGAGGAGAATTAGAAATAACAGACGTTAATAAAGAGTATTTAAAACAAGGAAAACTTAAAGTAAGTGTTTTGGATAAAGGTACAGCTTGGTTAGATACAGGTACTTTTAATTCCTTAATGCAAGCATCTCAGTTTGTTCAAGTAATAGAAGAAAGACAAGGCTTAAAAATTGGGGCTATTGAAGAGGTTGCTTATAGAATGGGTTATATTAACAAATCCCAACTCCAAGAACTGGTAAAACCATTAGTTAAAAGTGGCTATGGTAAACATCTACTTAGTATTTTAGAGAAATAAAAGAATTTAAATGAAAGTTTTGGAAACTAAACTAACGGGCTGTCTTATTATTGAACCCAAAATTTTTTACGACAAAAGAGGTTATTTTTTTGAGAGCTTTAATTCGAAGCAATTTCAAGAAATGACTAAGTCTAATACTACTTTTGTTCAAGATAACGAGTCTTATTCTACAAAGGGCGTATTAAGAGGTCTACATTACCAAACAGGAGTTCACGCTCAAGCAAAGCTCGTTCGCGTTGTTAAAGGAAAGGTGTTGGATGTTGCAGTAGATTTAAGACAAAACTCTAAAACTTTTGGAGAACATGTTTCGGTAGAGATTTCGGAAGAAAATAAAAAACAACTCTTTGTTCCTAGAGGTTTTGCACATGGTTTTATTGTGTTAAGTGAAACAGCTATTTTTTCATATAAATGTGATAATTATTATAATAAAGCATCTGAACAAGGTGTTATTTTTAATGATATCGATTTAAAAATAGACTGGCAATTACCCAAAGAGGAATTTCTAGTTTCAGAAAAAGATAGTATTCTTCCTACGTTTAAAAATGCTGTTTTACCATAAAACGAGCACATTAAATAGTTAAACTTTAAGAAATGGTTAATAGCTAACAGCATTAAATCATAAAAGAATAGAAAATAGCACATGAAAACCAAAGTTTTAGTTACTGGATCGAATGGACAATTAGGGCAATGTTTACAGTCATTAGCATTGCAAACAGATTTTGAGTTTTCTTTTTTTAATAGTACTACATTAGATATTTCTTCAAAAGAAAATATTAATACTATTTTTAATTCCACTTACGATTTTTGTATAAATTGTGCAGCTTACACAGCAGTAGATAAGGCTGAAGAAGAAAAGGAGAAAGCTAATTTAATTAATAATATAGCAGTAAGAAATATAGCCGAATCTTGTAAAACAAACAATATTACTTTAATACATATTTCTACAGATTTTGTGTTTAATGGAAATAAAACAGAACCTTATCATGAAAATGATGAAACCAAGCCAATTTCTGTCTATGGGCAAACAAAATTAGATGGAGAAAAAGCGATTCAAGATACTTTAAAACAACACTTTATTATAAGAACCTCTTGGTTGTATTCTCAATTTGGGAATAACTTTTTAAAAAGCATGCTCAATTTGGCAAAAACAAGGAGTACACTAAGTATTGTTAGCGATCAGGTGGGCACACCAACTTATGCAATGGATTTGGCTAAGACCATTATAGTGTTAATAAAACAAAATAAAAACCATGGTACATACCACTATAGTAATAATGGTGTCGCTAGTTGGTTTGATTTTGCAAATGAAATATTTAGAAGAACGAAAACTACTATTGAGTTAAATTCAATTCCTACTTCTCAATACCCAACAGCAGCAAATAGACCACATTATAGTGTTTTAAATAAAACAAAATTAAAACAAAACTTCAATGTTATAATTCCTGAGTGGGAAGAAAGTTTAGAGACATGTTTAAAAGCTTTATTTTAGCGTAATAAGCACTATTATGGAACAGAAAATTGCGATTATTGGATTAGGTTATGTAGGATTACCTTTAGCGGTTGAGTTTGCAAAAAAGGAGTTTGCAGTTATTGGTTTCGATATTAATGAAACTAGAATAAACGAACTTAAAGTAAATAGGGACCATACCTTAGAAGTATCTTCTGAGGCATTAGAAAATGTGAACACACTTGTTTTTACTAACAATGAAGCAGATTTAAAATCTGCCAACGTCTACATTGTAACCGTTCCAACTCCAATAACTAAACATAAGTCACCAGATTTAACGCCAATAATTAAAGCGAGTGAAACGATTGCCAAAGCTTTAAAAAAGGGAGATATAGTAATTTACGAATCTACAGTGTATCCAGGATGTACAGAAGAAGTGTGCGCACCAATTTTAGCAACAAAAAGCGGACTAGTATTTAACAAGGATTTCTTTTGTGGTTATTCTCCTGAGCGTATTAATCCAGGAGATAAAAAACATACTATTAGTAAAATAATTAAAGTGACCTCTGGCAGTACGCCCGAAATTGCTAATGTTGTGGATAATTTATATAACACTATAATAACGGCCGGCACGCATAAAACAAGCTCAATAAAAGTAGCAGAAGCAGCGAAAGTGATTGAGAATACACAGCGCGATTTAAATATTGCTTTTATTAATGAGTTGGCTATTATTTTCGATAAGCTTGATATTGATACTACTCAAGTTCTTGCCGCAGCGAAAACGAAATGGAATTTTTTACCCTTTACTCCAGGACTAGTAGGCGGACACTGCATTGGTGTAGACCCGTATTATTTAACACATAAAGCCGAATCTGTCGGTTATCATCCAGAAGTAATATTAGCAGGAAGACGCATAAACTCTAATATGGGAATGTTTGTAGCTAATAAATTAATAAAGCTTTTAGCGTTAAATGGAAACGAAATTAAAGGCGCTAAGGTGCTTGTTATGGGAATAACCTTTAAAGAAGACTGTCCAGATATAAGAAACACAGGAGTAATAAATGTAATTAATGAATTAAAGGAATTTGGATTAAATGTAGATGTTTACGATTCTTTTGCTAATAAAGAAGAGGTAAAAAAAGAATACGATATAGATTTAATTCCAGAAATTACTGAAAAATATAATGCGATTGTACTTGCTGTAAAACACAATAAGTTTAATGCTTTAAATTGGGAAAAAATTATTAATAAAGACACAGTCGTTTTCGATTTAAAAGGTTTTTTACCAGATAATATAGTAACTGCAAGGCTATAAATAATAAATATTTAATCTTTTACATCTATTAAAAACCCTTGAAACAACGACTAAAATCACTTTTAGTCGATAAAACGAGAGTTTATTCTTTATAATAATCTAGAAATCACCATAAAAATATTACTTTTGCAGTCGCTAAAAGGATCGTTTAAACCAATACGTATTACCTCAATAATCTAATGAAAAAAAATCTTATTATTTTCGGTACCAGACCAGAAGCTATTAAAATGGCTCCTTTGGTTAAAGAATTTCTTAAGAATAAGAATGAATTTGAAACAAAAGTATGTATAACAGCTCAACACAGAGAAATGTTAGATCAGGTCTTATCGTTTTTTGAAATTATTCCAGATTATGATTTAGACTTAATGAAACCTAACCAAAATCTATATTCACTTACGGCGGACATAATAACAAACCTAAAACCTATATTAGAAGAGTTTAAGCCTGATTACGTTTACGTACATGGCGATACCACTACTACGATGGCTGCAAGTATTGCTTCTTTCTATTCTGGCGCAAAAGTATGTCATGTAGAGGCAGGATTAAGAACATTTAATAAACGTTCTCCATTTCCAGAAGAAGTAAATAGAAGTATTGCAGGAAGTGTTTCAGATTATCACTTTGCTCCAACAACAACATCTAAGCAAAATCTATTAAACGAGAACATTTCAGAAAGTAATATTCTTGTTACAGGAAATACAGTAATCGATGCTTTAGACTTTAGTTCAGGAAAAGTAACTTCAGACCAATATTCGGATAGCGAAGTAAACAATCTTAAAACGATTGTAGATGGCTCAAAACGATTAATACTGGTAACAGGTCACAGGCGTGAAAATCACGGCCAAGGATTTATTAACATTTGTAGTGCTTTAAAAGAAATTGCTGAGAATAATAGCGATGTCCAAATTATATATCCAGTTCATTTAAACCCTAATGTTCAAAAACCTGTTTACGAACTTTTGGCGAATATTGATAATGTAAAATTAATAGACCCGTTATCATATCCTGCATTTGTTTGGCTAATGAATAAATCATATTTAATTATTACAGATAGTGGAGGTGTGCAAGAAGAAGCTCCAAGTCTAGGGAAGCCTGTTTTAGTTATGCGTGATACAACTGAGAGACCAGAAGCTGTAGATGCGGGAACTGTATTCTTAGTAGGGACAGATAAAAATAAAATAGTAAACGAGACAAATAATTTATTAAAAAATGAAAAGGCCTATTTAAAAATGAGCAAGCTCCATAATCCTTATGGAGATGGAACAGCTTGTAGAAAAATAGTAAACTTTATTTCTAATTTATAAATATGAGTAAGAAACCAAGTGTTGTTATGGTTGGGCTAGGCTATATAGGCTTGCCAACTGCGGCATTAATCGCGAGTAAAAGTATTAACGTTACAGGAGTAGATATACATCAACATGTTGTAGATACTATTAATAAAGGAGAAATACATATTGTAGAGCCAGACCTTGATGGTTTGGTACATCATGTTGTTAAAGAAAACTACTTAACAGCAAGTACAACACCAGTAGAAGCAGATGTTTATTTAATAGCTGTTCCTACTCCATTTAAAGGAGACCATGAGCCAGATATATCGTATGTCGAGTCTGCGGTTCGTGCAATTTTACCAACTCTTAAAGAAGGTGTCTTAGTAATTATAGAATCTACTAGTCCAGTAGGTACTACAGAAAAGATGGAAAATGTTATTTTTTCAGAAAGACCAGAGCTTAAAGGGAAACTATTTATGGCATACTGTCCTGAGCGTGTTTTACCAGGAAATGTTATTTATGAGTTAGAACATAATGATAGAGCTATTGGAGGAATAAATAATGAATCAACAGATAAAGCTGTCGAGTTTTATAAACACTTTGTAAAAGGAGAATTGCATAAAACAAATTCGAAGACAGCCGAAATGTGCAAGCTAGTCGAAAACTCTTCAAGAGATGTGCAAATTGCTTTTGCTAACGAATTATCAATGATTTGTGACGAAGCAGGTATTAATGTTTGGGAGCTTATTAAATTAGCAAATAAACATCCAAGAGTGAATATTCTTCAGCCAGGAACAGGTGTTGGAGGGCATTGTATTGCAGTGGATCCTTGGTTTATTGTTAGTGAATTTCCGGAACAAGCAAAAATTATTCGGTCTGCAAGAGAGATTAATAACTACAAAACAGAATGGGTTATTGAAAAAATAAAAAGTACAGCATTACAGTTTGAATTGGATAATGGTAAAAAACCAAAAATCGCAGCAATGGGATTAGCTTTTAAACCAAATATTGACGATTTAAGAGAGTCTCCAGCGGTATTAGTAGCAAATACATTAATACAAGAAGGTTTTAATGTTATTACAGTCGAGCCTAATTTAAACACACATAAAGATTATAATATAATCACAACAGACGAAGCTATCAAACAAGCAGATATAATTGCATACTTGGTAGCACATAAAGAATTTTTAGCATTAGAAAAAACCCAAAACGCCTTAGATTTCTGCGGCATTTATAAATAGTACATTATGAATTTAGACTTAAACGGAAAATCAATACTTATAACAGGAGGAACAGGATCATTTGGTAAAATGTTTACCAAATTAATTCTTGAGCGCAATCCAGATGTTAAACGCTTAGTAATACTCTCTAGAGATGAACAAAAGCATTTTCAAATGGCAATGGAATTTCCAGAACATAAATATCCTGCTATGCGTTATTTTATAGGAGATGTAAGAGATAAAGAACGCTTAATGAGTGCTTTTGAAGGTATTGATATTGTTATTCACGCAGCAGCCATGAAACATGTGCATTTGGCAGAATACAATCCAATGGAATGTGTTAAAACAAATATTTTGGGTGCCGAAAATGTGATTTCAGCAGCTTTACAATCTGGTGTAGAAAATGTTGTAGCACTTTCAACAGACAAAGCAGCAGCACCTATTAATTTATATGGTGCAACTAAATTAGCATCAGATAAACTGTTTATAGCGGCTAATAATATTAAAGGAAAAAGAAATATTAAGTTTTCAGTAGTGCGATATGGTAATGTTATGGGATCTAATGGATCTGTAATGCCATTTTTTTTAAATAAAAGAGAGGAAGGTGTATTACCAATAACACACCCTAAAATGACACGTTTTAACATTTCACTTGAAGATGGATGCCAGATGGTTTTCGATGCGATTGAAAAAGCTTGGGGAGGAGAAGTTTTTGTGCCAAAAATACCATCTTATAAAATTGTTGATGTAGCAACAGCTATTGGTCCAGAATGCGAACAAAAAGTGGTTGGTATTCGCCCAGGAGAGAAGTTACATGAAGAAATGATTACGGTTTCAGATGCAATGAATACATACGATTTAGGAAAGTACTACGCTATTCTTCCTCAGAGAACAAATTTTAATTTAGAGGAGTTTATAGCTCATTTTAATGCAAAATTAGTAGATGAAGAATTTAGTTACAATTCTGGTAATAATACAGAATGGGAGACCATTGAAAGTTTAAGAGATTTAGTAAAAGAACATGTAGATCCAAATTTTACAGTATAATGAAAGCAATACCTTACGGAAGACAGAATATTGAACAAGATGACATTGATGCAGTTGTCAAGACCTTAACCGCAGATTTTTTAACGCAAGGTCCAAAAGTTAAAGAGTTTGAAGATAAGTTTGCAGAGTATGTTGGTTCCAAATATGCTGTTGCTGTAAACAACGCGACTGCAGGATTACATATTGCCGTTTTAGCACTAGATTTAAAGCCTGGTGATAGAGTAATTACTACATCAATTACTTTTGCAGCCTCTGCCAACTGTGTTAGATATGCGGGAGCAGAAGTATGGTTTGCAGACATAGATCCAGAGACTTATTTGTTATCTTTTGAAAGCACCAAAAATCTTATAGAAAGTAAACCTAAAGGATTTTTTAAAGGTATTATACCAGTGGATTTTGCAGGACTTCCCATCGATTTAGAGAAATTTAGAGCACTAGCCAATGCTCACAACCTATGGATTGTAGAAGACGCTTGTCATGCTCCAGGAGGACATTTTACAGACTCTAAAGGGACTTTACAAAAATGTGGAAATGGAAATTACGCAGATATAGGAATCTTTTCTTTTCATCCTGTAAAACATATTGCTTGTGGAGAAGGAGGAATGGTAACTACAAATTCTAAAAAATTATATCAAAAATTATCCTCTCTTAGAACGCATGGTATTACTAAAGAAAACATGGAAGAAAATCATGGTGGTTGGTATTACGAAATGCAAGAACTCGGTTATAATTATAGACTAACAGATATTCAGTGTGCTTTAGGTATTACACAACTTGCTAAAAATGAAGCAGGTGTAAAAAGAAGAAATGAAATTTCTAAATCTTATAAAAAGGCTTTTCAGAATAAAATAAAATTTCAAAGCTTACCAGATAACAGTTATAATGCTCACCATTTATTTATTATAGAAGTTGAAAACAGAAAAGGGCTTTACGATTATTTAAGAACGTTCAATATTTTTGCCCAAATCCATTATATTCCAGTACACACCTTACCTTATTATAAGGAAATAGGTTATGGTGATGCTAGTTTAACAAATGCAGAAAATTATTATTCTGGATGTATAAGCCTTCCTATGTATCCTAGTTTAACGGTGGATGAGCAAAATTTTGTAGTAGAAAAAGTTTTATCTTTTATCAATGGCTAATCTAGCAATAATACCAGCAAGAGGCGGAAGTAAGCGCATACATAGAAAAAACATAAAACTGTTTTTAGGAAAACCAATTATTGCATATTCTATAGAAGCAGCATTAAAAAGTAACCTTTTCGATGAGGTTATGGTTTCTACAGATGATAAAGAAATTGCAGAAATTGCAATACAATATGGCGCAAAAGTTCCTTTTTTAAGAAGCGAAAATAATGCAAATGACTTTGCAGTAATTGCTGATGTCGTTGAAGAGGTTTTAATAAGTTATTCTAAGAATAATAAGACTTTCAATAATGTTTGTTGCCTATTGCCAACAGCACCATTTATTACCGCAAGTAAAATAATAGATGCACATCTAAAAATGTTAAATGAAAAATTTGATAGTGTCTTTCCTGTACTAGAATATTCATTCCCTATACAACGTTCATTAAAAATGAACAGTAACAAAGTAGAAATGGTTTGGGAAGAAAATTTAAACACAAGATCTCAAGATTTAGAACCTAGATATCATGATTCTGGTCAGTTTTATTGGATTAAAGTTTCATCTTTTTTTAGAGAAAATAAAATATTTACATCTAATTCTGGAGCTATTATAATTTCAGAATTAGAGGCCCAAGATATAGATACAGAAACAGATTGGGCTTTAGCAGAATTAAAATATAAAATGACGTTTGTATAATTATGAAAATTCTTTGTAGAGCAGATGGGAATTCTGAAATTGGCTTAGGACATTTGTATAGAATGATAGCTATTGCTGAATTTTATAAGGATAATTATGAAATTATATTTTTGACTCATGCTGCTTCATTGCCGTCAGTAATTCCAAGCGAATTTAAAAAACAGACTATCCCAAAAGGTGTTTCTATTAAGGATGAACCTGATTGGATAAAATTAAATTTTAATCCTTCCGAATATACAATTATAGCAGATGGTTATCAATTTATAAGTTCATATCAAAAAAAAATTAAGGAACTTGGATACCCTTTAATGTATATAGACGACTTGTTAAGTGAGCACATGTATGCAGATATAGTTGTTAATCATTCACCACACTGTTTTGCTTCTAATTTTGACACAGAACAGTATACAACTTTTGCATTAGGTACGCCTTATGCTATGTTACGACCGTCCTTTAATAAGGCAGCATTAGAGACTCGGGAAATTGGTCCTATAACGGATGCAATTATATGTTTTGGAGGAGCAGATCAATATGATTTGTCATTAAAAGCGTCTAAAGCCCTTTTAAATATTGATACATTTGAGAAAATACATATTGTTTTAGGCGGAGCATATAAACATAAAGAGATTTATACTCTTCAAGATAAAGAAGGTAAAATATTTCTTCACAAAAACCTTGATGAGACTACCTTATGTGATCTTATGAAATCATGTCAAATAGGAATTGCTCCTTCAAGTACAATATTATATGAAATGTGCTCTGTTAAAATGCCAATTTTGAGTGGCTTTTTTGTCGAAAACCAAAAAAACATATATCTAGAATTTGTTAAAAAAAGAGTAATTTTTGAAGGCGGAAACTTTGCTGAATATACAGTATCTGATTTTGAAGATAAAATAAATGGAATATTAAAAAACCCATTAACTAATAGTATTATTAAAAAGCAAAATCAACTTTTCGATGGACAAAGTAAAACACGTTTTTTAGGACTTTTAAACCGGTTAAATGTTTTGTTTAGAAAAGCATCAGAACAAGATTTAATGCAGGTTTATAACTGGTCTAATGATGTTTTGGTTAGAAAAAACTCCTACAATTCAAGCAAAATAGATATAGAAAGCCATACTAAATGGTATTTAGAAAAAATTAATAATAAAGACACTCTATTTTTAATTACCTTAATAAATAACAAAGCAGGAGGAGTTGTTCGCTATGAAATTGGAAAAAACTATTCTGTTGTTGGTATATTATTATCAAAAGAATATAGAGGTCAAAAGCTATCAAGTGTAATATTAAAGAAATCTGCACAACAGTATTTTAAAAATAATACCATTCCTATTTATGCATATATAAAAAAGAAAAATATAGCTTCAATAAAATCTTTTGAAAAAGCAGGATATACTTTTTTAAAGGAAGAAATAATAAAAGGAAACATTAGCTTTGTATATAAATTAGAAAAAAAAGATGCTTAAAACAGATAAATGCTTTATAATCGCTGAACTTTCTGCAAATCACGGAGGAAGTCTAGATATAGCTAAGGAGACAGTAAGAGCTGCAAAAAGGGCTGGTGCAGATGCCATAAAATTACAAACATACACTGCAGATACAATTACTATAAATGTAAAAGCAGAGGCTTTTAAAATAAGTCAAGGGACAGCTTGGGATGGACAATATCTATATGATTTGTACAAGGAGGCCTCATTACCTTGGGAATGGCATAAACCGATTTATGATTTAGCTAAGCAAGAAGGGTTAGTATGTTTTTCTTCTCCTTTTGATTTTACAGCTGTAGATTTTTTAGAAGAATTAAATACACCCATTTACAAAGTAGCTTCATTTGAGATTACAGATATACCTTTGATTAAATATATTGCATCAAAACAAAAACCAATAATAATTTCTACAGGTATTGCTACAATAGAAGATATTGAACTAGCAATAGAAACTTGTAAAAAAGAAGGAAATAACGATATTACAATATTAAAATGCACATCTGCATATCCGGCAGCTCCAGAAGATGGAAACCTTATTACTATTCCAGACATAGCAAAACGATTTGGTGTTAAATCTGGTCTTTCAGACCATACAATGGGAATAGAAGCGCCTATGGTTGCTGTTGCTTTAGGAGCAAAAGTAATAGAAAAGCACTTTATATTAGATAAAAAAATTGGTGGAGCAGATGCCCATTTCTCTTTAGATGAAAGTGAGTTTAAAGAAATGGTAGACGCTGTGCGTTTAACCGAAAGCCTACTTGGTAAAGTAGATTATGAAATGACAGAAAAAAAGAAAAAAAGCAGAGAGTTTTCTCGCTCTTTATTTGTAACCAATGACTTAAAAGAAGGCGATATTATTACCAAAGAAAACGTTAGATCTATAAGACCAGGTTACGGTTTACATCCAAAATATTATTATGAAATTTTAGGAAAAACTGTAAATGCAAATTTAGAAAAAGGAACACCATTTAGTTTAGACCACATTAATCAATAGCTTTGTTAAAAAGTAAAATACTAAAACATAAAGCCTATATCTTTTATACCTTTTTCAAATATGTTGAATATGGTATATTAGCTATAATATTTATGTCCTTTGCAAATCTGGTTACTCCGGAAGAGTACGGAAGAGCATCTATTGGTTTTCAGGTAGTAACCTATTCTGCATTTATAGTAATGGGAGTAAACCAAGTATTACTTAAGCGATACTCTTTAGAGGAAAATAAGCAGCTAAAACATTTTTTTGTTCAGTATAACGTTTTTTACAATTTGTTGGTTTGTTTGTTTTCAATCCTACTTATTTCAATATTGTTTTCTTCTAAAGATTATGTTATTTATCTATCTCTTATTTGCGGTGTTAAATTAATTTTAGAATCTGCAATAGCTATTAATAGAGTAAATGGCAACATGGTGAAAATAAATATTATTTACCTTTCGTATTCCGTTTTATTTTTAGTTTTGTTTTTTAGTTTTGTTTCTAATGTCTTTAACTTTTTTAAATATTGGAGTTATTCTATTGTTTTTGGAGCTTGTATAGGTGCACTTCTTAGCTTTATACAAGTTTTTAAATCTTTTGATGTAACGATCTTTAAAAAGTATTTTAAAGATTACTATAAGGTGTTATTTAATGACGGCATTAAATTAGCGTTAATAAGTTTAATTTCCCCATTGTTTTCTACTCTTAATATTATTTGCTTAAACCTTTTTAAAATAGATGAAGCCGTAATTGGAAATTTTCAATTAGCAGATAATATTGCAAATATGGTTTCCTTAGGAGGTGCTTCTGTATTATTTATTGTATTTCCAGATGTAATTAAGCAAATTTCAAAAGATAAAACTAAAATTCAATCCTTTTATACTATAGGAATCAAAATTTTAGTTTCCAGTATTATTGCTCTTATAGTTTTATACTATCCGTTAAAAGAGGCTTTAGTATACTTTTTTCCAGAATACCAAAAGCTATCGTATCTTATTCTTTTTACTTTAATTTCAAGACTATTAATATTACTATTATTTATTCCTAACTCTGTTTGGATTACGTTCTCAAAAGAAAAAATTTATATTAAAAGTGCTGTATTAGGAGTACTTATTATGGGTGTGGTTTTTGTGGTTTTTTTAAATTATGCTAGTGTAGATGCTATTTATAATTACTTTTTAATCTTTCAAATATTGTTTCTAATAGGGTTGCATATTTATTTTAAACGTAAAATTAATACTAGTATTTTATGAGACTTATAATAGTGTTTGATGAAGATTTTAAGTTTTATGATACAGATATAATTATTTCTGACAGTAAACCCATAGGCATAAAAGAAAGTCAGTTTATAAAGGTTGAAGTAGATGGTTTTAAAGATTATGCTACCAAATTAGATGTTTATAGAGAGGATTACGCCAAATCAACAAAGGCTTCAATTTTAAAGGATGTAGTAACTTCCTCTATTAATAATTTCTATAGAAATTGTACTATGCCGGTATTTGCTTGGGTAGAAACCATGCATAGAACCTTAGGTAGTAACACGTTTTCTGAAATAGTCATAGTCGGTTTTTCAAAAAATATTGGATATATGCCTTATTATGAGGCCGAAGGAGAGATTAATAAGAGGTTACTCTACAAGAGTTATGATGCTGTTCCTGCAATATTATCAAGTATATTAAATAAAAAAAGAATTAACCACACTCTTGTAAATAAGAAAAATGTATATAATCTAAGGGCGCGAATTTATATAAGACGGTATGTTTTATTAATGTTTAAACTAGTATTATTCTTAGGTAAAAGCATAAAATCTAATATAACAACTACAGTACACGTCGACCAATCAAAATACAGTAGTATGATGTTTTCTAGAGGAATTGCTCATACCGAATTTATTGAAAAGCTTATAAAAACATATAACAATAAAATTCTTGTTCATGTAGCCGATGGACTTGTTTCTAAAAATAAAAATGCAAACTATGTTAGGTCTGTAGGTATTACAAACAGTCTGTTTTATGAACAACAAATAAAAGTAACAACCGTGTTGAAAGCTTTTTTTACAATAGTAAAATGCATTTTAAGCTTACCTAAAACACATAATATTAAAATTGAAGGAGTAACTTTTAATTTTGCTAGTGCTCAAAGAGAAATGCTGATATCTTATTTTGATGCGCTAATCTATAAAAACACCATTAAAAATTACATTACTCCTAATATAAAAATGTTAGTAACGTGCGAAATGTATACACCTTTCGCCTACGTTATAAGTCAAATTGCGAAAGAAAAAGGAATAAAAAGTGCACAACTGCAATCTACAGCTATGAGTCTTAGAAAAGAACCGTCTTATTTTTATGCAGATTTCTTTTTGATGAATACTAAAAAAAGTGCTGAAACATTTAAACAAATATTTCCTAATCACGCTAAAAAAATAGAGTTTATTGGAAATATTACTGTTGATGAAAATACTAATCAGGAATTTAATAAAAATACAAATGTAAAAAAAGTTGTATATTTTTCTCAACCAATAATTTCAGAACTAAAAGAAGAAGATCTTTTATTAAGAAAACTGGTGCTATTAGAAAAAGAACTTGGGTTTAAGCTTTTTATTAAGCTGCACCCAAGAGAAAATAGAAATAAGTTTGAGAGTATAGAAAATTTAAAATATATAGAAGATGGCTTAACATTTGGACAGTATATTAATAATACAGACTTAGCAATATTTAGAACAACATCACTAGGTCAACAGTTATTAATTAACAATGTTCCAACAATAACGTGTCTATTAACCGAAAACTCAAGACAATTTAATGTTGATTATATTGATAGAAACTACTTTGGTACGGTGCAAGATATCGATGATATTGAGAATAGAATAGAAAACTATAGTTTTCTATTAAAAGACTTTGCCAGATTTAGAAAGGAATATTTGAAGGCTAACAATCTAGATAAAGGTCTTTTCTATTTTCATAACAAATTAAATCAATTATGAGAATTTTTGGAATAAAGAGCTATCTATATACAACAGCAGTTATTATTGTATTTGGTTTATTTGTTAGTTTAGCACGACTTTACACGTCTTTTAACCTAGTTAGGGTGGTTTTACTCCTTTTTATGTTTAATAACATATGGTTTATATTCTCAAATTTTACTAAGTTAAAATTTAGGCTATTTTCTGTAGTAATGATCTCTTTAGTATTCATTGCTTTAACTAAAGGGTTACTGGTTAATGATTTTAGCGATCGTGTAATTTTAGATACCTATAAGCCGTTAAGTTTTATTTTAATTTACCAACTCTTTTCGTCTATAGATATAAGCCTGGTTAAGGATAAATTACAATTAATTGTACAAAAGTTAAGTGTACTATTTTATAAAACCTCTATTTTTTTCGGTTTCACATCATTTGGAATGCTTTTATTGTTAGGAGGTTATCCAGGAATGAGACTTCCTGCAATATTACCAGCTGCATATTATGCAGCGTATAATAAAAAAGGAAGGTTAATAATGATAATTTTAGCAATTCTTTTATCAGGAAAAAGAGCTGTTTTATTAGCCATAATTCCAGCATTAATAATTGGGTTTAATATTAAATTTACGGTTAAAAAAGTTGCAATTGTATTGCTTTTTGGGATAGTTGGGTATTTTTTTATTAATGCCAACTGGGAAACTTTAAAGCAAACAAAAGGAGTGTCTAAATTTACTTATACAATAGACAAGATTACCAAATACAGAGAAACCAACGATATACGAGTGCTAAATAATGTTTCTGGTAAAAGGTTACAAGAAATAACATCAAGCTTATATGATTTTGATTTTACTGATTACGTTTTTGGTGGCGGTTCCGGTTATACTTATAATTTGTATGACATTAGAAGAGAGGAGCTTATAAAAGTAAAGTATGCTAATGTACATTTTTCTCCAATATCATTACTTACACAATATGGTATAATATTTATGATTTTGTTTTATGGGTTTCTTTTCCGTTCTTGCTTTTTAGGATTCAAGTATTCAAAATTGTCTGGTAGTAAGTTTTTACTAATATTGTCTATTTTATTAATAGGTTTTATTATCGAGTCACTATTTTCTTTTGTGTTATTTGTACTTCCCCTTTTACCAATTACTTTAGGGCTTATGCATAGCGAAATTAAGTATTTAAAATCTCAAGAATGAAAAACCTAGAAACTGTATTAGGATATTTAATTTTAGTTTTAGCCTTTAGTCTTTCATTCAATATTCTAGAAATTGACAGTGCTCTAATAATAATAATTTTATTACTTTCATTTATAAAAGCTTATAAGAAAGTTAATACAAGTGAAATCAAGCTTTTTTTTAAATCCTTTTATCCTTTTCTCATCTTTTTTTTAATGCTGGTGATAGGGCTATTATATAGCGATAATTTGTCTAAAGGTTTTTCTGTAATTGAGCGGTCATTATCATTTTTGGTATTTCCTATAATTTTTTATATAAATAAAAACAACAAGCAAGTTAATTTTTTACCTGAAGCCTTTACGTTAGGAGTAATATCTACCGCAGTGTACTGTAATTTGTATCAATTCGTACTATATGGTTCGCCATTTAAGTATGGGTTTTCGAAAATGTTATTTCCCATAGAAATAGATCCTACTTATTTTTCTATGTATATACTAATGGCTTTAATAGTTTGTTTGTCTTACTTATTAAAATCACATAAGAAGTTAACTTTACCTATAAGTTTTGTTATAATATACCTTTTCTATTTTATTCTTGTTTTAGGATCAAAGTCTGCTTTAGTAGTATTAATTATTATTCTAATGCTATTTATAGCATACTTTATTAAAGAAAAACTTAGTGTAAAATATTTTCTACTAACACCGTTAGTTTTAGGGTTGTTGATAGTAATTACTTATTATAACCCACTTACTTATAGTAGATTCTATAGTCCAATAATAAATAGTGATTTTGATTTTTATCAATTTAGATTAAAATTTATTGGTGATAGGTACTATGTCTGGAAGTGTGCAATTGAAAACTTAAATATTCCAAATATTCTATATGGATATGGTACAGGAGACGAAGTAAATACAATGTCTCCATGTTATGATAAGTACAGATTAAAGGTTCATCTTAACCCTCATAGTATTTACTTCTCTTCCTTGTTAAAACTAGGTATTATTGGTTTTATACCATTTGTTCTTTCAATTTCTTATGGTTTATGGAAAAACAAAGGACAAAAAATGTTTATACTATTTAGTATAATTATAATCATTATGGGTTTGGTAGAATCTTTATTCGACCGTTCAAAAGGCATCGTATTCTTTTGCTTATTTAGCTCGTTTTTTGTGATGAAAACAATAAATACGGTATATTTGAAGCAATTAAAATGAACAAGGAAATGAGAAAATCAGTCATACAATTATTAGCATGTTTATTATTAGTTACAGCATGCGGTAACGATAAAAAGAAACAAGAGAACAGTGAAAAGGATAAAGTAGAAAAAAAAATTAGCAAGGAAAATAAATATAAAGAAACGATACTTGAAGTAATTAATAATGATGACATTGTATATACAGGCGCTACAGGTATTAAAGTAATAGTATTGAATGGCACTGTTTTATTAGTAAAACAAGAGACTGAAATTACAGATGAAGAAATGGATGAAACTATTTTTTTAAATGTTCATCATTTTGAAAAGGAACAAAAAAGGTTGAATTTTAATATGATAGATATGCTAGGTAAGGATTATCTGGTTGATGGGGTTAAGTTTTACGTTGCAGAACTTGATTATCCATTCTCAGAAGATATTTCTGTAGTTCAAGTTGGTCAGTATAGTTTAGAGAAGAAAAAAGCAATTTGGAATATCGTGGTTCCTAAGAAAAAAATTCAAACAAATAAATTTGAGTAACATTTATAAGGGACATTTGAGGTACAATAGTTAATATATTGGTTTGTATTCTGCCCTTTTATTAAACATACAGTCTCTTCTATTATGAAAGTAGAATATTTACAGTTAAGAGTTTATGGAAATCAATAATGTGTCAAAAGAAATAAAGCATCACTTTTTTATTGGTTTTATAGTTTTATATTTTCTGGTTAATTTTCTTTCTAAATATGTCGACCCTTATAATCAGTACAGATTTACTAGTGTTGTAAATCTAACTTTTGAAATATTAATTGTTTTTTTTCTTTAAGAGAATTATTAAAAAAAAGGAGACTTCTCATTCCTATTGTATTAACTTTTACTTTTTTTATTGGGCAATGGATATTAATAGAACCTAAATTCAACATATCAAGTTTAGATGATATTATTTATGAGGTTTCTAAAGGTCGTATTTTACAGTTAAATAATTATATTTTTGTATTTATTTTTTTAGTACTGTTCAAGTTAATAGAGGATTATCAAGAATTAGCATCAAAAACACTAAAGATTTTAGAGTTGATTTTTTATGTTAATTCTACTTTTGTATTACTTGGAGTAATAACAGATATAGATTATTTTAAAACCTACCCTAATAGTGATAGATTTGGATATCTAGGGCTTATAAAAGCAAACACTTTTGCGGTATATTACTACTGTTTAGTTCTTACTTACTTGTATAAACAATATGTTATAGGAGAAAAGAAAACACTAAACATTATATATCTAATACTTATCGGGTTATTGTTAGGTAAGAAAGCGTTTTTTCTCTTTGTTGCACTTTTGTTATTATACCATATACGGTTTACTTTAAAAATTAGTATAAAGAAGATGTTTATAATAGCAATAAGTATTATAACTGTTATTTTTGCATTAAGAGATAAGATGTTAGTAGCTTTTTTTAAATTTTTTCCTTTTTGGGAACCAATATATCGTCAAGATGGTTGGTTTTCATTTATTACATCCTATCGAAACGTAAGATTTAAAGAATCATACAATCAAATTAGAGTAACATGGAAATTCCCTAATTATGTTTTCGGGGGAACAACGATACCAACCCAACGAACAGAATGGGGCTTTATAGATTTATACTTGTTTTTTGGAGCAATAGGATTGTTAGTTTACATCATATGGTTTGTGAAAATATTTAGAGATTTAGATATAAAAGATGTTTTTTTATTATTATTAGTACCAATGATAGCGTTTTTTGTAGGAGGTTTTTTTGTGAATATAAATATAATGATGTTCTATGTCTTATTAGTTGTCTTTTTTAAAGATAAAAAACAGAATACTTTTAGTAATTAATAGCAGTAAAATGAAATTTTTAGAAAAAACATTGATAGTATTTTTAGTATTGCTTTTGTTCTCTTGCAAGGCAAATATAGTTGCTAAAGAAAACATAAAAGAGATTATAGAATCTGCTCAAGAAGGAGATACCGTTGTAATTAGTGAGGGTATATATGAAAATATCGCTGAAATTAAAATACCAAGTGGAGTTACAATTATAGGAAATAAAAATGTCGTTCTTAGAAGAATAAAGTCGAGCAATAATAACTCTATATTTAATTTGTCAAATGCTCATAATGTTACGATAAAAAATATTAATATAGAATTATTGTCTAACTCTATGGGTATCTTTATTGAATCAAGCAATACAAGTCGTAATATTGTTTTAGAGAATATCAACATCTTTGGAAACCTTCAAGATGATAGTATAGAAAAAGATGCTTATTCTTCTACCGCTATAAGTATCAAAAATGTTTCGAACATAACTATCAGAAACTGCTTGTTTAAGGGCACTCGAGGAGGGATTTATTTGAACAAAGTAGAAAACGCAGAGATTATAAATAACATTTTAAACAGTGTTAACTTTGGGAATATAGTTGTTTCTAATTCGAATAACTTGAATGTTTCTAATAATAAAATTACACAACCAGGAAAAGGGGCTAAGCACTTTCACCCATCAGGAGATGGTATGACTTTTGGAGGAATAAATGATAAAGTGATAATTAATAACAATTATATTTCAGACGGTTATTGTTATTTAATATGGGTAACCGGAGAATTGTTAAATTCAACTATCTCAAATAATGTTTTTAGATCAGGATCTACATCTGCCTTAAATATTAACGATGGTAATAATATAAATATAATTAGTAATAAGTTTGATCACAATTTAGGAGTTGGCGTGTTATTAAGTAAAAATTATAAAAACATAAGGATAGAAGGCAATGAGTTTTATAACGATGCTATTTTAAGCACGAACAAGGATGCTATAAATGTAGTGGCAATTGATAATTTTTTTTATGATAATTTTGCGAGTGATAGATTGGTAGGTTTAGTTGGTCAAATTAACACTCAAGAAAGGAACCAAATTACAGATAGGGAAACCTTAGTATCGAATATCTATATAAGAGATGAAAACAATAAAAGAATTAATCATGGAGATTCTTATAAATTAAGCGGAGAAAGCATGACTTTTGAAATTATTAATAATGGAGGAAAAAAAATAAATTTTATGGGATATCCTCAGATTGTATTAAATGATACTATTATTTCAAAAATAAGCAGAGGCCCAAGGAAAAGTGGAGCTAGTTATTATAAAAATTTCAATATTTCCACTGTTAATCAACCAAACGTACTAGCGCTTGACATAGGCGGTACAGCATCATTTGAAATTAATAAGACTGGAAAAAATATAGAAGAGGTGGTTGTTAACATACCAACTACAGATAAAGAATATGGTCCATTCTTTTTTTATCTTTCATCAGAAAAACAAAATTAATAAAGACTTTTTAGAAAGTCAAAAACCGATATAGAACTATGTGCGGAATTTATGGATATATAAATCACTCAAAACTTGAAGATATCAAGTTAATTGACAGGCATAAAAAATCAATAGATATTATTTCTCACAGAGGACCAGATAATTCAACCCTTAAATTCTACAATACAAAGTCAAATGATAACGACCTTTTCAATATTGCTTTAGGTCACAATAGGTTGTCAATAATTGATTTAAACGAGAGTGCAAACCAACCTTTTGAGAAAGATGACTATGCCATTATTTTTAATGGTGAAATATTTAATTACATCGAGTTAAGAGAAGAATTAATAAAGAAAGGTGTTCGTTTCAATACCGATTCTGATACAGAGGTACTTTTAAATTTATACATTGACCAAGGATCAAAAGCTTTTAATAAGCTCAATGGCATGTGGGCTTTTTCGATTTTAGATAAAAAAAAGAACGAATTAGTATTGTCAAGAGACCGTTTTGGTATTAAACCGCTCTACTACACCGAAACGAAGGATAGTTTTATCTTTGGTTCTGAAGCAAAACAACTGTTGCATCATTTAGAAGAATTAAAACCAAATCTTTCAAATATAAAAGACTATTTATCTTTAGCCTTTTTAGATCATAATAATGACACTTTTTTTGATTCGATTTATAAAATACCAGCGGCAACAACGCGCACAATTAAACTAAGTTCTGGACAGTATAATGATGAAATTTATTGGAATATCAATAATATTACACCATACAAAGAGAGCTACAATGAGGCTGTAATAGAATATGGTGCTCTTTTTGAAGATGCAGTAAAGATAAGACTAAGATCAGATGTTCCTGTAGGAAACACGCTTAGTGGTGGTTTAGATTCATCAAGTATTGCGGTAGTAGCAGACAAGCATACACCAAATTTATTAAATTTTTCTGTGGTAAGTGCAGAAAAAGGAATCTCTGAGGAGGTTTATGTAGATGAACTTGTAAAAGAAAACAATATTAACGTTAAAAAAATATCGTCAGATGCTTTAAATCCATGGAAAATGCTTGAAGAAGTCATTTACCATAACGACGAACCTATACTATCGTTTAGTGCTGTTAATCACTTTAACATGATGAAAAAAGTGAAGAACGAAACAAGCTTAACGGTTGTTTTAAGTGGCCAAGGAGGAGATGAAGGTTTGTGTGGTTATGGTAAGTATACGATTATGAATATACTTGAAGCAAAGAAAAAAGGGTTTTCAAACCTTATAAGCGAAATGTATTATGCTTTTCCTAGACTAGCTAAAGAATTTAATTTTAATCTATCTAAACGTTACTTTAATAAACTTTTTCCTCAAAAAGAGAATTTTACTTTTAAAGTTAATACACCAAAGGATTTTTCTATTTCAAATAACATAGTAGACCGTCAAGTAGTAGACTATCAAAAATACTCGGTGCCACCATTATGCCATTATGAAGATAGAAATGCCATGGCATACGCTTTAGAAATAAGATTGCCGTTTTTAGATTATAGACTTGTTGAGTTTTCTTTAGGCTTGCCAACCGAATTTAAAATTAAAAAAGGGGTATCAAAACGCATACTTAGAGATGCCATTAAAGCATTGCCAAAACGTATATCACAACGTAAGGTAAAAATGGGTTTTAATATTCCTGAAAGAGAATATTTTCAGCTACCAGAAGCTAAACAGTTTATAACGAAAGTGTTAGAAAAAGATTCGTTTCCATCACGACATAATCTTTTAAGTCAAGATTTAGTTAAAACATTGAGTCAAGATAAGTTTAGTAAAAAAGCGGATTTCAGATTATTTCAACGAATTATTTTTTTAGAAGTATGGGCAAGAAAATTCAACTTATAATTTCATTTACCATTTTTTTAAAAAAAATGGGCAGTCAATATATCGTATTTAAGATATCAAGGATTTTTCAAAATAAGTTGAATCTTTTCCAAAAGAGGTTTCCTCAACAAAGCTTAAGGTCTATTGATAACTTAGAAATAGATGCTTGGTATTCAAAAGAATTCAAAGGAATTTTTTTAAAAAGAGAAAAACGGTCTAAAAAATGGCTAGATTTTAACCTAGAAACCTCTGGTTTAGAACAGCGAATTTTAAACTATAAAAAAGGAGATAAGTTGTTTTTTAGATATAAGTGGTATTCTAAATTACAAATGGGTACCTGGAACTATAATGTTAAATCAAAAAAGGAATACCCATTACAACATTGGACAACTCTTAACTTACTAGATAACGATCTAGGGGATATTAAATTTGTTTGGGAGAAATCTAAATTTACTGAAATACAAGATTTTATGGTGTACGACCTTGTTACGGGTCAGTCTAACCAACAATACATTTTAGATGATATTCTTGATTGGATAAGTAGCAATTCGGTAAACACAGGTCCAAATTGGGCTTGTAGTCAAGAAATAAGCCTTCGCTTAATTAACTGGCTAATGTTTATATGCTTCTACAAAGAAGAGTTATATAAAAATAATTATCCCGAACTTAAAATCATAATTCAAAGTATATTCGATCAGATTTTACATGTAAAGGAAAATATTAATTTTTCAAAAAAAGCAGTTAGAAATAACCATGCATTTTCAGAGCTTTTAGCACTTTACTTAGTGGGCAATATGTTTAACCATATTGATGAGGTTTCAAAATTTAAAAAAATAGGACACGACGGTTTCATTAAAGAATTTAAGTTTCAAATTTTTAATGATGGCTCAGATAATCAATACTCATTAAATTATTACAGAACCAAAATTCAATTAACATCAATTTTTATTAACCAAGTAGAAGATAAAAATAAGTTTATTCAAGAAAATAAGAATAAATTGGAGGCGATGGTCAACTTTTTTAATGCTGTTATAATTGATAATGGTCAAGTACCAAACTATGGTGCAAATGATGGCTCACTTTATTTTAAATTTAATGAAACGAAAGAAATATCTAATTTTTTACCTCAAGTAGGTGCTTTTGTAAAATTAATTAAGTCGAGTAATTTTAGATTCAATAATAATAAGCTATTTTTAGATGACTATTTATGGTTTGAAAACGAGGAGTTGCATTTACCTCAAAATACAGAAAACTCAAAAGACATACAGTATTTCCCAGACTCAGGCTACCTTACGGTAAATAGAAATAATGTTTTTATGTTTATAAGGCTTGGAATTCATAAGTTCAGGCCGAGCCAATCAGACAATACGCATATAGACCTATGGAAAAACGGTAAAGCAATATTGTTAGATAGTGGTACTTATTCTTATAATATTCCTGAAGTAGATAAAGAAAAGTATGATTTTAATTTATCAAAATTTCATAATGTGTTGGTAATTAATGATGACAGCCAAATGAAACCACTAATGAATTTTATACTATTAGACTGGACTTATGTGGAAGATATTAAAATTGAAGACAACATTAACCAAAATGAAATACGAGTGTCTTGCCAGCTTTCTGCTTATAGATATTTGAACTCAAAGTTAAAGATAAACAGAACATTTGTACTAGATTATAATAATAGTACTCTTAATATTATAGACGAATTAAATTCTATGAAAAATATTAGGACCATAAAACATAATTGGATTACTAAAAACCCTAAACTAATAACATCTATAAAATCTAAAAGCATTTCCAAAAGCTTAGAAGTAGTATCTGAGGAAATTGAAATAGCTGATAAGTATGGAAGTACAATACCTGCTATGCGTTTTAACTCTGTATCCTCTGAAAAATCAATAGAAACACAAATAAATTTTTAGTTTATGAATATTTTGCTAATACATCAATACTTTTTAGAAAAAGGAGATGGAGGAGGTTCTCGGTTTAATGAGATGACTCAAGTTTGGGCTAAGGAAGGACATCAAATAACTGTTTTAGCTGGAATGGTACATTATGCAACAGGAAAAAAACCAGAAAAATATAAAGGAAAACACTTCTATAAAGATTTGGGTTTTTATAAAGACGTAGATGTTATTAGATGCCATGTATCCGAAAGTTATAATGTAAATTTTATTGGTAGACTATGGGCTTATTTTTCTTTTGTGTTTTCTAGTATTTATGCTGGTGTATTTAAAACGAAGGAAAAATATGATGTTATTATTGTAACCTCTCCACCACTTTTTGTGGGCATTACAGCTTATGTTTTATCAAAGATTAAACGTGTTCCTTTTGTATTTGAAATAAGAGATTTATGGCCAGAATCGGCAATAGATACAGGAGTTTTAAAAAACAAAATTATTATTAAATTTGCGTATTGGTTTGAGAAATTTATATACAAACGCGCTAAACTGATTAACGTATTAACACCAGCCTTTAGAGATAAATTAATTAACGATAAAAAAGTACCATCAGAAAAAGTAATATTTATACCCAATGCTGCAGACTTCACATTAGCAGAAGATATTCAAAAAGACTTTGATGCAAATCAGTTTAAAAGAGACTTAAACCTTCAAGATAAATTTGTAATTACTTATGTAGGTGCTCACGGTATAGCGAATCACCTAATTCAGTTAATAGATACCGCAGAACGTTTAAAAGATACGAATGTAGTGTTTCAATTAATTGGAGCTGGTATGCAAAAGGAAATGCTAATTTCAGAAACAAAAAAGAGAAACATTGAAAATGTAATTTTTAGAGACTCTGTTCCTAAGTCAGAGGTTTTTAAATATATTTTAGCGTCCAACGCAGGAGCCTCAGTATTAAAGAAAGTAGACACTTTTAAAACCATATACTCAAATAAAACCTTTGATTATATGTCGTGTAAAAAACCAATTTTGTTAGCGATAGACGGTGTTTCTCGCTTACTAATTGAAGAAGCAAATTGTGGTTTCTATGTCGAGCCAGAAAGTGCGATTGAGATTGAAAAAGGTATAAGGTTAATGATAGAAAAACAAGAAGATTTAGAGCAGATAGGCGAAAACGGATACCTTTACGCAAAAAAACATTTTGATAGAGAAGTTTTAGCTTCAAATTATATTCATAAAATAAAATCTATCTTGTAGTATGTATAAAACACTTTTAAAACCGATTTTCGATTTTTTATTAGCACTCATAGGTTTTGCAATACTCTCTCCTTTTTTTTTAATCGTTCTTGTATTATTAATGTTTAATAATCAAGGAAAGCCATTTTTCTTTCAAAAAAGGCCAGGTAAAAATGGTAAAATATTTAAGGTTATTAAGTTTAAAACCATGAATGATAAAAAGGATGATAAAGGCATTCTACTGCCTGATGCCAAGAGACTAACAGAATTAGGCAAGTTTGTTAGAAAAACATCCTTAGACGAATTGCCACAACTAATAAACGTTTTAAAAGGGGATATGAGTTTAATTGGACCAAGACCTTTATTGCCAGAATACATACCTTTGTATACGCCAGCTCAAAGCAAGAGACATAATGTTAAACCAGGTATAACAGGTTGGGCTCAGGTTAATGGACGTAATGCTATAAGCTGGAAAAAAAAGTTTGAATTAGATATCTGGTATGTAGAAAATATTAGTTTTAAATTAGATATTAAAATATTATTAAAAACGGTGTTTAAAGTAATTAAATCTGAAGGGATAAATGCTGTAGATGCAGTTACAACAGAAAAATTTACAGGATTGAACTAATGGTATATTTATATGGGGCAAGTGGTCATGCTAAAGTAATAGCAGATATTATAAATTCTAAACTAACTAATTCTATATTAGGTGTTTTTGATGATGATTTGTCAATTAATCATTTTATCGACTTACCTTTTTTAGGCCGTTTTGATAAGTCAAAAATTAATAAAGGCGGTAAGCTTGTTATCTGTATTGGAGACAATTTGATTAGAAAAAATGTTTCAAAAGAATTGGATAATAACAGTTTTTTTGTAGCAATACACGACAGCTCAGTTATTTCAAATAACACAATAATTAAAGAGGGTACTGTAGTTATGGCTAATGCAATTGTTAATTCGGCATCAACTATAGGTAAGCATTGTATTATTAATACAGCTTCAATAGTGGAACATGATTGTATAATAGAAGATTACGTACATATTTCCCCTAATGCTACCTTAACAGGAGGTGTTAAAATAGGAGAAGGAAGTCATATAGGAGCAGGAGCTATTATCCTTCCAAACATTACTATAGGTAAATGGTGCAAAATAGGAGCTGGAACTGTAGTTCTTAAAAATATACCAGACAACTCTGTTGTTGTAGGTAATCCAGGAAAAGTAATTAAAACATTAAATTAAATGAAGGCAAAAATATGGTTATCCTCACCTCACATGGGAGGAACAGAGCAAAATTATATAAAAGAAGCATTTGACGCTAATTGGATAGCACCATTAGGACCAAACGTAAATGGATTTGAAAAGGATTTAGAAAATTATTTGGAACAAGATAAAAATGTAGCTTGTTTATCCTCGGGTACAGCAGCAATACATTTAGCATTAGTACAATTGGGTGTAGTATTAAATGATGAGGTTATTTGTCAAACGTTTACATTTTGTGGTTCATCAAACCCAATAGCGTATCAAGGTGCAATTCCGGTTTTTGTAGATAGTGAACCAGAAACATGGAACATGTGTCCATTACATTTGGAAGCAGCAATAAAGAATAGAATTGCTAACGGAATAACTCCTAAAGCTATCATTATAGTTCACCTATACGGAATGCCTTCTAAAATAGATGAGCTATTAGAAGTTGCTTCAAAATACAAAATACCAGTTATAGAAGATGCTGCAGAAGCATTAGGGTCAACTTACAAAGGCCGAAAATGTGGAACGTTTGGAGATTTTTCAATACTATCATTTAACGGAAATAAAATAATTACAACCTCTGGAGGAGGAGCGATGGTGTGTAATACCGAAGAAGATAAAAACCAAACAGTATTTTATGCAACACAAGCCAGAGATATAGCACCACATTACGAACATTCTAAAATAGGATACAACTATAGGATGAGTAATATTAGTGCAGGAATTGGTCGAGGTCAAATGGAAGTCTTAGATAAACATATTGGTTTAAGAAGAGATATGAATGCTTTTTATGTCGATTTATTTAAAGATATTAAAGGTGTTGAGGTGCAAAAACAGCCTGGTTCAGAGTTTTATTCTAACTTTTGGTTAAGTTGTATTTTAATTCATGAAGATGCTCCATTTACAAAAGCACAGTTTCAAGAAGCAATGGATGCAGAAAATATAGAAACTAGACCGTTATGGAAACCTATGCATTTACAGCCAGTTTTTAAGAATCCTTTGTATTTTGGTAATAAATTAAGCGAATCGCTATTTAAAAATGGACTATGTCTGCCAAGTGGTTCTAACCTTACCCAAGAAGAAAGAGATAGAATATTAAAGGTTGTAATAAGTATTAAATAACTTATATTATACTTATTACAATTGTTAAATGGGCTTATATTTCTATATTGTAATTATAATTAAGATATTTGTAGTCCCAATTATAACACTTTAAATGTATAAAAAATTAAAACAAGCACTATTTCAAGTTTTAGAATCTAGCCGAAAGAAGATAGATTTTAAAAATATAAGCTATCTACCTAGATGGGCGATACTATGTTTCGATAGTGTTATATTAATGATGGCTTTAGTTATTACTAAAATTATTATTGGTAATTTAAAAAATAGTTCTATTTATTTCTCGTATCTCCCAACCAGTCAGGAGTTAATTGTTATACTAGTAAATGTACTATTCTTTATCTTTTTTAGAACTTATGCAGGATTAATTAGACATTCAACGTTTATTGATGCGGTTAAATTTTTCTTAGCATCTGCTGCCACATTAATTACCACATTAGGCATACATTACCTTTATTTTTTAATTACAAAAGATAGCATCTTTCTAGTTCCAGAAATTCTCGTTTATTCTATAGTTTCCTTTTGTGGGCTATTTCTCTTTAGAATTTTAGTGAAATATATTTTTGAAGCTTATTTAACTAATCAATACGAGGAGGACGAATTAAATGTATTGGTTTTTGGTACAGACGAAAATGCGATAGCTATTGCTTCAGCATTAAAATCTGAAAAGCCATCACGCTATAAAGTATTGGGTTTTATAGATAAAGCAGGTAAAAATAAAAGTAAAGAAATTCTAGGACTTCCTATTGTTCATTTACATAGAAAAGTTGCTGTAACCTTAAGAATTAATAAAGCGCAAGCCTTAATTCTTGCCGATAATAGTTTAACGAAAGAGGAAAGTATAGACATTGTAGACAACTGTCTTGAATATAACTTTAAAGTTTATAGAGCGCCTTTAATTTCAGATATTGAGAATAATATAAGTTTATCTAACCAAATTGAAAAAATTCAAATTGAAGATATTCTTGAAAGAGACCCAATAAAACTTGATAATAAATTAGTTGCTAAAGAAATTTATAACAAATGTATTTTAGTAACTGGAGGAGCTGGGTCAATAGGAAGTGAAATTGTAAGGCAGGTTGCAAATTATAAGCCTAAGAAATTACTTATTTTAGATAATGCAGAGACGCCTTTATACCGTATACAGCACGAAATAAATCAAAATTTTCCAAATTTAGATTTTGAAGCGATTATATCAGATGTAAGAAATAGAGAAACTATTGATGAGGTTTTCGAAACCCATAAACCAGACGTTGTTTATCATGCAGCAGCATATAAACATGTTCCGTTAATGGAGAAGCATCCGTCTCAAGCTGTGTTTGCTAATGTTATAGGCTCTAAAAATGTTGCAGACATGGCAAATAAATATAATGCCGAAAAGTTTGTCATGGTATCCACAGACAAAGCTGTGAATCCAAGTAATGTTATGGGTGCTTCTAAACGTATAGCAGAAATATATATTCAAGCACTTCAAGAAAAAATAAAAGCAGATAATAAGTCCACAACTCAATATGTAACGACAAGGTTTGGTAATGTTTTAGGTTCCAATGGTTCTGTAGTACCATTATTTAAAAAACAAATAGAAGAAGGGGGTCCATTAACCATAACACATCCAGATATTATAAGGTATTTTATGACTATTCCAGAAGCGTGCCAACTGGTAATAGAAGCAGGAGCAATGGGTAATGGAGGAGAGGTATTTATCTTCGATATGGGAGAGGCTGTAAAAATTATAGACTTAGCTAAAAAAATAATTAGATTGGCTGGGTTTACGCCTTACAAAGAAATTGATATTAAGGTTATTGGTTTAAGACCAGGTGAGAAGTTATATGAAGAGTTGCTTAACGATAAATCTGAAACCTTACCAACTTACAATGAAAAAATAATGATTGCAAAAATAGTTTGCCATGATTACGAGGTTATAAATAAGTTGATTTTAGACCTAGCATCCACAGCAAAAGAAGGCACTAAAAATGAAATAGTACTAAAAATGAAAGATATAGTTCCCGAATTTTTAAGTATGAATTCAGATTTTGAAAGACTAGATAAAAAGATAGTATAAAATATAATCAGGTTTAAAAATGACGTTTCAATGTATTGAAACGTTTTTTTAATATTAAAAGGATAATTTTTTTAAATGAAAATAGCAGTAATCGGTACAGGATATGTTGGTTTAGTTACAGGAACTTGCCTAGCGGAAACAGGGAACGATGTTCTTTGTATAGATATAGATGAGAATAAAGTAAAACAAATGCAGGAAGGTCAAGTACCAATTTACGAACCGCATTTAGACGTTTTATTCGAAAGAAATATAAAAGCCAACCGTTTAAAATTTTCAACAAGTTTAGCTGAAGGTTTAGAACATGGAGACATTATATTTTTAGCTCTACCAACACCAGAAGGTGAAGACGGCTCTGCCGATTTAAAGTATATTTTAGGCGTAGCAGATGATATTGGTAAACAATTAAAAGATTATAAAGTTATAGTTGATAAAAGTACAGTTCCTGTAGGCACATCAGAAAAGGTAGAGGCTGCAATTGCTAAAAATGCAACTGTAGATTTCGATGTCGTTTCAAATCCAGAATTTTTAAGGGAAGGTTTCGCTGTAGACGATTTTTTAAAGCCAGAACGTATTGTTGTGGGAGCAAGTAGTGATAGAGCTATTAAATTAATGGAGAAACTGTATAAACCTTATGTACGTTCAGGAAATCCTATAATTGTAATGGACGAGAAGTCTGCAGAGCTTACTAAGTACGCTTCAAATGCCTTTTTAGCGGCTAAAATTACTTTTATGAACGAGATTGCCAACTTTTGCGAAAAAGTAGGTGCAAATGTAGATAAAGTGAGAATTGGAATGGGAACAGATTCAAGAATTGGAAAACGTTTTCTTTTTCCAGGAATAGGTTATGGTGGTTCTTGCTTTCCAAAAGATGTAAAAGCACTTCACAAATCAGGAAAAGACAATAATTACAATTTTCAAATCCTTGATGCAGTTATTAATGTAAATGCGCGACAAAAATTAGTGTTAATTCCTAAGATTGAAGCACACTTTAATAATGATTTAAAAGGTAAAAATATTACTATATGGGGATTAGCATTTAAGCCTGAAACAGACGATATTCGAGAAGCACCAGCACTATATATGATCGATAGTTTATTAGAATCTGGAGCAAACATTACAGCCTTTGATCCAGAAGCTATGCCAAATGTAAAAAGGAAGCTTGGAGACAAAATTAGCTATGCAGAAAGTATGTATGAAGCGTTAGAAAATGCAGATGCGTTGGTGATTTGTACAGAATGGAGTATTTTTAGAACACCTAATACCGATAAAATAAAAACAGCAATGAATGGTAATATCATTTTTGACGGTAGAAATTTATACGACGTAAAGGATATTGAAAACGAAGGATTTAAATACGTGTCAATAGGAAGATAATGGATTTAAAAACAATATTAATTACAGGAGCAGCAGGATTTTTAGGTTCTCATTTATGCGATCGCTTTATAAAAGAAGGTTATCAAGTAATTGGTATGGATAACTTTATTACGGGTGATAAAAAAAACATTGCACATCTTTTAGATCATGTTAATTTCACTTTCATTAAACACGATGTTACAGAGTTTATTAAAATAGAAGGAAAAGTAGATTATATTTTACATTTTGCATCTCCTGCTAGCCCAATAGACTATCTTAAAATACCAATTCAAACACTAAAAGTTGGCTCTTTAGGTACACATAATTTACTTGGATTAGCAAAGGCAAAAGAAGCACGATTACTTATAGCATCCACATCTGAAGTTTATGGAGATCCATTAGTACATCCTCAAACCGAAGAGTATTATGGCAATGTTAATACCATTGGACCAAGAGGAGTTTATGACGAGGCTAAGCGTTTTCAAGAATCTATAACAATGGCTTACCATAGGTTTCACGGTATAGAAACAAGAATTGTACGTATTTTTAATACGTATGGACCAAGAATGAGGCTTAACGATGGTCGTGTAATTCCTGCTTTTATGGGACAAGCATTACGCGGAGAAGATTTAACTGTTTTTGGAGAAGGTTTGCAAACACGTTCTTTTTGTTTTGTAGATGATCAAGTAGAAGGTATTTATAAGTTGTTATTAAGCGATTACAGTTATCCTGTTAACATTGGAAACCCGCATGAAATTACAATAAAAGACTTTGCCGAAGAAATTATTAAACTTACTGGCACAACGCAAAAGGTAATTTATAAAGATTTGCCTGTAGACGATCCTATGCAAAGGCAACCAGACATTTCTCTAGCTAAAAAACTGCTAGGCTGGGAACCAAAAGTAGGGAGAGCAGAAGGCATGAGAATTACGTTTGATTATTTTAAAAACCTGAGTGAAGAGGAGCTTTATAAAAGTGAGCATAAAGATTTTTCTAGCTATAATAATAAATAGCAAATGGAATATACGCGTGGAAGATTTTCTTGGTTAATTAGACCTCTTTTAGTTATTTTAGACCTGTTTATTATCAATTTTTTCGCGTATTATTTCTTCAACTTTAATGCTGAAAACCTTCATTTGTTTTCTTCAGCATTTTTTAACAATAAACATTTATTATATATAGCGTATTCTGTATTTTTTTGGATGTTATCAACTTCTTTTATAGGTTTTTATAATGTTTATAGATATACATCTGTATTAAATATTTTATCTCTTTTAATAAAGCAATTTCTAATATTTTCAATCTTAGTTTATGCATTTATTGGTCTTTTTAGAAGTGTTAATATTCAGGCCTTTGTAACCTTCAAATATTTAACTTTAATTTTTGGGCTAATTGGTTTTGTGAAAGTTTTAAGTTATTATTTGCTTAGAGCTTATAGATTAAAACTAAAAGGAAATGTGCGGCGTGTAATTATTATTGGAGATACAGATGGAGCAAATGAATTAAAATCTATATTTAATCAAAAAAAGGAATTAGGATATAGATTATTAGCGCGTTTTAGTAATATTGAATCTGAAGGTATTACAGGAAGTATAAAAGAAAGTTTTTCGTTTTTAGAAAGCAATGAAGGTATTGACGAAATTTACTGCGCAATGGGAGAATTAACAGAAAATCAGGTTAATGATTTTGTGAAATATGCTAACATTCACCATTGCAATATTAAGTTTATTCCAGAAAGTAAAAAGCTCTTTTCTAAACGTTTAAAAACAGATTTTTACAACTACTTACCTGTCTTGTCAATTCAAGAAGTAGCATTAAATCAGGACTTTAATAAGTTAATTAAGCGAGTTTTTGATGTTATTTTTTCTGCATTTGTTATCGTTTTTATATTGTCTTGGGTTTCTGTTATTCTTTTCATTTTGATAAAATTAGAGTCTAAAGGACCACTATTCTATAAACATAAGCGCAACGGGATTAAGTATAAGGAATTTAGCTGTTATAAGTTTAGATCTTTAAGAACAGTAAAAGAAGTTAAAGGTACTTATGTAAAACAAAATGATACACGATTAACTAAAATTGGTAAAGTTTTACGTCAAACGAGTATAGATGAGTTACCGCAATTTATTAATGTATTGCTAGGAGACATGTCCGTTGTAGGCCCTAGACCACATATGTTGTCTTACACTGAGGATTATTCTAAAAAAATAGATAAGTATAACTTTATTTTTCGTCATCATGTAAAACCAGGTATTACAGGTTTAGCGCAAATAAAAGGTTTTAGAGGAGAGATAAAAAATGACGAAGACATAATAAATCGTATCAAATTCGATAATTTTTACATTGAAAATTGGTCGTTATTATTAGATATCAAAATTATTATTCAAACAACTTTAAATATTTTTAGAGGTCAAGATAAAGCGTATTAATTGTGAAGCGAGCATGTTAAAAATGGTATAGCTAAAAGAATAGATTAATAGCGAGCAACATGTGACAATTTAAAAAAATAAAAGAAACACATGAAAGCACTCGTTTCAATAATTACACCACTTTATAATTCGGAAGCCTTTATCGGGGAGACTATTCTATCCATATTAAGTCAAACATATTCTAATTGGGAATTGCTATTAATAGATGATTGTTCTACTGATAATACGGTTGGTATTGCGCACAGTTTTATTTCAGAAAATAAGAATATTACACTTATAAAAAACGAAATAAATCAAGGAGCGGCAGTGTCTAGAAACAAAGGAATAATGGCTGCAAAAGGAGATTATATTGCTTTTTTAGATGCTGATGATCTTTGGAAACCACAAAAATTGGAGAAACAGATAGTCTTCATGCAAAACCAAGATTGCGATGTTTGTTTTTGTAGTTATGAACAAATAGATGAATACGGAAAACCGTTAAATAAATTAGTAAAAGCACTACCAACCTTAAGTTATAAAAAATATTTAAAAAGTAATTATATTGGTAACTTAACAGGAGTATATAGCGTAAAGGCATTAGGTAAAATAACATCGCCTAATCTGCGTAAGCGTCAAGACTGGTTGTTGTGGCTAAATGCCATAAAAGCCTCTGGGAAATCAGCTAAAAGCGTTCAGGAATCGTTAGCTTTATATCGTGTTCGAGAAAACTCCATGTCTTCGAATAAAGTAGAATTACTTAAACATAATTATTGGGTTTATAAAAAAGGACTAGGCTTTTCTACAATTAAATCAATCTATTGTATGCTTATATTTATTTGGGAACACTTTTTTGTAAAAAGTAAACAGACAGTTACTATTACTCAACATACGAAATAAACTGTTTCACTTTTCCGCTTTTGGCACGTTCTAAACTTTCTTTTCTTTCAAAAGAGACATTTAAACCAGGTTCTAGATAATCGTCTAAAGCTTTTTTTACAGTTATTTTTTGAACTTCTGTAAGTTCTTCTTCAGCAACATAGCTTACTTTAAAAGTGTCTAGTTTAAACTGTTCAAGCATAAATTCCTTTATTTTAGAAGCGTCTTCAATTACCGTTTTAGTAACGTAATACATGGTAAAACCAGCAGCTATTTTTCCACTAGGTAATTTTAAGGTATCGTTAGTTCTTCCGGCTAAAGATTCAAGAATTGGTTTACTTAACGTGCTATTTTTTGAAAGCGTACCAATATCACCAGTATCGTAGCGAATAAACGGATGTGCTTTATTATATAGAGAGGTAATAACAATTCGGCCTTGTTTGCCATGTGGCAGAATATTATTATTAGCATCTAAGATTTCAATATATAGATCGTCACTATTTATTAACCATTCATCTTTGGTGTTCTGAAATGCTATTAGGCCCAATTCTGCACAACCATATTCGTTAATAATAGAAACACCAAATTGTTTTTCTAACAGCTTTTTGTCATTTGTAAACAATGTTTCAGAGGTTGCAATACATGCTTTCAAACTTTTGCATTTCTCTTTTAAAATAATATTCTCTCGCTCTAAATACTTTCCAAAAAGCGTTAATGCATTAGAATAGCCGTAAAGATATTGGTAATTAGATTTGCTAATCAATCCAACATTTTTAGCTAATTGTTCGTCACTCATATCAAAGACAGAAAACCGAAACCTGTTACTTAGTTTATCCTTAAGTCTTTCTTTATAATAATTTATAGTATCTAAAGGAATGCCATAAAAGCGGGCTTGCTTAGAAGTGTTTAAATCTAAATCGTGCCAACTGTATCTATCCATAAATATCGACCATGATAGAGCATGGCAAAATTGATCTTTTGCAAATGAAAGTGGGTAACCAGAAGAGCCAGAAGTGTTATTTATTTGACAGTTTTTTTTAGTATAACCTTGCGTGAGTCTATATGTTAATGGTTGTTGCAGATCGCGTTTAGTTAAAACAGGAATGCTTGTCCAATTTTTTACATTAGCATTTGCTGCAAACGATTTATAAAAATGGTTATATTTTAAGTGGTAGTTAACAATCTCTGTTCTTTTATTTAAAATATAGTGCTCTTTCTCAATTGGAGTTAAATCTATAATTGCTTTCAAAGCAAGCTTTGCTTTTTTTATAGGAAAGCCTTTTAATTTTAAAGAAAGATCAAATAAATTCAATTGTAATGGTTTCAAATAATAGAAATGTAAATTAAAGAAATATTATTTAAAATACGTGTCTTTTTTATGGAAGGTAGATTTCAATTGAAAAACTAAATTTGAGACGCTTTTTTTAATTCAAAACAGTATTTTTGTGGAAACAACTACAACTATGAATATTTTAATACTTGGTTCTGGAGGAAGAGAACATACAATCGCTTGGAAACTTGCACAAAGTAACAAATGTCGCAATTTATATGTAGCACCAGGAAACTCGGGTACAGCTACTATTGCAACTAATGTTCCTATTGGTGTAACAGATTTTCAGGCTATAAAAGAAGTAGTATTAAATAACCATATTACTATGGTTATTGTTGGGCCAGAAGATCCTTTGGTACTTGGTATTCATGATTTCTTTTTAGAAGATGAAGCACTTAAAAACGTTGCCGTTATTGGACCACAAAAAGCTGCTGCTGAATTAGAAGGAAGTAAAGAGTTTGCTAAAGAGTTTTTATTTAGACACAACATTCCAACTGCTGCATACCAAAGTTTTAATGCAAGTACTGTAGAAGAAGGTTATGCCTTTTTAGAAACATTAAATCCTCCATACGTATTAAAAGCAGATGGGTTAGCTGCAGGAAAAGGAGTTGTAATTTTAGAAGATATAAATGAAGCTAAAGCTGAATTAAAAGCTATGCTTGTAGATGCAAAATTTGGTAGCGCTAGTACCAAAGTGGTTATAGAAGAGTTTTTAGATGGTATAGAGTTAAGTTGTTTTGTTCTAACTGATGGTAAAAATTATAAGATTTTACCAACAGCAAAAGACTATAAACGCATTGGAGAAGGAGATACAGGTTTAAATACAGGTGGAATGGGAGCCATTTCTCCAGTCCCTTTTGCAGACGATGTTTTTATGTCTAAAATAAAGGAACGTGTTGTTATTCCAACAATTAACGGATTGCAAAAAGATAACTTACCGTATAAAGGTTTTGTATTTATAGGTTTAATAAAAGTAGGAAACGATCCTTTTGTTATAGAATACAATGTGCGTTTAGGTGATCCAGAAACAGAAGTAGTATTACCACGTTTAAAAAATGATTTAGTCGAAGTTTTTCAAGCTGTTGCCGATCAAACTTTAGACAAAATTAATATTGAAATAGACGAGCGTGCTGCTACAACAGTTATGTTGGTATCTGGTGGTTATCCAGAAGCTTACGAGAAAGGAAAAGAAATTTCTGGTATAGAAAACATAGAAGGTTCTATAGCTTTTCATGCAGGAGCACAACTTAAAGATAATAAAGTTGTAACCTCTGGAGGACGTGTTATGGCGATTACTAGTTACGGTGAAACGTACCAAGAGGCCATAAAAAAATCTTATCAAAATATAGAAAAACTACATTTTGATAAGATGAATTATCGAAAAGATATTGGTTTCGATTTATAAACTAAATAAATTAGTTTCTATAAAAATGAATGCGAAGAGATACTTTTATCTTCTTCGTTGTTGCTGTCAAATTTCTTTAGTTGTAACATCCAGTAAACCATTGCTACTGCACATATAATCATAAAGAACCAGTTAATACCGTTTGCAAGAAACCAGTTTTCTAGCTCTAGTGCTCTAAGTCCGTCTAAAGGAGCAAATGCAACATTAACAAAAAAGTCTTGTATAGCGTAAAATAAATCTTTCATAAGAGTAGTATATTTAAAAGACAAAAATACAAAAACAGATAATGATTACAAATGTTTTTAGTAAATCTAAACCAATTAATTTTTTAATTGTCTTTTCGCTGTCCTTATTGGCACTACTTGTGGCTGTAAATAAGTATGGAGATTTTACGTTTACTATGTTCTCAACTATCAAATTATCAGCTGTTTTTCTATGTTGCTTCTTGTCTGTTTTGTTGGTAGATTTTATAGTTGCTAAAAATTCATTATCTCAAAAAGGTAATGCCGAACTATTACTGTTTAGCCTGTTTTTAATAACCATTCCACAGGTTTATCTAGATTGGAAAATTATTTTATCTAACTTTTTAGTGCTTCTAGCGCTAAGGAGAATTATTAGTTTAAGAACCCAGAATGAGCATATAAAAAAGTTGTTTGATGCAGGTTTTTTAATAGGGCTAGCAAGTTTGTTTTATTTTTGGGCGCTCCTATTTTTCATTTTAATTTTTATTGCACTTTTATTATATGCCGAGTCCGAAATAAAGAAATGGATTGCACCAACTCTTGGATTACTTGCAATAGTTATGATGTCTATTGGTCTTTCTATAGTAATAAACGACGACTTTATTTCTTTATTAAATATTAATCTAGCGGTTGGGTTTAATTTTAATGCCTATAATTCTGTGCAATTTATTGTAGCTATTACTATGTTGTTATCTTTTGGTTTATGGGCTTCAATTTTTTATTTAAAGGATATTAAAAAGAAAATGAAAACCTACAGACCAGCTTATAAAGTTGTTTTTGTAGCTTTTATAATTTCGACACTATTAGTTATCATCGCTCCAAAAAAAGATGGTAGTGAGTTCTTGTTTTTATTCGCTCCTTTGGCAATTATAATTTCAAATTATATTGAAACCATAGAAGAGAAATGGTTTAAAACAATCTTTGTTGTTTTATTATTAGCGATTCCTTTAGTATTATTAGTGTTGTAGTTTTTCGCCGTATGCTAAATCGCCAGCGTCACCTAATCCAGGTACAATATAACCTTTGTCGTTAAGTTTTTTATCTATAGTTGCTATCCATAAATGGGTGTTTTCTGGAAAGTTTTTAGCAACAAAATCTATACCTTCTTGTGCTCCAATTACCGCGGCTAAATGTATTTCTTTTGGAGTACCAAATGGTTTCAAGGCTTCAAAAGTAGCAAGTAAAGATTGTCCTGTTGCTATCATAGGATCTGCAAGAATTAGTGTTTTACCTTCTAAGCTTGGACAAGCAAGATATTCTACTATAATTTCGAAGGTTTCTGGATTTTGCAAATGGTGTCTATAAGCAGAAATAAAGGCGTTTTCGGCTTTATCAAAATAATTTAGTAATCCATTATGCAAAGGTACGCCTGCTCTTAAAATAGAACACAATACCACATCGTTGTCGATGACTTGTACTTCAGTTTCGGCTAAAGGAGTCGTGATTTTTGTAGCTTTATAATTAAAAGACTTACTTATCTCATAGCTTAAAATTTCGCCTATACGTTCTATGTTTCGCCTAAATCGCATACTATCTTTTTGAATGTTGACGTCTCGTAATTCAGAAACAAAAGTATTTAAAATTGAATTTTCTTCAGATAAGTTATGAATATGCATTGTAGTGAATCTAAGTATTGAATGGTAAAGTTAAATATTTATCCGTAATTTTACAGTCTTAAAAATAAATCAATATGTTTTCAACTAAAGCCAATGCTATTTTTCAAGATGTAATAGCAACATATCATAAAATTAATACAGTAGACCAACCGTTTACTAATAAATATGAAAAATCAGATTTATTAGAACATTTATTATACAGAAAGTGTTGGATAGATACTGTACAATGGCATTATGAAGATATTATTCGCGACCCACAAATAGATCCAGTGGCAGCGTTAACTTTGAAGCGTAAAATTGATGCCTCTAACCAAGATAGAACAGACATGGTAGAGTATATTGATAGCTACTTTTTAGAAAAATATAACGATGTGTCTTCTAAAGAAGCAGCAACTATAAACACTGAAAGTCCAGCTTGGGGAGTCGATAGACTTTCTATTCTCGCGCTTAAAGTATACCACATGGAAGAAGAAGCTACAAGAGCAGATGCAACAGAAGCGCACAGAGCTGCTTGTCAAGTAAAGTTTGATATTTTATTAGAACAGCGTGTAGATTTGTCTACAGCAATAGATACTTTACTTGAAGATATTAGTAAAGGTGATAAATATATGAAGGTATACAAGCAAATGAAAATGTACAATGACGATGAGCTTAATCCTGTATTAAGAGGACAGAAGTAATTTTTTATTTTCATTTACGCTATAAAATGCTCCTTTCCTTAAATTTAAGGAAAGGAGCATTTTAATTTTTATATTATTAAACGGAAAGAGTTTAACCTAAAAGAAAAAAAGGTAATGTCAAAACGAAAACACATTCTAGTAATTAGACTCTCTGCAATGGGTGATGTTGCAATGTCCGTGCCTGTTTTGCGTGCTTTTACGCAGCAGCATCCTAATATTAAGCTTACTGTTTTAACACGAGAGTTTTTTAAGCCTTTTTTTAGAGATTTAGAGAATGTTACAGTATGCTCACCAGATTTAAAAGGAAAGCATAAAGGGTTTTTTGGTCTCTATAAGCTATCGAAAGAATTAAAAAGTTTAGGTATAGATCAAGTTGCAGATTTGCATAATGTTTTAAGAACAAAGGTTCTAAAGTTTTTTTTCTTCGGAAAGACTTTTAAGCAAATTGATAAAGGAAGAGATGAAAAGAAAGCATTAGTAGAAGGCCGAAATTTTGAACAACTTAAAACAACACACGAGCGTTATGCTGATGTTTTTAGAAGTTTAGGTTATAATATTAGTCTTAGTAATCCTAACTTTCCAGAACAAGCTAAATTAGACTTGAGTACACAGGAATACTTAGGGAAAGACAATAAAAATTGGATTGGTATAGCTCCTTTTGCGCAATACCAATCTAAAATGTATCCTTTAGATTTGTTGGAACGTGTTATAGCAGAATTATCCAAAACACATAAAATAATATTATTTGGAGGCGGTAATAAAGAGATTAAAATATTAAATACGCTCCAAAATAAATATGAGAATGTTATTAATCTAGCAGGAAAACTATCTCTAAACCAAGAGTTAAATGTTATTTCTAATCTAGATGTTATGCTCTGTATGGATTCAGGAAATGCGCATATTGCAGCAATGTTGGGAAAAAGGGTGGTTACAATTTGGAATGTTACACATCCATTTGCTGGGTTCGCGCCATTTAATCAACCAAAAGAATATTGTTTACAGGCTAATAGGAGTCAGTTTCCATTAATTCCTACCTCAATTTATGGTAACAAATTTCCTGAAAATTATAAAGAAGCATCAAGAACAATTGCTCCAGAAACTGTAATAAGAAAAATAGAATCTTTACTATAAAAAAAGCCTCACTTAAAAAGTGAGACTTATCGGTTTTATAACGTATTAAAAATATCTACTGTTTTATCCCTTAAACTAACAAATTTTAAGCGTTACAACCTGAAAGCAAATCTATGCAGTTAATCGGGATAATTGTAGTATAATAATTTTATTATTCGGTATTTCGATGAAATAACGATTAAATCGGATAAAATACAGTTAATAACGTTTTTGTATTAAACATCATCATAATCTACTACAATTTTAGAGCTAGTAGGATGTGCTTGACAGGTTAAAATTAAGCCTTCGGCCACTTCATTATCTGTTAATATATTATTTTGTCTCATGGTTGCTTGACCTTCTGTAACTCTAGCAATACAGCTACTACAAATACCGCCTTGGCAAGAGTAAGGTGCGTCTAAGTCTTTATCTAAAGCGGCTTCTAAGATAGTTTTAGATTGAGACATTACAAAGGTTGCTTCTTCATCGTCTACAATTACTTTTATTTCAGTTTCTCCTGTGTTTACAGCGTTTTCAATTGCCTGTTCAGTTTTTGCAACTTTAAAAAGCTCGAAAAACACACGGTCTTTAGAGATGTTATTTTCTGTTAATACATCTTTTACAGTATGTATCATGGCTTCTGGTCCACAAAGGTAGAAGGCATCTATAGTTGTATGTTTGTATTTGTTTTTTACTATAAGATTAACCGTGCTTTTTTCTATACGTCCAAATAAGGCATCAGGCTCTTGAGATTGGCTGAACACAAATTTAATATCAAAACGTTCTTTGTATTCGTGATGTAGTTTTAGTATATCATCAAAAAAGATAGTGTCCTTGGCAGTTTTGTTACCATAAACCAATACAAATGTGCTGTTTGGTTCTTCTTCTAAAATAGCTTTAGCAATACTTAATACAGGCGTAATACCACTACCCGCAGCAAAGGCAGCTACTGTTCTTGTTTTAGAACTGTCTGGAGTAAAAGTAAAACGACCTTGTGGTGCAGCAACTTCTAAAACATCTCCTACTTTTAAGTTGTTATTTGCATATTTCGAGAACGTTCCATTTTCAACTTCCTTAACAGCTACAGTAATGTCTCCGCTTTTTGGAGACGAGCATAAAGAGTAATCTCTACGTACTTCTTTTCCATCTATAGTAGATTTTAGCGTAATGTATTGCCCAGCAGTAAAGTTAAACTCCTGTTTTAAATCTTCTGGAATATTAAAACTTAATGTTACACATTGCTCTGTTTGGCGTGTAATGTTTTTTATTGATAATTTATGAAAATGTGACATCTGTTTATTTTTTGTAAAAATAGTGAAGCTTGAAACCAATTAAAATCAATTATGAAAAAAATAATACCTAAGATTATTATGCATAAGAATATTATGTATATTTGAATTATGAGTAATTCTAAATTATATAAAGGTAGTTTGACCACTATTATTTTAAAGCTTTTAAACGAAAGCGATAAAATGTATGGTTATGAGATTACGCAAAAAGTAAAGGAGTTAACTAAAGGTGAATTAAAAATAACTGAAGGTGCGTTGTATCCTGCTTTGCACAAGCTTGAAGCAGAAGGTTTACTAGATGTTGAGGTTAAAAAAGTAGATAATCGTTTACGCAAATATTATAAAATTACAGAAAGTGGTACAAAAGAAACTAGTAATAAGTTAAATGAACTTGCTAATTACATTGCAACAATGCAGGCATTGGTAAATCCTAAGTTTAATTTAGAATAATGGTAGAATTAAGCCAAGAAGATATAAAGAAGATTGACGAATTTTTAATGCGTCATAAAGTTAAGTTTATAGATGTTCGTTTAGAATTGATAGATCACTTAGCTTCAAAATATGAATTAGAGAATCAAAACGAAAAATTACACGCTTTTTTAATGAGAAATCGTGATTTTATTAAAACCTTTATTAAAGAAAGGCAGAGCAAAATTCATTGGGCCTATCAGAAACAAATTATTAAGCAGGTAGCTTTGTTTTTTTATAAACCGAGATTTCTAATTTTTACTGCGTTAATAATTCTTGTGTTGTTTAATATAAAAGAGTTAAACGCTCAAAAAATTACACTTTGGTTGTTTTTAGGTTCTATTACTACACCACTTGCAATTGCGCTTTATAAACAAATTAGGGCGCAATCAAAATTAAAAAAAATTCAATCGTATCAAACAGTTTGCAGTATAATGTCGTTACCAAGTTTGTTTTTATATATGTTTACTCCTATTAAAAATCACTTACCTTTTGATGGCAATTTATTCTATATCTATTGGTTTATAGCTTTAATTATGGGCATATCTGGACTAATTGTTTTTAATAAGCTTCTTAAAGAGACTTATGAAAACTACAATAAAATTGTATTCGCATAATTAATATGAAATTAAACGAAACTCAAATACAACACCTCTACACCTTCACAAAAAACCATTTTGTAGAACATTACGATTTACAAACAGAGCTCGTAGACCATTTAGCAAACGATATTGAAGCTATGTGGCAGGAACAACCACAATTATCCTTTGAAGAGGCAAAAACAAAAGCCTTTAAAAAATTCGGCATTTTTGGTTTTATGGAACCTATTGAACAAAAGCAAAAAGCCATGAGCAAAAGGTATAGACGTTATTTGTTGGTTGAACTTAAAAAGTGGTTTGCAGTACCGCAAATAGTAATAACATTAGCACTATTTTTATTTTTCTACTATACGTTTTCAACAGTTTACGTAGAATACCTTTCTGTTATATTTTATATTATTATAGCGATTTGGTGTGGATATAAAAGTTGGCAATTAAATAGAATATTTAAAAGAAGAAAAGAAAAATCTAACAAAAAGTGGATGCTTGAAGATATGATTTTTAAACAAGCTGGCGGAATAACGGGATTATTTCTTTCGCAACTGTTTAATGTAATCAGTATATCCGATACATCTTTAAACAATAAGTATGCTATACTAGCTTTTGCACTCTTATTCACTTTTTTAGTTTTAATAAATTATATAAGCCTAGAATTACTTCCTAATAAAGCTGAAAAACTAATAAATGAAACTTATCCAGAATTTTCTTTGTAACAATTTCTATACTTTTAATACTTATCTATTAAACCAAACCACAAACTATGTTTAAAAATTTTATAAGCCTAGAATGGAAGCAGTTTCGTCGCGCTTCTTATTTTCAAAAAGGTCTTGCTATTAAAATATTAATGGCATTTGTAGTTCTTTATTTTGGAGGAATGGCCTTACTATTTGGAGGAGGTGTCTTTTTTATTGCTAAAAAAGCAATACCAGAAGTAGACCCAATAGAAACCATTAACAAGTTTCTTATATTTTGGTTCCTATTCGATTTACTCTTTCGCTATTTCATGCAACAATTACCAGTAATGAATGTAAAGCCATTAATGGTAATTCCTATAAAAAGGAGTACTGTTATTCATTATTTGTTAGGCAAAACAAGTATTTCATTCTTTAATATTTTACCACTTTTTATTTTTATTCCGTTTAGTATTGTTTTACTATTTCACGGTTATGCAGTGCTAAATGTTTTAGGCTGGTTTGTTTCGGTTGTAGCTATTACATTATGTTTAAATTTCACTAATTTTTTAGTAAATAAAAACAATGCTGTTTTTTATAGTATCCTAACCATTTTAGTAGCATTTGTAGGATTAGAATATTACAACATCTTTAAGGTTTCAGAACCAATTGGTAATGCTTTTAATTTTTTATACAACAATCCATACATTGCACTTTTACCAATAGCTATCTTAGTGTTGCTATACAAAACAACATTTAATTTTATTAAAAAAGGATTTTATTTAGACGATGCTGTTTCTAAAAAGGTAAAACAAGTAAATGCAACAGACTTGTCTTGGATGAATCGTTTTGGAAGTGTCGCACCTTTTATAAAAAACGATGTTAAACTAATTTGGAGAAATGCGAGGCCAAAACAAGTTATGATGATGTCTTTTATGTTCTTATTCTACGGTTTGTTTTTCTTCACACAAGAAACCTATAAAGAAATACCTGCACTTTTGGCTTTTGCATCTATGTTTATAACCGGTGGATTTTTAATTTCATTTGGACAATTGGTTCCTTCTTGGGATAGTGAATATTATAAAATGCTAATGAGCCAGAATATACCATACCAACAGTATTTAGAGTCTAAATGGTACCTTATGGTTTTTGCGGTAATTATCTCTTTTATATTAGCAACTCCTTACATTTATTTTGGTTGGGACATTTATGCTATGATTGCTGCCGGAGCAATATTTAATGTTGGTTTAAATTCCTTTATTACATTATTTGGAGGAGCACTTAATAGAGTACCAATAGAGCTTAATGTTAAGGCAAAAGCATTTAGTAATACTAATGGGTTTAATCCTGTTCAATTACTAATAAGTTTGCCTAAAATATTTTTACCAATGATTTTATTCTACATTCCATACAAACTTATTGGTTTCAATGCAGGGCTTATTACCATTGCTTTAAGTGGTGTTTTAGGCATTGTATTTAGAAAGTATATTTTCAATTTTATTGTAAATGTCTACAAAAAAGGAAAATATAAAACCATCGCAGCTTTTTCAGAAAAAAATTAACCAACAGTTAAACGTATTAAAATCATGATAACAACATCAAACCTTACAAAAACATACAACGAAGTAACCGTTTTAAATATAGAAAATTTAGAGATACCAAAAGGCCAGAGCTTTGGTTTAGTAGGAAATAATGGTGCAGGTAAAACAACTTATTTTAGTTTGTTATTAGATCTTATTGAGCCTACAACTGGAGCTATTAAAAGTAATGGTGTTTTAGTTAATGAAAGTGAAGACTGGAAACCATTTACTTCGGCTTTTATAGATGAAAGCTTTTTAATTGGATACCTAACTGCCGAAGAATATTTTTACTTTATTGGTGAACTTAGAGGGCAAAATAAGGAAGATGTAGATGCGCTTTTAGCTCAGTTTGAAGACTTTTTCCACGACGAAATTTTAAATAAAAAGAAGTATTTAAGAGATTTAAGTAAAGGAAATCAAAAGAAAGCAGGTATTGTTGCAGCACTTATTGGAAATCCAGAAGTAATAATATTAGACGAACCTTTTGCTAATTTAGATCCAACAACACAAATAAGATTAAAAGGTATTATTAAAGATTTAGCACAAACAAAAGGTGTAACTGTTTTGGTGTCAAGTCACGATTTAATGCATGTTACAGACGTTTGCGAACGTATTGTGGTTTTAGAAAAAGGTGAAATAGTAAAAGATTTAGCTACTAATCCAGAAACCTTAAAAGAGTTGGAAGCGCATTTTTCTGGTGTGGCTGAGGTTTAATTTTCTTGTTGGATTATTGCTAATATTTAGTAAATTCAAAAAAGATGCTTATTTTTACGTGCTTATCTAATAGCTAACAATATTCGTGTAAGTTTAAAGTTATTTAATTAGACTAAATACCATACCGTTGAAAACAGTAAAAAAATCCATACTATTTATAGCTCTTTCTACCTTGATTATTACAGGTTGTTCGCGTAAGAACAACAGTTTTATTAGTCGAAATTACCATGCTGTAACTACAGAATATAATACATTATATAATGGTTTTATAGCCTTAAAAAAAGGGCGTGAAACCTTAAACGAAGCTTATAGAGATAACTATTGGGATATTTTACCAGTAGAGCGTATGCAAATTCTTGATGAAATTGTATTGCCTGGTCAATCTAAAAACGAAAACTTTACTACGGCAGAAGAGAAAGCCGTAAAAGCCATACAAAAACATGGCATGAATATTCAAGGTAAAGAACACAATCCCCAAATAGATGAAGCTTATCTTTTGTTAGGGAAATCGCGTTATTTCGATCAGCGTTTTGTGCCAGCCTTAGAAGCTTTCAATTACATTCTATATAAATATCCAGCAAGTAGTAATATTAATCAAGCACGAATTTGGAGAGAGAAAACCAATATGCGCTTGGAGAATGATGAGTTAGCAATTAAAAACATAAAAACGCTCTTAGAGCAAGAGGAATTAGAAGGGCAAGATTTGGCAGATGCGGCGTCTACAATGGCTCAAGCGTATATAAATACAAAATATTTAGATAGTGCATTAACACAAATTGTAATTGCTGCAGAGTCTACTAAAAAACGTTTCGAAGAAGGAAGGTATTTCTTTATTCAAGGTCAGTTATACAATGCGTTACAGGATAAAGATAGTGCAAATATTGCTTTTGATAAAGTAATCGATTTAAATCGAAAAATCCCTCGTAAATATCTAATAAGTGCTCACGTAGAAAAGGCTAAAAATTTCGATTACGAAAAAGGAAATAAGCTAGAGTTCATTGAGCATTTAACAAAGCTTGAAGAAGATAGAGAAAATAGACCTTTTTTAGATCAGATTTATCACCAAGTAGCACAATATCATATAAACCAGAAGCAAGATTCTATAGGAATCGCTTATTATAACAAATCTATACGTACAAATTCTCGAGATAATATTCTAATGGCAAGAAACTACGAGATTCTTGGAGATATGAGTTTCGATGTTAATAATTACAAAGTAGCAGGAGCTTATTACGATAGTACGATGATAAAGATGGTTGAAAATAGTAAGCCATTTAGAACAATCAAGCGTAAAAGAGAAAATTTAGACGATGTTATTTATTATGAAGGTTTAGCTGAGGTAAACGACAGTATTATGCGTTTAGTGAAAATGGGAGATTCTGCTAGGCAGCGATTCTTCGAAGATTATGTGGCTAAACTAAGAGAGGAGAGAGAAGTGGAAGCAGAGCGTTTGGCTATAGAGGAGCAGAAAAAAGTATTAGCTCAAACTAACGTAGGTCAAACTCAAAGTAGTGCGTTTAAACCAAAAGGTGGTCCTCCGGGAGCATCGGCATTTTATTTTTATAACGACCAGACAGTTGCTTATGGTAAAAATGAGTTTCAACGTATTTGGGGAGAAAGAGAGAATCAAGACAATTGGAGATGGTCAGACGGCTCTAGAGCGACTCAAATTGTAACAAGCTCTAATACCGATATAGCAAATAATGTAGAAGATCAAACGTTAGATGTCGATTATTATATTGCGCAGATTCCTACAGAAGAAAAAGCAATTGATAGCATTTCGAAAGAACGTAATTTTGCATACTACCAATTAGGGTTAATATATAAGGAAAAATTTAAAGAGTACGACTTAGCAAAATCTAAGTTTACAGACTTGTTAAATAACAATCCAGAGGAACGTTTAATTTTGCCTGCAAAATATAACTTGCTTAAAATGTATGAAACTTTAGGTAGAACTGCGGAAATGAATATTCTTAAAAATGAAATAATTTCTAATTATCCAGACTCTCGTTACGCAAAAATATTAAGTAATCCAGAAGTTGCATTGGCTAAGGATGATAGTAGTCCGGAAAGTATTTATGAAGACACTTATAGTCTGTTCGAGGCACAAGAGTTCGAGGCAGTTATTACAAAATGTGTAAAATATATTGGAGCTTTTGAAGGTGACGAAATAGTTCCAAAATTCGAATTACTAAAAGCTTTTGCAAAAGGAAGGTTGCATGGCTTTGAAGCTTATAAGAAAGCGATTAATGAGGTTGCTGTAAATTACGCCAATACACAAGAAGGGATTCAAGCGCAAGCCATTTTAGATACCTCTATAAAAGGTTTAGAGAGTTCTAAATTTGAAGATGATATTAGTGCAACAAGATGTAAAGTGGTTTACACGTTTTCAAGCGCAGCAAAAACAGAAATTGAAACTTTTAAGAAGACTTTAGACGAAACAATAGCTACTGCAAAATACAATAACATGTCTACGTCTGTAGATGTTTATAGTAAAGACCAAACATTTGTTGTAGTCCATGGGTTAAGAAGTATAGAAACAGCAAAAGAGTTTGTAAGTTTATTTCCTTCGGAATTAAAATCTAAAATAGAGCGTCCGTTTTTCGGAATTTCAACTAACAATTACAGAACGCTTCAAATTCATAAAAATTTACAAGCTTATACTACTAACCAATAGTATTGCATAACCTTAAAATTAATAGCAATGTTCTCTGAGAATAAAAAAGGCAAACAAAACGAAAATTCTTCAATTCAAAATTTAATTGCCAACGGCACCAAAATAGTTGGTACGTTTTCAAGCGAAGGCGATATTAGAATAGATGGTATAATAGAAGGTGATGTTATTACACCGGGAAAAGTTGTTGTTGGTAAAACAGGAGAGATTCATGGCTCTTTAGAAAGCAGTAACGCGCATTTTGAAGGGAAACTTACGGGCAAATTAAAGCTTACAGGAACATTAACTTTAAAAGCATCTGCGCACATTGAAGGCGAAGTGATAACAGGAAAGTTAGCCGTAGAGCCTGGAGCAACATTTAACGTATCGTGCGTTATGAAATCTACAGTAAAAGATATTAAAGGTGAGCAAAAAACCAAAAAAACAGCTTAGTAATTACGTAAAATTTACCACTATAGCGTTTCAAATGATTGCTACTATTGGGTTGCTTACTCTTTTTGGGATATGGCTTGACTCTAAATTCCCAAATAATTATAGCCTCTACACAGTTATATTTTCTTTATTAGGAGTGTTATTTTCAATGTATCAAGTTATAAAAAAAGTGACATCAATGAATAATGAAAAATAAACTAATAACCTTCTCAACAATATTAATACCCTTTTCATTAATATTATTTGCACTTCAATACTTTGTAGTTACTAAATTAGTTAGTGACTTGGCGCTATTTTATAGCACATGGAGTGTGTATCTATTTCATTTTATTGCAACTTTATTAGTTTACATGGCTGTGCTTTTTGTAAATAAAACATTTTCAGATCAAACTGGTTTTGCTTTTATGGCATGTGGTTTGGTAAAAATGATGGCTGCTTTAGTCTTTTTATTGCCATTAATTCAAAATAAAGAAATAGATGCTTTAAACGATGTTTTAGCATTCTTTGTTCCCTACTTTCTTTTTCTATTGTTAGAAACAGTATATGTTGTTAAAGTTCTTAATAAATAATTACTATTTAAGCCTTAGCAATTAACGAGTTGCATTCTAATTTTTTTTTTAGAAGAATAGTTACAAAGTCTAAAGAAAAACCATACCTTTGCACGGAATTTTTAGAACTATAATTTTTTATTATAAAAGGTATGACGATCGCACAAAATCCTATCAAATTAATCGCAACGCTTATTATAGCTATGCTTCCATTCTTTGCTTTAGCATTTGATGGTGGTCAACATGGTGATGATAAAGAATTTAATGCAAGTGAATTAATTAATGGACACATTGGTGATTCTCATGAATTTCATATTGCAGATTGGAATGGACACCCAATTTCTTTTTACTTACCGGTAATTTTATGGACAGATAATGGTTTAACTGTTTTTTCTTCAGAAAAATTTCATCACGATAATACTGGAGAGCATATAGTTGAAACTAACGGGCAGAAATTTGTGCGTCATAATGAGGTTATTTATTATGCCGATGATTATGCGAACTTAGCAGAAGACGATAAAAGTGCTTTTAATTTTGAAGCAAGACCTTTAGATTTTTCAATTACGAAATTGGTATTCTCAATGTTGTTTTCTGTAATAATATTATTTATTGTGTTTTATGTGGTAGCTAGATCTTATAGCAAAAACGATAAAGCACCAAAAGGATTAGCTGGTTTCTTAGAGCCATTAGTATTGTTTGTAAGAGATGATATCGCTATTCCTAATATAGGAGAAAAAAAGTACGCTAAATTTATGCCGTATTTATTAACAATCTTTTTCTTTATTTGGATTAATAATATATTTGGATTAATTCCTTTTTTTCCATTTAGTTCTAACTTAACAGGAAATATCTTTTTTACATTTGTATTGTCAGCAATTACATTTTTAATTACTTCTTTCAATGGTAATAAAGATTACTGGAAGCATGTTTTCGCTCCGCCAGTACCAAAAGCGTTATATCCTATTATGATTCCTATCGAAATTATAGGACTAATAACAAAGCCTTTCGCATTAATGATTCGTTTGTTTGCTAACATAACAGCCGGTCATATTATTATATTAAGTTTAGTATCTCTTATTTTTATATTCAAAAGTGTTTTTATTTCTCCTGTTTCAGGTGTTTTCGTTTTGTTTATGAGTGTTTTAGAGATGCTGGTTGCTGTTTTACAAGCGTATGTTTTTACGTTATTATCAGCATTATATATTGGTCAAGCTGTAGCAGAGCACGACCATCATTAAATATGAGTTTTTTAATTATTAACTAAATAAATTTTATTACTATGGTATTAGCTGGAATTGGTGCTGGACTTGCTGTTATTGGAGCAGGACTAGGTATCGGAAAAATTGGTGGATCTGCAATGGAAGCAATTGCTCGTCAGCCAGAAGCTGCGTCAAAAATTCAAACTGCAATGATTATTGCTGCTGCACTTATTGAAGGTGTTGCACTTTTCGCAGTTGTAGTTGCATTAATTGCAAAATAATTTTTGAGAAGAAATTAAATAGTTCCAGAACGGTTGGTTCTGGAACTATTTTAAAATTAAAGAATTAATTTAAAAAATAATATAGATATGAACTTTACTGCACCAGAAAGTTTAATTTTTTGGACAACTATAATCTTTGTAGTATTCTTTTTCTTAATGAAAAAGTTTGCTTGGAAACCAATTTTGGGAGCCGTTAAAAGTCGTGAAGAGTCTATTAATAATGCATTAAAGTCTGCTGAGAATGCAAAGATTGAAATGCAAAATTTACAAGCAGATAACGAAAACCTTTTAAAAGAAGCACGTGCAGAGCGCGAAGCTATGTTAAAGGATGCTCGTGAGATTAAAAACAAAATGATTGACGACGCTAAAGAAGAAGCGCAAACGCAAGCAAACAAAATGATTGCTCAAGCGCAAGCTGCTATCGAAAGCGAAAAGAAATCTGCAATGGCAGAATTAAAAAATCATGTAGCTGGATTATCTGTAGATATAGCAGAAAAAGTAGTACGTCAAGAATTAACTAACAAAGACAAGCAACTAGCATTAGTAGAGTCTTTATTAGGCGAAGCAAAACTTAACTAATAAATAGATGGGAAGAGCAGCATTACGTTATGCAAAAGCAGTTTTAAGTTTAGCACAAGATCAAAAAACAACGGATGTTGTTAATAATGATATGAAGCTAATTGTAAATACTGTCGCGCAAAGCAAAGACTTAAGCGATGTGCTTGAGAGTCCTGTAGTTAACGATACAATTAAAAAATCTGCTTTACTGGAAATTTTTAAAGGCATCAATCCTTTATCAGTAAATGCAATAGATACATTAATTACGAATAAAAGAATTTCAATACTTGCAGAAGTAGCGAAGCAATACACTGTTTTATTCGATCAATTAAATGGAACTGAAGTTGCAACAGTAACAACAGCATTACCATTAACAGACGATTTAAGAGTAAAAGTTTTAGCTAAAGTTAAAGAACTTACTGGAAAAGAAGTAGCTGTTGAAAATGTTATAGATGAAACGATCTTAGGAGGTTTCATATTAAGAGTAGGAGATTTACAGTACGATGCAAGTATTACAAATCAACTAAATAAATTAAGAAGAGAATTTACATTAAACTAAGGTATTTTTATATCTAAATATATAATAAGATGGCAGAAGTAAAACCAGCTGAAGTATCAGCAATCTTAAAACAACAACTTGCAGGATTTGAAGCTAGCGCTTCTTTAGACGAAGTTGGAACAGTATTAACTGTAGGTGATGGTATCGTACGTGCATACGGATTAGCTAACGCTCAATATGGAGAATTAGTAGAATTTGATGGTGGATTAGAAGGTATTGTACTTAATCTTGAAGAAGATAATGTTGGTATTGTACTTTTAGGAACATCAGTAGGAGTTAGAGAAGGATCTACAGTAAAACGTACAGAACGTATTGCATCTATTAAAGTAGGTGAAGGTATTGTTGGGCGTGTTGTAGATACTTTAGGAAACCCTATCGATGGAAAAGGACCTATTACTGGAACAACTTACGAGATGCCTCTAGAGCGTAAAGCTCCTGGTGTTATTTACAGAGAGCCAGTAACAGAGCCATTACAAACAGGAATTAAAGCTATTGATGCAATGATTCCAGTTGGTAGAGGACAACGTGAGCTAGTAATTGGTGACAGACAAACAGGTAAAACTGCAGTTTGTATTGATGCTATCTTAAATCAAAAAGAATTTTACGATGCAGGTGAGCCTGTATATTGTATATATGTTGCTGTAGGTCAAAAGGCCGCAACAGTAGCGCTTATTGCTAAAACTTTAGAAGAAAAAGGAGCTTTAGCATACACAACAATAGTAGCTGCAAATGCATCAGATCCTGCTGCAATGCAAGTTTATGCACCTTTTACAGGAGCTTCTATTGGAGAGTACTTTAGAGATACTGGTAGACCAGCTTTAATTGTTTTTGATGATTTATCTAAACAAGCAGTTGCATACCGTGAAGTATCTTTATTATTAAGACGTCCACCGGGACGTGAAGCGTATCCTGGAGATGTATTTTACTTACACTCAAGATTATTAGAACGTTCTGCAAAAATCATTAATAATGATGCTATTGCTAAAGAAATGAACGATTTACCAGATTCGCTTAAGCCAATCGTTAAAGGTGGTGGTTCTCTTACAGCTTTACCAATTATTGAAACACAAGCAGGAGATGTTTCGGCATATATTCCAACAAATGTAATTTCAATTACAGATGGACAAATTTTCTTAGATGGAGATTTATTTAACTCTGGTGTTCGTCCGGCAATTAACGTAGGTATTTCTGTATCTCGTGTTGGTGGTAACGCTCAGATTAAGTCAATGAAAAAAGTATCTGGTACTTTAAAATTAGATCAAGCACAATACCGTGAGTTAGAAGCTTTCGCTAAGTTTGGTTCAGATTTAGATGCGGTAACTTTAAATGTAATTAATAAAGGTAAACGTAACGTAGAGATCTTAAAGCAAGGTCAAAACGATCCATTTACTGTAGAAGATCAAGTAGCAATTATTTATGCTGGATCTAAAAACTTATTAAAAGACGTTCCTGTAAATAAAATTAAAGAATTTGAAAGAGATTACCTTGAATTCTTAAATGCTAAGCACAGAGGTGTTTTAGATACATTAAAAGCAGGAAAATTAACTGACGAGGTTACAGATACACTTATAACTGTATGTAAAGACCTATCAGCTAAATATAGATCATAAAAAGTTTTAATTTAGAGTTGTAAGGTAACTTGCAACTCTAAATTATTATTATAAAACTAATGTCACTCGGAGCTTGTCGAAGAGTCTTTATAATATAAAGAATGGCTAATTTAAAAGAAATACGTAATAGAATATCTTCAGTATCTTCAACGATGCAGATTACTAGTGCCATGAAAATGGTATCTGCTGCTAAGTTAAAGAAGGCTCAAGATGCTATTACAGCAATGCGACCTTATGCAGATAAGTTAACAGAGCTTTTACAAAGTTTAAGTGCTACTCTTGATGCAGATACTGGAAGTCAGTATTCTGATCAAAGAGAAGTAAAGAACGTACTTATTGTTTCAATTTCTTCAAACAGAGGTTTGGCAGGAGCTTTTAACTCGAATATTATCAAACAAACTAAAAATTTAATTGATAATGTACATTCAGGTAAAAATGTCTCTGTAATTGCAATTGGAAAGAAATCTAACGATGCTTTCGCTAAAACAGGTAATGTTATTTCAAATCACAGTGAACTATACGATGATTTAACTTTCGATAACGTGGCAATTATTGCAGAAATGTTAATGGATAAATTTGTTTCTGGTGAGTTTGATAAAATCGAAATCGTTTATAACAAGTTTAAAAATGCTGCAACTCAAATTATAATGACTGAGCAGTTTTTACCTATTGTTCCAATAGAAGGAGCAGCAGTTGCTAAAGCAGATTATATCTTCGAACCGTCTAAATTGGAAATTGTTGAAGCGCTTATACCTAAGTCGTTAAAAACACAATTATACAAAGGTATTAGAGATAGTTTTGCAAGTGAACATGGTGCACGTATGACAGCAATGCACAAAGCAACAGATAATGCAACTGAGCTTAGAGATCAGTTAAAATTAACATATAATAAAGCACGTCAAGCATCTATTACCAATGAAATCTTAGAGATTGTTGGTGGAGCAGAAGCTTTAAATAACTAATATTACTTATTCTGTGTGTTAAACAGAATCTACAATACTTAAAACCTTGTTCTTCATGAACAAGGTTTTTCTTTTTAATATAAGGCTTAAAACATTTATGGGTTAATTTTAACCATAATGGAATGAAAATTGTTTTACTATATTTATAATTAATTTATTAGGACTATGAAACGATATAAAATATTTGCTGTATTAACACTATCTGTTATAATGCTTACAAGTTTTACGCAATGCTCTAGCTCAAGAAACACAAGTGATCTTAATAAAAACCCAGAAAGTTTAGAATTAGAAGACAGTGCATCTTTTATTTTAGACACTGTTTATATTCAAAGTTGGATGGCTGGAGTACGTGGAGGAGGTTCAGGAATTCATATGTATATTACTTTGGAAAGCAATAAGAACAATGTCATGTTAGATAGTGTTTATTTTAGAGGTCTTCAAACCAAAGTCGAACTTAGTAAAATAAGTTATATAGCGAGTTTTAAAACTTCTGCAAACCAGAAGGACGATATTATTATGAGTAATAATAAAAATGACGAATATGGTAATCTTCCACCTGAAGAACAAAATTTTCCTTTTCAGCTAAAGGAGAATGAATGTGTATTAAGCTATATCGAGAACAATACAACTAAGTATTTGTTAGTAAAAAATGTGCAAGAGAAGCCGCAATTAGAATATCCAAGCGCTCCTCCACGTCACTAATAGAATTAAGCATTGTATGTCTTTATTATTTGCCGTACATTTATAGTAATTATTTCACACCAATTTGAGCGGATTTAAATCTCTTTTTAAGCAAACATTTATTTATGGTCTAGCCACTGTGTTACCACGAATGTTGAGCTTTATTTTGGTGCCACTTTACACGGATCCAGAAGTATTATCTACTGCAGAGTATGGTCGTGTATCTTTTATATTTGCCTATTTTGTATTGTTTAATGTTGTTCTAGCTTATGGAATGGAAACTGCATTTTTTAGGTTTTTTAATAAAAACGATAACCAAGATAAGGTAACAAGCACATCGGCTATTTCTATAATAGTAAGCTCTTTTGCTTTATTAGGTGGCGCTTTTCTTTTTAGAAATCAAATTTCATCACTTATAAGTATAGATCTTAAATACTTAAATTTAGTGTTTATAGTTCTACTTTTAGACGCATTAGTAATCGTTCCTTTTTCGTGGTTACGTGCAACGGGAAAACCAATGCGCTACGCTATTATTAAATTAGTAAACGTTGCTATTAATTTAGGTCTTAATATTTTTCTGCTATTGTATTTAAAGGATTTGGCTGAAAACAATTCTCTTTTTAACAGTATTTATAAACCAAATTTTGAGATCAGTTATATATTTATTTCTCTTATTATAGCAAGTGCTATTACATTACTGTTGTTACTTCCATTTTACGTCAAAATTAAATTTAAATTTGATACAGAATTGTGGAAGAAAATGATGCGTTACGCTATGCCTGTTTTAATTGCAGGTATAGCCTATTCTGTTAATGAAACCTTCGACCGTATTCTTTTAGAAAAACTACTGCCAGAAAACATAGCAGACGAACAAGTCGGTATGTACTCTGCATGTTACAAGCTAGCCTTATTTATGACTTTGTTTGCAACTGCTTTCCGTTTAGGCATAGAGCCTTATTTTTTTAGTCATTCAAAAACAGAAAATCCTCAAAAAAATTATGCAAAAATATTAGAGTATTTCGTTGCTTTTGGGTCCGTAATTTTCTTGTCTGTTGTGGTATTTGCCGATGTTATAAAACCTTTTATTATTAAAAGTGAAGCGTATTATGAAGCCATGTGGATTGTTCCTTTTATTCTTCTTGCAAACTTTTGTTTAGGAATATATCACAACCTTTCTGTTTGGTATAAAATTACAGATCGCACTAAATTTGGTGCATACATTTCTATATTTGGAGCAATAATAACACTGGTTTTAAATTATATTTTAATTCCTAAAATTGGATTTAAAGGCTCAGCTATTGCTACACTTTCTGCTTATGCAATAATGATGTTGTTATCTTTTTACTTCGGTAGAAAATACTATCCAATCCCATATAATTTTAAAAAGATAGTACTTTACTTTGGACTTTCAACACTATTCTCTATGTTGTATTTCTATCAATTTAGAGGTAATTATGTTATTGGAATTGGAGCATTAATTGTATTTTTAGGCATCGTTTTTCAGCTTGAAAAAAAGGAAATTATTCAAATTTTAAAAAGTAAGTAATTTGTCATTGAGAGAAAAGCGAAGACTATCAGTAATAAATACATAATTTAAAAGCAATACCGCTTATGCGGAAAGTAACCATGCAAATAAAAATAATAAATAAATCTGCTCACGCTTTACCGCATTACGAAACCATTGCTTCTGCAGGAATGGATTTAAGGGCTAATATAGAAGAGAGTATTATATTAAAACCTTTGGAGCGCACAATCGTACCAACAGGGCTGTTTTTAGAGCTGCCAATTGGCATAGAAGCTCAAGTAAGACCAAGAAGTGGTCTAGCAATAAAAAAAGGCGTTACAGTGCTTAATGCTCCAGGAACGGTTGATGCAGATTATAGAGGTGAAGTAGGCGTGATTTTAGTTAATTTATCTTCGGAAGAATTTACCATCGAAAACGGAGAACGTATTGCACAACTAGTAATTGCTAAACATGAAAGAACAGAATGGTTAGAAGTAGAAACACTATCTAAAACCGACAGAGGAGAAGGTGGTTTTGGAAGTACAGGAGTGAAGTAGAAAATAAAAACTACTAACACGTTCTAAAAACGTGTAGGTAGAAGTTAAATAAAGTTTAATTTAAAAAACACCTGCTTTTGCAGGCAATTAATATGAAAATAATAGTACCAATGGCAGGACGAGGTTCTCGACTGCGTCCACATAGTTTAACAGTACCAAAACCATTAATTCCTGTTGCAGGACAACCTATTGTACATCGTTTAGTAAAAGATATTGTAAAAGTATTAAACCAACCAATAGAAGAGATTGCCTTTGTTTTAGGTGATCCCGCTTGGTTTGGAGACGATGTTGTATCAAGTTTAAAAGAACTAGCTACAAGCTTAGGTGCAAAAGCTTCCATTTATAGACAAGACCAACCGTTAGGAACTGGTCATGCCATTATGTGTGCTAAAGAGTCGCTGTCTGGACCAGCTGTTATTGCTTATGCAGATACGTTAATTCGTGCAGATTTTAACTTAGATCCAGAAGCAGATGCTGTTATTTGGGTAAAACAGGTGGATCAACCAGAAGCTTATGGTGTTGTTAAATTAAATGACAATAAAGAAATTGTAGAGCTTGTAGAAAAGCCAGAGCAGTTTGTTAGTGATTTAGCAGTTATTGGAATTTACTATTTTAAAGAGGTTTCATATTTAAAAGATCAATTGCAAAAAGTACTAGATAATAACATTATTAATGGCGGAGAATACCAAATTAACGATGGTATTAAAGGCATGATGGCTAATGGGAAGGTGTTTAAAACAGGTGAGGTTAGCGAGTGGATGGACTGTGGAAATAAAGCAGTAACTCTAGAAACTAACCAACGTATGTTAGGTTTCTTAAAAGCAGATGGAGAAGAGAAGTTATTAGCAGATTCAATAAAAAATGAAAACTCAAACATTATTGAGCCTTGTTATATTGGTGAGAATGTTATTTTAAAAAACGCTACAATTGGACCAAACGTTTCTATTGGAAACAACTGTGTTATTGAAGATAGTACAATTAAAAATAGTCTTATTCAGAACGAGACAATAATTAAAAACGCTAATTTAGACGAAGCAATGATTGGTAACCACGTTAAGTACGATGGGAAATTTACTAAAATTAGTATTGGTGATTATTCTATTTTAGAATAACCTAGTTCCTGCGCAGACAGGAATCTTTTGAATCAATTAGAATAATTTAGATTTGGAATAAATTTTGATTGATTCATCTTTAAAATGTAAAGATTCCCTTTTTCAAGGGAAATAAATATGAATAAACTAAGCTATATATTATTTTTTGTCTTCGGAATACTCCTATTTCCGGTAGCTGTTTCTGCGCAAGTAGATTTTAATGCAGCACCAGATGATGATTTAGGAAATGTATCAGATGAATTTCAAGAACTTTTTTACGAAGCACTTAAAGAAAAAGCAATAGAAAACTACGATAAAGCCATTAATGCATTACAGAAGTGTATTGAAATGGACGATTCGCGATCTATTTTGTATTTTGAATTAGGTAAAAATTACAATAAGCTTAAAAACTTTGGTGCTGCAGAAGATGCGCTTAAAGAAGCGGTAAGTAAAGAGCCTGATAACGAGTGGTATTTAGACGAGCTTTACGAAAGTTATGCACAGCAAAAAGACTACGATAAAGCGATAAAAACTATCAAGCAATTGGTAAAATATCATCCGGATTATAAAGAAGATTTAGCTTCATTATATGTAAGAACTAAAAAATATAAGGAAGCAATAAGAGTACTTGATGATTTAGATGAAGAAATAGGAACTTCAGATGAAAGAGACCGTTTAAGAAATCAGATTTATAACGTTACAGGACAAAAAAAGCAGCAAATAAAAAATCTTGAAGCACGGGTAGATGAGAATCCAGATGCTGAAAAAAATTACTTGGCTTTAATCTTTAGGTATAGTGAGAGTAACGATACAAAAAAAGCATTTGAAACGGCGAAGAAACTCTTAGAAGTGCATCCAGAATCGCAATTGGTACATCTAGCATTATACAAGTTTTATTTAGATGATAATGATGCAGAGATGGCTATAAAATCGATGAAAGTGGTTTTAAGTAGTAGACAAATAAAACCAGAGGCTAAACTAAAAGTGTTAACAGATTTTGTAACCTTTGTAGGTAAGAATCCGGAATACGAAAAAGATTTAGTAGATATTACTTCTTTGGTTAGTGAAAGTGCCGCTGATGCTAAAACATTTATTGAAATTGCTCAATATTATTTAGCTAATGATGACAAAGCTAGTGCTATTGGGTATTATGTAAAAGCTCAAGCTATTGAACCTGATAATTTTGGAATATTAAGAAATATTATTTTATTACATATTGACTTAAAAGAGTTTGATAAAGCAGAACAAAAAAGTAGTGAAGGTCTAGAAAAATATCCTTCGCAACCAGTGCTTTATCTTATTAATGGCGTTGCTTTAAATCAATTAGAAAAGTTTAATGATGCAATAGAAACTCTCGAAATTGGACTCGATTATATTATAGATGATGCAAAAATGGAAGCCGATTTTTACAAGCAGCTTAGTAAAGCTTATACTGGTTTAAACAATTTAGCGAAAGCAAAAACGTTTAGTGATAAAGCTATAAAGTTAGAAATCCCAAATTAAATGAAATTTAGACCTCAAATAGTTTCGCTAATACTTGTGCTTTGTATTGGTTTGGTAAGTTGTAACTCTGCAAAAACTATTACAGAGAACGGAACCTTAAATGCTAATCTTTCTTCAAAACAGATAATAAAGAATAACGCGAAAAGTAATTCTGAATTTAAAATGCTTAGCGCTAGATTAAAAATTGAATCTACCGATGGTAAGAAATCACAATCTGTTTCTGTGTCTTTAAGGATGGAGAAAGATAAAATGATTTGGATGAGTAAACTAGGTATTGTAAAAGCCTTAATTACACCAAATAGAGTTGCCTTTTATAATAAATTAGATGGAACCTATTTTGATGGTGATTTTACTTATTTAAGCGAATTATTAGGAACCGATCTCGATTTTAATAAAGTGCAAGCACTCCTTTTAGGAGAGCCAATTTTTAATCCAAATACAAAGGATTACGAGGCTTCAGTTTTCGAGAAATCTTATATGCTACAACCTAAAAAACAAAACGATTTATTCGAGTTATTTTTACTTTTTAATCCAACGCATTTTAAAATGGATTCTCAAGAAATAGCACAATCTAAAAACAAACGTTTACTTAAAATAGATTATTTAGCGTATCAAAACGTGGATAAAGAAATTCTTCCAGAACGCATAAAAATTCTTGCGTTAGAAAATGAAGACCAATTAATAATAGACCTTGAGTACAAAGGTATAGAGTTAAACCAAAGCCTTAGGTTTCCGTTTAAGATTCCTTCAGGTTACGACAAAATAGAATTAAAATAATGACCAATTTTCAACATAAATTATTAGTTTTTAGTTTGCTATTTTTTTGCAGTGCTCTTGTCTTTGCGCAAAGCGGAAAGCAAAAGGAGCTAGAAGCGAGGCGATTGGAATTATCAAGAGAGATCCAACAGATAAATAAATTATTATCTTCAAATCAATCTAAAAAAAAATCACAAATTTCTCAAATAGAAGACCTGAACCATAAGGTTAGTGTTCGTGAGAATCTTATAAAAGTAACCAATCAACAAGCTAATTTATTAACACGCGAAATTAACACCAATCAAAAACAAATTACAGCAAATCGCGATGAGTTAACAGTTTTAAAAGACGGCTATGCTAAAATGCTTCAAAAAGCATACAAGAATAAAAACAAGCAAAGTCGTATTATGTTTTTACTGTCTGCAAATAATTTTAAACAAGCTTACAAACGTGTTCAGTATTTAAATCAATATGCAGATTATCAAAAAGAACAAGCCGATAAAATAAAGGTTAAAACCATTGCGCTTCAAGAAGCAAACACCAATCTATTAGTTCAAAAAGAAGCAAAGAGCAAACTAATTTCAGAAAATAAAAAAGAACAAAAAACGCTAGAAATTGAGCGTAAGCAGCACGAAGTTATTATGGCGTCCATTAAAAAGGATTTAAATAAATACACAGCTCAAATTAAAGCTAAAGAAAAAGAAGCAAGAAGAATAGATGGGCAGATAGATAAGTTAATTAGAGATGCTATTGCAGCCTCTAATAAAAAAGCGGGTGCTAAAACAACAACAAAATCTAAGGGTTTTGCATTAACAGCAGAAGCAAAGGCGCTTGCAGCAGACTTTTTAGGGAGTAAAGGTAAATTACCTTGGCCAGTAGAAAAAGGTGTGGTAAAACTGCGCTATGGTAAGCAACCGTCTCCTGTAGATAGAAACTTAACTATTAATAGTAATGGTGTTAGAATTTCTACGGAAAAAGGAGCAAAAGTAAGGGCTGTTTTTAATGGAGAAGTTATGGGTATTTTAAAACCTAAACGTAGTAATCCTATTGTAATGGTAAAGCATGGTAATTATATTACTACATACCAAAATCTTGGTAAAATATTTGTTAAGACTGGCGATAAAGTAACAACTAAACAGGAAATTGGAGAGGTTTTTACTAATCCTACAACTGGTGAAACCGTTTTAAAATTTAGAATAGATAAGGATAATAAAACTCAGAATCCTTCTAGTTGGATTTTTAAGATGTAACATTCCTGCGAAGGCAGTAATCTCTTGAAATTAAATAAAAACATGAAGTGCTACTTTGGATAGTTATGATACTTAGATGTAAAAATTAAATTTAATTTTTACATCTGTTCTTCTCTTTATCCTTTTTTCTATGTATTTATTTCATAAAGATAGAAAAGATCATTTAAAAGGAAATGTAAGGTATAGTATTGGTACTATTACGAATCTTAATAGCGGAGCAAAAGTATCTAATAGTTTTAGATACGCGTTTTATGCTAATAACCAATTCAAGAAAAGTATATAGGTAAGATGTTTTTAGTTAAATACAGTAATGAAAAACCTAAATATAGTGAGTTGTATTTGCATAAGCCAGTACCAGATAGTCTATTAAATTGTGTGAAATGTGTTTGGGATAAACTACCATTTTAGTTTTACTATGACTGCGATTTGCGAAGTTTGTAACTTCGCACCAAAACAAGAAATCTGATTTTTATATTATAACTGCGAAGTTACAAATATCGCAGAGCATTAAACATTTTAGCTTAAGCCGTTAAGCTTTGTAAACAGAACCTACTCAAAAATCGCCTTCAACTCAGTCGCATCATGAGGTTTCATTTTTCCTGCTAAAACTAAACTTAATTGTTTACGTCTTAAGGCACCTTCAAAACGCTCAATCTCTTCTTTAGTTTCTGGAATTAATTCTGGTACTCGAATAGGTCTTCCGGTTTCATCTACTGCAACAAAAGTATATATGGCTTCATTAGCTTTCGCTTTTACGCCAGATTCTCTGTCTTCTATCCAAACATCTATGTAAATCTCCATAGAGCTTGTAAAAGCGCGAGATACTTTTGCATCTACAGTTACAACACTCCCTAAAGGAATGGCGCGATTAAAAGCAACGTGATTAACAGATGCGGTAACAACAACACGTCTAGAATGACGACGCGCACTAATACCTGCAGCACGATCCATTCTAGCCAATAACTCACCACCAAAAAGGTTGTTAATTGGATTGGTTTCACCAGGTAAAACCATATCAGTCATTATTGTTCTTGATTCTTTTGCTGTTCTTGCTTCCATCAATTTTATTTAAAAATTTGTTCTCATGAAAATGAGGGTCTTTTTGTAAAATGCAAAGGTAAGCCGATTTAAAGGTTCAGCCTTAAATTTTAGGAAATATTAAGAGAAAGTGTATTTAGTTTAAGTCATTAACTAATAACCAAGCAGCTTCGTTTTCGTTTTTACGAATAGAATTTAGCATGTTTATAGCTTCGTTTCTATCGTTAAAGCTTCCGTAAGCAACTTGATGTAATCCATATTTATTAACACCAATTTTTCTAGCTTTAAAACCTTGTTCTTTTAGTTGTGCTACTTTTTTAAGACAATTGTCTTCTACTCTAAAAGCACCAGCAACAATATGGTAGTTTCCAGATTGCTTACTTACATTTAATGTTGCAGCAGGCAATGGATTACTAATAATAAAAGTAGCTTCCTGAATTTTGGTTTCTAACTGTGTATTGGCTTCTTCTTGTGCAATTTGATTTTGAGACTCAATAGTATTTACATAATTACTACCAGAAACCAAACCTGTAATCGTTAATGCAATTAAAGCAATAGCAGCATACTTAAGATAAGGCTTTGTTTTACGGCTTTCTTGAGTAATTGTTAACGGAATTACTTTTTCAATCGCTTCAACTTCTTCCTTGTAAACTTCACGTGTTACAGCAGGAGAAACTAATTGAGATAAACCAAAAGCATCAGTTAAGTAGTTTAAGTGGTAACTTGGGTTAAACTCAATTTTAGCTTCGGTATTGAGTTTTAAATCACCAATATTTTCGAAAGAAAGTGTTTTACCTTCAGTTAAATTAGACTTAAGAGATTTTACGCGTTTTGCGATTTTTTCGGTAGCTGCTTCAAATGGTATTTTTTCTACATCAGCAATATAACGTGCTAATAAACCATCGTTAGTTTGTATTTGCTCGTTAAACGATAATCGTTTTTTTGGCGGATAAAAAGCATTTGTAGTTTCGTGAACAGTTGCAGATACGCGTTGTGATAAAAAAGCACCAAACTCAGGTACAGTAACACATTCGTAACGGTATAATAAATCGCTTATGTAAGTCTCTAATTGCATAGAAACAAAGTTAAGATTTTTTATTACCCATAAAAATGTAGGCTCTATTAGTTATTAACACCGTTAAAATTCTTTTATTGTAGTCTCAAAATCAATTAGATAAAATGACAGAAAACGACTTGCTTTACATATTAGCGCTACAAAATGTCATTAAAATTGGTGATGTAACGGCAAAAAAACTCATATCTCATTGCGGTTCTGCCGAAGCTGTGCTTAAAGAGAAGAAACAAAACCTCTTAAAAATAGATGGCATTGGTAGTGTTACTATTTCCGATTTGTTTAGCCGAAACCATTTCGAAGCAGCAGAAAATGAACTTAAATTTATTAAAGCTGAAGGTTTAAAAACACACTACTTTAATTCAGATTCTTATCCTGAAAGATTAAAACACTGTATTGATAGTCCTATTTTACTTTTTGAAGCAGGAAATATAGATCTAAACAAAAAGCACATTATTAGTATTGTTGGTGCAAGAAAAATAACAACTTCCGGTATTGCTTTTTGTGAGAAGTTAGTGGAAGAGCTTGCTATTTACGATCCTGTAATTGTTTCTGGTTTTGCGTATGGTACAGATATTACAGCACATAAAGCAGCCATAAAACACAACTTGCAAACTATTGGTTGTTTAGCTCATGGTTTAAATCAAATCTATCCAAAAACACATAAAAAATATATGGCAGAGGTAGAGAATAATGGAGGTTTCTATACCGATTTTTGGAGTACTGCTAATTTTGATAGAAATAATTTTTTAAAACGTAATCGTATTATTGCTGGTATTAGCGAAGCAACTATAGTTGTAGAATCTGCCGTAAAGGGAGGTAGTCTTGTTACTGCAGATATTGCAAACTCTTATAATCGCGATGTATTTGCGGTTCCTGGTCGCACAACAGATTCGCAAAGTGTTGGATGTAACAATTTAATAAAACAACAAAGAGCACACTTATTATCGACACCTTTAGATGTGCCTTATATACTTAATTGGCAATTAGAAGACAGTAAAAAACCGGTAATACAAAAGCAATTGTTTGTAGAGCTTGACGATAACGAAAAAGTAATTTATAATTACCTTAAAGATAATGATAAGGTAATGCTTGATATTATTGCACTAAACTGTAATATGCCTACTTTTAAAATCGCTGGTTTGTTATTAAATATGGAACTTAAAGGTGTAATTAGACCTTTACCAGGGAAATTGTTTGAGGTTATTTAAAATTCTCTTCTTTTTAATAATTAGTTTCTTAAAGTTTTGACTTGTTATTCTATATCGTGAAGAAATAAAATTAATGATGTTTTGTTATTAAAGACTAAGTATAGATATAGCAGTTAGTGAGTGAAAGTTTACTCCATAAAAAAAGCCACTATTTCTAGTGGCTTCTGTAAACTTGCTCCTCTTCTTAGGCTCGAACTAATCCCGATAGCTATCGGGACTCTGCTTAACTTTTATATTTTTCTTTTAGTTTGCTGATAATTTCTGGATACTTTTTTAGATTCTTGATGTATACTTTACTTTTCATTTTTTTAATGTGTAGTTCAATCTTTTTGGCAATTGTTTTGTTTTCGCATTGAAATTTCAAGAATAAAGTCCAGTCGTTAGCTTTAGCTGTAAATTTTCGAGACTCAGCATTTTTATGAAACTCTATTCTAATATTAAAGTCGGCAGTTTCACCTGTATAGAATTTATCAAGTTTAATCGAATGTAGTATGTAGACGGTATGTTCCATAAAAAAAGCCACTATTTCTAGTGGCTTCTGTAAACTTGCTCCTCTTCTTAGGCTCGAACTAATCCCGATAGCTATCGGGACTCTGCTTAACTTTTATATTTTTCTTTTAGTTTGCTGATAATTTCTGGATACTTTTTTAGATTCTTGATGTATACTTTACTTTTCATTTTTTTAATGTGTAGTTCAATCTTTTTGGCAATTGTTTTGTTTTCGCATTGAAATTTCAAGAATAAAGTCCAGTCATTAGCTTTAGCGGTAAATTTTCGAGACTCAGCATTTTTATGAAACTCTATTCTAGTATTAAAGTCGGCAGTTTCACCTGTATAGAATTTATCAAGTTTAATCGAATGTAGTATGTAGACGGTATTTTCCATAAAAAAAGCCACTATTTCTAGTGGCTTCTGTAAACTTGCTCCTCTTCTTAGGCTCGAACTAAGGACCCTCTGATTAACAGTCAGATGCTCTAACCAACTGAGCTAAAGAGGAGTGTTTTTCGCTGTTGCGAGCGCAAATATATATTCTTTTTTAGTATCTGCAAAACTTTTTTTAATTTTTATTTAAAAATTGCCTTAAAAATATCATTTCCGTTGGCAAATAGTACTAAACCTATTAAAATAAAGAAGCCTACAGTTTGTGCATACTCCATAAATTTATCACTTGGTTTACGTCCTGAGATCATTTCGTATAATAAAAACATAACGTGTCCACCATCTAAAGCAGGAATAGGTAATAAGTTAAGTACACCTAACATAATCGATAAGAAAGCTGTAATGCTCCAAAAAACTGGCCAGCTCCAAGTATTAGGGAAAACATTTAAAATGGCGTAAAAACCACCTACACCTTTATAAGCACCTGTTTCAGGATTCCCTATTTCTTTAAGTTGTCCAAAGTATTTACCTACTTGTCCAGTAAACTTATTATATCCACCACTAAAACTTTCTCCAAAAGAGTATTCTTTAGTTGTCATATTGTAATAACCTAGTTTCTGCATATAATCCGAACCAACTCTTCCATAAGGAACTGCTTCTATTTTCCCTTCGTTACTAACTTTTATAGTTTCGTTTAAAACAACATCTTCTCTTAGAAATTCTACATCAATTGTTTGACCTTTATAATTCTCTAATATTGAAACAGCCTGGTCGTAATATTTTATTTTATTTTGACCAATTTTAGTTAAAACATCATATTGTTTTAAGTTCACAGATTTATTTATAGAAGAATCTGGTACTTCAGCTATCATAAAAGGATAACGCATTTCAAATAAATCTCTTCTTTTACTGTCTGAAAATTGACCTAAAAAATCTACAGGCATTGCAATTTCTTTCTTAACACCATCTCTTGTAAACTCAATAGTTTTGGCACCAATAAAGTTTCCTTTAATATCAGAAACATAGTTAACATCATAATCTCCAACCTTAGTAATATTATCACCAGTTTTAAAACCTAAATCTGTTAATAGCGGATTTTCAACTAAATAACCATCTTGAATACTTGTAGCATCAATATTTTTGTCACCATAAATAAAAGACAAGAAAAAGTAAATTACATAAGCCAATACAAAGTTTACAATTACACCTCCAAGCATAATAATTAAACGTTGCCAAGCTGGTTTAGATCTAAACTCCCAAGATTTTGGTTCTTCTTTCATGGCTTCGGTGTCCATGCTTTCATCAATCATTCCAGAAATTTTAACATATCCACCAAGCGGTAGCCATCCAATTCCGTAGACAGTTTCTCCAATTTTTTTCTTAAAAAGAGAAAATTTTACATCAAAAAATAAGTAGAATTTCTCTACTCTAGTTCCAAATAATTTTGCTGGTATAAAGTGCCCAAGCTCGTGAAGTATGATTAATAGTGAAAGACCCAGTAAAAACTGAGAGATTTGTATAATAATTCCCATGTAGTTTATCTATTCATTTTTATGACGCCCAAAAGTAAGTATTTAGGCTTAGAACTCGTTTATACTTTTTGTGTTTAAGCGAAAATTAGGAGTTTTTAACTCAGTTTTTGCCTTTTTTGAGCTGCATAGTATCGCTACGGAGTAATAAAAAGACGAAAATTGAGTTAAAAAGAACAATTTTTTAGCAAATAGAAAATGTGCAAATGAGTTCTCATTTAAAAAGCCATTACTTAATTGCTTTACGTTTTAACAGCAATTTATGAGCCTAAAAAGTGGTTTAAGAATTGTTTGGGTTGTATTTTTGTAGGATATTGACTTAATTCTTCTTTTATGCTTTCTTTTTTTAAAGACTATAAAAAATTTGCGATTGGATTCTTTATCCTTTCAGCTATCATTGTTTTCATTATATATAACATTTTAAATGTTGAAAAACCTTTACCAGTTTATCAGCCTAGTAATGTAGAGGTAACCCTGGTTGACAGTACAATTCAGCATGTGAAAAAATACCATAAAATTGCAGATTTTAGTTTAACTAACCAAAACGGAGAAACCATCACCCAAAAGGATTACAAAGATAAAATCTATGTAGCCGATTTCTTTTTTACCACTTGCCAGACTATTTGTCCGATAATGACAGGTCACATGGGAGATATTCAAAAGGAAATACTTAACGATAATGATATTATGTTACTATCACATTCTGTAACTCCAGTAATCGATAGTGTTGCGCAGCTTAAAAAGTATGCAGTACAAAAAGGAGTAAACGATGCTAAGTGGAATTTAGTAACAGGAGATAAAAAACAAATCTATGAACTGGCTAGAAAAAGTTATTTAGCAGTAAAATCTGTAGGTAACGGTGATAAATACGATATGATACATACCGAAAACTTCATGCTTATTGATAAAAAACGTCAAATTCGTGGGTTCTACGATGGTACAGATCCAGAAGCTATATCTCAACTTCTAAATGATATAGAAAAGTTAAAACGTATGGAAAATTAATAGTTTTTTGGTTTTAAATTTTTAGCTTAAGTTTTTTCTCTTACTTTTGCTTCTTTAAAATCAATCTAAATAAGCTTGCAACATACAATAGCACATTTAAAACGCGGAGAAAAAGGTATAATTACTGATGTTTCTTCAGCATTAATCCCTTTAAAACTTCTTGAAATGGGTTGCCTACCTGGTAATCTTGTCGAGTTAGTACAAGTTGCGCCATTTTCGGACCCATTATATTTAAACATTAATGGAAGCCATTTAGCAATTAGAAAAGAAACAGCTATTCACATTTTAATAGATAGAATAGATGAGTAAGCAAATAAACGTAGCCTTAATAGGAAATCCTAATACCGGAAAAACATCTGTTTTTAATGCTCTTACAGGTTTAAACCAACAAGTTGGTAACTATCCTGGTATTACTGTAGAGAAAAAAGAAGGTATCTGTAAACTACCACGTGGTCTAAAAGCGCATATTATAGATTTACCAGGAACCTACAGTTTAAATGCTTCATCGTTAGATGAAAACGTAGTTATAGAATTACTTTTAAATAGAAACGATAAGGATTTTCCGGATGTTGCTGTAGTTGTTAGTGATGTCGAAAACCTAAAACGTAACCTATTACTTTTTACACAAATTAAAGATCTTGAAATACCTTGTTTGCTTATTGTTAACATGGCAGATAGAATGCGTAGAAAAGGTATTACGTTAGATATAGAGTATTTAGAACAGCAATTAGAAACTAAAATAGCTGTCATTAGTACGCGTAAAAATGAGGGTATTGATAACTTAAAACAGCAAATAATAAATTATAAAGAGTTATCTGTTAAGCCTTGTTTAAATGCTTCAACAATCGATGATGAGTATTTTAGTAGATTGCGCAAAGCATTTCCAAATCAATTATTATACAAACTATGGTTGGTTATTACTCAGGATGTAAACTTTGGTAAAACAAATAGAAAAGATTTTGATGCTATTGCAAGTTTTAAAACAAAATCTAAAGGCGATTTAAAAAGACTTCAGCAAAAAGAAACCATAAAACGGTATCAGTTTATAAACAATGTTCTTAAAAAAGGACAAACCATAGACGCATCTCAAGCAACAGATGTTCGTGCAAAGTTAGATCGTATTCTAACGCATAAAGTATGGGGTTACCTTATTTTCTTTTTAATCCTTTTAACTATTTTTCAAGCCATTTACGATTGGTCTAGTATTCCAATGGATTGGATAGATTCGTCTTTTGCTTCACTAAGTAATTGGGTAAAATCTACATTTCCAGGAGGAGGGAAAGTAACAGATTTAATTGCCGAAGGTATTATTTCGGGATTAGGTGGAATTATTATCTTTATACCTCAAATAGCCTTTCTATTCCTGTTTATAGCCATACTTGAAGAAAGTGGTTACATGAGTCGTGTCGTGTTTTTAATGGACAGAATCATGCGTCGTTTTGGATTAAGTGGTAAAAGTATTGTGCCTTTAATTTCTGGAACAGCTTGTGCTATTCCTGCAATAATGGCAACACGAAATATAGAGAACTGGAAAGAACGTTTAATTACCATTTTAGTAACACCTTTTACAACCTGTGCAGCGCGTTTACCAGTATATTTAATCATCATTTCGTTAGTAATACCAGAAGGTAAAATTCTAGGTTTTATAAGTTATAAAGCATTAACATTAATGCTATTGTACCTCATAGGTTTTGGTGCGGCAGTTGGTTCTGCTTGGATCTTAAATAAAATCCTTAAAATTAAGAGTAAAACCTTTTTTGTAGTTGAAATGCCAAACTACAAAGTGCCACTTTTAAAAAATGTAGCACTTACGGTTTTAGAGAAAACAAAGGCGTTTATTTTTGGTGCTGGAAAAATAATTCTAGCCATTTCAATAGTACTTTGGGTATTGGCGTCTTATGGGCCTGGAGAGCAGTTTAATAATGCCGAGAGTATTGTAACAGAACAGTACGCGCAAGACAATTTAACTGTCGATGAGTTAGATCATAAAATCGCTTCACATAAATTAGAATATTCCTTTATAGGTATTACAGGACGTGCAATTGAGCCAGCTATTAGACCTTTAGGTTACGATTGGAAAATTGGTGTAGCCTTAATAAGTTCTTTCGCAGCACGAGAGGTTTTTGTAGGAACTTTAGCCACTATTTATAGTGTAGGTAGTGATGATGAAGAAACTATAAAAAACCGAATGGCAGGAGAGGTAAACCCTATTCTTGGAGGTCCATTATTTAATTTTGCTTCAGGTATTTCTTTACTTTTATTTTATGCCTTTGCAATGCAATGCATGAGTACGTTAGCTATTGTAAAAAAAGAGACTAATACATGGAAATGGCCGGTTTATCAATTTACTATCATGACTGCAATAGCATATATTGTAGCTTTAATAGCATTTCAATTCCTAAAATAAATGAGTACAACACTTCAAAATATAATTGTTTTAATAATCTTAAGTTTTGCTGTAGGATTTCTAGTAAAGAAATATTTCTGGAAAAATAAATCTAAAAAAGCATGTGGGACAGACGATTGTGGCTGCCACTAAATAGCTCTAAAAAAGAATAGCATGTACAGTGTTGTAATTTTTTGGGCGTTTTAACAGGCTGTCACTACTCGCTTTTTTTGAAAAAAACAAAAAAGAGCTCAAACATGCCGTTCCATCCCTAACGCGAATATTCAACGTATAAAAAAGACCTCACAAATTTTAAAATTATAAGGTCTCTCTATTGTATTTAAGTAACAATTACTCACTAATATCTAATTGGATATAGTAATCTTCAGGTTTAATTTTATTTCTATATTCAGGATAAGGAGCAATGTTAAAACCTGAAACTTTAAGTGTTTCCGAAGAGAAAACATTTCCAATTTTATTTACTAATGAATTTGTTGGGGAAATAATAACACGTTTTTGCTCTAATTTCTTTCCGTTTTTAAAAACATCTAAAAGCACAACAGCTTCTCCAGCCCAAACGCATTGTACACCTTTTGGGCAACGCGAATCGCTTTCTACAGCTACAAATTTAAGTTCTAGATCGTCTACTGTAATGGATTTACCATACATTAGTTTTGAAACAATTTTGGGCGTTTTTACTTTAACCGTTGTCGAATCTTGAGCAAACGAAAATAAAATGGTGAAAAAGACTAAAACGGAAAGTAAATATTTCATAATTAAACAGTTTTTAAAAATAGGTTTTTTGCAACATTTTGAGAGACTGTAATTTCGCGACTATTAATTTTTATTTTAATAGACTGATCAAAAGGTTCTTTATGCAGTAATACAATTTCCGTTCCTAAAGCGATAGTATTAGCGTCTAAATAATTTAAAAAAGCCGAAGACGTGTCTTTTACACCAACACATTGGTATTTTTTTCCTAAAGTAGCTTGGGATAATAGTATTTTTTCAATTTGCTTAAAATTTCCATCTCTATCTGGTATTGGGTCACCATGTGGATCGTGAGTTGGGTGTTTTAAATAAGCATCTAATTGGTCAATTAGTTTTTCAGATTTTATATGCTCTAAATCTTCAGCAACTTGGTGCACTTCATCCCATTTAAAATTTAGTTTTTCAACTAAAAACACTTCCCAAAGACGGTGTTTTCTAATAATGCCAATCGCAATTTTCTTACCTTCTAGCGTTAAATTTACACCTTGGTATTTTATGTAATCGGCATAACCTTTCTCTGCTAACTTCTTTAACATATCTGTTACCGAAGAGGCTTTAGTTTGCAAAGCTTCTGCAATAGCATTTGTGTTTACCGTTTCTACACCTTGTTTTCCAAGGTGATAAATAGCTTTAATGTAATTTTCTTCAGTAAGTGTAATCATAGGTTTGTATAACAGAAACAAATATAGTAATATAATTTTCTAAAATTTATATTTAGATTAATCTAAATTTTTATTTACATTTGTAAAAAATATATATTTCATGAAACTAATAACTACTTTTATTTTTTGTTTAAGCTTGTTTTGTGAAGCCCAAAATACAGTCACTATTTCTGGAGTAATAACTTCCGAAGGAGAAACACTACCATATGCTAATGTTTACTTACAAGGCACAACCTTAGGAACAACAAGCAAAGAGGATGGTTCTTTCGAAATTAAAAATGTACCTTCAGGAGCGTATAAAATTATCGCTTCGTTTACAGGTTTTAACTCAAGAAAAAAAAGTATAACTGTTTCTAGTGTTAATAGTATTGTTAATTTCGATTTACTAGAAAATCAAGCGTTAAATGAAGTTGTAATAACAGGAACATTAAAAGCAGTTAGTCGTTTAGAAAGTCCGGTGCCTGTTGAGGTGTATACACCTGCTTTCTTAAAAAAGAATCCAACGCCAAACATTTTCGAAGCACTTCAGAATGTAAACGGAGTAAGACCACAGCTTAATTGTAATGTTTGTAATACTGGAGATATTCATATTAATGGTCTAGAAGGGCCTTATACTTTGGTTTTAATCGATGGTATGCCAATAGTAAGCGGTTTATCTACTGTTTATGGTTTGTCCGGAATTCCGAATTCTTTAATCGAACAAATTGAAATTGTAAAAGGTCCAGCGTCATCACTTTACGGTAGTGAAGCTGTTGGTGGTTTAATAAATATAATTACAAAACTTCCAGAGCATGCGCCTATTGTTTTTGCAGATAGTTATGTTAGTGGTTGGGGAGAAGTAAATGCAGATATTGGTTTTAAAACAAAAGTTGGAGAAAAAGCGACGCTTTTGTTTGGTACTAATTATTTTAAATATGATAACCCAATAGATAACAACAACGATAATTTTACAGACTTAACGTTGCAAGATCGTATTTCGGTATTTCAAAAATGGAGTTTTAATAGAGAAAGTAAAAAGAAATTTTCGCTTGCAGGACGTTTTTTTTACGAAGACCGTTGGGGAGGAGAACTACAATGGAATAAAGGTTTTAGAGGAGGAGACGAGGTTTATGGTGAAAGTATTTACACCACACGATACGAGTTGCTTGGAGAGTATCAATTACCAATAGAGGAAAACATGACTTTTCAGTTTTCATATTCAGATCATGACCAAAATTCGGTTTATGGTAATGTGCCTTATTTAGCACAACAGCGTATAGGTTTCGGACAGTTAACTTGGGATAAACCTTTAAAAAATCATGATTTACTTTTTGGCGTTGCAGGACGCTATAATTATTATAACGATAATACTACAGCAACCGTAAAAGCCGATAATATTATAATTCCATCTGTGTTTGTGCAAGACGAAATTACTTTAACTAAAAAACAAAAAGTACTTTTAGGACTGCGTTATGATTACGATAAACGTCATGGTTCTATTGTAACACCACGAGTAGCATACCGTTATAAACCAACAGCCGATGATATCTTTAGGGTAAATGCAGGAACAGGATTTAGAGTGGTTAACTTGTTTACCGAAGAGCATGCCGCCTTAACAGGTTCTCGAGATGTTATCGTTGAAGAGGAGCTTAAGCCAGAGCAATCGTTTAATGTAAATGTTAATTACTTAAAAAAAATATACACCAAAAATGCAATGCAATTTACAATAGATGCTTCTGCATGGTATACTTATTTTTCTAATGCTATTATTCCAGATTACGACACCAATCCAAATCAAATTATTTACGATAACTTAGATGGCTTTTCTGTCTCAAAAGGTTTTAGTTTAAATGTTGATGCTATTTTTGGTAGTGGTATATCAGGAGGTTTGGGTATTACGGTTCAAGACGTTAATCAAACAGAAAATCATGTAAAAACTAGGCAAATATTAACAGAGCGCTTTACAGGTACTTGGTCGTTTTCTTATAAAAATTATCCAACAAATTTGACTTTTGATTATACAGGAAACGTTTATGGTCCAATGCGATTACCAACTTTAGGTGATCTAGATCCAAGACAAGAATATTCGCCAACATGGAGTATTCAAAACATTCAAGCTACGTACGATGGTTTTAATAATTTTGAAATTTATGGTGGTGTAAAAAATATTTTAAATTGGACGCCAAATAAAGGGAATCCATTTATAATTGCGAGAGCCGATGATCCTTTTGATGAAGAGGTGCAGTTTGACAATCAAGGAAACGCACAAGTAACAGCTAATAATCCTTATGCGCTTACTTTTGATCCTTCGTATGTTTATGGGCCAAATCAAGGGCGACGTATTTTTCTTGGTCTGAGATATACTTTAAACTAATTGCATCATTTTTAGTACCTTCACAACAAATTTTTAGACTTATGAAAAAAAACATAATAATATTACTATTAGCCGTCATTACATTTGCTTGTAAAAACGATGTTAAAGAAGATACAGGTAAACTAAATGTGGTCACTACAACAACAATGATAACAGATTTGGTTAATAATATTGGTGGAGATTTAGTAAATACCCAAGGTTTAATGGGAAGTGGAGTAGATCCACATTTGTTTAAAGCAAGTGAAGGTGATGTTTCTAAATTAGTAAATGCCGATGTTATTTTTTACAATGGCTTACACTTAGAAGGCAAACTAGTTGAGGTTTTCGAGAAAATGGGAAGCAAAACTACAAATACAATAGAGCTTGGTGCAGCTTTAGATAAGTCGCAATTAATAGGTTCGGAATATTTTGCTTCAAATTACGATCCGCATGTGTGGTTTAATATTGCTTTTTTTAAGCAATTTGCTAAAAAAGTAACTGCGGTTTTATCTGAAAAAGATCCTGAAAATGCTGCTGCTTTTTTAGAAAATGAAACACTATTTCTTAAAAAATTAGAAACGTTAGAACAAAAGGTTTTAACAACTATAGAAACGCTTCCAAAAGAAAAAAGAATACTTGTTACTGCGCATGATGCTTTTAATTACTTTGGTAAAAATTACGGTTTTAATGTTGTTGGTTTACAAGGTATAAGTACAGCTACAGAAGCAGGAGTACAAGATGTTCAAAAATTAGCTACCTTTATAATAGAAAATAAGGTGAAAGCTATTTTTGTAGAAAGTTCTGTGCCAAAACGTACTATTGAAGCATTGCAGGCAGCTGTTAAATCTAAAGACCACGAAGTTGTAATTGGTGGTACTTTGTATTCTGATGCGCTTGGTAATGCAGGAACTGTAGAAGGAACTTATATAGGAATGTTTGAGTATAATGTAAATACAATTGTTGAAGCACTTAAATAAGTAATTAGTCATCAGTATAAAGTACTTACTAGAATGAAAACAAAAGACTGTTACTTCGAGTGATTTTTGAAGAATGAAAAAATTGTATCGAGAAGTCATCAAATAGTTCTCGATACAATTCCGAAAAAAACTCCGAATCACTCGAACTGACGAAAAATAATAAATTAATGAGTAAAATAGCAGTAAAAGTAGATGACCTTACAGTGGCTTATAACTACAAGCCTGTACTTTGGGATATCGATTTAGAAATTCCGGAAGGTGTGCTGATGGCTATTGTTGGACCAAATGGAGCGGGAAAGTCAACACTTATAAAATCCATTCTAGGCATTTTAAAACCAATTGCAGGAAGTGTTACTATTTATGGTAAACCTTACAATAAACAAAGACAGCTTGTTGCTTATGTACCACAAAAAGGAAGTGTAGATTGGGATTTTCCAACAACTGCCTTAGACGTTGTTATGATGGGAACCTATGGTAGTTTGGGTTGGATTAAAAGACCAAGACAGAAGGAGAAAAAAGCTGCATTAGAGGCTTTAGAGAAAGTAGGGATGTTGGCTTTTAAGGGTAGGCAAATTAGTCAGTTATCTGGAGGACAGCAGCAGCGTATTTTCTTGGCGCGTGCTTTAGTGCAAAACGCATCTATTTATTTTATGGATGAGCCTTTTCAAGGTGTTGATGCTACAACAGAAATTGCAATTATTAATATTTTAAAAGAATTAAGAAAAGCGGGTAAGACAGTTATTGTTGTTCATCACGATTTACAAACTGTACCAGAATATTTTGATTGGGTAACGTTTTTAAATGTGAAGAAAATAGCTACAGGTCCAGTTAAAGATATTTTTAACGATGATAATTTAACAAAAACCTATGGTATTAATTTTAAAGTAAGTGTTCAAGAGTAAAGCAGTTGGCAGTGAGCAGTCAACAGTTGGCAGTATTTGCTCGGTTTAAAATAAGATAGTTAATATGTCATTCAAAGCAATGCGAAGAATCTCATAATTTATAACAAAACAATAAAGAATATTTCTGCATTAGCAGGAATAACAAAAATGGATATATCAGAATATTTTTCATTAGTATTTAGTGATTATACACTAAGAACCATCACGCTTGGAACCGCTATTTTAGGGGCTGTAACAGGAATGCTTGGTAGTTTTGCGGTATTAAGAAAGCAAAGTCTACTTGGTGACGCTATTTCACACGCAGCTTTACCAGGGATTGCTGTTGCTTTTTTAATTACAGGAACAAAAGATACTAATACGTTGCTTTTGGGCGCTTTAGTTAGTGGCTTAATTGGTACGTTTTGGATTAGAAGTATCGTTAAAAAAACACATTTAAAAAGTGATACAGCTTTAGGTTTAATTTTATCTCTGTTTTTTGGTTTTGGAATGTTGTTATTAACGTTTATACAAAAACAACCTAATGCTAATCAAGCAGGATTAGATAAATATCTTTTTGGACAGGCAGCTACTTTAGTAGAAAGTGATGTTTGGTTAATGGCTATAGTTACTGGTTTATGCTTGTTTGTTTTGTTATTGTTTTGGAAAGAGTTTAAATTACTATTGTTTGATGCAGATTACACTAAAACACTAGGTTTTAATACTAGGTTTATAGACATATTAATTACTAGTTTTATTGTGTTAGCTATTGTTTTAGGTCTACAAACTGTTGGTGTTGTTTTAATGAGTGCAATGCTTTTGGCTCCTGCTGCTGCAGCTAGGCAATGGACAAATAGTTTGGCTACAATGGTGCTTTTAGCAGCTGTTTTTGGTGCTTTTTCTGGTGTTTTTGGAACCGCAATTAGTGCAAGCCAAACAAATTTATCTACAGGACCAGTAATTGTGTTGGTAGCTTCCGTTTTTGTACTTTTTTCGTTTGTGTTTTCTCCAAGTCGTGGTTTATTATTTAAACAATTGAGATTTATTAAAAACAGACGCGATTTAGAATTGCATAAAACTTTAGCGTTCATGCATCATATTGCTGAAACACATGAGAATATTTCGCATCCTCATGCTATTAAATTATTAAATAGTTTTCAAGGTTACACACGTAAAACACTTCAGAAATTAGTTGAAATGAATTATGTAGAGCTAAAAGGTAATATGTGGAGCTTAACCAAAGTTGGGTTTGAAGCTGCAGCAAATTTATACACTAAACAATCTACTGAAGATGAATAGCGCACAAATAGAAATACAACTTATTGCGAGTTTAGTTGCCATTGCTTGCGCCATTCCAGGAACATTTTTAGTCTTACGTAAAATGGCGATGATAAGCGATGCTATAAGTCATTCTATACTTCCTGGTATTGTTATAGGTTTCTTTATAACACAAGATCTTAATTCTCCACTATTAATTTTATTTGCTGCCTTTACTGGTATTATTACAGTTATTTTGGTGGAGTATATTCAAAAAACAGGACTCGTAAAAGAAGACACTGCAATAGGATTAGTTTTTCCGGCTTTGTTTAGTATTGGAGTTATTTTAATTGCAAAGAATGCGAATGATGTACATTTAGATGTTGATGCTGTTCTTTTAGGAGAATTAGCTTTTGCACCATTTGATAGGTTGCTAATTTCTGGAGTAGATGTTGGACCAAAAGCATTATGGATTATTGGTGTTATTTTATTAATTACTGTGACGCTTCTTATAGCTTTTTTCAAGGAATTAAAAGTAAGTACGTTTGATGCTGGTTTAGCTGCTTCTCTTGGTTTTTCTCCTGCAATCATCCATTATGGACTAATGAGTGTAGCTTCGGTTACAACTGTAGGTGCTTTTGATGCCGTAGGAGCCATTTTAGTGGTTGCTTTAATGATTGCGCCTGCCGCTGCTGCCTATTTACTAACTACAGATTTAAAGAAGATGTTAGGGCTCGCTATCACTTTTGGTGTGATGAGTGCTATTTCTGGTTATTGGTTTGCACATTGGCTAGATGCTTCTATTGCTGGTTCTATTACAACTATGTTAGGCTTACTGTTTTTAATGGTTTATCTATTTGCGCCAAGTAAAGGTGTGATTGCTGTAATGTATCGTGAAAAACAACAACGTATAGAGGTTTCTTTATTAACGTTTTTACTTCATTTAAAAAACCATAATGAGTTAGAAGAAAGACATGTAAATCATTTAAGAGAACATATTAATTGGCAAAAGGTACGCGCTAAGACGGTTTTAGAATTGGCGCTTAAAAACAATATGATTGTGGTTGATAAAAATATTGTTTCACTAACCGAAAAAGGTGACACATTTACTTCTAAAGCGATAGACTATATTATTACTAATGAAGATACTCAGATTGAAGATATGAAAGATGATTTCTTTTTGTTTAGAGGATAATGAAGTGTTTTAAATAAAATTAATACTATGAAAAGAGCATTAACAAAAATGGAGTATAGAAAAATAACTGTTTTGGTAATTGTATTTATTTTTACTTCTGCTATTTTTTCTGACTGGCAGCATTTTAAGGATGGGCTTTTGAGCTTAAACTAAATTTTTTAGTGCTGTTCAAAACAAAAAAACCAGCTACAAAATTGTAACTGGCTCTAATTTATATTTACTCTCGCAAGTCCGCGTTAGCGATTGATGCGGCATCCTTTTGCTTTTTCTGCAAAAGATATAGCGGAAAGCGCGACCTTTAGGTAACGCCCAAATTGTTTTATATTTCTGAGATACGTAATGTATTCACCATTCCTTTTTCTTGAATAGGCATGGCTGCTAAACTTACTAGCATGTCTCCTTTTTCTAAATAACCCATTTCTTGAGCCATTTTGTTTACATCTTCTATAGTTTCGTCTGTACTTACAAACTTATCGTAAAAGAAAGCTTTAACTCCCCAAAGTAAGTTTAGTTGCGTTAAAATACGCTTGTTAGATGTGAACACTAATATGTGAGACTTTGGTCTCCAAGCTGAAATTTGAAATGCTGTATATCCACTATTTGTTAATGTAGAAATACCTTTTGCATCAATCTCGTTCGCCATTTGCGCTGCGTGATAGCATATAGATTTTGTTATATAACGCTTAGTTCTAATGGTTGGTGGTTCGTGTGGTACTTTAATTAAATCACTGTCCTCAACACTACGAATAATGCTTGCCATTTGCTCTATTACTTGTACTGGATATTTACCAACACTAGTTTCGCCAGATAACATTACGGCATCTGCTCCATCCATGATTGAGTTAGCCACATCGTTAACCTCTGCACGTGTTGGCGTAAGGCTATCTATCATGGTTTCCATCATTTGTGTTGCAATAATTACTGGTATTCTAGCACGTTTTGCGCGTAGCACTAATTGCTTTTGTACTAATGGTACTTCTTCGGCAGGAATTTCTACTCCTAAATCACCACGTGCTACCATTAAACCGTCACAATAAGCAACAATTTTATCGATGTTTGCTACACCTTCTGGCTTTTCAATTTTAGCAATAATTGGAATTTTATGGTCACTGTGCTCTTTTATAAGCTCTTGTAATATCATTAAATCTTCGGCATGACGCACGAATGATAATGCTAGCCAATCGACTTTTAATTCGCAAGCGAATTTTGCGTCTTCAATATCTTTTTCTGTTAAAGCCGGCTGAGAAATATTTGTGTTTGGAAGGTTTACACCTTTTTTAGAACGTAATGGTCCGCCTTGTATAACTTTGGCTTTTACTTCTGATACTTTATCTGAAGAAATAACTTCAAAAATTAATTTACCATCATCTAAAAGAATGCGTTCTCCCTTTTTTGCGTCTTGTGGAAACTTATCATAAGTCATGTAAACACGATCTTTTGTGCCTTCGAAACGTTCTCCTGTAGCGAAAATAATTTCGTCACCTGGTTGCACGTAAACTTCACCTTTCATTACGCCTACACGTAGTTTAGGACCTTGTAAATCTGCTAAAATAGAAGCGTTGTATCCAAATTCGTCATTTAGTTCACGTATCATTTGTACGCGTTCTTTTACATCATTGTAATCTGCATGAGAAAAGTTTATTCTAAAAACGTTAGCACCTGCGTCTAGCATGCCTTTTAAAACTTTTTTACTACTTGTTGCAGGACCTAAGGTTGCTACTATTTTGGTTTTTTTTCTTAACATTAGTTGAATATTAGTTGATCTTTAGATTTTAAACTTTCAGAAGCTATGCTGTAAGCTGTAATAACTTGATCTATTTTTAGTATTTTTTCTAGGATGAGTTTTTCTTTTTTAGAATGAAACTCATTATCAATTTTTAGCAGGTAATTAGCTTTGCTAAATTCTGGCACCAAATGATGCGTTTTTGTTTCTGTTGGATTAAAACTAAATAGAGAATCAAAATCGTTACCTGTTTGGTTTGTAACTACTTTACAAGTGTTAGATACTAAATTCCAAGTTTTAAATTGTGTGTCGTCTTCCCATTCGAAAATAGAAAAAGCCGTTTTGTTGTTGTTATTATCTATATCGTTGTCTTGCCTTACTAGTTTTAATTCTAAAACTTTATTAAGTAAATAAGCTAAACGATAATCTTCTATGGTGCAATGAATGCCAATAAGCGAGAAGTTTTCATCCTCTAAAAAATCATCTAAAACGAGTTTTTTAATTGCCATATTAATACCAACTTTTCTTTGACAGAATTGTAAATATAGTATTTAAAATGGTTTGAAGTACGTTGTTTTACTTAATCTTAACAAGAAGATAATACGAAAACGTTGTAGTTTGCTCTTAATTTATTTAAAATGATAAAATACCAATAGAGCTTATGAAAAAGCTTTTGATATTTGGTTTTGAAAAACAAAAAATGCGCGTTTTGAGGCTTTTTCTTCTGCTTTCTTTTTTGAAGTTGCTCTGCCTTTAGACACTATTTTATCGTCTATTGATAATTTTACAGAAAAATGACGAATATTATCGTTACCAGTATCTTCGTAAACATTATAATCGAAAGTCTTTTTTTCTTTCTGACACCATTCAATCAATAAGGATTTATAGCTAATAACTTTTCCTTCAAGTTGCTCTATGTCTACAAAAGGTGTAATAACACGTTTGTAAATAAATTTCTCGCACGCTTTATAGTTACCATCTAAGTAAATGGCACCTACTAAAGATTCGAATAAGTTACCATGAATATTATCACCAAATTGCCCTTTTGGAATTTTACTTTCTACAAGATCGATAAGTTTTAAGTCGCGCCCAAGTTCGTTTAAATGTTCTCTACTAACAATTTTAGAGCGCATTTTAGTTAAGTAGCCTTCGTCTCCACTTGGAACTTCTTTATATAAGTGATGTGCAATGACTGAACTTAGCATTGCGTCTCCTAAAAACTCTAAACGTTCATAATTTATAATATGACCGTTGTCGTTTTTAATATTCATAGAACGATGTGTAAACGCTGTTTTAAAGTGTTTAATCGTTTTTGGCTTGTAGCCTATAATTTCTGAAATTGTAGTAAAGAACTCTCCTTTTCCTTCTTTAGATTTTGAGAATATGTTTCGAATTCTTTTCATTCAATATTTAATCTAACTTTTTAAATAATACACAAGCATTATGTCCGCCAAAACCAAAAGTATTACTCATTGCGACTTTAATTTCGCGTTTTTGTGGTTGGTTAAGCGTTAAGTTTAGATTAGGATCTATGTTTTCGTCAATAGTTGTATGATTAATTGTTGGAGGTACGATACCATGTTCCATTGCTAAAATACAGGCAATAGATTCAATAGCACCAGCAGCACCCAATAAGTGACCAGTCATTGACTTTGTAGAATTAATATTGATGTTTTTAGCGTGATCTCCAAAAACGTTTGAAATTGCTTTAAGTTCGGCTACATCACCAAGCGGTGTAGATGTTCCGTGTGTGTTAATGTGATCGACATCTTCAGGTTTTAAACCAGCATTTTCTAAACAGTTTTTCATAACTGCAATAACACCTATTCCTTCAGGATGTGGCGCTGTCATGTGGTAAGCGTCGCTAGACATTCCTCCACCTAATACTTCAGCATAAATTTTTGCACCTCTTGCTTTTGCATGCTCATATTCTTCAAGAATAATTGCTCCAGCACCTTCACCTAAAACAAAACCATCTCTAGTTCCATCAAAAGGCCTTGAGGCTGTTTCTGGGCTTTCATTTCTTGTTGATAATGCGTGCATAGCATTAAATCCGCCCATTCCAGCAATAGTTACAGCGGCTTCACTTCCACCTGTAACAATAACATCGCAATGTCCTAAACGAATATAGTTAAGTGCGTCTATCATGGCGTTAGCAGATGATGCGCAGGCAGATACAGTTGTATAGTTAGGTCCCATAAATCCATTTTTTATAGATATGTTTCCTGGTGCAATATCTGCAATCATTTTTGGGATAAAGAATGGATTAAATCTTGGTGTTCCATCTCCAGCGGCAAAGTTTAGTACTTCGTTCTGGAACGTTTCCAAGCCTCCAATTCCTGCTCCCCAAATAACACCAACTCTTAATTTGTTGATGGTATCTAAATTAAGGTTTGAGTCCGCAATAGCCTCATCAGATGCGACCATTGCGTACTGGGTAAACCTGTCCATTTTTCGCGCCTCTTTTCTTTCTAGAAAATCGGTGGCGACAAAGTTTTTTAACTCACAAGCGAATTTTGTTTTAAACTTTTCAGTATCAAAATACGTAATAGGCGCAGCACCACTTTTACCTTTAAGTAGGGCGTCCCAATATTCATCCTTGGTGTTCCCAATTGGTGTAAGTGCTCCTAGACCCGTAACTACAACTCGCTTTAGTTCCATAAATATTAGTGCTTATTTTGCAGCTTCAATGTATGATACAGCTTGACCAACTGTTGCTATGTTTTCTGCTTGATCGTCTGGAATTTGGATATCGAATTCTTTTTCGAATTCCATAATTAATTCCACTGTGTCTAATGAATCTGCTCCTAGGTCGTTCGTGAAGCTAGCTTCAGTTACAACTTCGTTTTCATCAACACCTAATTTGTCTACGATTATCGCTTTTACTCTTGATGCAATGTCTGACATAATTTTAATTTTTTTTAGTTTTAATTAAGAGGCAAAAATAAAAAACTTTATTTTAAAACTCATCTTTCTATTAAAAAAGACTCCGAAAGTTAATAATTTATTTCGAGGAATTTTTGTTTTAGCCCGTAATTGTTAATAATTATTCTTTTTTTTGTTTGAAGATTTAACATTGAATTCTAGAAAATGAAACGAGTAGTAATTTTTGCGTCCGGTAGCGGAAGTAATGCTGAAAATTTAATAAGGTTTTTTCAAAATAGCGACAATGCGTCTGTTATTCAAGTATTAACTAACAATCCTCATGCCAAAGTTTTGGATCGATGTAAAAAGCTAAGTATTAGCGCATTGTCATTTAATAGGATGGCGTTCTCTAAGACCGATGATGTGCTTAATATCTTAAAATCTGCCAATCCAGATCTAATTGTACTTGCTGGTTTTCTTTGGAAATTCCCTGAGAATATTCTCAAACATTTTCCTAATAAAGTCATAAATGTGCATCCTGCATTGCTTCCAAAATTTGGAGGAAAAGGCATGTATGGAATGCATGTTCATGAAGCCGTAATTGCTAAAAAAGAAATTGAAACTGGCATAACAATTCACTACGTAAATGAACATTATGACGAAGGAGGAATCATTTTTCAAGCAAAATGTAAGGTTTTGACTACGGATAATGCAGACGATGTAGCGAGTAAAATTCATGAATTGGAGATGGAACATTTTCCTAAAGTGGTTGATAAATTATTATCATGACAGAAATTATAGATCTAAGTCAAGAAATATATGAAGGTATGCCTGTTTATAAGGATTTACCGCAAGTGAAAATGTCTATCCATAACACACATGAAGAATGGAATGGCGAATTAGATTCTAAAACAAGAACACCTGCTGTGCATAAACTTGAATTAGGAGAGCATACAGGAACACATGTGGATGCTATTAACCACATGGCTAAGCAGTATAAAGGACAGTCGATAGATACGATGCCTCTGAGTCTATTTTATACAGAAGGTGTCTGTCTTGATTTTTCTAATAAAGGTTTTCAAGAGTTAATAGATGTCGATGATATTATTGATGCGTGTAAGAAAGAAAATATAGTTATTAAGGAAAAAGATACTGTCTTATTGTATACTAACCATTATAAAAAGGCCTTTGGAACAGAAAATTGGAATAAAGGTCCTGGTATCACCGCAGATGCTGCAAGATGGTTGGGGAATAAAAAAGTATCAGCTTTTGGAGTAGAGACTATGTCTCCAGGAGTTCCAGGAATATCTAATAAGGAAGTGCATTATATTTGTGGAGAATTTAATTTTACACATTATGAAAATATGATAAATTTAAATCAACTTATCGGTCGAGGTAGATTTAGATTTATAGCTTTTCCGCTTAAAATAAAAGGAGGTACCGGTTCTCCTGTGCGTGCTGTTGCAATTTTCGAATAGTTTAAAGTGTATTTAAATGAGTAAAAAGAAAAAATATTATACCGTTTGGAAAGGGCATAAAACAGGCGTTTTTAAATCCTGGAAAGATTGTAAAGTGCAAATTAAAAATTACGATGGTGCACAATACAAATCTTTTACGACTGAAGATGCTGCCAATGAAGCTTTAAATGGAAACTACTTCGATTTTATAGGAAAAAACAAAAGTTTTAAGACAGAATTGTCTGCAGAGCAACTTAAAAAAATAGGTAAGCCTAATTATAATTCTATTGCTGTAGATGCTGCTTCAAGTGGAAATCCAGGAATTATGGAATATCGTGGAGTTGATACAAAATCTAAAAAGCAACTTTTTATTCAAGGCCCTTTTGCTCAAGGCACTAATAATATTGGTGAGTTTTTAGCCTTAGTTCATGGTTTAAGCTTTCTTAAAAAACACGATAGTGATCGTATTTTATATACAGATTCTAGAACAGCTATGAGCTGGGTTAGAAAAAAAATATGTAATAGTAAACTAGAGCGCAGCGCAAAAAACAAGCCCGTTTTCGATTTGGTAGATAGAGCTGTGATTTGGTTAAAAGAAAACGAGTACAAAACCACGATAGTTAAATGGGAAACTAAAGCTTGGGGAGAAATACCTGCAGATTTTGGGAGGAAATAATTAATAGTTTTTGAACTCTTTTAAGTAATCTTGACAGACAATAATATCTACCACGTTATAAGCATATGTTATTAAATGTTGGGTTCGCTCTCGACTTTTACATAGGTGATATCACTTACAAAAACTTATGGTTAAAAAAAGCCGCAACGTAAGTTGCGGCTTTTTAATTATTAAAGTTTTTATTAGTTTAGATTATAATCACTTTCCTTGTTTGTGTATTAAAACCATCACTAACTTGTAGCATGTACATTCCAGACTGTACGCTTTCCAAATTAATAGTTTCATTAAATGTTGGCGAGCTATCGTAACGCTTATTGTATACTTTTCTACCTCTTATATCGAAAACTACAACAGAAATATTTTCACTTGAAGTGCTATTTAGTTTTACATTAAATGATCCTCTATTAGGATTCGGATATATAGAAAACTCAGAAATTGAAGTATTAAACTCATCTGCAGATAGTGTTGTTTGACAAAGTTCTAAAGTAAAACTATTAAATGTCCCGCCATCATCAAATCCATCATCATCAATTGTTAGTATCCAATTTCCAGCTGACATTTCTCCATAAATAGAAGATAAGTCTCCGTTAGGAACAAAGTTTCCTGTAAAAGGAGCAGCATTACCAGCTATACTTCCATTAGTAGATTCTTGATCAAATATGGTTCCTGTATAATTATCTCCGGCACCTCCATTATATCTTGATAATACAACTATAGTCCCACTAGGGCTGGTTAATGAAATATCTAAATCAGCATCATAAGTATGGGTAATATCTATAGTTACATTTACATCAGTAATAAGAAAATTACTGCTCACACTTACTGTCGAATACACTGAGTCTGCGTCTCCAATTGCATTTATTACTTGAGAAACACTATTTGTATAACTGTTACATGATGAGTCTAAGCTTTCAGTAGTAAAACTAAAAGTTGAAGATGCAGTAGCTGTAGCACATTCATTAGACCCAGTTACTCTCCAAAAGTACTGAGTATTTACAGCTAAATCAGTAGTAGTAGAATATGTGTTTGTTTGTACTGTAGTAGATTCTGTTATTGATGTAAATCCATCATCAATTGCAATTTCAACCAAATAATCTTGAGTATTTGCCTCTAAATCCCAAGTTAGCATACCATCTACCGAAACACCTGTTGCTCCATCAACAGGAGAAACTAATGATATTATTGGTGATAGCATGTCGTTAGGCATATTTAGTGTTAAGGGTGAAGATTCTACTAGTGGGTCAGAGGTTCCTACTAAAGAAAAAGAATAAGTTCCTAAATCTAATGACCCTGTTCCTGATACTGTAACAGTTCCCATTGTTCCATCTGTTGTTGCAGAAGTAGGATTGATTACTGCTGTTGCTCCTGTAGGCAATCCAGATACTGAAAAATTAGTTATATCACTAAAACCTAGAAACGTATTATATGTAAAGTTATATACTGCGTCTGCTGGCTGGCAAATATCTACTTCTGGATTAGAAACATTAACAACAAATTCAGGTTGTCTAATAGTAAAATTTGTTGAGTTTACTGCATAAAATATATTGTTATTCCCTTCTACAATTACTCTCGCAGTGTTAGTACTCTCTATTGTTGCTGGCACTGCTAGATCATAAGAACCATTATTAGGAACATTAGAAGCTAATGCGGTAGGAAACGTTAAACCACCATCAACAGATAATAAAATATTTACTGTTGGCGTGTTTACAGCTCCACCATCTGTTCCTGCAACATCCCAAGTTACAGTTTCTGTAGAACCTGCATCCCAAGTTACATTTATAGTTTGAGAAGTAACGGTAAAAGGTCCAGCAGCAGCGTCTACAGTTACTTTCATAGTATCAAAATCTGTTTGTGGTATTTGTCCAACACCTCCACTTTCAGAATGATCTCTTACCGTTAATGCAAAATTTAATTCTCTACTTATAGTAGAAACAGTTTCCCAGGACGTATTATCTGCAGTTTCTACTGGATTAGTTTCTGTTAATTGTCCAGCTAAAACTCTACTTAATATTGGCATATATCTATTTGGAGATACGTTAGGAGGTCTTGATCTCCAAAGAGGACCACCATGAGTTGGACCAAATTGTACATTAGTTGTTAGCCCATCATCTATTTGCTCCCAAGTATATGTTAATATGTCTTCTTCATCTGTATCTGTGGCTGCTCCTTTTAATATAAATGCAGTTCCTATTGGTATAGTATGATTAATTCCTGCATTTGCTACAGGAGGACTATTTGTAATTGCAGTAGTAACAGCACATTGATTAGCTCCACTATTAACATTAATAAGTATTTGATTTATACTATGGTAATGAAAATAAGGATCTTGATGATCTTGAATGTCATTAGCAACTGCACCTCCAGCATAACTCATAATTGTTGTTCCACTTCCTGGTTCAGAACTCACACCATTTCCTTCAAATTCATAAGAAAAAGTATGATTTGCTCCCATTTGGTGTCCAATTTCATGTGACACTATTATATCAAAAAAATCAGACATGAAAGGTCCTCCATCATTGTCCAAAAATGTATGAGATGAATAAGCGCTTCCTTTTCCATTATTATATTGATCTGGATCTGGATCTATAGTATTATCGCAAACACAACCAAGACAACCAGCAAGACCTTCAATATCGCCATTAACTAATAAATGTCCAATATCAAAATCTGCAAGACCAACAAGGTCAGTTAGATTTGCCATTAAGTCAGTATTCAAATCTACATCGTAAGGATCTGTTCCTGAGTAAATTAAATCTAATGCAGGATCGTCCGCTGTATCAACTAATACAAAAGTAATAGCCATATCAACTTCAAAGACTTCATTTACTCTATTTAAAGTAGAAACCAATTGTGCTAAAGCATCTGCTTGCGCATTTCCATTACCAGGATTAAAATCATCCCAATGATTAGTATAAGATGCAGCTGTAGACATTGCCATTCTATAGGTCCTTAATAATTGATCGTTAGCATTACGTGACACTTCACTACCAATAATTTTGTTAGAAATGTCAACGTCTTCTATTAAACACTCAAAAGTATCTGAAGAATTTAGTTTAGCAGTTCTATTATAAACAATATATTGACCGTTAGAAACCTTTGTAACCGGTTGAATGTATACTGTTTCTTTACCAGGTTCAGAAATCATTGCTTTTAACCCTAAAGGCGTAACACTAAATCTCACTCGTGTTCCAGAACCATCTGTTCTTGAGCCCAAATAGGTTTTAATACCTGGGTGTTGTGCTTCATTATCTTCTGAAGAGAAAATAGCTGTTTCTACAACTCTGTATTGTTCCATTTTCCCGTTAACCGATGGGAAACTAATAACAGTATTAGACATTCGATTTGAAACACTTCTTAATGGTGCATTAACAAGCTGTTGTTTAAAGTCGTTAATATTTAATTGAAGAATTTTAGAATTATCAGCATCGATGTTTTTAAGTGAAATTCCCGTGGTTCCTTCTTTAAATGTTGTTCTAGACCAAATGTTTTCCTGCGCAAAAAGAGTAGTTGCTAAAAAAAGAAAAGCAAATGATAGAACATAGCATAGTTTTGTATTCATAATTTTTATATTAATAGTTACACATGGATTATCTGTTATTAAGTAAATATAGATAACATTGTAATTTTAAATAAAAGCAATTTATAAACGTATAGTTAAACTTTGTATTCGTTTTCAGTTTTTAAAATATTTTAGAAAAAGCAATATAATTGGACTAATAATAAATTCGAAAAACTATTAATCTGTAAATACGTTAAATATCATAGTCCCAAAATATTAGCAATAACAAGTCTATTAAATATTGTCTCGCCAAGATATCTACGACTAAGTTTTTTTTAAAAACATGGTAGCAACAGAATTAGTTACAAAAATTCTAGAATAGCAATGAGTTGGGGGAGTAGAAAAACAGATAAAAGCAAACTAGAACGAAACGCAAAAAAAATAAACCTGTTTACGATCTCGTAGATAGAGCGGTGATTTGGCTAAAAGAAAATAAATACAAAACAACCATTGTATAATGGGAAACTAAAGCTTGGGGAGAAATACCTGCAGATTTTGGTAGGAAGTAGGTTAAGTTATCCATTTTTTAAAGTCTTTCGACCTTTCTCTACTCACTATAATTTTAGTGTCATTGTAATTTTTTAATTCAATTTTAAATCTACTGTTTGTGTGAGCAATTACGTTTTCTATTGCTTCCTTGTTAATTATGAATTTTCTGTTGACTTTAAAAAACTGATTGCTATTTAATTTTGTTTCTAAACTAGAAAGTGCATCGTTTAATATATAATTAGAATTGTAGCTCCTTAAGTAAGTAGTATTATCTTCACTATAGAAGCAATCAATAGTTTTAGTTTTTATTATTTTAATTTTCTTTCCTATTCTAACAGCAAATTCTGTTTTGTAAACTTGAAGGTTTTCGTTTTCAATAATTGTTTTTAATGCTAATAACTCTTTTTCATTTTTATAGAATGTGTTTGCTTTTGTTATAGCCTTTTCAAGCTCTTCTTTATTAATTGGTTTTAATAGGTAAGACACACTATTATAGTCGAATGCTTTAATGCTGTATTCGCTAAAGGCGGTTATAAACACAATTGGACTCGTAATTTTAACCTGTTTAAAAATTTCAAAACATAAACCATCAGCTAAATGAATATCTAGAAACAATACATCTGGATGCTCATTATTTTTAAACCATTTTACAGCAGATTTAACCGAAACTAAACTAGCTAAAACCTCATAATTAAATGAGTTTAACATACGTTGAAGTCTTCGACTAGAAGCTAATTCGTCTTCTATAATTACTACTTTCATTACGCTTCAGGTTTTAATAATGGTAGTTTAATTGTGAATAGATTATCGTCTTTAATAATGATCAATTTTTCATCTGTAAAATAAGCATATCTATTTTTGATATTTTCTAATCCTGTTGGTTTAGTAGTTTCAATTGTTAACTTAGGATGTAAAGTGTTAGAAATTATTAAAAAATCATTTTTAACAGATAGCGTTATTGCTATTGGGTTTTCTATACTTAGTTCGTTGTGTTTTACAACATTTTCTAATACTTGTTGCAAAGCCATTGGTAAAATATAAAACGCTTCATTCTCTTCTACTTCGTTAATAAAAATTAAAGCATTTTCGAATCGCACTTTTAATAATGCTATATACTTATCTGCAAAAGAAATTTCGTCTTTTAAAGTTACTAAATCTTGAGTTTCTTGGTCTAAGAAGTAGCGATAAACTTTAGATAAATCTTCTGAAAACCTAATGGCCTTTTCTTTGTCTTCTTCAATTAAACCAGTTAAAACACTAATGTTATTGAATAAAAAATGTGGACTTATTTGCGACTTTAACTGTTGGTATTTTAAAGATGCTTCAACTCCAATTTGTTTTAGGTTTTGTTTTTCGCTTTTGTTCTTTAAATAAATGTAATATGTATGAATAACTAATGTCAAGAATAAGAAATATGGTGTCGAAACCGAGAGAAACACCTTAATTTTTATTACGAAAATTTCAAAAGTAATATTTGAATTTATTAGCGATAAAATGGAAGGAATAACAAAAGTTGCAATTATATAAATAGCTATAATCCAATATTTGCTTTTTGCTTTATTGATGACATGTTGAAGAGAAAAATAAACAAATAGAACCACCAAAAGTCCACTAATAAAGGTATTGAAAAGAATATGAAATTTTGCAAAAGAAGAATTATTAAAGGTTATTAGTGAAAAATATGCTAGTGTTACCCAAAAAAAATGAATTAAAGCAACAGTAATAGATGGTTTAGTGTTGATTTCATTAAGTGTTTTTGTATGTGGTTTGTTTAAAAGGAACAAAACTAGCGTACTGAACAAACTTATTATAATAGCAAATACAGCGTTTGGCAATGCTGTACTTGTTAAGTATGATATATTAAAACCCTTTTTTAAATTCATAACTATCAAAACCAATACTAGTATAATTATAAAAGAAAACAATACTGGTTTTAAGATAGGTTTAATTGTAGTATTCACGTTTTTAAAAAGAGTATCTCTAAAATATATTACTGAAAAGAAACAAGGAACGAAAAATAAAGGAAAACTTACTGGAGCAATATATAATATATCTACAATGGCTTTGTTTAAGTCATAAATAAGTATGTTAATTAGAGAACCAATCCCATTAATTACAACAGTTACAATCAACGCATAAACAAAAGCCTTTTTTAATTTTTTCATATCAAGTTTTATTAATTCAAAGCAAACATCCTTGATTTACAGCCTCAAAAAAAATAAAGAATAGTGAACTGTTCTATTTTATAAGTGAATTGCTAATATCTATAAATTTATTTCAAAGTTATTTCAATTTTATTCCGAAAGGAAATTAAAAAAAATGCGACTAAAAAACCTATATTTGCACTTTAATTTTAAGAACGCTTTATGAGCAAATTAGTAATAGTAGGTACAGTAGCTTTCGATGCTATTGAAACACCATTTGGTAAAACGGATAAAATCCTTGGAGGAGCAGCAACTTATATTGGTTTGTCAGCTTCAAATTTTGATAATGTAGATTCTGCTGCAGTATCTGTTGTAGGAGGAGATTTTCCGCAGGAATATTTAGATCTTTTAACTGATAGAGGTGTAGATATTGAAGGTATAGAAATTGTAAAAGACGGTAAAACTTTCTTTTGGAGTGGAAAATACCATAACGATATGAATTCTCGAGATACCTTAGCGACAGAGCTAAATGTATTAGAGCATTTTAATCCAGTTGTGCCAGAAGCATATAAGGATGCCGAAATTGTAATGCTTGGAAACTTACATCCAATGGTGCAACAAGGTGTATTAGACCAAATGAATAAAAAGCCAAAGTTGGCTATTTTAGATACAATGAATTTCTGGATGGATATCGCATTAGACGATTTGCTTTCGGTTATTAAGAACGTAGATGTTATTACCATTAACGATGAAGAAGCAAGACAATTAACTGGAGAATACTCTTTAGTTGTTGCGGCTCGCAAAATTCATGAAATGGGACCAAAATACGTAGTGATTAAAAAAGGAGAACATGGTGCTTTATTGTTTCATGATAATAATATGTTTTATGCACCTGCATTACCTTTAGAAGAAGTTTTCGATCCTACGGGAGCTGGAGATACTTTTGCTGGTGGTTTTGCTGGTTATTTAGCAAAAACAGGTGATATCTCTTTTGAGAATATGAAGAATGCAGTAATCTACGGAAGTACGCTAGCGTCCTTTTGTGTAGAGAAATTTGGAACCGAACGTATGTTAACACTTACAGATGAGGAAGTTCACAAGCGCTTGCAGCAATTTAAGGATTTAACGCAATTTGAAATCGAATTGAAATAAAATTAACGCGCTCTTTTAGAGCGCGTTTTTTATTCTAATATACTAGTAAGAAATTATAATTAACACACAACTCTCAATAACACAACAACAATGAGTGATGCTTTAAAACACGAGTGCGGAATTGCACATATTAGGCTTTTAAAACCATTAGAATTTTACAAGGAAAAATACGGAAGCGCTTTTTACGGAGTGAATAAAATGTATTTACTAATGGAAAAACAGCATAATCGTGGACAAGATGGTGCAGGATTTGCAAGTATTAAATTAGATACAAAACCTGGAGAACGTTATATAAGTAGAGTCCGCTCTATTGAACAACAACCAATTCAAGATATTTTTGCTCAAATTAATGAGCGTATTAATAATGAATTAGAAGCACATCCAGAATATAGCGATAACGTTGCTTTACAGAAACAAAACATACCATACATTGGCGAAGTGCTTTTAGGGCATGTGCGTTACGGTACTTTTGGAAAAAACAGTGTGGAAAGTGTACACCCATTTTTACGTCAAAACAACTGGCAGCATAGAAATTTAATTCTTGCGGGTAACTTTAACATGACAAATGTAAAAGAGTTATTTAGTAGTTTAGTAGAACTTGGTCAACATCCAAAAGAATACACAGATACTATTACTATTATGGAGAAAATAGGACATTTTCTTGATGATGCTGTTAGTAAGATTTATAAGAAGTTAAAAAAAGAAGGTTACAAAAAAAGCGAATGCTCACCATTAATTGCAGAGCGATTAAATGTAGCTAAAATACTTAAAAGAGCTGCTAAAAATTGGGATGGTGGTTATGCAATGGCAGGAATGTTAGGTCATGGAGATTCTTTTGTGTTAAGAGATCCATCTGGTATTCGTCCAGCTTATTATTATAAGGATGATGAGGTTGTTGTTGTAGCTTCAGAAAGACCAGTAATTCAAACAGTATTTAATGTAGAGTTTGATGATGTAAAGGAGTTAGATCCTGGTCATGCTATTATTACTAAAAAATCTGGAGAAGTTGCTATTGAGAAAATACTTGAACCTTTAGAGCGTAAAGCATGTTCTTTCGAACGTGTATATTTTTCGAGAGGTAGTGATGCAGAGATTTATCAAGAGCGTAAAATGCTTGGTAGACTATTAATGCCAGAAGTTTTAAAAGCCATTGATAACGATACAGCAAACTCTGTGTTCTCGTATATTCCAAATACGGCGGAGACTTCTTTTTATGGAATGATTGAAACTGTTGAAGAGCATCTTAATGAGCGTAAAACGCAGGCGATATTAAACGGTGATGGTAAGCTTACTAAGCAGGAGGTTATCGATATTTTAAAAGAAAGACCTCGTATAGAGAAAATAGCAATTAAAGATGTTAAGTTAAGAACCTTTATTACAGAAGATAGTAGTAGAGACGATTTAGTAGCACATGTTTATGATGTTACTTATGGTGTAATCAAAAGAACAGATAATCTTGTTATTATTGACGATAGTATTGTTCGTGGGACAACGCTTAAGAAGAGTATTATTAAAATGATGGATAGATTGCATCCTAAAAAAATAGTAGTTGTTTCTTCGGCACCGCAAATTCGTTTTCCAGATTGCTATGGTATTGATATGGCTAATCTAGAAACATTAGTAGCTTTTAATGCCGCGTTAGAGCTGTTAAAGGATAATAATAAATACGATTTAGTAGAAACTGTTTATCATAAATGTATAGCGCAAGTAGATTTACCAGATAAGGAGGTGAAGAATTTTGTAAATGAAATTTATAATCAATTTACACCAGAAGAAATTTCGGCTAAAATATCTGAACTTTTAAGTGATGAATCTGTAAATGCAGAAGTGGAAATTATTTTCCAATCGGTTGAGAATTTACATAAAGCATGTCCTAAAAATTTAGGAGATTGGTATTTTACGGGAGACTATCCAACAGTGGGAGGAAACCGAGTTGTAAATAGAGCATTTATTAATTTTTTCGAAGGGAATAAAGAACGTGCTTATTAATTAGTACATGTTCTAAGTAGTTATCTATAATATAAATTTGTAAAAAAAAAAGCTGAACTTTTGTTCGGCTTTTTTTTTATGTTTAATAATATTTTCGTTTTATCTCAATAAAATGAAGTCGCACTTTATCTAATTGAATATCAATTTATTCGAGATCATCGACTAAGTGTAATTCATCAGATATATTTACCATTTATCTAAAAAAACAATTTTATTGAAAACTCTTTGTTATATTTGAGCTTACCATAACATAAGTAGGTTAAGTTCATGGTAGATTTGGGGCAAAAAAGGTGAACTCTCGTTCACCTTTTTTATTTGCAAAAAATTGAGATTTTTTAAAATTTAGAATTCTATTCTAGACTATAAAAAAAAGCCACTCTTGGCACAGAGTAGCTTTTAAATAATTATTGGACTCTCATTTCAATAAGATACTATGTAACTCTAGCCAACCAACTAAACAACTTAACTTAACTTAAAATTTGTAGCTAATACCAGTATACACACCAATAATATATGGTTTAAAATTACCCGAGGTTTCGCTGTAGGCATTAATTTGGTATTTAAAAGTTGGTTCTAAATTAAATTTAATAGCATTGCTAAATTTATAACCTATACCTATCCCTGCATTTGCACTAAAGCTTATATTATTTACATTATTAGCCTCTCCAATTTTTGTTTTTCTATCCTCTACTTCTGTTACAACTTCGTTATCATTTAAAAAGAAGGTGCTAAAGCCGCTAATTAAGTTTAATTCAAAGCGATTCCTAACAACTGCATATTCAAGCTCTAAAGGCACTTCTAAATAGCTTAATCGTTGACTTAGTGCAGCATTTAAATTATCGTTAATAACACTGCTAATTTGCTGAACTGCTAAGCTATTTGTGCTTAAAACAGAAATATTTTGACCTTGGCTATTTGGGGTGAAATTAATAGTACGTAAAGGAGAGCTACTAGGTGTATTTGCTACATTTTCATAGACAATTACATTTGCGGTATCATAGCTTAAATTTAATTTATTAATTCCTGAACGAATTTTTAATTTATCACTTAAAATATAGCCAACATTAATACCATAACTAGTGTTAATTTCTCCATTCTTAGGGTTGTCAATAAATTGATCGTCAATGTGAGAACCTTTGCCAAGAGTGTTATAATAAACAGGTGCAGCATTTGCACTTAACGACCACCTGTTTACTTTCTCTTCTTCCTTCTCATCAAGATCTTCATTCTTGGCAAGAGTCTCTTCGATGGTATTAGACGAGTTTGCGCTGTCTTGTTCCATCAGTTTTTCTTCTTCTTTTTCCTTTTCACTATTTGTTGTTGCAGCAACTGCATCCGAAGACTTGTTATTATTGTCTAAAACGTTATCTGCTTTAATGTTTGTTTTATTTAAGGTGTTATTTATAATATTATTCTTATTATTAAAGTTTTTGCTACTTACTGAATTGCTTGATTCATTATTGTTGGTGTTGGCAGTTTTATCTGATTTTCCATTATTAGTAGCATTAGTTTTTGTTTTATCTACAGAGTTACTTTGCGCATACCTCTGCAAATTATTAGATGCACTTAAAACATTGTCTTTTTCTGAATTTGCACTAACGGTACTAGACTTGCTATTAATGTTATTTGTATTAGTGTTTTTAGCTAAAGAGATGTTGGTGTTATTCTCATTTTCTTTTAATTCGCCTTTTTGGTGTGGTGAATTAGATTTTAGGTTACTAGCTTTCTTTTTAACTGTCTCTAAAACGGTATTTCTTTCTGAATCATTTGTTACAATAGTTGCGGCGTCTATAGATTCATTTTCTATAAGGTTATTATTAGTATCTTCAGAAGAGTTTTGACTTTCAGTTGAGAGATTAGTTGTTATATTTTTTTCTGTATTAGAATTAATATGCTCACGTTTAGTATCTGTCTTACCTTTTACAATAATAGTTTTGTTTTCGGTTCCTTCATCATCAAGAAATAAATTCCCAATGGCGAGTAATAAAAATAATGCAGCTGCTATACTTGCGAAGCGCAGCCAGAAAGGTAAAACGGTTTTAGTTTTTTCTTTTGGATGTTCCATTTTGCTTTGAATCCCATCCCAAACATTAGCCTGTGGCTTGGCTTCAAAATCCTTGAATTTTTCCTGAAAAAGCCTGTCTATGTGTTTTTTATCGCTCATTATAAAGATTGAGAATTTAATCCCGTTTTATATTCTGTTATTTTATCTTTTAATATCTGTCTAGCCCTTGCAAGATTAGATTTTGAAGTTCCTATTGTTATTTTAAGTAAATCTGCAACATCTTTGTGAGAATAACCGTCTAAAACATATAGGTTAAAAACTAGACGATAACGATCTGGCAGTTCTTGAATGATTTGCAATAGATAATCTATAGAAATATCATCTTCATCTTCTACTGTAATAGAATCATCCTCAATTAAATGTTCGTTTACAATATCAAAAACGCCTTGCGTTCTGTAGCATTGTAATGCAGTATTTATGGTAATTCGTTTTAGCCAGCCTTCAAAAGAACCTTTATTTTTATACTGTTCTATTTTTTTAAAAATAGTAACAAATGCATCTTGCAAATTATCTTCTGCTTCAGCATAGTTTCGTGAATACTTCAAGCATAAAGAAAATAATTTACTCGAAAAGAGTTTATATAATTCGCCTTGTGCTTTAGTATCATTAATCTTACAATTATGTATGAGTTGGTCTAAACTCAAATTTAATTTACGTGTTAGTTAATAATTAGTTTACTACTGGAACTTCTACAATTAAATAAATATCCTCTCCGTTGTCATCTAGTCCTTTCCAAAATTTAAAAATATAAGAACCGATATTATTCGCTGTAAAGTTAAAGCTAGCTTGAGATTCTGTGTTTAAATCTGTACAATTTCCATTATTTTGAAAAACTGTTCCTATTACAATAACCGTACTAATATTATTATCCTCTTGGTATAAAATATCATTAAAAACATGGCACGTTGTCGGTTTTAAGTATGTAATAGTAATTTCATATTCTTCATTTAAAATAAATTCTTCGGGTAAATCTACTAGCTCAATAGGCATTGGGTCTTGGTAGTTATAAAGAGAATCATCATTTGAACTACAAGAAAACAATATTAAACCAACTAATAAAATAAGTGCTTTTTTCATTTTTTTTACTCTGTAACTTAAAACGTGTATTTAAAGGTAGATGCAAAAGTTTATAAAAGGTTGCGTCTAAAAACAAATAAATCCCGAAAAAATCGGGATTTATAATTTGTTAGAAAGTTAAAACAGTTATTATCTCGATTACATATCGTCTTTAATGGCTTGTTTTATTTTTTGTTCTAATTCGTCAAAAAGCTCTGGATTATCTTTTATTATTGCTTTTACAGCATCTCTACCTTGTCCTAATTTAGTATCGCCATAGCTAAACCAAGAACCCGCTTTTTTAACAATTTCTTTTTCTACTGCTACATCTAAAATCTCACCAACTTTACTTACACCTTCTCCATACATAATATCGAATTCGGCAAGTTTAAAAGGAGGAGCTACTTTGTTTTTAACAACTTTAACTCTTGTTTTGTTACCTAATACAGCACCATCTGTACTCTTAATTTGAGTAGATCGTCTAATATCTAAACGTACTGAAGCGTAAAACTTAAGGGCGTTACCACCAGTTGTTGTTTCAGGATTACCAAACATTACACCAATCTTTTCACGTAATTGGTTAATAAATATTACAGTACAATTAGTTTTACTAATTGAAGCCGTTAATTTTCTTAAGGCTTGAGACATTAAACGCGCATGTAATCCCATTTTACTGTCACCCATTTCACCTTCAATTTCGCTTTTAGGTGTTAATGCAGCAACAGAATCAATTACTACAATATCAATAGCACCAGAACGAATTAAATTATCGGTAATTTCTAAAGCTTGCTCACCATTATCTGGTTGAGAAATAATTAAATTATCTATGTCAACGCCAAGTTTTTCAGCATAAAAACGATCGAAAGCATGCTCTGCATCAATAAATGCGGCAATACCTCCTGCTTTTTGTGCTTCAGCAATAGCATGTAATGTTAATGTTGTTTTACCAGAAGATTCTGGTCCATATATTTCAATAACACGGCCTCTTGGGTAACCACCAACGCCTAAAGCAATATCTAAACCTAAAGAACCAGAAGGTATAGCTTCGATGTCTACAATTGCAGCATCACTCATTTTCATTACTGTTCCTTTTCCGTAAGCTTTGTCTAATTTGTCTAAAGTTAGCTTTAATGCTTTTAATTTTGCTTCTTTTTCACTGCTCATAGTCTGTTTTTTTCTTTAATTCATGCTAAAATACTACTTTTTAATCTTTTTTTTAATTTCCAACGCAACCTTTTAAACATTTTTGCATCTAGTAATAAAGGTGGGAAAGTTTTAGCTATGAAAAAGAAAAATTAACCGCATTTTTTAAGAGTTCATGTCTAATTTTTAAAGTGTAGTAACATGAAATATTTAAAAAAAGTATTAACATCAAATGCATTAGGTGTTTCAGTATCTGTTTTAGTAAACAGTAGCTGTAAAGCCGATGGAGGTTAGCTCGTTTGTTTTTTTTAGAAATAAAAAAAATTAATAACGAGTTAGTCTATTAAAAGTCCTTTGCAGAGCGCAAAGGACTTTTTTTGTTTAAAAATCAAAATAAATAAGTGGAGCTGAAATTTATTTTCTAAGGTTTAATTATCCTAAACTTATTTCCGAATCTTGAACCTCTTGCTTTTTTAAGATAAATCAATACCTTTGCGCCACAAACTCATTATATTTTCTTAGTAGAACATTAGATGAGAATTCTTTAACCTTAAAAACATAGTATAGCATGCAACTGTACAACAAATTAAGCGCCAAAGAAAGAGCAGAGCTTATAGAAAAAGCTGGGAAAGACCGTTTAACATTATCGTTTTACGTTTACGCTCAAATTGGCAACACACAACAATTACGTGACGATTTATTTATTAAATGGGACAGTTTAGACGTTTTAGGACGTATTTACGTAGCTCAAGAAGGAATAAATGCGCAACTATCTCTTCCAGCCGAAAATTTCGAGGCTTTTAAAACACATTTAGACAGTATCGATTTTTTAAACGGCATCCGTTTAAATATAGCTGTAGAACAAGATAATATGTCTTTTTTAAAGCTTAAGGTAAAAGTGAGAAACAAAATTGTAGCAGATGGTTTAAATGATGAGACTTTCGATGTTACAAACAAAGGAGTGCACCTTTCTGCTAAGGATTTTAATGAAATGCTAGCAAATCCAAATACGGTTTGTGTAGATATGAGAAATCATTACGAAAGCGAAATTGGTCATTTTGATGGCGCAGTTACTCCAGATGTAGATACATTTCGAGAAAGTTTAGATATTATTGAAGCCGATTTACGCGAGCATAAAGAAGAAAAAAATCTTTTAATGTATTGCACAGGAGGAATTCGCTGCGAAAAAGCAAGTGCTTATTACAAGCATAAAGGGTTTCAAAATGTGTACCAGCTTGAAGGTGGAATTATAGAATATACCAGACAAGTAAATGCTGAAGGTATAGAAAATAAGTTTATCGGTAAGAACTTTGTTTTCGACGATAGGCGTGCCGAAAAAATTAGTGAAGATGTTATCGCTAAATGTCATCAATGTGGAGACCCTTTCGATATACATACAAACTGCGCAAACGATGCTTGTCATTTACTATTTTTACAATGCGATAATTGTAAAGAAGAAATGAATAATTGTTGTTCAACTACTTGTCAAGAAATTCATGCATTACCTTTTGAGGAGCAAAAAGAACTAAGAAAAGGCCAAGGTAACAGTAATGATATTTTTAAAAAAGGACGAGCAAATCATTTACCTTATAAAAAAGATTTACGTAATATTTTTGAAACTTTTAAGAAGAGTTAACGCAATTTTAGTTGAGTTAAGGGCTGTTTGGAATGCCGCTTTTTTTATATTTCAAAGTCATAATAATAATCTTATCTTTACCGTTAGATTTTATTTTAAGCTGAAAACAGTATACTTCAGTATAAAATAGAATAATATTAATCGTCTTCTAGCACATAAACCATTTGTTTAAAATGGCGTAAGGTGTTTAGAATCAATATATCTACATAATATGGCTTGCGCAAGTTGCACAACTAAAGATGGCCAACCAGGTGGCTGCAAAAATAATGGTACTTGTGGTACAGACAGTTGTAATAAGTTAACCGTTTTCGATTGGTTAGCAAACATGTCTCTACCAAACGGAGAAAAACCTTTCGATTTTGTTGAAGTTCGTTTTAAAAACGGAAGAAAACACTACTATAAAAACACAGAAAATTTAACATTAGCAATTGGAGATATTGTTGCTACTCAAGCACAATCTGGCCACGATATTGGTATGGTAACCTTAACAGGTGAGTTAGTTCGCGTACAAATGAAACGCAAAAAAATTAACGAAAAGCCAGAGGATGTCTTAAAAATTTACAGAAAAGCTTCTCAAAAAGATATAGACATTTGGAGCGATGCGCGTGATAAAGAAGAACCAATGAAGGTTCGCGCACGACAATACGCTATCGATTTAAAGCTTCATATGAAGATTTCGGATATCGAGTTTCAAGGTGATGCCAGTAAAGCAACATTTTATTACACAGCTGAAGAACGTGTAGACTTTAGAGATCTTATAAAAGTATTTGCTCGCGAGTTTAGAACACGAATAGAAATGAAACAAGTTGGCTTTAGACAAGAAGCTTCAAGACTTGGTGGTATTGGATCATGTGGGCGTGAGTTATGCTGTTCTACTTGGTTAACAGATTTTAGATCTGTAAGCACAAGTGCAGCACGTTACCAACAATTGTCTTTAAATCCACAAAAATTAGCAGGACAATGTGGTAAGTTAAAATGCTGTTTAAATTACGAGTTAGACTCGTATCAAGATGCTTTAAAGGCGTTTCCAAAAGCAGATACAAAACTATACACGAAAAAAGGAACAGCAGTATGCCAGAAAACAGATATTTTTCAAGGACACATGTGGTATGCTTACGAAGGTGAGTGGATGAACTGGCATAAAATAACTACAGATCAAGCTAGAGAAATTATAGAAATAAACAAGAATAAAGAAAAGATTGCTAGCCTTGAAGAGTATGCTTTAGAATTAGTAGAAGAGGTAAAAGTTGAATTCGAAAATGTTGTTGGTCAAGATAGTTTAACACGTTTCGATAGTCCAAAAGGGAATAAAAAACGTAACAACAATAAGAACCGCAATCGTAATAAGAAAACTGTTTCCAACACTAATACAAATAAAAAGCCTCAAAGTGGGCAGCAAAACAAACCTAAGCCGAAGCCTAATCCTAAGCCGAAACCTAATCCGAAACCCAATCCAAGACCGAAGGCAAAACCGAGACCGAGACCTCAAGGGAAGACTCAAAGCAAGCCTGAAAACAACGCTAATGATGCAAAATAGATTGTTTTATTGTTTTTTATTTTTAAGTTTATTTTTGGTGTCTTGCGATTCTAAAGGTGTTTTTGATGATTATGAAACTGTTCCAGAAGTTTGGAATAAAGATAAAACTATAAGCTTTAACGTTAGTCCTCCAGACTCAACTAAAGCCTATAATTTGTTTGTTAATTTGCGTAATACAGATGCATACAAATACAGTAATTTGTTTTTAATTGTTGAAATGAATTTTCCACACGGAAAAAGTGTCGTAGATACATTAGAATACAAAATGACAAAACCAAATGGAGAGTTCTTAGGTACTGGATTATCTAGTGTAAAAGAGAATAAGTTTTGGTATAAAGAAGGTGTAATATTTAGTGAAACTGGAGATTATACTGTAAATATAAAACACGCTATGCGTGAAAACGGTGAGGTTAATGGTGTTGCTAATTTGGAAGGCATTACAGACATTGGTTTTAGAATAGAAAAAACAGAATAAAAAAAAGAGCTCTTAACGGTATGTATTATACTTATCGTTATCGGGTGGATAATACTTTAAGTACACTAGGCAATTATTTAAATGGCAAAGACAAAAACAAAACAAACACAAGATCATCAAGGTTTCGACAAATACGTGCGTTGGTTCTGGATGATATTTTTAGGAGGAATTTTCTCAGTAGCATTACTATTCTTATTAGCTTCTTGGGGAGCTTTTGGTGAAATGCCAGATCACACTGTTTTAGAAAACCCTAAAACAAATTTGGCAACAGAAGTTATTTCGAGTGATGGTAAAACGTTATCAAAATTTTATTTTAATGATAATAGAACACCCGTTAAATATAACGATTTATCAAAAAATTTAGTAGATGCTCTTATAGCAACCGAAGATGCTCGTTATCATGAACATTCGGGAATTGACGCTAAAGGAACATTGAGAGCAATTGTTACGCTTGGTTCAGGAGGTGGTGCAAGTACTATTTCTCAGCAGTTAGCTAAGCTTTTGTTTCATGGTGAAGGTTCAAAAAACATTGTAGAAAGAGTTATTCAGAAAGCAAAAGAATGGATTATAGCGATTCGTCTTGAGCGTCAATACACAAAAGAAGAAATTATAGCTCAATATTTTAATATTTATGATTTTGGTAATAATGGAGATGGTATTCGTTCTGCTTCAAATATTTATTTTAATAAAGAACCTAAAGATTTAGATGTTAAAGAAGCAGCAATGCTTGTTGGGATGTTTAAAAACTCTTCATTTTATAATCCAATACCATCAAGAAACCCGGTAGGTGTTAAAAACCGTAGAAATGTAGTATTGTATCAAATGAATAGATATGGTTTTATAGATAAAGCCGTTAAAGATTCTTTACAGAAAACAGAATTAGATTTAAGATTCACGCCTCAAACTCACAACTCTGGATCTGCAACTTATTTTAGAGAGTACTTGAGAAGCTGGATGAAAGACTGGACAAAAGATAAGGGCAATAGAAAGCCCGATGGTGAAAAATACAATATTAACAGTGATGGTTTAAAGGTTTTTGTAACGTTAGATTCAAGAATGCAAAAATATGCAGAAGATGCAGTTGGTAGACATATGCCAAGGTTGCAAGCAGAGTTCTTTAATCAAAATACTCCTGAAAGAAACCCTACAGCTCCATTTTTAGATTTAAATAAATCTGAAGTTGAAAAACTTCTTAACGATGGTATGCGACGCGGAGAGCGCTGGAGGATTCTTAAAAAACAAGGAAAGAGTGATAAAGAAATAGAAGCATCATTTGAGAAACCAACAAAAATGACGGTTTTTAAATGGATAGATGGTAAAGCTAGCGAAGTAGATACTATCATGAAACCTATGGATTCTATGCGTTATTATAAATCTTTTTTACGCACAGGAATGATGAGTATGGATCCACAAACAGGTCACGTAAAAGCTTGGGTTGGTGGTATGAACTATAGACATTTTCAGTACGATATGGTAAAGCAAGGTAAACGTCAAGTAGGATCTACTTTTAAACCGTTTGTTTATGCAACAGCAATAGATCAATTGCACATGTCTCCTTGCGATAAATTACCATTATCTCAAATAACAATTGCAGCTAATAAATATGGTAATCCAGAGCCATGGTCGCCAGGTAACGATGGTGGTGATTATGGTGGAGATAAAACACTTAAAGATGCATTAGCAAATTCTGTTAATACCGTTACTGCGCGTTTAATGGATAAAGTAGGGCCACAGCCAGTTGCCGATTTAGCAAGGCGTTTAGGTATTACCTCAGAAATACCAGAAGTACCTTCAATTGCTTTAGGAACTCCAGATATTAGTGTTTACGAAATGGTTGGTGCTTATTCAGCTTTTGCTAACCAAGGTGTATATACAAAACCAGTAATGATTGAGCGTATTGAAGATAAAAATGGAACGGTTTTATATCAGTTTACACCAGAGACTAGAGATGTGCTAAGTGCAGAATCTGCATACGTAACTGTAAAGTTAATGGAAGGTGTTACTCAAAGTGGTTCAGGTTCACGATTACGTAGAACGTGGATGCCAAAAACAGGTGTTTACCCAGAAATTATAACAGGTTATCCTTACGAGTTTAAAAACCCAATAGCAGGAAAAACAGGAACTACACAGAATCAGAGTGATGGTTGGTTTATGGGAATGGTGCCAAACTTAGTTACTGGAGTTTGGGTTGGAGCAGAAGATAGGGCAGCACACTTTAAGAGTATAACTTATGGGCAAGGAGCAGCAATGGCATTACCTATTTGGGGAATGTATATGAAGAGTTGTTATGAAGATGAAGCTTTAAAAGTATCTAAAGAAGCATTTGAAAGGCCTAAAAATTTGTCTATAGAAGTAGACTGTAGTAAATATCAAGCAGATAACCCAGATGGTGATAGTGATACACCAACGGAAGATATTCCTGATGGTTTAGAGTTGTAAGTTTAAAATCTGTCACTCATAGCTAAGCAAAGAGCGTCGAGATTAATAGTATTATAGAAAAGAAAAACCTTACCATTCAAGTGTTCTTGAGTTGGTAAGGTTTTTCTTTTTTTAGAATATTCTTTTATTAATTAAACATGCTTCCCAACTTCAAAACCATGTTTTCCTAGGTATTGATCTCCACTTTCAATAGCATCTTCTTCAAGCGTTGTTCCCATAGAATCGTTCCAACGGTTAAGGTACCCGAATAAAGAAATAACACCTAACATTTCTACAATTTCACCTTCAGTCCAATGTGCATGTAAACGTTTTTGTATATCTGCATCAACAGCATTTGGTACTTGTGAGGCTGCTAACGAAAAATCTAAAGCAGCACGCTCAGCATCACTAAAAGCGGCATGCGTTCTGTACTCCCAAATATTATCTAACTGCTCTTGTTCTGCTCTGTAACGCTCTGCAGCTCTAATAGCATGTGCTTGACAGTAACGGCAACCAGTGGCATTACTAGAAACCCAAGCAATCATACGTTTTAAGGCTGAGGTTACTTTGCCTTCATTAGCCATTACAGCTTTGTTTAAATTTATAAAAGCTTTAGAAATGGCTGGTCTGCGCTGCATGGTCAATACAGAATTTGGGCAAAAGCCTAATGTCTCATTAAAGAACTCTGCTAATTTTTTTGTTTCTAAATCGTGTTCTGCATCTAATGGCGTTACTAATGGCATATATTTGTTTTTTAATAGTATTTTTGATTGAACTCACTCAAATTTAAAAAGTATAGGTGAGTTAACCATCAATAAACAAAAAAATATTCAATTATGGCAGATAAAGTAACAACTGTTTGGAAAGAAAAAATGGTTTTTGAAAGCGATAACCCAAGTGGTTTTAACTTTAACTTAGGTGTAACCGAAGATGTAAACGACCCTTACAAACCGTTAAGACCAAAAGCAGCAATGTTATCGTCTTTAGCAGCATGTTCTGGTTTAGATGTTGTTTCTGTTGCCGAAAAAATGAAAACAGAATTTTCAGATTTAAAAATTGAAGTTGAAGGTGAACTTACAGACGAACACCCAAAAATATACCATACAGTAATTGTAGATTATCATTTTTATGGTAACGCTTTAGACGAAAAAAAGATAACAAAAGCCGTTAATCTTTCAGTCGAAAAATATTGTGGTGTCATGGAAATGTTTCGTCAGTTTTCTAAGGTTGAAACAAAAATTCATTTTCATAATAATTAATTATTGTCATTTAGAGCAAAGGGAAGTCTCTTATTAATTAAGAAACTTTACTCTGTTTTTAACTTTTTACTTAACTATGCGCTGGACTCTAAAGCCAAAACCTAATCTTGAAACTGTACAGTTTTTACAGCATGCATTGCAGGTGGAAGAACCTATTGCTGCGCTTCTTGCCCAAAGAGGAATAGAAACTTACGAGCAAGCCAAAGATTTCTTTAGACCAAGATTAGAAGATTTGCACGATCCTTTTTTAATGAAAGATATGCAGAAAGCGGTTGAGCGTATAGAAAAAGCGATAGAGAACAATGAAAATATATTGGTTTATGGCGATTACGATGTAGACGGCACAACTGCGGTGTCATTAATGTCTTCTTATTTAAAAACCGAATATCCTAATGTAGCCACATATATTCCAGACCGTTATGGCGAAGGTTATGGTGTCTCTTTTAAAGGTATCGATTTTGCCGAAGACAATAATTTTACTTTAATTATTGCTTTAGATTGTGGAATAAAAGCAATTGATAAAGTCGCTTACGCGGAAGAAAAAAATATCGATTTTATAATTTGCGATCACCACAGACCAGGAGACATAGTACCAAGTGCAGTTGCCATTTTAGACCCAAAACAAAACGATTGTAATTATCCTTACGATGAGTTATGTGGTTGTGGTGTTGGTTTTAAATTAATTCAAGCATTAGCATCTAAAAAAGGAAAAACCATTGAAGACTTAATAGAATATCTAGATTTAGTAGCTACGGCTATTGGAGCCGATATTGTACCTATTACTGGAGAAAATAGAATTCTAGCTTTTCATGGTTTACAGGTTATTAACCAAAATCCGCGAGTAGGATTTAAGGCGATTATAAATCAAATTAAAAAAGAAACACTAACCATTACAGATGTTGTGTTTGTAATTGCGCCAAGAATAAATGCAGCAGGCAGAATGAAACACGGTCAATATGCCGTAGATTTATTAACCGAAACCAATGTTGAAGCAGCTGAGGTTTGTGCTAAAGAGATAGAAGATTTTAATACAGATAGGAGAGAAGCAGATAAGCAAATTACTATTGAAGCTTTACAACAAGTTGAAGATAATAACGAAAAAGAGCGCGTAACCTCTGTAGTTTATCAAGAAGATTGGCATAAAGGTGTTATTGGTATTGTTGCAAGTAGATTAATAGAAACCTATTATAGGCCAACATTAGTATTTACTAAAAGTGGTGATAAATTAGCCGCATCTGCACGTTCTGTAAAAGGATTCGATGTTTATAATGCCTTAGAAGCTTGCTCTGAACATATCGAGCAATTTGGAGGCCATAAATATGCTGCTGGTTTAACATTAAAAGAAGAAAACTACGAAGCCTTCAAGCAAAAGTTTGAAGACGTTGTGGAAGCTACAATTGATAAAAGATTGTTGACTCAGGAAATTACAATTGATAGACAAATTGAACTTAACGATATTTCAGATAAATTTTATCGCATTTTAAGTCAGTTTGCACCTTTTGGACCAGGAAATATGTCACCAGTTTTTATGAGCGATAATCTTAAAGATACTGGTTATGGTAAATGTGTTGGAGAAGACGATAAACATTTACGAATTACCGTAAAACAGCCCAATAGTAACCAAATAGTATGTATTGGTTTTGGTTTAGGAGATAAATTAGGTGTGATAAAAGGAAATAAACCATTTCAAGCAGTGTATTCTATTGATGAAAATGAGTGGAAGGGCAATGTGAGTTTGCAGTTGAAATTGAGAGATATTCAGGAATAAAATAGTGTTATAACTACAATGAATAAAATTAAAAACGATCCATACGCAGCACTTCGCTTTAAAGAATTCAACATTTTTTTAACCATGCGTTTTTTCTTAGTTTTTGCTTGGTCTATGCAATTTATTGTTATAGAATGGCAAGTATATGCACTAACTAAAGACCCATTATCGCTTGGTATTATTGGTTTAATGGAAATTATTCCAGCCTTTACAATGGCATTATTTGCAGGACATATTGTGGATCAGCGCGAAAAAAGAAACCTACTAGCTATTTGTTTAGCAGCTTTTTCGATTATAAGTTTTGCTTTATTTTGGCTAACATCAGAAACCGTTTCTCAAACGTGGTCTAAAAGTAATTTGCTATATTCTATTTATGCTTTGGTGTTTTTCGGTGGTTTTTTACGTTCCTTTTTTGGACCTACTATTTTTTCTTTGGTGGCTTTAATTGTGCCAAAAAAAATCTACCCGAACGCTGCAACTTGGAATAGCTCGACTTGGCAAATGTCGCGTGTTTTAGGTGTCGCTTTTGCTGGTTTTTCTATTGGTTGGATTGGTGTGCATCTATCCTTGTGTATTGTATTTTGTTTAGTAATGGCAGCGTTAGTTATGGTGTTTCAGATTTCTAAAAAGCCAATATTAAATCCTAAAATAGGTGAACCTATTATGCAGAGTTTAAAAGAAGGAGTCAGTTTTGTATTTAAAACAAAAGCAATATTGGGCGCTTTAACGTTAGATATGGTTTCTGTTTTATTTGGAGGAGCAGTAGCACTTTTGGCAGTTTTTGCAGAAGATATTTTAAAAGTAGGACCACAAGGTTTTGGTGTTTTAGTAGCAGCACCGTCTGTTGGTGCCTTTTTAACCATGTTGGTAACAGCTTATATTCCTATTAGTAAAAATGCAGGTATGAAATTGCTTATTGCTATTTTTGGATTTGGAATTAGTATTGTTGTTTTTGGTTTATCTTCAACATTTTGGATTTCGGTTGTAGCACTCTTTTTTAGTGGTGTAACAGATGGCGTTTCTATGGTAATTAGGCAAACCATTCTTCAGCTTAAAACACCAGATAATATGCGTGGTCGAGTGTCTTCGGTAAATTCTATGTTTGTTGGTAGTTCTAATGAGTTAGGCGCTTTTGAAAGTGGCATTACAGCAAAACTTATGGGTACAGCAACAGCTGTTGTTTTTGGCGGAACCATGACGTTAATTACTGTAGTAGCTACTGCTATTGCATCTCCAAGTTTTAGAAAATTAGATTTAACTAAAGATTTTGAAACTAACGATGAATCGGAATAAGTACAACTGGCTTTAAAATCAAATTCCCTTATATTTGTTTAAGCTAATAATCTGTTTATATTCAAAATAAGTTTTTCAATGAAAAAAATTCTTCTCTTTATACTTGTTGTTATTATTGCAATTTTTGCATATTCTCAATACACAGAATATCAACGTTTTCATCCTAAAAAGGCAAACTTAGCAATAGCTAAAAATATAGATATAAATTACCATAACAAAGAAACAGTCTATAGCTATTATGAAGCCTTGGAAGGTGCTAATAATTACATGCAAATGCAATGGAGTGCTAACAATATTGATGTTAGAAGTCCCGAAAGTGATGATGCAGAAACAACGATGGTATTGACCGAATATGGAAATAGAGTAGCGAAAGTGAATTATTATAAGGCAATTTTAGAACAGTCTAAAGCGTTTAAAAATGAAGGTTTAACGAATGAAGATATTAAGTTAATTGAAACTAAAGGGATCTCTATTGCAGATTATAAGAAAGCTGAAATCACTTTAAAACATAAGGGATTGGTATTGAGTATGATGCCAGAAAAGGCTTTGTATTCTGGAGAGAAAAGCGCTTTTGTTTACGAAATACAAAGGCTTTTGGAGAAACAAGGTTATACTATTCCGGTAGATGGCGTTTATAAAAATATAACGTCGGAAGCTTTAAAAAACTTTGAAGAAAAAAACAACTTATTTCCTGACGGTAAAATTGATATAATAACTTTAGATTTATTACTAAAATAAGTTATATATTGAAAACTATAAATTAATAATCCCTAATATTTAATTTGTAACTAACTAAAAACCTGCAAATAACTGATTACTAAAACATTTTTTAAAACTCTGGCGCTATTATTAGGTGCCTTTAGTGTTGTTATCTCTATGACAGCATATAATGGGCTTGAGTTGTACTCTAAGCCTCTTTTTCATGTAGTTTTATTAGTGGCTTATTCTATTTTTACAAAAAAAATAAAACCCTTATTTTACTTATTTTATTTGAGCGCTATTACTATAGAGTTTATAGCTAAATCTAGCATTGTATTTAGTATGGTATGGGTGTTGTTACCATATTCGATATGCTTTTTTAGTGGCGATATTTTATTACTTCCGTTAATAAAAAAAAGGAGACTAAAATTTAAAGGTATTAATCGCATTTTTATTTTATTAGTAACTGGAGTTTTAGCTTATATTATTCTCTCTATGTACTTTACGTTTATGAGTAAACTTAATAGTAATTTGCTTTATGCTATAGCAACGCTTTTATTTACTTCTTTTTTATTCTGTTGTTTTTATATTACTTATGTATATAATCATCCTAAAAGTATTCTACTATTTTTAACAGGTATTGGATATAGTATAACTTGTATTTTTGGTTTGATTATGGTGTTTTTAAGAATAGAAAACCCTCTACTTTTTGGACTTTTAAATTTAAGTGAAACAGTAGCACAGTTTTGTTTTGTCTTTTTTATGATAGATTTTAAAGAAGTGTTTGACAATAAAGATATTATTGCCTTGGAAGATTAGTATTCTTTTAGTTCCATAGTTTCTCCATCGAAGACTCCATAAGTATAATAACTTACCCAATCGCCAAGATTTACATATCTTGAAGTTTCATTTAATTTAATGTCTAATGGTAGATGTCTGTGACCAAAAACAAAGAAATCTCTATGTTTGTTTTCTAGTTTACGTTTGCAATATTGTGCAAGCCACTCGTTGTCCTCTCCTAAAAATTTAGCATCATCGTCTCCAGAGATCATTTTATTTTTAACTGAAAGATGTTGTGCTATACGCATACCAAAATCTGGGTGTAGCCAACGGTATAACCATTTAAAAAACGGATTGGTGAATACTTTTTTCATGCGTTTATAACCTTTGTCTCCAGGACCAAGACCATCTCCATGGCCAATAAAAAAGGTAGTATTGTTAAAGGTATATTCTTGTGGTTTGTGGTAAACAGGAATATTTAATTCTTCTTCAAAATAACCATTCATCCATAAATCGTGATTTCCAACAAAGTAATGGATTGGGATTCCAGAGTCGCTAATTTCGGCTAGCTTACCTAAGGTTCTTGTAAAACCTTTAGGAACTACGGTTTTATACTCCATCCACATATCGAACAAATCGCCAAGTAGAAATATTACTGCTGCGTCTTCTTTTATCTCATCTAACCAAGTGACAAACTTTTGTTCACGAGGAAAGGATTCCTCTTTTGTGGGAGCTCCTAAATGATTATCTGAAGCGAAATATATTTTTTTTCCTTTTGGAATTTGCATTTTGTAAATATAACCAATTCTTGCTAAGGCAGGAATCTCTTAGTAAATTAACAATGGTCTTTAATTTGGTTAGTAAGCTAGTAGGTGATTGCGTTAAGGATTGAAACGGCATCCTTTTTTTGCTGCCATATATGGCAAAAAAAGATATAGTGTAAAGCCTGACCAAGACATGCGTTTACGTGTCTTGGTAACGCCCAAATTGTTCTAACTGTTTTCACTCGCATACCACTCGGCATACGAACTATCTGTTTCTTGAAGTTTTAAGGAGTGTAATTGTATGTTTTCCGGTAAACGGTTTTTAATTTTTTTAGCAAAATCTATAACCATCATCTCGCTTGTTGGTTGGTAATCTACCAATAGAACGTTGTGTCCTCTGTCTTGAAGTTCTTTTGCTAATTCTACATGAGGTGTGTTTTTATTGAAAACAGTGGCATGATCGAATACATTTACAATTTCTTCTTTTACTATTTTTTTAAGATCTGTAAAATCGATAACCATTCCGAATTTTACATTTGTGCTATCTGAAATAGGCTTACCAAAAACGGTTACAGATAGTTTGTAACTGTGTCCATGAACGTTTTTACATTTTCCATCGTAGCCATAAAGTGCGTGACCAGTTTCGAAAGAAAAAAGTTTAGTTATACGAATGTTTCCCATTATCTGCGGTTTCTAAATCTATTATATACATAGATTATAATTATAACAAAGGCTAGTATAGCAAAAAAGCCGCTGCCTCCTAAAAAATTTAATATTTCCATTTTTTTGTATTTTAATGAGCTTTACGTTCGCCCAAAGTTAATTCTTTTGTGATAGTGGTAAAAATTCTTTTCTAAATTTTATGATTAATGGTAGTCCACGAACTACAATCCATAGTGTTAGTGCAAAAAAAATGCCTGTTAATTTTAGGTTGTAATGGTCTAGGACGTATAGTGTGGGTAAGAAAATTATAAATGTAGATATTAACAAGAGGTTTCTTAAATCTGCCATTTTACCAAGTCCTTTAAACATACCGTCGAAAATAAATGCTAATGCACACAGCGGTTGCATTGCTAAAACTATCCAGAAAATGCTGTAAAACTGTTCTAAAACTTCTGGTTCTTTAATAAAAACCCTTCCGATTGGGTAGTAAAATATTGAACCTAAAATGGCGATAATTAACCCAATAGCGATGCCATATTTTATTAATCTATTGCTTAGTGTAATGAGTTTGCTATACTCTTTGCCACCTACTAGCTTTCCTGAAAGAATATTTCCTGCACTTGCATAACCGTCTATTAAAAAGGCGCCTAGAAACCATAAATTTATTGCTATTGTATAGGCTGCAATGTACTCTTTGCCATAGCCTGTAGCAAAGCGAGTGGCAAAATACAAGGTAACGTTTAAGGCTATGGTTCTAATAATTAAGTTACCAATCATTAATAAAAAGCGATTTATTTCTTTATTTAAAGGAAGGCTAAAAGCTAATGGGATATCTGTTTTTTTAAGAAGGTAGTAGCCAGAAAGCAATGCCATTAAAAATTGAGCAATTACGCTAGCATAAGCTGCGCCTTGAATGTGCATTGCAGGAATAATATCTGTAATACCATAAACGAAGACATAGTCTAAAATAATATTTGCTATTGCTCCAATTATAGCGATAATCATTGGGAAATACGTGTTTTGTAAACCTCTAAATACTCCAAAAACAGCAATAGTAAACAGCGTAAAAGGAAAACCAAAAACACGAATGCTGTAATAATCTACCGAATATTCTAGAATTAGATTTTGGGCGTTATAAAGTCTAAAAATAGCTTCTGCAAATGGATATGTAGCAAGAATAATCAGGATGCTTAATGATGTAATTATAAAAATGGCTTGAGCTGGTAGGTTCTTTACTTCATCTAGTTTTTTTGCACCTAAGTATTGCGAAATTATGGACGAGATCGCGCTTCTTGTTTGCCCAAAAACCCAAATTAACATGGATAAAAAAGTTGAAACGATACCAACTGCGGCAAGAGACTCTGCTGCATTAAAATCTACATTTCCTATTATTGCAGCATCTGTTAAAGATAAGATAGGCTCAGACACTCCTGCAATAAGAGCAGGAATGGCTAATTTGTTTATATGTTTTAAGCTAATATTAGTACTCAAGGTGTGTTTTACTTTTTAGAGTAGGCTAAGGTCGGAAGTTTTAGCATAAAAATAGTATTTTTGCAGTCTAAATACTTTTAATCAATACGCCATGAAAAATATTTTAGTTCCAGTTGGATCGTCTAAAAATGCCAAAAGTCACTTACAATATGCTGTAGATTTTGCAGAAGCAACAGGAGCTAAGCTTTTTGTTGTTCAAGTATATAATTTTTATACTAAAGCAGGAACGATGATTAAGATAGATCATATAATAGAACGTGAGAGTAAGGCTTTTTTAGAGCATCATGTTGCGCAAATTGATCGCAAAGGTGTAGAGGTCGTTACTAAAACATTTAAAGGTAAATTAATTAGTACTATAGATTTAGTTTGTAAAAATTTTGACATTGATTTAATAATTCTAGAACCTAGAACAAATTCTATTAAAGATGAAGTGTATTTAGGTAAGACTTCTGGTAAAATTATTAAACAGACTAATATTCCTGCATTAATAGTGCCTGAAGGATTTGTTTTTAAACCTATTGCTTCAATATTATTTGCATTGAAATCTGCAATTATTAATAGAAAGGAAGCTTTAGAGCCTCTAAAGTCTATTAAAAGCAGCTTTAATGCTAATGTAGATTTGCTTTTAGTTAAAACGCCATTTTATAATGCTGATGATTTTAATGTGAGCAGTGAATTGAAAAGTATGGTTAGAAATACTACAGAATCTGAAAACGCTACTACTTATCAAGGGTTTTTAGAACATTATAAAACAACTAATCCAGATTTGTTATGCGTTGTAAGGCGTAAGCGTGGTTTCTTTAAAAAGTTTTGGGAAAAGAATGTAATGCTTAAGAAAGATTTTCATGTAAGCAAGTTTCCTGTTTTAGTACTTAGTGGTTTAAAATAAAGAGATTAAATTGAATTATTTTCACGTAAGATCTTATTAGTTAGTGATTTAAAATCAACCATTTTAAATCTTTTATAAAACCAACTTTTATTATATTGCGTATATAGAGTGTTCAGCTATTAAATCCCTCTTCACATAGTTGTACTTGATTTTTTTGATAACGAATTTAAATCAACAAAATGCGTCAAGTATTAATATTATTTGTTAGCCTAGTATGCTGTGTATCATTTGCGCAAAATAGCGCGTACAACCCAAATACAAGTAAAGGTAAACTTTATGAATATGCCCAATTTGCTAAGGCAGAGAATGGAGGTGTAACTATAGATAGTATTCTAGAAGGTAAGAGTAGTTTAGCTTTTAAACCTTTAACGTCTGAATACCAAAGTGTAGGGTTTTCTACAGATGATTATTGGTTAACCTTTAAATTAGAGAATTCAGCAAAAGAGTCTAAAGTTTATTATTTGCAGACAGCTAGACCAGTTACCGATGTTGCGAGCTTATTTCAAGTAGATAAAAAAAATAAGGTATCCGAGTTTAAGAGTGGAGATATCATTCCTTTTGACGAGCGACAGGTGGCGCATCGTAAAACTATTTTTAAGGTTGAATTGCCTAAAAGTAGTAGTCAATTATTTTACATTCATTTAAGAAGTGATGGAGAGACCTTAAACCTTCCGCTTATATTACAAACGGAAAGTGAGTTCTGGAAAGCTAATTACTCTCAACAATTGTTTCTAGGATTTTTTTACGGATTATTGTTTTTGGCAACAATAGTTTACATGTTTTTCTTTACTAGTTTATCTAATAAAACATTTCTTTACTACGGTTCTTACGTTTTTTCTATTGCATTGTTACAGTCTGCTCTTGATGGTATGATATTTCAGTACGTATTACCTTCTGGTGGGTTTTTAAATAGTAGAGCAGTTTTAATTACCGCATTAGTTTCTAATTTTTTTCTATTGAAGTATTGTGAATACTTTTTAAAAGTAAAATCTTTAAATAAAGTTATAAAAATTGTTTTTAAAATACTTTATGGAGTGATTATTATTTTAGGAATCATGCTATTTGTTAACGATAATACCAAGTCTTTGGTCTACCCAATTGTTAATGTTAATGGCCTACTAAGTTTAATTTTAATTTTAATAACTCTAATTTATTCGCGATATAGAAGTGTTAAAGTTGATGCGTTCTTTTCTGTAGGTATTTTCTTTTTAATTGTTGGTTTAATGGCCTTTGTGATGAATAACTTAAGCTTGTTACCTAATAATTTTGTTACGCTAAACAGCGCAAAATTTGGTATCACATTTGAAGTTATATTTTTATCATTGTCAATGACTAATTTAATTAGAGACTTACGTTTAGAGAAAGAAGACTCTCAAATAATAGCTCTTAGTAAATCAGAAGAGGTAAGTGAGCTTAAAAGTTATTTTATGTCTAATATTAGTCATGAATTAAGAACGCCTATTAATGCTATTATGGGTATTGCGGATGATGAGTTAGACAAGAAGCTAAATCCAGAAAGTCATAAAAACTTCGAGGTAATTAAACATGCTTCTTTAAGTTTATTAAGTAGTATAAATGATATTTTAGATTTTGAAAAAATTGAAAAAGGAGAGTTAAAATTAAGAGAAGAGGTTTTTAACCCAAAAGAAGTAATAGCCCAAATAAGTAGTAATTGGCAGCGAATGGCAGAGGTAAAAGGGTTGAAGTATACTTTGTATATTGACGATACGCTTCCTTATAAAATTGAAGGTGATGTAGAGCGTTTTACACAAGTTATTAATAATGTTTTAAGTAATGCTGTAAAATTTACGGCTTATGGTAAAATAGATTGTTCTATTAAAGCTATTACTAATAACAACGGTTTTACGCAATTAACTATTAGTATTTTAGACACAGGTATAGGAATTTCTAGCGATAAAAAACTAAACTTATTTAATAGTTTTGGGCAAATGCGCATGAATGATAAGCGTAGTTTTGGAGGTGTAGGTTTGGGATTAAGTATTGTAAAGCATTTAATAGATTTGTTTGGAGGTACTATTAGCATTGATAGTGATGAAGGTCGTGGTACAGAGGTTTCTATGAAAATGGAATTTAAAATTATCGAACAAATAAAATTTGGAGCCAAGTCTAGTGTAATAGAAATAGAAGAGAATGCTCCTAAGGTTTTAATTGTTGAGGATAATTTAATGAACCAAATGATAATGCAGAAAATACTCAAAAATCTCTCTATAACCGATTACAAACTAGCAGCTAATGGAAAAGAAGCATTAAAACTTTTACAAAATAATACATTCGACATTATATTAATGGACTTACAAATGCCTATTATGGATGGTTATGAAACTACTGTAATTATACGAAATAGCCCACCAGGTAGTGTTAATAAAAACATTCCTATTATTGCTGTTACAGCAGATGCAACGGATACAGCTAGACAGAAAGTAATGGATGTTGGAATGAATGATTACATTACAAAACCTGTAAATAGAGAACTACTTTCAAGAAAAATTAAGGAACACAAATTAAGTATTCTAAAAATAGCCTAGTTATTATGTATTTGCCCAATACAGTGATCTATTACCTGAGTTAGAGGTTTTGGAGGTATTAGTTCTTTCCAAGGATGTTTAGCTCCAAAAACATGATCACTATTCTCAATAGAAATTAATTTACTTTTTGAATGCCATGAATGAAGAGATTCTGCTTCATTAAATTTAACTGAAGGATCATCTTTAGCATGAATTATTAGATGTGGTATTTGTAATGATTTTTCAGCCTTCTCTATATTTAACCTTTCTTCGTTTTCTTTAAAATTTGTGTAAAATTGATAGTTATGAGGCATTTGTTGTTTTGTTCTTCCGTTTAAAACATATTTAACGCCTTCCTTTTTCCATTGGGTTAAATTGCCAATTGTAGCAGTACGCTTTTCGAAATCGCATACGCTAGCCAAAGTTATTAAGTTGGATATTCTCGAATCTTCAGCGGCCTTAATTATAGCGATCCCACCACCACGAGAGTGCCCTATAATTGTGACATTTTTATAATCTATCTCTTTTTTATAATCAAAATTTTCTGATAAAAAATGATTCAATATTGTATCTAAATCATTTAATTCTTTAGTGTAGTTGTTTTCTGCAAAAGCTTTTAAATCTGGAAAATCTATCGGGTTTTCTGGTGTTCCACCATTGTACGAAAAATTAAATTTTACAAAGAATATTTCTGCTTTCTTAAAAGCGTCCGCCATCAAATTCCAGCTTCCCCAATCTTTAAAACCTTTATAGCCATGACAGAAAATAACTAGTGGTTTAGGTTTTTTGGTTTCATTATAAAACACATCGTAAACAATAGGTTTTTGTCCCTTGTTATGTAAAATCTGGTTTTGTTTATTCATTACACTTCTTTTTCGATAAAATTAATCTCAGGATTACAAATTTCTATAATTAGCTTTTTTAATTCTTCAAAGTAGCTGTCTAACGTTTCTTGCGTAATTAAAGTGTCTTTATTTCCACCTCTTTGTTTTTCTTTTTTTGTGAACTTTAGAAAGCCAGCGTTTAAATTTTTAAATGAAATTATTCCAGCTTCAATTGGGAAATTTAGAGGTTTAACCGTATTCATCATGTAAGCATAAGCGAGTATTTGAAAGCTTTTACTGTATTTTTTATAATCGGAAGTTATATCTTCCCAGTCGAGTATTGAAGTTTGGGAGGCATCAACTTTTCCTGTTTTATAATCTATAATCCTAGTAATACCATTGTATTCGTCTACACGATCCACAGTACCTTTAAGGTTGACCTCAAAGCCTAATTCGGGTATGTTTAATGGTATTTCTGTTTTTGCCTCTAGAGCAATTATCTTTATAGTATTACCTGCTTTTAAATCCTTGATTTCTAAATTTAAGAAGTTTTGTACGTAACGTTTGGCAATTTCAAAAATAATAAGGTTTTTACCTTTAGTCATGTCTCCATCGGCATACACTTTTTTGAAGAACATGGTGATATTGCTATCAATCTTAGGAATCATTTTTTTTATATCTTCAACCTGTAAAAGTTTACCAATAGACGGTATGTATAGAGCTTCTAAGGTGTCATGAACAACAGTTCCCATGGTGTTGGCGGCAACAGTTTCTTCAACATCTTCAAGATCTTTTATACCAAGTAGTTTCTGGTAATAGAAGTCAAGTGGGTTTCTTGTATAATTTGTTAAAGAAGAAGGAGAGAAACCTCGTTTTGCTATTTCTTTTAATTGATTTACTATTGCTTTAGTTTTTACAATTTCTTTTAATTCTGTATTGAAACTTGGAACTTGAGGTGTTACAATTTTATGATTAAAAGTATGAATATCTTCTAACTCTAATTGATTGATAAAACGGCTTTTTTCACCACCAGTTAATATATCAGCTTCGGTATTATAAAGAATATACACGTTTTTTGCTCTCTGTAATAATCTATAAAAGTGATAAGTATAAACAGCATCCTTTTCTTTATAAGTAGGTAATTCGTTTTCTACCTTTACATCAAATGGAATAAAAGAGTTGTTTGATTTTCCAGATGGTAGAACACCTTCATTTACACTAGAGATAATTACTGTTTCGAAATCTAATACACGAGATTCTAACATTCCCATGACTTGAAGGCCTTCTAAAGGTTCTCCTTGGAAGTCTAATGTCTCACTGGTTAATAGTTCTTTGTAGATGCTAAAGAGTGCAGATATATCATTTATATGTTTATAGCTTTCGTTTAGCCTAAAGAGTTCATTAAAGAGCTTATTAAAGCGGTATAGATATTCTAGGGATATTAGATGGTCTTCTTTCTTTATAGACAGATGTTCTTTTATTGATTTTATTAGAAAGAAGCAATTTTCAATAGCATTGTTTGCTGTATTTTTCCAATTATTAAAAAGGAGCTCTAATATTTCTGAATTGTTTTTTGTGTATGCTTTTAAATCAATTAGGGATAAGTATACTAAGTTGTTCTTTTTTATGGTCTCAATCAATAGAGAAGCGGTGTTAGTGTCCTCATTAGAAAATAAAGGTCTTATAAATTGATGAGATAAAAGACCAATGATATCTTTGTAATAATACTTATCGGATGCTTTTTTATGAATAGCAAAAAGTTGTTCAAAAAGTGATGCGAGCGGAATAGAACTTAAAGGAAATCCCATCGTTATATTAAGCTTATCTATTGATGATGGAATTGAGTTTAAAACTGGGATAAGTAAGTTTTCGTCCCCAAGAACAACTGCCGTACTTTTAAGGTTTGGATTTTGAGTTTCAATTATTTTTAAAATTGATCCAATGGTTTTTGCTTGACCTATATTTTTGGGTACACCTAATATTTCAATATTTTTAGATTTAGAATAGTGGTTAGTTATCCAATTAAATGGGTTTTTTTCAAAGTACTTCCAATTAGTTTTATGGTTTCTGGTAAATAAACCAGCATCGTGAATTGGATTGTTAATAAAAACGTCGTCAACATCCCAAAATACTTCTGCTAAGCTATTTTCAAGTAGCTCCTGGATTATGGTTTCCTCGGCTGTATTTAGTGCATTGAACCCTAAAAAAATATGTTTCTGCTCAGTGCTAGAACAATAATTTTTAATGTTTGTTACAGCTTGTCTATATATTAAACCTTGATAACCTGTTTTCTTGTCTATTAAAGCTTCTGTATAATGTTTGTAATAGAGTTTTAATTTGTCCCAAAACTTAAGATAGTTTTTTACAACATCTGTTTTGTTATCTTCTAGAGACCAGTGGTCTAATTCTTTTATTGCTCCTAAATAATCGAATATTTTATTTTGAGGAATGAGGTAACGATCTATTTCGTTAAAATCTTGAAGTAATATTTGAGCCCATTTAGAAAAGCTTTCAAATGGTTCTTGCTCCTTTTTTGGAGTTAAAGCTAGATAGGAGTTGTAAAACTCGAATAACAGTTCTGTGTTGGTAATCGATTTTAGCTTGGCTAAATCTTCAACAAACTCTTCAATACTAATAATATTAGGTGAGAATATTGTTTTATTTACTACAGCAGATAGTTCCTGTCTAAGGAAGACACCAGCACGTTTACTTGGTAATATAAAGCTAAGGCTTGATAAGTCTTCACCTTTATCTTTAAGGTTTTTTAATACATCGAAAATAAATGATTTCATTGTATAAAAATAAAAAACGCTTCGGTAAACCGAAGCGTTTTTAAAAACTTATTTAAAAGTAATGAGAAACTTATTTTTTAAGTTTAATCTCAGTACGTCTGTTGTTTTTTCTACCATTTCTTGTAGCATTAGAATCTACTGGGTAATCTTCACCAAAACCGTAAGAAGTTAATCTCGCTTTAGAGATACCATTAGCTATTAAGTAATCTCTTACTGCGTTAGCTCTTCTTTCAGATAATAATTGGTTAGAAGATTTAGCACCTACACTATCAGTATGACCTTCGATAGAGAAGTTAGAATCTGGATACTCTTTTAATATAGCTGTAATATCTTTTAAAGATTGGTAAGCTTGTTCTTGGAAACTTGATTTTCCAGAGTTAAATAAGATTGTTCTAGCATAGCTATTTAATCTATCGATAACTTCTTGAGTTGGTTGAACAACTTCAACAACTTCAGGACAACCATTGTTTGCAACTGTACCTACTACTTTAGGACACTTGTCAACATTATCAGTTACTCCATCACCATCAGTATCAGCCCAAGGACATCCATTGTTAGCAGCTGGACCAGCTTCTTTAGGACATTTGTCTTTAGAATCAGCTACACCATCACCATCAGCATCAGGACAACCGTTTAAAGATTTAAGACCTTTAACAGTAGGACAATCATCGCTACCATCTACAACTCCGTCACCATCAGTATCAGGACAACCGTTGAACTCAGCTAAACCAGCTTCGTTAGGACAAGAATCTTTAGAATCTTCGATTCCATCACCATCAGTATCAGGACAACCGTTGAAAGCTTCTAAACCTTTAACTTCTGGACAAGCATCATTCTTATCGAATATACCATCACCATCAGTATCAGTTCCTCCAAACTTTACAGTAAAACCTGCAGAATGTTGGAAGTGAGAATCTAAATAATCTTCAAATGAATGCTTATACTTAGACTCTACTGAGAAACCTACGTTATCAGTAAACCAGTAAGTTAAACCTAAAGAACCGTTTAATGTACCAGCACCATTATTGTTGCTACCACCAACACCATTTGTGTTAAAAGCACCTTCTTCAACCCAAGTATAACCACCACCAACACCAACTGTTGGATCTAATTTTTTACTTTTAATTATTTCAGCAAGGTGGTATCTTACGTTACCATCAACTGCATAGTAGTTTAAATCAGCTACTGTTGCATCTCCATACTTTTCAATTTTGTTGATAGAACCACCAGCTTGTAAAGAAAAGTTGTTACCCATATACTTAGATACAGATATTGTAGATAAAGATGGAAGGATATTCCAGTGATCAGAAGCATTAAAGTACTCATCAAAAGTCTCAGTTGCTTGAGGAAACCCGTCGTTAGTTGGGTAGAAATCTACCGCATTAATTCCAAAATTAATAGCCCAAGGATTGTCTTGGTCTTGTGCATTCACATTACTAAAACTTACTACAAGTACTAGAGTGAATAATAATCTGCTAAGATTTTTCATATTCAAAAATTTAATTTTTAAGTGTTAATTAAAAGCAAAAATAAGTTGTTAAATAGTATTAACAAAGACAAATATATAAAAATATTGATTCTTGTGCTAAAATGTTAAAATATATAATGGTTATTTAATAATATCTAGTGTTTTTCCGACCTTAATAAAAGCTTCGATCGCCTTGTCTAAGTGGCTTTGTTCGTGTGCTGCAGATAGTTGTACTCTAATTCTAGCTTTTCCTTTGGGAACAACCGGAAAAAAGAAGCCAATAACGTAGATACCTTCTTTTAATAGCATATTTGCCATTGTTTGAGATAATTTTGCATCATATAGCATAACTGGAACTATAGCAGAGTCTCCATCAATAATATCAAAACCAGCAGACTTCATTCCTTTTTTAAAGTAGTTGGTATTGCTTTCAAGCTTATCTCTTAGAGAAGTGTCATTTTTAAGCATATCGAACACTTTAATAGAGGCGCCAACAATAGCTGGTGCTAAAGAATTCGAAAACAAATACGGTCTAGAACGTTGACGTAAAAGGTCTATCACTTCTTTTTTAGCAGTTGTATAACCACCCATAGCTCCACCTAGAGCTTTTCCTAATGTTCCAGTAATAATATCGATTCTTCCTAAAACACCTTTGTCTTCTAATGTACCAATACCAGTTTTTCCAATAAATCCTGTTGCATGGCATTCGTCAATCATTACTAAAGCATCATACTTATCTGCTAAATCACATATTTTATCTAAAGGAGCCACTAGTCCATCCATAGAGAATACACCATCGGTAACTATTATTTTATGTCTTGCACCATTTTTATTAGCATCTATTAGTTGTTGTTCTAAATCTGCCATGTCACTATTTTGGTAGCGATAACGGGCAGCTTTACATAAACGAACACCATCTATAATAGAGGCGTGGTTTAAAGAGTCGGATATAATTGCATCTTCTTTTCCTAATAAAGGCTCGAAAACACCACCGTTAGCATCGAAAGCTGCTGCATATAATATGGTGTCTTCTGTACCATAAAAATCTGCAATTTTTTGCTCTAGCTCTTTGTGTATATCTTGAGTACCACAAATAAAACGCACCGAACTCATTCCAAAACCATGAGTATCCATGGCATCTTTTGCTGCTTGTATTACCTCTGGATGCGACGATAAGCCTAAATAGTTGTTTGCACAAAAGTTTAAAACTGTTTCACCAGTACTTAAAGTTATCTCTGCACCTTGAGGAGATGTGATTATGCGTTCTTCTTTATAAAGACCATTATCTTTAATGTCTTTTATTTCTTGTTGTAAGTGTTGTTGTATTTTACCGTACATGTTTATTTTGTGTTTGTTGATTCTACAAATTTATTAAACTATTGTTACATCATCATTTATATATAGTAGTAATTTCTTAACTACTTTAAATCCCATGTCTTCTAAAACATCTTGATAATCTTGTAATTGATGTTGGTGTTTTGGGTTTAGTTTTCCAGTTTTGTAATCTATAATAGTTACTTCGTTATTAATTATAACTAAACGATCTGGTCTGTATATTTTTCCGTTTTTAGAGATAATATCACGTTCGTTATAGATTGTATTGCCACCAGAGAAGTAAGGTTTTAAGTCTTCTCGATTTATAATTTTAAGAATTGAAATTTTTAAGGCTTTTGCTTGAGTGTTGTTTATTACGCCATCGCTTTCAAAATTGTTAATAGCTATATCGACATCACTTTCTACTTTTACGTGTTCCATAATATCGTGCACTAAATTTCCTTTTTCTATTGCATCCTCTTGTTTTGTATCCCATAAATATCCTGAATTTGCAATTACCCTAATATTATGATCTTCTTTTGCTGTAGATATAAATTCTTGTTGTTCTATAGTATTTATACTTTGTTCTTTTGCTTTAGATTCTGGTTTTTCTGGAGAGCCAAAACTGTAAGTCGTCTCTGCATCATTCCAATGTCCAGTATTCATTAGGTAGTCGATTAGTAGTCCAGAGTAAGATTTTAAATTTACTTCACCTTTTTTATTAATATCTTTTTTACCTATAATATATAGTTGTTCTACGGGTCTGGTTAATGCTACATATAATAAATTCAAACTATCAAGTTCTAACTCTGCTTGGTGTCTTGAATAAATAGATTTGCCTTCTTCTCCAAAATCTTCGAAGGCTTTATTATAATTTAATAATGCATATTTAAAACCGTTGTACTTTTCAGGGTCTAATAGAAACCATTCTTTAGGCTCTATGTCTTCGTAGATGTTAATCTCAGCATATGGAAAGATAACTACGGGAAATTCCAAACCTTTAGATTTATGAATAGTCATTATCTGTATAGCATCTTGTTCTTCCGGAGAAACGATACTTAATTTTTCTTTTTTAGAATTGAAATACTCTAGGTAGGAAGACAAGTCTGAAATGTTTTTTTGCGAATATTCTAGTACGGTATCTAGATAAAACTGAACATATGCGTTAGATGTTTCTACTAATTTAAAGCTCCTTACAACAGTTTCAGCGAGATCAAACAACCCTTGTTGTACTAATAAATTTGGATTAATATTTATTCCGAAAGTTTCAAAGCTTTTAAAGAAGTGTTCTATATCTAAAAATAAATTATTTTTAAAAAACTCGTGTTTGTCTTTAACGTCATACTTATCAGCTAAAAAATCTAAAATATTAACTTTACACTCTGTGTCGTTTGGGTTTACTAATACTGTAAGTACATTGTTAATGAGTTGCACTTCAGGCGCATTATTAATAAGCATTGTTTCACTAGATGTAATCTTTATATTTTGACTGCTTAAAAATTCTGCAATAGCAATACCATGTTTTTTCTTTCTAACAAGAATACAAATGTCTTTTAGAGCATAACCATTTTCTTGGCAGGATTTTATGGTATCGAAAATATGCTGTGTGTAAACGTCATCTTTATCATTTTCTTCATCTTCAAAATCGATAAAATTAAGGTTTACAAAACCTTTCGTGTCTTTAGATGGTTCTTGATGTGATTGTTCATAGAGATTAGCATAATCTTCGTTAGAAAGCGCATGTGAAGAAATATGCTTGAATAAAGCATTGTTAAAATTAACGATTGTTTCGAAACTTCTAAAATTTGAACCCAGGTTTTTTACATCTTGTTCAATGTAAAATGGCTTAGAGTTTTTATTAAACAACTCCATAAATTGCTCTGCTTTTCCGCCTCTCCATCTGTAAATAGCTTGTTTAGCATCGCCAACAATCATGGCGGTTCCTTTTTCTGCTTTAATATTTTCTCCAGATAAAGTACTATCTACTAATGGTGTTAAATTCTCCCATTGCATTTGCGAGGTATCTTGAAACTCGTCTATAAAATAATGTTTAAACTTTTCGCCCATTCTTTCATAGATAAATGGAGTAGGTTGGTCTTTTATTTCGTTACTAATAATAGCATTGAACTCGCTAATTAGCATTTTATTTTCCTCGGTTTTAATGTCTATTAATTCTTTATTAATAACGGTTAAAACAGATAAAGGTGTTAGGTTTTTGTAAAATAATTTTAAAAATTTAATATGAAAAACGCCTTCTTTAGTTTTTGTAAAGGTCTCTGCTATTTGTGGTTGAATACTTTCTATTGTTTGTTTTGTTGCCTCCGAAACACGTTTGGGATATAATGTTTTTGTATCTAAATCGTCTTGCCATTTTGCGACAAAACCTATTTCAAAATTGCCTTGACTTATTTTTTCAAAATGTTTTGGTAAATAACCACCCGAAAAATCATTAAACTCTAAAGCGCTTGTTTCAAAAAGACTCAGTAGGTTTTCGGCAGAAGCGATAACATTTTCTTGTGTTATTTTAATTTGAGAAACCAATAGTTCTTTTAGATTCTGAAAATCTTTTAAAGACTTGCCATTAAGTGTTTTTACAAAATCTAAATCACTTTCTTTAGTGAGTAGTTTTGCGATATTGTTAAAATCTCTTGCAACATCCCAACTTTTATCGTCGTCTGCTTTTTCTATGGCAAAATCTACTAATATTTTTGTTAACTCTTTATTGGTTCCTGCTTTTGCTATTAAACGATCTACAGCTTCATTTAATAAAGATTCTGTGTCTAATTCTACCTCAAAATTGAGTGGTAAATTTAAATCGTGAGCAAAGGTTCTAATTAGTCTGTGGTTAAACCCATCAATAGTCGAGATATCGAATGCTGCATAATTATGCATGATGGTGTTTAAAATGTCTTTAGATTTTTTTTGAAGTACCTCAGGTTTCATTTTTAAATCTTCAACAATGTTTGTAAACATTGGATGCGGATTTTTTAAAGCATCTTCTTCTGAAAAAGTTTTTAACATTTCTAAAATACGCGCTTTCATTTCTCCAACTGCTTTATTGGTAAATGTAATGGCAAGAATATTTCTAAATTGATAATTTCCTGAAGCAGAAAACAGAATTTTAAGGTATTCTTTAACTAAGGTGAAAGTTTTACCGCTTCCCGCAGAGGCATTATAGACTTGAAATGAAGAGTTTGACGACATTTAATAATTTTAGTACAAGATAAAAACAATTAGTGTGAAGCGTGTTTAAATCTCGTTTTTTTAAGAAGAAAATGGAATAGTTTAAAAATCAAGTTGTTAAACTATTATTAAAACAAAAGACTTAGTGTGAGTTTAATTTTTAATTGATTTGTTAAAGTGTTAAATTTACACTCACAGAATTATTAACATAAACATAAAAAATTATGGCTTTCGAATTACCGAAATTAAAATACGCTTACGACGCTTTAGAACCAAATATTGACGCTCGTACAATGGAAATACACCACTCTAAGCACCACAATGGATATACAACTAAATTAAATGCTGCTATTGAAGGTACAGATTTAGAAGGAAAAACTATAGAAAACATATTAAGTAACCTTGATATGGATAATAAAGGTGTTAGAAATAATGGTGGAGGTTTTTATAATCACTCGTTATTTTGGGAAGTAATGAACCCAGAAGATAAAGGACGTTTATCTGGAGATTTAAAAGATGCTATTGAAGCAGCTTATGGATCTGTAGATGCTTTTAAAGAAGCTTTTAGTAAAGCAGCTGCAACACAATTTGGTTCTGGATGGGCTTGGTTATGCGTGCATAAAGGAGGAAAGGTAGAAGTTTGTTCTACACCAAATCAAGACAATCCATTAATGCCAGGAGTAACTTGTGGAGGAACGCCAATATTAGGATTAGATGTATGGGAACATGCTTACTATTTAAATTACCAAAACAGAAGACCAGATTATATTGATGCATTTTTTAATGTAATTAACTGGAACGAAGTAGAGAGACGTTATGCTTTAGCAAAATAATCTCAGTTTAAAAAATAAGAAAGCCACAACGTAAGTTGTGGCTTTCTTATTTTTGTATAAAGCGTTAATCTATTTTAAGACGACTTATCTGGTGATTATAAGGCAGATTTAAACTGCTCTAAGAATCTTACATCGTTTTCACTTAAAAGTCTAATATCACCTATTTGGTGTAATAACATTGCTATTCTATCGATACCAACACCAAAGGCAAACCCTGAATATTCGTTAGCATCAATACCACAATTTGTTAATACATTTGGATCTACCATACCACAACCGCCTATTTCTAACCAGCCTGTTCCTTTGGTTATTTTATAATCGGTTTCAGTCTCTAATCCCCAATACACATCTATTTCTGCACTTGGTTCTGTAAATGGGAAGTAAGATGGACGTAAACGTATTTTAGATTTCCCAAAAAGCTCTGTAGTAAAGTATTGTAATGTTTGCTTTAAGTCTGCAAAACTTACATCTTTATCTATATATAGTCCTTCTAATTGGTGGAAAAAACAATGCGATCGTGCCGAAATGGCTTCGTTTCTATACACACGACCTGGTGAGATAGTACGAATTGGTGGTTGATTGTTTTCCATATAACGTACTTGTACAGAACTTGTATGTGTACGTAATAAAATATCTGGATCTGTTTGTATAAAAAACGTATCCTGCATGTCTCTTGCTGGATGGTATTCTGGCAAGTTTAATGCTGTAAAGTTATGCCAGTCGTCTTCTATTTCCGGACCTTCACTTACGTTAAAACCTATGCGAGAAAAGATGTCTATAATATCGTTTTTTACAATAGAAATAGGATGTCTTGCTCCAAGAGATACTGGTGCTCCTGGACGTGATAAATCTCCAAAATCTCCTGTTTCTTCTGTAGAACTGTCTAACTCTTCTTTTAAAGCGTTAACCTTTTCTTGAGCGGTGTTTTTTAATTGGTTTATTACTTGACCAAATTCTTTCTTTTGCTCGTTTGCAACATTTTTAAACTCAGCAAAATAATCGTTAAGTAATCCTTTTCTACCTAAATATTTTATTCTAAAAGTTTCAACCTCTTCTTTAGATTGGGCTTTAAAGCTTTCTGCTTCTGCAATGAGTTCTTTTATCTTATCTATCATGACCTCTATAAATGATTAGCAAATTTAATGAATTTACTGTGTGTTACGCATAAAAAAATCTTCTTTATTATAGAAGGTTTTTTGTAATCTTTAAAAGATATTATTGTCTAAGATATACATCTTTATACACTATATCATCAGAAGTATCATCTGGCGTTCCATTGTCATAAGAATCTATAAAATAAAATGTATTCCCTTCAAATGTAATTAGACTCGAAGTTGCACCTTCATCTCCTGTGAAATCGTAAATACTATTTCCTGAATTAGACCAAGTTCCTGTGAACGTTTCATCTAACACACAGTCACCATCTATATTATCATCATAATATACAGCTGAAAAATCACCGTTTTCTGAAACGACAATAGTCTCTTCATTCTCACAAGGGTCTAACGGTTGTTCAACTCCGTTCTCTAAATACTTATAATAACTCCAAGTACCAATAAATGGATCTTGAGTTGAAGCAGTTGCATCATCATCACTACTACATGATGTAAATAAAAGTGCAAGAATACTAAAAGGTAAAATTAATTTTTTCATTTGGTTGGTTGTTTTTATTTGATTTAAAAAAAACGAAATTAAGAAAATTATTACAAGTTTTAATAATAATTAAGCTGCTTTGTTTTATTCGCGTTAGCGATTGTAATAAAAAGCCTGACCCTTGTGGTAACGCCCAAAAATATTATATATACTCTGTTTCTACAAAGTAATTTACGATAGCTTCTTTCATTAAAACGCTTTGTTCACCGGCTTTTAAGGTTGGTAATTCTTCTTTTATATGATAGTGTGGCCAACCGTCTTCGTCTACAAAATTAAGTTCGTAATAGCCATAAGGCACCAATAATTTGCATATTGCAATGTGCATTAAGTCTAGTTTTTGGTCTTTTTTAAATTTACGTTCTAGTTGCCCTAATTCTTGAAGGCCGATAAGGTAGATTATAGCGTCTAAATCTAGTTTTTCTCCATCTGCAAATTGATTGGATAGTTTGCTAACTACCAACTCCCAACGTTCTTTTAACTCTTGATCTCTTGCCATGTATTAGTGTAAAGTTTGAAAGTTGCAAAGTTAGGTTATATTTGCTTAAAATATAATTTTATGGCTGTTATTGATATTGTTTTAGGTGCTTTACTGCTTTTTGGACTTGTTCGTGGTTTTATGAAAGGTCTTTTTGTGGAAGTAGCGTCTTTAGTTGCTTTGGTTGCTGGTGTTTATGGCGCTATACACTTTAGTTATTTTGTTGCAGATTTTTTGCAAAGTAGAACAGAATGGGCTGAAAAAACGATTAATATTACTGCGTTTGCGATTACTTTTGTTATTATTATTCTTATTATTTCGTTAGCAGGAAAGGCATTTACTAAATTGGCCGATTTTGCATCTCTTGGTATTTTAAACAAGCTGCTTGGTGGCGTTTTTGGAGCGCTTAAAATAGGTTTGATTTTAAGTGTATTGCTAATTGTCTTTAATAAAATGAATGACACAATAACTTTTGTTGACGAGGAACATATTAAAGATTCGATACTTTATGAGCCTGTAAAATCTATTGCTCCTATAATATTCCCTAATATTATTAAAGCTGATACTGAAGAAGAAAGCGATACAGAAACCGAAGCTTAAGTGCCTAGTTTAGAATCAAGGTATAATTAATATCGTCTAAGTTTATAGAGCTATTAAAAACATCTTTTGTATTAAAGAAAAGTGTTTTTAATTCTGCTATTTCTTGTCTATTAAACATTAAAACAAGGTTAGGCTGCAAAGATGGTATTGGTATTTTACGTTTTACTTTTGAGTGTGCGTATTTTATTTCCCAATAGTCTGCTTCTATATTTAATAGGTAGTTTTTAAATTTTATATACTGTTCTTCATTAAATTCAAAACATATATTGTTGAACTCTAAATGGTATATTTTACAGTCTTTGCATATAGATAATTCTCCACTACTAACTTTAGATATTGTTTTTATATTATGACACATAATCGTATGTTTTAAGATTAATAACAATCGGTTTTTATTTGATTGTTTTCTTTAAAAGTACTTAATGGTAATTGTAAATTTTGCGTTGTAATTGTATTTAATATGGCTAAAACATCGTTTTGCATGGCTGTGGAACCGCAAAGCATGATTACACCATTATTTTTTAAGGTTTCTGCTATAAATAAAGCGTCTTGCTTTAAGAGGTCTTGCACATATTGTTTAGGTTCTTCTTGAGAAAACGCAATATTTAGTTTTGTTAATTGCTTGTTGTTTAGGTTTTCTTTAATTGACTGATTATAGAGGTTTAAAGATTCCCTTTTTCGAACGCCGTAGTACAAATGTGTTTCAGCTTTATTTTTGTTTTCATCTATCATTCCTAAAAAAGGAGCAATACCTGTACCGTTGGCAATTAAAATAACTTTAGATGCTTTTTTAGGGAAATGAAAGCTTTTGTTTTTTATAATTCTAGCTTTAAAAATAGCTTCTTTAGTAATAGTATTTAAGAAGCCTGAGCCTAATCCGTTTTCGTGTAGCTTAACACTTAATTGTATGTTATTATTTACTTTACCTATAGAATATAAGCGTTCTCGGTAATTGTTTTCAGGATAAATAGCGAGCAAATCTCCAGAGTTAAACTTATTGGTATTTGTTTTTAAGGTGATTAAAAACGTACGGTCCAATTGTGTTTCTGCTATTGTCTTATCTACAACTGTAATTGTATGGTTTAACTTAGGTTTTGCAGCTAGTTTTTGTTGCGAAATAGTAATAGGAAGGTTTCTATTTTTATTCCATAAACTAATCCATTCTTGAAACGATTCTACCGATTTATCGTTAATTGTAAATACAGGTAATTCTTGCTTAAACTGAAGGGCTAATGCATTATCTACATCTATTGCAAATTTGCAAAAATCGGGATAAGCCAACGACCCAAAACCAACTACCGAATAGTTAATACCTTGTACTTGTTTTATGGTTTTTAATCGCTGTAAAAACACATTTGCATTTGCTGGAGCTTCGCCTTCTCCATAAGTTGCAGTCATTACTATAATGTGTTCTGCTTTACTATAGGCATTGTATTTGTTAAGTTCTGCTATATAAACCGTTTCTCCTGCTTTTAATAATTGCTCTTTTAATTGATTAGCAAAAGGTAAGGTACTACCGTTTTCTGAACCGACTAAGATTACATACTTGCAAGCGTCTTTTTTATACTTGTTTTTAAGTTTAGATTTTCTGCGTTTTAATGTCATTGCAAAACCAGAATAGATAAAAAACAATATGTTTACCGTTGCAATAGCTAAAATAACAGACCATAAAACACTTCCTTTTCCGGTGTGTAAAAACAGACTCAAATTTGAAAAAATAGTCACCAACGGATAATTAATTTCACTTAAAACAGCTCCTGAAAATTGGTTGACAATAATCTCTTTGTTTTTAAGTGAAACAATAAAATAATCTTCTACATCTTGCGAAAAAGGAAACTCTATTGTTTTAACCTCTGATAGTTTTGTGTTTTTAAAAACAGAAAAATCTGCAGTATTTAGTTTTGGTGTTTCTAAAAGGGAATCGAAATCTATTTGATGGTTTATTGCGCTTTTGGGTAAAATATCGAACTTTATAGCAGACAAATAAACACCTGTAACGGTAATAATTATAATTGGTATTAAAGATAATCGACCTAAAGCTACATGCCAATATTGGTTAAAATTCTCTTTAACTATTTTAGAGAAAAACGATTTAAGACCGCCTTGTCTTTTTAGTATTAATACAGTTCCTGAAACTGCAATTAAGAATAATAGAAACGAACAAAAACCAACAAAAAAACGACCAATACTTTTTAAAAATAAGGATCTATGAAAATTAGTTATCCATTGAAAAAACTTAGAAACCTCTATTTTATCACCAATAAATGTCGCAGTTCTTGGGTTTATGTAGCCATTTAAACTTTCGCCGTTGTTAGTAATTACCGAAGCTGATACAAATTGATTTGCATCTACTTGCACGGCTATAACCTCGGGATACTTATCTTGTAAATTAGATATGGTTTCTGCAACAGTAACACTATTAAAATCTGATATTTTATATGGCTCGAATTGTTCTGAAATAGGTTGGAATGCTAAAATGATTCCAGTTATGGATGCTAACAGAATAAACATAAAAGAAGATACAGCCAGTGCGAGGTGACTGTATCTCCATATAGAAATGGTCATGTTTTATTTTTTTGAGACGTAGTAATTTTGTCTCTTATTTAAAATCTATTATACTTTATTAGTTAGGCATCATACGCACGTAACGTATAAAACCCGAACCTTCTTTTTTGCTCTTTACATTTTCTTTTGTTAAAGCAAACTCTACATCTTTAGTGTAGTAGTCTTGATCCTCTACAGCGGTTTCAAAACGAATACTATAACCTGTATCTATTTTAGAATCTTCAATTTCTAAAACACTAATATTTCTTGCACCTCCAGCAATTGTTGCTCCAGTAATAGCATCTATATTTGCTCGTTTTTTACCGTAGAATTTCCACCATTCTGAAATATCATGGTACCACTCATCATCATCACCTTGAACATAAAGTGTTTTTTCGTATTCGCCTTCTGGATTTATAAGTGAAATAACGACGTATGCATTTTCACCTGAATAATTAATCATTTGAATCATACATTTATACGATGTCGATTCTGTTACTGTTGTAAAGGATAGTGTTGAAATTGCTAGAACTCCAAGCACTAAAAGTGTTTTTATTGCTTTCATTAATTACTTTATTTTTATCAATTTGAATTAATCTTAATTATCACGAGTTCCCAAATCAAGTTCAGGATAATTTAGTCATTATTTTAAAAAATCTAAATTGATGTTTTTTGATTTTAAAATTTCGTTTTCTAATGCTAAATCATAAGCCGTTTCCTCAAAATCTGTACCCATTTCTTTTTTAGCTCCAATAGAAATTAAATACTTTAAAATATCTGTATCTTTTGCTTGTAACGCAGCAAGATGTAATGCGGTATTTCCTTCTTTGTTTTTAGCATTTACATCGATATCATATTGCTTAATAAGTTTTAATAGCGCTACATTATTTTTCGCCAAAGCTAAATGGTATAATGTATTACCATTATCTTGGGTTTTAGTAATATCTAAACCGTTTTTAGTTAATACATCTAATTTTTGTTTAAAATGATCTTCTTTTTTAGTTGAAAAAGATTCCATTAAATAAACTGTTAGATTATTTTTATCAGCGTCTAATGTAGCAACATTCGCTTTGTTTTTAATTAAAAAATCAACCACTTCTGATGCGTTGTTTTCTACCGCTAGAGCGAGAGCAGATGCTCCTTTTTTATTAACTTGGTTTACATTTTTTACATTACTAAATAATAATCTTACGGTTTCTAAACTATTTCTATTTGCGGCATTTATAAATGGTGTGTTTCCGTTTTGATCTTGTGCGTTTACATCCGATCCTTTATCAATAATATAGTTAATAAGCTCTAAGTCTTTGCTTCTAGAGGCTAAAATATGTAAAGCGCTCTCACCTTTAACACCACCATTTTTAGAATCTAAACCTAAACTTTCTAAATACTTATAAAAGTCTATTGTATTTGCTTTTCCTCTGGTGCCTTGGGCTGCAAATACAAATGCGTTATCAGTACCTTTAATACCTTTTTCCAGTAACTGGTTCAATAGCGTTACATTTCCTGTTTTTGCAACGTAATTAAAAACACCATTACCATCTCTATCTACGCTATTAATATCTACTCCTTTTGAAGTGAAATAATTTATTAACGTATAGTCCTTATCGTAAGGTGCAACTAATAATAGAGCATTCGCTCCATTTGGAGTTACATCTGTTTTTACTTTAGCTCCATGTGCAATACATAGATCGTAGACCTTAGTATCTTGCTGTCCAGATCCAGCTGCGAAATTTAATATTGTACTTCCTTTATCATCTTTTATGTCTGTTCTTGCTCCATTACTTAAAAGATATTCCATAAGTTCTACATTACCTTTATAAGCTGCCCAGAAAATGTATGTTCTACCATCATGAGTAAGTTTATTTACATCATTTCCTTTTTTAGATTGGATGTATTTTATAGTTTCAAGTGGTGCATCTACTAATATTGCAGAAGTTACAGCATCAAAATTATTACTATTAGCCTCTGCTATATTATTTCCTTCTTTTATTTTTGTTTCAATAGCTTTAATTGTTGGATTAGATTTCCAAAAATCTCTATTTAAAAACACATTGTCCTGTGCAAAAATTTGTGTACTTAAAAAGAGTATTACGACTATTGTTATGTTTTTTAAATGTTTCATGGGTATTTAATTATAGTGTCTTTTATTTATGGTATTCTGTTATCAATTTTTAGGCCGCGAATTATAAGAACACTTAGTATTTTATTTCAGTTCCACTAACGGCTTGTGCCTCAATTTGGAGTCAATAATACGGAAGCTTATTTTTTTACAAACGATTCTATTAACGGATTGATTTCTTCTGCTGTTTGGTATTTTTCTTTATCGAATAAATATTTAAATAGTACTTTATTATCTACTTTTTCTTCTAAGAATAGATCTTTGTTTCTAGCAAAAACTTCATCCCATTTTGTACGTACTAAAGCCCACTTATCTTTTTCTTTTGCCCAATAGTTTTGTGCTGCAATACATTCGCTATCCTCTACTTTTTTGTACACATTATGTCCTTTTTCTTCGGCTATAATTTGGTAAGTACCTTCTTCGCTTAAAATTTTATCATTGTCTTGATCGTGTATCCAACCTGTTGTAGTTAATTCGTGTCTGTTTGTTCTACCTGTAACATTATAGTCGCTACGTTGTGTGTATTCGCGTCTTGGCAAAGGTGCAGTTGTAGTGTTTTCCCAATAGTGTTTACCATCTAAATGAATCCAAGTTGCAGAACCTTCGTAACGCGGGCTATCGTCTACCTGAAATACTTTTTGAGACCATTGTCCTTGTACTTGTCTTTTATCTAATTTTGTGTATTTCCACTCGTTATTTCTAAAATACTCGTACAAATCTGTATTTTCAAACTCCCAATCTTGTCTCCAGTGCTTTACTATATATGGGTTTTCTTTAGAACCTACAATTAATAAATGTTGCATCGCTATTTTATCTTTTTCATCTTCTACAAGTTGTACCCATTCTAATCCTCTATCGTGTTTTGTTTTTGAAGCAACGTATGTAGAATCATCAGAATACTGAAAAGTTTCAGCAAAATTAAAGCTCACCTCATAACAACCACACATGCTTTTAATGGCTTTTTGATCTTGTTTTTTCTTGTTTTGAGCGTTTATACTAAACGGTATAGAAAGAATAATTGCTACTAATACTACTAAATGTTTCATTTTTAAGCTATTTGGTTATGGTATAAAAAAAATATTAAAAATTTATTATTCTTATTTAGATTGAATTAAAATAAGATATATATTTGCAGCAAATATAAAATAGAATGATTCTAAATAAAAATAAAATCACCATTTATTTTTCACTTTTTTTAAGCTGTATTTCTTTTGCTCAAGTAAAAAAAGACTCTTTAAAAACTCAATCTCTTGAAGAAGTTGTAATTACAGGACAATACAACCCACAATCCATAAAAAAATCTATTCATAATGTAACTGTTATCAATAGAACACAAATTGAAAGTCAAGCCGCAAATAACTTGGCCGATTTATTAAACTTTAACCTAAACCTTACTGTTACTCCTAATGCGCAATCTGGAAAATCTACAGTTTCCTTTTTTGGTTTAGACTCCCAATACTTTAATATTTTAATAGACAATATTCCCTTGGTGAGTGATAATGGCTTAGGAAATAATATCGATTTAACCCAAGTAAACCTTGATGATATCGAGCGTATTGAAATTGTAGAAGGCGCCATGGGAGTAGAATATGGTGCCAATGCTGTTTCTGGTGTTATTAATATAATTACAAAAAAAGCAATTAGTAGCGACTGGAAAATTCAAGCCTTTGTACAAGAAGAAACCGTTAGCGATGAATACGAATGGTTTGATAAAGGTAAACACATACAATCTCTTAGTATTGGACATAATATTAACGAAAAACTCTTTACTAGAATTGGTTTTAATAGAAATGATTTCGCGGGTTTTTATAATGACAAACAAGGTCAAGATTACTATCAAAATGATGGTTTAAGAGGTTACGATTGGTTACCAAAAACACAAATTAATACGAATGCCTTATTAAGTTATAATACTAATAATTTTAAATTAGCTTATAAATTTGAATATTTTAATGAAACTATAAATGCTTTTGATGCTTCTGTGAGAGCTAATGTTGATGTTGCTAATCAAACGAGTAATCCTTCTGCTACAGATAAAATTTTTACCACCAATCGTTTTGTAAACAATGTAAACCTTAGTGGTCGTTTACATTCGGGTGCCAATTATAACGCTTCGTTTTCTTATCAAACACAAAAAAGAGATTTAAACGAATTTAATTACTATATACTTACACAGGATAGAACGGATGAAACCGACGAAACATACCAATCTAGTAATGTGTTTTATTCTAAAGGCGACATTAATAATCTTGTAAAAAGTAAGTTCTACAACTTTCAAATAGGTTACGAAACGCGCTTTATAAAAGGTTTCGACACACAAGCTTCTGGTGATGTTACACAACAAGATAAAACTAGAAAACAAGATAATATTGCCTTGTTTGGTTCTTCAGAAATAAACATAAATGATGCCTTTTCTATAAGGCCAGGAATACGTTTTGAGTACAACTCTTTATTCGATTCTAGCGTTTTAGCTTCATTAAGCACACGTTATTTAATGCCTAAAGGTTTCGAATTGCGTGCCAACGTTGGTACTTCATATAGAACACCAAATTTTGAAGAGTTATACTACTACTTTGTAGATTCTAACCACGATGTAAGAGGTAATGAAAACTTAAAACCAGAACAAGGCTATTCAGCATTTTTAACCTTAAAAAAGAAGAGTTGGTTTAATGATACTGCATTACAAAACACCATAAAACTAAGTTATATAGACCTAAAGGATAAAATTGATCTTGCTATTGTAAACGCATCGCCTTTACAATACGAATACATAAATATAGATACTTATAAGCTTTGGGGAATTACACAAGAGAACAGTATAAAAAGAGATAATTGGACTTTTAATTTAGGAGGAACATTACAAGGTATTTCTAGAATTGTAAATAACGAAGTTAATATAGATAATGACTTTTTATGCTCCTACCAATTAAACACAAGTGCAACTTATAACGTTAAAAAATGGAATACTGCTTTTACGTTACTATTAAAGCATAATGGTAAGCAAAAGGACTATACGTCTACTGGTACAGACGGTGATGGCAATTCTATATTCGAAAAAAGGACTACAGATGCCTACAGTTGGTTAGACGGTTCTATAAAAAAATCTTTTTTCAACAATAAAATTCAAGCAACAATTGGCGGACGAAACCTACTAGATGTTACTAATGTAAATGTTAGTAACTCTTCTACAACTGGCACGCACTCAACAACCAGCAGTGGACTTCTATTAGGTTATGGTCGCTCTTATTACTTAAAACTATTATATAATTTAAACTTTTAAAACCAATTACAATGATTAACAAATTATTTACCTCAATTTTATGTCTTTCACTATTCGCTTTATCAAGCTGTAGTAGTGACGATGATTCAACACCATCTCAACCTATTTCTATTATAATCGAAGGCGCAGAAGTGTCTCCAGAAATTGGAGGACCAAACGAGCAAAACCAAGTTTATATAGATTTAAGTACAGATACTGCGACTGCTATACAACGTGATTCTTGGGATTTAGGATTCTATTCTGGAAGTGATTTTAGAGTTGCTATAAACGGTTCTATTTACATGGCAACTGCACAATTAACAGCAACAGATATTGATGCTGTTAACTCATCGTCGACAGAAGTTCAAGATTTACAACCACAAGTAGCAGTAGGAACATTTGATGAAGCAAATTTAGAATTTATTGATGCTCCTTATGGTCAAATTACAGAAACGGCTATTGATGCCATTTCTGATACAGATACTAACAATCACGTCTATTTAGTAAACTTAGGTTTTAAAGTAGGAACCGAAACGCCTTCAAACGGAAGTGTAGCTGTTTCTGGAGACTCTAGAGGTTGGAAAAAAATTAGGGTTACGAAAAGTGGAAACGATTACGTATTACAATATGCAGATTTAGATGCTACAACACATAACGAAGTCACTATTTCAAAAAATGCAGATTATAATTTTACTTTCTTTAGTTTTAATACAGAATCTGAAGTTAGTGTAGAGCCTATAAAAACAGAATGGGATTTAAACTTTACTGTTTTTACTAATGAAATTACTGGTTTTGGTGCTTACGGATATTCGGATTATATAGTTAACAACATAAAATCTAATGCAACTGCTTATATGATAGATACAGAACTAAACACCTTTACATATGAAAATTTTACTCTTGGAGATGTTATAGATACAAACTTTACAAACGACCAAAGAAGTATTGGAAGCAGTTGGAGAAATGGAGGAGGACCAGGAGCTTTACCGTCTTTAAAAGAGAATGTTTTTTATATTGTTAATGATACCGATGGCAATTTGTATAAGCTAAAGTTTTTAGCAATGGCTAGTGAATCTGGAGAACGTGGTCATCCACAATTTGTTTATAGCTTATTACAATAAGCTAAGATTTGTTTTTAGAATTAGTTCTTTTAAAAATGAAAAAGCCACTCATGTTTTGAGTGGCTTTCTTTGTTCTAGTCTAAGTGATAAATTTCTCTAATATTATCTAGAATTTTTTCAAAATCTATTTTTAAATCTATTAGTTTTCCTGAGTGAATATCGAAAACCCAACCGTGTACTTGCAAGCCATTACCACGAACTGCTTTTTGAATAGCAGCTGTTTTAATAAGGTTTACACATTGTTCTTGTACGTTTAACTCTATTAGGCGTTCGTATTTTTTTTCTTCATCTTTAATAGCATTAAGCTCATCGTTATGAATACGATATACGTCACGAATATTACGTAACCAAGGATTTAACAGACCTAAATCTGCAGACTGCATAGCGGCTTTTACACCACCACATCCATAATGCCCACAAACAACAACATGATTTACTTTTAAATGTTCTACTGCATACTCGACTACAGACATGGCATTTAGATCTGTACCAATAACCATATTTGCGATATTTCTATGCACAAAAACATCTCCAGGACCTAAACCCATTAATTCTTCAGCAGTTACTCTACTGTCTGAACACCCTATAAATAAGAGTTCTGGATTTTGACCTTCACCTAATTTATCGAAGTATTTTTCGTCTTCATTTAATTTAGACTTAATCCACTTTTCATTGTTTTGGAATACTTTGCTGAGATTCATAATATTAGAAAATTAATATGTGTTTTCGACATTATTTTTTATCCATTTTAAGCAGGTTTTAAAATCTTTAAAAATGTGCTCATTTGGTATAAAATCTGGAATAATACCTATACGTTCCATAAGATATCTTGGTTGCTTTAAAAGGCCAACAAACAAGACATCAATATCTTTCTTTTTTAGATCTTGTAACATGTCTTCCATAGCGTACAAACCTGTTTGATCCATGTATTGCATGCGTCCTAATCGTAATATTACAATTTTTGCTGTGTCTGGAATTTGCAGCGTTAAAGCTTGGAAATCACTCGTAGAACCGAAAAACAATGGTCCTTTTAGATGTTTAATAAAGACTTCTTCTTTTAATTGTTTTGGAAATTCAGACTCATCATCCCAAGTTTCTTCTTTTAATGATTTAACATCTGACCGTTCAGCGGTTAAATCACCAATTTTTTTCATGAACATTAATGATGCGATTATAAGACCAATACCAACAGCATAAATTAAATCCCAAAAAGTAGATAACAATAATACTATAAGCATTATTAAAACTTCCGAGCTTAATTTTAAAGGTCCAAATTTAATATCTCTCGGTAAACTTGGTATTGCTTTTAATCCTTTGTAGTCCATAACACCAATACCAACAGTTATTAATATACCTGCTAAAACTGCTGCAGGTATTTTAGATGCTACAGGTCCTAGTGCTAGCATAATTATTAGTAACATAATACCAGCAATCATTCCAGAAAGTTTTGTTTTCCCTCCTGCATTAATATTTACAACGGTTCTAATAGTGGCTCCGGCACCTGGAATACCTCCAAAAAGTGCAGCAATAGTATTCCCTATTCCTTGACCTATTAGTTCTTTATTAGGCTTGTGTTTTGTTTTGGTCATGTTATCTGCAACAACACTTGTTAAAAGCGAATCTATTGCTCCTAATAATGATAAGGTTAGCGCTGTAAAAATATATGGTGAAATACTACCAAAACTAAAAGAAGTGAATATTTCATATTTTGGCATTCGTATACCTCCAGGTATTTCAGAAATAGGTCTATAACCTAAGTTAAAACCATAAGCAATACCAGACATAACAACTAATGCCACTAAGGTGCTGGGTATGGCTGTTGTTATTCGTTTAAATCCGTATATAATTAGTATCGTTCCTAAAGCTAGAATAAGCTCTAGCCAATCAATGTTCTGTAGTGCTCTTGGGAGTACTTTTATAGCGCCTATTGTTCCAGATGCCTCTTGAGCTGCTAATGTTTGAGCTTCGTTTAAAACTTGTTCTGGTGTAATTAATTCTGCTCTTTTTTTTGTTTCTTGAAAATCATCTAAAACTAAAATACCTTCGCCTACTTCTTCTTTTAATATGTTTTCAAGAATAACTTCTTCTGCTTGTGGTTTAAATTGCTCAACAAACTCAGTGTCTTCTTTTGGGTAATAACCAATGGAAGGTAAAATTTGAGTTAGTAATATTATAACTCCAATAGCAGTCATGAAACCAGAGACCACTGGGTATGGTATATATCTTATATATTTTCCTAATCCTAAAAAACCAAGACCTACCTGTATTAGTCCTGCTAACATGAATACGGTTAAAATTGCTGGAAGCGCTTTATCAACACTTCCATCGTTTGCTGCTACAATACCAGCAATTACAACCATACTCACTGCTGTCATTGGTGCAGTTGGTCCAGAAATTTGCGTTGCTGTTCCTCCAAAAAGGGCTGCAAAAAAACTAATAAAAATAGCTCCGTACAATCCTGCTTCTGGTCCAAGCCCAGAAGATACACCAAAGGCCAATGCTAATGGTAGCGCTACAATTCCTGCAGTAATACCTCCAAAGGCATCACCTTTTAGATTTGAAAAAAAGTTTTTCATAAGTTATATATATAGTAAGTAATTTTATTTAAAAACCTATAAATTAAAGATTAATGAATGCAATAATATTTATTTGATCTCTAAAAGAGGTTTCAAATATCTGACTCATATATCCTAATTCAAATTTTATATTCTCATTTAATTTATAACCAAATCCTCCATAAAGCCTATTTCTATCGAATATAGAGGGTTCTGTGTTTAAAAATACTTCATTATAGGCAGACAAATACAATGTTTTTGGAATAATTTCTTTATTATTTAATGGGTAATTAAATGATAAGAAATAGCGTAATCTCATTTTAAAGTCGCTTTCAATAAAACGTTGTTCAAACCTATAGCGCTGCGTAATGTTTAATCTCCATTTATTTTGCTTTGTTGTAAATTGTTGGAAAATACGGTGTTCGTTTACAGATACTTTGTCGTCTGTATCACCTACATAGTTTTCAGACAAAATATAACCATAACCTAGTAATAAATTATCATTATTTTCGGTTAAATTATATCCTAAGCCTGTTCTTAATAATAGTTGCTCTAAATCTCCACCAGCATCGTAATTTCTATACTGTACTTCATTATGAATATTCCATTTAGAATTAAGTTTTTTGTTTCCAATATAAATTAACCAATTTCCTAAATCACTTTCTTGCCCTAAAGCAAGAAAAGGCAACACTAAAGCTATTGTTAGTGTTGCCATTAAAGTTTTCTTTTTCATTTTAACTTATTTTTCCTGATATTTCTTAGTAAAAATTCACAGCTCCTGTATTAATATCGTACATCGCTCCAACAATTTTTATTTCACCATTTTTCTCCATTTCAGTAAGAACTGGGCTTTCAGCATGAATTCTATCTATTGTTAATTCTACGTTCTTTTTTGATACGTCATCAACAAAATCTAAATTTTTAGAAGTTCTTAAATTAGCTTCTTTAGGTTCTGTAACAGCTTTTACTGCTGGAGTTATTTTCTCTATTAACTTAGTAAGGTTACCTAATTTAGCATCGTCACAAGCACCTTTTATTGCGCCACAACTGGTATGGCCTAAAACTACAATTACTTTGGTTCCGGCAAGTTTACACCCAAACTCCATACTTCCTAAGATATCTTCATTTACAAAGTTTCCTGCTATTCTAACACTAAATACATCTCCTAAACCTTGATCGAAAACTAATTCGGCAGACACTCTAGAATCAATACAACTTAGTATTGTTGCAAAAGGAAATTGTCCATCACTTGTATCATTTACTTGCTCTAAAAGGTTTCTATTCGCTTTTAGATTACCTTGAAACCGTTGATTACCTTCTTTTAAAAAGTCAATTGCTTTTTGAGGTGTCATTGTCGACTGTGTTTCTTTTGTATGTGCTTTCATAATGTTTTGTTTTTTTAATTAATTAAAATTATGCTTCCGAAACTAATAACGAAACATTTAATTTGTTTATCACTTCTTTTAAAGAAGTTTCTATTGTATTTTTTGTTTTATTTTCTGCTCTATCTACACAAAGTAAGTTAATGTTATTTTTTGATAAATATGAAGAGAGTGTAGTCATGGCATTTGCATTTTTTTCAAAAGCATATTCCAGCATTTTATCTTCATTTTCAGCAGATGTATTTATTGTTTCCTTTTGACTGTTAATAATTTTAAAAGACTGTAAAGGTGCTTTTGTATGTGTTATTAAGTCTTTTGAAAACTTGGTATTAAATACTTTTTTTGAATCATTAAAGACACCTAAAGTCATTTTTTCATTCGGTACTAAAGCATTTTTATTTGCCGAAATCATAATAACGCCTTTAAACTCTTTTAAAACAAAATGAGTAATACTGTCTCCTATAATTCGAAGTGGATTAGAATCTCTTTGTCCTAAAACAATAATATCAGGCTTAGTAAGTTTAATATGATCACGAATTTCATCTTTTATTTTTCCAAAAGAAAAGCTAGTATTAATTGCTACATTATACTCTTTTGAAAAAGGATGGATTAATGCTTCAATTTCCTTTTCTGTAGTATTATGCGCTTCATTTAAAGATCTAATAGCAGATAATTGATTATCACTTTCTACAATATCAATGTGCTTTTTAACATGAAACAATGCAATTTCAGCATCAATCATACTTGCTAAGCTTACACTACTCATTAAGGTAGTAGCGGCCATTTTTTTTAAATCGGAAAGTACTAATATCTTATGCTTATTATTCTTCATAACGTCCTAACTTAAACTTATATTAGACTTAGGTCTTAATTGAAAGAATTCAATAAAACTAGGTGGATTTTCAACAATCCCTCTTTTAGAAATTAATTTTATATCGATATTTCTTTCTTTAGCTTTAAAAGCGAAATCTTCAAGAATTTCAACAATATCATAATCAAGATATCTCGTTTTAGTAACGTCAAATTCTAAATAAGTATCTCTTGGTAAGCTATCAAGCTCTTTTAAAATAGCTCCTTTATTGAAGAAAGTAACTTCTTCGGCTAATGCCATTTTAATTTTATGCTTCCCATTACTATTATCTTCAATATGTAAGAAGTGAGAGTTTTGGTAACTTTTTAAAAGTATTACCACAATACCAACAACCAAACCTAAGCCGATACCTACTAACAAATCTGCAAAAACGATCCCTATTACTGTTACAAAAAACGGTACAGATTGTTTCCATCCTAATTTATACATTTTAATAAATAATGATGGCTTTGCAAGTTTATAACCTACAATTAATAAAATTGCTGCTAATACCGATAATGGTATTTTGTTAAGTAGAGTAGGTATTAGTATTACAGAAATTAATAGTAAGAACCCATGTAGAATTGCAGACATCTTAGATTTTCCACCAGATTGAATGTTAGCAGAACTTCTAACAATTACTTGAGTTATTGGTAAACCACCTACTAAACCAGATAATATATTACCAGCACCTTGAGCTAATAGTTCTCTATTAGTTGGTGTAACATTTTTATTAGGATCTATTTTATCAGATGCTTCTACGCATAATAAAGTTTCTAAACTTGCTACTAAAGCGATTGTAAAGGCTATAACCCAAACTTCAGGATTTGTTATTACTGCGAAATTTGGGAAGCGGAATTGACCGATAAAAGAATCAAAATCGTCTGGTACTGGAACGCTTACTAGATGCGAATTAGCGATAACCAAAGTTTCGTTAGATTGAGTGACTAGGTAAAAAATAATACCAACAACAACTGCTACTAAAGGTCCTTGAACAATTTGGAAAAATTTTCCTTTTTTAGATAAAACGCTACTCCATAGTAGTAAGATGCCTAAGGCTAAAAAACCAACAACCATAGAGCCTAGAATAACATTATCGAAAAGATTCCATATTGCAGAGAAAGTATTTTCTCCAGAAGCTTCCAGAAAACTATCTGCTCCTTCTGCCTCGGCATCGTAGCCAAAGAAGTGAGGAATCTGTTTTAATATTATTATTATTCCAATACCTGTAAGCATACCTTTAATTACCGATGAAGGAAAGTAATATCCAATAATTCCAGCTTTTAATATACCAAAAACTAGTTGAATTATACCTCCTAAAACGACTGCAACTAGAAAGTTTTCATAGCCACCTAGACTGCCAATAGCTGTTAATACAATTGCTGCTAAACCAGCTGCTGGTCCACTAACGCCTATTTTGGAACCACTTAAAGCTCCTACTACAATACCTCCTATAATTCCTGCTATTACTCCTGAAAAAAGTGGTGCTCCACTTGCTAATGCAATACCTAAACATAGTGGTAGTGCAACGAAAAATACAACGACACTTGCTGGCAAGTCGCTTTTTAATGTTTTAAACATTTATAAATTGATTTTATACTATTGACTAGTCATCAATAGTTATTTTAATATTTTTTTTGGGGGACAAATAATGACCTAACGATAAAATATTAAATAAAATCTGGTGGTGGAGAAATGAGATTTAAGTGAGGTTTCGAGTAGTTTTTAAAGAAATAACCTAAATTGTTTATTATTAAAACGTTCTCTAAACATAAGAGATCTTCTTCATTATTATGAAAAACTAGTTTTAAATTGTGGTTTTCTTCCTCCTCTTCTGACATGCTATAAAAAACAGATATATCTACAGAGTCATCTAAAGCTACAATAATAGATGGCGCTGTAATAATCGCCATGAATAATATAGTAAAGAATATAGATATGTTTGTTTTTAGCATGTATAGAAAATAATTTAAGCTGCAAATATAAGATTAATGCTATATTCTTATGTTAAATAAAAACTAAAAATTCTGTAAGAGTTTTAAGTCAGTGCTTTCTATCCATCCTGTTTGACCATCACTAAGTTTAATTTTTTTCCAATTTTTTACGGTGTCTATAACCTGAACTTTAGTGCCTTCGTGCAAAACAAATGCTTCTTCACTACGCATATTTGGCTCACTTTTAACTTGAGATTCTTGAGCAAAAACAATGGCTGGATTATTCTTTTTTGCTAAATCAAAGCTATAGAAACTGAAAATTAGTGCAATGCATGCAAGTACTATTGAAAGAGAACTACTTACAAAATAAAATCTTTTTTTTCGAGTTCCAAAAGTAAAATAATAAAGTAAATAAAAGAGCACAAATAACAGAACGCAAGCTATTGTTAGCTTAGCCCAATTATCGAAAGTAAGACTATTTGTCGCCTTTTTAATAAACCTGGTTAAACCAACTTCTGGCAAATTCTCTATCGCATCAATGCGCATATTATTGGCAAATGCTAAGTTGTTTTTTATATCCTTGTCATTAGGTTTTAATGCGAGTGCTTTTTCAAAATAATATACCGATGACGCTATATTATTAAGCTTATAATGTGCATTAGCAATATTGTAATACAACTCGGCAGAATGTTTATTGGTATTTAGGATTACTTCATATCTATCTATAGCTTCGGCGTATTTCGCTTCGTTGTAAAGCGTATTTGCTTGGTCAAATATTTTATCGTTTTGGGCAGAAATGCTTCCGAAGAAAAATAATAATATGTAGAGTATGTTTTTCATCTGTGGTTCTTGTAGATTCCTTTTTAGAAATAACAAAATTATCTAATCTGTTTGTCTATTAAATTTATCGTGCTTGCAGACTTGTCATAATCTTGCTGCATGGTAACGGTTGTAATTGGTGTGTATCTTGCTAATTCGCAGTTTTCGAGAATAGTTTCAAAATCTATAACCACGGTGTTATCTACTTGCTTTTCTAATAATAACACGCGAATTTTGTCTTTACTTAAATCGCTAGTTTCAATATTTAATTTTGCTTTTAAATAATTATGCAATGCTTTTTCTAATGCAACATAAAAGGCTTCTTTTTGTCCTAGAGCTTTTTTAGCAGCACCTAAGTATTTTTTAGCTAATTTATCTGCTTTTCTAAGTTTGTTGCCTACAATATCACCAGCGCGCTGTTCTTTTTTTCTTCTGAAAACAATTGCTAACGGAATTAATAATAAAGGAGATATTAAGCTTACCCAAAAGACTGTCGATTTAAAAAAGTACGTAGTGTTTTTTGAAATTAAATTCGCGTCAGTTTTTATAAATGCAAATTGATCGTTGTTTAGAACGATGTTTTGTTTTTCTCCGCCTTCTGTGGTCAAGTTGTTATCGGAAGCTCCATAAACAGGGCCTTCTAAAACATTAATTATTGTTTCGTTAGAAGATAAACGCTTATAACTTTCTGTCTTTAAATCGAAATAAGAAAATGAAATTGTTGGTATTGGATATTTACCTTTGTATTGTGGAACAATGGTATAGCTGTTTGAAATATCACCTTGCATGCCACCTAAATTGGTTCTTACATTCTCGTTGTGCTCTGGCTCGTAAACCTCTAGAGAATTAGGTAGTGTTAACTCTGGTAAGGATAATAATTTTAAATTTCCTTTACCTGAAACCGTTACTTTGGCTTGTAGAGATTCGTTTGCATTAAGCTCTTTTTTAGAAGTGCTTAAGTTAAATTTAAAATCACCAACTGCTCCAGAAAAATCAGATGGTTTTCCTAATTCAGGTAATGGTTTTACATTAATTGTACGTCTTCCAGCGGTTACAGGAACGTTAATTTTGCTCATTAATCTTTGTCCAAAAATATCTCTTCTCTTCGTTGGGATATCTGCTGTAACATCAAGTTTTAGAGGTTCAATAATTAGCTTGCCTGTTTTTTGAGGATATAAGACGGTTCTGCGTAAAACAACATATTGATAGTCTTCACCTTTATATTTTCCTTTTTCTATTTTTAATCCTTTTGGGTTAATCTGCTGGCTCCAAAAATCGTCGTATTCAGGATTGTCTGTTTCTCTCCAATTACTAACGCCAGTATTTGGTGCAACATACAATTTGTATACTACAGTAATCGCTTCATTTAAATAAGGATCTGTTTTTGAGATTTCCGCTACTAAATGAATATTTTCACTAGCAATAGCTGTATTTGGGTCTTTCGGTTTTTGTATTTCTTTGGTAACGTTAATTACTATAGCGTTAGTTTTATAAGTCTCACCGTCAATTTCTATACTAGCAGATTCAATCATTAAATTGCCTTTACGCTTTGGAGATAGGTAGTAGCTATATATTTTCTCGAAAGAGCGTTTACCATTAATCCAAGAATTACTTACCGACTGGTTTGGTCCACCAACAACATCGAAACCATCGAAACCGGGAGGATTGAAATTATCTCCATCTTTATTCATAGAAAAATCTACTCGCAGACGCTCATTTAAACCTAAAGTTTTTTTGCTCACTTTAGTTTGAAATTGAACCTGCGCGCTAACTATACTTGTAAAAAGTATAAAGAGTACTATTGCTATGTGTTGTGTTTGTTTCATTTTAATAGTTTTCGCTACGTGAGCGAAACAATATAATTTACCAGTCTTTCTCTGTTTGTATTTTAGCACCTTTTGCTTTCTCAGCATTCATTTTGTCTTGCACTTTCTGCTCTTGGTTGTCCATTGCTTCCAACAGGTTCTTTATTTGCTGAGGTGATAATTTTCCAGGTTGTTGTTGAGGTTTTTGTTGCTCCTTTTTCTGGTCGTCTCCTTCACCGTCTTTTTCTTTCTCTTCATCTGGTTTGCCTTCATCTTCGTTCTCGTCTCCTTCTTTTTTGTCGTCCTCGCCTTTGTCTTTATTATCCTCTTGGTCTTCTCCTTGATCTTCCTTTTTATCTTGATCCTTTTGGTCTTCGTTTTCTTTTTTGTCCTTATTCTTGTCGTCTTTGTTATCCTCTTCTTGAGGTGGCTCTTCGTTTTTAGCACATTCTTTCGCTAGTGCATAATTATAACGTGTTTCTTCGTCTAAAGGATTGTTTCTTAATGCGTTTTTAAAAGCCTCTGCAGCTTCTTTACATTTTTTTTCTTGCATTAATATGTTTCCAATATTATGAAACGCTCTATGTTTCTCTAATTTATCGGTTGCATTTTTTGTAGCTTGTTGATTACGAAACAACGCTTCTTCAAAGTTTCCTTTTTTGTAATATGAATGCCCTAAATTATATGTACCAGCAACGCTTGTAGGCTTATTAGAAATAGCTCTTCTATATTCCATTTCTGCTGAAACAAATTCGTCGTTACTCGCTAAATCATTAGCATCACTAATTAAATCATTAGTTTTTTGATTTAACTTTTCAAGTGCTTTTTCATTTTCCTCTTGCTGTGCAAAAGTGAAAGAAACCGTAAAAATTAGTATGTAAGTTATTATGTTTTTCATTGCTTATTTTCAACCTATAAATATATGAAACCCTTGATTTGATTGTTGTTAAGGATTTTATAAATTTTCATTAAACAAGTTTAGCTTTTTCAGCCAAGCTGTTTTTCGTTCTAATAGAAAAATATCGATGAATAAAAGTAAAATTCCAAAACCTAAAAACCATTGAAATTGCGATTCGTAAGCTGCAAATTGCTTAGACTCGAATTCGGTTTTATCCATTTTATTTAAAATATCTCTTATTTGCTCAACTACTTTACCTGTATTGTTTCCGTTTATATAAACACCATCTGCTTCTTTAGCAATATTTTTTAGAGTTTCTTCGTTTAGCTTTGTAATAACGGTTTCTCCTTGCCTATCCTTTTTGTAACTTAAAATAGCACCATTTCTCTTAATAGGAATTGGACCTCCTTTTTCACTACCAACACCAATGGTGAATATTCTAATACCAGCTTCGTTAGCTTCTTCGGCTACTGTTGCAGCCGCTTCACTGTGGTCTTCTCCGTCGGAAATAATAACCAAAACACGATTGGTTTGCTGGTCGTCATCGTAATATGTTTTTGCTAATTCTATGGCTTCGTTAATTGCTGTTCCTTGTGAAGACATCATATCTGTATTCATATTCTGGAGGAACATTTTGGCAGAGCCATAATCTGTTGTAATTGGTAATTGCGGAAATGCTTTGCCTGCATATGCAATAATACCAACGCGATCACTTGCCAAATTATTTATAATTTGAGTGACTAATTGTTTCGATTTCTCTAATCTGTTTGGTGCAATATCTTCAGCAAGCATACTTTTAGATACGTCTACCGCAAACACAATATCAACGCCTTCGCGTTTTACCGTTTCTAATTTAGAGCCAATTTTTGGATTAACCAAAGCCATTGTTAAACTGGCAAAAGCTAAACATAATATGGCAATTTTTAATACCGATTTAAATAGCGATTTATTAGGGCTCAAACGTTTTAAAATTGCTTGATTAGCAAATTTATTTTGTGTTTTACGTTTCCAAATTTGGAGCACTAAAAACAGTACCAATATTATTGGAATGATTAGCAATGCCCAAAACCATATTTTTTCTTCTAACTGCATTTACTGTTTATTTGTGCTTTTTCTTGATAATTACTTTGCAATACAATCATTAAACAAAACTTTTAAAAACCGTAATTCTTAATAACAACTCGAACAAGAGTAGAATTCCTGCTACCCAAACAAAAAATCTAAATTTTTCTTCGTAATTATAGAATTTAAACTCTTCTATTTCTGTTTTTTCAAGCTTATTAATCTCGTCGTATATTTCTGCTAATTTCTTATTGTTTGTTGCTCTAAAGTATTTTCCGCCTGTAACTGCTGCTATTTCTTTTAAGAGCTCTTCATCTATTTCTACTTTAACTCTTCCGTATTGAAATTGTCCGTTTTGTTTCATGGAAATGGGTGATAAAGCCATGCCATTTGTACCTAAACCAATAGTGTATGTTTTTATACCAAACTCTAGGGCTAACTCGCTTGCTATTTTTGGGTTTATAGAGCCACCATTGTTTACACCATCTGTTAATAGAATAATAACCTTGCTTTCTGCTTTACTATCTTTTAACCTGTTTACAGAGGTTGCTAAGCCCATTCCTATTGCTGTTCCACCTTCGATAATGGTATTGTATCTAATATCGTTAAGCGACCTTAATACAATGCTTTTGTCGCTTGTAATTGGTGTTTTTGTATAGCTTTCTCCCGCATATTCCACAATACCAATACGATCGTTTGGTCGTCCTTTTATAAACTCTGAAGCGACTTCCTTTAAGGCTTCTAATCTGTTGGGCTTTAAATCTTTGGCCAACATACTTGCGGAAACATCTATTGCCATAACAATATCAATACCTCTTGTTTTTTTTGTTTTTGTAGAAACGTCGACTGTTCTTGGTCTTGCTAATGCAATTATTAAGGACGTTAGAGCAATCAACCTTAAAGCAAATAATAAATGCTTAAGTTTTGGTAATACCGAATTAGTTACCTTAAACCCTTTTAAGCTTGATATTTTAAGCGCTGCGGTTTGTTGTTTATTTTTAAAAAAATACCAAAGCATAGCTAATGGTAGCAATAATAGCAACCAGAAAAATCCTTTGTTTAAAAATTCTATGCCTTCAAACATTATTCAGTTTTTGGATTTAGTTCTATTGATTTTAATATGCGTTCCACTATATCGTCTGCATAAGTGTCGTCTTCAGGGTAAATAATAACCACTTGTTGTAATATATTTTCTGCTGTAAATAGCACAAAACTAAACTTTGCTTCTCTTAACTTATCACTTCCTAGTATTGGGATATTCATGGTTCCGTAAGACTTTAATCCTTCGGCTCCATTTGTTGTTGTAAACTTATCTTTTAACGCGACTATGTTTTTGGCTCCTTGAGCCTCCATGCCTTGCAGTGCTCTTTCAGAAATTGCACCTAAATCAACCTCTGGAGCGTTAGCTTGTTCTTGAGTTTCTGCGGCTCTTTCCTGCTTAGGAAACTGCATTGTATTTACTGTTACATTAAAGACGTCTAACATAGTCCCGTAAGAAAAACTACTCGATTTTGGTTGGTTTTCTTGACCTTCTATTACCGGAGATTCAATACGCTTTAAAACTTTTGGTGTTGCAATTATAATTGGTGGAGCACCATAAGCACTTGTTACCCATTCTCCTTCCAATAGCTCTTTACTTTCGTGACCTAAAATAGTGTCTTTTACATAACTAAAGCCATACTTATAACCTAAGCCAACTAATGTTCCTAGCAATAAAAAGGCAACAATACCAACGGTTAAAACTATTTTTCTTGTTTTGTTTCTTCGTTCTTGATCTTCTTTATATTGCTTGTCTTTAAGTTTTTCTTCTTCGGTTGGCTCTGGTAAAGCTTCCTTAACGTGATCGATTTCTAAATCTATAGTGTTTCTATCTATTTCGGCTAAAGCAACATCTGGCGTTCCTTTTGCAAATTTTACTAAATCTGCTCGCTTTAAGATGGTTTCAATATTTCTAATATCATTTTTACTTAACTCTATTTGATTGCCATCCTTTAATAAATTTAATCTTGAAACAAGTTCATCTGTTGTGCTCTCTAAAGCATGATCGTAAACCTTTTCGTCTAGATATTTTCTAATAATAAACGTTAAGTCTGAATAATAACCTTTTAAATTTTCGTTTTGAAGGTAGCTACTTTCATCCAACTGCTTCAATGCTAACTTTGCACGATCGTAAGGTGGTAATAATGCTATTTCTTCTTCTTCTGTTAAAGGTTTTACTCTCCAAATAAACCACCATAATAGAAAACCTATTAGTGCTATTACTAATAAAGCTAAGAGGAGATACTTCCACCAATTACCAATGCTTTTTTCAACTGTAATTATTGGTTTTATATCGTAAAGGCCTTGTTTTGTTGTGTCTACTACAATTTCTCTAATTTCGACTTTTAAAGAATCTGTGTAAAACGCTTTAGAACCAATTAATATTTTTTGCTTCGGAATGGTATACGCTCCAGAATCGAATTGCGTTAATCCGTACTTTTTAATCAGGTTATATCTATCGTCTTTTTTTGTAGTATCTATGGTGTAAGACTCAATCATTTCCATAGGAGAAAATGTTTGACCTTCCGGGAAAATAACTAACGATGTGGTGTCTACATCAACTTCAATTTTATAAGTAACTTGCGCTCCTATTTTAATAGAAGTAGAGTCTATAGTTGTTTTAACTTGACTATAAGAGAACAAAGAAAAAAGAACTAATACACAAGACAAAACCAATTGTTTTAATTGATTGTGTCTAAAGTTCGTTATTCGTAATTTATAATTCATCATTCGCTTAATTATCTTCTTTTAAAATAGCCTAATAATTTTTTAACGTAGCTCTCATCTACTCGACAATCTATACTTCCAGCTCCAGATTTAGCAAAGCTATCTCTGTAATAAGACACTTTCTCGTTGTAAAAATTACTATAATTCTGTCTTACTTTTTTAGAGCCTGTATTTACTAACATAAGCTCTCCAGATTCTCCATCCTGCATTTGTACAATTCCTAAATTTGGGATTGCTTCTTCGCTTTTGTCATAGACACGAATACCGGTAATATCATGTTTTCCGGCAGCAATTTTTAACGTTTGCTTGTAGTCGTCTGCAATAAAATCTGAAAGCAGAAAAACAATAGCCTTTTTCTTCATAACGTTTCGCATGAATTTTAAAGCTTCGGTAACATTCGTACCTTTACTTTTAGGCTTCAACTCTATTAGTTCGCGAATAATACGTAAAACATGAGAACGTCCTTTTTTAGGTGGAATGTAAAGTTCAATTTGATCTGAAAATAAAATCAATCCTATTTTATCATTATTTTGAGTAGCTGAAAAAGCTAACGTTGCAGCTATTTCTGTAATAATTTCATTTTTAAATTGTTGGTCTGTACCAAACAATTCTGAACCAGAAATATCAACCATTAATAACATGGTTAGCTCTCGTTCTTCCTCAAAAACTTTAATATGTGGTAGATTGGTTCTTGCTGTTACATTCCAATCTATATTTCTTACATCATCTCCATATTGATACTGGCGAACTTCAGAAAAAGTCATACCACGACCTTTGAAAGTCGAATGGTATTCGCCTCCAAAAATATGATCAGACAAACGACGTGTCTTAATCTCTATTTTACGTACTTTTTTTAGTAATTCTTTAGTATCCATTTTTTTTAAGTATGCAGTGTGCAGTCATCAGTAAGCAGTCAAAAAAAGAATTCGAGTAAGCTACTGCTAACTGAAGACTTAATAACTGCCAACTATTTTTTAAGGTACCTCGACAACATTTACAATCTTGTTAATAATATCTTCACTTGTAATATTTTCAGCTTCAGCTTCGTAAGTAATACCAATTCTGTGACGTAAAACATCGTGTACAACTGCACGAACATCTTCTGGTATTACATAACCACGACGCTTAATAAATGCGTAGCATTTTGCAGCAGTTGCCAAGTTAATACTTCCACGAGGTGAAGCACCAAAAGAGATTAGAGGTTTTAAATCTTCTAACCTATATTGTTCTGGATAACGTGTTGCAAAAATAATATCTAATATATATTTCTCGATTTTATCATCCATATACACTTCACGAACCGCATCTTGAGCTCTTAAAATTTGTGCTACAGAAACCACAGGATTTACTTTTTCCCAAGAGCCTTTTAAATTCGCTCTCATAATTAACTGCTCTTCATCCTTTTTAGGGTAATGAATCACAGTTTTAAGCATAAATCTATCTACTTGTGCTTCTGGTAGTGGGTAAGTTCCTTCTTGTTCTACTGGATTCATTGTAGCCATTACTAAAAATGGTTTATCCAGAATAAACGTTTCGTCTCCAATAGTTACTTGCTTTTCTTGCATCGCTTCTAATAAGGCAGATTGTACCTTGGCAGGTGCTCTGTTTATCTCATCGGCAAGTACAAAATTTGCGAATATTGGTCCTTTTTTAATAGAGAAATCATTCTCTTTCATGTTAAATATAAGTGTACCTACAACATCTGAAGGTAACAAATCTGGAGTAAACTGAATACGACTAAAGCTACCATCAACTGCTTTAGACAGTGTGTTAATAGCTAACGTTTTTGCTAAACCGGGAACACCTTCAAGTAAAATGTGTCCTTGACCTAGAAGTCCAATAAGCAAACGCTCGATCATATGTGTTTGACCAACAATTACTTTGTTCATTTCATAAACTAGTAAATCGACAAAAGCACTTTCTTTTTCAATTTTTTCGTTAATTGATTTTATATCAATTGCACCTGTTTCTTCCATCTTTTTATAAATTTTAAAGGTCGAATATAATACCTCAAATTAAGAACTGCAAATTGTTACTTTTATATTTGCAATCGTGTTAACAATTGGTTAAAAATTCAAGCATTTAAAGGAAGTAATAGCTATTTGTTTGGTATTTTTAAGGTTTTATTAGCATTTCGTAAAAAAACTTCTGCTTAAAGAGGGAATAAAAAGTAAATTTTTAATGACAAAAAACAACTACTCAAAAATTATTGCTGGAACGATGACTTGGGGGATTTGGGGAGGTTCACTTTCTAAGTTAGAAATTATAAAACGCATAGACCATTGTATAGATAATAGTATTACAACATTCGATCATGCAGATATTTACGGAGATTATACAACCGAAAAAAAATTTGGCGATGCTTTCAAGGAAACCGAAGTAGATAGAAGTAGTGTTCAGTTTATTTCTAAATGTGGTATTCAGCTTCAAGGTAAAGCAAGGCCAGGAAATAAGGTAAAACACTATAACTACAATAAAGAGTATATTATCGCTTCCGCGGAAAAATCCCTAGACAATTTAAATACCGATTATTTAGATCTATTTTTATTACATAGGCCAAGTCCATTAATGGAACCTGAAATTATAGCTGAAGCTTTTAAAGCACTTCTCGACAGTGGTAAAGTGAAGAATTTTGGTGTTTCTAATTTTACAGCATCGCAAATAGAGCTTATTTCAAAATATACAGAGGTTTCGGTAAACCAGATTGAGTTTTCATTAACGCAGCACACAGCAATGCAAGATGGTATGCTTGATTATCTAAGAACAAAGACTATTAGCGCAATGGCATGGTCTCCTTTAGGTTCTGTGTTTAGAGAGGACAGCGATAAATCAAGGCGAATACATAAACAATTAGGCGAATTATTAGAAAAATATAACGCAACAGAAGACCAATTACTTTTGGCTTGGGTTTTAAAACATCCGGCAAACATTCATCCGGTAATTGGTACAACTAATTTAAAAAGAATGACTAATGCTGCCAAAGCAGTAAATATAGATTTGGATTTAGAAGATTGGTTTTTAATTTTAGCTGCCAGTCAAGGGCATGAAATGCCTTAAATAGTAAATAGTAAATAGTAAATAGTGAAAACATAAGATATGGAAAATAAAAAAACAGCATTAATTACTGGAGCAACGAGCGGTATAGGAAAAGCAACGGCTCATGAGTTTGCTAAAAATGGTATTAGATTAATATTATGTGGTAGACGTCAAGAGCGTTTAGAAACCATACAAAAAGGACTGAGTAAACTTACCGATGTACATATACTAAATTTTGATGTTCGAGATAAAAAAGCTGTTTTTTCTGCTATAGATGCTCTACCCGAAGACTTTAAGCATATAGATATTTTAATTAATAACGCGGGAAATGCACATGGTTTAGACCCAATACACGAAGGTAGCTTAGACGATTGGGACGCCATGATGGATATTAACGTAAAAGGACTACTTTATGTTAGTAAGGCTATTATCCCACAAATGACAGCGCGAAGTTCTGGGCACATTATTAATATTGGATCTTCTGCAGGAAAAGAAGTGTATCCAAAAGGTAACGTGTATTGCGCAAGTAAGCACGCTGTTGTTGCTTTAACCGAAGGCATGCGTATGGATTTAAATCCGTTTGGAATTAAAGTGGCCGCCATAAATCCTGGTTTGGTAGAAACAGAGTTTTCACAAGTGCGTTTTAAAGGTGATGCACTAGCAGATAATGCTTATAAAGGTTACAAAGCATTGCAGCCTGAAGATGTTGCAGATGTTATTTACTTTGCAATTTCTAGACCTGCTCATGTTAATATTGCAGATGTATTAATGTTTTGTACTGCGCAAGCGAGCAGTACCATTGTTAAGAAACAGATATGATAAATTGGTTAAAAAATGAATGGCACGGCTTAGTTTCTAAATATTGTAATAATACTTTAGCTGAAGAATTTTGGACTGAAATTGAAACTAATTACACACATAAAACTAGGCATTATCATAATCTAGAGCATATTTATAATATGTTATTGCAAGCTGAAACTTATAAAGCTAAAATTCAAGATTTAGAAGTTTTAAAATTTGCCATTTGGTATCATGATATTGTCTATAAATCGTCTAAAAAGGATAATGAAGAGAAAAGTGCTCTTTTTGCTGAAAAACGATTAAATACATTCGGTTTTGATGAAAGCAGAGTAAAAATTATTAAAAAACTGATTGTTTCAACTAAAAATCACGAACTTGTTTTGGAGAAAAATCAAGACAATGCTTATCTTTTAGATTTAGATTTATCCATTTTAGGTTCGGACTGGGAAACCTACCATAAGTACATTCAGAATATTAGAAACGAATATAAAATCTATCCAGATTTCATGTACAAACCTGGTCGTAAAAAAGTCTTAAAACATTTTTTAAATAGGGAAACATTATATTTTACGGACGACTTTAAGAATAAATACGAAGCTAAGGCTAGAGATAATCTAAAAAAAGAAATTGAATTATTATGAGGTTAAAAAACTATCTTTTAATATTAATAGGTTGTTTTATGATGCTTTCATGTAAAAATGAAAGCAGAAAAACTGCTATCCTTTCTAAGACTTCAGTTAAAAACACTCAAGACTTAAGGATTTTAACTTATAGAATTAATCCAAAAAAACAATCATTAAAATTTTATTGGAAAAACAAGAAAGACTCTATTATTCAAACTTTTAATAATCTTAAAACAGAAGTTGAAAGTAATAAAGAAGCTTTAGTTTTCGCGATGAATGGAGGTATGTATAAAAAAGATTTCTCGCCTCAAGGTTTATACGTGGAGAAAGGTAAAATACTATCTAAGTTAGATACTATTGATAAAGGTTTTGGTAACTTCTATTTACAGCCAAATGGTGTGTTTTTAATTACCGAAAATGGTATGCCAATAATTACTAAAACACAAGATTTTAAAATTTACAACGCTATTGATTATGCAACGCAATCTGGACCAATGTTAGTTATTGACGGAACGTTACATCCAAAATTTAATAAAGGCTCATCTAATTTAAACATAAGAAACGGTGTTGGCGTTTTACCAAATGGAGATCTTTTGTTTGCGATGTCTAAGGAGAAAATTAATTTTTACGACTTCGCTCTGTTTTTTAAAGATAAAGGTTGCGAGAATGCACTATATTTAGATGGCTTTGTATCTAAAACCTACTTGCCTTCAAAACAATGGGAGCAATTAGAAGGTGAGTTTGGTGTTATAATTGCTGAAACTAAATCTTTAAATAATTAAAGAGACTCTCGCCTTTACAAGAGTTATAGAACATGATTAACAAACGTCTTTTAATTAAAAACTTATTAGCTCACAACGATGAGAATAGTTTTTATGATAAAAAACGAAAAATTGATATTGGACAAAAAGAAGGTAAAGCTAAGTTTTTAAAGCACATTTGTGCACTCTCAAATAGTAATCCTAAAAACAATTCTTTTATAGTTATTGGAGTAGAGGATGAGGATAATAGCATACGAGGTGTTGATTTTTTTGACGATTCTAAAATTCAAAATCTTATTAATGCTTATCTTACTAATCCTCCAATTATACAATATGAAAACATTCCGTTTCCGCATTTGCCAGACCACAAAGTAGTTGGTCTTGTGACTATTCGAGCTATTGGAGGCTTAACTTCTCTTAGAAAAAATATTTGGAAATATTATGGAGGTACAGTCTTTTTTAGAGATGGAAGCATAAGCATGCCAAAGGTTTTTAAAAGCAATATTAAGGATGTAAACTCTAAAATAGTAGGTGCTATAGAGAGGAACTCACACAATAATATAGAACATACGCTTGATGGTGTTTTCGATTTTATGAATAAGCGTAAGGACTATAATCCGCGATACAAAGTGTTTAAAGAGTATTTTGTATTGTGTTGGGCTGGTCAAAAAAAAGTAGTAAAAGACGAAGTGTTTTTTTCTCGTGTAGATATAGCGCTTATTAACGACCAAGTACGTTTATTCTATTCGGCGTTAGACGAAGTCTCAATTTCGTTTGATAATAATAGCTTTAAAATTGTAGAATATGTGTCTTTAGGGCTTCAGGATAATTATAAATATTATCCATTAGAAGAAACCGTAATTGAGTTTCAGGATAATGCTAGTTATAGTATTAATAGCACTTTAATATTCAAGGCTCCCGAATTTGACAAAACAGTATTACATCATATTTACAATTCTAATAATGCTTTAGTAGAGCGGTTAAAAAAGGGAAGCAAACTGACACTGCTTCAAGAAAATGATCTTAATAATTTACCTGCTACTTTTTTAATTTGTTACTTAAATGGCTTTCATGATGCTATAGAGAAACTCAATGAAGCGAAACCTTATCTTAAAGCTTACAATAATGCTATTTACCTAAGGTATAAGGAGTCTATAAGAATATTACGCAAAGTAAAATATAACTAAATATAGAATAGCTAACGATACAAAATTAACTACCAATTATACATTTGATAATATTAAAACATTTGTATTATTATGTGTTTACAATTTTATTAATCAGAACTATAGTCTGTGTTTATCGCATTAAAGCAATAGCACTGAATTAAGGTGAAAAAAACCGTTTCTCCAAAGTATGAAGAAACGGTTTTTTATTTAATAGAAGGATGTTTACTTTCCACCGTCTAAGGCATCTTGCCATTCTTTTAATTTTTGCCATTGTCCCAAAGCAGCCATTTTACTTTGATCTGGCCAAGTTCCTGGTTTATGGATTTCGAATCGTTTACCTCCACTTTTTAATATCTCTTGACACTTATCGACGGAACAGTCTGCTAATTCAGTCCAAGTTCTTACATCATGATTATGGAATAGTTCTTTAATTTTTGGACCAATACCTTCAACAACTGTTAAATCGTCTTGAATAACCTTTTTGCCCAATACCGCTTTTGCTGCTGCTCCATCAAAAGCGACAGCTGTAATTCCTGCAGGCTTTCCAGAAACCGTTCCAGCAGCAAAACTTGCAGTTGACGCTGTAGTTATTACTTCATCTGGAACTTTTACCACTGGCGCTTTTACAGTTGCTTCTCCTGAGGAATTTCCTCCTGAAAATGTAGATTTTTTACTTGACTTACAAGCTGCTAAATCTGCTTCTAATTTTGCTATTCTATTTTTGTAAACATCTACGTCTACTTCATTAGTGCTTTCATTACTTCCTCCTCCTAAAAGCTTCCCTAATAAGTATCCTAAAATTGCACAAATAGCTCCAACTAATAATGGTATTAACCAGCATGGTATGTTTGATATTAATAAAGTCATAATTATATATGTTTTTTAATGATTATTTTAATGTTACTACTACTCTTCTATTTTTTGCTTTACCTTCATCTGTAGTATTATCAGCAATAGGTTCGTCTGGCCCTTTAGAAGAAGTATTTATTTTTGTTGTTGGAATACCGTTTTGCACTAAGTAGTTTTTTGCAAAATCTGCTCTATTTTTTCCTAACCTTGTGTTAGTCTCTCGGCTTCCTGTATTATCTGTATGTCCAATAATTTGAATAGTAGCATCATCTGTTTTATCAACATATCTAGACATTTTTGCTACTTTTTCACGCTGTGCGGCAGTTAAATTAATTGATGCTGCTCCGCTTTCAAAATAAAGAACTAATGGATTCGCTTTTATATCTGTTCTTAAAACTTTTAAACTTTCTGCTTCGCTAGTGTCGTTAGCGTCTCTAGTATTAATAGTGTAAGACAGCGGTCCGTAATGAATATTGGTAGCATCTGCTACTAATCCATCGTCTAGTTTCCCGAAGGTGTTGATTGTTTTAGAGGACATGCCATGTGAAACAAAATAGTTTTTTACGGCATTTGCTCTTGCAAATCCAAGATTTGGAAATGCAGATGTATTATTTTCTTCTTCAGTGTAGTGTCCTGTGATTTCTACAGTCTTGCTTGGATTGTCTGCTAGGTATGTTGAGAGTCTTTCGATTTGTGATTTTAAGCCGTCTGAAACTGGTTCTATAATAGAAAAAGCAGAACTTTTAAAATTAAAATTGTCTTTAGCATCGAATTTCAAACTGCTTTTCGAATCTATTATCGAAAATGCATTTTTTGTTGTGGCTTTCACTTCTGGCTCTACAATAATATTCTCGACTTCTGCTTCTTTATTTGCGGCTTCCAAACATGGCTTGCAACAAAAAAAGTAGTACAAAATAGTACCAAGAATAATGGTTAGAAAAATACCAAGAAGATAACTGGTTTTTTTACTCATTATAATTTTTATTTTAAGTTATTGAGCCTTAAGTTATTAAAAAACTGTTTAATTTTAACAGTTTATGTAAGAAATTAAAACAAATAGTCTTAAAAATCGATAAAATCAGTAAAATCAGCGATTAAGTAACTACAAATAATTAGTAATCACAGTTTTAAGTTCCTTAGAATTGGATATAATGGCATCTTTTCCGAATTGAAAATTAAACCCCAAACCTATGATTGAGAATTGTGCTCGATCGAACCTTGATTGTAAATTTGACGACGTACGGATTTTTGTCTTATCATTTCGATAAGTATAAGAGATGTTAATAGAGAAGTTTTTGGCGATAAAATAATCAACACTAGCTTCAAATGCTCTTAACTTAGCCCTGTCTACTTGGTACGCTTCATTTCCACCTCTGTACTCATTTTTGTATCTTGCTTCTCCTAGAACACTAGCGTTAATACCAAAGGCAAGTTTTTCTATTGGACGATATTCATATCCTAAAAAAAGATAGTGACTACCAACACGTGTTTTATCATAATTTCCGGTTATACTGATATTTGTGTTTTCAAAATAAGAAGAACCTACTGAGCCTCCAATAAAGAAACCATTATAAACAAATAGTTTAAATTTTAAATTGTAGCCTCCTTTTCCCTTATATGCTAACCCTACATATTTATCTCCAGATGGATTTATTATGTTGTAGGCGACGCCAAAAGAACCCTTAACTCCATTATCGGCCATTGATTCTCGTGATGTTTTAGAAGTTTCTGCAATAACTTCTGTTTGACATAGAGCGGAATAACTTAATAGTGATAAAAAGAAAACTAGACTGAATTTAATAACTGAAGTTGATGTCATAATTATCTTGATTGATTACGTAGTTTTCGATTATTTCTGCTCCTCCATTAATACTATAACTAAACTGAATTGTTCCGGTAACAAAGGAGTTTAAAGTTCCCATATACTGTTCTTCGTCATCATTTAAAGTTCTATAAATAGATTCCATTCTATTACAATTACTAAGAGCTTCGTCTAAAACGCCATTAACAAAAACTTCTTCACACAATGGGCTTTGGTAGCTTATATGAAAATCAAGAGTTGTTCCTGGAGCACTTGTTCTCGTGATATTAAAATTGATATTTGCTTTCTTTTTTAAATGTACCTCATCAAGATTGAAGAGAAAATTTTGAGGCTCAAAATCAAAAGTATCCGAAGAATAAATATAGTTTGTACGCAAATCACCTCCATCTACAAAAATGAAAAAATCTTGATCACTATCAAACAAAGATGTTACAGAGAAAATTCCATTCTCATCACTATGATTACTTCCTAAAAGATAATCTCTATCTCCATTTAAAGTAGGATAAAAACCCGTAAACCTTGCTGCTTCTGTATAAACGCCAACAAATACATTTGGAATAGCAAGACTATTCTCATCTACCGTTTTACCAATAGTCTCAATCCTAACATTTCTATCGAATTGCACTTCGCAACTAAATACAAGGAATATTACTAATAGTATAAGCGTGGTTTTTTTATACATATGCTTTTCGTTTGGTTAGTACTACTTTTTATAGATGCAATAAAACTAAAAAGGTTGCGTCTAAAAATAAAAAAAACCACATCTTTCGATGTGGCTTTATAATATAACTTAATACCTAAATATTATAGATCAAACTTAATACCTTGTGCTAAAGGTAATTCATCTGAATAATTTACAGTATTTGTTTGTCTTCTCATGTAAACTTTCCAAGCATCTGATCCAGACTCACGTCCACCACCAGTTTCTTTTTCTCCACCAAAAGCACCACCTATTTCGGCACCAGAAGTTCCAATATTTACATTTGCAATACCACAATCTGATCCTGCGAATGATAAGAACTTTTCAGCCTCTTTTAATTCGTTAGTCATAATTGCAGAAGATAAGCCTTGAGCAACACCGTTTTGAACACCAATAGCGTTTTCAACGTCTCCAGAGTATTTTATTAAATATAAAACAGGAGCAAAAGTTTCAGACTGTACAATTTCGAAATCATTTTTAGCTTCAATAATAGCTGGCTTTACGTAGCATCCAGATTCGTATCCTTCACCTTCTAAAACACCACCTTCTACTAATACCTTTCCACCTTCAGCTTTTGCTTTTTCAATGGCAGCTAAATAAGTGTTTACAGAATCTTTATCTATTAATGGTCCGATGTGATTTTTTTCATCTAAAGGATTACCAATTGTTAGTTGCTCATAAGCACCAACAATAGCATCTCTTACTTTATCGTAAACCGATTCGTGGATAATAAGTCTTCTAGTAGAAGTACAACGTTGTCCACAAGTTCCAACAGCACCAAATACTGCACCAGGAACAACCACTTTTAAATCTGCAGTTGGTGTAATAATAATGGCATTGTTTCCTCCTAACTCTAATAAACTTTTTCCAAAACGCTCTGCAACTGTTGCACCAACAATACGTCCCATTCTAGTAGAACCTGTAGCAGATATTAACGGAATTCTATGATCTGTAGTCATCATTTCTCCTACTTTGTAGTCTCCATTAATAATACAAGAAATTCCTTCTGGTAAGTTATTTTCTTTTAATACTGTAGCAATTATATTCTGACAAGCAATTGAGCATAAAGGAGCTTTTTCAGATCCTTTCCAAACACAAACATCACCACAAACCCAAGCCAAAGCTGTATTCCAAGCCCAAACTGCAACTGGAAAGTTAAATGCAGAAATAATACCAACAACACCAAGTGAATGCCATTGTTCTCTCATAACGTGCTGTGGTCTTTCAGATGGAATAGTCTGTCCGTTTAACGAACGAGATAAACCTACTGCAAAATCACAGATATCAATCATTTCTTGAACCTCTCCATAACCTTCTTGCAAAGATTTTCCCATTTCATAAGAAACTAATTTTCCTAAAGGTTCTTTTAATTCTCTTAATTTATTACCAAACTGACGTACAATTTCTCCTCTTTGAGGTGCAGGCATTGTTCTAAAAGTTAAAAATGCAGATGTTGCTGCATCCATTACTTTCTCGTAATCTGCTTTTGTAGTTGTCGTTACTTTTCCTATTAAAGAACCATCTGTTGGAGAATATGAAGAAATTGTTTCTCCACTTCCAAAGTTATTTAAACCTGTAGATGTTCCGTCGTTTACATCTTTAACACCTATTTGTTGTAAGGCTTCTTTTATTCCGAAATCAGCTGAAATTGCCATTATATATCTTATGTTTTTATGAATTATTAAATTTTCATGTAAATATACTAATAAATCTGCGGTTTATAAATTATTGTAATTTTAAAAAACAGACAATTAGGCATCTAAAATTACAAGTCTATTTTTATCACTAATAAAAAAGAGAGAGCTTACTATATCCCAATTTTCAGGGATTATATTTTAACTGAATAAGGTGTGTTTTTCCCGCTTTTGTTTTTTTATATTTGAAGGTCGAAAAACTTTTACGAGATAATGTAAATTTATAGTAAATAAAATTTTAACAAAATCATAACAACTAACCAAAGACCAAAACTAAACATTGTAGCGTAATTATATTAACAAGAATACTCTTACCTGTCTTCTTCCATCGCAATTAACTTTAAAATCCAACTCCTATGCAACTAAAATCAATTTTTGCCTTGATCTTCTGTATCTCCTTGGCACTATCCTGTAAAAAGAAAGTCACTGAAACCGATAATCTTTTTAAATTTAAAGACTACATCAGTTACACCACTTCAGGAAGAGTTTCTACAGGAAGTAGTATTCAAATTAGTTTAACTAAAGAAGTTGAAGAATGGGAAGTTGGTAAGGAAGTAGACGGTAGTATACTATCTATATCTCCTAATGTATCCGGAAATTTAAAAGTTGTAAACAAGCATGCTTTAAGTTTTACTCCTAATGAGCCTTTAAAAGCTGATACGGAATATTCGGTTACAGTAAAATTAAATAAAGCTTATAAAGATATGCCTTCAGGTTTTTCAGAATATACGTTTCAATTTAAAACCATTACTCCAAGTTTTAATATCGTTACAAACGATTTACAATCCTACAGTAAAGAATGGCAATACCTATTAGGTGCTGTAAAATCTGCAGACAACATTACAATAGACCAAGCGAAACAATTAGTTGAAGCTTCTCAAGATGGAAAAAAATTAAATATAGAATGGAACGAAGACCGAGTACCTTCTAGAGGTTTCGAATTTAAAATTGATAGTATAAGTCGTAAAATAGAAGACAGCGATATTTTAGTAAAGTGGAATGGAAAAGCCATCGATGCTGACAATTCTGGAGAAAACACTGTTGCAATACCTGGAAAAAACAACTTTACTATTACAAAAATTGATGTAGTTCAAAATCCTGAACAATATTTATTAATCAACTTTTCTGACCCTATTAAAAAACAGCAAAATTTTGATGGATTGGTAACGATTCAGAATATTAAAAATCCAAAATATATTGTCGACGGTAATGTATTAAAAGCATATCCAGATTCTAAAATCACAGGAAATGTTCAGGTTGATGTTTTTCAAGGCATACAAAACACAGAAGGCTATAAACTTAAAAAGCCATTTTCCGAAACCATCTCTTTTCAAGAAGTAAAACCAGAAGTGCGCCTAGTTAATAGCGGTGTAATTTTACCAAACTCTCAAGAATTAAAATTCAATTTTGAAGCCGTAAACCTTAAAAAGGTTGATTTAAAAGTAATTAAAATATTCGAAGACAACGTACTTCAGTTTTTACAAGACAATGAGTTGCAAGGCGGAAATAGCAACAGTATTAAACAAGTTGGGCGTCGCATAGCAAAACAAACTATCACCTTAGTAAATGATGGTGTAGAAAACACTGGTAAATGGAAAACCTACAGTGCAGATTTATCTAAAATATTTAAAGCAGATCCTGGTGCGCTTTACAGAATAGAACTAAGTTTTAAAAAGGATTACTCTTTTTACGATTGTTCTGTAAACCAAAACATCACAAATTCTGAAGATAACGACGATTACTACGAAGATGAATATTATGAGGACGATTACTATAATTATGAAGAAAGTTCGACCGAAGATGAAGACGAATTAGAAGAAGAATACTGGGATAATTTAACTTACAGATATAGAAGCAGAAGCTACAACTGGAGAGAACGCGATAACCCATGTCATGATGCTTATTATAACGAAGACCGTGAGGTTTCACAAAATTTATTAGCATCTAACTTAGGTGTTATTGTAAAAAAAGGAGCGAACAACAATTATTATTTTGCGGTTACAAATATCCTTAATACCGATATTGAAGCTGCTGCAAAAGTAACATTGTACAATTACCAACAACAAGAAATTTCTAGCACAACTACAGATAGTCAAGGTTTAGCAAAAATAGAAACCAATAGTCATGCTTCTTTTGTTATTGTTAGCAAAGGCAATAATAAAACATATATAAAATTACGAGATGGTCGCGCTTTATCGCTTAGTAAGTTTGATGTTTCTGGAAACCATTTACAACGTGGATTAAAAGGTTACATTTACGGAGAACGTGGTGTTTGGAGACCTGGAGACTCACTTCACCTTACATTTATACTAGACGATAATGGTAACAAATTACCAAAAGGTCATCCTGTAAAAATGGAAGTTACAGATCCTAATGGAAAACTAGCTTACAAGAAAATAACAAGTGAGAGTGTTAACGATTTCTATACATTTATAGTACCTACTTCTACCGAAAACAAAACGGGTAATTGGAGCGCCAAAGTAAGCGTTGGTGGAGCGACTTTTTATAAAGGTTTAAAAGTAGAAACCGTAAAACCTAACCGATTAAAAATTAAAGTAGATTTTAAAGATGAAGTACTCTCTGGAAGCGAAGCATTAAATGGAACACTTAATGTCAACTGGTTACATGGAGCACCTGCTAAAAATGTTAGAACAGAAATTAAAGCAAAATTTAGTAATTCGTATTCTCCTTTTAAAAACTACAAGCAATATGTGTTTAGAGATCCTTCGCGTTCTTTTTCTCAAGAAGAATTAAATGTTTTTGAAGGTAATGTAGATGAAGATGGTTTTACTGAAATCAAGAACAAACTAAGTGTTGGGCAAAATGCACCAGGTATGTTGAACGTACAGTTTTTAGTTCGCGCTTTCGAGAATGGTGGAGATTTTTCTATGGATGCTTTTTCAAAACAATATGCACCTTACAAATCTTTTGTTGGATTGCGTTCTCCTAAAGGTCGTGCTTACGGTTCTTTTTATACAGACGAAAACCAAACCTTCGATATTGTTGTTGTCGACGATCAAGGAAACCCTATAAAACGTAATGGACTAGAAATTAAAGTCTATAAAGTTGAATGGCGTTGGTGGTGGAATTCATCTTACGATAATTTATCAAAGTACACCTCAAGCTCGTTTCATAAACCCTATATGAACAGTAAAGTTAACACAGACTCTAAAGGAAAAGCAAGCTTAACTATTAATGTTCCTGAAGAAGAAGGCGGACGTTATTTAATTAGAGTTTACGATCCTAAAAGTGGACATGCAACAGGTCGTGCAGCTTATTTTTACAAAAACTGGTGGAAAAAACAACCAAGTGGAGATAAGGAAGCTGCTAAAATGTTAGTGTTTTCTGCAGATAAAGAAAATTATAATGTTGGTGAAACTGCAAAAATTACATTCCCTTCCGGAACTGAAGGTCGTGCACTAATTTCGGTTGAAAATGGCACTGAGGTTATCGAGCAGAAATGGATAAAAACAAAAGCAGGAGAAACAGTTGTAGATGTGCCTATTACTAAAGCTATGGCTCCAAATGTATTTGTAAATATTTCATTATTACAGCCACACGCGCAAACTGCAAACGATTTACCATTACGTTTATATGGTGTTATTCCGCTTTTAGTAGAAGATCCAAACACTAAACTTGAGCCAGAAATTAGAATGCCAAGCGTACTACGTCCAGAGGAAGAGTTTACGGTTATTGTTTCAGAAAAAAATAATAAACCAATGACGTACACTATTGCAATGGTAGAAGAAGGTTTGCTAGACTTAACACGCTTTAAAACACCAAACGCATGGTCTGCATTCTACGCCAGAGAAGCTTTAGGTGTAAAAACATGGGATATTTATGATGATGTTATTGGCGCTTATAGTGGTAGTATCGATCAAATATTCGCTATCGGTGGAGATGGAAGTGCAGATGGAGGTAAAAACAAAAAAGCAAACCGTTTCAAGCCTGTAGTAAAAGTATTAGGTCCTTTTAAAATGGAAGCTGGCGGAAGAAAGACGCATACCATTAAAATGCCAAATTATATTGGAGCAGTAAGAACAATGGTAGTTGCAGGAAATACAAATACAGAAGCTTATGGAAGCACAGATAAATCTGTAGAGGTTAAAAAGCCTTTAATGGTCTTAGCTACTTTGCCAAGAAAATTAAGTCCTGGCGAAAAAGTAACGCTTCCTGTCACTGTTTTTGCAATGGAACCTAATATTAAAAATGTTGATATTAAACTTAAATTAAGTAATGGTATTAAAATAATTGGTGAGCAATCAAAAAAATTAACGTTTGCTAAACCAGACGAGCAAATGGCTTATTTCGAGCTAGATGTAAGTCAAGCAAATGGCATAAACACAGTAGAAGTTATTGCTACCGGAAATGGAGAAAAATCGACTTACAAAGTCGAGTTAGATGTAGAGAACGTAAACCCAATAAGTTCTAAAGCGCTCGATCAAACTTTAGAGAAATCTGCTTCAGCAAGCTTAGATTTCGATACGTTTGGAGTCGTTGGCTCAAATAGTGCTACGGTTGAGTTTTCAACTATGCCACCAATGGATTTCTCTAGAAGATTACAGTACTTAGTACAATATCCTCATGGTTGTGTTGAACAAACGACGTCAGGAGTGTTTCCGCAGTTATATTTAAATGAAATTTTCGATATTCCGTTGAAGAAAAAACAAGAAATTCAATCTAATATCGAAAACGGAATTAAACGTTTAGGGAACTTCCAACGACCAAATGGAGGTATGAGCTACTGGATGGGAGAAAATAATGCTAATGATTGGGGAACAAGTTATTCTGGTCATTTTATGATTGAAGCCGAAAAACTAGGATTCGTACTTCCGCTTACCTTCAAAAGCAATTGGATAAAATACCAAAAAGAAGCAGCCAGAAGCTGGAGACCAAGCTACAAATCTTACAATAGCGATTTAGCACAAGCGTATAGATTATATACTTTAGCTTTAGCAGGAAGTCCAGATTTAGGAGCAATGAATAGGCTAAAAGAATTTAGTGAAATTTCTAACGAAGCGAAATGGAGATTAGCAGCAGCTTATGCTTTAGCAGGACAAACGGAAGCAAGTAAAGCCATTTCCCAAATAGCAAATATAGAATTTGTAGCACCTAGATATAACTATTACACTTACGGATCTATAGATAGAAACCGTGCAATGGCGCTAGAAACTATGATATTAACTAAAGACTCTAGAATGCAGGAATTATCTAAAACCTTGGCTAAAGACCTGTCTAGTAACCGCTGGATGAGTACACAAACAACAGCGTATAGTTTGCTTGCTATGGCAAAAATGGTTAAAGCCAATGGCGGAAAATCTCTAGACTTAGAATATACAATTAATGGTAAAACTGAAAGCATAAAAACAAAAAGTGCTATTGCACAAAGAGAGCTTAAAGTAACCAATGGCAATAACAAATTAAGCTTTAAAAATAAGCAAGGCAATGTTGTTTATGTTCGCGTTTTAAACTCTGGAAAATTACCTTTAGGACAAGAATTAGTAGAACAAAGAGGTTTAAGCACAAGTGTTGTTTACAAAGACTTAAAAGGAAATGCCATAGAAATAGACAACCTTAAACAAGGTCAGGATTTTGTTGCAACCGTAACCGTTTCAAATCTTAAAAACGAACGCGTAACAGATGTTGCATTAACACAAATTTTTCCATCGGGATGGGAAATTGTAAACACACGTTTTACTGCTTTTGGTAATGCTGCCAAAAGAAGCGATGCTCGTTTTACGGACATTCGAGATGATCGTGTTAATTTCTATTTCGATTTAAATAAAAAAGGACAATATGGAACCAACACCTTTAATGTTATGCTTAACGCATCGTATTTAGGAACCTATTATTTACCAGGCGTTCAAGCAGAAGCCATGTACGATAACGAGTTTTTAGTACGCACAAAAGGAAAATGGGTAACCGTAGAAAAATAATCTAATTACTGCTTTGTTAAAATAAATTTGGCAAAGCAGTAATCTTAAAGCAAATAAAAAAAACCAATGTCAATTAAAACGAAAACTTAAAAGGACGCTTTTAGAAACTGTTTCAAGTGATACCAAACCAACTAAAATGTTTAACTGTCATATTAATTTAAAACACAAACATTATGAAAACGACAAAACATTTTATCACAGCAATTTTATTATTATTTGTAACATTTAGTTACAGTCAAGATTACGCTTATGTTACTGCAGACAGCGGTTTAACGATTAGAGAATTACCAGATATTGGTGCTTCAAAATTAGGAAGACTAATGTACAACGAAGCTGTTGAGGTTATTGAAAAAACAGACAAAAAACTAGTTATACTAGATCAAGGCAAAAAAGTTGAAGGTGAATGGGTGAAAATTAAAATGAATGGCTACCAAGATTTAAAAGGCTATGTTTTTAATGGTTTTTTATCTGAAAATAAAATGGCCAAAATTGTAAATATCAAACTTACCGAAGCCGATATTCATATTAAAAATCTCGCCATTTATAATGATGATGATCTTTTAGACTTAACAACTAAAGACAATCTAAATATTGGAATTCATGTAAAAAACACATCTGGTAAAAAAACTATTGAAATTAAAAACAATAATTATAAGAGTGTAAAAATTTTACAACGCTACCAAAACACACTAAATATTTTAGACGAAACTTCTCTTTGCGATTTAAGTGAATGGAAGCAGTACCAATCTGAATGGAAACCCATAAAAAAAATAAACAAAACAAGATTCGAAACACTAACCTATACTGATGCAGATGCAAAACAATTTGTTCCTTTTTCTATTGAAGATTTAAAAGCGATTGTTTCAGAAAAATGTGGAGAAAATTGGATGGAAAGTATAAAAGAGATAAGTAATACAACTCAGTTTCCTATTAGCGTGTCTACAAATCAAGTGTTTTTAAAATTTATTTTAACCGATTTTGAAGATAATGTTACAGAGAAAACAGTAAGCTTTACAATACCAAAGCAAGATAAATAGTAATGAAAAATTTTAAACCATACTACGCAGTGATTTTTACTTCTACCAGAACCGAAGGAGACAACGGTTATAATGATATGGCAGATTTAATGGAATCTTTAGCTAAAAAACAAGACGGTTTTATTAGTATAGATTCTGCTAAAAACGAAGTAGGAATCACTGTTAGTTATTGGGAAAGTTTAGAATCGATTAAAAATTGGAAACAACAAACAGATCATGTTTTAGCGCAACAAAAAGGCATTAAAGATTGGTACTCGTGGTATAATGTAAAAATTTGTAAAGTGGAACGTGAGTATGAGTTAAGTAAATAATGTCACTTCTAGTGATTTTTATCCCGAAAACTTTAGGGAGAGAAAATTGTGTCGAGAAGCAATTAATGAAAAAAGGTTTCCGTCTTCGCGGAAATGAAAAATGAAAATAATAAACTACATAAAACGTAATAAAATAAAGTCGAGCATAATCGCTATATTTTTACTTACCTATTATTTCTGCCTTCCCAAACAACTCTTTAAAGATCCAACTACAACTGCAATTACAAGTAACAATAACACATTGTTAGGCGCACAGATTGCTGAAGATGGACAATGGCGGTTTCCTAAAAACGATAGCGTCCCAGAAAAATTTAAAACCTGTATTATTAATTTTGAAGACGAATACTTTTACAGACATCCTGGTTTCAATCCTATTTCAATTTTTAAAGCACTTAAACAAAACATTAATTCTGGAGAAGTAAAACGAGGAGGAAGCACATTAACACAACAGGTTATTCGCTTATCGCGAAAAGGGCAGTCAAGAACCTATTTTGAAAAAATTAAAGAAATAATTCTAGCTACACGTTTAGAATTAAGAGACAGTAAAGAAGTAATTTTAGCTTACTATGCAAGTTACGCTCCTTTTGGAGGCAATGTTGTAGGTATAGACGCAGCATCTTGGCGTTATTTTAATAGAAATTCGCACGAACTGTCTTGGGCAGAAAGTGCAACATTAGCCGTTTTACCAAACGCACCAAGTTTAATTTATCCTGGAAAAAATCAAGAACGCTTATTAAAAAAACGCAATCGTTTACTAGCAAAATTAGTTGATAAAAAAATTATAGATTCATTAACCTATAATTTATCAATTGCAGAAGGTTTACCTCAAAAACCATATCCTTTACCACAAATTGCTCCGCATTTACTCCAAAAAATTGCAAAGTCAAATTATGGAGAACGTATAAAAACAACAATAGATTACAAGCTTCAACAGCAAGCAAATAACGTTGTTTATAATCACTATAATTTATTAAAACAGAATGAAATCCATAATATTTCAGTTCTCGTTTTAGACGTAAAAACACGAAAAGTACTAACCTATATTGGCAACGCTCCAACAACAAATAAAAACCAAAAAGATGTTGATATTATTGATAAGCCACGTAGCACAGGAAGTATTTTAAAACCATTTCTTTATGCAGCAATGTTAGATGCTGGAGATTTATTACCTAATACTTTAGTAGCAGATGTACCAACACAATTTGGTAGTTATGTTCCAGAAAATTATAATAAAGAATTTGATGGTGCTGTTCCGGCAAGTCGCGCTTTATCACGCTCTTTAAATGTACCTGCTGTAAGAATGCTTAGAGATTTTGGTTTAGATAGATTTCATCATTACTTAAAAGAATTAAAACTAAAAGACGTTAAATACAATGCAAACCATTACGGTTTATCTTTAATTCTTGGCGGTGCAGAAAGTAATCTATGGGATTTATGCAAAAGTTACGCGAGTTTCTCTTCGACTTTAAATCATTTTAATGAGTCTTCAAGCGAGTATTATGCAAATGAATTTTGTGAACCTACTTTTTTCGACTCTGAAACTATTGACTTCGGAAAAAAATCGACAGAAAAAACGTTGTTTGATGCTGCATCAATTTATTTAACCTACGAAAGTTTAAAAGAAGTTAACAGGCCAGAAGGTGATGAAAACTGGGAGTTTTTTGACAATTCTAAACAAGTTGCATGGAAAACAGGTACAAGCTTTGGCTTTCGCGATGCTTGGGCTATTGGCACAACAAAAGATTATGTAGTTGGTGTTTGGGTTGGCAACGCCGACGGAGAAGGGCGACCAGGTTTAGTTGGTGTTCAAGCTGCGGCTCCTATTCTTTTTGATGTGTTCGATTTATTACCAAATAGCGATTGGTTTGCTAAGCCATTTGACGAAATGCAGGAAGTAAATATTTGCAAACAAAGTGGATACAGAGCAGGACAATATTGTGAGGATAGTATTAAAAAATTTATTCAAAATAGTGGGCTCAAAACAAAACCATGTCCTTACCATAAATTAATTCACTTAGATGCATCTAAAACGCATCAGGTTAATTCTTCCTGCGAAGATTTAAGTGCCATTTCAAATACGTCTTGGTTTGTGCTCCCGCCCTTAATGGAATATTATTATAAATCTAAAAATCCATTCTATAAACAACTACCTCCATTAAGAAATGATTGTGTTGGAAATGAACAAGCAAGCATGCAATTTATTTATCCTAAAGACAATAGTACCATATTTTTGCCAAAAGATTTTGACGGAAAAACAAATGCACTTATTTTAAAAATTGCACACTCAAAACCAAAAAGCAAACTCTATTGGTATTTAGACAACCTATTTATTGGAAACACTAGTGATATTCACGATTTGGATATTATTCCAAAAGAAGGAAAGCATAGTGTTACAGTTGTTGATGAATTTGGGAACGAAATCAAAATAAACATAGAAATTAGTAACTAAAACTGTTAAAATCCTGAGAATAAAATTCGGTTTAAAAAAAATATTGTTTTTTACCGAAGAAACATGTAGTTCGTCTATCTGTGGTGTTTGGTGTAATAAATTAGTATATATTTAACGTTCAATTTTGCACTAAACATCTAACACTAGCCATAAAATGAAAAAAACTACTTTATTGTTGATTTTACTTTTTTTAAGTTTATCAATAAATGCGCAAATTACAACCTATCCATACTCTGAAGATTTTGAAGCAGGTGATGGTGGATGGATTGCAGATAATGCAACGAATGGAACATGGACTTTAGGAACTCCCGCAGCAACTATTATTAATAGTGCGGCCTCAGGAGTGAACTCATGGACTACGAATTTAACAGGAGATTATAATAATTCTGATAACTCTACGGTTACAAGTCCTGTTTTTGACTTTTCAGCTTTAGCTGCGCCAGCTATTTCTTTAAGTATATGGTGGGAGTCAGAAAACAGTTGGGATGGTACAGTTTTACAATCGTCAATAGATGGAGGTACAACATGGATTAATGTTGGAGCCTTTGGAGATTCAGGTAATTGGTTTACTGATGATTCAATAGGCGGAAATCCTGGAGGCCAACAAGAAGGTTGGACAGGAAGTGGTGGTGGCTGGGTTACAGCTAGTCATGCATTAACAGGTTTAGAAGGACAAGCTAGCGTTCAGTTACGTTTTGCTTTTGGTTCAGATACATCTTTTGCTGAAGAGGGTGTTTCTTTTGATGATATAAGCGTGTTTGAAGTAACATGTCCAGCACCTACAGATTTAACTCTTGTTAGCACAACTGCAACTGATGCTAGTTTATCTTGGACAGCAGGTCCTGTGACAGCTTGGGAAATAGTAGTACAAGCTCCAGGGACTGGGTTGCCATCGGCAGCAGGTACAGCAACAACAAACAACCCTCATGTTGAAATGGGTTTAACGCCAGCAACAGACTACGAAGCTTATGTGAGATCAGATTGTGGAGGTGAGTTTAGCGATTGGGTTGGGCCAATAAATTTTGCAACAGAATGTACAACATTTGTTGCTCCTTATACAGAAGGTTTTGAAAATGCAGGAACTATTCCTTTATGTTGGACAATGGATGGTGGTGAGATTTGGGAATTTGCCGATAATGGAGGTTTCGATCATATAGGTACCAATGGTACACTAACAGGTTCTACTGCTACTAATGGTTATTTTGCATGGGTAGATTCGTCAGGGACAGAGGCGGCTGCGAATTTAACTACGCCTTTAATAGATGTTTCGGGTTTAACTACTCCAGCAATAACTTTTTACGAGATTAGTGATAATGAAGGTGATGCTAACTCACAATTAGACGTAGAAGTTTGGGATGGTGCTGCATGGAATTTAATGGCAACATATAATACAAATACTAGTGGTTGGGAACAACGCACAATCAATATAAGTACACTAACTATTACAGGAGATGTTCAAGCTAGATTTATTTTCTCAGAATTAGTGCCTGGTGATTTTAGTGATGATATAGCTATAGATGATGTTACTTTTGATGAGTTACCATCTTGTGTTAACCCTTCTAATTTAGTTTTAGATAGTGTAAGTGCTACTGAAGCTAACTTATCTTGGGTTTCTAATGGAATGGAAACAGATTGGGAAGTAGTTGTACAAACTCAAGGAACTGGAGCTCCTACAGGAGCTGGAATAGCAGTTAATACTACTCCTACATATCAGGCTTCTACATTAACGCCAATAACTGATTACGAATTTTATGTGAGATCTAATTGTGGATCAGAATTTAGTGATTGGATTGGACCATTAAACTTTACAACAGAATGTGCTGCATTTATTCCTGATTACTTGGAGGATTTTGCAACAATTCCTGCAGATTGTTGGGATGAAGCAGATAGTGGAGATGCCACTACTGGTCCTGGTGATATTGGAGCAGGATCATGGAATCAAGATGGATTCTTAAATAATGGATTTCAAGGTGCTTACAGTATTAATTTATGGTTAGCAACAAAAAGTGACTGGTTATTATCTCCTTTATTTGATTTAACAGGAGGTCCATTTCAAGCAGAGTTTGATTTAGGTGTTATGGATTTTGGTAGTACTACTGTTCCAGGGATTTTAGGGTCAGATGATATAGTACAAATTTTAATTTCAACAGATCTAGGTGCAACCTGGACAATATTAGAAACATGGGATTCTACTACAGTTTTTCCTGTAACAGGTTTACATCCTGTATACGATTTAACGGCTTACTCTGGTCAAACTGTTCAATTTGGAATTTTAGGATCTGAAGGAACTGTAGATGATGCAGCAGACAATGAAGCCTTTGTAGATAATTTTCAAGTTAGAGCAACACCTAACTGTCCTGATGTAGCTAATTTAGTATTTAATTCTTCAACTGCTACAACAGCTAACTTGACTTGGGATATAATTGCTAGTGAAACAGGATGGGAAGTTTCTATTCAAGCACCAGGAACAGGTATTCCAACAGTAGCTGGTACGGCAACTACAGACAATGCACCATATGTAGCAATGGGATTAACACCTGCAACAGATTATGAGGCTTATGTAAGAACAGTATGTGGTACAGATTTAGGTACTTGGGTTGGGCCAGTTAACTTTACAACAGAATGTACAACTTTTATAGCACCATATACAGAAGGCTTTGAAAATGCAGGAACAATTCCTTTATGCTGGACAATGGATGGTGGAGAAGATTGGGAATTTGCTGATAATGGAGGTATTGATCATATTGGTAATGATGGAACATTAACTGGTTCTACAGCTACGAATAATTATTTTGCTTGGGTAGATTCTTCAGGAGACGATGGACCTTCAACTTTAACGACTCCTTTTGTTGATGTTTCTCCTTTAGCAGCGCCTACACTTTCATTTTATGAAATAAGTGATAATGAAGGTAATGCCAACTCTACTTTAGACGTAGAAGTTTGGGATGGAGCAGCATGGAACCCAATGGGAACTTATAACACAAATACTAGTGGTTGGGAAGAAATATTTATAGATTTAAGTGGATTAACAATTACTGGAGATGTTCAAGCGCGATTTATCTTTTCTGAAACGACAGGTGACTTTTACGATGATATCGCAATAGATGATGTCACTTTCGATGAAGCTCCGTCTTGTTTTGATCCTACAGCAACTTACACTATAATCGATGATTGTTTAAATGGAAATCAATTTTTAATAGATGTAGATGTAACTTATTTTGGGGGAGCAACATCTGTTTCAATACAAGATAATCAAGGTGGTACTCTTGTGTCTGTTATACCAACAACTGGTGTAACTCAATTTGGACCATATCCATTAAATACAGATGTTATTTTTACTGTAAGTAGTGAGCAAGATACTTGTTTTTCTACTAGTCAAACTTATAACATCCCAACTTGTCCTCCTGCAAATGATAATTGTGGTAATGCAATTTCAGTTACTGCAAATGCAGATGGTAACTGTACTAATTTTGTAAGTGGTACTTTATACGGTGCTACAGAATCTCCACAAGCTAATCCATGTACAGGAACAGCAAATGATGATGTATGGTATACTTTTTCAGCAATAAACGCAGATCAAGTTATTAGTTTTAGTAATATAGTAGGTCCAACAACTTTCTTGTCTCATGGATTATATGAAGGACCAGATTGTGACAACCTTACGAATTTATATTGCAGTACTGCTAACGAAAGTATAGCAAATGGCTTAACCGTTGGAAATACATACTATATAAGAGTCTTTACTTTTAACGATGATGCTTTTCAAGATGTAAATTTCGACTTATGTGTGTATTCTATTCCTCCTCCAATTACAACAGATGTTACGCAATATACAGTTACAGAATTGATTGAAGATATTCTAGTGAACTCTCCATGTTCTACAATTTCAAACGTTACTTCGTCTTCTGGATCAGATTTTGGTACAGACACTGGAATAGGTTATTTTGAAGCAAATGGTTCTGGATTTCCTTTTGAAAGTGGAATTATAATGACTACCGGAAATGCTTTAAATGCTCCTGGACCAGAAACTGGAATACTTAGTGATGGTGGTGGAGGCTTTCCAGCGACTTGGCCTGGTGATGCAGACTTAGAAGCTGAAATTAATGAAGGAACAACTAACAATGCCTCAATTATAGAGTTCGATTTTGTACCATTTATTGAAGATATGTCATTCGAATTTATTTTTGCAGCTGAAGAATACGGAACTTTTCAATGTGGGTTCTCAGATGCATTTGCTTTCTTACTTACAGATACGGTAACCGGTGTAACTACTAATATTGCTGTTGTGCCAGGTACAACAACACCTGTATCTGTATTTACAATTAGAGACGATGCTTTTAATGGAAGTTGTCCTTCTTCTAATCCAGCATTATTTGATGCCTATTACGGAAATGGTGGTTTACCAGCGTTAACAAATCCAACAAATTTTATTGGTAGAACAGTACCACTAACAGCTATGTCTACAGTAGTACCTAATAGAACATACCATATTAAATTAGTAATTGCTGATGATGGTGATACAGCATACGATTCTGCGGTATTCTTAAAAGCAGGTAGTTTTGAAATTGGAGAAGTAGATTTAGGAGAAGATATCTTATTAACTGGTGGTAACGCTAATTGTGAAGGAGATAATGTTCTTTTAGATATTGGTGTTCCAGTTGGAGATAATGCAACAATTACATGGTACACTATGGAGAATGGAATACAAGAACCAATTCTTGACGCTGCTGGAGTTCCTGAAAATGGAATTACTTTAGAGGTAACAGAGACTAACAATTATATTGTTGAAATTGTTCTTAATGCTAACGCTTCTTGTTTTGTAATTGACGAAATTTTAGTAGAATTCTTCCCGAATCCTATAGCGAATCCAGCTCAAGATATATTAGGCTGTGATGATGATGGAGATGGGTTGTCAGAATATGACTTAACAATAAATGATGCTGTAATTAGTGGTTCTCAAACCGATGTAACAGTTACATATTATGAAACTGAACAAGACGCTATAGATGGAACAAACGCTATTTTAGATCCTGTAAATTATGTATCAATGGCTACAACTATATACTATAGAATAGCAAATGGTATTACAAGTTGTTCTGAAAATGGTAGTTTCAATTTAACTTTTGGAACCAGCCCAGAAACATCTTTCGATACGGCTATAGTTTATGAAGTGTGTCCAAACGCATCAGCTCCAATAACCGTTACCGCAATAGGTGATAATTATACAGAGGCAGATGTTACTATAGCATGGTATAACGAAGGTGTGTTAGTTTCGGGTCAAACGGATTTAAGTATAGATAATGTACTTACATCAGGAACATATACTATTGAAGTTATGTTTAATGAAACAGGATGTACAGCAAGTGAAGATGTGTTTGTAGAAGAGTTAGAAACTTGTGTTATCCCACAAGGTATATCACCAAATGGAGATGGATTAAACGAGACATTCGATTTAAGTAGTTTTGATGTTCAAGTTTTAACGATATTTAATAGAAATGGAGTTAAGGTTTACGAGAAGACAAATTATTTAAATGAGTGGTATGGTCAATCTTTAGATGGCGATGAGTTGCCAACAGGAACTTATTACTATGTAATGAATTACCAAGGCAATAAAACGAAAGCCGCTTGGGTATATATCAACAGAGAAAACAAATAATCTAAACAACTAGAAACCAATAATAATACAGATGAAGAACATACTATATATCGTATTCCTAGTAGTTATAGGAGTACAAGCGCAACAAGATCCGCAGTATACGCAATACATGTACAACATGAATGTTATCAATCCTGCATATGCAGGATCAAGCGAGAGCGTATCCATAGGCGCATTATATCGCAGTCAATGGGTTGGCCTAGAAGGCTCACCAAGTACAGGTACCTTAAGTATTCACTCGCCAGTAGGTAACAGAGTTGGATTAGGATTATCATTAATTAATGACGAAGTAGGTCCGGTAAGAGAAACCAATGCTTATGTAGATTTCTCTTATACTTTACCAGTAGGAAGTATTACAAAATTAGCTTTCGGATTAAAAGCGGGAGCTACATTTCATGATATTGGATTAACCAGTATTGAGACAATAGATGCTGATGATCCATTTTTCTCACAAGATGTTAATGAAACAACAGCCAATGTTGGAGCAGGAATGTACTTATACCAACCTAATCGTTGGTATCTATCAGCTTCAATGCCAAACATTTTAAATGGAACACATTTAGACAGTGATGGAAGAAAAATAGGATCTGAGACTGAGCATTTATTTGCAGCAGCCGGTTATGTATTCGATTTGTCAGAGAATTTTAAATTAAAGCCACACGCTTTAATGAAATTTGCTTTTGATGCACCAGTAAGTTACGATGTAAACCTAAACTTATTCATGTACGATATTGTAGAAATAGGAGGTGGTTATAGACTAGACGATTCTTTTAGTGGTATGGTAAATTTTATGGTTTCACCAACACTACGAATTGGTTATGCTTACGATGCTATTCAATCAGAATTAAACGTAGTAACAGATGCCTCACACGAGATATTTATAAACTTCGATATCGATTTGCCAAGAAAAGTATCACGTTCACCACGTTATTTCTAAACCACTTAAGCTAACACAAAAGACACGACCAGATGAAACACTTAAAATTAATTATAACACTAGTCATTCTAAGTAGCTTTAGCTTGACGGCTCAGAATACAGCTACAAAGAAAGCCGATAAGCATTTTGCAAAATTTGAATTTGTAGAAGCTATCGAAGACTATAATAAGCTAATAGAAAAAGGATTAGCAGATGCATACGTCTATGGACGTTTAGCAGAAGCTAATTACAATATTTATAATAGCGTTGAAGCCGAGAAGTGGTTTTCAAAAGCTTTAGAAACTTCACAAGAGCCAGAAATGATCTTTAAGTATTCTGAAATGCTAAAAGCAAATGGAAAGTACGAAGCTTCAAATGCGCAAATGAAGAAATTTGCTTCTATGCGTCCGGGAGATGATAGAGCTACTATGTTTTTATCTAATCCAGATTACTTACCTAAGATTTTAGAAGGAGGTAAAAAGTTTAATGTTCAGAATATGGATATTAATTCAGCGGTATCAGACTTTGGAGGTACGGTTAATAACGGAAAGTTATATATTTCTTCAGCAAGAAATAACTCTAGGAAAACTTATGGTTGGAATGAGCAGCCTTTTTTAGATATGTATTCATTTACAAAAGCAGAAGACGGATCGTATCAAGAAGAAACGATGCTTGGTGATAGAATGAACACTAAATACCATGAAGGATTGATGTCATTTTCTCCAGATGGAAAAACGGTATTCTTCTCAAGAGAGAGTTTTTATGAAAACATCTATGAGAAAGATTCATTATCTAACACAAAATATAGTGTATTGCATATGTTTCAAGCCTCTGTAAGTGGAGATGAATTTTCTAATATAGAAGCGTTAACTATAAACAGTAGAAACTATTCTATAAAAAATCCAAGTGTAAGTACAGATGGGTCAACATTATACTTTGCTAGTGACATGCCAGGTGGTTTTGGTAAGTATGATATTTACAAAGCGGCTATAGATGGTAATGGGCAAGTAGGTACTCCTGTAAATTTAGGACAAAAAGTGAATACGGAAGGTCAAGAAATGTTTCCATACTCAAGTGATAATAATACACTTTATTTCTCATCAACAGGTCATTTAGGACTTGGAGGTATGGATGTGTTTTATACTAAAGAGGTTGACGGCAAAATGGCACCAATTAGAAATGTTGGAATACCTATAAACTCTAATGGAGACGATTTTGCATTCTCGATGAATGAGGAAACGGGTGAAGGTTTTGTGTCTTCAAATCGTGAAGGAGGAAAAGGCGATGATGATATTTATGCTATTAAGAAAATAGAACCACTTTGCGATGTACAGATTATTGCAACAGTATTGGATAACAATACAAAAGCACCTTTAGCAGGAGCAACAGCTTCTTTAGTGGATAGTAAAGGTAATATTTTGTCTACGAAAACTACTAATGCCAAGGGACAAGTTGAATACATTGTAGAATGTGATACAGATACAGAGTTACAGGTTACTATGGCAGATTATGAGAGTAATAAACTTTCAATATCAGGTAGTAACGAAGAAGAGCTAATGGTAGAGATAGCATTAGATCCAATTGAGAAAATAATAGAAGTAGAGAGTGTAGTATTAAACCCTATCTATTTTGATTACGATAAGTCTAATATTACGGCTAAAGCGGCCTTTGAGTTGGATAATTTAGTTCAAGCGATGAATAAATATCCAAACATGGTTATTTATGCAACATCACATACAGATACGAGAGGTTCAGATCGTTATAACGATTCTTTATCAAACAGAAGAGCAAAAACTACAGTACAGTATGTGATTTCGAAGGGAATTGATGCTACAAGAATTTCAGGAGCAGGAAAAGGCGAAAGAGAATTAACAATAGATTGTGGTACTGATTGTAGTGAAGAGCAGCACCAGCAAAACCGTAGATCTCAATTTAGAATAATGAGTGGAGGACCAGCTTCTAAATAGAAGTCTAAGAACATACTATAATTATTCTAACCTTATTAAAAAAAGGTTTTATAAAATTAGACCAGAGAAATTAATTTCTCTGGTTTTTTTGTTTTTGATAATGTTATTTCTTTGAAGTTATAATTAGTGCTTTTTTAACATTGTAGGAGTCGCTAATTAGTTGATACGGAAGTAGTAAATTATGAACTATGTTAATGGTGTAGGATAAGTGCCTTAAAATGAGTAACTTTAAATCGCTTCATAATCATAAAAAATATAAAACATGGGAATAAAGAGTTTTCAAGGTGCTCGGAAAGAGACACAACAAAAGAACAATAATAGTCAAGAAAATTTTAAAGTTAGCGATTTTATGACGCGAGACTTAATAACGTTTAAATCCACACAGTCGGTTGAAGATGTTGTAAACACATTAATAAAACATAGAATATCTGGCGGGCCTGTTGTAAATGAAAAGAATGAATTGATAGGTATTATTTCTGAAGGCGATTGCATTAAGCAAATTAGCGATAGTCGATATTATAATATGCCTATGGAAAGTAACTCTATAGAAAAACATATGGCTACAAACGTCGAAACCATAGATGGTAATCTTAATGTTTTTGATGCAGCTAAACAGTTTTTGGACTCTAAAAGACGTCGTTTTCCTATTGTTGAAGATGGAAAATTAGTAGGTCAAATAAGTCAAAAAGATATTTTAAAGGCAGCTATGCAATTAAAGCAACAGAATTGGAAGCCTTAACGTTGCCTTCTTGGTTTTAAAGCCGCAGGAGTATCTGTTATTAATATTTTTGTTTTGCCTTTTGCTATTAAAGAAGCAACTCTCGAGTAGTTATAATCTGAAATCGGATTTTCTAACGCTACCCATTTTACAAAACCAGCAACGGTAATACGTTCACCAACCTCAATAATAGCTTCGTGGTAACGTAATTGTTTATTAAAGCCAAAGAAGCCTTCTGTCTCGACATTATATTTATCTAACACTGCTTTAAACTGCGGTGTAGGATCATTAAAAGTACCAGACTCAATTGTTTTATCTGTAACAAGGTAGTCGTAATAATTTTTTGGTTTCTTTTTAGGGAATATAACTAGACGTTCACCAGCTTGTTCAACAAAAAAGTCTTGAATTATTTCTTCGTTAACAATCGTATCCCAATGTGAATTTTTTCCAGATTTCACCTTTTTCTCAATTGTCATTTTATAATAAACACACTTTCTCTTACTTAAAGGGGCAATTAATGGTGTTTCGATATTTAGTGCGATGCCTTCAATTTTAGAATGTTTATGGTTCTGTAAACTTCCAATTTTACTAAAAGGTAATTTTTTTAAACGTCTAAGGATAATGGTTTTCGGAAGGAAATAATAGATCAAAAATGCTATTGTCGCAGATCCCAAAACGGCAAGTGTAATAATTAAAGGAGTAGACATTTTTTTTGTTGAAAGGTTAATTGGTTACACCTATAAGTAGCATATTTATATAATATGTTACGTTTTTTTTATTGTCGTTTAACCAAGGCGTAAAAATCACCTTCTAACGGAAGATAGCCTTGGTCGTAAACAAAGTAGTAAACAGTTCCGGCTTTTGTGGTGTAAGTACTAGTAAAATAGTTAAAATCAAATCCTTTTGCATCTAATTTGGTTTTACTTGTTTTTGTTTTCTGGTCTGGATTTAGGCTTTCTAGAATGCGCCAATTCTTTCGTAAACGATTATTGATATTACGAATTAAGTTTTTACCATCCTTATTAACTTTATTGTTGTGTGCATTTCTACAGCCATCACTACAGAATTTTTTATCTATTCTGCCAATAATTTTATCACCACATTCAGGGCATTGTTTTTCCATAATCTTCATTTTTTAATGCGTACCAATTAATCATTTCATTTTCAAAAGGAAACTGTTCTTTATACTGTAAGCCTATTTTTTTAAGAATCTTGTTAGAGGCTATGTTTCCAGATTCTGCTGCTCCAACAATAACGTCTAGTTTTAAGGTGTTAAATCCATATTCTAAAGCTGCAATGGCAGATTCGCTTGCGTAACCTTTATTCCAAAAACGTTCTATAAATCTATAGCCAACATCATAAAAATCTCTTTTATTACCTAAAGATTCGTTGGCTCCTGTATTAAATTTTAATCCAGACCAACCTATAAATTGATTAGAGGTTTTTTCTATAACAGCAAATCGTCCTATGCCTAATTCTTTATATTGTTTCTGAATTTTTTCAATATAGCCTGTAGCTTCAGCAATAGTTTTAATCGGTTTATTACCTAAATATTTATGCACATTTGGGTTAGAATCTGACTCAAACAATCCGTTTAAATCTTCCAATCGTATTTCTCTAAGTAATAAACGTTCGGTTTCTATATTAACTGTCATTATTGTTTTTTCTACGATTATAGTTGCTCTTTATTCATATAATTTAGGTTCTGTTATTCCTCTTTCTATCATGTTTTGTTTATTCATTTCGAAATGATTTGTACTCATCTTATTATAATATTCTCGAAAAGTTGGTAAATCATACGCTTTTCTTAATTGTTCAATATTAAGAGTGTCAATCAATCCAATTTTTGGTATTGCTTGTCCAAATTTATTATAAGTTACTTGACTGCCAAATCTTTGTTTTTTGTTTAAATTTACATTTACTCTATCTTCAAGCATGGCATATTCAACTTTGCTCCCATTGTTTTTAGAAATATGCTTTTTTAATGCGATAAGCATTTGCTGTTGAAACTCGATATCATTGTCGGCATGTTGAATTGATATCCAAAAATTATTTGATGCTTTTTCGCCAATTTCTTTGTAACCTAAATAGCCATATTTTTTATACAGATTTTTAATCTTTTCTTGGTTTATTAATCCAATACTGTCTCTTTTGTTTTCAAATATATCCCAAGCTTTTTCACGGCCATATTTATCTTTTAATGCTTGTGATGGAATTCCTGCGTATTTTTGATCAGCTGTATGAATTGCATTTAATTCAGTAATAATTTCTTTTTTTTCGGACGCTGTTATTGCTTTTTTTCCGCAGCTTAATAACATAGTTAAAAGAATTAATATCAATAAAGTTTTAGTCATGGTTTGTCTAGTATTATACCCGATTTTTATTTTTATCAAGATACAATTTATTCAATTACAAACGACTACAAATGTTTACAACCGACATTAAATGCGTAAATACCGTTTAACATTTGTGTGCTGTTGCATCTTTGCAGTGTTGAATGGAACTAATGAAATTCGATATAATAAAACACTTATCTTATGAATACGTTAAGAAACAAAGTACAGTTAATTGGTAACCTTGGTAAAGATCCAGAAATAGTAAACTTAGAATCTGGAAAGAAATTAGCTAAATTTACATTAGCTACGAACGAGAGTTATAAAAATGCACAAGGCGAAAAAATTACAGATACACAATGGCATCAAATAGTAGCTTGGGGAAAAACAGCAGATGTTATCGAGAAGTATGTAACTAAAGGAAAGGAAATTGCTATAGATGGAAAACTAACAACGCGGTCTTGGGAAGATAAAGATGGTATAAAACGTTATACTACAGAAGTTGTATGTAACGAATTGTTAATGTTGGGAGGAAAATAGATTATTACAATAATGCAAACAATAAATGGGCTTACTTTTGTGAGCCCATTTATTATTTAATGTGGTACATCTTTTGTAGTATCTTTAAAAAAATAAATCAAAAGATATATTTAGTAATATGCTTAGTGATAATTTAAATTTTTATAAAAAAATATCAAAAAACAAGTTGCCTTTAACAGCACTACTAAGTGATGAGACTTTGTTTTCAAATGTCCCAAAAGATTGGTCTATTATAGTTACAGATATTGAAAATTCTACTCAAGCAGTTGCAAATGGGCATCATAACGATGTTAATTTAAGTGCAACAGGAAGTATCGTTACCGTTTTAAATACTTTAAAAGGGATAGATAAAAAATTAAGAATTCCATACTTTTTTGGAGGCGATGGATCAACTTTTATTGTTCCAAATAAAGTCTTACAACCTTTATTATTAGCACTAAATGATTATAGTTTACATATAAAAAACACACACCAACTAAATTTAAGAGTTGGGCATCTAGAAGTTGAAAAAGTGTATTTAAATAATGTGACCTTAAGGATTTCTAAGTTAAGACATAACAAATACCTAACAACACCAATTGTATTAGGAAATGGCTTAAAATATGCCGAAACTCTTATAAAGGAAAGCTTTCAGGCTTCAGATAGTTTTAAAGCCAAAGAAATTGCTTTAAATCTTGAAGGTATGGCATGTCGATGGGATGAGATATACCCAAAAGAATCACAAGAAAAAGTGGTTTGCTTACTTATAGATTGTCAAGATGAAAGTAAACAAGCTGAGGTGTATGGAAGAATAATGAATAAAATAGATTCCATATTTGGAGATTTAAATAAACGGAATCCAATTACCTCATTAAAATTAAAATTGAGTACTTCAATAGGGAAAATAAGAAAAGAAATGCATACTAGAATTGGTAAGCATAAATTTAATCGTGTACTCACAAATTGGTTTTTAACTTTAATAGGAGGCTATTATTTTAAGTTTTTTAAAGCAGGTAAATTGTATGTGTACAAAGTAACTCAGTTGTCAGATACTATTATGTTAGACGGTTCTATTAATACAGTCATTACAGGTACAGATAAACAAGTAAAAGAGTTGCAAGATTTTTTAGATACTATAGAATTAAACAATGAAATTGTATACGGTTTACACATTACGCATGCGTCTATAATGTCTTGCTATGTAGAAGATAGAGATAAAAAACATGTTCATTTTGTAGATGGTACAGAAGGAGGTTATACTAGTGCAGCAATGGTTTTAAAAGATAAACTTAGAAAACTAGAGGCCAAATAACTTCTAATTCATTTTAAAAAGTGTTCAATCTTAACAATTGCTTTTACTTCTTTTGTAAAACCATATAAACAGGAAAATGATCGCTATAACCGCCTTTGTAACGGGTACCAACATAAGTTCTGTAAGGACTGCCTTTGTACTTGCCTTCAAATTCTTTTAAGTAATCTTCATCAAAAATATTAGCTTTCACATAACGAAGTGTATCTTTCTTACGTTCGAAAAAATTATGAGTAATTAAAAACTGATCGAATAAATTCCAACTATGGTTATAGCTAGTAGTGCCACGATCGTTAGAAATTAGCGTACGCATTGGGTTAAAAAGGCTATGACTTAATTCTAAAGCCTTTAAACTTTCACTATCCGGATCATCATTAAAATCTCCCATAACAACAACTTTAGCATCAGGATTTTTTTCTTTTAAAAAACTAATAACCTCTGTTACTTTTTGTGATGCTTTTAATCGTTTGTGCTTCGTTTCAATATCACCAGTACGTCTAGATGGCCAATGGTTAACTATTACATGTAACTCTAAACCTTCAAACAAACCACTTACTAATAATACATCTCTAGTATGGTCTACTTCTCCATTTTCGCTTAGTAAATCTACAGTATAAGTCTTAGAAAAAGCAACTTTAAATACCGTCTCATCATAAAGTAAAGCCACATCAATTCCGCGCTCGTCTGGAGAGTTATAATGTATAAAACTATACTTGTGTTCCTCTAAATGTTTAGAAGCCACTAAATCTTTTAAAACAGCTTCATTTTCTACTTCAGCTAAACCTATAATGGCAGGATGTCTTTTTACATCCTCTTTCCCAATATTAGAAATAACAAACCCAATTTTACGCAGTTTGTTTTTATAACGTTTAATGCTCCATCGTTTCTCTGCATTTGGAAGCATATCTTGATCTCTTGTTACTTCATCATCATAAACATCAAAGAGATTTTCAATATTATAAAAAGCGATAGTATGTTGTTTCCCTTTGGACTTAAAGAAGTTTAGTTTCAAATTTTTTAAATTTTGATTGCGTTAAAAATAGCAAATTTTATCTGCCTAAAATTAGCAATACCAAATCTTACCTTAAATAATCATAATAAAACGCCTTTTTTGGCTGTTTACTTCAATATAAAGTAAAAACTGTAGCAATAACTACACTTAATTTCTCTATTTTGTATAAAGAAAAGAATCATCATTTTATTTTATGATGCTTTAAAACTAGAAATGGTATAACTTTACCTTTTAAAATTATTTATGCTAGAAAAAAAAGATATTGACTTAGAAAGTGCTGTGCTAATTGGTGTAGTTACCAAACAACAAGACGAAGTTAAGTCTAAAGAATACTTAGACGAATTAGAGTTTTTAACCTTCACAGCAGGTGGAGAAGTTAAAAAACGATTCACCCAAAAAATGGAGCAGCCCAATCCTAAAACCTATATTGGTACAGGAAAAATGGACGAAGTGCGCCAATACATTCACGATAATAAAATTGGTACTGCTATTTTTGATGACGAGCTATCTGCCTCTCAAGAACGAAACATTAGTAAAATTCTAGAATGTAAAGTACTCGATAGAACAAACCTTATTCTCGATATTTTTGCACAACGAGCGCAAACAAGTTATGCAAGAACACAAGTAGAATTGGCACAATGCGAATATTTACTACCACGACTAAAAGGAATGTGGACACACCTTGAGCGCCAAAAAGGTGGAATAGGAATGCGCGGACCTGGTGAAACAGAAATTGAAACAGATAGACGTATCGTTAGAGATAGAATCTCTTTACTAAAAGACAAAATTAAGGTAATAGACAAGCAAATGTCTGTACAACGTGGTAATCGTGGTAAAATGGTACGTGTCGCTTTAGTAGGTTATACCAATGTTGGTAAATCTACCCTAATGAATACTATTAGTAAAAGTAAAGTCTTTGCCGAAAACAAACTCTTTGCAACCTTAGACACAACGGTTAGAAAGGTGGTTATCCAAAACCTGCCATTTTTATTAAGTGATACCGTAGGTTTTATACGTAAACTGCCAACACAATTAGTAGATAGTTTCAAGAGTACATTAGACGAGGTGCGCGAAGCAGATTTATTACTCCACGTAGTCGATATTTCGCATCCTAATTTCGAAGATCATATTGCCTCTGTAAACAAAGTTTTAGGCGAGATTAATAGTGGAGATAAGCCCGTTATTATGGTATTCAATAAAATTGATGCTTATGAAGCAAAACCATTCGATGAAACCGATTTAATTGCCGAGCGTACCGAAGAACACTACAGTCTTGCCGAATGGAAAAAAACCTGGATGAATAGAGTAGGAGAAAACAACGCACTATTTATTTCGGCGTTAAGTAAAGAAAATCTTGAAGACTTTAAAAAGCGTGTTTACGATGAGGTTAGAGATATCCACGTCACACGTTTTCCATATAATCACTTTCTATATCCAGATTACGATTACGCAAATATGGGCGAGGAAGAATAGAATAATTTGGGCGTTACCTAAAGGTCAGGCTATACGCTATATCTTTTTTTGCCATATATGGCAGCAAAAAAAGGATGCCGCTGCTATCCTTAACGCAATAAAAAAAAGCACTTCTTAAATAAGTGCAAGTTTTTGACTTTTTGAATTAATTTAACTTAACCAATCCACTTTTTTTATTATAATTACAACCAACATTATAGATAATATCGTAATTAAAGTAAACAGATTTAATGAGATGTTTACAACTAAATAAACAGATCTTTTTCACGTTATAACTACACATGATAAAACAAAAACTAAGTACATTCTTTAAAAATAAATGGGTAAAAAAATCCATTTTAGCTGGTATTGGAGCCGTAATTTTAGCTCTCGTTTTTTTTGTTAGCATCTATTTTGGAGCCTTTGGTAAATTACCAAACACAGCAGATTTAACAAATTTAAAGCAAGCCGAAGCCACTCAGGTTTTAGATAAAGACAGTAAGCTTATTGGTAAATATTACATTTACGATAGGCAGCCATTAACTTATAATCAATTTCCTAAACACCTTCTTAATGCTTTAATAGCAACCGAAGATGTAAGGTTTTACGAGCACGATGGCGTAGATAATGTTAGTTTACTGCGTGTGTTATTTAAAACTATTTTGTTTCAAGATCAATCTTCGGGAGGAGGAAGTACAATTACTTTGCAATTGGCAAAAAACTTATATGGTAGAGATAAACACTTTGCTTTTAGTACAGTAATTAACAAAGTAAAAGAGTCTATAGTTGCCAAACGAATAGAAAAAATATACTCTAAAAAAGAAATACTAACACTATACCTTAATACTGTGCCATTTCCAGATAATACCTACGGAATAGAAAGTGCATCGCGTAAGTTTTTTAATACATCAACTTTAAAATTAACAGTCTCGCAAGCGGCAACGTTAGTCGGTACTTTAAAAGCAAACACGTACTACAACCCAAGACGTAATTTAAAAAATAGTACGCAAAGAAGAGATGTTGTGTTACAACAAATGCTTAAATACAACTACTTAAATGCGGAGGAGCTTTCTAGAGCAAAGCAAGATTCTCTTGTGTTAGATTACCAATCTTTTAATCATGATTTAGGATTAGCACCATATTTTAGAGCGCAACTTAAAAAGGAGCTAGCCATTGTTTTAGAAGATTATAAAAAACCAAACGGTGAGTCTTACAATTTGTATAAGGATGGTTTAGTTGTCCACACAACATTAGACTACCAAATGCAGAAGTATGCCGAAGAAGCCATGCAATTACATCTTTCAAAATTGCAAGACGCTTACGAAGCGTCTTATGGCAAAAATGCACCTTGGAAAACTAATAAAAAACTCATTGAAAATGCTATTAAGGCATTACCCGAATACCAAAGGTATAAAGAAGCTGGTTTAAGTGAAACCCAAATAATAGATTCACTTTCTGTAAAGCATGAAGTAGAATTATTTAATTGGAAAGAAACCAGAAAAGAAAGCATATCTACAATAGATAGTTTACAGCATTACCTAAAGTTTTTAAACACCGGAATGATTGCTCTAGAACCAAAAACAGGAGCTGTAAGAACCTATATTGGTGGTATAGACAATCGGTTTTTTAAATACGATCACGTTTCACAAAGTGAGCGACAAGTAGGTTCAACGTTTAAGCCTTTTGTATATACAGCAGCTATAGAAAATGGTATGAAACCATGTACATACTTTTCGCCAGAGGCTATAACGTATACAGATTATAAAAATTGGACACCAACAAATTCTGGAGAAAAAGAAATAGATCCACACATTAATTACAATTTAGAAAAAGCATTAAGTCAATCTATGAACACGATTGCGGTTAAGGTTTTAAACGAAGTGGGTATAGATAAAGTTTTACAACAAGCCGAAAAGTTAGGAATAACGAAAGAGTTACCTAAAGAGCCTTCATTAGCTCTAGGTGTAGCCGAAATTAATATAAAAGAACTCGCTGGAGCCTATGCGAGTTATGTAAATAATAGCAAGTCTGTTAAACCGTATTTTATAACTAAAATTGAAGATAAAAATGGCGTAGAAATAGTGTCTTTTAAACCTGAGGTAAACGAGACAAAAGCATATAGCGATTATACAAGGCAAGTGATGTTGCAAATAATGAAATCTACGGTAAACACAGGAACAGCAGCAAGGCTAAGATCTAGATATAATTTAAAAAATAATATTGCAGGAAAAACAGGAACAACTCAAGATAATAAAGACGGTTGGTTTGTTGCTATTACACCAAATTTAGTCACTGTAAATTGGGTAGGAAACGATAATTATAGCATTGGTTTTAAAACCACAGGTTTAGGTCAAGGTGCAAATTCTGCTTTACCAATATTTGCTGAGTTTTATAAGAAATTAAATACAGATAAAAATTACAATACCATTACAAAAAGTAACTTCGAAAAACCGTCAAATGAGGTTGTTGAAGCATTAAACTGCGAAGAGGATAAACGAGATGGTTTCTTAAAAAGATTATTTAATAAAAAGAAAAGTGAAAAACAGTTTAACAAAAAAGAGTAATACTCTTTTGCAATAGACTATTTAGCTCGTTTATTACTCAATAAATATAAGGCATAAAAAAACGCGTTTCGAAAAGAAACGCGTTTTTTTAAATTATAATGTTTGTAGCTTATAGGTTGTAACTTAAACCTAATAACCAGTAAGATTGTAGTTTGTTATCTACGTTTCCAAAAGTAGGAACAGGGTTTGTTGATGTAGCATCATATTGTCCTAAATTATAGTTAAGTGCTTCTTGTTTGTTGCTTCTTAAACCAAAATCGAAACCAACACCAATCATTTTCCATAAAGTATAGCTAAATGAGTTAGTCCATGTTACGTTAGATAAATCACTAGTTTTGTAACTCTGGAAAGTTGATAAGTTAGACTTGAAGCTAATAGCACCAATTTGTCTTGTATAGTCTGCAACTATTTTTGCGCCTAAAGAAGATTGAAAAATAGCATCGTTTTTAGCAAATACAAAGTTGTAGTTTAATGGGTGAATTACAACTATTAGGTTTTCCATAGGAGTCCAAGTTCCACCAACACCAACGTCTAAATAACCTGGGTCGTTAAAGTTGTCTAATAAAGTAGTTCTGTATTCTGCTAAACCAGAAACAGCAAAGTTTTTAGCGATATTTCTTCCGTATAATGACGAAATATTAAATACATCTGTACCTGCTTTAAAGCTATCATCATCAGTAGGGTCGTTTTTATCATCAAACTTTACCCAGTTGAGGTTAGATGTTAAAGAGTTTCTCCAGAAAAATTTATCTTCAATTAAATTAGCATATGCATTAACAGAAATACCAATATTACCAGAGGCGTTATCAGGTGTTCCTTGAGAGTACCAGTTATTAAAATTAGAAAGTGTTCCTCCAATAGTACCAAAAAGACCTTTTCTCCAACCTGGAAGAGCATCTATTTGAGCCTGTAAAGCATTAGCTTCAGCTTGTGCAGCATCAGCAACAGCTTGCTTCTCTTTTTTTTGAGTGTGTAACTCTTCTTTTGTTTGTGCTTGTACTGATACTACACCAATACTAAAAGCTAATAATAATAGTAGTTTTTTCATTGTTTTAAATTTTGAGAGGCAAAAGTATATCAAATAGATAGAAAACACAGAATACTAAAATATAAAAAATATTGATATACGATTAAGTGCCTATATTATCGATAATTAACGCTTATATAACGGAACTGAGGAGCAGGCTTCACCAAACATAATAGATTTAGCAACTGGTTTAAGGGTGTTACTAATCATTATATAAGCACTAGATGGCACCGGTTTTTTAGAGCAACCTTTAATAATTACGGGTTTGTCTTTAAATATAGTAGTGTCTAAATTGTAAATTATCTCTTGATAAAGTGCGGTTTCTAACGCATCTAAGTTTCCTAAAACTGTTTTCTTAGTGTAAGGCTGTAAATTAATACTTAAAAGCATATAAGCCCAATCTGGAACAATAGCATCTGTAGTACACGTTAATGCAACAAGAGTATCTTGGTATTGTTCCCAATTGTGTTCTTTTACTAAAGCTCTAAAATCTTTTTCACGAAGTACGAAGCCTTCGTATAACCAATCTTTAATATCAAAAAGTACTCGTTCTCCTTTAGGATAATAATCCTCAAGATCAAAAACAACTAGTTTACTGCTCGCAACGCGATTTATAATTTCTTCAGCCATAATTTCAAAGTTATATAATTAATTATTGGTAGCCTTCTGCTTGTAATGTAAATAATTCGGCATATAAAGATTTGTTTTCCATGAGTTCCTCATGTGTGCCAATCTCTAAAACACGTCCTTGTTCTAAAACTAGAATTCTATCTGCTTGTCGCACTGTGCTAAATCTGTGCGAAATAATAACACTTGTTTTAAATTGAGTTAAACCAATAAAACGATCAAACACTTCACTTTCTGCTTTAGCATCTAAAGCCGAAGTTGGTTCATCTAATATCATCACTTTAGCATCTTTCATATAGGCTCTTGCTAATGCTACTTTTTGCCATTGGCCACCAGAAAGTTCTTGTCCTTTTGCAAAGCGCTTTCCTAATTGTTGATCGTAACCAAACTTTAAATCTTGCACAACTTCGTCTGCCAAACTTAGTTTTGCAGCATCTTCAATTTTCGATTGGTTTTCTATTTCATCAATATCTCCAATGGCTATGTTTTCTCTAACGGTAAATTCGTATTTGAAAAAGTCTTGAAAAATAACACCAAAATATTCTTGATACTTTGCTTTATCAAATCTATTAATGTTAATACCATCTAGCAGAATTTCACCAGAAGTAGGCTCATAAAAGCGTAACAATAGTTTTGTTAATGTTGTTTTTCCTGCTCCATTTTGCCCTACAAATGCTAGTTTTTCGCCAGCTTTCATATTAAAACTGATACCTTTTAGTATTTCGTTTTCAGATCCTGGATAAGCAAAACGGACATTTTTAAATTCGAAACCTTCCTTTATGTTTTCAGGAAGTGGCATGTCTTCTTTATGTGCAGGCTTTATAGATATGTCTAGAAAATCGAAATAATCTTTTAAGTACAATGCACTTTCTGTTATGCGTGTAAATTTAGAAAAGAAGTCTTGTAGGTTTTTTGTAAGTCTGTTAAATGCTCCAGATAAAAAAGTTAATTCACCTAATGTAATTACTCCAGAAATAACGCGATATATTATAAAAACATAAGCGCCATAATAACTTAAAGTACCTAAAACATTAAATAGGAAACCTAATGCAGAGCGTTTTATGGCTAGCTTTTTATTAAGATTGTAGTACTCATGAGATAGGTTTTTAAAGCGATCAACTACAAAATCTGTTAAACCAAAAAGCTTTATTTCTTTTGCTGTTTTATCGTTTGCACCAATAAAACGTAAATAATCTAACTCTCTACGTTCTGCAGTCCATCCTCTTGCTAGAGAATATTGCTGTTGGCTAAACCAAATTTCGTTTATAAACGATGGAATAATACTTAGTACTAAAAGGATAATTAAGTAAGGCTCAAAATAAATTAAACCTGCCACTAATGTGATTATAGATATTAAGCTTTGTACTTCGCCTAAGGCATTAGACATTAATCCTACACGACCATTAGTTTGTGTTCTAGCACGTTCTAACTTATCGTAAAACTCTGAGTCTTCAAGCAGACTTATATTTATTTGATTTGTTTTTTTTATAATTCTTACTGAAGAGTCTATCGAGTAAGAATCGCCGAGTAAACCGTCTGTTAAAGAAATGGCTCTGCTTATAAGGTCTGAAATAATGATTAAACCAAACTCTATTGCTACATAGGTCCAGAGTAGATTTAAATCTGAAACTTCTACTTTAGTTTGTAGAATAATTTCGTCTATAATTATTTTACCTATCCAAAGAATAATTACAGGTAAAATGGCTCCAATAAGTCTGCAAAAAGCAGAAAGTAAAAAGAGTTTTTTGTTTGTTCTCCAGATTTCTTTAAAAAATCTTGGAATAAAAACTAGCGCACTAAAAGATTTTCGTAAGCTAGTTTTTTTTCCATCTTTAAGAGATTTAGGAGCTTGTCTTGGCATTACTTTTCTGTTTAAAGCATACCAAGTTCTAGTTTCGCTTCTTCACTCATTAATTCTTGAGTCCAAGGTGGATCGAAAGTAATTTCAACTTCTGCGTTATTAACGTCTTTAAGAGATTTTACTTTTTCTTCAACTTCTAAAGGTAGTGTTTCAGCTACTGGACAATTAGGTGTTGTTAAAGTCATTAATATTTTAACATCATAATCTTCATTTACAAAAACATCGTAAATTAATCCTAATTCGTATATATCTACAGGTATTTCTGGATCGTAGATTGTTTTTATAACGGCTACTATTTTTTCTCCTAATTCTGTAGTATCTATTGTTGTATCACTCATGGTCATTTTCTTTTTATTTCCGCGTAGACGGAACTTCTATTTTATTTGCGTTTGGTATGCAATAGCATACATTTTAATTTGCTTTATCATACTTACCAAACCATTTGCTCTTGTTGGAGACAAATGTTCTTTTAAGCCAATAGCATCTATAAAATCTGTATTAGCGTCTAAGATATCTTTTGGGTGTTGATTGGAAAAGGTTCTAATTAGAATAGCAATAATACCTTTTGTAATAATAGCATCACTATCTGCTGTAAAATCAATTCTGTTATCACTCATTTCTGCGTGAACCCAAACTTTACTTTGGCAACCTTTAATGATATTGTCTTCAGTTTTGTATTGGTCGTCTATTAAAGGTAAATCCTTACCTAAATCGATCATGTATTGATAACGTTCCTCCCAATCTTCAAACATTGCGAATTCGTCTATAATTTCTTCTTGTATTTCTTTAATACTTTGCATTGGTCTAATAAATTTTACTATTACAAAATTACGAAAATCTTTAGTTCTTTTCTTTTGTTGCTGTGCCAATATTATTAACTAAGTCTACAAGAGCTTTTATCTCTTTATTAGGGTTTCCTGCATCAAAAGCTGGTGTTGTATAAGTTTCTCCGTCTTTAGTTATTGTTAATCCTGCTAGTGCAGCACCATCATATTGATGTGCTTTACTTGGTGGCTCTAAAGTATTTATGTTTTTTAAATTTATATCAGTAACCATTTTTAATATCATATCCCAATCTTCATTGTTACATGCTTTTATTTCAGGTTTAACATTGTGTCCATTTTGGATACTAATGGTTTTGTTTTCTAAAATAATTTCTTTTAAATGTCCTCTAGCGCTTGCTTTGTATTCTACTTTTAATCCGTCTTGTGTTAATTTTTTTTCAGAATTATCAGTGCTTTTTACAGCGCTAATTAATTCCGTTTTAGCATTAAGTAAAGTAATTACATCATCTTTTGTTTCAAAATGAGTTGTTTCTCCTAAGGCAGCTAATATTTTTGTTTCATTTAATATGGCATTTTTGTCTGCACACATTTTTCTTGTAGAAGCCAAACCTTTAAAGGTTATTGCATTGTCAATAATGGTGTAACTACCAAAAAAGGTATTGCATCCAGAAAATCCAGAGACTTTATTAGTAGCTTCATCGAAACTAATAGTAAGATTTTCGGCTAAATTATCTACGTCCATATTGGAAACAATATAGGTCCCGTTTAATGAAGGCTGAACACTGTTTTTAGTGTCATTAGTTATGTTTGATGTCGTTTTGCCAGAAGCGCTACAAGCATTTAATATAATTGCGAAAAGAAAAAGAGTAGTTGTTTTCATTTTTAATAGTTATTGGTTCATTATATAATATAACAAAAAAAGAGCCAAAGTTTAAGAAAGCATCATTTTTGCTTTTTTAACGCCTTCAACTAATATGTCGATCTCTTCTTTTGTGTTATAAAAAGCAAAGGAAGCTCTTACAGTTCCAGGGATATTATAAAATGCCATAATAGGTTGTGCACAATGATGTCCTGTTCTTACAGCAATTCCCATTTTGTCTAATAAAGTACCAACATCGTACGGATGTATACCTTCTAAATTAAAGCTAATTACCGATGTTTTGTTTTTTGACGTTCCGTATATTTTTAAGCCTTCAATCTCTAATAACCTTTTTGTTCCGTAGGCTAATAATTCGTTTTCGTAAGTTGCAATATTTTCAAATCCAATAGCATTCATGTAATCTAAAGCCGCGCCAAAAGCGATACCTCCACAAATGTTTGGTGTGCCAGCTTCAAATTTATGTGGCAAACCTGCGTAAGTTGTTTTTTCGAAACTGACTTGATCTATCATTTCTCCTCCTCCTTGATAAGGTGGTAGTTTAGTAAGCCATTCTTCTTTGCCATATAACATGCCAACTCCTGTTGGACCACAAATTTTATGCGCTGAGGTTACATAAAAATCTACATCTAAGGCTTGAACGTCTGGTTTAACATGCGGACACGCTTGTGCTCCGTCAATTAAAACAGCTGCACCTAATTTGTGTGCTTGTTGTATAATAGACTCAATAGGATTTATGGTTCCTAAAGCGTTAGAAATATGATTTACAAATACCAGTTTTGTTTTGTCTGAAAGTAATTCGGAATAAGTATTCATATCCAATTCTCCTTCTTGGGTCATTGGAATGACTTTTAAAATAGCACCAGTTTTTTCGCAAAGCATTTGCCATGGCACAATATTACTATGGTGTTCTAAAGCCGAAACTATAATTTCATCACCTTTTTCTAAAATAGAAGCAAAGCCATGTGCAACAAGATTTATACTTTCTGTTGTGCCAGAAGTAAGGATTATCTCGTAAGCATATTTTGCGTTAAAATGGTTTTGTATCGTGTGTCTCGCCTCTTCGTATTTGTCTGTAGCTTCTTGACTTAGAGTGTGTACACCTCTGTGAATATTAGCATTGTAATTACTGTAATAATCTACAATAACATCTATAACTTGTTGTGGTGTTTGAGAGGTTGCTGCATTATCAAAATACACCAAGGGTTTACCATTTACTTTACGGTTAAGTATTGGGAAGTCTTTTCTTATTTTGTTTATGTCTAGCATTAAATTGAATTTTAAATCGTTAAAAATGGTTGTCAATAGGTGCCATTTAAAATCGGTATGTAAAGATAATCTATAAAGCGGAATAATTTTTTGTATAAAATATAATAAAAAGAGCCTTTTCTGAAATCAAAAAAGGCTCTTTTATTATTTTAAAAAAAGGATTTTATCTAAAGATCAAACCCAATATTAACACCTAATTTTTTAGCAATTATATTAGTAATACGTTGTTTTAATTCTGGAATTTTTACAGAACTTAAAACGTTATTACTAAAAGCATACATAAGTAATGCTTTGGCTTCTTTTTCTGGAATACCACGTTGTTTCATGTAGAACAATGCGCTTTCATCTAATTGTCCAATAGTACAACCATGAGAACATTTTACATCGTCTGCAAAAATTTCAAGTTGAGGTTTTGTATTTATAGATGCCTTGTCGCTTAATAAAATATTATTATTAGACTGGAATGCATTTGTTTTCTGTGCTAGTTTATCTACCAACACTTTACCGTTAAAAACACCTGTAGAGCTATCTGCAAAAATACCTTTGTAATCTTGATGACTTTCGCAATTAGGTTCTATATGGTGTACTAGTGTGTTATGGTCTACATGTTGTTTATCTCCAATAATGGTGATGCCTTTCATTGTAGAATCCATATGTTCACCATTTTGGTAAAAGTTAAGATTATTACGTGTTAATTTTCCTCCAAAAGAAAAAGTGTGTACAAAACAGTTCGTTTGATCTTTTTGGTCAACAAAAGTGCTGTCTATTAAAGAAGCATTTTTGTTATCGTTTTGAATTTTATAATAGTCAACAACGGCACGCTTGTCTGCAAAAATTTCTGTAACACTATTAGTTAATACAGGATTGTCTGTTAAACTTTGGTGACGTTCTATAATTTGAACATGAGAATTTTCGTCTACAACAATTAAATTTCTAGGCTGAAGCATTAAAGCTGCCTCATTACCTGTAGAGAAGTGTATAATTTGAATTGGCTTTTCTACCAATTTATTTTTAGGAATATGTATATATGCACCTTCGTTTGAAAACGCAGTATTTAAAGATGTTAAGCTATCTTTTAGTGCTATTTTATTGAAATAATTTTCAATTACTGGTTTGTATTTGTCTTTATTTAATGCAGAAGACATTAAACAAACATCGATACCGTCATGAGTAACTTGAGACAAATGCGAAGAGTATTTACCGTCAATAAAGATAATTTTATAAGTATCTATATTGTGTATAAAATACTTTTTTATGTCTTTATAGTCTAAAGCGTTTTCCTGTTTAGAAGATAGGCTGTAGTCGTGTTTTAAAACACTATTTAACGATGTGTATTTCCAAGCTTCTTCTTTTTTAGAAGGGAAACCTGAGTTTTCAAAAGCTTTTATAGCTTCACTACGAATGTCGTGAACAGGTGAATCTACATCGATATTATTTTCGAATGCTAAAAAGGATGATACTAATTTTTCTTTTAAATCCATTGTTTAAGTCTTCAGTAATTAGTCTTCAGTATTCAGTTCACTCAATTGTTTACTGTTTCTGTTTTCTATATACTTTTATATTATTTCGAGTAATCACACTTGAGTAAGCTACTGCAAACTGATTACTGCCTACTATTTTTAAGCGTCTACTTCTTCCTTGATCCAGTCGTAACCTTTTTCTTCTAATTCGTGTGCTAGTTCAGGACCTCCAGATTTTACAATACGACCATTGTATAAAACGTGAACGAAATCAGGCTTTATATAGTCTAATAAACGTTGGTAGTGCGTAATTAAAACGACAGCATTGTCTTTAGATTTTAACTTGTTCACACCATTAGCAACAATACGTAAAGCATCGATGTCTAAACCAGAATCGGTCTCATCTAAGATGGCTAATTTTGGTTCTAACATTGCCATTTGAAAAATCTCGTTACGCTTCTTTTCTCCTCCCGAAAAACCTACGTTTAAAGAACGAGATAAGAATTTGCGGTCTATTTCTAGCATTTCAGACTTTTCACGAATCATTTTAAGCATGTCTTTTGCAGGCATGTCTGCTAAGCCTTTTGCTTTTCGTGTAGAATTAATTGCTGTTTTTATAAAGTTTGTTACAGAAACACCAGGAATTTCTACAGGATATTGAAATGATAAGAAAATACCTTTATGTGCACGTTCTTCGGCAGCTAAGTCTTCTAAATCTTCTCCATTTAAAAGAATTTCTCCTTTTTCTACTTCATATTCCTCTTTTCCAGCAATAACTGAAGCTAAAGTACTTTTACCAGAACCATTTGGTCCCATAATAGCATGTACTTCTCCAGCTTTTACTTCAAGGTTAATACCTCTTAGAATCGGTTTGTCTTCAACACTTGCGTGTAAATCTTTTATTTGTAACATAGTTTTATTTTCCAATTTTAATCACTTCGTTCTTTACCAAAGGCGCTTTAACGCTAATAATTTCTTTTATATCGATGTTATAAGGCCAGCCTTCTTCGTTTTCTGCTTTAGGTATAATTTTACCACGAATTTGCACTAGAACACCATCTGTTGGTTCTGTTCTAAATGGCTTACCCATGTCGTGTAATTCTTGCATTTTTTCGTTTAAAACAACACCATATATTGAGCTGTTCCCAACTTGTAAAACTGCAGCATCAGCGTAATATGAGAATTCTCCACTTAAGGTCGTTAAACCATCTTTAGATAGAGTTCTGTCTACACCATCAGCATCAACATTTGTTTCTGTTGTTGCATCGTTGTAACCGTCTTTAACTCCTTTTTTGAAGTCCTCACATGACGAGAAGCTAATAATAAGTACTACTAATAAAATTACTTTTTTCATATTTACTTTTTATAAAAACAGTTTTTTAATTAAATAACAGTGGTAGGCGTTTGTGTTTTATTTATCCTACAGAACCTTCAAGGCTAATTTCTAATAATTTTTGTGCTTCTACAGCAAACTCCATTGGTAATTTGTTTAGTACATCTTTACTAAAACCATTAACAATTAAAGCAATTGCTTTTTCTGTATCAATACCACGTTGGTTACAGTAGAAAATTTGGTCTTCACCTATTTTACTTGTAGTGGCTTCGTGCTCAATCATGGCACTTTTATTATTTGCTTCTATGTATGGAAACGTGTGAGCACCACATTCGTTACCCATTAATAAACTATCGCATTGCGAAAAGTTACGAGCATTCTCTGCACGAGAGCCTACTTGTACTAATCCACGATAAGAATTTTGAGATTTTCCAGCCGAAATACCTTTAGATATAATAGTTGATTTGGTGTTTTTTCCCAAATGAATCATTTTCGTTCCAGTATCTGCTTGCTGGTAATTATTTGTTACTGCAATAGAGTAAAACTCGCCTACAGAATTATCACCTTTTAAAATACAACTTGGATATTTCCAAGTTACTGCCGATCCTGTTTCTACTTGTGTCCATGAAATCTTAGCGTTTTTCTCACATAAACCTCTTTTGGTTACAAAGTTATAAACACCACCAACTCCTTTATCATTTCCAGGATACCAGTTTTGTACTGTAGAATATTTTATTTCGGCATCGTCTAGAGCAATAAGCTCTACAACTGCCGCGTGTAATTGATTTTCGTCTCGACTTGGAGCTGTACAACCTTCTAAATAAGAAACGTAACTGCCTTCGTCTGCAATAACAAGTGTACGTTCAAATTGTCCTGTTCCGCCTTCGTTAATTCTAAAGTATGTAGATAATTCCATTGGGCATTTTACACCTTTTGGTATGTAACAGAAAGAACCATCACTAAATACAGCGCTGTTTAAAGCGGCATAAAAATTATCTTTAGTTGGTACAATTGTGCCAATATATTTTCTAACTAATTCTGGGTGTTCTTGTATAGCTTCAGAAATAGGCATAAAAATAATACCTTTTTCACCTAAAGTTTTCTTGAATGTTGTAGCTACAGAAACCGAATCAACAACAATATCCATTGCTACGTTGTTCATCTTTTTTTGTTCATCTACAGAGATTCCTAGCTTTTTGTACATGGCTAATAAATCTGGATCTACATCATCTAATGTTTTGTTAGGATCAATAGCTTTTGGAGCAGAATAATAAGCAATAGCTTGAAAGTCTGGTTTTTTGTAATTTACATTTGCCCAATCTGGTTCTTCCATAGATTGCCAAACCTTAAAGGCTTCCAATCTCCATGCTGTCATCCATTCTGGTTCGTTCTTTTTCTTAGAAATAGCACGAACAATATCTTCGTTTAAACCAATAGGAAATGTTTCAGATTCTATATCTGTATAAAAACCGTATTCGTATTCTTTGGTTTTAAGTTCTTCTCTTAAATCGTCTTCAGTATATTTCGACATAACTCGTTCTTTCAATTTTTTTATAATGAGAAACTTTCTCCACAACCACAAGTTCGGTTTGCATTTGGATTATTAAACACGAAACCTGTTCCGTTTAATCCTCCAGAAAATTCTAAAGTTGTACCAATTAGGTATAAAAAACTCTTTTTGTCGACTATAATTTTTACACCATTATCTTCAAACACTTTGTCGTCGTCCTCTTTGGCTTTGTCAAACTTTAAATCGTAAGACAAACCAGAGCAACCACCACTTTTAACACCAACACGAACGTAATCTTCTGTTGGATTGTATCCGTCGTCCGTCATTAATTCAACGACTTTCTTTTTAGCTGTATCAGAAACTTTTATCATATTCTTATATAGAATTTATCTAAATAGTAGGCAAAGATACAATATTGGTCTGTTTTTACCATATAACCTAACATTATATTAGCATATGGTTTAATAGGGAAATGTTATACGGTATTTTTTAGTGAAATTCTTACTCTTGAAAGTCAGGGTTTGTAAGAAATGAAGGGTCTGATAATGAAAGTAAAAAGGCTTTTAAATCTGCTTTATCTTGAGTTGAAAGTTGTACACCTCCATTATCAATGTTTTTCATTAAAACATCAATTGTCGTAGAGTTTTGCAAACCTGTGCTATAAAATTCAATAACCTGATCTAATGTTTCAAACCTGCCGTCATGCATGTAAGGAGCTGTGTAGGCTAAATTTCTAAGTGAAGGGCTTTTAAATTTCCCGTTGTCGTTTGAGTCTCCGGTTACGCCACCTAGTCCAAGATCGGTAACATTAGTATCCAAACCGTTGTTGTGAAAAATATTATCTGTCCATAATGGATTACTTGGTGTTCCATGACAATGAAAGCAATCTCCTTTATCTTCTCGTAAAAATACATCGAGACCATTTAACTCTTGCGATGTTAATGTTTCTTGCCCTAAAGTATATCTATCAAATCTAGAATTAGCAGAAATAAGTGTGCGTTCAAATTGTGCAATAGCTTTTGTGGTTAATTCTTTAGTGATTAGTGAAGTCTTAAAAGCTAGGCGAAACAATTCTGGGTATTCGCTATCAGATTGCAATTTGTTTATAACATCTGTCCAATCGCTATGCATTTCTATTGGATTCTCCACAGGTTCTAGAGCTTGTCGTTCTATGCTTAGTTGTTTACCGTCCCAAGTAAAGCGTTCTCTGTAGTTCCATGCTAAATTAAATAATGGCATTGAGTTTCTTGTACCAAAAACACCGTCTATACCTTCGCTTGTAGGTGTGTTGTTTGTAAAAGCACTTTGTGGTGAATGGCATGATGCACAGGCCATTGTTTCATCTCCAGAAAGTTTAGTGTCGAAAAACAGTTTTTTACCTAAAGCAACACCTTCAACTGTTTGCGGATTGTTATTAGGTATTACTGGAGAGATGATTCTATCTGAAAATAGTTGTGGAATAGAAAGAGGTAAAGGTGTAGGTTCATAGGTTTCTGTTTCTGGTGAGTCGCTTTTTGAGCAAGCCGAAACAGAAATAATTAATAACAGATATATGAATCCTTTTTTCATTTTATTGTGTAACTGTACCTAAGCTAAAAACATTTTGACCATTCTCATTCATTCTTAATTGTGCGTCAAAATTACCCATTAAAGAAGAGTTCCATGTGTTTAAATCCCATTGGTATGTGTTTTGAAACCATTCTGCTATATTCATTTTAACTTGAAAAGTAATATCATTAGTTATCGTTATTGCTCCTAAATTAACTTGTATAGAGGTGTCTTGTGTTGTTATTGGAGTAGCCATGCCGTCTGCTGCTCTAATGTTGTGGTATGCGTAGGTAGTTTCTTCATCTGCATTGTTTATAAAACGTCCTTCTAATTGCATGTAGTGATAACCTCCAATGTTACCGAACATTTGAATATTTGGTACTTCCCAATTCTCAGAATTTAAATCTGGATATGCATTTTCAATATTATCTTCATCATCAAAACCATAAGTGAAAGATACATTTGTGTATTGTCCTAATGGAATTTTTGTTTCAGGAGAGAACGATAAATTTGTACTGTTTGTAACATCCACTAAATTGTAAATATCTAAAACAATATCTTCTTCTCCTTCGCGAGAAAAAGTAATATCTGATATTAAGTATCTTAGTTTTTCAATACTTAAACTATCACCATTTTGATTAAGGTATTGAATAGAGTCGAAACTAGCACTAGTTACCTCAGTTTCATCCCAATTATGAGTGAAATTAAAAGTTGTTTCTGCTTCCGTTTTTAAAACTAGGTTGTCGTCTAAATCTTCACCACATGAAGTAAAAGCGAGAGTGCTGCATAGTAGTAGGGCAAAAAATCTTTTCATTGTATTCTATTTATTATTTTTTTTAATCAATGGTAATTATAAGTAAGTCTGAAAAACCTTTGTTTTCAATTATATCTTCGTCATTGCTATAAGTGTCTCCAACAACAATAACTTTTTTATTATTTAATTCGGTAATACCGTAGGCGAAATCAATATTTGTGCCTCCCACAGATGTTTGCCATTCGATTGTACCGTTACTATCTACTTTTAAGGCCCAAGCATCATTTTGACCTTTATTTTCAGTAACATCAACATCATCACTTCTTGAGCTTCCGGCAAGCAAGAAACCACCATCTTGCGTTGCAGAAATATCTCTAGCCACGTCAAAATTTGTACCTCCTAAGGTTTTTTCCCAAAGTAATTCACCAGTAGGAGAAATTTTTATTAGCCACAAATCTGCAGCTCCTATGTTATGTGAGACGTCTACATCATTACTTCTTGTGTCTCCGGCAATAAGGTAATTACCATCTCCAGATTTCACAATAGACCAAGCTTCGTCTATTTCGTCTCCTCCAAAAGATTTTTCCCATACAATTGCTCCTGTTGCCGAAATTTTAACGACCCAAAAATCGTATGATCCAATATTGTTAGAAATGTCTGTATCCATACTGTCTGATCCTCCAACAATGATATAGCCGTTATCATCTGTTTGTACAATACTTTCTGGAGTGTCGGTAAACAGTCCTCCATAGTATTTACTCCATTCTATAGTGCCTGAAGCATCAAGTTTTAGTGCCCAATAGTCTCCTCCGGCATGTCTGTTACTAAAACGAGAAGTATTACCTGCTCCATCCGAGCTTGTAACATCTAAAACGCCAGTAACCAAATATCCAGAGTCGCTGGTTTGAATGACTGAAATACCATAATCTGCACCTTGGTAACCAAAAGATTTTTGCCAAGAAATATTTCCAGAAACATCCAGTTTTGCTAACCAATAATCATTCTGCCCATGATTTCCAGAGACGTCTTCATTATTACTAAAACTTGAACCTAAAATTGCATAGCCACCATCAGATGTTTGAATGATGTCTTGACCTTTGTCATCTTCGGTTCCACCATAAGTTTTATTCCATTGTATTTCGTTTTCTGCATTGAATTTTAATACCCAGAAATCGAAACTTTCGTTTAGTTTGTCTGTAATGTCACCATCTATGCTTTGAGTAAAACCGAGTACCGCATAACCACCATCGCTAGTGCTTACAATTTCTTGAGCACTTTCGTTTTTAGAGCCTCCGTAAGTTTTTACAGACGATACTAATCCAGAAGATGAAACAGTATTGCCTTCAATATTGTCGTCGTCTTTTTTACAGCTTATTACAATTGTAAAAACAAATAAATAAAGTAATAAAGCGCTTTTGCTTTTCATTTATAATAATATTAATTACTTTTTCTAACTATAAATAGGCCTCCTTCAATATCGCTAATAATAATATTTCCACTAGCAAAATAAGGATAGACACTCCATACACCATTAAAGTTAGCACTATTGCTAGAAGGATAAGTATCAAAATAAGCTGTTTCTGTCATAGAATTACTTGAGGAAGAGATATTTGAAATATCTAGTATTCTCAAGCCAGCTCTATAATTAGCTAAGTAGTACTCATTTCCTTTAACATAGCCATTATGATCTATAGCTGCTGTCGGTCCAAAGTAAGTTGAAGATAAGTTTGGGTTATCTAAATCAGTAAAATCGAAAACTAATGTTTTAGTATTAAAGCCAAAGCTTTGTTCGTCTACCTCATCACCTAAAATAAAATAAGCTTGGTCTTCTGTAAACCAACCTTGATGTGCATAGGCTGTTTGCGGATATGTAAATTCACTAATTAGAACTACGTTATTTTTATCTGTAACATCTAGTATTACAACCTTGTCTGTGTTGCCATTACTACCTACGTATATTTGCTTTCCTGTGTGCTCTGAGTCAGGACCAGAGTATGTTACTACTTGAGCATCATGAGAATATCCTCCAGCAGTATAGTCACCTAATAGAGTAGGGTTTGTTGGGTTAGAGATATCCACAAAAATTGGACCTCCTCCGTTAGTTGAGCTGCAACCAACTAAGTAAGCAACACCTTCGCTTTCATTTATTACAATATTATGGCAACTTCCTACTCCAGAGTAAACCGCATCTGCAGTAAAAATTTCTGGAGCATTTGCTACGCTTCTTAATTTTGTTAAATCGAAAATTTGCATTCCATGAGAGCCTGCACTATCTGCGACAATAAAGGCATAATTATTATAGACTTTTACATCTCTCCAAGCACTTGTTCCAGCGTTAGAGTTTAGGCGTCCCAAAAACACTGGGTTTGTTGGGTTTGTAATGTCTATAAATGCGGTGCTATTTGTTAAGGCTATTATTGCGTATTCTTTATTATTTGTAGGATCGGTCCATCCCCAAATGTCACTTCCTTCAATATTAGGGATTCCTCCCAAGGTTTCTGCACTTATTGCAGATAATAAGTCTATTCCATTACATGGATAAATCCCTGCCATTCCATTTTCACAAGGAGATAGAGGAGTAATGCTAGCATGAGGAGGTGTGTTGTTGTTTGATTCAGGAGCTTCGTCTGAACAGTTATTAAAAGTGAAAACTATTGTAACACAAACTAATAATATTGAGATGTTATTTTTTAATTTTTTCATTTTAACAATTTTATTTTACAACTAATTTTTTTGTTACTAAATTATTAATCTTAACTAAGTAAACTCCCGTAGAATAATTACTTATTGGTAAAACGTATTCTTGAGTGTTTATATTGTCTTTTATAAATACTTGTTGGCCTATAATGTTGAAGATTCTGATACTCTTAATTGTACTATTCTTGTCTCCTTTTAATATTGAAATGGAAGTTGTTGGATTTGGAGATAATATAAAGTTCTCTTCTAATTTAACTTCGGGTATACTTAATGTTCCGCTTTGTCTAACAACAAATAAACCACGTTCGATATCGCTAATTATAATGTTTCCACTTGAAAAATAAGGGTAAACACTCCATGCTCCATTAAAGTTATCACTATTATCAGCTGGATAGGTATCGAAATATCCAATTTCAGCATTTGCATTATTTGTGGATGTTAATATTGAAACATCCAATACGCGTAGACCAGCTCTGTAGCTTGCCATATAAAATGTATTTCCTTTAACATATCCATTGTGATCTATTGCAGGAGTTGGTCCAAAATAATCATTAATTAAATTTAATGAAGCGTTAGAGAAATCTGCGTCTAAATCTAAAAAATCAAAGATTAAGGTGCGTGTATTGTTTCCAAAAGATTGCTCATCTGTTTCATCTCCTAATATAAAATAGCGTTGATCGTCTGTAAACCAGCCTTGGTGCGCATAGCTAATCTGTGGATATGTAAAGTCGTTTATTAATGTAATATTGCTTTTATCTGTAACATCTAATATCACTACTTTGTCTGAGTTTCCATTACTTCCAATGTATATTTGTTTACCTGCTATGCCATTTGCAGGATCGTAATAATCTGTATCTGGACCAGTATATGTTACAACTTGTGCATCGTGAGAATAACCTCCACTTGCATAATCTCCTAATACTGTTGGGTTTGCTGGGTTTGAGATGTCTATAAAAATTGGTCCTCCACCATTAGCAGAACCACAACCTACTAAATAAGCTACACCTTCGTTTTCATTTATTACAATATTATGACAACTACCAATAACTAAATCTCCTGTTCCGCCATCTCCTTGATATCTTAAAACTTGGCTACCATCGTAGGTAAGATCTGGATCTATACCATTTCTTAAAATGGTTAAGTCGAATACTTGCATGCCATGATCACCTATAATGTCTGCTACAATAAATGCATGATTGTTATATACTTTTACATCTCTCCAAAAAGAAGTATTTCCGTTTGCGGTTTCAATACGTCCTAGAAAAATTGGGTTTAATGGGTTTGAAACATCTACAAATGCAGTACTGTTAGTGGTTCCAATAATAGCATATTCTTTACCGTTTAATGGATCTGTCCATCCCCAAATATCACTACCTTCTGGGTTACCCAAAGTACTTGCTAATGTGGCTATTGGGATTCTAGACATTAAATCGTAATCGTTACAAGGGTATTGACCTGCCAAACCTGTTGCTGTATCACAAGGCGTTTGAGCTTGACAGAAAGTCTGGAATGAAAAAGAAATAAGTAAGATTAAAAAGTAATTTTTAAGCATAAGCTTTATTTTTTTGAAAATACGTTCTGCGAAATTAGCAAAAAAAAGGATAAAGCGTTGGTTTATTGCGTTAAAATACGTGCATTTTGATACTGTTTTTGCAGTATTTTTATAAATGAACAACTATTTAGTGTATTACATAAAATGACTTTCTATTATAGAAACAATTAAAAGTTATTTTGCACTACTTTTAATTCATCTTCTTATTTTTGCAATATGATAGAAGATAAAAATCAAGCACGTACACCATTAAGTGAATTAGGAGAATTTGGACTTATAGACCATCTTACTAAGCAGTTTGAGGTTAAACAAGAATCTACTATAACAAGTATTGGAGACGATGCTGCTGTTTTAGATTTTAAAAGCAAGCAAATTGTAGTGACTACAGACATGTTAGTGGAAGGTGTGCATTTCGATTTAAGTTATGCACCACTAAAACATTTAGGGTATAAAGCTGTGGTTGTAAATCTATCTGATGTTTATGCTATGAATGCCGAGGCTACTCAAATTACAGTATCAATAGCCGTTTCTAATCGTTTTCCTTTAGAGGCTTTAGAAGAGCTTTATGAAGGTATAGCCTTGGCAGCAAAAATATATAATGTTGATGTTGTTGGTGGAGATACAACATCTTCTACGGCAGGATTAATAATTTCTATAACAGCAATTGGTAAAGTAAATACCGAAGACGTAGTTTATAGAAAAGGAGCAAAGCCAAACGATTTACTTGTTGTAACAGGAGATTTGGGCGGTGCTTATATGGGTCTTCAAATTTTAGAACGTGAAAAAGAAGTGTTTAAAGTAAATCCTAATAATCAGCCAGATTTGGATGCTTATACTTACGTTATGGAACGTCAATTAAAACCTGAAGCTAGAGTTGATATTATTAAATTACTGAAAGATTTAGACGTAAAACCAACGTCGATGATTGATGTGAGTGACGGTTTATCTTCAGAAATTTTGCACATTTGTAAGGCAAGTGATGTTGGTTGCGATTTATACGAAGAAAAACTACCTCTTGATCCACAGGTTATTTCAACTTGCGAAGAATTTGATATGGACAGCACAACTGTAGTATTAAATGGAGGTGAGGATTACGAGTTATTAATGACAATTTCTCAAGAAGATTTCCCGAAGATAAAAGCCAATCCTCATTTAACGGTTATTGGATATATTACAGATAAAAGTATTGGTGCAAATCTAGTAACTAGAGGTGAAACAAAAATACCATTGCAAGCACAAGGCTGGAAAAACTTTGATAGTTAAGATTTTTTCGAATATTTAGTAATGTTTTAAGGAAACGAAAGCATTCTATTTTACTAAGACGTCATTTTATAAGCAATATGTAATTCTTCTCTGCGAAGTTTTGCCTGTCTTTTATTGTATATGTTATTTAAAATTGAGTTTATCTCTTTATATTTTGGCGTTAATTCTACCAATTGGCCATTTCCACTTGTCGTTAATTGCCTGCTGCATTTAGTGCATTTATACTCCTTTACGTGATACGTGATTTTTTTAGAAACTTCGTATTTATGGCCAAATAGTTTACAGAACATAGATGTGGTTATTGCGGTTTTTTAAGTAAAATTACTCTTAAGGTTGATTGTTAAGAGGTTAAAGATAATTAAAAAAATCAAATATCCGTCAAAACGTAGTTTTATTCGATAAAAAACAATAATTTTTTATTTACTTCTTTCTTGTTTTCTATGTGACTCATGTGTCCTTCAGAAAAAACGAACGTTTCAATATTATGTTTATCAGTAAACAATAGTATCTCTTCAGTGTTTAAAATAGTGTCTTTCTCACCTAATAAAATAATTTTTTTAAAGGGAGCTTCAGCAAAGAATATTGAAGAATCCTCACGTAAACGCATCCCTTCATTAGCAGCCATATAACCTTGAACAGGTGTTTTAAGCGCGACTTCTAAGGCGTTGTTATAGGCTTCAATATGTTTTAACTTACTTTCAACACTAAAAAGATTAGCAAAACTCATGCGTACCATATTCTCATAATTGCTTTGTGCCATTTTATTAGCACGTGCTCTTAATTGTTTTCTGTCTTTATCATCTTCTTGGTAAGTAGAATTTAATAAACATAAACCTTTAATACTGTCAGGATATAATTTAGCAAAAGCTAAAGCCACATAACCACCCATAGAATGACCTATAAAAACGTATTTTTTTAGTTTTAAATGCCTCAAAACAGCATAAACAGCAGCAGCCATATCTTCCATTTTATGCACATAACCTAAACAGCCTGTTTTACCGTGACCTAATAAATCTATAGTAATAACTCTGTTTTTTTCAACGAGTTCTGATGCCACATTTTGCCACATCGAGCTGTCTTCAAGAAACCCATGAAGCAAAACAACTACAGAACCTTTACCTTGGTCTGTGTAAAAAACGTCTATGCCTTTGTATTCTAATATCATTTTAAAGTATATTAGACAAATATAATTAAGCGCTTTGCTAACCAAAAGCTATGCTTAGTATTTTATTAAAAATGAACAAAACTAAAGACCTTTTAATTACTAGTTTCGCATTGTTTTCGCTTTTTTTTGGAGCAGGAAATTTATTATTACCGCCTCTTTTAGGTTATAACGCAGGAGAAAATTGGTTTTGGGTAAGTATAGGATTCATGATTACAGCAGTTGCTATACCTATAATAGGTATTTATGCACATGCTAAATTGCAAGGTACTTTATACGATTTTGGTAAAAAGGTATCACCAGCTTTTAGTTTAATTTATTGTATTCTTATTTATGTTATAGCAGTTACCATTCCGTCACCAAGAACCGCTGCGGCAACACACGAAATTGCAATTCATCCTAATTTTGGAACCTCACCTTTATTAACTAGTAGTATTTATTTTGTATTAGTATTGCTTTTTGCATTAAACCGATCAAAAATATTAAACGTTATTGGCAAGTATCTCACACCATTTATAGTTATTATGCTACTTTTAGTAATAGGTATTGGCTTGTATTCTGCACAAATGATTACTAACACTCCACAATTCGAAGCTCCAATTGTAAAAGGAATTTTAGAAGGTTACCAAACCTTCGATGCTATTGCAGCCGTAGTCGTAGGAGCAGTAATTATTATATCTATTAATTTAAAAAAAGATAGTTCTTTCGAAGCTAAAAAAGACCTCATTAAAAAATCTGGACTCATAGCAGGATTAGGTTTGTTTATTATTTACGCAGGACTTATTGCGGTAGGTGCGTTTTATGGATCAGAAATAGATTTAAATAACGCACTAAGTAACGATATGCAGCGCTCAGATTTGTTACGAGGAATTAGTATAAAAGCATTAGGCGCCTTTGGTAATACTATACTAAGTGTTTTAATTGCTTTAGCATGTTTTACAACCGCAGTAGGTGTTGTAACTGGTACAGCAGATTATTTTAAAGGCCTAATTAATAATTCTCAAACCGTTTATGTAATTACAGCAACTATAGCTTGTGCTATTGGTGTCATTGTTGGTCAATTAGATTTTAACTCTATTATAGTAATTGCATTACCAGTGCTCTTATTTATTTATCCAATAACAATTGTACTTATATTATTAAACGCAGTGCCAAATAAATTTGCATCAAGTACAGTATTTAGAGTCGTTGTTTTATTAACCTTTATTTTTAGTATTCCAGATGTGTTAGGATTTGTAAGTCCATCAGAAGGATTAGCTCAAGTCGTTAATATTATACCATTTGCAAAACACAGTTTAGGTTGGGTCTTGCCAGCATTAATTTCATTTTTAGTGTTAAATATCAAAACTTTTACGACTAATAAAACCATTAGCGCGTAAATCAATGGCAATACAAGACATATCAGTACATACCTATAAAGACCTTTTTTCGTTAAGCGTCGTACAATTCGAAAAAGCCTGTGTGGTTAATAAACCAGAACAAGTAGATTCCTATAGTATATATTGGATTAAAGAAGGAAAAGGCACCTATAACATAGACTTTAAAAGCTACTCCTTTAACGAGAATGTATTGTTCTTTCTATCTCCTGGTCAAGTATTCTCGGTAGATTCCGAAAAAATAAAAGAAGCATACAAAATTACATTCGTAAAAGATTTCTATTGCATACAAACGCACGATAAAGAAGTTGCCTGTAACGGTGTACTCTTTAACAACGTTTACGAAACACCTTTTGTAAAACCATGCGAAAACGATACTAAAAAACTTAGTTTTATATTAGAAAGCCTTATCGAGGAATTTAAAAACACCGAAACCGCCCAATACGATATGTTGCAAACCTATTTAAAGCAATTTATCATCCATTCCGTACGCATACAAAAAGAACATCATCCCATAAAAAACGACATAGAAACCAAGCTCTTTAAAGATTTTAGCACACTAGTCGAGCAAAATTACAAAACGCTACACGCCGTAACCGACTATGCAAATAGGTTAGGATTATCGCCAAAATCGTTGACCAAAAACTTTCAAAAAGTAGGCGCAGAAACACCAAGCGATTTCATTAAAAACCGAATCGTCCTAGAAGCCAAACGCCAACTCATCTATACAGACGAAGCCGTAAAACAAATAGCCTACGACCTCGGTTTTAACGACTCGGCATACTTTAGCCGTTTTTTTACCAAAGCCACCACAAAGTCACCACTTCAATTTAGAAAAGACTATTAATTTTTTGGGCGTGACCATAAAGGTCAGGCTGTACGTTATATCTTTTTTTTAAAGCTGAATTTATTTTAGCAACTCTCCAATACAATAGTATTACCTTTTTATTAGTAACCTCTCCTTAAAAAAAGGATGCCACTTCCATCCTTCACGCAAGATTACCGATTCGAAACCCAATAAAACTGAATAAAAATAGGCAAGTCCAAGCATAAGGAACCTTTGTCTATTTATTACTAGGCACTTACAGCGCATCTTTGCACTATAATTAAAACAACAACAACACTAAAATTATAAAACATATGGACATTCAATTAAATCAAGCCGACTTTAAAAGCACAGTATTAAACAATAAAAAAGTAGTATTAGATTTTTATGCAGACTGGTGTGGACCGTGTCAAACATTATTGCCAACCATTCATAAGTTAGCAGACGATTTAAACGACGATGTTATTATTAAAAAAGTAAACGTAGACCAAAATCAAGATTTAGCAGCCTACTTTAAAGTAAGAAGCATTCCAACACTAGTGTTTTTTCAAGACGGAAAAGTAGCAGATAAACACACAGGATTACTTACAGAAAGAGAACTAAGATTAAAAATAGACGCGCTAGAAGTAGCTGTAACCCAATAAAAACAGGCTGTCCATGCATAAGGAACTTTTGTCCATTTTTAAAGGCAAGTTCTCGTCGCATCTTTGCAGTGTAATTAATTAGTAATATTAAAAACCGAAAATTATGAAAACAATACAAAACATACAATGCCCAAATTGTTGGGGATACCAAACATACGACGAGCAAAACCCAGAACAACAATTATGCAAATGTTCTAACTAAAAGTTAAAAACAACAAACAAACATAAATAGTATTTCCGCGAAAGCGAAAAACATAAAAACAAAAACAATGAGCACAAGAATTAAAACATTAGATCCAGCAACAACAACAGGAAAAGCTAAAGATTTATTTAACGCAGTACAAAAGAAATTAGGTTTTATACCAAACCTTATTAAAGTATTTGGAAACTCTCCAGCAACATTACAAACGTATTTAAGTTTAGGAGAATTAACAGCAAGTGGTGATTTTTCAAACAAATACCGTGAACAATTAGCATTAGCAATTGCCGAAACAAACTCATGTAACTACTGTTTATCTGCGCACACAGCAATTGGTAAAATGAATGGTTTAACCGAAGAGCAAACACAACAAAGTCGCCAAGGTTTTGCAAATGAAGATAAAGATCAAGCAGGATTACAATTTGCACAGGCCGTAACATTAAATCGCGGACAAGTATCTACAGAAGCCATTGCAGAAGTAAAAGCAGCAGGTTTTAACGATGGCGAAATATTAGAAATAGTACTTAATGTAGTGTCTAACACATTAACAAACTATGTAAACCATATAGCAGAAACAGAAGTAGATTTCCCATCTGTAGAAGCAGGAAAATTTACAGTAGCACAATAATTACAACGTGTCACTTCGAGTGGTTTTGTAAAAGCATAAAAAAGCGTATCGAGAAGCTCTTGATGCTTTGTGAAATCTCAACTCAAACAAAAAGAATAGAATTAAACAATAACAAATAAATTAAAACAAAGCACATTATGAAAAATTTAGTATTAGCAGTATTTTTAGTAGCCTTCACATTTGTATCTGGAGCACAAGACAAAATGAGTAAAGCAGTAAAAACAATCTCATTAGAGCAAACAGCTGGAGAGTTTACACAAAAAGCATTAACAGTAAGCGAAGGAACTTATGTATTTAATGTAACAAACACAAATGCAGCACCAGAAGTTGGTTTAGTATTAATTGAAGCTGGTAAAGACGGTAAAGATGCAAAAAACCACATTGCAGATGCTTACGTATCTCAAATGGTAAAACATGGTAAAACAGAATCTTCAAAAGAAGTTACACTTACAAAAGGAACATACACATATTTCTGTCCTTTTAACAAAACACCACAGTATACTTTAGTAGTAGAGTAGTTAATTATTTAGTTTTTAAGTAGAAAAAGCGAGCCTTGTATGAGGCTCGCTTTTTTTTGTTTCGTTTATTGTGTTTTTGTAAGTGAGGATTTTTCGAAGGAAAATCAGACGTTACAAACACGCAACGACCTTTGATTAAGCATTAAAATTGCAATTATTTAGGGAAAGTTTTATTTTAATTTATTCATAAAATCATCTAAATAGTCTTTTCCAAATATATTTATAACTTCGTTTTTAAATTTGTCGGTTACTTCATTTTTTAGCGTTATTCCAAAATCAGATGAAACACGCAGAACTACTGTGCTGATAGGTGTAATTAACTCATTATATTCCTCGATAGAATTAATTTCAGTCTTATGAATTCCTTTTCTTTGTTTGGTATTTATCCTAGTCCATATTTCGTGAATTTCATTTGAGATATTCAAGTCGATTACATCTTTTTCTTCTTCTGTTAGTTTATTATATGTAGCGTAATATTCGGAGTCAGGAAGTTTCGCAAACTGTTTATTTGTCATTTCAAGAAAAACTATCTTTTCAAATGTATTCATAGAGTTGGTTGATTAATTTTGCCAATGTTTCGTTGATAAAAAATCGATTCAATGTTTTTTATCATACGATAAACGAAGTTAGCGGTTTTTTAACAAAGTCAAGGCGAAGTTTTTACTAATTAAACTGCTTTTTCTAAACGCTTATATCCAACGCTACACGATGGGCAAACAACATCTGAAACAATGTCTATTTTTAGTTCTTATTTGTATTGAATAAGAATATCTGCTATTAATTTTAAGTTTGGTTCGTTAATTTCTGTTTGTGGTGCTAACGGAAATGTTTGTTGTCCTGGTCTGCTAACAAAAGCAGCTCGCCAGCCAGCCCAAAGTGCGCCTGCAACATCCCAACCATGCGCAGCAATAAGCATACAATCTTCTGGTTTTGCGTTCATTTTATGGGCTGCCCAATTATAAACATCGGTAAAAGGTTTAAATTTCCCAACAGATTCAATACTTAATAGCTCATCAAAATAAGTTGTTAAACCTACGTTTTCAAATTTGTTTTTTAAGCTTTCTTTATTAGAATTAGTAAGTGCTACCAAAGTGTATCCTTCCTTTTTTAGTAAGGTTAAAGCGTCTTTAACTTCTGGATGCGGTGGTAAATTTTGCATGGCATTAACTATAATATCTCGCGCTTTATCCTCAGGAATTGTAATTCCATTATTTGCTGCAACCATTTGTAAAGCAGCAGCACCAATATGTCCAAACGGTTTATATTGTCCGCTTGCAGAAACCACTAACGAGTATTGCAACATAGTTGTAAACCACAAGGATAGCAAATGGTCTTTTCCGCCTAAAGCGTCACCAATTTGCTTTTTCATTATCGTTAAATCTAATAACGTTTCGTTTACATCGAAGAATAATACTTTAGGTTTGGTTTTCATTTTATGAAGATATGTAATGTTTATAATTAAAAAAACAGACTGATAAAATCAATCTGTTTTTTCTTGAAGCATTAAAAACTAATTTGCTAATGCAATTTTATTAACGGTAAATTCCATGTTAGAAATATCTGCAGTGATCTCATTAATTCTAGAGTTGGTGAAATATAAATAACCGTTATATATACTAAAGGTATCTGCCCATTTTATGGCATCACCTTCAATTAAAGTGTGTATGCTGCCATCTGGTTTGCGATACATAATTTTATTGTGTTCTAGATCTGCGTAATATAAGTTTCCGTTGTCATCAAAAATCATTCCGTCGGGCGCAGAAGTTTTAGCTTCAAAAGTGACTGCGTTTTCAATCTCTTTTTCATCTTCTAAAGTCAGTGCTGTTGTTGGTATACTAAATAAACTATAGCCTGAAAGTGCGTGGTAGTATAGTTTGTTATTCTTGGTATCTAGGGCAATTCCATCAGAATTTACAGAATTCGTCCATGTTTTATTCTCAAAAGTTAAAAAATCGACTTCTGCTGCTGTAGAAGAATGGTTGTCTAAAACTCTGGTAAACTTTTCAGTTTTTAAATCTAAAATTACTAATCCAGAATTACCAGAATCTGTAAAGTAGATTTTGTTGTTCTTTTTATCAAGACGTAAATCGTTGATGTAAGAATTAGGATGATAAGCCTCTTCATTTAAAATATAAGTATGCTCTAGTTCCTTTGTATTTATATTAAAAACAAAAATTCTAGGAGCATCTACTACTTCTTGAAAAAGTGCGCTTCTAGTATCTAAAACATAGATAAGTTGGTTGTAAACAACAACAGACTGTACGCCAACAAATTTATTAGCTTCTATTTTGTTTCCTATTTCCCAAGAGTTCCAAGCTTCATTAGGAAAAGCAGTGTTTGTATTATTTGTGATTTCTGCTACAGAATTCTTAACGCCTTTTCTCCACCTTGGGAAATTCACAAAAATACGACCTTCATTACTCACCGAGACTCCAGTGACTTGTTGTCCTTTAAAAGCCGTTATTTGAGTGGCTTTTGGAGTTTCGGTTTGTACCGTAACAGGTGTAGTTTCTACTTTGTTTTCTATTTTTTCTTTACAAGAAATAAATAAAATAGAAAGGATAATGATGTAGCTAAAATTTTTCATTGGTATGTTTTTCTTAATAAAAATACATTATTTTAATTTACGTAAAGCAGATAATATTTCTAAAGGTTCAGCACGCGCTGTATAATCTGCATCTAAAAAAGCATACTTAATAATTCCGTTAGTGTCAATAACATAAGTTGCAGCTAAAGGCAAGGTGTTACTAGCGTCTCCATTTACTTTGTTTAACCCAAAACCAGCATTATACATAGAAGCAACATCGTCTGTTAATGTGTAAACTACACCGTATTCTTTGCCAATTGCATTGCCAATATCACTCAATACAGTAAATTCTAAATTATTTTTTTCTGAAGTACTTAAAGAGTTATCAGGCAATTCTGGAGTTAAAGCCAAAAGTGTAGCACCTTCATTTTTAAACTCTGGTAATTTTTCTTGTAAAGCGTGTAATGTAATGTTACAATACGGACACCAACCACCTCTGTACCATGTTAAAACTACAGGTCCATTTTTAAGTTCGTCGTTTAAAGTAACAGCTTCGTTTAAAGCATTTTTTAAAGTGAAGTTAGGTGCTTTATCTCCAACATTTAATGCAGCATCTAAGACTCCAGAATTGGCAACACTAGAAATTCCGTCTGCATATATCTGTTTCTTTTCGTCTGAGAATTTAGCAGCGCCTGCTTGACGGACTTCATCTAACAAAACGTCTAATGCTCCTGTGTTTTTATTGTTGTTCATGTGTTTTGTATTAAACCGATTGTTGTTCTTTAATTAATTCGTTTAAAACTTGCTTAAAAGTATCTACAGGTTGCGCTCCTGTAACGGCACTTTTACGATTAAAAACAATAGTTGGTACAGAGTTTACGCCCATATTTTTCCAATAGTCTTGTTTGGTTCTTACTTCTAAACGTGCATCTTCACTATCTAATTTAGCTAAGGCTTCGTCTGCATTTAAACCAACACTTAAAAGAGTTTCTTTTAAAATATCTTTTTTAGACACATCTTTTCTATCGCTAAAAAAAGCTTTAGTTAATGCCATTTTTAATTCGGTTTGCTTTCCGAAATCTTTAGCATATTCTAATAAAATGTGTGCATCAAAAGTATTTATCATGCGCATGTCATCAAAATAATCGAATTTAAAACCTAGTTCTTCACCAGCTTCCGTCATCATTTGCTTCGATTCGTTTTGTTGCTCTGTAGTAGAACCGTATTTTTCTGTAATATGCTCGTTTACATTTTGACCTTCAGCAGGCATATTTGGATTTAACTCAAATGGTTGCCATTCTAAATCAATTTGATCTTCAATACCAAGTTCTTGGATTGCTTTTTCTAAACGTTTGTATCCAATGGTACACCAAGGGCATACAACATCTGAAACAATATCTATTTTTAATTTATTAGCCATAACTTTATTTTTTAATTGAATTTTATATTGATTCCTAGAACGCTAATCGACTTATTTACTGATTAGATTAGTGTTTAGAAAGTTGTTTTCTTTTTGTTGATCTTCTGTAATTGTATCTGTTGACACAAGATTTAAAACCATAGAATTAACGATTCTACTTTTGCCTAAATCTTCCTTTATAATTAAAGCTTTATGAAAAAGACCTAATGTATCTGCATTAGATTTTGGGCTACTATTATTAATTATAACAATAGAATAATGATCGTTATCTACAGATTTTATTTTTGAAACGAAAGGTTTTAATACGTCCTCGTCACCTTTAAAAACAGGTGTAAATTTATTAAAATAATCTTTAGGCGTTTTATATGCTTTATTAGCGTAGGAATGATAATCTGCCAAATGTAATTCACTTTTAATATCACTAGGTTCGTAACCCAGCATTAGTATAGATTGCTCTGCAGCATTGTCTACGTGAAAAGGAGTATTTACTTGTTGGTCAAAACGTACAAGCCAATGATAGCTTAGTTTTTTATTGAATTTTGAAACACTAAGTTTTGAGAATTCTTTTTTTAGATCTATCATAATAGACCTAAATTGATAAGGTGTTATTTCTTTTTTACTGAAAACTAGATGCATAAAGCCAAGAGCCTCAGTAGTAGTTCTAAAAACTGTAGAGAAGCTCTTTTCTGTTATATGTGTTATAGTTTCCTCTTTAATATTCATTAAAACACCATTTATGTTTCTGTTTTAAAAAGTAACCAATTCACTAATTTGAAGTACGCCTTGTACATTAGTGTAGTTTTCTATATCTGCAGCAAAAGTTTCGGCATGAGGCCCAAAAGACTCTTGAAAAGCCGTTACGCTATCAAATTTTAAATGTGCAATGGCTATGTAAGGTGCAGACTCTTCCGGAGCTCTGCTAGCCAATCCTAAATCTAATTCTAAACCTTTTAAAGCACTACCAAGCGCATCGATAACCATTGGTAAATGTTTTGTTTTATAATAGTCTGCATCAAACTGTACATCTTTACTGTTTGGATACATTACGGATACTTTTATCATAATTTATTTTTGTTTGTATTTATTCTGCTAAAACAATAGCATCTGAAAACCCTTGATAGGCACCTTCAAATTGTTTAGCCATTTCGTCTGGAAATAAATGAAAATCGCCTGCCTTTAATGCGCTTACAATTCCTTCTGAAATTGTAGAAGTAGAAGCACCTTCATCAAAACCTGCTGCTTTTCCCATATCTGTTAAAACAGGTCCAGGATGTACACTTAAAATACTTACGCCTTTTGCACCTAAATCTGTTCTTAATCCTTGAGTTAAAGAATACGATGCTGCTTTTGAAGCTGAATATGTTGAAAGGGCAGAGAAATTTTTAAGGGATGCTACAGAGTTTAATTGTACTAAAGCACCTTGGTTTTTTTCTAACGTTTTAGCAAAAGAATTTGCTACACGTAATAATCCAAAAGCATTGACATTAAGTTGATTTTGAAAATCTTGTTCTGCATTTTCTCCAATTGTATCTTGTGGTGTGCCAATACCAGCATTGTTTACTACAACCTCTACATCTTTAGTTTGTTCAGCTAAATCTTGTATAGATTTTGTGTTAGATACATCTGCTTTTAATGTTACAACCTTTTCACCATATTTTTCTTCTAATTCCTTAGTAGAGTTAACATCACGAACAGCTAAATATACTTTTTTTGCGCCATGATTTATAAACGATTCCACAATTGCTTTACCAATACCTCTGTTTGCACCTGTTACTAATGCGACTTTATTTTCAATTGAAACACTCATAATTTTATGTTTTTATTTGATAATTAATAAACCTTCCTCAAAATAGGAGGAAGGTTTACAGCTATTAATCTGCAGTTAAAGGGACTACATTTTTATTTTTTCCAAGCAAATTTTTGGAAAGCTTCATCTACAGGTGTGTTTGCGATGTGGTTTGTGTAATTACTAATTACTTTTTGAGATAATCCTAAAATAATCTCTAATACTTGTTGCTCGCCATATCCAGCTGCGTAAAATGCTTCTAAATCTTCTTGAGATACATTACCACGGTTACGTGTTAGAGATAATGTTAACGTACGTAATGCTTCTAATTTTGCATCTGCTAAAGGGGTTTCATCACGTAAAGCATTAATAATAGCATCATCAACTTTCATCATTTTAGCAATACCTGTATGCGCAGGTACACAGTAATGGCAAGCGTGCTCTACGTTAATTGTTTGCCATACTACAGTAAGCTCATCATTATTAAAAGATGTTTCTGTAAATAATTGGTGTAAATCTTGGTATGCTTTTAATAATTGAGGTGACGCAGCTAATACACCGTGTAAACCAGGAATCATTCCGTAAGCTTTTTGAGAATTTTCTAATAATGGTTTTGCTTCAGTTGGAGCAGACTCGATGTTGTGAACTTTTAATGTTGTCATAATTTTTCTTTTTTTAATATTTATGTTAATTTTATCTAAACGTTCGTTTAGTTATTGTATAAAAAAATGTTTATAAATTTTGGAAGGTCATTTCTATATAATCTTCGATTTCTTGTTTTGTGTTTACTCTTGATGCAGCTGCTAAACCATGTTTTGCTAATAATAAATAATTAGCTTGTTTTAATATTGTGGCTTCATCTTTTGACGCATCTATTTGTAATTTTTCAATAAGTATGGATTTTAAATTATCCATAAAAGTATTCATCTGTAAAGTAATACATTCATCTTCTTTTTCAGAAAACTCGTTATATGTATTGGTTAATAAACAACCTTTAGTACTGTCTGTTTTAAAATCGAAACTTACAGAATCCATAAAAAAATGTTTAATATCTTCAATACCTTCGGTTCCATTTTTTAACTTTAGTAAAGTAGCACTTACTTTAGATTTGTAAAGATTTAAGCTTTCAAGAAATAAACCATGTTTGTTTCCAAAACTAGAATATATAGAGAACTTGTTTATGCCCATTTCTTTTTCAAGCATTTGCATCGACGTCGTTTCATAACCATTACGCCAAAAAAGGTGCATTGCTTTTTCTACTACTTCTTGTTCGTTATATTCTTTTTTTCTAGCCATCTTTCTTTCTGTAAAAACAGAACTCATTTCTAATTACAGGACAAAACTAACCAATCGTTTAGGTTTAAAAAATATTTTAACATTTATTTATATTTAAGGCCTGGTTTTTTAAAGAGTATACTTTAATTATTTAGCTTTTTTATGGCAGAGAATGCCTTGTCTACATTGTTATCTTCAACTAAAACCGTAAATTCATTTGTAGTAGAAATTACTTCGTAAAGAGAAATGCCTTCCCAAGCAAAACGCTTAAATATTTGATAGTACAAACCAGATATTTTAGAATTGTTTTCTGGCAATCGAATACTAATAGCAGATAGGTTTTCGTGTAAACCAATCATCTCTTCGTTTTTAAAATGCGTTTGTGTTTTTGTTTTTTCTGAAGCCGAAATCACCATATTACTTTCATAAATACCACGCGAAAAACCGTAAAAAGCATTACTATCTATGGTTTCTAATAGTTTAGTATGACTATTAATTAAGGTCTTAGAATTTTTAAAAGTAAAATCAACCAAGTTGGAGCGTACCGTAATATCTCCTAAATTTTTTAAAACGGACTTTAACTGATTAGAATGTCTTAAGTCTTTTGGAGGATTGTAACGGCGTAAAGCCATCATTATGGCTCCAGTCTTAACTGGTTTTCTTAACATGGCACCAATAGGCGCTTGTAGCTCTTCGGCTAAAGCCGAAAAATTAATAATACTACGCGATAAAGCTTCTTCAAGAAAAGGTTGTGTAACTAATATCTCTTCTACACAGGTTGCAATGGTTTTCATTTTGTTAACTATTTAACAATTTGTGCAAAAGTATAACAATTTTTTCATTTCTATGGTTGTTAGATGCTTGCGAAGTAGTTTAGCTTTATAAAACTAAAAACAAAATGTTAGTATTAAAATTTGGAGGTACATCGGTTGGGTCTATAGAGAACATGATAAATGTTAAAAATATTATTAACGATGGCGAAAAAAAGGTTGTTGTATTATCGGCAATGTCTGGTACTACAAACGCTTTGGTTAAAATTTCGGAATACATTAAAATTGGAAATGTAGACGAAGCATTGATTGTTATCGATGCACTTAGAACTAACTATAATAGCACGATTAAAACCTTTATTATTAATAAAGACTTATATAAAACCGTTTTTGTTTATGTAAACGATGTGTTTAATACGTTAGAAGCATTGGTAAATAAGCGATTTAATACTTTATTATATAATCAAATTGTAGCTCAAGGCGAATTGTTATCTACTTATATTTTTACTCATTATTTACAACAAGAAGGGATAAATGCATCATTACTACCTGCTTTAGATTTTATGCGTATTGATAAAACTAACGAACCAGATAACTATTACATACAACAGAATTTAAACAGAATTATGGCCGAAACACCAAATTCTGAAATATACATTACACAAGGTTTTATTAGTCGGGATGCTGAAGGGAATATTGCAAATTTACAACGCGGCGGAAGCGATTATACTGCAACGATAATTGGTGCTGTTTTAAAAGCTGAAGAAGTACAAATTTGGACAGATATTGATGGTTTTCATAATAACGATCCACGTTTTGTAGAAAACACAACAGCAATCTCTAATTTGTCTTTCGATGAGTCTGCCGAGCTGGCTTATTTTGGAGCTAAAATTTTACACCCACAAACCGTAATGCCTGTAAGTGTATTTGATATCCCTGTAAGACTAAAAAACACAATGGATCCTGAAGCACATGGTACATTAATTACTAACCAGGTTCATGGAGAAGGTATTAAAGCTATTGCAGCTAAAGATGGTATTACGGCCATAAAGATAAAATCGGTTAGAATGTTACAAGCTCATGGTTTTTTAAAGAAGGTCTTTGAAATTTTCGAACGTTACGAAACGGCTATAGACATGATTACAACTTCGGAAATTGCTGTGTCTTTAACAATTGACGATACTAGACATTTAGAAGCTATTGTAGACGAACTTAATAAATTTGCAGTAGTTGAGGTTGACGATTATATGAGTATTGTGTGTTTGGTTGGAAATGAAATAATTTTCCATACAGATACGCCTAACTTATTCCAGATTTTACAAGATGTTAGCGTAAGAATGATCTCTTACGGCGGAAGTAATAATAATATTTCGTTATTAATAAATACTAGCGATAAAATAGAAACGCTACAGAAATTACAACGTTACGTTTTTGAGAATAGTGGTGTGGTGGTTTAAAATGAATAAAAAATAGTTTTATTATTTTTCACCAAGCATTAAACAAAGTTCGTCTTACTTATTCATAAAATTCTTCCAATGCAACGATTATAGCTTTCACATCAGCTTTGTAAAATCCTGCACTATTAATACAATTAACTTCCATAATTTTCCATCCATTATGAGTTTTACAAATATCCATTACATAGGCGTCTGCTACATTATATAAATCAGCCATTTCTTTAGCAAAGCATAATCCGTCCTTAGATACATTTTCTTCATATTCAACATTTCCATGAAATAAATAGTAAGAGCTGGTAATAACTTTGCGATTAATAATCCAAACTCTTGCTTCTTTAATTACATTGTACGATTTTGAAACCTGTATTTGTGTTGCACCATCAACTCTATTGTCTTCTTTACTATTTAGAGTATTATATACAAAATCTTCCCACTCTGGTTTTGAAAAAACTTTGCCTGTAAAAACTTTGGCATCCTTACTCGGTTTAATAAATAGTGTTTGATTAGTGTCCCAATTAAAAGGCTCGCTAAATTGCTTGATAAAACTTCCGTGGTTTAAAATATTAGCTCCATAACCAACAGAATATTTCTCATACTCATGATTATTTCCATAAAAGGAACCTGGCTTCCAATCGTAGTTTGTTGCGGTTTTTGCTAATTTTACAGAGCCGTATACAAATATATCTTTTCGGGTAGTTTCTATATTTAACTCAGTACTATTTGGTTGAAAACTAACTTCTTGAAAAGGTAAATTTAATGCTTTCATTACATGAAATATTTCATCATATCTAGGGTCTTGGAAAATATTTTTTTGAATTAAATAATACATTTTGTCTTTGAGTTTTTTTTTGAGCAATAGACTACCTGATGAAAAAAATAGTTTTTATGTCTTTTTTCAAGTTGTTAAACGAAGTTCGACTATTTTATTGGAAATTCAAGTTTCTAGAAACGACTTTGACAACATTGATAATCCTCTCTATTTTCTACTATAAATCACGTTCAGTGCTGTGAGACCAAGATCTCGTTTTCAAGTTGTTGTGAGTATCTCTAGATTGTTCTTTGTTGGCCACTGGGCTTTAATCGAATGTTGTTATTATTTTTGTTGTTCTTAAAAACTTACCTGTTATGCCATCTATCCAATATACTTTAGTGTCTTTTTGTTCGTACTCTTCATTTCCAACTAATGAAACTGCCCATTTTGGTTTTTCATTTGGAAATTCATTTAAATCTACACGAGATAAATTAAAACCTGTTACTTGATATTTTTGAATTTCCTTTTTAGCTATTTTTTTTACTATTTCAATAGCTTCTGCCCAACAAATACTATACCCTTTTTCGTAGTTAATTACTTCGGTAATATTTCCTTTTTGGTCATAAGAAGTTTCTTTTTCTATTCCTGTACTACTAGAATTTCTCAAGAAAAATTTAATATTACTAATTTTTCCATTCGGATAGTAGTTAATCCATTTAGTTAAACTTGTTTTATTGTCTGTTTTGCCAATTAAATCATTTTGTATTTCAATCGTGTAATTTCCTTTTTCAATAAAAACAACTCCTTTTATAGAAAGTATACTATCATATTTGGCGCTGTTAAAAACCATTTCTTCTGTAGTAATTTTAAAAATAGGGTCGTCATAATAACAAATATCATTATTGGTTAGATATTCTTTAGGAACAGAAGAGCAACTAATTAGAAAAACGCCTAAGAGTAAAATATATAAATATTTCATATTATTTTAGTTTAGAATATCCTTGTAATTTTTCCCATTGCCATTTATAGGTGTACTTTTTTGTATTTTCGTAATCCATGTAATTGTCTGTTTTGGTGTCTTTAAATTTATGTGTACTACTAAATGTATGGTTTAAACCTAAAGCATGCATTACTTCGTGTATAATGTTTTCAGATTTAATATTTCCATCATCATCTAATACTAAATAAGCAATACCAGTGCCTGTTGGAGATACACCACCAGCCATTTTAAAAGTTCCATCCTCTTTAATATCAGAAGTATTAATGCATTTTTGGTTGATAAAATAAACAGTTAATTTATTTACATCTTCATTGTGGTTACTACTAACAAAACTTAAAATGACACTTTTTTTACTACGCTCAATATAGTTACCTATCGTTGAATGTTTTTTTAAATAGCCACGTTCTGTTAGTTTTTCAGTATCTGTACTAATATCTACTAAAGCAGCTTCATTGTTTGTAATAGTAACATCTATTAAAGCAGGATTTAAACCTTTTTTAAGATAGTCCTTTATTTTTGAATAATTTATTTTTCTTGCTAAATCGTTTTTGTCTTTTTGTCTCCCCTGTATTTCTATAAAACACCATTCAAGGTCAATGGTTTTAGGTTTAGGGTAAAAAATATTTAAAGCGCCAACAGTTAATTCGTTGTCAGCTCTTATAAGAAGTTGAAGTGGATTTTGGTTGTTGTTTTTACAGGTAATGGTCACTTTTTTAGCATCTTTTAGATTCTCTGGCTCAAAGGTAAAATCGTCGTGTGAATTAAAACTTATTGTTTCATAGTCCTCTGCTCTATTTTTTTTGTCCATTCTAGTTCAAGTTCAACAGTTTGGTCTTTTCTTAAACTTAACCAATTGGGTATATATTCTTCGCCAAGTATTTTTTCAGAAAGCGGCTTATATTCATCTTTTAGTTTTTGGTAGTCAGACTCTACAATGCCTTTATCTGGAATGGTATCAAAACCAAAAGTTCCGTTTTTTACATCACTATTTTTAGCTTCTATTTCAATTTTGAAAGGTTGTTTTTCGCCTCTAGGTTGTAAATACCTTGTTAAGGTTTGTCCATCTTCAAAAGTTATTCTAAAACCAGTTTTCTTTAACCTTACCATTAGTCTTTATTTTTTTATTCGTTTAATATTTCTCTGATAAAAAATCGTTTTAATGTTTTTTATCAAGCGTTAAACGAAGTTCGACTATTTTTTTTACAAAGTCAAATTTTTTAAAATCAGTAAATTAAGGTAGAATAGATGTCGGTAAATACTGTTTTAAAAAAAACAAAAACGCCACATAAATTGTGGCGTTATATTTCTTTTTAAAACAGTAATTATCTAGTTTAAGCTTCTAGAAATTCCATAAGCTAAACCTCTAATTTCTGCTAAACCTCTTAGTCTACCAATACCAGAATATCCAGGATTTGTAGTTTTTTTTAAGTCGTCTAACATTTGGTGTCCATGATCTGGTCTCATAGGTATAATAGCATCTGCCATACCTGCTGCTAAACGCCTTTTTTCTTCTTTTAAAACTTCGGTAACAATACTAAACATATCTACATTACCTTCTAAATGGTTGGCTTCGTAAAAATTACCAGCGGCATCTCTTTGTGTGCTTCTTAAATGTAAAAAATGAACACGATCTGCAAAGCGTTTAAATATGTTTACCAAATTATTGTCTTCTCTAACGCCTAGTGAACCTGTGCAAAATGTAATGCCGTTAGCTCTATCTGGTACTTGTTCAAATAAATAAGCATAATCTTCTTCAGTACTCACAACTCTTGGTAATCCTAAAATAGGCATAGGTGGATCGTCTGGATGAATACACATTAACACCTTGTTTTGAGAAGCAATAGGTATTATTTCTTTTAAAAAGGCGACTAAATTTTCTTTCAACTTGTTAGAGTCAATGTCATTGTAAGTATTTAAAATGGTTTGAAACTGCTCTAAAGAGTAACCTTCTTCAGCACCTGGTAAGCCGGCAATAATATTATTACTTAGGTTTTTAATTTCGGCTTTAGAAAGTGTATTAAAATAAGCTTGAGCATTATTTTTTTCGGTTTCGTTATAAGAAGTTGATGCTCCGGGTCTTTTTAAAATAAACAATTCGAAAGCTGCAAATGCAGTTACATCAAAACGTAATGCTTTAGAGCCGTCTTCAACTTCAAAATCTAATGCTGTTCTTGTCCAATCTAAAACAGGCATAAAATTATAACAGACTATAGAAATACCACAGGCTGCTAAATTTTGAATACTTGTTTTATAATGGTCTATATATATATTAAAATCGCCAGAACGTGTTTTAATATTTTCGTGTACAGGAATACTTTCTACAACACTCCATGTTAAACCAGCGTTTTCTATAGTTGCTTTTCGTTCTTTAATAGCTTCAACCGTCCAAACTTGCCCGTTTGGAATATGATGTAAAGCCGAAACAATTCCTGTTGCTCCCGCTTGTTTAATGTCTGATAATGATACTGTATCCTTCGGACCGTACCAACGCCATGTTTGTTCCATTGTTTTCTATTTTTTAAACACCACTAAAAGCACTAAATCCACCATCGATAGGAATAATAATTCCTGTTACAAATTTTGAAGCTTCAGAGGCTAGGTAATGAATAGCTCCATTAAGTTCATCAGCATCACCAAAACGATTCATTGGTGTGTTTTTAATAATTGTATTGCCTCTATCGGTATAACTTCCGTCTTCATTGGTTAACAAAGCTCGGTTTTGATTTCCTATAAAAAAGCCAGGTGCTATTGCATTTACACGTAAACCATCTCCATATTTTTGAGCTAACTCAACAGACATCCATTTTGTAAAATTGTCTATTGCTGCTTTTGATGCCGAATAACCCATTACTCGAGTAATAGCTCTGTCTGCAGCCATAGAAGACACATTAATAATAGTTCCTTTTTTGTTTTTAGCCATTTCTTTTCCAAAGACTAAAGACGGAATAATACTTCCAAATAAGTTTAAATCTATAACTTGTTTAAACTGCTCGACATCAACATCGAATACCGACTGATCAGGACCAACTGTTGCTCCCGGTTTGTTTCCACCTGCAGCATTTATTAAAGCATCAATTTTACCATAAGTATCCATGATTTTTTTTGCTACTTCTTGCAAGCTCTTCTCTTCAACAACATTACAAACATAACCTGCAGCATGTTCATTAATAGTTTTCAGCTCTTTTACAGCAGCTAATAATGGTTCTTCTTTATAATGTAATAAAATTACCGTTGCTTTATTTTCTGCTAAATATTTAGCAATTCCACCACCAAGAATTCCACAACCACCAGTGACTAGGATTACTTTATGTTCTAGATTAAATAAATTCATTTGTGCTTTTAAATTTTAATTATTAGACAGTAATTGTTTGTTTTCCCTTAGTTTGGAGGATAACAAAGTAATATTTTTGATGGGCTTTTAGAGCTGAAAGTAATTTCAGGAATGGCAGCAGAAATAAAGATTTCATCACCTTGAGTGTAGTCGTAATCTTTACCATTACAATGCATAACACCATCACCAGAATAGATAACAGCAGCATAAAAACTGGAGTTGCCTTTAATAGTATGCTTACCGTCTAAAAGCAATTCGTTTAAGCCAAAACAATTGGTGTGTTTTTCGTTAAACAAGGTTTTTAGGGTAAACTCATTACTACTTTCTATAACTTCAGGAGTTATTTTCCATGCGTTTAAAGCTTGCTCTAAACTGTAATTATCGTAATGAAAACACTCTAGCATTTTTTCTTCACCAACACCTTGATGTATTAATTCTGGACCAATTTTTAGATTATTAGGTGTCGTTTTTTCAACACGCATGGTATAATCTGTAGGTTCTTGAACTTCCATTAAAAAACAACCGCTTCCTATGGCATGTGGTACGCCTCCATAAATCATGAAAGCATCACCTGCTTTTACTTCAATTTTGTGTAAACAATCTAGTAAGCCTTGAATGTTTTGGTTTTCAAAATGCGTTCTCCATTCTTCTTTTGTAACATGCTCTTTAAAACCCATGTAAACAACAGGTTTCTCTCCGTCTATTTCACGTGTATTTAATACGTACCAAGATTCGGTTTTACCAAATTCAGAATTAAAAACTGTTTTTGCATATTCTTTATCAGGATGTACTTGTACGGTTAAACGTTCTACAGAGTCTAACATTTTAATAAGTACGCCTGTTGTTCCGTATTTATCAGCAAGGGCTTTACCTAAATATAATTCTTTATTAGAGTCTATTAATTGCTTTAATGGTAATGTTCCATCTGGAGTTTCTATAAGAGACAAGCCTTCGTTTTCTGGTCTGTCTTTTCCACGTGCAGTAATGGTAGACATTATCCATTCTTCGGGCATGCTGTTATCAATTTCTGGTGATGTTTTTTTCCAGTTATCTATTAAAGCACCACCTTGGTAAGTTCTCCAAACTCTGTTAGAAAGTTGTTTTAAAGGTACGTGTGCGTATTGTTGTAAATTATCACTCATGTTCTCTTTTGTGTACGTTTGTGTTACTGTATAAATTTAATTAATCCAATTAAAGCGACATAGAGCATATAACAGTTAAAAATTAAAGTTGCTCCTAAGGCTATATTCATCCAAAGTGATGTTTTATGGCCTTTCATAACGTCAGATTTATTTATTAGAATTAATAAGAATAGCGTTATTAATGGCATAACAAATGGACTTAATGCTTGCGAGGCGATTAAAATCCAAACAGGTTTACCGCCTAAAACGGGAATAATTAAACCACACAATGCGACTATTACTACTATAAGTTTGTATAACGGTTTTTTCATGTTACGTGGTGTGCCAGTATAATCTGCAATCAACCACGGAAATAATAAAAGGTTTGGAAAAATTGAAGATAATCCTGCTCCAATAATACCTAAGGTAAATAATGTAAGTGCAAAATCTCCAGCCCATGGTCCTAATGCATGCATCATATCTGTTGCGTCGTCTACAGGTGTGCCGCTAAAATATAGTGTTCCTGTTGCGCTAATCATAATGGCTAGACTTATTAAAAAAGTTAATACCATAGCAGACATTGCGTCTTTGTTTTCCTTTTTTAAATCTTGTAATCCCCAACCTTCTTCTTGGACTAAAATACTACGTGATGCTAAACAAACACCGCCCATAGTTGTACCTACTATTCCGGCAATTACAAGTCCCGAATTGTCTCCAGTTGGCAATTGAGGGAAAAAATCGATAATAGCTTTTCCAGATTCTTTTAAAACCATAATACTGGTAAAAATAAAAGCGAGCGCCATAAAGCCTACCATAATACTCATTGCTTTAATAAAATACTCGTGTTTACCAGTCCAGAAAAGACCAATTAAAATAGCGATAAAGAAAATAGCAATAGCAGGTTTATTTAAAAAGGAAATTGAGGTTTTTACAGAAATCCATTCTAGAGATACTTCTGCAACTACGCCCATAACACCTATAACCGATGAAATTATGGAAACACCCAATGCAACAACAATAAAAATGGTGAGTGGTTTTCCAAACATTTTTTTAAAATTGAACATTAATGTTTCTCCAGAAACGATAGTTAATTTACTAATTGAAATAAGAAGAAAATAAGTAAAAAAACAAGAAAGCAAAAGTGCCCAAGACAGACTTAAGCCATATTTAGCACCAGAAACAACCATAGAAGTTACACTTCCGGTTCCTACTACATAACCTATTATAAAAAAAGCTGGTCCAAAATCTTTTAGCTTCTTTTTAAATTTTTCTGAAAAGGTAATAATATCTGTTGCCATACTTAAATTGATTTAGTATTAAATAAAGCTTGGCTGATTGTGTAGTTAATTTTTTTGAAATGGTACTAACTATAAACATAATTGGTTTACCAAACTGGTTTACCAAATATAGAGACTTAATTTGAGTTTAGGAAATCTTAGGTGTTAATTTGAGGATTGGGTAGGTTGTGGGTTACTTTAATGTGTTTGTTTATAGTGTGAAAGGCTTTGTTTGTGGATTTTTAGAGTGCTGGTTTATTGTTTCTAGTAAATAGAAAATACTAGAATAGAATTGAAGAAAGGAGTGGTTAGCTTACTTTTTGTTATTCAACGGAAATGTAATACCAACAGCAAATGCTCCAACAAATTGTTTAACCGATGGTTGAAAATAATAAGAAAAGGCTAAATCAACATTGTTGTTTTTTCCTAATTCTAGTCCTAATGATAAAGGGATGTGATAAATAATACCACCTTTATCGATGTTATCAATGACTGTAAATGTTTCAAATTTCCCAATTGAAGTTCCTATTCCAATTTCAAAGTATGGTGCAATCCAAGGAATTGGTGCGCGAACTCTTGCTTTTCCACCAAGTAAAATGGCTTTGGATTCTGCTCTTTCGTTAGTTGGTTTGTCGTTTATATCTTTTCCGCTTGAACTTGTCGAAATAAAACCTGCATAAGGCCTTAACTCGAACCAAGAAGCTACTTTTAAAACTAATTCTCCTTGTACAAATAAACCACTATCAGCAATTTCATCAACACTATTAAATGGTACGCTTACGCCGTATCCAATTTGCGCATTTATAGATTTTTCTTTTATAAACTGAGCTTCAGCTAAATTTGAAGTTAAAACTATTAGTAATAATATTAGAATTTTTTTCATAATGTGCTCCAGTAGAAATAGGTTCAATGTTTTATTTATCGGTAAACGAAGTTAGTTGTTTTTGTAAAGAAACTCAATTTTTATATTGTAAGTTGATTGCTTAATTTAATCATAAAAAAAGCGAGCTTTGGGCTTTCTTTTTATGTTTCGTTTAGCGTCTCGTATATGAAACGTACCGTGTAAAAGGATACTATCGTTTCGGATTATACACGAGCCGAATTTTTAAATTTTTCTGTTATCTTTATTTTACTAAAAGCCAAATTTTAAAATTTGGCGGTCTTAGTAAATACATAAAAACTTCTCGTAAGGCCTTTAATATATATGATTTATGTGCATTATTGCCCGCGGTTATTTTCGAAATGTTTGTATTTTCGTTTCAAATTCTATGAGCGATAATGAGAACAATTTAGTAATATATTTCTTTAATTCAGTTGTATTTGATTCAACAAGTTCCAATCTATTTTTAACTGCATCTTTCATATGATACTTTAAAGTGTCTTCCGAGAACATTGGTTCTTCTCCTTCATTAACTGTATTTGATAAAAAATAAAACTGTGCAACTCGGTCAATTTCGCTATCATTAAATTCTCCACGATGCATTATCCTGTTTCTTATTCCTTTAATATCTTGAATTTGTTTGTCCAATTTTTTTAATAGTTCGACAGATTTCGTTTGCCGAGTATGTTTGTTTTCAGATAGATGTCGAAGTGAATTTAATTTTATCGGAATTCCAAGTCGATAAATCTCCGCTGTGAATGCAATACATTGGTCTAAAACCGTTGTGATTTTTAAAAAGTGATTTTCTAAATGATATTGAAGGTATTTAGGATGATTTATCCCATACTCGTTATGAAACTTCCTGCCTGGAAATCTCCTCATAAATACTGGAATAAATTCAAGCTGTTCAAATGTGAATATTATGTTCGTCATCGGTTTTGCAACTGAAGAGATATATTCATCTTGTTCTGTTTCTTTATAGTCGATTTTTTGTTCAACTTTTCCATTTACGATTTCAGTACTTCTTCCAATAATTTCACCTCGCATTTTACTCACTTTGCTTACAAAATCAGTTTTTTCAAAAGGTAAATCGTATTGTTTTTTCTTTATCAACGGTTTTTTTCTAATTGTTTACAATGTTTCGTTAATATAAAATCATTTCAATGTCTTATATCATACGTCAAACGAAGTTCGACTATTTATAATCAAAACTCAAGTTTCAAGAAACAAAAAAAGCGAGCCTAATAAGCTCGCTTTTTTTAATTCGTTTTGTGTGTTTATTTAGTAATTTGGGTTGGACCTTCACACGACCAAAGTATTTCATCGTCCGTTGTCATGCCATCATGAGCGGTATGAGTAAAGTTGCCTGAAAAAGATTGAAGACTTTCAGAGTAGGTGTAGTTTCCAGAAAATTGATAAGCGCGAACTTGCGTTACAAATAGCATTTCAATGTTAAGGTTGTTTCCATTTAAAGTATATGATGACAAAGTTAAGCTTCCAGTGTTTTCAAAGCTTACTGTGTTGTCTGATAAAAAATAAAATGGAGTAGGGCTTTCTCCACCTTGAAGGAATCCATCTTCATTTGTACAACTAGTAGAGTCTTGTCTTAGAAAAAACCAATCGCCATCTAGGATGCTTGATTCGTTAGTTTGTTGATTATCATCGTCTGAAGAGCATGATGTCATTGACGCTAAAACAAATAAAATAAATAATTTTTTTATCATAATTAATATCTTTTATTAAATTGGGTTTAAAAAAAATGCAATTTAGGTTTTTCTTATAAAAATAAAAAATGAATTTATTGTAAAAAAAAGGAGCCACTTCTAAACAAAAAAAAGCGAGCCTAAAGCTCGCTTTTCTTCTATATAACAAAAGAATTTATTTATTCATCAAACTCTCAATCTCTTCAACTTCAATCGGGATATCACGCATTAAATTAAAAGGTGCTCCTGTTTTTTGTATAACCACATCGTCTTCTAATCTAATACCAAAACCTTCATCTGGAATATAAATTCCTGGCTCTACAGTAAATACATTGTTTGCTTGCATAGGTTCAGTTAAAATACCGTAATCATGCGTGTCTAATCCCATATGGTGAGACGTGCCATGCATAAAGTATTTTTTGTATGCTGGCCAATCTGGATTTTCATTTTTAACATCAGCTTTATCAAGTAAACCTAAGCCTAAAAGTTCGCTAGTCATTAATTTACCAACTTCAACATGGTAATCTGCCCAAATAGTTCCAGGAACTAACATTTTTGTAGCATCATTTTTTACTCTTAAAACAGCATTGTAAACCGCTTTTTGTCTGTCGTTAAACTTACCAGAAACAGGAATAGTACGCGTCATATCACTTGCGTAATTTGCGTATTTAGCACCAGCATCAATTAATATTAAATCACCAGCTTTACACTCTTGATTATTCTCTATATAATGTAAAACGTTAGCGTTGTTTCCAGAACCTACAATCGGAGTGTATGCAAAACCATCAGAACGGTTGTTTAAAAACTCGTGCATAAACTCAGCTTCAATGTTATATTCCATAACACCAGGCTTAACAAAATTTAAAACACGTCTAAAACCTTTGTTAGTAATATCGCAAGCCGTCTGGATTAAGTCTAATTCTATCTGGTCTTTTACAGAACGTAAACGCTGTAAAATTGGGTTGCTTTTTGCAACACTGTGCGCAGGATATTTGTTTTTTATCCATGTAGTAAAACGGTCTTCTCTAGTTTCCGTTTCTACATTTGCTCTGTAGTGCTCGTTTGTATTTATGTAAACAGTTTCAGCTTGTGTCATCATTTCAAACACTACTTTTTCTAAATCTTGTAACCAGTAAACGGTTTTAATTCCGCTAGTTGCAAAAGCAGCATCTTTAGTTAATTTTTCACCTTCCCATACAGCAATATGTTCGTTAGTTTCTTTTAAAAATAAAACTGCTCTGTTTTTAGGATTCGGACAATCTGGAAAAAGCACCAAAATACTTTCTTCTTGATCTACGCCACTTAAATAAAAGATATCTCTATGCTGCTCAAAAGGCATTGTGCTATCGGCACTAATAGGATAAATATCGTTAGAGTTAAAAAACGCAATACTTTTAGGCTTCATTTGAGCACCAAAGTTTTTACGGTTTTTTATAAAAAGGGCAGAATCTATTTTGTTGTATTTCATGAAAAACTTGTTTTTCATTCCCATGAAAATGGGAATCTTATTAATGTATATCAGCTATAATTTTTCCGTCAAGCGGAAATACTTAGCAAGTGTAAAAATAACATTTTATTGGTTAAAAGCATTTCTGTTTTGCTCAGATTTAACATAATCGTTACCTTCAAACTTTTAAAAATACATTTTATGAAATTCAATATTTTTTTAGCTTTATCTTTTTTGGTTATTCTTAAAACCGAAGCACAACAACCTCAAATAAATGCCGAAGCTGTACAACAAGCACTTCAGCAAAAAGCAGTGTTGCAAATGGAGTCTTTAGTAAAAAATGTTCCTTTTAAAAATATTGGACCAACAGTAATGAGTGGTCGTGTGGTGGATTTAGCAGTAAACCCTGAAAATCCTGCAGAGTTTTATGCTGGTTATGCTTCTGGAGGTGTGTGGCATACTACAAATAATGGTACCACTTTTACACCAATTCTAGACAGTGCGCAAACGCAAAATGTAGGCGATATTGCTGTAGATTGGAACACGCGAACAATTTGGGTGGGTACAGGAGAAAATAACGCTTCTCGATCGTCTTATTCGGGAATTGGTATTTTAAAGTCTATTAATAATGGCGAAACTTGGGAGCATGTAGGTTTGCCAAACTCTCAGCATATTGGTCGTATTTTAATCAATCCAAATAATGTAAACGAAGTTGTAGTTGGAGTTACTGGTGCCTTGTATTCCAAATCTGAAGACAGAGGCATTTATAAAACTAAAGATGGCGGAAAAACGTGGAGCAAAAACTTATTTGTCGATAATGTAAGTGGTATTATAGATGTGCAACATGCACCAAATAACTACAATGTTATGTTTGCTTCGTCTTGGACTAAAAACAGAAAAGCATGGAATTTTGATGGTAGCGGAAATAATTCGGCTATATATAAAAGTACAGATGCTGGAGAAACTTGGGAAAAAGTATCTACAGAAAACAGTGGTTTTCCAACAGGAAATGGTGTTGGTAGAATAGGATTGGCAATATACAATGATACTACTATTTATGCATTGCACGATAGTCAGTTCAGGAGACCTTCCGAAGGGAAAAAAGAAGAAACAAGAGGTCTTAAAAAAGAAGATTTTAAAACCATGAGTACTCAAGATTTTTTAAGTCTTGAAGATAAAAAGTTGAATGCCTTTTTAAAAACAAATGGTTTTCAAGAAAAGTATAGAGCCGAAAACGTAAAACAAATGGTACGTAGCGGAAACGTAAAACCAATAGATTTAGCGCATTATTTAGAAGATGCTAATTCTATGTTGTTCGATACGCCTGTAATTGGAGCTGAGGTTTATAAAAGTACCGATGGTGGTAAAACATGGCAGAAAACACACAACGATTATTTAGACGATTTGTATTATAGTTATGGGTATTACTTTGGTGAAATTAGAGTAGATACGCAGAATGTAGATGGTATTTACGTAATGGGAGTGCCCATTTTAAAATCTAAAGATGGCGGAAAAACCTTTACGTCTATTAGTAAAGAGAATGTACATGCAGATCATCAAGCACTTTGGGTAAATCCTAAAAAATCTGGACATTTAGTTAATGGTAACGATGGTGGTGTAAACATAAGTTACGATGATGGTGAAAACTGGATAAAAAACAACTCGCCAGCAGTTGGGCAATTTTATGCTATAAATGTGGATAACCAAGAACCTTATCGTGTGTACGGTGGTTTGCAGGATAATGGTGTTTGGGTTGGTGCGCATGATGCGCCAGAAGATAAGAGATGGCACCAAACAGGTATGTATCCTTGGGAGTCTTTAATGGGAGGCGATGGTATGCAAATTGAGATTGATAATCGTAATTCGGATATTGTGTACACAGGTTATCAATTTGGTAATTATTATAGAATTAATAGAGAAACTGGTACGCAAAAATACATTCAGCCAAAGCATGAATTAGGTGAGACACCTTACCGTTTTAATTGGCAAACACCTATTCATTTATCAAAACACAATCAAGATATTTTATATTTAGGAGGCAATAAATTAATGCGTTCTATGGATAAAGGAGATACTTGGAAGTCAATTTCTCCAGATTTAACGCAAGGCGGAAAAAAAGGAAATGTAGCTTACGGTACTTTAACTACAATTAGCGAATCGGCTTTCGAGTTTGGTTTAATGTACACAGGAAGTGACGACGGACTAATACAAGTAACTAAAAACGCTGGTGGTTCATGGAATAATATTAGTAATGGTTTGCCTAAAGATTTGTGGGTGACTAGAGTTATTGCTTCAAAACATAAAAAGGAACGTGTTTATGTTACTTTAAACGGTTACCGATTCGACGATTTTTCAACCTATGTTTATGTGTCAGAAGACTACGGACAAACATGGAAGTCTATTGCATCAAATATTCCTACTTCGCCTGTTAATGTAATTAAAGAGGATTTTGCAAATGAAGAACTACTGTATTTAGGTACAGATAATGGCGTATACGTTAGTTTTAATAGCGGACAATCTTGGGAGGCTTTTTCTAACGGATTGCCAACGGTAGCAGTACACGATATTGTAATGCACGAAGGGAGTAACGATATGTTAATTGCAACACACGGAAGAAGTATTTACAAAACCAATGTCGAACCGCTTCAAAAAATGAATGCGAGTTTAAAAAACAATACAATTACTATTTTTGAAACAGAAAAGATAAGAGCTAACGGACGTTGGGGAAACAGCTGGAGTAAATGGATGCAGCCTTATGAGCCTTCAACACAGATTAAGTTTTATGCTAATAATTCTGGTAAAAAAGCGATTGAGATTAAAAGCGATAAAAATTCAGTTTTACAAACGATAGAAGTCGACGTTGATAAAGGTTTTAATTATGTGGATTACGATTTAACAATTTCAGAAAAAGGAAGAAAAAAACTATTAAAAGAGAATACTACAATAGATATTAATAAGGCTAAAAACGATAAGTATTATTTGCCAAAAGGAAATTATTTAATTTCTATAGAAAATGTTACTAAAGGTTTTGAAATCGAATAATATTAAAACTGTAACAATAGAGGAATAAATCTATCCTTAATAATAAATATATTTATTATGAAGACATTGTTTATTGGTTTTGCTTTTTGTTTCGTGATGTTTGGTTGTGCTAAACAACAATCTTACACTTCTATTATTGAAGCCGCTCAAGAGTTGTCTCTAGACAAAGATTCTACGGTACATATAAAAGCACTTGAGCTTTACGAAAAAGCATTTGCTAAATATCCAGATAGTATAGACGACTATTCGGTTTACGAAGCGAGTGTTGTTGCTAGTGGTATAAAAGACTTTGATAAAGCTTTTAAATATCTAAAGCCAATAGCATCGCTTGAAGAAGATATGTTTGGTTATCCTGGTTGGGATTATATTTTAGGTGAATATGCTGAAGGTGATTATAAAAACCTAATGCAAGAGGATCGATGGGTAGCGTTAAAAGAAAAAGCAATACTTGATAAAAAGCTGTTTTTTGAAAAATTGAAAACAGATGAAACTGAATTTTTTAACGTTAAAAAAGGTGCAGAGATAAGTGATTTTGAAGCTCCCGAATTGTATAAATACCTCAAATCATCAAACAATTATTTGCCTAAGCAAAAGCAGGATTATTCCATTTCATTTAAAATAAACGATACATCAAGTACGGCTTATTTTGTGCATTTACCCAAGAATTATAATCCTGAAAAGAAATACGCTGTATTATTTTATTTACATGGAGCGGTTAGAGGTAATGTACTTTCAGAGTTTGAAACAAAACTCAATTTAATGTACGATAACGCTAGATATACTAAAAGAGCAGAAGCTGATAATGTTATTTTAGTTTTCCCGAAAGGTGATAAGAATTTTAATTGGATGCTCGGAGATGATGGTTTTTTTATGATTCCAGAAATGGTAAATCAACTTAAAACTGCAATAAATATAGACGATAATAGAGTTCACATTTCAGGACATTCTAATGGAGCAACTGGTTCTTTTTCATACTTGGTAAAACAGCCAACTCAATTTGCAGGCTTTTACGGCTTTAATACACATCCTAAAGTGTATACAGGTGGCACTTTTATAGAAAATGCGTTATCACGTTCTTATATTAATTTTTCTACAGACCAAGATTATTACTATCCGCCAAATGCTAACGACAGTTTAAATAAGTTAATGGCAACTTTAAATGCGGATTATAAAGATTATCGCTATAATGGTTTTCCGCATTGGTTTCCGGCTTTCGAAGCCTCTGAACCAGCGTACGATATTTTATTTAAAGATCTTGTTATTAGAAAAAGGAATCCTCTTCCCAAAGATATTCAATGGGAGTTTGATGATAATAATTATGGAACTGTAGATTGGATTGCAAATGCAAAATTAGATACGCTTCAGTCTAAAAAAAAATGGCAAAAAACCTTGAATTTTGATATTAACAAATGGTTTAAGCTTACCGATAATGATAGCTTAGTAGAAGTTGAGGTTAGTGAGAAAGCATTCGATTTCCCAAGACAGTCAGGTAAAATTAAAGCAGGTTATAGTAATAACGAGTTTAGGGTAGAAACTTCAAGAATTAAATCGTTTAATATTACTATTTCGCCAGAAATGGTAGATTTAAATAAGGCAATAAAAGTATATGTAAATGGGAAGCTTTATTTTAATAACAAGCTAGATTATAATAGAGCTTTTATGTTCTCTAATTGGAAAAGGTATAGAGACAGAGGTCAACTTTGGATTAATTTTATAGAAATAAAAATAGATTAATGGTTCTCTAAATTATACTCATTCTAAATAGTTTTTTAAAAACTAGTAAAATTTGTTGCGAAAGCGTTTGCGCCGTATCTTTGTAGGAACAATACTTTAACTACAAAAATAATGAGCGGAATTTTAAATTCTTCAATAGGAAGAAAGTTTGCGATGGCACTTTCAGCATTCTTTCTAATGTTTTTCTTACTTCAACATTTTTCAATAAACATACTTTCGGTGTTTAGTCCAGAGACTTTCAACGATGTTTCTCATTTTATGGGAACCTTTCCGTTAGTACAATATGTATTACAACCCGTCTTGATTTTCGGTGTTGTTTTCCATTTTGTAATGGGATTTGTTTTAGAAATTAAAAACAACAAAGCAAGACAAATTAGTTATGCAAAAAACAATGGAGGAGCAAATTCTTCATGGATGAGTAGAAACATGATTTGGAGTGGAGCTGCAATTTTAGCATTTGTTTGTCTTCATTTTTACGATTTCTGGTTTCCAGAAATAAACACAAAGTTTATTGTTGGTGATATGTCTGGTCTTATAGATCCAAACAATGCAGCAAGCGGTTACAGATACTTCGAAGAGCTACAACATAAGTTTGTAGATTTATGGAGAGTTGTACTTTATGTAGTTGCATTTGTATTCTTAGCATTACACTTACTACACGGTTTCGATTCGGCTTTCCAGTCGGTTGGAGCAAATAATAAATATACAAAAGGATTAAAAAGATTTAGTAAAATCTATGCAATTGGTATTCCATTAGGATTCATTTTTATTGCATTGTTTCATTATTTCAATCATTAATATACAGAGAGATTTATGGCTTTAGATTCTAAAATACCTCAAGGTCCAATTAAAGATAAATGGACAGATTATAAAAATCATATCGACTTAGTAAATCCTGCTAACAAGCGTAACATAGATGTTATTATTGTTGGAACTGGATTAGCTGGTGGATCTGCTGCGGCTACTTTAGCAGAACTTGGATATAACGTAAAAGCTTTTTGCTTTCAAGATTCTCCAAGACGTGCACACTCTATTGCAGCGCAAGGAGGAATTAATGCAGCAAAAAATTACCAAGGAGATGGTGATTCTACTTACAGATTATTTTACGATACTGTAAAAGGTGGAGATTACCGTTCTCGTGAGGCTAACGTGTATCGTTTAGCTGAGGTTTCTGCAAATATAATTGACCAATGTGTTGCTCAAGGTGTTCCTTTTGCACGTGAATATGGTGGATTATTAGATAACCGTTCGTTTGGTGGTGTATTAGTATCACGTACTTTTTACGCAGCTGGACAAACAGGACAACAATTACTATTAGGAGCTTATTCTGCCATGAACCGTCAAATCGGTCGTGGAAAAATCAAAATGTACAACCGTCACGAAATGTTAGACGTTGTTAAAGTTGATGGAAAAGCTCGTGGAATTATAACACGTAACTTAATTACAGGAGAAGTAGAACGTCACTCGGCTCACGCTGTAGTTCTTGGAACTGGTGGTTATGGTAACGTATTCTTCTTATCGACTAACGCGATGGGATCTAATGTAACAGCAGGTTGGAAAGCACACAAAAAAGGTGCTTATTTTGCAAACCCTTGTTACACACAAATTCACCCAACATGTATTCCAGTTTCTGGAGATCATCAGTCTAAACTAACGTTAATGTCTGAGTCTTTACGTAACGATGGACGTATTTGGGTGCCAAAACACATGAAAGATGTTGAGGCTATTAAATCTGGTGCTTTAAAGCCTAGAGAATTAGCTGAAGACGATAGAGATTATTACTTAGAGCGTCGCTATCCTGCATTCGGAAACTTAGTACCTCGTGATGTTGCCTCTCGTGCAGCAAAAGAGCGTTGTGATGCTGGTTTTGGAGTTAATGCAACAGGTGAAGCTGTATTCTTAGATTTTGCTTCGGCAATTCAACGTTACGGTAAAGAAACTGCTCACGTAAAAGGATTAGACGAAAATGATGCTGCTCTTGTTAAAAAATTAGGGCAAGAAGTAATCAAAAATAAATACGGAAACTTATTCCAAATGTATGAGAAGATCGTAGATCAAGATCCATACAACACACCAATGATGATTTATCCAGCAGTTCACTACACAATGGGTGGTGTTTGGGTAGATTATAACTTAATGACAACCGTTCCTGGTTTATACTGTATTGGAGAAGCAAATTTCTCTGATCATGGTGCAAACAGACTTGGTGCTTCGGCATTAATGCAAGGTTTAGCAGATGGTTATTTTGTATTGCCTTATACAATTGGTGATTATTTATCTCACGATATTAGAACAGGACCAATTTCTACAGATTCGAAAGAATTTGAAGAAGCTGAAAACGATGTTCGAAAACAATTAGAATTCTTTGTAACGAATAAAGGATCTCACTCTGTAGATTATTTCCATAAGAAATTAGGAAAAATCATGTGGAACAAAGTAGGGATGTCAAGAAATGTAAAAGGTTTAACGGAAGCTATTGCTGAAATTAAAGCGTTAAGAGAAGAATTCTGGAAAGAAGTAAAAGTGCCTGGAACTAACGAAGAATACAACGAAGAATTAGCAAAAGCTGGTCGTGTTGCAGATTTCTTAGAATTAGGAGAATTATTCGCTAAAGATGCTTTAAACAGAGAAGAATCTTGTGGAGGACACTTTAGAGAAGATGCAGTAGAGTTAGATGGTGAGCAAAAAGGAGAAGCAAAACGTAACGATGAAGATTTTGCATATGTTTCTGCTTGGGAATACAAAGGAGAACCTAGCGATGCCGTTTTACACAAAGAAGAATTAGAGTTCAAGGATATTGAGTTGAAGCAACGTTCTTATAAGTAGAAATTAGTGAAATAGCGAAGAGGAGTTAGGGAAAAACGATACGGAATTAGTGAGTAGTATAAAATCATATAAAGAGTTAATAGTTTGGCAAAAGTCAATGAAACTGGTAACTCAAATTTATGAATTAACAAAAATGCTTCCTGATGATGAGAGATTTGGATTAACAAGTCAAATGCGAAGATGTTCGGTTTCTGTTCCTTCTAATATCGCTGAAGGCTGGGGAAGATTATCAAGAAAAAATTACATTCAATTCTTAAGGATTTCAAGAGGTTCTTTATACGAGTTGGAAACACAAATATTAATAACAAAACAGTTAAACTATATAAATGATAGCAAAGCAGTAGAAAGTTTGATTATTGAGATTAGCAAGATGCTAAATTCTTTGATAAGAAAACTGGAAGAAAAGAACTAACCTTCTTATCGCTTTTCGCTATTCACTAAATACTAAAATAGTTATGAATTTAACGTTAAAAATTTGGCGTCAAAAAAACGCTAGTGATAAAGGAAGTATGGTTGATTATAAAGTCAGCGATATTTCTCCAGATATGTCTTTCCTTGAAATGTTAGATGTTTTAAACGAACAACTAATTAATAAAGATGAAGAGCCAGTAGCTTTCGATCACGATTGTCGTGAAGGAATTTGCGGTATGTGTTCATTATATATTAATGGAGAAGCTCATGGACCAGATCGTGGTGTAACAACTTGCCAGTTACACATGCGTATGTTTAAAGATGGCGATACTATTACTATTGAGCCTTTTAGAGCCACTGCATTTCCTGTAGTAAAAGATTTAATTGTAGATAGAAGTTCTTTCGATCGTATTCAACATGCAGGAGGATTTATTTCTGTAAATACATCTGGTAATACTATCGATGCTAATGCAACTCCAATTAACAAAGAAGATGCAGACGATGCTTTTTCAGCAGCAACTTGTATTGGTTGTGGTGCTTGTGTAGCATCTTGTAAAAACTCATCAGCAATGTTATTTGTTGGAGCAAAAGTATCTCAATTTGCATTGTTACCTCAAGGTAAAATTGAAGCTACCGACCGTGTTTTAAACATGGTTAAGCAAATGGACGACGAAGGTTTTGGTAACTGTACTAACACTGGAGCTTGTGAAGTTGAATGCCCAAAAGGTATTTCTTTAGAAAATATTGCACGTATGAATCGTGAGTATTTAGGAGCTTCTTTAAAAGGATAATAAGAATAGAACTAACACTCAGAGCAATTGCTAAGAGTCTTAAATAAATAAAAACCCAAGCCACTCGCTTGGGTTTTTTTATTAGCTTTACGTATAATTATTTTTAATATGAAAAGAACATATCCATTATATATATTAGCCTTAGGTATTTCGCTTGTAGGTTGTAAAACACAAACAACAGAGGCGCCAAAAAAGGTTGAGAATACAACACCAATAACCACTTATTCATACTCAACTAAAACCTTACTTAAAAACATTAAAACGTTATCTTCTGATGCTTTTGAAGGCAGAAGAACAGGAACTGAAGGTGCGAAAAAAGCTAAAGATTATATTATTAAAGCTTTTAAACAAGAAGACGTAAAACCTTTGAGAGCAACTTATGGCCAGCCATTTACTTTTGGTAAATATGACGCTGAAAATATTTTAGGATTAATTGAAGGTACAGAACATACAAATAAGTATATAGTTTTATCGGCACATTACGATCACGAAGGAGTAAAAGGCGGAAAGATATACAATGGAGCAGACGATGATGCTTCAGGTATAAGTGCATTAGTCGCTTTCGCAGAATATTTTAAAACCCATCCACCAAAGCATAATGTTATTTTAGCTGCATTCGATGGCGAGGAATTAGGTTTAAAAGGTGCTTACCATTTTGTAAAAGACAATACAATTCAGCAAAGAAATATAGTGTTAAACTTAAATATGGATATGATTAGCCGAAGCGATAGAAACGAACTCTTCGCAGTGGGATCGAGATATTATCCGCATTTAAAACCAACAATAGAAAATTTTAAAGATTTAGGTAAAGTAGATTTACTAATTGGTCACGAAGGATTGGGTGATGGAGATAACTGGACTAATTCTAGTGATCACGCTGCGTTTCATAAAGCAGATATTCCGTTTATCTATTTTGGAGTGGCAGATCATGAAGATTACCACAAACCAACTGATGATTTTGAAAGAATTGATAACCAATTTTATCAAGACGCAGTAGAAACAATTATTCAAGTTTTTACAAAATTTGATGCTATAGAATTATAAAATAATGCAAGATTCAACTCAATATTATCAACAACAACTCGAAACTTATAAAGGAGAAGTTTCAAAATTACACAAGCAACTTACCCTTTTAAGTACTGCTAGACTATTAGCTTTTATAGCTACAATTGTAGTTGTTTATTTTACGTTTAGTAATTGGCAAATAGCTTTAGGATGTGGCTTAATTGGTGTGTTTGTATTTCTATTTTTATTATCAAAACACACAGCTTTAAAGTCTGAATATGCTTTAAAAAAAGCATTACTTGCTATAAATGAAGAAGAACTAAAAATTGGTTCTGGTGACTTTTTTGATAGAAATGAAGGCTTAGAATTTCAAGATTCGCTTCATAATTATGCTTTAGATATCGATTTGTTTGGTCGTGGTTCTTTCTTTCAATTTGTAAATAGAACAGCAACAAAAATTGGAGCATTAGCATTGTCAAATGCACTTAAGGCTAACAATATTTTAAACATAGAAAAAAGACAGGAAGCAATACAAGAGTTGTCTACTAAACCAGAATGGAGACAACATTTTCAAGCTACTGCAAACTTGATAAAAGTAGAAACAAAACCAGACCAAATTGTTTCTTGGTTACACAAACATAAATCATTTTTGCCTAAAGCGTTAAAACGATTGCCATTAGTATTTGTTATTATTTCAGCCTTACTTCTGGTTTTAGGTATTACAAAAGTAATTTCTATTGAGTTTTTCGGATATTGGTTATTAATCGGGCTAGCAGTAACAGGTAAGTATTTAAAAAAGATAAATGATTTAGCTGCAAACACAGATAAAATTAGAGATACGTTTAGACAATATGCTCAACTCTTAAATGCTATCGAAAATGAAACATTTTCTTCAACATTACTTATTGAGAAACAAAAAGAAATTCAATTAGAAGGAAAGAAAGCCTCTTCTATTTTAACAGATTTGTCTAAGGCAATGGATGCTTTAGATAATAGAAATAATCTTATTTCTGCTATTTTTGGAAATGGTTATTTTCTAACAGATATTAAAAACAGTTATGCCATCGAGCAATGGATTGAAACGTACCATGATAAAGTTGAAGATTGGTTTGAAGTGGTTACCTTTTTCGATGCTTATAATAGTTTGGGAAACTACGCTTTTAATCATGAAGAGTATGTGTATTCTGAAATTTTAGAACAAGGCAAACAAACTAAAGTTACCGAATTAGGACATCCTTTATTAAAAACGGAGAAACGTGTAGATAACGATTTTAATATAGAAACGGAACAGTTTTTTATAATCACAGGTGCAAACATGGCTGGAAAGAGTACGTTTTTAAGAACGGTTTCCTTGCATATTGTTATGGCAAATGTTGGTTTACCTGTTTGTGCAAAGACAAGTGAGTATGTTCCTGTAAAATTAATTACAAGTATGCGAACAAGCGATTCGTTAACAGATGATAGTTCATACTTCTTTTCTGAGTTAACGCGTTTAAAATACATTGTCGATGCTATTAAAACGGATAGTTACTTTATTATTCTAGACGAAATTCTAAAAGGCACAAATAGCACAGATAAAGCCATAGGTTCTAGAAAGTTTGTAGAGAAGTTAGTAGCAAGTAATGCTACTGGTATTATTGCTACACACGATTTAAGCCTTTGTGAAATTGAAAAAGAACTCGAGGAAGTTAAAAACTACTATTTCGATGCACAGATAATTGACGATGAGTTGTATTTCGATTATACCTTTAAAAAAGGAATTTGCCAGAATATGAATGCTAGTTTTCTGTTGAAGAAGATGGAGATTGTATAGCTATTTATAGTTTTAGAATGTTCTCGATACAAAATTGAAAAAAACAATTTCACTCGAACTGACAACATGTTTGAGTATAAATTTATTCTGTTACTTCTAGTGATTTTTGAGGCACGAGAAAATTGTATCGAGAAGCATTTTAAATAAAGATAAGTTCTCAATACAATGCTCCTTTAGTCGCATCACTCGAACTGACAACGAGTTTCAATTTAAGATTACTCTGTCACTTCGAGTGATTTTTGAAGCATGAAAAAAGTGCATCGAGAAGCTGTTATTTTTAACTATTAAGCTTCGTTATTTTATCCACCATTTCCAAAGCATTTTTGTCGTTAGGCATTATACTTAATACTTTATAGTAGTTTTTTAAAGCTTCATTGTAATTCTCGGCAACAAAAAAAGCTTCAGCTAAACTATCGTAAACACCAAGCTTGTAAGCATATAATTTTGTGTTTAAATCAAAAACATATAGTGCTTTTTCAATCTGTTTACTTCTTAAAAGGACATAGCCAAAGGTGTTTAATTCACCACTACTTTTTACAAATCTGCCAAGTTTTTTGGTTAAATCTGTTTTAATTGCTTTAAGAGAATCTAACGATTTGTCTTCTAATAAAGAATGCAAGTAATCCACAGCAATATAGTTTTGTCTATAATGATCGGTATTTACTATACTTAGTATATCGTGCTCAAAAGTTTCTTTTGCGTGTTCTACAATTCGGTTAACTTCTTTCCCATTTTTGTAGAAAATAAAAGTTGGCACCCTATGTATGTTTAATCCTTTTTCTTCACCATTTGGACCTTGTTTGTAAGCGTCGTCACTTTTGTCTAAAGCAAAAGTTTCTAACTGGTTCATTGGGAAATTTGCAGCTTCTAAAACCTTATAGAATCTTGGAACTTCTTTTTTACTGTCTCCACACCAAGTGCCTAAAAAAGCTTTAATAGTATAGTTTTTTAAGTCTTTTTTAAACGTTTTTACAAGGTTTTTGTTTACAATATAATCGTCGTGGTTTTTATTAAACCAAGTATTAAAAGGAGCAGATTGTAATCCATTTTTGTCTATTTCCCCAAGAAGCATGTCTTTGTTATCTCCATATTTTACTCGTTTGTTTAGAGATTGAGAAAAGCCAAAAGAAAGGCAAAGGCTAAGTATTACTGTGATGATTACTGTTCGTGTCATGATGATTGATTTATTAGTTAAGCCAAAAGTAAAATGAGGAAGAGTCCTTTTCTAAAAATCTGTACAAACAGCACTCTTAAAGTAGCAAACGAAACTAAAACATGTTGTTTGCATTACTAAACATGGTTTTTATACTTCCTTTTTTGATGGTTCAATCAATTCTAAGTACATTTCAAATGTGAAACAATCATTTATTAAAAAACACGGGTCGCAATTATTAGTACACATTCTATTTTGGATGCTTTTTGTGTTTGTATCGTTATCTATTTTTTCAAGGTATTACTGGAAAGAGAATCCTTTTTTACAGTATTTATCTATACTTGTTGTTATTGTTTATGCTAATAACTTCGTCTTATTACCATTTTTTGTAAAGAAAAAATGGTACATACCTTATGTGTTTGTTTTCGCTATTATTTCCTTTTTTGCCACACAATTGTACTGTAATGTATTTGCACAATGCGGTTGTTCTATAATGAAATGCCTCAGTGATTACCTTTGGCAAACGTTGGTTCCACTTATTTTCTTTTCGTTTGTTTGGGTTTTATATCGTTTTATAGATAAGCAAGCTGAAGTTGAGCAAGTAAAAAAAGAACATGCAGAAATGGAATTAAAATTCCTAAAATCGCAAATAAATCCGCATGTGTTATTTAATAATTTAAACACGATTTATTCTTATTCTATAGAAAAGCCAGCAGAAACACCAGAGCTTATTTTAATGCTATCTGATAATTTAAAACATGTGTTGTATGAAAGCAATGCAAAAACCATTTCGCTAGAAAAAGAGCTTCAGTTTTTAGATAATTACATCAAGTTTCAACGCATTAGAACCGAAGGTGTAAAACAGATTTTTTATAAAACTGAAGTAAATTCGGCACATAAAAAAATAGCACCTTTACTATTAATTACTATCATTGAAAATGCTTTTAAACACAGTACATTAAATAGTGATATTTCTATTTCAATTATTGAAAAAGATAGTGTTCTAGAATGTGTGTGTAGTAACGATTACAATAAAGACCAGGTGACTTCAACCGATTTTAAGATAGGTTTGCAAAACTTAGAAAAACGATTACAGTTAATTTATAAAGACAATTATAGTTTCGATATTAAAAAAGCAGAACAGTTTGTTGTGATTTTGAAATTAAATTTAAAATAAAACGATTCTGTCAGTTCGAGTGAAATTGCTTTTTTGCAATTTAGTATCGAGAACATTTTAAAATAGCTTCTCGATACAATTTCGTTAAAAAAACGAAATCACTCGAAGTGTCAAAACGTAACCATTTAGAAAAACATAAACAAATGACCTGTATAATAATAGAAGACGAAATTCCAGCTCAAAACATCCTGAAAAACTTTTTAGGTAAGTTACCAAATATGGAATTAAAAGGTGCATTTCAAGCTGCGATTGAAGCACATTCGTTTTTTAAAAATGAAACTGTAGATGTTGTTTTTTTAGATATTAATTTACCAGATATTTCAGGAATAGATTTTATAAAAACAATAAAAAATCCTCCAGCAATAATAATGACGACTGCATATCCAGATTACGCTGCAGATAGTTTTGCACTAGATACTATTGTAGATTATCTTGTAAAGCCATTTGCTTTCGATCGCTTTTTAAAAGCTGTAAATAAAGCTGAAAACTTTATTAAAAAACCACAAAATACTTCCGAAGAAAATAGTGTTGAAATCTTGTTTTTAAACGTCGATAAAACACATCATAAAATTGTTATTAACGATATTCTTCATATCGAAAGCGATAGAAATTATATTACTGTAATTACAAAAACACAAAAATTATCGTATATCGATTCACTTAAAAATTGGGTGGAGAAATTGCCAAACGAAAACTTTATTCAAATACATAAATCGTTTATTATTAATAAGAATTATGTAGATAAAATTGCTGGAAACGAAATTTTTGTTTCTGGTAATAGATTGCCAATTGGTCGAACTTATAAGCAGGAATTGTTACGTAAATTGAAGATTGGGTAAACCTAATAAAACACTTTATGTGTATTAAAATGTTTGTTTTTTAGTGCTCTCCTCTTATTTTTAAGAGGAGAATGAATTTTAATTTCCGAAAAGAAATTGAAAGAAATAGGAGCTAAATAAAAAATCGCTTTGCTCTTTTATCTTCAAACTCTCCGATTTTAATCTAAGATTAAAACCACCTCTCTTTAACTAAAGAGAGGAGCACATACGATTGTGTTTTTAGGTTAACATAAAATTAGTCTATCTGTCATTCCGAACGAGGAGGAATCTTATGATTTAATATTTCTATCTTTTTTTAAGCCAAATGTTATTTTTTCTAAAGACTGTATTCTTTCTAGGTGATTCATATCATAATGTGATACACCAAATTTACCTTCTTCGTTTTTAGTGATAAATTCATTCATGATGGGAAGTTTTAAATTTGCGAAATCTAAATTTTTATCTAATACATTAAAAGGTGGAAAAACCTGAAAAATGTAAAATCCCCAAATGAAAACAAAACTAAATTCTGGCGCATTGTAGTCAATTTTTCTTTTTAATAGTAACGCTATAGGTTTACTTATAGGTTTTTGATTAGGATTATAAAGCATGATATGCGGTATCAATGGTGTTGTTTTTTCTTTTTTACCCATTAACCATGAAATCCCAGATTTGAATTTATTGAAATCTTTATCTTCCATTAATGAAAAAGCTATTTTTACTAAGCATTTGTACACGTTGAGAGGAACGAAAGGCATTGTTAAAGATTTAATTTTCACTTTGTCATCAGATACTTTTAAAAAATCACCTTCCTTTTTAGTGCTAATCATTAGCGAGTTATCATCTTTAAATTGAAGAGAGTAACCATGATAACCATCAACGTATTTTGGAAATTTCTTTTTTCCTTTAATTGGTAAGTGAGAGTTCTTAAAAGCTCCAAAGCTTTTTAAGCTATATTCATATGCGCTGAAGGTGTTGTTACAATCATCGCATTCATTATAGCAAAAAGAGTCCTTGTTTCCAGTAAATTCTGGTGCTAAATGAGCTTTAGATTTAAATTTATTTAAATCTGTCGTACCACAATATTTACAAGTTCCTTTTTCTTCACTTTTTGTCTCGTATTTGGACATATAGACATAATCTTCATATATATCAGAAATAGTGTCTATTTCGTAGTGAATATTAATTTCCATTATATTTACTTCTTCTTAGGATGAACCAATTTCATCTCATCAATCAATCGCGTTGCACCTGCAAACTTATCAACAATAAATAACACATAACGAGCATCTACCATAATGTTTCGACAAATTTCAGGATCATAGTTCATATCGCTCATTGTACCTTCCCATACGCGGTCAAAATTAAGTCCAACTAAGTTTCCATGTGCATCAATAGCAGGACTTCCAGAGTTTCCACCAGTAGTATGGTTTGTTCCTAAAAAGCAAACAGGTACTTTTCCGTTTTTGTCTGCATATTGTCCGTAATCTTTAGCTGCGTGTAAATCGCGTAATTTTTTTGGTACATCAAATTCGTAATCACCAGGTACAAACTTCTCAATAACACCATCAAGGTAGCTTACAGGCTCGTAGTAAACGGCATCTCTTGGAGCATAACCACGTACTTGACCGTAAGTAACACGCAATGTACTGTTAGCATCTGGAAAATAACGTGCATCTGGCAAAGCGTCCATTAAGGCAGTCATGTACTTAGTTTGTAATGCTGTTATTACCTCGTTTTTTTCTTGAAATTGAGGGTCAATATTTTTGTAATAATTTTCAATAATTGGCTTAGCATATTTGTAAGCAGCATCTTTATTTAGCTTTTTTAATATGCTTTTTTGATCACCTTCAAATAAAGCTAAAGTAGATTCTAAACTTGTAAAAGCTGTTTTATCGTAAATTGAAGCATCTACATTAGAAGTATACATTGGCATAACAGCCTTGTAAACACCTTTATCTACAGTAACATCGTAATTTTTATGAATACCTTTTAAAATATCAATCGTTCCTGTTTTAGCACGCTCAAAAATATCTGGATTGCTAGTTATGGCAGCTTCCATTTGGTAAGCTCTAAACGTCATTTGCATTAACTCGTTGGTAACAATAAACACTTCAATAAAGTTTCTACGTTTAATATTTACATCAGCAAAATCCTTATAAAGGTTTTCAAATTCTGGTAAAATGCTTCCGTATTTGTTAACTAAATCTTTTGTTGTTAAAGCAGTGGTAAATTCAGCTTCAAATTTGCGACGTTCTGCTACTGCATTACTTTTTTCAATTCCTAAGTTCTCGCCAATCCATTTTTTCCATGCATTTGCAATTCTTGCTTGTTTAGAGGCGTATTTAATACGTACATCATCACTAGATTTCATTGCATTATCAATTACTTTTAAAGCTGCTTCACGAATAGCAATATTACTTGGGTTAAAATCTTTTGTAATATGCTCGATAGCTACTGCTGGTAAATACTCGTTTGTACGTCCAGGGAAACCAAAAACAAGTGTAAAATCACCTTCTTCAATACCATCTAAAGAGATTGGTAAAAAGTGTTTTGGCTTGTATGGTTTGTTGTCTTTACTATATTTTGCTGGTCTATTATTAGCATCTGCATAAATTCTAAACATAGAAAAATCTCCTGTATGTCTTGGGAAAACCCAATTGTCTGTATCACTACCAAATTTCCCAATGCTTGTTGGTGGTGCACCAACTAAACGAATATCTTCAAAACGTTCTGTTACAAATAGAAAGTACTGGTTACCATTGTAAAAAGATTTTACTTTAGTGTCTTGCCAATCTTCTTTAGTAGTTGCACTTTCTGCTGCGTTACTGTTTTTACTAATTTGAGATTGCTTCTCTTTTTCGGTCATAGCTTCAGCTACGCCAGATAGCACTTTAGAAGTTATATCTTCAATGCTAACTATAAACTCTATGTATAAACCTTCGTTTGGTAATTCGTCTTCAAGATTCATTGCCCAAAAACCATCTTTTAAATAATCGTTTTCTAAAGAAGAGTGTGCTTGTATTTGTCCGAAACCACAATGGTGATTGGTTAAAATTAATCCTTGATCACTAATAATTTCACTAGTACAGCCGCCATTAAAGTGGCCAATTGCATCCTTTAAGCTTGAGTTGTTTACATCGTAAATATCTTTGGCCGTTAGTTTACTACCAAGATTTGTCATTTCGTCTTCGTTCATGCCTTCTAAAAGCGAAGGAATCCACATTCCGCCTTGCTGTGCCGAAACATTAACTGTAATTAATAGTAAAATGAATTTTAAAAATTTCATAGTCGATTTGTTTTTTTTTGAATAGCCTCAAATATAAAAAATCGAGAACTAAAATTTGTTAAAATTCATCGAATTTCTAGTTATATTTAGGGTATGAAACATCTATCTAAGCTCCCTAATGTTGGGACAACTATATTTTCGGTAATGAGTGCTTTGGCGAATAAGCATAATGCTATTAACATGTCTCAAGGATTTCCTAATTTTAAAAGTGATTCAAAACTAATAGATTTAGTCTCGAAAGCGATGAATTCTGGTTACAACCAATATGCGCCAATGCCTGGAAATATGGATTTGCGAGAAGCCATTGCTAAGAAAATGGAGTTGTTGTACAATTCGACTTATAATCCTGAAACCGAAATAACGGTAACTGCCGGAGCAACGCAGGCTATTTATACTATAATTTCAACTTTTATAAGGCCTAACGATGAAGTGATAATTTTTCGTCCGGCTTACGATTGTTACGAACCTGCAATAGAAATTAATGGCGGGAAAACCATTTCTATTCAATTAAATGCGCCACATTATAAGGTGAATTGGGAAGAAGTAGCGACTCATTTTTCTTCAAAAACTAAAATGATTATTATAAATACACCACAAAACCCAAGTGGAAGTGTTTTTGCTAAACACGATATGTTAGCGCTTCAAAAACTAACAGAGAATACCAATTGCATTGTTTTGAGTGATGAAGTTTACGAGCATATTATTTATGATGGTCTCGAACATGAAAGCGCTTGTAAGTTTCCGGGTTTAAAAGCAAGAAGTTTTATAACGGCCTCTTTTGGAAAAACGTTTCATAATACAGGTTGGAAAGTTGGTTATTGTTGTGCTCCAAAAATATTAATGGATGAGTTTAAAAAAGTGCATCAGTTTAATGTGTTTAGTGTAAATCATCCAACTCAAAAAGCATTAGCAGACTATTTAAAAGAACCGAATAACTATTTGGGGCTTTCAGAATTCTATCAAACTAAAAGAGACTTGTTTTTAAGTCTAATTAAAGACTCTCGTTTTAAATATGTTCCAGCAAAAGGAACCTATTTTCAGGTGTTAGATTTTTCTGAAATCACTAAAGAAAGCGATGTTGATTTTGCAACGCGATTAACCATAGAATCCGGTTTAGCAGCAATACCATTATCGGTTTTTAACGATAATAATAAAGATGATAAAGTCTTACGTTTTTGCTTTGCGAAAACAGATGAGACCTTGAAAAAAGCAGCAGAAATAATTAATAAAATATAGTGATACTATTAATTTGGCAATATCTTTGATTATTCCATGATAACTAAAATAATAAAACAAATAATAATGAAAAATTTAATTTTACTAGCTTTCTTTTTAGGATTAAGCTTTAGTATGAGTGCACAAGAAATTTTAAGTAATGGAAAGACTTACAAAATTGTAAAGAGTAAGATTCTTTTAGACGGAGAAGATGTGTCTTCAACTTTTACCGAAGAACAAAAGGTTGAAATGTTTAAACAAGCAGAAGCAGCAACCGAGGCGGTTAAAACGCAAGAAGATGCGCTTGAGAAAGCTAAAGAAGAAGTAGAGAAGCAGGAAAAGGAATTAAAGGCCGCTGAAAAAGCTAAAGAAAAGCAAGAAGAAAAGGCTAAGCAAGAAGTTAAGAAGGCCGAAAAAGAAAAGAAAGATGCCGAAAAAGCAAAAGAGAGAGAAGAGAAGAAACTAAAAGACGCAGAAAAGGACAGAGAAAAAGAGCTTAAAAGTATTCAAAAAGCACAGAAAAAAGCAGAAAAAGAAACGAAGGCTATTGAGAAAGAGCTTAAAAAGAAAGAAAAGGCAGAAAAGAAAATAGAATCTGCTGAAAATAATTTAAGCAAAGCAAAAGATAAGTATGAGTCTCAAAATAAGAAATTCGAAAAATTAAAAAGAAAAGGTAAGCTTTCTCCAGACGATCATGAAAAGTGGGAAAAGAAATTCGAAAAACTAAGAAGTAATATAGCTAAAGCAGAAAAACGTTTAGGTAAGCTTTAATATGGCAGAAAAATTAAAAATAGCAATTGTACAATCTAATTTAGTTTGGGAGAATGCGGTAGAAAACCGCATTAGCTTCCATGCTAAAATAGATGCTATTGTTGAAGCCGTAGATTTAATTGTTTTACCAGAAATGTTTACCTCTGGTTTTAACATGAATGCTGAAGCCATTGCAGAAACGATGCAAGGTAAAACTGTAGCTTGGATGCAAGATATAGCTAGGCAAAAGCAATCAGCCATTGTTGGGAGTATTGCTATTACAGAAGATGCTAAATATTATAATAGACTTCTTTTTGTAAAACCAAATGGAGAAATAATACAATACAATAAAAGACATAGCTTCTCGCTTGCAGGAGAAGACAAAGTCTTTACTTCAGGAGCAAAAAAAGTAATTATTGAATATAAAGGTTGGAGTATTTGTCCGCAAGTATGTTACGATCTTCGTTTTCCTGTTTGGGCAAGAAATACAGAAAATTACGATGTGTTGCTTTATGTTGCTAATTGGCCAAAACAAAGAATTGCCGCTTGGGATGCTTTATTAAAAGCAAGAGCAATAGAAAACATGACTTACTGCATTGGTGTAAATAGAGTAGGACTTGATGGTAATAGTTTTGAATATCCAGGGCATTCTGCCGTTTACGATGTTTTAGGAGAAAAACTCACCAGCGATAATAGCGGAAAAGAAACTACAGAAATTATAACATTAAATAAATCTCATATCGAAAAAAACAGAAGACACCTAGGTTTTTTGAATGATAAGGATACTTTTAGTCTAGAAGTTTAAATGTTAGCGTTTCATCAAAACCAGCTGTGCCCTCAATAACTTCTAGCTGATAACTTACACGTTCTGGTTGGATGCCTTTTAGGTAATCTCCAGTATCATACTTTCCATTTTTATTAGTATCGTAAATAACACGTAAAAAGAATTTTTGAGGATCTAAATAATTGAAATCTATAGGTTGCGATTTTTCAATGTATTGTTCGGCAACGACTTCATATTTAGAATCTGTAAGCTGCACAATTACTGGATATTTTGCGTTTACAAGTATAGTTCTTAGGTTAAACAGTTTGTATTTGTCTAGCGTTTTAACTCCAAAATTTAGCGTGTCGTTGGTATTATTAAATAAGTCTAATAATGCATTTGGTAGCATTTGTATTTTGTACTCGTTATCTAAAGTTTTATTAAATTTAACAGCGTAACTATTATTTAAACTATCATATTCGGTTTTAAAATCGACTAGTACAGAGTCTTTGTCCCGTATTGCAATTTTGGTTTCATCTATACTTTCAAAAGGAATATTTGCGGTGATAAAAAAGTCTTTTTCCATACCAATAAAACCTTTTGTCTTAGGCTTTATAATTAAAGAATCGCGTTCTTTATCTCTAAGTCTAACTGTAAATGTGTCGATTTTTTTTCGGTTACTAATTTTAAATATTAACGAATCGACTTTTAATTTTGGGTTGTAATAATATAAAAGCGAATCGGTTTTTTCGTCTTTATAATAGCGACCTTTAAAACTGTCTGTTACTTTAGAGAGTAATTCTATTTTGGTATTTTTATAATCACCTTCGTAACCAAAAATAATTTTTTCACCGGCTACTAAACTAGGTTTTGATGCTCTGTAATTTACATTTTCAGAAAACAGTTTAAGCTCAAAAGTTTTAGAAGTGTCTTGAGGTAGCGTAATTGGTGTTTCGTAAAAGGCTATTTTTTCTGTTTTTTGCTGAAACTTATTATCACCATTTTTATCCTTGATTGCACGAAGCATGTATTTACCTGCTTTTATATTTTCAATTTTAAAATTGGTTGTGCTATCTAATGTATTAGTAAGGTAATTTGGTTGATTTTTATATATAAGTGAATCGGAATACGTAGAATCCATTTCATATAAAGCAACCGAAACAAACTCATCTACTTCAGGAATTAACGCATCTTTAATAATTCCTTTTACAGAAAGTGAATCTATATAAGATCCAGTTGAAAAAACGTATCTGAAATATTTAAACGGATTTTCTTCGTTATTATCCACAATACTATTCCCAAAATTAAACGCATAGGTAGTATTTGGCTGTAGTGTGTCGAAAATTTTAATTGTAATATATTTACTAGCAGAACCAAGAGGTGTTATGTCTGGTTGTGTTTTCATTGGAGGCGAAATAACCAGTTGCTGAGTTAGATTTTTTGTTTTAATATACTCATCGAAATAAATTCTAATTTCTTTACTATTAAAATTTGTCGTGTAGTTTTCTGGAACAGATTTAACAATTACAGGTGGTAAAATATCTTTTTCTCCACCATCTGGCGTACCTCTATTGGCGCAGCTAGCAATAATTAGGGCAATAGAAATAATAAATAAAATATTGTAAAAACCGTTTTTCATGCTTGAATTTATTGTTCGCAAAATAACAACATATTTGTAAAGTAACATAAATAGTATTCTATTAAACTTCGTATTTATAAAGAATTTAACATAAAAGCAACAGTCTTAAGCAATTGCCATTGTAGCAATGCTTATTTTTATGTTTTCGGCTTTGTTTAATTCTAGCATACAAGCTTCTAAAGTTGCTCCTGTAGTAATAATGTCATCCACTAAAAGAATGTGTTTTTTTGCTATTTTATTTGTATTGGATAGTGAAAAGGAATCGTTCTTACCTGTCCAGCGAGAAAACCTGTTTTTGGTAACTTGAGACTTGGTATTTGTTACTTTAATTAACACGTCGTCTATGTATTCGGCCTGCAGAGCAGCTGCTATTTCTTCACCAAATTTAGTGACCTGATTGTAACCTCTGCTTCTTAGCTTCTTTTTGTGTAGAGGTACAGGAATAACAATATCTACAGTTGAGTAATCTTTGTTATTACTTAATTCTGTTCCTAACCAAGTGCCTAGAAAAGTACCTATTTGTTGTTGTTCTTTATATTTTAATTGATGGATTAATTGTTGAGTAATTCCTTTTTTTTCGAACCTAAGTAAAGCTGTTCCTGTTTCAATTTTAGCTCTTCCGTAAAATAATTTTGAAATAAAGTTGTCTTTAGTTAAATGATAATTTGTTAATGGTAGTTTATGTCTACAAGCTGTGCATAGGTGTTTTTCGTTGTCAATTAGTTGTAATCGGCACGTTAAACAAACTTTTGGAAAGAATAAGTTTAGGAGAGCTGTTATCATTTAGGAACTAAAATACGGTAAGTATTTGTTTTTCAGATATATTATCCGTTTTATTATTGCTTTGACAATTAAATTTTCATTTCATGGATTTTAGTCATCAATCAAAATTTATGTGTTTAATTTTCGGTCTAGTTTAAATGATAGTTAACACTCAGGCCTTTAGTTGTAAGTTAATTATTGGTTCACTATTTTTAGGCAATGTAATTTTAGGTTCCTTCAATTGCATTAGTTAAAAATGAAATATTATAAGGAGTTAAAGAATTTTACATTCAAGTATTAAATTTCAGGGAAACATATCTAATATACTCTGCGCAAGAGACTGTCGATTATAAGGCTTAAGGTTTATTGAATTAAAATAGGAATACCCTCTATTTTTTAATAAAAATACGATTCAAATTCCGAAGGTTTTTTTACTTTAAATTCTTACGCTTTCAGTTATTTGTAATTTAAATGCGTTTATTTTTCATATATTCAAAATACCTATTTAATATTGCAGATTACAAATTGATTGAAAAATGATGGTAACTCCCCAAATCCCATATTTTAGACTAGCTACAATAGTAACTGGATTTTTATTTTTAATAGTAAGTATACTAAGTGTTTCAGGTTACTTAGATACTAAAGATGAGAATAAACTTCTAGAACAAGAAAAAACAATAATTATATCTGAACTTTCCGAAATGATTGACAGCTATGATGCCGTAGATGTTGTAAACGATTCACTAGGACTCCAACTCAATCAAGCTAAAGAACGGTTGTTAGCAACCATGGATTCTGTAAAAAGTATAAAGCCTAACGAGGCTCTAATCTCGAGATACAAGCTGCAACTAAAGAATTTTAAAATAAAAAAAGAAAATATTATTTCTTTAGTTAACAATCTTAAATCTGAAAATGAATTTCTAAAAATAGAAAGGAGAGCTTTTAATAAAGTCATAAAATTAAGAGATTCAATTAACGACGTAATTGAATTAAAATATGCCCATCTTTTAGAGGAGCGAGATAAGTTGAAAGCTTACGATAAGTTGTTTATAAGCAATGTGAACGTAGAAGGAGTTAAGCGTATAACTTCTAGGAACCGTATTGTAGACACAAGGTATGCTAGAAAAGTAAAGAAATTTCATATTGAATTTACTCTTGTTAAAAATAGGTTTTTAACAAAAGGGCCAAAGGTTTTTTACTTTCAAATTCTCGATTCTAAAATGAATATAATTGCAGATAAAGGTACTGTTGAGTTTAATGAAAAATCACTTATTTATTCAGGAAAGAAAACAGTCAATTATAAGGGAGGAGAAATTACAGTTTCTGCCATAATTAGTAAGGAAAAAGAAGAAAAACTAACTTCGGGTGTTTATTTTATTTCTATTATTCATAAAGGAGAAATTATTTCTAAAACCTCTACAACGTTAAAATAAAATAAGTGGTAATATTTTTATTAAAACCGTTCCATATTTAGAAGGGTTTTATATTTTTGTACTTATGGCAAATCAAGACGATCAATTTAAAAAAGTAATCTCTCATGCAAAAGAGTATGGTTACGTATTCCAAAGTAGTGAAATTTACGATGGACTAAGTGCAGTTTACGATTACGCACAAAATGGAGCAGAATTAAAAAAGAACATTCGCGACTACTGGTGGAAAGCCATGGTGCAAATGCATGACAATATAGTTGGTATAGATACTGCAATATTTATGCATCCAACCACTTGGAAAGCTTCTGGACACGTAGATGCCTTTAGCGATCCATTAATAGATAATAAAGATTCTAAAAAAAGATATCGTGCAGATGTTTTAGTGGAAGACTACTGTCTTAAAATTGAAGCAAAAATTGAAAAAGAAGTTAAAAAAGCTGAAAAACGTTTTGGAGACTCTTTTAATAAAGCTGAATTTATAGCTACTAATCCTCGTGTTTTAGGATATCAAGAAAAAATTGATACTATTCTATCTCGTTTAGGAAAATCTCTTGAAGCTGAAGATTTAGCAGATGTTAAAGCTTTAATAGAAGAGTTAGAAATAGCTTGTCCGTTAAGCGGAAGCCGTAATTGGACAGACGTTAAGCAGTTTAACCTAATGTTTGGTACAAAGTTAGGAGCAAGTGCAGAGACTGCAATGGATCTTTATTTAAGACCAGAAACAGCACAAGGTATTTTTGTGAACTTTTTAAACGTACAGAAAACTGGACGTATGAAAATTCCTTTTGGTATTGCCCAAACAGGAAAAGCGTTTAGAAATGAAATTGTTGCAAGACAATTTATTTTTAGAATGCGTGAGTTTGAACAAATGGAAATGCAATTTTTTATAAAGCCAGGAACACAGAAAAAATGGTTCGAGCATTGGAAAGAAACGAGAATGAAATGGCACCTTTCTTTAGGAATGGGAGAAGATAATTACCGTTTTCATGACCACGAGAAATTAGCACATTATGCAGATGCAGCAACAGATATAGAATTTAAATTCCCTTTCGGATTTAAAGAATTAGAAGGAATACATTCTCGTACAGATTTCGATTTAAAAGCACACGAAGAGCATTCTGGTAAAAAATTACAATATTTCGACCACGAAGAAAATAAGAGTTATACACCATATGTTTTAGAAACCTCTATTGGTTTAGATCGTATGTTTTTAGCAGTATTTTCTAATGCTCTAATGGAGGAAGAATTAGAGAATAATACAACAAGAACTGTTTTAAAATTACCAGCAGTTTTAGCTCCTGTAAAAGCAGCCGTTTTTCCTTTAGTTAAAAAGGATGGCTTGCCAGAAGTAGCAAAAGAAATTATTGAAGATTTAAAGTGGGATTTTAATGTGTTTTACGATGAGAAAGATGCAGTAGGAAAACGTTACAGAAGGCAAGATGCTAATGGTACACCGTTTTGTATTACAGTAGACCATCAAACTTTAGAAGATAAAACAGTGACTATTCGTCACAGAGATACAATGGAGCAATCTCGTGTTGCTATTTCAGAACTTAAGGATATCATTAAAAAAGAAGTTGATGTAAAAGAGTGGTTAATGAAAATGTAATTACAATTTACTCTAAATAATAAAACACCCAAACAGTTCTTGTTTGGGTGTTTTTTTTGTTTGTAATAGGTTTTATTAATGTGAATGTTCTGCTTCTCCTTTTTTCATTTCTGCTACTAAATAATAAGCTCCATTTTGTGCTATTAAAGTATTTTTAGGCTGCTCTTCTTTAAAACGGAAAGCAGAATAGCCATTGTTAGTATTTTTTACAATAACTTCTATTGGAGAAAAAAACCATTGGTCTTCTTTTTGTTTTGCTGTAAAAACAAAACTTATATTACCTTCTTCGAAAATAGCAGATTCAGGTAGTGCATTTTCTTCAGAACTGTCTGTTAGAATTCTTGCAGTTACATACATTCCAGGAATTAGGTTTCCATCTTTGTTTTTTATTTCAGCATGAATATGAAGTGCTTTCGGGCCTTCCTCAAAAGATTTGCCTACAGAGTAGATTGTGGCAGAGAGTTCTTTGTTGCCTAAAGACTCTACATTAATTTTAACGGTTTGTCCATTTTTAACCTTGCTAACGTCTTTTTCAAAAACCATTAAATCGGCATGTATATGCTCTGTATTTACAACTTCCATAAGTGGTGTTTGTGGTAAAACATATTGACCAGATTTTATAAATACCTTTTCTATATAACCATCAATAGGGCTTTTTACAGGTGCAATTTGCGAAATAGTACCAGCTTTAACACTATTAGGAGATATGCCTAATAAACGCAACTGACTCTCATAACCTTTTGTAAGTCCTTTTGCACTTGAAAAAGCAGATTTTGCCTGCTGGTAATCTCTACCAGAAGCAACCTTTGCATCGTATAGTTTTTGCTGTCTATTAAAGTCTTGTTCTAAAAAAGTAAGCTTGTTAACGGTTTGCAAATAATCTGTTTGCATAGTAATAATATCTGGATGACTAATGTAAGCAACAACTTGTCCTTTTTTTACTTTGTCTCCTTCAATTACTTTTATTTTGCTAATGTTAGCTCCTAGAATAGAAGTAATTATTGCTTCGTTTTGTGGAGGTACGCCTAAGCTTCCGTTAACTTCAATGTAGCCAGACATGTTGCGTTTAGATATAGTATCAACACTAATTTCTAAATCTTTAACTTGGGTATTGGTAAGTATGATTTTTTCAGAATGTGGCTTGTCTTCATCATGAGAATCGTCTTTAGAATGATCTTCATACTTTTCTGTATTTTCATGATTATCTGCTTTATTTTTTTCATTATTACAACTAAAAAGCACAAGTGTTAAAGCAATAATTATATGTATTTTATATGATGTTTTCATAGTCATTAGTTTTTATTTGTATAGTATTCTAGCTCGATTTTGCTGTTTAAATAGTCTTTAAAAATCTCCCAAGTGTTAATTTCTAATTGTACAGCTTCTTTAATGGTTTGTATAAAGGCAATGTAATCCATTGCACCTTCTTTGTAAGATAATGTAGCTCCGTTACGTTGTTGGATAGCAAGATTTAAAGCTTCGGATTTATAATACTCCCAGTTACTTTTATTTTGTTTGAATTGAGTAACGAGATTAGTGTAATTAGTTTCCAGTAAGCTTTTTTTAACTCGATTCTCTTCTTTAATAATTTCAGAATTTATTTTTGAAGCTTTAGTTTTTCCTTTTACAGAATTAAAAATCAACGGTATTTGAATACCTATTTGAAAACTACTAAAACCTGACTGTCCGTTAATTTCTTGAAAACCATATTGCGCAGAAAGTTTAGGAAGGTAACTTGCTTTTTCTACATTTGTTTGAGCATTAGCAATTGCTGTTTGGTTGTCCCAGTAATTAAATAACGGATGCGATTTCAAGGACTCCTGAATTATAATAGATTGGCGTTCTAAAGCAGCAGTTTCTGTGTTTTCTACATCGAATATAACATCGTTAAACAGCCATTGGTTTAGGGTTTGTAAAGCGATATTGTATTTATTAAGCGCAACTTGCTTTTGGATAGTGATTAAGCGACCTTGGTTTGCTGTCGATCTATATTCTAATTGAGAAATAGCTTCGGTCTCATATCTTAACTCAAGAGCTTGTTCTAAGCCAGAAAAAACAGAATCTATAGCAGCATAAGATTGATAGGTCTTTTTAGCAACATAAGCATTAATCCAAGCCTTTTTTACATTTTGCTCTAACTCCAAACGGTTTAATTGAAGGTTCATTTTTGCTAAGGCAATATTTTGTTTTGCTAGTTTGCTTTTAGCAGGACCTTTAAAAATAGCAATACCAGTTTGACCGATACCAAGTCTTGTATAAGTTGCAGGATTGTTGTTTCCTATTTCTTCTCCTGAAGTAAATATTTTAGTATCTCCAAAATTCCAGGCTGTAGTTTTTAAGGCCTCTTCTTTGTCAATATTTAATTTTGAAGCTTTTAAAGAAGGATAATTTTTTACAGCCATATTTACGGCTTCGTCTATAGAAAGGGTCTGATTTGTCTGAGCATTAAGACTAAAGACGCCAAAGAAAACTAACAATGAAGCTAAAACTGTTTTGTAGTTTCCACTTTTGCTTTTCGCTTTCTCATCTCTTGTTTCTATCCAACGGTATAAAATTGGTATTATAAACAATGTAAGTAATGTTGCGGTTAATAAACCGCCAATAACCACTGTTGCTAACGGACGTTGTACTTCGGCACCAGAAGAAGAGGATAAGGCCATTGGTAAAAAGCCTAACATGTCTGTTAAAGCCGTTAGTAAAATAGGTCGAATACGTCTTCGCGTTCCAATACGAATACGCTCGTTAATATCTGTTACACCTTCTTCTTTAAGCTCGTTAAATCCGCTTATTAAAACTAATCCGTTTAAAACAGCAACTCCAAAAAGCACTATAAAACCAACACCTGCAGAGATACTAAAAGGCATATCTCTTAAAATTAATGAAAATATGCCGCCAATAATAGCAAACGGAATGGCAACATAAATCATTAAGGTTTGCTTCATCGATTTTAAGGCGAAAAAAATTAATACAAAAATTAATCCTAGAGAAATTGGAACTACCGTTTTTAGTTTACTAGTAGCGCGTTCTAAGTTTTCAAAAGCACCGCCATATCTAACATAGTAACCTGTTGGAAGATTAATTTCGGTGTCTATTTTTGTTTGTATTTCTTCAACTAGTGTTTTAATATCTCTACCACGAACATTTATTCCAACATAAACACGACGGTTTGTATTGTCTCGGCTTATTTGCATTGGTCCTGGTTTAAAGCTTATTTCGGCAACTTCTTTTAAAGGAATTTGAGAACCGTTGGGAAGGCTTACAAATAGATTTTTAACGTGATTTAAATCTTGACGTAACTCGTCCTTCAGTCTAACTACTAAATCAAATCGTTTTTCGCCTTCAAAAATTGTTCCTGCAACTCCACCAGCAAAAGAGGTTTGAATAAGTGTATTAAGGTCGTTTATTTGTAAACCGTACTGCGCAATTTTAGCTCTATTATAGTGAATGGTTATTTGTGGTTGTCCAGAAGTAGCTTCTACTTTCATGTCTGCAACACCGTCTACATTGGCAACTAGTTTTCCTATTTCTTCGGCTTTTTTTGATAGAATTTCTAAGTCGTCTCCATACAATTTAATGGCGATATCTTCTCGAACACCAGTAATTAGTTCATTAAAACGCATTTCTATGGGTTGGGTGAATTCGTAATTAACACCCGGAATCGATTCTAAGCGTGTTTTCATTTTAGAAATTAATTCCTCCTTGCTAGTTACGGTTGTCCATTCGCTTTGTGGTTTTAAAATAACAAATACATCTGCTATATCCATAGGCATTGGGTCTGTTGGTACATCTGCAACACCAATTCTACTAATTATATCTTCAACTTCTGGAAAGTTTTCTTTTACAATTTTTTCAATTTTTGTAGTTGTAGAAATCGTTTCTGTAAGCGAACTTCCTGGTTTTAAAATAGCATGAAAAGCTAAATCACCTTCATCTAACTGCGGAATAAATTCACCACCCATTCTAGAAAACAGATAACCAGAAATGGCTAACAAAATAACAGAAGAAATGATAATAACTTTAGAACCTTTTAAGGCTTTAGCTAAACTTTTTTCATAAATATTTTCTAACCAAATAACAGTTTTGTCTCCCCAAGTTAGTTTTTTGTTTTCTGGGACTTTTAGAAATAGAGCCGTTACCATTGGTACGTAAGTTAAACAAAGTATCATAGCGCCAATCATAGCAAAACTGAATGTAAGTGCCATTGGAATAAACATTTTGCCTTCAATCCCTTCTAATGCTAAAATAGGAAGGAAAACAATTAAGATAATAAATTGACCAAAGAAGGCGGTGTTCATCATTTTTGAAGAAGAACTATAGGTTAGTTTATCGCGTTCTTCTTGGTTAATTGTTTGTCCTTTTTTAATACGTTGATACATTAAGAAAACGGTGCTTTCTACAATAATAACTGCTCCGTCCACAATAATTCCAAAGTCGATAGCACCTAAGCTCATTAAGTTTGCCCAAACACCAAAAATATTCATTAGTATAAAAGCGAATAAAAGCGATAGCGGAATGGTTGAGGCAACAATTAAACCACCTCTAAAGTTTCCTAAGAAAAATATTAGAATAAAAATTACAATTAATGCGCCTTCAACTAGGTTTCTTTCTACTGTAGAAGTTGTACTTTCTATTAGCTTACTTCTGTCTAAAAAAGGTTTAATGGTTACACCTTCTGGGAGCGATTTTTGTATCTCTTTAATTCTAGTGGTTACATTGTTAATAACCTCATTTGTGCTAGAGCCTTTCAGCATTAATATCATGCCGCCAACAGCCTCTCCTTCTCCATTTTTTGTTAATGCACCGTAACGTATGGCATTTCCAAAATTAACTGTTGCTATATTTTTAATAGTAATAGGAATTCCGTTTTTATTGGTAACAACAATGTTATTAATATCTGTAATTGTTCTTGCTAAACCTTCTCCACGAATAAAATTGGCTTGGTGGTTTTTCTCGATATAAGCACCTCCCGTATTCTGATTGTTATTTTTTAAAGCATTAAATACGTCGTTAATACTTATGCCTATAGATTTTAAAGTATTTGGGTCTATAGCAATTTCGTATTGTTTTTTATGTCCTCCAAAGGCGTTAACTTCTACAACTCCCGGAACCATTGCCATTTGTCTCCTAATAATCCAATCTTGAAAAGTACGTAAGTCTGTAGAGGAATATTTGTCTTTAAATTCAAGGTCTACTTCTAATGTGTATTGGTAAATTTCACCTAATCCGGTAGAAATTGGTCCCATAAAAGGCGTGCCGAAACCTTCGGGAATTTGGGTTTTAATTTCGGTTAGTTTTTCACTAACCAATTGTCTTGGTAAGTAAGTGTCTATGTCGTCGCTAAAAACAATAGTAACTACAGAGAGTCCAAAGCGAGAAATAGATCTAATTTCTTTTACTTCTGGAAGGTTTGCAACAGCCAATTCTATTGGGTAAGTTACAAATTGCTCGATGTCCTCGGTTCCTAAATTTGGAGCTTGTGTTATTATTTGTACTTGATTGTTTGTAATGTCTGGAACGGCATCTACGGGTACTTTTTGTATGCTATATATTCCGCCAACTATAAGTGCTAGTGTAAACAATGCAATAACAAATTTGTTATTGATTGAAAAGTCAATAAGTTTATTAATCATTATGATTTTTGATTTAATTCTGTAAATAAAATGTGTATTTACTCTATTAAATAGAGTAAAAAAGGCCTGAAAAGATTCAGATATTTAAGAATTAAATTGAGGAGGTTGTAAAAGACTGTGTATATGGTCTCTACTTATGTTTTCGAAATAAGAAGGCATTTTTATAGTCTCTTCTATTTTTGAGAAAACGAAATCTATTGGTTGAGATGGTATAATTTCTATGTGGCAACATTGGCAAGTGCAAAAAGGTGAGCATAAATCTTGAGTATGATTATCTGTACCATGATCACTAGAAACGTAAGTATCTTGAGAAGTGTCGCTATTGTCTATTGCTACATCGTTACACGGTATAAGTGTAAGACCTGTTAAGTAAATAGATAATATGATTGCAATAAATTTCACGATGTAAAGGTATTCTATTTTTTTAGATTAGAAATGTTAAGAGTATTAAAAATAAGCTTTTACTCATTAAAAAGTAATGTTTACTCATTAAAGCTTTTTAAAATTGAATAGTTTTATAATCTTTGAAAAGACTAATCTAGACTAGTTATGAAATCAATTTTAAATCTTTTTATCTTCTTTGTTGTTTCGATTGTATTTGCTCAAAAGAATATGGACACTATTTATGGTAATCCAAAGTCTGTAAGGATGAAGGTAGAACTGTTTGAAGATGTAAAAGGAGCAAAGGTTAAAATATTTGAATTGGAATCGCAAAAATCTCCTAAACATATTACTTCTGGTTTTATTGGGAATTGGACAAGAGGTTTAAGGGCTAGCAATATTAAGTGCTATATAGTATTTCTTGAAAATAGAAAAAAAGATTATGAAATTTGGTACGATAATGATGATGAAGTTGACACAGAGTATTATTATAAATATGATAAAAACGAAAATTTAGTAGAAACGAAAGAGTTATTTTATGACGATGTTTATTACTTAACTAGATATTTTTATAATAAGTCTAATTTACTTATTTCTGAAAGCCGCTATTGGAGTGACGATTCTAATGATTTTGTACATTGGTATTATGCTAGAGGTTATGAAGGAAAAGTAATTGGAGTTAAAAGTTTTGATGAATATGGTAGTCGAGATATCGTTACAATTGAAATTGATAGTATTGAAAATTCTATAAAAGAATACCGTCAAAGAGTTTTTAATTATAATAATAACAATAGTTTTAAAATTAAAGATTCTATTGGGAATAAATTTTTAATGAAAAAGAGAATATTTGATGCCTTTGAGAATAAGATATACGAAGAGCGTGGGGTTGAAGAAAACTCAAAAAAACCTTATAAAATAATATATCGATATGATGATAGAAATAACTTAATATATCAAGGTAATATAAAAGATACTCTTAATTCGTATTTTAAATATAGATATAATTCTAATGATTTAAAAACATATTGCGAACATGTGAATATAAAATATCCCAATAATAATGACACTATTGTTTATAAATACAACGACAAAAATTTAATTAAACATGTTAAATATTCAGGAAAGGACTCTTATGGTAGAAAAAGAGGTCATGTGTTAGATTTTAAATACAAATTCGACCGTAAAGGAAACTGGACTAAAATCACGAAGATAGTTAATGGAGAGCCACTCTATGTTTGGACTCGAAAAATTAAATATTATTAAAAATAAGCCTTCAGCTGCACATTCCCAGTATGTATAGTCTTACTAGTTTCGGTTTTTCTGCCAAAATAAGTAAGATTCAAATCTAAAAACTTAGTAATTTTTTGCTGTGCCAAAACACTCCAAGTAAGGTTTTTTCCTGGTTGTAAACCTTCAAGCATTTGGTAACCAACAGGAGAGTTTGCATTACCTTCAAATGTATTAGAAAAAATATTTAATTCTCCAGAAATAGCAGATTTTACGTTTTTAGTTACGGCAAAAGAGAAGCCATACTTTTGTTGATTTAAAGTTTCTAAATCACCAATCGTATTTCCTTTGTTTGTGTATTGGTAAAATACATCGAAACGGACATTGTCGTTTAGTAAATAAGATAATTTTGGATTGAAGCGTTCTTCATCTATTTTAAAGTTTTTAGTCACAAAGTTTTCGCTTTCACTTTCATTTTTATCGAAACCGGCAAGAAAATTAGCCAACCAACTTGTAGCAAATTTATGATTAAAATTTAACTGATGACTCTTTAAACTATTAGCAATAAAACCAACAGATAATACATTTCGAGATTGGTTACTTAAGTAAGTATAAGAGGTTGTGTAGTGTTGTTTTCCGCGATTATAACTTAATACATTTCTAAAATTAAGCTGAAGTCCTAATTGGTTATCTTCATCACTCTCAAACGGATTAATATTAAAAGCATTGCCTTCTCGTTTAATTTTTCTATCTATTAAATAACTACTTTGATTATAAAAATGAGACAGGAATTTTTTGCTTTTATTGTCTTCGTTTATCCAACTGGTTGGATTTAAAGTTAATGCTTGACTTAATCTGTTTTGATGTGTTTTTATAAAAACCTGGTTTGGTAATAATACTCTAATGTATTTACCTTGATCTTGAAACTGTGCGATTTCAAATTCTTCTAATTCTTGAATTCCGTTGCCATTATAATCATTCCAAGTGTAAGCGCCTTGTCCGGGTTCCACTTCTACGTAGGTAAAATCTTGTTGTGCTAAGGTTCCAGAGTTGGTCTCGAAAACGGTATTCCAATTTATTATATTTTTAAAAAATTGCTGACTAAATAATAATCTAGAATTTATGGATTGTTCATCCTCTACGTTTTCGTCAGTATTTTTTAAAGTTCTATAATTTGCAAATAAAGATAAGTTTGTGCGCTCATTTTTTATTAATCTAGAGTTTAAGTAGTAGGTGTTAGAGGTATTTACACGTTCTAAATTATTATTACGTAAACTGTCGTTTACTCTATATTTGTAGCCAATTTCGGCAAAAACACCTGTGCTATCACCAACACCTGTAAAAATTTCGTAAGCTTTAAAACGCTGACTTAAATCGGTAAAACTATCGGTAGCAACTTCTTTTTGTTCGTTGTTTTCAGCAGACAATCTTCCGCCAACCCAACTTTTTCTAAAATTATAACGTGCTTCATTATATGTGCGTAAAAAAGTAGAGGTTGTTGTTGATGCATTACTGTTTAGTAGGCTTGTATTTGTGGTTAGTGCTAGTTTTTTATTTAAAAATAATTTAGCATTTACTGTATGTTTGTTTCCGTTAAAATTGTTAGAGAAATTAAGATGCTCGAAGAGGTAATTGGCTTTTCCTTTTTTATTATGAAAAGCACTTGTTCCTGCCGAAAGTAATATTTGATCTCCAAAACTAGAGTTTAATCCATTTGTGGTGTTTTCATCAATATTCCAATCGCGATTAAATTCAGGATTATACAAACCTTGGATATTTCTAAATTGATCTTGAATAAAATCGGCATCTACAAAAGCATCAACATTCCATAAACTATCCTGTTTAACAATAGATTGTCTTACGTTTAATTTTCCTGCAAAACCAGTGTTGTCATCATCATCTAAGCTAGAGAAAAGGTTTAAATCGTTTTTACTACCGGCAAATTCAAAATTAATGGTGGTTTTTTCTGAAGGTGTATAGCTTCCATTAACCACCGCTACTTGTAATTTAACAGGTGCAACCAATTGTATAATAGGTGCAAAATTACCTTGTGGCACGCCCGCAATTGGTTCTATATATTCGTAGATGGTGTTGATGGCGTTTATGCTACTTATTATATAGTTACCATTATTATCTCCAATATTTGTAAAGCGTACACTAAATAGAGTATCGTTTGCATTGTTCGAAAACAGAAAGGCTTCTACACCATTAATAATTTCTTTTTTATATAGAATCCGGTTTTCGTTAAAAGCTTCCTCTACGCTAGAAGGTGCAACCATTTGTGTTCTATCATCGCCAGCTTCGGTTAAAGTACTAACCTGATCTGCCGATAAATTTTGTTGTAATGGATTGTTCTTGGCATCATTTTCAGAATAAATAGAAGCTCCAATTTTAAATTTTTCAGACTCGTAATTTCCTCCTGCGTATGCAACCAAACGTGAATAATTTCTATCACTAAATTGGTAGTCTACAGTAATTCTCATTTCACTGGTTATCGGGAAAGTAGAGTTAAAAATAATTTCACCTGCATTGTAATCTATTATATAATCTTCATTTTCACCACGATCTACAATAATACCGTTAACGTAAACGGTTTCACTTCCAGAAACAATAAGTACAAATAACTCACCATTTTGCCCTTGTAATTTATAAGGACCTTGGTTCCCTTCTTGAGCAGTAAATTGACTAGTAGTAAACTGCCCACGAACTAATGCTCCAGCTGCGAATAGGTTGGTTTGTGCATCGTCATCGCCAAATCTTGCTTTTAAGGAAAGGCCTTGAACACGTTTTGAAAACTGGGCAAAATAAGAATCGTTATTTTCTAAATCTATATCTCCAGCTCTTATGTTCCATTTATCGCTAAAAATTTCAACAAAAACTTGGTCAAATTCATCTAAACGTTGAGAGTAACCAGTTTCTTGTAGCGGTATATTGGCATCTTGAATAGAGGCACGAAGCGAAACTTTATCGTTAAGTTTTCCGGTAATTTGTAAATCTAACTCACTATTTAATACCGAATTTTGGTTATTTCCAATAGTAACGCCTCGCGAAATACTTCCACTAGTTGTTAAACCGTCAAAAGGCTTGAACTCGTTTTCTGTGTTAGACTGTTTAATTTTGTAGAGTTTATTAACCTTATCGTTATTCTCTACAATAACGGTTTCGTTAAATTGCTGATAAACTCTAGTAAGGTATTCTGGATATTTAAGATAGTTAATTATTAAAGAATCTGCTTCAATAGGTTTTTTGAAAGTTAAAATTGCTTTCGAGAAATCTACAGAATAAAAGGTAGTGTCTATAATAGTGGAATCTTTCAGTTTAATAGAAAAACTATTCGGGTTTATACTTACACTATCTATGGCTATAACCTCTGTTTTAGCTACAGTCTTCTGCCTAAAATTAGAACTATGCTCTTGTGCGAAAGCAATAATTCCGAAGAAAAAAGTAAAAAGAGTAAGTATAGACCTCATATGTAGTTAAACTAAAAACACGACAATATATTTTGTTAATAGTTTATGTTTAATTTAGGAATTATTTAATGTGGTAAAAGTAATGCATTATTTATTTTAGCAGAAATAACAATTAATTATATATGAAAATCATCTCTTACAACGTAAATGGTATACGTGCTGCAATAAAAAAAGGTTTTATAGAATGGCTAATTAGTGCTAATGCAGATGTTGTGTGTTTGCAAGAAACCAAGGCTATGAAAGAGCAGTTAGACCTTTCGTTATTTGAAGAGGCGGGCTATAAATATAACTATTGGTATAGTGCTCAAAAAAAAGGATATAGTGGTGTTGCTATATTAAGCAAAACAGAACCAAACCATGTAGAATACGGAACAGGAATAGAAACCATGGATTTTGAGGGTAGAAATATTCGTGCAGATTACGATGGTGTTTCGGTAATGAGTATGTATTTACCATCTGGAACTAATATGGATAGACTTGAGTTTAAACTTAATTATATGTCAGAAATTCAAGATTACATAACAAATTTAACTTCAAGTATACCAAATCTAGTAGTTTGTGGAGATTATAATATATGTCACGAAGCAATAGATATTCATAATCCTAAAATGAAAAACGTTTCAGGTTTCTTACCGGTAGAGCGAGAGTGGATTGGTGCTTTTATTGAAAGCGGATTAATAGATTCGTTTAGATATTTAAATCCCGAGAGAGTCGAGTATAGCTGGTGGAGTTATAGGGCAAATTCAAGAGCAAACAATAAAGGATGGCGTTTAGATTATGCAATGGTTACAAAACCATTACAAGAAAAAATAAAAAGAGCCGTTATACTTACAGAAGCTAAACATAGTGACCATTGTCCTATTTTAGTAGAAATAGAAAACTAAAAAACAATATTACCCAAATGAAAACAAAATTCAAAGTCATAGCCTTGTTGCTAATTGTCTCAACATCATGTGTGTCTCCAAAAGTTTTTAAAAACTTAGAAGATAGGTATGCAGCATTAAAAAAAGAAAATAGAAGCTTACAAGATGAGTATAACAATTTGCTTTTAGCTAAAAATAAAGCCGAAAACGAATTAAAATACACCAAAGAAGATTACGATAGCGCAACAGAAGATAAAAATCGCTGGGAAGCAGACTATAAAGCATTAGTTAATGAACATAAAAATTTAAATGATTCTTATAATGCATTAGAGTCTAATAGCTCAGCTGCAATCGCAGCTAATTCTAAAAAAAATAGAGAGTTATTAGCAAAGTTAGAAGCAAAAGAACAAGCCTTAGCATCAGAGAATGCAAGATTAGAACAATTGAAAAAAGAGCTTGAAACACGTTCTAATAGAGTTGCAGAGTTAGAAAGTGTTATAGCGGCTAAAGATGCTGCAATGACTAGTTTAAAAAATGCAATTTCAAATGCATTAACAGATTTTGAAGGTAAAGGTCTTACCATCGAGCAACGTAATGGAAAAGTTTATGTCTCTATGGAAAACAAGCTTTTATTTAATTCAGGAAGTTGGGCAGTAGGATTAGAAGGTAAAAAAGCAGTTAAACAATTAGGAAGCGTATTAGGCGATAACCCAGAAATAGCCGTTTTAATAGAGGGTCATACAGATAATGCACCTTACTCTGGTTCAGGTCAAATTAAAGGAAACTGGGATTTGTCTACCAAAAGAGCGACTGCAATCGTCAATATCCTTAGAGAAAATAATAATATCAATCCAGAAAATTTAACAGCAGCAGGACGTGGAGAATTTGCTCCAATTGCAAGCAATAATACAACAGAAGGAAAAGCCAAAAACCGACGCATAGAAGTTATTCTAACACCAAAGTTAGACGAGCTTTCTAGACTGTTAAGCGATAATTAAATTTTGGGCGTTACCAAACCAATGCTAAAAAGCATTGGTTTGGTCAGGCTCTCGGCAGTCGCTCTCTGCGAGGAGCTTCAACAATGCCTCCATCCTTAACGCGGGAATATTAACAAATATTTAGACCAAAACAATAAACATTTTGTTTTGGTCTTTTTATATTTATAAAAAAAAAGATACAATCTATACTATGAAATACACAACACTACCAAACACAGATATAAAGGTGAGTAAAATTTGCTTAGGTTCTATGACTTGGGGAAACCAGAACACAGAAGCCGAAGGACACTTGCAATTAGATTACGCCATAGATCAAGGTGTTAATTTTATAGATACTGCCGAAATGTATCCTGTACCTGCAACAAAAGAAACACAAGGAGCAACAAGTAAAGTCATTGGTACTTGGTTAAAAAAAACAGGAAATAGAGAGAAAGTAATTTTAGCATCTAAAATTGCTGGAAACGGAGACTATACAGCGCATATTAGAACCACAGGTTTTAGTAAGCAAAGTATTAAAGACGCTGTAGATAATGAGTTAGAAAGATTACAAACAGATTATATAGATTTGTTTCAGTTACATTGGCCAGAACGAGAAACAAATACATTTGGAGTTAGAGATTACAAGCATAATCCAAACGACGAGTGGGAAGATAACTTTAAAGAGGTCTTAGAAAGTTTAGATGCCGTTATTAAAGAAGGGAAAATTAGAAACATAGGTTTGTCTAACGAAAAAGCTTGGGGAGCCATGCGCTATCTTGAAGAGTCTAAACTAAATAACTTGCCAAGGCCAGTAACTATTCAAAACGCATATTCATTACTTAATCGTGTTTACGAAGGAGATATGGCAGAAGTGTCTATGCGAGAAAATATAGGCTTATTAGTATATTCGCCAATGGCTTTTGGAGTATTGTCTGGAAAGTATATTAAAAATACGGCTGGAGAAAACTCTAGATTAAAACTGTTTCCAAGATTTGCAAGATACAGTAGTGAGCAGGCAACAAAAGCAACACAAAAGTATTTAGAATTAGCCGAAGCTAATAATATGTCTTTAGCACAAATGTCTCTAGCGTTTGTTAATCAAAGAGAATTTGTTGCAAGTAATATAATAGGAGCAACAAATTTAGAGCAGCTTAAAGAGAATATTGATAGTGTAAATCTGTGTTTAAACGATGAGGTATTGGATAATATAGATGAGATTCATAACGTAATACCAAATCCGGCTCCATAAGTGTTAATTTAATAGTTGTGTGTTTTTAAAAGAGGCTGTTGATCTATTTTTTCGTTAACACTTTTAATCGATAATAAACGTGTTTAATCTATAAAAAGAAACTAATAGATATTACAATCGTTTTTTTATTTAGTTTAGTGCATTACTAAAACTAATTGAAATTAGCAACGATGAAAAAAATTACACTTTTATTGGCAATTGCGACCATACTATTTGGTCTTAATGTCAATGCACAAATTACTACTTATCCATACTCCGAAGATTTCGAAGCTGGTGATGGTGGATGGATTGCAGATAATGCAACAAGCGGAACATGGGCTTTAGGGACACCTGCCTCAGTGGTTATTAATAGTGCTGCCTCTGGAGCAAATTCTTGGGTAACAAATTTAACTGGAAATTACAATAATTCAGAATCGTCAACAGTAACGAGTCCTGTTTTCGATCTTTCATCATTAGCTGCACCAGCTATTTCTTTAAGTTTATGGTGGGAGTCAGAATTTAGTTGGGATGGTACAGTTTTACAATCTTCAATAGATGGTGGTACAACATGGGTAAATGTTGGAGCTCTTGGAGATGGAGGTAACTGGTATAATGATGGTTCAATTAATGGAAATCCTGGTGGTCAGCAAATAGGTTGGACAGGACGTAATGGTTCAGGATCTAATGGTTGGGTAACAGCTAATCATGCATTAACAGGTTTAGCAGGAGAAGCAAGTGTAATATTACGTATCGCTTTTGCTTCAGATGGATCAGGAGTTGACGACGGTGTAGCGTTCGATGATATATCTGTATTTGAAGTAACATGTGCAGCACCTTCAAATCTTTCTTTAGTAAGTGTATCTTCTTCAACTGTTGATCTTTTATGGGTAGCAGGAGGAACAGAAACAACTTGGGAAGCTATAGTACAAACAGCAGGAACAGGCCTTCCAACTGGAAGCGGTGTAGCTGTAAATACTACTCCTGGATATCAAGATGCTACTTTAGCACCTGTAACGGATTACGAATTTTATGTGAGATCAAGTTGTGGAGGAGACTTTAGTATATGGTCGGGACCTTTTAACTTTACAACAGAATGTGCCGCATTTATTCCGGACTATATAGAAGATTTTGCAACTATTCCAGCAGATTGTTGGGATGAAGCAGATAGTGGAGATGCTATTAGTGGACCTGGTGATATAGGTGCTGGTTCTTGGAATCAAGATGGGTTTTTAAATAATGGATTTAATGGAGCTTATAGTATTAATTTATGGTTAGCATCAAAAAGTGACTGGTTATTATCGCCTTCATTTGATTTAACGGGAGGCCCATTTCAAGCAGAGTTTGATTTAGGTGTTATGGCGTTTGGTAGTTCTGTTAACCCAGGGACTTTAGGATCAGATGATATAGTTCAAATTTTAATTTCAACAGATTTAGGTGTAACGTGGACGATATTAGAAACATGGGATTCTACTACAGTTTTTCCTGTAACAGGTTTACATCCTGTATACGATTTAACAGCTTACTCTGGTCAAAATGTGCAATTTGGAATTTTAGGATCTGAAGGAACAGTTAATGATCCAGTAGATAATGAAGCATTTGTAGATAATTTTCAAGTTAGAGCAATACCTAATTGTCCTGATGTAGCTAATTTAGCTTTCGATTCGTCAACAGCAACCTCAGCTAATATATCTTGGGATGCTTTTGGTGGTGAAACAGGATGGGAAGTTTCTGTTCAAGCACCTGGAACAGGTATTCCAACGGCTGCTGGTACAGCAACAACAAATAATGCGCCATATGTAGCAATGGGATTAACATCTGCAACAGATTACGAAGCATATGTTAGAACAGTTTGTGGAAGTGAATTTGGAACATGGATTGGGCCTGTAAACTTTGCAACAGAATGTACGACTTTTATAGCGCCATATACCGAAGGTTTCGAAAATGGAGGAGATATTCCTTTATGTTGGACAATGGATGGTGGAGAAGATTGGGAATTTGCTGATGATGGAGGTTTTGACCATATAGGTAACAATGGAACTCTAACAGGTACTACTGCAACAAACAATTACTTTGCATGGGTAGATTCATCAGGAGACGATGGACCATCAACATTAACAACACCATTAATTGATGTGTCTGCTTTAGTAGCACCAACACTATCTTTTTATATAATTAGTGATAACGAAGGTAATGATAACTCAACATTAGACGTAGAAGTTTGGGATGGAACGGCATGGATCCCAATGGGAACATACAACACCAATACAAATGGTTGGGAAGAAGTATTTATAGACTTAAGTGGACTTACTATTACAGGAGACGTTCAAGCTAATTTTATTTTCTCTGAAACGTCAACAGGATTTTATGATGATATCGCAATAGATGACGTTACTTTCGATGAAGCACCAACATGCTTTAATCCAGTAGCAACTTATCAAATAATAGATGATTGTGCCAATGGTGATCAGTTTTTTGTAGATGTAGATGTTACATACTTTGGAGGAGCAACATCTGTTTCGGTAGAAGATAATCAAGGAGGTACTCTAGTTTCTGTTTCAGCAACAACAGGTGTAACTCAATTTGGACCTTATCCTTTTAATACAGATATAATTTTTACAGTAACTAGTGAACAAGATACTTGTTTTTCTACAAGTCCATCAATTTCATTAGCAGCATGTCCTCCAGCAAACGATAACTGTAGTAATGCAACAGTTGCTTTAGTAAATGATAGTTTTTTATGTGAAGTAAGTACACCAGGTACACTTCAAGAGGCAACGCCTTCAGGAGTGCCAAATCCATCTTGTGGAGGTAATCCTGATGACGATGTATGGTTTCAGTTTGTAGCTACAAGCGAATTCCATTATATAGCATTAGCTAATATACAGGGTAGTTTAACCTTTAATATTGACCATGCTGTTTATGAAGGAGCTTGCGATGCTTTAACAGAAATTAGTTGCACGTCAGGCTTCGATTTGCTTTCAAGTGTTACTCCTCAATTAATAATAGGTGATACATATTTTGTTAGAATATTTTCTAATGCTAGTAACGAAGAAACTACAACTTTCGATCTGTGTATATCACCGTACGAAGCACCTGCTAACGTTACATGTGATTTAACAGAAAACCTTTGCCCTGGTGGAGACGATTTGTATAGTTATAATACTATAAATGTTTTACCTGGATTTGGTGCAATAGATTGTTTAGGGACTTCTCCTAATCCAACATTTAGTATTTTAGAAATAGGTACATCAGGAGATATTGAGATTGAAATGGTTCAGAATACAGCTTTCGATATTTTAGGAACTCCTATTGGACAGGAATTAGATGTCGATTTCGCAATATGGGGACCTTTTAATTCAGGTGATGATTTTTGTAATGGAGGAGATTATCCAACAGGAATTCCAGTAGGTTGTAGTTATTCTGGAGCAGCAGTAGAAAATTTTGTATTAAATGGAGCGTCAGCAGGTGATCTTTATATTTTACTTATTACTAACTTCGATCAAGATCCAGGAATTATTCAAATTAATCAAACCAATTTAGATCCTACTAATCCAGATCCTAATGCAGGAACATTAAGTGGAGAAATAACAGTAGATATAGTTAGTGCCGATGCAACTTTTATTGATGATGATAATGATGACGCAACACCTTCAATAGCTAATCTATGTGGCTTCGATTCTATTTTATTAGAGGCGGATTCTCCATTTGCAGATGCTTTTGAGTGGTATGTAAACGGAATTTTAGACCCAGCTTTAACGGGTTCTTCTATTACTGTAACAGAGTCAAACTCATATGCTGTTACAGCATACGATAACCAATGTATGGGTAATGCTACTACAACAGTAATAGTTAATCTATTTCAAGAAGCAATAGTAAGTAGTGTTCCTCAAGATGAGGTGTCAATTACTACTTGTGATGATGAATCTGGAGATGGAATTGAAGATTTTAATTTAGAAGGGCTTTCAAGTATTATTTTAAATACAGCAGGTCAAGATGCTGCAGACTTTTTGGTAACTTATCATTCAGGTTTAAATGATGCACAAACAGGAGCGAATGCTTTAGTTTCTCCTTATTCTGCTGCAGATGGAACAATAATCTTCGTAAGAGTAGAAGATGTCAATTCTGTAGGAACAGGATCTGGATGTGCAAGTACAAATACAACATTTGAATTAGTAGTTTTAGGTGCACTTCCTGAGATTACTCAATTAGATGATTTAGAATTATGTGATGATGAGTCTCGTGATGGAACTGAAGATTTCGATTTAGAACAACATACTCCAACTATTCTTAATGGTCAAGATCCAGCAGTGTTTGTTGTTACTTATCACGCATCGCAAATAGATGCAGATGCGGGAGTAAATGCATTGATTTCACCATATTCTAACACGTCTAGTACGCAAATGATTGTTGCTAGAATACAGAACAATGAGGCGTCAGATTGTTATAAGACAACAGAATTTAATATAATAGTTAAAGATATTCCTGTCACTACTTTCGATGCTAATATAGATTATGCAGTATGTCCAAATGCTAATGCGCCTATTACATTAACGGCAATAGCAGATAATTACACAGAATCTGATGTTACAATAGAATGGTTATACGAAGGAGTTACGATCGCGGGTCAAACAGATCTTACACTAGATACAGTGCTTTTACCTGGTGATTACGAAATATTAGTAACTTTTAATGGAACTAGTCCTCAATGTACTTCAACTCAGTCTGTAACTGTAGAAGAGTTAGAAAGCTGTGTTATCCCACAAGGTATATCACCAAATGGAGATGGATTAAACGAGACATTCGATTTAAGTAGTTTTGATGTTCAAGTTTTAACGATATTTAATAGAAATGGAGTTAAGGTTTACGAGAAGACAAATTATTTAAATGAGTGGTATGGTCAATCTTTAGATGGCGATGAGTTGCCAACAGGAACTTATTACTATGTAATGAATTACCAAGGCAATAAAACGAAAGCCGCTTGGGTATATATCAACAGAGAAAACAAATAATCTAAACAACTAGAAACCAATAATAATACAGATGAAGAACATACTATATATCGTATTCCTAGTAGTTATAGGAGTACAAGCGCAACAAGATCCGCAGTATACGCAATACATGTACAACATGAATGTTATCAATCCTGCATATGCAGGATCAAGCGAGAGCGTATCCATAGGCGCATTATATCGCAGTCAATGGGTTGGCCTAGAAGGCTCACCAAGTACAGGTACCTTAAGTATTCACTCGCCAGTAGGTAACAGAGTTGGATTAGGATTATCATTAATTAATGACGAAGTAGGTCCGGTAAGAGAAACCAATGCTTATGTAGATTTCTCTTATACTTTACCAGTAGGAAGTATTACAAAATTAGCTTTCGGATTAAAAGCGGGAGCTACATTTCATGATATTGGATTAACCAGTATTGAGACAATAGATGCTGATGATCCATTTTTCTCACAAGATGTTAATGAAACAACAGCCAATGTTGGAGCAGGAATGTACTTATACCAACCTAATCGTTGGTATCTATCAGCTTCAATGCCAAACATTTTAAATGGAACACATTTAGACAGTGATGGAAGAAAAATAGGATCTGAGACTGAGCATTTATTTGCAGCAGCCGGTTATGTATTCGATTTATCAGAGAACTTTAAATTAAAGCCACACGCTTTAATGAAATTTGCTTTTGATGCACCAGTAAGTTACGATGTAAACCTAAACTTATTCATGTACGATATTGTAGAAATAGGAGGTGGTTATAGGCTAGACGATTCTTTTAGTGGTATGGTAAACTTTATGGTTTCACCAACAATGAGAATTGGTTATGCTTACGATGCTATTCAATCAGAATTAAACGTAGTAACAGATGCCTCACACGAGATATTTATAAACTTCGATATCGATTTACCAAAAAAAGTATCACGTTCACCACGTTATTTCTAAACCACTTAAGCTAACACAAAAGACACCACCAAATGAAACATTTAAAATTAATACTAACATTAGTAGTTCTAAGTAGCTTAAGCTTATCGGCGCAAACTAACGCAACTAAGAAAGCAGATAAGCATTTTGCAAAACTTGAATTTGTAGATGCTATAGAGGATTATACTAAACTAATAGAAAAAGGATCGGCAGATGCATACGTTTACGGACGTTTAGCAGAAGCTAATTACAATATTTTTAGCACGGTTGAAGCCGAGAAATGGTTTTCAAAAGCTTTAGAAACTTCACAAGAGCCGGAAATGATCTTCAAGTATTCTGAAATGCTAAAAGCAAATGGAAAGTACGAAGCTTCAAATGCGCAAATGAAGAAATTTGCTTCTTTAAGTCCAGGAGATGATAGAGCAACTCTATTTTTAGCTAATCCAGATTATCTAACTAAACTTCAGGCAAAAGAAGAGAAGTTTACGGCTAAGAACTTAGATATTAACTCGGAAGCATCAGACTTTGGAGGGATTATTCAGGATGGGAAACTGTATTTCTCATCAGCGAGAAATAATAGTAGAAAAAAATACGGATGGAACGAAGAACCTTTCTTAGACATATATACTTCAGAAACAGTTTCAGGAGCATCTTATACTGAGCCAGTAACAATAGAAGGTAAAATTAACACAAAATACCATGAAGGTATTGTTTCTTTTTCACCAGATGGAAAAACAATGTATTTCTCAAGAGAGAGTTTCTCTGAAAACATTTATGAAAAAGACAGCACAAGCAATACTAAAATTAGTGTTATTCATTTGTTTAAAGCCACTAAATCTGAAGTTAACAAATGGGAAGACATTCAGCCATTAACGATTAACAATAAAGATTATTCTGTAAAAAACCCATCGGTAAGTTTAGACGGTAAAACATTATATTTTTCTTCAAACATGCCAGGAGGATCAGGTATGTATGATATTTATATGGCGCCAATAGAAACAAACGGAATGACAGGAACACCTGTAAATTTAGGCCCTAAAGTAAACACACAAGGTCAAGAAATGTTTCCTTATTCTGGTGATGGTGCGTATTTATATTTTTCTTCTAATGGACATTTAGGTTTAGGAAACCTTGATGTGTATTATACAGATTTATTAGGAACTGAAGAAGTAAAAAACTTAGGAGCACCTATTAATAGTAAAGCCGATGATTTTGCTTTTTTAATAAACAACGAAAAAGAGGGTTATGTATCATCTAATAGAGCAGGCGGAAAAGGAAATGATGATATTTATGCTATAAAAGAAATAGCACCTCTATGTATGGTCGATATGATTGTAACTGCTGAAAATGCAGAAACAGGAGAAAAAATAGCAAATGCGAATGTTACCTTATACGACGCTAAAGGATCTGTGCTAAACACAGGAACAACAAATGCAAAAGGTATTGCTAGTTTTAAAACAGATTGCGAAATAGAAACGAGTCTTAAAATAACAAAAGACGAATTCGAAGACGCAACACAAACAGTTGCAGCAACAAAAGAAGAAACATTAAAAGTTACTGTAGACTTAACACCTATAAAGAAAATAATTATTGAAGACCGTGTAGTATTAGAGCCTATATATTTTGAGTTTAACAAATCGGATATTACTGTTCAAGGCGCTAACGAATTAGATAAGTTAATAATGGTAATGAACAAATATCCTGAAATGGTTATTTATGCAACATCTCATACAGATAAAAGAGGTAAAGCAGATTATAACTTAAGTCTATCAGAAAGAAGAGCACAGTCAACAGTGGCTTATGTTGTTTCTAAAGGCATTAGCGCACAAAGAATATCTGGTAATGGAAAAGGTGAAACTGAACTATTAGTAGATTGTAAAACATGTACAGAAGAAGAACACCAACTTAACCGTCGTTCTGACTTTAAAATAATGAGTGGTGGGCCAAAAACTACCAACTAAAATTAAACAATAAATTAAATTTTAAATAGATTTAATTAGTAAAAGCCACAACATATGTTGTGGCTTTTTTTATGTTTAATCTTTTGTCTGTTAGCTGTTTGTAAACCTACTTACGTCGTTTAAATTTACTTTTAGAGTATAAATAGTAATAATATTAAGTTATATTTGCATATTAATCGAATATTAATGCTGTTAATCGGATATTTGATAAACCATAAATTAAATAATTACGTAAGTAGTTTTAATTAAGGTATTTGTTGCTACTTTGTATTATATAAATACTGATTAAATTTTAACCTATGAAATCAATTTACTCTTTTTTAAATACTAAAATGGTGCTTTTTGTACTGTTTTTATTCACTTTTGCATTCGCTAGTGCGCAGTGTGTACCTACAGGTATATGGGATTCGAATACTTTTAATATAACAAATGTTCAAGTAACCGGTGATGGAGCTAGTGCTATAAATAACTTTACAGGTGCAGATAATTCTACTTATTCAGATTTTACTGCTAATACTCCTTTAGAGGTTACAGCAGGTAATACTTATAATGTAACAATAGATCATGCAAAAGAAACTTGGGGTGATTTAAAAGTAAAAATGTGGATAGATTATGAAGGTAATGGTACTTATGTAGAAGTTTATGATTCTGGTGCTTATGTTGGAGCAAATATGGGTAATACATATACAACAAACGCTTCTTTTACAGTAAATAATGCAGCTCTAGGAAATATGGTGTTAAGGATAGCAGCTTCTTATCATTCGGGAGATGGTGGTTCTATTACAAATGCTTGTACTTTTGTAAATAGAGCAGAGATAGAAGATTATACTTTAAATGTTACACCAGGATCTGCAACACCTGTAGTTCAAGATGACACCTTAACCGTAGAAGAAAATAGTACAGCAGGTGTAAATAATCAAGTAGATGTAGGAGCAAACGATTTTGTTGGCACTATAGGTGGCGATGGTGATGATTTTGCCTTAGTATCTGGTGCTACAAGCGGTACAGTAACAGAAACAGGTACAGATGGTGTTTTTCAATATGTACCTAATCCTGGTTTCTTTGGTACAGATAGTTTTACGTATGAATTATGTAACTTCTCTACCATTGTAACTTGCGAAACGGCAACTGTTGACGTTACGGTAAACGAAGAAAACCCGGTTGTTTATTGTGGACCCACAAGTGTAGGTAGTTATAATACTTATTACATTACAAATGTTGATTTTGCAGGTATAAATTATTCAACAACGGGAACAGGTGGACAGTTGCAAAATTATACTGCAACACCATCAGCATTTGTAACATCAGCTACAACTGAAGTTGGAAATGTAACTGTAAGGCTTAATAATTACAATACTACTGCTAAGGTATTTGTTTGGATAGATTTTAATAATAATGGTCTTTTTACTGAAGCTGGAGAGGAATTTGAATATAATATTTCAGGAACTAATACTGTGGTAACTCCTATTTCAATTATTGTACCTGCAGCTGCTAATTTTGGTAACACTAGAATGAGAGTTGCTGTAGCAAGTGGTGCAATTACATCTTGTAATGGAAATAATCAAAGTGCAGAATACGAAGACTATACCGTAAACATAGCACCTGCCTCTGCACCACCAGTGGCAAATTGTCAAGATATAGATGTAACTTTAGATAGCGCAGGAAATGCAACAATTGTTGCAGATGATATAGATAACGATACTACACCTTCTTCAGACGATGGAGGAACTCCAAGCTTAGCTATAGATATAGATACTTTCGATTGTTCTAATTTAGGAGATAATACGGTAACATTAACTGCAACAGATGGCGAAGGGCAAACACATAGTTGTACCGCTACTGTTACAGTAATTGCGTATGCTGGTACTTTAGTAGCACCAACATTATCAGATATTACAGCAGCTTGTAGTTACACAGTACCAACACCTGCAGATTTATCATACAGTTGTATAGATGTTACACCAACCACAACAGATAACACTACTTTTACAAGTAGTGGTTCTATTACTTGGTTATACGATGATGGAAATGGAAATACAGATACAGCAGTACAAAATGTAACTATAACGTCTGTAGCACCAACTAATATTGTGGTTTCTGCTATTACACAAACTGGAGCAACCGTTTCTTGGGACGATGCTTTAGGAGACGAAACGTATTCTATAAGATATAGAGAAGCTGGAGATAGCGTTTGGACAACCGTTGCCGTAACGGTAAACACATACGATATTACAGGATTGAATGATATAACTGACTATGAGTTTGAAGTAGCAACTTCTTGTGGTTTAGGTCTTTCTGCGTATTCGACTACTTCTACTTTTACTACATTACCAATAAATAATGCTTGTGTACCAGATACTTCAGGTGCAAATGGTAATTATTTTATATCTAATGTGAATTTGCTAGGTGAAAATGCACCAGGAATAGATAATCCTTCTGCTTACGATGGTGGTTACGCAGATTACACCGCAACACAAAGTGCAGATGTAATAAGAGGAGGTACATACCCAATAGAAATAAGTGTGTCAAATTATATGGCAAATGAAAATAGATCGGGTTGGACTGTATATTTAGATTTAAATGGAGACGGACAAATTTTAGCAGGAGAGCGTGTTTCGACTGTGGTAGGTGAAGATAATAGTTTGTCTAATACAGATAATGTCTTTAATGGAAATATAACTATTCCAGCAACATCTACATTAGGTAGTGTATTAATGCGTGTAGGTGTAAGAAGGTATTATGATTCCGATAATCCTTGTGGTAATATTAATGGTCAACCAGAAGAGTTTGAAGATTATATTGTAAATATTGAAAATGACGCAACAGCACAAGAAATAGATGTTTCTGGTAATGCTATTAATATTGTCTCAGGTACTACAACAACAGATACAGATAATTACACCTATTTTGGTATTTACGATATTAATTCTGGAATAACAACTAGATCTTATCTTATAGAAAATACAGGTATTGCAGATTTAGTATTACAAGCTCCTTATGTTAATGTAACAGGATCAGCTGCGTTTACAGTATCTGCTCAACCTACTTTAACCACTTTAATGCCAGGAGAGTCTACAACATTTACTATTGGTTTCGATCCAGATGTAATTGGAAGTTATTCGGGACTAGTATCTATTTTATCTAACGATGTAGATGAAAACCCATTCACTTTTACTGTAGAAGGAGAAGGTGCTCAAACCTTTCCAGATACCGATGGTGACGGTGTTCCAGATAATATAGATATAGACGATGATAATGATGGCTTAACAGATGCTTACGAGTCTAATACCTGTGCAAGTTTACCTAATGCAACAACTACAGATTTAGTGTTTTTAAATGAAAACTTTGGAGCAGGTACAAACCGAATTCAAATTAATGGTAACTATGCAGGAGTTACAACAACATATTGTTACGAAGATGGTACAGGATCATTATGTCCTGCAGCATTCAATTCTACAAGTGTTAATGATGGAGATTATACTGTACACCATACCATTACTAATAACGATGGAGTAATAGACGATATTAATACAGATATTTCTAATTGGGCAAACGACTTTTGGTATGCAGGATTAGATCATACTCCGGGAGATACAAATGGTAGAATGGCCATTTTTAATGCGGCAGAAGATCCAGGTGTTTTCTATAGCCAGAGTATTAATGGTTTAACACCAGGTGTTCCAATAGAGTTTGGTTTTTATGCTATAAATATAGACCGTAGCGATGCAACAGATATTAATACTAGATTAAGACCAGAAGTAGTTATTACTATTTATGATAACTTAGGAAATGTTTTAGCCACAGAAACATCAGGAGAAATTGAGCCTACAGATGCAGCAAACCTTGCTGGTGATTGGGTAGAAGTTTCTGCAATTTTTACAACAACAGTTTCTCAAATTGTAGTAGAGCTAACAAACGCACAAACTGGTGGAGCAGGAAATGATTTAGCAATTGATGACATTTTTGTAAAACAAACACTTTGTGATATGGACGGTGATGGTGTTGCAGATATTATAGATTTAGATAATGATAATGATGGTATACCTAATGTAGTAGAGTTGGGTTATATTGATGATAATTATGATGCGACAGTATTTAACGATGCAACAAATCCTTGGTTAGATATTAACCAAAATGGTATGCATGATGCATACGAAGGTTTAACGGCATTAGATAGCGATGGAGATGGTGTACCAAATCATATGGATTTAGATAGTGATAATGATGGTATATTCGATAATGTCGAGTATAATGGTTTTGGTGATATAGATGTTAATGGTGATGGTGTTGGAGAAGGTTCCGATTATCAAGACACTGTAATCAATGATACACAAGACGATCAAGATGGTGATGGTATTTTACCTTCTGTTGATGATAATGATGATGATGTTGATGGTACTTTCGATACAGATCATGGTACCTTTAGTTATAATGATCCTATAGATAGTGATGGAGACACTATTCCAGATTATTTAGATGTAGATAGTAATGATGCCTTAAATAACCCTTCTAATGGTAATGATATTAGTGCTACTATTTATGCAGGTCTTGACGCTAATGGTGATGGTGTTATTGATGGTAATATAGATGCAGATAGCGATGGGTTGTTAGATGCTTTTGATACAGATGATGTTAGCTTTGGTTCACCAAGAGATTTAGACAATTCGTATAGTTTATTCTTCGATGGAAGAAATGATTATGTAGAAGATAGTAACGTGCTTGTTAATGGTAATGCAACAATTACAGCTTGGATAAAAACTGAAGGAAATAACACCTTAAACGCAAATCAAGTTGTAGCAGGACAAGATAATTTCTACTTAGTCGTTAATTCTGCAGATAACTCTGTAACGGTTATGCTTAACGGATCTGCTGTTTTAACATCTACAGATGTTGTTGTAGATGCTATCTGGACACATGTTGCTGCAACAACAACGGGAGCAACAACCGTTTTGTATGTTAATGGTGAAGCGCAAGGAAGTCCTTTGGGATCTGGAGGTGTTAATGCAGATGTTTCTAATTTTACAATAGGAAGATTGGCAGACACTGATTCAAACTATTTTCATGGAGAAATAGACGAGGTAAGAGTATTCGATACTGCTTTAACAGAAGAAGAAATACAAAGAACAGTTTATCAAGAATTAGAAGAAAACCAAAGTTTTAACCAAGGTAAAATTATACCTAAAGATATTTCTACAAATGCTATTGGAGGTAACTTACTACGATATTATAAAATGGATGGTTATAAAGGTGATATTACGGATAATAAAGTAACGCCTGCAATAGATCAAATAACAGGAGCCAAGTTGTACAATATTAAAGACATATATTTACAGACTGCTCCACTGCCGTACCAAACAGTAATAGATGGAGCATGGGCAACAACAGCAGTATGGCTTCATGGTGACGTTTGGGATATTACAGACGAAGTAAACAATAAAGCTTGGTCTATTGTAGATATTAATAACAATGTGGATACAGATTTAAACCATACAACATTAGGTTTATTTGTAGAAGCAGGTAAAGAACTAGAAATAAATACAGATGCAGAACTTAAAAATACGTGGTATTTAGAATTAAACGGTTTTATAGATCTTGCAGGTGAGTCTCAATTAGTACAAACAAACGAAAGTGATTTAGTTGTTGGAGCTAACGGTAAATTAGAAAGAGACCAACAAGGAACAGAAAATCTATATACTTATAATTACTTTACATCTCCAGTTCATTCTAGTAATCCGAATTCTGAAATAGATGGCGATGAAACATATACTGTAGGAAGCGTAATGTTGGATGGAACAGATCCTAGTAATCCTTTAGCAATAAATTTTAATATTGGTTACAATGGAGATAATACCACGTCACCAATAAAAACATCTAGTTTTTGGTTATATAAATACAGTAGCCAAACAGCAGATTACTATAACTGGGAACAAGTATTAGAAACAGGAAGTATTAAAATTGGAGAAGGTTATTCTATGAAAGGTCCTGGATTAGGAACTGTTTTAAACGAACAAAATTACACCTTTTCTGGTAAGCCAAACAATGGTACAATACTATTACCAATAGCCGCAAACAACTCCTATTTAATTGGTAATCCATATGCATCTGCAATTGATGCTGATATGTTTATTTTAGACAATACGCACCTTGGTGGAGCACTCTATTTTTGGGATCATTTTGGAGGAGGTACTCACAATACATCAGGATATCAAGGTGGTTATGGTGTATATAACCTTTCGGGAGGAACTCCTGCGATACAGCACGATTACGCTACAGGAGGAACAACAGGAGGAATAGTTGGTATTAAAAGACCAAGACGTTACATACCAGTAGGTCAAGGTTTCTTTGTTGATGGACTAACTTCTGGAGATGTTAAATTTGAAAATAATCAAAGAATTTTTGTTAAGGAAACAGGAAATACAAGTTCTTGGTTTTTTAGAAGCAGCAATAATACTACTAATGAGGATTATGCCGTAGAAGATCTAAGGCCTAAGTTTCGTTTTGGTTTTAAATCTCCTGAAACATACCAGAGACAAATTCTTTTAACTGTCGATGAGAATGCAACAGGTGATTACGATTGGGGATATGATGCCAAAATGGACGAAAATAATGTCGAGGATATGTATTGGGAATTTGCAAATAATAAATTCTTAATTCAAGGAACAAATGAAACATTACCAACCACAGTATTACCAATAGCAGTTAAGACGCTAAATGGAGGAATTGTAGAGATTAGTATTGATGTGCTCGAAAATGTAGATTCAGCGTTAGATATTTATTTAAAAGATAATAATATCTATCATAACCTTAGAGATTCAGCATATATAACAACTGTAGAAACAGGTGTTATTACTAATCGATTTGAGATTGTATTTACGCCAGATCCTGCGCTTTTATCTGTAGAAGATTTTCAAGAAAATAATAACATTAGTATGTATGCTAATGGCGGATATTTAACTATAAATAATCCGTTAAGTAAAGAGATAAATAATATTCAAGTCATTAATATGTTGGGTCAAGTAGTTTTAGAATCTCAGGTCAATACTTCAGATAGTAAAATAAAAATTCCAATGCGTTTACAAACGGGAGCTTACATTTTTATGTTGAAGTCTACCAATTTTGTAATCACTAAAAAAGTAATAATTAATTCTAAATAATAGTTTACCAAAGCATGAAAAAAACTTTACTCCTTATGGCAATTTTTTGCCAAGCATTTATATATGCGCAAACTCCAATAACAGATGGTCCAGATTGGACGGTAACTAATATTACAAATGATAATGCATTAGATTTTCCTTGGGAAATTACTTATGCTCCAGACGATAACCTTTGGATTACAGAGCGAAAAGGTGAGAAAATAGTAAACTTTAATATTACAAATAGTACTATTTCTACAATGATAGATTTAAATTCTAAAATTGAAACTTCAAAACAAGGAGGATTAATGGGAATGGCTATACATCCAGATTTATATAATGATATTAATACATTAACTAATAACTACGTTTTTGCATCTTATACTTATAATGATGGAGGTACTTTAAAAACTAGAATTGTAAGATTACTTTACAACAGTGTCTCAGGATTATTAACAGAAGATACAAGTACAGGAAATGCAAATGGCTCTATTGTAGAAGGTATGCCAGGAAGTGGAGATCATAACTCTGGGCGTTTAATTTTTGGACCAGACTTAAAACTATATTACACTATAGGAGATCAAGGTGCAAACCAATTTGATAATGCTTGCGATCCTATTTTGGCTCAAGTATTACCAACTTCGGCAACTGATTTTGATAGCTATCCTGGTAAAACATTGCGTATTAATACAGATGGTACTGTGCCAACTGATAATCCGACTTTTAATAGCGTACAAAGTCATGTTTATACTTATGGACATAGAAATGCTCAAGGTATAATTTTTGCTCAAGATGGTACACTATATAATTCAGAACATGGAGCAAAAGTGGATGATGAGCTTAATAAGGTTATAGCTGGAAAAAATTATGGTTGGCCTGAAATTGCTGGTTATTACGATAATATGGCATATACCTATTGTAATTGGTCATCTCTAGGTGGCTCTTGTAATGCAGGCGATTTTAGTGATCACAATTGCCCAAATGGAGCAACAACAGCTACAGAATTTGAATCCTTTCCAATTGCTCCTCCTTCAGATTTTCAACCACCAATAGGTACATATAATAGTACAACAAATGTAGATCCTCCAGGAGGTTTCTTAAGTTGGCCAAGTATTGCGCCTTCAAGTATAGATATTCATGAAACTGGAAATATTCCTTGTTGGGATAGATCTCTATTAATTCCTTCTTTAAAAAGAGGAACTATTTTTAGAGCGAAATTAACAGCAGATGGAAACGATGTTGTTGATGATTATTACGAAGAACTTCATTCTTCTGATGACCGTTATAGAGATATTGCAATTTCTCCTGATGGCTTAACTATTTATGCCGTTACAGATAATTCTGGTGGTACTTCAGGACCATCGTCAGGTGGCTTTGTTACTATTACTAATCCAGGAGTTATTGTTAAATTGCAATACGTAGGACCATTAGCAACAGATCCTGTTACAAGTGCAACATTAGAAGATGTTGTAAGTTATTGTCCAATTACTATTGATGCAGCAGAAGTTATGTCCAACAACTGTGTTACTATTGTTGGTACAACTTCAGATCCTTTAACATATAGTTCTGGAACAAATGTTGTACAATGGACTTTCGATGATAATGGAAGTGTATTTACAGCCAACCAAACAGTAATAGTAAATGCTTTAGAAGCTCCATCAAACATAATGGTAGTACCATCAAGTACTTCGGCTGTTGTATCTTGGGATCCTTTAGATAATACAACTTTTGATGTTAGATATAGAGAAGTAGGAGCTACTACTTGGTTAATGGAAACTGTAACTACAAATAGTGTTACATTAACAGGTTTAACATTGTCTACAGACTACGAATTTCAGATATTAACTAATTGTGGTAGTTCTCAATCGGCATATAGTACTGTTGTTAACTTTACAACGTTAGCAATTACATATTGCGATGCTCAAGGTGTAACAGGAGGACATATTAGTAATGTGTTATTAAATGGAGAAAATGGAACGTCTATTAATTCATCTTCTAGTACAAATGTAGATTATACAGATTATACTTCTTTAACTCCTGTAGATCTAGAAAGAAATGAGAGTTACGATATTGAGGTAAGTACAAGTTATAATGATGCGGGCGTTTCGGTTTGGATAGATTATAATCAAGATGGAGATTTTGATGATGCCGATGAAAAAGTTTGGGATGATGTTGAAGGAACAACAACTGCTTCTCCTAGAACTAATTCTTTTGTAGTACCTGAAAGTGCTCTTTTTGGGAATACTAGAATGAGAGTCGCTTCAAGACAATACTATACTATATCTAGTTCTTGTGGAGATGTTGTAGAAGCTAATCAAGATTCTGAAGTTGAGGATTACACTGTTAGTATTACAGGTCCAACACTAAGTGTCGATACATTAAATTCAGAAGTATTTAATATCTCGCCTAATCCATTTAACGCATCAATAAACATAACTAAGCCTTCAACAATAGAAGATTTAACAGTTACTTTATACGATATTCAGGGTAGAATAGTGAGAAAAGAAGTTATTACAGGAAATCAAACAGGAGCAATAACTATTGTTAATTTAGATAGTTTAAATGCAGGAGTTTATTTTGTGAGAATGAGTGATGGAAAAACAGTTTCAAGCGCTAAAAAGCTTATTAAAATATAATTTAAAGCTATGTTTGTGGCATCATATAAAAGCTAAGTAAATTATAAAGCAACAAAAAACCAAAGAAGTTAATTTCTTTGGTTTTTTCTTGCTCTTAATTTTACTATCATTTTAGCTTAAAATAAAAAAGCCACTACGTTGGCTTTTTTATTTAATTTGTTCACCATTTTTATCTAAAAAATGATATTCTAAGTATGTGTAAGCATCTCTGGGTTGTATTTTAACCCATTTTTTGTGTTCAAAAAACCATTTTGAACGAATAGATGGAAAGCCTTTTGTTAAGAAGGCTGCTATAAAAGGATGTGTGTTTAAAGTCACCTTGCTATAGTCTTTTTTTAATAATACCTCTAAATCATGATTGATTTTAGATAATATTCCAATTGGAGCTTCAACCTCTTCAGTACTATTACCACCATTAGGATCTTCCTCTCTGGTTTTAATATTCATTTCTGGTCTTACTCTTTGTCTTGTAATTTGAATCAATCCAAATTTACTTGGAGGTAATATTTTGTGTTTAGCTCTATCATCTTTCATTTCATCACGAAGATGATTAAAGAGTTTTTTTCTGTTTTCAGCTTTATTAAGATCAATAAAATCTACTACAATAATACCTCCCATATCTCGAAGGCGAAGTTGTCTTGCAACTTCTGTAGCAGAAATCATATTAACTTCTAAGGCTGTTTCTTCTTGGGAATTAGCCTTGTTAGACCTGTTTCCACTGTTTACATCAACAACATGTAATGCTTCTGTGTGTTCTATTACTAAATAGGCACCTTTAGCCATTGAAACTGTTTTCCCGAAAGCAGTTTTAATTTGTCTGTCGACTCCAAATTTCTCAAAAATAGGAGTGTTAGATTGATGTAGCTTAACTATTGATTCTTTTTTTGGTGCAATTTCTTGCACGTAATCTTTAATTTGGGTGTAAAGCGCTTCATCATCTACTTGAATACCTGTAAACGAGTCGTTAAAAATGTCTCTTAACATTGAAGAGGCTTTGTTTAACTCGCCATGTACTTTAGAAGGATGGTGTGCTTTATGTAGCTTTTTACACATTGTGGTCCAACGACCTAACAAATTTTGTAAATCTTTATCTAATTCGGCTACTTTTTTCCCTTCGGCCACTGTACGTACAATAATTCCGAAACCTTTTGGTGTGATACTTTTTACCAAACGTTTTAGTCTGTCTTTTTCTGCTCTGTCTTCTATTTTTTGAGAAATAGAAATACGATCGCTAAAAGGTACTAAAACGATATATCTACCAGCAATAGAAAGCTCAGAGCTTATTCTTGGGCCTTTTGTAGATATTGGTTCCTTTACAATTTGTACCAACATGGATTGATTTGACTTTATAACATTGGCAATTTTGCCGTCTTTGTCAATATCTTTCTCAAATGGGAAATCTTTTAATGAGAAGTCATTTAATTTACCTGTGCTTACACGTTTTGTGAATTGTAAGAGAGAAGATATTTTTGGCCCTAAATCGTGATAATGCAAGAATGCATCTTTCTCGTAACCTACATTTACAAATGCAGCATTTAGTCCAGGAACAGCTTTACGTATTTTGGCAATAAACACATCACCAACAGCAAAGTTGTTACTATCTTCTTCCTTATGTAATTCAATAAGTTTTCCATCTTTTAATAAGGCAAAATCAACACCGTCAGAATTAGATCTGATAATCAATTCTTTATTCATACTGTTAATTTTAATCTATTATACACTAGGTATAACAGATGGATTATACATTATTTTGTTTGGTAAATTTTACCAAACAGGATGTCTTAAATACATTAAGACATTCACAGGATTTTTAATAAAAATCCGAAGAACTTAGGCTATACACAAGATTTCGCTTGTTTATAGTTAAGTTCGTTTTCAAAGAACGTTGTTTCTAAGAAACCAAAAAAGTAGTTATAAAAACTACTTTTTTGAATTACTTCTTCTTTTTGTGACGGTTAGCACGTCTTCTTTTTTTACGCTTATGCGTTGCAACCTTGTGTCTTTTTCTTTTTTTACCGCTTGGCATAAGATCTATGGTTTTAAATTAATAATTCGTTTTATGTTGTAATTACTTTACGTCAACATTAGTTTTTACACCTTCTACAAAAACTTTTGCAGGTTTAAATGCTGGTATATTATGTGCTGGAATCTTAATAGTTGTATTCTTAGAAATATTTCTACCTGTTTTCTCAGCTCTCTTTTTAATTATAAAACTTCCAAAACCACGTAAATAAACATTATCACCACCTTCTAAAGATGTTTTTACTTCTTCCATGAATGTTTCTACAGTCGCTTGAACGTCTCCTTTTTCAATTCCTAATTTCTCGGAAATTTTTGATACTAAATCAGCTTTAGTCATTGTCTTTCTCTTGTTTGTGTTATTACTATTCTTAAGGGTTGGCAAATATATGAATTAAATATTCAATATTTCAAACCTAATTCATTAAAATTTAATGCTATAAAGAATTACTTTTGTTTGTGAATTTTATAGCATAAATGAATATAACAAAAAAACTAATCAATTGGTACTCAGTAAATAAGAGAGATTTGCCATGGCGTAACACTACAAATCCATATTTTATTTGGCTATCAGAAATCATCTTACAGCAAACACAAGTTGTGCAAGGGCTTCCATATTACGTCGCATTTACCACTAATTACCCAACTGTTTTTGATTTAGCTAATGCAGAAGAATCTCAAATATTAAAACTTTGGCAAGGCTTAGGTTATTATTCTAGAGCCAGAAATTTACATGCTTCTGCAAAATATATAGTAGCAGATTTAAATGGCGTTTTTCCTAGTACTTATAATGAGATAATAAAGTTAAAAGGAGTAGGTGATTATACAGCAAGTGCTATTGCTTCTATAAGTTTTAATGAAAAAACGGCTGTTGTAGATGGTAATGTCTATCGCGCGTTGTCTAGAATTTATGGTATTTCTACTCCTATTAATACAGGTAAAGGTTTTAAGGAGTTTAAGGCTTTAGCTCAAGAGTTAATAGATAAAAAAGAACCAGCAACATTTAATCAGGCTATTATGGAGTTTGGCGCTAGACAGTGTAAACCAAAGAATCCAGATTGCGCTGTTTGCCCGTTTAATGGTAAGTGTATAGCGCTTCAAAAAGATAGTATAAGTGAGTTGCCCGTTAAATTGAAAACTTTAAAGGTGAAGAAAAAATACTTTAATTTTATTGTATTACTATCTTTAGATCAAAAGACTATTTTAGAAAAAAGAGAAGGTAAAGGTATTTGGCAAAACCTGTATCAGTTTCCTTTAATTGAAACAGTAAAACCTATAGATATAGCAACAATTGAAACAGAATTGATGGGTTTTTCGATATTAAAAAATAAAAAATATAGTGTGTCTCTATATAATGAGGTGGATATTGTACATAAACTCTCACATCAACATTTGTTTACTAAGTTTTGGATTGTTACTACGGATCAAAAGCTACCTGAAGGTGTTTCCGTGGAAAAAATCACAGACTTTCCCGTACCTATTTTAATAGGTAATTTTATAGAAAGATTTAATTTTTAGTTGTTTAAGTTAAATTAGTCTTTCTTTTTTATTAAATTTAAGTTTATCAATAGGTAAAAATGTAATTTTGCATAGTAATTAAATAAGAATATGGCAGGGACGTTAAATAAAGTGATGCTAATTGGGCATTTAGGAGATGAAGTTAAAATGCACTATTTCGAAGGTGGTGGATGTGTTGGTAGATTTCCGTTAGCAACAAACGAAACCTATACCAATAAATCAACAAACGAACGTGTTACTACTGTAGAATGGCATAATATTGTTTTAAGAAATAAGGCTGCCGAGATTTGCGAGAAGTACCTTACTAAAGGTGATAAAGTATATATTGAAGGTAGAATTAAAACTAGAAAATGGAAAGATGACACTGGTAACGAGCGTTACAGTACTGAAATTCAGGCCAATGATTTTACTTTTTTAACGACAAAGAAAGATAGTCAAGCGGCTAATGCTACGCAACCAGCACAACCAAAACAACAAGTGGGAAATAATTCGGAAACTGCTGGCAAGGCTGCTAGTGATGACGATTTACCATTTTAATCTTAATTTATAATCATTGGATCCAGAACCCTCGAGTTTATTAATACATTTTTTAGCAATAGATTTCTCTGCCATCTCTGGCTTTGTTTTACTTTTTGTATTGCTGTTTTTTTCAGCATTAATTTCTGGAGCCGAAGTGGCATTATTTTCTTTAACCAGAACGGATTTAGAACAAGAAGAATTGCAGTCTAGTAAAGCAATTCAGATTATTAATAAACTATTAGAACGACCAAAAAAACTATTAGCAACGATACTAGTGGCTAACAATTTTATAAATATTGGAATTGTAATTCTGTTTGCATTTCTTGGTAATTACATGTTTCAAGGCATTACCAATACTGTTGTAAAATTTGTTGTAGAGGTAGTTGTAGTTACCTTTTTAATTTTGCTTTTTGGAGAGATTTTACCAAAAGTATATGCGAGTAGAAATAATTTAAAATTTGCTTCTTTTATGGCATATCCTTTAAAAGTACTAGATTTTGTTTTTTCACCAATAAGTTTGCCAATGCGGGCAATAACACTTGGGATTCATAATAAACTTGGGAAACAAAAATCTAACCTTAGTGTAGACCAATTATCGCAAGCATTAGAACTTACAAGCGAAGAGGATACAACACAGGAAGAACATAAGATATTAAAAGGGATTGTTTCTTTTGGTAATACAGATACCAAACAGGTTATGCGACCTAGATTGGATATTTTTGCTTTAAATATAGAACAGACATATAGCGATATTATTAATGAGATTACATCTAATGGGTATTCTAGAATTCCTGTTTTTAAAGACAATGTCGATACTATTGAGGGTATTTTATATGTAAAAGATTTATTACCACATATAGATACAAAAGATTTTGATTGGAAAACCCTACTTCGTGAGCCATTTTTTGTTCCAGAAAATAAGAAGTTAGACGATTTAATGTCTGAGTTTCAAGAAAAGAAAGTGCATTTAGCAGTGGTTGTAGACGAATATGGTGGAACTTCTGGTTTAGTTTCTTTAGAAGATATAATTGAAGAAATAGTTGGTGATATTACTGATGAGTTTGATGATGAAGATGTGCATTACTCTAAATTAGACGATAATAATTATGTATTTGAAGGTAAAACAGCTTTAAAAGATTTTTATAAGATTTTAAAGCTTGAAGAAGAAACCATCTTTGAAGGAAAGAAAGGTGAAGCTGAAACGCTTGCGGGATTTATTTTGGAAATTTCCGGTAGCTTTCCAAGACAGGCGAGTAAAATAAATTTCGAAAATTATGTTTTTACTATAGAAGCTTTAGATAATAAACGAATTAAGCGTGTAAAAGTCACGATACCTTAATTTCGAAAACAGGAGGTAAAAAAGGAGAAAAGAAAATAGACTGTGTATTGATATGTGAGCAATGCAAATACTAGAAATGAGACTGTAAATTTTATGAAAGAAATCTATAAACGCATTGTTTTAATAATAGGCTCGATACTCGTTCTAGTAAGTTGCACCGAGGATCCAAGACCAAAACCAAAGGCATATCTAGCTTTAGAATATCCTGAGGCTATATATAAAACCGAAGACATTACAAAAATGCCTTTTACCTTCGATCGTAATGCATTAGGTAAAAACTTAAGAACTAAAACGCTTAAAGGAGAAACTACTAGTTATGGTATTAACATAGAGTATCCCAACCTTAAAGGCACAATTTATATTACTTATAAAGCGATTGATAAAGATGAGGAGTTGTTAAGAACCTTTTTAATAAATGCTCAAAATTTTACAGAAGAACATACCCAAAAAGCCGATGCTATAGACGGTGTTGTTTACGAAAATCCAGAACGTAAAGTCTACGGTATGTTTTACGATGTTGGAGGTAATGCAGCTTCACAATCGCAATTTTATGTAACCGATAGTATTAATCATTTTATTACAGGTTCTCTTTACTTCTACGCTAAACCAAATTACGATTCTATTTTACCTGCTGCCAATTATTTGCAGAAGGATATTATGAGAATTATGGAAAGTTTAGAGTGGAAGAAATAAAGAGTTAATTTCTTCTTTAGTTTTTATAGACCAATAGAGTGTTCATGAATAAGAAAACAATTAACACTAAACGAGTAAAGAAACCATGGCCAACTAAAGATGCTATGGATCAGGTTTATAAAATGAACCTTTGGGGAGATAATAACACGCCTTTCTATTCTGGTTTTGGGTCGCATGATCCAAACTTAGTAAAACCATATATAGATGTTGTAGCATCATTCTTAAAGTCTTTTAAAAGCCCTCTTAATGTATGTGATTTAGGTTGTGGAGATTTTAATATAGGCAAGGAATTAGTAAAATATACTAACCAATATATTGGAGTAGATGTAGTTTCAGATCTTATTACGCATAATAAAGAAAAATTTAAAGCAGAGCGCCTAGAGTTTCAGTGTTTAGATTTAGCAAAAGATAATTTGCCTTCTGGAGATTGTGCTTTGGTAAGACAGGTTTTACAACATATATCTAATCTTGAAGTGCAAAATATTATAACAAAACTTAGAGCCTATAAATACGTTATTATTACTGAGCATTTACCGCATGGAACGTTTATACCGAATAAAGACATTATTTCTGGGCAAGGTATTAGGTTAAAAAAACAAAGTGGCTTAAATCTACTAGAAGCGCCATTCTATTTTAAAGTGAAACATGCAGAAATACTGTTATCGGTTAGTTTGCCTGAGTTTAAAGGAGAAATTGTAACAACGTTTTACGAAGTTTTTTAATGCCCTTCTATTTCCAATTTATGGCATGTTGTTTATGCTTCATTTTATAAAAACAGATGTTTTTGTAAACGTATTTAATTGTTTTTATTTAAATGTCTTGCTAAATAGACTCCGGTACTAGCGCAAGCCTGTAATAAGTATCCACCAGTTGGAGCATCCCAATCTAACATTTCGCCAATACAAAATTGATTGGGCATGTTCTTAAGTTCAAAATTTTTAGAAACAGCGTTTATATCGATACCGCCAACTGTAGAAATGGCTTCGTCAATAGATGCGGTACTAAGTATTGTTAAAGGAAATTTTTTAATATTTTTAGCTAATAATTCTATATTTAAATAAGATTCTTTGGAGAGGTGATTTTTTAATAAATCAATTTGAGATGCACTTAGTTTAAGTTCCTTTTTTAATATTTGAGTCGTGTTTTTATATTTTGATAATTTTATTTTAGAATGTACATTTTCTAGTGGCATGGAAGGTTTAAAATCTATAAAGATAGTTGCTTTCGAGTCTGTATTCAGTTGTTCTCTAATTTGCGGACTTAGACCGTAAATAGCGTTTCCTTCTAATCCAAACTTAGTAATAACTGCTTCTCCTTTTTGAATAACGTTATTACAAGAAATAGCAATATTTTTTAATGGAGTGCCTTCATGGATTTCAATAAAGTTGGGTTTCCAATCTATTTTATAACCGCAGTTTGAGGCTTCAAACATTTTTGTTTCGATGCCTTTTTTTGAAAAAGTATCGAGCCAGTTTCCGCTTGATCCGGTAACCTTCCAACTAGATCCGCCTAAAGAGAAGACTGTAAAATCTGTTTCTATTGTTGTGTTATTAATAATTGGATTGTCGTTATCGTCCCAATTAGAAAAAGTATGCTCATACTTAATAGTAATTCCTTTTTCTTCTAGAGATTGTAGAATTGCATTTAATACTTCAATAGGTTTAATGCCTTCTTTTGGGTACACTCTTTTACTACTTCCTACATATGTTGGTATCTTGATTTGTTCTAACCAATGCCTAAAATCAGAATTAGTGAAATGAAGTAGCGCTTTGTCTAAAAAGTTATCCGATGTGTAACGTTTAATAAAGTGATCAATCGGTTCTGAATGCGTTAAATTGAACCCACCTTTACCAGCAACTAGAAATTTACGACCGGCAGTTTTGTTTTTTTCATAGATAGTAATACTGAATTTTTCAACATCTAAAAAAGAGGCTAATAAAAAAGCTGATGGTCCACCACCTATAATAGCAATCTGTTTTTTCATGAAGCAAAAGTTGTTGGTAGATTTATTTTTATTTATGTGGCCTTATTCCAGGACGGGTCAAAATTACGTACAATTGTTATGTGTATTGATAGTTGCGTGTTTGCGTGCGACGACCTTTGTTTTAGTCACAGTTATTTTATTTTTCGGAATGTCAAACTCATTCGTCCGTTTTCAGTATCAGATTTCGGAATTGAGTGTTGCCATTCGTCTTGAATTTCGTTTGTCATATAAATAAATGAGCCAGAAGGAAGTTCAAAGTCTTTTATTAATTCTCTGTTCTCAATATTTCGGAACCTTAAAATTCGGGTTTCTCCAAGTGATATTATTCCAACGCCTGTATTTTCTTGTAATATGTCAGTTTGATCAGAATGAAATCCCATTTTAGATTTTCCGTCCAAATAATAATTAATCAAGCAATTATTGGGTTTGAAATTCAGTGTATTATTAATGGATTCAATAATTGCATTAAGTTCAGTCGTAAATTCTTGAAAAGGATAACTTATTTGAGAATAATTATATGCTTTTCCGTAACTCGCAGTTTTTCGTGCCGACATTCTTACGTCCCATTCAACATTGTTTTTCAGTATATTAAACAATTCGGTTGGATTATCAATAAAATTCTCAATGAATGTTATTTTGTTCATTTTTTCTCTAATTGTGGCTAGCTTATTATATCGTAACTATTATTATTATTACTAATATTCAAAAAATAAAACTGATTATAGTAATTTTTCACTACCGTTATCATGTAAATATATACTCTTTTTTATGATACCCAAAATCTAATAAAAACAAAAAAGCGAAGTGTTATACTTCGCTTTTTTAATGATATAAGTGCAAGACCTTATTCTTTTTTATCGGAAACAGTCTCTGTTTTTTCAGTTTGAATTAAACCGTCAAAATATTTTTTAAAATCATTAATATCTTCTGGTTTAGCAATAATTTTTTTGTCTTTATCTAAAACGAAATAACTAGGTGTTCCTGTAACATTATATTGATCTCCAATTGGGTTATCCCATTTACCTTCACCAAAAACATGTAAAAACTCAGAGTATTCGTAAGTCATGTCTTTCCAACGGTATAAATCGTTGTCTAAGGCAATTGCAACAACTTGTATGTCCTCTTTTTCTTTAGACTTTATATATTCTTTTAATTGCGGAATTTCATCTAAACAGTGAGAACAGGTTGTACTCCAAAAGAATAATAAATAGTTGTTAGAACCTTCTAATTTGCTAAGTTTTGAAACTTTTACCTTGTCTTTTTCTTCTTTTATTTCAATATCGAAATCTGGACCTATATTACCTATAGATGCATTTTTAAAAAAGATAATACTGTTAGCTAATTCGTTATCGTTATTAGCACGAGCGATATCTAGTAAATATTTAGAACCAATATAGTTTGTTACAACTTCGTTGCCTTCAACAGAAAACTGATTCCATAAAATTTCTAAAAGAATCCCTTTTATTTTTGGGTTATCTCCAATGGCTTTTACTACCGTGTCCACGTTTTCCATGTAAGAGGCATTTGGATTTTTTCGATCTATAAAACCAATAACGTAATCAATAGTGGTTTTAATTAAAAAATTAGAGTCCTGAAGCGTTTTGTTGCCAAAATCAATATTTGAAAAATAATTAGATTTTATGTTTTTAGAAAATCTAGAAACATCTTCTAATTCGTTTGGTATATATGGGCTACATGCCTTTATAAAGTTATTAGCTATCATACCATCTGATGCTTTCTCGAACTCTTCTTGCGTATTTTTAAGAATATTAAAAATTTTAGAATAGCCAGATTTATCTTCTTTTCCTGCACCATAGTAATTACGAATGCTTTTATTAACCATAGCCATGCTTCGGTTGTAAGAACTGTGAATTTTGTTTTCTGAAGACTTATCGAAAGTTAATCCTTTTTCTACATCGTATTGTAGTACAATGTCTTCTTTGTTATTTACAATAAAATCGAAATTAAATTGATCTTGAGGTTGTGCATAAACCAAACGATAAGTACCAGGAATAGTAGCTTTGTCTAATGCTATTTCAAAAGTGCCATCTTCTGTCACATCTGCGTTAGCTACAAATAAAGACGTTTCGGCAGTTACGCGATATAAGAATGCGAATTTAAAATCTTCAGCAGGTGTAAAAGTGCCTTTTATTGTATGTTGTGCGAATAATACCGAAGGTAATATTGCGAGTAAAAAAAGTATTTTTCTAGTCATTATTAATGGTTTTATATCATGTAAGGCAAAAACTTTGCCAAAGATAAGGTTATTTATTTTTTTGATTTTTCTATAAGCTCTTTAGCCCACTGTCGTGCATTTTCAATAAAACTATCTTCTTTTTTATTGTTTATTACACTATTTATGGAAGTGGTGTCTCTAAAACAGCCTTCGCATAAAAATAGAGGTACAGGGCTTTGGGATAATTTATCTATTTTTTGTTTTTCCTCTTGAGAGAGTAAAATTAAATTCTGTTTTTCTAGTTCTTGACAGATTATAATTGTCAAAAAAATATGTGAGCCATCTTTAATACTTTTTAATTCTAAATTATTTTTTAAATCATTAAAATTAGAAATGTTTAATATTTTTTGTTCAAAATCTTTAACGAAGGATGATTTTACTCCAGAGATTCCACAATAAAAACCAATTGTTATAGAATCTCTAGTTTTAATGGCTTCACTTTGAGCAATAAGACTTAATGAGCCAAAACAGAAAAGTATTAAAAATAATTTTTTCATTAACTTTTTTTATTCTTAAATAATCAAAAATTAAGCCAATATAGGTTTAAGCACTGCCAATGCTTGTTCTACAGTTTTTATGTTTTCAAAGGTAAGTAATAAGCGCAAGCCTTTTCTAGTTTGCTTTTCTTTCATTTTACCAGCTCTAGGATTTTGCTGTACGTATTTTAATAGCTTATTAAAGTTAACACTTTGGTAAAAGCGACTTTGTTGATCGTTAATAAAGTAACCAACCAGTTTGCCTTTTTTCATAATTACTTTTTCGATTCCTAATTTGGTGGCAATCCATTTTAACCTTACACTATCTAATAAATCTACTACTTGCGTTGGTAATTCTCCAAATCTATCTATTAATTCAGTCTCAAATTTGGCTAATTCTTCTTCCGTTTTAAAGTTGTTAAGTTGTGTGTAAAGGTTTAATCTTTCAGCTATATTATTAACGTAATCGTCTGGGAATAGTAATTCTAAATCACTATCAATAGTCATATCCTTTACATATTCTTTATCCTCGGGATCTTCGTCATATAAGTCCTTAAATTCATTTTCTTTAAGTTCATCAATGGCTTCGTTTAATATTTTTTGGTAGGTGTCGAAGCCAATTTCATTTATAAAACCAGATTGCTCACCACCTAATAAATCACCTGCACCACGAATTTCTAAATCCTTCATCGCGATATTAAACCCACTTCCTAAAGCGGTAAATTGCTCTAAGGCTTGAATACGTTTTCTAGCATCGTCCGTCATTGCAGAATACTCAGGCGTAATAAAATAACAGAATGCTTTTTTATTACTTCGTCCTACACGACCACGCATTTGGTGTAAATCGCTTAGTCCAAAGTTATTAGCGTTATTAATAAAAATAGTGTTTGCATTTGGCACATCTAGACCACTTTCTATAATGGTTGTACTCACTAAAACATCAAAAGCGCCTTCCATAAAAGAAAGCATTAGGGTTTCTAGTTTTTTACCTTCCATTTGGCCATGACCAACACCAACTTTAGCATCAGGTACTAAACGCTGTATCATGCCTGCAACTTCTTTAATATTCTCTATTCTATTATGAATAAAAAATACTTGTCCGCCACGTTGTATCTCGTAGCTCACTGCATCCCGAATAGCATCTTCACTAAAACGAATTACATTACTTTCTATAGGGTAACGATTAGGTGGAGGCGTAGTTATTACCGATAAATCTCGTGCAGCCATTAAACTAAACTGAAGCGTCCTTGGTATAGGTGTAGCCGTTAAGGTTAATACATCGACATTGTCTTTTAGCGTTTTTAACTTCTCTTTTACTGCAACACCAAATTTTTGTTCTTCGTCCACAATTAGCAAACCTAAATCTTTAAATTTCACTTTTTTGTTTACCAATTGGTGTGTGCCAATAATAATATCTACATGTCCTTTTTCTAGTTTTTCTAATGTTTCACGTTTTTGTTTTGCAGTACGAAAACGATTTACATAATCTACCGTTACAGGAAACTCTTTTAAGCGTTCAGTAAACGTTTTGTTATGCTGAAATGCTAATATAGTTGTTGGAACCAAAACAGCCACTTGCTTACCATTATCTACGGCCTTAAATGCTGCACGTATGGCAACTTCTGTTTTCCCAAAACCAACATCACCGCAAATTAAACGATCCATTGGACGTTGGCTTTCCATATCTGCCTTAATATCTGCAGTTGCAGTAATTTGGTCTGGAGTATCTTCGTAAATAAAAGACGCTTCTAATTCGTGCTGTAAATAACTATCTTGCTTGTATTGGTAACCTTTTTCAAGTTTACGTTTAGCATAAAGTTTTATTAAGTTAAACGCAACGTGTTTAACTCTGGATTTGGTTTTCTCTTTTAATACTTTCCAAGCTTTACTACCTAGTTTGTATACTTTTGGTGGTTTGCCGTCTTTACCATTAAATTTAGTAATTTTATGCAGAGAATGAATGCTTAAATATAAGATATCGCGTTCGCCATAAACTAATTTAATAGCTTCTTGCAGTTTACCTTCTACATCTATTTTCTTTAAACCTCCAAACTTACCAATACCATGATCTATGTGTGTAACATAATCTCCAATATCGAGATTAGTGATTTCCTTTAAAGTAATGGCTTGCTTTTTTGCGTAACCATTTTTAAGGTGAAACTTATGGTAACGCTCAAAAATTTGATGGTCTGTGTATACCACCATCTTGTTTTCATGATCTACAAAACCTTGAAATAAGGATAAGGTTATGGTTTGGTATTTTACATCTTGTTCGTTATCATCGAAAATATCATGAAAACGTTTGGCTTGTTGCTCGCTTACACAAGCTATATAATTAGTAAAACCGTTATTATGATTTTGGTTTAGGTTATCTATAAGTAAATCGAATTGCTTATTAAAAGCAGGTTGTGGTGTGGTATTAAATATTAATTCTTCTTGTGTTTTTAACCAAGAATCCGTACCAAATTCTACGACGTTAAAATCTAAAAGCTGTCTTTTTAGTAATGCTGAATTACAAAACAGCTCTACAGGTTCTGCATGTTTTAATTCGGTTGAAAGACTTTTAAAGGCATCTTCAGCTTTAGTAAAAAACTCATCTATTCTTGAAAAAAGGACTTCTACATTTTTTGTAAAAACTACTGTTTTTGAAGCAATGTATTTTAAGAAACTCTCACGAGATTCGTCTAAAAACTTGTTTTCAACATTTGGAATTATACCAATTTTTTTAATCTGCTCGTTAGAAAGCTGTGTTTCGACATCGAAGGTTCTAATACTATCGACTTCATCTCCAAAAAACTCAATTCTGTAAGGTTCGTCATGCGAAAAAGAAAATACATCTACAATACCACCTCTAACCGAAAATTCACCTGGTTCTGTAACAAAATCGACACGTTTAAATTTGTACTCGAAAAGCACTTCGTTTACAAAATCGATATTTAAATCGTCGCCAACATTAATTTTTAATGTGTTACGTTCTAGTTCTTTTCTAGTGACTACTTTTTCGAAAAGTGCATCTGGATAGGTAACAATTATTGCAGGTTTTTTGCGTGAGTTTATTCGGTTTAAAACCTCTGCACGCAATAGTATATTTGCATTATCTGTTTCTTCAATCTGGTATGGTCTTCTATAACTTCCTGGATAGAATAAAACATCTTTCCCGTTTATAAGTTGCTCTAAATCGTTAAGATAAAAAGCGGCTTCTTCTTTATCGTTAAAGATTAAAAGAAAGGGTTTGTCGGCTTTTTTAAAGCTTTCGTGTATTACAAATGAAAGCGCAGAGCCAACAAGGCCTTTTATATGCGTTTTATTTGTGTTTTCTTGAGTTTTGGCAATAGCAGCTTGCAGTTTTTGCAGTTGCAAAGACTGTGCGTATGTTTGCGAGATTAGTAGTTTGCTCACGTATTATTGTATTGGAATACAAATATAAGAGATAGAATGGTTATTTCCATTTCTAAGTTGAAATTACTTGACTTTGTAAAAAGAATAGACGAACTTCGAAAATAAACTACCATTTAATAAAAAGTATTAAAACAATTTCATATCAGTATACAGGTTAGTTGTAATTGCTGAAAAATTTGAGTTAAAAAGCGATGTCACAAGAAATAGAAAATATTGTTTTCTCAGAGTTTGTAAATCAACCTGTGCCGTTTGAGTTAATTTCTATTGAAAACTTATATGCTAGATGCAATGAAAGCGCATTTGACTTATACAATCCTCATAGAATTGAGTTTCATGCCTTAATTATTGTTACAGAAGGGAAGAGTAAACATATTATTGACTTTAAAGAACAGTCATTGTTTCCTGGTGTAATTTTACCATTATCTAAAGGTCAAGTGCATTCTTTCTCCAAAGCATTAACAATTAAAGGTTATGTGGTTTCTTTTGACGAAGCTATAATTACAAACAACATTAGTGAAAAAAACCTTTTCCATTTTCTTCACCTTTATAATGCACCAACTATTCATATTGGCGCTGAAAATTTACAAATACTAAACCCTTATCTGTCCATTCTAAAAACGGAATTGGAAAACCCAAACATTAATCTTAAAAGTGATTTTATAAACACTGCTTTAATGACATTGCTACTTCAGATAAAACGGTTATCAATGTATCAACATAATATATTTGAAAGTATAAGGTTTAAAATTTTTATTCAATTTAAACAACTTATTATTCAACATCACAAAGAAACCCACAATGCTAGTGATTATGCAAATATGCTTTCTATATCATATAAATACCTAAATGATATTTGCAAAGAAATAACTAGTAAAACAGCAAAGACGTTTATTGATAGCTGGATATTACTTGAAATAAAAAGAAACATCTCAGAAAAAAAATATACTTCGCAAGAGATCGGTTATAAAATGGGCTTTTCAGAACATTCAAATTTTATTCGTTTTTTTAAAAAACTAACGGGTGTTACACCAAATAAATTCCGTGAACAAATTTAAGCGTTTTATACTCGGTTATAGATTGACTATTTTTAAGAAGATATAGATAATTCAAAAAAAGACTTGTTCGTGTAGTTTTGCCCAAACAAAATTACGAACAATGAAACTTCAAGAACAAACAGAACAATTAAAACAAGAGGTGTTAATTAGAATGCCAGCTCCAATAGTAGAAACTTTTCAAAAAGATATCGTTAAATTAAAGAATGATAGACTTAAAGAACATGCATTGCAAGTAGGTGATACCGTTTCCAATTCTATATTACGCAATATTGAAGGACACGAGATTGATTTAAAATCAATACATACTTCTAATTTTTTAATCCTTAATTTTTACAGAGGTGGTTGGTGTCCATACTGTAACATGGAATTAAGGGAATATGAAAGATTAAAAGGTCAATTTAATTCTATTAAGGCAAATATCGTGGGTATAAGTGCAGAGTTACCACAACAAGGAGCTAAAACTCACGCTAAAAACGCACTTACATACCCGATACTTACAGATGTAGACGCCACTTTTATGAAGAAAATGGGCATTGTATTTACTCTAAGTGAGCAAGCAAAGAAAGATTTTGTAGGCTTTGGTGTAGATTTCTCCAATATTCATGGAAATGAAGATTATCAACTTCCTGTACCTGCTATTTATGTTATTGATAAAGAATTCAAGATACTATTTATTCATTTTGAGGAAGATTATATGACACGTCTAGAACCCTCAAAACTACTAACTATTTTAAAAAACAAAACAATTTAAATTTTACAGATATGAAAACAAATAAAACAATTTATTGGATAGCAACAGGACTGTTATGTGCACTATTTATTATGGGAGCAATGATGTATATATTCAACTATCCAAGAGCAGAAAGTTTTTTTATAAGCCTTGGGTTTCCTACTTGGATAATTTATCCTTTAGCTACACTAAAAATATTAGGACCATTAACTATATTATCACGAAAGTCGCTGTTTCTTAAAGAGTTGACTTATTCAGGGTTTATTTTTGATGCAACATTAGCCTTTTTTGCACATTTGATGGTTGCAGATGGTGAATATCTTTTTTCAATTTTAGCTTTAACATTCACGACTATTTCTTGGGTATATGATAGGAAAGTCTTTGGTAAAATAACTCAGGAAAGACTTATTAAAGAAGCAGTTGAATAAGTTAAAATGAAAAAGCAAGACAACAGTTACTTAAGAATTACTATGCTGTTAATTCTTTTGTTTACAGGATTAAGTAATAGTAATGCACAATCTCAAAATATTGAAATAAAGATGACGCATAAGGATATAAAAACAGAAGAAGGTTTAGAAGCTTCTTTGCAAAGATTGATAACACCAGATAAAGACTTTGGACGTGATGACCTTCAAGAAATCTATCACGAGGATATGAACGTTATTATAATTGATGATAAAGGAAGTAAAAACGAGTTTAGAAAACCTGCATTTATGGATTTAATAGGTGGGAAAATAGACAATCGTGAAGAACACAAAAGTAACAATTGGGCAAAATTTCATCATATTAATATTGAAGGAGATAATGGCCATGTAATTGTTGAACGAAAATTAAATTTAACGGGAACAAAGACTAAACTTTTAGTTAATATAGATTTTATTTGGCAAGATGAGCGTTGGCAAATTACTCGAGAAGTTATTTATTCTCAAGAAATAAATTAAATAGAAATAGAGAAGTTTTGCTTACTCACGTTGGGATATCGCAACTTCGGGTAACAAAGCAAATATTAAAACGTGTGAATTTGGGTCTACTTTGAATACAGGAGAACGGTCGTTTAATTTTTAAACTTCAAATTAACTTTATTATATAAAATTTGCGGTGTATTTAAATTTAATAACTACTTGTAGTAAATGGATTAGCGATTATTCACCCGTTCTTAATATTCTAAATATGAATTCCTAATCAATTCGTACTTGTTATGTGGTTAAGGTGTCTAGGAGGGAATAACCACGGAAAGCGCGGTATTTTACTTCTCTTTAAAAGAAGTGAAATGAATGCTCAAAATAAAAAGTTTTTTAATTTTAAAAGATTTGAAGATTACTTATCTTTGCCGCTCTAAAACAAAAAAATATATGTCATTTTCAGATTTATTCGATAGCGGATTTAAGAAGCGTAACGAAGACCATTTTGCATCAATTGTAAAAGTGGCAATGGACGATGGAGTTATTTCGGACGAAGAAAAAACATTTTTAGATCGTTTGGCACGTAATTTAGATATTGGTGAAAACGATTATAAGATAATATTAGAAGATTATCAATCGCACCCAATTAATCCACCAACTTCTTACGATATTCGTTTGGAGCGTTTATACGATTTATCTCGTATGGTTTATGTAGATCATATTAAAGGTGATCACGAGGAGATTTTATTACGTAAAATTGCAGTTGGATTAGGTTTTAATGCTGAAAACGTAAAATACGTTGTAGACAAGGCATTAACGTTAGTTAGTAATGGTACAGATTTAGATACTTTTATTGAAGAAATTAAAGGTATGAATAGATAATATTCAATTTATAAATATTAAAAGCAAGCTGTTAGGCTTGCTTTTTTTGTATAATATATTTTAGTTTTCTTAGTACTTCTGCTTTGTCAAAAGGTTTGCCTATATAGCTATTAACACGTCGTTCTTTACAATAGTTTTCTTCTTCTTTAGATGGTTTTTCACTTATTATAACAATGGGTATTTTGTTAATGTTTTTATAATCTGAATGTCTGATATAACGTGTAGTATCGATACCATCCATTGTTGGTAACTTAAGATTTAGTATTAGTAAGTTAAAAGTGGATTTGTATAACTCTTCTATAACTTGGTCTCCATTTTCTACAATAACAACATCGCAGTTTTTTAATTTGCTAATAATCTTTAATAGCTTTTCTTGATTACCACGTAATGGCTCTGCAAGTAAAATTTTAATGTCGTTTTTAGCTGTGGTTATAGAAGTTTTAGTGATTACTTTATCTTCTTTTTGGTTAGGTGCAATTTTAAAATCTAAAGTTACTGTAAATTCAGAACCTTTATTAATTTCACTTTTTAAGTCTATTTTACCATCTAGTGCATGAACAAGTTTTTTGGTTATAGCTAGACCTAAACCGGCACCATTATTAGTAAGGTTATTATTAACTTGATGGAAACCATTAAATATAGCGTCAATTTGTTTTTTGTTTATTCCAATTCCTGTGTCTTTTACACAAAATATTAATGTTGCAAAATTATTGTTTTTAGTAACACATTTTGCTGACAATTCTATGGAGCCAGTTGGTGTAAATTTAATAGCATTACCGATAAGGTTGTTTACTATTTGGGCAAGTCTATATTTATCTGCAATAATATATTTCGGACATTCTGGATCAATATTGTAGTTTAGAATTAGGCCTTTTTCTTTACATTTTTGACTGTAGATGGTAGTAATGGTGTCTAGTTCCTCTAGTAAATTGTAACGTATTGGTAATATAGAGAATCGACCAGTTTCAATTTTAGATATATCTATAATATCGTTAATCATCGTTTTTAACTTGTCATTGGTATTTTTAATAACGTTAAGATTATAGCGTTGACTCTGTTCTAAGTTTGTGTTCTCTAATAGAGAAACAAAACCATTTATAGTATTAACAGGCATTTTAATTTCATGACTAAAATTTGCTATAAAACTATTCTTAAAGGCTTCCTTTTCTTGTAGAATAACATTGTTGTAATCTAAAAGTTGAGCTTTAATTTCTGCTACGTTTCGTTTTTGTGCTGCCTTTTGGTATGTAATGTATTGCTTTGTTAAATCTTGAATTACAAGGGCTGACGGTTCTTTTGAGTTGTTGGTATGTAAAACGGCATCTAATGTATAATGTTTGTTGTCTATCTCTAAATTAATACACTCAAAATTGTAGGTCTTATTTTTTAAAGTTAATAGGTTTATTAAAGTCTCAAAGAAGGGATGTAAACTTTGTATTGCTTTACCAATATAATTTTTAAAAAGAATAGATTGGGCGTCAACAATAATTCCTTTATTACTAATAAGTAGAATTTGATTAGTAGTTTCCTTGTACGGAATAGTATAGGTTTGGAGCATGTTTAAGGATTAACTGTTGTTTTAGTAATCTTAAAGATACAGTATTTTATAATATTTGTATGAGCTATTTTTGTTCTTACTTTAAATTCCTTGCAATTACGTCTAATAATTGACTTTGATTAAAAGGTTTCTTTAAAACATCGTTTATCCCAATTTTTTTATAATGTTTTAAATCTTCTTTAAAAACTTTTGCCGTCATAGCTACAATAGGAACTTTTCTTTGGTGGCGTTCTGGGAGTTTTCTAATTTGCTTTGCAATGTCATCACCTTGAAATTCTTTCAGTTTGATGTCCATTAAAACTAAATCTACCTCACTATCTATGTTTGATATTCTGGCAAGTGCATCTTCGGGATTAGTTACAATATCTAAAAAAAAGAGACCATTAGATGCGAGAATTTTTAAGACCGAAAGTTGAGTAATTTGGGAATCCTCAACCAATAGTATGTTGTACTTTCTTGATGCACTTGGAAGGTCTTTTTTATTACTTTTTACCTTGTCAAGTTTTAAAGAAGGTGTAGCTACAAAATTAATGTTTGTAGAAAATGTTGAGCCTTTTCCATATTCTGAGGACACTTTAATTTCACTCTTTGTAAGCTCTACCAAATATTTTACAATAGCAAGACCTAATCCGGTTCCTTTAATAGTGTCATCGTTATTTACTTGAGAGAAACTTGTAAAGATAGTGTCTAAATCTTCTTTTTTTAGTCCAACTCCAGTATCAGTGACCTCAAAGTGAATACTTGCTTTTCGTGCTCTAAGTTGGTTTAAAGAAACATTAAAAGTAATACTACCATCTTTCGTGAATTTTAAGGCGTTATCTAGTAAGTTCGTTAAAACCTGTCGTAATCTTTTGGCGTCACCACCAATAATTTCGGGTAATTTTTCGTCAAAAGAATAATGGAATTCTAGTCCTTTTTGCTCAGCTTTAATTTTGTAATTAAACTTGATCTCATTTAATAATTCTATAAAGTTAAAAGGTTCTATAGATAGCTCAAGGTTTCCAGATTCAATTATGGAAATATCAAGAATATCATCAATCATTTTTTTTAAGAAACCAGATGAGGAGTTAAGTATTTGTACATAATCCTTTTGTTGTAAGTCCAAATTGGTCTTACTTAAAATGTCTGTGAAAGTTAAAATACCAGTTAAAGGGTCGCGTAATTCGTGGCTAAAATTAGCGATAAAAGTGTTTTTAAAAGATTCCTTTTCTTTTAAATAGGTGTTTTTTAATTCTAAGATTTGAGAATTAATTACAGATTCGTTTCGTACTTGTGCTGTAGTTTGGTAATTATTGTAATGCGACGTTAAATCGTGAATAATTAAAAGAGGATGCTTGCCGTCCTCAAATGTTTGTAAAAGAATATCTGATGTGATTTCTTTATTTTCAATATTTAAGTGAATACAAGAAAATATAGTTTCATTTTCTTCAGCAATTAAAAGAGGTGTAATTATTTCAAAGAATGGATGAATGTCTCCAATATGCTTTTTTTTAAACTCAGGAAAGAGAGCGTTATCAGATTCTAAAATGTTTCCATCAAAATCTAAAATTGAATACTGTACTAGTGGTTTAGTATATTTTTTTATATATTCTTTAAGCATATTTTAGCTGGTTTTTGCTTACTTAATAAGCGCTTCAGCTAAATTAGAGAAAAGTAAATCAACTTTGTCACCTGTCTTTGCGCTTACATACAAATCTGTTAAACTACCAAAATTACCGCTGTTCTGCTTTAAATAAGCTTTGGTAACCAAATCTTCTTTATTTCCAACAACAGTTATAGATGTGTTTTTTTGTTTTTCTTTAAGGAAATTTATTTCGCTTTCTAAACTTTCGTATGTGGCAGGCCTAGTAACATCGTAAACATAAATAAAAGCATGTGTACCTAGAAGATAAGACAATCTAGTATTAGTGATATCATCATTCCCTTCTAAATCCCATATAACTAAAGAGACATCTGTTCCTTGTTCTGGAATGGTAATGTTTTTTTTAAATATGTGAACACCAATGGTTACTTTGTAATCTTCAGAAAAGGTGTTTTCTACAAAACGCCTAATAAGTGAAGACTTGCCAACACCAAAATGACCTAGTAAGACTATTTTTTTAGAAACTTTCATTATCGAAATATAACTTTTATTTTTTAATTAGAATAGTGCTGTAAATAAAGCAGAACAAAAATAAGCAAAGCTTATTGTATATAGGCTTTTAACTTAAATTAGTTACTCAAAAAATAATTTCAATTTTTTCGAGAACGAATCTGTATCTTTTATATCTTCTTTATTAATGTAGTTTTGAGCAAAGTCTAACAATTTATCCTCTAGCTTACTTTTAAAAACAACATTGTAAGGCCCAGAAATAATTACAGCAATATAGTAGGCAGAAAAATTTTGGAGATGAATATGAAAGCTATCATATTCTATATATTGTAATTCTTGATTATCTTTTTCAAAGGCGTCTTCGGCAAAACTCTTGATAGCTGTTAGCATACCAGATACCATATCCTCATCTATAGATTGTGTTTTTGAGTATTCAGAGATTATGATGCCAGAACCTTTTTCAATAACCATTATTTGGTCTATTTTAGGCTGTGATAGTTCTTGGAGTATTAAATCTCCTTCGCTAACACCAGTTTTTTTAGATTTAAACTTACGTTTTAAACCTTCAAAAGTAAACGCACTATTCATTTTTGCATTTATTTGCTCAGACAAAATTTGCATTTCTTGCTGTACGTATTTTTTAATCATTTTTCCAATGATTGGAAATAATGCTTCTACAACTGCATCTTGGGAGTTTTTAATTTCAGTTTTTAAAGCTTCAGTTATAGAAGGTCCCAAAGTTTTTGGGATTTCAAGAATGAAGTCGTTAAGTTTTTGTTCGATGATAGGATTTACACGCTCAGAAAGTTGATTCTGTTTATTTATAACATCTTCTACAACTCGTAGTTTTTCTTCAACTTTTTGGGCATACTCGCGCTCATCTGTAAGTAAGATGTCTTTTAAAATAGAAAGTCTTTCGTCTTGATTCATGGCGCGAGAATCAAATTAGTTACTAATTTTCTCGCCAAGTTTAATTAGTAAATCGCCAAAAAGTTTGCGATCTAATTTTTTCTCATCTAGAGCATCGGCTTTATCGTCTAATGTGTTTTCTAGTTCTGTAATTCTAATATTAATATCGGTACTTAGATTATCAATATTTTGAAGTAGCTCCACCTTAACGTCATCAATTAAATTCTCAAGTTCTTTTTTCTTGTCGAGAATATCTTTTTTAACAGCTTCAAATTCATGGTTATATTCTTGGATATTTTCACCAAAAATAAGTTGCTTAATCGCATCGATTTTAGAAGTAGGATCGTTAGCGCTAATATTATCTGTTACTGTTTTATCGTTCTTTGCCATTATTAATATTTAGTTTAGTAAACTATGGTAAAAATAATAAAATAAAATTGATTAATCTGTTTATTCCGCGTTTTGCATGAACTCCTCGGCTTTTTCAACCATATTAGTACTTCCGCAGAAAAATGGAACACGTTGATGTAGCTCTGTTGGTTCTATGTCTAAAATCCTTGTAAAACCGTCACTAGCCTTGCCATTTGCCTGTTCTGCTATATATGCCATCGGGTTGCATTCGTAAAGTAAACGTAGTTTTCCGGCAGCATTTTTGGAGCTTTTAGGGTATATGTAAATACCACCTTTTATCATATTTCTATGAAAATCGGAAACTAAAGATCCTATGTATCTTGAAGTATAAGGTCTATTATCTTCCTCTTTTTGGCAGTATTTTAAATAATCTTTAACGCCTTGAGGGAAATGGTTGTAATTCCCTTCATTTATAGAATAGATATTACCATCTTCTGGAAATTGCATGTTTGGGTGCGATAAATAAAGTGTCCCTAAAGCTGGGTTTAACGTAAAGCCGTTTACACCATCTCCTGTGGTGTATACCAACATTGTAGACGTACCATAAACCACATAACCGGCTGCCACTTGCTGATTTCCTTTTTGAAGAAAATCGTCTATAGTTACAGGTGTTCCAACAGGTGTTACACGTCTATAAATAGAAAAAATCGTTCCTACAGATACATTTACATCTATATTACTAGAACCATCTAATGGATCTATTAACACTACATATTTGTTCTGGTTATTTTCATCTTGACTATTTATAGAAATAAAATCGTCCTCTTCTTCACTAGCAATACCACAAACAATATTTCTATTTGTTAGTGTTTGTATAAACTTTTCGTTAGCGTAAACATCAAGCTTCTGTTGGTCTTCACCTTGAATATTGGTATCTCCTGCGGCTCCAATAATATCTACTAATCCAGCCTTATTAACCTCATGGTTTACTACCTTGGCAGCGAGGCGAATAGAGTTTATAAGTCTTGATAATTCACCAGAAGTGTATTTAAAAGACGATTGATTTTCAATAATAAATTCTCCTAATGTTTGGTTCTTTCTAGACATAGTTTAAACTTTCAGTTTTGCAAATATCGTATTTTTAATTAGACTATAACGATTTCGTAAAAGTAATTATCTAACGTTATTTAACTTTAAACTATATTTGATTTCAAAATACTTTTAATATGAAGAATGCCATCCGGTTAGCAACAAAAAGTGATATGAAAAGCGTTTACGATTTAATTGTAGAGCTTGCTGTGTTTGAGAAAGAGCCTGATGCTGTAGAAGTTACGGTTGATAACCTTGAAGAAGATGGTTATGGAAAACACCCGAAATTTACATGTTTTGTTGCAGAATCTAATGATGAAATTGTTGGAGCAGCATTAGTTTATAAACGTTATTCTACATGGAAAGGAGAGGTTTTACACCTTGAAGATTTAATTGTTAAAGAGAGTATGAGAGGTAGTGGTTTAGGTACAGTACTTCTAAATGAGGTTGTTAAACACGGCGCTAAAATGGGTGTTAAACGAATAAGTTGGGAAGTTATAGATTGGAACGAGCCTGCGATTGCCTTTTACGAAAAAAAAGGTGCAAACGTTATGCGAGACTGGGATGTTGTACATTTAAACGAAAATGGGATTAAGAATTATTTAAACAATATATAGTGCAAGTATTTAAGTTTGGAGGTGCTTCTGTAAAAGATGCGGATGGAGTAAGAAATGTAGTAAAAGTGCTGGAGAAAGTAGGCTATGAAAATAAGCTTATTATCGTTTCTGCTATGGGAAAAACTACAAATGCGTTAGAGGCTGTAATCGATAAATATTTAAATGAAACTAATACTTATAAAGCAGAATTAGAGACCGTAAAAAATTACCATCGAGATATTATGATGGATTTATTTAAAAACGAACAACATGTCGTTTTTAACAAAGTTGAAGGGCTCTTTAAAGAATTACAGCAGTTTTTTATTAGTAATAAATCTCCTAATTATAATTTTATTTACGATCAGGTTATTGGTTATGGAGAACTAGTTTCTACAACCATTATAAGTCAGTATTTAAATATGATGCATTTAACAAACACATGGTTAGATGTAAGACAATGCATAAAAACTGACGATTATTACCGTCGTGCAAATGTAGATTGGGAAATCACTCAAAATAATATTATAAACAAGGTTAAAGCGTCTACGTTATACATTACACAAGGATTTATAGCCAGTGATAGTAATAATTTCACAACAACTTTAGGTCGAGAAGGTAGTGATTATACAGCAGCTATTTTTGCATATTGCTTAAATGCACAAAGTGTAACGATATGGAAAGATGTTCCTGGTGTTTTAAATGGAGATCCACGTCATTTTAATAACACACAATTGTTAAACACGATTTCTTATACAGAAGCGATAGAATTGGCCTTTTATGGCGCTTCTGTAATTCATCCTAAAACGCTACAACCGTTACAACGTAAGGAAATTCCTTTACATGTAAAATCATTTTTAAATCCGGAAAACGCTGGAACAACTGTAAATAAATCTCAAGGTATTGAGCCAAAAGTACCTTGTTTTATTTTAAAGCAAAATCAAGTTTTAATATCTTTATCTACTTTAGATTTTTCCTATGTGGTAGAAGAAAATATTAGTGAAATATTTAACTTGCTAGCCCTTTATAAAATGAAGGTAGATGTCATTCAAAATTCTGCTATTAGTTTTTCTGTTTGTTTCGAGAATACCTATAATAATTTAGAAAAATTACTGTTACATTTAAAAGCTAAATTTAAAGTAGAATGCCATAAACAGGTGTCGTTGTACACTATCAGGCATTATAACGATACCGTAATAAAAAATTTAGAGCAAGGTAAAACAGTGTTGTTGAAGCAGTTATTTCAAGAAACTGTTCAAGTTGTAACTCAATAATCTATTGCTTACATTTGTAGGCTTAAAAAAAATTAATATTAACAATGTCTTTAGTCTCTGCAAAAGAAGTTTCAAAAGCAATAAACTTAGAAAAATACGGTGTATTTGGAACGTTTATAGGTTGGCTATTAATGAAGGTTTTAAAAATATCTACACTTAATAAATTCTATAACCGTAACAAACACTTAAGTGAAGTTGAGTTTTTAGATTCAATCTTAAATGAATTTCAAATTAAATTCGAAATTCCGGAAGAAGACTTAAAAAGACTTCCAAAAGATGGTGCTTATATTACAGTTTCTAATCACCCATTAGGTGGGATTGATGGTATTTTACTCCTAAAGTTAATGCTAGAGCAACGAAACGATTTTAAAATAATAGCTAACTTCTTATTACATCGTATAGAGCCGTTAAAGCCCTATATTATGCCTGTTAATCCATTTGAAGACCGCAAAGATGTAAAATCAAGTATTGCAGGTTTTAAAAGTGCTATTAGACATTTAAAAGAAGGACATCCATTAGGTATCTTTCCTGCAGGTGAGGTTTCTACCTATAAGGATGGAAAATTAATGGTAGATAAGCCATGGGAAGAGGCGGCAATGAAATTGGCTCAAAAAGCAAATGTGCCAATTGTTCCTATATATTTTCACGCCAAAAACAGTAAGTTGTTTTATACGTTATCTAAAATTAGTGATACATTTAGAACAGCAAAATTACCATCAGAAATACTAACTCAAAAGAGACGAGTAATAAAGGTAAGAATAGGTCGACCAATTTCTGTGAAAGATCAAAACGAGCACGAAACGCTTCAGAGTTTTTCGGAATTTGTTCGTAAAAAAACTTACATGCTGTCTAATGCCTTCGAACCTAAAGAGAATTTAAGAGATACTATTTCTTCAAGTTTAAAATCTCCAAAACCAATTAAGATCCCCAAAAAAATAGTAACTCCTGTTAGCACAAAAGTTATGCTAAAAGAAGTTGAGTTTCTTCGTGAAGATGATGGTAGACTATTAAAAAGTAAAAATTACGAAGTATTTTTATCGTCTGCGAAAAAGATTCCAAATATATTAAGAGAAATAGGACGTCTGCGCGAAATTACATTTAGAGAAGTAGGAGAAGGTACTAACGAAGCTATCGATTTAGATGTGTTCGATGGCTACTATCACCACATGTTTCTATGGGATTGCGAAGCTAATAAATTAGCAGGCGCATACAGAATGGGATTGGGATCCAAAATTTTCGAAAAATATGGAATTGATGGTTTCTACCTTCAAGACTTATTTCGTTTTGAACCAGAACTTTATAAAATGATGAGTGAGTCCTTAGAGCTTGGACGTGCATTTATTATAAAAGAATATCAACAAAAACCAATGCCTTTATTTTTACTTTGGAAAGGTATTGTACATACTACTTTACGTTTTCCAGAACATAAATATTTAATTGGAGGTGTAAGTATTAGTGATCAGTTTTCAAACTTTTCTAAGTCGTTAATGATAGAGTTTATGAAATCTCATTATTACGATCCATACGTTGCGCAATACGTGCATCCTAAAAAAGAGTTCAAGGTAAAACTAAATGATGCTGATAAAGATTTTGTTTTTGATGCTACAGCAGCAGATTTAAATAAATTCGATAGAATTATCGATGAAATAGAGCCAGGTGCACTACGTTTGCCAGTGCTTCTTAAAAAGTACATCAAGCAAAATTGTAAACTTATTGGTTTTAATGTAGATCCGTTATTTAATGATGCAGTCGATGGTTTAATGTATATTAAAATATCAGATTTGCCAGAAAGTACCGTGCGTCCTGTAATGGAAGAGTTTCAAGCAGAGTTGGAAAGTAAATTTCCTAGTACTACAAATGAAGATTAATATTTTTCTAATATGAAAAGTGCAATATTATTAGTTGTATTTTTTGTTAGTTTCTTTACGTCAGTAGCACAAGAATTAAAGGGCTTGGTTTTAAGCGAGAAAACTAACGAGCCCATAATTGGTGCTTCAGTATATTTTGATAATACCTCTATAGGAACAACTACTAATTTTGACGGTGAATTCTCAATACTATTAAAACAACCTATTAACGCACCTTTGGTTGTCTCTTTTATTGGATTTGAAACAAAAATTTATAGTATTGAAGATTTTACGGTAAATAGAATATTCAAATTAAAAGAAGATATAAATACCTTATCTGAAGTTGTTTTAGATAGTAAAGACGAATGGTCTCGAGAATTTAAACTCAGGCAATTTAGAAGAGAGTTTTTAGGACGATCAGAATTTGCTGAAAAATGTACTATTTTAAATGAAGATGCTCTTATTTTAAATTTTGAACGCGATACTAAAGAGTTAGTAGCTTCTGCCAAAGCACCAATAATAGTTAGAAATGATGCATTAGATTATATTGTAAAATATGATATAAAAGATTTTTATATTACTTATAACATGGATACCGAAGCTAATATAGATTTAGAAAAAGTGTTTATAACTGTTGCTTCTGTTGGATATTCTGGGACTACTTTTTTCGAAACTATAGATTCAAAAAAACACAAGAGAGCTTTACGTAATAGACAAAAAGCATATACAGGTTCAGCATTGCATTTTATGCGGGCTATCGCAAACAATAGTCTTAGAAAAGAGAAATTTAAAATTTTTAAAGGTAGTTATCAAGTAGATCCTTTGTTGCACATTAAAACGTTTAAGAATGATAGTCTAAACGTTAGCGAAGTTTCTCTTTCTCATAAGCTTAACGTTCTATGTAAAGGCAGACAATCTGCAATTCAAAGTGAGGTAAAACGGTTTACAATCGATGCTTTTGGTAATCATGCTCCAATAGACAAAGTATTATTTGGCGGTTTTATGGCAAAGCAGAGAATAGGTGATGTTTTACCTTTAGATTATGGCTTGTAGAAATTTATAATAATCTGCATTTTTTTAAGTTTCCTTGTTTTATTCTTTTGAACAGTTAACCTGAGTTTTTACAAAGAAGTCGTTTATTAAACGTCTCGACTCATTTAATTTATCTTGATTTATACTGTAAAATAAATTTTTGCCTTTTACAGATTGGTTTAACAAACCTGTTTTTCTTATTTCTGCAAGGTGTTGAGAAATAGTCGGCTGTGCTAAACCTATAGCTTTTACAAGACTATTACAATTACAATCTTTATTCTGGCTTATGTACTGTATAATAGATACTCTCGCAGGATGGCCAATCATTTTTGTAAAATTAGCTATTTGGTTTTGCTGCGCATCGAATATATGTTTTTTAGTAAAGCCCATAATTTATTATTATTTAATTGTGATATTGCAATATTACGTTATTTATTGAAATAAAAAAACCGAACACATTGAGTATTCGGTTTTGAGTATTCTTTAAAACCAAGGTTTTTTTCCTACTTGGTAAGTATTATAGAATTCTTCGTCTGATTTTGTTAGGTAAATGATACCTTCAATAAATCCTACTATTCCAGCAAACCCACATGTAACGATACTTGCTCCTAATTGTATTAAGCCTTCTTTATTATAGCCTAAAATAAACTTATGAACTCCTAAATATCCTAATAAGATACCTAGTATCCCAGCCATCAATTTTTTGTTGTCAGTAGTTCCTCCGAATGCCTCTTTTGCATTATTAGAGAAATCACTCATTGTTTCTTTAGCATCATCTGCTAGTTCACTTGCTTTATCACTTGCTTTTTTAGCACCATCTTTTGCGTCTCCTAACATATCGTCAAGGCCGTCTTTTAAGTTTTTTTCGTCAGACATTATTATTGTTTTAATAGTGGATTAATTCTTTAAAAGTAATACAAAAAAAATGACTTACAAAAAAGCTTTATCTATAGGTTCCCAAAGTTCTATTTTATTACCATCGTTGTCTAAAATCCAACCGAATTTTCCATAGTCGTATTCTTCAACTTCTCCAACAATAGTTACACCTTCTTCTTTTAAAGTGGCTAATAATTCGTGTAAGTTTTCTACACGGTAATTAAACATAAAATCTTTTTTAGAAGGCTCAAAATATTTGGTGTCGTCTTTAAAAGGTGACCATTGTGTTGAGGTATCGTTTCCTTGTTTGTCTTTATTCCAAAAGGTACAACCATAATCGTCTGTATTAAAGCCTAGATATTTACTGTACCAGTCTTTTGCTGCCTTTGGGTCTTTGCTTTTAAAAAATAAACCTCCAATTCCTGTAACTCTTTTTTTCATCAGAACATTTTTGTTTTGTTCCCTAGAAAAGGGAATCTAATTAATTATAGTGCTAACTTAAATTCAGGATTTCATGAATAGAACTCCTGAGTAGTATTAATTTATTTCTTTATTGTTTCCTCGTAAGTTTTAATCCATTCTTCAACTGTCATTTTTGCAAGAAGTTCTTCGATTAAACCATAAGGAATATCTTCTATTTTCTTAAACCGAACACAGCTTTTTCCTATGTCTAGTTTGTATTTGCAATGTTTAGGATACTCGGATACAAACCAATTGTATAATTCTTTTTTAGCATACATTCCAGAATGGTACAAAGCGATAAAATTTTTCTGCGACGCTACATTAATAAAAGGTAAAGGCGGAAAAGGTTTACAGTGGTAACCATCTGGATATATAGATTTTGGGACGTAATACGCCAACATTCCAGAACCCATTCCTGCTTCTAAGCCTTTTGGCATATGCTTTTTAATGAGATTGTTTAATTTTGTAATGGCTTCTTTCCTGTCTTCGGGAAGCTGTGCTATATAGTCTTCGGGAGTTATTGCTTGAGAGGTCATTTTGCTTTGCGTTAGTTAAAGCTTAAAGTTAACAAAATTTTGCTTTAATCTTATCGACTATGGTTTGGGCTAGTTTCTCTTTACTCTCAATGGTCCATCCTGCAACATGAGGTGATAATAATACATTGCGAGATTGTATTAAATATTTAAAAGCCTCTGGCATATTGTCTTTAGTAAATAAATTTTCGAAAGATGCTTTTTCGTATTCCAAAACATCTAATCCTGCTCCTAAAATTTTCTTGCTTTTTAAAGCTGAAACCAGATCTGAGGTTACAACACTTTTTCCTCTTGCGGTATTAATTAACCAAAACACTTTTTTAAATGAATGTATAAAGGTTTGATTAACCATACCAATTGTTGAACCTGTTTCGGGTGTGTGTAGGCTTAAAACATCTGCTTTTTGCTGAAGTTCCTCTAATGAAACTTGTTTTGCATTAGCATCTTCTAGATTTGGTTTTAAGTCGTAGCACAATACGTCTACATCAAAACCACGAAGTTTTTTAGCAAAGGCTTTTCCCATGTTTCCATAACCAATTAAGCCTACGGTTTTTCCGTCTAATTCTAGTCCACGATTATCTTCACGCAACCATTTGCCATCTCTTACTTCTTGGTCTGCTTTATTTAGTTTATTAAATAGAGAGAGGAGCATAGCTAGACTATGTTCGCCAACAGCGTTTCTATTGCCTTCTGGAGCTGCAATTAGGGTTATACCTTTAGACTCTGCATAAGCGCAGTCTATGTTCTCCAAACCTGCACCAACACGGCCTATAAATTTTAGATTTGTTGCAGCATCTATAAATTGTTTGTCGATACTAAAACGACTTCTAATGATGAAACCATCGTACTGATGAATAATTTTTAAAATGTCTTCTTTTGAAGCAGTGTAGTTTTCATGATTTGTATAACCTAAATCGTTTAATTGATTTATTAGTAATTGATGATTGGAATCTAAATGAAGGATTTTCATAAAATTATAATTCTGGATAAACGGTTTGTGTTTTGTCGTCTTTAATGTTTCCTGTGTGGCTTGTACTTAGTTTTTCGAAAAGAAGCACGTGTACTTCTTCGTTGTTTTTTGTTGTAGGATTGTGTTCTACTCCTTTTGGAACGACTATAATTTCGCCTTCTTTTACAATTGCTGTTCGGTCTCTAAACTGCATGTATAAAGTGCCTTTTGTTACTTGAAACAATTCGTCTTCATCGTCATGGCTATGCCATACAAATTCGCCTTGTAGTTTAGCCAATAACACTTGCATATTGTCTACGGTTGCAATACGATGCGGATGCCATTGTTTTTTAAATTGGGCGTGTTTGTTTTTTATGTTTATAGCTTTCATGAAAATGAATTTTAAAAGCTTAAAGTTACAATGTTTTGCGTTAAGGATAGAACGGCATGTTTGAGCTCTTTTTTATTTTTCTTAAAAAAAGCGAGTAGTGATAGCCTGACCTTTAGGGAACGCCCAAAAAAGTAAAATTTGTTTCTAGAAAAATAGATTAAAAACCTAAAATAAATTTAGCAATTAAGAAGTAAGTTAATATGCCAAATACATCGTTACTAGTAGTAATAAAAGGTCCTGTAGCAACTGCTGGGTCGATGCCTCTTTTGTCTAAAAATATTGGTACAAATGTGCCAATTAAAGCCGCCATAACAATAACTGCTACTAAAGCTATAGCAATTGTAATTGAAACGTTGTAAGGTGTGCCAAAAACAAAATGAGTGATTAGTAGGCCTATTATTGCAATAGCAAAACCGTTTACTAGACCTAAAAGAAATTCTTTAAAGAGACGTTTTAAAATATTGCCATCGAGACTGTTGTTTGCAAGTGCTTGCACTACAATTGCCGATGATTGCACACCAACATTTCCTGCGGTTGCTTGAATTAATGGGACAAAACTAAGGAGTACTATAAAATCTCCCATACTGTCGTTAAAGGATTCTATTATACTTGCAGCACCTAAGCCTCCAAACATACCAATTAAGAGCCAAGGTAATCTTGCTATTGTTAGTTTTTTAATACTATCGTCTGCTTCTACATCTCGCGAAATACCGGCTGCCATTTGGTAATCTTTTTCGGCTTCTTCTTTTATTACATCTACAATATCGTCAATGGTAATTCTACCAACTAATATCTTTTTTACATCGACTACAGGAATGGCTTCCAAGTCGTATTTTTGCATGATTCTGGCTACTTCTTCGACATCTTCATTAACATCTACGTAGTCTACTTTTGGTACGTAAACTGTAGAAATATGTGCTCGTGGTGAAGCCATTAATAAGTCTTTTAGAGATAAACGACCTATTAGTTTTTCGTCACCATCTACAACATATATTGAGTGTACTCTTGTTACGTTTTCTGCCTGTGCTCGCATCTCTCTTACACATTCTGTTACAGTCCAGTTCTCGTTTACTCTTATTAATTCTTTTGCCATTAATCCACCGGCGGTATCTTCGTCGTAAGTAAGAAGTTCCTGGATTTCGGCTTTGTGTTCTGCGTCTTCAATGTAAGCTATTACTTCTTCTTGTCGTTCTTCGGAAAGCTCCGAAATCATATCTGCAGCATCATCGGTATCGAGTTCCTCGATTTCTTCGGCAATTTCTTTAGTAGATAGTGTTGCTAATATTTTTTCACGATCATCTTCATCCATTTCCATAAGGATTTCGGATGTCTTGTCACTATCTAAAAGTCTAATAATGTAGGACGCTTGATCTGTATTTAGATCTTCAAGAATTTCGGCAATATCTGCGTGATGGTATTCGTTTAATAGCTCTAAAAGACCAGAATCGTCCTTTGAATCTACTAATACTTCTACCTTATCAATAAGAGCGTCGCTTATTGTAAACTTTATGTTGTCGTCTTGTTCTTCCACTAAAAAACGTATTTTATATTATCAAAAAAATCTCTTTTGTTTACTAAAGGTTTATTTGTTAATATTTAGTGTTAATCGATTTGCTTTTCGTCGTTTTCTATTAAACTGGTTAAATCTATAAAAGCTTGAACATCTAGCTGTTCTGGACGTTTGCCAAAGATAGCATTTGCTTTTAAATTATCGCTTAATTCCAATGTTTTTAAACTGTTACGTAATGTTTTTCGACGGTGCATAAAAGCTTGTTTTACGACTCTAAAAAACAGTTTTTCGTCGCAAGGTAAACTGTAATCTGCTTTACGAGTGAGTTTTAATACTCCAGATTCTACTTTTGGAGGTGGATTAAAAACGGTTGGTGGAACGGTAAATAAGTATTCGGCTTCATAAAAAGCCTGAGTTAGTACAGATAGAATACCGTAAACTTTACTGCCTTCTTTAGAGCAAATACGTTGAGCTACTTCTTTTTGAAACATCCCAGAGAATTCAGGAATTTGATCTCTTAATTCTAAGGTTTTAAAAACAATTTGTGTAGAAATGTTATATGGAAAATTACCACATATAGCAAAAGGTTCGTCTCCAAAAGTTTCGGAAACATCGTACTTTAAAAAATCTTTTTCTATAATTCTTGGCGCAAGGTTTAGATAATTGTTTTTAAGGTATTCTACACTTTCTGTGTCTATTTCAATTGCGTAAAGTGTTAAAGGTCTTTTAAGTAAGAATTTGGTTAAGACTCCCATTCCTGGACCAATTTCTAGTACTTTATCGTAACCTTTTAATGATAATGCATCTCCAATTTGTTCTGCAATAGTTTCATCTTCTAAAAAATGCTGACCTAAAAACTTCTTTGCTTTTACTTGGTGAGGATTGTGAAATTTTTTTGCCATTTGAAAATATTTTTTTAGATGATTTCTATGCTAGAATATAGAACAACAAAACTAACTCTATTATTTAATATCTACAGTGTATTCATCTACAAGTTCAAGCTCTGTTCTAAATGCAAGCATTTTGTCTGCAAATAGTTTTGCTGCTTCTGTTCTTAAAAGGTCTGCGTCTTCTTTATAGTATAAATCTAATGCTTCGCGAGAATGTGCTCTGTATTGAATAGAGTAGGTTTGACCGCCCATTTCTTCCTCGATTAAAACCTTAGTAAGCTTCGCTTCTTTAAACTTTCCTGTTGCTAATACCTTTGGAATATGATTTTTAATCCATTCTAACCATTGGTCGTGTGCACTATCGTCTATGTTTACTGTAACGTTGTAAATTATCATTTTTTATTATAATGTTTTTGCAAATAACAGTAGTTCTTTGTTATCCTCAAAGGGTTTTACTTTTTTTTCGAAACTGAAGCCTAATTTTTCTAATAATTTTATCGAGTTTTTGTTTATTTCTAGTGTTATTGCAACTAGTTTTTCGATTTTAAAGTTTGATTTTGCTATTTCAATAATGGCTTGCGAAGATTCAAGTCCGAAGCCTAAACCTTCATATCCTGGTAACATAGCAAAACCAAAATCTATATTTTCTAATTCCTCTCTTTTAATTAATCCACAGGTGCCAATAGGTTCTAAGGTTTCTTTTAAACGTAATACGTAAAAGCCAAAACCATTGGTTTTATAACTTTTTAAATGACTGTTTGTTATACTATCTTCAGCCTGTTTAATTGTTTTAACATTTCTATCGCCTATATATTTTAACCAGTTTGGTGAATTAACTAACGCCATGAAGAAAGGAGCATCTTCAATTGTAAATTTAGAAATAGTTAATCTGTTTGTTTCTGCAACAATCATGGTTTTATATAGAGTATTAAAATTTATGACTTAAAAGTAATGTTTCTTTTAAAGGAGAATGAAGGCTGTTTACTAATTTATTGCATCGCCACGTAAAGCACGATACTTTTTTCTAGAGTCTACAAAATAAATACTGTCTGCATGCTCGAAAATAATACTTTCGTAAAGTGCTTTTGCTTTTTCAGGTTGCTCTAATTTATTGGCATAAATTTCGGCTAAAGCATAAATAGCATCATCAATTAAAATACCTTCTTTAAAATTGGAAATAATTCGTTCGTAATTTTCTTTAGCTTTTTCAAATTCTGCTTTTTCTTCAAATAATTGCGCTTGTTTTAAAAGTGTTTGTGCTACAATTGCTTCCGTTTTATGCTCTTTTAAAATAGTATTTAAAAGGTTAATAGATTCATTTTTTTTATTCTGAAATGCTAATAAGTCTGCTTTAGCATAAATTTTTAAAGCAGTTTGTAAAGAGTCTTCTGCTTTGTTATCGCCAATTAATAGTTTTAAATCTAGAGCATCGTTTGCGGTAAGTTGAGATGTTGAGGATTGTAAAATTTTAAGTTGAGACTCGGCCCATTTAAAATCACCTTTATAATAACTAGTCTTAGCCACTTTAAAACGTGCCTCTTGAGAAATAGTACTGTTTTTTAAAGCTCTTTGAATTTGAGTATAGTAAATTAACGCTTCGTTAAATTTTTCTTCTAAAACGAGAATGTCTCCTAGCTCTAATTTTATTCGTGCTAATTGGTAACTACCAAGCTCAATTTCTAAACTATCCTTTAAAAATGTAATGGCGTTGCTTGTTTGGTTAAGGTAAAAGGCTAAAAAATGCCCGTATGCAATTTGTAAATCTATAGTTCTTCCTGTTTTACCAAAAGTTTCTAATAGGTTTAAGTAGCTTTCGTTTATTGTTTTGTAATCTTTTGTTGAGCTTTGCTCAGTTTCAATTTTAAGAAGGTTATAGTGGCCATTAATTTTGATATCGATATCCTGACTATTATCTACTATAAACCTAAATATTTCCTTGGCAACTTCTGGTTGTTTCTGGGTGTATGCAATATTCGCTAATTCTTCAATACGATCTAAAGACTCCATTTGCCTTTTGTAAATAGCTTTTTCCTGCGTAAATGCCTTTTTATAATCTTTTTGCTGAATAAATAACCAGCTCAACATATCATTCCATTTTAAATCTGGTGAGGTTTGAATTTTTTTAAGTATAATTTTTCTTAAAATAGTATTATTCTCATGCTCTTTGTTTTCACTAATAAAACTACTAAACTCTCTTTTAATGGTATTTATGTAGGTGTCATTAATTTCAGAAAAATTAATATAGCTATTAAACATTTTTTCAATATTCCCTTGTTCTCCATAAATACGAGCCAATTGCATATTGAAATTTAATTCTGGCTTTACAAGCATCGCTTTATTATAGGTTTCAATAGCTTGGTCTAAAAGAGAATGACTTTCAAAGGCACGGCCTATCATGCCTGCGTAATTTGGTTTTAAATCTAATTCGCTTACGGCTTTTTGATAATTTATATTGGCATTTATAGTATCATTTTGCAGTTTGTAGTTATAACCTAATTCTATAAGTGCGGGCGGATAGTTTAAAAGATCCAAATATTTTAGAAGTAAGTTTTCTGCTGCTTTGTATTGTTCTAATTGCTGATGTGTTTTTACTAACTGATTTAAATAGTTTCTGTTTTTTATGTTTTTAGCGTATAATTTTTGGTAAGAGATTAGTGCTTTCTCAAACTCGCCATTTTTAAAATATTCGCGTGCAACAATATCCTCTTGTGCAAAAACATTAAGGCTAAATAAAAAACACAAAGTAAAAAGTAAACGCATAAAAAGTATTTGTGTAAATATAACAAATGTTATGCCCAAAGCTAATATTGTAAATTACAAAAAAGACATAAAAAAATGCCTGAACTTAATCAGGCATTAGCCAATCTAAATAAATGTGCTATTAATCATTATATTTAAAATGATTCAATTACTCGACTGGGGAATCTTTGTAATCTTTAAAAAATGTATTTTTTATTCTTTAACCATTGCTATAGTCGTCGTTTTTTCTGTTTTAAGTTTGTCGAAATCCGACGAAAACACTTTAACAGCCAAAATAATTAATGCAGCAAGTAGGAGCAGACGATTAAAGTTTTTCATTTTTGTAAGTTGTTTTAATTTGGGAATACTAAATATCAAACAAATATGTCTAAAAAAGAAAATATCGAGCAATTATTCGCTAAACAGCGTGTTTTTTTAACACTTAAGCGATAATAAGTGTCTTTGAAATTTAATTTGTAGGAAAAAAGAAGCTTAGTCGATTAATGAAAAACCAGTATAAGGTATAAGAGCTTCAGGTATTTCTATCCCTTTCTCAGTTTGATAATTCTCCAAAATCCCGGCTAAAACTCTAGGCAGTGCTAAAGAACTTCCATTAAGTGTATGTGCTAATTCATTTTTACCATCGCTATTTTTAAAACGAAGTTTTAAACGGTTTGCTTGGTATGTTTCAAAATTAGAAATACTAGAGATTTCTAACCAACGGTCTTGGGCAGTCGAGAAAACTTCAAAATCGTAAGTCATAGCAGCAGGAAAACCTGTATCGCCACCACATAATCTTAAAATTCTAAAAGGTAATTTAAGCTCACGTAAAATATCTTTTACATGGTCTACCATAGCTTCAAAAGCTTTGTAAGAGTTGTCTGGATGCTCCACTCTAATAATTTCAACTTTATCAAATTGATGTAATCTGTTTAATCCACGAACATGGGCTCCATAACTTCCAGCTTCACGTCTAAAACACGGCGTGTAACCTGTAATACCAATAGGTAATTCGCTTTCGTTTAATAAAACATCTCTAAAAATGTTTGTACCAGGTACTTCGGCAGTAGGGATTAAATATAAATCGTCTCGAGAATCATGGTACATTTGTCCTTCTTTATCAGGTAACTGTCCAGTACCATAACAAGAAGCCTCATTTACTAAATGTGGTAATTGGTATTCTGTGTAGCCCGCAGAAGTATTTTTATCTAAAAAGTAAGCAATTAAAGCACGCTGTAATCTTGCTCCTTTTCCTTTATATACTGGAAAACCTGCTCCAGCAATTTTTGTTCCTAATTCGAAATCAATAATATCGTATTTTTTAGCTAATTCCCAGTGTGGTTGCGCTCCGTCATATAATTTAGGAATGTCACCTTCATTAAAAATCTCTTCATTATCTTCTTCAGATTTTCCTGCAGGCACACTTTCATGAGGGACGTTTGGTAATTTATATAATAAAGTTTGTAGGTTCTCTTCTGCAGCATTTAACGCTTCAGAAAGTGTTTTAGAATCCTCCTTTAATATACCCGTTTTTTCTTTTAACAAGTTAGCTTCAGCTGCTTTTCCAGATTTGTATAAGTTTCCTATTTCTTTAGAAATCGCATTAGATTCTGCTAAAGTATTATCTAATTTCGTTTGTAATCCACGACGTTCTTCGTCTAATGTAATTACTTGCTCAACTAAATCTTTAGCGTCAAAATTTCGCTTAGCTAAACCTGCAATTACAGTAGCTTTGTTATCTCTAATAAATGGAACTTGTAACATAATTTTAATTTTTTGGGCGTTACCTAAAGGTCGGGCTGTACACTGTATCTTTTTAATAAAAATAAAAAAGGATGCCGTTTCCATCCCTAACGCGAAATTGTAACTCTTGTTTTAAAGTGGTAAAAGTAGTAAGATTTTGTTAGCCAAAAAACAAGTAATTGTATTTGTTTTCTATTTTGAGGGTAATATCCAATCGTTATGTGTAAAGTAATTCCATTCTACATTAGCAATATCTACTTTTTCATCTATTAGCTGCCTGTGTGGCTTGCTATTTACACTCACTTTGGCATTAACAAAAACCTGTATGTCTTCACCTTTTTCTTTATATTCCTTTTTTAAATATTGAGCAAATTGCCATATACCATCCGGTTTAGTGCTTGCCAAGCGAATTTGTTTCTTTGTTAAATAAGTACTCATATTAATTCGTGTCTCTACCTTGGTCTTAATATTAACGACGTTAAAAGTGGTATAGCTAGATTTAGAACGCAACATCATACGCCAAGAAAGCCTATGACCTTCTTCGGTCCATAAAACATCATCTTGAATAAAATGATGGCGAATTGGTAATATAATTTGAATTATAAAGTAAATACTTGCTAGTGTTATTAAAACGGGTTTGTAGCTTGGAACTACAACTTCAGCTTTGTTATAATATTCTTTTCCTTTTAAGAAAAGATTTTTAATAGTTTTAGGATCAAAAAAGAATAATGAGAATGCTAAGGATAAGTATGGAAATACACCAACTTGAAATATAAACGAATTAAATAAATGGAAGAAAATAGAAGCAAAAAAAGCATATTTTCTAGTCGGTTTAAATAAGAGTAATGGAATTATTAGACCATCAAATAAAATCCCACCATATCCAACAAGGTAAGGCATAAATCCGTTTTGTAATAGACCACCAACTATTGGATAGTTTATTTTATTTTGCATTAACATGGTTGGTACGCTAAGATCTAGCCAATCTGGGTACATTTTTGCTTTGGAAGCATAAGTGTAAAGTATAAGTAACTGTAGTACAAAAATCCATTTACACCACGCCGGCATAGAAATACTTTTTATTTTAGGATTTTGCTTGGCATCTATAGAAGCGTATTTATTTGCTGGTAAAATAACCATAAAAGCACTTAGTAAAACTAATAGATAATAATGATTATTATAAGACGATTTTTGCATTAAATATACAGAACACCACATTATAAAAAACATAAATGCACTTAATCTATATTTGTAACCTAGCATTATAAGTAGCCCAAAGCTACCCATTATGGCATAATAGACATACATCCAATTTCCTGGTAGTGGTTGTAGCCATTCGAAACCTAAAAAAGTAAAGGTGAATTTTGGTTCAACAAGTGTTCGTGTAATCCATCCTGTGAAAATGGCACCAACAGATTCTAAAAAACACAAAAGCCCGAAAATAATTCTAAAAACAATTAAGCCACTGTTATCTATGTGTTTAAAAAGAAACTTATTGAGCATGGTTATTTATAAATTTTAGGGCGTTAATTTTATCTTTTAATAATTGCTGTTTAAGCACGTCAACCGATTCAAATTTTTCTTCATTCCGAAGTCTTTCTAGTATTTCAATGGTTAATATTTTATCATAAATATTTTCATTAAAATTAAAGAAATTAACCTCTACAGTTTGGGTCTTACCATTAACTGTTGGGTTTGTGCCAATATTCATCATCCCAAAAATAATTTCTTTATTTATGGTAGATTTAATAACATAAACACCTTGTTTTGGTATTAATTTATAATTTTCACTAATAGCAATATTTGCAGTTGGAAAATTAATTGTTCTTCCCAAGCCTTTTCCTTTTACAACGGCTCCCGTAATAACAAAAGGATATCCTAAATAGCTGTTTGCTGTTTGTATTTCACCTTCAAATAATGCTGTTCTAATTTTTGTGGAGCTAACCGCAACGTCGTTTATATCTTGGGCAGTTATTTCTTCAACTTCAAAATTGTATTGCTTGCCAAAAGCTCTTAAATCGTCGATATTAGCAGTTCTGTTTCTACCAAAATGATGATCGTAACCTATTATCACATGCTTTGCATTTAATTGTTTTACTAACACAGTTTCAACAAATTCTTGAGCTGTTAATCTAGAGAATTCTTTCGTAAATTTTTTAACAACTAAGTTTTTTAAGCCAAATTGTTCTAAAATTTGTTTTTTTTCGTCTAAAGTGTTTAAAAGTTTAATATCTGCATCTTTTTGTAGTACCATTCTTGGGTGCGGAAAAAAGGTGAGTATAGTTGGAGTTAAACCCTTGTTGTTTCCAACTTCTATTAGACGTTGGATAATTTTTTGATGACCAATATGCACACCGTCAAAGGTGCCTATGGTTACTACTGTATTTGTTTTGTCGTCTAAATTTGGTTTCAACGCTTAATAATTTAATTACAAAAATAGAAAAAGCGTATTGAAATTACTTTCAATCTATTTTTTTTTTAAATTCAATTGCTAACTAGTAAGATTTTTTAGTGATAATTCGATTTTAAGGCTTAATTAATAAGGTATTAATAGTTTTTTTTGATTAAGTTAGAGGATTATATTATATAACTAAAAAATAGGTGTTATGAAAACAAAACTACATTATTCATTAATATTGGGTATGTTGTTTTTTACAAGTGTATTGTTTGCTCAAAACAAAACATGGTCTAAAACAACATACAAAGAGGGAGCTAACGGAGTTTCTCTTATGGGTTTAGATGCTGAGAGCTTTGAGGTCTTTCAACTAGATATTCAAAGTTTTAAGCAGCAATTAGTAGGTATGCCTTTAAGAAGTGCTACAAACGGTAAATCTAATAAAATTATACATTTTCCTTCAGTAAATGGAAAAATGCAACAATATAGAGTTGTAGAAACTGCTATTTTTTCTTCGGAAGATAATGCAGCACAGCATCCAGGGATAAAAACGTACTTAGGTTCTAGGGTTGATGATTCTGGTACAAGAGTAAGATTTAGTGTAACACCTCTAGGGCTTAAGGCAATGATTTCTGAGCCAGGTAAAGAAACAGTTTTTATTCAACCAATAACAAAAGTCTCTAATGGTGAGTATATTGTTTATAAGAGAACGGCACAAATTAATTCTTTAGATACTTTTGAGTGTTTAACAGAAGATGGAGATATTTCTAAGAGGATAATTAGTAGTGAAGTTTCTCGCGATGCTAATGATCAATTATTAAGAACATTTAGAATGGCAATGTCCGTTAACCAAGAGTATACCAGTTTTTGGGATGATGGTAATGCTGCAAATGGGGATGATAGAGCCGATGCTTTAGCGCAGTTAGTTTCTACTTTAGACAGAACCAATGAGGTTTTTGAAGTAGACATGGCTATTACATTTGTGTTAGTTGATACTGCAGATGATCCAGCGTTGGATTTGATTTTTTCACCTTCATTTCCAGATTCTTATGGAGGAAATTTAAATGGTGATTTGCAAACTGAGCTAACAGCTACAGTTGGTGAGGGAGATTATGATATTGGACATTTATTAGCTTTTGGTGGAAACAATGGAAATGCAGGATGCATAGGTTGTGTTTGCGAAGGTGGCAAAGGGAGTGGATTCTCTTCTCATAGTTTTACTGATAATGATGGAGGACCATATATGTCAGACTTTTTTGATATTGATTATGTGCCACATGAAATTGGACATCAAATGGGAGGAAATCATACGTTTTCAAATAATACAGAAGGAGCAGGTGTAAATTCTGAACCAGGAAGTGGAACTACAATTATGGGTTATGCTGGTATAACAGGAGGTAATGATGTACAAGATCATAGTGATCCTTATTTTCACTACCACACAATTAATCAAATATTAAACAATGTAACAAGTGGAGCAAATACTTGTGCTACATTAACAACAATAAGTAACAATCCTCCAATTGCAAATGCAGGTGTAGATTATACAATACCAAACGGAACAGCATTTATTTTAAAAGCAACTGCTACAGATCCTGATGGAGGAGATGTGCTAACCTATACTTGGGAACAAATAGATAGTGGACAAACAACAAATGGACAATTTGGACCAACTCATACGGGTCCGGTATGGAGATCTCGTCCACCAAGTACAAGTGGTGATAGATATATGCCAATCTACAGTAGAGTTGTTGCAGGACAACTTACAGAAAGTAATCCAGTTGAAACAGTAGATAATAGCTCTTGGGAAACAGTGTCTACAATTGCTAGAACATTAAATTTTGGTTTAACTGTTAGAGATAGGTCAGAAGCTGGAGGTGTAGGACAAACACCACAAACAGATTTTGATACAATGGTTGTAACGGTTGAAGGAGGAAGTCCTTTTACTGTGGTGTCTCCTCCAGCTTGGGGTTCAGGAAGTACACAGACTGTATCATGGAATGTTGGAACTACAAATGTAGCTCCTGTAAATTGCCAAACGGTAAATATTAAATTTTCTACTGATGGCGGTTTAACTTTCCCTACAACATTAGCTAGTGCTACAGCAAATGATGGGTCAGAGTCAGTTACGGTACCTTCTGTGCCAGATAGTAACAATGCAAGAATATTAATTGAAGCAGTCGATAATATTTTCTATGCGCTTTCAGATGTTTTTCCAATATCTAGTGCACCTTCATTTGCACTTAATAATGGTAATGGTTCTCAGAGTATTTGTAATTTAGATACTGCAGATTATACAATTAATTTTTATACTGTTAATGGTTTTAATGAGACGACTACATTTAGTGCAACTGGTAATCCAGCAGGATCTTCAGTAGTATTTACACCGGCTTCATTAAATACGGATGGAGTTACAGAAATGAATGTAAGTAACCTGTTGGCAGCGGCAGCAGGAGATTATACTATAACAATAACGGGTACTTCTGCTAGTGAAACTAAAACAGTTGATGTTCAGCTATCTGTAGTGGATGGTTTATGTGTCTCGGTAGCAAATACTTCTTTTGATACTAGTACAACTTTAGTACAATTTAATACTATAGATAATGCATCAGGTAAACCTTCAGGATATAGCGATTATACCTCTATTTCTACAGATGTTACTACAGGTGGTGTTTACGATTTAGTTGTAAATCAAAATACAGATGGTAACTATACTTGTGTAAGTACAGTTTGGATAGATTGGAATCAAAATTGTTTATTTGATGATGATGAAGGTTACGATTTAGGTACGGCTTTTGGCACGGTAGATGGGCCGGCTTCAAATTCACCTTTTGCCGTTACTGTTCCTGCTGATGCTTTGGATGGTAGTACTATTATGAGAGTAACGACCAAATACGCCTCTAGTGCAACATCTTGTGAAAATGGTCATGATGCAGAAGTTGAAGATTATACTATAAATGTTATTCCTTTATTATCTGTAGATGAGTTTGGAAGTTTGGGAGGTTTCTCAATATTTCCAAATCCAAACAATGGGTTGTTTAATGTGAGATTAAATAGTTTATCAAATAATGATATTAAAGTTTCTGTATTCGATATTAGAGGCAGAGAAGTTTTTAATAAAAATTATGAACCTAATCCAGAATTTAATGAGACTGTTAATCTAAATAGAGTGCAATCAGGAATGTATTTAGTACAAGTTAATGATGGCGTAAATACACAAACGAAAAAAGTTATTGTTAATTAAGAATAGTAGATTAAAATTCAATAAAAAAAAGGAAGCTCATTTGTAGCTTCCTTTTTTTATTTACCATTAAAACTATTCATTGTATTATTAATTCCTGCTAAGCCAAAAGATTTTATTATTTCAATGCTTTTTTCTAAGCGCTCATTTAATTCTATATTTTCTGTATCTGTCCATTCTCCTAAAACGTAATCCACTTGTTTGCCTTTGCCAAAAGCATCACTAATACCAAACCTAAATCTGTTATATTGAGAAGTGTTCAGCTTATCTTGAGTGTCTTTTAAACCATTATGCCCTCCAGCACTCCCTTTTGTTTTTAGGCGAATACTTCCAAATGGTAGGTTTAAGTCGTCTGTAATTACTAATAAATTTTCCAAAGGAATTTTTTCTTTTGTAAGCCAATAGAGAATCGCTTTTCCACTCAAATTCATGTAAGTGTTCGGTTTAAGAAAAATAAACGTTCTTCCTTTTAATTTGTAGGTCGCAATGGCTCCTAGTTTTTGAGTTTCGAAGGTTATTGCTTCTTTGTTAGCAAAATAGTCTAATACTTTAAAGCCAATGTTATGGCGTGTATGTGAATATTCTGCGCCAATATTTCCTAGGCCAACAATTAAAAATTTCTTCATAGGATCGAGTTCTTCTTTAATGTTTGTTATTTTATTTCTTTTGAAAAATTTTGAAATGCAGTCAAACATGAGTAGAATTGTTTTTGTAAAAATAAAAAAGCATCCTGAATAAATCAGAATGCTTTAATAATATTTATAGAATGTAGTATTTATTCTGCTGCTGCTTCTTCTGGAGTTTCTCCTTCAGCTCCTTCTTCTTCTTCATCCTCATCTTCAGTAACTGCCGCTCTAGAACGTCTTACTAAACAAACTACTGTATTATCTGGGTGCATAAATGAATATGCCTCATTTTCTAATGCAGTAATATATAGTTTGTTACCAATTTTAAGACCTTCAATGTTTGCATCGATAAAATCTGGTAAATTTCCTGGTAAAGCTTTAACTCTTAAGCTACGTTTGTTTTTACGTAAAACACCACCATTACGTACACCTCTTGGGTTTCCAACATAATTTACTGGAATATCCATTGTAATTTCTTTATCCTCGAATACTTGGTAGAAATCTACGTGTAGAATTCTATCTGTAACTGGGTGAAATTGGATGTCTTGTAAAATAGCATTAAAAGTGTCTCCACCTTCTAATTCGATTACAACTGTATGCGCATTAGGTGTGTAAACCAATTTAGAGAATGCTAATTCAGCTGCTGAAAAATGTACTGATTTGTCTCCTCCGTATAATACGCAAGGAACCTGACCAGCATTACGTAAGGCTTTTGTTGCTTTGCCGCCCACGCTTTCTCTTTGAGATCCGTTGATTGTAATTGACTTCATTTTTGTTATTTAAATTTAATTATTAATATACTTATTTGGGTAACCTAAAAGGTTACATTAAAAATTTAGAGCTTATAGATTTGTTAAAATGCACATTGTGCATTACTTCTGCAAATAAATTTGCACAACTTATAACTTTAATTTTTTTACTTTCCTGTTTTAGTGGAATTGAATCTGTTACAATTAGTTCCTCTAATTTAGAATTTTCTATTCTTTCGTAAGCACTACCAGATAATATTGGATGTGTACATATTGCTCTTACACTAATTGCACCACGCTCCATCATTAAATCGGCCGCTTTTGTTAATGTTCCAGCAGTATCAACCATATCATCTACTAAAACTACATTTTTACCTGTTACGTCACCAATTAATTCCATGTGTGAAATCACATTAGCTTTAGCACGTTGTTTATAACATATTACCACATCGCTTTCTAGCGCTTTGGAATAGGCGTAGGCTCTTTTACTTCCTCCCATATCTGGAGAAGCAATCATTAAATTATCTAAATTTAATTCCTTTAGATAAGGTAAAAATACAGTGGATGCAAATAAATGATCTACTGGTTTTTCAAAGAACCCTTGGATTTGATCTGCATGTAAATCCATTGTAATAATTCTAGTAGCACCTGCTACTTCTAGCATTTTAGCAACTAATTTTGCTGCAATTGGCACTCTAGGTTTGTCTTTTCTGTCTTGTCTTGCCCAACCAAAGTATGGTAAAACTGCTGTAATGTGTCTAGCAGAAGCACGCTTTGCGGCATCAATCATTAATAACATTTCCATTAAATTTTCCGAACTTGGATTTGTAGATCCAATTATGAAAATTCTTGTACCACGAATAGACTCTTCGTAAGATGGTTGAAATTCACCATCACTATAAGTCGAGGTAATTACGTTACCTAATTGTACTCCGTAAGCGGCAGCAATTTTCTCGGCCAAAGCTTTACTTTGTGTTATTGAAAAAATTTTTGCGTCTGGCTTAGTATTTGGCATCGTAAAAATGTTTTAAAGTAGTGGAAAACACTACGTTATTTTTAATGAGGTGCAAATTTATAATTTTTTTTCTTTTCTATTGCATAATCACTAGTATTTTTAAGGTGTTTACGTAAAAAAGATATATTTTTGTAATCTCAAATTGCTCAAATGGCGGAATTGGTAGACGCGTTGGATTCAAAATCCAATTTCTTCGGAAGTGTGGGTTCGATTCCCACTTTGAGTACAATAACAAAAGCATCAACTTTAAAGTTGATGCTTTTCTCTTTTTATTATATATTTACAACACCCAAAAAGAAATTTACAATGCTTCAAGAATTATGGTTTAACATACAGTACGGAATTAATCATGTACTAGATATTAACGCTTACGATCATGTGTTATTTTTAATAGTTTTAACCGTTCCTTATTTATTTAAAGATTGGAAACGCGTTTTCATGTTAGTAACAATTTTTACTGTTGGCCATACATTATCACTTATACTCTCTACTTATGGAGCTGTAAAAATTTCGGGAAGCCTTGTAGAGTTTTTAATACCTGTTACTATCTTAATTGTGGCACTATTTAATGTGTTTACCTCAGGAAAAGGAGCTCAGAAAGAGAAAATTGGTATACTTTTTATTTCAACCCTGTTTTTTGGCTTAGTGCATGGTTTGGGATTCGCCAGAGAGTTCAAGTTGTTAGTTGGAGGAGAAGATAATAAGCTGTTAACTCTTTTAGAGTTCGCTTTAGGAATCGAATTAGCTCAAGTGATAATTGTGTTTATTATTTTGTTCTTGGGTTACATTACACAAACAGTTTTTAGATTTACCAAGCGCGATTGGATTATGGTGGTGTCTGCAATAGTTGTTGGTTTAGTAATTCCGATGTTAATAAATAGCCCTTTTTTAAAGTAAGAGACGATAAAGTTTTCATAAATCTTCATTAATAGAATTGTAATTAAAATACTAACACGCTATCTTCGTTGTTGGTAGTGTATTGTGTATTACCACTTTTCTATATTTAATATTAAGCTGAATCAACCTGAGGTATTTTAGTATTAAAAAAAAATCAGAAAGACTAAAAGTGAATATGTCAAAGAATAAACAAGAGAAATACGATAAAGCTTATTTAAGAATCGCTAAAGAGTGGGGGAAGTTGTCTCACTGTGAACGTAAGCAGGTTGGTGCATTAATTGTAAAAGGGCGTATGATTATTAGCGATGGGTTTAATGGAACGCCCACTGGTTTCGAAAACTATTGCGAAGATGATGAAGGTTATACAAAATGGTACGTTTTACATGCCGAAGCAAATGCTATTTTAAAAGTAGCATCCTCCACACAGTCTTGTAAAGGTGCTACTTTATATATAACATTATCACCTTGTAAAGAATGTAGTAAGCTAATACACCAAGCTGGTATAGTTCGTGTCGTTTATAAAGAAGGATATAAAGACGATTCTGGTTTAAGGTTTTTAGAAAAAGCAGGTATCGAAATTGTAAAAATTGAAGATTTAACCGCGTAATAAGAGTATTCTCAATGAAATTAAAAACTAAATATCTGCCTTTACTTTTAGGAGCTGCAATTGCGGTTGGTATTTTTATTGGTGGTTCTTTAGATTTTAACGATAAATCTGATAGTCTTTTTACATCTAATAGTAAAAAAGATAAACTTAATAGGCTTATAGATTACATCGACCATGATTATGTTGAAGATGTAAATACGGATAGCATTGTAGATGTGACGGTTAATGGAATTTTAGACAATCTCGATCCACATTCTGTTTACATTTCAAAAGAAGATATGCAAAGTGTTACCGAGAATATGAAAGGTGATTTTGTAGGTATTGGTATTAGTTTTTATACATTTAAAGATACTATTACTGTAATTAGAGCTATAGAAAATGGTCCTAGCGAGCGTGCTGGATTAAAAGGTGGAGATAGAATAATTACTGCAGATGGAGATTCGTTGTTTGGAAGGGATTTAACAAATGGTGATTTGGCTAAAAAGCTAAAGGGCAAAAAAAATACAGATGTTACTCTAGAGGTTGTAAGAAAAGGAGAGGAAAAGCCTTTGAAATTTAAAGTAACTAGAGGAGATATTCCAATTGTAAGTGTAGATGCGTCTTATATGTTAACTGAATCTTTAGGTTATATAAAAATTAATCGTTTTGCAGAATCTACATATAAAGAATTTAAAAAAGCTTTAACTAAACTTGAGAAAGCTGGAGCTACGGAAGTGGCACTGGATTTAAGAGGGAATCCAGGTGGTTTTTTAGGTATCGCCGAGCGTATTGTTGATGAGTTTTTAGAAGACGACAAGCTTATTCTTTTTACAAAAAATAAAAGAGGTGAAATAGAAGAAAGTTTTGCAACGCGTAAGGGTTCTTTTGAGAAAGGCCATGTTTATGTTCTAATAGACGAGAATTCTGCGTCGGCTAGCGAAATTGTGGCGGGAGCTTTGCAGGATAATGACAAGGGTACTATTGTTGGGCGTCGTTCTTATGGTAAGGGTTTGGTACAGCGCGAAATGCAATTAGGAGATGGAAGCGCTGTAAGATTAACTGTTTCTCGTTATTATACTCCTACAGGTCGATCAATTCAACGTTCTTATAAGAAAGGAAATAGTGATTATTTTGATGATTATTATTCTAGAATAAATAGTGGAGAGTTGCTCGATCCTGAAAAAATTGAAATTGCAGACTCTTTAAAATTTACGACTCCAAAAGGAAAAGTGGTTTATGGAGGAGGAGGAATAATTCCTGATGTCTTTGTGCCTTTAGATGAAGGGATGCAGAATGAGACTATAACTTATTTACAACGTCGCGGATTTGTTGGTAATTTTACTTTCGAGCAATTGGAAAAAGATAGAACTGTTTTTGAAGATATTTCTAAAGAAGATTTTTTAATTAATTATGAAATTGAAGATGAAGTTGTTTTGGATTTTCAAGATTATTTAAATGAAAAACGAAATACTAACATTGTTTTTATTACCTATAAAGAAGAGGTGAAACAATATCTTAAGGCTGCATTGGCAGATCAGCTTTTTGGATATGGTGCTTACGAAGAGGTTTTAAATCAGGGAGATATTATGATTAATGAAGTTATAAACTTAAGTTTAAATAAAGAGTTTACAGATTAGTTTTATCGTGAACCTTAGTTTGCTTTCCGTTATTCCAAAGTGTTAAGATATCTGTAGCAACATGCGCTCCGCTGCCAGAAGCAATTGCAAATTGACTTCTCCAACCAGCAAGAGTTCCAGCGACATATAGGTTTTCTTCAATTAAATGATCTTTATTTTCGAGCCAAATTCTATCTTTTTCGATAGTTGCTCTTGGGTGTGGTTTTATATAACTTTCTAAACCTTCAATGTTTAACAAGTTAGTGTAGCCAACTGCAATAACTACGCGTTTGGTGTTGTATGCTTTTTTGTTTGTAGTGACTAAAAAGCCTTTATCTGTTTTAGAAATTTCGTTTACTTTTTCATTTTCAATTTGAAGAACTTCAGGATATAGATCAGTTAACTGCTGTGTACCATCAGTTAGAATATTTTTGCCTAAAGTGCCAGATTTCAAGCCTAATACGTTATTAAATAGAGCGTTATGCAAGTGAGATGCTTTTTGGTGCGTAATAATAGCAACTTCTTTGCCTTCTGCAAACGGTTTTTTTAATCCAGAACCTAAAACTAAGGCGCAAGATAAACCAGCTGCTCCACCTCCAATAATTAAAGTGTCTAACATTATCCTTTGCTTTTTTCTTCTATTTTTTTAGAAATACGTAATACTTGAAGTAATAATATAGCGCAAAGAGATGCTAAAATTGTGATTGCCGCAATCATGCTTTCTCCTTGGAATGGTTCTTTAAAATCTAGTTTAGTTGCATTGTAAATTATTAATACAACAGCGATAATATTGAGTATAAGTGTGAATATTTTCATAGTACAAATCTAAGCAAAAAGAATTTTAACGTTGTGAGCAAATAGTTTAATTGAGATGGCTAATAATATAACACCAAATACTTTTCTAATAATGCTTATTCCGTTTTGTCCTATAAAGCGTTCAATTCTGCTAGATGTTTTTAGTACAATATAAATTAAAACGACATTCATTAATACAGCAATAATAATATTGCTTATTTCGTATTCTGCTCTAAGCGATAATAATGTTGTTAAACTTCCTGGACCCGCAATTAATGGAAAAGCTAAAGGAAATACAGAAGCCGTCATTGGGTTTGTGTCTTCTTCTTTATATAATGTGATACCTAAAATCATTTCTAGTGCAATAAAAAATAAGATAAAAGAACCAGCCACAGCAAAAGAGCTTACATCGATACCAATAAGGTTTAATATGCTTTTTCCTAAAAATAAAAAGGCAATTAATATTACTCCGGCAATAATTGAAGCTTTTTCACTTTGTATATGTCCAGCTTTTTTGCGTAAGTCTATGATAATTGGAATGTTACCAATAATATCTATTACGGCAAATAGGACCATAAATACTGTAAATATTTCTTTGAAATCGAAATTCATAACTCAGTTTCTTAAATTTTCGGCAAAAGTACTTCTTAATAACAGATTGTCAATATTAATTTGATGTTAAATTTATTATCTAAACATTGAATAATTTCGTGGTATATTTGTATTCTATTCGAGTTTATATTAAGTATGTTTCAATTAGGAAAAACAATAGTTTCAGAGTCTATTATAGAAAACGATTTTGTGTGTAATCTTTCGGCATGTAAAGGTGCATGTTGTATTGATGGAGATGCAGGTGCGCCTCTAACAGTAGAGGAAGCGCAAATTCTTAAAGATATTTATCCAAAAGTAAAGCCGTTTTTAAGGCAAGAAGGAATTGATGCTATCGAAGCTCAAGGAACTTCTATAGTAGCAGATTTCGATGAATTAGAAACACCATTAATTAATGGAGCAGATTGTGCGTATGTTATTTTCGATGAAAAGAAGACAGCATTATGTGCTATCGAAGAAGCGTATAATCAAGGCGAGATATCATGGAAAAAACCAGTATCATGTCATTTATATCCAATTAGAGTAAGGGATTATACCGAGTTTTCTGCTGTTAATTATGATAAATGGGAAATTTGTGACGATGCTTGTAGTTTGGGTAAAGAGCTTCAGGTTCCCGTTTACAAGTTTGTAAAAGAAGCATTGATTAGAAAATTTGGCGAAGATTGGTATTCTGAATTAGAGAAAGTTGCTGCTACCATGAAATAGATTCTACCCTGTTTTTAAATCATAAATTTCTTGAATCGTGATTTCTATATTCGCTTTTTTACCAATCGGCTTATCGTTCTTGTCTAAGTCTTCATTATTAATTTTGTAAGCGTGGTTGTAGTTTTTAGAGAAATATTCTAAACGTTGCAAGGTTGCGTCGATGCCAACAGATTTTCTTTTTTATTAATTTCTTTTCTTTTTGCAGAATCTTCTCTGTTAATACCCTTATCTGTAAGTAAAATACTTGCGAATTTTGAATTTATTTTTTTTTGAAATTACAAAGTAGCACTTCTAGTATTTTTGAATCCTAATTTTGGACGTTGTTCGTCAAAAAAATGCGCTTTTGGTTTAATTTTATAAAGCAGCTGAGTCGTTAATTTGTCAAAATCACCGATTAACGTCTTTACTCAAAAATTATTCAATATTTTAATTGAATTTTATAATAGAATATTTGTGATTTTAAAAAAATCAAGAATGCTTATTTCACTGCTGCTAAGCGATTAAGTTAATTTTAATTCACTAAAAAACAATTAGTTATAAATTTTAGAAAGAACTCCCTAAAACAAAGGGCTTTACCGTTTTGTTAAAAACTTGTTGAAAACGTTTGCAAAATGACCTTTCTTTTTAAGCTACAAATAGCAATCTTTGTGGAGGTTAAAAAGAGTACATTTTTTATGTTCTTAAATAGAAATAAGAACTGAAAATTCGTCTTTTTAGAAACCTCACATTATTCCCTTAAAAAGGGAAATTTTAAACCGTTTTTATAGATTAACAAATAATATTGAATGACACTAAGCGTTCTCGTGTCACTTTAGCTATTAATACAAGAAATATGGAGATTACACAAATTATAAAAAGAGATTACGAAACAAGCCCTTTTGTTTTAAATAAAATCTCTAATGCTATTGAAAAGGCAATGCTTTCTGTCGGAAATGGAACTAAAGAGGATGCGCAAGAAATTTCTTCAAACGTTTTAAGTACGTTAGTAGGAAGAAAGGAAATAGATAACCAATACTTACCAACTGTAGAACAAGTGCAAGATCTTGTTGAAGAGAAGTTAATGGAAAGTGCATTTCACGATGTGGCTAAGGCTTATATCTTATATAGAGATGAGCAAACTAGAAATAGAAAAACAAATATTTTTGAAAAGCGAATAAACCTAAAACCTTACGAGTATCCAGCACTTAATGAGTATGTAGATGCTATTAGACATTCGTACTGGATTCATTCAGAATTCAACTTTACAAGTGATATACAAGATTTTAAAACAAGATTAACTATAGTAGAGCAAAATGCTATTAAAAACACAATGCTAGCTATTTCGCAAATTGAAGTTGCAGTTAAAAGTTTTTGGGGAGATTTGTATAACAAAATGCCTAAGCCAGAAATTGGATCTGTAGGCGCAACTTTTGCAGAAAGTGAAGTAAGACATCATGATGCCTATTCACATCTATTGGAAATTTTAGGTTTAAACAATGAGTTTAAAAACTTAAAAAAGAAGCCTGTAATAATGCGTCGCGTGCAGTATTTAGAGATTGCATTAAAAAATTCGAAAAGTGAAGACAATAAAGAGTTTTCAGAATCTATTTTATTATTCTCTTTATTTATAGAGCATGTGTCTCTTTTCTCTCAGTTTTTAATAATTATGGCTTTTAATAAGCATAAGAACATGCTTAAAGGTGTGTCTAATGTAGTGGAAGCAACTTCTAAAGAAGAACAAATACATGGTGATTTTGGTATTGATATACTTAAAATAATTAAAGACGAAAATCCAACTTGGTTTGATGCAGCGCACGCAACTCAAGTACAAGATTTGTGTAAAGAAGCATTTCAGTCTGAAAGTGATATTATAGACTGGATTTTTGAGGCTGGAGAATTAGATTTCTTACCAAAAGATGTTATAAATGAATTTATTAAAAATCGTTTTAATAACTCTTTAGAAAGTATAGGAATTGAAAAAGTATTTGAAGTAGACGAAAAATTAATTGCCCAAACCGAATGGTTTGACGACGAAATCATTGGAACTAAACATGGAGATTTCTTTGTTAAGCGATCAATAAACTATAGTAAAAGAACAAAAAGTATAACTAGCGACGATTTATTTTAAACATGAGCAACCAAACGAAACAAAACACAGAAGCAAATCTAGGTCAAGATGCAAAAGCATCTAACTACGATGAATTAATTAACGCTAGAAAAGAAACTATTAAAGAAAATAAAAAAGAAGCTACTGCGCAACCAGAGATTAAGTGGTTAACAGAAAACAGTCGTAAGTTTTTAGCTTCAGGTTACCTAACAGGTGATACAACTCCAGAAGAACGTATAAGAGAAATTGCAGAGAACGCAGAATCTATTTTAAAAATCGATGGCTTTGCAGATAAGTTTTATGGTTATATGGCAGAAGGCTATTACTCATTAGCTTCTCCAGTTTGGTCTAACTTTGGTAAAAAAAGAGGTTTACCAATTAGTTGTTTTGGATCGCATATAGATGATGATATGGGAGATATTCTATATACACAATCTGAAGTAGGAATGATGTCTAAATTAGGAGGTGGTACTTCTGGTTACTTTGGTAAGTTACGTCATAGAGGTGCTCCTGTTAAAAATAACGGAGAATCTTCTGGAGCAGTACATATTATGCAACTGTTTGAAAAAATGGTAGATGTAGTAAGTCAAGGTTCTGTAAGAAGAGGCCGTTTTTCTCCTTACTTGCCAATAGATCACCCAGATATTCACGAGTTTTTAGAAATAGGAACAGAAGGAAACCCAATACAAGAATTAACACATGGTGTTACTGTTGGGAATGACTGGATGCAAGAAATGATTGACGGAGATCAAGACAAAAGAGCAATCTGGGCAAAAGTATTACAACGTAGAGGAGAGATAGGGTATCCTTATATCTTTTTTAGAGATAATGCTAACAATACAGCTCCAGATGTGTATCAAGATAAAAATCATGAAATTTACGCGAGTAATTTATGTTCGGAAATCATGTTACCAACAAACGACAGATGGTCTTTTGTATGTGTATTGTCTTCAATAAACGTATTACATTACGATAAGTGGAAAGATACTGATGCCGTAGAAACTATGGTACAGTTTTTAGATGCTGTTTTAGAAGAGTTTATTACAAAGTTAGAGGATTATAGAGATTCAGATAATAGAGACGATAGGCAAACGTTCATGTTCATGGAAAAAGCTTATAATTTTTCTAAAGAAAATAGAGCTTTAGGTTTAGGAGCTTTAGGATGGCACTCTTTATTACAATCTAAAATGTTACCTTTTGATAGCCAAGAAGCGTTTGATTTAAATAGTGAAATATTTAAAACCATTCAAGAGAAGTCTGTTAAGGCATCAGAAGAGTTAGCTGAGTTATTTGGAGAGCCAGAAGTATTAAAAGGATACGGAAGACGTAATACTACTTTAAATGCAGTAGCGCCAACAACATCTTCAGCATTTATTTTAGGACAAGTATCTCAAGGTATCGAGCCAATTTGGTCTAACTGTTATGTAAAAGATATTGCAAAAATAAAAACGACTATTAAAAATCCGTTTTTATTAGAGCTGTTAAAAGAGAAAGGATTAAATACTGTAGATACTTGGAAGAGTATACGTGATTTTGATGGTTCTGTACAACATTTAGAAGGACTTACAGATCATGAAAAAGAAGTGTTTAAAACCTATTCTGAAATAGATCAAATGACATTAATCTATCAAGCAGCAAATAGACAAAACCATATCGATCAAGGACAATCTTTAAACATAATGGTACATCCAGATATGCCAGTTAAAGAGATTAATAACATATATGTTACAGCTTGGAAATTAGGAGTTAAATCTCTGTATTACCAACACAGTATGAATGCTGCTCAGAAATTTAAACAAAAGAAAGAGTGTGCTAGTTGTGAAGGATAATTAGTACTGTTTAGATAAAAATTTAAGAAAACCATCTTGAAATATAGATGGTTTTTTAAGGCTCAATTTTGAATTGTTAAAAACAATACAAAGTGTTGTTTAACAGGTTTTTATGTGTAATTTTTAGTGAAAACTTGTTGACAACGATTATCATATAAATTAGCCTATAAAAAGGTTTAGAACTATTTTTATATAAATGATAGTAAAATAAATGAAGAGTTAGAAAAGAAAAAAAACAGAGGGATATCGAAATATCCCACTTGGTTTTTTTGATTACAAAATTGGTTCCGACGCCTAAGTTGTATTAAAAAAAGGAAATGAGGTTAGCTCACCTCTCTTTTCGTTCTCCAAACGTACGAAATTAGAATCTTTCAGCCAAGTTAAATATTTCAACTGATAGCAAAGTTGTTGATAAGTCTAATTATATAAGACTTTATGGGTCTAATAATTTATCAACTAATCTGCTACAATATGTTAACAACTAGAATTTCACTTAATTAAAGTGGTGTTCAAATTAAATATTTAATAAACATGAAGAGTAATTACGTGATATCAATAAATCAATTAGCTGATTTTTCAAACGGAAGTGATGCGAAAAAAAGAAGAATCATTAAGCAACAAAAACAGCCAAATAAATTTATGGTTGCTTGGTATCAATTACCAAAAGCTAGAATTAGAAAAGCAATTTCAACTAATTGTGATTTAGAGCCAATTTTAAATGGTATTGAAGAACTTAAGCTTAGAAAACCTGAAATGCCAAGACAAATTGCTAATAGACAAGTTTCGTTAGAAGCCTTAAGGCGATTTGTCAATATTAAATTACCAAAACTACTTAAAGATGTACCAAATGAAATAATAAAAAAAGTTCCATCTAAATCTATAATAATTAATGGAGTAGAAATTATTATTTCTCCGGACGTTATTTATAAACTTAAAATAAATGAGAAAGTTTATATAGGAGGTGTTAAAGTTCACATTTCTAAAAACAATATTTTTGATAATCAACAGTCACGATATATTTCAAGTTTAATATATAAGTATCTTAAAGAAGTGGTAGCAGAAGAAGGAGAAGATGTTTTAGAGGAACTTTGTTTGTCGATTGATGTATTTGGTGAAAAAGTTATTTCAACACCAAATAATTTCCCTAAAGCGATTAATGACATAGAGTTTATCTGTGAAGAAGTAAAATCTATTTGGAATGTAGCTTAAATAAAAAGCGCTTCAACTCAATTGATGCGCTTTATATAAAAGTTTAAATCTGGAAAAAAGGAACTTCTGTCCAGAACCTAATGTTTTATTAGTTGATTTTCAGAGCTCAAATATATAAAATGATTAGGCAAAAAAGAATTTTCATATTGTTTAATTAAAACCTTAATTATTATGGCGACAAAAGCTAGAATAACGAAGCACAGAAGTGCTAAGACTGGTGAGTATGTTACTAAGAAGTACGCAGAAAAGCATCCAGCAACTACTGTGAAAGAGACTAGAAGAAAATAGTTTCTTAAATTAAAAAGCATCTTCGTTTAGAAGATGCTTTTTTTATAATATTAATTTACTAATATTAGTTCGCTGCCATTAAAGCAAAAAACTTATCAATATTAGGAAGTAAAATTATTCTAGTACGTCTGTTTTTAGAACGTCCTTCTCTAGATGTGTTATCTGTTAAAGGTTGGTAACTACTACGTCCAGAAGCAATTAATTTTTCTGGTGCAACATTAAAATCGTTTTGTAATTTTCTAACAACAGAAGTTGCTCTTAAAACACTTAAGTCCCAATTATCTGAAACCTTAGCTGTATTAATTGTTCTAGCATCTGTATGACCTTCAACCATAACATCTATACTTGGCTCAGAGTTTATAACATCTGCTAATTTTTTCAAAATACCATTTGCTTTGTTACTTAATCTATAGCTTCCGCTGTTAAAAAGCATTTTATCGCTAATAGAAATCATAACTACAGTTTCGTTAATATTTACAGAGATATCTTCATCTTCATTTAAAGAACTTGTATCAATTACACGATTTAAACTGTACTCTACTGCAAGATTCATAGAATCTTTTAATGTTCTTGCTTGACTCAACTTATATGGATCTACTTTAGTTAAAGTATTTCTCATTTGTTGTTTCGTTAAATTTGACGCCACAGTACCATCTGGAGCTATGTCAATTTTACTGTCATTTTCTATTTGTAATCCTTCGTTGTCTGTAACTAAAGAGTTTATTTTTGCGTTATATTCACTTACACGAGTTTCAATTTTAGCGAATTTTGCTTCAAGTTCTTCTTTCTCAATCTTAGTTTTAGTTAGTTCACTAATAGCTTCACCTTTTTCTTGCTCTAGTGCTACGTATTTCTTTTTTGAGACACAACTTGCAAGGATAATAAATGCGAATACTGCTGTTGCTGTTTTTTTAATAGTCATAATTAAGTTTTAGAATTTAATATAGTTACGATGAATATACATTTATGGACTTTGTTATAATTAGATTTTAAATAAACTTTAACAAATGACAATGTCTATTATTTGATATTAGATTAATTATATTGAAGCTTTTAAAAGAATAAAAAAATAATGGACAGTAAGCTAAAAGAAGTTGCGTTGGTGTTTTTTAAATTAGGGTGCTTTGCCTTTGGAGGTCCAGCAGCACATATTGCAATGATGGAAGATGAGGTTATAACCAAACGCAAATGGATGACGCGTGATTATTTTTTAGACCTTATTGGAACTACTAATTTAATTCCAGGACCAAATTCTACAGAAATGACTATGCATTGTGGTTACGAACGTGCTGGTAACAAAGGTCTTTTTGTAGCAGGATTAGCCTTTATTTTACCAGCAATTACTATTACTGCTTTATTGGCTTATTTGTATGTTAAGTATGGAGAGTTGCCAGAAGTGGCTCCTTTTATTTTTGGTATTAAACCAGCAGTACTAGCTATTATAGCAGCAGCAGTTATAAAGTTGGGCAAGAAAGCTGTTAAATCTAAAGAATTAGCTGTTTTAGGTGTGTTAGTTTTAATTGTTACACTATTAGGTGTAAACGAAATTACGGCGCTATTAGGGGCAGGAGTTTTAGGAATGCTCTATTTTTATATTAAAGAAAAAAAGATATCAAGCCTAAACAGTTTTTCTCCCCTGCTTTTTTCTTCAGGAATAGGTGCTGTGTTGGCAAATTTATCCACATTAAAAGTGTTTTTGGTGTTTTTAAAAGTGGGTGCTATTTTATATGGAAGCGGTTATGTGCTTTTTGCTTATTTAGATGCAGAGTTAGTAACAACAGGTTTGTTAACAAGAGCAGAATTAATAGATGCTATTGCAGTTGGGCAGTTTACACCTGGACCAGTATTATCGACTTCTACTTTTATAGGCTATCAGCTTTCAGGATTTAGTGGAGCTTTAGCGGCTACAACAGGTATCTTTTTACCTTCGTTTTTATTCGTATTAATTCTCAATCCTTTTATTCCAAAAATGAGAAACTCTAAAATATTACGTTACTTTTTAGATGCGGTCAATGTTGCGGCAGTTGCTGTTATGCTTTCAGTATTAGTTATAATGGCAAAAGAAACGTTATTAGATTGGAGAGGCATAGTAATAGCAATAATTGCAACAGTATTGGTTTTTAAATCTAGAGTAAGTCCAATTTGGATTATTGTAATGGGAGCAGCGCTTGGTTTCGTTTTAATTAAGGTCTTATAGTTATTAAAACAAGAAAGCCATCATTTTAAGTGATGGCTTTCTTTGTCTTTATAATAGATTGTCTATTCTTCGGTCTCTGGAATAGTTGCTATTTCTACAGAACTATCATGAGAAGCGTAATACTCTTCTAATAAGTTCATGGTTGCAGATAATAAATCTTTAGTTTCTAGTAATAAGCTAAAGTATAGCGTTGTATTTTTTGGACTAGATTCCTCAGTTCTTGTTCTTGCAACTTGCTTAACAATTTTTGAAGTAACTAAATCAAATAATTCCTTTTTACGACCTATAATACCACCAATTTGTTCGAATGATCTAGAATCGAAAGCATTTTTAGTATCATTAAAAAGTGTTTCTAAAGCTACGTTAACTTCTTTCAGTTCTTTAATCTGACTAAACTTAAGGTTTTTATGGTTGTTGTTAATGTGTTTATGACTTGCTTTTGATATATATTCTAAAGATTGTGTCATGTCTTGTAAGTAGCCTAAAATATTAATATAGAAACTACTCGCTCTAAGACTTGTTTCATCTAAATTTTTAATAAAATAGAAGATGTTATCTCTTAAACTATCTACCTCATCCGATAGTTTAGTAACCTGTTTTTTATTCTTTTTAAGTAACGAAGTATCTTGTTTTGCAAGACCTCTAATAGCATTACTATAGATAGTGTTTCCACGTTTTACCACACTTGCAATATTACTAGCGCTTTCATGTATTACACCTTGTACAGAGCTACTTCCAGTTGCTTTTAAGCTGTCTTCATCAATTGTTTTATTTGAAGATTCTTTATGTGCTAAATAGTTTCTAACTAATAAGAATCCTGTTATTAACAATAAAATAGGAGTCATTACTCTTGGGTTCCAGCTAATTAAAAATACTACAATACCAGCTGCCATGAATGCACCAAATGCAGTACCAAACCAACCACCAATAACATTTAATACACCAGCAACTCTATAAACAGCACTTTCTCTTCCCCAAGCGCGATCTGCAAAAGACGATCCCATAGCAACCATAAACGTTACATATGTTGTAGATAATGGTAGTTTCATGGATGTTGCAATAGCAATTAAAACACCAGCAACCATTAAGTTTACCGAAGCTCTAATCATATCAAAAGCAGGAGCATCTATACTTTGATCTTTCGTTAAGGCAGCAGTATCGGGTTTTTCAAAACTTTTACCCATACTTTCTTGAAGCGACTTAGGTATAATAGAACTTATAGCATTAGATAACCAAGTTGTACCTTTTACAACACCTCTTGACAACATGTTTGGTTCAAATTTTTCATGTGTATCTCCTTGACGAGATAGACTTAATTCAGTTTCAGCAACTGTTTTAGCTTTTTTAGAAAACCATAATGTTAAAACCATTATTGCACCAGCGATAAATAGTAGAAAAGGTTCTGCTGGCATTTTTTTGCTTAAAATAGACATAGACATTGTGCTATCCATACCTCCAGCAATCCATGCTTCGTAAGAGTGATATGCAGCCATTGGTACACCAATAAAATTCACTAAATCGTTACCAGAGAATGCTAATGCTAAACCAAAAGTTCCAACTGCGATTACTACTAATAATATTGATTTTTTTGTAATGGTTTGAAAAGCAAAAGAAACACCCAACCATAGTAAAAAACTACCAAGGATAATAAGGATTTCTTTACCTTCAATAAATCCTTTTAAATCGTTGTAATATGGTGAACCTTTTAATCCTTTTAAAAAGATAAAATAGGTAATAGCTGTTAAACAGAAGGCTCCAAAAAAGGCACCAAAGTTTTTAATTCTTTTTTCATATTGAAAAGTAAAAACTAATCTTGATAGCCATTGTACAAAAGCTCCAACAGTAAAAGCTATAAAAACAGACATTACAATACCTCGAATAATTTCTACGGCCTTTTTTGTATTTATATAGTCACCTATATCTGCTAAAGTTTGTGTGCTATCTGGTGCGTTAATTTTAATTAAAGACATAACTACAGCTGCTCCTAATAAATTAAAGACAATAGATACAGTTGTTGAGGTTGGTAAACCTAAGGTGTTAAAGAAATCTAGCAATAGAATATCTGTAATCATTACGGCCATAAAAATGTACATAATCTCTTCGAAACTAAACATCGCAGGCACAAAAATACCTTTACGTGCTACTTCCATCATTCCGCTAGAAAATACAGCTCCAATAAAGATACCTAAACTAGCAACTATCATTATTGTTCGCAAAGAAATAGCTTTAGAACCAATCGCTGAGTTTAAGAAATTAATTGCATCGTTGCTTACTCCAACTACAATATCTGCTACTGCCAATACAGTAATAGCAATTAACATAAATAAATACATGTTTTCCATAATTTTTGATTTTGCAAATATCTTGAGTGATACCTATTGTAATGTTATCTCAATGTTATTAAATAATTATTGTTTAAAAGTGTATATCGAATCCAATTCTAAAGGTGATGTTATCTTTATTGCCAGCTACAGTTGTATAGCTTAAGTCACTCTGCACCTTTAATTTGTGACCAACAATGTATTTTGAGCCGCCTAAAGTGTATTGTTCTTGAGGGTCGCTTCCTGTTACTGTATCAAAATCTAATGTGGTAAAGCGTCCTGCAATTTCGTAATTGCTTTTAAACATATAACCAGCTTGCAAATTTAATGCATTTCCAGTTAAAACAACATCTCCAGTTGGTGTACCGTCTAAGTCAATGGCAATAGGATTTTCTGCACTACGAGAAGCATATTCTCCCATAAAAGAGAAGCCTTTATATTTAAACATTGTATCTATAAACACGGTTGTAATGTCTGTTTCGTATAATGAGTCGTCACTTCTAAACATATAATCTCCTAATCCGTTACGGTCTCTAACTGCATCTTGGTTGTAATTATATGTAGCACCTATCATTAATTTTGGTGTTTGCTCTCTTTTTATAGCAGCTTGGATATAATCTCCTTTAGATTGAAACTCGCCAAATGGTAAAAACTCTAAGCGACCGGTGTATTGTAGTCCACCAATATTCCCTTCACTAACATTACGTCCTTCTCCTTGAGAAATGGCTAGTTTTTCACGCATTAAAAAATCACCTCCTAAATTAAATTTATGTCGTAATTGGATACCTAAATCACGATCTATATTAAAACGACTGTTTAATAAAGAGCGATCTACTAATTGAAGATTTGCAGAAGATACAACACGCTCTACGTTTCCTGGTAATTTTGTTTGTCCAGCCCAAAGTTCAAAATTTTCGGCAAAGTTCCACATAATAACAGCATCAAGAATAATTCGAGGTGTGTTTCTATTAAAGTCATTTGCACCAGAAATATCTCTATTAGAGACGCCTAACTCTATTTTATATTTTAATTTAGGACTGTAAGCAAAGCCACTAAACTTTAAACGTGCTCGGCGTACAATAAAATTATGTTCTGGACTTTCGTATTGATTGCCGTCATAATCCCATGAAGATATTGAGCGGACTTGAAATCTTGGAGCAAATTTTATACTAAACGAACTATCTTTTGCCGTAAAGTTTATCATGCCTTTACCAAATTTAGTGTCACTTATTTCTTGTGCATTCGTAGAAATTAAAGCACATAAAAATAATGCCGTTAGGGTAATTTTAAGTCTCATTATAATCTTTAGTTTTTTGTCGATGCAAATAACTGATTCTAATGTTAACTGAATGTTTCTAAATAATTAACTTTTTAATGTAAAAACATACAAAAAGAGGCTGCCTTGGCCAAAGCAGCCTCATTAGAAATCATAATAATGTAGTCGACAAAAACTAATAGATTATATGAAAAACTAATTGTTTGTCTTAAGACATAGCAAAGATGGTAACCTTAGTTAAAGTTAATGTAAACCTAGTATTAAGTAATTATTAAGCTTTTTGGAGTTAAATAAAATAGTTAAAATTCTAATAAACAAGTAGTTGCAGTCGCAATGTTAATTTAATGTTACGTAATTGTTGTTTTAATGTTACTAAATACGTATCTTTGAATTATAATGTTAAAACCCATAATTATGAAGAAATCAATTTTATTTTCAATTGCCTTTTTAATGGCTGTGGTAACTTTCGCTCAAGAAAAGCGAGACTTAAAACTTAACGAAGACACTAATTTAATAGAAGTTGTTTATTATCATGACAATGGAGTTGTAAGCCAAACAGGTGCTTATACTGCAGATGGTAAATTACAAGGTGAGTGGCTTAGTTATAACACACAAGGCAAGAAACAAGTTTCTGCAAATTATGATAATGGTAAAAAAGTCGGCAAGTGGTTAATCTGGAAAGATGCTACTCTAAAAGAAGTAGATTATAACAATAATGCGATTACAAGTGTTAGTGATTGGAAGGTAAAATCTCCGGTTGCTGATAATAATTAGATTATTGAAACTATTACAAATAAAAAAATTATATTAGACTGAAGATGTTTTTTTATTTGTAATAGTTTTATTGTTTACTACTCTACTGTCCAGTTTGCTCCCCAAGTAGCATAATCTGTACCAGTTGCAGTACCTTCACTTGTGTACAAATCTGCATCAGTAAAAGTAACTGTTGTATCGTTTTTCATGTTTAATGTAACATCTACAAAAGTAACACCTGTTACTTGTAAATCGTCACTTACAACACCATTTCCAGTATCTAAATCATCTAAATCAAAACCTTCAGCATAACCAGTAATATGAATGTTTGAAAAGATACCTTGAGTACCAGCTCTTAATCTTACAGCTTCAGACGAGTTAGCAGAACCGTCTCCTATAATTGTTACGTTGTTTACTGTTGGCTTAGAGAAAATACCTGTAGCATTACTAAAATCTGTATTGTAACCATCTGCTTCAATAGCTTTGTCATCTGTAGCTCTGTTAGAAATATAAACATCTGTTAAAGTTCCAGAGAAACCTTCAGTCCAATCTACTGAATCATCTTCAGCGTTTATAACCGAGATAAAACTTGCGTTTACTGTACCACCAAAAAACTCAACACCATCATCTTTACCTTCGATAGCTTGAATGTAATTTACAGTTGTTCCACTTCCAACACCGTAGAAAGAAAATCCGTTGTTTTCAGATTGTCCATCTGCTGCACCACCAGAATATTCTACTCTTACGTAGTTTAAAGAGCCAGAATTATCATTAGCAATATTACCACCATAAGGTAAGCTAGCAATTTCTGAAGTAGCTGTAGCCGATCCTGTAACAGAATTTATTGGCGCTTTTCCTAATAATATTAATCCGCCCCAATCTCCAGCTTGTGGATTAGATGAATCTGAAGTAAATACAATTGGACAACTAGCAGTACCATTTGCTATAATTTGAGCACCTTGAGAGATTGCAATGTAAACATCTGCACCAGAAGATAAAGCTTCTATTGTCATACAAGGAGGGACAGTTAATGTTGTTCCGCTTGCCATAATTAAAGAACCATTAACTTTGTATGTGTTGTTAATGTCAAGTGTTAAATCTTCAGTATAAGTACCAGATAAGAAAATAGTTTGCGGGTCTGTTCCAGTTTCACCACCTGTAGTGTTGTTTGTAGTTGAGTTTATTACGATATCAGAAGTATCGTCTGTTGTGCAAGAAAATACTGAAGCTAATAGTGCTAATCCTAAAATTAATTGTTTTTTCATCGTGTTCTTTTTTAGTTTTATTTTTAATTGTGAGTTGTTGTTGTTATTAAAATTTATATTTAAATTGAATGTTTATGTCTAAACCGCGTTTGTAATCTGTAACACCTTTTCCGTTCGCTGAGGTTACAAATACATCTCCAACAGTACCATCTTCTCTTACGTATTGTATTGAAGGATTTAGTATGTTTTTAGCGCTTAAGTTTATTTCAAAATCTTTGTTTATAGTGTTTTTCCAAACGAAGTCTAAAGTAGGAATCCCTTTTTCTACTATATTTCCTAGATCTCCAGATCCTAAAGCATCAATTCTATCAGAGAAATATGAGAATACTAAGTTTGCTACGGGCTTGTAGTTTTTAAAAGTTGGAGAGTAGCTTATGTCTGCATTTAATATTAATGGCGAAGCACCTTGTAATTCATCTTCAGTTTTATTGAAAGCCAAATCAAAAGTACCATCTATTGTTGGATACAAATCTTGTTTTGTTTTCATGTATGTAGCATTAACTCCAAAAGATAAGTTGGTGTTCTCTTCATCATCTACTAAAATGTTTTTTCTTAATTCTACTTCAACACCATATACGCTAGCTTTATCTCCTGTTCTAACATAACGTTGTGTTCCGGTTGCATCACCTACTACAACAAGATTAATTGGGTTGTCAATTTGTTTAGTAAAAGCACCTATCGAAAAGATTTCGCTTCTGCTAAAAAACCATTCGTATTTTAAATCGATATTTAATATTTTAGAATATCCTAATACATCTGGATTACCACCAATTCTTGTTGATACATCTTCGTAAACAAAAGGAGCAACTTCTTTAAATTCTGGTACAGAAACGGTTTGACTTGCAGAGAAACGTATGTTTTGATCATCGTTTAAGCCATATTTTACATTTAAAGTTGGAAGAACAAAAGTCTCTTTAAACGAGCGTTCGCTGTTTCCTTGATTACCTAGGTTTATAACGTCGTATTTAATAGATTGGTCGAAAGATTCTAATCTAACACCAGGAACAAATAGCCATTTCTCACCAGCTTTAATTTCAGCATCAGCATAACCAGCAGCAATACTTAATTTCCCTGAGTAAGTGTTTTCTGGCAAACCAGGTAAATTACTGTTTCCTAAAGTTTGATTTGGATCAGTTGAGCTTACAGGGATACCGTTTATAACAGAAATATCGTATCCTGTAGTGTTGTTGTCAAAACTAATATTAGATAAAGAGAAGAAACTGTCAAAATTATTTATATCTGTTACTGCATATCCATTGTCTTGGATGTCATATCCATAACGGATGTTATCAAATTGCCTTGTTTTATATCTTCCGTTATACCCAAAATTTAATTTTACATTCTCATTAGCTTCGTATGCTAAATTGATTCTACTGTTGTACTCATCATCTTCAATATTTTGAAAATAACGTTGGTTATCGTAATCTACATTACTATAAAAACTTGGGTTTGTACTAGGATCGTTGTCAAGTGCTAAGTGGTAGTTTTCTAAACTTATACGTTTTCTGTCTGGTTGATTTGCGTATACTTTGTTATATCCAAATCCCCAATCTAATTCGTATTTACCAGATTTATGATTTCCTAATAATTGATTTACAAACATTCTAGTTTGATCGAACTGAACATTCATTTGGTAAAAACCTTCGTCTGTATTAAGGATTGCATCTCTGTTTTTTCCTTTACCATCAATACCAAAATAACCGATTTCTTCTGAAGAACTATTAATAAAAATAGAATTAAACTTTATACTATTATCATCATTCATTCTATAGTTTAAGTTAGCCATAGCAGTTGTAGTTGTGCTGTACTCATATTCTTCGGCAGCCTCAAAACTCTTTTTTTCTACAGTCGAAAAATCTACAGCTTTACCAAATCTGTACTCGTAATTGTTCTCGAAAGAAGCAGTTGCAAAGACACTTAAACGAGAGTCGTCATTAAAGTCGAAAGTATTTCCAATAGAAGCACCATAGTTAATATTAATTGGAGTGCTTGTACTTTTAGGATCTATACCATGCGATAAAATAACAGCAAATGGGTTGTGCTCGTATTTACCATAGTATCCAAAATAACCAGCATCATTACTTCTTATAAAGCTCTTGTCTATTGCGTTAGTGTTAAAACCAGAGCCAGCGACTACACTAAAAGCTAAATTACCTTTATGTTCTTTTGAAGTGATGTCTATATTTCCGGCAGAAAAATCGCCATAAAATTTAGAAGAGTACGCTTTACTAATGGATACGTTTTGAATAACATCCGAAGAGAATAGGTTTAAATCAATGTTCTTTTTGTTAACATCGTTAGATGGCAATGAAAGACCATTCATAGTGGTGTTTAAGTATCTGTCTCCAAGTCCACGAACATAAACATTACTAGAGCCTTCTTGCTTAGAAACTCCAGAGATTTTAGCAACGGCTCCTGCAGCATTGCTAACACCTTTTCTAGAGAGTTCATCTGCACCAATACTTTGTTTAATTTCAACAGCTTTCTTTTGGTCTAGAAGTAGAGCAGTTTCGCTTTCACGTTTTGTTGTAGTTTGTAAAACAACTTCGTCTAAAGCTGCAGCACTTGCATTTAAAGTAATATTTAAAACTTTATCATCGTTTGCTTTTAATTCAAAAGGTATGTTCTGTGTTTCATAACCAATAAAACTAAATTCAATAATGTAAGAGCCAGCTTCTAAGTTTTCAATCTTATAAAGACCGTCAAAATCAGCTGATGTTCCTTTGTCTGTTCCTTTAATAAGAACATTTGCAAATGGAAGCGGTTCGTTGTTAAACTCTTTGTCTAATACTTTTCCGGAAATTGAAGCACTATTTTGGGAGAAAGTGAATACTGATGTTAATAAGATAACGGTAAGAAAAAATTGTTTCATTTTATGGTTTAATTTCTGCTGCAAAGAAACTATCAACATGTAAAGTCAAGGTTAACTAGAGGTTAAACCTTTTTCATCAAAAGGTTAGTTTAATGTTACCAAGGAAGTTGTGTTTTTATAATTTGGAAACCTTAATTTAACATTGAAATTTATATATTGCAAGCACTTAATAGCTTACTATGAATTGGGAACAACTACTATCGCTAAAACGTTTTGGTGATACAAATAAAAGATTACGTAAAGAACAGGATGAAACACGTTTGGGTTTCGAAGTCGATTACGATCGAATTATTTTTTCTTCAGAATTTCGAAGCCTTCAGGATAAAACTCAAGTTATTCCTTTATCTAAAACCGATTTTGTACACACGCGGTTAACGCATAGTTTAGAGGTTAGTGTTGTTGGTCGTTCTTTAGGGCGACGTGTTGGACAGAAAGTATTAGAAAAACACCCGCATTTACAAAATATTCATGGATATCAAGCGCACGACTTTGGAGCTATTGTTGCTGCTGCTGCCTTGGCACATGATATTGGAAACCCACCTTTTGGGCATTCTGGAGAAAAAGCGATTGGTGAGTTTTTTAAATCGGGAAAAGGAAAAGAGCATGCGGCAAGTTTAGCCGATAAAGAATATCAAGATTTATGTGATTTTGAAGGTAATGCTAACGGATTTAAAATTGTTACACAAAGTAGAGTGGGCAGAGAAGGTGGTTTGCGTTTAAGTTATGCAACACTTGGTGCATTTACAAAATACCCAAAAGAATCCTTGCCTAAAAAGCCAACCAAACATATTGCAGATAAGAAATACGGATTTTTTCAGAATGAAAAAGAAGCCTTTATCGATGTTGCAGAAGAATTGGGTCTAGAGAAAAGAAGTGAAAAAGATACAAGTTATGCTAGGCATCCTTTAGCTTTTTTAGTTGAAGCAGCAGATGATATTTGTTATACAATAATCGATTTTGAAGATGGTATTAATTTAGGTTTAATACCAGAAGCTTTTGCTTTAGAGTATCTAATAAACTTGGTAAGAGATCGCATTAAAACAGAAAAATATCACACGCTTTCTAACACTGAAGATCGCATAAGTTACTTAAGAGCGTTAGCAATTGGAGCACTAATTGAAGAAGCTATCGATATGTTCATGAAAAATGAAGAGGCTATTTTGGCAGGAACTTTTAGTGAAGGTCTGCTAGATAAGAGTAAATATGAAGCTCAAATTAATGATATTATTAAGTTAAGTGTTGAGAAAATTTACCAGTCTACAGAGGTTATAGAAAAAGAGATTGCTGGTTATGGCGTGTTAAGTACTTTACTAGAAACTTATACAAGTGCAGTAAATAATTGTTTTTCTAATACTGAATCTAATTACGATAAGTTAATTCTAAAAGGATTACCAAAAACGATAAAAACAGATCAAGAAAGTTTGTATGAAAGACTTTTAAGTGTTTGCCATTACATTTCATTATTAAGCGATAGTCAAGCTATCATTCAATATAGAAAAATAAAAGGATTTAGTATTTAGGAGAGTTTGTTCGATATAAATATTGAAAGACTTTCTGCATCTAGACCCGTAGATTGTTGTAGTTCTTGAACAGTTCCATGTTCTATAAATACATCGGGAATACCTTTTAAATAAATGTTATTCTTGTAGTTGTTCTCTGCTGCAAATTCTAAAATAGAACTTCCAAAACCGCCTTTAATAGCATTATCTTCAACTGTAATAATAGTATTGTGAGTTTTAAAGATATCGTGTAGAAGTTTTAGGTCTAATGGTTTTATAAAGCGCATGTCGTAATGCGAAATTTCTTTAAGCGTTTTAGATAGAGTAATGGCTTTTTCTACATTGGTAGCCATTGTGCCAATAGTTAAAACTGCAAGTTTATGACCTTGTTTTAATACTTCGGCTTTGCCAATTTCTATTTTAGAGAAGGGTTGTTGCCAGTCAATAATACTTCCACGACCGCGAGGATAGCGAATTGCAATTGGGTGTTCTAAGCTTAATTGAGCAGTGTACATAATGTTACGTAACTCTATTTCATTCCGTGGAGCGAAAATAATTAAGTTAGGAATGCAACGCAGGAAGCTAATGTCAAAAATACCATGATGAGTTGCACCATCTTCTCCAACCAAACCAGCGCGATCCAAACAAAAAACAACAGGTAAATCCTGTATTGCAACATCATGAATAACTTGGTCGTAGGCGCGTTGTAAAAAAGTAGAATAAATATTGCAAAATGGTATCATGCCTTGAGTTGCCATTCCTGCAGCAAGAGTTACTGCATGCTGCTCTGCAATACCAACATCGAAAGCGCGATCAGGAATTTGTTCCATCATGTATTTTAAAGAACTTCCTGTGGGCATAGCAGGAGTAATGCCAATAATACTCTTGTTTTGTTTTGCTAATTCTACAATAGTATGCCCAAATACATCTTGAAATTTTGGTGCTTGAATAGGGTTTTCTTTTTTGTATAAATCGCCAGTTTTAGGATCAAATTTTCCGGGAGCATGGTATGTAACTTGGTTTTCTTCCGCTTGGCGTAAACCTTTTCCTTTGGTAGTAATAACATGTAAGAACTTAGGTCCTTTTACGGTTTTTAGTCGTTCTAATTCTGAAATTAAAAGTGGTAGATTATGTCCATCAATAGGTCCTGAATAATTAAAATTTAAAGCTTCAAAAATATTGTCTTGCTTTTGTGTGCCTTTTTTAACGTTTGTTAAATATTGCTTTAAAGCACCAACGCTTGGGTCTATACCAATAGCATTGTCATTTAGGATTACTAATAAGTTGCAATCTGTAACTCCTGCATGGTTTAGGCCTTCAAAAGCCATCCCACTTGCAATAGAGGCATCTCCAATTACAGCAATATGTTGTTTGTTGTAGTCGCCTTTTAATTTTGAAACAATGGCCATACCTAGAGCAGCCGAAATTGAAGTAGAAGAATGGCCAACACCAAAACTATCAAATTCACTTTCCTCTCGCTTTGGAAACCCGCTAAGACCATTTTTTTGTCTATTAGTATCGAATAAGTCTCTTCTACCAGTTAGTATTTTGTGTCCATATGCTTGATGTCCAACATCCCAAATTAATTGATCTTCAGGAGTGTTAAAAACATAATGTAACGCTATTGTTAGCTCTACAACGCCCAAACTGGCACCTAAATGTCCTGCCTTTGCAGCTACAGCCTCAATAATAAATGCTCTAAGCTCTTTAGCTAAAACAGGAAGATCGGCTTGTTTTAGTGTTCTCAACGATTCAATAGAATGAATTGCATTTAATGGATGATTTTGCATTTGTTATTGTAGTAATGTTATAAAATACAGAAAAAACATGTTAAAACTGAATGAATTCTCAATAAAAATTATGTTTTAATTAAAATAATTGTAAGCTGCTTGTTATATTTGCGACATTCTATAAAACTATCTTTAAACTACACAAAATTATGAAGAAAAATTACATTCTAGGCTTATTTGCCACTGTATTTTTACTTGTTTTCCAATTGGGGCAAGCTCAAAATGACTTAGCTAGCAACGAGTTTGGTTCGCTAATTCAAAACTGGTTAGACCAAAACAAAGAAAAACACAACTTAACTGAAAATGATTTATCTAACTTATTAGTAACTGATTCCTATTTTTCTAAAAAAACAAGAATCAATCATGTCTATGTTAATCAAGCTTATCAAGGTTTGAAAATCCATAATGCTAAATCAAGTATTGCAATTAAAGATAATAATGTCTTTTATTATGCTAATGGTTTTATACAAAACATTGCTGCTAAAGTAAATACTGTTTCTCCTGTAATTAGTGCAGAAGATGCAATTAGTGCGGTGGTTAACGAATATAATTTAGGAAGTATTTCTAATATGTCTGAAATAAGTCATAGTAATAATGATTACGTTTTTTCTAACAGTAATGTGTCTCAAAGCAATATTCCTGTAGCTTTAGTTTTACAACCTACAATCAATGGTGATTTAAAATTAGCTTGGGATTTAAATATTAATGCACTTAGTGGAGAGCATTGGTATAGTGTAAGAGTAGATGCTACTAATGGAGAAGTTTTAAGTACAAATGACTGGGTTGTAAAATGTAGTTATGGAGATGGTAATCATGCAACTCATAAAGCGCATAAACTTAATACAGAAACTGTAAATTTATTTAAAACTTCATCTTCTGCTATGATGGTAGATGGGTCTCAATATAGCGTTGTGCCTTTTCCTTTTGAAAATCCATTAGAAAACGGAATATCTGTAGTTTCTGAACCGGCAGATGTAAATGCCTCTCCTTATGGATGGCATGATTTTACTGGATCTGCAGGAGCGGAATTTACTATTACAAGAGGAAATAATGTTTATGCACAAGATGATAGAGATGGAAATAATGGATTTGGATATGCACCAGATGGAGGAGCAACTTTAAACTTTGATTATTCTAGTTCGGTTATTGATCTTAATCCATACGGATTTGAAGATTTATCATTAACTAATTTGTTTTATGTAAGTAATGTAATGCATGATGTTTGGTATCAATATGGCTTTGATGAGGTTTCAGGTAATTTTCAGTTAAATAATTATGGAAATGGAGGAAGTCAAAATGATTCTGTAATCGCAGATGGACAAGATGGAATTGGCTTTAATAATGCTAATTTTTCTACACCACCAGATGGTAATAATCCAAGAATGCAAATGTTTTTATGGGATACAACTACAAGTCCTTTAAATGTTAACTCTGGAGGACCAATAATAGGAGAGGTTGTTGCAAGTTATCCTGCTCCAACAGATGATACAAACAATGTAACTTTCCCAAGTCCTGAGCCTGTAACGGCAGATTTAGTTTTAGTTAACTCAGGAGGAGCAACGCCTACGGAAGGATGTAGTGCATTAGTTAACAGTTCGGCAGTATCAGGAAAGATAGCTGTAATAAAAAGAGGGACATGTAATTTTACAGATAAAATTCAAAACGCTCAAAATGCTGGAGCAGTAGGAGTGATTATGGTAAATCATAATAACCCAACTAATGATCCAGCGTATACGGAATATGTTACTATGGCAGGTTTTACAACCCCTGTTTTAGCGATACCATCTGTTTTTATTAATAATTTAGATGGAGAACAATTAATTGCAGCACTTTCAAGTGGTACTATTATAAACGCTACTCTTAGTAGACCTACAATAGATGGTAGTTTAGATAATGAAATTGTAGCACACGAATATGGTCATGGAATTTCAACACGATTAGCAGGTGGGCCTTCAGATTCTAATTGTTTAGGTAATGCAGAGCAAATGGGCGAAGGATGGTCCGATTGGTTTGGTATGATGATTACAATGAAAACTACAGATTTAGCTACAGATGCAAGAGGATACGTTACGTACTCTGTTGGGCAAGAATTAGGAGGCGTTGGAATTAGACCTTTTCCATATAGTACAGATACTTCTGTAAACCCTTTAACGTATGCAGATACAAATAATGAATTAACTATTTCTTCTCCTCATGGTATTGGTACAGTATGGGCTACCATTTTATGGGATTTAACATGGGATTATATTGATAAATATGGGTTTGATACTGATGTTTATTATGGTACAGGAGGAAATAACAAAATAATGCAACTTGTTTTAGATGGTTTAAAGCTTCAAGGTTGTGATGCTGGTTTCATAAATGGTAGAGATGGTATACTTGCTGCGGATATGGCTTTAACTGGTGGTGAAGACCAATGTATGATTTGGGAAGCTTTTGCTGCTAGAGGAGTTGGTGTTAATGCATCTCAGGGAAGTTTTGCTTCAAGATTAGATCAAGTTGAGGATTTTACACAGCCTGATTCTTCTGATCCAACACTACAAAACTGTACAAGTTTAAGTGTAGATGAGTTTAAAACGTCTAATTATTCAATTTTCCCTAATCCAGCTAACAATATGTTGAATATTAAAGTGAAAAAGAATTTTGGAGATGTAAAAATGACATTAACAGATATTAATGGTAGAATTGTATTAACTAAGAATGTTAATTTAGCTTCAGAAGCTCAATTAAATATTAGTGCATTACAATCTGGAATGTATATTCTTACTATTAAAGGTGATGGTATTAATACAAATGATAAAATTCTTAAAAACTAGAGATAGTTTTTAAATAATTATTTTAAAGGCAGCTATTTTATAGCTGCCTTTTTTTATTCAACATTAATAAATATTGGAAGTATATAGGATACTGGAGTCGCTTTTTTGTGCGTGTTTTTGGCTGGAGTTAATAAAGGTAATTTATTGATAACGCTTATCGTTTCTTTTTCGAATGCAGGATGAGGAGCTCTAACTTCTATATCTTCAATACCTCCAGAGGTGTTAATAATAAATTTAGCATATATTTTTTGTTTTCCTTTTAGATCTAAGTTTACAGTTGAAGGTGTACAAAAGTTACCTTTAACAAAATCACTTAACTTAGCCTGAAAGTATTTTAATTCTTCTTTTTTAGATAAGTCTTTAGGTGTGTCTTTAAACTTTGGTAATTCATCAACATAATGTATGTTGTACGGTTTTTTAGGAAAATTCTCTTCAATACTCATCTTTCCTATAGTAAGTGGAGCTTCAATACTTAAAGAAGTTTCATCTATTGGCTCTGGAGTAGCAATAATATCTCCAGTAATTATTGTTTCAATTTCTATCATACCATCTGTCTCTGGATTTCGAGGGCTAATTAAAGGCGCTTTACACGCTTTCTTTTTTACAATACTATCTTTTGTTATGGGAGAAGGAGTAATCATTCCTAAAACATCAATAACTTCATTTTTAGTAGTATCAATTACTTCTATACTGTCAATTTTTTTAGGCGCTCCATTTTTTGAAGAACAACTAAAAATTGATGTTCCCATGGTAATTATTAGTGCCAAAAAGAACGCTTTATAAATACTATGTTTTTGCTGAATTAAATCTAAAGGAACCCTAATATTTATAGAGTCTAATTGTGTTTGTTTTATATGTCCACAAATACGTTGGTCTTTGTTTTGTATCAAGTAATCTTGAATTTCCAAAGTGTTCATTTTTGTAAAATCAACAACTGTTTTTGAACAAGAGTTACAAAAACGGCCTTTGTCTTTAGGAGACATTGTGTTCCAACCTTCGTGACAGGGTTCTGGTATTTTAATAGAATAATAATTTGCCATATTATAAATCTTTTTAAACTAGTATCAAAACTCTTGCCGAAGCGTATTATTTAAATTGAAATCGTATTTTTATAAAATGATAAAACCATACGACGACAAATATTTCATGCAAAAAGCATTGCAAGAAGCAGAGGAAGCCTACGAAAAAGGAGAAATTCCTGTTGGAGCTGTTATTGTAATTGAAGATAAAATTATTGCAAGAGCACATAATCTTACAGAACTTTTAAATGATGTTACTGCACACGCAGAAATGCAAGCTATTACTGCTGCAGCAAATTTTTTAGGTGGAAAATATCTTAAAAACTGCACATTATATGTGACACTAGAACCTTGCCAGATGTGTGCAGGTGCTTTATATTGGAGTCAGATTTCTAAAATAGTATATGCAGCAAGAGACGAAGACAGAGGCTGTATAAATTTAAAGACAAAATTACATCCTAAAACAAAAATTGAAGGCGGAATACTTGAAGAAGAGGCTTCAAAATTAATGAAGCGCTTTTTTGTAGAAAGAAGAAACCTAAATTAACGTCTTTTATCACCTTCTCGCTCACGCATTTTATCAAGGTTCTCTTTAGTTATCATGTAATCTCTTGGGTTTTTATCTTTCCAACTGTACCATGAAAATAAAGGGACTACAATAAAAAAGAAACCAAGGACTCCATAACCTATTAACTTTTGAGAATAAGAAACATCCAAAGCGTAGCCACAAATAATTGAGGCAAAAGAAGCAATAAAGAAGAACCAGATGATATATTTCATTTTATAAAAATTGTTGGCACAAAACTAATCAAAATTTAGATTAAGATGAAGCGTTAATTAATTGTCTTCGGTAAGCTGTTAGTAATTTCGATTTCGAAACGAAACCAACATATTTTTCATTTTTAATTACAGGTAAATTCCATGCTCCAGAATCTTGAAACTTTTGCATAACTGTTTGCATAGAATCTTTTTCATAAATAATTTTATCTGGTGGATTATGCATTAAAGATTCAACTAAAGTAGCGTCATAAAGCGATTGGTCGAACATAATATCTCGAACATCGTCCAATAAAATAATTCCAGATAATTTACCATGTTCATCTACAACCGGAAATAAATTTCTTGTCGATTTAGCAACACCTTCATAAAGCATTTCTCCAAGAGTCATTTTTGGGTGTAGTTTAGAAAAATGACATTCTATAATAGAGTCCAGAGTCATTAATGTTAAAACATTTTGATCTTTATCGTGCGTTAAAAGTTGCCCTTTTTCTGCAAGTTCTCTGGTGTAAATAGTGTAGTCGATTGCGCTTTTTTTAATACTAAAAGAAATACCAACGGCAATCATTAATGGGATGAATAATTCATAACCACCAGTAATTTCTGCAATTAAGAAAATAGCAGTTAAAGGCGCATGCAAAACACCCGCAACTAGACCGGCCATACCTATTAAAGTGAAATTGGTTTCGCTAACATTAAAACCTAAGCCTATATTATTTATTACTTTGGCTACTGCATTACCAAGTGCGCTTCCCATAACTAGTGTAGGAATAAAAATACCACCAACTCCTCCAGCAGCAAAAGTTGTAGTCATGGCTACTGCTTTAAACACGGTAATGCCAATAAGAAGAGCAATAACCACCCAAATGTTATCATTAAAAGCATCGAAAGGTGTTTTTCCTAGAGCTTGAATGTGATTTCCTGCGAGTAAATTGTTTATAAAGCCAAAACCCTCACCATATAACGGCGGAATAAAATACAGCATAATACCAATAGCTAAGCCTCCAATAATTAAACGTTGAAAAGGAGTTTTAAAGCGTTCGAAAAATTTAAGTATAGCAAAATACATCTTCGTAAAGTAGATAGAAGCAAAGCCGGTTCCAATACCTAAAGCTGCATAGAAGAGAATATCTTTTATTTGAAATTTATCTGAAAAATTAAAATTGAAAAGTAAATCGTCTCCTAGAAAGAAATAGGAGGTAATTACAGATGACACCGAGGCTATAAGTAGAGGTAATAACGACACAAAAGTTAAATCTAGACTAAAGACTTCTACGGCAAAAATAATTGCGGCAATTGGGGATTTAAAAATAGAAGAAATTGCTCCAGCTGCAGCACAGCCAATAAGTAGTGTTCTTGTTTTTCTGTTAATATGAAATAGTTTTCCTAGGTTAGAACTTATTGCAGCACCAGAAGCTACAGCAGGACCAAGCAAACCAACCGACCCTCCAAAACCAACGGTTAAAGGAGCAGCAATTAAAGGAAAATAAATTTTTGAGCGTTTTAGAAATCCACTTTTTCGTGTTAACGAAAATAATATAGATGGAATTGCATGTTCAATAGGTTTTTTACTTACATATTTTACAAACAAATACACAAATAATAAACCTATTACAGGCAATATAAAATATAACTGATTTTGAGAAAAGACAATACCTTTAGCAAGAAGCGCTTCTATTGCAAAGGTTACGTTTTTTAATGTTACAGCAGCCAATCCTGCTAATAACCCGACTAATGCACTTAATATAAAAGTAAAATTCTTTTCGGAAATGTGTTTATATTTCCAAATTAAAAAGCGTTTAAGAAGTGTTCTTTTTGGCATGATTAGTTACTTATATCAAAGTAACAAAAAATCCTGCGACAAGCAGGATTTTAATATTAAAAGTATTTAGAGTTTTTCAATCTTAGACTTGAGTACTGTTAAATCTTGAGGATAAATTTGTCTTAAGGTTTCTACGTACGCTCGTTTATTGTTATAGCCTTGATTATAATCGTCTATCGCTTCATTTATAGTTTCTAAAGCTTCTTTGTTTTTATCTTCAGCTATAAAAATTTGCGCTTTATAATACTTAGCATCTGCGCTGAGGTTTCTTGAATATTCAAGTTGTTTATTGAAGTTTAAAAGTGCTTTTTCATAATCTCCTGCTTCAAAATAAGAAATACCATTGTATAGAAAAGCAGTAATATCTACGTAATCTTCTCCAAATTCTTTGGTCTCTTTAGTGATGTGTTTTTCAAAATAGGCATTAGAGTTTTTATAATCGTTTAAACCTAAATAGGCAATACCTCTCCAATAATCTACACTATGTCCTTGTGGAGCATCAATAAAATCTGGTGTTAACGTATCGCTGGCGTCAAAATCTGCAATTGCTTTTTTATAATCTCTATAAAACCATAAATAGAGGTAACCTCTCCAAGGAATTCGTGTTACAGAATCCATTTTTACAGCCTTATTATATTGCGGAAGCCATTTGTGAGGAAGCCCTCTTTTTAAATCTGCGACAGATAACTCATAAACACCAGGTTCGTAAGTTGGATCTATTGTAACAGCTTCTGCTATGCCATTTTGAAATGCAGTAGAGCCTTGCCTAAATTGAATTGCAGCTTTATAGGTCTTTTCAGCTGATTCTCTTTTTTCAGAAGCGTTTAAACTAGTTTCATTTTTACAAGAAAAAAGTACTAGTAAGCAACATAGACTAAGGTATGATTTGAGTAACTTTTCCATTTTCTATTCTATATGAGATGTAATTGTAATAATTGTATGGCTTATTGTTTTTTGGATATTTTAAAATATTCCAGTGTTTTGAGTTTGAAGTAAAGGTTAGTAATTCATCTACTAAATCTTTATTAAGAGGTGTTTCCTCAAGGTCTAAATTCATTTCAATAATTTCAAACCATCCAGCATTACCTTCGCAGTTTACTAAAAACCGAAAGTTTAAATACCCAGAGTCATTATAATTATTAGTATTGAATTCACTAAATAATTGATCTCTATAATGTTTTTTGTTAATGTAGTACCCTTCTAATGCAGAGCCATTGTAAGTTCTTTGTATAAAACCATCTTCACAAAGTTCATATTTATCTTTAAGCAGCGCTTTATCTTGGTCTATATAGCCAATGTAGTTTTGGTAAGGTTTGTTTTCTGTATTGTGAGCTTCTGTGTAATAGTAATAGCCGTAACCAATAATTCCGGCAATGGCTATAATAATTATTAAGAGTGCTATTCCAATAATTTTAAAGACTTTCTTGCGTTTCATAAATCTAAGCTAACAAAAAAATCCTGCAAAAAGCAGGATTGATTTATAAACAGTTAATTTGAAGGTATAAACTACAAATCAAGTTTTAAACTTAACTCTTTTAATTGCGCTGCATCAATTGGAGCAGGAGCATCAATCATAACATCGCGACCAGAATTATTTTTCGGGAATGCAATGAAATCTCTAATGGTTTCTTGTCCGCCAAGAATGGCAACCAATCTATCTAATCCAAAGGCTAAACCACCATGCGGAGGTGCACCATATTCGAAAGCATCCATTAAGAAACCAAACTGCGCTTTAGCATCTTCATCGCTAAAACCTAAGTGTTTTAACATGATAGCTTGTGTTGCTTTATCGTGTATTCTAATAGAACCACCACCGATTTCGTTTCCGTTTAAAACTAAATCGTAAGCGTTCGCTTTAACATCTCCAGGATTAGTGTCTAATAATTCTATTTGACCTGGTTTTGGAGAGGTAAATGGATGGTGCATCGCGTGATAATGTCCAGTCTCTTCGTCTAATTCTAATAATGGGAAATCAATTACCCAAAGCGGAGCAAATACTTTAGGATCTCTAAGTCCTAAACGTGTTGCTAATTCCATACGTAAAGCAGATAATTGTGCACGCACTTTATTAGTTTCTCCGGAAAGTACACATACTAAGTCTCCAGCTTTTGCACCAGTTACTTCAGCCCATTTTGCTAAATCGTCTTGATCGTAGAACTTATCTACAGAAGATTTAAAACTTCCATCGTCATTACAGCGAGAATATATCATGCCTAAAGCACCAACTTGTGGACGCTTTACCCAATCAATTAATTTATCTATTTCTTTTCTTGTATAAGCGTTTCCGCCAGGAACTGCTATACCAACAACTAATTCTGCGCTATTAAAGACACCAAATTCTTTATGCTGTGTCACTTCGTTTAATTCGCCAAATTCCATCCCAAATCTAATATCTGGTTTGTCGTTTCCGTATAAACGCATAGCATCGTCGTAAAGCATTCTTGGGAATTTATCCACTTCAACACCATTTACTTCTTTTAGTAAGTGACGTGTTAATCCTTCAAAAACATTTAAAATATCTTCTTGTTCAACAAAGGCCATTTCACAATCAATTTGTGTAAATTCTGGTTGTCTGTCGGCACGTAAATCTTCATCTCTAAAGCATTTTACAATCTGAAAATATTTATCCATACCACCAACCATAAGCAATTGCTTAAACGTTTGAGGTGATTGTGGTAGTGCGTAAAATTCACCTTCATTCATACGAGAAGGCACTACAAAATCTCTAGCACCTTCTGGTGTAGATTTAATTAAGTAAGGTGTTTCAACTTCAATAAAACCACCATTAGATAAATAGTTTCTAACTTCTTGAGTTACTTTAGCTCTAAAAATAAGACTGTTTTTAACAGGATTACGTCTAATATCTAAGTAACGATACTTCATTCTAATATCCTCTCCACCATCAGTTTTATCTTCAATAGTAAAAGGAGGTAGTAATGCTTCGTTTAAGATGTTAAGTTCTGAAACTAAAATTTCAATATCACCAGTTGCAAGGTTAGGGTTTTTTGAAGCACGCTCAATAACAGTACCTTTTACTTGTATAACAAACTCACGACCTAATTTTTGCGCTTTCTCAAGCATGTCTTTAGAGGTGCGTTCTTCATCGAAAACAAGTTGCGTAATACCATAACGGTCGCGTAAATCTACCCAAACAATAAAACCTTTATCTCTTGATTTTTGAACCCAACCAGATAAGGTTACTTCTGTGTTTATATGTGATGCAGTTAATTCACCGCAATTATGACTTCTGTACATAGTGTGTTTTTATAAGTTGCAAAAATAAAAAATCCGAAGCAAAGACTTCGGATTTTTTTGTTTAAATAGTTTGTGCTATTTATATAAAATAAGAGGTTAGTCTTCAATTACAGTTTCAATAGCTATTATTTCTTCTTTTTCTTCTGAAGAAAATTTACTCTTCAACCACATTTTTAATTTTACAGACAAGAAAAACAATATTGGTACTACAATTAATGTTAAGAAAGTAGCGATTAGTAAACCATATATTACTGTCCAAGCTAGTGGTCCCCAAAAGACAACGTTATCTCCTCCCATATAAATATTTGGGTTGAAGTCTGCAAACAGTGTAAAGAAGTTAATGTTTAAACCAATAGCTAAAGGAATTAAACCAAAAATGGTAGTAATTGCTGTTAGTAAAACGGGTCTTAAACGTGCTTTTCCTGCTTTTACAATGCTTTCAAATAGATCTTGGTTAGATAAGTAATCTTCTTTTTCTAAATCTAATTCTGCTTTCTTTCTATCTATAAGCAATTGTGCATAATCTAAAAGTACCACACCGTTGTTTACAACAATACCTGCAAGCGATATAATACCAACCATTGTCATCATGATAACGAAGGCACTTCCTGAAATTACAATACCACCAAATACACCAATAAAACTAAGGAAAATAGCAATCATGATTATTGTTGGTTTAGAAACTGAATTAAATTGAAATATTAAGATGAAAAATATTAAACCTAATCCTGTAAAGAATGCACCGACCAAAAAGAGCATTTGTTTGTTTTGTTCTTCAATTTGACCTGTGTAATCAATTTTAATATTGGTTGGTAAACCTTCATAAGCTTTCATTTCGTTTTGAATTTGGCTTACTATGGCTGCTGCATCTGTAAAACCAGGAGATAAAGCAGAATACACCGTTACAACACGTTTGGTGTCTTTATGCTTAATAGCACTAAAACCTGAGTTGTTTTCGTATTTTGTAACAGCAGAAACAGGGACACTTTTTACTTGTCCAGTATTATCTCTAAACGTAATGTTTTGATTAAATAATGCACTTTTATTATATCTATTTTCTTCATTAAAGCGAACGTAAATATCGAAATCGTCACCACCTTCTTTGTAAACTCCAGCTTTAGACCCAAAGATAGAACTACGCAATTGTTGCCCAACTTGAGCCGCACTAATACCTAATTCACCTGCTTTTTCTCTATCGATAGTAACTCGCATTGTAGGCTTATCTTTATTAACATCAATTTTAAGCTCATCGATACCAGCAATATTTTTGGTATTTATAAACTCACGCATGGTTTCGGCAGTTGCAATAAGCTCGTTATAATCGTCGCCTTCAATTTCAATATTAATTGGAGAACCAGCAGGTGGGCCATTAGCATCTTTTTCAACAGAGATTAAAACACCTGGATAAATACCAACTAATGCGGCTTGTACTTCTTGGCGAAGTAACTCACTATCTTCTCCGCGTCTAAATTTAAACTCACGCATGGATGCTGTAATTTTACCTTTGTGAGGCATTTCGGCAGCAGATCCACCATCAGTTTGCGGGTTTCCTGCACCTTCACCAACTTGTGAGACTGTACTTTCTACTAAAAAGTTCTCGCCCTCAAATATGTATTTTTCTTGGTTTACAACTGTAAAGACACGTTTTTCAATTTCTTTAGTAATAGCATTTGTTTTCTCGATTGCAGTTCCCTGAGGATACTCGATATAAACAATAATTTGATTTGGTTTGTTATCTGGAAAAAACTCAACCTTAGTTCTTTTAGCGCTTAATGACATACCAAAAGCGATAAACGAAGCAATTAGTAGTAAAAAGGTACCAATACTTAAAATGTAAGGTCTCCAACCAGAAAGTGCACCACGTAATTGACGCTCATACCAGTTTTCTAAATTTACCAATGCTTTATTCTGGAAGCTATTTGCCCATTTACGAATAAAGAAACGGTAAGCCCAAAGCATAATCGCAGTAAAAATCATTACTGTACCTAAACCTTTGTAAGTGCCACCAAATAATAGAATAAGTACACCAATAGCACCAACTATTATTGTTGTTCTAATAATTTGCTTTAAAGGCATGTCTTTATCTTCAATAGTCATGAAATTAGAGACCAATACGGAGTTGAAAAAGATGGCTACAAATAATGAAGATCCTAATACTACAGATAATGTTATTGGTAGAATTTTCATAAACTCTCCCATAATTCCTGGCCAGAATGCTAAAGGTGTAAAGGCTGCAACAGTTGTTGCTGTAGAAATAATAATAGGAAAAGCAATTTCACCAATACCTTTTTTAGCAGCTTCAATTCTACCCATACCTTCGTCTTCCATTAAACGATAGACGTTTTCTACAACTACAATACCGTTATCTACAAGCATACCAAGTCCCATAATAAGACCAAAAAGTACCATTGTATTTAAACTTTGTCCAAGTAATTCTAATATCATAAGTGACATAAACATGGACATTGGAATAGCAAAACCAACAAATAGGGCGTTTTTAAATCCTAAAAAGAACATTAAAACAGTGACTACTAAGATAACACCAAAAATAATGTTGTTTACTAAGTCGTCTACTTGACCAATAGTTTTTGAAGATTGATCGTTAGTAATTGTTACTTTTAAATCTGGAGGAAACACATTAGCAATAGCGTCTTCAACAATAACCTGAATTTGTTCTGCTGCAGCAACCATGTTTTTACCAGCACGTTTTTTTACGTCCAGCATAACTACAGGTTCTCCGTATTCTCTTGCAAATGTTGTTTTGTCTTCTTCATGAAATGTAACAGTTGCAATATCCTTTAAGTAAATAGATTTTCCTTTTTCAGATTTAACCACAAAATTTTCTAATTCTGAAGGTTTTTCAATTTCACCTAAAATTCTAATGGTACGTCTTTGTCCGCTAGCTTTTAAATTACCTGCAGACATCGTTAAGTTTCCATTATTAATGGCTCCTGTAATATCATTAAAAGTAACTTGTGCTGCCATCATTTTATAGATATCTACAGCAACTTCGACTTCTTTTTCTTGTGCTCCACGAATATCTGCTTTCTTAATTTCCTGTAAATCTTCAATGTCATCTTGAAGGTATTCAGCAAAATCTTTTAATTTTTGAATAGGATAATCTCCTGAAATATTAATGTTCAGGATTGGCATTTCTTCAGATAAACTTAATTCAAATACATCAGGTTCTACTTTAGCACCATTAAAAGTTGGCCAATCTTCGCCAGACGTTTCTGTATCTATTTCGTCTTTAACCTTTTGTTTTGCTTGATCTACGGTAATACCCTCATCAAACTCAACAATTAACATCGAGTAATCTTCTTGAGATGTTGAGGTAATCTCTACAACATTACTTACTGTTTTTAGTTTGTCTTCTAATGGATCTGTTATTAGTTTTTCAATATCCTCTGCGGTGTTTCCAGGATAAATAGAACTAACATAAATTTTAGTTTCATTTACTTCGGGAAAATTTTCTCTTGGCATACTAAAGAAAGCTGCAATACCTAAATAAAAGATAACAGCAATTAGCACATACATTGTGGTTTTGTTGTTAATTGCCCACGATGATAAACCAAATTCTTTTTCGACTTGTTTTTTCTTTTTAGTCATGCTTAGTAGTTTATTACTTTAACCGTTTGTCCGTCTTTAACACTACGTGCGCCTTCTAAAATTAGCTCAGCTCCATCTGGTACACCTTCCAAAACTTCGATAACATCACCTTGGGTTTTTCCTGTTTTAATAATGACTTTACTTACTTTACCTTCATCATTATCTTTTTTGTCTTTTACAACATACACGTATTGCTCACCTTCAGCATTTTCAGAAATAATACTTTGTGGAACAAGTATCGCTTTCTCGTTTGTATAATCGTTAATTTTAAGTCTAGCGGTTAAGTTTGGCTTGATACTTTTGTCTTTATTTGGGACTCCAATTTCTACTCTAAATGTTCTGTTTACAGGATTAATTACTGCTCCAGCTTGGCGAATCTCTGTATCAATATTTTTGCCTAAAACAGGGAATTCTACATTAACACTTTTACCTTTTATTACATTAGAAACATAGCTTTCTGGTACATCTGTTTCAATATACATATCGTCTAAATTTACAATTTGCATAAGTGGTGTTTGTCCTGCGCCAACAACACTTCCTTTTTCTGTAATAACATCGTCAATAGTACCGCTAAAAGGCGCTCTTACTGTTGTTTTGTTTATTTGCTGTTGTAATTGGTTGATGGCTTCTTGTTGAGATTGGTAAGATGATTTGGCTTGTAAAAACTGAATTTCACTACCAATTTTTTGGTCCCATAATCTTTTCTGACGCTCGAAAGTTGTTTTTGCTAAGTCAGATTGTATTCTAAATTGGGCTAATTGTTGGCTTAATCCACCATCATCAATTTTAGCTAACACTTGTCCTTTAGAGACACGTTGCCCTTCCTTAACATATACGTTTGTTAGTATTCCATTAAATTCAGGTGTTATAATCAAAAGGTTTTTAGTAGTTACATTTCCTTGTAATTCTAAAACATGATTAAATACTTCTTCCTTTGCTTTAAAAGTGGTGATTAAAGGAATATTTTGTGTTGTGTCTAATGTCTTAATTCGGTTGTCTAATAATTTTATTTTAGAGTGAATAACGTCTTGCTCTGCTACTAACTCTGCTCTTTTAGTACGAATACCTTCTAAGTTATTAGTTTCTAAAACCTTTTCGACTGTATTCTTTTTGTTTCCTCCACAAGAAGCTAAAAGAAGTGTTACGATTAATACTGAAAATATATGTTTCATTTTGATAGTGTTTTTTCGGTTGGATTATTTTGTTGGTATGTTGTTTAAAACAGTTTCTAACGCTGCTTTTTTATTAATGACATCAAGCATGGTTTGTAATAACTCGTTTTGTGCCGAGTATAGTTGTGTTTGTGCTTGACGTAATTCGAAACTAGAACCAATACCTTCAAAAAACTTGGTTTGATTCTTTTTTTCAATACGTTCTGCTAATGCTAAATTATCTTTTTTGTTATCGTATTCTTCGATAGCAAATTGATACTCGCTTTTAGCGGCAGCTATTTGAAGTTTTAATTGTTGTTCGGTTTCTTTTAAATTATTTTCAGCAATATTTAAATTTATTTTGGCACGTTGTGTTCTTGCGCTTTGCAAACCAACACCAAAAATAGGTATGGTAATTCTTGCTCCAAAATTTGCTGTTCCAACCCATTGTTGGTTGTTGTTTAAAAAAGTGAATTTTTGACTGTTACCTAAATAACCGCCATTTATAAACGCGCCAATAGTTGGTAATGCCTTACTTTTTTCAAGTTTTACTAAAAGCTCTTTAGAACGTTTGTCGTTATCTGCTATTTTAAAATCTATTGTATTTTTAACGTCATCGGTAGCCTCTAATAAGTTTAGAGTTATGTTTTGTTCGGCTAAAGAATCTAAGCTATCGGTTGTTGTTATTGGATCGTTAATATCTTTTCCAATAGCAATGTTTAGCATTTTGTTACCAACACTTTTAAGTCTAATAACATTATTAAGGTTACTTTTTACACCCGAAAGTGTAATTTTAAGCTGCTCTACACTTTCTTCTTCTTCTAAACCATTTTCAAAAATCTTAGTAGTATCACTTAAATTTTTTTCGAGAATGCTAATGTTTTTCTCTAAAATAGAGATGCTTTCTTTTGTAAGTAAAACATTTCCATAGGCATTAATTACTCCTTTTCTAATGTCAAGATCTGTTTTTTCTTTACTGTTTTTAGAAATCTCTAGGAATACTTTTGAAGCTTGAAGTCCAACTAAATAAGAGCCATCAAAAATTAATTGATTTATAGTTGCGCTTGCATTTATAGATTGTTTAGCCCCAAAGTCTATAAAACCATTATTATCAAAATCTACTGGTTCTTGAAACTGTTGTTTAATATTATTAATGTAATCTATAGTTGCTCCTAATTGAGGTAAGCCAGTAGCGATAGTTTCCCATTGTTGCGCTTTGGCGGCATCAATGTTTAACGTCGCATTTTTTGCTTGTCGGTTATTTTCTAATGCATAGTCAATGGCTTCTTGTAAAGAAAACTCGGTTTTCGTTTCTTGGGCGAAAGTAATTGAGCTAATAATTAAACTAAATAATATGAGTATTTTTCTCATTAGTTAAGGTTGTGTTTGTTAGTAAATTTATCTAATGTTTGTAAGCCTTTTTCATTACAAATAGCTCTTAGGTGGTATTCTAAGTAGCTTTCTGTTAAATATTCCATTGTAAATAATTTTGATGGAAAAATGTTTTTATCTTTTATTCCAGACATACCATTAAAGTACATTCGGGAAATAAAATCTACATCAATGTTTTTTCTAAATAAACCAGTATCTACACCTTTTTGCATGCTGTTTTTTACAGACACGTGCATTTTTTCAAATTGTTTAAATTGAAGTTGTTGGTGTATTTGTGGATAGTATTTTTTTAATTGAAATTGAGGCGAGGTTTTTTCGTCTTTTAAATATTTCATTACAAACATTTTAATATCGTATAATTCCTCAATAGGGTTGTGCGATGCATTGCAAATACAGTCTATGCCGTCACATATGTTATTAAACATGTTAAGTGTGGTTGCTTCAACTAATTTTGTTTTATTATCAAAATGTTGGTAAATTGTTTTTTTTGATATGCCCAAGCCATTTGCTATATCATCCATAGTAACGCTCTTAAAACCAAGGGTTAAGAATAGTTCGGCAGATTTATGTATAATTTTTTCTCTCATAATTTTGTGCAAATATACACATGGAAACTTTAAAAACAATAAAAGTTTCCAAGGTTTTATAAATTTCTTGATATAGATTTTCTAATGCGTCAATTTATTTAGCTTTTTGCATTATTTTTGCGCTATGCAAAACACTCAAGATTACCAAGGCGCATTTTTAGACTATTTAGGAACGTTTTCTAAAGTTCGTGAGCCTAAAAATTTATACGAGCCCATTAATTATATTCTAAAACTAGGAGGTAAGCGTTTACGTCCTGTTTTAACTTTAATGAGCGCAGAGATTTTTAATTGCGATTATAAAAAGGCTTTAGATGCAGCATTGAGTATTGAAGTGTTTCATAATTTTTCGTTAGTTCATGATGATATTATGGATGCTGCTCCTTTAAGAAGAGGCGAACAAACCGTTCACGAAAAATGGGATACTAACACAGGTATTCTTTCTGGAGATGCTATGCTTATTATGGCTTACCAGCTGTTCGAGAATTATGAGCCTGAAACATTTCAAGCTTTAGCTAAATTGTTTAGTAAAACAGCATTAGAAGTTTGCGAAGGCCAACAATACGATGTAGATTTTGAAACTAGAGACGATGTTACCATTCCGGAGTATTTAAAGATGATTGAATACAAAACGGCCGTTTTGGTAGGTGCAGCCATGAAAATGGGTGCTATTGTTGCAAATGCTTCAGATGATGACCAGAATGGAATTTACGAATTTGGCCGTTTATTAGGTATCGCATTTCAGTTGCAAGACGATTATTTAGATGCTTTTGGTAATCCAGAAACGTTTGGAAAGCAGGTTGGTGGTGATATTATTGAAAATAAAAAAACCTATTTATATTTAAAAGCTTTAGATTTTTTAAATGCTTCGGAAAGTAATCAATTAGAACAATTGTTCTCTGTTAGTTTAGAAGACAACGTTGAGAAAATAAATACTGTAAAACAATTTTTTGTTAAGAGTGGTTCTGCGGAAGCAACCCAAAAGGAAATTGAAAGTTATACAACTAAAGCATTTACGGTTTTAGAAGCTTTAAATATTTCTGAAGATAAAAAAGAAATTTTAAAAGCGTTTGGTAGCTCACTTATGACAAGAAAAGTATAACCATGAAATTACCAGCTAACTTTGAAGCTTTAATTCAAGAAGCAAATCAATTAGATTTATATAAAAAGTTAATCCATCAATTAAATAAAGATTTCTTGTATGCTAATATAGATTTAGATTTTGAGGAAGATATTCTGCCTTCAAGTTTAAAAGTAATGCTGCATGAAACGGTATACAAACTCATTCAAGAAAAATTTAACGAATATCTTAATGTGCTCTATATAATAGATGTTGCAGAGGATAAGGTTAAAGCTTTAAATGGTGATGATACCGTTGAACTAGCTGCTCAAGTTTCGTTTTTAATATTGAAACGAGAATGGCAAAAGGTTTGGTTTAGGAATAAATATTCTTAAAAGTACACTCTAATAAAAGGAGCCCAAGCATTAGCATAAATACTTTTGTTGTCATCATAAAGTAAATCGTAGCGCACACCAATTGTAATATTATTGGTTCTATAACCAGCGCCAACAAAAAAGGCAGGAATCCAATAGCTATCGTCTATAATAGCTGGGTTGTCAAAGTTTCGGCTTACATGATTTTGTTCAAATTCGCCAGATAATTGAATCTCTCTAATAGGGTTGTACAAACTAATGATACTCCCACCAAAAACAGTGGATTTAGCGATGTTTTTCTGACTGTAATATGTGCCACTTAATCCTAGACCCAAAGAGAATTGTGAATCAAAATCGTAAATAGCACTTGGTGATAAAGTAGCACTAAAAATATTATTACCTGTGCTTAATCCTAAACCACCTCCAAAACGGACATGTTCCCAAAAATCACTTTTTTGCTCAATACTCTGAGCTGAAATTGTAGAAAAAATAAAGAATAAAAGGGAGGACAAGACAATAGCTTTTGTAAAAGAGTGTGCTTTTAAAATCATAGAAATTATATTAGATTGTTAAGAAAGACATAAATATAAGAAAAGCATAGCTATTTTTAGAGAAAGTTGTATTTTTGATAAAATTTGTTGAAGCGAACACGACTTATACCTAATAATGGATAAATATTCCTTTTTAAACGCAGCACATACAGCATACTTTGCTGATTTATACGAACAATATCAAGTAAACCCTGATTCTATAGAACCAAGTTGGAGAGCCTTTTTTCAAGGTTACGACTTTGGTAGTGAGAATTATGGCATGGATGGAGACATTGTAGAAAGTGTTTCTACACAAATCCCAGAACATGTTCAAAAAGAATTTCAAGTAGTAAAATTAATCGATGGTTATAGAAATCGAGGACATTTATTTACAAAAACCAATCCTGTTCGCGCACGTAGAAAATACGCGCCGACTTTAGAGATTGAAAACTTTGGTTTAACAACCCAAGATCTTAATACGACTTTTAATGCTGGTGATACTTTAGGCTTAGGGCCGCAAACACTTCAGCAAATAATAGATCATTTAGAAAGTATTTATTGCGATTCTATTGGTGTGGAGTACATGTATATAAGAAAGCCAGAGGAAATACAATGGATTCAAACCAAGCTGAATATTAATGATAATCAGCCAAAGTTTTCTTCAGATCAGAAAAAACATATCCTTAAAAAACTTAACGAAGCAGTATCTTTCGAGAGTTTCTTGCATACAAAATATGTTGGGCAAAAGCGTTTTTCTCTAGAAGGAGGAGAAGCTTTAATCCCAGCTTTAGATGCTGTAATTGAAAAAGCGGCAGATTTAGGAGTTGAGGAGTTTATAATGGGAATGGCTCATAGAGGTCGTTTAAGTACATTAACAAACATCTTTGGTAAAAGTGCAAAAGATATCTTTAGCGAATTTGATGGTAAAGATTACGAAGAAAAAGTATTTGATGGTGATGTGAAATACCATTTAGGGTGGACCAGTAAAAGAAAGTCTGACTCTGGAAAAGTAATAAGATTAAGTATTGCTCCTAATCCATCTCACTTAGAAACGGTAGGTGCAGTAGTAGAAGGTATTGTTAGAGCAAAACAAGATAGATTTTATAAAGACGACTTTAGTAAAGTATTACCAATAATTGTTCATGGAGATGCTGCAATCGCAGGTCAAGGTTTGGTATACGAATTAGTGCAAATGGCACAACTAGATGGTTATAAAACAAATGGAACTATACACATAGTAGTAAATAATCAAGTTGGTTTTACTACAAATTATTTAGATGCCAGATCTAGTACATATTGTACAGATGTGGGTAAAGTTACCTTATCTCCAGTGTTACACGTTAATGCAGACGATGCAGAAGCTGTAGTTCATGCCACATTATTTGCCTTAGATTTTAGAATGACTTTTAAGCGTGACGTATTTATAGACATGTTAGGTTATAGAAAATATGGACATAATGAAGGAGATGAGCCACGTTTTACACAACCAAAATTATACAAAGCGATAGCAAAACATGCTAATCCAAGAAATATATATGCAGAAAAATTAATTGCTGAAGGCGTAATTGGTAAAGACCATGTCAAGCAATTAGAAAAAGCATATAAAGATAGTCTAGAAGAAAAACTAGACGCTTCAAGAAAAGAAGATAAAACAGTCATTACTCCATTTATGGAAGCAACGTGGGAAGGTTTTACACGTGTTGATGAGGTGGAAATGATGAAAACAGTAGACACCAAAGTTTCTAAGGAGAACTTGGCAGATATTACTAAAGTAATTTCAAATTTACCAAAAGACAAAAAGTTTATTCGTAAAATCGAAAGACTAATTAAGTCTCGCCAAACCATGTTCGATGATAACCAATTAGATTGGGCTATGGCAGAACATTTGGCTTATGGATCACTTTTAACAGAAGGTTACGATGTTAGAATTTCAGGTCAAGATGTAGAACGTGGTACGTTTTCTCATAGACATGCTGTTGTAAAGGTTGAAGACAGTGAAGAAGAGATTATTCTACACAATAATATAAGTAAAACTCAAGGACAATTTCATATTTATAACTCATTATTATCAGAATATGGAGTTGTAGGTTTCGATTATGGTTATGCTATGGCAAGCCCTAAAACATTAACAATCTGGGAAGCACAGTTTGGAGATTTTAGTAATGGTGCTCAAATCATGCTAGATCAATATATCTCTGCTGCAGAAGATAAATGGAAGCTACAAAACGGATTAGTAATGTTATTACCTCATGGTTATGAAAACCAAGGAGCAGAACATTCTTCGGCTAGAATGGAACGTTACTTGCAATTATGTGCAAAAGATAATATGTACGTTGCAGATTGTACAACACCAGAAAATATGTTCCATTTGTTACGTAGACAAATGAAATCTAATTTTAGAAAACCTTTAATAGTATTTACGCCAAAGAGTTTATTACGCCATCCTAAATGTGTGTCTACAGTAGATTCTTTTGCAAATGGAAGTTTTCAAACAGTTATAGATGATGTTGAAGCAAAAGCTGATAAAGTAAAAACATTAATATTCGTAACAGGTAAGTTTTATTACGATTTAGATGAGACACGTGACGAACTTAAACGTGACGATGTTGCTATTGTTAGGGTAGAGCAATTGTTTCCATTACCAGCAGAAGAAATGCGTAAAGCATTAAAAAAATATAGTAAAGCAGACGATATTGTTTGGGCGCAAGAAGAACCAAGAAATATGGGAGCTTATGCACATATGTTGATGCATTTTGATGAAGCTAAAACGTTTAGAGCTGCATCAAGACGTTCTTATGGAGCGCCGTCTGCAGGAAGTTCTGTGCGATCAAAAAAACGTCATCAAGAGGTTATTGATTTCGTGTTTGATAAAACAAAAAATAACCAGCGTTAAGCATAAATTATAATATTATGAAAAAAATTGTATTAATTGTAATAGCAGTATTAAGCTTCTCTTTAGGATTTGCTCAAACTGAAAAATCAAATTATAAAACAGTAATTTCAGATTTCCAAACACATTATAATAATGGAGATTTTGAGAGTGTTTATAATATGTTTAATGCAAATTTTCAAAAGACATTAACGTTAGAAAAAACAAAGGCGTTTTTTAAAACAAATATTAATGCTGAAGCTTTAGGTAATATAAAAGCAGTAGCATTAAAAGAGATTATTAGAACAGGACACAACTACGAAGTAACTTTCGAGAACGGAGTAGGAGAAGCTTTTTTTCTTTTAGATGACAATAATAAAATTAGTGGTTTACAAATGTATCCACCAAAAAAATAAGACAACAATAAAAACAGTAAGAAGACATTATAGCAAAATTACAGAAGTTTGATTTAGATTGAACAAATTAAAGTTTTGAATTAGTAGTAAGAATAAAAGTTGATATGACAAAAAAACAATAATTTTCCTATGTGGGGAGGAAATAAATGGACAAAATCAATGTTTAAGAAACATTGGGGAATCCTTTCTTTAATTATTGTTGGATGCATTCTAATCGTTATTACTACAAATAGTTCTATATAAAAGATAAAAGATTATGATTTTAGAAATGAAAGTACCTTCGCCAGGCGAATCTATTACAGAAGTTGAAATAGCAGAATGGTTAGTTCAAGATGGTGATTATGTAGAAAAAGATCAAGCTATTGCAGAAGTAGATAGCGATAAAGCAACTTTAGAGTTACCAGCTGAAGCCAGCGGAACAATTACTTTGAAAGCTGAAGAAGGTGATGCCGTGCAAGTAGGAGCAATTGTTTGTTTAATAGATACAGGCGCTGCTAAACCAGAAGGTTCTTCTGATGCACCAAAAACTGAGGAAAAAACAGAAGCTCCAAAAGCAACTGTAGAAGCTCCAAAAGTGACTGAAACTAAAACGTATGCAACTGGAACAGCTAGTCCTGCAGCAAAAAAGATTTTAGCAGAAAAAGGAATGGACGCAAGTACAATTTCTGGTTCTGGAAAATCTGGACGTATAACTAAAGATGATGCTGTAAATGCAGTACCATCTATGGGAACTCCAACTGGTGGTAATCGTGGATCTTCAAATTCTAAAATGTCTATGCTACGTCGTAAAGTAGCAGAACGTTTAGTTGAAGCAAAAAACACAACAGCAATGTTAACTACTTTTAACGAAGTAGATATGTCTCCAATTTTTGCGCTTAGAAAAGAGTATAAAGAAACGTTTAAAGCAAAACATGGTGTTGGTTTAGGGTTTATGTCTTTCTTCTCATTAGCTATCGTTCGTGCATTACAAATGTATCCAGCAGTTAATTCTATGATAGATGGAAAGGAAATGAAAACTTTCGATTTTGTAGATATTAGTATCGCTGTTTCTGGTCCAAAAGGATTAATGGTTCCTGTAATTAGAAATGCTGAAAACTTAACGTTTAGAGGTATAGAATCAGAAGTAAAACGTTTAGCGCTTAGAGCTAGAGACGGACAAATAACTATAGATGAAATGACGGGTGGAACCTTTACTATTACCAATGGTGGTGTATTTGGTTCGATGTTATCAACTCCAATTATTAACCCACCACAAAGTGGAATATTAGGGATGCACAATATTGTTGATCGTCCTGTAGCTATAGATGGACATGTTGAGATTAGACCAATCATGTTTGTAGCTTTATCTTACGATCACAGAATAATTGATGGTAAAGAGAGTGTTGGTTTCTTGGTAGCTGTTAAAGAGGCGTTAGAAAACCCAATAGAGATATTAATGGACAATGATGTTAAGAGAGCTTTAGAGCTTTAATAATACAAGTTATATAAATAAAAAAAGGCATTCTACTAATAGAGAACCTTTTTTATTTATAAAATTAATAATTTCTAATTAATAAAAACGGTAACTATGTTAACGCATATTAGAACTACAGCAATAACAATTATGCCAATAATAAATTTATTACTTTTTGTATTATTTATTTCTTCCATAAATAGTTTTTTTAAAGTAAAAACTCTGCACCTTTTACAATACAGAGTTTTTTTTAATTAATTCTTCCCTTAAAAATCAATTAATAGCTTTATCAAGATAGCTTGAATTAACGTAAAAAAAAATACGTAGAACTACGTATTTTTTTCAAAGTAAAAATTATAGCGAAAACCTTGTTAAGCTATGCCTTTATTGAGGTTATAGTGTTTATGGCTACTTTGGTATTTATTTTTCACACTTTATTATCGAAGTTTGAAACGCGAGTCTAGGGCCTAATTACCTTTTTTATTTGAAAATTGTGGAGTATGCTAGTAGTCGAAGTGACGGCGATATATATATAATAGTTAAAGGTATAAAAAAGAGAAGCTCTACATTAGGTTATAATGTAGAGCTTTGGTTTCTCCTATAGTCATTGATTAATAGCATTATAAAGATAGGCTGAATATTCGGTTTAAAAAATACGTAGAACTACGTATTTTTTCTAAATCTACTATAATCTTCAAACGTTACATTTATTAGTGTTTAATGAGGTTAACGATGATTCTATTTGTTTTTAAACTTTTTTTGTAAAGTTTATTTTATAATTAAGAACGCGAGTTTAAGTCATTTCCATTTTGTTTTTCATAAAATAACTAGGAATCTAATTAATAAGAAAAGAAGTAGATGTAAGTTTTAGAAAATGATAAAAAAAGAAAAGCTCTACATTATAATATAATGTAGAGCTTGAAACTCTCTTATAGGTAATTGATTAATAGCCTTGTAAAGGTAATTCGAATAAACGAAAAAAAAAATACGTAGAACTACGTATTTTTTTTGACTTCAAATTTTTATAAATTTTGCTTTCAGGTCTTGCTAGTGCTCTTTAGTTCTGGTTTTGTCGCTGCTCAATTATTATTTTAGAGCGTTTTGTTTTTAGATAAATACATTGCAAATGTTATTTGAAACAAAACTAAAATAAATCTTTATTCAAGTTGGCCCAAAGCATTAAAGCATTATGAGATTTCTGAAGCTTTAATTTCTTTACAATATTACTTCTGTGTTTTTCTATTGTGCGTATAGAGCTTTGTAAAGTGTCTGAAATTTCTTGATTAGATTTGTTTTTAGATAATAATCTAACAATTTTCAGCTCCGTTTTAGTAAGTAAATCTTTAATGTGAGCATTAGAGTATTTTATTTTGGAGTTTAAATAAGAAGCTATTTCTTCACTAAAATATTTTTCATTTTTTATTACATGACCAATGCATATTTCAATTTCTTCAATTGCAAATTCTTTTAGAATATAACCATAAACATTAAAGGCTCTAGCTTTATCAAAGAGTTCTTCTTCATTATCGAAAGTAATTAAAATTACTTTTGTGTTTAACTCATGTTTTTGACATTGTTCCGCAACATCTAAACCTGTTAAATAGGGCATTCTTATATCTAGTACGGCAATGTCCGGCTTATGCTTAATAATAAGGTTGTATGCAACTTGACCATCTTCAGCTTTGCCTAAAATATTATAACCTTTTGAAGATAAAAAATCACTTAAACCACGTAGCATTAATGGATGGTCGTCTGCAATAACAATAGAGGTACTCATAATTAAAGGGAATTTTTTACTTTATAACGTTTTTAAATATAGGTATTTCTTGTTGTAATCTATAATTGCTTTTCCTTTTTTTAGTACATCTGCTCCAATAATTCCATTTACTGGTTTTGCATTATGCATAGTTAGGGCTGTATTTACATGTGTTAAATCGAAAAGAACAAAAGTAGCATTAGAGCTTTTCCAGCGACCAATTTTAATAGTGTTTTTAGATGCTGTTTGTGTTAGCATATCTATTGCTCCTGCTCCTGCGGCTTTAATGTTGGATGCTTTTGCATTAAGATTGAATAAAGTAACATCCTCAAAACCAATGCAACTATTTGATGCTCCTGTGTCAAGTATAAACAGACCCTTTACACCATTAATTGTAGCTTTAACTTCAAAATGATTAGTTTTTGTAAGTTTTAATTTTATCTTTTTGTATTCTTTTTCAAGTAGAAATTCCCAAAGTGCGTTTTCCATTTTTTCGTTTAAATAGGCATAGTAAAAGTAGTATAATTGCTATTGAAACGCCAATAATTAACCACAAATAATTGTTGTCTTCAACTTTGTCAAAACTACCGTAAAGTGTAAAAGCACCCCAATAGTATGGTGATTTTTTTAAGTTCTTTATGTCTTCATTATATAAGTAGTCAAGCTTAGACTGTTGGTTTGCGTAACTTATAGATTTACTATTATCTAGATGCATATAAAACGATGTCATAATTTGGGAAGTAGACAAGTCGCTAATTTGCCAAAGCGAATACAATACCTTTTTTGCTCCTGCATATTGAAAACCTCTTGCAATACTTAAAGCACCTTCACCACGCTTTATTTCTCCAACTCCAGTTTCGCATGCACTTAAAACAACGAGTTCCGTATTAAGGTTAATGCTATAAAGTTCGTTAGTAGAAATTGGTTGGTCTGTAAATGCTATTTGAGCGGGTTCAAAAAAATCACCACTCGTTCCATGTGTAGATAAATGTAAAATAGAATAGTTTTTGGCTTGACTTAAAAAATTACTTTTTGTAGCATTTTTATTCATCAATAATGTGGTTTCTATTTCTTTTTTAATGTTTTCTGCTTCATCTATAGAATAAACAAGCTCTTGCGATGTGTCTTTAAATACAGGGAAAACACCTAAAACGCGTTGTTCTTTTTTTGATGTATTGTCTTTTATATATAACGAAACATTAGAGTTGAAAACAGCATTATGAGATTTTACTAAAAACGACATTTTTTCGAAAACTTTACTTTCTGTTTTTGTAGTTAAAAGCGCATCAAAAGGAATGAAGTTTAAAAAACCATCAGGAATAATGATGAGATTTTTTTTGTCTTTTACTTCATTTAATTTTAATAAGGTGTAAAGTGAATGTGCGTCTTCGGTATATTTAGAGATGTTATTGTTTATAGCAGAAGGACTATCAAAATACTTAATAAAGGTTTTAATAACTTTAGTGTTTACATCATTTAAAAGAATCTTATTAAAAGCAGTTGTTTTATCAGAAACAATAATCTGATATATGGCTTCTTTACCATAAAAGTAATTTACTAATGTAGATTGATCTTCTATTAGTTTAATATTAAGTTTTGATACGTTTAATGAAGTTTTTGGATTAGCAACGTGCTTTTTATCAATTATAGTTCTGAGATCCTTTAATTCAATATTTATTGAAGTTAACTGTTCTCTAAGTTCTAGTTTTTGGTCTTCATTAAAATTAGAAAAAGGCGCTCTTGTTAGTTTATTAATGAGCTGTTCTTGATTATTTAAAAGCTTTTGCTGTATTATTAAAAGAGAATCATTTGGATGCTCTTTTAATAAGTTTTTTTTACTAATGGTTTCTTTTAGCACTGAAGCTTTATAGCGCTCGGAAAGTTGTAATGCTTCAAAGATGTATTTAGTATCGTCACTGTTATTTTGAAGATAATATAGTATGTTCAAGCTTTGTTCGCTTCGTTTGCGTTTTTCATTTAATACTATAAGTTTTCCTTCTTGTGTAGTAATATTTTCAGTGAGTAAGTCGCTAACATAAAAACTTAAATTGTAATATTCAATTGCTTTTTTAGGATCGGTTTCTATTTCTGCAAATAAATCGAAAATTCCAATAAAGGCATTCTCCGGATATAAGTCTGATTCTGCAGGAAGAATATTAGAATTGTAATTAGGAATCAATAACTTTAAAGCAGAATTTAAACTCTCTTTAGTGTTTTTGGGCTGCTTAAGTAGTAAGTAAAGTTGAGCTTCTTCAATGTAAATTTTAGACAAACTATTTACTGACGATAGTTGATTAGTTTTGAGCGGTTTTAAGTTTTTGAATATTTTTAAAGCTAAAACATAATCTTTTTTCTGAATAGCCATGTCGTAAGCCAATTCTAGTGTTTCTATAGATTGTGTTTTATAGTTGATAACAATACCTCTGTTATCTGTAAATTTTACTTTTTTGTTTAACCTTGTTTCACTTCTCGATTTTATAAGCTTTAATTTAACTTTTTGCTCTGTACTGGCTTGTTTTATATTGAGGCCATAATTAGCAATATCAATTGCGAGTTGTTGTCTTCCAATGGTTTGGTATAAACGCGATAAGTTTATTGCTCCTGCAACACGTTGTGTGTTGTTTTTATCCTTTTCGGCTATTGCGATGTAGGTTTTTATTGTGTTTTCGGTAGCCGTGTAGTCACCAATTTCATTATAAAGCACACCTAACGGAATTAAACAATAATCGACAATATTGTATTTGTAAACAGATGCAACTTTATCATTATAAATTTTGTAGGCTTTTTCGTAACCTTTAATAGCTTCTGTATTTTTATTATTAGTTTTTAAGTAATGTGCTTTGTTAACGAGTAGATTTACAAACGCGAAATAATCGTCTGTGGTAGATAATTGTGTTTCAAAGGTTAAAATCGTTTTATTTTGCGTCGCTAATGCTTCAGCAGATTTTAGGTTATTAAAAGTATCTGTAGCTTCATAGATTTTATCTTCTAAGGTTTGCGAAAACACACTTCCGAAGCATAGAAAACAGAGAACGAGTAAGTTGTTTTTCATATAAATATTAAAAAATAAAATGAATCCTAATCATAAACGACACAACAATGGTTTACCAAATAGGCCTTAGGCCTAGAATTTCCAGATGGCGTAGAATTGCATGTAGTTATAATTTTCTTTAAAATTAAGTACATAGCGTGCACCAAGACTAGGACCAATTCTTGCAAATCCAGCAGTAGCTTCTACTAGAAAACCAGTTCTAAAATTAGCAAAAGAATTACTTGTACTGGTTGATGTTTTGCTAATTTGAGAATATTGCCCAATATCTCCTCCATTTAAATTTTCGGCTTGTTCTATTGTTATTTCTTCTGTGCTTTTTTTGCTTATAGAAATCATGCCTTGTAAACCTGCGCCTAGGCCAATGTAATTGTTAATGTTGTATCTGGCTAAAACTGGTAGTTCCCAATCGACATTGTTAAAACTGTTGGTTGTTGTTGTGCGTTGTGTGCCAATAAAAGTAGGCGTGTCAATCGTTTCTATTGTAACTGTTTTATTATCGTTGTATTTATGAAAACTATTTAATAATTCTACTTGCCAATACCATTTGTATGATTTGTAAGGTGAAATGGTAGCACCAACAAAGTAGCTTTTAGAATCTTCAAGGTCGCTAAACGAGTTGTATCCAGTTTTTGCACCAATAGAAATACCTGGTAAAAAACGAGTTGTAGAGTAATTGGTGATTATTGGTTCGTTTTTATCGAAAATTATAGCCGTTCTTGATTTTGTTTTTTGCTTATGAAAATCTTTGCTAAACTTTAAACTGTATTTTACAAAACCTTGTGTAGAATCGTAATCCTTCACGTTTTTTTGTTCACTTCCAGGAAGGTAAATATTTTTGAAAGTAAAAATGGCTTGTTTATTTGTATAAGTCGTGTCTAAACAACTGTAGTTAACTTCACTTTTAGGGCAAATTTTAACTTTAGGATACATGTCTTCCACACGAATGGTAGCTTTATCGAACATGTCTGGAACATCTGTTTCTAAACGAATAGTACTTGCTGGGCCTTCACCATTATTTTGGAATCTAATTTTAAATTTTGGTCTTTTAAAACGGACTAATCTATAGTTTAAAAAGGTGGAATTAGACGACATTTTGTTAGGATCGTGAGAGGTTACAATCTCCATTTCCATATCTTTTACTTTGTGTGTTTTGTAATTGTTGTCTGGAATATAAATACTTCTCACCGAAATGATAGCACTTGTGTCCTTAAGCATTTCTGGAGTTGTTTTAAAAGTGTAGAAAATATTACGTTCTTCGTTAGGCTTCATATTTTCAAAAGCAATGGTACTTGATTTTTTATAGGTTGCTTTCGTTTCCATAAGTGTAAGCTCAAGATCTTCTTTCTCTGTAGAATCTTGAAAACGCGCGCGAAGTAAGTTTATTTCGTTTTTTGACGAGGCATAAAAGCTGCGCTCATCATTAACTTCATTAGAGAAAACAAGATCTTCACTTTCAATTTGTCTTTCGTTGTTATAAAGTCTTGTATCTGCTAATTCAAAATTATCGGCTTTATATTTTTGTTCATTAAAATACAGGTGAAGCGTCCCACTAGTAGCATAATCTTTATAGTTTTTATAACTCATAACTACAACCATTTCTTCACTAGGCATTGGTTCTCTATTGCGAATTAATGAAAGATCGTCTACCATAGAAGAAGCAGCTTCTGCCGAATCATTAGCATCATCTATTTTAATTTTTTTAGGCCTTGATGTTGGTGGTTTTCCGTTGTCGTAAACATTGGTTGCCCAGTATTTTACCTCGTATTCACCTTCTTTTCTATATTGTTTTGTAGGTGTTTCTTCGTTACTGTAGTCACCATCTCCAAGTTCCCAAAAGTGTTTGTAGAATGCTGTTGGAGCTCCTGCTATTTGAGTTAAAGGAGGTGTTTCTGGTGTAAATTTAACGGCGTTTCCGTTTTTTGTGTATGTAATATTAGCAACTCTTCTTGTAGTATCTATTACTTGAGCTTCTTGACTCAGTGCATTTTGCGAAATAAAAAGAATAATGAAAAGGGTTATCAAGTTTTTCATAATAGCATTGGTTGGTTTAGATTTTAAAGATACAAAAACTGTAATTTCAAAGTTAATTCAAAACCTGTTAATTTCTTAAGTGTATTCTATTACTTGTTGTTTTGAGTTAATTAACTGTAGCGTCTGTGTTATGTAAAAAGACCAGAAAATTTAATTTCTGGTCTTTTTTTTAGTGTTATAAAAGTTTTAATCTAAAAGAGATAAGGCATCAAGAATTTCTTGTGTTGATTTTACTTCAAAGTTTAGAGTTAACTCTTCTTCGTCAGAAATAGTTACATCTTCCATAGCTAAGTATTGCTGGTTGTTTTCTACGGTAATGGCTACATAGGTTACAGCTAAACCTTCTGGAAGCATATCTATATAACTCTGTATTCCATTAGCGTAAGTTGTTGAGAACTTAACAACTGCTGGTAAATTGTTTTCTTCAAAGATTAAAAATATTGCTGTTTCAGAGGCATTAGGACTATTTGATAAATTAATATAGTTGGTTGTTTGTGCTCCAGGATAATTGTAAAATTTATCGCAATTAGACCATCCGGTATTAAAAACGTCGTAGATATAAGATGTAGGAGCTGTTACATATTGCATTCCACTACTCGTTACACCAACATCACTTGTAGGATCCCATACAATACCTTCGGCATCTGAAGTTGTTCCTGCAAAAGGCAACATTTCGTAATCTAAACCACCAGCAGAAGGTACCGATATTTGATAGTTAATACCATTTGCAAGTTGCAAAGTGTTTCCGTTTTGAGAAATCCTCACCTCTGTTTCACCTTCAGATAAAAGAAAAGTGTTTTGGTTCGAAAAACTTAAAGCGTTTGTTGGTTTGTTAGATAAAATCATTTCACTAGGCTTAAAAATTTCTTTTATAGCTACATCCACGATTCCGGTTACTGGATTATTACTTCCATCTACAAACGCGTTAGCTGGGAAAGTAATAATAGTGCCGTTTTCACCAATTATATTTCCACCTGTAACGGCATCTAATGTAAAATCTTGGTCTTGTACGCCATTAGTTTCAAAAAAACCTTGAATATTATTGTATTCTAAAACCTCTGGTATGTCAATTGTTTCTCCGTTATCATCTGGATCACAACTTGTAAATAAGGTTAACGATGTGATAAATAAACTTGCAAGTACTGTTTTTAAATTTCTCATAATTTCTAATGTTTTAATTGTTTATACATCTTTATATAAACGGAGTAACCATTTTGTTACCTAGTTTTAGATGTTTTTTACATGTTTTTACTTTCTATTATTCTGTAAGACACTATTTCTCCTTTTGCTACTAAATGCATCATCTTTTTGGCAGAAAACTCATTTGTAGAATATCCTTTTGCATAACCTCTCTCACTTTTTACTTCCCAATAATAAACTCTTTTTGCTTGAGATTTTATGTCGCTTTTTAATACGAAGTAGTTCGTGATTTTTTGTTCCAATACTATAGCACCTTGTCCAACCATATTAGCTCTTCTTTTAGCATCCAATAAGGTTGATGCTGTTCCTGAAAAATCTCCAGTAGTTGTTTTAACCGACCAATCGAATATTTGTACTATTTCATCTCTTGCAATTTCCAAACGTGTTTCAGTGTTAAGGGTTGTTTTTACAGTTTTAGCGTTTACGTTTAAAAAGCTAAAGACTACTGTTGCGATAATTAAAATTGAATTTTTCATAATTTCTAAATGTTATAGTTTAATAATTTTGTTTTATTGTTATTGGCGTTTTGCCTTTTACAACCTTATATCAAAAGCATTTAAAAATTGTTACCTCTATTATTTAATTTTTTTTTAAATTCGTTGGAAACTAACCGAAAAACAAGGACTTATGAGTGAAAAAAAAGTTCACGAAGATCAAAAGTACGTAGAAGGTCTTTTAAATAATAACTCCTTTATTATACAAGCCATTTACGATAAGTTCGTGCCTAAAGTGGTGAATTATATAAAACAGAATAGTGGAGATGCAGACCAAGCACAAGACATTATACAAGAAACCATAGTCACTATATATAATCAAGCAAAAGAAAAAGGACTAGAACTTACCTGTCCTTTCGATGCTTACTTTTTTTTACTCTGTAAACGTAAGTGGCTAAACGCACTCAAAAAAAATAAAAATAAGGAGGTAACAATTAATGAAGAAGTTTTATCTAAAGATGACGACGCACATGAACTAGCGTTTGAAACAGAGTTATTTGATGAAAAACAAGCCTTGTTTAACGAGATGTTTCAAAAATTAGGCAAAGCGTGTAAAGATTTAATAAAAGCGACCTTTAAAATAAATTCTATGGAAGAGGTTGCAGCAAGTTTAGGTGTTACTTATGGTTACGCTAGAAAAAAGAAATCTTTATGCATTGGGCAATTAACAAAGTTGGTTCAAGAGTCGCCAAAATTTAATCAACTTAATTACTAATTGACATGGAAGATCAAGATTACATTTTATTCGATAACTATATTAATAACGAATTGTCTGAAGACGAAATTTCGGCTTTTGAAGAAAGAATGGATAAAGACTTAGTGTTTGCTAATAGTTTTAACTTGTATTTAGAGACTACTATCTTTTTGCAAAACTCTATTAGAAATGAAGATGAAACTAATGACTTTAAAAAGAATTTAGAGACTATTTCTAAAGATTATTTTAGTCAGGATAAAGTAAAATCGACTACTAGTGTTGAAACTAAAACGAAGCCATTTACTCTAGTAAAGTATCTAGTTGCAGCGTGTATAGCGTTGTTATTTGGTGTTTTTGCTTTTAATCAGTTTGGTGGTGAGCCTTCGTATTCAGATTTTAATTCTCATGAACCAATGACGATTGTTAGGGGTAATGTGAAAGATTTAATACAGGCAACAAAAGCCTTTAATAATAAGGAATACGAAAAAGCCAATATATTATTAAAGAATGTACTTGAAAACGATCCAGATAATAGTGAACTACAATTATATTATGCTATTACTAATATCGAATTAGATAATTTTAAAGTAGCGGATAAAGAATTAAATAAATTAATAAATGGAGCATCCGCTTATAAAGATAGAGCTTTGTGGTATTCAGCATTAAGTAGGTTGAAGCAAAAAAATATTGATGCTACCATTGTGCTTTTAAAACAAATTACAGAAGAAGCAGACGATTATAAAGAAGCACAAAAGTTATTAGATAAGCTTGAGTAATTATATACAGCAAGGTTTCTTTAGCGTTGCAAGATAAATAATAACTAAAAAGTCATCTTTAAACAGATGACTTTTTTATTTTTACAAGATGATTATTACAGATACACATACACATTTATATAGTGAAGCTTTCGATGAAGACAGAGCAGAAATGATGCAACGCACCTTAGACGCAAATGTTTCAAGATTATTTATTCCAGCAATAGATTCTACTTACACGGCTTCAATGCTTCAGTTAGAAAAAGACTATCCTGAACATGTTTTTTTAATGATGGGTTTACATCCAACACACGTAAAAGATAATTATAAAGAAGAACTTGCTCACGTAGTAGAAATGTTAGATAAACATAAATTTTATGCGGTTGGTGAAATTGGTATCGATTTATATTGGGATAAAAGCACTCTAGCAATACAACAAGATGCTTTTAGGCAACAAATAAAATTAGCGAAACAACATCAATTACCTATAGTTATACATTGTCGTGAAGCTTTCGATGAGATTTTTGAAATTTTAGAAGAAGAAAAAGGAAACGATCTTTACGGGATTTTTCATTGTTTTACAGGAACATTAGAACAAGCACATCAGGCTATTTCTTATAATATGAAGTTAGGAATTGGCGGTGTAGCGACTTTTAAAAATGGCAAAATAGATCAGTTTTTAAACGAAATAGATTTAAAGCATATTGTTTTGGAAACCGATTCTCCTTATTTAGCACCGAAGCCTTTCCGTGGAAAAAGAAACGAAAGCAGCTATATATTAAAGGTGGTGGAGAAGCTTTCAGAAATTTATAATACTTCCGAAGAAAATATTGCCGATATTACAACAGAGAATTCTAAAGCCATTTTTGGAGTATAATCCAATCTAAATGTCATACTGAACGCAGTCGAAGTACTAATGAAAATAGATGTAAATTTGCTTCGTTTGCACTCAGTATGACAAAGAAATAAAAATTAAACTTGACAAAAACAATCCCAAACATACTCCTTATATATACCGGTGGAACTATTGGTATGATAAAAGACCCAGAAACGGGAGCTTTACGTGCTTTCGATTTCGATAATTTATTGGTTCGCATTCCGGAGTTGAAGCTTTTAGATTGCAATATTGAAACGTTTTCGTTTGATGTTCCAATAGATTCTAGTAATATGGAACCTAAATATTGGGTTGAAATTGCGGAGGTTGTTGAACAAAACTATGAGGCTTTCGATGGTTTTGTGGTGTTGCATGGAAGTGATACTATGAGTTATACGGCATCTGCATTAAGTTTTATGTTAGAGCATTTAGCAAAACCAGTGATATTTACAGGTTCGCAATTGCCAATTGGAGATCTACGTACAGATGCTAAAGAGAATTTAATAACCTCTATTCAAGTTGCTTCGTTGCAGCATTATAGTAAGCCAGTAATTAAAGAGGTGTGTTTATATTTTGAATATAAGTTATATAGAGCAAACAGAACAACAAAAATAAATGCTGAGCATTTTGAAGCCTTTGCGAGTTTAAATTATCCAGATTTAGCAGAATCTGGTGTACATTTAAAAATAAATAATAGTGCTTTGTTTAAGCCTAATGCTAGAAAAAGCTTGGTTGTACATAAGAATTTGGATAAAAATATAGCCTTAGTAAAGTTGTTTCCTGGTATTTCGGAACAATTATTGGGTTGTATTTTTAGTACACCTAATCTTAAAGGCGTTATTATAGAAACCTATGGTGCCGGAAATTGTACAACAGAAGATTGGTTTATCTCCTTATTAAAGGAAACCGTTAAAAAAGGTATCCATATTATTAATATTACGCAATGTTCTGGTGGAAGTGTCATGATGGGACAGTATGAAACTAGTGAAAAACTAAAAAAAATAGGTTTAATTTCGGGAAAAGACATCACAACCGAAGCTGCTGTTAGTAAATTGATGTATTTGTTAGGACAAAATGTGGCTCCTAACTTGTTCAAAACCATCTACGAAACAGCTTTAAGAGGAGAAATGGCTTAAAATTATCATTTAAAATTTGAGCCTTAAGTTTTTTTTCGTTTAATTTGAAATCGGAAATATTTAGAATAGTGATGGGACTTTTATAAGCATTTTATAAAAGCTCTAGTGTTATTTTATTTTTTACTTCCTTTTTTTTTATATCTTTAACACTTTAACTAATTAATAAAATTAAGATCAAAAACATGAAAAGATTATTTTCTATCCTAGCCATAGTATTTTTAATGGCATTTGGCACAGCTAATGCAACTACGAACGCAGCAACTATTGCTACGACTGTTGCAACTACTCAAGATGCAGCAACTGATGATGCAGCAGAAGAATTAACATTCCACCAAGAACTTAAAAAACGTTTTATTGAAGGTGGACCAGGTTTTATGGGTATTGTATTATTATGTTTAATTCTAGGTTTAGCAATTGCTATTGAAAGAATTATCTTTTTAAACTTATCTTCTACAAACACGAAGAAATTAACTCAAAATGTTGAAGATGCACTACAATCAGGTGGTATTGAAGCAGCAAAAGAGGTATGTAGAAACACAAAAGGTCCTGTAGCATCTATTTTCTATCAAGGTTTAGATAGAGCTGACGATAGCTTAGAGTCTGCTGAAAAAGCGGTTGTAGCTTACGGTGGAGTTCAAATGGGACAATTAGAGAAAAACGTATCTTGGATATCATTATTTATCTCGTTAGCACCAATGTTAGGGTTCATGGGAACAGTAATAGGTATGATTCAAGCCTTTGATAAAATTCAGTCTGCAGGTGGAATGGATGCAACGTTAGTAGCAGGTGGTATTAAAGTAGCCTTATTAACAACTGTATTCGGTCTTGTAGTAGCAATTATCTTACAAGTTTTTTACAACTATATTATTGCTAAAATTGATGGTATTGTAAACGATATGGAAGATTCTTCTATTACTTTAATGGATATGTTATCGAGATATAAAAAATAAGCTATTAACTAATTTTAAAAACATAAGATTATGCATAAGATTTTAAAAATAGTTGTGGCAGTACTAAGTTTAGTAGGTATTATTGGACTTGCTCGTATTATAATGAAAGGTGAAGAGGAAGCGAAAGCTGTCATTTCTTCAGGTAATGGAGTTTTGTTTGAGACAATGTCTACGGTAGCATACATAGTATTGGCTATAACGCTAGCATTAGTAGTATTCTTCGTATTTAAAAACCTGTTTACAGGTGGAGGGAACATTAAAAATACTTTAATAGGTGCAGGTGCTTTTTTAGCTGTATTAATTATAGGTTACTTAGTATCAGGAGGAGATCCTTTAGTAGGTCAAGAATGGCCAGTAGTAGGTAAAGTATATGCTTACGATGGTGTTTTTGCAACAGAAGGTGAGTCTAGATTAGTAGGAGGTGGACTAGTATCCTTTTACATATTAAGTTTTGTTGCTATATTAGCAATGGTATTCTCAGGAGTTAAAAAATTAATTAAATAATTATGGCAAAAAGATCAGCACCAGAAGTTAATGCAGGCTCTATGGCTGACATTGCCTTCTTATTACTTATTTTCTTTCTAGTAACAACAGATATCGCAACAGATTCTGGTTTAAGTAGAAAGTTACCACCATGGGAGCCACCAACAGATGTACCTGTTATTATTAAAGAAAAGAATATTTTCGCTTTAACTTTAAATAGTAAAAACGAAATCTTATTAACTTCTGGAGGAGATTCGGAAATTGTTCCATTGAACGAATTAAAAGATCAAGCGGTAAAATTTCTTGATAATGGAGGAGGAAAAGATAAAGATGTTTGTAAAAGATGTAAAGGAGAAAAGAATCCAGAATCATCTGATAACTTTCAAAAAGCAGTTATTTCTTTAGCAAATGATAGACTAACGGATTATAAAACTTACATCGCTGTACAAAATGAAATTTTAGCAGCATATAATGTTATTAGAAATCGTGAGTTTAAAAAGGATTATCCTAGTTCTGAAATGAATTTTGTTCAAGCTACAGAAATGTATCAGGATCCTTCAACAGAGCTTAAAGTGCGTGAGAGTTTGAAAGAGAAGTTAGAAACAATTAAGGAAATTGTACCTCAAAAGTTCTCTGAAGCAGAAACAAAAAGAAACTAACAAGTTAACATATAAACTATGTCTAAATTTAAAAAGAAAAAAGATGGAGGTTTACCTCCAATTTCTACAGCATCTTTACCAGACATTGTATTTATGCTTCTGTTTTTCTTTATGGTAGCCACAGTAATTAAAGAGGATAATCTAATAATCCAAAATAAATTACCTAAAGCAAACCAAATTGAGAAATTGGATAAAAAGAAGCCTATAAGTTATATCTATATTGGAAAGCCAAGTGCTAACTATATCGATACTTATGGTACAGAGGATAGAATACAATTAAACGATAAGTTGCAGAGTGTAGAGCAAGTTCAAGCATTTATTGCTGCTGAACGTGCTGCTTTAGCAGAAGAGTTGGTTCCAACACTAACGGTTTCTCTAAAGGTTGATAAAGACGCAAAAATGGGAGTTTTAACAGATGTTAAGCAAGAATTACGTAAAACTAATGCGCTTAAAATTAATTATACTACCAAAAAAGGTGATGCACTTGATAATTAGTAGCACACATTCTTAATTTTATAAAAAGGCGTTTTGAAATTTCAAAACGCCTTTTATTTGTTTTAAACCTTCCTGTTTTATTATCTTGTAGTCATGGAATGAGAGTTTTAATGATTTATTTGGATACAGAAATGTTCAAAATCGAGCGGTTATAAAACAACGCTAAATATATTTACATGAAATCGATAGTACTATTCTTTTGCCTTTGTTTTTTTACATCCTATTCATTCGCACAAGAAGAATTAAGTATAGGTGTTGAAGAAGTAGATTCGTTATATAAAGAAGATCAGTTTTATTTTGGTCTTACGTATAATCTTATTGGTAAAAAGCCTAGTGGCTTATCACAGAGCGGGTTTTCTGGTGGTTTTCACTTTGGTTATACTAAAGACATGCCGATTAATAAAAAGCGTAATAAGGCTATTGGTGTGGGTTTAGGTTTATCGTTAAACTCTTTTAATCAAAATATATTAATTACAGAGGATTCTAAAGGAGATGCTTTATTTGAAATTATAGATGAGACTGAAATTAGTGTCTCTAAAAATAAATTTACAACTTATGTCGTAGAAATGCCTATCGAATTTAGATGGAGAACATCTACAGCCGTGGATTACAAGTTTTGGCGTATTTATTCAGGATTTAAATTAGGTTATGTATTAGCTAATAGCTCTAAGTTTGAAGGCGCTCCAGAAAGCATTAATCTTAAGAATATTGATACCATCAACAAGTTGCAATACGGCTTAACTTTGGGAGCAGGATATAATACGTGGAATTTCTATTTGTATTATGCTTTAAATCCTATTTTTAATAGTTCATCAAAAATAAATGGAGAGGTAATCGATGCTAATGCTATTAAAATTGGTCTTATGTTTTATATTTTATAGCCAATAGCTTAATACTAATAGCTGAGGAAATAGGCCAATACAAAACCCAAAAATTAACTCGACATTGGTATGTGCCTTCAAGTGTAATCTAGATGTTGCAATTGCACCTGCAATTAAGAAAAGCAACGCTAAAGAACCATTTAAGTTTTTTCCGAAATGAAGAGAGATACTAAGAGCAAACATTATTATTCCGGCAATGGCAATCATATGTATACTGGCTTTAAACTTTAGCATGGCCAATACTAAACAAACAATATTTGAAATTAATATTCCAATAAAAAAAAAGTATAATTCTATTATTTGATTTGAAGGTAGCACACGTATTACTATTAAAATACAAATAATAATATTTAACAATAAAGGAATAATACGTTCTTTAGTGGTTTTAAGGTATATAGATTTCGTTTTTCCTATCGTTTTTAATAAGAAATACAGTAGTATAGGAAGTATGATTGTAAGTATGGTGAGAGAAATAATTTTGGCTTCAATAACGTCTCTAGGAATAAATCTAGGTGATTTTGAAAAATAGAAAATAACACCTAAGAGAGGCATTATAATAGGATGAAACACGAAGGAAATACTTTTTAGTAACCAATTCATTATTTAGTATTGTGTAGGTTAACCTTATAATTCCTTTCGTAGTCGTGCAACAGAAATATCTAATTGTTCACGATATTTAGCAACCGTTCTTCTTGCAATTGGATAGCCTTTTTCTTTTAAAATTTTAGCTAAAGCTTCATCTGTAAAAGGTTTCTTTTTGTTTTCTTCTTCTATTACTGTTTCTAAAATTTTCTTAATTTCTCTAGTTGAAACTTCTTCTCCTTGGTCATTAGTCATAGATTCAGAAAAGAATTCTTTAATCAATTTTGTGCCATAAGGCGTATCTACATATTTACTATTAGCAACACGTGATACAGTAGAAACATCCATTTCAATTTCGTCTGCAATGTCTTTTAAGATCATAGGTCTTAAATTGCGCTCATCACCTGTTAAGAAGTATTCTTTTTGGTAATGCATAATAGAACTCATAGTTACGAATAAAGTTTGCTGACGCTGTTTTATAGCCTCGATAAACCATTTTGCAGCATCAAGTTTCTGCTTGATAAACATAACGGCATCTTTTTGTGACTTAGATTTCTCTTTCGATTCTTTATAGCCTTTAAGCATATTATTATACTCGCGAGATACATGTAGTTCTGGAGCATTTCTACCATTTAACGTCAACTCTAACTCGCTATTAACAATTTTTATAGCAAAATCAGGGATAACATGTTCTATCATTCTGGTATTTCCAGAATAACTTCCTCCCGGTTTAGGATTTAAACGTTCTATTTCATGAACAGCATCTTTAAGTTGAACCTCTGTGATGTCGAATTTAGACATTAACTTTTTGTAATGCTTTTTAGTGAATTGCTCGAATGCGTTATTTATAATATCTGCTGCTAGTGCAACATCTGGAACTTGTTCCTTTCTTTTAAGTTGAATACTTAAACATTCTTGTAAATTACGAGCACCAACACCAGCAGGATCTAATTGATGCACTATTTTAAGTACGTATTCAATTTTATCCTCGGTTGTGTATACATTTTGCGTGAAGGCTAAATCGTCCATAATATCGCTTAATTCACGACGTATGTAACCGCTTTCATCAACACTTCCTACTAAAAATTCTGCGATATCACGTTCTTCATCGCTTAAGCGATACGTATTTAATTGTGTTTTTAAATGTTGGGTAAAAGAAGTTCCAGAAGCATAAGGAATACTTTTTTCGTCATCATCTGCGCTGTAGTTATTTACGCTTGTTCTGTAATCAGGAATTTCATCATCACTTAGATAGTCGTCAATATTTATATCATCAGCTTCAATAGTTTCGCTGTCCTCGAAGTCATCTTGAGTATTATCCATGTCTTCATACTCGTCTTCTTTTTCTTCTTTACCAGTATCTAAAGCAGGATTTTCTTCCAATTCTTGCTTTAAACGCTGCTCAAAAGCTTGTGTAGGCAACTGTATCAATTTCATTAATTGAATTTGTTGCGGAGACAATTTCTGCGATAATTTGAACTGTAAATATTGTTTAAGCATAATATTGATTAGGAATATGTATAAAAATAAAAAAAACAATCTACATTATGGATATTCGTAGATTGTTTTAATATTTATTTATGTTGTATGCTTTTTAAAATTCAGCATTTTGAGGTGTTCTAGGGTAAGGTATTACGTCTCTAATGTTGCCCATTCCAGTTGCAAACATCACCAAACGTTCGAAACCTAAACCAAATCCTGAATGTACAGCAGTTCCATATTTACGTAAATCTAGGTACCACCATAATTCTTCTTCAGAAATATCTAAAACAGCCATTTTTTCTTTTAATACATCTAAACGCTCTTCACGTTGCGAGCCTCCAACCATCTCACCAATACCTGGGAAAAGGATGTCCATAGCGCGAACTGTTTTACCGTCTTCGTTTAAACGCATGTAAAAGGCTTTTATGTTTGCTGGGTAATCAAATAAAATTACTGGACATTTAAAGTGTTTCTCTACAAGGAAACGCTCATGTTCAGACTGTAAGTCGGCTCCCCATTCTTCAATTATATAATTGAATTTTTTCTTTTTATTGGGCTTAGAATTTTTAAGAATATCTATAGCTTCTGTATAGCTAACACGTTTAAAGTTATTATCGGTTACAAATTTTAACTTTTCAATTAAGCGTAAATCACTACGTTCAGCTTGCGGTTTTGTTTTTTCTTCATCAAATAGACGTTGATCTAAAAACTCTAAATCCTCTTTATTATGCTCTAAAACATAAGTGATAACAGATTTCATAAAATCTTCAGCTAAGTCCATGTTTCCCGCTAAATCCATGAACGCAACTTCTGGTTCAATCATCCAAAATTCTGATAAATGACGAGAAGTATTAGAGTTTTCAGCTCTAAATGTAGGTCCGAAAGTATAAACTTTACCAAGAGACATAGCGTAAGTTTCTGCCTCTAATTGTCCAGAAACCGTAAGATTTGTGTCTTTTCCAAAAAAGTTTTTAGAGTGGTCTATTGCTCCATCTTCTGTTAATGGTGGATTTTTTTGATCTAAAGTACTTACACGAAACATTTCTCCTGCACCTTCAGCATCACTTCCTGTAATAATTGGAGTATGCATATAGTTAAAGCCATTCTCGTTAAAGTATTTGTGAACTGCAAAAGATAATGCCGAACGTAAGCGCATAACAGCACTAAAAGTATTTGTACGTGTACGTAAATGTGCATTCTCTCTTAAAAACTCAAACGAGTGTTTTTTAGGTTGAATAGGGTATGTTTCTGGATCGCTATCTCCTAAAATTTCAATTGAAGAGACAACTATTTCAACACTTTGTCCTTTACCTTGGCTTTCTACTAGTTCTCCTTTAATATGAACAGCAGCACCAGTTGTAATTCGTTTTAAAGTGTCTTCATCTGTATTCTCGAAATCAACAACACATTGAATATTATTAAGTGTAGAACCATCATTTAAAGCGATAAATCTTTTAGCTCTAAAGGTACGAACCCAACCTTTTGCTTCTACTTCCTGTAGTTTTGTTTCTTTTAATAACTGTGCAATTGTTAATCTTGTCATTTTTGTATTTATTAGATAGCAAATATAAATTTTTACGTCGTTTTATTATTCCAATTCTTCAGGTTTCTCCTCAGATTCATTATCAATTGGAATAATGTTTATTGTAGGTTTTTTTAGTGTTTCTTTATTAGCAATACTGCGCTCTAAAGATAGTAGTAAAGAGGGTAATAATAATAAGTTGGATAACATTGCAAATAACAATGTTACCGAAACTAATGCACCAAGTGCAACTGTTCCTCCAAAACTTGAAATTGTAAAGACTGAGAATCCAAAGAATAAAACAATAGAAGTATAGAACATACTTACACCAGTTTCACGTAAAGCTGCGTATACAGATTTTTTTATCTTCCAGTTATTAGCTTGTAATTCTTGTCTATATTTTGCTAAAAAGTGAATGGTATCATCTACTGAAATTCCAAAGGCAATACTAAAGACTAATATAGTGGATGGTTTTATTGGGACACCTAAATAACCCATTAATCCAGCTGTTACAACTAGTGGTAATAGATTTGGTATTAGTGAAACAATAATCATTCTAAAAGAGCGGAACATATAAGCCATAAATAGCGAAATTAGTACAACAGCTAAAGACAGAGAAAGTGCTAAATTTTTAACAAGATATTTTGTGCCTTTTTGAAAAACTAAAGCTTTTCCGGTTATAGTAACATTATATTTTTCTTTAGGAAAAACATTGTTTATTTTAGTAACAAGGTTCTCTTCGATACGTTCCATTTTATCGGTACCAATATCTTTCATGAACGTCGTTATTCGAGCATACTGTCCAGTAGAATCTACAAAGTTGTTTAAAAGATTTGTTTCTTCTCCCGAAGTTGAATTTTTAGCATAAGGTAATATGAAGGCTTCCTCTTGTTTTGTAGGGAGTTGGTAATATTTTGGGTTACCATTATAATATGCCTGTTTAGAATATTTTACTAAACTAACCACGGAAATAGGTCGTGATAATTCTGGAGTTTCAATAATTAAATCCTCCAATTGATTCATACGTTTTAGGGTAGTCGATTTCATGACTCCTTTTTTACGCTTAGTATCCACCATTATTTCCATTGGCATAATACCATTGAATTCTTCTTCAAAAAAGCGAATATCACTAAAGAATTCCGCATTCTTAGGCATGTCTTCTATTAAGCTTCCTGAAACTTTAATTTTATAAATACCTATAATACAAACAATAATTAGACCTAAAGTAGTGCTGTAAATAGCGATACGTTTTTCTTTTACCATACGCACAGTCCAGTCTACAAAACCACCAATCCATCGTTTGTTTAAATGTTCTAAATGGCGTTCTTTTGGGTAAGGTAAAAACGTATATAAAATTGGAATAATAAGCAAGCACAAAATAAATATGGCTAAAATACTTAGTGAGGCTACGACACCAAATTCTTTTAATAATTTACTTTCTGTAATAATAAAAGTAGCAAATCCAGAAGCCGTTGTAACATTCGTCATTAATGTGGCATTACCAACTTTTGTAATAACACGTTGAAGTGACTTTACTTTATTACCATGTAATTTTACTTCGTGTTGGTATTTGTTAATTAGGAAAATACAATTAGGGATACCAATTACAATAATAAGTGGTGGAATTAAGGCCGTTAAAACTGTGATTTCATATCTTAAAAGACCAAGTATTCCTAAGGTCCACATTACACCAATACAAACTACAATTAGAGAAATAAAAGTAGCGCGAAAAGAACGGAAAAATAAAAAGAATATAAATGATGTAATTCCTAGTGCAGCTAAAACAAAAAGACCGATTTCGTCTACAATATTTTGAGCATTTAAAGTTCTTATGTAAGGCATTCCTGAAATACGAACATCAAGATTGTACTTGTCCTCGAAAACCTTTACTTCTTTCATTAAAGTTTCAACAACAAAATCTTTTCTAGCAGAGGTATTTACCAATTCTTTTTTTAGGTAAATAGCAGTTCTTACTGTTCTTGTGTTTTTATTAAAGAGGAAGTTGTCGTAAAAAGGATATTTATTAAAAAGATCGTCTTCGAGTACTTTTATTTCTGCTAGACTTTTAACAGAATCTTTAATAAAAGGTTCTAAATCAAATTTCTCTTCTTCAGTGTTTTTTACAAGCTTCTGTAAATCTTTAATAGATACAACGCTTTCAATCTCGTTTGCCGTTCTAAAACTATCTGAGAGCGCATTCCATGCGTTTAGTTTTTCAACTGTAAATAGAGTAGAATCTTTAACACCTAAAACAATTAGGTTTCCTTCTTCTCCAAATATGTCTAAGAAGTTGTTGTATTCAATATTTACTTCGTGATCGTCTGGTAATAGATTCGCTTCTGTGTAGGTGAAGCGCATGTATTTCCATTGTGTACTAAATAATATTGTAATAACTATAATGCCTAGAAGTATACCAATTTTATTACGTAAAATTAGCCTAGCCACTATGTCCCAAAATTTCGATTTTTTTTGTTTAGCCATGATGCTTTAAAAGAAGCATCAAAGGTATGGAAAACCTATAGATTTTATAGCATTTCAAAACAGAAATGGTGTAGTAATTATAATGTAATATTAAAAGTGAATTTAAGTGCAAGATTATCTTCCTCGTTAGGGAGGTGATACGCACCATATCGGTAGGTAAAGCTTAATCCAAAACCTAATAAGAGTTTGTTTATCTCTAAGCCAGATTCTGTATAGCCGCTTTTTAGAGTGCTAAAATTAACGCTTTGGTGTCTAGAAATATTATTCATATTACCAACGGCATAGCGTGTAATTAATACTAATTGTGGGTTGAAATAACTAGTAATATGAAATGGTTTTATGTAATGTTTAACTACTAAAGTTGCAAATCGATCTGAAAAGAATTCGTTAAAAAACATAGTTTCAAAACTATTAATTCCAGCTACGGAGAATCGGTTTAAAATAGTTTCTTTGTTAATATTGTTTGGGTAAGCATGATATAAATGCGTAAGCGGTGTGTCTCCATGGGCTAAACCTAAAGATAAAGTTCCTATAGTGTGCGATTCTTTATTATGATTAATTTTGTGTATGGCTCTAAAATCTAACTTCGAAAAATTAAAATCGGCATTTAAAACATTTCTAAAACTCTTACTGTATTGCATTGTAAATTTAGGATAACCATCTACAGTAGTTTCTGTTTTGCCGTCTTTGGTTTCATATTCTACAAATGGGTTCCATTGCACTGCAATTTTAGCAATTGTAGTTTCAAAAGAACCAAAAGGAGTATTGTCGAGAACATACTGATAATCGTATGTTGGGCGAATGTTACTAATAGCCACCTCTGTTTCGGTAATAAGCTTAGGGTTTATTTCGTGCTCTAGAGATATGGCAGAAGTTATGTGTTTATGAAACAAACTAATATTTAGTAAACGTGGTTCGAAAAATGAAAATGTACGTCCATCTGTCATGAAATTAGAACTTCCGGTTTCCATTAAATCGTCGATGTACGAGATGTTAAGCCAGCTTTTTGTTTGTTCATTTAAAAGAATTCCACCACCAAGTTTATACTTAAATCTATGATCCCTAAAACCGTAGACACCATAGGAATCTATTCTGAATTTTTTTGAAAAACTATCGTTAGTTACGCCTCCTAATCCTGTTCTAAATCCTTCATATTGATTGAATTTTACAAGATAACGTAAATCGAAATTCCATAATTTAGTAGGAAAGAATCCATTTCCAATTTGCTTTAATAGCATATTAGAACTTATAGAATCTATAGGCTTTTCGGTGTCTTTTTCTGGTGTTTGCGCATTTAGTGCTAATGCAGTACAAAAGAATAGAGTATATAACCAAAGGTTGCGCATAAACTATTTTAATTGTGTGTTAATAGACTTGGAAAGAACACTTTTAATATTTGTTCTATATCCAATTTCTTTAAGTGCTATTTTTCCTTTTTTATTAATAACGATACTTGTTGGGTAGCTTTGTACACCATAGGTTGTAATAACGTCGTTAGCATTTGGAGCTATTGTATAATCGAATGCGGTATCAAATAAAAAATTATCTACAACTCCCTTTTTATTAAAAGTAATTGCTAAAAAAACGACATCTTTATCTTCAAATTCTTTTACAAGTTCGTTTAGTTTTGGCATTTCAACAATACAAGGACCGCATTTTGTAAACCAAAAGTTAAGAACAACAACTTTACCTTGTAGCTCAGAAAGCTTAATAGTATTACCATCCATGTCGGTAGTAATAAAATCTAGTGCTTTTTCACCTTTAGTATAGTTTGCTTCAGGATTTTTTTTAATTAAAACAGGATGATTACTTTTTTTCTGAAAGACTATAGATTTTATTTTCTCATCAGCATCAGCATAAAACAAAGGTTTATAATCCGTATTTGCCATGAGTTCCATTTTAGAGGTTGGCAAAATTTTGCCTTGCTCATTAAAAAGCATAATATCTGGAGTAATCATTATCTGCATCGTTTTCACTTGCTCACTAGATAGTAAGTGTTGGTTCTCAGGAATGAACTTGTAATCTTGCGCAAAGCTTATTGTGGAAAACAAAAGGGCACACAGAGATAAAGTGAATTTAATATAGCGCATAATTATATAAACGATAAAGTTAATAGACTTGGTATAAAAAAAAGCGACAATTAAGTCGCTTTTAACGTTTAAACCGTCATTATTTCTTTGTCCTTATTAGCTAAAATTTCCTCTATACGTTTAGAGCACGAATCTGTAAGTGTTTGTATATCTGCTTCAGCATTTTTCTGTAAATCTTCAGATACGCCATCAACTTTCTTAATATCGTTATTAGCCTCTTTTCTAGCATTACGAACACCAATTTTAGCATCTTCAGCTTCAGATTTTGCTTGCTTTCCAAGATCACGTCTACGCTCTTCGGTTAAAGGAGGAACACTAATAATAAGTATTTCACCATTATTCATAGGGTTGAAACCTAGGTTAGCTACTTGAATAGCTTTCTCAATGGGTTGAATCATGTTTTTTTCCCATGGTTGTACAGTAATAGTTCTACCATCTGGAGTGTTAACGTTTGCAACCTGTGCTAATGGTGTTTGAGAACCATAATAATCTACCATTACACTTCCTAACATTGCAGGACTAGCTTTACCAGCACGTATGTTAGAGAATTGTTTAATAAGGTGTTGGATAGCATTGTCCATCGACTCTTTTGTGCTATCTATTATAAATTGAATGTCTTCGTTCATTGTTGAAATTTTTATTACTACTATACTTAATTCAAGAATTAAGCCATAATTTATTTAGACTGTTAAACTCAGTACAGTCGTAGCGCATATTTTAATTCAAATACTAAAGTAAACAATTTTAGAAACTGATACAAATTTATCAATTCCAAAAAAATTACTTAGTAGGTTTTGGTAATAAGCTTACTTGAGTTCCAATATTTTCTCCTGTAACAACTTTCATTAAGTTTCCTCTTGTATTCATATCAAAAACAATAATTGGTAAATCGTTTTCTTGACTTAATGTAAAAGCAGTTGTATCCATAACTTTTAAGCCTTTACGTAAGACATCGTCAAAAGTAATATGGTCGAACTTAATAGCGGTACTGTCTTTTTCTGGATCTGCATTGTAAATGCCATCTACACGAGTTCCTTTTAATATCACATCGGCTTCAATTTCAATAGCTCTTAAAACTGCTGCAGAATCGGTAGTAAAATAAGGGTTTCCTGTTCCTCCTCCAAAAATAACAACACGTCCTTTTCGTAAGTGACTCATTGCTTTTCTTCTAATAAAAGGTTCAGCAACTTCGTTAATTTTTATTGCAGTTTGTAATCTTGTTTTAACATCGGCATCTTCTAAAGCTTGTTGTAAAGCAAGACCATTAATAACAGTAGCTAACATTCCCATATGGTCGCCTTGAACACGATCCATACCATTCATAGCTCCTGCAACACCTCTAAAAATATTTCCACCACCAATAACTATGGCAACTTCAATACCTTTTTCTGTTACGGCTTTTATGTCTTGCGCATATTCTGCTAGACGTTCTGGATCAATACCATATTGGCGATTTCCCATTAAGGCTTCACCAGATAGTTTTAGTAGTATTCTTTTATATTTCATGTTGAATGTAGCTGAGTATTATTTTCGCTTAAGCGGAAATATGAGTTATGCAAAATTACATAAAATTTTTATTTTTGAAATTATAAAGATGGTGAAATCAAATTTTTTTAAATGATGGGTTTTAGCTGAAGCTGAAGCACAAAAAAACCACTAGCTCTAAAAATAGAGGAGTGGTTTTATATTATAATTTTGTTGTTGAAACCTTTCGATTGCGCTGAAGGTTACAAAACGGGAGTTTTCTATCCTAAAGACACACGTTTAAAAGCAGTTACTTCAACGTTTTTAGACGCTACGTATGCTTCAACAGTTTGCTTCTCATCTTTAATAAATCTTTGGTCAAGTAAACATTGTTCTTGATCTAAAGTTGTATTATCGCTTACAAAACGATCCATTTTTCCTGGTAAAATGTTTCCCCAGATTTTTTCTGGTTTTCCTTCAGCAGCTAATTGTGCTTTAGCATCTTCTTCTGCTTTAGCCATAACTTCTGGAGTTAATTGTGCCATAGAAATATATTGAGGTACGTTTTTAAGTGTTTTACCTAAACGACCTAACTCGATATTATCTTTCTCGATAACTGCAATTCTTGCTTCAGTTTCGTTTGCTACATAAGAAGCTTCAAAACCTTTGTAAGATAAAGAAGTTGCTCCCATAGAAGCTACTTGCATAGCTACATCTTTAGCAACAGTCTCCTCAGCTTGAGATAAACCAACTAATGCACCAATTTTGTTAATGTGAACATAAGTACCAACGTAAGGAGCTTCTAATCTCTCGAATGCATTGATTTCTAATTTCTCACCAACAACACCAGTTTGCTCAATTAATTTTTCGGCAACTGTCATACCACCAAAGTCAGCAGCTAAGAAATCTTCTTTGTTATCAAAGTTGATCGCGATATCTGCAAATTGTCCAGCTAATGCTAAGAAAGATTCGTTTTTACCAACGAAATCTGTTTCACATCCTAATACAATGGCAACACCAACAGTGTTGTCTGCATTAATTCTTGTAACAGCAGCACCTTCAGAAGAATCTCTATCTGCTCTTTTTGCTGCTACTTTTTGTCCTTTTTTACGTAATACATCGATTGCTGCATCAAAATCACCTTTAGCTTCCACTAAGGCTTTTTTACAATCCATCATACCTGCACCAGTAGCTTTTCTTAACTTGTTTACTTCTGCTGCTGAAATTTTTACATCACTCATAGTAAATATAATTTAAAAAAGTCGTTTAATTAATTTCTGTTAGGAAAGAACTAAACGACTTTATTTGTAATAATTTTATTGTCTTATTCTTCTTCGTTAGCTGCTGCTTTTTCTTCAGTTTTAGCTGGAGCTGCTTTTTCAGCCTTCTTTGCTGGTTCTGCTTTAGCTTCAGTTTTACCTTCTGCTTTCGCATCTTTTTCAGCTTTACGCGCGTTTAATCCACCAGTAATAGCTTCAGTAACATGCGTTAAAATTTTATCGATCGATTTAGAAGCATCATCATTTGATGGTATAACGTAATCTACTTGACGTGGATCAGAGTTAGTATCTACCATTGCAAATATTGGAATGTTTAATTTCTGTGCTTCTTTAATCGCGATATGCTCACGTTTAATATCTACAACAAACAAAGCTGCTGGAAGACGAGTCATGTCAACAATAGAACCTAAATTCTTTTCTAACTTAGCTCTTAAACGGTCAACTTGTAAACGTTCTTTTTTAGATAAAGTTAAAAATGTTCCATCTTTCTTCATTCTATCAATAGTAGCCATCTTTTTGATCGCTTTTCTAATAGTAATAAAGTTAGTTAACATTCCACCAGGCCATCTTTCTGTGATAAAAGGCATATTAATACCTCCCGCTTTTTCAGCGACGATGTCTTTTGCTTGTTTTTTTGTAGCTACAAATAAGATTTTACGACCAGAAGCTGCGATTTTTGCTAACGCATCTCCAGCTTCGTCCATCTTAGCTGCTGTTTTATATAAATTGATAATATGGATACCATTACGCTCCATATATACGTAAGGAGCCATGTTTGGATCCCACTTACGTGTAAGGTGACCGAAGTGTACACCTGCTTCAAGTAATTCTTTTACTTCTACTGCCATTTTGTAATTAGTTTACGTTCTGTTGAATTAGCAATAATTAAGTGGTCATTATAAAAATTCGCCTTAATTATTTAGATGCTATACTAAATCCTGTTCCTTTTTAAAAAGAATACTAGGACAACAATAACTGTTTTAATTTTTTGTTTTGTCTCAACAGTATTGATAAACAATACTGTTGAAGGATAATATTAACGTTTAGAGAATTGGAATTTCTTACGGGCTTTCTTCTGACCGAATTTCTTACGTTCCACCATTCTTGGATCTCTAGTTAATAAACCTTCTGGCTTAAGCACTAATCTATGTTCAGGATTTATTTCGCACATTGCACGAGATATTGCTAAACGGATAGCTTCTGCTTGACCAGTAATACCACCACCAAATACATTTACGTTAATGTCAAAAGTCTCCGCGTTGTCAGTTAATACTAACGGCTGGTTTACTTTGTATTGTAACGTTGCTGTATCGAAGTAGTCTTTAATGTCTTTTTTGTTAATCGTGATTTGTCCTTTACCTTCTTTAAGGTAAACACGAGCAACTGCCGTTTTACGACGACCAATTTTGTGTAATACTTCCATTACTTGAATTCGTTTAAGTTAATTACTGTAGGCTTTTGCGCTTCGTGAGCGTGCTTAGTTCCTGTAACAACAGTTAAATTTCTGAAAAGTACTGCTCCTAATTTGTTCTTAGGTAACATTCCTTTTACAGATTTCTCTACTAATCTTGACGGATCTTTTCCGAACAATTCAGTAGCAGTTAAACTTCTTTGACCACCTGGATAACCTGTGTGACGAATGTACGATTTGTCATTCCACTTGTTTCCAGTTAAGATGATTTTTTCTGCATTGATAACGATTACGTTATCTCCACAATCAACGTGAGGTGTGAAGCTTGGCTTGTGCTTACCTCTTAAAAGTCTTGCGACTTGAGAGCACATACGCCCTAAAGTTTGACCATCAGCATCAATTAAAACCCACTGCTTATCGACAGTAGCTTTATTGGCTGAAATGGTTTTGTAGCTTATTGTATCCACAATTTTTAAATTTTATTTATTAAACATTCCTCTCTTAAAAAGAGTTTGCAAATGTACGATTATATATTTGATTACCAAATGTGAAGTGTGTTTATTTTATGTGGTAAGATTATGCGTGAGTGTTAGTTATAGAACTTGATTCTAGAGAATAAACAAAGTCCTCTTAAACCTAATATTTAACGCAAATATGTTAAATTGGATTTAAGAGGACTTTCAGGTGAAATTTAATCTTTTACTTAAAGATGTGTTTTTTTTAGTTTTTTAAACTATAAATAAGACCTCCTGTGTATGTTGTAGAGTCTCCAAGGTTTCTTCCGTCTACAGTTGTGTTTATACCTGCATTTAAACCAATTGCCTTTGTTAATGGTACGTATACATTTGCTCCTACACGAGAATAGTTAACTCTAGTTTCAGGAAAGTTTCCAACAAATGTGCTACTTCCTATGTCTCCGCCTTTATCAGAAGAGGTTTGTGCATCGAACCAACCATCTACATATATTTTACTAGATGCATAACCTAATTTAATTAAAGCATTAGCACTATTTGGTGCATCAAAATCATCACCATTACCTACATTAAAATTGTTGTCTGCTTTTCCTCTTATTGTATACCCTAAAGCTACAGTTCCAAAGAAACCATTGTTATTTTTGTAGTGCATTCCTAATTTCCCATCAACGCTAGGTGCTCCGTTACCAATAGATAAAATACCGTTTGGTTCGTAATCAAGTGCATAAGATCCGCTTACAGCTGTGAAATAAGTCATGCTGGCATTTTTTAGTTCTTCTTTTAAAAGAGAATATTTTAATGCAATACTGATATCTTGTAATCCAGATTGTTCCGTTTCTCCATTAACAGGATCAGCAACACCATTTCCTTCAGCAGATATATAAGGTAAGTTTACAATTGCTGTAAGTCTATCCGTAATACCATAATTAGCATAAAAGTTGTAGATGTTTTGTGTTATTTCGTTGTGAGCGGGAACGCCATCAACCTTGTCTGGTCCTATATAGAAACCGTCGAATTCGCTATAGGAATAAGATAGAGAGAAATTTGCGTCTCCCTTTTTAGTAAAGAAACCATCAACAAGTCCTTGAGCATTTACTTGGTAGAAAGAAGTAAAAAGAATTGCAGCTAATACTAGGCTAATTTTAATTGAGTTTTTCATTTTCGTTTTTTATTTTAATTTTCATCTTGGTCGTTTCGAAATGTTATAAATAACTTAATTTTTATTTTATTTTTTAAATGATTGATTTCTAGATATTAATAATTCAGTTTTATTACGAGGTTTTTTAATTATATGGGATAACATATATTAATAGGATTCTATATATTTAGCTATAAAGAGTCATTTTTTGTCTATTTTTGCAGCAATATGCGAGAATTACAACTATCAGATTGGTTACCTACCACAAACAAAGAGGTCAAAATACGTGGATGGGAAGCACTAGATGTTATCCTATTTAGTGGAGACGCTTATGTAGATCACCCAACATTTGGGCCTGCGGTTATTGGTCGTATGCTAGAAAGTTTTGGTCTGCGTGTTGCCATAGTACCACAACCTAATGTAAAGGACAACCTTCAGGATTTTGTTAAGCTTGGTAAACCAAAATTATTTTTTGGTGTTACAGGTGGTTGCATGGATCCTATGATTAGTAATTATAATGCTAATAAAAAGAAACGAGATAAAGATGCTTATACTCCAAATGGAGATATTGGGTTTAGACCAGATTATGCCACTTCTGTATATTCTAAGATATTAAAAGAGAAATGGCCAGATACTCCAGTTTTAATTGGTGGTATTGAAGCCTCGTTGCGTCGTGTAACACATTACGATTTCTGGAGCGATAAATTAATGCCTTCTATTTTAGAAACTTCTAAAGCAGATATGCTAGTTTACGGTATGGGTGAGCAACCTTTACGGGAAGTTGTACGTTTATTAGAAAGAGGAGTGCCTTTTAGTAGCATAAACACAGTATTACAAACGGCTGTTCTTTTAGGTAAAGACGAAGCAATACCTAAAAATGCAAATTGGGAAGATGTAGAAATTGTATCGCATGAAGTATGTTTAAAGGACAAGAAGAAATATGCTTCTAACTTTAAAGTAATCGAGCAGGAGTCTAATAAATTGGCAGCAAGACGTATTTTTCAGAAAGTAGGTGATAAAACCTTGATGATAAATCCGCCTTATCCAACGATGACGGAAGCCGAAATTGATGCATCTTTCGATTTACCATATACAAGATTACCGCATCCAAAATATAATAAGCGTGGACCAATTCCTGCGTTCGAGATGATAAAGTTCTCCATTAACATTCATAGAGGTTGTTTTGGTGGTTGTAGCTTTTGTACCATTTCGGCACACCAAGGAAAATTTATTGCGTCTCGTAGTCAAGAATCTATTTTAAAAGAAGTAGATACTGTGGCTAATATGCCAGATTTTAAAGGCTATTTGTCTGATATTGGTGGACCAAGTGCCAACATGTATCAAATGAAAGGTAAAGTACAGTCTATTTGCGATAAGTGTGTGGCACCTTCTTGTATTTCACCAGTAATCTGTAGTAACTTAGATACGTCGCACAAACCATTAACCGAATTGTATCAAGCGGTTGATAAGCATCCAAAAGTTAAAAAATCGTTTATAGGTTCAGGTATTAGACATGATATGTTAGTGCCAGAATTTAATAAAAATGCAGATCCTAAAGAATTAGATGCTTATACTGAAGAAGTAATGACTAAGCACGTTTCTGGGAGACTAAAAGTAGCACCAGAGCATACTAGTGATCCTGTTTTAAAGTTAATGCGTAAGCCTTCTTTTAAATACTTCCATAAGTTTAAAGAACGTTTCGATAAAATTAATGTCGCTAAGAAATTAAAGCTTCAGTTAATACCATACTTTATATCTAATCATCCTGCATGTGAGGTTGAAGATATGGCCAACCTAGCTGCTGAAACTAAAGATCTTGGTTTTCAGTTAGAGCAAGTGCAAGGTTTTACACCAACACCAATGACGGTGGCGACTGTAATATATTATAGTGGTTACCATCCTTACACGCTTAAAAAAGTAAATACACCAATTTCGCAAAAAGAGAAAGACGAACAACATCGTTTTTTCTTCTGGTATAAAGACGAAAATAAAGCGTGGATAAAAAAGACTCTAAATAGATTAGGTCGTGAAGATTTACTAAAAGTACTACTTCCGGATAAAGACGATAAATGGCGTAAAAACAAACCTAAAGGTGATGCTAAAAACACCTTTAACGATGCTGTGCCTAATGTTCCTTTTAATCAAAGGCAGAATAAAGCTAAGTTTAAGTCTAAAAATAAGAGACGTTAATCTCTACATTTCAACAAAATAATCTAATAGTACGTTTTGCTAATACCATTATTATGCAATTCAATTTAACGCATACATACCTATGATTTCTGATATAATTATAAACAAACCAGCACCTTTTTTACCAGAACAGCCTTTAGTGCAGTTTAATCGCTCTATAAACCTTAATCGTACGATTAAAGGATTAGAAGCTGGTAAACCTGTAATGATAACAGAATTTTACAGTAATGGGCTAGACTTGCTTAAAGCGTTACATAAGCATCTACAAGGTAAGTATCCTAACGAGACTTTCCAGGAGCAGCGCGAGTATCGTTTGGCTTATAAAGAATTGGCGAAGCTTATTTATATAAAAATTGTAGATCATAAATTAACGGTTAAAAAAGCACCAGCTATTGGTTGGTTAGAAGAATTATATCCAGAGGATACTAACTTTTTATTACCATTTACTAAAGTACAAGGACTTAATAGTGCTTGGCAATGGCATAAAAACGGCATTATTTTACCTGTGTTAAGAAATAAAATTCATCCGTATTACGGTGTGTATTTTCCAACACGTTTCGATCATTTAATACTGTTCGATAATTGGTTAAAAAGATATGAAGGTCCTAAAAAATCTGCAATAGATGTTGGTATCGGTAGTGGTGTATTATCGTTTCAAATGGTAAAGCATGGTTTCCAGAAAGTGTTTGGTACAGATACCAATCCAAATGCTATTGTTGGTTTAACGAAGTCTATGGGAGATACAAAAATGTCTCGTAAAATAGAACTCGATTATGCATCTCTTTTTGGTAAGTTTGAAAAGCAAACCGAACTTATTGTTTTTAATCCGCCTTGGTTACCTGCGTCTCACGATTTAGATAAAAACGACGAAGCTATTTATTATAACGAGACCTTGTTTCCTGAGTTTTTTGCGGAAGCTAAAAAACGATTACTACCAGAAGGAAAGCTTGTTGTTATATTTTCTAATATGGCTGAAATTACCGATGTTGAAAGTGAACATCCTATTAAAAAGGAATTGGCTGAAGGTGGTCGTTTTAAATTAGAAAACTGCTTAACACGAAAAGTAAAACTGGCTTCAGATAAAACAAAGCGTGATCAAAATTGGCGTGCTGAAGAAGAAGTGGAGCTTTGGGAATTGGTTAATGCTTAAACCTAAAGTTGTTCATTTTTAATTAAGCACAGGCTAGTGCTAAAAAAATAAAGTAGCAGAGACTTTTAGTTTTTTATGTAGATAATTTTGATTACATTTTAATTCAATATTTTTAATGCTATGAAAAAACGACTTCAAATAATTAATGCTTTTGCTTTTGTTTGTGTTATTGTAATGAACTATTTATCCAACACAGGTTTATTAAATAACACCACTATTGGTGAAGTGTCTAAAGAGTATAACACTTTATTTACACCAGCAGGTTATGCGTTTTCTATTTGGGGAATCATATATTTAATGGTTTTAGGATTTGTTATTTACCAAGGACGTAGCCTTTTTGTAACCGTAAGAGACGATGCTTTTGTGCTTAAAACAGGTTGGTGGTTTTTACTGTCTTGTATTGCTAATATATTATGGATTGTAAGCTGGATTTATGGTTACACGCTATTGTCTTCTGTCTTTATTTTTATACTACTAGTCTCATTAATACAAATAGTGCTTAAAAACAGCATGGAATTGGTAGACGAGCCCATTTCTGTTATTCTTTTTTTATGGTGGCCTTTTGTAATTTATAGTGGTTGGATTACCGTAGCTAGTATAGCAAACGTCTCCGCAGTTTTAGTGAAATACAACTGGGATGGCTTTGGACTCTCGCCAACCGTTTGGACCGTTTTACTTATTGGTATCGCCATGGGAATAAACCTAATTATTACCTGGACGCGTAACATGCGCGAATTTGCACTTGTTGGTGCTTGGGCTTTAATTGCTATTTATGTTGCCAATAGCGATGGGAATACTACCGTAGCGTATACAGCGGTAATTGCTGCAGTTATTTTAATACTTAGCAGTTTTACGCATGCTTTTAAAAACCGTGAAACGAATCCTGGTATTAAGTGTATGGAGTATTTTAGGGTCGAGAAATAAAACTCTCAAGCAGAAGTATTAGAGCTTGTTATGCGCTTAGCACCTTTACAAATTCACCTATAATTCTCATTTCTTTAGCACGCTCTTCGTCAAGAATTATATTTTTAAAATTTTTATCATAGGAATTAGGTTTCAGCATAATAGAATCATGTTGATAACCTTCTTCTGTAACTGTTTTTTCACTTGAATAGGTTTTTACAGTAAAAGCAGAATTGAAATCAGGGTCAAAGTAATCTCTATTTTCTATTAATAAAATTTTCCCACTACGAGAGCCTGTTACATTTTTTTTGAATATACATATGGAGTTATTTGGAATAGTCTTATTCATTGACTCGCCTATTACTCTACATGCGAAATAATCATCTGTTGCATATCTTTCTTGTACAGGAATTAGGTTGTATTCTTTTTCATCTTGCATTTCGCTAAAATTACCTGCTGCTGCATGAAAATTGTATAATGGAATCGTGTGATTAGATTCTATTATTGTTTCTGGAATATCCATTTCAAGTTGAATAGCATTGTTTTCTGTTAGCTTTGTAATAACTGATTTATTAATTTTTGAACCTGGATTTTCCTCTAAATATTGATACATGGAGTCAGAAACTGGATTTTCTAAATCAAAACGAATTTTGACTACGGAAACTTTTTTTCCACTATCACTATTCATTTTTGTTTGTTCAACATTAGTTTTTTGTGGGTTAATATCTCCCATATAATAGAAATCAGTTCCTTCGTCGTTGTTTTTTTTAATAAATAGAGGAAGGCGAATTTCACCATTATTTCCTAGAATAGATTGAACATCTTTACTGTCTATTTTTCTATTCGATTTCGACATCCAATCAAACTCTTTTTGATTTACGAATTCGTCTTCATATTTAGTAGATTCAGAGATATCTTCTTCTTTATGATAATTTACAAATATTGGGCAATATTTATTGTCTGGACTTACTAAGTAGCCGCCAACATTTTGAGCAACTGGATTTTCGGAAAAATTTAAAATCCTAAAAACATCTTTTCTTGAATACTTTCTATATAAATGAAATCCATCATTCCATTTGTTGGCATCAAAGTTTTTGTTGAAATTATAAAGAGAATATTCTATTGTGTCTAGTAAAAATTCTTTAAAACTAGAATCATTTAAAAGTGTTTTAAATTCATTTTCCAATGAGAATATATCATTTTCTAATTTGAGAATGTTCAAATTATAAATATCTCTAACAGGTACCAGTTTTCCTTGTTTTTTCTCTCTTACGAATTCAAAATTGATATTTGAAACACAAGAAGAAATAGTTTCTTTTGATATGTTATAATTATACTTTTCTTTGATTTTGGCTTTTAGTTTTTCGATATTAAAACTTCCAGAAATAATCGTTTCTTTTAGTATGACAGACTCTTCTATTCGTTTAGAATTATTTATTTCTTTTGAAAATAATTCTAATAATTTTATTTGCTTTATGCTTAAAACTGCGGTAAAATTATTTTCGGTTCTATTTAAAAAATTGTAGTACGACTTTGAGTGATTAACATATAAATAAGGGTCTCTAGAATCATTTTTCACAAAATCCATCATCATTGGAATACGCCCGATTCTACTTTTTAAATTATTGTAGTCTATTTTTAAATCCGTTAGCAATTGCATCTTTGCAGAATCAATTGAAGCATATATTCTTTCTTTAGTGATTTCATCAAAATTAATAGTTGATTCACCTGGAATCATACTGCTGCCTTCTGAAATTAACTTTCGTATTTTATCTTTATTGAAAGAAGTGTCACCATATAAAGCGATTGGTATTAAATAATTGTTTTTATAATTACCAATAAAATCAATGATAGTTAAGTAGTACTTGTTGTCTGTTTTTCTTAATCCTCGTCCTAATTGCTGAATGAATATTATTGCCGATTGGGTTGGGCGAATCATAATGACTTGATTGATTTTTGGTATATCAATTCCTTCATTAAAAATATCAACAGTGAAAATGTAATCTAATTTGATTGATAAATCGTCACTTTCTAATAGCTCTATGGCTTTTGTTCTTTCCTCTTCTGAACTATCTCCAGTTAAGGCTTTAGTTTTATATCCTCTTAGGTTAAATTTATCGGATAATTCTTTGGCTTCAATTTTTTTAGAACAAAAAATTAAACCTCGTGTAATTCCGTTGTCCGAACCATAAAACTCAATTTTAGAAATAATTTTATGGACTCTCTCTTCAGCTGTTAAAAGTCTGAAGTCAGATTCATTTTCAAGTATTTCGTTATTAACTGATAAGTCTGTTACGCCATAATAATGAAATGGAATAAGCATATTCTCTTCCATTGCTTTATTCAATCTAATCTCATAAGCTATATTGTGGTCAAACAAACTATAAATGTCTTTGTCGTCTGTTCTGTCAGGTGTTGCAGTCATACCAAGAAGAAACCTTGGGTTGAAATAATCTATTAATCTAATATATGAATCAGCTCCGGAACGATGGGATTCATCGATAATGATATAGTCGAAGAAATCTTTGTCAAATTGTTCTAAATGATTTGATTTTGAAATTGTTTGAACAGTTGAAAATACAAAGTCTTTATCTAATTCTCTTTGATTTCCGGAGTACAATCCCATTGTTTTAGACTTTCCAAAAATAGTTTTAAAAGTCTCCATGGCTTTCTTGGCAATGTTTAATCGGTGTACAACAAATAGAAGTTTTTTAGGATTAAAAGCTTTGGCATCAAAAGCAGCTAGGTATGTTTTACCTGTTCCGGTTGCAGAGATTATAAGCGCTTTATTATTTTCTTTTCTTAAGTTTTTTAAGTTCTCTAATGCATCAGTTTGCATAGAGTTTGGAGTTATTTCTAAATTGAGCCCTTTAGATAATTCTTCTTCACTCTTTTTATAAACTAGAAATTGTTTTTTATAAATAGCTTCATATTTTTCAATATAAGTTTCATTTACAGTTTCACCTATTTCAAAATCCTCTTGAAATTCAGTTATTACTTTATCTACTATTGAACTTGAGTTTCTTGCGGAAACTTTCATGTTCCACTCTTTATTTGTGGATAGTGCAGATGAGGTTAAATTACTACTCCCAATAACTAAATTATAATATCCAGAATGTTTAAAAATGTAACCTTTCGAATGCGAGTTTTCTTTAGTTATTATTTTTAGCTCTATGTTTTTAAATTGACACAGTCTTTTTAAAGCTTCAGGTTGTGTAAAGTTTAAATATTGAGAAACAAGTATTTTTCCTTTAACACCTTTTTCTTCTAAGTTTTTAAAAGTATTTATTAACGTTGCTACTCCGCTTGTTGTAACAAATGCAACAGATATATAAAAGCTTTCGCAATTTTCTAGTTCTTTAATAATCGTAGATAGAACTTTCTTCCTTGGAATTTTTCTGTTTACAAGTAATTCAGGTTGATATAATGCATCAGAATCTAAAGATTTATCAATAAATCCTGTTAGTATACTCTCTTTAAAATTATCATTAAAAGCTTTATTCATTTTCAATTAATCTGTTAACTATTGGAATATCAGCTTCAGCCCAATCTAATTTATCAATGTCTTTTATTGTTAACCATTGAGAATAAATATGTTCGTTTAATTGAATGTTTTTAGTTTCAGAATGACATTTAAAACTATGCATTGTTAATTCAAAATCAGGATATTTATGTACGACAGTAAGAAATAAACTTTCAATTTTTGTTGGAGTAAAATCTAATTCCTCAATAAGTTCTCTTTTTAAAGCTTCTTCTTTTGATTCTCCTTTTTCAATTTTTCCACCAGGAAATTCGAATTTTTCTGAGATATAACTTAGTTTGTTTACTGGTCTTTGAACACAGAAAATTTCATTTTCAAAATATATTATTGCTGCGACAACTTCAATTTTTTTCATTCAAAATACTTTTCAATTCAAATATAAAAGACGATTCCTAAATTGTATTACGGTTTTCCGTACTTACTTTTCTTTAAAAAAGATTAATGAGCCTCCAGCCAATTCAAACCAATATCCATTTCCACATCCAAAGGAACTTCCATTACAAAAGCACTCTCCATTTCCGTTTTAATCAATGTTTTCATTTCTTCCAATTCAGGCTTATAAACATCAAAAACCAATTCATCATGCACTTGCAGTAGCATTTTAGTTTTATAATTACCAGCTTCTAATTTATTATAAATATTAATCATGGCAATTTTAATAATATCGGCAGCAGAACCTTGTATAGGTGCATTTACCGCATTACGCTCTGCAGCACCACGCACAATAGCGTTAGCACTATTAATATCTTTAAGATAACGCCTTCTATCTAAAACCGTTTTTACATAACCATTATCGCGTGCAAAATCGACTTGTTCGCTCATGTATTGTTTCAGTTTTGGGTAAGTTTCGTAATAAGTATCAATAAGCTCTTTGGCTTCACCACGCGATAAATCGGTTTGGTTACTTAATCCAAAAGCAGACACACCATACACAATCCCAAAGTTTACGGTTTTGGCATTACTACGTTGCTCTCGAGTGACTTCGTCTAAAGGCACATTAAATACTTTTGCAGCGGTAGAAGCATGAATATCTTCACCATTTTTAAAGGCTTCAATCATGGTTTCCTCTTCACTTAAAGCTGCAATAATACGCAGTTCTATTTGACTGTAATCGGCAGCTAATAAAGTATAGTCGTCACTACGCGGAATAAAGGCTTTACGCACTTGACGACCACGTTCTGTACGAATAGGAATGTTTTGCAGGTTAGGATTGTTACTACTTAAACGACCAGTAGCAGCAACAGTTTGCATATAATCTGTGTGTACACGACCTGTAGAAGGTTCTACTTGTAATGGTAAAGCGTCCACATACGTGCTTTTTAGTTTTGCTAAGCCACGATATTCTAAAATATCTCTAATAATTTCGTGCTCTTTGGCTAAGGCGGATAATATATCTTCGCCTGTTTTATATTGTCCGGTTTTGGTCTTTTTAGGTTTGTCTACAAGCTTTAGTTTTTCGAAAAGGATGATTCCTAATTGTTTTGGTGACGCGATATTAAATTCTTCGCCAGCAACCGCGTAAATTTTGGCAACTAAAGAGTCGATGTCTTTGTTTAGGTCTTCCGCTAAAGCGTTTAAAAAAGGCACATCTAAATTAATACCTTCTAATTCCATAGCCGCTAGTACGCGTACTAAAGGCACTTCGATGTCTGTAAACAGTTTTTTAGTATTGGCTTCGCCTAATTCTTTTTCAAAATGCTCTTTTAGTTGTAAGGTAATGTCCGAATCTTCAACCGCATATTCGGTTTGTTTCTCTAACGGAACATCGCGCATAGACAATTGATTCTTTCCTTTTTTACCAATTAAATCTACAATAGGTACTGGTGTGTAGTTTAAGTAGGTTTCTGCCAATATATCCATATTATGGCGCATGTCTGGATTTATTAAATAATGCGCTAACATGGTATCGAACAGTTGTCCTTTTACTTGCACGTTATATTTTGCTAATACTTTAATATCGTATTTTAAATTCTGACCAATTTTCTGAATGTTTTCTGCTTCGAAAAAACATCGTAATTCTTCGATAATAGCCTGTGCTTCTTCTTTGTCTTCTGGAAATGGTAAATAGAAACCTTTACCAACTTCCCATGAAAAGGCAATACCAACCAACTCTGCGGTTAATGGATTTAAACCTGTAGTTTCCGTATCGAAACACACAGACGTTTGGTTCATTAAGTTTTTAATAAACAGTTTGGTTCCCATGCCTGGTGCTACACTTTGGTAGAAGTGAGCGTAGGTTGCAATGGTTTTTCTTGCCGAAGCGTTTTCTGTTGTCGCTTCCGCGGAAGGACTCTCGCCTCCAAACAAGTTAAATTGTCCTGCGCCAGCACTTTCGGCTTCTTTAGGTGTTACTTTTACTTCTTTTTTAGCTGAAGTGTCTGCTGTTGCAGTTGCAGGAGCACCAGAGGTAAATGTTTTATTAAAATTATCTATCAGCCTTCTAAACTCTAATTCCTGAAAAATCTCAGTCACTTTTGGAATATCTGGTTCAGACATTTCATAGTCTTTAGCATCAAAAGTCACAGGAACATCTAGCATAATAGTAGCTAGTTTTTTAGATAGTAAACCTAATTCTTGATTGGCTTCTATTTTTTCTTTCATTTTACCTTTCAGCTCATGCGTATTGGCAAAAAGATTTTCCATAGTACCATAAGCGGCTAAAAACTTCTTGGCTGTTTTTTCGCCAACGCCTGGAAGTCCTGGGATATTATCACTTGCGTCTCCCATCATGCCTAAAAAGTCAATGACTTGTAAAGGATCGGTAACTGCAAATTTCTTTTGTACTTCTGGTATGCCCCAAGTTTCGTAACCACCACCAAACATTGGTCTGTACATAAATATGTTTTCGCTTACTAACTGCGCAAAATCTTTATCTGGTGTGACCATAAACGTTTGGTAACCTTCTTTCTCGGCTTGTTTTGCTAAGGTTCCAATAATATCATCGGCTTCGAAACCTGCTTTTACTACAATAGGAATATGCATGGCTTTTAAAATGTCCATGATATAAGGTATTGCTGTTTTAATACCTTCGGGTGTTTCGTCTCTGTTGGCTTTGTAGGCTTCGAATAGCTCTACTCTGTCTGCACTTCCGCCTTTATCGAAACAAACGGCTAAATGGTCTGGTCTTTCACGTTTAATAACGTCTAATAATGAGTTCATAAAACCCATAATTGCTGAGGTATCTTCTCCTTTAGAGTTTATTCTTGGATTTTTTATAAAGGCATAGTAGCCACGGAAAATTAATGCGAAAGCATCAACTAAAAAGACGCGTTTGTTATCTGACATTGTAATTGTTTTAAATTTGAAAGGTGATGTCACTTTGAGCGCAGTCGAAGAGTCTTTTAATTCTATCTAACAAAAAGTCTAATTGAAATTGCAATCTGCAAATTACAATTTCTTTAAAAATTAAAGAACCTCATTTTTAATAAAGTTATTAAAAAATCTCAACGTATTTTTGCTGAAAATAATTTTACAGATGAATACATTTTCGATTGCCATACATGGTGGAGCAGGAACTTTAGTAAAAGGAATGATGACACCAGAATTGGAAGCTAAATATAAAGCGGCTTTACAGTTGGCATTAAATGAAGGATATAAAGTACTAGAAAATAATGGAACTTCTACAGAAGCTGTTGAAAAAGCAGTGATTATTTTAGAGGATTCTCCATTGTTTAACGCAGGAAAAGGATCTGTATTTACTGCAACCGAATCTCATGAAATGGATGCGTCTATAATGGATGGTAAAACATTAAACGCAGGAGCTGTGAGTTTAATTACTGGAATTAAAAATCCGGTGAGTTTAGCGCGTGATGTTATGGAAAAAAGCGAGCATGTTTTTCTCGCTGGTGAAGGTGCAATGCAGTTTGCTAAACAGTTAGATTACAAGCTTGAAAATGAATCGTATTTCTACGATGAATTAAGACATAACCAATGGTTAGAGATCAAGGATACAGATAGTTTTCAGTTAGATCATGCTACAAAAAAGGATTCTAAATTTGGAACCGTTGGAGCAGTAGCTTGCGATAAAGATGGTAACATTGCTGCAGCAACATCAACAGGAGGAATGACTAATAAAAAATGGGGACGCGTAGGTGATAGCCCAATGATTGGAGCCGGAAATTACGCTAACAATAAAACCTGTGCTATTTCTTGTACAGGAAGTGGTGAGTTTTTTATTCGTGGTGTTGTAGCTTACGATGTGGCTTGTTTAATAGAACACAAAGAGATGTCTCTTGAAGATGCTGCTAACGAAGTTATAAACAAACGTATTCTTGAAATTAAAGGTGATGGTGGTTTAATTGCTGTAGATACCAAAGGAAACATTGCAATGCCTTTTAATACAGAAGGTATGTATCGTGCTAGTAAATCTTCTACTGGTGTTGAGGAAGTTTCTATTTATAAATAGTAATATAATTGATTGTCAGTTCGAGTGATGCGACGATAGGAGCATTATATTGAGAACTATTTGTGTTATTAGTTAAAAGCTTCTCGATACAATTTGCTCATGCTTCACAAATCACTCGAAGTGACAGTTGGGTGCTAAATTGTAAGTTGCTGTCAGTTCGAGTGATTTCGATTTTTTATTGAAATTGTATCGAGAACTATTTTGAAAACAATTTGTGTTATTAGTTGAAGGCTTCTCGATACAATTTGTTCATGCTTCACAAATCACTCGAAGTGACAGTTGGGTGCTAAATTGTGAGTTGTTGTCAGTTCGAGTGATTTCGATTTTTCATCGAAATTGTATCGAGAACTATTTTGAAAAGAAATTGTGTTATTCGTTAAAAGCTTCTCGATACAATTTGCTCATGCTTCACAAATCACTCGAAGTGACAGTTGGGTTCTAAATTGAAAGTTGTTGTCAGTTCGAGTGATGCGACGATAGGAGCACTGTATCGAGAACTCTTTTAAAAACAGTTTGTATTATTAGTTGAAAGCTTCTCGATACAATTTGTTCATGCTTCACAAATCACTCGAAGTGACAGTTGGGTGCTAAATTGAAAGTTTGTTGTCAGTTCGAGTGAAATTGCTTTTTCTGCAATTTTGTATCGAGAACCTATCACTCTTTAAATTTCTTTTTTGAAAGGTTAGGCAACTTCTCAAACTCATTATTTATGAGAGCTTCTTTCTTTTTTCTTGACCATTTTTTAATTTGTTTCTCTGAATCGATAGCATGATTTGGATCTGTAAATTCAGCATGAAAAACTAAATTAATTGGTCTTCTTTTATAGGTATAACAATCTGGATATTTGCCTGTTTGATGCTCTATAACTCTTGAGTGGAGTCTTGAAGTGAAGCCAGTGTAATAGCTTTTGTCGGAGCATTCTAATATGTAAACGTAGTAAGTTTTCATATCTAAAGGTAACTAAAAATGATTTAGCTTCTCGATACAATTTGTTCATGCTTCACAAATCACTCGAAGTGACAGTTGGGTGCTAAATTGAAAGTAGTTGTCAGTTCGAGTGATGCGACGATAGGAGTATTTTATCGAGAACTATTTTGAAAATAATTTGTGTTATTAGCTAAAAGCTTCTCGATACAATTTGCTCGTTCCTCACAAATCACTCGAAGTGACAGTTGGGTGCTAAATTGAAAGTTGTTGTCAGTTCGAGTGATATCGATTTTTTTTATCGAAATTGTATCGAGAACCGTCTAAATAAATAGTTACGTATTGTACTTCTGCGTTAAGGATGGAAACGGCATCCTTTTTTCTTAAAAAAAGATATAGTGTACAGCCAGACCTTTAGGTAACGCCCTAAAAAAAACCAAACTTTAATTCATGAGATTGCTACGTCCTGCGTTCTCGCAATGATTTCTATATAAAGGGAGCTTCGATAGCCAATACTTTTACTTTTTTCTTGTCTATATGGAAATAATCTCCATTAGATAAAATGTGAGTTCGCATTCCGGTTAAAGACATTGGTGTGCCTTCTTTTAAAAGAGAATGTTTGTTGTGTCTTAAACGGCGACCATCGAAAATAATTACCATTCCAGAACCGATGACGCGACATTTGCTGTTTTTAATAATCATACCAGTGTCTTCGGCTAAACCAATTCCAATTAGTTTTGGAAATTGCGCTACAGCTTCGGATACGCGACCAAAACGACCACGTTTTATAAAGTGTGTGTCTATAATTAAACCAGGGACTAAACTTAGGCCTTTGTACATAGTAACTGCGCCTTTTATAAACGATTCTGTTGCGCTTCCGCCAGCAATCATTTCGTTAGACATCATCATGGCTCCAGCACTTGTACCTGCGACAACAAAACCTTTTTCGGTTTTATAACGCTTTTTTATAATCTCGTGAATTTCGGTACCGCCAATTTTATCGGTAATCTTAGATTGATCTCCACCAGAAAACATAACGCAATTGGCTGCTTTTATTAAGTCTATAGATTCTTGTTTATTAGAATCTTCCTTACTTCTAATATCTAAAACAGTAACATTTGTGCAACCTAAAGTAGAAAAAGCTTCTAAATAATTTTCGCCTACTTCTACAGGGATACTTGATGCTGTAGGAATAACTACAATATTTGCATCTATTCCACCTGATTCTCTAACTACGTGAAACAGAATGCCTTCGGAAATGAACTCTAAAGTGTATTGTTCGTTTTCTTCTATTCCTTTATCTTCATTTCCACCAATAGGAATTAGTGTTCCTTTATTCTTCAACATAAATCTGGGATTGCAATAATTTGTATGTGGCAAAAATAAACTAAATTTTTTAGAGAAAATTGCATATATTTATAATCTTTCCATTGAATTCTTCTTTCTTTTTTTGTGTTTAAGCATAAATGAGAAAAATTAATTTATATGAATTTTTTGTAAAGAATTCGGCCTATTTAAGGCTAGGGAAATGAACAAAATATGGATGAATTTTACCCATGTTTTAAGAACTATAAAAAGACTCACGAACTAACGAAACCTAAAAATATGAATATACGCGAGATAAATGCCATGAGAGGACCAAATTATTGGTCTGTTAGAAGACATAAACTAATTGTCATGGTTTTAGATTTAGAAGATATGGAAGAGAAACCGTCTAATAAAATTGATGGTTTTCCGGAACGGTTAAAAGCACTATTTCCAACTATGTTTTCTCATCGTTGTTCTGAAGGTTGCGAAGGTGGTTTTTTTATGCGTGTAGACGAAGGGACTTGGATGGGACATGTAATAGAGCATATTGCATTAGAAATCCAAACACTTGCAGGAATGGATACTGGTTTTGGTAGAACGCGTGGTTATGGAGAGGATGGTGTTTACAATGTGGTATTCTCTTATATGGAGGAAAATGTTGGTCGTTTTGCGGCAAAATCTGCTGTTAGAATTTGTGAAGCACTTATTATTGGAGAAGACTATAATTTAGAAGAAGATATTCAGGAAATGCGCGAATTAAGAGAGAGCTCGCGTTTAGGACCAAGTACAGGTTCTATTATTGCAGAAGCCGAAGCACGTGGTATTCCTTGGATTCGTTTAAATAAATACTCGTTATGCCAATTAGGTTATGGTGCAAACCAAAAACGTATTCAAGCGACTGTTACTAGCGAAACCAGCAGTATTGGTGTAGAAATAGCATGCGACAAAGAGGATACAAAATATCTTTTAGAACAGGCTGAGGTTGAGGTGCCAAGAGGAGATATTATTAGACGAGAACGCAGTCTTGAAGAGGCTTGTAACTATGTTGGTTATCCTTTGGTAATTAAGCCAGTAGATGGAAATCATGGTAGAGGTATTACTGTAGATATACAAAATTACGAGGATGCTTTAGTGGCTTTTCATCATGCAAAAGAGAGTTCAAGAAGTGGCGCAATTATAGTAGAAAAATTTATTGTAGGACAAGATTATAGACTTTTAGTTATTAATAATAGATTAGTTGCAGGAGCTATTAGAACGCCTGCACATGTTATTGGAGATGGAGAATCTACGGTTCAAGAATTAATAGATATAGTAAATAGCGATACACGTCGTGGTTTTGGACATGAAAATGTGCTTACAAAGATCACTACAAACGAACTAACGTTAAATATAATAAAAGAGGCAGGTTATACTTTAGAATCGGTTATTGCTAAAGATGAAAGACTGATATTAAAAGACACTGCAAATTTAAGTACAGGTGGAACAGCCGAAGATATTACAGATATTATACATCCTGCAAATGTTAGTATGGCAGAGCGTATTTCTAAAATTATAGATTTAGATATCTGCGGAATTGATATTATGACCACAGATATTTCTAAACCACTTTCCGAAACTGGAGGTGCTGTTTTAGAAGTAAATGCTGGACCAGGTTTTAGAATGCACTTAGCACCAACGTCTGGATTGCCAAGAAATGTTGCTGCTCCTGTAATCGATAAGTTGTTTCCAACAAAAGGAGAAACAGGACGTATTCCTATTATTGCAACGTCTGGTACCAACGGAAAAACAACGACGACACGTTTAATTGCACATATTGCAAAAATGAATGGTTATCGCGTTGGTTATACTACTAGCGATGGTGTTTATATTCAAAATAGATTGTTAATGACAGGTGATTGTACTGGTCCTGCAAGTGCAGAGTTTGTTCTAAAAGATCCTACCGTAAATTTTGCGGTTTTAGAATGTGCAAGAGGTGGATTATTACGTGCTGGATTAGGTTTTAAAAAATGTGATGTTGCCGTGGTTACAAATGTAGCTGCAGATCATTTAGGTTTAAAAGGAATTCATACTATAGAACAATTAGCGAAAGTAAAAGCTGTAGTTCCAGAAACTGTTCTACCAGATGGTTATGCTATTTTAAATGCAGATGATGATTTGGTTTACGATATGCGACGTAATGTAGATTGTAATGTTGCCCTATTTTCTATGGATGAGAATAATCCAAGAATACAAGCAATGCAACGCTTAAATGGTATTACTGCTGTGTACGAAAACGGATGGGTAACCATTTGTAGAGGCGAGTGGAAAATGCGCTTAATGAAAGCCGAAAGCATTCCATTAACCTATGGAGGGAAAGCCAAGTTTATGATTCAGAATGTATTGGCTGCTGTACTTGCTGCTCACGTTCAAGGCATAAGCATTGAAGATATGAAAGCTGGTTTAGAAACTTTTATTCCTTCGGCATCGCAAACGCCAGGACGTTTAAATATGTTCGAATTCGAGAACTTTACTATTCTTTTAGATTATGCACATAATCCTGCAGGAATGCGAGCGCTTCAAAATTTTGTTGAAGAATTAGATGCAACTGTAAAAGTGGGTATTATAGCCGGAATTGGAGATAGAAGAGTAGAGGATAATAACGAAATGGGTAGTATTGCTGCCGAAATGTTTGATGAAATTATTATTAGACAAGATAAACGCTTACGCGGAAAAACAGAAGAGGAACTCATTAAAATGCTAAATGATGGTATTAAAATGAAGGACCCAAGTAAGAAGACAACCATTATTCCATCGGAAAAAGAAGCGATAACACATGCTGTTAAAAACGCAGTTAAAGGTTCTTTAATTATTTTATGTAGTGATGTTATTCCTGATGCTTTAGAATTGGTTCAAAAATTTAAAGAACAAGAGGCTAAAGGAGAATTAAATTTTGCTGATTAATTAAAATGTTGGCTGTCGCATTGAGCGCAGTCGATATGTTTTAATTTACTATATATGAAAGCCGAAACGTAAGTTTCGGCTTTTTATTTTTCAACTTGAACTATGATAATTTGAGTTTTAGACTTATTCTTCTTTCCTCTATTTAAAGACGATTAATTAAACAGCCTTTACCATAAATTCAGATTGAATATTTTCATTCACACCATCTTGATATTTGGTCGTGCTAAACCATTGGTGAATGCCATAACTACCAGTTTCACCTTGTTTGTTAACAGCGACATAACCAACTTGAAAATTTTTAAAGTTGCTATTTGGTTTGTTTACTATTCTGGCAATAGCTTCTTCGCAAGCTTCTTGAGGTGTTTTACCTTGTCGCATAAGTTCTACAACCAAAAAGCTGCCAACAGTTTTTACAACTTCTTCTCCAAGTCCTGTAGCTACGCAACCACCAACTTCGTTATCGATAAATAGTCCAGCTCCAATAATTGGAGAATCGCCAACGCGTCCTCCCATTTTATAGGCTAATCCGCTTGTTGTACAAGCGCCAGATATATCACCATTTTTATCGATAGCAATCATACCAATAGTATCGTGGTTTTCTATATTAATAATTGGTTTGTATTTTGCTTCTACTTTCCATGTTTCCCAAGCTTTTTTTGAAGCTTCGGTTAATAGGTTTTCTTTTTTTAAACCAATGGAGTAAGCGTAATCTTCGGCTCCTTTTCCAGCTAGCATAACATGTGGTGTGTTTTCCATAACACTTCGTGCAACAGAGATTGCGTGTGTTACATTTTGAAGATAAACTACAGAGCCACAGTTTCCGTTTTTATCCATAATACAAGCATCTAAAGTCACGTTTCCATCTCTGTCTGGTAAGCCTCCTTTTCCAACAGATTGATCTTTTTCGTTAGCTTCTTCAATTCGACAACCCGCTTCGACAGCGTCTAAGGCGTTTCCTCCTTTTTCTAAAACTTTATAAGCAGCTTCGGTGGCATTTTTAACATTCCAAGTTGCAATAACTAATGGGAGTGAGGCTGGTGTTTTTATTATACTGATTGGTTTTTCTACTTTAGAATCTTCGACACAGCTAATTAATGTGCTTCCAACGGCTAAGCCAGCAGTAGATAAAGTTGCGTTTTTTAGGAATTTTCTTCTGTTCATAGAAAATGGTTCTTTATTATTTCCGCGAAAGCGAAAACATTTTTATTTTGAATCTTAATAGTCTACGCCTTGTTTGTCTAATACCGCTTTGGTTCTAAACGCATAGAATAGTAAATAAGCAAAACAGATTACTGCCATCCAATACGACGACTGGATACTAAAGACATCTGCTAACTTTCCTTGCAATGGTGGTATAATTGCACCACCCAAAATCATCATTATTAAAAAGGCAGAACCTTGAGATGTATATTTTCCTAAACCAGCAATACTTAACGTAAAAATACATGGCCACATTATAGAGCAAAATAATCCTCCAGATAAAAAGGCGAATAAAGCAACATTTCCAGTTGTGAATAAGCCAACTAACATAGCAATTACACCTAAGGAAGCGAATATTTTTAACGTTTTTACAGGTTCATCTTTTGCTAAAAAGAAACCTCCAATTTGAACAGCTACACAAATAGCAAAAAATAAGATTTCGTTTGTAGAAAATACTTTTCCTGCAATACCATTAAATAATAAAACCACTCCAAATGCAACATAAGGCACAATAATTAATAGCCATTTTTTTAAGCCTTTGCTTGGATTAAAAACGGTAATGGCACCAACCCAACGACCAATCATTAATCCGCCCCAATACAGTGATACAAATGGCGCTATTCCTGCATCGTTAAGTACGGGTAACCCTAAAGAGTTTGTATTGGTAACTGTGTCTGCTACTTGTTTTAATAGTTCTCCTAAATTACTACCTATGGTTACTTCTACTCCTACGTAGGTGAAGATGGCTAGCATACCTAAAACTAATTGTGGATATTTCATTGCTCCCCAACCTTCTGCTTTTTTAGAAGCACTAGTATTGGCAATAAATATGGTGGCAATTACCGCGAATAATGCGACAAATAATAGAATTAAACGTGTTTTTTCTAAGTTTTCGGTTGCGACTGCCGCTCCTGAATAAGTACTGAAAATATAACCGAAACAACCAAGAATAACGATAGTTAATAAGATGAGTAAATTTCTTGCTTTATTTGCTGGTTCAAAAACTGTTTCAGATTTTAGTGCTGGTAACTTTTTAGAAAAATGAAATAGGGCTGCTGCTAATAAAAATAGAACACCTACTCCTAGATAAAGCATTTGTATTGTGGTTAAGGTGATTTCATTATTTTTAATCATTCTCACCAATTCTTCTGGACTTACAGATGAGGTTCCAAAAATAATTAGTGCTACCACTATTGGTCCTATAGTGGTTCCTAAAGAATTAATACCTCCTGCTAAATTTAAACGATGCGAACCTGTTTTAGGGTCGCCAAGTGCTATAGCAAAAGGATTGGCTGTTGTTTGTTGTAAAGAAAAACCTAAGCCAACAATAAATAAAGCAACTAGTACAAGGTAAAAAACGCTAGTGTCTCCTTGCACAGCTCCTGCAGTTGCTGGATACATAATAAATGCACCAACAGCAGAGAGTAGTAAGCCGTAGATAATTCCTTTTTTGTATCCCCAAGAATTAATAATGTCTTTTTTAATTGAACTAGAGACTATAAAAAGTGATAGCGCTCCAATAAAATAAGCACCATAAAAAGCAAATTCTACAAGTTGAGATTGAAATTGATCAATTTCGAAATACGTTTTACAGAATGGGATGAATACACTGTTGGATGCAGCAATAAATCCCCAAAAAAAGAATACTGTAACTAAGGTAGTTAAAGCAGATTTGTTGTTTTGGTCTTTCATTAGTTAGTTTTTAGTTTGTCTAAATGTAATTAAAATATGTTATTGAATTTCTGTTTAAGCTTTGTGTATTGTTATTTTATTATAATCTCGTCTACAAACAGCCAGCTTCTTCCATCGTCTTTATAACCTAAATGCCATTCTGGAAGTTTACCTAGTTTTTTAGCAATTACTTTTATAAAACGGTATTTTTTAGGCACTTGTTTAAAATATGCAGTTTTAATTTCAACGTTTTCTGATGCTGTTCTATTATTCATTTTTTTTAATCCATCAATAATAGAAAAATTAATACCATCATTAGAGCCTAAACATGAAACCTCAGTTGGCCAAAAAATCCAGGAGCGTTGGTCTTGTAAAAAATTCACTTCAATCAAATTTATAGATTTGCTACTTCCTAAGTCTACAGTCGCAACTAAATCAGTATCAAAATAACCTTGCCATGTACCAGTTCTAAAATCTTGTGTACCTAAAATACCATCGATTAAAGCCTCTTTTCCGCCTGCGTTATATTGATTTGCATATTCTGAATCTAGTATAATGGATAAATTAGGATCTATTTTAAAGAAATTTGTAGCTATTGTTTTACTCTTTTTACCGTTTAATTCTGAATAGACCTTTAATGTTTCAGCTTCAGAAATAGTAAATGGCTTTATGTATGTTTTGAATTCAGAATCGTTTTCAGAATAATAAATTGAAGCTCCTTTTGTGTTGCTTTGTAATGCCACTTCGGTTTCACCATTAAAAGCGATGTCGCCTTTTGTAATAAATGGAGGCGTTGTAATATTATAATCTTCTATTTTAGTTTCTGGTATTTCGCTGTTTTTTGTAGCCCAATCTGTTGGGTGGCCTTTCATATTAAAATGAAGTGTTCCACCATTCATTATAGCGTCATGAGAAATATAAGAGAGATTGTATGGTTTTCCGTTTAGGGTAGCAGACGCTATATAGATATTTGTGTTACTTAAATTTTCAGTGGAAACAGTAAACGTTTTTCCGCTTTCTAAATTAAAAGTAGCTTTCTCGAATAGTGGTGTTCCTATAATATATTGATTGCTTCCAGGCGTAACTGGATAAAAACCGATGGAACTAAAAATATACCATGCGCTCATTTGTCCGCAATCTTCATTTCCTGAAATGCCATCGGGAGTGTTGGTGTATAATTCGGTTAAAATTTGGTGTACTTTCTCTTGCGTTTTGTGTGGTTTATTTACAAAATTATACAAATATGCCATGTGATGACTCGGTTCGTTTCCATGCGCATATTGTCCAATTAGGCCTGTAATGTCTACTTGATGGCTGCCAGAAGTTTGATCTTCGGCTAAAAATAGTTTGTCGAGATTTTCTTCTAGTTTGTCTTTTCCGCCTAATAGCGAGATAAAACCAGAAATGTCTTGAGGTACATAGAAACTGTATTGCCAAGCATTAGCTTCGGTGTAATTAAAATTTACTTCGTAAGGATCGAAAGGTGCAAACCAAGTATTACGAAAACGACCTCGCATAAATTGTGTTTCTGGATCGAAAACGTTTTTGTAATTCTGTGCTCTTTGAGTATAGTCTTTATAAATGTCGTTTTTATTCATGGCTTTTGCCATTTGTGCAATCGTCCAATCATCGTAGGCATATTCTAAAGTTTTAGAAACCGATTCACTTTCTTCTTCCACAGGAATAAATCCAAATGCTTTATAGCTTTTTAATCCTAATTTATCTCGTGTAGCACTATGCATCATTGCTTTTAGTGCTTTGTTATTATCGTAACCACGAATACCTTTTAAATAGGCATCTGCAATTACTGGCACGGCATGATACCCAATCATGCAACCTGTGTAATTTGCACTTAAATCCCAGATTGGCATAATACCACCTTCGTCGTATTTTGCTAAAAAGGTATTTATAAAATCGTTGGTTTTATCTTGTTCTATTATAGTATACAGAGGATGAGCAGCGCGATAGGTGTCCCAAAGGGAGAACACGGTGTAATAATCGAAATTTTTAGATTTATGAATTTCTAAATCCATACCTCGATATCTGCCATCCACATCTTGATACAGGTTTGGAGCCAATGCGACGTGATACATTGAGGAATAGAAATTGGTTTTATTGTCGATATTGTTAGTCTCTACTACTATTTTTTCTAGTTGCTTTTCCCAGAAATCTTGTGCTATTTTTTTTACTTGCTCAAAGGTTTGGTCTCCAATTTCACCTTTTAGATTCTTTCTTGCGCCATCAATATCTACTGCACTAATTCCTATTTTAATATAAACAGGCTCATTATTTGGGTTTTTAAATTTTAAAGCAATTTTTTGCGCTCCTGGCATTCCTGTTTTTGGAGGAGACTGTAACACATCGTTAAAAGGATGCGATGTTTTTATTACAAAATAGAGACGTTGGTCTTTTGCCCAAGCATCAGAAAAACGGTAGCCAGTAATTTCGGTTTCAGAGATTTTTTCAATTTTAGCATCTAAAACCTTATCTCTGTGTATTAAATCTACAATGGCGAATTGGTTTTCAGCAGAAGGGAATTTATATTTATGCACACCGCTACGTTTAGAAACAGTTAATTCTACATCAATATTTGTATTGTCTAAATGTACTTTGTAGAAACCAGGTTGTGCAATTTCATTATCGTGTGAGAATTTAGATTTGTAACCTTTTTTGCCATCTGCTCCATTATTAAAAACCTGTTCGTTTGTTGGCATTATTAAAATATCGCCATAATCGCTAACTCCAGTTCCACTTAGGTGCGTGTGGGAAAATCCGTAAATTTCATTATCGCTGTAGTGATAACCAGAACAACCATCCCAGCCATCTAAACGTGTGTCTGGACTTAATTGCATCATTCCAAAAGGCATTGTTGCTCCTGGATACGTATGTCCATGTCCACCTGTGCCAATAAACGGATTGACGTATGAAAGTAAAGGTTTGTCTTTTGTCTTCTTAATATTATTTACTTCATTCTTGCAGCTTGATAATACAAGGAATAAGCTTAAGAGTAGGGCAATTGCGATTTTCATTTTAAAAAAAATAGATTACTAAATTTATAGCACCTAATATACTAAAATGAAATTCGCAAAACCGTTAAGACTTTTTCTTTTATTGTTTGGGTAAGCTGAGTGTTTTTATTCAAATTCAAACGTTTAACAAATTAGTAAGATATCTCAGTTTCACAATTAATATCTTTACACAAAAAAAACTTTATGTTGCGTTGGATTGTTCTCGTTTTAATTATTTTGGTTTTAGACTTCTATGCTTTTCAAGCTATTAGAACGCTTACTAGAAACTATATAGTTTATGTTGTTTACTGGTTAGCGAGCGCATATGTTGTTGGTAACTTTGTTTATCGTTATTCTAATTTTGTTCGTGGAGAAAGCTTTACGCATGAGCATGGTTATGCGGTAGCTTTCTTGTTTATGCTCTTTATTCCTAAACTTATTTTAATACTATTTATGTTTGGAGAAGATATTGTGAGAGCAGTATTAAATTTAATAAATAGAACCTCAAAATCTAGTCCAGAAGACATAGCGTATTCTACTAGTAGACGTGGTTTTGTGTCTAAAATAGCTTTGGGCTTAGCGGCGATTCCGTTTACGTCTATTCTCTACGGTGTTTTTAAAGGCAAGTATAATTATAAAGTAATTAAACATGTACTATATTTTGAAGCCCTACCTGAGGCTTTCGATGGTTATACCATTACGCAAATTAGCGATATACATTCAGGGAGTTTGGAGAGTAAAGAGAAGATATCTTATGGAATAGATTTAATTAATGAACAAGAGAGCGATACTATTTTATTTACTGGAGATCTAGTAAATACAAAAGCCGAAGAAATGAATAATTGGATTGATGTTTTTGGTAAATTAAAAGCCAAAGATGGAAAGTTTGCCGTTATGGGAAATCATGATTATGGATATTATGCCTACGGAAATGATAAAGCTTTAAACGATGAGAATCAACGTCAATTAGAGGAAGTTCATCGTAAATTAGGTTTCGATTTGATAATGAACGACAACAGAAAAATTGAACGTAATGGACAATCTATAAACCTTCTTGGTGTTGAAAATTGGGGAGCATCAAAACATTTTCCGAAACGCGGAAGCTTAAAAGAAGCAACCAAAACAATTGGAGAAAATGATTTTAATGTTTTAATGTCTCATGATCCTTCGCATTTTGATTATGCCGCAATGGAACTTAATAAAACGGACCAAAACAAGCATGATGTGATTACGGACGAGACTAACATTGTAAATTTCGAAAAGCACATTCATTTAACTCTAGCAGGACATACTCATGGTATGCAGTTTGGAATAGAAGTACCATCTTTAGGTATAAAATGGAGTCCCGTTAAGTACCGTTATCCAAAATGGGCAGGAATGTACGAGGTCGCTGGAAAGTTTCTCCATGTAAATAGAGGTTTTGGGTATTTAGCGTTTCCTGGGCGTATTGGTATTTGGCCCGAAATTACCGTGATTACGCTTAAAAAAGGTGCGAAGGCAGCTTAAAGTTATCTTAAATAAAAAGGGATAAATCTATAAGTTGTTAAAAAATTGTAGATTTACAATAACGAGATGTCAAATTAATTTATAAAGCTGATAGTAAAAGCATATTATTTTTTATTATAATCAGGCTCAATAATTAGAACAGATTATAGTGTGTTTTATTTTGGGTTGAAATAATAGGAAAAAATAAACAAATTTGTGTCTATAATTATAGAGTTTATCTAGATGTTAAAAACTAAAACTTTACAGAAATGTCAAAATTTGGAGAACTAATTGATGTAGAAATTCCAGTTTTACTAGATTTTTTTACAGAGTGGAATGAACAATCAACAGCTATGCATCCTGTGCTTCGGGATGTTGCAGCTGCACTTGGTGATAAGGCTAGAGTGATTAAGATTGATGTAGAAAAAAATAAAGAGCTATCTGAAGCTTTACGAGTTAAAAGTTTGCCAACTCTAATTCTTTACAAAGATGGAGAGATGAAATGGAGGCAAAGTGGTGAGCAGGATGTAAATACATTAATTGCATTAGTCCAAGACTTTATTTAAAGCTAATTGCTTTAAAAGTATAGCCTTTTTTACTAAAATGCTCCAGTACTTTTGGGAGTGCATACATCATATTTCTTGATGCTTTTACGCTATCGTGAAAAACTATTATGTTGTTTTTTATAGACGCCTTATTAATTACGTTTTTTAAACATTGTTCTTTCGGTACCTTTTGTTCCCAATCGAAGGCAACAACACTCCACATCACTATTTTGTAACCTAACTGGATTATTGCTTTGCCTTGCTTATTCTTTAATTGTCCAAAGGGAGGTCTAAACAAGTTTAACTTTATTTTGGTGTTTTCTAATTCCTTGGTAATTATAGTGTCTGCTTCTGCTACGTTTTCTAAATATTTACTTGTTGTGGTATCCCATCCTTTTACATGATCTTGTGTATGGTTACCAATACTATGGCCTTCATTTAAAATTGCATGAAAAATTTCAGGATGTTTAGCAACATTATTTCCAATACAGAAGAAAGTTGCTTTAGCATTATATTGCTTTAGAGTATTTAGAGTCCATTGGGTTATCTCTGGTGTAGGACCATCATCGAAAGTAAGATATAAAACCTTATCTCTAGACGAAAAATCCCAAACATAGTTTGGGAATATTCGTTTTATAAATTGCGGTATTTTAGCAGGAACAAATTGCATGGTTATTCTTCTGTATCAATAGCAATTGGTTCGATATTAGGAATGCTACTATCTCTATTAATATCGCGTTCTTCTCTTAGTTGAGGGCGTTCACTTGGAAATGTTTTTTCAAACAAGTTTTGATAATTATCAAAAGTCATAAACTCTTTTTCAGCAAAGTCTTCGTCATATTTGGCTAAAACAACTATAAGTGCTCTATAGCGTTCGATATCTGTAAAAATTTCTTGAGCATTTTTAAATTGATTATCACGAGTTAGTTCGCTATAATAGGTTAGATTTTCTTGATATTTTACGGCAACATCTTGAAACAACTGTCTTGCTTTGTCTTTAGACCCAACTTCATAATAACCACTTATATAAGGTTCTAATAAAGTATAATATCCAAATTTGTCCACGGGCATATTCTCCATGGCAATGTCTGCAATGTTTTCTGCTTTATCTAGTTTCTTTTCTTGAATAAGTTTTTCCATTAAACGCGCAAGATTACCTCTATAAGTAATAGAGTTTTTACGTGTTTCCGGATCATGGTAAATGTCATCACTACCACTATTTCCCCAATCCCAAGCTTTAACCTTATTGTACATAAACTCACTGTCAACACGTCCCATATCAAAAGGATTAGCACGATCTGTTGGTGTTTTAATTGGTACTAGCTTGTAAACCATTCCATCGAGTTGTAGGTAATCCTTCATCCAGATATAATCATCTTCGCCAAAAGCACCACCTGTAAAGTTAATAGGGCGTTTCCAGTCGTTATTCGCAACAATGTCAAGCATTAACAAACGTTGTTTGTAAATAGTACTTTCTTTTATTTTTATATCTATAAAATCAACTATAGAATCTGCATCTTTTTGCTTAACAATTCCATATTTAATAGCATTCGCTTTATTTACAGGAATACGAATATTTTCTACAGGAAAATAGTTAGTGTTTAAATATTGAGATGGATATTGCGAAAGATCTTCATCCTGTTTTTGAACAATGTACTTGAATTTTGTTTTTGGGTTATCACTAGATACAAAATCCATAAACTCTTTTATCATCAAAGTATCTCGAGTTGAAGTCGGTTTAGCTTCTTCCGTTTTAGGATCTACATAATACGTACGCTTCATTATATAATCTCGTGTGCCAAGTTTGTATTGGTCATGCGTTAATTGAGATGGAATAGGATCACTCTCGTAAGCCTTGCGCTTCATTTGGTCTATATACCAATCGGTTTGAAATAAGCTAGTGTTAATAACACGAACATCTGTTCTATAGTTTTCAATTTCTTGAGCATACCAAAGCGCGAATGTGTCATTATCTCCAATAGAGAATAATATTGCATTTTCTCCGCAGGAATCCAGATATTTTTTAGCCATAGATAAAGCTGTGTATTTTCCAGATCTATCATGGTCGTCCCAATTATTTACGGCTAAAATTAATGGAGCAATTAATAAGCAAATTCCAGTAATTGTTAATGGTAAGGCAGTGGTTTTTACTTTGTTTTTAAAGAATTCGAAAATACCATACACACTAAAACCTATCCAAATAGCAAACACGTAAAACGAACCAACTACAGAGTAATCACGTTCTCGAGGTTCAAATGGTCTTACATTGGTATATACTTGTATTGCAATTCCGGTAAAGAGGAAGAACACTAAGAGTACCCAAAAGGTTTTTTTGTCTTTATTGAATAAGAAAAACAGACCAATAAGCCCTAAAATTAACGGAAGGAAGAAGTAAGTGTTCCTAGCCTTATTATTCTTTACATCTCCTGGTAAATTATCTTGAGACTGTCCTAAGTGCCAAGCATCGATTGCGTCGATACCACTTATCCAATTTCCATGATTGTTATATTCACCTTGAATATCGTCTTGTCTTCCTGTGAAATTCCACATAAAGTAACGCCAATACATATAACCTAATTGGTATTGAAATAAATAGGTTGTCGTAGCTAAAAACGATGGTTTTTCGATATCTAAATATTCTTGTCCATATTGTTTTAAAAATTTATGGTAACCTTCGTAGTCTACATTTCCTTTTGCAACCTCATTTTTAAACTGATTAATGAAAGCAACATCTTTTTGTATTCTTGGACTTAAGGCAGTATTTAATTTATCGCCGTAAATCGACATAAATTCATCATATTCTGACTCTGTTAATTGACTTTTTTGATATTTTTCAATGAAAATTTCAATTTTTTTCTGAGTTAAAGGATCAACATTAAATTGTTCTTTGATTGTGTAATCTAAAAAACCTGAGAACAACATATAATTCTCTGCATTTTCTCCACTCCACATCCTTGGTAAGAAAGCTGCGTGGTCGTAATTGTAGTTCTGTAAAGAGTTTTCCCAATCGTTAACAACAACATATTTACCTTGTTCTAAATCTTTTTCATACTTAGGTTTATCGTCTGTGTAGGCATCATCTTTATTACCATTTAATGCGGCATATTGATCTGTAAATAATGGGCCATAAAACAAGTGTGTTTTTGGGTACTGTTCTAAATTGTAGTATGCTAAAAGTTCTCTTGCGCTCGATGGATTGTTTTCGTTAATAACCACATTTGCATTCGCACGAATTGGTAACATTAACCAAGAAGAAAAGCCAATAATTACAAAAGTTACACAGAGAATAGAAGTGTTAATATGTCTGTGTCCTTTTTCTCTTGTGTATTTTAAACTGAAATATATTATAGCTACCAATAGTATACCTGCGATAATTGATCCCGAATTAAAAGGTAAACCGACAGTGTTAACAAAGAATATCTCTAGAACACTAAAGAATCTTAGAATGTTTGGAGCTAATAATTTAAAGATAAAAAGTAAAATTGCGACTGAAGCTACATTAGCTATTATGAAATTCTTGATTGTAACAGTCTTATAATTTTTGAAATAATAAATTAATCCAATAGCAGGAATCGTTAATAATCCCATAAAGTGAACACCAAAAGACAATCCAATAATGAAAGCAATAAGAATTAACCAACGGTTACCTCTTGGATTATGCATATCGAAATCCCAACGTAAAGCACAGTAAAATAAAATAGCCATTATTAAGGTAGCCATTGCATATACTTCGGTCTCTACAGCATTAAACCAAAAAGAGTCTGTAAACGTAAACGTTAAACTACCAACTAAAGCACTTCCTAAGATGGCATAGCCTTTGCTTGTCGAGAATGTTTCAGAAGAAATCATTTTTTGAAGTAATAAAGAAATACTCCAAAACATAAACAAAATAGTAAACGCACTAGAAACTGCACTCAGCATATTAAGCATCAATCCAATGTTTTCTGGAGACATTGCAAAAGTTGAGAAAAAGGCTCCAAGCATTTGAAATAATGGAGCTCCAGGTGGATGACCAACCTGAAGTTTCGCTGATGTTAAAATATATTCACCAGCATCCCAATAACTAACGGTTGGTTCTACTGTTAAACTATAAGTTATTAAAGCAATTAAAAAAGCGAACCATCCTAAGATATTGTTCCATTTTTTAAAGTTTGAAGACGTCATACACGTGGTTTATTTAATTTTATGGCGAATTTACTAATTATTATCAAATGAGAATGATAAAGTTTTCCTAAGACAATTTATATAAAATAGGTCATTATGAGGTTGTTAACTATTTTTTAGAAAAAAAGATGAAAAAATAAAAAAAAATTACCTTAAAATGTTTGCGCAAATAAAACTTTCTTTTAAATTTGCAGCCTGTTACAAAAGTATTGGCCTATGGTGTAACTGGTAACACGTCAGTTTTTGGTACTGAAGAGTCTAGGTTCGAGACCTAGTGGGCCAACAAAGTAATCCTAACGCATTTATGTGTTAGGATTTTTTGGTTTTATATGGTTGTAAGTTTTTTTACGTTTAGTGTAATGTTGTAACCTTTAAAATAAGCTCTATCTCTAGAGTTTTTTTAAGTGATATGTTTTTAGATTAGATTTTGAATGTAATCACTGGTCTCTTAGCGTGATTTACAAGGTCTTCACTTAAACTTCCATTTAGAAAATGGGCAATACCTTGCCTTCCATGCGTACTAATACCTATAAGATCTGCATCTATAATATGCGAAAAATTTAAGATACCTTTCTCTACAGTTTCATCATTATAAATGTTTGTTGTAAAATTTGTGAAATTTGTACCTTCAATAAACTCACTAATTTTCACCTTTGCGCTAGCAGTTGTTTTAAAATTAGATACGGTGTTTACCATTAGTAAATGAATTTTCGCATTAAATGCTTCAGCTAATTTTACTGCTTGCTTGTAGGTTTCCTTATTGTCGTTCTCGAAATCTGATGCGAAAACAAATTCTTCAATATTAAAATTGTCATGCTCGTTTTTTATAACCAATACAGGTTTTTCAGATGTTCGCACTATTTTTTCAGCATTAGAACCAATAAACATTTCTTTAAGTCCGCTAGAGCCATGAGATCCCATAACGATTAAATCAATGTCGTGAGTTTTGCAAGTTTCTAAGATGCCTGTAGAGATATCATGAAAATCTACCATTTCTGTTACTGTAACGTCACTTAGGTAATCTTTCGACATAACGTCTTCAAATTGCTTGTGTGCTAATTTCATAAAATAAAGCGCTTCGGGTAATTCTGAAGGTGTGTTTTCACCAATGCTTGATAGTGGTAAGTCTAGCATATGTAGTAAGATAAGCTCGCAATTATGTTTTTTAGATAGTTGAGCAGCTACTTTAATCGCATTTTCTGCTTCAGTTGAAAAATCTGTTGGTACAAGAATTTTTTTCATAGTTAGATGTGTTTAAGAAGTACTTAAATTTAACAAAAAAAAGGACTTGTAAAAACCAATACTATAATACTTTGCAGATTAAAAGCAAAAGCTTTACCTTTATGAGTACACTTGTATGTTTAATTTTATGGAGATGGAATTACGTTATACTAGACGATTTGACTCATAATTGCATTTTTTTTATCAAAAGTAAAAGTCTGCTTTAGTTTTCTATGAAAATTAATAAAATCTATGTATATTTGCACCGTTGTAAGAAAAATGAATGTGAGCGGACGAAAAGTCCGCTCTTTTTATACTTGAAAATGTTTAACGCCACAGTAGAAAATTTATTAAACGAAGCTCTAGAGGAAAGAAGCGATTTATTTTTAATCGATTTCACAATTTCGGGTGAGCAAGTAGTAAGCATTATTATCGATGGTGATAATGGAGTTAAGGTGGAAGATTGCATGTTTATAAGTAGAGCAATTGAACACAATATTGATAGAGAAGAATATGATTTTTCTTTAGAAGTAGCTTCAGCTGGAGCAGCAGCACCTTTAACGTTGCCAAGACAATTTAAAAGAAATATTGGTAGAACCTTAGAGGTTAAAACACAAACCGAAAACATTGAAGCAGAATTAATAGATGTTTCAGAGGAAGGTATAGAATTAACATGGAAAGCTAGAGAGCCAAAACCTGTTGGAAAAGGAAAGGTAACGGTGCAAAAAAATGCAAAAATAGCTTTCAACGATATTGTAGAAGCAAAAGTTGTGATAAAATTTTAATTCAGTAGAATAATGGAAAATATAGCGTTAATTGAGTCATTTTCAGAATTTAAAGACGATAAATTAATCGATCGTGTTACGCTAATGGCGATTTTAGAGGATGTATTTAGAAATGCATTAAAGAAGAAGTTTGGTGATGATGATAACTTCGATATTATTATAAATCCAGATAAAGGAGATTTAGAGATTTGGAGAAATAGAATCGTTGTCGCAGATGGTGAGGTAGAGGAACCAAATCAAGAGATTTCTTTAACTGCAGCTAGAAAAATTGAACCAGATTTTGAAGTTGGTGAAGATGTTTCGCAAGAAGTTAAGCTTATCGATCTTGGTCGTCGTGCTATTTTAGCGCTACGCCAAAATTTAATTTCTAAAATTCACGAACACGATAATACAAATATATTTAAGCAGTTTAAAGAGCTTGAAGGAACTTTGTATACAGCCGAAGTTCATCATATTCGTCACAGAGCAGTTATTTTATTGGACGATGAAGGAAATGAAATAATTTTACCAAAAGATAAGCAGATACCTTCAGATTTCTTCCGTAAAGGAGATAATGTAAGAGGTATTATTGATAGTGTTGAACTTAAAGGTAATAAGCCTGCGATTATTATGTCGCGTACATCGCCTAAGTTTTTAGAAAAATTATTTGAATCTGAAATACCAGAGGTGTTTGATGGTTTAATTACTATTAAAAACGTAGTAAGAATTCCTGGTGAAAAAGCAAAAGTTGCTGTGGATTCATATGATGATAGAATAGATCCTGTTGGAGCTTGTGTTGGTATGAAAGGTTCAAGAATTCATGGTATTGTACGTGAATTAGGAAATGAGAATATAGATGTTATTAATTATACTAATAACTTACAATTATATATTACAAGAGCATTAAGTCCTGCGCGTGTTACATCAATTAAAATTGATGAAGAAAACAAACGTGCTGAGGCTATCTTGAAACCAGAAGAAGTAAGTAAAGCGATTGGTCGTGGTGGTCACAATATTCGTTTAGCTGGACAACTTACGGGTTATGAGATTGATGTGTTTAGAGAAGGAGCAGAGGAAGATGTTGAATTGAGAGAATTCAAAGATGAAATTGAAGGTTGGGTAATTAAAGAATTTAGCAAGGCAGGTTTAGATACAGCAAAAAGTATTTTAGAACAAGATGTTGCAGATTTAGTTAAGAGAACAGACTTAGAAGAAGAAACAATATTAGATGTTATAAGAATTCTTAAGGAAGAATTCGAAGATTAACATATATTTGAGTAAAATTAAGGTAAAGGCAATTTATGGCTGAAACGATTAGAATAAATAAGGTACTACGTGAGCTTAACATCTCTCTAGATCGCGCTGTGGAATTTTTAGATTCCAAAGGTGTCAAGGTAGAGAAGCGTCCGACTACGAAAATTTCTGAAGCAACTTATAAAATGCTTTCAGATGAATTTCAAACAGATGCTGGTAAGAAGGTAAAGTCTCAAGCGGTTAGTGAAGCTAAGCTTAAAGAAAAGGAAGATTTACGTCTAAAACGTGAACAAGAATTGGAAGCTAAGCGAAAAGATGAGGAAGCTAAAGCAGCTATAGCTAAAGCGAAAGCTGAAGAAGTTGTGAAAGCATCTAAAACACTCGCTGGACCTAAAAAAGTAGGTAAAATTGATTTAGATCCTAAAAAGAAAGCTCCTAAAGCTGAAGAGAAGGACGTTAAAGAGGTTAAAGCTGAAACTCCTAAGAAGGAAGAAAAAGTTGAAGTTAAAGCTCCAGTTGTAGTTGAAGTTAAAAAAGAATCTACACCTAAAAAAGCCGAAACTCCAAAAGCCGAAATTCCAAAAGTAGAAACTCCTAAGGTTGAAGCGCCAAAAGCGGATTCTAAAATTGTCGATAAAAAAGCCACTACTGAAGAAGCTGCTCCTGCAGAGGAAAGCAATGTGCCAGAAACAGTAGAAACAAAATACCAAAAACTTTCAGGACCAAAAATCGCAGGTGAAAAAATTGATTTATCTCAATTTAATAAGCCTAAGAAAAAGGTTGTTAAAAAAGTTGATGATGCTAATAAGAAAAAGCGTCGTCGTATTTCTAAACCTGGAGACAATAGACCTAGTACAGGAGGAAATAGAGGTGGGAATACTCGTGGTGGAAACGATAGATTTAAAGGTAAGCCAGGACAAGGTCGTCGTGCTCCTATCGTAAAAGCAGAACCTAGTGAGGAAGATGTAAAGAAACAAGTAAGAGAAACGCTTGAGAAATTACAAGGAAAATCTAGCAAAGGTAGAGGTGCTAAAAATAGAAGAGATAAAAGAGATAAGCATAGAGAACAGACTGAAATCGATGAGCAAATCGAAGCAGCAGAAAGTAAAATACTTAAGGTAACAGAATTTGTTACTTCAAGTGAAGTTGCTACGATGATGGATGTTCAAGTTACTCAAATTATATCTGCATGTATGTCTTTAGGTATGATGGTTACAATGAATCAGCGTTTAGATGCTGAAACATTAACTATTGTAGCAGAAGAATTTGGATATAAAGTAGAATTTGTAACAACAGACATTGAGGAATCAATTGTTGAAGTTGAAGATAAACCAGAAGATTTAGTTGAACGTGCGCCTATTGTAACAGTTATGGGACATGTTGATCATGGTAAAACATCACTTCTAGATTACATTCGTCAAGAAAACGTAATTGCAGGAGAATCTGGTGGGATAACACAGCATATTGGAGCTTACGGTGTAGAATTAGAAAATGGTCAGAAAATAGCATTTCTAGATACTCCAGGTCACGAGGCCTTTACAGCCATGCGTGCACGTGGTGCTCAAGTAACAGATATAGCAATTATTGTTGCAGCAGCAGATGATGACATCATGCCGCAAACAAAAGAAGCAATTTCTCATGCACAAGCAGCAGGAGTACCAATTGTATTTGCAATTAACAAAATTGATAAACCAGACTCTAATCCTGAAAAAATTAAAGAAGGTTTAGCACAAATGAATCTTTTAGTTGAAGATTGGGGAGGGAAAATTCAATCTCATGATATCTCGGCAAAAGTAGGAACTGGTGTAAAAGAATTATTAGAAAAGGTTTTACTTGAAGCAGAATTACTTGAACTTAAAGCAAATCCAAATAAACCTGCAGTAGGAACTGTAGTTGAAGCATTCTTAGACAAAGGTCGTGGTTATGTATCAACAATATTAGTACAAGCAGGTACACTAAAAGTCGGTGATTATGTATTAGCTGGTAAAAACAGTGGAAAGATTAAAGCAATGCAAGATGAACGTGGTCATGATGTTCAATCTGCAGGTCCTTCTACTCCAGTATCGATATTAGGATTAGATGGAGCACCACAAGCAGGTGATAAGTTTAATGTATTTGCAGATGAGCGTGAAGCGAAACAAATTGCAACAAAACGTATGCAATTACAACGTGAACAAGATGTTCGTACTACAAAAACATTAACGTTAGCAGAAATCGGTCGTCGTATTGCATTAGGTACATTTAAAGAGTTAAATATTATTCTTAAAGGTGATGTTGATGGTTCTGTTGAAGCATTAACAGATTCTTTCCAAAAACTATCTACAGAAGAAATTCAAGTCAATATCTTACACAAAGGAGTTGGAGCAATTACTGAGAGTGATGTATTATTAGCAACAGCATCTGATGCTATTATTATCGGATTTAATGTGCGTCCTGTAGGAAATGCTAGAGTGATAGCAGATAGAGAGGAAGTTGATATTAGAACATACTCAATTATCTACGATGCAATTAATGATCTTAAAGATGCAATGGAAGGTATGTTATCTCCAGAGCTTAAAGAAGAGATTACTGGTACAGCTGAAATTAGAGAAATCTTTAAGGTTACTAAAATTGGAAGCATTGCTGGTTGTATGGTAATGAATGGTAAAATATACAGAAACTCGCAAATACGTTTAGTACGTGATGGAGTTGTAGTCTATACAGGTGAATTAGCTTCTTTAAAGCGATTTAAAGATGATGTTAAGGAAGTTGGTAAAGGATACGATTGTGGTATGCAGGTTAAAAATTACAACGACATTAAAGAGGGCGATGTAATAGAAGCGTTCCATGAAGTTGAAGTTAAAAAGAAATTAAAATAAAAGTAATTATTAGATAACAAAAAGTATCTAAAAGTTCATAAAGCTAAAAGCCGTTTTCAAGTAATTGAAAACGGCTTTTTTTATTAACCTAATTTTATGGTTTTATAAACAATTCAAGAAATTTAGATTCTTATTTAAATGTATTTATTTGATTAGAATAACATAAAAACCTACTATTTAATAAGGACTTCCTTACTCTGATTTATAAATACGGATAAGAGTGTCGTTTTAGTACTTTAAAAACGAACTAAAAGGGCTCTTAGAATCACTTGAATTATAGATACAAAAAACCGCTTT